>CAVUHJ010000006.1:0-942545 GCA_963741325.1 uncultured Chloroflexia bacterium
CGGCAGGAATATATGCCTGTGAGACAACAATTTTTGCATTAACTTATCCAGCATACTCATTGGGACCCGCCCGCCATTTCGCATCCATTCCGCCGGCAGATAATCCGCTCCACGATTTCCCGCTCTCATGCACGCCGTCGGTCGGGAGATGACAATGAATAGAAACGAAATTCAAAGAATGAATAGATTACTTCCATGCCAAACAAAGCCAAAACACTACAGGGTTTCGATTATATAAAACAGAAAAGGAGTTTGAAATGACAATTTCCGCTTTTTTGACGCTGGCTTTGGGTATCCTCCTGCTGCTATTTGGCAGGCATGCCTTCTGGATTTTTGTGGGCGTCGCTGGTTTTATTGCCGGGCTCACATTCGCTAGAATGTTTATGCACAGCCGGCCGGAATTGGTGATCCTGTTGATCGCCATCGTCGCCGGGATCATCGGTGCCTTCCTGGCGATTATGTTGGAGGGGTTGGCCATCCTGATCGCCGGTTTCCTGGCCGGCGGATATCTGGCGACTTCATTGGCAGTTTCCCTGGGTATGACCATCGGTTCCGGGAATTGGGTGATCTACATCATCGGCGCCATTATCGGACTGATTTTGGTGGGTGCCCTTTCGATTGGGCCATCATCATCCTGTCGGTGTTGCTGGGAACTGAAATCATCATGACCTTCCTGAGCAGCTCTGTCTCGGCATATTACTGGCTGGTCTTCCTGGGATTGGTTGTTGTTGGGATTGTTTTTCAGGTCGGTGTTTGGCATCGCCGTTATCCCGTCAAGCGCACGTGGAGGCGAAGCCAGGCATCTTAACTCCGATAATTACTGTGAACATAGGCCGGAAATCCGGAATTGGAAAAGAGAAACTCCGATCGAATGCGTCCGCTGTCGAAGTCCATGTCCAAGCCGGAACCAATACCTGAGCCTGAGCAAAAAGCCGAAAGAAGATGGCCGCGCCATAACCTCGGCCCAACCTGCGGTTCGGCCTGAGCCGGCTGCGCAGCCGACCATAATCACAACAGGAGAACACCATGCAAATCCAAATCAATACCGACCATAATATCGAAGGTCACCAGGTGCTGACTGCTCAAATCAGTGGAGTAGTGGAAAATGCTTGGAGCCAATTCAGCGATCACATCACACGGGTAGATGTCCACTTGAGCGATGAGAACAGTGACAAGAAGGGCGGCAATGACAATATGCGCTGTATGATGGATGTCCGCCTCGAAGGTCGTCAGCCCATTGCGGTCACTTATCAGGCAAACACTTTGGACCAGGCCGTTGAGGGCGCTGCAGATAAGCTGGTCCATTTGATCGAGAAAACACTGAGTAGCGTGCCGGACCAGGAAAGTCACGGACGACCGCCTGTGCCAAGTCAAAACTCACAGAGAAGTCATGAGTGACACCACGGCGGCCCTGCGCCGAAAGGCCGGCGGAGCCGGGGAACTCCAATCCGCTGCCGGTACGATTGGTGCGGTTGTATCCGGTTCGGCCCGACCGGATGTCGGAATATGGAAATCCGGTAATTTGTTATGGAGGTGCGCGATGGAAATTCCTTTAAAAGCTCAAGTTGAGTGCACGGATGGTGCGTGTGGACGCTCAGTGTATGTACTGATAAACCCGGTTATCGACCAGGTGACCCATTTGGTGGTGAAAGAGGATTCGTCTCCCAACACAGAGTACATTGTACCGGTTGATTTTGTGACCGAAACGATAGCCGATACGATTCGACTGCACTGCAGCAAGGCAGAGCTGGAGAAGATGGATCCGTTTATCAAAACGACGTATATCGAAGAGAAGGTGCCCGATAGGAATTTTGGGCATGGGTGGAATGTATGGAATGGGATCATATTACTATCTGCCCTATGTTACTTCCGAAAGAACGTGTCGAGTACCGTGGAACATCAACAGATCCCACCGGGAGAGCTGGCTGTGCGTCGTGGTACACGCGTAGAAGCAACGGATGGCTATGTTGGCAAAGTCGACGAATTCGTGGTCAACCCGGAGAACGGCCACATTACCCATTTGGTGATGCGAGAAGGACATCTGTGGGGAAAGAAAGATGTGATCATCCCTGTTTCGGCGATGGGTGATACTCGCGATGATACCGTGTTCCTGAAGCTCGATAAGCACCAGATGAGTCTCTGCCGACCTTCCCGTTGCAAAGACACTGGTCCTGATCGTTGGGGTTGGTTAGGCAACCTGCCTGGACTGATGAAAAAATCAAAACCAGGCAGGATCAAATATCTGGCGAGTTTACCCGGGAACTTCCCGTCGATGGATGAATGCAACCCGGTTAGGATGATTCGAAGGAGACAGCCATGAACGATCACCAACCCTGGGAGTTCACCTGTAAAACATGCGGCGGTCATAATTTGACTGTCACTCACATTTGGACCATCCTGGCCGGGCCAGATAGTGAAAGCTGGCAGGAATGGGGACCGCTCGAAGCTGATCATCACTGGCATTTTGAGTTTAAGGAAAAGATAGAGAAAGAAGAAGATGATGACGATGAAGTTGAGCGAGGGGATTTCGGTGAGTTTGCAGAAGATGACTCTAATTCTAAACCGGAAGAGTACGAAATATTCGAACCGGAGGACGACCCGGAAAGTGACGAATTTTATGTGAATTGTGCAGGCTGCGATCGGGAGATCGAATTTGGCTGGTCGCAACCCAACCGTGGTGGGCGAATATTTCCCGTGGAATGTTCAGATTTCATTCCGGGGGAATTCTGGCCGGAACCCAGATATTTGGATTCCTGGAAGCAGAAACACTGGCTCCCAACGGGAGATAGCAAGCCATGACCAACGACCGGTCGATGTCGTGCGCGCTCATTTAATCGCAATTGTGCATGAAAAGCTCCTGCAGAAGCGGAATATTCTGACATGGATTCACGAAGAACTCATGAAAGAGACGGTGCCCAATGGACTATAAGGATTATTATGAAATATTAGGTGTATCGCCGAACGCCGAAAAGAAAGTCATCCAGCAGACCTTTCGCAAGTTGGCTCGCAAGTATCACCCTGATGTAAACCCGGGTAATAAAGAAGCAGAAGAGAAATTCAAAACCATCAATGAGGCTTACCAGGTTCTATCGGATGCGGAAAAGCGCAAGAAGTATGATGAGTTGCGGGCTCAATACCAGCAATGGCAGCAGACAGGCGGTCGCCAACAGGATTTCGACTGGCAAAACTGGTCAGCTCAGCCTGGCAAAGAGGCCAACGTCCAATACGCCAATGCCGAAGATCTGGAAGACCTTTTCGGAAGCGAATCGCCATATTCCGACTTCTTCACCAATATCTTTGGCCAGGCGCGCAGGAGCGGCAGAGGCACCGGCCAGGCGCTCCGGCCCCCGCCGCGGACGGGATGTCGAATACGAAGTCGATCTGACCCTGAAAGAGGCTTTTCATGGCGCAGATCGCTGTTGGAAATCGATAGGCACCGCATCCAAGCCAGAATTCCACCGGGTGTCCGCACTGGATCGCGAGTTCGCCTGGCGGGCCAGGGGAGCCGGGCCAAAACAGTGGCCCAGCCGGGGATCTGTATTTGATCATCAATGCTGCCCAATGACACCTTCGAGCGCGAAGGAGATGACTTGCACATCGAAGTGCCGGTCGATATCTTCACCGCCATAGCCGGTGGTGAAATCCGCATCCCTACCCTGGAACGACCACTGATATTGAAGATCCCGCCCCGCACCAATGCCGAGCGAGTTTCCGCCTGCGCGGCAAGGGCATGCCCCACCTTGGAGATCCCAAAACACGCGGCGACCTGTTTGCCCTGGTCAGGCTGGTGCTGCCCGACCCGCTGACCGACCAGGAGGTCAACAGCATCCGCGAGTTGGCGGCTGCCCGGATAAACGTTCCTAGCCTAAATGAAAAGAGGTAATGTCATGATGTCCGAAAATGCTTCCACAAAACGGTTTCGGTATGGCCCCTACGAAGGCTATGAGTCACGCAGCCAACGCCGATTGCAGAAAGATCTGGAGGTCGACGAGGCCGGTGCTGAAGCGATCTGCATTTGCGCAGCCAGGTCATCGAATTACAGTCTCATATTCGCCAGTTAGAAGCCGAGTTGTCTGAAAAAAATACCAATCAACATAGGCGCCTGGCTCGGTACCGGGAAATCTATTTCGAAGCCACCTGGATCGAACTGGAATTTCAGGAATGATGACAACCTTTTAGTCTGTGCCCGCTCACTTCCATCCGGTATATTCCGGTTAAACTCATTCCGATTTGTTTTTAGGAGATTGTCCAATGTCGGACCATCAATTACGAGCTTCATTACCGATCATTTCATGCTACTGGTAATTGTCCTTTCGGTGATTCTTGCGGCATGGAGAGTCCACGCCCAACTCCGTCAGGCTGCGGGTATGCGTGTCATGAAAAGAGTTCTGTTAGATCAGAAACGTCATTCAAACAAGCGCAATAACAACAGAATTATCATGTCGATAGGTCGAGCAGATAGACGCTTAAGCCTTTTCGCGCTTGTAAAACATCTAGCCGAAAAACCGATAGGCAAGCAGTTTCACGCGGTCATTGAAGATGAACCATATTAGCGCATAGCCCCAAACGAAGAGTGCCCAACCCCAGCCGAGGGGTGTCATAAAAAGCCCATAAACCGCTATCAACGTGGCCACGGTTTGCGTACCGAGCACGGCTATCCATAAAATCCGCGCCGGACGTATCGACCAGAACGGGCCGCGCGTGCGCGTCAGGAAAATCGTCAGATGGCCGGCCACGGACAGCTTCAAATACATCAGGGTCTGGATGTGTGCGCGGTCGAGATGAAAGACACGCTCACCGAGATAAAACAAGCCGAAAGCGGAGACGACCCCGATCACGCCTAACACCGTGGAGATCCCCAGCACCAGGCGCATGTTCCAGGCCTCTGGCTGATCCTTATAATGAACGTTGTCATAGGCGATGGACAGAATGGCGCCATCGTTGAGCAGCGCCAGCATTACGATCATCACGGCGGTCACCGGATAGAAGTTAAACACCAGGATCGCCAGCGTCATAAAAAACAGCACGCGCAGCGTTTCGGCGATGCGGTATATGGCATAGCTATTCATGCGCTGGAAAATTTTCCGGCTCTCCTTGATGGCGTCGATGATCACTGAGAGACCGGGTGCCAGCAGCACGATAGACGCTGCTCGCGGCCGCGTCCGTCGCATCGGAAACGGCGATGCCGCAGTCGGCCTTCTTCAGGGCCGGGGCGTCATTTACCCCGTCGCCCGTCATGCCGACGATATGGTTGCGCTTTTGCAGGACATCCACGATATGGAACTTGTGTTCGGGGAACACCTGGGCGAAGCCATCTGCTTTCTCGATGGACTCCGCCAACTGCGCTGTCTCGTGATGCTTCGTGTCGCCAAAGCCGCTGGCATCGAGGATATTTGTGCCTAGACCCAATTTCTGGGCGGTTTCCCGAGCGATGGCCATTTGATCGCCAGTCAGCATTTTGACGTTTACCCCCATCTGACGGGCGGTAGCAATGATTGCTTTAGCTTCTTCCCGGGGCGGATCAAACAGGGGCAACATGCCAACAAACTGCCACGTCCTCCCTGATCTGCCCGGGCTACGCCCAATGAACGGAACCCACGTACGGCAAATTCATTGATCGCCTTCTCCACATCGGGGTTGACCTGACTTGCATTGGCCGACAACTCCAGGATCACCTGCGGCGCGCCCTTGGTCACCTTGAACTCTTTTCCATCCGTTCCCTTGACGGTGGCTTCGGTACGCTTGTGAACCGGGTCGAACGGCTGGAAATAAACCACTTTATAGTCCTTCAATAGCTGATCGTTCTTCAGGCCGCCGATCACAGCCATGTCAATAGTGTCTTTGTCTTCTGCACGCGAAGCCAATGCGGCGTAGAGGATGACCTGATCGGCAGGGATACCATTCACGCGGAACGGATCGCCTAAGGTCAGCTTGTTCTGGGTCAGGGTGCCGGTCTTGTCCGAGCACAGGACATCCACTCCCGCCAATTCTTCGATAGCCGCCAGCCGGGTTACAATCGCCTGTTTCTTTGCGAGCAAGCGGGCGCCGACCGCCATGGTCACGGACAGCACCGTTGGCATCGCCACAGGAATCGCAGCCACGGTGAGCACCAAGGCAAACTGCAATGTGGTGAGTATCGGATCGCCGCGAAAAGCGCGACTGCAATAATCACCGCCACCAGAGCTACCGCGAGAATGATCAGGTAATTGCCTAGCTTGAGCACGGCACGCTGGAAATGGCTGACGGTCTGCGCCTCCTGCACCAGTTGTGCGGTCTTGCCGAAGTAAGTGTGTACATTTGTGGCGTAGACCAATGCGTCGATTTCACCCTGACGGATAATCGACCCGGAAAACACAACATCGCCGGTTTTCCGTGTGGCGGGCAACAACTTTCCTGTTAGCGCGGACTGATCAACTTCTATCGGGTCACCCTCCTGCAAGCTCGCATCTGCCGGTACGATATCGCCTAGGCGCAAGCGGATGAGGTCCGCCCGGCACCAACTCACGTGCTGCATGGGTAATCCACTTCCCATCCCTTTTCACCCTGGCCGTGATCGCCAGCTTGGCCTTCAGGGCCTCGATGGCGTTGCCCGCCTGGTGTTCTTCCCAAAACCCAACCGCCGCATTGGCCACAAGCAAAAGAAGAATAATGAAAAAGTCAGGCCAATGCTGGGCTACTGCCGAAAGTATCACAGCCGCTTCGATCATCCATGGGATGGGACCCCAAAAATAGGTGAAAAATTTAATAAGCGGATTGGTTTTCTTTTCTTCAATCTCATTAGGCCCATACTGGATCAACCGTTTATGCGCCTCGGCCTGACTGAGGCCGTCTGGCGACGACCCCAATTTTTTCTTCAGTTCTGGCAGGGACAATGACATCAAATCGTCCTTTGCCTTGGGTTTGCTGGCATTGCGTTCTTTAATTGGATATTCTCCTTCCATTACATGGTCATTTTGATCAACCCGCTCGTTATAGCCAACCGCTGCAAGCAGTGTTCAGCCTCGGTTTTGTTGCTCTATGTTTTAGATTCTATTTTTTCTTTGATGATCCGCGTCGAACGGGAATAGCCGGCAGTGCCTCGATTCCATGCTTGTCCAGTCTCAAATAAACTGTATTTTCTTATAATGATCGATCTGGCTAATGGGAATGGTCACATCCTTTTGCCCCCATAGATGGCCTTCTCGCATCACCAGATGAGTGATGTGATCGTTCTTGGGGTTGATCAGGAATTCATCTACACGTCCGACCCTGCCATCAGTCGCCTGGACACTCGCTCCTTTCCGAAAGCCGAGTTCGTTGGCGGGAATATGTTCCATGTCAATTTCAATGAATTCAGCTTCCGGGGCATAATAGGGCCACATCATATATGGACTCGCAGTAAAACCGGTTAGATTGGAGGGAATGAATTCCACCTTGTCGAAGACCGGCATCTTCGACATCTCCTCGCGAGTGCAATTTAGCCGGATCAACTCTGACGTAGCTTCAGCAACGTGATCAATGGAAACCAGGTAATCGGTATCTGGGTACAACCCGTTACTGACCACCAAGTGAGTAATTTTTTCCGTCGTCGGCATAAGGATCACGTGAGTTGATTTGCCACAGGGGCCGTCCGAGCAGCTAACGTTGGCGTTAATCGGGATATCCATAAGGTTTTGCCTCTTTTCTGTTCAGGTGAATCTAAGGTATGTACGGTTTTGTTCTTGCAGGGTGATTAGACGTTTCGTTCACGTTCAATGCGCAATTCATTCACCTTCATTACTTCTTTCCGATCCAAACAAACTCTCCCAGGCCGTTTTCGCCGCCCACGGGACTGTGTATCCCGCCTCAGTTCCTTCCAAGGCACTGAAAACTTTACGCATGGGCGGACTTAAATGACCTTTATCATTGAGAACGTGCAAAATATGGTGGGCGCCTTCGAGCAACAAAGCCGAATCAATATCTTTCATTAAGATTTGCAGGAGTGGCTCCAGACCTGCCCGATCTAGCGCGATCAGCGCTTCCATGGCTGCCCAGCGCACATCATGATCTTCATCTTCCAGGGCATGGGCAAGTGCTGAAGCAGCCGTGATATTTTTTGTCTTTGCGAAGATATGCGCGGTTTCGCGGCGAACATCCTGATTGCTGTTCGAAAGCGCCTGGATCAAACTGGGCGCAGCATTTATACCTTCATTTATTAATGACGATCGAGCCTTTACGCGTTCTTTATCATTTGGACTCCCTAAGTCATTGATCCACATTTGGATTTTCTTTTTCGACATCGGGGCTGGCAGGTTGCTTTTTATTTTCAAAGCTCAGACCTCCTTCTTGGGATCGGGTGCGAAAGGATTGAAACGCCTGGAGGTAGTTGCCAAATACTTGCTGAATGTCAGCGTTAATAAATGGCGCTGGGAGCAGTCCTATATATTCTTTTGACTTCTTCCTTACTTTATAGCCGGTGGCTGCCGTGGCGGCGCACCCATCGGTTTCTTCAGTTTCAAGAAGACCAGCGGCGAGAGCGTCAACAACATGTACTTGCGTACTCTCCTTTGTGTTCCAGTCGCTATTCATTGATGACATACGTGTAGAGGCGCACAGTCCCGTCGCTTTCCTCTTTCCTATAAATGCCCTGGATTTCGTTTTCGAAGCCGGGAAAGCGGTTGCCGCCTTCCTCGAACATCCGGAAGTAATCGAGCATCGGAAGCGCGCGCTCGCCATACCGTTCGCCAGGCACGACAACACCAATGCCAGGTGGATATACCAGCGCGAGCGTGGCCGCGATTCGGCCGCTGATTTGCTCGATCGGTAACAGCTCTACGTTGTTGCGTACGAGCTCATTCATGGCTTCCTGCGGGGTCATCACTACTTCGGGGAAATGTGCTGCACGAAACTGCTCGCGCTGCAGTTCGCTGGCGTCGCGCTCGCGATAGAACGCATGCATCTGCGCACACAGGTCGCGCAGGCCCACGCCGGTATAGCGTGTATGGTGAGCCGCCACGAATGAAGGGATGACCTCGTCGAGCGGTGTATTCTCGTCATGCAGTTGTTTGAATCTGACTAAAGCGGAGAGCAGCGTGCCGGCCTTGCTCAATTCCAACCCTGGCGTCAACAGGAAAAGAATGCTGTTCAGATCGTTCTTCTCGGGGACGATCCGTTGTTCTCGGAGAAACTCGGCGACGATGGCCGCCGAAATGCCATGCGCTGCATAATTGCCCGTGTCGCGATCGAAGCCGGGTGTCAACAGGGTCAGCTTGTTCGGGTCGGTCATCACATAGCCGGGCATCAAATGGCCAAAACCATGCCATTTCTCGCCGGGAACGAGTTCCCAGTAACGCACATCACTCGCCAGTTCGTCGGTCGGAACATCCTCCCAGCGTTCGGAGTGACCGTGCACCTGAACGACATCCGGCACAAACGGGTCGAAGAACCACTGCTGCGCCGGGTCTGTTTCGATTTCTTCATACTCATGACGCAGGGCGCGGATCTTCTTGCGCAATTCGATGCCAAGCTTGATCGTATCTTCCCAAAGCACCTCCCCGGAGCGACCCTTCATCATCTGCGCGCCCACATCGAGCGACGCAAACAGCGGATAAAACGGCGAGGTCGATGAGTGCAACATGAACATCTCATTGAAGCGCCGATGACTGACCTGCCTATGCTGGCCGTCGAGATGCGCATCCTTCACGTGAATCTGCGAAGCCTGCGAGAAGCCCGCCAGTTGCTTATGGGTCGATTGCGTGGCCATGATCCCCGGAGCATCGGGACCGAGCCCATCGAGCCCCATCGCGAAATGCCCCTTGAAGAGCGGATGGAACTTCATGAAGCCTCCCCAGGCCTCGTCGAACACAATATACTCGCATAGCGTTCCCAACTTGTCGACCAGCATGTGCACGTCGTAAATGGTGCCGTCATAGGTGCATTGTTCGATGACCGCCACCCGGAAGGGCCGTTTGCGCTGCCATGCATTCGGATCCTTGATCAGCGGGTTCGTCCGAATGGCGTCTCGAATGCGTTTCTCGTCGAGCGCATCGAAGTCGATCGGCCCGATCATACCGTGGGCATTGCGATCAGTTTCCAGATAGACCGGTATGCCGCCGCCGAATACGAGTGCGCCCTGGAGCGCTGCCTTATGGTTGTTGCGGTCGAACAGCACGAGATCGCCCGGTGCTACAAGCGATGTCAACGCGATCTTGTCCGAGGTGGACGTGCCGTTCAGCACGAAATACGTACGGTCCGCCCCGAAGATGCGGGCGGCGGCCTTCTCAGCCGCGAGCGCCGGGCCCTCGTGAATCAGCAAATCACCTAGTTCAACCACCGAGTTATCGATATCGTTCCGAAAAACCGCCTCGCCCAGATGCTCGACAAACGCGCGGCCGATCGGACTTTTCTGATAGAAGACCCCGCCGTTGTGTCCCGGACATGTCCACATCTGGTTTGCCTGCTCGGTGTAGTCAACCAGCGCACCAAAAAAAGGTGTCTTCAGCGTCTCCGCATAGCTTCGCAAATGACTGACCAGGTTGCGGGCAACGAACTCCGGTGTGTCCTCGTCGATGAACACGTACCCCGTTACCTGACCGAGCACTGCCACCGGGATTTCTTCGAGCAAGTGTCGCTGCACCAGAATGAAGACAGGGACATCCAGGCCACGCTCGCGGACGAACCGCACAAACGCCTCGACCTCCCTTTCGGGTTCCTTCTGCGACCATTCCACAACCACACAGCCGAAGCTGGCATCGCTCCTGATTGCCGAGCACGCCTCGGCCGTCGTGATGCTGATTGTCGTTGCGTAGCCAAGCCGTCCCAGTTCATCGATAATGCGCTGCAGCCGCGAGGAGGAGAGCGTCGCTGGCACCGGCATCGCGCTGCAAATCAGAAAACCGAATAATTTATCGTAGTCCATTTAACGCCTCCATTTAAAGATCAACATCACGCGGCTCACGCCATCGGACGGGATTTAGGAGCCGTCAAGAAACAACTCCGCGGTTTCTCCAATAACTTAATTGGGATTTTTCAATTGAATCCGCGGAGTTGTTATTTTACAAATCCTTAATCAGTTGACTTAAGGATACTGAAGAGAATCAATCTGCATTTCCGGCAGCCAGCACTTCCTTCTTTCCACCCGTCTTCCAACTTTTCTTCTTTAGTTTCAAGAAGACCAGAGGCGGCAGCGCCAAAATTGCAGTGCCGATCACCATGATCGCAATATACAGCGGACCTGACATGGGGATGCCACCAATCGGCAGCAGACTTATGATGAATGTCAAAGCCGTGGCCAGAAAGCCCACACCGCCCACGACCCAGATACCCACTATCCCGCCTGGAATTTTGTAAGCTCGGGGCACATCCGGCTGGGAGTAGCGCAGCTTGATCAACGCAGCAAAGATCAACATATAGGCGATGCACAACAATGTCACGGTCATAGCCGACATGATCCAGTACGCAGTGTTGACGCCGGGAATGAAAACGTACAGCAGCGAGATGAGCGTGCCAATCACGGCTTGCAGGATCAACACACCCGACGGGGCACCGTTCTTGTTGTGTCGTGAGAACAGTGGCGGCAGGTTGCCCTCGGTGGCAACCACGCCCAACCCCATCGCAGGGCCGATCAACCACGCGGCCAACAGCGGTATTCCACCCACCACCACGAGAATGGCCATCGGTGCGAGCAGCCACGTCAAATGGTCGGCGGCCAAAAAGGCCTGGAAGGCTTGCATCAAACCTGCTGATAATTTGAGTTTGCCCAGCGGAACGACAATGGCGACCGCCAGAGTACCGACCACTGTTAACACGAAAATGACCAGCGCAGACAACAGCATCGCTTTTGGGTAATCCTTCTGTGGATCGCGCACTTCCAGCGCATGAAAGCCTGCCATCTCCATGCCCGCGAACATCAGCACGATCGTGGCGAGGAAGGGAAGTGTGCTGATATTGATCGATGGCACGAGGGCGCCCAGTGTGAACGGCGGTAACTGGATAGACTTGGCGGCGAACATGTACACCACACCAAGCACGATGACCAAACCCGCCGGAACCAGCGTACCCACAATGACGCCATACGAGCTAAAGCGGCTGGAGACTTTTGAGCCCAACAGCGCGAGGAACGTCGTACCCCAGAAGATGATCATCATCACCGCAAACATATACAGGCCATTGTTCGCCAGCGCCGGATCGAGCACAAAGGCAAATGTGGAGGCGAGGAAGGCCAGGATCGTGGGGAACCATACCAGGTCATTCGACCATTCGCAGAAGACGGCGATGAAGCCGGACTTGTCGCCGAAGGCTTCCTGCACCCAGGCGTATACGCCGCCGCCTTTGGGCCAGCCGGTGGCAAGTTCCGCGCCCGCCAAGCTCAACGGGATCAGGAAAGTGATCGTACCGATGAGGTACCAGCCGATGGACGACCAGCCAAACTCGGCCATCGGCGGAAGGTTGCGCAAACTTAGCACGGCGGCCACGTTGATCATCGCCAGCACAAATACGCCCAGAGCTTTGACATTACTCTTTTTCTTGTTCATAGCATCTCTTCTCCTTTTTTTTTGTCTCACCTACATGATGTGGTGGATTTCACTTCAAGCAATACACGTAATACGTCCCATCTTTGTTTTCCACGCCGTGCGTTTCATGCCCAAAGCCAGGGAAGCGGCGATCCCAGGCTTGCAGCGCACGTAGGTAACCCAGATAGGGACTGTCATCGCCACCGACATTCTCGCCAGGCATCAACATCGGAATACCGGGCGGATACGGTACGACTCCGGTAGCCACGATACGATTGGCCATCTTATCGACCGCGACGTGTTCGACTTCATTGTGGACCAGTTTCGAATACGTATCGGCGGGTGTAAACACAGGGACGGGCAAAGTCGAAAATGCCGCTCCTTGCACTTCCAATTGATTCGTTTCTTTCATCTGCGCAAACATCTCATCGGCCAGATCGCGCAGGCCCATACCGGCATAACGTTCGGGCGCGCTCGCAGCGTTCGCGATTAACACTTCGCTGAGGGGTGCGTTTGCGTCATAGTCATCTTTGAAATGCAAACCCGCATTGATCAGCGTGCCGTACTTGCCTTTGGTCACACCGATCGAGAAGAGAAACAAGATCGTGAAATCGGTGGTCTTCTCAACCTGGATGCCGCGTTGATCGAGATAGGCTGTAAACAGCATGGCGGGAATGCCTCTCTTTTCGAACGAGCCGTCGTTCGCCAGGCCAGGCGTCACCACTGAAACTTTGATTGGATCGAGCATGCAATAACCGTCTTCCAGATCCTTGAAACCATGCCATGCATCGCCGGGATGCAGCACCCAACAATCGGGGTTGGTGATCAGAAGCTCATCGGGCGCATCGGCAAAGGCAAGCTTCTTCCCTGTCCTGGGATCGGTTACCTCATCGGCATTCCAGGTTCTGAACATCCAATCGCCTTTTGCTGTGGCATTATGATATTCACGGCATAATGCTTTACGGAACGCTACTGCCTCCGCGATCGATTCGGTTGTGAGAGTAGGGCCACCGACGCCATCCATCATCGCAGCCGAAACTTCATTGGATGTAATAATGGCATACTGCGGTGAGGTGCTGGCGTGCATCATGAACGCCTCATTAAAGCGTGCAGGCTCCACCGGCTTACGGCCATCGCGCACGCTAATGATCGAGGCCTGTGACAATGCCGCCAGCAATTTGTGCGTGGATATCGTCGTGAAGATCGTCGGCTTGTCCTTTGGGTAGTCCTTGGGATCGCCATACATACCGAAGCGTTCTTTGTAGATCGGGTTAAAGCGCGCATACCCGTACCAGGCCTCATCGAAATGAATGCGGTCGACACTTTTGCCGAGCAAATCCACCACGCGCGGTACCCGATAGGTTAAGCCGTCATAGGTGGAATTGGTGATGATCGCGTGAACGGCTTTCTGCGCTTTATCCTTGGCCAGCGGATTGGCGGTGATGGAGGCCTTGACGGCTTCTTCAGTCAAGCGCTCAGGATGGATCGGTCCGATGATGCCAAGGTGATTGCGAGTGGGCACCAGATACGTTGGAACGACACCCGTCAACGTCAGTGCTTGTTCGATCGATTTGTGGGCGTTACGATCGCACAGGGCATAATCACCGCGGGTGACGGACGACATCATGATCACACGATTGGATGTGGACGACCCGTTGGTCACCGTATACGATCTGTGCGCGCCGAAGACGTGAGCTATATATTTCTCGCTCTCCCCGATCGGCCCGCTGTGATCCAACAGCGATCCCAACTCGCCTACGCTGATCGAGAGGTCGGAGCGCAACAAGTTCTCGCCAAAATAATCGTAGAATACACGCCCCACGGGCGACTTCAAGAATGCTGTGCCGCCTGTATGACCGGGCGTGTGCCATGAATACTCATACACCTGGGCAAAGCTGATCAAAGCCTTTGTCAAGGGGGGCACGATGGCTTCGCGATACCGGCGGATAGCCGCAATGACGCGCCCCGCGATGAAGAACGTCGTATCCTCCAGCATCCAGATCAACTCGTCGGCTTCGCGCATCACTTCACTGGTGAGTGTGGATGCATCGTCGCGCCTTGCGATGAGGAAGATCGGGATCTGTGCGTTGCGCCCGCGAATGAAGGCCAGCAGCGCCCGGGCCTTGTCGTGTGCCACGTCGTCGTCGCCCAGGGTCCAGTCCAACAGGATGGCTTCCAGTGATGGGTCAGACACAACCACGGCCTGGCCATCGGCGTCCGAGGTCGCTTCGATGATAATGACGTCTTGCTCACGCAGTTCCTGTATCAGAGCGCGCGCGGCGCGGCCGCTGGCTGTCTGTGACTTGAGTTCATCATCAACCATCAACACCTTCATATTAATCAATCGATCACTATGATTCATTGTTTCCTCCTGATTGGTTTGAATAGGTTGTTTTTGAAAGAATGGGGGTTACCCTAAGCCCGTTTCAACCGGTTGAGTTGGGCTGGTAGTTGAAATAAATAGTTTGGTGGTCGTTCCGTGAAGCCCATGCTGACCTCCAATCGCCAAAGCAAGGCGGGCCTCTTTTCGTACCAATCGCCTTTTATTGAAGGCATCCAAGATACAAACGTTTTTGATCTCCCTGTAGTGTTTTTTTCGACAAATGAGTTTATACCTAATCATCCCCAGCCGTAACCGTCGATTGGGGAATATTCACCTCCATCACTTGGGGGAGATATATAGAGATGTCTTTCTTACTGACCAACTACCCTCAGCCTGTGTTATGGCTTTCAGGCAAGCGGCAATGCCCAACCTCGCCATATTAGATGTCCGTCCAGTTGAGCCAAATGGGCTGCCTTGCTTCTTATTTCCTCCGCAGGGTACAATCCACTGCGTGTCTTTTGGGATTTCAATGTGGGCTTGATATAATTTCCCCGCCTTCCCCCATTTGGCAAAAAGAGAGTCTGCCTTTGTCTCTACAAACCAAGATCCCTATTCATCCCAATCCGCCACCATTGGTCCGCATCTCCGGCACACATCGTGAAATGGGTCGCCAGATCGGCGAAGCCTGCCGCAAACAGGTCCAGCACAGCATCGAAAGTGCAGATAAGCTGCTCGCTGACGCCTA
Organism: uncultured Chloroflexia bacterium; assembly: GCA_963741325.1. Taxonomy (GTDB): domain Bacteria; phylum Chloroflexota; class Anaerolineae; order Anaerolineales; family Villigracilaceae; genus Fen-1038. The sequence continues at coordinate 15,539 of CAVUHJ010000006.1, forward strand.
TGAGCACCTCGAATTGACCCGGGAGGGGGCCCGGATTCAGGCCGGCAAATACATCCCATTCGCCCAGGATCGCTTCCCCCAATATGTGGAGGAAATGAGAGGCATCGCCGAAGGGGCCAACGTTTCTTTCGAAGATGTGGCTGTGGTCAACAGCATGGAAGCGCTGACGGATGATGCCTTGCAACTCACGCGCTGCACGAGTTTCGCGGTCAACAACGACTACACCGCGAACGGCCATGTCCTGCTGGCGCACAACGAGGACTGGGTGCCGGAAGATGAGGATGATGTATTCATCATCCACGCAACGCCAAAGACCGAATGTCCATTCCTGGCGATGACTTATGGCTGTTTGCTGCCCAATATCGGGTTTAATGCTTTTGGCATTGCCCAGTTGTGCGATTCAGTATTTCCAATCGATTCCCGTATCGGCACACCGCGGGTGGTGGTTTCACGCGCCGTGCTGGCGAGCGAAAAGCCTGACAAAGCCATCCGCGATACGGTTTCGGCCAATCGCGCCGCTGGCTACAACCACTTGCTGGCCCACGAGAGCGGCGAACTATACTCGGTGGAGGTCTCCGCCCGTCATTTTGCCATCCTGAACGGGGAGGACGGGTATATCGTGCATACCAATCATTACCTGACGCCGGCTATGCAGGAGGTAGAGTGCGAACCGGAAAAACTGATCTCCTCCCACGTGCGCTACTTCCGCGCCCAGCGGCTGGTCAAACGCGAGCACCAGCACACCATTGAGACTCTGCAGGCCATCCAGCGCGACCATGTCAATTTCTCCAGGGCGATCTGCAATCATTCCGTGGATTCCAACGATCCGCTGGACAGGGGGAAGACCATCAATGCCATGGTGATCGACCTGACCGCCCACAAGATGCACATCGCCTGGGGTAACCCGTGCGAGAACCCGTACCACACCTATCAGTTGGATGCATAGGATAAGGATCAGGCGAGAAGCGCAACAGAACTCAACACGTCTAATACCATTTGAATTTGAAGAAGTGATTTAGAGCCTATCCGTAAAACCTAGGAGGGATCGCTTTTAGGGTGTGCGCAGCGAAGCTGCGCACACCCTAAAAGCGAATTTCTCCATTTTACGGATAGAGTTTAATAATTTCGATTTCAGATTTACGATTTTAGATTGAGGACGCGGGGGATCTGGCGGGCGTGTCTTGGCGGAGTTGCGACTAACCGAGCGGTATTGCAAGCTCTATCAGATGTTATGGCAGCCCTGGCATAGCCGCCTTCCGCCTGATTACGTAATCGTCCTGAGGAATTCAGCCGGCAATTAGACTTGACAAGTCCGAATAAGAAGCCTATACTATCCTTAATAACTGACCGGTCAGTCATATCGGAGATCCCTTGTCCCCTCGCCCGAACGTAGCTGAAGAACGCAAATCCCAGATCCTGAACGCTGCCGAAGAGGTCTTTACCAAAAAAGGCTTCGATGAGGCGCGCATGGATGATATTGCCGAGCAGACCGGCCTGAGCAAAGGAACACTGTATCTGTACTTCAAGAGCAAGGAAGACCTAATCTTTGCCATCCTGGATCGCATGTTTCAGATTGAGTTCAAGCAATTGGATGGGTTGAAGCTGGACGAGGACAGTGCAGCGGAGGCGATCTGGAAACTGACTAACCTGCTCACGAAAGATGTCGTTGGCCTGCTGCGCCTTGTCCCAATCGTGTACAGTTTTCTGGCATTGGCTTTTCGCAGCCGACATGTCCAGAGAGCCCTGAAGGCCTACGTCAACCGCTACGTAGATACCCTGATCCCCATCATCCAACGCGGGATCGATTTAGGAGAATTTCGCCAGGTGGATGCAAAAGACGTGGCAATCGCGGGGGGCGCAATCATGGAGGGCACACTCTTGTTGTGGGTTTACGACCATGACTTGGTAGATCCCGCACGGCATATTCGCTCCGGAATGAAACTCTTGCTGGAGGGCGTGCAGGCGTGTTACGTTATAAGGTGCACGATTTTTTTAAGCTAATAACTGACTGATTGGTCAGTATGAGATCGAAGTCACATTGCACAAGAGGCGCGATGCTGCCGGCGTTGATCGCCGAGGAGTTTCCGAGCTGATTGGAGGCTGAATGATGAGAGAGTCCATGGTGGATCGACCGCCCAGTAAAGCACTGCGGGCCGGGCTGCGCCTGCCGATCTGGCTATACCGCCTCCGACTGGGATGGCTGCTGGGCGACCGGTTCCTGATGTTGACGCACAAGGGACGTAGAACCGGGCGGGCGCGCGAGACCGTGATCGAAGTCGTGCGGCATGATCGCCCGGAAGATACCTACTACGTCGTATCGGGCTGGGGAGAGAAATCGGACTGGTACCAGAATATCCGCAAATCCCCGAGTGTGACTATCCAGGTTGGCGGGCGCAAGTTGCAGGCAGAGGCCCTGTTCATCCCACTTGAGAAGGCCGCCGGCATTTTAGAGTCCTATGCGCCGCGAACACACAACAGCGTTTCGCGAGCTAAGCACGCTGTTCCTGGGTGAACGCATGCAGCCCGGCAGCGATGCTGCACGGAGGCTGGCAGAGAAGATGCCGATGGTGGCGTTCCATGTCCATTCATAGAGTACCTGTGCGCTTGGCGTGAGCCAGGCACCGGAGAAGCGCGATGCCCAAGAAGATCATACTTTTCGCACCTGTAACGTTCGACCTGGCCGAGACGACTCGCATGCTTGAGATCGCCAAAGGTGTCCGTAATCACCCGCAGGCATCCAAAACTTTCGCTTTGCAGTTCATCTCCAATGGAGGTGACCTGGAGCACCTCATCGAGGACGAGGGCTTTCCGCTGAAGCGACTTGAGCCTCGTTTTACGCCAGAGAAGATCGAGTTTTTTGGCAAGGTCGATAAGGGGGAAGTCTTTGCTCCGGCACTCTCTGACAGGGAGATGGTGGATCTGATTGAAAATGAGGTTGCTTATTTGAGGGAGATTCAGCCAGCCTGCGTGGTAACCGGCTCGTACATGACCATCCCGGTCACATGCCGGATCTTGAAGATCCCGCTGGTATGGGTCATTCAGTCCACCTGGCTGGAGGATTTCTTTGCACACGGCGCCGGGATGACGGACGACTTCCGCTTCAAGCCGCTGAAGGCCGTGGCGGACTGGTTCATCCTGCTCTTCATCAACTTCTGGATCCGCTATGGCTTCCTCGGGCCCGTAAACCGGGCCGCGCGGCACTTCGGCGTGCCGGGCTACCGGTCTATCTTCGACTACTGGCGAGGCGATGTGACGATGGTGGCGGAGCCGCCTGAGTTTACGGGCATGGAGCTGCCTGCCGGATACTATTACACGGGACCGCTGATCGCGAGACAGGAGTTCCCCATTCCGGATGCGGTGCGGAACGTGCCACACGATAAGCCGCTGATCTACTTTGCGATGGGCAGCTCGGGCACAGCGGAGATCATCGCGAATATCATCGAGAGCTTTGAGGGCAAACCATACCGGGTGATCGCCCCGGTGAAGGAGCATCTGGACAAGGTGCCCGGCGTGAGAGTGCCGCCCAATGTGCTGGTTACGGACTGGCTGCCAGCCCATCGCGTGAATCCCATGGCGGACCTCTCGCTGATCCACGGCGGGATCGGAACGGTGATGACCGCGGCATTGGCAGGCAAGCCGGTGATCGGCATCGGCATGCAGCCGGAGCAGGTGGCCAATCTGGCAGCCCTCGTGCGCAAGGGCTTCGCCATCCGTATCCCAAAATCAAAGAACCCCTCCCGGCAAGTGCAGGCTGCCATCACCCAGTTGCTGCACGATGAAGCCGCCCTCCAAAAAGCAAAGGAGTTCTCGCAAGTCGTCGCCAGGTGGGACGGTCCCCAGGAAGCGGCCACCTTGCTGTACAAAAAATTCGGGTCAGAACCCGCTATCTCGTGAGAAGTTTTAGTTCGTGCTGCTGTAGCGTTGTCAAGATTAGGCCCCCGTCAAACATTGTCTCGCCGAACAGGAATAGGAAGTGAAATGATGATCTCGATAAGGATCTCTGGCACACTGGTGAAGGTAAAGCCGGTGGTTGTGTTGGTTCTTACGGCACTGTGGTTTATTGTCAGTTGGCTGGGATGGCTTTTGCATCCGTACCGCACGCTGCCGCAGGCTCTGCTGATCGGGCTAGTATCGGCGTTTCTCATGGCGGTCGCAGAATTCGGGCACCCGTTTGCACACATTATTAGTGCCCGCTATGCCGGCGCCCCCATGGACGAATTGGTAATTTCCGAGGGCATGCCCCGGACTCTCTATTGGAACGATTCGGTCCCGCCCAACGCGCACCGGCTGCGGGCGCTGGGCGGCCCGATATTCAATGTTCTCGGATTATTGTTGAGCGTGGCGGTATTCGTCATAGCGTCAACTAACTCGCTGGTCCGAGAATGGGCGTCATGGTCTGCATTCGGGCATGGCGTGCTGCTCATCGAGAGTTTGTTCCCAGTACCCATGGTGGACGGGGGCACGCTGTTGAAGTGGACGCTGGTTGTTGGCGGCATGGCGCCGGACTCAGGCGGATATCATGATCCGGCGAGTGGATCAGGGAGCCGTGATCGTTGCGGCTATCGCCGGCGTAGTGTTGCTCGCGACGAAGATGTGGCTGCCCGGCCTAGCGTGTCTTGGCCTCAGCGGTGTTGTGCTAGGGGTGGTGATGGGCAAGATTCGGTAGAGAGCATGTCTCATACTGTAGGCGCACCTGCTGCAAGAAGGCTACATGGTCGCTTCCACCAGATAGAGGCTCGCCGGAGGCAGTCTCATCAAGAAGGAGCGAGACAGCAGTGGCAGCGGATTGCTGATGCTCAGAAATCGGTCTCAGAACGAGACGTATCTACTGGTGGTTGATACTGCTTCGCATCACATTTTCGTCCATCTTCGCTACGCTCGACCTTCAGCCTGGCATGCTGCGCGAAGAACACCTTAGCAGGGAGACCGCCTGAACCTACGGTCCGCGAGGACTAGAGATTCCGTGCAGGGAGTACACCTGCACCTTCGAAAAATGAATATGGACGGGGGAGAACACCCCGTCCATATTCATTTTTCGGGTGAACAGTGGCGGGACGGTGAGTAGTTACAACGAGACTACATGACGCCCGATGCTGTCCGGGCTGCAGCTGAGAAATCAGTTGGGCCCGAAGCAGGAATACCCATCGGTAGAAAGGCAAAAGGAGAAATGGCCTCCGTACCGGAACTTCGCGAGTTTGGCAAGGATTTATGGGTAGTAGAGGGTCCCCTGGTGCGTGATACGGGGATCATGTTCACGACGCGAATGACTATTGCAAAACTCCCGGATGGCTCGATATGGATCGAGTCCCCGGTGCCTGTTCCATTCGAGACCTTGAAGCGTATCAACGATCTCGGACCGGTGCGGTGGCTGCTGGCCGCAACGCCGAGGCATGCCTGGCGCTTGGACAGCTGGCACACGCTCTTTCCGGAGGCCCAGTTGTGGACCTCCCCGCACACGCTCTTTACACTACAGCAGGGTACGCTCCCACTGGCCGGTACGCTGGGCGATGTGCCGCCGCAGGCCTGGGGGAACGCGTTCGACCAACTCGTGTTCCGCGGCAACCCCCTCTTGAACGAAGTTCTCTTTCTCCACAAGCGATCTCGCACGGTGATTATGGGCGACTTGATTGGATCCAACACGGTACCGGAGGGCCTGCCGCTGCAGAGTGCGGTCTTCAAGCTTGCGGGTGTGCCGGCAGGAAAGCGGGGCGTGGGCACCGACATGAGGCTTGCTTTCATCAATCGACGCGCGGCGCGCATGTCACTACAGCGGCTATTATCGTGGGAATTTGATCAGTTGGTGATCGCACACGGGGACTGCGTGCGCCACGATGCCAAATCGTTGGTCGAAAGTGCATTCCGCTGGCTCTGCTGAGCGGTGGTTGCCCGTAATGCTGCGTAGTGCGTCTCCAGATTGAAACTAGGCGTGCTCCGTGCCTGTTTTGGGCAACATCTGTCGAGCTGTGCACGGGCGTATATAATAGAAATCGGGAGACCTGGCGGTCAAGGGTCTCGGCGGGGTCGAAGTGCTTCGCGATCGCCGAGCAGAGGGTGGGCCCAGTAGAAAGAGCGGGGATACATGTTCCCCGCATCTCGACAATGTCAGATTTGAAGAAATCTAGGTCGCAACCTGCAGGTTGAATTCTTTCTCTGCAAGGGTGACGGCTTCCTCGAAGGTTTGCAGGCCTTCATCGATTTCAGATTTCTTGATGCTTAGCGCAGGTGCGACGCGGATCACACTCTTCCCGCAGCCAAGAGTGAGCAGCCCGCGCTCGAAGGCCAGTTCCACGATCCGGTCACAAAGCTCTTTTGCGGGGACTTTTGTCTTTCGATCCTGCACGAACTCCACTCCGATCATCAGCCCGCGGCCGCGCACGTCGCCAATGCTCGGGTGACGCGCCTGGATCTCTTCGAGAGCGTCAATTGTATATTGTCCAACCTCAGCCGCATTGGCAAGATATTCATCCTGGATCAAATCGAAGGTGGCCAGAGCCGCGGCGCATGCGAGGGGGTTGCCCCCGTAGGTATTTCCATGTGAGCCTCGCTCCCAATCCATGACGGATTGGCGGGCAATACAGGCCCCGAGAGGCATACCCGAAGCAATGCCCTTTGCGGCGGTGACGATATCAGGTTCAACCCCAAAATGTTCGATTGCCCACCACTTTCCGGTGCGGCCCATCCCGCTCTGGACTTCATCCACGATGAGCAGAATGCCATGCTTGTCGCATAATTTCCGGAGGGCAGGGAAGAAGCCCGGGGGCGGGACGATGTAACCGCCCTCTCCCTGGATTGTCTCGACTAATATACCTGCGACTTCATCAGGCGGCAGGATATGGCCTAATATTTGATCATCGATGTAACGAACGACCGTCTCGCCGTAATCTTCTCCCGCATTGCGTTCAAGCACCGGGCGATAGGGGTTCGGGAAGGGCGCGTGCACCACGCCGTTCATTAATGGATAAAAGCCGCCGTGATAAGCCGGTTTACTGGCGGTAAAGGTTACAGCACCCATGGTTCGACCATGGAAGGCGCCGGTGAACCCCACAAAATTAGAGCGGCCCGTGTGGTAGCGTGCCAGCTTGATGGCCGTCTCAACCGCCTCGGTGCCGGAGTTGGTCATAAATGAGACAGCGGCCTCGTCGAACGGCGCGATCTCATTCAGCTTTTCGGCCAGCTCAATCCACTTTACGTGGTAGAAGTCCGAGGAGATGTGAATGAATTGTTCGGCCTGTTCTTGTATGGCCTTGATCACTTTGGGATGAGCGTGGCCGGTCGAAGTGACTGCAATGCCTGCCATAAAGTCAAGGAAGCGATTACCGTCAACGTCCCAGACTTCAGAGCCTTTGCCGTGGTCCATCACGAACGGGTAGCTGCGTGGGTAGGAAGGTGAAATGACAGACGAGTCGCGCTTGATGAGTGCGCGGGCCTTCGGGCCGGGCAGTTTCATGGGTTCCATATATACTCCTTGTCCATTGCTATCTACCTTGAAAATGTCACATTATTCAAAGGTGTCCGATTTTTGGGATATGGGGTGCACCCCATTCCCAAAAATCGGGGATTTCTTCTAATGTGACATTGTCAAACTACTCATGCCCCACGCTTTCAGCCTGGGGCTAAGGATCCCGGAAACTAAAGGTGATGGGAAGAGCCCGCATCACCTTTAGTTTCCGGGCATTCTTCCAGCGGTGCGTGAAATAGCTACGTCCATTGTTACACCGAGAGCTGCGCCAATGCCAGCGCACCCAGCAAGCCCGCATCATCTCCGAGAGCGGCCATCTCGATTTTCAGGTTCTCGAGATACCGGGGATGAAAGACGCGCTTCCTTAGACTGGCCTGGAACGGGTCGAATAACAACGGACCTACTTGCGAGACGCCTCCGCCAAAAACAACGATGGAGGGGTCGAACGAATGTAGAAATGTTGCAACCGCAATGCCCAGATATTCACCCGCCCGCTGGTACGCCGATATGGCCAATGAATCGCCACGCATGGCCGCATCGGCCACAACCTGGGCGGATAGATCATCGTCGGCCTTCAGGGTGGAGCTTGCCCCGGCGCTCAATTCTCCACGGAAATACTTGACGATAGCGGGCCCCGAGGCGAAGGATTCCAGGTGCCCTGCGAAGCCGCAGGAACAGGGCGGCCCGTCCGGGTCGACAATAATGTGCCCGAGTTCGGTAGCGAGACCATGAAAACCCTGGAGAAGATGGTCGTCGGCGATAACGCCTCCACCCACTCCCGTGCTGATGGTCAAATACAAAACATGATGGTGTCCCCTGGCTGCGCCGAACTTCCATTCGCCCAAGGCGGCCAGGTTGGCGTCGTTGTCAACGAAGGCAGGAACGTTGAAGTGATTTGAAAGATTCGGCCCCAGCGGAAAGTTCTGCCATTCCTTTATGTTCGGCGTTTTAAGGATGTATCCGGTGTGCGGGTCGAGCGGGCCCGGTGACGCAACGCCGATGGCCATCACCTGCCGGTCCTTGGGCCAGATCGATTCTATGAGGGCTTCCATTCGCCCATAGATGCCCTTTTTTTCGGTGTGAGTTTGGATACGTTTATGGGAAATGGGCTGGGGATTCTCAGGTTCGTAAAGTGCGGCCCGCATATGCGTCCCGCCGATGTCTACTGCGATGATTGTGCCCATAGACACGATTATACCGTCCCTTAGCGAGGCACGCCAACCTGCAGGCTGTAGTACATCCGCCAGATGAGGTTCCCTGCAATATAATGTGCTCGTGCTATCGCATAATCGAATGCTTGTTTTGGGGGTGCTGCTGGCTCTGCTGGCCGCAGTCCTTGTACCGGTGATTTTCACCGGTACCAACGACTTGCAGGCTGCGAAATCTGCCCTGAACGAAGGACGCGCGGCCGAGGCAGCGCCTCTATTTGAATCCGCGGCCCGGGATCTATTCTGGCGCAAAGATCTATGGGAACAAGCCGGGCTGGCTGCGTATAGCAGTGGAGATAGGGCCAGCTCCGTTCGGCTGCTCGAGATTGCCCGCCAGGAGCATTCCATTTCGGCTGAAGGCTGGGATACTCTCGGAGCGGTTTTCTGGATAGACCATGACGTTACCACCGCGATGTCGATTTGGGAATCCGGCTCACAGTCGTTCCCAAAGTCTGCGCCCTTATACGATCATCTGATCATGGCTTATCATGAGCGGGGTAACTTCCCTGCCGAGCAGGCTGCCCTGATAAAACGACTGTCATTGGGCCCTGACGCAGCCGCGCATTACCGCCTGGGTTTGCTATTGACGTTGTCTGAGATAGGACGCGCCCAACAGGAATTTAATGCGGCCTCGTCCCTCGACCCTGAGTATGGGCCCGCTGCCACGACCCTGGTCTCCGCCTTAAATTCTGCGGAGCTTGAATCAGACCCTGCCCAACGGCTGGTGATCATAGGACGCGGGTTAGGGCTGGTGGAAGAATGGGGGCTGGCCTTGAAGGCGTTCGAGCAGGCGGCTAGCCTGGATGGTTCCAATGCTGAGGCGTGGGCCTGGCTCGGTGAAGCACGCCAGCACCAGGGTCAGGACGGAAGGAGAGAACTGGATAAAGCCCTTTCCGAAGGGTCCCGGTGACCCGATTGTGCATGCCTTGCGGGGACTTTATTGGAAACGCCAGGGAAATTATGCGAACACACTGGCTGAGTATCAGCGGGCGGCGCAGATCGAGCCGCAAAACCCGGCCTGGCAGGCATCGATGGCCGAGGCCTACACTTTGAAGGGGGATCTCGTATCCGCACTTGCCGCATACCAGAAAGGGACTTCTCTCGCGCCGAACGATGCGTCTTACTGGCGCCTGCTCGCTATTTTCTGCGCGGACAATGATGTGCAAGTCTTGAATATCGGTCTGCCTGCCGCACAAAAAGCTGCCGGGCTCGCCCCGGCTGACCCACAGGTTTTGGACGCCCTGGGATATTCTTACTTAAGGGCCGGCTATCTTTATAATGCAGAACAAAATTTACTTAAGGCGGTCAAAGCCTCACCTGAATTAGCGCAGGCTCACATCCACCTGGCGGAAACATATTTGCAGAAGGGCGACCGGTTACCGGCGCTCGATCAATTAAACCTTGCGCGCCAGCTGGATCCGAACGGTCCCACGGGTCAATTCGCTGCCCAGTTGTTAGAGCAGTATTTTCCCTAACTACCTGACACTTTTGAGCGAGGTACAGAATAGAACGCGGACACCTGCGCTTGGGCCAGGTGCAAGGGTAAAAAAATAACCGGAGATAAATCCCGTAAGGGCGTGATTGCTAAGCAAATCAGGCGGGACGGAAGAGACAACCGGAGATAAACAGAGATAAGAAAAGATAAACCCCGTAAGTACGCCGGGGCGAAACGGCGGGGATTCTTTTTTGAAAAGAAAGGTCGTTCGCTAAAGAATAACCGTCCTCTTTAAGAGGATGGTTATTTGTTTCAGCTTTGTGCTTGCGGGTTGCCGGGCTCGACGGAAGTGATGTGGTAGTGATAGTGTTGGGAGCTGTAGCTTCGTCCCAGGCTTTCAGCCTGGGACTAGAAAAAAGAATTCCGAAAAATAAATAGGGGTGGGGAAGAACACCCACCCCTATTTATTTTTCGGGGATATTAGAAATGAGGCGGTAGGTAGATACAATATCTGAATGTGGGCGGGAAAGAACGGCCCATATTCGTTTTTGCGGGAAACCAGAAATGAGGCGGTAGGTAGTTACAATAACGTGAATTCATGAGTAATGATTTGGCGGCATAAATGGGCGATTTTCCCTGGGCCCAGCAAGGAGACTGGTGAGCCGTGGCGCCCTACCTGAAATGATGGGCGGAAAGAGCCTGATGAGTTGCCCCTACGCTCCTTGGAATGAGCAAGCAGATCGCGAGCTGAGGTGCCATGCCGCGAAGAATGACGGACAGAGCCTGACGATTCGCCCCTACGCTTCTTAGGCCCAGCAAGGAACTGGTGGGCCGTGGCGCCTTACCTGAAATGATGACGGAAAGAGCCTGACGAGTTGCCCATACGCTGCTTAGGCCGAGCAGGAGATCGCGAGCTGAGGCGTGGTGCCGGGAAGAATGACGGATAGCCTGATAAGTCGCCTCTACGCTGCTTAGGCCGAGCAACGAGATCGCGAGCTGAGGTTAGATAATAGTTCGTTTACCGTATTTTTGTTCGGGAAGACAGTTGACGTGATAAAATCGTTGCCATGAATTCTCGAGGGTCATTGTATGCTGCGTTGTGTTTTCTGGCTGTAACTGTCATGGCGTGTGGTTTGCCCTCTTTAGCCGCGCCTTCTGCTGCAATCCCATCCGGGACGATACTCTTCAAAGATGATTTTTCCTCCCCGGCTTCAGGCTGGGATCATACCAAGTATGCGGAAGGCATTATGGATTACGATGCCGGCGGCTATCGAATCCTGGTGAACGCGTTGCAGGCGAACTTCTGGTCAACGCCACATAAAGATTTTACAGACGTACGGATCGAGGCGGATGCGGGAAAATTGGCCGGCCCGGACGAGAACCGAATTGGCCTGATCTGCCGTTCGGATGGCAAGTCCTATTATTTCTTTATTATCAGCAGCGACGGCTTTTATGGGTTAGGCATTTTCACTAATGGTAAGGCGACATTGCTCGGACAGAACCAGATGCAGTCGAGCGATAAGATCAGCAAGGGTACGGCCGTCAATCATTTGCGGGCCGACTGCAATCACGATGCTTTGACTTTCTATGTCAACGGGTCTCAAGTAGCTGAAGTTCATGATCCCACTTTGGCGCATGGGGATGTGGGCTTTTTGGCAGGGTCGTTCGCTCAACCCGGGGTGGATATCATATTCGATAATTTTGTTGTTATGAAGCCCTGAAACGAGAATCGACATTACGAATTTCTCGTCCTCTCGATTTGTGATCTCCGCCTCCCGTATTGAAGCGTCTTATGAAAGTATATCTAGATACCATCGGTTGTCGGCTCAATCAATCTGAAATAGAAAACATGGCGCGGCAATTTCGTGTAGCGGGGCACGAAATCGTGGCCATTCCAGAAAGCGCCGATCTGGCCGTAGTCAATACCTGTGCAGTCACGGCCAAGGCGGCCTCTGACTCGCGCGGCAAGATCCGTCACATCGCCCGCTCAGGGGTGGAAGAAATCGTCGCGACCGGCTGCTGGACCACTCTGCAACCCAAGGAAGCAGCCGCCCTGCCTGGCGTCTTGCACGTGGTGACGAACAGCCGCAAAGACCGGCTTGTATCTGACGTCCTAAACCTTCCGCAGGAGACTTTTGACCAGGAGCCGATCGCACGCGAACGACTGCCGGGTCTTCATCATCGCACCCGGGCCTTTATCAAAGTGCAAGACGGCTGTGATAATCATTGCACTTTCTGCATCACCACAGTGGCGCGCGGGCAGGGACGCAGCCGGCCGTTGGCGCAGATCCTGACTGACATTCAAGCCGCGTTAGCCGGCGAGACGAAAGAGATAATTCTTACAGGGGTCCATCTGGGTTCCTGGGGCCAGGATTTTGGCCGCCATTTGCGCGATCTGGTAGGCGCGATCTTGCGGGAAACAGATGTGCCGCGTCTGCGGCTTTCTTCGCTAGAACCCTGGGACCTGGATGAGGATTTCTTCTCATTATGGGAAGACCGCCGTCTTTGCGCACATTTGCACCTGCCTCTCCAAAGCGGAAGCGCCAGCACCCTTAAGCGTATGGCTCGCAAGACAACGCCGACCTCCTTTCGGAAGCTCGTTGCGGCGGCTCGCCGGATCATACCGGAGGCAGCCATTACGACGGATATCATCGCCAGGGTTCCCTGGTGAGACGGAGGCTGAGTTTGCCGAGTCGCTGGAATTCGTACGCGAAATGAAATTTGCCGGAGGACACGCCTTTACTTACTCCGCGCGGCCCGGGACGGGAGCAGCTCGGATGAGCGGCCAGGTCAGACCGGCTGTCAGCAAAGAACGCAACGCCGCGTTTCGCGCCGTATTTGATGAATCTGCCGCTGTCTATCGAAGCCGGTTTATCGGAGAATCGGCATTCGTTCTGTGGGAGTCGATCACACAACTCAACGAGAGTGGATGGCAAATGGAGGGGCTTTCGGATAATTATCTGAGGGTGAGCGCGGAGGCCAGGTCCCCGCGCTGGAATGTCCTGGATGAGGTAAGGCTTATGCGATCAGAGGGGGATAAGTTATACGGTGAGATCATCCTAACTTCCTGACACCTTTAAGCGAATAAGCGAAGTACAGAATAGAACGCGGACACCTGCACTTGCGCCAGGTGCAGGGGTAAAAAGAGACAACCGGAGATAAACAGAGATAAGAAAAGATAAACCCCGTAAGTACGCCAGGGCGAAACGGCGGGGATTCTTTTTTGAAAAGAAAGGTCGTTGTCTAAAGAATAACCGTCCTCTTTAAGAGGATGGTTATTTGATTCACCTTTGTCGCCTGCAGGTTCGCCGGGTTCGACTGGAAGTGACTGTGGTAGTGATAGGGTTGGTTGTTGTAGCTTCGTCCCAGGCTTTAAGCCTGGGACTAGAAAAAGAATTTCGAAAAATAAATAGGGGTGGGTAAGAACACCCACCCCTATTTATTTTTCGGGGATATTTGAAATGAGGCAGTAGGCAGCTACAATATCCTAATGTGGGTGGGAAAGAACGCTGCATATTCGTTTTTGCGGGAAACCAGAAACGAGGCAGTAGGTAGCTACAATAGCATGAATTCGGAGTAATGATTCGGCGGCATAAATAGGGCGACTCTCCGTGGGCCCAGAAGGAACTCGTGAGCCATGGCGCCCTACCTGAAATAATGACGGATAAGTCCTTGACGAGTCGCCCCTACTTTGTCTTATCCCGAACCGAGGTTACTTAGAACCCGACCAGACGTTTTCCGCGGTCGGGTTCTGCTTATTGCGCCGCGCACGCTTCTGCAGGATGAGGGCTTGCCGAAGCACCGCAGCTGATCGGTTGGCAAAAACCAACCCTGGGCGGGTTAGCGGGATATTCCCAAACCTCTGCCGAAATAAACGCCCGGCCCAGTGCTCTGGCTACAGAGGTGCGATGGTGTCCATCCTCGACGTAATATACGTCTCCAATTTTGTGCACCAGGATTGGGGGCCAACTATCAGGCTCAAGCTTTGTAAAAACATTGACCCAACGATCGCGTAGATGCTTCTTAACCGGGCGAAACTGCGCATCAAAATCGCCATCCCGGCCCATTGTGCCCATCACCTTTTCGATGGGAATCTCTTGCAAACCCATGAATTTCCTGTTTGATATGTTTGCTACTTTCTTTTCGGGGAAGCTCAACAGGCCGTTCCTTCTGCCGGTCAGTTTTTGCAGCAGGGAGTCTCTGAAGGCATCCATGCGGAGGGCGTAAAATGCTTCTACCGCGAGCTGTCGATTTGTTGTGGGCGTGGGATAAATGAACATTTTGTCTCCTTTTCTATTCAAGCATCAGAAACCTAAGTTGGCTCTGGTGCAACCGGTTGCATTGATTGCCAAAAAAAATTAGGCCGATTTTCTAAGGACCAGTTCCACTGGAATGGAAACATTTGTCACCACATTGGTCTCCAGGTACTGTACAAGATTTTGGGCGAGCATCTTACCTGCCAATGGTATGTTCTGGCGTATGGTCGTAAGCGGTGGGTTGCTGTGTCCTGCGATGGAGAGATCGTCATAGCCGACCACTGCTACATCCTCGGGAACGCGCCGGCCGTGCTCGCGAAGAGCGTCCATTGCCGCTATAGCCATCAAGTCGCTGTTAACGAAGACCGCGTCCAAATTGGGAGCCTGTTTCATCAATTTCAACATGGCTGCCGCCCCGGAGGTATCTGAGAAATCGCCATAAGCGACCAGCGCGGGATCCATTTTTATATCAGCTGCAACCATGGCCGATTTGAAGCCAGCAAAGCGCTGCTGTACCTCCAGATCGTCGCTCGGGCCCCCCAGGAAAGCAATGCGCTTGCGGCCCAAGTGAACCAGGTGTTCGGCCGCCAGCCGTCCTCCAGTTGTGTTATCGCCCATAATCGAACAATAACTTAAACCGGGTAAGGTATTACCCCAAATAATAAAAGGCGCCCCGATATCCAAAAGGGCATGGATGTGGCCTGGTTCACAGGTGGCAGTCATCAGGATGAAGCCGTCAACACGGCCTGTATCGAGATATTTATGCGCCCAACCGGTATCGCGTGGATCCATATGGATAACAAGCATGTCATAGCGGCTTTCATTCAACCCTTTGGCTACGCCGCCCATGATCTCCAGTCCGAACAAGTCTGCCCAGGAAAAATCCTTGTGATAGGCGTATGTTACAAATGCGATGGTTCGGCTTTGCCGCATGCTGAGCTGCCGGGCAGGGACATTGATTTGGAAGTTGTTCTGTCGTGCAATGGCGCGCACCCGGGCCTTGGTCTCTTCACCGATCAAGGGGCTGTCGTTCAATGCCCTTGAGACAGTGGATTTGGAGACCCTGGCCAGGCGTGCGATGTCAGCTATGGTTTGTACGGACTTCTTTGGCATTTTGCGTCTCTATCTATGCAACCGGTTGCATTATATCGTATTTGTTTGGCTTGTCAAGAGGAATGGGGATTAGGTGATTGGGTAATAAGGTGATCAGGTAATTGGGAAGGAAGATCACGAGGGCCGAAGCATCCAGGCTTAGGGGGCGCAATTTCCTCCACAGAGTCTTCCGGCAGCAGGAATTTGTATATTGTGCTCTGCAAGCGGACTGCAGTCCGCTTACATACCTTGAGTACTTCCTTCTCAATTTTCATCCTCCGGGCAGCAACTTTAACGCGAATTCGGAGTAATGATTCGGGGACATAAATTGGGCGACTCTCGCGGGGCCTGACAAGGCTATGGCAAAGCGTGGTTCCTTGCCTGAAATCATAATGGATATAGCCTGACGAGTTGCCCTGACGGTTTCTTATCCCGAACTCAGGCAATTTTAGGCATTATGTTCCGTTGGAAGACAAAAATAGAATGGACGGATTCGGGAGATTCAACCTGTCAATTGTCACTTTCGATAAACGGATGCGGCTCGTATAATGATTTCACGACTATCCCAGGAGGCAGTAAATGACCGCACAGCTCATTGATGGAAAGCTAATCGCGCAGCAAGTACGTGAGGGCGTGGCTGCTTCGGTGGCCCGCCGCACCGCCGCAGGGAAACCCAAGCCAACACTGGCCACCGTGCTGGTAGGTGACAGGGTTGACTCGGCAGCCTACGTATCCTCAAAACAAAAGGCTTGCGCCGAACTGGGGATGGGCTCCATAAGCCATCAGTTGCCCGCGGAGACGAGCCAGGAGGAGTTGGAAAAGCTCATAAAGGATTTGAACGACGACAGGGCGGTCAATGGGATATTGGTGCAACTGCCATTACCTTCACATTTGAACGAAGAGCGAGTGCTGCAGCTCATCAGCATCGAAAAAGACGTGGACGGATTTTCGCCGATCAATATTGGGCGACTTGCGCAGAAGGGCCGCGAGCCTTTATTCGTGCCGTGCACGCCTTATGGCTGTATATATTTGCTCGAACAGGCCGGGGTTAAAATTGAAGGCGCGAATGCCGTGGTGCTGGGTCGCTCCAACATCGTGGGCATGCCGGCCGCATTGTTGTTGATAAGCAGAAATGCCACGGTAACCGTGTGCCATTCGCGGACCAAGGATATTGCCAGCGTCGTTCGACAGGCAGACATCCTGATCGCAGCAATCGGGAAAATGGAGTTCGTGCGCGGCGACTGGATCAAGCCGGGCGCGGCCATTATCGATGTCGGCATCAATTCCAAGCCAGACGCCACGAAAAAGAGCGGCCATCGCCTGGTCGGTGATGTCAATTTCGAGGAGGCCAAGGAAGTGGCGGGTTTCATTACGCCGGTTCCCGGCGGGGTTGGCCCGATGACAATTGCAATGTTAATGAGGAGCACTCTGCGCGCTGCAGAGATTCAAGACAAGTGATAAGCAGCTTTCCTTGATCAAGCAGGAAGCCCTCAAAGGCTTCCTGCTTTTTTTGTTGATCTTGTGGCATGCCGGCATTGCCGGATCTACTTAACGCGAATTCGGATGTAATGATTCGGCAGCACAAATGGGGCGACTCGCCCTGGGCCTGACAAGGCCATAGCAAAGCGGGGTTGCTTGCCCGAAATAATGACGGATATAGCCCGCTGAGTTGCCCCTACACTCCCCGGACCCGACAAGGCTATTGCAAAGCGTGGTTGCTTGCCTGAAATAATGACGGATATAGCCTGACGAGTGCCCCCACGGTTTCTTATCCCGAACTCAGCTTACTTACACCCTGACCTTCCTGGCGATGACTTCAATCAGCTTTTCGGCGATCAATTTCATTACTTCGTCCGGCATGCCATCTGTGGCTTTCGATTGGATGCGGGTGTCGATACTATCGTTAACATAATCCACCACAACAAATCGTCCGCCGGGCGTGAGGGCAATCTCGGTTGAGAACCAATCCAGCTTGCACACCCTGGCAATTCTCTTTGTGATGGAGCGCAAAGGCCCAAGCTCGAATTGCAGCTCATCGTCCGGGGTCAACACCGAATAAATGTGGGTGGCAGGGTTCCACCAGCATGGGATGCAATCATCTCCCACAAAAAAGACGCGGAACCAGGCTTCCCTCCCGGAAAGATAGCGGGCCAAAATATTCTCCTGGGCCAAGTACTTCTGGTCCGGGTATTCCAGCCGGGCGCGCTGAATGTCATCCAGCGACGATGCGTTCATCCTGACACCCTCGCCGCCTCCGCCGACAGCCGGTTTGAGAACAAAACTCGCCCCAAGGGGAGTGATATTGACGGGGGGCAGAAGCGGCTGATCAATGAAGGGCGAGATCAAGATGGTGTAAGGTGTTTGCAGCCCGACTTGCATCAACTCGAGGTGCATGGTGGCTTTGTCTTCCGACCAATGTGAAAGCTCGGGCGCGTTGATACGCTGGATGTGATGCTCTTTGGCGAAGCGGCGAATGGGCTCGAACCGCAGGTCGTCGTTGGCCCGGTCGAGCAGGCAGCTAAAAGTCGTAGAACCCGTATAAAGCTCGGTGACCGCCTGCAGTACTGTGGTGGGCGTGATCTGCCAAAACGTGACTCCCTGCGCCGCACAGGCCTCTCCGATATATCGGATGAAGTCGTGATCGTAGAGCCAATACCAGGAGAGACATAGGTCGTAAGTCTGCATCAATTGGATTATAGGTGTAGATTGAAGGCGAGTCAAACTAAATTCGCCGACTATCGCCCGTATTGTTCCATTACTTTCATCAGCTCATCGGTGGGCAAAGCCTGGACAGTAAACCCATCCCGGCCGGTCATCGTATCTGCGGCCATCATGGCGTTGACAATGGCCTCTTCCGTCGCGTAAGCGCTGGCGGAGAGTAAGGGGTCAATGTGTTCATTAGATAACGCCTCGACCCGGGCGATGCCCGATGGCGGGTTGGCGGCGCCCGGATTGGCTGTTGAAAAAGCCAGGAAAATATCACCGCTCCCGTTCCCACCTAATGAACCGGTCCGAGCCATTCCAATGGCGGCGCGCTTGGCCAACCTTCTTAGCTGGTGCGGCAGGAGAGGAGCATCTGTCGCGAGGATGACGATCAGTGAACCATCCTCCGGGCGAAAAGGGTTTTCTCCATTAGTGTAAGGCGCCTCAGAGGTTAAATGAGAGCCAACAGGCACGCCGCTGACCGTCAATTGATAGCGGCGACCGAAATTCGCCTGTACCAACGCCCCGACGGTCCAGCCCCCAAGTTTTCCCGGCAGCTTACGTGAGGAAGTGCCGGTCCCGCCTTTGAATTCGAACGCGATCATCCCCGTACCGCCGCCAACGTTTCCTTCCGCAACCGGACCAGAGCCGGCCGATTCTAAGGCCTGCCAAACGTGCTCGCTTCTGACGTGAAAGCCGTTCATGTCATTCAACCAGCCATCCGTTGTTTCACCCACGACAGGGCAGGACCACTTTTGAAAGATTGCGTCCTGCCTGACCTGCCATTCAATGATCGTATCGCGTACCAGGCCGACGGAATGGGTATTGGTGATCCCGATCGGGCCCTCCAATACTCCGCCTTCATCAACCCAGGCTGCCCCGGTCATTTCGCCGTTACCGTTGAACGCATAATGGCCGGCATAAACCGGATCATGATCGTGCTTACCGCGAGGATGGATGATGGTAACACCCGTCCGAATAGATTGGCCTTCGATGACGGTAGCATACCCAACTTCGATGCCCTCTATATCGGTGATGGCGTTGAGTGGGCCTGGCTCTCCTTCGAAGGGGATTCCCAGTTCGCGGGCGTGTGGCTTTGGCATAAGCATTCTCCTTTGGTCGATCGATCATTTCTTACCAATGACGAATAGTATAATAAGCGTTTCAAAATTTATTGCGACATATTTCCGGGCAAATAATCCTTTGGCGGTCAAGCAAAATTCCCTTGCTTTACCCTGGATAGTATATACTCATTCTGTAAGTTACCCGAAATAAGCTGTGTGCCGGCGTATGCCTCGCACGCTTTTGTTTCGGGTTTCGTTGCCCTCGCAGGCCCAAGCTGTTGTTGTTCGCTTCACAATACGTTCCTGGCGAAGTATGTACGCCGGAAAGCCGAAGACAGCGAGGGTGGGATGCGGAGATCCCTTATTCATGGAAGAACCCATTTCTCAGGAACAACCCATCACTGCGGAAAATTCGGTGCAGGGCCCTGCCAACACTTTTGCCGCGCTCCGGCATCGTAATTTTCAATTGTATTTTGGAGGACAACTGGTTTCGAACGCCGGGACCTGGATGCAGATCATTGCTCAAGGCTGGCTCGTGTACCAGATCAGCCATTCCGATCTGACGCTGGGCATCGTTGGGTTTGTATCCGCCATTCCGACTTTGATCATTTCACCCTGGGGTGGCGTGATCGTGGATCGCGTCCCCAAGCGGACCCTGCTTATCCTTACCCAGACCGGTTCCATGCTGCTGGCGTTTATCCTTGCCGCACTTGCTTTCACAAATGTAGTGAAGGTATGGCACATATTTTTGCTGGCAGCAGGTTTGGGCGTTGTTAATTCTTTCGATGCCCCGGCACGTCAGGCTTTTGTAGTAGATATGGTAGGGCGTGAAGACCTGCCCAACGCGATTGCGCTGAATTCAATGATGTTCAACAGCGCACGCATCATCGGTCCCGCCATGGGCGGTCTGCTGCTTGCGATCATCGGTCCAGCCTGGTGCTTTACCATAAACGGCATTTCATTTTTTGCCGTGATCCTGGGTTTGTGGGCGATGCGCATAGCTCCAGCTGAAATAAAGCGGCATTCGGAATCGCCCTGGAAACAATTGACCAGCGGTATTCGCTACGTTGGAGGCAGGCCGGACCTCTCAGGCCTGCTATTACTGGCATTGTTTTTTAGCGTATTTGGGATCTCCTACTCAACGGTATTGCCGGCGTTCGTCGAGCAGATCTTGAAGCAGGGCGCAGACGGGTATGGCTGGGTTAATGCTGCCACCGGTGTGGGAGCCGTAAGCGCTGCGTATCTGATCGCGCGGCAACACGGTCCGCGTTGGCGCGGGAAATGGTTATTGGCGGCCAGCCTGGCCTTTCCGGTGGTGCTGGCGGCATTCAGTTTTACGTCGCTATATCCCTTAAGTCTCGTGCTTGCCCTGGGACTGGGTGTTGGCTTCATGGTCGAATTTACGATGATCAACACGCTGCTCCAAACCCGCGTGGATGATCGCGCTGCGCGGACGGGTCATGGCTTTATATACGATCACATTTTTCGGATTTGCCCCTTTTGGGAACCTGGTGGTCGGTGTTCTCTCAGAACGGATTGGTCTAAGCTACGCCATGACCCTCTTCGCTGTGATCGGATTGCTCCTGACTGTCATCGTCATACGAAAAATGCCACAGATCAAAGATTTGCCTTAGCTTGGCCGGTAGACTGAGCTAGACTTTGTCGATTTTAAAAAAAACTAGACACAAAGGGCACCCCGTAAGTACATCGGGGCAAGACCCCGTAGGTACATCGGGGCGAGACCCCGTACATGCTTCGGGGCAAGCTGGCAAAGGATACGAAGGAAAAAGAGAACAAGAGCCGGATACTCCATTGCGGTTATGCGATTACGACAATGCAGAACGTTCACAGGTTTTCAATGGCTACGGGCTCGATGGCGTCCGCCAAATCAAAGTGAAAAATTTTGGAATAGAAATACAGTTCCGCTTCAAGCGAACGTTTGATGTTTTCGGCCTTGCGAAAACCATGCTGTTCCCCTTTGAAGAGCAAATAAGCCACAGGCAATCCTTTGGCGCGTACAGCCTCGAACATCATTTGCGATTGGCTGGGGGGTACGACCTTATCTTCATCGCCCTGGAAGAGGATCAATGGACAGGCGAGATTCTCCGTATGGTTGATCGGGGAGCGTTCAAGGTAGAGGTCCTTTCGCTCGGGATACGGACCCACCAGTGAATACAGATACCGTGACTCGAATTTATGCGTATCCTTGACGAACACTTCCAATTCGCTCAACCCGTAATGGCTGGCGCCTGCCTTGAAGACATCATTACGGAAAGTGAGGCAGGCCAGCGTCGTGTAACCCCCGGCGCTGCCGCCGCGGATGGCCAGGCGCTTTGGATCGGCCAGGCCTTTTTTCACAAGATACAGCGCAGCGTTGCAGCAATCGTTCACATCCACTACGCCCCAATTTCCGTTCAGACGACGGCGATACTCCCGCCCATATCCTGTCGAACCACCGTAGTTGACATCCAAAACGGCAAAGCCGCGGCTTGTCCAATACTGAATGGTATAGCGCAAGGTTGTCCCTGAAGCCGCCGTGGGGCCGCCGTGGCTGATCACCATCAAGGGTGGAAGTTCTCCTTCTGGCGCAAGAAAATCCTTATTTTTTGGCGGATAATGAATGGCATGCGCTTCCCGTCCGCCGGTTGTAGGAAAATTGATCGGCAAGGGGATCGAAAAGTATCCCGGGTCCACCGTGACCTCAAACGCCTGGCGGATGGTAGTGAGGCTTCCTGTGCCTGTGTCCATCCGAACGAGCGAAAACGGTTGGGTAGGCGAACCGCCCAGGAATACACTGTATCCTTTTCCTGCCCGGATGTCCGAGAACTCGCTATAGGGATTCTCGATTGGAGTAAGTTTCCTGCTAGAAGTTTCCAGCGACGCCAAATGCCAGGTACCGTTCTGGGAATAGGAGCATAGGATTTTGGTGGGGGAAAGGAAGGCATAAGTGGACATCCCAAATACCCATTGCGGTTCACCGAACTCCGCTTCCATTGGATAGAGCCCTTCGATCTTTTGATTTTCCCAACGATAAAGGTTCCACCAGCCACTCGTTTCGCCTACAAAATGGAGTAAACCGTCGGGTGACCATTCAGGCTGGAAGATTGATTCGTTCTGGCTGCCTGCCACCCGTTGGGGATGGAGAAGCGTCCCTTCCGGCTCGACATCTGCCATCCAGAGTTCACATCCGTCCCACGGCATATTGGGGTGATTCCAGGTGAGATAAGCCAGCTTCGCACCGTCCGGCCTCAGGCGGGGAGAGGAGTAGAAATTATTCCCTTGCATCAAGATTTTTCCATTATCGCCCCCGTTTAGGCCGACGCTTACAATGGTGTTGACTGCTTCACCTTTGCCGGTATGGTCTTCGCGAATACAGATCAGGCGATTCCGTTTTTGGTCCACTGCGAGATCGGCATAACGGAATCCATCGCCCGGCGTTAGGATTTCGGGCTTGCCGCCGACCTGTTGGCGATAGAGATGCTGGTCCTTGAAATTGGAGAAATAAATTACGCCACTGGCTACGGTGAATGCCGCGCCTCCATATTCATGGACGGTCGTCCGTACATAAAACTCGGGCGGAGTACATTCGGCGATTTTCCCGTCTGGGGTGCGGCGCATGACTGTATAGCGCCCGCCTTCCGTAGGGTGGCTTTCGATCCAATATATGTCCTGATCATCCAGCGCCAGTTCCACCAGGGAAATTGACTTGTCCGTGATTAGATCGGTAGTGATCGGTGACTTCCAGCTTCCGTAGGGGGCTTTTTTGCTCATGATGTTAATCCTATTGAATTGTATTTAATCAGCCCTCCGTCCCACGCTTTCAGCCTGGGACTAGAAATCCCGCGCAGGGAGTACACCTGCACCTCCGGAAAATGAATATGAGCGGGGTGTTCTCCACCGCTCATATTCATTTTCCGGTGAAACTAGCAACGGGGGGTGAGTAGTAACATTGAATCGTATTGAACAAGATTTTGATTATCAGCATTCTTATTGATATGGCGGCCACGGAATTTCAGTCGGTCCGGCAAAGCCGTGTTTCTCCTGGACGAAGATCCGCCCGCGCGAAGCTTCGCTGCAACCAGGCTCATCTATAAATGTAATGGACAAGTCATTGGTGGCCAGAGGATCGAAAATAATCTGCCCGCCTTCGCAGCGCCAGACTTCTATGATGTAATGCTGCATGGAAGCATCTTCTTCGTCGCCGGCTCTTAATGGAATATCAGTCCATTCGACCGTCACCTGATTTTGGCTGCGCGTCGCGCTCCTAACCGTCGTCGGCGCGTAATATGGGGACCTGGGCAATTTTGCGATCCCCGGATACACCACGGGCAGGCTCAGTCTATCTCCCGTGATCTGGATATAGGCGAGATTTACCCAGCACTTGTTTTTTCCGTCCACGTAAACCCAGTTGTTGCCCTCCGTGCGGCCGATCAACTTAATATTTGCTCCTTTTCGAAGTCCGTAAAGGAAGAGGTATTCACTTCCAGGACCGTACCGGCAACTGAGCAGGTCGGCTGTAACGGTAGCTTTCAGGCTCTCCACCGTGATCATTGGAGTAACCGTGGATGATGCGGCAACGAGCGAGGTGGGGGTTTCTATTGAGTGCGGAGCTGCGGAAGGAGAAATGGCCGTTGAAGACGGGACCTCGCTCGCTACGGCGGGAGAAGGTTTTAATGTTGAAGTAGCAATCGCCAGGGTTGGGGCGGCCATAGAATTGCAGCCCAATATTATGATCAATGAAATTATGGCCGCGGCGGATGATCGGATCCTCATGGAGCGTTCCATATTTAATTTACAGATTGCCTCGACAAAGAGTTATTTACCCTGCAACGCGCTCTCAATGGCCTGTTGGAAAACATCGAAAGGCTGGGCCCCCTCCAGCAGCTTGCCGTTAATCAAAAATGAGGGGGTCGCCTTGATTCCAGACGCGTCCGCGTCGGTTACATCCTGTTGCACCCGACCAATATATTTACCCTGGCTTACGCAGTCGTCCAGGGTGATTTGGTCCAGGCCAACAGTTGCAGCGTACAGACTTAGTTTAAATGGAGTGAAATCGCCGACGTTTTCCCCGGTCCAATTGGAGAACAGCACATCGTGATACTCCCAAAATTTGCCCTGGTCACCGGCGCAATAGGCAGCTTCCGCCGCCAATGCAGAATCCGGGCCAATGAATGCCCCGACCGAGCGGTACTCATAAACGACCTTTCCGGTCGCCACGTAAGTTGAGATGATTTGAGGCTCGGTTTCCTGCCAAAAACGAACGCAGAATGGACATTGAAAATCTGCATACTCGATGATTTTAACAGACGCTTGCGGGTCACCCATTGTATTGGCTTTTGCTTCCGGATGCGGTCGCGGTGAAGGCATGGCTACCTTGACCTGAGTTGACTCGGGTGTGCCGTTCAAGCCGGTTTGGACCTGGCTGAATATCCCTCCAATTTGGGGACCGAGAAATTTCGCGGCCAAAACAAGGGCAAGAGCGAGGCAGGCCAGCAGGGCGCAGCCTCCGCCGATTGCCAGGACTGTCCATTTTGTCCTCGAATCCTTTTAACCGGTTCTGATTGAGTTTGATCTTCAAGCATGGTGACCTCCTTTTCGATCCGACGTGGTATACAACCAACCCCATCATTACCACGCAGAATTCAATTGATCAAATGTTATCCCAGTTTGAACTTGGCAGGAGAAAAATATGCTCTGGTCAAGGCCTACAGTATAATCGATACAGGGCGCGGCAATAGACTCCAACCCCAAAATGCTTTCAGGCCGATGACTCCCATCAAGCTTAATTTGAAAGAAGAATCGACATGAGGGGGTATTATTTCACAGTAACGCGATTCAATTAACTCAAAGAGCATTTATTGTTAACGTTGAAAAGCCCACCTTTGGCTTGCTACGATTAATTCGGTTCCTGCGCGGTATATCCGTTCGAAGATTACGAACAAAACGGAGCACTCAGTTCGATCGGGGCTCTATTTACCGATTAAAGCGCAATAGTTCGCGGTTAGGATGGTTTGAGCCTGGCAAACAGGATCCAAATCAGGCGGATGATCACCCAGGCCAACACGAAGTAGACCATGATCGCGATCAAATCATAGAACTCGATCACGATCCCTTCGAAGGAAGGCGTCCTGGTCAGGCCGAAAAAGACCGCCAGGAAGGGGGCCGTAAAGAAATAGACGAGCTGGGCAAAGGCATTATCGGGATTGGCCGCCATTAATTTTAGCAGGAAACGTAAACCAATCATGCTGTTAACGATCAGCGTTCCCAACTCGATCAAACCGGTCACCCGCCGCAGAGTAGCCTGATTAATGCCGTATGCTCCCGTCTCCGGAGAAGTACCTTGAGGACGGATCGATCTGGATTGGGTCGTGTCATCGAACCTGCGTCTCAGTTGGTTGGTATCCATAGCAACCTCCTTGAGTTACTGACTATCGCCGAGAGAGTGCTTGTCAATTGTTTAACGAGAATCTCAATTGCCCGTTATGAACCCCCGAAATGGTATCTGTCGGGGTTCCAAGACTTTCCCATAAGCTGGGAGGATTGCTCAAATAAAATTAACAAACATTCTGTCATAAACACGGGATTAGTGTATGATAATCAACGAGGAGATTTGAAATGGAACGCATAGGAGTCCTAACGGGTGGCGGGGATGCACCGGGTCTGAATGCGGTCATCCGTGCCGTTGTTAAAACGGCAGTCAATCACTTCGGGTGTGAAGTTCTTGGCATACTGGATGGATATGACGGCTTCGTTAACGCGAACGGCGTCATTCCCCTCGGGCTGGAGGAAGTCAGGGGGATTTTGCCTCTGGGTGGCACGATCCTGGGTGCTGCCAACCGTGGCAACCCCTACGCCCGCAAGGTTATCCGCGATGGCAAGGAAGTTATGATTGACGTTTCAGACGAGATCGTGAAAGGGATTAAAGAGCAGAATTTGGATGCGCTGCTCGTGGTCGGCGGGGATGGGACGCTCCGGATCGCGCATGAGCTCTTTCAAAAGGGGGCGCCCGTTATCGGTGTGCCCAAGACAATCGATAATGACATCGGCGGAACGGAAGTAACCTTTGGCTTCAATACCGCGCTTGATATTGCCACTGAAGCGATCGATCGCCTACATACCACCGCCGAGGCCCATCACCGTGTTATGGTCCTGGAATTAATGGGCCGCGATGCGGGCTTTATCACCCTGGAGGCGGGCCTTGCAGGCGGCGCAGACATCATATTAATTCCCGAGATCCCATTTAAATATGAATCAGTGATCGCAAAAGTACATGAGCGCAGGGAGCATGGCCGTCTATTCAGCATTATCGCGATATCGGAGGGAGCGAAACCACGGTTGGATGGCCAGGTCTTTTCGCGCGGAGGCGATCAAATCTATGTTCCACGCCTGGGTGGGATTGGGCACGAATTAGGGGAATATATCGAGAGCCAAGGCTTCGAAACGCGGGTCACGGTGCTGGGTCACTTGCAGCGCGGCGGACATCCTACTCCGTTTGACCGGTGGTTGGCGACGCGCTACGGTGCGGCTGCGGTCCGCCTGGCGGCGCAGAAGAAGTTTGACCGTATGGTAGCTCTTCATTCCGGAGAAATTGTTGATGTCGCGCTGGAAGAAGCTTTCAGGGTGCCCAAACGTGTTGACTTGAACGGAGACGCTATGAATACCGCCCGGGGTATGGGAATTTCCTTTGGCGACGAGTAGATAAGATCTCCCCGCAGTTCATCATCAAAATATCTGCAGGTTCTGCGGGATTTGCCGAGGGGGCTGCAAAAGACTTTATATCTACTGGTGGTGCTACCACTTCGCGACTACGGGATCGCTGTGCTGGGGCTTCGCAATCGCGTCACCCTGTCGTCCCACGCTTACAGCGCGGGACTAGAGATTCCGGAAAATGAATATGGGCGGGGTGTTCTTCCCCGCCCATATTCATTTTCCGGGCAAACCACAACGGGGACGGTGAGCAGTTACAAAACTTTTATCCGGGATAACCCCGGTTATTCTCTACGACCCTTCTTATAAATTCGTAAAGTCCTCCCAGATTGTTTGTATACAGTTCGGTGTAACCGCAAGTTGCGCAGATCCAGGCACGCACCTCGCCGGTAGATTGCTCCTGTACCCAGACGCGCCCGTGTTTCTGAGGTTCGGGTTCTTCGACCACGACTCGCAGGGGATGAGAGCCACTCTTCCCATCGTCGCGTACCTCCACGCCGGCCATTACCTCCCTTGAACCGCAATTTGGACACTTCCCATCTTTTAGCACGGTCTCCATCTCCTTTCTTTGGCAGAATTAAAGCAGTGGATGAAGCCGGTCTAGGCTTCTGATATTGCCGGGACCTGCGCGTCCGTCTGCCGTAAATGAAGGCTGCCAGTATCAACACGTTCAAAATGAGGTCGGCGAAGATAATCGTCATCATTGCATAAGGACCCGATGCGGTGAACGCCTGGCCGATCAACCACGGGAGCAGCATGCCGCCTGCGCCCGATCCAACCAGGAACCAGCCTGTGATCGTCCCGCTGACCCGCATGCTCTCGCCCGCCAGCATCAGAATGGTCGGGAAGATGGATGCCATCGAGAAGCCCAACCCGATACTGCCGGCCCATAACAGGGGCGCAGACTCTCTCCCAAGGATGATCAAGGCAAGACTAGCCAGGCAGCCGGTCAAATCCACAAAGAGAATTGTCCTGGAGCTGACCCGAGTGGAGATCCAGACGCCGAGCAGCCTCCCGACCGTGAAAGATCCCCAAAAGGCCGAGGTCAAATATGCGGCGGTAATGGTGGTTGCCAGGTTTAGAGTAACAGCATAGGTATAGATCCAGTTGGCAAAACCCACTTCGGCGCCTACATATAAGAAGAAAGCAACGACGATGAGAAAGACCGGTACAAAAGGAATGGGAGAATGGTTGGTTTGGTCGTTGTTGGATTGCGCTGATGGTTCCGGCAGGAACCAAAACCAGACAGCCAATGGGACGATCAATAGCGCGATGATCCAGAAGCTCCAGTAGATTTCCTGGGTAGCGGAAAAGATGCGGGCCAGCAAAATAGGTGAGAAAAACGCTCCAATCCCGAAGAAGAAGTGCAAGCCGTTCATGAACGGGCCCACCTTCTCCTTATGCACCCATTGTAATAGGGTATTACAGCCAACGTCCAAGGCTCCTTTACAAATCCCCATGATCAGGGCATTCAGCAGCAGCACCCAGAGCGCGGTCGCAAGCGGAAAGATAACTGCAGCGGCAACCATCACGGCCATGGTGGCTGCGATGAAGCGATGGCCGGGGAGACTGTCATACGCCTTGCCTCCGATGATCGAACCGAGCAGATAGCCTAATGAGCCAACGACAAACATCAAGCTGATTTGGTCAAGGGAGGTGGAAGTATGCTTTGCCAGGGTGGGCAGGCTGGGACCTTCTACTGCAGTGCTAAGTCCCAATATGATGAACGATAGGTAGTAGGCCGCGGTAAGTAGAAGCGGCTGGATGGGTTTCGCGTTTGTTGTCGTAGATATCATATTTCCTGATTATGCAGTTTCAGTAAATCTGCACCCCTCACTATTCTGTGATTTACCGAGTTTTAGAACAGGTTGAGATTATAGCAGGATTGGATGATCACACTCGTGAGCGAGGCGTACCTGTAAGCGTCTACCATCACCCGGTATTCTTAAGTCCGGCTGCAATCCCATTTATGGTCAGGGCCATTACCTCGCGCAGGGCTTTTGCCACCGGGTCATCAGGGTCGGGCAGGCCACGTAACCTTCGCAAGACTTCCACTTGAATATAATTCAACGGATCGATGTAGGGGTTTCGTAATATGACCGCTTTCTGGGTCACGGGCTCCAATTCGAGCAGGGCGGCGTGGCTGCTGATGGACAGCACGGCTGTGCGGGTGCGCTCATATTCATCCCGGATCGCTGAGAAGATCTTTTTCCCTACTGCCTGATCCGGGACGAGTTCAACATAGAGTGCGGCGATGTCCATGTCGGCTTTTAGCAGGGACATCTCGGTGTTTTCGAGCAAGCTTTTGAAGAACGGCCAGCCTTCATACATCTCTCGCAACACGGACCGGTCAGAAAAGGATTCGAGCCCGGCGCCAAGGCCGTACCAACCCGGTAAATTGAAGCGGCTTTGCATCCAGGAGAAGACCCACGGGATGGCTCGGATCTGTCCCACTGCGCTGCTGGTCGTGCGCGAGGCGGGGCGCGAGCCGATTTGCAGTCGCTTTATTTCGTCCAGCGGAGTGGCCGATTGCCAGAAATCGATGAAGCCCGGGGTTTCATAAACCAGCCCTCGAAACGCTTGCTGCGCCGTGACCGCCATATGCTCGAGCGCCTCCCGCCATTCGGCAGGGATCTTTGTCTGCTCCTCCTCAGGGAAGGATGCCAAAAGGACTGCACTGGCGATCTGTTCGAGATGGCGGTGAGCCAGGTCAGGGTTGGCATACCGCGCTGCGATGATTTCGCCTTGCTCCGTGAGGCGGAAGCGGCCATTGATGCTACCGGGTGGTTGTGCGCGTATGGCACGGTTGGCCGGCCCGCCGCCCCGAGCGGTTGTGCCACCGCGGCCATGAAAAATGGTCAGTGTAATGTCAAAGGCTCGCGCCACGCGGGTGATCTCTTCCTGCGCCCGGTACAGCGACCAGTTTGCCATCAAATAGCCCCCATCCTTGTTGCTGTCGGAGTAGCCGATCATCACTATTTGCTCGTTGTTGTGCGAGCTGAGATGCTCACGATATATTTCGGATTTGAAAAGGGAATCCAGAATAAGGGCCGCGTCCTTCAAGTCCTGGATGGTTTCAAATAGCGGAGCGATTGGCAAAATATATTTGCAGCCTGCCCAGCGCGCGAGCAGCAAGACAGTCAACACGTCGGCCGCGGAATGGGTATTCGAGATAACGACCGCCCCGAGCATTTCGCTCCCATACACATCACAAACGCGGGCGATGAGTTTGAACAAAGCCCAGGTCTCTGCGCTGGTCGCGGATACGTTTGGGTCATGAGCAAACTTCGGCGCGGGCTGCCACATTAATCGTGTGAGAAGCTGATTCCTCTCGTCAGCCGAAAGGCGTTCAAAATTGGATTCGATCCCCAGGGCGCACAGGATTTCTCCCAATGCCGTATTTAATCGATCCGAATCTTCACGCAGGTCGAGGCGCGCTGCGTGCATGCCGAAAATATGCAGTTGGTGCAGGGCAGTATCCAGTTCATATTGTTCCAGCCCGGTGGGCAGGGAATCCGCGATCATCTCAACGGGTTCAAGCAGGTCGTTCAGGTTTAGATGTACCTGGTCCGAGTCTTGCTGAAGAGGGTTGGATTTCATTGCAGTGTGCGACGCCTGTCCGAGATCAGCAGCCAGCAGGGAAAGCACCAGGCGGTACGGTTCGATGGCGTACCGTTTTTCAATATAAGCCACATGTGGAGGAAAAGGACGGCGCTTCTCGATCCAGTCGGTCAATGCAGCGGGAGGTGGGACACGGCGCGAGCTTATGCTTAATCTACGGCCTACCTCCTGCAGAGAGCGACGATGACTCTCTACCATCAGGCTGCGATGCAAGCGCAGGGCTTCGGCCGTTACCTCGGAAGTGACATTGGGATTGCCGTCGCGATCGCCGCCTATCCAGGAAGCCAACCGCAGCCAGGCACGTGGCGCCTGCAGCCCCGGATAATGCAGCTGCAGGGCTCTTTCAAGATCATCGTATACAAGGGGGATCGTTTTCCAAAAAAAGGTTTCAACGAAGTAGAGTCCGGTGCGCACCTCATCGGCGACAGACAGCTGCACGGAACGGGTCCGTTCGGTCAGCCACAGGGCAGATGATCTCACCGTGGAGGGATGCCAGGATCCGATCACGTTCATGAGGGGAAGGCGCCTGTTCGCTGATCTGTTTTAATAATTCGCCCAGCCGTTCGATCTTGTCCAACACGGTGCGCCGACGAGCTTCGGTGGGATGCGCGGTGAGCACCAATTCGATCGA
This sequence comes from uncultured Chloroflexia bacterium, assembly GCA_963741325.1. Lineage (GTDB taxonomy): Bacteria > Chloroflexota > Anaerolineae > Anaerolineales > Villigracilaceae > Fen-1038. The sequence continues at coordinate 46,715 of CAVUHJ010000006.1, forward strand.
AAGGTTTTCAAGAAAAGCGGACATTTGCTCAGGCGTGACCCCGCGGGCCTTAAGCATTGAGATTGCCTCGCCGATCGAATCATCAATCGGCTCGGGATACCGCTCGTTCTCTCGTTGATGCAGGATCTGAACGCGATGCTGCTCTTCGGCCAGGTTGACGAGGTCAAAATAAGCTGCGAAAGCGGCAGCTACTGCTCGGGCTTCGTCGGGTTGCAGAGCGGAAATTTCTTCTTGCAATCGCTGTTCGGCCTTTCGATCACCGTTCCGCCGCGCCTTGGCCTCGGCGCGGATTCGTTCCTCAAGCTCGAAGATGTCAGGGGATTCGAATTCAGAAATAACCTGTCCGAGCAAGTCGCCGAGCATATGTATGGTTTGATGCAGTTTCAATGTTTGCGCCTCTTAGCGGTGGATGGGGCCTAGTATAGCGTAAAGAAGACGATATCGAAACTTGCCTACCTATACGGAATTCTCCCGGCCTTGGTCGCCTTTTCGAAAAGGGCGTGCGGATATTCCCGTTCCTCCACGATGATATAGAGGTATCAAATAAGTCCGGTTTGCCTTCCCGGCGTTAGCGCCCCAAGGGTTTAGGTTTCGAAATCGGCCGGCCCGTCGATTTATTGATAGTTTGATGATAATGGTTTGTCGGATTTAGTTTTCAGCGAACAGCCGTGAAAATCCCGGGTAGGCGATCAGCGGGATTACGTCGAATGTGATTAGACCAGCCTGCACAAGAGGCAGGCTTTGCAGCAGGAGGCTTGCTTCTTCGGCGCTGGAACATTCCATAATCAAGACTGCTTCTGAACGGTCCTGGCGAAAATACAATTCCCTGATGTGGCCCTCTTGATGAAGCTCCCAGACCCTTCTGGCTTCGGGCTTGAGATATTGTGCGAACTCCTCTGGTTTCACACCCGGGAACTCTCGTTCCATGGCAAGGATCTTCATGTTGCCCTCCCGATACTATTTGAAGAGAATTATAGCCTTGCCAGTGTTAGTCTTATCTGCATTCCCTGGGATTCTATTGCTTTGGCTCCGTTTGGATTGAGAATTACCGCGACAAGAGGGATACCCGACCATCGTCGGGTGTACGAAACATAAAACTCGATTTCAACAATCGGGATTGAATTGTCTCAGAAACAATTAATGGATATCTTTATACAGATACGTTATGGAACCGCTGCTGTCGGCGCAATAGCAGGGTCCTGAGTAGGGGCAACCGGATTCGCAGCTTCAGTGGATACTTGAGCTGCTGGCGGCGGGGCACTAGTGGGAGCCGGATCCGTGGGAACTGAGGGCGCCGCATCTGTAGGAGCCTCGGTTGCCGGTGGCGCAACATCGGTAGGCGCTTCGGTTGCAGGCGGTGCGACTTGTGTTGGAACTTCGGTCGGCGGCGAGCTTACGGTGGGAACTTCGGTTGGGGCCGGTATGGCTTCGGTAGGAACATCGGTAGGAATATCGGTAGGATTTTCGATAGAAGAGGCGGCTACCGTCGGAACTTCGGTTACAGGCTGGGCAACTTCAGTAGGAATTTCGCTTGCCGGAGAGGTGATTACAGTTGGAGCTGCTATATCAGCTTGAACGCTTCCAGTAGCAGAGGCCGGGCTAGATGTGACATTAGGAATGGGATTAGCTGCCCCTGCCAGATATTTATTTACCGGGACCGTTGATAAACCCGCATCATTCAATCTCTGGCTATGAGCTCTGAGCACAGTGATAATACGCGCGCTGGTATGCGCGCCGCCCGCCGGTTTCAACGTGGACAATGCATTGTAGTAATCGCCCGAGGCTTTGACCGCTGCGTTTCGGGTCATTCTCCACGGCGATCCACTCATTAAGTCGGCGGTTGGCAAGGATAATTTTCGTGCCAACCGGGTCTGGTGAAACGGAAAGCCAGGCTTGCTCACTCGTTCGCTTCCAGCCATATAGCACATCACCCGGCAGGGCGGATTGGGCTTTGGCGGTTCCTGTCACGAGAAGGGCAGCCACTAAAACGGTATAAGTCAGTGCCATGCGCCAGAAGAGTGGGGGACCGGATGGGCGACGCATATGAAATTGTATGTATTGGGAAAGCCATAAGCGAGTACGTTTGATGTACTGGGTCGAAGGCCTTGCCTCACGCCCCAGATTCAGATGTTCCAAAAACCTCGCCACCGTCTGCAGAGTGGTCACTTGCAGGGCATGCACATCGCCCTCGAGCTTTGCCATCATTTGCGCGATACTCTTGTTGCCTGGTCCCAGATTAAGGATCCTCAAAATCACGGTTTGTTTTGTATCCCCCGTTAAGAATCGCAAGTGATTGCGCATGGTTTCCAGTCTGATCAGGTCCTGGACTTCTTTATTCAGACCATATTCCGCGGCGACCGATAGAAAGTGTTCATTAAGGGCGTGATTTTTCAGGTTGGTTTTGTAATAATCCGTCACCTGGTTTCTTGCGATCTCCTGGATCCAACCGGCAAATGACGAGCCATTTTTCTGCCAAGTATTGAGGCTATCCCAGGCAATACGGAATACCTGTGAGGCAATACTTTCAGCCGCGGCTTCATTGATCACCTGAAAATAAACGCAGCAATATATCCGTTCAATATATGTATCGTAAAGTTCGAGGAATGCCGCAGCGTCACCGGATTGGGCCCGTTGAATCAAGCGGCTTTCTTCCGTGGGCGTTTCCATTTTGGGATCGGCAGTAGGGGAAATCATATTTGCTCAGGAATCCAAAGAAAGTAAGGAGTTTGCAATAGATCAAAAGGACTCTGAACTTTGTCTCTCAGTATCTGGCTTTGTACCAACTCGGAGCCCTAAACATTTTTAGTGAATTTAGTGAAATTATATGACAAATCTTCTCAGAATTGATTAAAATAACAGGGCAATTTAGTCTCAGGTTTAACTCGGGATTGCGCATAGACAAGAATTTCGTAATGTGTACAGAAAAACACGAACGCCCTTACGTAAGGGCGTTCGTGTGTGCCGACTAGGGTGTTTTCAGCGGGTTAGCGTCTTCCAGTTCCAGTGCGTTCCACCTTCGGTTTGGCAACATTGACTTTCAATTCATTACCGCCCAGGGAATATCCGTTGAACTTGGCGATGGCGGAATCGGCTTGTGCCTGGTCGTTCATCGTGACAAAGGCGAAGCCCTTCGATTGGCCGCTATCCCGGTCCTTGATGACTTCCACCAGAGCTACCGGCCCAACCTGCGCGAATAAGGCCTTCAACTCATCTTCCGAGGTTGATTTGGCCAGGTTTCCTACATAGATCTTGACTTCCATTTTACAGCTGCTTTCTCCGGTTCGACCGGTAAAAGAAAGGCCGCCAGCCCATAACAGGGTCGGCGGCAGTTACACCACACAAAACCAGTTATCCAATTTCTAACTGTTATATCTAGTATATCACAATCCCCGGTGGTCAGAGGCCGGATACCCCTCTTCCGGCAGACAGCAGATTCCAAACAGAGGTCGCTCCCTGGGCTATCAGGCTTCCGCCATACAAGAACATGGAGTTGTGAATGTCTCCGCTTACAAGCGCGAGGTGGATGGTCCAGACTGCCGAGGCGGTGCCTAAGGCCACAAGGAAAAGCCCGATCAGCAAGACCAGGCTAGGGCTCGTAGTGGTGCGCCCGGCCGCGATCCAGGTTAAGATCCCTGCCGTGATAACTGCCGCGCTGGCAAGCACTTTGGTTGCATTCCATAATGAAGATGCAGGCTTAAGGATTTGTATCGCCGGCAACGACGCCGCAACGACCAGGCCGGCGGCCAATGAATTTACCAATGCGAGCAGGATCGAAATCGTTTTCATATTTACCTCCTCGTTCGACTTTTTTGATTATAGGATGATCGGAGAAGCCTTACTCGTCGAAACCCCGACGGAAAACCTTCGAATACTCGGCGGAAGGAGCAAAAGCGTGTGTTTTACTGCTTCCTGCAAAAATATCTAAACTGGATTTGATCATTTGTAGGCTAAAAAATGGAGCGTTGGTTTAGATTATTACGCAGTACTCTGTAGTAGGGATTCTTCTAAGCTGCTTATTGACGCTATTATCATCAGCACCTCAGATGTTATGTCAGCCTGTGGAAAAGGGTTGGACGCTGCGCGTTTCTTCCTGCTCGTTGCCGCCGTTATGCCGCATCATCACTGCAACCGCCGCTGGTTGGTCTGTTCCTCCGTTCTGCCCTCTGCGCTAATTGGCTTTCCACCTATTACCATTTCCTAATGTCAGTAGATCACGAAAACCGGATACCCTTTCGTGAAGTGCTGAATATCTACTCCCTGATTTCGTCAATTACAACTCAGCTATGACATTTGTCCTTGACAAGTTATTTTTTGGGATGTATTATCTGTTTACCCTACCCCCCCGGGGGGGGTAATAAGATACGAGCACAAACCGTCAGGTTCAGTGGATTACGATTTCGATGTATTCCCTATTTAAGGGATTCGCGGTCTGCATAACCCCTCCAAAAAAAGAATCGGGATCCCGGCTCAACTTGGTCTGACCCCTGGAAATTAGGTGATGAGGCATTTATGGAAAACGAGAATACACTCCGGCGATTAAAGACGATCGAAGGCCACCTGCGCGGTGTAATCCGTATGGTGGAGGAAGATTCCTACTGCATTGATGTCATCCGCCAGATCCAGGCGGTAGAGTCGGCACTTAACAAGGTTAGCACGCAGATCCTCTCGAACCATTTGGATTCTTGTGTAACAACCGCTATTCAGGGCAACAACCCGAGAGAACGGGAACGCGTCTTGAAAGAGATCACGGAAGTATTTGAGATGTCAAAAAAGGTCTAAGGATTCGCTTATGATGCCTGAAACCACGAACGATCTTCCGCCGTTAAAGCCAGTTAAAGGAAGTGCCGTACTTCTCTTTGTCGTTGCCGGTCTCGTCATCTTCCTTTTGGTGTTCCTGGGGGGATCCACGGCGTGGTTCCTGGAGCAGAATGCCATCGCCTCTGAAAGTCTGGCTGTCTTAGGCAAGGCGGGAATCGTGTGGTTCGTCCTGCAGGCATTTATCCTAGCCGTGGCGTGCGGGATCGCGGTTGCAGTTTCGAAGAGTATTTTCCGCCCGATCTATCGAACCTGGTTGATCGCCAGCCTCATTACCCTGCCTGCACTGGTGCTGCGCTTCCTGGGCCCAAATAACGATCAGGTGGGGGCTTTGATCCAAATTCTCATCGGCCTAATCGCAGGATCGGCAGTATTGCTGTATCGTAAGCTTGAGTTTAAGTTTGACCGGCGTTCCTTGTTTGCGCTTGCAATCGTCCCGTTGGGCATCTGGCCGTTCCTTTTGTGGGGTGCGTTGGGTTCCGGTACCGACATTTTCTTGAATCTCCTGGCGGGTCTGGCATTTGGCTTCCTGGCCGCAAGTCTCATCGTCACATCTGAAAGCAACACTTTTCTGAACGGGCTCGGCATCGGCGTCCTCATTGCCATCCTTGCGTCGGCTTTTGGTTACGATGGCGGTCAGCTGCTGTTGATCGTGGTCCTGCCGATGTTTGGGTTCGCATTCGTGGAAATTGCTGGCTCGGTTTCGGCGCTGACGGTTGGTATCGGCCTGTTAGCGGCCGCACCGCTAATTTTCATCGACCCCACCGAGTTAACGATCGTTCTTGGCGACTTGCTTCCCTGGGCAATGAAGGCGTCCTTCTCAATGATGGCGCTCGGTATTTTGGTCAGCGTGGCGGTTTGGCTGGGTGGCAAGTGGAGGAGCCGCTTTACGATCAACCCGCTGATCGCTTCCATCCTGACCTGGGGACTGGCGATCGTCATTTACGGATTCTTTGGACTGCATGGCTTTTATGGCGACCGTCTCTTCGTAGTGCTAAAAGACCAGGTAGATCTTTCCCAAGCAGCTCAGATCAAGGACCTTGTTGCGCGCCGGACTTTTGTTTACAAGACATTAACCAACGAAGCAAATTCTACGCAGGCCGGGCTGCGGCAGACCCTGGATCGCTTTGGAATACATTACACCCCGTATTATTTGGTAAACGCCATGGAAGTGAATGGCAGCGCATTGGTTCGTTTGTATCTGCTGAGCCGCCCTGAGGTGGACCGCATAATTCCGAGCCCACGACTGCGCGCCATTCCGCAGCTTACCCCGCCCATGAGCGGAAGCTTGACCTCGGTGACCGAGAACCCGGGTTGGAACATAACCATGATCGGCGCGGACCGGGTATGGAAGGACTTCGGTGCGACAGGCAAGGGTATCGTAGTGGGACAATCAGATACCGGTGTGGACGGAGCACATCCCGCTTTGAAAGACTCGTACCGCGGCCTGACCCAGGGAGATGATTACAACTGGTACGATCCCTGGACAAATTCAATCGCGCCCAATGACCAGGAGGGACATGGGACTCATACATTAGGGATCGTGGTTGGCAAAGGCGGCATCGGGGTTGCGCCGGATGCGCAGTGGATAGCATGTGTCAACCTTGAGCGCAACCTGGGTGACCCCGCCCTCTATCTCAATTGTATGCAGTTTATGTTGGCTCCCTTTCCACACGGCGGCGATCCTTTCAAGGATGGGGACCCTGCGCGAGCGGCGGATGTCCTTAACAATTCATGGGGCTGCCCTACGCTCGAAGGCTGCGATGCGGAGACGTTCCGTCCTGCGGTAGATGCACTTCGTGCAGCAGGCATATTTATGGTGGGTTCGGCCGGCAATGATGGACCTCTCTGCAGTACGCTGGATAATCCACCGGCGTTTTATGCCTCTGTGTTTTCAGTAGGAGCGGTGGATCAGGGTGGGAATGTGGCTCCATTTAGCAGCCGTGGACCTGTAACCATAGATGGCTCCGGTCGTGTGAAGCCCGATATCTCGGCCCCGGGTATGGATGTTGTCTCTTCGCTGCCTAATGGAACCTACGGCCCTGAATCGGGCACATCGATGGCAGGCCCACACGTGGTGGGAGTAGTAGCCCTGATGTGGTCGGCGAATCCGGCACTGATCGGCGACATAGATCGTACAGATCAAATCCTGATCCAGACTGCAACCCCCTATACCGGTGCGGAGCTTGCGGGCGAATGCTTTACCGGCGGCAAGCCAAATAACGCTTACGGTTATGGGATTGTCGATGCCTACAACGCCGTTAAGATGGCGCTTGGGAAATAATCAAATCTATATTTAAGGAGAATCAAATAAATGACCACCATTACTTACTCTGTTCCCGGGATCCACTGCATGCACTGCACTCACACCATTGAGATGGAAGTGGGTGAGTTGGACGGTGTGAAATCGGTCAAAGCCGATTTGGACACCAAAAATGTCAAGATAGACTTTGACGCCCCTGCCAATGAAGAAAAGATCAAAGCTTTGTTGACTGAAATCGAATATCCCGTTGCTGCGTAGATTCGGCCGCCTTGTCTCCGCCGAGTGTGTATAGCTTGACAATGTCACATTATTCAAAAGGTGTCCGATTTCTTCTTAGGTGACAGTGTCGAGATACACAGGTTGGCAGTGCCTTGGCCCGTGCAGGCATCCTGTTTACCGTATTTCGCACTTAGCGGTTCGTCTAAAAAGTTTGTGAGAGGTATATGTCTGAAACTAAACAATTAACGTTACCCATCACCGGTATGTATTGCGCCAACTGCGTCACGACGATCGAACGCAATTTGAAGAAGGTCAACGGCGTTCAAACCGCTGTAGTCAATCTGTCGTCTGAGCGCGCATTGGTACAGTTTGACCCTTCAGCGGCGGGGTTGGGCGAGATGATCGCGCGTGTCGAACGCGCAGGCTATGGCATCGCCACCGGCGAAGCGGACCTTATTATCAAACGGCTTGCGGACGATAACGACGCCAGACGCCTTGAAAAAGTCCTCCAAAAGTTGGAAGGGGTACTCGAAGCTCAGGTGAGCCTTACCAACGAACGGGCGCGCATCAAATATGTGCCCACCGTGGTGAGTCAGGCAGAAATACGAGCGGCCGTGTTAAAGTCCGGCTTTGAAGCGTTGGAACTGGGCGGGGATGCCGAAGATGCGGAGGCCAAAGCCCGCCAGCGCGAGATCGATACACAGCGCCGTTTGCTGATCACCGGACTGGCCTTCACAATCCCATTGTTCCTGTTTTCGATGCTGCGTGACTTTGGGTTACTGCCTTCCTTCTTTTACCTGATGGCGCCCATACCCGGAGTGATGGTTGAATCGCAACCCTGGGTCAACTGGTTGATGTGGGCGTTGGCTACACCCGTGCAGTTCTATGTAGGTTGGCAGTATTATGTCGGCGCGTACAAGGCTTTGCGCAGCGGCTCATCCAATATGGATGTGCTCATCGCCATGGGCTCGTCGGTCGCATACTTCTATTCGATCTTTGTTACTCTGGGCCTGGTCGGCGGGCATGTCTATTTTGAGACCGCAGCCGTAATTATTACCTTGATCCGGCTCGGCAAATTCCTCGAAGCCCGCGCCAAGGGACGCACCTCCGATGCGATCAAGAAGTTGATGGGCTTAAAGGCCAAAGCGGCCCACGTGCTTCGCGACGGACTGGAAACGGAAGTCCCGGCGGATGAGGTGCGCGTTGGGGACATCGTCCTGGTGCGTCCTGGCGAAAAGATACCGGTGGATGGCGTGGTGGTAGAAGGCCGATCCTCTTTGGATGAATCGATGCTCACCGGCGAGTCAATGCCGGTTGAAAAGGGCCCCGGCGACCCGGTCATCGGCGCGACCTTGAATAAATTGGGCCTGCTCAAGTTCGAGGCAACCAGAGTTGGCAAGGAGACGGCGCTGGCACAGATCGTCAAGCTGGTTGAGGACGCCCAGGGCAGCAAGGCCCCGATCCAAAGATTGGCTGACCAGGTCTCTGCCGTGTTTGTTCCGGTTGTAATTGCCGTGGCCTTGCTTACTTTTGCCGTCTGGTACTTTGTGGTTCCGGCTCTGCTCCCAGGATATCATTTTACCGATTCGGTATTTACCACTGCCCTGATCAACATGGTGGCAGTGCTGGTGATCGCCTGTCCTTGCGCGATGGGACTTGCCACTCCGACTGCCGTGATGGTGGGGACCGGCAAAGGCGCCGAGTTGGGGGTGCTGTTCCGCAACAGCGAGGCGCTGGAACGTGCCGGCAAAGTCTCAATAGTCGTACTGGATAAAACAGGCACAATTACCAGGGGACAGCCTGCAGTTACCGATATCCTGATTGGTTCCAAGAATGAGTTTAGCGGTTCGCCGGACGCGCTCTTGAGGTTGGCAGCCTCCGTCGAAAAGGGCAGCGAGCATCCGCTGGGTGAGGCCATCTGGGCTGAGGCTACCGCTCGCGGTCTGGGCCTGAGCGAGATATCAGGATTTAAAGCAGAGGCAGGTCAGGGAGTCGCGGCAGAAGTGGAAGGCCAAAATGTTGCGGTTGGCAACCTACGCATGATGGAATTGCGCAGTTATGCGCTGAACGGGCTCGGGTCCGAAGTCACTCGTCTGCAGTCAGAAGCCAAGACCGCCATGTTGGTCGCGATCAATAACAAGGTCGCAGGTGTGATCGCGGTGGCCGATACCGTCAAAGACGGTTCACGCGAAGCGATTGACGAGCTGCACCGCATGGGGCTGAAAGTGGCCATGATCACCGGCGATAACCGCAAGACTGCCGAAGCCATTGCAAAACAGGTTGGGATCGACGTGGTGCTGGCAGAAGTCCTGCCGGAAGGGAAGGCCGCAGAAGTAAAACGCCTGCAAGCCGCCCGCTTTGACCCGGCTGATTCTCGGACTTCACAAGGTCCTAACATAGTTGCCATGGTGGGCGATGGCATCAACGACGCGCCGGCGCTGGCGCAGGCGGACGTGGGGATTGCCATCGGTACAGGGACGGATGTTGCCATGGCCGCCGCGCCGGTAACCCTGATGAGTGGAGACCTGCGCGGGGTGGCGCGTGCCATATCGCTTTCGCGCAAAACCCTCGGCACCATTAAACAAAATTTGTTCTGGGCATTCTTCTACAATGTGATCCTGATCCCCGCCGCGGCGCTCGGATTCTTGAACCCAATGATCGCAGCCGGCGCCATGGCTTTCAGCAGCGTGTTTGTGGTGAGCAACAGCCTGAGGCTGCGCGGAGCAAAGGTATAGATTTGTCGGCGGTCTCAAGCTATGGTCTTGTAACTGGTTTGACCAAAAAGGACATCGCCGGTGCACTTTGCCGACGATGTCCTTTTTTTGGAGGTATAAGAGGGGAATCACTGAGTATTGGGGTATGGGCAAGCTCAACTCCCGCCCCGTACATCAAACAATTGGGAACAGCTTGAAGAAAACCATCCTATCAGATTGGTCACCGTTGGCTTGACCCAAATAAACAGCGAGAGACTGGCGCAACGGAGTATACTCTCGGGGGGTTTCTTTTAACAACTACCTACATCGGAGGCATGCTTTGACACAAACCGGTTTCAAAGTCTACGGTTATCGCTGGGTCGTGCTCTTGGCGTTCATGGCCATTGCGGCGGTCAACCAACTCTTGTGGATAACTTTCGCTGCCGTCACCACGGATGCCATGAAGTTTTACGGGGTATCAGATCTCAGTATAGGCCTTCTTTCCCTCAGCTTTCTGATCGTTTACATCTTTGTCTCTTTCCCTGCCTCGTGGGTGATCGACACCTATGGATTACGCGTCGGTCTGGGGATTGGCGCCGTGCTGACCGGAGTCTTCGGATTGGTCCGGGGTCTGGTCGCCGCCAATTACACCTGGGTTTTGGTCGCTCAGATCGCGATTGCCATCGGCCAGCCTTTCATTCTGAACGCGATCACGACGGTCGCAGCCCGTTGGTTCCCCGTGGAGGAGCGCGCGACCGCCAGCGGTATTGGGTCACTTGCCATCTATCTAGGCATCCTGGTGGGACTGGCGCTCACGCCTTATCTTACAACACTTGGTTCCGGCTTCAGTGGGATGCTGATGATCTACGGGATCGCCTCCGCTGTAGCAATGATCGTTTTCTTTTTGTTCGTTCGCGAACGTCCGCCTTCACCGCCCTGCCCGCCTGAACAGGAATCACGTTCCCTGGTGCTGGATGGCCTCTCGAAAATGATACGCCAACGCGAATTTATCCTTTTACTGGCTATTTTTTTCGTGGGCCTGGGCGCCTTCAATGCAGTCACAACCTGGATCGAGCAGATCATCTCGCCGCGGGGCTTTTCAGCAACGCAGGCCGGCAATGCCGGAGGTATCATGATCCTGGGCGGGATTATAGGCGCAGTGATCCTGCCCCTGCTTTCAGATCGCTACCGCAAACGCGTGCCCTTCCTGCTTGTGGCGGTGCTGGGCGCGGCTATAGGGCTTGCGGGTATTACCTACGTAACCAGTAACCTAATGTTGCTGGTCTTTTCCTTCATCTTTGGGTTTTTCCTGTTGAGCGCCGGTCCCATTGGGTTCCAGTATGCCGCCGAGATCACGTATCCGGCTCCCGAGGGTACGTCGAATGGGATGGTAATCCTGATGGGGCAGATCTCAGGCATCATTTTCATCCTGGGGATGGATGCTTTCAAAGCGCCTGTCACCGGCTCCATGACCATACCGCTTCTGGTGCTGGTCGGGTTGTTAGTAGTTTGCCTGATATTGGCCACACGACTCAAAGAACCAGCCGCCCTGAAGGTGTAGCGGTCTGTGATGTACAGTCGGTAAATCACGAATTCGAGAAATCGACCCTCTGCTGATCTGTGATTGACCAACTGTGTTAGTTTCTAACTAGATCTTGTATTTCATAAGCTATGAAACCACATTATTTCACGTTGCAAGAAGCGAATGCTGCCCTGGAGATCATTCGTCCCCTTATGGAAGAGGTACAGACCCTTCGCAGCAATATCATGGCGCGACAGCCTGAGATTTGGCCGGCCATTGAGCGCTCGGCGGGGAATGGCGGCAACCCGACGTTGAGCAAGCTTGTCAAGGACTTCGAGCGGCTGGATGATCTTCTGCACCGAATCCTCGCCACCGGGGCTCAGGTCAAGGATATCAATATCGGGCTGTTGGACTTTCCTGCCTGGCGCAAGGATCATGAGGTCTATTTATGCTGGAAATACGGTGAAGGGGAGATCGAATTCTGGCATGAGATCGAGGCGGGCTTTGCCGGCCGCCAGCCGATAGACCGGTTTTGACGGTCCCGATCCTTTTCGAGAGATTGCCCAGCCAATTCCAGCCTGCGGCGGAGATCTCCAATTTGATTCCGGTGTATACTACTTTTTTCCCGGTGAGCCGTGAATAAAAAGGGCATTCTTTACGCTATCATCGCTTATTTGATATGGGGCCTCTTCCCTCTCTACTGGAAACAATTGGAGAGTATTCCCGCCTTGCAATTGATTGGCCATCGCATTGGCTGGTCCTTCATTTTGCTTCTGATCGTCATTCTCGCCACGAAGCAATGGCAGGCTTTTCGTAAAGTCGCTTTCGAACGGAAGATACTGCGGATTTATCTCGCGGCGGCGGTCTTGATCACGGTCAACTGGTTCACCTATGTTTGGGCGGTCAACAACGGTTTTGTCGTCGAAACCAGTCTCGGTTATTACATCAACCCGTTATTCAGCGTGTTGCTGGGGGTGATCGTGTTTCGGGAGCGCCTGCGCCCCATCCAGTGGCTTCCCATCGGACTTGCAGCACTGGGCGTGATCTATCTCGCTATCACTTATGGTTCTCTTCCATGGATCGCCCTGACACTGGCTTTCTCCTTCGGGCTTTACGGGCTGATCAAAAAGATGGCGCCGCTTAACTCGTTGTACGGTCTGACACTCGAAACCGGACTGGTGTTCCTGCCTGCGCTCGGCTTTCTCTTATTTAGCGAACTCACCGGGCAGGGCGCGTTCCTGCACAGCAGTCCGCAGGCCAATTGGATGATGGTGGGCGCGGGGTTGGTAACAACCGTTCCGCTGTTGTTTTTTGCCTCGGCTGCGCCGCTGGTACCGCTCACCACCATAGGCATATTACAATATATCAACCCCACGATGCAGTTCCTGCTTGGGGTGCTGCTTTATAAAGAACCCTTCACGCATGACCGGCTGATTGGGTTCGGTCTCGTTTGGATCGGCTTGATCTTCTTTTGGGTCGAAGGTCTTTATGCACGTCACAATCTTGCACCTGAGCCGGTTCCTGAATTGGGAGAGGGATAATGAAATGTCTTTTTGTTGGCGGGACGGGATTGATCAGTTCCGCTTGTTCTGAGCTGGCTGTATCGCGGGGAATGGAGCTTTTTCTTCTGAACCGTTCCGTCTCGAAAAAACACTCCGTTCCGGAAGGCGCGGTTTTGCTAAAGGGCGACGTCCGGTCAGACGAGCATAATCTGTCACGGCTGTTATCCGACCAGCATTTCGATGCGGTCGTGGATTTCATTGCCTACACGGCGGCGGACGTCGAACGCGACCTTGCCCTTTTCCGTGGAAAGACCGATCAGTTCGTCTTTATCAGCTCGGCTTCGGCCTATCAGAAGCCGCCGAAGAATTACCTCATTACCGAGATGACGCCCCTTGAGAATCCCTTCTGGCTTTATTCGCGCGATAAGATTGCCTGCGAGCAACGTTTGATGAAAGCCCATCGTGATTATGGGTTCCCCATCACCATCATCCGGCCTTCACTGACGTATGGACCTTCGCAGATCCCGTTCTGCATGGGGAGCTGGCAGCATCCGTGGACGGTGATCGAACGGATGAAAAAAAAGAAACTGGTGATCGTTCCCGGCGATGGCGCGTCGCTATGGGTCATGACCTGGAATGCTGATTTTGCCAAGGGACTGGTGGGTTTGCTGGGTAACCGCAAGGCGATAGGGGAGGTTTTTCAGATCACCTCGGATGAAGTACTGACCTGGGATCAGATCTACCAGGAAGCATTTTCCGCGCTGGGCCTTTCGCCCAAGATCATTCATATCCCCACAGATCTAATTGCAGAATACTGGCCGGAAGCTGTCGGTACTTTAATGGGAGACAAGGCTAACAGCGCGGTCTTCGACAACAGCAAGATCAAGAGTTTCGTCCCCGACTTCAAATGCGAAGTGAATTGGGCCGAGGGCCTGCGCAGGTCAATTGCCTGGTACGAGTCTCATCCGCAGTTCCAGACGATTGATATGGAGATGACTTTTGTGTTTGATCAGATCCTGACCGCCTATCAAAGAGCCTTCCCGGCTTATCGCCCCAAAGTCCTTTAATATTTATGAGACCTTTCCGGTCTCCATTTTCACAAACGACTTTGGCAGGGTAGGCGTGACAGTTGTCATGAGAGCCAGTTTACATAGTTAACTTTTCAACGAGGTTGCCAGGGCGTATAATTTTTCGGATACCAAGTACCTGACGTAAATTCCCAGAGGGGTCTCCTCGATTTACGGATAGGGATTAAATTCGATTAACTGGAGGGTTCCATGGTGAAGAAAGCTCGTACCATCGCCATTTTAACTGGCGGGGGAGATGTGCCGGGGTTGAATCCGGCCATCCGCGCGGTAACGATCCGCGCTTTGCGTGAAGGCTATCGCGTGATAGGCATTCGCCGGGGCTGGGGAGGTTTGGTTGATGTTATTCGTGAAAAAGACGCGGATAATACAAACAATTTCCAGGAACTGACCGAAGAAATCGTCAATCGCGCCGGCCGTACAGGTGGGACGTTCCTGCATACTTCGCGGACAAACCCCAGCAAGATGAAGAAGGCGGATGTCCCGGAGCAATATCGGGACAAGTTCAATGCCGAACGAAATGACCTGACACCTGAGGTCTTGAAGAACCTCGACTTCATGGGCGTGGATTATCTGGTGCCCATCGGGGGTGACGACACATTGAGCTATGGCGTGCGGCTCTATCAGGAAGGCATCAATACCGTGGCCATCCCCAAGACCATGGATAACGACGTCCCGGGGACCGATTACTGCATCGGCTTCAGCACCTGCGTTACACGCACCATTGCGCTGACAAACAGCCTGCGCACGATTGCCGGCTCCCATGAGCGTTTCCTCGTGCTCGAAGTCTTCGGCCGCTACGCAGGCTTCACGGCCATGCTACCAACCATGGCCGGCGCGGCCAATCGCTGCGTCATCCCTGAGTTCAAGGTCAACATTGACCATCTTACCGACCTGATGAGCAAGGACCGCATGCGCAATCCCAGCCGCTACTCGATCGCGCTGGTTTCAGAGGGCGCCTCGTTCGAAGGCGCAGATACGTTCTATGAGAACCAGACCACCGACGCCTATGGTCACGCCAAATTAGGCGGTATCGGCGATGCGATTGCCGCAGCCATGAAGGCTGCCTCACCCAAATTCAATGGCGGCAAAACCGTGGATGTTGTGGACCAGAAGCTTGGCTATATGGTACGCGGCGGCGATCCCGATGCCATCGATTCGATCGTTCCCATGGCCTTCGGAAACCTGGCGTTGGACCTGCTGCTCAAAGGTGTGCACGGCCGCCTGGTCGTCTTGAAGAATGGCCGTTATGACAATATGCCCCTCGATGTTATTACGGCGACCAAGAAGGTGGTCAACGTCGCCGAGTTTTACGACACGGAGCGTTATCGCCCGAAGTATGAAAACTTCGAGATGAAACCGCAGTTCATTATGACCAGCGAAGGATAAGGAAATCCCCGTCACTTGCAGAGTGACGGGGATTTTTTTCGGGCCGATATTGATTTTTAGCACATATTCAATTTGCTTCTTCTTTCACCATCTGCAGCACCCTCTGCACCGCGATCGGAACGGCCCGGGAAACCTCCGGGGAGAGACTCTCCGAAAAGTCGTAGACGTTCTTTGCCTCGATCGCCACCACGTGTACCCGCAAGGGAACATCCATCCCCATGGCCTGGGCCGCCTGTAGGGCGGTCAACAGAGAGGTGTCGTGAGTGGAGGCGGAGTGGCCTAAGTCGTGGATTTTCCAGCGCGGCCAGCGGGAAGACTTTCACGGTTCCGACCACGTTTCCACCGGTCTCCATGGAATCGATCAGGATCACGCGCTCGTATCCGATCATCCGCTCCATCAGGCTGAGGCCGCCGAGTGAGGCGCAATCCACCTCGATCCGCCTTCCATCGTCTTTCATGAGCAGGCAGGGGGTTGATGACAGAAACCCGGAGACGGCTTCAGCTACCTTCCAGCCGACGCCATCATCCCCCAGGATGGATTGCCCAGCCCCAATACCAAATCGAAAATGGGGTGACACCGTCCTTTCACCGATCCCCCCCCCCTCCTTCATCGGTCCGTTTCATCAGCAGTATTGCTTCAGCACCTTAACGGGATTGCCCTGAGCATCATGGATGGTCACCTGGAGCGGCATCTGTCCCGGTAGGGAGTGGGTCGCACAGCCAAAGCAGGGGTCGTAGGCGCGGAACGCCATCTCAACCATGTTGAGCATGCCTTCGGTCACGACCGTGCCTTTCTTGATCAGACTGCTGGCAGCCTTGTTGATGGACATGCTGATGGGCGCGTAGTTGTTGGTGGTGCCGACGATCAGGTTCACTTTGGTGAGCACGCCGCGTTCGTCGGTGGTGTAATGGTGGGTAAGGGTGCCGCGTGGCGCCTCGACGGAGCCAATGCCTTCGGTCGGTATCTCGGTGGGGATGGCATGGAAGTTCGGCGAAGTAACTTCGGGATCGGCGGCAAGCTCCACCCAGCGTTCGGCCGCGTAGAGGAGCTCGATGAGCCGCGCCCAATGGGTGGCGAGCCGCTGGTGCACCGGCTTCCCGCCCAAGGTCGAGTAGAAGCGCTCGTATTCTTCCTGGGCAAGCGGCGTGGCCATGCCATCCGATGCATTCAAACGGGATAGCGGCGTTGCCATGTAGATGCCGGAATCCTTGCCGTCCACAAAGCCTTTCCAGCCGATCTTCTTGAGATAGGGGAATTTAAGATAGGTCCACGGCTCCACATGTTCCGCAATATGCTCGGCATAATCCTTGGCGGCGTATTTGACGAATTCATTGCCATCGGGGTCAACCACGCGCACTTTGCCGTCATAGAAATTGACTTTGTTGTTTTCGTCCACCGTCCCCATATAATAAGTCCGATGGGTGTAGATGTCACCCAGGATCAGATCAACGTAGGCCTTATTCCCCAGCACAACATCGTTGAACAGTTTGAGGCTGAATTGGGCAAACTCAACCGCCCATTTGCCCATCTCTTCGATCTCCTTGCGCTGGTCTTCCGTGATGCCTTTTGTAAGGCCGCCGGGGATGGAGGTGCAGGGGTGGACCTTGCGCCCGCCGATGATCTCCACCACGGTGTGGCCGTATTTGCGCGCCTGGATCACCTTGCCTGCAATCTCCAGTCCCACCTTATGGATCACGCCGAGGATATTGCGCTCCGCGACCGGCGCATCCGGGCCCAGGACAAAGTCGGGGCCGCCGAGCGCATAGAAGTGCGTGGTGTGGTCGGTGACGTAGAAAGCGCTGTACAGCAGCTCGCGCAGAAGCTTTGCGGTGCGCGGCGGGTCGATGTGATAGACGGCGTCCGCTGCCTTGGCGGCTGCCATATGATGCGCCTCGGGGCAAACGCCGCAGATGCGGTTGGTAAGCAGGGGCATTTCTTCCACCGGGCGGCCGACACAGAAACGCTCGAAACCGCGCAGTTCGGGGATCTGGAAGTAGGTGTTGGCAACATCGCCTTCGTCATTCAGGAAGATCTCGATCTTGCCATGGCCTTCGAGGCGGGTGATCGGGTCGATCGTGATTCGTTGTGCCATATTACGCCTTCTCTTTCTTCCATGCGGGAACGGCGGCTTTCAGAAGCGAACCGGCCAGGTTGAACCGATAGAACTGGCCCGTCGGGATCAACCAGGCCATCCAGGATACGGTCGATCTCTTCAGGATCCTTGCTGTCGATGACCGAGGCAAAGGAGCTGATGAGCCGGGCGCCGTAATCCTCAACGCCCTCCGCAGGTCCGTAGCAGCCGATGCACTGTGCGCCCGCAGCCGGGCAGCGGGCATCGCATCCGCTGCGGGTCGCGGGACCGTTGCAGGGGATGCCCTGTTCCAGCAGGCACAGCGATGGATCCGGGGCGATGCCCCAGATGCGTTCGAAGGATTTGATGGATTTTACGTTGCGAGTCCGTTTGCACTCGTCGCAAACGGTGGAATTGCCCGCGCCGATGACGGAGCCTTTCGGAGGAAGCTCAGCTTTGCCCTGCAGTACCTGGATGACCAGATCGATCACCGCCGCAATTTGCTTGGACTCCGGCGGGCAGCCGGGCATGTAGTAATCCACGTCCACCACCTGGTCGAGAGTTTTCAGAACGGGCAGGATCGTGGGGATATGGATTTCCCCTTCCGGCACGTCGTAGGAAGTCATCGGGTAGATCTGATGCGGGTTATCGGTCGTGATGGTGTTATAGGCCGTATAAACGATCTCGCGTGAGTCGCTCAGGTTTGCCAGGCCGGGGATGCAGCCTTCGTTGGCGCAGGAGCCAAAGGCCACGAGTATTTTCGACTTTCGCCGCAGAAGCTTTGCGATATGTTCGTTCTCGTCGTTGCGGATGCCGCCGTTGAATAACGTCAGGAGGATCGAGCCGTCTTCCATGGCTTCCACGTCTTTATACTTGGCATCCATGGCCACCGGCCAGAAGACGACGTCGAAGTTGGCATCCACTTCGAGGATCTTTTCATGGATGTTCAAAACCGCGATCTCGCATCCACCGCAGGAGGCCGCCCAGTACATTGCGAATTTGGGTTTGGAGTTGGCAGTCATGCTGAAACCTCCACCAATTCAGGTTTGTTTGGTTCTGTGGGCGATTGGAGCTTTTCCGTTTCGGTATTTTGGCCCCAATGCAGTGGACCCAACGAGCGGATCTCTTCGACAAAGGATGCAACCTCGCTGGCGAACTTGGCCCCCTCGGCAGCTGAAGCCCATACCAACCGTACACGTGTCGGCTCGAGCCCCAGCCCCACGAAGCGTCCTTCTCATCAAATGGAAGCGCCGAAGGGCTTTGTAGTTCTGTTCGAGATAGTGGCATTCACCCGGATGGCACCCGGTAATCATGACGCCATCCGCGCCGCTGGCCAGGGCCTTGAAGACAAAGGTGGGGTCGAGACGCCCCGAGCACATCAGCCGGATCAAGCGGACGTTGGGCGGATATTTGATGCGGGAGGTGCCGGCCAGGTCCGCTGCGCGGTAGGAGCACCAGTTGCAGGTGAAGCCGATAATGGTGGGTTCAAATTGATCGGTCATCGTTTCTCTCCTAGGCAGCTACCGGTTCCTGACCCACATGCAGCATCATCAGGCCTTCGATCTGCGCCATGATCTGATCGTTGCTAAAGCCGGTGCCTGTAATTGCACCGGCGGGGCAGGCGGCTACACAGGTGCCGCAGCCCTGACAAAGGGCCGGGTTGATCTCGGTTACCATGCGGTCTTCGTGGAAACTGATGGCGTTGAACGGACATAAACCGTTGCAGATGCGGCAGCCGGAACACTTCTCTTCGATCACGCTGGCGCGCACGGGTTCGAGCGCCACCTCTTTCTGCTCGATCTTGCCGAGCACACGGGCGGCAGCGGCCGCGCCCTGGGCAACGCTGGTGGGGATATCTTTCGGCCCCTGCGCACAGCCGGCAATGTAAATGCCCTCGGTCATGGTCGCGACCGGGTCGAGCTTGGGATGCTTCTCGGTGAACCAGCCGTTGGCGGAGCAGGAAATGCCAAACATCTTGGCGGTCTCGTAGGAGTCTTTGCGGGGCTCGAGACCCGCCGACAAAATGACCATATCCACCGGGATGCGGCGCTGCTTGCCGGCCAGGGTATCTTCCACCTGGATGATGAGTTTTCCTTTTTCGGTGGGGAGGCGCGGCACATCGGTTACTTCAGCCACCTTGCCGCGAACGAAGAGAGTGCCTTCTTCGAGCACGCGCTGATAGAACTCATCGTAATCCTTATACGGGGTGCGCATGTCAATGTAGAAGTTGTAGACAATGGCCCCGGTCCGCTCGTGTACGAGATGAGCAAACTTGAGACTCTGCATACAACAGATGACCGAGCAGTAATTGTTGAAATTGCGGTCGCGCGAGCCTACGCAGTGGATCACGCCCACGGCTTTCGGCATGGTCTTGCCATCGCGGAGGACGATCTGTCCGTTGGTCGGCCCGGCTGCGTTCGAGAGGCGCTCGATCTCCAATGAGGTGAAGACGTTGGGCAGGCGCGCATAGCCGTAGTTGGTGACCCGGCGTGCATCGAACAGGTCGTAACCCGTTGCCAGGATGATGTTCCCGACCTGGAGGGTCATTATCTCGTCCTGTTGATCGAAGTCGATAGCCTCGGTAGGGCAGAACTTCTCGCAGGCTTTGCAAGTGCCCTTTTCATAATACGTGCAGTTCTCCACATCCATCACCGGAGTATTTGGCACGGCTTGCGGGAAAGGCGTGTACACGGCTTTGCGATATCCAAGACCCGCCTCGTAGACAGTGTCGATCACTTTCTTCGGGCACTTCTCCTGGCAGATTCCGCAGCCGGTGCACAGGTCTTCTTTGATCTTGCGCGCCTTCTTGCGGACGGTGACGGTAAAGTTGCCAACGTAGCCTTCAACCTTTTCGACCTCGCTGTAGGTCAGCAAGGTAACATGCGGATGCGTTCCCACCGATACCATCTTCGGCGTCAGGATGCAGGCGGCGCAATCCAGGGTGGGGAAGGTCTTGTCGAACTGAGCCATATGCCCGCCGATGGAAGGCTCGCGCTCGATCATGTAGACATGATGCCCGGCATCTGCGATCTCGAGTGCGGATTGGATGCCGGCGATGCCTCCGCCGACGACCATCGTATCGGGATGGATCGGAACGGTCATGGCTTCCAGCGGGACGTGATGCCGGACGCGTTCCACGCCGCCCGAGATCATGGCCTTGGCTTTGGCGGTCGCGGCGACCTTGTCGGTGTGCACCCACGAGACCTGCTCGCGGATCGAAACCATCTCGCATAGATACGGATTAAGCCCTGCATTGGAGCAGGCGGTGCGGAAGGTCTTCTCGTGCAAGTGCGGAGAGCAGGCGGCCACGATGACGCGGTTCAGCCCAAGCTCTTTGATATCCTTTTCGATCAATTCCTGCCCGAGGCTCGAGCACATGAACTTGTATTCACGGGCGATCACCACGCCGCGATGTTTCAGCTTGTCAGCGGCCCATTGAGCCACCTGGACAACATCTACTACGCCTGCGATGTTGGTGCCGCAGTGACAGATGTAAACCCCGATCCGTTCCTCGCCGGCCGGTTGTGTCCCGTTTCCGTTATTATTCCCGGTCATTGGGCCACCTCCTTTTCAAGATCATCGACCTTTGGGCCTTTTGACAAGGGCTTGGGCATCGGCAAACCTTCCGGCTTGCGCGGACGCTTCGGCGGCGCGGGCGGAGTCTCCGGAGGCGCTTTCACTCCCAGCGTATCCAATACGTTCCTTGCGCTGACAATCTCCAAGCCAAAACCAAGGTCCTTCGGTTCCATGCCGAAGGCCAGCCCCATGAGCTGGGTGAAGAACAGGATTGGCATGTGATAATTGGTTCCAAAGAAGTGGTTGGTCTCCGACTGGTAGGCATCCAGGTTTAGCTGGCACATGGGGCAGACGGTGATCATGGCATCGGCTTCGAAGTCATCGGCGGTGGCGATGAGACGGCGGATCAACTCGAAGGCGGTCTCGGGACCGATCTGGGTCATATGTCCGCCGCAGCATTCGGTCTTTAGTGGGTAATTAATAACGTCGGCGCCAAGAGCTTTGAGGAGCACATCGAGCTCGATGGGGTACTCGTGATCGGACCAACGGTTCTCGTAATCAGGCCGCGGCACCATGCAGCCGAGATACGGGGCAACCCGCAGGCCCTTCAGGGGACGGACCACATTCTTTTCTATGGTATCCAGGCCGATGTCGTATACGATCACATCGAGCAGATGCCGCACTTCGAGTGAGCCGGGCTTGTAGGAGAGTCCGCCTGCCGCCAGGGCCTCGTTAACCATTTTTCCGAGCTTGGGCGACTCGCGCATATAGTGGTCGGCCTTGGCCAGATTGAGGTAGCAGGCCGAACAAGGCGCCACTACTTCATGGGCGGTGTTGGCGGCGCTGGCAGCGTTCTCCGCCAGGGCCAGGTTACGGGCAATCAGTGCGTAAGCCGGGGTGAGGCTGATGCCGAGGTATTCGGTTGCACCGCAGCAGTTCCAGTCCTCGATCTCGTTGAGATTTAATCCGATGGGTTTGGCAATAGCCTTGAGCGAGTCGTAATAGGCTCGCGCGCTGGTTTCCATCGAACAGCCGGGATAAAGAATATAGTCCTTCATTGCACGGCCTCCAGTTCTTTGGCACGTTTGAGGATCGCTTTGAGCTGGTCCAGGTGCTTGATGCGCTTGGGCAGCAGGCTCATGCGTTTCCTGCTCAACATGCCCATGCCCATGGGCGCCATGTTAGGAAGGCGGAGGGGAAATGCTTTAGATAATGCCGTGAGGCCAACCCGAGTTCGAAGCTGCGCCCAAACTCCTCGACCATGTCCACGAAGGTCTGTGAGAAATCGGGCGCGGTTGAATTCTGGAAGAGCTTGGCCTGGATCGCCATGCTTTTCAATGTATACATGACGTCCGCGATATGAACGTTCTGCGGGCAGCGGACAACGCAGTGATAGCATGAAACGCACACCCAGAAGGTGTTGCTTTTCAGCGCGTCCTCCCGCATGCCGGCCCGCAGCATGGCGAACAACATGCGAGGCGTGTGGTCCATGGCTGCGGCCGAAGGACACGAGCCGCCGCATGAACCGCACTGGATGCACATCTCGAGCCGCGATACACCCGCGGTGCGGGACGCGACTTCCTCAAGTAATGATAGATCCTCGATCTTAAGGGGATTGGTAACGAGTGGTGACGCTGTCAACGAAACTTCTGCCATAGCGACCTCTCATAATCAAAGTTGATACGCATCCATTCCCCATGCAGATAAGACGCGTACCGAGTAATATTGGATTCATTATCTGGTTTGGTTCTATGTTTAGACAAGCGATAAACATCCTTTAATGACGGTGATAAACATCCTGCTGGTGGGGGGGCAGGTATCAGGTGCGAGGTGCCATGTATCGGGTATCTGGTATCAGGTACCAGGTATCAGGTGTCAGGTGATTAGGTAATAAGGGAGACAGGGAGGCAGGTAAACAGGTGAGCAGAGGGCTAGAGAGAAGATGAGTAGAGAAGAGAGGAGTAGACAACAGAGGAGCAGGCTGAGGGTAAGTGAGAGTGGATGATTTATCGCAAAAAAGCGCAGAGTTACAGGGGAAACAGGTGCTTGGGCAATACGGTAATTAGGGGATCAGGAATAAGTGGATTGGTTGGCGACGTTGGTGATTCGATAATGCGATATTCGATAATTCGTTGTTCGGGAATTGAGAATGGGGGTAGGGAAAGCGATATTCGGTATTCGAGAGTCGGGAATGAGGGGGCGGGGAGAGCGATATTCGAGATTCGAGAATCGGGAGTGGCAGGCAGGAGATTAGTTCCAGCAGGGACGCGGTGTGATCGCCTCGTTCGCACTTGAGAATACAAGGATCTTCAACAAAGACATGGGGTAGAGCTTAGGGAAGACCTCCGGGGTCGGTGGCGCGTCAAGGTGTTTACGAAAGGGGTTGTATAATACGGAGATTCGTTTACGAGCAGGCGTTTCATAAATATAAATTCGGGGGCGGACCCTGTAAGTGCACCGGCTGTTTAACAAAAGGAGACTTCACTTTCCCTTGATCCTTCGAAGCACGGGTTTTGTTAAATATCCGCTATCTCGCCCATCGCTGGTTATCCCTGACCATCCAAGGAGAACTCAATGAAAGTAAATTTCGCAATGTGGCAAAAGGCCTTAAATGTGATCCCGGACGTCTCTAAAGAGGAGTGGGACCAGCTCGACGTGGTCTCGCATTGGCTCATCTCCACGCGGGCCGCCGTGCTGATCATGACCTTCCTGTCGGCGGCGATGGCGGGCATCTTCGCCGCACGGGACGGCCAATTCCATTTCCTCCCCTGGCTGGCGCTTACCTTCGGACTGATCATGGCCCACGCCAGCAACAACATCTTCAATGATTTCACCGACTTTGTGCGCGGTGTGGATAAGGATAATTATTTCCGTACCATCTATGGCGCCCAGCCCATCGCCAGCGGGTTGATGACCAAGCGCCAGCATCTCACTTATTTTGCGGTGACAGCCTTCCTGGCCCTGTTGGCCGGCCTCTATCTGATTGCTATAAACGGCTGGGACCTTACCAGCTGGATCCTGCTGGGACTCGGCATATTCTTCGTGCTGTTCTATACCTGGCCCTTGAAATATATCGCGCTGGGTGAAGCCGCAGTGCTGGCTGTGTGGGGACCCCTGATGATCGGCGGCGGCTATTATGTGCTCGCGCACCATTGGAACTGGTATGTGGTGCTGGCCAGTATCCCTTACGTTCTGGGCGTGACGACGGTCATCTTCGGCAAGCACATCGATAAGTTCAAGATCGATGGAGAGAAGGGTATTCATACGCTGCCGGTATTGATCGGCGAAAAGGCTGCACGCTATGCTGTGCTGACCATGATGGTCCTGGCTTATTTCGTAACGGCGTTCCTGATCGTTACGAAGTTCTTTACACCAGTGATGGCGATCGTGGTGCTGGCTATTCCTACTTTCCTCAAGACCTATCCGACCCTGCTCAAGCCCAAACCGGAGACGCGCCCCGCGGACTTCCCCGACGGGCAGGGCGGGTGGCCGCTCTACTTTGCGACCCAGGCTTTTGTCAATAACCGCGCCTTTGGCATCTGGTTCCTATTGGGGCTGATCATGGACGTGGCTTTGCGGCTGATCCCGGCTACGTCGCAGTTCTGGCGCTGATTAATTTAGGCGAAAAATTCTGGTACACGGATACCGCGGAAAACACGGATAAGTCTACTGAAAAAAAACACTTAACGAAAAGGCACAAAGACACAAAGATTTTTTGGAGAGATATATTGTGAGGGACGAGGATGTTGACAAGAACCAGAGGGAGTATGCCTGATGGTTCTGCGAGAAAGTTGATTTCGGCCTGTGCAATTCATCCGAGAAAAACCCAGAAAGTACATGATTCGCCAAGCAAATCAGGCGGAACGGCGGAGATAAAGTAAGGTGAATAAGAATCTCTCTAAAGAGCTCTCACCACAAAGGGCACCCCGTAAGTACATCGGGGCGAGACGGCGAAGGAGCACTAAGGAGAACCCTGTAGGGACATACTGTGAAGGGAAAGGATGCCGAAAAAAAACCGGAGGAAACATTTCCCTCCGGTTCTTCTTTACCGTTCCTATAGCTAAATTCGACAGAGCCAATTTTCCTCAGAATTGTCTATAATCGGGCTGATGGAAGTCAATTCTGTGGACGGCAAGAAAATGACCATTGATACTTCAAAACCGGTTTTGACAAAGTCACAAAGCGAGCTGGTCGCCTTCCTGTTCGAAGCGAACCGCAGCGCAATCACCGCTCAGCTAACGGCGTGGATAGCGGCTTCTCCGCGCTACGCCTCTTTTGTCGAGAAATACAAAGACAAGATCCGCAAAAAGCTGCGGGTTACCCAGGAGGCCGGTGCAGCCGTCGATCTGTTGTATGAGCTGCAGATCCCATACTGGCTATTACAGGAACAACGTTTCGAGGTCGCGTACGAGCCATATCCGGCCGGGAAAACGCGCGGCCCGGATTATTCGGTCCTCTTCCGCACCAATTTCACTTTCAACATCGAAGTCACTCACATGCGCGGCCTGCACCGGACCCTGGCTGCTTCAGCGGCCGGAGACGCGCTGATCGATCTGCGCCTGGTGGACGTCCTGTGCAGCAAACTCCGGCAAATGCCGCGCCAGTATGGCAAACCTGCTGTTCGTTGTGTCTGACCCAGCGATAGTCGTACCCCTGGACCTGCCTGCGCACCTCACATGGATCAAAGAAAGGGCCGAGCGCAGGGACCCTTCGTTCTATGCGCGCCATCGTTTCTTGAACACCTCAGATTTTTTTAGATACTACGAACGCCTTTCCGGTCTGGTTGTATACAGCCCCGCCAGTGTGCAGAAGTCTAGCTTATGGGTAAACCCGCAGGCCAAGGCCAAAATGACGGACCCGGTGAGGAACATCCTGCAGCGCGGCTTTGGCTAATATTCTACTGGGAGATTCACCGGAGATAAACGGAGATAGAGCAAGATGAACGGAGATAGAAATTTAATTTTCCGATAGAGAGAGCGAGTTGTTGGAGGCAAGGATGTAGAAAAAGAACCTTTCTGAAGAACTCTCGCCACAAAGGACGCTAAGGAGCACGAAGGAGAACCTTGTTAAAACACTGCGAGGGAGACTTGGCGGTCGAGTCTCGGCGGGGTCGGTCCCCTGCACCAAGTTTCGGGGATGCTCCGTGAAGACCCTCGCCGAGCAGGGGGCCGACCCAGTCAGGAATATCCTGCAGCGGGGCTTTGGCTAATGTTCCGCAGAGCTTTCACCACAAATTCACCAAAGATGAGCTAAGAGATTCACCGGAGATAAACCCCGTAAGTGCACCGGGGCGAGACGGCAGAGATAAAACAAGATAAACAAAGATAGAACTTATTAAAAAGAGCGAGTTGTGAGAGGAATGGATGCCGAATGTAGCCGCGGGGAGCAATCCCTCAGGTTTTTCTTTGCCTAGGTTGTAATAAAAAAAAGAACCCGTGCAAATCCGTCCAATCCGTGACATCCGTGTTCCGTTTTTCAGCGTATGTTTTAATAAACGGTTGTATAATTTTGCGCGAATCTGACTTGGAGAGGAGCAGAAATGAGTATAAATTTTGCGATGTGGCGTAAAGCCATATGGCAACTCATCAAGATGGGTGACAAAAAAGAGTGGGATGCGCTGGATGTAATTTCGAAATGGCTCATCGCCACCCGCTCCGCAGTCACCCTGGTCACCGTTTATTCTTGTGTCATCGCCGGACTGCTGGCCTGGCGAGATGGATTCTTTTCGGTGGTTCCCTGGCTCGTCCTTACCATAGGGCTGTTCATTGCACACGGCACCAATAACCTGCTCAACGACTATACCGACTACAGCCGCGGCGTGGACAAGGACAACTATTTCCGCACCCAGTACGGGGTCCATCCGTTGGTGCAGGGTTTTTGGACCAAGAGCCAGCAGATCCAATGGTTCCTGGTAAGCGGCGTGATCGCCACCCTGGCAGGTGTATACGCTTTGTTGTACACGGGCTTCGATCCCGTCGTCATGGGCTTGTTCGCCTTTGGGGCGCTGACCCTGCTTTTCTATACCTGGCCGCTGAAATATTGGGCCCTGGGTGAGCTGGCCATCTTCCTGATCTGGGGACCGATCATGATCGGGGGCGTGTACTTCGTGCTTGCCAGAGGGTTGACTCCGAATCTTTGGAACGTTGCCCTGGCGGGGATCCCGTTTGGCTTAAGCGTAGCAAGCATCAACGTTGGTAAGCACATTGACAAGCGTAACGATGACCTGGCAAAGGGTGTCGGCACCTTCCCGGTACGGGCGGGTGAGAGGTTCGCGAGGTTTGTCAACCAGGCTGTGCTAGTGTTGATCTATGCGGTGATCGTATACCTGGTGTTCGTGCCGCGCTATTTCTCGCCGGTGATGCTGATCGTGTTCTTTGCCTTCAAAGACGCGGTCACGGCAATCAAGCTGCTCAACAAGCCGCGCCCGGACCAGCCGCCTGCAGGGATACCCGGCATGGCCGATCTGGTTTGCGGGAGTCTCCTTTGCACATAACCGCAACTTTGGCGGGCTGCTCATTTTGGGGCTGATCGTGGATACTCTGCTGCATGTAATCCCCATTACGAGCCAGTTCCTCTTGCACTACTGGCC
Source organism: uncultured Chloroflexia bacterium (assembly GCA_963741325.1). GTDB lineage: Bacteria > Chloroflexota > Anaerolineae > Anaerolineales > Villigracilaceae > Fen-1038. Next base: position 74,380 of record CAVUHJ010000006.1, read on the forward strand.
GCCGATGTAGATAAAAATCAAAGTGATCGAAAGAACGCCCTTTGCACAAAGGGCGTTCTTGTTTTATTTCTTCGAATCTCGAAATCAAATGAGTCACAAAAAAAGGTCTATATCGCGAAGGTGGCGGCGCCTTAACCGAACTCTTTGACTAACCGTTGTGCGGCGATTCGCGCACCATGCAGTTCCATGCGGCTCGCAAGAGACTGGGCACGCGCCGTCGTCTCGGGTTGCAAACATTCGCGCAGGGCAGGGACCAGTGCCTCTACGGTGAGGTCATCACGCAGGGGGCCTGATACTCCCACTCCCAACTCTTGCACTCGGTGCGCCCAGTAGAACTGATCGTAATTGTGCGGGATAATGACTTGAGCTGTGCCCGCTCGCGCGGCTGTGGTTGTGGTCCCTGCGCCGCCGTGATGGACGATGGCGGCCACACGTGGGAACAGCTTTTCGTGATTGACATCTCCAATTGAAAGGCAGTCGCTCCCGGTATCGCCTGGTATGAGATTCGCCCATCCCTGCGAAAGGATCGAACGGAGCCCCAAGGCTCGGACCGCCTCAATCAGCACATGAGCGGTCCGCTCGGAGGCTCGCATGCTGCCAAAACCCAGGTAGATAGGAGGTAAACTGTCGGCGAGAAACTTCTCAAGTTCATCCGGCAGCGGGGTCGGGTCGGAGATGAGCCAGGCGCCGGTTTGCACGACTTCCATGCCGACGGCTGGGAAGGGCGGCCCGATGACCGGATCGGCAGCGAGCCAGGGACGATCCGTAAATATGTAGGGCTGCACGCTTGAGACGGGAGCCAGGCCAACTTTCGCTCGCTCCTCGTTCAGCGTCGCGCGGAATCGCGCATTGAACTCCTGCTCATCTTCTTTCCAAAGCTGCTGATTTTCTGTCTGCGGCAGCGAATACGAATAGTGGCCGCCCATTTTTGGCGGGGGGTAATGTGGCGATGGCAATACGGCCGGGCAGTAGGCCGCAAAAACGTAAGGGATTTTCTGCGCATCTGCGATAGACCGCAGCGCGATCTGCAGCGCGCCTGCGCCGACCAAGAGATCGCAGCCACGTGCCGCTTCGGCTATTACCTGGAACTGCGTGCGCACGGTTTGGTCAGCCATCTGCTGCAATTGTTCGCTGGAGGGCAGCACCGGCTTGCCGGGCACGGTTCCACCGGTCAGCTTCTTCAGGTCAGGACCGATCGGAGCACACTCCAGCCCGTAGGACTCGATCCACTCTTTGAAATTGGGAGCCACGCACAAACGGGCCTCGTGTCCCAATTTCTTTAGCTCAAGGGCGAGCGCAAGGATAGGTTGAACGTCACCACGAGAGCCAATCGAGGAAAGCAATACTTTCATATGATTGAGGGGACCTTTCTTTGGTGTGTATTTATTCCGTGCGGTTAGTTTGGTAAAAAAAACTCAGCAGTTTCCCCGCCTTCTTCACCATTTTAACGAACAAAGCGGCTCAATCAACTCTCTGTATCAAACCCAACAGATGAGCATGTCAATTGGAACTACTCGCGGGGATCTTGCAGAAGGCATGAATAGCTACACTTCACGCCGCCCTCTCCTCACGCCGCAATCCCTCACCCTACCCTCTCCCGGTGGGAGAGGGGATGAGACAAATCCATTTTGAATGGTTACATATCCCGGCTTTGGAACTTGCGTATAGCCACATAGAGAGTAACGACAAGATAAATCGCCGTATAGAGGACCATCAAGGGGCTGGGAACTGAGACGGTTCCAAAGGGTGACATGCCCAAGACGCCGGATAGGGGCGTCTGCATTTCAAAGGCCGCCCTATGCCAGAGCGACTCACTGGGGATGATGAGACTCACAATAATGCCGACTTTGATGGCGGTCGGGTTTTGGAGGATGGCCCCGAACTGTTCGATCCAGCCGCCGATAAAAGCCAGGCCGTAAAGACCGAAAACAATTCCGCCGGTTGCAAGCGCCGAAAATGCGCTGGAGCAAGCCAACGAAATGGTCATGACCAGCACGGCTTCGAAATAGATCAGCCCCAGCCCGGCCAAGAGGTGATTGGGCGCGTACCCTGCTTGCAACCAAACGCTGAGTACCGTACCTCCGCCGATGAGCAGGAAATACAAGGCCAGTAACGAGGCGAAGCCCAGCCATTTGCCCAGCACTACATCCGAGCGCCGGATGGGCTTGGTGATGATGGTCTGGATGGTGCCGGAGCTGATCTCGCCGGCCAGCGTATCCGCGGCCAGCAAGGCGCCCATGGCTATGGACAGGAAGGTGACGGCATACAGCCCGGCCATAAGCAGTCCGCTTTGGCCTTCGGTATCTGCAATACGCGCCACGGCCCGCTGGGCCGGGTCATTTTGAGCGGCGGCTTCAGCCCTTCTGAACCTCCCCGATAATAAAATGAAAACCGATCGAGTAGATAATCAGGAAACACAGGCCGAGCACCAGGCCGGTCAATACGATGCGCCGGCGGATCGCTTCGCGGAAGGTCATGCGGGTGAGGATCCAGATATTTTTCACAGTCCACCGTCCTCGCCGACAGTTTCGATGAATATATCTTCGAGCGACATATGTTTGGGTGTGATGGCATGCACATCTGCGCCTTGCGCCACAAGGTAGCGGGTGATCTCCGGGATAACTGATTCGGAGCTTAAGGTTATCGTTATGTTCTCTCCTTCAACCTGGAGTTCTTTTCCCCATTCTGAAAGGCCCTCCAGCGCGTTGGGTGAAAGACCTTTGGCGCGAATGGTTACATTGGTTTGATCGCTATTGATGGAACCCAATTGCAGGAGGCGGATCACCTCTCCATGCCGGATAAAAGCCACCCGGTCGCAGGTAATCTCGATCTCACTCAAAAGGTGGGAATTGAGGAAAACGCTGGTGCCCTGCTCGCGCAGCTCGTGGATAATGTCTCGTACCAGACGGCGGCCGATCGGGTCCAAACCGGAGGTCGGTTCATCGAGGAATACGAGACGCGGCCGGTTGAGCAGAGCCTGCGCCAGGCCGATGCGCTGCAACATACCCTTGGAAAAGGTGCGCAGGTATTTGGCGCGAAAATCGGCAAGCCCTACCCGGTCCAGCAGCTCATCGACCTCTTCTTGAGGTCGTTTGCGTCCATCCCATATAGCTGCCCGTGCAGGTTCAAAAACTCCTCGGCGCTCAGCCATTCCTGAAAACGGAAATGCTCGGGCAGGAAACCGATATTCTTTAGTATGGCCCGGTTCCCTATAGGTGAGCCAAATAAAACGGCTGACCCGGAGGTGGGCTCAACCAAACCTAACAGCATCTTTATGGATGTTGTTTTCCCGGCGCCATTGGGGCCCAGGAATCCAAACACCTCACCCTGCATTACCTGCAGGGTGAGGCCTTTCACGGCGGCTTTTTCGCCGTATGCTCCGTAGACTTTACGCAAGTCGTGGGTTTCTATTGCGGGTGTATCAATCATAAATGGATTCTACAGCAATGAATTCTAGTGGCTATTGGTGGTGATACTGCTTTGCGTCACGTTCCTCCCCAGGCTGAAAGCCTGGGGAGGGAAATTCGGTACTTTGTGCCAAGGCTATGAGTAGATACGGATTCTACGGCAGGGAATTTGCCATGTCGAGCGCTTGCTGCGAATTGGTTCCCAACCCGCCGATGGAGTAGACGATGCCATTCTTGATCCATATCAGGACAAATTGAGGGGCGTCATCGGCAGGGCGTTGGATGAGCGTGCCGGTTACACCATCGACAGATACCTGCTGATAGGTAGCGGCATTCTTCGGGATGGGTACAACCAGCGTCGAAGTCCAATCAACCGTGCTGGTGAAAGCGGCGGCTTGCTCGCTGCTCATGCCTGTAAATTCGAGGCCGATTTGCGCCAACTGGGCGACATCAACACTGGCGGGCGCATCCACGGTCGGGCTCGGGATCTCTGCCAGGATGACACAGTCGGGATAATTTCGGCCGGGCGACCCGGCTTTGCCTGAGTCATTTGCAGACGGGTCAGGACAGGTCCCGTAATCAGCCTGGGCGGAGGCCGGCACGGTCACGGATATGACGGCGCCGTCGATTGTTTCCGGCAGCACCAAGTCACTGCGTCCGGCCTCGTTTAATAAGGCCTGGGCTTTGGTACGGTCTACGGTCACCTTGAAGGCGGCGGTATTCGTCACGGTGAGGCGTGAGAAGGCCGACTTTTGAGGCAGGCGCACAGTGAAACCGGTTTTCTGGCTGGCGTCGTTGGCGTCCGTTGCGGCGACCGGGTCGCCGGGCTTTTGGGTCATGTCAATCGAGCTCGAGATCAGATCGGTGAACTGCTTTCCGAGGGTGCCACTGCTCAGGTCCTGCATACCGCTGAAATCAACGGGGATGACGGTGACCTGCTCGACGCGGAACAGGTTGAGCACTTCGTCGGCCAGGGCGCGGGTGGCGGGGATCGAGATGATCAGCGCCAGCAATAACACAGCCACACCAACGAAGCGGACTGCATTCGAAGCAAAGAATCTTTTCAACATGGGTGTCTCCTTTTGCGGAATCTTTCTGGAATAAAAATGTTTCAAGCTTGTTTGTACCGAGGGCGCGCTGTCCGACTCTCTATTCGCCAGGAACGCCAGGTTGTGTGAGACTTCCTCAACCTGCACCTGCAAGGCGTGCTGCCGTCTCAGGCACGATCCACAATTCTCAAGATGCCGGAGCATTTGTCCATCCAGCTCTCCGTCGAGAGCCGCTCGAAGCTGGCCATCATTCAGATGTTCGTTCATGGTTTCTCCTGTTCGAGAGTACGGTAGCACTTTTCAAACTCACGTTCCGCCCGTAACAACAACGGGCCGATGGAAGCCGGGGAGAGGTTCAAGGCTTGTGCGATTTCTTTATAGGCTTTCCCGGAGTAGCGCAGCACCAGTAATTTAGATTGACGGGGATTCATCCTGGCCAAAGCCCTGCGCGCCATTTGACTTTCTTCTTTCTGATCCAGCCGATCCATGGGGCTTTCTTCCGGCGCTTCGGCGAGGCGATCTTCGATGGCCTTCAACTCGTAGTGCTCACGCCGCTTGAAGCTGCGGATGGAATGCAGGCCAAGGTTCGTCGCCACACGATACAGCCAGCCGCCGACGTTGAATTCCTGCTCCGGGTTTGGATGGTGTTGATAGAGGCGGTAGAAGGTCTCCAGCGCCAGGTCTTCTGCTTCGGCCGGGTCGCCCAGCATGCGCGCCAGCAAGCGATAGATGGAGCTCCAGTGTTCTGTAAAATTCTTTTCAAATACCGGCAGGCTGGGGTCCTCGACCGTGGTCTCCAAGGGCCTCGAGTTCGTTTTGCGGAAATTCATGATTGGCAGGATATTATCACGCTGGTTGAGCCTCATTCAGCCTTTTGTTCCTCTCAATATAATAACCCCGCTGGAAGGCGCAATGAGACAATACGTTTGATTTCCATGATTAAGGATTTTCAACACGGGATGACGCGGATTAGTGGGATCTCACGAATTACTTATGGGATTTCTCAAAATTTGCAGTATTGTCTGTGAACTTCAAGAATAGAATTCTTGAGGTTGGAAGCAATATACCCGGGCCCAATCATATTCGGCTGACTACCAACCTCTTGCTTGAATTACCAAAAAAGAGCATAGGCGGAGGAGGACACGCCGTCTATGCTTTTTTTTCAGGACCCTTTTTGCTCCTGGCCTGTCTCATATACATGCCGATGGACATATAGGACAGGATCGGCAGGATGAGCCACAACATATATACGAGAAAGACATTCACAAAGGCGAGGGGGATGGTTAGGAAAAATACGACCGGCGTGCTGAACCAGAGCCGCGAGATCATGGCGACCAGGTTCGGGTCTGCCTCGGCATCGAGCAGGCGGCCTCCGCCGATGGCATGTGACCAGGCCAGCCATGACGATAGGCCCAACAGGGCAGAATTCACACCAAAACAAATTATGGCAAGCGGTGCGGTTGGATACCTGCCCAGAACCGCGGCGGCGGCCGGAAGAATGATGACGAATAATAGGGACAGCAGATTAAGCAGAGCAAATTTCGCGTCTGCCTGGGCGATGTGCAGAAAAGTCCGTTGGTGGACGTCCCATTGATTCCCTATAACGAGGAACGAAATAAGGAAAATGAGCAGCTTGGGGAGCAGACCCGTCAGCCCATTTTCCACTGTCAGGTTGGGGGCGTCGGGCAGTCTCAGGTCGAGGGCAAGAAGGGTGAGGGAGAAAGCAAAGATGCCGTCGCTCAAGCCGATCACTCTCCGCAAGTCTGCGGAGGCTTCACGATGAAGAGGTACGGATTGCGGATTCTTTTTTGGCATAGGGAACACATTTTCAATCCAGTTGGATTATACCAATGGGTATCATCTGAAGTTCAATTGGGACGCGGACTAGCGCGGAAAAACGCGGATTAATTCTTCAGGGGGTGTTCCGGAGCGTATTTTTTTAACCACAGATAAACACAGATGGAAAAAGATGAACGTTAATTCTTCGGATAAAAGCAAAGAGGAAAGAGCGAAAGAATCTCTAACACGACGCGAAGGAACACGAAGGTTAAGATCAGCACCAAGAAAAGCGCCTGAGTTGTCCGGTTGAGGTCGTGGGGCTAAAAATATGGTGGGTGAAAAGATTCGTGAATACACCGATCAAACTATCCGGTGGCCGCAAGATTCCCTATTCTCTGCATCCAGTTACGCTGGCTGCTCCATATGATTTCATGACATTAATCATATGTCAGACATTTGACATCCTTCCCTTTTTTTGCTAAACTAGAAGTTGTCAGACAACTAAACAATTGGATAAAATTTGTCCGAATGACTTCTTTGCTTATTAAGAATGCGCTGATCGTGACGATGGATGACCGCCAACGGGAAATTCCCGAGGGTGGTCTTTTTATACGCGACGGCTTTATCGAACAGGTCGGCCCGACCGGTGAGCTTCCCCAATCCGCAGATGAAGTCCTTGACCTTCATGATCATGTTCTCCTGCCGGGGCTGATCAACACGCATCATCATTTTTATCAGACCCTGACGCGTGCCATCCCGGCGGCACAGGATGCCAACCTGTTCAACTGGCTAAAGACGCTCTATCCCATCTGGGCCCGCTTAACTCCGAACGATATCTTTACCTCGACTCAGACCGCGCTGGCGGAGCTGGCGTTATCGGGATGCACTACCGCCTCAGATCATCTCTATCTATTCCCAAATGGGTCCCGGCTCGACGATGAAATCTCTGCTGCACAGGAGATAGGCCTGCGCATCCAGGCCTCACGCGGCTCGATGAGCCTCGGCGAATCCAAAGGCGGGCTTCCACCGGACTCGGTCGTGGAAGATGAGTCTTCGATCCTGAAGGACTCACAACGTTTGATCGAGAAATATCACGATGTCAAAGCGGGCGCGAAGGTGCAGATCGTGCTCGCACCCTGCTCGCCTTTCAGTGTGACCGGTGAGCTGATGAGGCAGTCTGCACTCCTGGCGCGCGAGTATGGGGTTCACCTGCACACGCACCTAGCCGAGACCGAAGACGAGCAGCAATTCTGCCTGGATAAATTCGGGCATCGCCCGGTGGGGTATATGCAGGAAGTGGATTGGGTAGGTGAAGACGTTTGGTTCGCGCATTCCGTGTGGGTCAATGAGGAAGAGATCCAGGTCTTTGCCAAACATCACTGCGGTGTGGCGCACTGTCCCACCTCGAATATGCGGCTCGCCTCGGGTATCGCCCCGGTGATGCAGTACCGCGCGGCCGGGGTCAACGTAGGGCTGGGCGTGGACGGCTCTGCCTCGAACGATGGCTCGCACCTGTTGGCCGAAGTGCGTCAGGCCATGCTGCTGGCCCGGGTTAAGGAAGGCATTACCGGTTTTTCATTATCCAACGATCCGAAACGAAAGTTAATGACGGCACGCGAGGCGCTCTATCTCGGGACCCGGGGCGGGGCGGCGGTACTTGGCCGCCAGGATATAGGCTCCCTCGAAGCGGGAAAGTGCGCCGACTTCTTCGCGATCAACCTTAACCGTCTTGAGGTTGCGGGTGCGCTGCATGATCCGGTTTCGGCTGTGGTCTTCTGCCAGCCTGTCCGTGTGGATTACACAGTTGTCGGCGGCAGGATCGTTGTTAAAGAAGGCCGGCTCGTCACAGTGGATGAGCGGAAATTGATAGAAAAACATAATAAGGCTGCCAGGAAATTGATCGAGGCCCCACATGGTTAATTTCGTCATCTCGGTGTTTGTGGGCTGGCCGGGCATCCTGGCAACGGTCGTACTCGCAGCGGTCGGACTATTCAGAGCCAACTATCGTTGGCTGGTCGCAGCGGCGATCCTCGCCTTTCCGTTTTCGTGGTTCTTGAGCGGATTTCCTGTCATCCATTCGCCTGCCTTTCTTTTGCCCCTGCTGCCTTTTGGTTCTGCCTATTCCGTCTATCGCGGCCATGAGATGATCGCATGGATCGTTTCGGTTCCTTTTTTTCTGGCAATACTATTCCTTTACTACACCATCCTGGTGCAGCCGGCCTGATCGAGGACTGAGATAACTTATGACTCCATCTGCCAAACTGACTCACTCGCTCGTTGATGTCGCCATGGGACGCAAGCCTGCGGACCTCTTGATCCGAAATGGAAAATGGGTGTGCGTCCAATCGGGTGAGATCATCCCGGGCACGGATGTTGCTGTAGTGGATGGTCACATCGCCTTTGTCGGACACGATGCACGCCATACAATCGGCAAGCGCACCCAGGTTATCAATGCCAGAGGACGCTATCTCGTCCCGGGATTGTTGGACGCGCACATGCACGTTGAGTCCGGCATGGTGACGGTCACCGAGTTTGTGCGGGCCGTGGCTCCACACGGCACCACCGGCATGTTCATCGACCCGCATGAGATGGCGAACATCTTTGGCCTCAGAGGCGTCAAGTTGATGGCGGATGAAGCTGCACACCAGCCCATCCACGTTTGGGTACAGATGCCATCCTGCGTGCCCTCGGCTCCGGGCTTTGAAACTCCGGGCGCATCCATCGGTCCGGCAGAAGTGGCGGAGGCGATGACCTGGCCGGGCATCATAGGGCTGGGTGAGGTGATGAACTTCCCAGGCGTCTTCAACGGCAACAATAAGATGCTGGCCGAAATGGCGGTTACCCATGCTGCAAACAAGACGATCGGCGGGCACTACGCTTCACCGGACCTTGGCCTTCCCTTTCACGGCTACGTTGCAGGCGGCGCCGAAGACGACCACGAGGGCACCCGCATCAACGATGCCATCGAGCGCGTGCGCCAGGGCATGAAACCCATGCTCCGCTACGGGTCGGCCTGGCATGATGTTGCCTCGCAGGTGGGGGCGATCACGGAGAAGGGTCTTGACCCTCGCCGTTTTATTCTTTGCACCGATGATTCTCACGCGCAAACCCTGGCCTACGATGGGCACATGGACCGCGTGCTGCGCCATGCGGTGGCCCAAGGACTGGAGCCGATGACGGCCATCCAGATGATGACGATCAATGCGGCGGAACATTTTGGCCTGACCCGCGAGCTGGGCATGATCGCTCCCGGCCGCTGGGCTGATGTAGTCCTCGTTGATGACCTGAAGAAATTCAAAGCGGAGATCGTGATCGCGAAGGGCCAGGTGATCGCGGAAAAAGGCAAGTGGGTGGTGGGCCTGCCGGGCTTCAAATTTCCATCCTGGGCCACGAACTCGGTGCACGTCAAAAAGAAACTGACGGCCGCAGATTTTGAACTGAAAGTCCCCTCAGCATTGATCACGAAGGACAAACGTGGAGAAACTGCGAAAGTCACTGCCAACGTAATTGGCGTAATCGAAAATCAGGCCCCGACGCGACACCTAAAAGTGAAACTTGCGCCGGAGGGTAATCAGATTCATCCGGATAGAAGCAAGGATGTGGCTAAACTTGCTTTGATCCAAAGACATAAAGGCACCTCCGGGATCACGGTAGGCCTGGTCAGCGGCTTTGGTTTCACAGAGAAGTGTGCCATCGCTTCAACGGTCGCACACGACAGCCATCATTTGATAGTAGTGGGCACGGACGAAAAGCAGATGGCGATTGCTGCCAATAAGTTGGTCGAAGTCGGGGGTGGACAAGTGGCCGTTAAGGACGGGCGGGTGATCGGATTGGTGGAATTGGAGATCGCCGGCCTGATGTCTCGAGAAAGGGCCGGGATTGTAGCGAAGAAAGCGGAAACGGTACTGGCGGGTTTCAGAGCCTGCGGGTGTGGGCTGAATAACCCCAATATGCAGTTGTCCCTCATGGCTCTTGTTGTCATCCCCGAACTGCGTCTCTCGGATAAAGGGCTGGTGGATGTCACGAAATTTGGTTTCATTCCCGTATTAGAGAAAGCGAATTGATCATGGCGAATTTTCCTTTTCAACGACTGCAATCTGACTTAGCTTCACTGATCGCCAAGACTTCCGCGGGTGACCGATTGCCCTCCGAACCTGACCTGGCAAAGAAGTTGGGCGTATCGCGCGCGACGCTGCGCGAGGCCATGCGCACTTTCGAAGCGCAGGGACTGATCCGCCGGCGACAGGGCTCGGGTACCTTCGTGGTTGGGCAGGTGCCTGTCATGGAAGCAGGCCTCGAAGTGCTGGAGAGCCTGGAAACCATGGCCAAACGCCTGGGCCTCGAGATAACGGTCGACAACCTACATCTGGAGACTTCAGCTGCCGACTACGATAATTCGCAGGCGCTGGATGTGCCGATGGGGACGCCGCTGCTGCGTGTGCAGCGCGTGATGCGCGAAGAAAGCCGCCCGGTGGCCTATCTGGTCGATACATTACCCGAGGGCGTTCTCAGGCCCGACCAGCTGCCGAATGATTTTGATGGCTCGGTGCTCGATTTCCTGCTCCAGCGCGGCGACTCGCTTACCGTCTCAAAGGCCGCCATCTCAGCCATCGGCGCGCCGGCCGACGTGGCGAAACCGCTGCAGATCCAACGCGGCGATGTGTTGTTGGAGTTCGTTTCGAAGTTATATCATTCCAACGGGAAGGTGTTGGACTATTCATCCAGTTATTTCATTCCCGGATATTTCCATTTCCACGTGGTAAGACGCGTGGGCAGCTAATTCGTGTTTGCTCACAGGGACCCCGCCCCGGCTCAAAATTCGGGTATCTGCACGCTACGCGGTTCGCCGTGCGTATCTTGCAGAAGATGTGAGTAACACGACAATGTCACATTAGAAGAAATCGGCCACCTCTTGAATAACGTGACATTTTCAAGGTAATTACGCTAATTCTTATCGAGCGAGAGGTCAAAGGATGGATCAATTTACAAATCAAGTGTGAAGCAGCCTGAAGGTCGAAATCATATTCAAAAATTAAATTGGAGGTTCGTATGCGTAGTTTTGCAGGTCGAGATATTCTGTCTTTGAAAGAGTTCGAGAGGAATGAGTTTTTCCACGTGTTCGATGTGGCTCAGAAGATGGAGCCCATCGCCCGGGCGCGCAAGAACGTGGATCTGCTGAAGGAGAAGACGCTGGTTACGGCCTTCTACCAGCCGTCCACCCGCACCCGCCTGGCACACGAAGGCGCCATGCACCGTCTGGGCGGGCACGTGACCGGCTTTTCAGACGCCAAGATGACGCGTGCCGGTGATTTCTATCAGGAATTGATCAAGGATACGGTTAAGATGCTGGAGTTCTATGGCGATGTGATCGTGATGCGCCACTTCCAGCAAGGCGCCCCGCACGAAGCGGCGAAATGGGCAAGCATCCCGATCATTAATGGCGGTGATGGCTGGGGCGAGCACCCCACACAGATCCTGACCGATCTTTATACAGTCTTGCGCGAGAAGGGGCGCATCGACGGACTCAAATGGCTGGCGGTTGGCGACATGCGCATGCGCACGATGCACTCCTTAGCCTATGCCCTGACCCAGTTTGATTGCCCGATCACGTTCGTATCGCCGCCTGAGATGTCGCTCACGGAAGAATTCAAGAAAGAGATCAAGGATTACAGCCTGAACTATAAGGAAGTCGACCATGTGGAGAAGGCCATTGCAGAGGCCGATGTGATCCTGGTGGAGCCCGTCGTCCAGCCGGATTACACCAAATCGCGCGACGAGCGCTCCGGCAAGGATGTAAGCCTGACTCCCGCGAATTACAAGATCACGCGCGAACTGTTGGGGAGCAAAGCCAAGTCGGATGCGATCCTGCTGCATTCCCTGCCGCGCATGGACGAAATCCCCTCGGATGTGGATATCACGCACTGGTCGCGTTACTGGCAAGAGGCTTTCAACGGCGTAGTAATGCGTATGGCCCTGCTGGCGCTGGTGCTAGGCGCAATGGAATAAGACCGGAGAAAAAATCATGCAAACCAAGCTTCGCGGTCGTGACCTGATCGGTGATCTCGACTTCAGCAAAGAGGAAGTAGAAACCGTCCTGGATGTTGCGTTCGACCTCAAACGCAAGCGCGCCCTCGGCGAACCCCATGCCTATCTGCGCGATAAGGTGCTGGCCATGCTTTTCTTCTTCAGCAGCACGCGCACGCGCGGTTCCTTCGAAGCGGGCATCGACCAGCTCGGCGGACATGCCGCCTTCATTGAAAGCAAGACCACACAGATCGCTCACGGCGATACGCCCGTGGAGATCGGTGAGATCTTTGGCCGCTATTTCGACGGCATTGCCATCCGCCATGTTGACTGGAAGATCGGCAACCAATACATAAACGACGTTGCCAAGTATTCGCGCTCGCCCATCTTTAATATGCAGTGCGAGATCTATCATCCCTTCCAATGCCTGGCCGACCTGATGACCATCATGGAGAAAAAGGGCCGCGATCTCCGCAAACGAAAGATCGTCGTTTCCTGGGCCTATGCGGCCTCTTACCAGAAGCCGATCTCGGTGCCGCAATCGCTGATCCTGCAGATGCCGCGCTTCGGCATGGACGTTGTGCTTGCGCATCCGCCGGAGTTCAAGCTCATGCCCGATATCATGGATGTGGCCAAGGAACAAGCCAGGAAATTCCATACGGGCTTTGAGGTTATCTCGGACCCGGATGGAATGGAGAAGGCATTCAAGGATGCCGATGTGGTCTATGCAAAATCGTGGGGCGCCATGATGACCACCGAGGACGTTAACGAAGGCTCCCGGATCATCGACAAATATAAACACTGGATCACCGACTCGAAGAAGCTCAAGGCTGCCAAGGATGATGCCATTTACATGCACCCGCTGCCTGCCGACCGCGACGTGGAAGTAACCAGCGAAGTGATGGATGGACCGCATTCAGTCGTATTCGATGAAGCCGAGAACCGCCTGCACGCGCAAAAAGCGGTCATGGCATTGACAATGTCTTAGTGTTGAGAGGATAAGATTATGGCAAAGAAAATTGCCGTTATTGCGATTGGTGGAAATTCCCTTATTAAGGATACGAAACATCAATCTGTTGAAGACCAGTACGAAGCCGCTCGGGAGAGCTGCGTCCACATAGCGGATATGATCGAGGCCGGCTATGAAGTCGTCATCGGCCACGGCAACGGTCCGCAGGTGGGCTTCATCCTGCGCCGTTCAGAGATCGCGGCTAAAGTGGAAAACATGCATGAGGTCCCGCTGGATGTTTGCGGCGCGGACACTCAGGGCGCGATCGGATACGCGCTGCAGCAAAACCTGCAGAACGAATTGCGCCGTCGCGGAATCAAGAAGTCGGTAGCGACAGTGGTGACCCAGACGCTGGTAGACCGAGAAGACCCGGCCTTTAAAAATCCTTCCAAGCCAATCGGGGGATTTATGGATGAGGCTGAAGCGAAACGCCGCCAGAAAGATATGAAATGGAATGTGGTGGAGGATGCAGGACGCGGTTGGCGTCGAGTCGTCGCATCACCGCTTCCGAAGGAAATCGTCGAGATCGAGGCGATCAAAGCCTTGATCAACGCCGGCGTCATCGTGATCTCGACCGGGGGAGGCGGCATACCTGTCATCCGGAATGATGATGGTAATCTGGAAGGCGTGGCGGCGGTCATCGATAAGGATTTCGGTTCCAGCCTGCTCGCCAACAATGTAGGCGCCGACCTGTTTGTCATCTCGACTGCTGTTGAGAAAGCCGCACTCAACTTTGGCAAGCCCGATCAAAAGTGGCTCGATAAGATGACCGTGTCGGAAGCGAAGAAGTACCTGGCGGAGGGCACCCATTTCGCAAAGGGTTCCATGGCGCCCAAAATCCAGGCGATCATTCGCTTCCTGGAAGGCGGCGGCAAACAGGCACTGATCACGAACCCGGAGAATATCGGGCGCGCGCTCAAGAGCGAAACCGGCACGTGGGTTGTATCCGATAGATAAGCCGGTTCGTATAATCCAAAATATCAGGCAGCCACGGTTTTAGCCGTTCCCAGAACGGCGAGGAAGAGCTAAAGCCGTGGCGATGCTTGCGGCAATTGCGACTCAAGTCGCCACTACGTTGTCTTATCCAGAATTCGGGTTGGTATAATGTTTGGGTCATTTGAGTGATTCTTTCGTAGCACTGGATATGGCGTTGTCGGGTTCGACCCAACTCGCAGCAATGCGTCCCGGATATCACAAAATCAGCAGATCACGAAAATCGGGTACCCTTTCGTGAGGTACTGAAAATCTATTGTTTGACATCTCTTCCCAGTCTCTGAGTTGGACCTGACAACACCAATGCCGCCCTCGCCTCGCATCCTTCTAAGCATAGATTATGAACCCTGGTTTGCCCTGGTCCGGCGCTTTGACGCACTTGAAGATTCATTGCAACGCCGTGACCTGGATGCGGGATTTACCGCAACTGCCCTGGATATAATCCTTGAGAAACTTGGCAGTTCGTGCGCCAGTTTCTATCTGGTGGGGGAGATTGCCAATTGGTATCCCGAAGTCCCCAAGAAGATCCTGAACGCCGGGCATGAGTTGGGCCTGCATTGCCAGATCCACCGTCCGCTGGTGAATGTAAAGGAGCTGGCGGCTGATATCAAGGCGGCCGAATCCTGGAACACTACTTATGGCATTCGAGGTTATCGGGCGCCGATGGTGGGGATCAGCGAAGCCGCTTATCTGCTGCTCGAGCAGGCAGGATTCAAATACAGTTCTTCCATTTACGCGCCCGCCGGGACGCTCATCCGGAAGGGCCAGATGTGGGAATTGCCGGTCAGCACTTACCGCCTCTTCGGTCCAAAAGACTCCTTCACTGCGCCGCGTGATTTTTCCCTGGGTCTGTTGGCTCAGGGTGAGATACCTTACGGTTCCAGTTTTACTATTGGCGTTATGGGGGGAGTGGTGCTTAAGATCCTGGAACAGGAATTAAAATCCGGGCGCAGCCCGGTGATCATTTTGCATCCCTACGAACTCGTAAGTCCTTCCGATTGGCCCTCGCGCATAGGGCGCGACCTGATTCAACATCCGTTATTGTGGCCCTTCACATGGAACAAGGCGGATTTCCTGCGCCGCATCCTGGAGCGGTTCCCCGTCTCCTCGCTCGGCGCTTATTTGGATGAGGCATTGGAAGATCAGTCTGTCAGATGATATGAGCAATGTATTGGTCACCGACCCTGAAGTCCGGCTGCTTGCCCGCGATGAACGCGGCGTGTTGACCGAGGAGATTGCGCAGTTGGCGGGTTTTGTCGGACTGGACCCATGGATGAAATTCGTCGAAAGAATTTACGGCTATCCAGTCTACCGGCTTGAAGCACGCAGGGGAAGCGAGGTCACAGGTCTGCTTGCGCTGGTGCACGTCAAGCATCCACTATTTGGGAATTACCTGGCCACTTCTCCTTTTGGCTCTTATGGCGGGTTTGCCTGGACTTCAACGGAGGCACAGAAAGCGCTGTTGGATCGGGCCCGGGCGTTGTCTCAGGAATTGGGCGTGGAGTACGTGAACGTCCGGTTCTCGGATGGAGAGCTTTTCCCGCCCGATGGCTGGATACAAAACCCCATCTATGCCACCTATTTTGCCGACCTGGCGCCTGATCCCGAATCACTGCTCAACATCTATGGCTCCGATCATCGCAACCATATCCGCAAATCCCTGAAGAAGGGTTTCTCAGTCCGGTTCGGTCGCCTCGACGTGTTGGACGATGCTTATGAGGGCCTGGCGCGCAGCATGCACGAGCTTGGATCTCCGTATCATGGCAAGGCTTATCTTCAGCTTATGGCCGAAACGCTCGGAGATAGTCTTGAATTTGCAGTGCTTTACGGCAAGGATAAGAGTCTGGCGGGGGCAGGCGTGTTAATTTCGCAGGGTAAGTTGGTTACCAATCTGCATGCCAACATTCTGCGAAGGTTTCGCCCGGATTATGCCGGCGAGTATTTATACTGGTCTGTGATTACAAGATATTGTCAAAAAGGGTTCCGTATTTTCGATATGGGACGGAGCCTGCTCGGCTCAGGGAACGAGATATTCAAATCGAAATGGAAGCCCAAAAAACAATTATTGGCTTACTGGTATGCCTTGGGTGAAGGCCGGCAATTGCCGGAATTAAATCAAAAGAACCCGAAATTCCAGACCGCGATCTGGATGTGGAAACACCTACCCTCCTTCATCGTTCGTCCCCTGGGACCATCGCTGATCAGGGGATTGGCATAAGGCAGCCGGTTCATGAAATATACACTCTATCCGATCCATCAAATCGACCCCGCTCTGATCGTTCCCATGGCAAAGCTGCATGAGTCCGCCCTAAAGATACTGCTTTCGGACATGGGTTTCCCCTTCGTCCTGCGTTATTTCCAACTGGCCGTGGAAGACCCTTCGGTGATCGGCTTTTACGCGATGTCAGAGGAAAATACCTTGATCGGCTATGTGGTGGGCGCGCCTCGGCCTGATGAGCTCAATTCAAAGCTGACGAAACCGCGCCTGTGGTTCCTGGGGCAATGTCTGAGGCTGCTCTTTACCCGCCCTCGAATATTGTGGCAGGCGATCGTTTCCTCGCTCACCCTTTCGCAGCAGGTCGCCTCAGAAACCGAGGCAATCGAGGTGGTGTATATGAGCGTCGATCCGCAGGCAAGAGGCAAGGGTCTCGGTCGTGCCCTTATGCAGGCCTTCCATGATGCCAGTCGCGAGGCCGGTTATAAACGTGTCTTCGGAAGTCAGGAAGTTGAAAACGATAGCAGCATCAGCCTATTGACCTCCATGGGCTATAAAGTCAAGTATAACTTTCGCGAGGGTCATTATGACCGGCAGCGGATAGAATTAATATTATAGGTTAGGCGGGCAGCAGGTGCAGGTTATACTATTTGATTGACGTATCCGAACCATGCTTAAGAAAATTACTCACTTCGTAATTTCGCCGCGACTCGTCCCCGTCGCGTTATTAGTCGTTACATTCCTGGCCTACGGGGTGCTGTCCTCGCAGCTGGGGTTTTATTGGGACGACCAGGGCATGTCGTGGATACGCTATCAGTTCGGAACGGACGCGATGAGACTCTATTTCTCCACCAGCCGCCCGGTGTGGGGAGAACTCTACCAGATCACGACACGATTGCTTCCACATGTACCGGTTTACTGGCAGCTTTTTGCCGTCTTTTGGCGATGGGTGACGGCAGTGCTGTGTTGGGCTCTATTCCGGGAACTCTGGCCGGGCCATGAACGACTCTCCTTGACCATCAGCCTTTTCTTTTTGCTTTACCCCGGTTTCAACCTGCAGTGGGTATCCTATCTTTCGAGCCATTTTTTTATCGTACTGTCTTTTTATTTGTTCTCGTATCTATTAATGCTTTGGGCGTTCCGGCATCCAAAGTGGTTCTGGCCGTTTACGGTTCTGGCGCTTCTTTTTTCCGCCTTGAATCTCTGGATGCTGGAATACTTCTTCTTCCTCGAACTGATACGACCGATCATTATTTATGCGTTCCTCTCCCAAGATTCGACCGGGCAAAAGCAATCGGGCTGGCGGCATCTGCTTTTACCCACATTTCTAAAATGGCTGCCTTATCTGGTCGTATGGCTGGCCAATGTTTTCTATCGGGCCTTTGTTTTTACCAATCTTGCCTATAAGAATTCCCTGCTCGGCGACTTGCGCTCTCAACCCCTAAGCGCAGCCATTAATCTGGTCGTGGCAGTGTTGTCGGATCTCTGGCTGGTCAGCGCCAGAGCCTGGGCTCAAATATTCCAGTTTCCCGATTTTGCAGCCGGTGGCATTCTGACGGCGCTCTTCTATGCAGGGATCGTCGTAATCGTTGGCTTCGTTGTCTTCTTGCTGCTCGGGCGCAGTCAAGAGGGAGAGGCACATTCCACGAGAGCCTGGGCTCTTTGGCCCATTGGACTGGGTCTGCTTGCCATGCTCCTTGCGGGAGGGCCGTATTGGTTGGCCAAACTGGAGCTGACCCTTGGGTTCCCTGCCAGCCGTTTTACGATCTCCTTTATGTTAGGAGTAAGCCTCCTGCTTGCGGGCCTGGTGGAACTTATCCCTGCCCGCGTTCGACTTGGGATCGTAATTCTGCTTGTTGCTCTGGCCGCGGGACGGCAGGCTCTATCGGCTGATTCTTTCCGTCGTGATTGGATCACACAGAAGAATATGTTCTGGCAAATGAGCTGGCGCGCGCCCGGTTTGGTTCCGGATACGACAGTGTTGATGAACCAGGGTCCACTCAATTATTATGCCGATAATTCCCTGGCCGCGGCATTGAACTGGATCTATGATCCCGACAATCGTTCGAGCATTATCCATTACGTTTTCTTCTTCCCAACCTCACGGATCAATTCGGGCTCGGTGCCGGGATTTGAACCTGGCCTGCCAATCAATTACAACTACCTAATCGGAAGATTTTCCGGAAATACATCACAGACTGTTGTCTTCTACTACCAACCGCCGGGTTGTTTGCGATTGTTGGATCCGGAGATTGATTCACAGAACCGACTCATCCCGGATACTACATTGCTCCGCGATGCAGCAAGTATTTCATCGTCAGCGTGGATACTGCCTGAGGGGATGGCGCGCATGCCTGCGGTCTATTATCCCGAACCGGTGCATGGCTGGTGTTACTATTTTGAGAAGGCGGATCTTGCACGCCAGGTTGGAGATTGGGAAAGCGTAGTCAATTTGGGCGATAAGGCTTTTGCTTTGAGTGATTATCCCAACGATCCGGTTGAACGATTTGTCTTTATTGAAGGTTATGCTCATGAAAACAATTGGACGCGCGCGAAAGCACTGGCCGTTCAATCTTTTAAGGTTTCGCCCAACTATGTGGGTCCGCTGTTATGTAAATTGTTGGACCGCATCGATCGTGATGTTCCAGCAACTGACATCAAAAAAAGTAGTCTGAACGACTTGCGTACGAAGTTTTCTTGTTTGCCGTAAAATGATATGTATGTTTCTTCACGAATTGCATATTGCCTATGATAAAATTGTCCAGACAAATTTGAAAGGAGGCTGCTGCCCCAGAGCAAAAAAAGAGATCGTTAGGAACAAACAAGCCCGATCATAATTAAAAAGGAGTAGAAGATAATGCGTAAGACAATTTTGAACATTGCCGTACTTTGCATGGCTCTCGCATTGGTTTTATCGGCGTGCGGCCCTGCACAGACCCCCACTACCGCCCCAGCAAATACTGCCGCTCCCGCGGCTACCGCTGCGCCTGCTGCAACCCAGGCCACCGCGGCTACCGCTGCACCTGCACCCACGAGCGCCGGCTTCCAGATCCCCGATATCCAATCGGGCAAATTTAATGTGGCCGTCGTTCTGATTGGCTACGAAAATGACGGTGGATGGTCGCAGGCGCACACAGTAGGCGCGAAGTGGCTGTCGACTCAGGACGACACGATCGCTGTCCAGTTTGTAGAAGCTGTGAACCCGGGTCCGGATGCCGAAACCGTTATGCGCTCGCTCGCACGCAAAGGTTTCGATATGATCATCGGAACCACCCTGGAGTATATGCCGACCATGTCTGCGCTCGCTGATGAATTCCCCAAGATCAGCTGGCTGCATGTTTCAGGATATCTCAGCAATGGCACCAATTTTGGAAACCTGTTCGGCGCCATGGAAGATATGAAATACATCGGTGGTATGGTCGCGGGTGCACGCGCTAAAGCCGATGGCGATACAAAACTCGGTTATGTGGCCCCCTGGCCGGTGCCTGAAGTCATCCGCCTGGGCAATGCCTTTATGCTGGGCGCCAAGGTAACCTGCCCCGAATGCACAATGGAAGTTCGCTGGATCAATACCTGGTATGATCCTGACAAGGAAAAACAGGCTGCTCAATCCCTGTTGGATGCCGGTGTAGACGTGGTTTTGATCGGTTCGGATACGCCAGGCCCACTGGTTGCGGCTGCCAATGCCGGAAAATGGGCGTTGACCTACGACTATATCAACTCCTGCCAACCGGCTCCGGATAAATGCCTGGGCGCGGAATACTGGAACTGGGGACCGGTTTATCTCAATGTCATCAAGCAGATCCGAGCCGGAACCTGGAAACCGGGTAATGATTATCTTGATGCCGATTCCGGCATCGTCGGTTTCTATGGCTTCATGGAAGGCCAGACTCCTCAGCCCGGCGTCCCAGCGGAAGTTATCCCGCTGGTCAAGCAAAAGATTGCTGACATGCTCGCCGGTAAATTCACCCGCAAAGATGTTTTCATGGGCCCGATCACGGATAACACCGGTAAGGTCGTTGTGCCGGCCGGAAAGACCTTGACGGATGAAGACCTGCAGGGCATCGATGCGGCTACGATCAGCGCCAACAATCTGACAGGCCGCACGGCCTGCACGTACTGCATGAATTGGCTGGTCGATGGCATTCAGGGTGCAATTCCTGCCATGCCGAATCCGTAAGAATCAATATTAGCTGGTATGTTGGTGCAGGAGCTCAGCTCCTGCACCAACGGTATTTCAAGGTATCTGGATGTGGATATGAGCGAATCCCCTCTTGCTTTTGAAATGCGCGGTATTGTAAAGCGCTTTCCGGGAGTCCTTGCGAACGATCATGTGGATTTTGCCTGCCGGGTGGGCGAGGTGCATGCTTTGCTGGGAGAGAACGGCGCAGGCAAGAGCACACTCATGAATGTATTAGCAGGTCTCTATCGCCCGGAATCAGGCGAGATCTTCATCGGTGACCGGCCCGTTTCTTTTCATTCGCCGCAGGATGCCATCACTCATGGGATTGGCATGGTACACCAGCATTTTATGCTGGTTGCTTCTCATTCAGTGGCCGAGAATATGGTGTTGGGCCTAAGCCGCCCGCGGTTTATCCTTAACCTGCGACAAGTGGAGGAACAAGCAGCGTCCCTGGCGGAACAATATGGCCTCAACGTCAACCCGCGTGCCAAGATCTGGGAACTGTCTGTCGGGGAGCAGCAGCGCGTGGAGGTCTTAAAAATGCTCTTCCGCGGAGCAAAGGTCCTGATCCTCGATGAGCCCACCGCGGTCCTTACTCCTCAAGAAGTCGAGTCATTATTTCATACTGTCCGCGATATGACCAAGCGCGGACATACGATTATTTTCATTTCGCACAAACTTGATGAAGTGGTTTCCATTTCCGACCGAGTAACGGTACTACGGCGCGGCAAGGTGACCGCGGCGGGAGTGTCCGCCGAGGGCGCGACGAAGGCACAGCTTGCCAAGCTGATGGTCGGACGTGAAGTTCTGTTCAAAGTGGAGAAGAAAAAGTCTCAGCCCGGCGAAGTTGTATTGGCTGTCAAGGGTTTACAGGCAGACAATGACCGCGGGCTGCCGGCTTTGCGAGATGTATCCCTGCAAGTAAATGCGGGAGAAGTACTAGGCGTAGCGGGTGTGGCCGGTAACGGCCAGCGGGAACTGGCTGAAGTGCTTACAGGATTGCGCCGCATGACCGGCGGCACCGCGAATTTTGACCACAGGTCGTTTGGCCCTGCCACCGACTGGTATAAAGTAGGCCAACACATGGCGCATATCCCGGAGGACCGGGCTGCAGCCGGAAGTGTGCCCGACCTGAGCGTGGCAGAGAACTTGATCCTTAGATGCTTTCAGGATAAACCAATTGCAGCGGGCTGGTCGATCAATAAGAATGCGGTTCAAGAAAATGCGATCCGCCTGGTGGATCAATATCAGATAGCCACGCCGACCATCGAAACACCGGTGCGAATGTTATCGGGCGGCAATTTGCAGAAACTCATCCTGGCGCGCGAGACATCGGGGCGGCCCAGCCTTATGATCGCGGTCCATCCTGCACGCGGGCTGGATGTAGGCGCCACCGAAGTAGTTTATAAAATCCTGATCGAGCAACGCGATCGCGGTGCAGCCATCCTTCTCATCTCTGAAGATCTTGATGAATTATTGACCCTCAGCGACCGGCTGGTCGTGATGTATGAGGGTCAGATCGTTGGCGAAATGCCGGCTCAAGGGGCGGATATCCAGACTATTGGTCTAATGATGGCCGGCACCAAGGTGCAAGCATGAATCTTCCTTCGAAATCTTATCGTGTGAGAATCGAAACCCGTGCCAGTAACCCTGGTTGGTTAGGAGTTGTCTCCTCAATCCTTGGAGTTGTGGTGGCGCTGATTGTCGGGGGCTTTGTGTTACGCGCGGCAGGCGCGACCGACCCGATTGCCACTTATCGAGAGATCTTCAAGGAAGGGTTTGGAACCTTCGCCGATTGGCAAGCCGGTATCAAGGCGCTGCTTACGAATAGTGACTGTCCGAAAGGCCTGCTCTGTTTTGGCCCCATATCAGACACCCTTGTCAAAGCCTCGCCGATTCTGCTGACGGGTCTCGCCTGCATCATCGCCTTCCGTATGAAGCTTTGGAACATCGGAGCCGACGGCCAGATGTTCATGGGGGCCTGGGCAGCAACCGGTGTGGCCTTGTTCATTTTGCCGAAGACCACCGGTCGCCCGATCATGCTGGCGACCATGGCGCTTGCGGGCCTGGCAGCAGGCTTTCTCTATGGAGCGATCCCCGGTTTCCTCAAGGCTTGGCTAAACATCAATGAAATTATTGTCACCTTGATGCTGAACTATGTCGCCTACAATTGGCAGCAGTTTTTTGTTGTGGTCGGCCCCTGGAGTCTGGGAGACTTTGAATCGACCGGCCGCCTTACCGCTTCTGCCACCTGGCCCCGACTCACCGAATACGCCAAGAGCGTTCCCATTTTTGCCGGCTTAACCGCCCATCCGGGAATCTTTTTGGGTATTGGGGTAGCGCTGCTCCTGGCGTGGGTCCTGTTCCGCAGTCGTTGGGGGTATCAGATTCGGGTAATTGGTGATAACCCGAAAGCTGCCCGCTATGCCGGTATTAATCTGAAGAGCAATATACTGTTGGTGATGGGTGTTTCCGGCGCCATAGCGGGGCTGGCTGGAATGAACGAAGTCTCGGCCTTGCGTGAACTCAACGGACGTTTTCAACGCGGCTATGGTTTCACAGGCGTAATTGTCGCATGGCTGGCAAGGCTCAATCCGCTGGCGGCGATCTTTGTCGCTATCCTGTTTGGAGGCCTGCAGGTCGGCACCCAATTGATCCAGCCGCAGGGTATTTCCAATATGCTGCAGGGAGTTATTCTTTTCGTTGTGGTTGGCACGGAGCTGCTTTTCCGCTATCGAATAAAAGTGGAGAAAACCGATATCAGCCCGGTAGCTTCCGCGGAGTCGTCTCATGTCAAGTAATGAATTGATCGCTCTCGCCGCGACGATAATTTTCGGTTCGCTGGTCAGTGGAACTCCGCTGCTGTTTGCCACGCTGGGCGAAATCCTCTCCGAGCGCGCCGGTGTGATGAACCTGGGTATTGAAGGCATGATGCTGGTCGGAGCCATGGGCGGTTTCAGTGTGTGGTTCCATACAGGCAGTATCCTTCTGGGCCTATCGGCCGGCATGCTGTTCGGGGGATTACTGGCGCTCTTACACGCATATATCACCATCAGCCTGCGGGCAGACCAGGTGGTGAGCGGCTTAGCCGTAACCTTCCTGGGCACAGGTCTCTCGAGTATACTTGGGGCCCCGTTGGTAGGGAAACGTGTACCTGAACCTATCAGCCTCATCCTGCCTCTGATCGAGCGCGTTTCATTACAACAGGTGCTCCTCGTCCTTCTTGGGCTGGTACTGGCTCCCCTCATCTGGTACTACCTGAACCGTACCCGACCGGGACTAAATCTCCGTTCCGTGGGGGAGTACCCCTCGGCCGCAGATTCGCTCGGCATCAATGTTTACGGGACGCGCTATATCTATGTGATCTTCGGTGGTCTCATGAGCGGTCTGGCCGGCGCAGCAATGAGCCTTATTACCGATCCCGGGTGGGTTGACCTCAAGACCTCGGGCCTGGGGTGGATTGCAGTAGGCCTGGTTATCTTTGCAACCTGGAATCCGTTGAAAGGTTTGTGGGTTTCATATTTGTTTGGGCTTCTCCGTCGCCTACCGCTTGACTTGCAGAACCCGGCGCTGCCGTTGATCTCTACGGCAAGCAATCCATCCGTCGGTCGTTTTATGGATATGCTTCCATATTTGGCAACCATATTGATCCTGATAATCGGTTCACGTGCGGCGATGAGGAAACGCCTGGGCGCACCCGCTGCCCTTGGTACCCCCTATATACGCGGCGAACGCGGCTTGTAACCCGTGCTTGATATCCAACGGTATTTAACAAGCCTGTCTTGATTTTTTGACAGGCCATTTTAGGCAAACCTATGAGCTTGTGGCAACAATATCTACGTCCAGGGTCGATTTCCGAAGCCTTACAGGCCCTGGTTACCGCGCCCAAACCCGTGATACCCATAGCCGGCGGCACCGATTTATTGCTCGATCTCGAGCAAGGGCGGCATCCGGCCGTTCAAACGCTGGTGGACGTGACAGGGATCAAGGAAATGCTGGCCCTGGAAATTCGGGCGGGCAAGTTATTTATCGGCGCGGGCATACCTGTCAGCCGAATCACGCTGGATACGCTTGTCGGTCTGAATGGGCAGGCTCTGATCGAAGCTTGCTTATTGATCGGCGGCCCGCAGGTGCGGAATGTAGCCACTTTAGGCGGCAATGTTGCCCACGCTCTGCCGGCAGCAGACGGGACAATCGCGCTCCTGGCGCTCGAGGCCGAAGCCGAAATTGCCGGGGCATCGGGGAGTCGTACGCTGCGCTTCAGTGATATGTTTCTGGGCCCGGGGAAATCCGTACTAAAACATGGGGAAGAGTTAATAGTAGGTTTCTATTTGCCCCTGAAGAAGGAGCATGAGGCCTCGTGCTTCAAGCGGATAATGCGCCCACAAGGCGTGGCACTGCCGATCATCAATTTAGCGATCTGGTTGGATCGCCAGGCGGATACAATCAACAATATCCGCATCGCGGTGGGCCCCGGAGCGCCAATTCCATGGCGGGCGCTCGATGCCGAGAAAGTTATGATCGGTCGCTCCATGAACGACGCGACCGCGGAAGCCGGGCTGGAAGGCTTACTCAGTCGTGTCGGTTTTCGGTCCAGTCCGCGGCGCGCCGGTTCGGACTACCGCCGCCATTTAGTAGCGGCCCTGTTCAAAGATACGCTCAAATCCGCCTGGGAACGCGCTGCGTAGAGAGGTTATTGGTATGGAAAGTCTTACTCTTAATGTTAATGGACAAGTTTACAACCTGCCGCCGCTGGCCGGAGAGACATTGTCTGATCTCCTGCGCCATCGCCTGAGGTTGACCGGAACAAAAATCGCCTGCGAAGAATCTGAGTGCGGGGCATGTACAGTGCTCGTAGATGGCGAACCCATACTATCTTGCATGTATCCGGCCGAACGGGCGGATGGAAAAACCGTCGTCACTATCGAGGGATTGGCTCAACGGGTAAATGCCGAGCTGAAGCTTCACCCGCTGCAAGAAGCCTTCGTGGAGCACGGTGCGGTGCAGTGCGGATTTTGCATCCCCGGGCAGATCATGACGGCTTACGCCTTATTGAAACGCAGCCAAAATCCATCCTCAGAAGAGATCCGGGTTGCGCTAAAGGATACACTCTGTCGCTGTGCGGGCTACCCGACGATCGAGAATGCCATCCTGGCGGCTGCGCATTCCCTAAGGACGGGGGAGCCCATCTCGCCGCCAAATATTCCCGATTCGATACACTCGCATGCAGTGGTTGGTCACGTTCAAATCCGGCCCGATGCCGTCGAGAAGGTGACGGGCGAAGCAGTCTATACCGACGACCTGGAATTCGAAGGTATGTTGTATGCGAAAGTCCGGCGGGCTCTTGTGCCACATGCCTTCCTGAAAAAACTGGATATCTCCAAAGCCAAAGCACTGAAAGGTGTCGCGGCTGTTCTAACGGCTGAAGATATTCCCGGCGAACACGAACATGGACTGGTGATCTTCGATTGGCCGGTAATGGTCGGGGTGGGTGAGCGGGTGCGCTATGTGGGAGACGCACTCGCAATTGTGGCCGCAGAGACACAGGAGATTGCCGAACAGGCTGCGAGTTTGATCGAGGCAGAATTTGACCTCCAACCGGTAATCTCTGACCCGGTTCGGGCTCGCCGCGAGGATGCGCCCGCAATTACACGCGAATGGAAACCTGCTTAAGCATATTAAGGTTCGCAAAGGCGATATGGAAAAGGGATTTGCCGAGTCCGATGTGATCCTGGAGCACACTTTCCATACGCCGATCACCGATCATGCCTTCCTTGAACCCGAATGCAGTATCGCGGTACCGACCTCCAATGGGCGAATGGAGATATATGTTGGTTCGCAAATCCCTTATCAAGACAGAACGCAAGTGGCGCGCGCCATGGGGTGGCCGGAAGAGCGAGTGCGCATTATCGGGCAGCTGATGGGGGGCGGTTTCGGTGGAAAAGAGGATATCGCCGGGCAGATCCATGCGGCCATGCTTGCGAACGTAACCCAGCGCCCGGTGAAGCTGCTCTTCGATAGACATGAGAGTTTGCTTGTCCACCCCAAACGCCATGCCACGCAAATACGGGTAAAGATCGGGGCAAAGAAAAATGGCAGGTTGGTAGCGGTCGAGTCGGAGTTGTATGGCGATACCGGCGCCTATGCTTCCCTGGGCGAAAAGGTGATGACTCGGGCAACCACGCATTCAGCCGGGCCGTATGATATTCCGCACGTGCGGGCCGATTGTTATGCCATGTATACAAATAATCCCCCGGCCGGCGCGTTCCGCGGGTTTGGAGTTACCCAGTCGGCATTTGCGGTCGAGTCCATGATGGACATGCTTGCTGAGAAGCTGGGCGTCGAGCCGATTGAACTCCGACGAATGAATGCGCTGCATGTTGGCAGCCTTACGAATACAGGACAGACCCTGCGCGACTCGGTGGGCTTGACCGAGTGTATTGATAAAGTGGAAGCCGAGATGCGTCGGGTAGCTCAGGATGAGGAAGGCTCGAGACCTGATAATGTTTTTTCTCCGCACTCCTCGCCCGAGGCTCCCCACTTGATCAGAGCCTGGGGCTTTGCCGCCGGTTACAAAAACACCGGTCTTGGCGGCGGCGCACCCGATATCTCAGGCGCCGAAGTAGAACTGTATGAAGATGGGATGTTGGAAGTCCGCAGCTCTTCAGCAGAAATGGGCCAGGGGTTGGTGTCCATCATGCGCATGATGGTGGCCGAAGAACTGTCGGTCACGTCTGAAAAAGTCCGTGTGCTGGTTATGGACACCGATTTAACCCCCAACGGCGGCCCAACCACCGCTTCACGGCAGACCTACGTTACAGGGAATGCCTCCCGATTGGCGGCTAAAACACTCCGCCAGGCCATCACTGTCACGCTTGCCGAGAAGTTCGATGTGCCACCGCAACAGGTAAGATTTGAGAATGGCATCGTTCATGCTGATGGACATTCATTAACTTTTGGGGAAGTAGCGAAAGAGATGAAGGCCATGGGTCAGAAGCCGCGGGCTTTGTATGAATATGAAGCTCCCAAAACCCAACCGCTTGGTTCAGGCGGGGATATGCACTTTGCCTTCTCATTCGCTGCCCAAGCCGCTGAAGTGGAAGTCAATACGATCACCGGTGAAGTACGCGTGCTGCGAGTGATCGCCGCAAATGACGTGGGGACCGCCGTGAATCCACTTGGTCTACAAGGACAGGTTGAGGGGGGCGTAATGATGGGACTCGGAAACTGCCTCACCGAGGAATTCATTGTCCAGGATGGTTATGTAGTTACGGACCACCTGGCGCGGTATCGAATTCCGGGAATTATGCTGACACCCAAGATCACTTCGATTGTTGTCGAGCACCCGACAACAGAGGGGCCTTATGGTGCGAAGGGCGTGGGAGAGATCGTAAGTATTCCAACTTCGCCGGCTATAACAAATGCAATCTATAACGCGGTTGGCGTCCGGATTGACTCGCTGCCTGTAGATCAGGAAAAGATTTCCGGGATCTTGCGTGAGCGGACGTAGGTTGCTATTACGGAAATTAACCACTGAGTCGCGGAAGAACATGATCGATCCGTCCGGGTCTCAGTGGTATTTTTTTTCATTGAACGGGGTAAAATCAGAGGCGTTATGAGCAAATTCATTGGCTATCGTTGTTCGTTATGCGGTACTGAATACCTGCCCGGCCAGGTTACTTATACCTGCCCCAAGGATGGCGGCAACCTCGACATCGTCCTCGATTTTGAAGCCATTCGGAAAAAGTATCAGCCCGAAGACATTCTCTCGCGCAAGGATGCCTCGCTCTGGCGATATCTGCCTCTACTGCCAGTCCCTGAACCGGAAGGTAGTTCAACCCCGCTTCACGCAGCAGGCGGAACGCCGGTATTTAATCTTTCCCGATTGGGCGAGAAACTCGGACTGAAGCAATTATGGCTCAAAGATGAGAGCCGCAACCCGACTGCCTCATTCAAGGATCGTGCCAGCGCCGTTGTCGTTGCCCGGGCGCGAGAAATCCAGGCGGAAGTCATTGTTACCGCTTCAACTGGAAACGCCGGAGCAGCCCTGGCAGGCATGTCTGCCGCCATCGGTCAAAAGGCAATTATCTTTGCGCCCAAGACTGCGCCTACGGCGAAAGTGGCCCAACTGCTTATCTTTGGTGCAAAAGTGATCCTGGTCGATGGTACCTACGATGAGGCCTTTGATCTAACCATTAAAGCCGCAAATGAATTTAAATGGTATTGCCGTAATACCGGCTACAACCCATTTACCGCGGAAGGCAAGAAGACTGCCGCTTTCGAAATATGGGATTGGTGGCAGGGAGCGCATCAGGAATGGCATAAGCAAGTCGGTGAGAGCATCGACCACCCGCCGCTTACTGTCTTTGTCTCGGTAGGCGATGGGAATATCATTTCCGGGATCCATAAAGGGTTCAAGGACCTGCTCGAATTAGGGTGGCTACCGCGAATGCCTCGCATCATCGGAATCCAAGCCGAAGGCTCAGCCGCAATCGCAAATGCTTTCCACGCCAACACGGAAAAGATCACCCCGGTTTCAGCCAATACCCTGGCCGACAGCATTTCTGTGGATTTGCCGCGCGACGGAGTGCGGGCCGTGCGTGCGGCACGCGAGACCGGCGGCACCTATATCACGGTTCCAGACAATGAGATCCTCAAAGCTATCGCTGATTTGGGGAGACTTGGCATCTTTGCGGAACCAGCCGGAGCCACAGCCTATGCCGGCCTAGTGCGCGCTGCAAATCAGGGTTTGGTAGGCAGTGATGAGCCGATCCTGGTGCTGAATACCGGCAGCGGGCTCAAGGACATCCGCGCGGCGATGCAGGCGGTTGTCGAGGCGCCGATCATCGAACCGACTCTGGAAGCAGTAAAAAAGATACTATGAACGCCAGACCGTGGAGCTCGGCAGCAAGGTATTTCACCCTTGCCCTGGTTCTCTTTTTCATTTTGTTCATTGGGTGGCAGATCCGTGTGCTCTTCCTGCCGTTGATCGTGGCAGGCTTAATCGCTTATATTCTCTACCCCTTTGTATTGTTAATGCAACAGCAATTCCGGCTCAACCGTAAGCTGGCCTCGAATATTGTTTATTTTTTCAGCCTGGCAGTAATGATTGCTATCCCAATCGTACTCGTCCCGATCCTATCGCATCAGACCGCCGAGATCTCCGCGGACCTGGATACAGTGCTCACTCAGGCCCAGCAGTATCTGTCAGTTCCATTGCATGCCGGAGGTTTTTCCCTTGACCTGGGGAATATCATTCCTGAGCTCCGAACCACGATATCAAATCTGACTTATACAACTCCGCAAAACACCCTTTTAATACTTAGGAATACGTCGCGGGGCACCCTCTGGGGGCTAATCATCGTTGTGAGCGCCTATTTTTTCATGACCGAGTGGGAGAGCGTTCGCGAGGGTATGATCCGTATTGCGCCAGAAGAATACCGCCAGGATGTGCGCAGGCTGTATGGGCAGATCAGACAGGTCTGGATGGCCTATCTGCGGGGTCAACTCACTTTGATGATCATTGTCGCAATTACTTTTACGATAGTCTGGACGATCATCGGCCTGCCCGGTTCACTTTATCTCGGATTCCTGGCGGGGGTGTTCAGTATCATCCCAGATGTGGGCCCATTCGCCGCGACAGCGCTCGCTTTAGCGGTCGCCTTGTTGGAAGGCTCCACCTGGATGCCAATCAATAATTTCTTGTTTGGATTGCTGGTCGTCGGGCTATATGTGGTTTTGATCAATATCAAGAACATCTGGCTGCGTCCTTATATCATAGGCCGAAGCGTTAATATGCATGAAGCAATCGTTTTTGTGGCGATCATCGGAGCAGTATTCTTCACAGGGGTCGTGGGAGCCTTTATCATAGTGCCTGTGCTGGCTTCGCTGGCTGTGATATGGCATTACCTGCACGCCCGAATTTTGGGTGTGCCACCCTTCGCTGCTGAAGAAGAGACCGAATCAAATACGGCCCCTGAACCGGTCAAGACCGGCGCGCCCGAAGCGCAGTCCGTACCCGAGCCTGCAAGAGAGAAATCGTCGAAATCATGAAAATTACCTACTCAATTGTTGCACCGATCTATAACGAAATCGACAGCCTGCCGGAACTTCACCGCCGCATCAAGGAAATAATGGATGCCAACGGCGAACCCTGGGAACTCATCCTGGTTGATGACGGTTCGACGGATGGCTCCACTGAAAAAATCCGCGAACTGGCGAAGCAGGATCGCAATGTGCGCCCGGTAATCTTTGCACGTAACTTTGGGCATCAGATCGCCATCACAGCCGGTTGGGATTTTGCCGCCGGGGATGCCGTGGTTACCATCGATGGTGATCTGCAGGACCCTCCTGAAGTCATCCTGGATTTGGCCAGGAAATGGAAAGAGGGTTATGAGGTTGTTTATGCTGTTCGGGCTGAGCGTGAAGGGGAGAGCTGGTTCAAGAAATTTACGGCATCCCTTTTCTATCGGATAATCTACCGTATCACGGACGTCAAAATTCCCGTGGATGCCGGGGATTTCCGATTAATGGATCGCAAAGTGGTGGACGTACTAAAACAAATGCGTGAACGTCACCGTTTCCCGCGTGGGATGTCGGCGTGGGTGGGTTTCCGTCAGGTTGGTGTGGACTATAAACGCTCTTCGCGCTATGCCGGGCAGACCAAATATCCTTTCAGCAAGATGTTCCGGTTGGCGCTCAATGCAATTACAAGTTTTTCATATTTTCCGCTGCAAGTTGCGACGTTCTTCGGATTCTTCTCGGCCGGCCTGGCGATCCTTGCCATCCCTCTGGTGATCTATTTACGCGTGGCGGGCATTCCTCAGTTTACGGGCCAGGCCACCACGTTGATCGCGGTACTTTTTCTCGGTGGTGTCCAGTTGATCTCCCTGGGAATTCTTGGCGAGTATATCGGCCGTTTGTATGACGAAGCCAAAGGGCGACCCCTATACATCGTTCGTGAGGGACCGAACGAATAGGACCAGGCCCTCAGAATTGGCATTTTACAGTGACTTACAAATTCGACCAGGTGCTCGATCGTCGCCTTGCAAATTCAAGCAAATGGGGGAAGTATCCCGAGGACGTGCTCCCACTCTGGGTGGCGGATATGGACTTCCGCGCCCCTGAGCCGATTCTGGATGCACTTCGATCCAGTATTGATTCCGGGGTCCTGGGTTACGACCTGGAGACAAAGACCCTGCAAGAAGTTGCGGCTGCCAGGATGGATAGATTATATGGTTGGCAAATCGTGCCCGAGATGGTGGTGGCTACCCCCGGAATCGTAAGCGGCTTCAACATTGCGGCCCGGACCGTCTGCAACCCGGGCGACGGATTATTGGTGCAAGTACCCGTTTATCCGCCTTTCCTGTCTGTCAGTGAGAACGGAGGATTCACCCGGCAGAGTATGCCTCTAACGCTATCCAAGGAGGGAGAGTATTTGCAATATCAGGTGGATTTTGGATCTTTTAAGTCTTCCCTCCATTCAAACGGGTCGAGAACGCACATGTTCCTGCTCTGTAACCCGCATAACCCCACCGGGAATCTATTCCACCGGGAAGATCTGATGAAATTGGCCGAGATGTGTCTTGAAGAAGATGTCCTAATTTGCTCGGATGAAATCCACAGTGAGTTGGTTTTGGGTGAACGCGCACATCTCCCGATTGCATCCCTTTCTCCTGAAATCGAACACCGCACAATTACATTGATCTCACCGAGCAAGACATTTAATGTCCCTGGCCTCTTCTGCGGGCTTGCTATTATTCCAGATGCGGACCTGCGCGAATGCTATAAAAAGCAGGTGGAACGCCTGACCCTTCACGTCAACAGCCTGGGAATTATCGCTGCGCAGACGGCCCTTTCCGGAGTCTGTGACGAATGGCTATTGGAATTGCGGACTTATCTTCGGGACAACCGCGACTTTCTGCTAAAGTTTGTGCGCGAGTCCCTGCCTGGTATCCGAACAACGAATCCAGAAGCCACGTACCTTGCCTGGTTGGATTGTAACGATCTGATCGCGGAGGGTAAGATCCAAGGATCACCGTTTGAGTTTTTCCTGAAGGAAGCCAGGGTTGCTCTTAACGATGGCACAACTTTTGGGCCGGGAGGCGAAGGATTCGTCCGATTGAATTTTGGTTGTCCGCGCAGCACCTTAGCCGGCGCATTAGAGCGAATGAAGAAGTCACTTAATTAGAGGTACTTATGACCAAACTAGGCTATCCCAAAGTCCAGGAATATCTGATCGATCTTGTCCCGCCCCGAGAGCCAGTGATGCAAGAGATGGAGAAATACGCTGCCGAGACGGATTTCCCCATCATTGGACCGGCTGCAGGTTATGTTTGTTACCAGATCGCGCGAATGATCGGCGCCAGGTCGGTCTTTGAAATGGGATCGGGCTATGGTTATTCGACTTCGTGGTTTGCAAAGGCTGTACGAGAAAACGGCAATGGATCGGTGCAGCATGTGGTCTGGGATGAAAAACTCTCGCAGATGGCGGTGAAATATCTGTCCGCGCTGGGATACGCCGATATCGTCAAGTTCCACATAGCCGAAGCCATAGAAACGCTGAAAGGCATGCCGGGACCGTTTGACTTAATATTCAATGATATCGAAAAACAAGATTATCCCATTTCGCTGCCTCTTATCAAAGAGAAACTGCGCCCGGGCGGAGTATTGATCATCGATAATATCCTGTGGAGCGGACGTATCTTCGATAAGAAAGACCAATCTGCTGCGACAAACGGAGTGCGCGAATTTACCCGCCTCATTACACACGATCCCGATTGGATCGTTTCGCTGCTCCCGGTGCGGGATGGGTTGATTGCAGCCTACAAAAAGTAGCTTCCTAAACCAAGCGCCTTTGGTTTTATATCGCGGTGTTGAGTGAAATATTCGACGGTGGATATTCGCTTGGATTTGAATACTCTGCTGATGAGAACTTCCGCTGGTGCCGCCAGCAAAAATGCCAACGCAGATGCTGTGATTACCACTTTGGGACGATTGACCGGCTAAATAATACGATACGGGTTCTTGGAATGAAATGGGCTATTGGTAACTTAAAGGATGTGGGATATAATCCAAGTTGTCAGACAACTTAATCAGGAGAACTTCAATGACTACTATAGACCTCACCGTTGATAAAACCCGTCGCAAGAATGCCATAAAGCGGGCAAAAGAGCGGAATATTATTATTCCCACCTACGCCCAGATGAAAGATCCGACTAAGATCCCTGCCAAAATGAAGGACGAACTCAAGGACATTGGGTTATGGGACGTCGACCCGCGAAACCTATTTCGTATCACCTGGCATAATGAACCGAAAGCCAAAGGTGGAGCATTTGGGGGCGTTAATTATCTCGAGTTGCCGTCCAGCCTGACGGGGGTTCCGGCCAGGATCGTGGTTTTGATCGGCAAATGGTTTCCCACGGGGGCACATAAGGTCGGGGCTGCGTTCAGCTGCCTGGTGCCCCGGTTGGTCACGGGACAGTTCGACCCCACGACGCAGAAGGCAGTCTGGCCGTCTACAGGGAATTACTGCCGAGGCGGGGCATATGATTCGGCCATGCTGGCCTGTGAGTCAATCGCCATACTTCCCGAGGGCATGAGCAAGGAACGCTTTGAATGGCTGTCAAAGATCGCAGGCGAGACGATCAAGACTCCGGGCTCGGAATCGAATGTGAAGGAGATCTTTGACAAGTGCAAGGAACTGCGGGCTTCGGGTCAGGACTTGATGATCTTCAACCAGTTCGAGGAATTTGGAAATTATTTATGGCACTATGAAGTAACGGGCCACGCAATGGAAGAGGTGCTTCGAAAAGTAATGCGCAAGAATGACCGCTACCGAGGGATGGCTTCTGCGACCGGTTCAGCAGGAACAATCGCCAGCGGCGATTACATGAAGCAGGTCTTCCCCGATAGCAAGATCGTGGCAAGCGAGGCGTTGCAGTGCCCGACATTGCTCGAAAACGGTTTCGGGGCGCACCGCATCGAAGGCATAGGCGATAAGCACGTGCCGTGGATCCATAATACCAAGAACACGGATATGGTTGTTGCCATCGACGATAACGCGGTTGTCAACCTTTCCAGGCTGTTCAATGAGGAAGTCGGTCGTGCGTATCTGGTGGAGAAGGGCGTACCGGAGGCGTTGGTTTCCCAGCTCGATTTATTAGGCTTCTCCGGCATCTCGAACGTCCTAAGTTGTATCAAAGCGGCCAAGTACTACGAGATGGGCGAAAATGAAATCATGCTTACCGTATTGACCGATTCGATGGAGTTGTATCGATCCCGCTTGCAGGAGATGCACACCGAATTCGGCGAGTACACCAAGACCAATGCAGCGGCAGACTTTGCCCGTTATTTGCAAGGCGAATCGACGGATAATATGCTTGAATTGCGCTACCCGGACCGCCGCCGTATACACAATCTCAAATACTACACCTGGGTTGAACAACAAGGCAAGACCTATGAGGAGATCCAGTCCCAGTGGTATCAGCCCGATTATTGGACTTCCGTCCAAAGGCAAACCGGCGAGATCGATGAGCTTATCGCGGAATTCAATCGTGAGGTCGGATTAATCAAGTAATGACCCGGTCAGGTGGTCGCTTTTCGGGCCACCTGACTTTATAATTCGGAAATGCCTTTAAGACCCACTGATCTGATATTGGTTTGTGTTGTGCCGCAACCGCGGGATTTGGAAATCGTGCGGCTGCTTGGCTGGTATCGCATCCCTTTGCGCACAGCGCCAAAGGTGGTTGCGGTAGACCAACTGGCATTCTATCAGTCCGGAAGTTTTGGGGAATCGAGTGGCAGGATCAGTTTCATCGCCGGGGTAAAGGGCCATGAATTAACCACACGCGGTGAACTGCTAAAAGACGAAGCCAATCATCCGCACGCCAAGGAAGAGTATTACAAGATACAGGTGGGTGCATTGGAGAAATTGCCCCAACCGATCATCGCGGGCAAATGGAAGCGGTTGACGTTTCTTTATACAACGGGGGAATACATGCTCAAAGCAAAAACTCTCAACGACCTGGTTGTACACTCAGAAGAACGAGCCATCCTGTGGCGATCTCTGCACGAACGGGCAGAAAATGCGCAGCTCTACAAAATCGACCTGCCTGAGGCGGATATCCCTCCTGAAGTTTTGATCGAGCTCCTGGGCATAAAGGAGGCTCCCACCCCATACAGCCTGCAAGACCTGGATTGAATCATGACCATCGACATGTGGTTCATTGTCCTCGTCATTGTCCTTCCGCTGTCCCTGGTGGTGTTTAATCGCTGGAGAGTGGATGTGGCGGCGATATTTATGATCGTCGTGCTTGGACTGGCGCAATATGCCGGTTTTGGCGTTTTGGGAGACCCAAAATCCCCACAACAAACTCTCCTGGCCATTTCGGGGTTTGGACAGCCAGTTGTCGTTACGTTGATCGGACTGTTCATTTTGAGTCAGACATTAACCAACAATGGAGTCATGCTGTGGCTGAGTCAACGGCTTACGGTTGCAGCTGAAGGCTCTGTTACACGTCTCATTTTCTTGTATACCGTCTCATCTGCCATGTTGTCGCAGGTCATGAACAATGTGGCGGTCGGAGCCTTGCTCCTTCCCAGCGCCATGCAGGTTTCGCGAAAAGCAAGGGTTCGACCCAGTAAATTACTTATCCCCATCGCATTCGGCGCCGAATTGGGCGGCATGGCAACCTATTTCACCACGGCCAATATTGTGCTGAGTAACCTACTAACCATTGCTAATCCCCCGCAAGCGCCCCTGGGGGTGCTGTCGTTCGCTGCCACCGGTGGACTGGTCGCGATCGCCGGAGTTCTTTATGTAACGGTCTTTGGACGACGGCTCGTCCCGGCCCGCCGGCCCGGCCCCGAGCAGGCCCTCGCCCGCCGGGCCAGCGCTGAATTGGAAAGTATTTATGAAGTGGGTGAGCGACTTTGGGAAGCACGGGTCGATAGTCCGTCTCCCCTGGTTGGACAGACCATTCAAAACAGCGCAATTGGTGGAAAATTCGGTATCGCGATTGTGGCAATGCGTCGTGGTTACCAGGCCTTCTTTGCTCCCGCCCCAGATGAAGCGCTCCAGTCCGGAGACATACTTTTGGTTGTTGGGCGTGAGGAGCGGGTCGAGCGACTAAAGGATCTCTTGATCAAAGTCCAGCCCGAGATGCATACTATCACTACTTTTGGGATGACCCTGATTGAACTAATTCTCGCGCCCCATTCCAATTATGTGGGCAAAACCATCAAGCAGATGAATTTCCGACGCAAATATGGATTCACCGTGCTGGCTCTCCTGCGAGGGGGCCGCAGTTATCGTACCGATGTAGGGGATATGTCCCTTGAAGCCGGCGATTCTCTTTTGGTTGTCGGCGCACCAAAGCGCGTACGGGATCTGCTCGTCAACCCCGATATCATTGTTTTCGAGCCTGACCCTGCCACCCGGCCGGTCCCACGAAGGCGGGCAATAATGAGCCTTCTTGTATTTCTGAGCGCAATCGTGTTCTCGCTTCTCGGTCTGCCTATATATCTCGCGGCATTGACTGCGGCCTTGCTGGCCATATTGCTTGGCCTTTTGCCAATTCAGGATGCTTATCGTTCCGTGGAATGGCAGGTCATATTTTTTATTGCAGGAATGTACGCTGCCAGCCTCGGCATGGTGAATACAGGACTGGCGGCTCTCATTGGCAAGTCCGTTATCGATCTATTGAGGAACGCAGGCCCACTGGGCCTGGCTGCGTCCGCATTCCTTTTGTCCGCGGCTCTCACACAATTCATGGGCAGCCAGGCTACAGCATTTGTGGTAGGTCCAATCGCCATTAGCGCGGCAGTCCATCTTAATACGGCTCCGCAGGCCATCGCCGTGGCTACCGCCATAGGTTGTTCCGCGTCCTTTCTGACGCCAATGGCCCATTCTGTAAACCTTATCATGATGGGTCCGGGAAATTATCAATTCAAAGATTTCTTCAGAGTGGGGATTGGATTGATGGTCGTGGTATTTCTCTCGCTGCTCGTAGGTATGATACTATTTTGGCAACTCTAGGAGCATCCATGTCTACACTGATAAGAAACGGGACCCTCATCACTGCGTCGGATACATTTGATGCGGATATATTGATCGAGGGCGAAACAATTTCGCGTATTGGCAGGAACCTGGAGGCAGGTTCGGCGGAAGTCATAGATGCCAAAGGAAAGTTGGTTATGCCAGGCGGGGATAGACCCGCATACACATTTTGACCTGCCCATGTTCGACACGGTCTCCTCCGACGATCACTATACCGGTCACAAAGCGGCGGCCTTCGGCGGCACGACCACGGTAATGGATTTTGTCTCTTTCGATTTCGATACGTTCGACGAATCGGTGAACGCCTGGAAGAAGAAGGCTGAAAAGGCCGCGATCGATTATTCGTTCCACATGAACTTGACGAAATTTGACGGCAAGCTCGCGAAAGAAATACCATCGCTGGTGGAAATGGGGATCACTACGCTCAAGGTTTTCACGGCCTACAACGGCCGCTTGCGTATCCAGGATGGCGATATCTTCAGAGCCATGCGAATTGCCAAGGAGCATGGCATGCTGGTGATGGCGCATTGCGAGAACGGCGATGTAATTGATGTGCTTGTTAATGAGGCGGTGGCTGCGGGTCAC
Source organism: uncultured Chloroflexia bacterium (assembly GCA_963741325.1). GTDB lineage: Bacteria > Chloroflexota > Anaerolineae > Anaerolineales > Villigracilaceae > Fen-1038. The sequence continues at coordinate 112,683 of CAVUHJ010000006.1, forward strand.
ACAACCCCCGAATGGCATGCCTTGACGAGACCGGCCTGGGGCGCTGTAGAGGCCAATTTGAGGATGGCGGCCATGGCCGCCGAAACCAAGGCGAGTTTATATATCGTTCATATGAACGTGGATGGGGAAGTGGATATGCTGCGATATGCACGCGAGCGAGGGATCCATGTGATGGGGGAGACCTGCCCACAATACTTGTTCTTTACCATCGATGATATGCGCCGTTCCGATGGCTCTAAATGGGTCTGTTCGCCACCCATGCGGGCTGAAAAGGATAATCGGCGTCTTTGGGAGGGATTGCGGGATGGCATCTTACAGACGGTCGGCACCGATCACTGCGCATTCTTCTTCGATGGCTCCAAGCCCATCATGTATGAAGGCAAGGAAGTGAAGATCCCGGGAAAGGAATTGGGCAAGGACAACTTCACCAAGATTCCAAACGGATTGCCCGGCGTAGAAGACCGCCTGCCGATCATGTGGACATATGGCGTCGGAACCGGCCGGATCACCGCCAATCAATTTGTAGCCCTGAACTGCACCAACCCGGCCAGGATTTTCGGCCTTTATCCACGCAAGGGGGCACTTTTGCCGGGATCGGATGCAGACCTTGCCATCTGGGACCCTGAGAAGAAGGTAAAGTATGGCGTGGCAGAGTCGCACCAACGGACAGATTACAGCCTTTATGAGGGCTGGGAATTGGTGGGCTATCCCGAAAAGGTGTTCTTGCGAGGCAAGTTGATCGTAGATGGAAAGAACTGGCTGGGTAAAGCAGGTGGAGGCAATTTTATCAAGCGAAATCCCGGAGAGATTCTTTAGCGCCAATTTTCAGAGAAATAGTTAATTGGAGGCGAGAAGTCCGGGTTTAAGGCTTCTTATGTCTGATTGAGAAGCTCGGTCAATCTCGGGTGTTTTGAATATACTCCCCTATACTGCTCAGGGATTAGGACGGCGATCCGGCACATGATCTCGTCAGTGAAATGCTTGAGAGCGAGATCCCGATCTTTGGCTGGCATCGGCGGGAGTGAAAAGGCCTTTCCCGCAGTAACGATGATGTGCGAACGCCGAAAATGTTTCAGATTATCAATGATAATTCTGTCTTCCGTGCCGGCCAGGCCAACGGGAACAATAGGCCGGTTCAACTTGGCTGCCAAATAACTGACGCCAGGCTTGCCCTCGTTCATGCCCCCCATCCGCGAGCGCGTCCCTTCGGGAGCGATGACCAGGATGTTACCTCTTTGCATAAGTCCGATGATCTTGCGCATCGCCTTCAGGTCCGGATTGAAACGATCGATGAAGACAAAGTTGAAATATCCGCCCAGCCATCTGAGAAATGCATTTTCTTCCCACTTTTCACCAACCGGGATGAATACATCCCAGCGATTGATGGCATAGAATAACATGCACGAATCCAACATTCCAATATGATTAGTGGCTATAACGAAGGCTCCCGTTTCCGGGACGTTATCGTACCCACGAATTTCAACTTTGGCAATCAGATTTAGCAGAGTCCGGAGCAACCAGCGGATAATATTGCGCATGGGTCAATTGTACACGAAACGACTTTCCCTCATAATAATAAAGGAACCTCGTCGCATCCAGAGCGACGAGGTTGTGTGATCGGATTTATTAACCGACGGATCCTCATTATCTCCACAGGTAGCTAATGTTACTGACCTTATTATCGCTTTTTTCGGAGCCATACATTTCATATATCTTCTTAAAGCTTTCAAGGTCCTCAGAACTCATATCGACGATCTGGAAACCAACATTGAATAAAGATGCGTCAATATGGTGAGGTTGACACCACTTGCTGTTGGCAATAAAAACGATGAAGGTTTTGTCCGAGATATCGCTGCTTAGTTCGATCCGGAGGGGGAACTCCATATTCTTCGAAATAGGCCTTTGGCTTTCCAACTTAAACCCGCCAACACTAATATCAGCCAAATGTCCGACAAGTTCACCCGTATTTTCATTCATAACACGCATGTAATAGGAAAACTCCCGGCGATCTCTTTTGCGTCGTTCCATGGCTGCTTCCTTTCTACTCATCGCAAACTACTTTTTCTCGGTGGGGTAGGAGCCCACCACCTAACATAAATATCCAAACTGGTTTTGATCATTTCCCGGTAAAAAAAAGCGTTGGTTTAGACACTGTTTGAGCGAGTACAAGTAATTACACCCTACCCTCTAAATACAAGTATATAACAAGGTGGGGTGATAATCAAGGGAGGCATTAGGAGATAACAAGAACACCTATTCTGTAATTAATATGTGTGAGAGCACGGTTGCGCCGCTGCCTCCGATGTTTTGTGCCATGCCGATTTTTGCCCCGTTCACCTGGGTCTCTTTACACTCGCGGCGCAGCTGCTGCACGATTTCAACGATCTGGTAGACCCCGGTCGCCCCGACCGGATGACCGCGCGCCTTCAACCCGCCGCGGGTGCAGATTGGAATCCGACCGGTGGGCCCAATCTCATTCTCGAGGCCAAGGCGAACACCTTGACCGCGTTCCGCAAATCCGCAGGCTTCGAGAGAAAGTGCGGACATGATCGAAAATGCATCGTGCAGCTCAAATACGTCAATATCTTCGGGCTGAACACCGGCCATTTCATAACAACGTTTGGCGGACTCGAAGGCTGCGGCGAGGAATAAGGGGTCCTTGCGCGAGTGGACCGCGATCGTATCTGTGGCTGAGGCTGAGCCAGCCACGATCACCCGAGGCCGCTCGGGCATGGAGGCAACTTTGTCGGCGGGCACGATCAGTGCGGCCGCGGCGCCATCGCCAATTGGAGATGCGTCCAGAAGGTTCACCGGCGTGGCAACCATTGCCGATTTTTCAAATCTATCCACGGTAATCTTTTCGTGCAAACGTGCAAATGGGTTGTGCATGGCATTGGCATGTGCGTTGATCGAGAACGGCGCAAAATCCGCATGTTTCCAGCCAAACTCGTGCATGTAACGCTGCATTATCAGGGCATTGAGCCCAACGAATGAAACACCCTGCTCGGCCTCGTAGTCCGCATCGGCGGCAGTGGCCAAAGCGGCGGTGACGTCGTGCCCGGCTTTGTCAGTCATCTTCTCCACCCCGACTACCAGTGCAGAGTCGACCTCTCCCGCTGCCACGGCCATCAGGCCGGCACGGAACGCTGCAGCGCCCGACCCGCAGGCCGCCTCGATTTTGACGGCTTCCTGACCCCAGAGTCCGATCCAATCTGCTAGAAAAGATCCAAGTTGATTTTGCGAATCGATGAGGGGAGATAACATATTGCCGACGTACAACGCGTCGACCTTTTCCAAGCCCGCATCCTGCAGGGCTGCAAAAGAGGCCTCGCCCCCGATCTCGCGCAAGGATTTGTCCCAGTGCTCCCCGATTGCGGTCTGTCCGATCCCAAGAATAGCTACTTTTCGCATATCTGAATTTTACCAGCGGCGACTATCAGCATCTATCAGAAATTGGGCGAAAATCGTGCGAGGCGTAAAATTGGCCAAAAACCACCGGAACTGAAATTATGGAATAGCGTCTTATATGTGTATACTTGTATGAGAGGAGTGACTATGTTACGGATGAAGTTCAGTTTAAGTCTATTGGCCATTTTCATTTTTGTCTCTTCCTGCACCCAGGCGAAGCCCTTTCCTCAACCTCTGCCATCTCCCTCGGGCAAATGGGTCGTAAAACTTAATCAGTCCGGCGGGATTGCAGGAGTGCTCCTAAGTGTTGAAATTTCCAGCAATGGTCAGCTCAAGGCTGAGGATCAACGTTCCAGTCGAATTGTCACGCAAACCCTGCCGGCCCCAACCATGGCCCGACTGAACCAGCTGGTATCCGCTACGGCCGTATCATCGAGAAGCCTTCCGCAGTCCTCGTGCGCAGATTGCTTCATCTACAACCTGGAAATTCAATCGGACGCCGGCGATCTGCATATTCAGGCGGATGATACAACGGTAAAGAATTCAGGCGCAGCTGATCTGATCAGTTATGCAAACAAACTTCGAGATGATGCTTTAGGCCCCAACCGCTAGATGAGTGAGTCCTCGGCGTGGCTTGATCGGTTGCTCATACAGCTCGGTCAGTGCGGGCCGCAGGGTCAGGCCGCACTGCAATTGCTGGTTAAGCGCAGAGTTAAAGTGGCCTTCCACGACCAACCCACCGGCGCGCGCTGGACCCTGGGCGGGGAAATCCAATTGCATCCACGCTATTCTGAAAGCGGGCCCGATGACCCCTATCCGATGAGTCTGGTGGTCCACGAAGCCCGGCATCTTGAGCAGGGATTGTTCACCGCGCTTTCAGTGTATGGAGAGTTGGATGCCTGGCGGGTCCAATTTGTTCTCCTTAGGTCATTGACCGGCCAATACCATCCGGATCCGCAACGTGATTGGACCCTAAGCAGGTTAATGTCTCTGGGACTAAGCGGGGATAGGGGGATGCTGGCAAGGGCACGTAACCTAATGCAAGATTATGCAGGCAAGACGTATCGTGTAGATTTGCTCCCGCTTTATCCTTTGCCCCAGGAAATACGCTACTTCATTACACGCAGGCAGATGTCCAATTTATAGCGCGTATTACACCAACGGATAGTCGATAAGCCTGACACACGCCGCGATCCAATGTTTACGGATCAACTCCCGCCAAAACATGACAGAACTGACATCTTGTTTTAATGTAATTCATATCCATGTGTTGTATGATAATGGCAGATAAGGAAAGGAGGTACGTTATCGAGACTCCGCCTGAACTACATTTTGATGGAAGGTCTGGTGCTATCTAGCTGGACAAAACCGTAGGTTCTGCTCCAGACGTTGTTGAACGAGAAAAGACCTGTACCACGCCTTCCCTTGCCTTGTGCAAGAACACTTGACGGATGGGTAACACCCATCCGTCTATTTTTAATTGGCACCCTGCGAGGGCGGAAGAGACATATTGGGCCTGACTGGCTGCTTATTTTATCGTAGCTGCATGGGGAGCAGGGCGGTGGGTGATACCCTGTTTCTCATACAGGATCCTTAACCCCGAACCACAGCGCGGCCGCCATCAATAATGCGCATATAGCAGATAAAACAAAAGTAAGGTTATATCCGGTGGTATCCGCCAGCCAGCCGCCCAGAACAGGCGCAAGGATGGCGGCAGGAGCGGGGATCGTATTTGCCATGCCAATGTAGATGGGACGCTCATCTTCATTTTTAGCAAAGCTGACGCTTAATGCAATCGGGATCGTCCAAATGGCAACGACCGCCGCCGATTCGAGTATGAAGATCCCGTAGAACCAAACAGGGGATGTGGCTTTCCACGCCAGAATCGCGCTTAAGGCTGCTGCCAGTGAGCCGATGCTCATGACACCGCGGTGACTCCAGCGATCACCCCAGCGCCCCATCAACGGACTTAAAACTACCTGCCCAATCAACAGGATTGCCACCATTATCCCGGCGGCCGCATCGCTCATCCCGAATTGTTGAACCGCATAGATCACGTAAAAGGCGAAGGCCATTCCCGCAAACTGGCTCATGATCCGCACAACCAGGAAAGCGCGGAAATTTAAATCGGCTTTAAGTATGGCTAGCGATCTTCCCCAAAAAGCGAGGTGATGTTCATTTTGTCTGGCCGGAGAAACCTGCTCGCGGGTGAATGACAAGAACACATAAGAAACGGCCATGCATACAAACGCCAACAAAAAGCAAAGACTAAAATTCTGCGGTCCGGCAACTTTGTCCAGGATGATGCCTGCGGCGACTGCTGAAACTCCCGCGAAAGCATTTAGCGCCGAGGCCTGCATACCAAAAAACGTCCCATGTATTTCCTGTGGTATGACTTTGGTCACCATACTTGTCCAGGGATTGGCAGTGAATCCGGCGCCGATGCCCTGCCAAATCAGCATTGCGAATGTAAGGATCAATATGCCCGGATTTGAGAGCAGGGGCGCGAAGAATGCTACAACCGCCAGACCCAGGTAGGGTAAACGCTCATTGATGGTCAACCACAAAGCAAGCGGCTTAAACAGGCGGGCGCGGGCGAGCCAACCGGCGGTAAACAGTTGGGGTAACTGCCAGCCCATATTGTGAATAGCCGGTACCAGGCCGATAAGCAAGGCTGAATTTGTAAGGTGGTGTACAAAAAGTGGAATGATCGCCGTGAAAGAGGCAAAACCCATCCCGAGGCCAAAGAAGCCGCCATCAAAAAGGCCAATGATGAAATTAAATCGTAGATGCTTTTGAACGTAGGCTTCAATGGGGGAAAGCATGATTCGGATTCTACCACTTGACAAATTTTGCCTCTTTACATAGAATAAAAACGAACGTTCGTTCATTTATTTGAGGGTAGGGCTATGACTGAAGAAATTCTCAAAAAAGGGGAGCGCACTCGTCAGGCTATTCTGGATTCAGCTTATGGATTAATCATTCAGCAAGGTTATGCAGCCACCTCCATGCGCCAGATCGCGGATAAAGCAGGCCTGGCACCAGGAAGCATTTACAACCACTTCTCTTCCAAAGAGGATATATTTCGCGAAATCGTTCGGGAGCGACACCCGTTTTTTCAAATCTTGCCGGTCTTGAATTCTGTCCAAGGGGAAACGATAGAGGAATTTGTCCGCAATGCAGCGCAAACATTGGTTAAGGAGCTTGGCAAGCACCCTGATTTTTTGAATTTGTTGCTGACCGAGATTGTCGAGTTCAAAGGCAGTCACGTACCGCTGTTGTTCGATAGGTTCCTGCCGCTGGTTTTGCCTCTGGCCAATCGAGCGGCCGGTTTAGGCGGCAAAACGCGAGACATCCCGCCGTTCGTTGTGGCGCGGGCTTTTCTGGGGATGTTCTTTTCCTACTATATTACTGAAATCATAGTGGCTCCGGTTATGCCTCCTGAATTACAGGCCAACGCTCTTGACCACTTTGTAGATATATTTCTGCACGGCATTCTCTCCCAGGAGACGGTATGAATCTGCGCCTTTTATCTATTATCCGTAAGGAATTCATCCAGATCGTACGCGACCCACGCACGATGGTACTTATTATCATCATGCCGGTCCTCCAACTGTTCCTGCTTGGATACGCGGCAACCACCGACGTGAAAAATGTTCCTCTGGCCGTTTGGGATCAAAATCGAACTCCCCAGTCGCGGGCGCTCCTGGATGCTTTTCGCAGCGCGGATTATTTCAATATTGCTTACTCAGTGGGGTCGGAAGACGAGTACAGGACGTTAATAGAAAATGGCCAGGCCAGGGCGGTGTTGATCATCCCGCCAGATTACGATCGCGATCTCTCAGCCGGCCATGCCCAGGTCTCGATGGTGCTGGATGGGTCGGATGCAACGGTAGGTAGTACGGCGCTCTCTGCAGCCAATCTGATAGGTCAAGCTTACGCAACCAGGATCATGGGTGATCAAACGGTAAGAAGCGGACAAGCGGGTTCGCTCGTCCCTCCGGTGGAAGTCAGCACGCAGGTTTGGTACAACCCCGATTTGATCTCAGCTTATTTCATGATCCCGGGTGTGGTGGGCATGATACTCTCCATGATCACCGCCATGCTAACGGCGACTGCCGTTGTGCGCGAGCGTGAGCGCGGGACGATCGAACAGTTGATCGTGACGCCGATCCGGTCCTGGGAATTGATTGTCGGCAAGCTCCTGCCATATGTGGCCCTGGCTTTTGTGGATGTATTTGAAATCCTGATCATTGGACACTTCTGGTTCCAGGTCCCGATCAGGGGCGACATGGGGTTGATCCTGCTGCTGTCAGGCCTGTTCATCATTTCAAGCCTGGGGATTGGTCTGTTTGCCTCGACGATCGCCAACACTCAACAGGAAGCCATGATCACTGTGTTGGTTACAATGCTGCCGAGCATTTTTCTCTCAGGATTTTTCTTCCCCATCGAGGCCATGCCGCAATTCTTGCAGGTAGTATCGTATGTTATCCCCCTTCGTTTCTATCTGGTGATCATTCGGGCACTCATGTTGAAGGGGGTCGGGGCCGGGGCTTTAGAAAACGAGATCGTGGCATTGATAATCTTTGCAGTCGTGATCATGGCGGCTGCCTCTATTCGTTTCCGTAAACGATTAGATTAGGACACGGCAGACACAAGGTCGTCTTCGACGTCATATGATAACCATGGAAGACTCAAACTTAATTCAGGCTTTGAATTTACATAAACATTTCGGCGAAACTCGCGCCGTAGATGGAGTTTCTCTGCAAATCAAAGCGGGCGAGATCTATGGCCTGGTGGGTTCTGATGGCGCCGGAAAGACAACCACTATGCGTCTTATGGTGGGCGCTCTCAAACCGGATTTGGGCGAGTGTTCGATCTGCGGATACGATCTTCAAACCAAAACTGAAGACGCCCGGGCTCAACTTGGTTACCTTTCGCAGCGTTTCTCGTTATATGAAGAGCTGACCGTGTTGGAGAACATCCGATTCTTTGCAGAAGTGCGCGGGCTACGATCCAACGAGTGGCTGCCGCGTTGCATGGAGATTCTGGAGTTCGTTGGACTGGCCGATTATAAGGACCGCCGTGCCGGTCAGCTTTCGGGCGGAATGAAGCAAAAGCTCGGATTAGCCTCTGCCCTCGTCACGCGCCCGCGGGTGCTGCTATTAGATGAACCTACCACCGGTGTAGACCCGGTAACCCGACAGGATTTCTGGCAGCTCCTGATTCGACTGACTTCCAATCAGCACGATTTGAACCTGACCTCCAGAAACGAGAGCATGAAAAAGGATGAAGAAAGTGTGGCGGTATTGATCTCAACACCTTATATGGACGAGGCCAGTCGCTGTCGGAGGGTGGGCTTCATGCGGGATGGACAGATCATAGCCGAAGGCACACCCTCGCAATTACGAGGCAGGCTGGCTGAACGCATCCTTGAACTGCGTGGTTCGCCGCTCAAGCTCCTGCGTCACGTTGCGCAAAAAGATCCGGATGTGCAGGATGTGCGCGCTTTCGGCGATCGTCTGCACTTACGCATTGTCGAGAAGAAGGCCGATATGGTGCTGGGCCGCCTTCCGAGTACCATAAAAGCCGAGGGAGGCAAGGTGGACAACCTCCGTATCATCCCTCCTGCCCTGGAAGATGTTTTCATAGAACTGTCAGAGCAAGCCTATGAATGATCCCGTGATCCTGGTTGAAAATCTGACCTATCGCTACGGCGAATTTGTTGCGGTGGACCATGTCAATTTCCAGGTCAGCGGAGGCGAAGTGGTGGGTTATCTGGGTCCAAACGGTTCCGGAAAGACAACCACGATCCGGATGCTGTTGGGGTTGCTCGAACCCTTTGAAGGCAAAGCCACCGTCCTGGGTTTCGACGCCTTTCGTCAATCGGAAGACGTCCGTACCCGCGTCGGCTATATGTCACAGAAGTTCGCCCTGTATAACGATTTGACGGTGCTGGAGAACCTGACTTTTTATGGCGGCGTCTACGGCATCGGAGATAAGGCGCGCATTAGAAGCACCCTGGACCTGGTGGGCCTGACCGGCCACGATAAAACATTGGCCAGTTCACTTTCCGCGGGATGGCGCCAGCGACTTGCGTTGGGGATTGCATTGGTGCATCAACCCCAACTGTTATTCCTGGATGAACCCACCAGCGGAGTGGACCCCACGGCGCGCAGGGCCTTCTGGGATTTGATCTATGATATGGCTGAAACCGGTGTGACCATCCTAGTCACAACTCATTATATGGACGAAGCCGAGTATTGCGAACGCGTGGGCATAATGCGCGATGGCAAATTGATGGCGATGGATACACCCCTGAATTTGAAGAACCAGTTCATCGCCGGGGATGTATGGGAAGTCACCGGGGAGCCATTGGAAGCCGGTTTGGCTGCACTTCGTGCGGCAGAGGGGGTTTTGCGGGTGGGCCTCACGGGTGATCACATTCGGGTGATCACGGCGCGTGGTCTGCATAAAGAAGCTTTACAAAAGGGGCTCCAGGCGAAAGGCGTTAACGTAATCAACATAGCTCAGGGTGAACCCACGCTTGAGGATGTGTTTCTGTCATTGGCCCGATAATCAATAAAACGGATCACTGCAAACCGGAATGCCTATAAAGCTTTTGGCTGCCGGCTGAGTAAAGCAAGAACCCGTCATAATGGCAACCGATAATTCAGCATCGTAACCCAAGGCCCTCCGGAAGATGGGAGGTGTTCCATCCGCGGAGGGTATGGGTTAAGCTAACGTACTCAATAGAGGTCAACGCGAGTCTGAAGCCTGCAGTTTGCGGGAATTATTGTGTCTGTCCTGCGGTCTCTTCGGGGACTACGAGCGCCATGATCAGATAGGCGAGTACCATTCCGGGACCGGTGAGGAATAACAGGAGTACCGCGGCCAGACGGACAACGGTGGGATCAATATTGGAATAGGTACCCAGGCCGGCGCATACGCCTGCGATCATACGATTGGTTGTGCTGCGAGTGAGTTGTTTATAGTTTGTGTTCACGACTTTGCTCCTTTATTTATCTACCAGACATACGCAGTGTCCCCCGAAAAGTCGCAAAGCTATTTGTATTTCCTGCTCTCGATATAATTGGCGGCTGCAGCATAGACCAGGAAAATTCCAACGAGCATGAAAAAAACGGCCTGCAATCCCAGAAACCGATATTGGAGCAACCCAAAACCCATGAATAATACCCCGACGAGAAAGTAGAATATTGCATTCCGCATATAACCTGAACCAACGCGTTTTGCCTGCAAGATACCGCGTTCCGCCAGGAGGATCAGACCCCGTACTTGTTCTTCATGGCGATCCTTGCAAGCGAGGGAGTCATCCACGATTGCGGCGCAATCGCTGCACAGGCCGCGCTGGCAATGTTTACAAATTCCGACCGCAGGTTTATCCGGATGATAATAACAAACCATTAAAGCCCTCAACAAGATTCTTAAATTGACTTATCCTGTAAGACATCGACCTATCAATGATAATCGCTAAACGCTTTGGGCGGGTAGAAACAGTATCTACTGGTGGTGATACCGCTCGCGTCACCCTTCTCGTCCCACGCTTTCAGCCTAGGACTAGAGATTCTGGAAAATGAATATGGACGGGGGAGAATACCCCGTCCATATTCATTTTCCGGGTAACAGTGGCGGGACGCAGAGTAGTTACCAGAAACATTACGTCAACCAGTTTTCTCAATCGGATGTCGTAATATTGTTTTTAGCTTCGAAGGATCGGCCCGCCGGGGATCACCCAGATAAATCTCATGATGTTTGCCTCCGACACCAACGCGGTCCCGGTAGCCGTTTTCAACGGTGAACTCTTCCATCTTCTGTATGCTGGCCGGTTCCGTTGCATAGGGGCCGATGTGCAGAACCTGGAGGCACAAACCCTCCTCGAAAGACTTCAATCTTATTTTCGATAGGGCAGGGCTATCGCCGCGTTTGCGACGGACCTCGGACATGCCTTCGGCAAAGATATTCTCATTAATTACATCGGGCTGAACGATCATGAGTGTATAGAACCAGTTATCTTTAACCGTGATATCGAACACACCATCCTCGACCCACCACAAACCTTCGAGAGCCATTACAGGGTAATCAATTGCGTGGGTTTTACGTTTTTTCAACAGGAATTTGAGGGTATATGAAATGCCGTACAGGGCCTGGGTGGCTTCCTGAAATCCCGCAGAGGTGCCCGGGGCTTGTCCTTTTTCGATCGCGCCATCGATCATTGCGAACTGCAGGCAAGGTACTTGTATCAGGCCTACCTTCTTTGAAGAGGCAGTATATAGATACTTCAAGTCGCTTTTCAAATCAAGCTTTTTCATGACATCCTCCCGAATTCCAATGATGCGCTGCAAGTCTGAAGAAAAGAAGCCTTATCAGATGGTGGTTAATTTGGCTCGGTGTGACGACTTAATTTTGAGCGATTTTTTTGATGTTTTTCTGGAACGAATACCTTGTATCTGCAGGGCTTAATTGCTTCCAATTGGAAGGGCGTTTGTGCGAATGGGCACAATTGCATTATAGTACACATGTTCTGTTTTCACAAGACATTTGATGTCGGTAAAGCGGCTGCCCGTCACAACTTAGTGCAACTTCGCTACAGTTGACTCTCAGGCCGCCAGCGAAACGATTTTGGCGCGGGAATAACAGCCGGCGCGGATCTGCGAGGAGCAAATTATTTTGCAGGTTACTTACTGCCGGGAAAAATCTTCGCCCTGGTGGATGACATTGTCGCCATACTTCTCGCGGAGTTGGTCCACTGCTTCCTGCAGGCGGCGGGCCTTTTCTGAGCCGGCATCCCAAAATGCCAACTGTCGAACGGGTGGTCCGAGGCCGCTGACACCCACGCCGATGAGACGAACCGCCTGTCCTGGCTTACGAACGGCCCGCAATAAGCCCAAGGCAACCTTCCCGATCTCATCGTCTTGATCTGTTGAGCCTTCCAGAGTTACCTGCCTCGTTAAGGTTGTGAAATCGGGCCAACGGATCTTTAGTTTAATGGTCGACCCCGCCAGATTCGATTCTCTGAGCTTACGCGCGACCTGGGAGGAATGCTCGCGCAGCGTTTTCTCAAGAACCTTATCGTCCCGCACGTCGCGGGAAAAAGTCGTTTCCTGGCTGATGGATTTTGTCTCACGTTCAGTTACTATTGCCCGATCATCCTGGCCGCGTGCATGGCGGGCAAGCTCGCGTCCGTTCTCGCCGAACAGACGAACCATCTCGTTCTCCGGCCATCGTGCGATATCGCCGATCGTCTGAATGCCGAGCTCGGTAAGCCTGGCCGAGGTTTTGGGACCGACTCCCCATAACATGTCGGCGGGGAGGGATGCAAGGAAGGCGGCCTCCTCGCCTACGGGAACAATTGTGAGGCCGAATGGCGCCCCCGCCCCTTTTGCAGCCTTTTTCCCTACTTCGGTCGCGATCTTGGCAGTGAGCTTATTGGAGGCGATACCGATGGAGCAAGGCAGACCCAAATCATCACGGATCCCGGCCTGGAGACGGCGTGCAATGCGTTCGGGAGAATCGTTCAAGCCCGAAATATCCAGAAAGGCTTCATCTATCGAAATCTGTTCCACCAAGGGAGTCAGATCGTGAAGCCTTGCCATTACCTGCCTGGATACTTCACCGTATACCCCGTGACGGGCGGAGACAATGATCAGGCCCGGGCATAGGCGCAAGGCCCTGGCCATTGGCATGGCAGAATGAACACCTAACCTTCGTGCAGCATAAGAACAGGAGGCGATCACGCCCCGTTCATCCGGTTTACCGCCCACGGCAAAGGCCTTACCGCGCAATCCGGGGTCGCGGATCTCCTCTACTGCACAAAAAAAGGCATCCAGATCAAGATGAAGAATTAGCTGAGGCATATATATTCTTGACTATCTCGACAATGTCACACTAGAAGAAGTCCCCGATTTTTGGGATATGGGGCGGGTTCACCCGCCCCATATCCCAAAAATCGGAAACCTTTTGAATAATGAGACATTTTCAAGCCTTAAAGGTCGCTTTAAATGGTCATTTTTATCATTGAAGAATTGTCATTGAAAAGCTATACTATTTTAGGCCAATTTTCAATACAATAGGGTTAACTGTGCAAGGAGAAATTATGAAACTGAAATGGTCAGCCACCCTTACTATTCTGCTTTTTGTAATGGTTTTAGCACTCGCGGCCAGTGTTAAGACTGCGCGTGCTTTAAGCACTTGCGATGCGGCCCAGTTCGTCGCGGACGTAACCGTTCCCGACGACACCTTCATCAACCCGGGCGCCACGTTCGTTAAGACGTGGCGTCTCAAAAACACCGGGGTGTGTCAGTGGGATACCTCCTACACTCTTGTTTTTACAAGTGGCGAGAAAATGGGAGGACCCAACTCTGTGCCTTTTCCTAAAGTGGTTCCCCCAGGCCAAACGGTAGACCTTACCGTCACCCTGACTGCGCCCGCCACACCCGGGACTTTCCGCGGTTATTGGCAATTGAAGAACGGCTCCGGAGGGCTATTCGGGATCGGTGCGAGCCATTCGAGTCCGTTCTGGGTGCAGATCAAGGTTACCTCGCCGGTACAGACGATCACCGCTTATGATTTTGTAGATAACATGTGTTCTGCGGCGTGGTCCTACGACGGGGGACCAATTCCCTGCCCACTCAACACGAATAAGCTTTTATTTGGATATGTGCAGAAGATCGACAGCCCCGTGCTCGAAAACGGTACGACATCCCCGGTTCACGGCCTGTTGACCGTTCCTCAAAGCAAATATAACGGCTTGATACGCGGCTCATTCCCCGTAACGGATATTTTCCGCGGCGATCACTTCCAGGCAATATTAGGTTGTCAATTTAACGCAGTGAATTGTTATGTCACTTATGTACTTGAGTATCAGACAGGCGATTCTTTATTCACGCTTTGGAAATCGAAAGAAAAATATGACGGTCTGGTTACACAAGCCGATGTAGACCTGACGAGGATTGCCGGTCTCAAAAATGCCCGGCTGGTCCTGACGATTTTGGCTACGGGGCCCTATGAGGGTGACCAACCGTTATGGGTAGCTCCGCGCATCGTCCGCACCTCGGCGGTTCCCGTAACCACGCCGACCCCGATCCCACCCACGTCGGTTGTTCCAACCGGTGGGCCCACATCCACCTCCGGTTGTGATCGAGCGCAATTTGTCTCGGATGTCACCGTGCCCGATGGGACCACCTTTGCGCCAAACGCGCCCTTTACAAAGACGTGGCGATTGAAAAACGCAGGAACTTGCACCTGGACGACCGCATATAGTCTCACATTTGTTAGCGGTGACAGAATGGGCGGCGCAGATTCTCTTCTACCGGTAACGGTGGTGCCTGGCCAGACTGTGGACCTGGGCGTTAACTTTACAGCCCCGAGCGCTGCGGGTTCTTATCGTGGTTATTGGCAGTTCAAGAATGCCAGCGGTGGTTTGTTTGGGATCGGGACAAATGCAAACCAACCCTTCTATGTCGATATCAAGGTCTCCGGCTCCGGAACGGGTGGGTCTGTGAGTTACGATTTTGTCAAGAACGTTTGCGCTGCCCAATGGTTCAACGGCACGGTTACGCTGCCCTGTCCTGGAACCGATGGCGACTCGCGGGGTTCTGTGATGAATGTGGCCAATCCCGTTCTTGAAAATGGTGTGACTGATTCAAGGCCCGGTCTGCTAACTGAGCCACAAAACGTGTACAACGGCCAGATTGCGGGAACGTACCCGACCCTGGCAGTGCTGGCCGGAGACCATTTCCAGGCCACGCTTGACTGCCAATATGGCGCGGCAGACTGCTTCGTCATATTCCGGTTGGATGCCGAGATGGCCGGCGGCGTAACGCAGAATATGGGAACGTTTGCCGAAAAATATGACGGCCTTTATAACCCGGTGAATATTGACCTCAGCTCCCTGGCGGGCAAGAACGTCAATTTCATCCTGACCGTACTTGCGAACGGCCCAGCTACGGGCGATCGAGCCATGTGGGTGGGCGCGCAGATCGTTCATACTTTGGCCATCGGCGGCAGTAATCAAACAGTCCCTACTCAAACGGAAATACCCGCGACCCAAACGCCGGTCCAACTTCCTACGTTTACGTCCACGCCGGTACCGCTTCCCACGGATACATCGACACCTCTTCCACCGAGCGCCACCGATACGCCCGTGACTACAAATACGCCGGTGTCTACAAATACGCCCTAGGTTTCACCAAGAATAGGCAAGAGCTGGACTGCAAAGACGATTTGCAGTCCAGTTTTAATCAAATTCTGAAGAAATCGGTATTCGTAGAACGAGTTGAAATATTGAATAAAGCCTTAAAAAAAGATATACTTGGGAATAGCGTATAGTCAATATGGAACTTATCAAAGGCCTAAACGTCATCTATAGGGCGCAATGCAGGTTATTGAATTTACCAAGGAGAATGTCATGAAATCGAAAATATCTGCGGGAATCATAATGATGCTGGTTGCCTTATTGATGTCCTTCATACCAGCAGCTACTCTCAGCACCCAGCCGGTCGCTGCATCGGGCACCTGTGATTGGGCCCAATTCATAGCCGACGTGACCGTGCCTGATGGTACTGTTTTTGCTGCTGGCGCGGCCTTTACCAAGACCTGGCGATTGAAGAACATCGGCAGTTGTACGTGGACCACTGCCTATTCCCTGGTTTTTGATACGGGCAGTACGATGGGGGGCCCTTCGTCCGTCAACCTGCCGAACAATGTTGCGCCCGGGCAAACGGTTGATATATCCATAAATCTCACTGCCCCGAGCAACGCCGGCCATTATATTGGTTATTGGAAATTCAAAAATTCATCGGGGGTCTTGTTCGGGATTGGTTCAACAGCCAATAAATCATGGTGGGTGGAAATAAACGTGTCGGGCAGCACCGGCGCCGGAGTCGCCTATGACTTTGCAGCGAATTATTGTTCTGCGTCCTGGTATAGCATTCAGGGAAGCCTGCCCTGCCCGGGCACAGACGGGGACTCGCGGGGCTTTGTACTGAAAGTGGATAAGCCGCAGCTTGAGAACGGGGCTTTCGATACGGGCAGCGGGTTGATCACGATGCCGCAAAATGCCTTTAATGGTGACATACATGGTATGTTCCCGGCTTTCCATGTACAAAACGGCGACAAATTCCAATCTATTGTGAATTGTGCCTTTGGCGCGACGAGCTGTTACGTTACCTTCAGGCTCGATTATCAAATAGGCAATGGTTCGATCAATACGCTTTGGACCTGGCGCGAAAAATACGAAGGTTTGTATTACCGCACAAACGTAGACCTAAGCGCACTGGCCGGCCAGGACGTTAAGTTCATACTTACCGTACTTGCCACCGGCTCTTCTGCCGGAGATCGGGCTTTGTGGTCGAACCCGGCTATTGTTCGGGTCGGAAATCCCCCGCCTCCACCCCCAAGCGGATATACGTATGATTTCGGAACGGCTTCCTCACCCCTGGCCTCAGGGTATAACAGGGTAACCGAAACAACCAGCTATACGACGGGTGGGTTTGGGTGGACCAATACGAGCGGCCTTGAGTCAAGAGACAGGACTTCCCTGACAGATGCCTTGAAGCGGGACTTTGTAATGGATAGTTCTGCAGCAAAGACATTCAGGGTGGATTTGCCGAACGGCAATTATGCCGTTACGGTTACCATGGGAGACAACGACTTCGCCCATGATAATATGGTTGTAAAAGCCAACGGGACAACGGTGTTGCCGGATGTTGATACCGCACTGGGCGGATTCGCCGTCAATACCTTCAATGTGCCTGTAACCGGCGGTTCAATATCCCTTGAGTTTTCGGATGCCGGCGGCGGGGACCCAACCTGGATTGTCAATGCAGTTACCATGGTCCCATCAACGCCTCCGCCGCCCAATTCATGCGACCGGGCGCAGTTCATAGCCGATGTGACCGTACCGGATGGCACGACGTTCGTGCCCGGCGCAACCTTTACAAAGACCTGGCGCCTGAAGAATGTTGGAACTTGCACATGGTCAACCTCCTACATGCTGATGTTTGACACCGGCAGCCAAATGAGCGGGCCGAGCTCGGTCAATTTGCCGAATACGGTTTCGCCGGGACAGACCGTGGACCTGAGCCTCAACCTGACGGCACCTACTTCCGGTGGCTCCTATCGCGGATATTGGAAATTCAAGAATGCAGGCGGCGTACCCTTTGGGATCGGCGCCGATGGAACGAAATCCTGGTGGGTGGATATCAGGGTGAGCGGGGCAACCGCAACGCCCATTACATCCACGCCGGGGACGGCTGTACCCACAGCAACGCCTGTTGCAGGCGTCATGTATGATTTTGCGGCTAATGCCTGTTCGGGAGTCTGGTATTCGGGTGTAGGCCAGTTACACTGCCCCGGAACGGATGGCGACGCCAAAGGCTTCGTCCTTAAGGTTTCAAACCCCCAGTTGGAAAATGGGACCGTGGATTCGCGACAGGGATTGATCACTTTCCCGCAAAACACGTTCAACGGCTATATCCAGGGCATCTTCCCGCCCTATACAGTGAAACCGGGTGACCGCTTCCGCTCGATCGTCAACTGCGCGTACGGCTCCACCGCCTGCTATGTAGTCTTCCGACTTGATTATCAGACCGGGACAGCCCCGATCACCACCTTTTGGGCCTTCGTGGAAAAATACGAAGGGCAGTATTATCAAGCCGACCTTGACCTGAGCCCATTGGTAGGGCAAAGCATCAAGTTCATCTTAACGGTGAATGCTACCGGTTCGCCCGCAGGTGATCGGGCTTTGTGGGTGGCCCCGATGATCTTCAATGCATCAGGGATTGCGCCCACTCCGACCGGGACCCTGGTTCCGACCCTAACACCCACCCCAACCGGAACCCTGGCCGCTACCCCTACACCCGCAACCTCCGTGCCAACTACGACGGGTACCGACACCACAGGGTGGAATACGTTTCAAAATGCGCAGTTTGGGTTCGCCTTCAAATTTCCACCCGGTTCCTCTGTTTCAGGCCAGACCGATACCGCCGGCCGTGTCGACTTGCCCTTCACACAAGGCACAAATCTGAAGGAAAAGTATATAGATGTAAGTGTGGTTGAAAATGCAAGCACTTGTGTGAGTTCACATTCGCATCCGGGAGTCTCCTCACAGAATGTTACGATCAATGGCACACCTTTCCTCAAGGAAAGCGGAACGGAAGGGGCGGCCGGAAACATATATGATTGGGTCGGGTACTCTGCTTTCAAAGGAACCGACTGCATCAGTTTGAACTTCATACTGCATTCAACCAATCCCGGAGTTTATACGACCCCGCCACCGCTCTTTGACCCGACCGCGGAATCGGCTGTGTTTTCGACGATTATGTCGACCTTTGTTAATCAATGAGGTGATCAGTAATCAGGGATCAGTGGGATCGGGAATTTAGCAGCAGCTTGAGTAAAAGAAATCCGTTCAGACTCTGAACGGATTTCTTGTTTTATTCAACGCCGCAAACTATCATTCCCTCCTGCCCTTCATGACGATCCTGATAGGGGTTCCGACAAAACCGTATTCCTCGCGGAGACGATTTTCCAGGTAGCGGGCGTAACTAAAATGCATGAGCTTGGGATCGTTGACGTAGATCATAAAGGTCGGAGGATCGGAGCGCACCTGCGTGCCATAGAATATTTTCAGTTGCCGTCCTGAGCGCGTGGGAGCGGCATGCGCGTCCTGCGCCTCAACCAATACCTTGTTGATCTTGGAGGTCGTCAGGCGCGCCAGACGTTCCTCCTGAACCCGCAGCGCAAGCGGCATCACTTGATCGACGCGTTGTCCGGTGAGCGCGGAAATGAACAGCAATGGGACGTAATCCACAAAATTCAAATCCGCGCGGATCCTTTGTGTGTAGGCATCCATTGTGTAGGTATCCTTGTCAACCGCATCCCATTTGTTGACGAGCACTACACAGGATTTCCATTCATCCAAAATAAACCCGGCAATATGAGCGTCCTGGGCGGAGATGCCGGTGGTTGCATCGATCATCAGCAGGACGACGTCTGCGCGC
The DNA here is from genome assembly GCA_963741325.1 of uncultured Chloroflexia bacterium. Classification (GTDB taxonomy): domain Bacteria; phylum Chloroflexota; class Anaerolineae; order Anaerolineales; family Villigracilaceae; genus Fen-1038. Next base: position 132,113 of record CAVUHJ010000006.1, read on the forward strand.
TCAATGGCCTTGAAGGAGCGCAGGACGCTATATTGTTCCACGCCGTGTTCTATCTTGCCGCGGCGGCGAATACCTGCCGTGTCTATCAAGGTCACCGGCAAGCCTTGAAACTCAAACCGTGTATCCACCGCGTCGCGCGTGGTCCCGGCTATTGGACTGACAATGGAGCGTTCCATCCCGGCCAGCTTGTTAAGGAGACTCGATTTTCCAGAGTTCGGCTTGCCGACGATCGCGATCTTGATCGTTTCATCCACCTCTTCCTCGGCAACCGGGAAGCTGTTTACCAGTGCGTCAAGCAAATCGCCGATGTCGGTGCCATGGATGGCCGAGACCGGATAGGGATCGCCAAGCCCCAATTGATAAAAATCATTTGCAGCGGTACGTCGCTGTTCGGATTCGGCCTTGTTAACCACAACGAAGATCGGAGGTGTGAACCTTCCGTCGGCCTGCTTCTTTTGATGGCGGCGCAGTATTTCTGCCACCTCGCGATCAGGTTCGGTGACGCCTGTTTCGCCGTCGGTGATAAACAAGATTGCGTCAGAATCCTGGATGGCGAGCAGGGCCTGAACCTTAATATCATCAATGAAGTCGGAAGAACCGATCGAGAGCACGGATTTTCCGCCGTGAGCCGGGTCCATACCACCGGTATCCACGACGCCGAACGCCCGGCCATTCCAGGTAGCCTCGGCATATAGACGGTCACGTGTGGTCCCTGGGACGTCGTCCACAATGGCAAGCCGTTCGCCAACCAGGCGATTGAAAAGAGTGCTTTTGCCCACGTTAGGACGTCCAACGAGGGCTACGAGAGGTTTCGACATTGTTTACTGCGCGCTTTGCGCCCTTTGCTTTAACAGATCAAGGATTGAGAGTCGGTACCGGATTAGGGGTCAGGGTCACTTCGACCGTGCCAGGCAGCAGGGATTCAACCGTCACATTTGCGGCCAGTATCCGGACGGTTGGAGTTAATTGATATGTTCCGGCGGCAAGTCCCTTAACGTCCACCGTCACATTAACATCCTGGCGGGTAAGGGTATCAAGGATGGGCAGAGGGCCCGGACAAAATTACATCCACCGTGGCAGGAGAGATATGGTGAGACATATCTGAGGACAGGCCTGTCACTTCCACCCTCTCTTCCGTGAGAGTCAGGCTGCTTTAAATCGGCGAGATGCCTGCTTCTATCAGCACGGTCTGTGGACCCACTACCGATATACCGGCCGGTAAATTAAGCGGGACGCGTAAATTGAGATTATCGCTTGCGTTTTGCAGATCGAGAGGCTGCGTTTCTACAACGCCGGGCAAGGCATTCGTCAAATCGGGGTCCGATGAGAAAACAGTGACAACAGGTGGAAAGACGGAAATGCTATCGAGCCTGTACCCGCCGGCCACCTGGCCATGGACGATCACTTTTACGGCCATATCACGAAAACCGCCTTGCCGGCTGACAGGCAGGGATACTTGGGCCGTATCCGGATGGATGGACACGCCGGCAACCGGCACGTTATTTTGGTCGAGCACCTCAATTGGAACGGATTCATCAATATTTTCACGGATGCCGGTCAGATCCACAGAAACGCGGACGCGTGTCACACGCGAAACGGTCGATTGAGGCCCGGCCAGGACAACTTCTTTTGGTTCGATGCTCAGATCCCCAGCCTGATAACCGATGGCCGGCTGGCCTTCGAGGGTCGATTGCAGCGCAAAAGTGCGGGTAATCAGCGGCTCCAAAGTCAAAGAGACGGCAGACGGACTTACTGTGACAATGCGGACAGGGCGTGCATCCACCTGAATTTGCAGATCAAGCTTATGCACACCGGAACTGAGACCTGAAAGATCGAGTATGGCGCGTACACCATCGGGGTGGGCCGTCAACTGATTCCAAACTGATTGCGGCGCGCGCAGAGTAACCTGGATCTCCTTGGGAATTGTCCCGTTAATGATCAGGCCCGGATCCTGCCCAACCACCTCGACCTTGATGGGGGTCGGATAGATGCGAACCTGGTCAGGGTCGGCAGCCGTGACGGCTGCAATCCAGACCGCGAAGGCAATCGCCAAAGCCCATACGAAACTCTGCAGGTTTCTACCGAGCCTACTTAACATCCCGCTCATCCTTACGCGTAAAAAGATAGGGGAATAAGCGCTCGAACCACCTGGAATTCGGTTCCATGGCAGAGGGCCGGAAGAATGCCAGCAGGATATTTTCCAACCTGTCGGGGTCAATGCGACGGATCATGCGCCCGGCATGGGCGATGGAAATGGCGCCGGTCTCCTCCGACACCACAACGGCGATGGCATCGCTTTCTTCGGAGATGCCCAGCGCCGCGCGATGGCGCAGCCCCATTTGGCGCTCGGGAGAACGGTTCAATATCCCACTGGAGGAAAGCGGCATAACACAGGCTGCGGCGATCAATTTAGGCCCCGAAAGGATCGCGGCGCCATCATGCAGAGGCGTGTTCGGGTAAAAGATCTGCAGGAGCACTTCGGCCGTAACCGCAGCGTTCATACGGACGCCGCTTTCTATATATTCATCAAGGTTATCGAGTCGCTGCATAATGATCAAAGCGCCATGCTGACGAGCCGAAAGCCGCGCCGCCGCAGTAACTACTGCGTGAACGGATTGTTCAAATTCGGTCTCGGTGATCTTGCCCAGGCTCGGAAGTAACGTGCCTGCTCGTCCGATACGTTCCAATGCGCGGCGGATCTCCGGGGCGAAAACGACGGGTATGGCAAAAAGGAGGGCGGGTACAGAGTTGCGCACCAACCATGAGAAGGCCGGCAGATCCACCAAACTTGTCAGGAGCACAAGCGCGACAACAATGACAATAACGCCGCGTAAAAGGACCATTGCCTGGGTATCGCGCAGCCAGGACAACAAAGCGAAGAAGATTGAGGTCACAAGCAGTATATCGACGACGCTCAACCAGTTGATGCGCTGAAATATGAAGAGGAGATTATTTAGAAATTCAGTCACTTTTTTCTGGTACTCTACGGTCAGCCGTGGCTAAACAAGAAATCAGTTTGCGTTTCCGATCGGTTATTACCGCTGCCCGTATCCAAAACTCAACTCGTTTCGCTTGAATGCTGCCCATAAAACAGAACTATGGTTTCGGTTGGCAGCCGGTCCCCGGTAATTATGCCTCAACTTAGTTAATAAGTACTTAACCCGCCTTTGCTCCCCAAAAATCGATTACTGGAACAGATCAGATCGGCCGGAGCACCCGATCCTGGCGCAGCTGCTTGAAGAACAAGGAGGTGTTGGCGGGCATCGACTCTCTGGCGGCATCGGTCCAAGCCTGGACGCCGAGGGCTTCGGGCGCAAGGCTGGCATAGCCCAATTTACTCCATACGCCGTCCTGGGCAGCCAGGTCAGTCGTTGGGAATATAAGCGAGGCTTCACATTGCAGGTCGCGCGAAACGTGCTCAATTTCATCGATCAATTTCTCAAGCGCCTTCCCCATGTCAAGACCGGGTTCAAGGTAGAGGTCCGTTGTTCGGACCACAAGATTCTCGACCTGCCATCCGGCGATTCCAACCAGCTGCCGATCCAGGTGCAGCAACATATAGGCTTTGTCGCCGAACTGCGCCATCACATCTTCAGACGTGAGTTTTTGTTTGCCATTGCTCAAGCGATTTATCAGGTCAGCAATCGTTTGGGTATCTCTCGGTTTCCCGCGGCTGACCCTGAATTCGCCGGCTTTGGTCTCTTTGAGGCTGCCTGTTGGGATGCGTTCAGGTGCGGGGACACTCTTCTTCCAGGCTTGAGAAACCTGGTTCCAAAGATCATCGTAGGAGCCAATATTGCGGATGACAACATTGGCAGCTGCAATCTTCTCTTCCTGTGGGGCCTGGGCATTGATGCGCTGGAGCGCCTCTTCACGGCTGATATTTCTCTTACGGGTCAGCCGCTCGATCTGGACGACCTGAGGGGCATAGGTGACCCAAATGCTATCACATATATTCAGCAGGTCGCCTTCCAACAGTTTGATGGCTTCAATGACAGCCACCGGTTGGCTGGCGCGTTTCACCAGTACATTCGTTGCCCGGTCGACCAAAGGATGGACAATCCGTTCCAGCTCGGCAAGCGCAGATGGGTCACGAAAAACAAGGTCCCCTAACTTCTTTCGGTTTATTTCGCCATCTGCGGCCAGAATCCATTTTCCGAAGACCTCCAGAACGGGTTGATAGCCCGGCGCTCCTCTCGCAATGGCGCGATGAGAGAGGGCATCCGCATCGATGGTGTAAGCACCCAAATGTTCCAACATCCTGCGGACAACCGTCTTTGCCAGTCCCGATATTCCCGGTTAGACCGATGACGTATTTGCCAGGCACATTTCCCAACATAAACCTCAATAATCCGTGATCTGCAGGTCTATTTTACATTAAAATGCGGGGAGAAAAGGCCCTCCGCGTGAAGTCTGTTGATTTTTGCACGGTAATTGAAACTGAGTGAGATGATCTGAAGGGACTTAATGACAACCAGGGACAAGGATTTTGGTATTTAGTGATAGAGACCCCGGCCCAGCCATCGCTTCGCTTGAGTTCCGCCATCCCTCCAGGGAAGGATTTGAGGGCGGACAGACATTCAAAGCGATTTCAAACGCTAAGGGCGCGAAGAACGCAAAGAAAAGATCAAGATTTGGTGACCTTAGCGGACTTGGAGTCTAAATGATCAGGATGAGATTGATCCATGTCGCAACCTGAAAACGGAAGGGAGAAGGGACATATAAGGCAATGGGCCCTGACGGTTTCCAACTCGGGGCTATCTTCCTCACGTTGACGCGCCTTCTCCTCCGTTGTATGATGAAGATGCCTCAGGCCGGTTGGGTGATCGCGGCCCGGCACTATGCCGAGTCGAGGAAAGTCCGTACTCCACAGGGCGCGGCGCCGGGGAAACCCCGGGATGGAGCAATCTGTCGGATAGGGCCACAGAAACAGGTAGCCGCAGCATATCCCTCGGGGTATGGGCGGTCAAAGTGAAAAGGTGGTGTAAAAGACCACCGGCGTTCATAGCAATGTGGGCGGCCAGGCAACCCCCGTCGGGAGCAAGGTCAAGCAGAGACAATGGAGCGGCCCGCTCCTTTCGAGTTCTCGGGTAGACTGCATAGATAGATGATCGCCCAGCGAGGCGGCAGGGATGAAGCCCTTGCGGTGTAAACCTGCGCAAATCGCGGACAAAATGCGGCTTATAGACTGACCTGAGGTAATTTTCCGCTTTGATCTTCAAATTGAAAAGGAGGCGGCTTTATTTTGCGAAAACGGCCGCCCGATGGCTTCTGCGCGAAGCAGAGCCGCTTCCCTCCGGCTGCGCCAATTAAAATATCATATGTGGTTATCAAAAATCCGGGATCAAGGAAACCAGAGATGCATGAGCTCTATGCGACCCAATCCATTCTAGAAAAAGCAATCCAAAAAGCCGGTGAGGAAAAGGCGAAGCGCATTACTAATCTATATCTGGTAGTGGGCGAAATTTCTACCTACAGCGACGAATCCGTTCAATTCTATTGGGATCAGATCTGCAAAGATACAATCGCCAAAGACGCCAGGCTGCATTTTCGGCATGTACAAGCCGAACTGCAATGCATGGCATGTTTTACAAAATACAACCCAAAAGACGGCGAGATCGTTTGCCCGAAGTGCGGCAGTGCGGGGGCCAAGATATTAGCCGGTGAAGAGTTTTTCATGGAAGCGCTTGACGTAGAATGATATGAAGAGCGGAGCCAATATCCATATCTCCGGCATCGTGCAGGGGGTTGGCTTTCGACCATTTGTTTACAATCTTGCCGCCAGGCTGGGCCTGACCGGTTGGGTCCGTAACACATCGGCCGGGGTCGATATCGAAGTGGATGGTGCGCAAGAAGCGTTGGATGCTTTCGTGAAAGCCCTGCGCGACGAAGCGCCGGCCCTGGCGCGCATCGACGAATTTACCGCCTCTTTCCGCGGGCCAAATGGATTCAACAAATTCGAGATCCTGCACTCGGAAGCCATTGCGGAGGCCTTCCAACCTATCTCGCCGGATGTCGCCATCTGTGATGACTGCCTGAGGGAACTCTTCGATCCCCAGGATCGAAGATATCGTTATCCCTTCATCAACTGCACCAATTGCGGGCCGCGCTTCACCATTATCGAAGATATTCCCTATGACCGTCCCAAAACCACCATGGCACAATTTAAGCTGTGCCCCGACTGTGCCCGGGAATACGCAGACCCGGCCAATCGGAGATTCCATGCCCAACCCGTGGCCTGTCCGGTCTGCGGACCACAGGTATGGCTGGAGAGGAAGGATACCGCTACGGGCGCCCCGGCGGACTTACGCGGCGATGAAGCGATCCGGGAAACCCGGGCGATTCTACAGCGGGGTGAAATTGCAGCCATCAAAGGCCTGGGCGGATTTCACCTGGCCTGCGATGCAACCAATGCCAAGGCTGTGATTGAACTTCGCCGCCGAAAATTGCGCGTGGATAAGCCGTTTGCGCTTATGCTCCTGGATATGGAAACGATTGAAAAGCACTGCCATGTGAATTCCGCGGAGAAGGCGTTGTTAATATCGCCGGCACGACCGATCGTATTATTACGCCGCCGGCCACAATCCAATATCGCAAAAGAAGTCGCGCCCGGCCAGGAATGGATCGGCGTTATGCTCCCTTATACGCCGTTGCATTATCTCCTGCTGGAAAGATCTGCGGATTTTCCTGAAGCGCTGGTCATGACGAGCGGTAACCTATCGGAGGAGCCGATAGCCACTGATAACGATGAAGCCCGGCGACGCCTCACATCATTGGCTGATGCTTTCCTCATGCATGACCGCGATATTTATATCCGCTGCGACGACTCGGTGGTGCGCGTCTTTGAGGAACAAATCTATCCGGTCAGACGCTCGCGAGGTTACGCGCCTTTTCCGGTGAGGCTGCCGTGGCAAAGCCCGCCTCTTCTGGCAACAGGTGCGGAACTCAAGAATACGTTTTGCATCACACACGGGAATTATGCCTTCCTGAGCCAGCATATCGGTGACATGGAAAATTATGAGACCTTAAAATCCTTCGAACAAGCCGTCACACATTACGAGCAGCTTTTTCGCGTAAAACCTGAAGCGATTGCCTATGACTTGCATCCTGATTACCTTTCAACCCGCTACGCGCTCGAACGAGTTGAGCGGGAAAAATTGCGCCCGATTGGAGTGCAACACCATCATGCGCATATTGCCGCCTGTATGGCGGAGCACGGACTTGACGGATCCCGTCCGGTGATCGGAGTTGCGTTTGATGGCACGGGTTATGGCGAGGACGGGGCGATCTGGGGCGGAGAATTTCTTATCGCCGATTACAAGAATTATCAGCGTGCCATCCACCTGGAATATTTTCCCTTGCCGGGTGGAGATGCGGCGATCAAGTATCCCGCACGTACCGCGCTGGCATTGCTCTGGTCCATCGGGATAGCATGGGATGAGAAACTTGCTCCGGTCGCCGAATTCCAGGAGCCGGAACAGATGACCCTGCTTACGCAATTGAGGCGAAAGATCAATTCGCCGATGACCTCCAGCATGGGCCGTCTGTTCGACGCCGCGGCCGCACTGGCTGGCGTGCGACAAAAGGTCAATTATGAGGCCCAAGCAGCCATTGAATTCGAATCCCAGGTGGATCAAGCAGAAAAAGGCGCATACCCGTTCGAGTTGGACCAGGCCAATGTAAAGGTGAGAAGCGCTTTCGAACAGCTGATCGCGGATGCCCTTGCAGGAGTCCAGCCGAGCGTTATCTCGGCGCGCTTCCACAACGGCCTGGCTCGGATGGTGACAACCGCCAGCCTAAGGCTAAAGTCTGAGACCGGGATCGATGAGGTGGCACTTTCAGGCGGAGTCTGGCAGAATATCACCTTATTAGGACGAACTTTGTCACTTTTGCAAAACGAAGGTTTCCGGGTATACATACATAGAGAAGTGCCTGCGAATGATGGCGGTCTGTCGTTAGGACAGGCTGTGATCGCAGCCTCCAGATTGGGAGCGTAGAATGTGCCTAGCTGTACCGGGAAGAATTGCAGAGATCTATCAAAAAGAGGGCCTAAAAATGGCGCGAGTGGATTTTGGCGGCGTCATTCGCGAGGTTTGTCTTGATTACGTGCCTGAGGCAAAGGTTGGCGAGTATTGCATCATTCATGTGGGCTTCGCGCTCAGTTTATTGAGTGAAGCCGAGGCAAAAGAGACACTGGCGCTGTTGCGGGATATCGACAATTTGGAACAAGAACTCGGCCCTAGAACGGGAATGCAGGAAGTGTGAACGGACGATGGTATTCCGTTCAACGCTTTGTGAAGAATGATTATCGGTTATGAAATACGTTACAGAGTATCGTGATGCCGCGCTAGTCAATAACGTGATCGGTGAAATTCGTCGTACCGTGACGAAACCCTGGACGCTTATGGAAATCTGCGGGGGACAGACGCATGCCATCGTTCGCTATGGCGTCGATCAGTTGCTTCCGCCCGAAATCGAGTTGGTGCATGGCCCAGGCTGCCCGGTGTGTGTAACGCCTTTGGAATTGATCGACAAGGCGCTGGCTATCGCCTCCAAACCCAACGTTATTTTTTGTTCGTACGGGGACATGCTGCGCGTACCGGGTTCGGGCCGCGATCTATTCTCAGTAAAGGCCGCAGGCGGGGATGTGCGTGTAGTCTATTCGCCGCTGGATGCGGTGGCGCTGGCGCAACGAAACCCTGATAAACAGGTAGTATTTTTTGCGATCGGTTTCGAGACAACTGCGCCGGCCAACGTGATGAGTGTTTTACAGGCGCGCGCACTGGGGCTCACTAATTACAGTATCCTGGTTTCGCACGTGCGGGTACCGCCGGCAATGAATGCCATCCTTTCTTCACCCCAGAACCGCGTGCAGGGGTTTTTACTGGCAGGCCATGTTTGTGCGATAATGGGTTATCACGAATATCCGGCGCTTTTGGACAAGTTCAAAATCCCGATGGTCGTGACAGGTTTTGAGCCCCTAGATCTTGTGCAAGGCATTCTCGAAACCGTAAAATTGCTGGAAGCCGGCAAAGTGGAAATCTCCAATCCGTATTCGCGGGTAGTCAGCTTCGAGGGCAACCAGGCAGCGCAGAAAAACATCACCCGGGTTTTCGAAGAATGTGATCGTAAATGGCGCGGTATCGGGATGATCCCGATGAGCGGCTGGAAGTTGAGGCCGGAGTTCGATGATTTCAATGCCGAGCTCAGGTTCGATGTGGAAGAGATCAGGGCAGAAGAGTTCTTCGCTATGCATCGCAGGCCAGATTTTGCAGGGGTTGAGCAAGCCGCAGAGTTGTCCCGCATTCGGAACTGCCTGCACCCCGGAACACCCGCTGGGTGCAACGATGGTCTCGTCGGAAGGGGCCTGCGCGGCCTATTATCGCTACGGACGCGTTACAATTAATGTGTGACTGACTCTTCGACAACTCCCCCAGGACAGGCCAATCCCGGCTCGGGGGGGACTTCGAACAGGTTGTATTATTTAGCCGCAGGACTGATATTCGTCTGTGGCTTTTTGTTATTTGCCGGGATCTTTGGACCCGGATTTTTCCGAATAGTTACCGCTTCTCCGATTGCGACGCCGAATTTTGCAGGCACACTGCAGGTCTTGATCTCGAGTGTAACTCCCGGCCTCCCAACAGCCATGCCGACACCGCCTGCCGCCGCCCAGCCGTCCGGGCATATCGTCCTCACCTGCCAGATCCACCAATATCAAGCGTCCGAACAGATCTGCCTTATGAACGCGGATGGGTCGGATTACCGTATTTTGACAAAAGAAGATGGGACGCGTCATTTCTACCCATCGTTTGCGCCTGACGGGCAAAGCGTTGTTTATTCCGGTTTCAACCCCTTATCCAAGCATTTTGAAATCTATGAATACAATCTCACTACAGGCATTGGCACGCCTTTAACCAATGCTTTTGGCGACCTTAACGGGCCTGAAATCTCGCCCGACTTGAAAACGATTGTTTTCACCCGCTATTTCAACGACCCCAACCACCCTACTTTATGGCTCATGGATCGCGATGGAAGTAATTTTCGGCAGGTGTCCGGAATTTCGGCATGGGATCCGACCTGGTCCCCGGACGGGAAACAGATCCTGTTTGCCTCGGATAAAGACGGCCTAGATGAACTCTATATAATAAATACTGACGGGAGCAATTTAAGAAAGGTAAGCAATCTGCCGGCCCTGCGAGGCCGCAGCGATTGGTCTGGGCAAGACTTGATCGCGACGTATTCCGGCGACCCGTGGAAGCGCGAGTTATACGTAATGAATCCGGATGGCACCAATCCCCACCAGATTTCCCCCTCAGGCGGGAACAGCCAGGGGCCGTCTTTTTCACCGGATGGTGAGTGGATCGCCTTCACCGCCTATTTCGATAAGCCTAACGATATCAATGGTTGTGAGATCTATATCATGCGGATCAATGGCACGGATCTTCGCCGCCTTACAAAAAACGATTATTGCGATTACCAACCGAGGTGGGGACCGTGATAGATACAGCGGATCTACTTAACTCTTCGTCCCTGGCTGATGAAGGCCGGGACGAAGAAAGGATGTGCGCAGGGCATTCGCCCTGCGCACATCCTTTTTTTGGATACCCCATGTTGGAAGCATAGGAAATTGCGATTTAGATTTCAGGTTCCAGCCGTCAGGTCCTGGTCGGAAGTACCCGCCGGTTTTATATCCTTCAAGGTTAAGTTGAAGTGAGGTACGCCCGTTATATTCGTTTGATTCAAATGTATACAACGCATCCACGAGATGCGGCAGGGTCTTTTGTAGATGCCCCAGCCGAAAGCCTATTCCGTCCATTGGCAGACCGCGCTCGGTCTCAAAACTGATCTTGAGGTGCTTGCCTTCCGCTCCCACAGTCCGCGAGGCTTTTACTTTTAGATCCCGCGACACAAACTGGGCGTCCGGATTTCCATAACCATTGGGCTCAAAATAGCTGAGATGTTTTAGCAGCTCCGGGGTTAAATCCAGGAGCCGGACTTCCATATCTGCTGCCAGAGTCGCATGGAGCTCACGCCCACCCAACTGTGCTTGCGCAATCGATTTCAGGCGCGCAATCAATTCCGCGAGGTTTTCATTGCGTACCGTAAAGCCGGCAGCCGCGGCGTGGCCGCCGTGCCGGACGAGCAGGTCAGAGCATCGATCGAGTGCGTCGGTGATGTGGAATTCCGGGATTGAACGGCACGAGCCACGGGTCTCGTCGGGACCCCTGGCCGCGACAATAGCCGGGCGGTAATAGGTTTCCATCAATCGTGAGGCCGCAAGGCCAACGACACCCGGATTGAAACTATCGTCCACCGCGAAGAGCAGGAAGGGTTCCTTCTCCTCCGCAAGGGCAAGCACCTCGGCCTTTTCCTGCGTTGTGCGGGTGAGGGCCTGGCGCTGACGGTTTTGCACGTCGAGTTTTTGCGCCAACTGGCCGGCGAGGAGTGGATCGGTAATGGTCAACAAATCAAGGGCAGCTTGTGCGGAATCGAGCCGCCCAGCGGCGTTGAGCCGAGGGCCGAGGCTGTATCCGATCTGGCTGGCGGTCGTCTTTCCAATGACTATCTCGGCGACGTTCGCGAGTGAAAACAGCCCCTGTCGCCGCGTGCTCCTGATCTGCTTCAATCCACGCCGGACCAGGGTACGATTCTCACCTATCAGCGGAGCCAGGTCGGCCACGGTTCCCAGGGCTACGAGATCAAGAAGCATTTCCAGTTCAAGGGCGGGCTCCGATGAACCCTCGGCGGTGGGCCGAGTGCTGAGAAGCGCTTCGGCAATCTTGTAGGCTATGCCCACACCGGCCAGATTCTTGTCAGGATAGGTATCGCCACTTTGTTTGGGATTGATCACAGCCAGGGCAGCAGGCAACTGTGAACGGCCATCGTCTCCCAGCGCCGGATGATGATGGTCGCTAACGATCAGATCCAGGTTGATTTCCCGGGCGTGGAGCGCTTCATCTAATGAGCGGATGCCGCAGTCGACAGTGATAACCAGCTTAACACCAGCCGCCTTGAGACCATCCAGGGCCTCGTTGTTCAGGCCGTAGCCTTCGTCAAAGCGATGAGGAATGTAACCTCTTACATCCGCATCAAGAGCTCCAAGAGTTTGGACAAGAAGGGCGGTGGCTGTAACCCCATCTACATCGTAATCGCCATAAATGGCGACCGGCTCTCGATGCTCGAGCGCGAAACACAGGCGATCGATGGTTTCAGTCATCCCCGTAAGTTGGAACGGATTGGTATCGAAGTCGGGTTCGGCCTTGAGAAAAGCACGCGCCTCAGCATCTGTAGCGTATCCCCGATTGAAAAGCAGTTGACGAAGGATGGGTGGAAAAGCCGCCAGATTCTCATCGGCTTGAGGCGTAATCGGCGGCGAGACAAGCCAGTTCTTGGATTTTGTCATGTTAAAATAGTATAAGCGTTGGGTGGATTGAAGGGAAGGGTAGGACAAAAGAAGGAAAGCGTTTATAGAGCCGCCGGATATAATTGTATCGACTCACGCTCCTTTAGCTTTTCCCCTTCCGTTATCACGGAATGGGAAAAGAGATCCCGAAAAATGAATATGGGCGGGGAGAACACCCGCCCATATTCATTTTTCGGGGAAACCATTAGCGGGACGGTGAGTAGTTACATATAATTTAAGATCAAGGGTCTGCTTACAAAACGGAAAATAACCGAAAACATGAGAATCCGGGTAGTAAACTCGGCCCCAGGCGTGAGACTGCCGAAAATATCTGCATTTGCCACCCTGATATTGGGCAAGAATTCGCAATATTCTCCGCAGAAATGACTATGAGCTGGCCTTCTCAGGAGCGGCGGACCCGCAGAAAAAGGTTGGCAGCCAACTCATAAACTGCGAAGTGAGACTCTGCCTTATTATTCGGCTAAAATGCCGGTTGTATAATAAGAACCAGGAGTAGCCACCATTTATACTCTTAGCCCCGACGAAAAAACGACCACAGTGATGGTGTACTCTCAAAATAAGCTGATCCACGGGGATCTGGTTACGAAGAAAGAAGTGCGAGTCAACATATGGATAAGAATGCAGGGATTGCCGGATTACATCCATTTGTTGAATACTGACGTTTTGTTTTTTGGCGGCGCAGCTCCCAAGTCGCTGAGGTATAAAGAATACTTTTTCCCGATCGAACGGATCATAGGTTTTCACCTTGCGCCGCCGGTGCAGGAGCCCTTGGACTACGACCCGGATGTAGCAAATCGCACAATGCTGGCTGTAGAAATGGTACTTGGCAGGTTCTTGATAAAGGGAAAGGTGCGCATGTCCACGCAGTCCGATTTTGCGGGGATGCTGGAACTTTCCCACAGTACCTGGTTCTCCGTCTACGATGCAGATATAAGTAATCCGTTTCTACCGCAGATGCCTACGATCCATGTGGCAATGCTGCTGGTCAACCCGATGCAGGTGAGTTTTGGGTTGTGAGCTTTTGCACCATAATGTTTGGAGATGAGTTTTACTATGAAAAATGGGATTGACCTTCTGCTAATTCTAGTCCTGCTGGCAACCATTGGCCTGCTGGTCTACTTCGGATTAGGCGATGTAAGCACAGTTGTACCCCCAACATCCACCTTGATTTCAACTCCCACAGTACTCCACAGAGGCGGTATCGGGCACACCTCCGGCTACCCAGGCCAAATTGACCACCCCTACCTTGATCCCGGCATCCGTCACCATTCCAACGAATACGGCTACGATTACTTCCTCGCCCACTGAGACCGCCACTCTGACACCTACAACAACCCCCACGGCAACCGTAACAGTCGGGACCGATTCACCTGTTTCCCAGATAGGCCAGGAAATAAAAAGTGGGATTTAAAGAGGGAATACGATTGTAAAGGCGATCGAAGCGTATCACAGCGCGAACGGGACAATACCCGGATACTCTAGACGCTTTAGTGCCAATCTACTTGTCCGGTATCCCCATAACAACCACCGGACAAGCCTATTTCTATCGCCTATTTGCCTCCAGCAGCCCGCTGGTTTCCGAAGTGTACTGGGTATCATTCCGGGCAATAAACCAGGACCATGTTGCCTGTACATACCTTCGCCGCCTTGATTATTGGGATTGTGATTTCGCAAGCCCGTGAAGCCGCAGGGCGCGGAACGGGCGGGCCGAGGGATGTTTCACCGCGTTAGCGGAGGCCTGGCAAGGTTATAATCACCCAATGTTTGATTTCAAGATCACGTCCAAGAACGCCCGCGCTCGCGCGGGCGTCTTCACAACTCCGCACGGCGTGCTGCAAACGCCGGTCTTTGCACCGGTCGGAACGCAAGCCACCGTCAAGACGCTCACGCCGGCGCAGGTGGCGGAATTGGGGGCCACACTGGTGCTCTCCAACACCTATCATTTATACCTGCGCCCGGGGGATGACGTGGTTGCCGAACTGGGCGGCCTGCATCGCTTCATGCGATGGCCGCATCCCATGCTGACCGATTCGGGGGGCTACCAGGTTTTTTCTCTGGCGCAGACCCGTCAGATCGATGACGATGGGGTGACTTTCAAAAGCCACATAGACGGTTCGACGCATCGATTTACGCCTGAAAGGTCCATCCGAATTCAGGAGAATCTGGGCGCCGATATCATCATGGCTTTCGACGAATGCTCCGACCCCAACGACCACGAGTACAGCAAGATCGCGATGGATCGCACTCACCGTTGGGCTGAGCGCTGTGTCAAAGCAAAACGACGCGCTGACCAGGCCCTATTTGGAATCGTGCAGGGAGGCGCCAGCCCGGACTTGCGGGCTGAATCCGCTCAATTCATTGCATGCGCTCGATACTCCCGGGGTCGCGATCGGTGGATTGTCGGTGGGCGAAACGAAAGACGAGATGCATGCCATGCTCGATGTGGTGACTCCGCTCCTGCCTGAGTCCAAGCCGCGTTATCTTATGGGCGTCGGTACCCCTGAAGACCTGATCGACGGCGTCGGAAGAGGGGTGGATATCTTTGACTGTGTGCTTCCGACCCGCCTTGCCAGGCATCACGCGGCTTTCTCCCCGGAAGGGCGGCTGAACATGATGAATGCAACCTTCGAACGCGACGAACGGCCAATTGATGAGGCTTGTGATTGTTACACCTGCCGTACTTTCACGCGAGCTTATGTTCGCCATTTGGTCATGGCAAAGGAGTTGTTGGCAGGGACACTGCTCTCCATTCATAATCTGCGGGCGCTGATCCGATTGATGGATGAAATCCGGTCCTATATTTCGGAAGGAACGTATGAGCAGCACATCCCTGGGCTGCTCGAAAAATGGGAGAATAATGCTTCAAGGAGCGTAAACGCAACTCTCGAGCCGTAGGGCGTGCTTGAAATTTGGATTTATTGGAACTGAGAAACGTGCTCACTGCAGGCGGAACCGAAAGCTTGACAATCCCTGTACACCGAGGATAATCCTGGGAAGCGTGGTTTCCATCAGGATCATAAAAGGAAGGAAAATATGAATCTTTTTCATGCTTTTCTGCTCGGCATCATTCAAGGTCTGACGGAGTTCATACCGGTCTCGTCCACCGCTCATTTGCTTATTGCGCAGCACATGCTGGGTCTTCCCGCAGACGATGCAGCTTTTGCTTTCAATGTGCTCATCCAACTGGGTACGCTGCTGGCGCTTATCGTCTATTTCTGGACGGACCTGATCGCGTTGGTAAAGGCTTTCTTCGCACGGCCTTTTTCAACGCCGGAGAACAAACTGGCCTGGTATATCATTATCGCCACCATTCCGGCTTTGCTGGCAGGTGCATTGCTCAACAGCCTAGTTCAGAGCTTGTTCAAGAATCAGCTCCTCGAAGCGGCAATCCGGCTCTTTGCCGCTGCCATATTGCTGTTCCTGGCGGAATGGGTGGGCAAGCGTACCCGCAGCCTGGAGGCCATGACCTGGCTCGATGCACTGATCGTGGGCCTGTTTCAGGTGCTGGCGGTTTTCCCAGGAGCATCACGTTCCGGTACCACCATCAGTGGCGGCATGCTGCGAGGTTTTAGCCGGCCGGCCGCTGCGCGCTTCGCTTTCCTGATGTCAGTACCGGTCATGTTGGCGGCCGGGGTATATGAGATGAAAGACGTGGTCAAACTGCCTCATCTCGGAACCTTCCTGCCGTTATTGGGAGTAGGGTTTATCATGGCCGCGGTGGTAGGCTGGTTCTCCGTAAGGTGGCTGCTGGGATACCTGAATAAGAACTCACTCTACGTTTTTGCCGGATACTGTGCCGTCGTGGGCGCTTTATGTTTGATATTCTTATTCGTATGACGGACCAGAGTCATGAATTAAAGTAGATTGCGTGTAGCCTTGAAACGCAATCTTGCCCCGTTCATTCCCATTATCGGTCTGCTCGCGGCCTGTGCTGCACCAACTCCTCGGCCGACACCCCAACTCGTAAATGTTTATGTCAGTAATGCAGTCTATCCCTGGGTAAGAGGGTTTTATGATTGTGCATCACGGCTCGGCCGTAATCAATCTATCCGATCCACAAACTGCCGATATTACTCTGCGTCTTGGCGAACCAGATCATCTTATCTGGGCCTGCTTACCAGGTTTCCGCAGAAGATGTATTAGTGATTGCTCATCCAAGGCCGGAGTGGATCTCTTACGCTGGAGCAGGTAAAGTCGCTTTTCCTCGGCCAGGTCCCGAACTGGAAGGAGGTGGGTGGCAATGACCTTCCAGTGCAAGTTTGGACTTTTTCTCCAGGGGAAGATATCCTGGGCCTTTTCAGTAAGGCTGTATTGAACGGCCAGCCGGTCACATCATTGGCACGGTTGGCGATCTCGGCACGGAACATGCTGGAGTTTGTCAGTACAAATCCCGGGTTCGGTCGGGCTCCTGACGCGGCGTTGTTGGAAGGAGGGGTAAAAATGTTTACAAGGTGGCGAAAGTGCCGGTGCTTGGCGATCACGAAATCACAGCCGGAGGGGGCCATCCGAGACCTTATTGGCTGCTTGCAGGAGAATCATTAGTTTTTCCAGTAGAAGTGCCAACGCCTTCTCCACGGGCGAAAGGACGGATTCCATCACCCAAAAGGGGGAGAACTCTCAATGGCAGGGGGATGATACAATATTTTCGATAGAATCAACTTCAAATCCTAACCTAGATTTAGATGTAACCATGTCTGCACCCAGTGAAACTTTTATCTCAATTGACGTAGAAACCGCGGGCCCTTATCCGGGGCGCTATTCCCTGCTATCCATCGGGGCCTGCCTCGTGGACGATCCGCAAAACGGCTTTTATATCGAACTGAAACCGGTGAACAAAGAAGCCGTGGAGTCCGCATTGCATGTCAACGATCTCTCTCTGGAAAAATTATCCAAAGAGGGTGTTGAACCTGTTATAGCCATGCCTGCCTTTGCGGACTGGGTCCA
The DNA here is from genome assembly GCA_963741325.1 of uncultured Chloroflexia bacterium. Classification (GTDB taxonomy): domain Bacteria; phylum Chloroflexota; class Anaerolineae; order Anaerolineales; family Villigracilaceae; genus Fen-1038. Next base: position 149,481 of record CAVUHJ010000006.1, read on the forward strand.
TCAGGTGTCTCCCGGGGGCACCCGGGCGTTGATGGTGGGGTTCAATGCCCCCTTCGATTGGGGATTTATCAATCACTATTTTCTCGAGTACCTTGGTGAGAATCCGTTCGGCCACTCTGCGGTGGATATCAAGGCCTTCTACATGGGACTGATCGGCTGCCCATGGGAAGAGACGTCCATGCTATATCTATCGCCGCGTTTTCTAAAAGGACAAAAACTTCCGCATGATGCACTTGCGGATGCGCGCCTGCAAGCGGCCCTGTTCCGGAAATTGCTGGCCCAGGCACGCGGTGAAACTGCAGTAAAGAAATAGCGTCCGCCAAGCACAGATAAATAATACACGCCTGCGGTCATTAGCGGGGCGTCTGATTTAACAGCTACAATTGGGGGATATCTGGTAAACGGAAAATAAACGAGAGTTCTGAGTAGAGTGGATAACCTATTTCGTGTAATCACTATAACGCTTTGCTTGAATCCTGCCGTGATCGCGCCCGGGGAAGAAAGCGCGGATTTTTTATGCGGCGTGGGACGGGCCAGGCCAAATGAGGAGACATGTTTGCGATCCAAACACAGAATTTGAACCGAAGCTTCGGGGGACTCAAGGCGGTAGATGACCTTACCCTGGAGGTGCCTTCGGGGATTGTCTTTGGCTTCATCGGGCCCAATGGCTCCGGCAAAACCACAACCATCCGTTTGCTGCTTGGCTTGCTTGACCCCGACAGCGGCAAGGCTATAGTTTTAGGCTTTGATACTCAAAAAGAACCAGACCAAATCCGGACTCGCTGCGGCGCGCTGCTTGAATACAGCGGCTTGTATGAACGGCTTTCCGCTGCGGACAACCTGGATTACTATGGCCGCATCTGGCACATGTCCCGGCACGAACGGGAGGCGCGTACCCAGCAGCTTCTCAGCCCGTTGGATCTGTATGACCGCCGCCAGGAACCGATAAGCCGCTGGAGCCGTGGAATGAAGCAAAAGCTTGCCGTAGCCCGTACGCTGATGCACCACCCGAGCCTGGTATTCCTGGATGAGCCAACTGCAGGGCTCGATCCCGTGGCCTCTGCCGCCCTGCGCGACGACCTTGAGACTTTGGCACGGAGCGAGGGCGTGACGATCTTTCTAACCACGCACAACCTGGCAGATGCGGAGAAATTGTGCGGTCAGGTAGGAGTGATCAATCACGGGCAGTTGTTGGCTGTGGGAAGCCCGGAAGAGCTGCGATCCCGGACTTCAGCACCCCGGCTTTACTTGACAGGTAAATTTCCACCGCAGGCCATCGATCGGCTGAAGGCTAATGCCTTGGTAAAAAAGATGGATCTGCATAATAACCGCCTGGTCCTTGACTTGACAGACCTTGGCCGTTCTCACGAAATCGTAACGCTGATGGTACAGGCGGAGGCGCAGATTGACGAGGTGCGCAAGGAGAAGGCGGACCTGGAAGAGGTGTTCTTGAGCCTGGTTGAAGAAGAGAAGCGAGGAGAAAAATGATCCCGGATATTTTTACCGTCGCCTGGAAAGAATTGCGCGAGATGCTGGTTCAAGGGGATCCGCGCGGGCGCAGCAAGATGAGCCTGATCTTGCTGGTGGTCGTCTTCGGCATCGTTATACCACTGCAGAATGGGCGGGATTGGGTCAACTCGCCGATCAGCGTCGTAATTTGGGGGTGGATGCCATTCCTATGGGTGTCGGGAATCGTCGCCGATTCATTTGCAGGCGAGCGCGAAAGGCATACACTTGAAGCGCTTCTATCCACCCGGTTATCGGACCGCGCCATCCTTTTTGGTAAGCTCCTGGCTGCCCTGCTTTACGGCTGCGTCCTAACCTGGATCATCCTACTGGTCAGCCTCATAACGGTCAATGTAGCCTATGGGCGTGCAGAAATTCTGCTCTTCCCGCTGCCTCTGGCCCTGAGTGCGATCGTGTTCTCCCTGCTTGTCTCGGGTCTGGCCGCCAGCATCGGAGTGCTGGTCTCTTTGCGGGCCGCAAGTGTGCGCCAGGCCCAGCAGTTGATGAGCGTGGGCATGCTTGTGCTTTTCATCCCGCTGATGTTGGTGCAATTCCTGCCACCGTCCGTTCGCCAATCAGTGATACAGAATGCCGATAAGATAAACCCCGCTCAAGCGGTCTTATGGGCGGCCGTGGGATTACTGCTCCTGGACGGCATCTTGACGGCTATTGGCATGTACCTGTTCCAGCGCAGCAGGTTAATTCTCGATTAGGGAATTAAGAAACAGTTAAGACAGTCACTTGATCTTCTGATTTACGAAATATAATTGTCAAAACCAATTCGGAGGAGACTTCCATGCCCGATCCTTTTGATTTTGGCGGCGAAATTGTGTGGCGTCCCAGCGGGGAAACCATCGAACGCGCTCATCTGACACGTTTTATGCAGCAGCACAACATCAAGGACTTCGATGAACTGTTGCGCAGATCAACCGAAGATGTGGCCTGGTTCACGGATGCAGTCCTGAAATATCTCGACATTCGATTTTACAGACCGTACACACAAGTAGTTGATCTTTCCGAGGGAATTCAATTTGCAAAGTGGTGCCTGAACGGACAGATGAACATCGTCCACAATTGCGTGGATAAGGTCCAGTCGTCGGACGGCGGCAACCGGCCCGCCGTGATCTGGGAAGGTGAAGAGGGGAAAAGCAGGAGCCTTACTTACAAAGAGCTTTATCAAGAAGTCAACCGTTGTGCGAACGGCCTCCGTTCGATGGGTATCGGCAGAGGCGATGCGGTCGGACTCTTTATGCCCCTGATACCGGAGATCGTCGTGGCTATGCTGGCAGTGATCAAGATCGGAGGCGTGATCCTGCCTCTTTTCAGCGGATACGGTGCGGGCGCGGTAGCCGCGCGTCTTGCAGATGCGGAGGCGAAAGCCCTGTTCACGGCGGACGGCGCGTTCCGGCGCGGAAAAGCAGTCGAGATGAAATCAGTGGCAGATGAAGCCGCAAAACAAGTGCCGACACTGAAACATATGATCGTCTATAGAAGAACCGGTCAAGAGATCAGCATGCAGGAAAAGAGGGATGTTTGGTGGAATGAGCTGATCGCGAACCAAAGCGATCAATCGGCAACGGAGATCGTATCAGCGGAGGAGCCGCTGATGGTGATCTATACCTCGGGCACGACCGGCAAGCCCAAAGGAGCCGTGCATACACATTGCGGGTTCCCTGTGAAGGCCGCGCAAGACATGGCATTTGGCACTGATGTGCATGCGGGCGATGTGATGTTTTGGATGACCGACATGGGCTGGATGATGGGACCCTGGCTGGTGTTCGGAACTTTGCTGCTGGGGGCCACCATGTTCCTGTACGATGGCGCGCCTGATTATCCATCGGCGGATCGGATCTGGGACATGGTCGAGAAACATCAGGTCAATCAACTTGGACTATCGCCCACGTTTGTGCGCAGCATCATCCCATTTGGGGCGGAAATGGCGACGAAGCACGATCTTTCATCGCTGCTCTGTTTTGCTTCCACCGGGGAACCGTGGAACCCCGACCCGTGGATGTGGCTGTTCGAGCAGATCGGCCAGGGCAAACGTCCAATCATCAATTATTCGGGAGGAACGGAAATCTCGGGTGGTATTTTGATGGGTAATCCGCTGCTGCCGTTGAAACCATGCGCGTTCTCTGCGCCTTGCCCCGGTATGGCAGCCGAGGTGCTCGACGAGAATGGAAAACCAATCCGGAACGCAGTGGGCGAATTGGCGATCAAAGCTCCCTGGATCGGCATGACGCGGGGCTTCTGGAAGGACCCGGAGCGTTACCTCGAGACCTACTGGTCACGCTGGCCGGAGGTATGGGTGCACGGCGATTTCGCGGCGGTCGATGCGGACGGATTGTGGTATATCCTGGGCCGCTCAGACGATACGCTCAAAATTGCCGGCAAAAGGCTGGGGCCGGCTGAGGTGGAATTGATCCTCGTGCATCATGACAACGTGGTTGAGTCCGCGGCGATCGGGGTGCCGGATCAGATCAAAGGCATGTCGCTGGTCGTATTCTGTGTGCTAAAGAAGAATGTCGAGCCCTCTGAACTACTTAGGAACGAACTGAAACAGATGGTTATTGATCAAATGGGTAAACCCTTGGCGCCGAAGGTGGTAATGTTTGTTAGCGACCTGCCAAAGACGCGCAATGCCAAGCTTATGCGACGCATGATCCGTTCGGCATATTTGGGCCAGGAGTTGGGCGATACAAGCTCGCTGGTTAACCCCGAGGCAGTGGAAGAGATCAGGAACGCGAAATAGTTCCAAACAATTTACCCCGCCCATGCATTCGGTAGGATTCCTATTTCTCGATGAATCGCTGAATCAAACGAAGTGGTCAGCCGCAATTATCTAAACGCAACTATTATCTTCTTTCGGGGCTGAGTCCCCGAAAGAAGATAAAACAACTAAAAAAGTTTCGGACAATCCCCGAGTGGACGCTGATCAAAATCAGTAATCCGGACTGCCAGCTTCTCATAACTATCCTCCTTTTGGGGGAATGAGAAATAATGCACAAGCAAATATAATCTGGTTGACATTCAAGCGAGGAGAATGGATGAAACAATTTCGATCCACCCTTTTTTCCGTGGTGCTGCTCCTGATCCTGCTCGCAGCGTGCGCACCCAATAGCGTGCCAACACCGGCTTCACAATCTGCGCCGCCGGTTCAAGCGACGGTGGCGCCTACGCTGGTGCCCGCACCAACAGAAGCATCAGCCACAGCAACGCTGGCCCCGATCGTTCTAACCGGGCCGGAGATGAAGGTGGGATCAACCTATCCGTATGTGGACGGAACCATACTAGTGGCCGTGCCAGCGGGTCCCTTTACGATGGGCCATGGGGGTTCGGACAATCCCGAGCATACGGTGACATTGAGCGACTTTTGGATTTACAGTACAAAGGTCACAAATCAAGAATACGCCGCTTGTGTTAAAGCGGGCAACTGTAGCGCGCCGGACGCGAAAGATAACCCAACGTTCACAGACTTCACCCGTCTTAATGACCCGGTCAGCGGCGTGACCTACGACCAATCTGCGGCTTACTGCAGTTTTGTGCATGGCCGGCTTCCAACCGAGGCCGAATGGGAGAAGACGGCTCGCGGACCGGATGGCAACCTGTATCCCTGGGGAAATAACGCTCCGGTGTGCAACGTACTGAATTTCAATAATTGTGTGGGGAAAACAACCAGCGTGATCAAGTACCCGCAGGGTGCGAGCTATTACAGCGCCCTTGACATGGAAGGAAACACTTTCGAATGGGTAGCCGATTGGTATAACGCGTTGTACTACAAGCAGGGCCCGGCTCAGGATCCGTTTGGACCCGATTCGGGCAAGGCGCGCTCGGTCCGCTCTACTGGCTATAAAGCAGCGCCCGATCAGGTACCGGCTTCTGTGCGGTTCTTTCGAAACCCCGGTGAACATGCGCGCGACCTGGGCTTCCGTTGCGTTGTCAAAGACCCAACTTATTTTGCCCCCTTCTGCAGTCAACTTTCGTTTTTCGGCGCAGGACCGGGCGGCGGCAGCCAGGGCAGTGGAGATATCAAATATCAATGCCCCGATGTTTCGATCAATTCACAGCCGCAGAGCTGCAAAGATCAATTCACTTACGTAACCGTGAATGATAGCAGTTCTCCGGATCCATTGGCGAGTGTCAGCGGCTTAGGGGGCTGCACTTTGATTTCAGGCATGCCGGGCTCTTATCCGCAGGTTTATAAATGCACCTCACCGACCACAGCAAGTATCCAGTCCCTGTGCACCTTCACCTACAACGGAAGCGCGCAATGTGCATCTCACTATACGTTCGACAGCGGCACTGGAGTATGTGAATGGGATGGGTCCGGGACCAGTGGTGATCAATGCTTACCCGGTTATACTTACGATCCCGTCAAACAGTGCTGTTCTGCCACCTCTGGAAGCGCCGGAGATTATCCGTTATGTGGAGTCGGCTCAACCTTGATCGAAGATTCACCGGGTCATTATGTTTGCCTGCCTAATAACGCGGCGCCCAACGCGCCCAGTGATTCGCAGGCAGTCGCGCTTCCTCCTGCTTGTGGCGTTCCTGGCGGAGGGTGCCCGAGTGGTCAAACGTATACCTGCGTCCCAAACCCGGATCCGAAGTGCAGTAGGACCGCTGCTGGTGCACCCTGTCCACCAATTTGTGGCTGCCAGTGAATTTTAGAGCCCCCGCTGTGAAGTGGGGGCTTTTTATTAGGTATATAATTTTATATCGAAGGAATGAAAGCGATGAAAAAGATCTATTGGAATCTTCTGGCGGCCGCGCTTATCCTCAATTCCTGCGCACCGGCATCCACTCCGATCCCTCCGACCTCCACGCCGCTGCCCGCGACTCCGACCTTTACGCCCGTCGAGCTGGTCGCGCCGATGAAAATCGGTTCCAGCTTTACCTACGTGGATGGAACCACGCTGCTAGCCGTACCAACCGGCTCCTTCCTTATGGGTCACGGCACTGCGGATAACCCGGAACATGCCGTCACGTTAAGTGATTTCTGGATCTATGCAACCAAAGTAACAAACGGACAATATTCCCTATGCGTTGCGCAAGGTCAATGCACAGCGCCCGACTCGACGGATGATTTGAATTATGCGGTTCCTGCCGGTCAGAATGAGCCGGTAGTAGGCGTAACTTATGCCCAGGCCACGGCCTACTGCAATTATGTAAACGGCAGCCTACCGACCGAGGCGCAGTGGGAGAAAGCCGCGCGAGGCCCCGACGGTAACCTGTACCCCTGGGGAAACGCGCAACCAACCTGTGATCTTTTGAATTTTAACAACTGCACGCGCGAACCCAGTGATGTCACAAAATACCCCAAGGGAAAAAGTTCCTATGGCGCTCTCGACATGGAAGGGAATGCCTTTGAATGGACGGCGGATTGGTACGACGCGCTCTACTACAAAAGCAGCCCTCCCGGAGACCCGCCAGGACCCGATTCCGGCAAAGCCCGAGTTATCCGTTCGTCGAGCTACAGAAGCACGGATGTCCAGGCGCTGGCCTATGCACGTTTCTTTTCTTCACCCAATGACCACCGGGGGGACCTGGGCTTCCGCTGTGTCGTGAAGGACGCGGCGCATTTCGCTCCGGCCTGCCAACTGGCCTCCGTGGTAGCCAACCTGGAAAATGCGAGTGTCAACGTAGACTGCCCGAACATATCCATAGACGTCCAGGCAACAAGTTGTAAATTTGGCGGGGGAGCCTTGGTCACGTTCAACGACGACCATCCGCACGATCCGAACGCCTCTTTCGGCGGTATCGTGGGCTGCAAACTTGTTTCCGGCACACCCGGGACCTATCCAATCCAATATAAGTGCCTGTCCGGCTCCACGGCTGTATTAAGTTCGAGCTGCACCTATTCAGGCATTTCCGGCGCGGTATGTGGTCCACACTATAGGCTGGACCCATCCACAGGCATCTGCGAATGGGACGGCAGCCAGACGCCAGGCGCTGATTGCACGGCTGGCGATTTCTATGATCCAGTCCATCACTGCTGTATCAGCGGTACCGGCAGCATCACGGGCAGCCCCGTTTGTCCGGTCGATACCACCTTTACACGCGATGGCCCCGATCACTACGTTTGCCTGCCGACCGCAAATACACTCACCGTTGCGACCCAGGAGGAAAACGTCAACCCACCGGATTGTCCAAACATTTGTAAGCTGACCACTGAAATATGCAGCTCGCGAAACCTGGTCTTTTGTCCCAACACCTGCGGATGCCTAAGTGTAGGAATTAAATGTCCGACGCATTGAGAACCAACACGCAGAGAACCCGCCCCTACACTTGCAGAAGCGGTAAATCAGGATGGATTTCTTAACAGGGTATAATTTCTGCCCGACAGGAGAAATCGAATGAAACGCTTTACGTGGACATTTCTAGCAGGGGCAATATTGTTGGGCGCCTGCGCGCCTGCCTCGGTTCCGAGCCCAACGGTTTCACCGGCAACCGTTGCATCGAACCCAACCTCCGCTCCGACCCCTTCTGTGCCGCCCACCCTGGTGCCAGTCGCGCTCGCAGGACCACAGTCGGGCTCGAGCATGGCATGGCTTGACGGTGGGCAGCTTGTCTACATCCCGGCCGGGGATTTCATAATGGGGATCGGGACCGGTGACGCGCCCCAAAAGACTGTCACGCTCGATGCATATTGGATCTATCAAACTGAAGTAACAAACAAGATGTACGAGCAGTGCGTGGTGACCGGTAACTGTGCGGCCCCTACGCAAGAAATTGGTGCACCCGATTATAAGAACCCCGGCTATGGCGATTACCCGGTTGTGGGTGTAACCTGGGATATGGCTTCCAATTATTGCCAGTGGACCCAGGGCCAGCTGCCAACTGAAGCACAATGGGAAAAAGCTGCTCGCGGAGAGAATGGAGCCGTCTATCCATGGGGCAACGATAACGCCGGCTGCGACTTGCTCAACTATCAGGGGTGTTTGGGCCACACCAGCGGAGTCAATGATTATCCCGCCGGGCGCAGTCCGTATGGCCTGTTGGATATGGCCGGAAACGTCTTCCAATGGGTAAACGATTTCTATGACGCTAATTATTACAGCAATATGCCGGCCCAAAACCCAACAGGCCCCGGGACAGGCAACTCGCACGCTATTCGCGGTTCCAGCTTCGAAAGCGAAGCCTCGCAAACCCTGGCCGGTGTGCGCCACTTTGGTTCTTCCGCCTATCATTCCGGCGACCTGGGTTTCCGGTGCGTTGTAAACAAGCCCAAAGCGATCGCGCCTTATTGCCAAACCAGCTCTTTCATTCCTACCGGAGCCGTGTCTACCAATTCAACATGCCAGGTGCCCGCCGCCAGCGTCCAGGGAAATTACTGCGCGGGCAAGGCGGGTTATACAACTGTAGAGATCCCGCAAGGCGCGACATATGAAGTGCCCACAAAGGGTTATACCTGCCTCGACAGCACCGTAAATGGCAAACGCGTACTGACCTGCACCGGCCCAAGTAACTCAAGCGGACAGGTTTCAGTTTGTAATGCCTCTTGCAGTGGGGCGCCAGAGTCAGACAGGCGCAACGGCCGTTTGCGACCCCGGGTATACGCTCGACGCCTCGAAAAGCACCTGCACGTATACGCCTGTGTCCAGCCAGCCGGGAGTGGCAGGTTGCCCGCAAGGCTATAACCTTATTGACCGCGGCGGTCAAAAGGTGTGTGCCATAGCGCAAAACCTGAACGGCGATTGCCCGGCGGGAACTTACTTTGACAGCCAATTTGGCGCGTGCGTCTCGGGTTCGGGTTCTGCGGACGTGCCGTACGGACTTAATGACCCAACCCTGGCCTCACAAACTTACCAGGGCTGCGCGGCAGGCTATTCCTATGACCCCAATACTCAATGCTGCCAGGCCAATACAGGCGGAGCCTACCCCGGCTGTCCGCTTGGATCCACTTTCGATGCCACACAGAATACCTGTGTTCCAAATCAGGTACGATTAAGCGGGCCCGGATGCGTTTCAGTATCCCTGAATATTGCCAAGTGCAGCCTGCCTGTAGATATTTGCAGCAAGATCCAGTCCGAGCAGGTATGCTTGAGAAACAGCTACGCCTGTCAATGGACCGAGGCAGGCGGGGTGGGGAGCTGCGTCCTGAAGAAGCAGCAGCCATAAATTGTAAGGGACTGCATCGTCGTTATTTTCGCTGCGATCAAAGCCGATTTGCAGGGACGAGGAAGAGCCCAGGGCGTACGCCCTGGGCTCTTCCTATTTCCGTGGCACAAAACATAGGGATCGTTTACACATTCGGCGGGCGACGCGCGGCCCAATTTGTTTCGCGCTCATAGGCGCGGCCCGCTTGTAAAACAGCGGCCTCGCTCCAGGGGCGGGAGACGAGCTGCAATCCGATAGGCAAACCGGTGCTGGTAAATCCGCAGGGAACGGAGAGGGCAGGCAAACCTGTGAGATTAAAGGGGGCCGTAAACCGCGTGAGGCGGCGGGCCTGCTCGACCGCGTCAGTCCCTTCGATCAATGGCGCTGCTATCGGTGTTGAAGGTAACAAAAGCAGGTCATATCGTTCGAAGAACTCATCAAGGCGGCGCCTTGTCTCGGACTGCGTCCGCCGGGCCCCGATGTAATCGGCGGAGGCCAGGCTTCGGCCTGCTTCCAGCCGGCTCCGTACATCGGCGCCAAACCAGTCGGGATGATCAGCCAGTCTTTGTTGGTGATAGGCTGCGCCGTCCGCCGGAGTCATTAAACCGATTGCCAGGGCGGCTGCACGCAGGAATGACACATCCACATTATCAACCGCGGCCCCTGACTTTTCGAAAACTCGCGCAGCTTGCCGCACTGCCTCCAGGACTTCCGGATCTGCTTCGGCCAGATACTCTCCAACCCCGAGCGCCACACGCCAGTCTTTGATGCCATTCTCGATGCCGATCGAATAATCGTCAACAGGTAGGTTGATGGAATAGGGATCATGCGGATCATATCCGGCAATGACTTGCAGGATCAGGGCGGCATCGGTGACCGTACGCGTCAGCGGGCCAACATGATCGAGATTCCATGACAGCGGAAATACCCCCCGCACACTCACGCGACCGAAGCTAGGCTTAAGCCCCGTCACGCCGCATAGAGAAGCGGGGATGCGGATCGAGCCGCCCGTATCGGTGCCCAGGGCAGCCAAGGCCATGCCGGTTGCAACCGCGACTGCGCTCCCGCCGGATGATCCACCGGGGATACGGCTTAAATCCCAGGGATTGCGGCAGGTACCGAAATGGGGGTTGGAGGTGGTTACCCCGAGCGCAATCTCGTGCGTGTTGGTCTTTCCGAGGATGATCGCGCCTGCATCTTTAAGTTTCTTCACCACCACCGCATCATCAGCGGGTACGTAGTCCGTGAAGAACCTCGAGCCGGCGGTTGTGCGAATGCCTTTTGTTTCGATCAAATCTTTGATGGCAATCGGAATTCCGTTCAGGGCTCCAGATGGACTTTGAGAAGCGCCCTTTTCTCCGTGTGCAGATCGCCTGGCCGCTGAATTCTCTTCGTCATTTTCCATGACGTTATCGCAGACTGTAATAAAGGCCTTCAACTCCGGATTAAGTCTCTCAATCTGATGCAAACAGGCCTGGGAAAGCGCTTTGGGAAGAAGGATTCCGGCCTGGATTTGTTGGAGGGCATCAAAAACGGAGAGGAAGTTTGGCTCGCTCATGCAATCCATTATAATGTTTATCCATGTTCAAGACCCTTTCCCGAGATACGAAGTTCCGGATCTACCTCTTCCTGCTTGCCGGGATCGGTTTGGTCTTCATATTGATGACCACCTCGAAATACGGCGCCGGGGTTTCGTCGGATGCTGCGCGTAATCTTTCGACCGCCGATAGTTTATTGGCTGGTAAGGGTTTTGTGGATATGCTTGGCGGACCGTTCATTTTGTGGCCGCCCTTATATCCCCTGGTGGTGGCCGAACTCAGCCTGATCACAAAATGGAACACGTTCCAATCGGCCTGGTATTTGAACGTATGCTTGTATGCGGTGAATATATGGCTTTCCGGCTGGTTGATCTACCTGATCTTCAAGGAGAAAATATATTACGCGGTGATCGGCGCGCTGATCATCATGTTATCCAGGTCGACCCTGCGCATTTACGCAAACGTGGCCTCCGAGCCATTATTCGCCACCCTGATGTTGTGCTTCTTTTTTGCAGCCGCAAAGTATTTGAGTGACCGCTCAGCCGGCGCCTTGTGGCTGATGTTTATTACCGCAGGGCTGGCGACCCTGCAGCGTTACATCGGAGTGGTATTGTTCGGCGTTGCCGGCCTGGTGGTTTTGATCAAATATGGCTGGCGCGGTATTTGGCAAGCAGTGCTTCCAGCCCTGATCTGCATATTACCGGTTGGCGTCTGGGTCTTCCTGCACAATTACCCAATCAGTGGAACGCTTTTTGGGCCGCGGGATCTGGGGGCTATGCTGCCCCTGGAGAATATCAGCCTGTCGCTGACCAAGGTGCTGTGGTGGTTCATCCCCAGGCTGTCCTTCCTGGACCCGCTCCTGCTACGTCCGTGGATCATACTGGCAGCACTTGCTTTGCTCCTGATCCTTTTCAATAAAAAAAACAACTGGTTCGACTGGCTGAAGGACTTTCTAAACCCCTACCTCTGGCCAGCTATGGTATTTTCCATAATTTACTTTTTTTTGCTGGCATTCACGGTTGTCACGGCCGATCACCTTGACCTGACCTCGGACCGATATTATGTAGTTATCCTGCCGGCGGTGCTGGCCGGGTTGTTCATTACGTTCGACAAACTGGTATTCAGTCACATCAACCTGGAAAATCGGATGCTGTCGTTGGGCGTGGCCGCACTGGCCGTAGTCTGGTTTGTCTATCCGGTATATAGTTTGCAGGGTTATATCCGGCAGGCATTGGTACAGGGCGAGCCGACCAACTACAACATTGCCAATTCTGCTCAATTCCGCGAGATGGGCGTGGTTAAAGCCGCCCTACCGATATTGGATAAAGATCCCCAATCCATCGTGTACAGTAATTATGTAAATATTGTCTGGTTTATCTACCGGCATCCGGTTGAAACATTGCCTTTCGAGGATGCCACCCTCTCGAGCGAACAGCGTCTGGCTGCGCTCAAACAGGGTTATCCCGCCTGGCCGTCGCAGGGCGGATATATTATCTGGTTTACCCCCAACCAGTATCATCATATCGCCGCACCTAATGAATTATCAACGATAGCAAATCTGGAGCTTCTGTACAAGGACAAAACCGGAGAAATTTTCCACGTCCAGGCGGCGAAGTAATTCTCTCGGAAAATAAATCGCGCAGTTTGTGCCACGGCCATCCATCAGCCTGCCCTCTGGTGGAGACACGGCTTCTCATCCCGGCGGGAGAGGGGATGATGCCGGAGAACATAGCACAATCAGATCAACAAGAAAAGAAGGTTGGAAGGATATCCTTCCAACCTTCAACTTTCACTTGCTCATGAGAATGTTACTTTTTAGCCGACCCCTTTAGAACAGTCCAACTACCTTGCCGGTTTTCAGGTCCAGGTCAACGTCGTAGAAAACGGGTCGAGTGGGTAAACCAGGCATGGTGCTCATCTTGCCTAGCAGAGGGTAAAGGAATCCTGCGCCTACACTGGCGCGGATCTCCCGAACCAGGATGCGGAAATCCGTCGGGGCTCCTTTGATATTGACATCGGTTGTGAACGACAGGTGGGTTTTTGCCATGCAGATGGGAAGTTTATCGAAACCCAGACGCTCATAGCGGGCGATCTGTTCTTCGGCCGCGGGGCTATAGTCTACGCCCTCGGCATGATAGATTTGCTTTGCAATGGTTTCGATCTTTTCCTTAATGGAAAGCTCAAGAGGATAGAGGAACTTGAAGTTGCTTGGCCTTTCGGCTGCAGCTACGACCGCCTTCGCCAGCTTAATGGCTCCCCTGCCTCCATCGGCCCAATGAGTGGAAACTACTGCATCCTGCGCCCCGAACTCCAGGGCCGCTTTGCGGATCAATTCCACTTCCGCAGGCGTGTCTGTCGCGAACGAATTTACCGCCACGACAACATTTACTCCGTATTTCAAGGCGTTTTGGACATGTCGTTCAAGATTGGGTAAACCTTTCCGAAGCAAGTCGAGATTCTCCTCGGTATATTCGGTGGCAAGCGGCTTGCCGGCGACAACTTTTGGGCCGCCTCCATGCATCTTGAGGGCGCGGACGGTTGCGACCAGCACAACCACTTGAGGAACAAGACCGCTGTAACGACATTTGATGTCGAAGAATTTCTCCATCCCGATGTCAGCGCCGAAGCCTGATTCGGTGATGACGTAATCGGCCAGCTTAAGGGCGATCTTATCGGCCAGGATCGAACTATTACCGTGGGCGATATTGGCAAAAGGACCGGCATGAACGAAGGCTGCCGTGCCTTCCAGGGTTTGCATCAGATTCGGTTTGATGGCGTCCTTCATCAGGACGGTTAAGGCGCCGGCAACACCCAGATCCTCCGCAGTGACTGCCTCGCCATGCTTATTGGTGGCTACGACCATTGCACCCAAACGTGTCCGCATATCTTCGAGGCCGGTGGTGAGCGCCAAAATGGCCATAATCTCACTGGCTACCGTGATATCGTAGCCCGAGCGATGTTCAAAGCCTTTCTCATCCGGTCCAAGGCCCACTTCGACCTCGCGCAGCATACGGTCGTTGACGTCAATCACGCGCCGCCAGGTGACTGTAGCGGGGTCAATATCAAGTCGGGCAAAACGGCTGCGTTCTTCGGTGGTCAGCTCATTCGGATCCGTCTTTTGAATACCCAGTTTCTTAAGTCGCCGGAGCATGCTGGGGGAGAACCTGCGGTTGCCCTTCTTATCGGGAGGGCACAAGGCATCGAATAGTTTGGTGTCGTCCTGCTGAGACTCGTGCAGCATGCGTGCATCCATGGCTGCGGCGCATAAGTTGTGGGCCGCCGTGATGGCGTGAATATCTCCCGTCAAATGAAGGTTGAAATCCTCCATCGGGATCACCTGGGAATAACCACCCCCGGCGGCGCCACCCTTGATCCCAAAGGTGGGACCCTGCGACGGTTGGCGAATGGCAGTGATGACTTTCTTGCCCAAATGGACACCCAAAGCCTGTGAGAGGCCCACCGTGGTTGTGGTCTTGCCCTCACCAAGGGGTGTGGGAGTGATCGCCGTCACATCAACGTACTTGCCGTTCGGGCGGTTCTTTAGGCGATCCAGGATATCCAGCTTAACTTTGGCCTTAAAAGGTCCATACAATTCCAATTCGTCGGCGCGAATTCCGAGTTCCTCAGCCACCTGCAAGATTGGCTTGAGTTTGGCTTCCTGCGCAATGTCAATGTCCGAGGGTACCGGCCGGCGCAATTTGAGCTTTGTGGGCACGAATCGGGTTACGGTCTTGGCTTTCAAGACCTTCTTAGCAACAACCTTGGCTTTTGTCCGGGGTGCAGATGTTTTTCTTTTAAGAGCCTTGGTAATTTTCGATTTGGTCCTGGTTGCCATATGTGCTCCTTTGATCATCTATTTTTGATTTTGTCCTGCAAAGACGCACTAGACCTAGCTTGGTAGATTATCTGTTATTTTTTCTTAAATACAAATGGATATCCATCCGTATTTCTGAAGTATTAATCACCAGTGATCAAGGTACCCAGCACCTGCCCCAACAGGGCTTTTTCCACATTTCCGGCTTCTTCACCTGAGAAGATCTGCACGCTCAGGCTGGGAACCTGCTCCACAAGTCTCACCATATCCTCGACTTTGGAGCGCATCCCGCCGGTTACGTCTGTGCTCTGCGAGCCGCCAAGCCCATCTGTAAGGGATGCGAGCGAGGCGGGCGTCACCTTGGAGACCTTTTTAGAACGCTTTGGAAAATCAGCCCAGACTGCGGCCTCCAGGCCGGCCAGCAAAATACGCTCTGGCGGGAGTTGATGTGCCAGGTAGGACATGAGCACTTCCGTGGAAAGGATGGCGCCCCCGGTAGCCGCATCAAACACAATATCGCCGTAAAGGACCGGAACAAGGCCGGCCGCGAGCGCAGTGCTCAGGGGCTTCAAATCCCAATCGCTTGATAACCCCGGCCTCTGAACTGACCGAGGCGGAGGGCGGCAGGGCCATCGATGGCACATCCGCAGCGCGCAGGGCTTCCATCACGCTGCGATTGAGCTGTGAGGCGCGAAACCAGACCTCTGAAAACCCCTTCCAGCCCCTGTCCACTTCGCCCCAATTTCCTCGAAAATCCGGGGAGAGTAAAAAAGGCGCATATTCTTTAACCGCATAATGACCAAAGGAACCGGAGCCATGCCCCAAAATGAGATGCAGGTTCGGAATGCGGGAAAGCGCCGATTTGATTTCACGGGCGACTTGAGCTAATTTGTCCAGTCTTATTGTGTAAGGTTGATTCTTGTCAGTGATCAGGGACCCCCCCAATTTCAAGAAGACAAGATCGTCCATAAGCCCAATTTTACTCCACCCCAAAAAGTTTGCGGTATTCCAGGTAGTCGTTCGCGAGGTCTTTATACTTGATTTATGTTTTTCCGGACTGCGCTTCTGGGCTCCCCCAAGAGCGAGGATTTTATGCTTCGCGAATCCCCAAAGGAGCAGTTTAAAAGAGAATTTGCAGAAGCAGTATAATGCCGATTGTGGATATTCAGTCAGGCATGATCGCCCTCGTAGTGTTATTCGTTCTTTTCGCCGTGATCGGTGGACGGAACGCGCTGCGCACCATCCAGGCTGCACGGAAAATGACATTCTACCGGCTTCGACGCCAACGCGAGGCCGGTGGCTGGCGCTTGCTGGGTGTATCGGTCTTATTGTTGCTCCTGGCTATCGGCATCCCGATTTATGCCCTACCCCTAGCCTACGATTATTTTCCACCTTCTCCTACCCCCTCATTGACGCCCACGATCACGCCGGTGCCTTCGATCACTTTGGTCCCCACAATCACACTGAGCCCCACCATTACCGATACGCCGCTGGTAACCAATACGGCTACGGCAACGCCAACGCCTTACCTTCCGGCTGCGATCGAGGCGCTCTTCCAAAGCTCTGTCACGCCGAATCCGAATGTAGTATTTTCGACTTTGCAGTTTACCACCGATGGTTTTGGTTATCCCGTTGTTAATCCGGAGACAGTCTTTCAGAATCCCGTGGGACATTTGTATGCAATCTTTACTTATGATCAGATGATGCCCGGGGCACAATGGACTGCACTCTGGTTTCGCGAAGGGACTTTGGTTCATTATCAAACCATACCCTGGGACGGAGGAACTGGCGGCGTTGGCTACACTGATTGGAATCCATCACCGGATCAGTGGGTTCCAGGACTTTACGAAGTGCAAAATTTCGTGGGGGTAGAATTTGTTGGGAATGGAAGATTCCTGGTCCAGGGCAATCCCCCAACTCCTGTCCCTACGATCACGCCAACATTTACAAAAATACCCACGCATACTGCCACCGCGTCATCCACGCCTACGCCGAGCAGGACACCCCTTCCCTCTGCAACACCGACCATTACGCCGAGTCCAGCGATTCCTTCGCTTCCCACTTCACCTACCCCCTGATTTATTGCATCCCTGCCGACTCCCATGACCGGAAAATCCTTCCAGGATTATTATCCAGACCACATGGCCCATTGCTATGGCTGCGGGCGTTTGAATGAATATGGGCATCAGATCAAAAGTTATTGGGATGGCGACGAATCAGTATGTCATTTTCGACCGGAACCTTATCATATTTCAATCCCGGGTTATGTTTACGGCGGCCTGCTGGCCGCGCTGATCGACTGTCATGGCACGGGAACAGCCGCGGCCGCTGGCTACAGGGCAGAAGCCCGCGCCATGGATACGGAACCGGCTCTCCGTTACCTGACCGCCTCCCTGCATGTAGATTATCTGAAACCAACACCTCTGGGATTCATACTGGAGGTGCACGGCAAGGTCAAGGAAGTGAAGGGCAGGAAAGCGGTGATCGAAGAATGGATCACTGCAAACGGCGTCGTCACCGTGCGCGGGGAACTGGTTGCGGTGCAGGTACCTGATCAGTTGGTACAAGATCTCTTAAAGACCCGGGAATAAGATCACAGGCCCTAGAATTTCGGCCAGCATGCAAGCTATATTGACTCTATCCTGAAAATGTCACATTATTCAAAAGGTGTCTGATTTTTGGGATATGGGGTCCCCCCATTTCCCAAAAATCGGGGATTTCTTATAATGTGACGTTGTCGAGCTATTCTCGGACTACCGGCAATTAAGTCTGTGGCTGTCTCTTTCACCCCCTGCCTATATTGAAATCTGGATCGATCAACCGAAGTATTCTCGCATAGGCAGAAAGTAATTATCTTCCCAGCCACCTTCATAACTGTCAGCCTGGCCGTCAGGGATGTTTGTATGGATCAGTGTCAGCCTGGTACTTTCCCCGGCTGCTTCCAGCATGATCTCAATCTTTGAATCCGGGCTATCATCCGGGAACTCCGAGGTCCGCCAGGCCTGGACGATACGCGTATAGGGTTTCAGTTCGATGGTTTTTCCGGTGATATATCCATCCCAGGCAGTGAACTTGCCGCCGACGCGCGGTTCCACTTTGGCCGGGCTGCCCGTCATGGCAGAATGCCCCTCGGTGGATAGCCAGGCACGAAAAACCTTCTCGGGAACGGCGGGCAGGAGGGTTGAAACGGTAAATTCTTTTTTCATTTTCACATCTCCCTTCGGTTTTGGGTGGATGCCAAGGCTAATGCAATCTGGGCGGCAAGCTTGGCGTTATTGACCAACAAGGCCAAGTTCGCCCGAAGAGACTTTTTGTAGGTCAATTCGCTGATACGCTGAAGCAGGAACGGCGTAAGCTGCTGCCCATGGATCTTTTTGTCCATGGCCTCTCTTGAAGCCTGAACGATCACCGGCTCAATCACGGACTTCGGAATCGAATCAGGTTCCGGGACGGGATTGGTTACCAGGACCGCGTTCATCATATTTAAAGCCCGATGGGTCATGCAAAAATTGGCGATCGCCTGAGGCAAGTCAAGCTGAAGACTTACCTTAAGCCCGCTCTCACGCGAGTAGAACGCCGGAAATTCTTCAGTCTTATAACCAATGACCGGCACACCCATCGTCTCGAGATATTCCAGGGTGGATGGCAAATCTAGAATTGCTTTGGCGCCGGAGCACACTACGATCATATATGTGTCTGCGAGGGCCTTTAGATCGCTGGAAACATCGAATATATTGCCTCGGTGGATCCCGCCAATCCCTCCGGTCGCGAAAACCCTGATCCCCATTTTTTCAGCGGCGAACATTGTTGCAGAAACGGTAGTCCCACCGCTCGCCTTCTTGACGATGGCTGCCGCGATATCCCGGACGCCTACTTTCAGGTTCGATTTGGATTCGGCGAGTCGGGCCAGCTCTTCGTCCATCAGACCGACCCGGACTTTGCCCTCGAGCACAGCAATCGTAGCCGGCGTAGCCCCGGCACGACGGACTTCAGCTTCCATGGCACGCGCCAGTTGAAGGTTCTGGGGATAGGGGAGCCCATGCGTGATCACGGTTGATTCAAGCGCCACAATGGGTGCCTTGCTTCTTAAAGCGCGGACGATTTCGGGAGTTGGAATGACGAAGTCAGGTGCAGCCATGTAATTAACGTCCCCAATGTTCAAAACGATCGACAATTCGTTTAATAAGACCTTCGCGATCGAGCTCAGAATGACGCCTGAGCTCGTTTGCGATCAACCCCTCCGCAACCTTGTAATTCCCATCCAGCTTGCCGAGGAGCTTACGATAGAGATCAGCCTCAGCGCGCGATCCAGGAGCGGGAGGCGCATCTTCCTCGACCGGACCTGGTTTTGATCGGACTTTGCTCATCGAACTCCCGCCAATCACGTGCTGCCCGGTGATCTTGAGCAGCCGCTCCAGTTTCAATACGGCTTTTTCAATGGTCTCCAGGTCGGCGGAGTGATATCCGTCTTCGTAGTAGATCTGCAGGGCGTCTCCAAACTGTTCCCAATAGTCCTGAAGCAGATACTCGATGAGGACATCCTTATCGGAATACCTGGCCTGGTTCTTTTGATGTGCAGCCAGCGGAACATTCAAGATCAAACGCGCCTTTTCGTTGTAATAGGCCTCGTCAGAAACAGAGTTCGAGGGCCTTAAAGGCAGAGCGATTGACGTTCTCACGATTTATGCGCCAAGCTTCCAGATGCTGATCATTGATCGCCTCGCCGGTGATCTCATCCGGCATCTTCCAGGTACCCACGCCCAGCCAGTGCAACTCCAGCCCGCGTTCGCGCGCCCTCTTTATAAATCCATCCTTGTATTTTGTGAACCTTTCGCTCAATTCCGGCCTGGGATGGAACTTGGGTTTGGAAATATCCTCGGTCACTGTTTCGGGCAGGCCGTTGGAATATTGGAGAGTGTTGGAAAGGATCGTATCCTCCCGGAATTCGGAGAGTTCCATTTCGAGGGAACCGATGCTGGTCAGGAACTCGGCCAGGTTGTTTTGACCCATGAATTCGCTCAACGAACCATAAATGAGGCTCTGCATTGTGTTGGTCCATAAGGGAGGTAGACCCGACGAATAGGGGCCGTCTGTTAGAACCGGCACGGCCTGCTTGTATATCAGCTTTTCGATATCCCACGGATCAAACGGGTAGGGGGTGTGGATACTCGGCACAGGCGAATTCTCATTCTGCTCCCGGTGGACGCTGAACAGTCCGCGAACATCGCTGGCCGTGACAGGGATGCCGTCCAGGCTGCGTGCGAGGACCGTCATAGGGGCGCCCGAGAGATTGCCAATGTATTGATCGCGGAGATTGATAATCGGCTCACGCAGCCGCTCGAAGCCTTCAAGGACGAAATTATCCTTTTGAGGTTCCGGCTTTGCATTGGCCAGGCCGATCACATGCGGAGTACCATCCGTTTTCTCAAACAACGCAGCTGAATCAAATTCAACCAATACACGGCCGGGACCTCCGATGAGCAGAACCGGTGAATTCAAACTCTCCTCTGAAATCCTGCCGTCGCGGATGTGAATGATCTCGTTGGCACCGCCCAGCGATAATTCGTTGATGAAGTCCCAGGCAACCGTGACATCCTTCAGTTCGAAAACGTCAGCAAGATAATTGCCGGCCAGGGTGATAGCGATAAAAGAGGGTATGTATAGGATGATAACAAGCCGTGCAACGGTCAGGAAAAAGAAGAGCGGCAAGCCAGAGAACTGGAACGGGCGGGCAGAGACTAGGAGCGGAAAAAAGTATAAGATCGCATGAACGATAAAGCCGGCGGCGACAAAACCCACGCCTAACGCAAAGGTCCAATATCTTCGATAGCCGGGGCCGTGGATGCTTAGATCGAAGAATTTATTCAGCCGATAATCAAGCCATCGGTTCATCAGCCCTCTAAATCGGTCCAGTTCGATGTCCCAGCCGGAAGGGGGCTTGTAGAGTGGGCGACCCTTTACATTCATAAGTCTTTTATCTCAATCCATTTGACGAGTTCATCCAAATTCTCAACTTCACCCCTCATTCGACTGAGAAGTCGCTCATTCAGCTTTATCTCGTTTTGGGTCTTGCGCAGCAGAGTTTTGACGGCGGCCAAAATAGAAGCCGGATTCTCCTCGGTGATAGCCTGACTTAATGCAAGAGCATGATCCAGATCGGCTTTTTGACGTCCTTTCTCGGTATAAGCAGTATTGAGCCGTTCAATCCGGTTCTGGTCGGTCCTGGCATGAGCCAGCCAGTTTGTGTTCCAATGTTCCAGGAATTGAGATTCCACAGCCGGGTTGAAATGCAGCCCATTGACGCCAACGCTGAGAACTGCGATCCCCCGTTCCTTGAGCTTTTTGTACTCGCTGCTGGCTTCGAAACCATCCAAAACGCGGCCGCATTCATCGAGTTTGGCAACGACGGCCTGGGTCAAACGAGTTTTCATCATATGGTTGATGATC
The DNA here is from genome assembly GCA_963741325.1 of uncultured Chloroflexia bacterium. GTDB lineage: Bacteria > Chloroflexota > Anaerolineae > Anaerolineales > Villigracilaceae > Fen-1038. The sequence goes on from CAVUHJ010000006.1 coordinate 170,883, forward strand.
TGCAGCGCCGTCTGTTTTTTGGTCCCCCTAGCTTACTCAGGTCGATCTTTTCGGAAGTAATCGCTTCCTCGTCGGCGGGTTCCTCTTTTGGAAGCAAAAGATCGAGCCTTTTTTCAAGTGAGTTATTGATATTCCGCAGGAGGCGCGCCGCAAAACCCCTTCGGATGACAAGCGGCGTCCTTGGCAGGTTGACATAGGGCGGAGGAGTTTCGGGTTGGGTGATGTCCGCTATGCCCGGAAGGGTCGGGTCGAATAGCTCGCTTAATGTGAACTTGCTGATGTATTCGCGCCACAGATCCGCGGCCATGAGCGCGGGCAGCTGGTTCCACTCAACACGGCGTTTTTCCTCGGATGCCGTATTGGGATTGATCCCCTCGCTCCGAGCCGCTTTCTCGACGGCATCGGCGTTAAACCCAAAATGAGACCCTTTCTTGCCTGGGCCGGCAGGTATTGCATCGATTTTGAACGTGACGCTGATATTAGGGAAGACCTCAATCCCATCACGCGTCAGGGCCCTGACCGCCATGCACCGGGCACGTGATTCCTGAATTTCCTCAGTTCTTCCTCGGTGGGCTCATCCGGCAGTTTCTCAAACGGATCATCATCGCGGGCAGGGCCGATCCCCTGGGTTTGAGTATGGAGACTGATGATGCTGGCAATCTTTTCATTTGCCTCAATAAAATGAACCCCGGGCCCGAGCACCTGCTTGAATGTAGTGAAGGTACGGGTGACCACTGCACTGGCCGTATCCACCCATAGAACGCCCGGGCCCCTTTTATCACTTTCACCCACTCGTTCCACTTTCCGGCCATTCTTTACAAATATGGCGGGACCATGTGCACTTTGCGGCATGGAGCCACAGCCGGCTTACGATCTTTTTGCGGTTATCCAGGGTGCTGATCGGAAGAATGAATTGAGCGTAGAAGAAAATGCAGACCTGGTAGAGCAGAAGCCCCAAAACAAGATCGAAGGCAATCCCCAGGATATTTGCCGAGCAGTCCTCCCTGCCAGACCATATTATAGATATATATACCAAGCAGGATGATTGTTAAGACGATGCTGTTAAACCACGGTTTCCGATAAAAAGGAATTTCGTCCATACCTTATCATTTTATTAGAAAAGAGAGAATTGAGCAACCATGATTGAAGTAGAATAACAGCCATGCTCAGGATGGAATTTCACTGCCATACTGTTTATTCCAAGGATTCCTTAACGCCTCCTTTGGCGCTCGTGGAGGCCTGCCGTCGGAAAGGAATTGACCGGGTGGTTGTAACGGACCACAATACCATCGCCGGAGCGAAGGTTGCCCAGGCGTTGGACCCGAAAAGGGTGATCGTCGGGGAGGAAATCATGACCACCAAGGGCGAAATTCTGGCCGCATTCGTGATCGACGAGATCCCGCCGATGCTGTCGCCGCAGGAGACGATCCGAACGATTGCGCGAACAAGGGGCATTTATCAGCGTTTCGCATCCTTTTGATGAATGGCGCAAAGGCGGTTGGGAGGAGCAGGATCTGTTGGAAATCATATCCCAGGTGGATGCCATCGAGGTTTACAACTCGCGCTGCATGCTGCCCTCTTTCAATCGACGCGCCCTGGATTTCGCCAACCAACATAACCTGGCCGGGACGGTCGGATCGGATGCCCATACTGTCTTTGAGTTGGGGCGTTCCGTCCTCGTGCTGGAACCGTTCGAAAGCCCGGATGAGCTTCGAAAGATCCATCCGAAAAGCAGCCGCCCAAACCCGCTGGTCGCCACCCTGGTTCCATTTGAGTTCGCGTTATGCAACGCTGTCGGAAGAAAATTTAATTTCAGGCTTGACACGCATAGACGGGCATGATAAATTTAGATAACGTCCCGTGATCGTCTGATGTGATAGCGACACCAGGCGAACGGGATAAATTTTTTAAGCAGGAGAAAAGTAAGATGTCCGAACGTTATACTGGCACCGTCAAATGGTTCAACGCCACCAAGGGCTATGGTTTTATCGGCCGTGATGGAGGGGAGGACGTTTTCGTCCACTTCTCTGCATTGCAGATGGAAGGCTATCGGAAACTCGAGCCTGAGCAAAAAGTGGAGTTTTCCATCGAGGAGGGACCGAAAGGTCTACAAGCCGCCAACGTAGTATTAATTCCATAAGCCGTATTTTTTAGCGAAACTTGTTCGTGATGCACTGATTTACGAACAAAAACAGGGTTGCAGAATTGCAACCCTGTTTTTATTGATGGAATTATTGCGCTGTATCCTTTTGGATCTGATCCGAGATCGGGACGATCCAGGATCATCCTACCCGATCGAGTTATTTGAATTCAATCTGACTTATCAATTTACCGGTTTTCAGATCGATCTCACAGGCATGCCTGCCCGTGGTATAGGCTGAGATCTTCTCTCCATCTTCGTCAAGTTTGACACGGATGTAGTGAGCGTCTGGAGCAGGTCTTTCTGCATTCCAGACCAATTCGCCGTTCTCTGACAGAAAATAAAGGTTGGACTCATTCAACGGATATTGGTTGTGATCTTCCAGGATCACTTTGCCCGTCTTGAATGGATATAACCTTTTCAATTTTCGTGTGTCGGGCTTCCATATCATCAAACATCGTACCCTCCTAATTTTGCCAGCTGGCCGGATCGTAAGCAGGTAATTCACAACGCAAAGGCTTATCCACCCGTTGGCCGAGTGCGTAACCTGCCTGGATCAGGGTCTGGACTTCGGAACTGCCTTCGTAGATCATCGCTCCTTTTGAGTTTCGGAGATAACGTTCAACATCATATTCATCGCTGATAGCCGTAGGCGCCGTGGATCTGGATGGCTTCATTTGCGGCGTTGAACGAGGCCTCCGTGGCAAATTTCTTTGCGTAAGAAGTCTCGCGCGTGGGACGCTTACCGACGTTCTTTAGCCAGCCTGACTGCAAATACAGCAGACGGGCTATCTCATAATCCTGTGACATCCTGGCGATCTTCTCCTGGATCAATTGGTGCTCGGCGATCGGCGCACCAAAAGTCTGGCGTGTACTGGCATATTTTACGCTGGCTTCCAAACAGGAGCGGATAATCCCGGTCGCGCCCGAGGCTACCGTGTAACGTCCATGATCGAAGGCTGTCATCGTGATCTTGAAGCCTTCGCCTTCCTCTCCCATACGGTTTTCAACCGGCACAAGGACATCCTGAAAATTCAGCCAGCCGGTAGCTCCGGCGCGGACACCCAATTTACCGTGAAGGTCGCCGCGCGTAATGCCCTGCGAGGAAAGGTCTACAATGAAAGCGGTAAGACCCTCGGAGGACTTTCGTGCTGAAGGATCGGTTTTTACGGTAACCAAAGCCAGGTCGGCTTTCGTAGCGAGCGATATCCACATCTTCTCGCCATTCAAAATATAGCCCTCGCCCGTCTGCCTGGCCGAAGTCCGCATGGCGGCTACATCGGAACCCATGCCTGGCTCAGTAAATGCGCCGCAGCCGATCTTTTCACCCCTGGCAAGGGGTACAAGGAATTCGTTTTCTGGGCTTCCGTACCCCATTGGAAAATGGTCATGGCGCACAACCCGGTATGGACCGACATCACCACCCGTAGGCTGGTATCTATGGCCTCCAATTCCTCGCAGGCCAATCCAAGGGAGAGATAATCCATGCCCTGGCCGCCGTAGCGGGTGGGGAAGGGCAAACCCAGGATGCCCAGCTCGCCCAGGCGCTTAAGCACCCAAGGGATGGGTTCCTGACGGCGGTCGTATTCTTTGATCACCGGGGCAACTTCTTTCCGGGCAAAATCCCGAACGGTCTTTTGGATCAATAGATGTTCGTCGGAAAGGGAAAAATCCATAACTTGATTATATCGTATGTAAATTCGATAAGTTACAAAATATTGAGGAGGGTTTCGTATTTTCGGCCTGCGCATCGCAAGCGCGACCGTCAAAAATGGGGTATTCCTCGCAATCGTGATTCAATGAGATTAAAATAAAAATGCCCGACGCAAGTTGCAGCGCGTCGGGCTAGAAGTTTGGGATGTCGTATGTCATATTTTTTTCTCAACACCCATATTGTTCAACTCGTCAGAGCTGATGTTCGCGACGAGCATGTCCGCGCCGGCAAGGGCGAGGAGAAGCAACAGGCAGAGCACAGTTACAATGATGAACATTCTCAACTCCTTTCTCAATCTACTATAATATAACGCCCTCGGGGCCAAAAAGTTGTATCCCCTAACAGTACTGTAATGAAACTCCTGGGGAAATGGGCAACAACTGCCATATACCTGTCGGCATGCTTTTCTTGTTATTCCCCGTGATTTTAAAAGTTGAAGATATAAACCGGGTGAGAAAGTTATATATAAATTGTTGGATTTTTTTATCGATACCGGCATCAAAAAAGCCAGGGAGCACAATCGTGCTCCCTGGCTTTTTGATGCCGATATCAGCCGGGATGTCCGCTGCCGGTGGTCATCCCACCCAGAAATCAAAGCTGAACAACATAACTTCCAATCCGAGGAGCAGGATGCTGAGTACAGTCCAGACCCGATCAAAAGCGGGTTTCTTTCCCCAGCGGGCCAAAACCCAAAAAAGAGCGGGCGTAGCCAGGACATAACGGATCATGCTCTGCGCAATTCCGCTGGTGAAGACAAAACCGATCATGGCAATGCCGAAAGCGGCAAGCTCGGGACGTTCCTTCCAAAGCAAAATACAGGTAAGGACTGCCAGCGCCACCCCGGCAAACTCCAACCCGAAATAGAACCTAAACGGAGGATCACCTGAGAGCAAGGTGTTTAATGCCTTTCCCCATTCCTGGAGACTTGGAACCACGGCCAGTAAACCGCGGTCAAAATAACGATCCTCGACGATATGAAACCTGGTTGCCAACGGGGTTAGTGACCACGCACCATAGGAAATGGCCGGCGATAAAGCTGCCAATCCACGCAGCAGGGCCGGTCTCCAGCCGTCTTTCCACGACTGGTCCATCCACCAAACCATCGCCATGGGCAGAAGGAGGATTGCCCCGCCTGGACGCGTCCAAACAGCCAGCACGGCAAGCAGAGCGGACCAACCCCACTTACGCGCCAGCAAAAAGGCCAGGGAGCCGAAGGTCAGTCCTATGAATAGACCTTCCGTGTAAACCTGCGCCAGGAAAAAACTGCTGGGGAATATCAGAAGATAGAATGCAGCGCGCACCCCGCCTTCCTCGCCCAAAGAGCTGCGCGTCATGAAATATAGGGCCAGCATCGCTCCCAAGGCGCCGAGTAAAGACACGATAACGCCTGCCAGAGCCGACCGCGCGATGGGCGAAAGCCTGGAGAGCTGCATAGGAAACGCCAATAGTCGCATAAGCCATGGATAAAGCGGAAAGTAGGCATAATTCAGGGAAAAACAGTCGGCATCCTTACCCGCTATGCAATATGTCTCCTGGGGCGTTTTCCAAACGAAATTTGAGGGGATCGCGCGCACCGCCGGATCATCATATCCGACGGTTGCAATCGAAAGATAAAATTCCGAGTCCCAGGAAATATGGGAGTTCATGAATGAACCATCGAGATAGGGAGAGCGTTCCTGGACGGGGTCGAGGAAATCGTCAGGGGTTTTCAACTCCACGCGCATTCCCACCCAATGCTGAAAGGCGAACATGACGAGCGCCCAGCCGAGCCAGATAAAAACGATATTGCGGATCGAAGGATTGATTTTCATCTCTATGTCAATTTTACAATGATTTGCAGTTAATAACCCCAGGATGGAACATTGTTCAGCAGCGAATCGGTCCCGCAAGGCTGAATTTAATCCAGCAGGTCGCCATTCGTTTTCGCGCGATAAAACAGCTTGTGGTAAAGCAAGGTTGACAAGCTAAATGTTTGGGATAAAATACAGTCCGCACGCCGAAGTGGCGGAATTGGCAGACGCGCTAGGTTCAGGGCTTAGTGGGCGCAAGCTCGTGAGGGTTCAAGTCCCTCCTTCGGCACACTTGAGAACACCTGCTGCAAGGCAGGTTTCTTATTTTGTATCTACCTCGACAATGTCACATTAAATGATATCCCCAAAATGGGAGACCTTTTGAATATTGTGACATTTTCAAGCTACTCGCAGCCTTTTGTAAAGTCTCCGAAAAAACAGACATGTGCAGGGCGCACGCCCTGCACATGTCTGTTTTTTCGGCACCTTTCATCCCGGGGTGAAAGGGTGAGCAAATGCCTTATTTTAACTGCCGGTTGACCAATTTTTGTACACACGGGGCGGGAGCCTGAAAGCTTACACTGGGGGAACCATGTCAAAGAAACGGACAAGGCCACGCTCATCGGGGGCTGCCGAGAACAAGACCGTGTCACACATTCAGATTACCCCACATGTTGGCCCGCTTTATATTTTTCATCGGTGGTCAATGAAGAAGAGATGGTATAATTAGCTTGTTTGAAGTCATTACTTCATTTAATGGGACACGAAGTCAAAAAGAACCAGCCTTCGTGTCTTTTTATGCCATTTTTCATTAATGCTTGGCAATTTACTCGTTATAGGCCATTTTTTAGGCGAGAATTATCGAGCTCCCAGGAACCTGAAATCAAACTCTATGATTTCCTGCCAGGATAATGTATTTTCAAGTGACTCCCGTTTTTGTGGGAATTAATTTGTAATTTGCGCCAAATTCTTCCTTAGCAGGACCTGATCACCAAGGAGAAACAGGTAGACTTATGGACATTGGTATCGTTCAACAAGTGGATATTGACGCTCAGATGCGAGGCGCCTACCTCGATTATGCCATGAGCGTGATCGTGGCGCGTGCCCTGCCTGATGCCCGCGACGGGCTGAAACCGGTCCATCGCCGAATCTTATATGCGATGCAGGATATGGGCATTCGTTCCACTTCTTCGTATAAAAAATCAGCCCGTATCGTGGGTGAGGTACTGGGCAAATATCATCCGCACGGTGATGCGGCGGTCTATGAATCCATGGCGCGCATGGCGCAGGACTTCTCCATGCGCTATATGCTTGTGGATGGGCAGGGGAACTTTGGCTCGATTGACGGCGATGCCCCGGCAGCCATGCGTTATACCGAGGCGCGGCTTCACAAACTGGCTGAAGAACTGCTGGCGGACCTGGAGAAAGATACGGTGGATTTTGGGCCGAACTTCGATGACTCGCTCGAAGAGCCTCTGGTCCTGCCGGCGCGTATCCCTAACATGCTGATGAACGGGGCGTCGGGTATCGCTGTGGGTATGGCCACCAATATCCCGCCGCACAATCTCCGCGAACTTGCAGATGCGATCAATTATCTGATAGACAACTATGACACCATGGATGAGATATCCGTGGAGGAGTTGATGCAGAGAGTGCCCGGGCCGGATTTTCCGACAGGCGGAATCATTGTTGGGCGGGAGGGGATCGAATCCGCTTACGCCACCGGCCGCGGCCGGCTGGTGGTGCGTGGTATGGCCCACATCGAGGAGGGCAAGAGCGGCCGGCATGAGATCGTGATCACGGAAATTCCATATCAAGTTAATAAGTCGACGCTGATCGAACGGATCGCTGAGTTGGTGCGCGAAGACCGGATCGATCAAATCGCAGACCTGCGCGACGAATCAGATCAACGCGGCATGAGCATCTTGATCGAACTCAAACGGGGCGCACAACCCAAAAAGGTTCTCAACCAGCTTTATAAATACACGACATTACAATCGACGTTTGGCGTCCAGATGCTGGCCCTGGTGGATGGCGAGCCTCGCACGCTGCCCCTCAAGAAGGCCTTACAGATCTTCATTGAGCACCGCCAGACCGTCATCGTTCGGCGCTCGAACTTTGACCTGGCGAAAGCGCGTGCCCGCCTGCACATTCTCGATGGGTATTTGATTGCGCTGAATAACCTGGATGCGGTGATCAAGACCATCCGTGAATCGCAGGATGCGGATGTCGCCAAAACCAACTTGATGAACCGGTTCAAGCTGAGCGAGCTTCAAGCCCAGGCGATACTGGATATGCAGTTGCGACGCCTCGCGGCACTTGAACGCAAGAAGATCGAAGACGAGCATAAGGAAGTCAGCACCCAGATCGAATATCTTGAGGACCTGCTCGCTCATCCGAAGAAAATCCTGGCGCTCATTCAGACAGACTTGAAGGCGCTGGCTGAGAAGTATGGGGATGACCGTCGCACCCGCATTGCCGTGGATGTTAAAGAGGAACTGAGTGATGCGGATCTCGTCCAGGATGAGGCGGTATTGATCAGCCTCACCGAGCGGGGCTATGTAAAGCGCGTGGCCTGCGTCGGTGTTTCGATTGCAGAGTCGCGGCGGACGCGGAGTGATGGGCCACACGACCAAGGAAGAAGACGAAGTTGTGATGCTGATCCCGGCGCGCAGCCTGGACTTCGATGCTGTTCTTTTCCGACCGCGGGCAAGGTCTATTCGGAAAAGGTTTATCAAATCCCGGACGCCGACCGCGCTGCCAAGGGCATTCCGCTGCTCAATGTCCTGGCGCTTGACGCAAATGAGCGTGTTACCGCAGCCATCGCGGTCTCTGACTTTTCTGCACATGGGTACTGTATGCTGGCTACCGCACGGGGTAAGGTCAAGCGCGTTGATATGCAGGAATTTGCCTCGGTCCGTCCCTCGGGCTGATTGCGATGAGTTTGGAAGAAGGGGATGTGCTCGGTTGGGCGCGGCCAACCTCCGGCCAGGATGAGGTGATCTTCGTTACCGAAAGGGGCCGGGCCCTGCGATTTAACGAGAACAAGGTCCGATCGATGGGAAGGCAGGCCGGAGGGGTGCAGGGGATTCGCCTGTCGGAAGGGGACGCAGTCACCAGCATGGATGTTGTGGATAAAGAGGGTTCGCTATTGATCGTGACCACAGGCGGATTTGGGAAGCAAACTCCCTTGAAGGAGTATGCACCCAAGGGCAGAGGCACACACGGCATCGCGACCGTGGATCAAAAGGTTTTGCCGGAGATCGGCAAGATTGCGGCTGCCCGCGTGGTCCAAAATGATGACGATCTAACCATCATTACGGCCAATGGGGTGGCCTTGCGGATGAAGGTAAAGAATATCAAACAATCAGGCCGGGCTACAAAGGGCGTGCATCTGATCAAGCCGCAGGAAGGCGATTTTGTTGCAACGGTGGCGCGAATAGCGGCAGAAGATCTCAAACGCGCCGGCGCTCAAATCACTGAGAATGGGGATGAAAAGCAGGAGAGTTGATGGTAAAGATTTCCGGGCGAGGTGGAAACCCTCGCCCGGGATTTTATTAAAACAGGCCGATCCGCCCGGTAACCAATAAGCACAACGCCCCCATGATACACACCATGATCATCAAGATTACGCTGATAAGGAAACGCTGTTGGGCCGTCATCCCCAGGAAAGCCCCGGAGCCGCGCCGAGGCGGGGAAGCTACACCCGTTGAGGCCTGTAGTTTGGCTTCATCGTCGGATAATGGGCTGGAATTCATCTGCTCGCGTAGATTATCAAACATCATTGACCTCGTATTGTGATTCTATCACAGCGCCGGGCGCAGCTGCATCTCCCCAAATTGTATTTCCTGCAAATTTCCTTCTAACGCGCGAACTATCAGCCCACCATCGGGTTTTAGACCAATCAACTCGCCGGTCAGCGGTTCCTGGCCATCCCGAATAAGCCGGACTTGCTCGCCATGAAAAGCCAGGGCGCCATCCCAGGCGTGGATGAATTCTTCCAAACCCAGTTTCTTGCGCCATGTAGCCAGGGCTGATACTATTTCTCGCAACAACACAACGCGATCCACAGGTCGCCCAAGCTCCGTTTCAATAGTTGTGGCTGGGAAAAGCAAACCCTCTTCAGGTGGATTGGAGGCTTTCAGGACATTAACTCCCATTCCAAGAATGGAGGCAATGAGCGCATCACCCGACCAAACGGACTCCACGAGAATACCGGCGACTTTTCGTCTGTTGATCAATACGTCATTGGGCCATTTGATTTTTGGGCTGAGTCCCAGCTTCTCCAGCGATTCGCACAGCGCGAGGGCGCCCAAACCTGTAATCCGTGCGGGGTGAGCAAGCTCTGCGGCCGATGGAAGAAGGATCAAACTGAAGGCAAGGGCAGAACCGGGTGGGGTAAACCACTTCCGCTTCGAACGGCCGCGACCGTCTGTCTGTTCGTCTGCATACACGAGCGATAGATCGGGTGCTCCCTGTGCGGCCCAGGCCAATGCTTCGTCATTGGTCGAGCCGATCGAATCGAAATAACGCAGCCGGCCGAGCGGCAGGGAAGAGAGCCCCTTTTTGAATTCGTCTTCGATCATCTGATTTGATGCCCCATCATTAACAAGTCGTCCCACAGATTTTGTTTTTCCAGGCTGATTGCGAGGTCAAAACTGCGAGACGGGCGTGTGTGTTATCGGTAAACTAAGCCGGAGATGTCGTAATTGCCCTAAAATCTTGTTTCTATTGCACGTAATCGTGCGGGTTGACATTCTTGCCGCCAATGCGTATCTCGAAGTGTAGATGCGCGCCGAATGCATTGCCTGTAGCACCGGCCAAACCAATCACTGCACCCTGTCCGACAATTTGACAGACAGACACATTGATCTGGCTGAGATGGGCATAGAGCGTGACAAATCCGTTGCCATGGTCAATTTGGATCACGTTGCCATAGCCATAATTGTCTCCGCCCTGCGCCATCGTCACAACACCGGCAGCCGCGGCATAAATGGGATCGCCCTGGTTAGCGGAAATGTCAATGCCAAGATGTGATGGGCTGTAGTCATTGCCGGAAATGGAGTGGTTATTGGCGGGCCAGCCAAATGTATTGTCCACGGGGCCGCCGCCGCAAGAATTGCTGCCAAAATCGGAAGTTCCGGTACTGCCGTTGTTGACACGACCCTGGGTGGGCATCAATGTGGTCCAGTCTGTTAATTCACGTTTGCCACCAGGGATTGTTACCACCGTGCCGGGTTTGATCTCAGGGTTGGTAAGATCGACATCGTTGCCGGGGAAATTTATGATGTCATCCGGCTTGGCGTCGAATTTATCCGCCACTTTTTGAATGGTATCGTTGGCTTGCCATTTATAAGTTATCCCATCCACCGGCGGAATCGTGAGCTTTAAACCGGGCGTGATGGAATCCGGATTATCGTATGGGATCACCCCTTTACTGGAATAAAGGATGCTTTCCATTTTGACATTAAAATTCTTGGCGATTATCGATAAAGAATCGCCCTGTTGCGTGGTGTATGTTATGGGTTCAAGGCGCAGTGGGTCAGCCGGTAGGATTGTTTTGAGTTCCAGTTGGCGGGGGATGCTCGGCGCTGCGACGAGGCTTGTAACCGGCCTGGGAAGGCTGATGGAAGGCAGATTCTGATCCGGTTTGGCCGTCGGCTCAAGTTGGGAGGCGGGCGAGGCCGCTCCACCCCGAGTCCACCAAAGCGTGGATCCCAGCAGTGCGATCACAAGCAAAGTTGTTGCCCCCCAGGAGATCAGATTAAAACGATCGGCTTTGAAGAACTCAAAAAACCGTTTTGTTCGTGCACTCAATATTAAGCGACGAGATAGCCTTGAGGATGGCTGCCTTCCAGTTCATGGAGAGATTCTTCCTGTATTATGCTTCTTCGGTCAAATTTTCAAGAAACATTTGATTGTTTTTGGCGCGGTCCAAGTCGTGTGAGGATGGCTTCCGTTGCAACCGTCTGATCCATGCCGGCGCCTCCGGGAGGAGCCGAGACCATTTGGGCATACATTCTGCGCATCAGCCATACACGCTGCATGATATCGGGTCCGAGCAATAGCTCTTCCCGGCGAGTAGATGAACGCTCGATATCCACAGCGGGGAAAATGCGGCGCTCCTGCAGCTTGCGTGATAGCAGCAATTCCATATTGCCGGTACCTTTGAACTCTTCGTAAACAACGTCATCCAAACGGGAACCCGTATCCACCAGGCAGGTAGCGATGATCGTCAGAGAGCCGCCTTCTTCAAGATTGCGGGCGGCGCCAAAGAAGCGCTTGGGCGGATACAATGCCGAAGGATCCATACCGCCTGACAGCGTGCGCCCGGATGGGTTGACTACCAGGTTGTAGGCTCGGGCCAGGCGGGTAATCGAGTCCATCAAGATTACCACATGGCGGCCAATTTCCACCATTCTCTTAGCCCTGTCTAATGCGATCTCAGCTGTGCGCACGTGAGAAGTTACGGGTTCATCAAAAGTCGAAGCCACCACTTCGGCGTCCACGGAACGATCCATATCTGTCACTTCTTCAGGCCGCTCGCCGATCAGGGCAACCATCAGATGGACATCAGGATACTTGGTTGAAATGGAGTTCGCAATTTGCTTAAGGATCGTCGTTTTACCTGCCTTGGGCGGCGAGACGATCAACCCGCGTTGACCTCGCCCGATGGGGGTGACGAGATTGATCAAGCGTGGAGCCAGGGTGTCATGATCAATTTCGAGGTCGAAGCGCTTGTCAGGGAAAATTGGCGTCAGATCTTCAAAAACAGGTCTGCGTGTAGCCTCTTCAGGATCAAGACCGTTGACCGTTTCTACCTTGAGCAGTCCATAGTGGCGTTCTGATTCACGGGGAGGACGAACCTGGCCAATCACCAAATCCCCCGAGCGAAGATCATACCGACGCAACTGCGCCTGTGAAACGTAAACATCCTGGTCACTGATGCGATAATTGGCGGCCCTGAGAAAGCCGATCCCTTCGCTCATGATCTCGAGGATACCGCCGCGCAGCTCAACACCTTCCTTCTGCGCTTCCGTTTGACGGAGCTGAAGGATCAGCGCTTCTTTCTTCAAACGGTTGAAATTAGGGACGTTGAGTTCTTTGGCAACTCGACGTAGCTTTGCCAGAGGTTCGTTTTCAAGCTCAAGAATTTTCATGTGGGTTCAATGCCTTTTGGAATGATGTGAAAATAGGGACAGCACCCTTTGGGTGCGGACCGGGTTTATAACGGATTTTGGAGATCGGGGAATATTGTCAAGCTAAAATTGCAGGGTTAGAGACGATGAGATTTTCCGCGCTTTTCAATATCAGAATGTGAATAATCCGGGGAGACGACTGCATTATAGCACGTTCGTTCGGCAGGTGCAAGCGATTAGGTCCCGACCAGTATACGATTCTGTAATTCGAACAAGCGCCAATAAAAGGCGTGATGACCCACCAATTCTGAGTGAGTTCCGCGTTCCGCAACGCAGCCCCGGTCTATCACAACGATCTCCGTCATCTTTTCGAGGCCAAGCAGGCGATGCGTAATAAGCAAGGATATCTTCTTATCCATCAGACCAAATAATTCGTCCAATACCCGTTTTTCTGTCAACGGATCGAGGTTGGCGGTGGGCTCATCCAAAATCAGGATGGGTGCATCTTTGATGATTGCGCGGGCGATCCCGAGACGCTGGCGCTCTCCGCCGCTCAGCCGTACCCCCCGCTCACCGATCAGCGTATCGTAGGATTTTGGCAGGCCCAGGATAAAGTCATGGATCTGGGCCCGGTGAGCGGCGATTTCAATCTCCTCTCTAGTAACCCCGCGGCGCGCCATCCGTAGATTTTCATAAATTGACGTATTGAAGAAGTAGGTTTTGTCAGAGATAAGCGCAATGCTCTCCCGTACTTCATCCGGGGCACACGCCTTCAGCGAACGATCACCCAAATGGATTTCTCCCGAGTTGTAATCCCAGAAGCGCAAGAGCAGGTTCGCAAGAGTTGACTTGCCCGCTCCGCTGGGGCCAACCATCGCGATTGATCTGCCGGGATCCAGACTGAGGCTCAGGTGCTGCAAAGCCGGCGAAATACTACCGGGGTAGGTAAAAGAGAGATCGGAGATCTGCAGTTTATTAACAGTTGACCGGGAATTGGGGTGAAGCGGGGACTGATATCCGGCTTCAGGAAGCGGGATATCAGGAACGGCCGGTTTCACGTCAACGACTTCAAAGAGGCGCCGTGCGGCTTCCTGCGTGCTGTTCCACATTTGTGCAGCCAGAGGCAGAGGAGTGACGGCTTCGAAAGATGCCAGGGAAAGCAGGGCAAGCGAGGCGAGCATGGCGCCGTCCAATTGACCGGTTGTTATGCGGGGAATGGTAATGAGAAGGATCAGCCAAAGAGCGAAATTTGTAAGGAAGGTGGATAACCCAGAATACACAGCGCCGATCCTTGCCATGTGTTTCTGTGAGTTCCGCGTATTCCAGGCCGGTACGGCGGATTTGCGAAACCCGGTCCCGACCGCGGCCAAAGGCAAGAATATCAGCAAGTCCCTGAATGCCATCCACCAGCTGTATATGGAGATCGCGGCGCTGCAAAATGACGTTTCTCCCCGGCTGCACGCTCAGGGCTTGTGAGGAGATCGGCAAGATCAGGCCCAGAAGCAGGAAGAAGCCGACCAAGAGCGCAGATAACTGTGGCTCGTAAAAGGCCAGGAAAATAGAAGTGCCAAGCAATACCAGAATAGCGGTCAACGGGGGTGCGACAACCCGCACGTAAAAATTCTCGAGGGTTTGTACGTCGCTGATGATACGGGCAAGCAAATCGCCGGCGCGGAATTCCAACAGACGCGCCGGGGCGAGCGGCTCCAGTTTTTCATAGAACCAGACACGCAAACGACCCAGCAGCTGAAATGTTACGTTATGTGATACCAGGCGTTCAAGGTAACGGAAGACTGCCCGTGCAATCCCGAAAAAGCGCACGCCCACAATGGCGACTTCGAGAACGGCGATCGAGGGCTGAAGTGCAGCGGTTGAGATCAACCAGGCCGACGTACCCATGAGCGCAACGCTGCTGCCGATGGTCAGACATCCAAGTAAAACGGAGACAAGGACCCACATCCATGACCCCTTCAGGAAGGATAACAGCCTGGGAAGAATCGAGGCTTTTGTATCGATGGCGGAAAGCTGCGGAGAAATGTCAGCGGGTTGAATCATCGATCCCGAGGATTGGATCGTTTTATCTGTAAACACCCTTTCGGGCTTGAGAGGCTCAACTTGCGGCATTGAATAGGCCTTGACCATTCTTGCATATTCACCACCCAACTTGAGCAGCTCCCGATGGGAGCCGGTTTCCACGATGCGGCCCTTCTCCAGCACCATGATCTGATCTGCGTTGAAAACCGTATTCAAACGATGTGCGATCGTGATCACCGTGCGCCCGTTCATCAGACGCTGGGTGGAGTCTTCGAGGTAAGCCTCTGTCTCCGGATCGAGGCTGGAAGAGGGCTCGTCGAGGACTACGATGGGCGTGTCTTTGAGAAATGCACGCGCGTAGGCCAGCCGTTGTGCCTGTCCACTCGAAAGGCGGCCGCCGCCCTCGCCGATCATCGTCTCATATTTCATGGGAAGTGATTCGACAAAATCTTCAAGGTGGGCAGCGCGGGCGGCAGAGGCTACTTCTTCGATAGTGGCCTCCGGTTTGCCTAGCCGGATGTTTGCTGCAATTGTGTCATGGAAAAGATACGGGTTTTGCGCCACCCAGGTAATAAGTCGGTTCCAGTCATCGAGGGATATTTCGGCCGCCGGCTCACCATTCAGCGAGATCTGCCCGCCGGTCGGTTCTATGAAGCGCAATAAGATATTTGCCAGCGTGGTTTTGCCTGCTCCACTGTAACCGACGAGGGCGACGTGCTGGCCGGCCCGGATTGTCAGCGTGATGTCCTGAAGAGTAGGCGCGGGCTCTCCTGGATAGGTAAATGTTAGATTGGATAAATTTAGCACGGAGAATGGTTCAGCGAGAGAAGGATTTGAATGGCCCGCCAAACCGGGCTCGCTGTGTTGATCTCCCCTGGCAAATTTCGTATCCAAAATATCAAAGATGCGCCTGGCAGCGGTGGTCCCGGCCATACCCGCATGGAAGCGCTGGCCTAGCATCCGCAGGGGGAGATAGAACTCCGGAGCGAGGATCAGTAGAAAAAGGGCTTCACGGAATCCCATCTGTCCATAGAGCAGACGCAAGCCTACTTCTACTGCGATCAGTGCTGTGCTAAGTGTGGCCAGCAATTCCAGGGCAAAAGCGGACAGGAAAGTAACCTGCAGGACCTTTAGGGTGGTATCGCGGAATTGATCGCTAACCCTGGCGATGTTCCGAACCTGCGCCTTGGATTGACCGAACAATTTCAGCGTTGTCAGACCTTGCAGGCTGTCGAGGAAGTAAGCAGACAGTTGATTTAATGTTTCAAATTGGCGTTTGGTTACACCTTCCGCATCCCGTCCGATCATATACATGAAGAACGGAATAAGAGGTGCGGTGATGAGCAGAATTAAACCCGATAATGGATCAAGGGGAAAAACAAGAATTAATATGGTGACCGGTACTAGGATACTGATGACCAGTTGTGGAAGGTATTGGCTGAAATAGGCGTCCAGCGCCTCGATCCCCTCGAGGGCGGCAGTAGTCAGCTCACCGGTCCGTTCTGAGCGGCTGTAGGAAGGCCCCAAAGCGAGTATGTGAGCGAAGAGCCGTTCACGGAGATCGGTTTTGACCCTAACGGCTACCGTGTTGGCAGCCAGCTCATTTGCCCAGGTTAACAACCCGCGTGCGACAATAACCAACAGGAGCAACTGCATCCACCCTGAAACCAGGAGCAGAGTCTGCTTTTGGAGAAAAACTCCGTTAACGGTGCTGCTGATGAGGTACGATTGACCGATGGCCAGCAGACCGGCCACGAGTCCGCTAAGAATTGTCAGGGCGAGGGCTGTGCGGGAATTCCGGGCAAGTGAAAGAAGTCTGCGATGCATGGGGCAGCTTGGACGATAAAAGTTTTGAGTTGAAAGGTTTAGTTCTTACTAACCTTTTTCCTTGGGCGCGAACGGAAGGAATCATGAGCTTGAAAGGGGAGAAGAGCCCGTTTCAAGCTCATTTTTTCGGGCATTCTTCCAGGTGTGGCGAATAATTATAAGGTTGAAGGCAAGACTGCCTTCAACCTTTACACATTCAGCTCGGAATCGCTAGTAGACCAGACTCTTTTTGTCCACGGTTATCCGCTTGCGGAACATATAGTATGACCAACCTTGATAGACCAGGACGATCGGGACGAAGATCAGCGCAATTACGCTCATGACCGACAATGTGTATGGGGACGACGAAGCATTATATATCGTCAAGTTCCAGGCAGGGTTTGTGCTGGAGATCATGACCCGCGGGAACATAAGCGTGAAGAAGGCAATCTGGGTCAGCACAATGTGGACGCCGGTACTGGCGAAAGCCCAGCCCTCCATCTTGTGATTGATAAAGTAGATGCACACCAGAAGGATCACAACCGCCGCGATCGGTATGGCGCCCGGGTTGATACCGATCTTGGTTGATATGTCGGTAAAGATATAGGTAGTTATGGCCAAAAGGACAACCGCTGCCGCTGCAACCAGGTAAATCTTCTTCGCGGCCGAGCGGGCACGCTCGCGCAGGTCGCCGTCCAGCCTAAGTGTCAGGAAGTTTGCCCCGTGCAATAGGAACACGGAGACCATGGTCAACCCTCCGATCAAACCGTAGGGATTTAGCAAAGTAAATAAGTTGCCCGTATACGTCATATTCTGGTTTATCGGTACGCCTTCCGCCAGGTTTGAAAACGCAACGCCGAGCAAAAGCGAAGGCAGGAAGGATCCGACCGCGATCATCCAATCGAAGGTGCGCCGCCATTTCGGGTTGGGATCTTTCGAGCGGTATTCGAAGGAAATTCCGCGTATGATCAGGCCCACCAGGAGCAGGAACAGGGCCAGGTAAAAGCCGCTGAACATGGTGGCATACCACTGCGGGAAGGCCGCAAAAGTTGCGCCCCCGGCAGTCAACAGCCAGACTTCATTCCCATCCCAGACGGAACCAATAGTGTTGATGATGGCGCGGCGCTCATCGTCGTTCTTGCCCAGGAAAGGCAGGAGCATGCCCACACCGAAATCGAAGCCTTCAAGAAAGAAGAAGCCAATCCAAAGGACCGCTATCAGAATAAACCAAAGAGTTTGGAGAAATACGTAAGACATTTTATCCTCCGGGTTAGTCCTGCGCCCCAATAAGCTCAGGGACGATATCCACCGATTCCTGCATAGCGGCATCGGGACCGGCAAGGGCATATTTTTTCATCAGATAAACGTCTGCCACGGCCAATGTACCGTAGAGCAGGGCGAAGCCGATCAGGCTGATAAGCAGGTCAACGGGAGTGAGGTTGGGTGAGACGGCATCCTGTACCTTTAGCAGTCCCTGCACGATCCAGGGCTGGCGGCCCATCTCGGTCAATATCCAGCCAAACATGTTTGCTATATAAGGCAGGGCAATAACCCATGGGACCCACTTCAGCCATTTGGCGTCTTCTATAGGCCGGCGCTGGGCAAGCAGAAAATAACCTGCGAGAAGCATCATCAGGAAGCCGGCGGTCATCATAAAACGGAAGGACCAATATGTAACGACCATGAGCGGGATGTAATCACCCGGACCGTATTTCTGCACGTATTCGGCCTGGATGTCGTTCACGCCGCGCACCGTGCAGGAAAAGTTATTGCAGGCCAGGAAGCTGGTAACGGCGGGCAGGCGTAATGACCACACTTCCTTTTTTCCGCTCAGATCGCCTATGGTAAGGATGGAGAAAGAGGCCGGCGTTTCGGTATCCCACAGCGCCTCGATGGATGCCATCTTCATCGGCTGGGTCTGATAAATATACTGGCCCTGCGTGTGCCCACCGAGGAACACCAGAACACTGGCGATCAAACCGATGAGGGTCGCCATTTGAAACGATCGTTTGAACAAATCCACATTATTCTTGCGCGCAAGGTGATAGGCGCTCACACCCAGGATCAAGAAGCTGGCAGTCGCCAGACCGGCTGCGATGGTATGCCAGAAGAAAATCCATCCTTTGGGGTTTGTAATCAGAGCGAAGAAATCATTCAGCAGGGGACGGCCTGTTGCCGGATCAATCACATATCCGACCGGATGCTGCATCCAACCATTGGCCAGGAGGATCCAAAGGGCCGACAGGTTCGAGCCAATGGCCACCAGCCAAATGGAAGCCAAATGTACTTTTTCGGGAACCTTGCCTTCACCGAATACCCAGATGCCGAGAAAGGTTGATTCCATGAAAAAGGCCAGCAGGGCCTCGATGGCCAATGGGGCGCCGAAGATATCTCCTACGAAGCGGGAATATTCCGACCAGTTCATGCCGAACTGGAATTCCTGAACGATGCCTGTCACAACGCCAATGGCGAAGTTGATCAGGAACAACTTTCCCCAGAATTTGGCCATCTTATGATAAGTCTCGTCGCGCGTCTGGTAGTAGCGGGTTTGCATGTACGCCACAAACCATCCCAGGCCAAGAGTGAGGGGTACGAAAAAAAAGTGGTAGATAGTAGTCAAACCGAACTGCAAACGTGAAAGTGTAACCGTATCCATTGCTCCTCCTTCAAGAATTTATTCCATGTGCGCCCTCGAGCACATATGAATCTCTGACTTTCTTGAAAATGTCACATTATTCAAAAGTTGGGCATTTCTTCTAATGTGACATTGTCGAGCTATACTGAGCTTGAGGTTACCAACGGGATATCTAACGCCTCCCGGGATAGCTCCTCGAAGGTGATCGCCGCCATTTCGCGCAGCATTGCCACCTGGACGCGTCCCCATTTCAGGCGGACGGGACAGTTCGAGCGGAAGGGGCAATCGTCCTCGCCTTTGGCCTGCAAGCATTGTGATAATAAAATGGGACCTTCAAAGGCCTCAACTATGTCTTTCAGGGTTATTTGTGATGCGGGACGGGGCAGCATCAGACCGCCTTCACGCCCGGGGAAGGTGTGTAGGAGATCATGCTTTGCCAACTGCGCCACAATGCGCATCATTAAAGCCGGTGGGATCAACATTTCCTGCTGGATTTCTTTGGTTGATAATCGAGCGCCAATACCGCGCTTTGCGAGAGCTAATATCACACGGACAGCATAATCAGTTTGACGGTTAATTCTTAACATTTTTATACCTTTACAAAATTGGTCAACGATTACTGTTAATGTAAAGGTATTGCCGCCCCACTTATAGTACAAGATGTCACAAAGATCAAGTTACAAATGTCACATAGTTCAGTTTGCTCTATTTTGAAGATATCCCGGATGATTTCCGGGATATACACATTGATGGCCTGACCATAACCTGTCAGGAAATGCTTTTATTTGCGAGGAGCCACTAAGTAGATATTGCTTTGCAGCGTGGCTACCCCATGTTCTGCAAAGTCGAGGGTGGAGCCTACATTTTTGCCAGACAGGCTTTGACCCAAGCCGGATCCATTTTGATCAGCCTATTCTTCTTAAGGTTTTCCTTCATGATCCAACGGACATCCGGATTATCGGAGACCAGCCATTTTTCCATGGCTGTCTTGCCGTCTTCCGGAAGCGCAGCCACGGCTACGCTCCAACAATAACCCAGGCCCTGTCGCAAAACCTTGAAAGAATCCTCGTTTGGATGCCCGGCTGATTCTATGCCGGCCGTTATCCGATCGAAGATTGGCAAGACCTCTTTCACGATCTTCGGTTCTTTTAGAAGACGAGGCTCAGCCAATGCTGCCGCGGCAGCGCGTTTTTCGTACCAGTTTCCATGGCTCCAAACACGCATTTCTTTTAGCAGCACTTTCATGTCCTTGTCGCCTACATACTGCAGGGCCATCGCGACCCCCTCGCGAATCCGCCAGCGTGGATCGGAGGCATAGGTGCGTAAACGGGCCACGAGTTGATGCTCACCGAGCGCCGCCAATTTACCGAGTCCGACGATGCCACAAAAAACCAGGAATACCTCAGGTGTGTTTTCTTCCGCTTGAAAAGAGAGAAATTGCTCGAACTGCAATTTTGTCCCCTCTTGTGCAACTACCTGCGCCAATTCCAAATTGCCGCGCGGGCCCGGGAGCCCGGAGTTCTTTAGCAAAAAAGGAGTCCAGTCCGTGATTTCTATAAGTTTCTGTCGGTATTCATCGACTCTTGACATTTGGCTGGGCCGTAAAGTTAGCGTTTGTTCCGAGAGTTAGATCCGGATCATGCTTTGCTGCAAAGAATCCGAGGATCACGGTCCGACCGTGATCTGGATATATACTTCACTTCCAAACGAAGAGCCGTCCGGCGCGAAGGCCTGCCAGGCGCTCTGATATGTGCCGGAGTTCTGCGGAGCAGTGAAGACGATTCGGAGTGTGGCCTGCGTTCCGGCGCGCGCCGGGTAAAGGGCCTGCTCGTTCGGCACGCCGAGCGGATCACCGCTGATCAATTTAAGGCGATACCTGGAATCCCAATTGCAGCTTCCGCTGTTGCTCACCAACCACTGTTTATCGATGGATTCTCCGGGCGTCAGGTTTGTCCCATCGGGGATGGTCAGATCTTTGATATAGGTCAGGTTATTCGTGCAAGGTGCAGTGGGAGTAGCGACGATGGGAAGCGGCGTGCTTGTGATGGTGACGGTCACGGGCACAGCGGTGATCGGAATTAGCTGCGCGGCCTCCGTGGGTGGGACGAAAAATGTCGGTGTTGAAGAGGGCGCGCAGGCATTAAGAGCTAACAGAATGGTGAAGAAAAAAGTGAGCCGGACCGGACCATACGAGACAATATCGATTCATATCCCCAATTATAGTAGAGGGGCGGAGGATTACTCCGCCCCATAAGATTCCTACTCTTCAGCTGGAGCACTAACGGCGGACTCATCGGCGCCATCTGTGCCCATATCGAGCGGCAGGGCTACTTCGCCGCTCAGCGCCTTCGTGCGAATTACATTCTCAATTTCGGCCAACAATTCAGGATTCTGTCGGATATATTCCTTGGAGTTCTCCCGTCCCTGCCCGAGGCGGGCATCGCCATAGGAATAAAAGGCGCCGCGTTTTTGGACAATCTCAAATTGGGTGGCGAGGTCGAGCACATCGCCGGATTTGGAGATGCCTTCGTTATACATGATATCGAACTCAGCCGTTCGGAAGGGAGGTGCAACTTTGTTCTTGACAACCTTGACGCGTGTGCGGTTTCCAATGATCTCAGCACCCACCTTGATCGCCTGAATTCGACGAACGTCCAGACGAATGGAAGCGTAAAACTTCAATGCCTGCCCGCCGGTGGTGGTTTCGGGATTTCCGAACATCACGCCGATCTTCTGGCGGAGCTGATTGGTGAAAACGACGGTGGTTTTCGTCTGGTTGATCGCGCCGGATAGCTTGCGTAAGGCCTGGGACATCAAACGGGCGTGAACGCCCATGGTTGGGTCACCCATGTCGCCTTCGATCTCTGCCGCGGGACGAGGGCGGCGACCGAGTCTGATTACAACCACATCAATGGCGCCGGAACGCACCAGAGTTTCGGTGATCTCGAGGGCCTGTTCACCCGTATCGGGTTGTGAGACGAGCAGGTTGTCGATATCTACACCGCATTTAGCCGCGTAACCGGGGTCGAGGGCGTGCTCCATGTCAATATAAGCCGCGGTGCCTCCGCGTCTTTGGGATTCTGCCACGATATGCTGACAAATTGTGGTTTTACCGGAGGACTCCGGACCATAGATCTCGGTGATGCGACCGCGCGGCACGCCGCCGACGCCCAGGGCAATATCGAGCGACAGCGAGCCTGTGGAAATGGAATCGGTGTTCATCATGCTCTGGGCTTCGCCAAGCTTCATGATCGAGCCTTCGCCGTAGCGTTTGAGGATGTCTCCGACGGCTTTATCCAGCACGTCGCGCTTGGCCTTGTCCATCTGGGGAGCGGCCGCTTCTTCATTTTTTGCAGCAGATGATTTGCGAGGGGACATTCTTCTCTCCAAATACTAAATTTAGGGTTCAGGGTGGGCCTGGCCGGTATCAATACGCGCCTTTATCATCTTCGGAAAATGAACCGGTACAGGATGCGCTGCTTACCAATCGATGTTTTGGGGATACTCTATGAATTACCTTGATTGAATATTGAGTCAGTATAGCACAGATGTTCAGTCCGTCAAGGGTGGTTTTTTGATTTCCGGTTCTTATCGGCTCACAGGCACCGCTCATTCACAAAGACAATTTCCATGTGTTGCCTGCCCTGTATTCCTCAGGGCGAGGCGGGAGTTGTTGTGGGCAAAAAGTCCAGGCTCGGGGTGGGCGGCGCTGCAACCGTAAATCCGAGCGTGCCGCGAAAGGTGAAATACGTCACCTGGCCGCCGTAGACATACATCCAATTTTGCTGATCTTTGCCTTTGTAATCGAAAGTAATTTTATATAAGCCTGCCGGTAAATCACCGATGACCATGTTTTCATTATAGACCGGGTCGTGATTGACCGGACCCGGGCCATAGGTCTTCACTGAGTGGGTGACACCGGTCGCGGTGTTTTGGATGTAGACATCGAGTTGTTGAAGCGTATCGTTGTTCGTATTCGTGATTCGGCCAACCAATACGCCCCAGCCCTCGGGCGGCGCCATCCATAATTCAGGATTGAAGGTGTAATAAAAGGAATCCTGCCCCAGGCGTATTTCGAAATGAACATGTGGCCCGGTAACATGCCCCGTTGCGCCGACCAGTCCAATAACCTCCCCGGTATCCACATGTTGCCCTACAAGCGCAATGATCTTACTCATATGCGCGTATACGCTGTATAGCTGTTGACCCTGGTAACCGAAATCCATGCGGATCACAACTGCCTGGCCATAAGGATCGCTCCGGTCGCCGGGTGATTCACGCAACAGGCCCCAATCAGCCCAAACAATGGTGCCCGGTCCGGCGGCAAGGATGGGCGTGCCCATGGGGGCGTCAATGTCCACGCCGGTATGAACGAACGGCGGATCGAAAATTCCTCCATAGCGATAATTGGCCAGCGGCCAATTGACTTGATCGGCGGCGATAGGACGGGCAAAATAAAAATGATCGTAGGGGGAGGCCGCCCACGGCACAGGATACAAGGGAGGTCTCCAGCCGGAGACGGGAGCCGCTCCGGGCGCGGGAAGATCAAAGCGGAAAGGTTCAATCGTGGGGGTCGGTGTCTCGCCCTGAACCTGGGAATCTGTCTCGGTTAAGCCTGCAACCACCGGGGTCGGACTCGCCTGGGCAGGCACCCTTCCGCATCCAGTAAGAAACGTAACGAGGATCGCCGTGAGGGAAAAGATCCCGGAAAAACTGTTTTTCCAAATTCGAGGTTGTTTCGTTTGTCTTGAAGAAAGCTGGCTAATACTTCGCCTTCCAGAAAGAAATTGAATCTCGTTCATGGATTATTAAAAGTTGGAATGATAGTTGGCGGCGTAGGCGAAGGCAGCGGCGTGTTTGTCGGAGGACGCGGCGTCGGCGTGAGCGAGGCCGTAAGTGTTGGGCGAGGCGTCCGTGATGGACCAGGTGTGCTCGAGGGGATCGGGGTTCTGGACGGTGTGGCAGTCGGCGGCAACAAAGGCGTGGGAGTGAAAAGCGCCTCGGGTGGATAAAGCTCAAGCATGGCCGAATACCAATCCAGCCCACCGGTCATGGCAAATTCGGTAAAGCGTCCCCCTGCGAAAATAATTGCGCCAGTTGGATAGGGCCGGCAGCCGTTGCCAACCGTAAGCAGCGGCAAGGGACGTAAAATCGATCCAGTAGCCCGGTGGTATGGAGGTATAGCCTCCACCGGCCTCGTAAGTGGTGGGGTTCAATTCATAGCGGGCGTTTAGATCCCACGGCGGATTTTGAATGGGCTCGCCCTGCGAGCCATCCTGGTTTTGAGCACGCAAGAACAGCCGCCAATAGGTCTGAGCCCCGATGTCTTCACGTGTGACGGCCATCCAGCCCGCGTTGACCATTAATCGAATTAATCGCAAATGCCCGACCGGTATACAGCCAGTCTTCATTGAGACCCGGATCCAGGGCGGTAGTCAGGGGTACGTAAGCATTTTCGAGGCTGCCAAGAGCATCCCAGCCTGTTTCGTCAACCACCCGCTGCCGGAGCGCCACAAAGGATTCGGCTACCAGTGCGTGCAATTGAGGATAGGGCGCTTGAACTTTCTGCAGCGGGACAACGTACCAACGCTGAGATGGGACCCCGGCAACAGGGGTAATTGCCGGAGACCAGAGCACTTCAGGCGTCTGCCCCGCGGCTTCTTGATAGGCCTGTGGGAGCGGATCTGGCAAGGCCAGTTTGGGCCATAACAAACCTTGCAGCGGGCCTGGTAGGGCTGTCGGAAGCAACAGCGGGTCACCGTTCAATCTATAAGCGCTGATAAGTTCCTGGTTGGGCGCGTCAACCGCTGTAACGATCTCGTTGCTGTCGGCATTCCAGGCCGGCCAACTGCCATCACCGATCCAGGAAGCCGGCTGTTGAGGGTGGCTTGTGTCCCAAACGTAGATGCCGTTATAGTTGTTATCCCAAGGGGCAGAAGCCCAGGCAAGGTGATGCCCATCGGGACTCCAGGTCGGGTGGCTCTCAGCGGCCCGCGATGTATTACTGATGTCTGTAAAACGATTATCGGTTTTGTTTAGATCTGCCAGCCATACATCGGCATCCCCACTTCGGTTTGAAATGAACGCGATCTGTCTTCCGTCAGGAGCCCAGGCCGGAGAGTGATCGGTGGACGGTCCATTGGTTAGCATGATCGGTTTGTGGCCGGGCTCCGTCAGGGAAAGGATGGCAATATCAAGGCTCCCGTTCTGGTACGTCTCGTAGGCAATAAACGCGCCGTCCGGTGACCAACTGGGAGATGATTCGTACTCGGGCGTATTTGTCAATTGCGAGACCTGCCCACTCTGCAGATCAAGTGTGTAAATGTCCCAATTTCCGCCGCGATTCGATGCATAGGCAACGGATTTACCATCCGGGCTCAGCGCAGGCGCGGTGTCGCTCCACTCTCCGGAGGTCAGGCGCGTGAGGCTCGATTTTCCGGGTTTGTAAGCGAAGAGGTGTGCATACCCGTCCTCTTCGACAGACAGGATCATCACATCGTCTGCCTGCCCCGGAGGAAGAGTGGGCAACTGGGTGGGGGTTGAATTCAGCGTCGCGGTGGGCGTGCGGAAAACGGGCGACGGACTTGAATATTGTTCGCAGCCAACAAAGGCCAGGCCGGAGAATACTGTGATGAGGATCAGGCTTAACACTGCGCCTGATTGAGTTTTTTTGAACATGGTCATTTGGCGGGAATCACTTCGAAAGTATGTGTAACGGGTTCGGCTCGCGGACCATCGGGATAAAACAGTTTTGCTTTGAGCTTGAAGGGATTTGCATTGGCGCCGCGCAAGTGCATAGTGAACTCCAGTTTCCACGACATTGGTTCCACGATACTGGCCGTCGCGACCTCAACGCCGTTGGCATCGGTCAGCTCCACTTCAAGGAAGGGCCGGTTTTGAAAGGGAGTCATTTCAATGTCCACGCGCACGCGCTCACCGTCGGGGTAGGGCTCGGCGGTCAGGGAGGTAATACGCGTCTCTTCGGGCGTAGCCCGTTGGAGGTTATCTTCCGGGAAGAAAAAATCCATTACGCTATTATAACCAATACAAAATGCCCGGCTTCACATGGAGCCGGGCATTTTGATTACAGTTTTACTGCGTATCGTAAATATTCTGAAAGTATTTACCCGTGTTTTTGTTGGAACTCGCTCATGAATTTTGTCAGGGCTTCGGCCGCTTTCACGTCCAAGTGCATTGTAGAGAGAGGCGCGCATCCCGCCGACCGAGCGGTGGCCCTTCAGGCCGATCAGGTCATTCTTCTTCGATTCGGAGGCGAAGGCCTCTTCCAGGTCTTCGGCCGGCAGGCGGAACGGAATATTCATCATGGATCGTGCCTCGGGTAGGGCATGACCTCGGTAGAAGCCGCCGCTGCTGTCAATGGTCTTGTAGACCAAATCTGCCTTGGCATGGTTGCGTTTGGCGACTGCTTCCAATCCGCCAAGCGCCTTGGCCCATTTGAAGACAAGGCCGGCGATATAAATGGAGTAACAGGGAGGCGTATTGTGCAGTGAGCCACTGGCGGCCAGAGCTTTGTAATCGAGCATAACAGGCAAGTTGGCAGGCGTGCGCTCCAGCATATCATCCCGTGCGATCACGATGACAAGGCCTGCAGGCCCTGCGTTTTTCTGGGCGCCGGCGTATATAAGAGCATACTTGGAAACGTCTATGGGGTGACTGATGAAATCGGACGAGGCATCACAAACCATGGGAACGCCCGCAGGGGGTTCGGGCTCAACCGTAAATTCAACGCCGTGGATGGTCTCATTGGATGTGAAGTGAAGATAGGCGGCCTTCGGATCAAGATCGAGCTTGCCGGGCAGGTTCTTAAAGCCTTCGCTCTCCGTATTGGCCGCGGCGCGGGTGGCGCCGAGTTTCTGCGCCTCTTTGAAGGCAGTCTTGCTCCATGTGCCGGTAACTATATAATCGGCAGAGGCCCCGGCGGCACGCAAGTTCATGGGCAGCATTGCGAATTGCAGGGAGGCGCCGCCTTGCAGGAACATCACTTTGTAGTTTGCCGGAATGCCGAGCAGCTCGCGCAGATCAGCCTCAGCGTCTTTGATAACACCTTCGAATTCTTTCGAACGGTGGCTGATCTCCATCACCGACATACCGGTGCCTTTGAAGTCCAGCATCTCGGCCTGGGCCTGTTGAAGAACCTCCAACGGCAGTGCCGCGGGACCGGGATTGAAGTTATAAACGCGCTTAAGTGAATTAGACATGTTAGAGCCTCCTGGTTTGACGAAAATCGAAAATTAAGCGGCCATTTTCCGCTTTATTGGCAGTCTTTATCCAACCATTATAGCTGGTTGTCAGACAAATCTTCAAGAACGATTGACACGAATTTACCCTGATTTATGTCGTTGACAAGGGATTTTCCGATGGTTAGAATGAATCCTGTGCCAATGAGCCCATTCAAACGGGGATCTGGCGGTTTGCCTGACTGACCCCTGTTATTTATTTCCAGACTTGATCAGGAGGATCATAATGAAAATCCTAGTTTGCGACAAGACCGAAAAGGAAGCCGTCGGGCGAATGCGCGCCGCCGGCCTGCAAGTTGACGTGCGTGATGACATAACCCCCGAGGAACTCCCGAGTGTCCTTCCGGCTTATGAAGGAATGGTCGTTCGTTCCCGGACCAAAGTGCGCCAGCCCCTGCTGGACGTTTGTCCCAATTTGAAAGTGATTGTGCGAGGCGGGGTGGGCCTGGATACGATCGATGCGGAGTATGCCAGGTCCAAAGGCATCACGGTCATGAATACCCCGAAGGCCAGCTCTGCCTCGGTGGCCGAGCTGACGATCGGGTATATGTTCGCCCTGGCAAGGTCGGTATTTCCGGCGGGCCTGTCCATGAAAGCCGAGCGCTGGGAAAAGAAACTTTTTGAAGGCGACGAGATCGGGGGCAAGACCCTCGGCCTGATCGGCATCGGCAATATCGGAAAGGAAGTTGCCAAGCGCGCCCTCGCCCTGGGTATGAACGTTATTGCATTTGATCCGTATGTAAAGTCGGTGGAGAATGTTAAGATGGTTACGCTGGATGAGATCCTCGCGGCCTCCGATTACATCAGCCTGCATCTGCCCAAAACCAAGGAATCGGCCAATATGATCGGCGAAGCGCAGATCGCGAAGATGAAAAAAGGCGTCCGTATCATCAACTGCGCCCGCGGGGGCATCATTGACGAGAGCGCTCTATATAATGCTTTGACCGAAGGAAAGATCGCCGGCGCGGCATTGGATGTATATGCAGAAGAACCTCCCACAGACTGGAAACTGGTCAAATTACCGAACGTAATCTGTTCCCCCCACATTGGCGCGGCTACCAAAGAAGCGCAGGGACGGGTTGGCGAAGAAGTTGCCGAAAAGCTGATTGAATTCGCCAGGAATTTCCAGCCGGTATAGCTCTATCTCATATTCTTAAGAAGCGGTTTGGCAGTCTGGCCGGTTAAACTGCATGGGTAACCACAAGTACAGAGGTGTCAACAGTGAAGATCCACGAAGATATTGGCGTAATGATCCCCGAAGTCCATCTGCCCAAGCCGGGAACCGACTTGAAGAAATGGGCCGTCATTGCCTGCGACCAGTTCACTTCCCAGCCTGAGTATTGGGGACAAGTGGAAAAGATCGTCGGCGAGGCGCCGTCGACTTTAAATCTGACTTTTCCGGAGATCCATCTCGAAGACCCAGGGAAGGCCGAGCGCATAGAATGCATTCAGACCACAATGCGCAAATACCTTGATGAGGGGGTCCTCCAGCCGCATAAAGGTTTGATCTACCTGGAGCGCACCGTGGGGGGCAAAACGCGCAAAGGGCTGGTGCTCTGCCTGGACCTGGAGCATTATGACTACACCAAAAGCTCCACCAGCCTGATCCGGGCGACGGAAGGGACTATCGTGGATCGCCTGCCGCCGCGTATGAAGATACGTGAAGGAGCGGCGCTCGAATTGCCGCATATCCTGGTGTTGATAGACGACCCTAATTCATCTGTGATCGAGCCTTTGAGCAGGGTCAAACCCAAGCTTGAAAAATTATATGATTTTGAGTTGATGCTTGACAGCGGTCACCTAACCGGTTACGCCGTAAGCGAGGAGTTCGAAACCAGGGTTATTCAAGGATTGCGCGAGCTGGCCAAGCCTGCAACATTCGCCGCCAAATATGACATCGGCCCTGAAAAACCGGTGCTGCTATTTGCGATGGGGGACGGCAATCATTCACTCGCCACGGCCAAGGCCGTGTGGGAAAAAATGAAGCCGCAGGTCGGTATGCAGCACCCGGCCCGCTATGCTTTGGTCGAGATCGAAAACGTCCATGATGAGGGCTTGGAGTTTGAGCCGATCCATCGTGTGTTGTTCGGTTTGAAGGAAGATCTCTTTGCGGCACTGCAGACGGCTTTTGGCGAAAATTTCGCCTATGTGCCGGTGAGGACCGCCCAGGAGATGATCAAGCGCGTCGATTCGGCGGAGGGTTCAAAGCAGGCGATGGGTCTGGTGGGAGGCGGAGCCGGAAAGACCTTTGGCGTGATCGAGATTGCACGACCTGCTTCAAACCTGGCGGTGGGGACGATCCAGGCTTTTCTCGATCCGTTTATCAAAGATGGCGGCGCGGAAAAGATTGATTATGTCCACGGCGGAGACGTTGTCGTCCGCCTCGGGTCGCAAGCGGGAAACGCTGGAATCTATTTACCAGGAATGCAAAAGTCTGACTTGTTCAAGACAGTCATTCTCGATGGCGCCCTGCCTAGAAAGACTTTCTCGATGGGCGAAGCACGCGAGAAGCGGTTCTATATGGAAGCTCGAAAGATAGAGAATTAACCCTGGAGTCTGCCGGGGTAAGACATTAGTTGCTCCAGGGCTCTTGAAAAATCAGTTGGGTAAGGCGAGGTGAACGAAATTCGTTCGCCTGTTATGGGGTGATTAATGTCAGCACGTAGGCGTGCAGCGCAGGACGCACAATAATTTCTGTTTCAGGGGCGCTGTAGAGGACATCACCCAATAAAGGGTGTCCCAAGGCGTAGGCATGCGCCCGGATCTGATGTGTACGGCCCGTCATTAATGTCGCTTCAACCAGGACGTGCGACGGATAGCGTTTCAGGACTTTGAATCTAGTCTCTGAGGCTTTGCCGGCTTTTGGGTCTACCGCAGTCCGATGTTTATGGCCCACATTAGCGCGTAATGGATGCAAGGCGACCTGCTCATTCCATTCGGGCACGCCGACCATGATCGCGTGATAGACCTTTTCCGCCTCATGCTTTTCGAATTGTATATTTAGGGCGCGATGGGTTTCAGCGTTGCGTGCGAAGACCATTACTCCGCTGGTGATCTTGTCCAGGCGATGCACGATCCATATTCTCCCGTAGCTCTCTTCGAGCATCTTTACAAGATAGGGGGCATGCTCCTCCCAGCCGTCAGGGAGCACCGGCAAGCCTGCCGGCTTATTTACCACGATGATTGCATCATCGGAATGAATGATCTCTAAATCCATCTCTAAGTTACTCATTTCCATTGTATCAACTTAATCCAAAAACCTTGACATTAACGTTACGTTAGGGTTTAAGATAGCCGCATGTTTACGGTTAAACAACTCTCCACGATGGCAGGGATCACGCCCCGCACCCTGCATCATTATGATGCGATCGGCCTGCTTAAACCGTCGCAAGTAGGCGAGAACGGCTATCGCTATTATGGAGAGGATGCGTTACTGCGGTTGCAGCAGATCCTATTCTACCGGGAGCTGGGATTGCCGCTGGAAGATATCAAGAAAATCATGGGCAGGCCTGACTTCGATGTGCTGGGCGCGCTGTTGAACCACAAGGATGCATTGAAAACCAGGGTGAGGCGCCTGAACCAGTTGATCCGGACAGTGGAAAATACGATCGTTTATTTGAAAGGAGAAGGATCAATGGACGAAAAAGCTTTATTTCAGGGATTTACGGAGGAAGAGGAAAAGAAATATACCCAGGAGGCCGCGGAGATCTATGACCCTCAAACCGTCAAGGCTTCGGCAAAAAAATGGGGTGCTTATACCGCCGCTGAGAAAAAGCGGATCGGCGACGAAGGGAACCAGGTCTATAAAGATATCCTGGCCTCGATGCCCAAAGGGGCCGCGTCACCTGAAGCCCAGGCTTGCATTGCGCGTTGGCGCCGGCATATTGAGTATTTCTGGGTGCCAGATGATGAGCAATTGTTGGGTCTTGCCGAGCTGTATATCGCCGACGCGCGCTTCAGAGCCAATTTCGACAGGATCGACCCGCGACTTGCGGAGTTCATGCGTGCGGCTGTCAAAGTCTATGTGGAGAAGCGGAAGGTATAGAGTTGTCTTTTTAGGATCGATTGTTTTTGAAGACGACCGAAAACCTTTCATGCTTCGAAACGTTGTGAAGCGCATTTGAAGGAAAAAGTAAGAAAGAGAAATCAAGAAATCGTGAAAAATGCGACCCACGAGGTCGCATTTTTCATTATGTTACAATTTCTGTTGCTTTATACGGCCCTGGCCCTATGTAATCAAACAAGGATGTGCGTGGGGCGTATGCCCTGCGCACATCCTTTTTTTGGGAATCCAGCGCCCATAACTGATCTTCATTGAGGCAGGCAAATTATGATAACCAAGAAATTCCTGATAGATGAATTCCGTTCCCTGGGGATGGAAACAGGCGACACGATCTTCGTTCACAGCGCGTATTCCTCATTGAGCAGGGCGCCGGGAGGGGTCGAAGGGGGGCCGCAGGCCGTGGTTGACGCTATTCTCGAAATCGTTGGGAAAAACGGCACGCTCATCATGCCGACTTTCAACTACGATTTTCTCAAGGGTATACCGTGGGATATCCGC
Organism: uncultured Chloroflexia bacterium; assembly: GCA_963741325.1. GTDB lineage: Bacteria > Chloroflexota > Anaerolineae > Anaerolineales > Villigracilaceae > Fen-1038. The sequence goes on from CAVUHJ010000006.1 coordinate 202,960, forward strand.
AGCTCGCCTTCACAGATGGGTGCGCTGACCGAGATCGTGCGCCAGGATCCGCGTGCGAAGCGGATGTTCCATCCCATCTATTCCATGGCGGCTATCGGCAAACATGCGGATGAACTCGCAGCCCATCGAAGCAACGATTGTTTCGGTGAAACCACCATCTTTAAGAAATTCCGCGACTGGGATGCCAAGATACTGATCATCGGTCTCGCCTACAGCAAGAGTATTACCTTCCTGCATCATTGTGAGCAGGCGGCGGAAGTGGATTATCGCTTCTTAAAGGAATTCAAGGGGACAGCGATTGACCAGGAAGGCAAACCTCATGAAGGGGGATACACCATGTTCGTGAGAGACGTGGACCGCGGCGTGGTGTTGGACTTTGAGCCGATCGGTGCGCTGCTCGACAGCCAGGTGGTCAAGATGAAAAAGATCGGGCTGGGCGACGTTCGCTTGATGAAATGTGCGGATGTTTTTCGAGTGGCGGTCAAGGCCATGCGGGAACAAAAAGGGCCCGGCCTAACCTATGTGATCGAAACGCCGGATAAGGCCAAGGATTGGATCCCGCAGATGAAACCCATTACCAGCCTGAAGTCAGTTCTGGCCGAGATCATCCCTTTGCACCGTACCCTGGCGTCCGACGGACTGGACCAGGCGCTTCGATATCGTGGGCAGTTATATGCCCGAGAATTCCGAATACAAGATCGAAACCTATGAGCCGCTGAAGAAGGTTTGGACCTGGTACGTACCGGAACGGTATGTTGTCCACGAGGCTTACCTTGAAACGGAAAACGGCCAACGCATCGTTGATTTCAAAGACAATCCATTGCACCTTGTCTCATATTCCCTGCCCGTTGATAAAGTATTAAGCTGGGGCGAATTGGAGCCCCATCTGTATTTCAGCGCCGACCGGCCGCACGCCATCCCGTGGAAATTCAAATACTATGACCGCGACTGGGGTTTCTGCCTTGCCAAGGATAAATTCGATAAGTTGCCGCATGATAAAAAATATCACGCGGTCATAAAGAGCGAATTCATCACGGATCCGGCGCAGGGATTCAAGGTTGCAACGTCAATCGCTCATCCGCTGGGAGGAGCCAACCCGGCAGCAGGCGAGATGCTCATCATGGCGCATATTTGCCATCCGAACCAGGCAAATGACGACGCGGCCGGCGTTGTGACGGCCATCGAAGTTGCCCGGCGATTGGCTGCCAACCCGCTGCCGGCCGGTTCAATGAGCGTCCGCTTCTGGTTCGGGCCCGAGACGATTGGAACCATTGCCTACCTGGCCCAGCATGAGGATTTGATCCCGCGTTTTCGCGGTGGGATCTTCATCGAGATGACGGGAAATGACAACATTATCGGTCTGCAGCACACCCGCCAGCACGACCACCTGTTGGATCATGTCGGGCAATATGTGCTCAAGCAACGCGGGCAGGATTTCCGCGAGGGCGCCTTTGCCGATATCATTGCCAACGATGAGCGTGTGCTGAACGGCCCGGGAGTCAACGTACCCTGTCTTTCGATCAGCCGCTACCCTTATCCTGAATATCACACTACGGATGACAACCTTGACATCATGCATGAAGATAAGCTGCAGGAAGCCGCGGACGTGATCGAGGAGATCATACGTATCTATGCCAGCAATTACCTGCCGAAGCGTAAATTCCGCGGGCCGGTCTTCCTTTCCGGCAATGGCCTGTTCGTGGACTGGCAGGTGAATTGGAAGCTTAACCGCGCCATCGAAAAGATGATGATGCGCTTCGAAGGAAAACAAAGCATTTTTGATATCGTGGATGAGCTGGGCCTGGATTACTGGGAAACGCGCGAGTATATCGAGAAATTCCGCACGCGTGATTTGATTGCGGCCTTACCGATACCGGAACAGGCGGAGAAGGGATAATATTTAAAGGTGACCGAAAGGGTGGCAGCTGCAGGGCTCGACTAGAGAAAGGAAGAAGTACCTAAATGATTAATCCTCAAGTCATTGGATTAACATCATTAGGCTTAGGAGCTTTGTTATCAATCCCGGCAGTAGCTCTAGGATACTGGCTGCAGAAAACAAATAGAGCTCCTAACCGGTCTGTGGTATCAGTACTGTTCTGTATTGGGGCAGTGCTTCTGAAGTTGATCTGGTTGAAAAATCTACCGTGTGAAATTGTCGTATTATTTGCGCTGCTTGCGTCCACTTTAGGTGTATACCGCACGGACATTTACAGAATCGATTCGACGAGAGGGGTGCGAGAAGTGAGCTACCTGTACGTCAGATCGAGACAGGCGTTTGGGATTCAGGCTATTCTTCGAGGGGGGTAGACCAATTTAAGTGCAAATGGGATCAGATTTATTGATTCCGGTGAACTGTCGGTCACGCTTTTTGTTTACTAACTCAAATCCGTGCGATATTACTTGGCCCTGCTTTCCACTTTACTCATTGCATACTCTGCTAAGGCAGTAATCGTCAGACTGGGATTTACCCCGGGGTTGGCAGGCATGATCGATCCGTCAATGATATACAGTCCCGGATAATTATGGACAGCGAAGTTTTCGTCAACCACGCCTTCCGATGCATCTTTGCCAATCGGCGCTCCGCCCAGAATATGCGCGGTAGTTGGCAGGTTCAAGAGGTTCTCACCCAGAGAACCGAGGGCGATACCATTCGTCCGTTTGGCAAAATCCCTGGTTAGTTCATGTGAACCTTTAACTTGCGCATGGATCTCGAAACCGGGTTCGCGCTCGGTTACCATACCGCGGCGGTAGAGCGTAAAAAGGCTGCGTCCCATGCGGAAGCGCATGCGGTTGTCGGCGTGCTGCATCACGAGAATGATCGTCACATTGTGCGCCCAGCCAGGGAGAATCAAGTGCCTTTAGAAAATCCAGGGGGTGAGTCAGCGCCCAACCAAAGAATCGCAAGATGCGCATAGGCACAGAGACATCGGTATCTATTAGCGGGGCTGCCAGGTAGCGCATTAGTGATGATCCGTCGGGGTAGCGTACGGGCTCAACGCGAGTGATCGCATCGTAATTGTAAATGGATGAAATCGAGATGCCTTCGGAATAATTTATGTCCGATTTTCTTGCCACCGAACCCAGCAAAGCCTCGGAGTTTGTCCGCACAAAATCGCCCAGGCGAGGCGAAAGGGCGGGCAAGGACTTCTTCTCATCACGCAGGTTGAGCAGCAGCTTAACCGTTCCCATGACCCCCGCCGATATGATGACGTGCCTGGCCTAGACTCGCGATTGATGCCTCTTGATGAAGGCCGTGCTTGTTCGATACGTGATCTCGTAACGCGGAGAGTCCTGAGCGAGCGATTGAGCCTTGGCATTAACGGCCAGCGGATTAATGTCAATCACTTCCGCTTCGGAGATTATCCTGGCGCCGTTCTTCTCGGCAAAATAGAGATAATTCTTCGGAAGCGTATTTTTGGCATTATACCGGCAGCCAACCATGCATCCGCCGCAGTGTTTGCATCCGGCTCGATCCGGGCCAGCTCCGCCAAAGTAGGGATCGGGTACAGTGATGCCAGGCTCACCGAAATAAACGCCGACCTCTGTGGAGCGGAAGGTATGGCCCATGGCGCGCTCTTCGGCCATCGTGTGTAGAAGATCGTCCGCCTTCCATAATTTTGGGTTGCGCGCCACACCTAGCATTCGCCTGGCCGTTTCATAATGCGGCTTCAACACTTCACCCCACGCCACATTTTGGTTCCAGGCCGGTGTGGCGAAGGTTTCTTCGGTGGGGACTTCCAATACATTGGCGTAGCCCAGGCTGCCGCCGCCAACGCCCGCCCCATGTAAGACCATAACTCCTTTGAGGATACTGATCTGCAAAATGCCAAAGGCGCGCAGGGCGGGCAGCCACAGATATTTCCAAAATTGCCAATTGGTTTTCGCGAAGTCGGTATCCTGGAATCGTTTCCCCTTTTCTAGAACCAAAACAGAATAGCCCTTTTCTGTCAGGCGCAGGGCCGAGACGGAACCGCCGAAACCGGAGCCGATGATGACATAGTCGTAGAAAGGAACTGTTGGGCATTCGGACATCAGACATTAGACTTTAGACCTCAGCTATCAGGTTCGGACTGGAGAGTTTTTTGAGAAGTGATCAAGCATCCGCTTTGATTTCATTAATTGCACTTTGAAGTCAATTCAGGATATGTTTTTGCGTAGATAAATATCCAAGATCTTTGGCCAGAGCATCAGATGATATTCCGTCTCGCTTGCAGAACCGCATCGCGATCTGGAGAAATCTTGCAAAATCAGCTTGCTGAATTACGGCCGCAGCGCCTTCGGCTATATTTGCGGGGATTGATGTGGCTTGCACGGCGAATTTGCGATGTTAGTCCGTAAAGTTCTCTCTTTTAGGAAATTTACGCGGTTGCCTTCATAGAGCTCTAATGTCAAGGTGATGAGCTTTTTCCCAAACCTTGATGTTGACTGAAAGTCTTTCATGATGCCTCCTTGCAAATTCATAAATCTGCGATTGTTTATACAAACACTAAGAGCTAACGTCTAAATCTAATACCTATAAAACCCTCTCCCGCTTTTTCTCCCCAAGTATCCGGCATCTACCATCTTTCTCAAGAGCGGAGCAGGGCGATACTTGTCTTCTCCCAGGTCTCGCTGCAAGACCTCCATTACAAATAAGACCACGTCAAGTCCGATGAGATCGGCTAAGGCGAGCGGACCCATCGGGTGATTCATTCCTAACTTCATTACCGTGTCGATGGCTTCAGGCGTGCCAACGTTTTCCTGCACCGCGAAAACTGCTTCGTTGATCATCGGGCAAAGTATACGGTTGGAGATGAAGCCTGGCGAGTCGTTGGCTTCGACCGGCGTCTTGCCCAACTTCTTGCAAACCTGCAGAACGGTTTGCAGGGTCTCATCGCTGGTTGCCAGGCCTTTTATGACTTCTACCAGAGTCATCAGCGGGACCGGGTTCATGAAATGCATACCGATGACTTTATCGGCTCTCTTCGTATGCGCGGCAATCTTGGTGATGCTGATGGAGGAGGTATTGCTTGCGATGATCACGCCGTCACGTGCGGAGGCATCCAGTTCTTTGAAAATATTGAATTTCAGTTCGGGGTTTTCCGTCGCCGCTTCGATGATGAGATCTGCTTTAGGGACATCTTCGATACGAAGAGGCGAACGCAATTTTATCGGCAGCGGCTTTCTGCTCCGCTGTGAGCGAGCCTTTTTCGAGGAGCCTGGTAGTGGATTTGGCAATGGCCGCTTTGGCCTTTTCCAGGGCGGCTGGAAGCACGTCCTGGCAGGTGACCTGATAACCCGAGGTGGCAGCTACCTGCGCGATGCCGTTTCCCATGGTCCCCGCGCCGACGACAAGGATGTGGTTGATCTCCATGACTTCCTCCTGAATGGAATCCGGCGAGCTCCCAAGGCTTGCAGCCCCAACGGATCCCTCTACTCAACCCATTGATATAAGATGTTCCAATTTAGAAAAGCCTATTTTGGGGATTTCAGTTTCTTCCAGGCTTCGACGGTATTCCTGATCTGCTCGATGTGATCAGGGATATGTTTGGCATAAATAGTCAACCATTTATCAAAGGTGTACGCCTCACTATATTCCGGGTGTGTGACCGCGTGTGTGAACATTTCATCGGGCAAAGTTTTGAGCAGACGATATGTGGATTGACGCGGCGAGCTTGATGATCTGCAGGGAATCTTCGAGGTTTTGCTCTTGATAATCAAGCGCGCCTGCCCATTTCGCCTCTTCATAGCCCATCAACGTACTTCCTGGCTCGACGATCAGCTTGCGCGCCCGCAATGCCGCCATGGACTCGCTATCGCCCATGTGGACAATGATCTCATGGACCGACCACTCTGTGGGTGAGGGCTTGAAGTCCCAGGCTTCGCCGTGGAAGCGTGGAGAGCGCGTCCGTTAACAGGGCGTAGCCCCGCCCATATTGCTCGATATTCTCATTCCGCTCCTTCTGTTCCATCATGCCTCCTCATCGGTAATTGATCAGCCATTAATTTCAATATGAAAATGCATCAACATCTGAATAAGGTATTCCATCCCCGCCGCTTGCTGCTGAGGGGTCTTCCAGGCTAGCTCTCCAATTCGATCGCCATTGCCACAGCTTCACCTCCGCCGAGACACAAACTGGCAAGGCCGCGCTGTAGGCCGCGGTCTTTCAGGGCATAGATCAATGTGGTCAGCAAGCGTGCTCCGCTCGCACCGAGCGGGTGTCCCAGAGCGATAGCACCGCCATTGACGTTGACCTTGCTCCAGTCCCAACCCTGGTCCATCAAAGCATAGCCATCCGCCAGCACCTGCGCCGCAAAAGCCTCATTGAGCTCGATCAAATCAACATCCGACAACCTCCAGGATATCTTCTTTAAGAGTTTGGGTATGGCTTGTGCCGGAGCGGCAAACAGATACTTGGGATCTACAGCCACTTGCGTGTATCCAACAACTCTTGCAAGGGGTTGAGTTTTTGTTCTTCTGCATAGGCCTGGGAACTAACGACCACGGCTGCAGCTCCATCGTTCATGCTCGACGAATTGCCGGCCGTGACTTTGCCATCCGCTCTAAAAGATGGCTTGAGTTTAGTGAGCGATTCAAAGGATGCATCAGGGCGGGGACCTTCATCGGTCTCTACATTGTTTACTTCACCTTTGCGTCCGAGCACTTCAATCGGGGTAATTTCGGCCTTGAACTTGCCTGCTTCACGGGCCGCTACCGCCTTCTGATGGCTCTCGAGCGCGAAGTGATCCATTGCTTCGCGGGTCACTTCATATTCCTCACCGATGAACTCAGCAGCGCTGCCCATGTTCCAGTTCTCGAATGGATCCCATAACCCATCATGGAGCAGGGCATCGGTCAATTCAGTATTGCCGAACTTCAATTCGCCCAGGCGGCCTGAAACCAGGTGAGGCGCACGACTCATGGATTCAAACCCGCCGGCCACGAATAGGTTTGCATCGCCGGCTCTAATGGCTTGCGCAGCGACCATGGCAGCCTTCAAGCCCGAACCACAAACTTTGTTCAAGGTCGTGGCTCCGACGGTGGCCGGGACGCCTGCCCAGATCGCCGCTTGGCGGGCGGGGGCCTGTCCCTCGCCCGCCTGCACTACATTGCCCAGGATGACTTCTTCAATCTCTTCGGGATTAATGCCGGCACGTTCGACCGCGGCTTTGACCGCGGTGGCTCCAAGTTTTGTCGCAGGGATACTGCTTAGCGAGCCTTGGAATTTTCCGATGGGTGTGCGAGCGGCGCTTAGGATCACAGCTTCGTTCTCTTTACTCATGGTCTCTCCTTGGCTGACGGGAACCCTGCCAATTATAGTCTTGTATGTATAGTATACCCAAGCCGGCTAAGAGCGGGTTTTGAAATGTGACACTACGGGGCTATATATAGTGCGCCTCTATGAGGCGCGACCGCCTGGATGAAAGGGAATGGAAAAGATTCTCTGGAGTTTTGTGTTTCAAAAAGCCCCCCCCGATATTTATGATCAGAATTGATTACTTTGCGCCTGGCGGTTGTGAAAAGGTTAGGGTCCACGCGCCGGGAGATTTTTCTGCTACGGTTGAATCAGGCGTGACCACCAGGATCCATGTATGTCCCGGCTTAAGCGGGGCCGGATGGCCATCTAAGCTCAAGAATTGGATGGGCTGGCTGGTTCCGGTAGTTTGTTCACCTTCGGTCGGGACCGTGCTCCATTTGATCTCGTACATCTGACCATCTCGCAACAATAAGGCCTGGCCCGTTTTGCCTGGGTCTAGGTGAATATCGAGATCAGTCGGTGAGATCACTTCGTGTTTTGCAAAGAGGACGATAACATTCTCGAAGTGCAGTTGGCGCCCTGTTAACCTGTCCGTATCGGCATGCAGGATGCCGGCCTGGTCGTATTCAGATGGTATCCACATAGCGCAGGTAGGCTTGATAAAGGGGATCGTACACCCATCCGGATTGATTTTGATAAGCAAAATAAACATTTAGCCTGGAAGCTGGGATACCTCCGGCCTGTGGTTGCGCAGCAAAGATATTACTGCTGTAGTCAAAGTCTGATCCTTTTTCCTTTTTATTATCTTGAGCAACCTTGATCATTTCGCTGATATCCAGCATATACCCGCCTCCTGCAAGCTGATGGAAGACCATGTAGCACTTCGGAATACGAGGTTGTTCTTCCGGGGAGGCGAAGGCATAGATAAGGCAGCTATTTTGAAAGTAATTTCCGATATAGCTATAGATCAACCGGCCCGATCGGATTGGCCCAATCTGGGCCAAAGGCAGATATGCTGACGAATTTGTTCCAGGCGGCGGGTTTACCGAAGGAACCAGCCCGGCGTCGACGGACAACAGATCGCTTGAAACGTCGACGCTTGCGCGGCCCGTCGAGGGATCTGCGTCACTATCTTGTGCCTGATCGGCGAGTTTTTCTCCGGTGAAATCCATGCCAGCCGGCTTAACGAACTCGACGGTATATTTCCCGGGTTGGATATTAAATCCATAATAACCATTCGTATCGGTGGTGGTCTGTTGGATCTTGTTCCCTGCGGCATCGTATAGATTTACGCATACTCCCGGAACGCCTTCCTCATCCACATCCAGCCGGCCATTGGCATTCGTATCCAACCAAACCCGACTGCCAAGAATGGTTTGGGTTTTTGCAAACGGCTCACTTCGAATCTTACATCCGCCCCCGGCAAGGATTTCAGGCGCGGGAAATTTTCCATAGAAGACCGCCAGGAAGCGCGTCGCGCCCTCGGTGATGTAGTATTCGTAGACATATGGCGCGAATGAAAGTCCGGCTTGTGGTCGTCCTATGGCAGGAAAATTCGAGATGGATACGAGCAAGGCGGGAATTTTTAACAGGGATGGGTCAGCGACAGCCAGCCCTGTGAGCGGATTCACGCCTGGGGGAGAGACAATTACCTGCGGCCTGGGCGTCGCGGTGGGCACAGTGGGGGTTGGAGCGGGTACAGTAGCAGCGGCCGTTGACGCACCGGTTTGGCAGGCGGTTAGAAGTAGAAGGAAGAGCCAGAGTAGATACTTTTTCACTCTAATAAGGATCGCGCCCATGTTTCACTTTGACTTGGACCGTTAACGTGAATTAACGGGCTTCCCCTTCTGGAGCAGCGTATCTCACTAAATACGTTCCGGGACTGACTGCCTGAACCGTGCTAAACGGTGTAACGATGGTTACCCAGGTGTGACCAGGCCGGAGGGCGGCGGGTGAACCATCATTGTTCAGGAATTGGATGGGACGGCGGAAGCCGGTCTGCTTTTCATAAGCGCCAGCCCTGGTGCTCCATTTGATGGGAAACATTTGCCCATCGCGGAAAAGATACGCATAGCCGCCGTTGCCTTCATCGAGATGGATGTCTATATTCGTGGGTGACACCACATCCGTGTCCGCCATAACAACGATCACATTCTCAAAGTGCAGCTGCCGCCCCGTAAGGCGGTCCGTATCCGCATGGAGGACGCCGGGGTTATTTTTGTCCGCGGTATCTACATAACGAAGGTAGGCTTGATAGAGCGGGTCATAAGTCCAGCCGGATTGGTTCAGATTTGCAAAGAAGACATTGATATGTGAGGCGGGAACTCCGCCGCTGGGTACCGTTATCAGAAAAAACATTGCTGGTGTAATTAAACGGCCGGCTGGCAGTATGACGCATATTGTCTTCCGCGATCGCCTTCATACGATCGATCTCCAGCATGGACCCGCCACCCGAATCTTCGTGAGTGACGTAGGAGCAGTGCGGGATCTTAACCAATACCTCCGGGGAGGCAAAAGCATCGAGAAGGCAGCTATTTTGAAAGAATGCGCCGATATAGGCGTAAAGCAGACGACCCGACCGCACTGGGCCAACCTGGGGTTTAGGATCAGTTTTTGGGTCGGGGGTTGGCGGAGATGTACGTCTTGTTCGTATACAGGCCCGCATCCCAAAGCAGACTGTCACCATCAATGCTGGTTAACTTTGTCTTTCCGGTTGCAGGATCCGCATCGCTGTCTTGGTTCTCGTTGCCTGCGTTTTGAAGTGTGAAATCCAGGTTCGCCGGTTTGACAAACTCGAGGGTGTAGGACTGACCTCTCTCCACATTAAAGCCGTAATAGCCATTGGTATCCGTGGTAGTTTTTTGCAGGAGGTTACCCTGCGCGTCATATAGATTAACGCAAATCCCCCCAATTCCTTCTTCTCCGGGATCTTGAATACCATTTTTGTTTGAATCGAGCCAGACTCGATTACCTATAAGAAGGCCAGTCTGTTCGAAGGCATTTGACCGGACCACACAGTCTCCGGTCACCGGGACTTCCGGTGCAGGGTATTGCCCATAAAAAGTTGCAAGGAATCGCGATTGTCCTTCGGTGATCGAAAACTCAAATACAAAGGGTGCAAAGGAGAGTCCGGCTTGTGGACGAGCGGTTACCGGGAAATTTGAGACGGAAACGAGCAAGGCAGGTACTTTCAATAAGGATGGATCAATCACCGGCTCACCCGTGAGCGGGTTAATGCCGGCCGGAAAATTCTCCGGATTCGGTCCGTACGAAGCGAATGTCGCGGTGGGCTGTACGGTCGGAGTAGACGACGGTAGGGTCGGAGAAGCTGCCTCCGAGACCCGCTATTTTCGGATCACTATTTTTGTCTAATGGCGGCAGTGGGTTGGTGGAAGATGGGGCGCAACCAGATAATAAGATGAAAGCGCACCCTGCGATCAAGGCCCAATGGTTAAAGAATAAACCACTTAAAGCGGGCCAGACTTTCTTCATTTGAACCTCCAAGTCTATTCCTGGAATTTGATGTAAGAATACTGGAAAAGCATTGCATAAGCGACGAGCAATTATTAAGCACTATATAGCTTGTGATCGTTGCGGCGCTTTTACACCAAAATCTAGTCTACCTTTATTCCCCGCATTCTGCGACAAATATCAAATTTGGAAACCTTCCCTGATCTTCTTCCAGGTGTCCGCTAGCGCTTCGGGCAGGACCCGGGTTTCTGCCAGGGTCGACATGAAATTCGTATCGCCGTTCCAGCGCGGGACAACATGAATGTGGACATGTTCCTTCACACCGGCGCCCGCCGCCTCACCGATGTTCACTCCGATATTGAAAGCAGTTGTATTGTAGATCTTTCGCAGTACGGTTGTCGCGCGGGCCGTCCATTCCATTATTTCGGCGCGGGTTGGGGGATCCAGCTCCTCCAGATTCTGCTTGTGTGCAAAGGGCACAACCATCACATGTCCACTCGTGTAGGGAAAGCGATTCAAGATCACGAACGCCAATTCGCCGCGCTGGATCATCAGATTTTCGGCGCTGTCTTGCATGGCGACCGCCTTGCAGAATACACAACCATCTTCCTTGTCGTGGTTTTCGATATAGGTCATTCGCCAGGGGGACCAGATGTGCTTCATGAATTGCTGTGATTCTAGCAGAGAATCCGGCTGCGATAATGGAATCTCATCATTTGCTAAAGGCGAATTTAATGCCTATTTTTATGGGCGTTGCCCGATTTTCCGCCGGAGGAAATGTGAAAGTATTGTTGACATTCCACTCCCTATTGAGTATCCTACTCCCAAATGCAACCTTCCCTTTTTGCGTCGGTTCAATGGACGGTATCTGCCCTCACGAAATATATACGCGACTTGCTTGAAACTGACGTATCGCTTCAGGACGTTTGGGTGGAAGGTGAGATCTCCAACCTGTCACGTCCGGCTTCAGGACATGTCTATTTTACTTTGAAGGATGCGGGCGCCTCGCTCCGCAGTGTAATGTGGAAGACAGGCGCAATCCGTTTGAAGCTCGCGCTGCAAGACGGAATGGCGGTTGCCGTGCATGGCAAGATCGGCGTGTATGAAGTCAGTGGTCAATATCAACTTTATGTTGATCAAATACGCCCGGTGGGCGAAGGCGCGTTATATCAGGAATTTCAGAAGCTCAAGGTTTTGCTCGAGGCCGAGGGACTCTTTGACGCTGAGCGCAAACGCCCGATCCCGGAATTCCCAAGGCGCATCGGCATCGTTACCTCTGCAACGGGAGCGGCCATCAAGGATATGCTCAATACCCTGCGCGGCGATTACCGCTGGTTGAAGTGATCTTGGCGCCCTCGCCGGTACAGGGAGATGATGCGCCGCCAAAATTAGTCGAGGCGCTCGCCGCGCTCAATGATCTTGACCCCCGGCCCGATGTAATTTTACTGGCGCGCGGCGGCGGATCCATCGAAGATCTGTGGGCCTTCAACGATGAGCGCGTTGTCCGTGCTGTCGCCGGCTCACAAGTTCCGATTATTTGTGGGGTGGGACATGAAACAGACTTTACGCTTTCAGATTTCGCGGCTGACTTGAGGGCTCCAACCCCAACGGCCGCCGCGGAATTGGCGACACAAATCACGGCCGCTGACCTTGCGGAGAATCTTCAGACTCTTGGATCGCGGCTTTCGACTTCCCTGCTGTCCTTAATGAATGAGCAACGCAGCGCTACTCACGGGTTTGCGCGAGGGCCTGCGCTTTTTATCTCCTGCGAGGCGTATCCAATCTGACCGGCAGCATCTGGATGAACTCGCTCGCCGGGTCAATTCGGGAGGAAGCCATCGCCTCGCGCTCGAGGCGAGTCGGCTTGAATGGGCTGGGTAACCGGCTCGAGGCTTTAAACCCGGTTCACATTCTGGACCGGGGATACGCGGTAGTCACGCTTCTCAAAGATGGAAGCGTGGTAAATCGAGTGGAGAAGGCGCAGGGCGATATCCGTATCCGGGTTTCGGACGGCGAGTTTGATGCCAGGGTATCAGGTCGAGACGCAAGAGTCGAAAAACGTAACTAGATTGGAGTTTCCATGCCAAAATCATCTGCTCCAAAACCCATCGAAGAGTTAACTTACGAAACTGCATTTGCTGAACTGGAGTCTATTGTGGATGCGCTGGAAAGTGAACAGCGTTCCCTGGACGAATCGATGTCTCTATATGAACGCGGACAGGCTCTGGTGAAACGCTGTGCTGAATTGCTCGATAAGGCCGAACTAAAGATCAGGCAATTGTCCGGTAATGAACTGACCGACATTGCCGAGGAATGAAATGAATCTGGCTGGAATGCTCGATAATCGTGTATTGATCTCTGCCCTGGCGGCCTGGGGGACGGCACAGGTGATGAAGGTCCCGCTTGAATATTTGCGCAGGCGCCGCTGGATGTGGGCGTATGTTATTGACCACGGGGGGGATGCCCAGCTCGCATTCGGCCCTGATCGTGGGAGTCACGAATGCGATCGGTTTGTACATCGGATATGGCAGTCCGTTGTTCGCGCTGGGGGTTGCCATTGCGATGATCGTGACCTACGATGCGGCAGGTATCCGTCGCCAGGCAGGCATGCATGCCGAACGCATCAACGTCTTATTCGAGGAGTTGTTGCAGGGCCACATGTGGGATGAAGAAGAACTTCGTGAGGTGCTGGGGCATACACCGCTTGAAGTGGCAGGGGGCATCTTATGGGGAATTGTAGCAACAACGGTTATTTGGTTGTTTTGGAAATAAGGCAAACTTGGGTTTTTGATCGGGGATCAAGAAATAATGGTGAAGGCTGCAAGCGTAGTTGATGTTGCGGCACTCCCAATTACCAACCAGTTCTTTGCGTACTTAAAATGTGCCTTTGGTAATTACCGGAAACCTAATTGGCAGGCTTAAGCCTGCGCGCAATCCCGGTAATTAGGCTGGCTAATTCGGGGACTTTCATTACCCACAGCGAAAGGCCGTAAAAACATCCTCCAAGAGCAACTCCTCCCAAACCAATGATCCAGGCCGATCCCTGAACCTGAGACCAAAACACCACTACCACGCTCATCGCCAGAGTGCCCAATGCGGCTTGTACAAAGCCTCTCCAGATATTCATTCCCTCGATGCCTTTCAATCTGCGGCGCATGAGGATGAACAACGCGGTCATTTCCAATGCAGTCGCCAGTGAATTGGCAAGCGCCAGCCCGCCATGAGGCAGCCAGCCGATCCGCGTAAATAGTGCGGAGAAAGCAAAGCTGAAGACCACATTGAGTGTCATTGCGCCCGCGCCTACGAAGACGGGCGTTTTGGTGTCATGCAGGGCGTAGAATGCCCGGGAAAGAATCTCTACAACATTATGTCCGACCAGGCCGGCTGCATACCAGAGCAGGGCCCACGCGACGAGGTCCGAAGAGTGGGCATCGAAACTGCGGCGCTGGAATAGCAGGGCGATCAAAGGCTGGCGAAGAAGGATAAGGCCAAGTGAAGCAGGCAGTGAGAGGAAGAGCACCCCTCGCAGGGTCGCCGCAAGAGAAGCGCGCATTTCCTGAGTGTCTCCTCGTGCGACTTGTGCGGAAAAGGTGGGTAAGGCGGCGATGGCAATCGCCTGGGCGATGACAACCTGCGGCATGGTCATTACCTGCCAGGCATAATTGATTGCCGATAGTGAGCCTTCAGGCAGGCCGCTGGCGATGATGACATTAACCACAAAATTCAACTGCACAACACTGACGCCCAGCAGGCGCGGTATCATCAGCCTTCCCACTTCACGCACCGACTGGTTGCTGAACCCAAGAGTAGGAATGTATTGGCGGTAAGGCAATTTCAACAGGTCGGGAATCTGTACTGCCAGATGGAGCGCCGCGCCAAGTACCGCGCCCCAGGCTAATCCGAAAACTCCCATGGAGGGGACAAGAAACACCAGACCTAAAATCATGCCTATCCAATACATGCTCGGCGCCAATGCCGGCAGCAGGAAGCGCTGATGGGCGTTCAGGACTCCCATCATCAACCCACTCACGCCGAAGATAGCCGGCGAGAGCAGGAGGATGCGCAGCAGCGATGCAGCCAGGGCTTGCTGGTCGGCGGGAAAATCGGGCGCCAGGATATACCGTATGATCTGGGGAGCGAGAAGCGCTGAGATCACACTCAATAAACTTAAGGCGATCAGGATCAGATTGCAGATTGACGAAGCAAGTTTCCAGGCCGAGTGCGCGCTCATTTTTCGCAAGGAGTCCGGTAAAGGTGGGGATAAATGCGGATGACAAGGCGCCGCCCGCAACGAGACTAAAGATCAAATTAGGATAGGTTGAAGCGGCATAAAATGCATCTATTGCACGGTCCGTGCCGAACGCGCTCGAGATCAGGATTTGCCGGGCAAGCCCCATTAAGTTGCTCAATGCAAAAGCGAACATGATCGTCCCGGCAGCGCGGGCGATTTGGCGGTTGGCAGAAGGTGCTGGTTGTGTGTCGTTCATGGAGGCGCGCAGATTATATCATCGGCAAAGGTCAGAAAAGCTCCTGAACTATAGCTTTGGTTCCGGAGACTGTTGGCAGGTCTAATTTTTCTTTGGTTTATCACCGCCTGGAGAGGCGGTTGGCACATTACTGCTATAATCTTCCGGTACATAAAGTATGAATAGACCCAGCGCCGTCCTCCTGACCATCTGCTTGTTAGTTGCTGGTTGTCGGACGTTGCCTTATGGTTCAACCCCGGGATCACCGCATTCTGCTTCCGATTATTCATTCACCTCTTCCACACCCGATTCATTCACTCAAACTTCTCCTGGCAATGCTAATGCATTAACCGAGATTCCTCTGCCTGTGGGGTATGGTTTTCATAACTCCTGGTTCGATCTGTATTTTACCGATCCGACAAACCCCGCCGGAAAACAAATTACAGGCGGCCCCGACGGTCCTCTGGCGGCCGCCATCGATGCTGCCCGGTTATCTGTAGACGCGGCCATCTACAGCTTGAGTCTTAATAGCGTACGCGATGCCCTTATTCATGCCTACCGGCGCGGCGTGCAGGTGCGCATTGTCATGGAAAGCGACAATATGGACAGCGCGGATCCAAACACCCTGATGGACGCCGGCCTCCCAATCCTGGGCGACCATCAGCAGGGACTGATGCACGACAAATTTGTGGTGATCGACCGTTCGGATGTCTGGACCGGCTCCATGAATTTCACAAACGACGGGGCATACGCCGATAACAATAATATGATCCATATCCGCTCCGAGAAAGTGGCGGAAGATTATGAGACTGACTTCGACCAGATGTATGTCGATGGCAAGTTCGGACCCAACGCCGGGACCGTTACTCCAAACCCGCGGGTGATCGTTGGCGGTACGCCTCTGGATATCTATTTCTCACCCAACGATCATGTTCAAGCAGGTTTGATCGATCTCCTGAACAATGCCCAGACCAGTATTTACTTCTTGGCCTATTCCTTTACCGCCGATCCGTTGGGAGAGGCTATCCGCGGCCCGTGCTTCTGCGGGTGTCAAAGTTTCCGGAGTAATGGAAGCCGAACAGGTGGCATCGGAGGCAGGGTCTGAATATGACCTCTTCCGTGCTGCGGGGCTGGATGTCCGCCTGGACGGCAATCAGGGTCTGCTGCATCACAAGGTCATGATCATTGACGGACAGATCGTCGTCACCGGCTCTTATAATTTCTCAGCCAGCGCCGAAAACACCAACGACGAAAATGTGATCGTCATCTACAGCCCTGACATTGCGGCGCAGTATCTCCGGGAATTTCAGAGAGTGTATGCCCTGGCTAAGCCGTGATTAAAGCTCTGCGATATTAGAAAGGCGGTCTCTTTCAAGCCAGGTCAGGCTAAAAATGGGTGGAGTAATAGAGGAAGGCCATAACTTTTATCCATCGGCAGCGACTGTTAGGTTATAACCGGAGCGAAATTGCAATCATGGTGTTTAGGCGATGAGTTCCGTTTTAATTATCGCGTGCCAATTGGCAATCCAAATTATCGGGTATTTTCCTGCGTTAAGAAGGCGGTCAGATGAGGATAACTAGTGTTTCCAGGCCCGGTCGGACGAAAAATCTGACCTGCCGGGAGAATGATATACTGAGCGTGAACACACAGCCATTGGTCCAATTTAACAGCCGGGGGGCTGTCACACTCATGCTTAACTTTGATGAGCAGCAAGCGCTGGATGGCCTGCGGAATCTCGATTCCCAGGTCATCGGCGCGATATACGATAAATATTTTCCCGAAATATATCGGTATGTTCGCTATCGAATAAGCGATGAATATGTGGCAGAAGATATAGCCAGCGATGTATTTATGCGTTTGTTGCAGGCTGTGCAGGACAAACGCGGCCCGCGCTCCAATCTCAAAGCCTGGTTGCTGGCTACGGCTTCACACATCGTGACCGATCATATACGCCGGACGTACCGGCGTCCCACCGAGGCTCTGCCGGAGGATTTACTTGACCCGGCCTCTTTTCCCGGTGATGAGTTCGACCGCCGTGAGCGGGCCCGAGAATTTCGACAAGCTTTCAGCCGGCTCACCTCGGAGCAGCAGCATGTTCTGGCTCTGCGGTTTGGTGATGGGTATTCGCTGGAAGAAACCGCTTCTTTATTGAAGAAAAAGGTCAACGCGGTAAAAGCTCTACAATTCCGCGCCCTGGCTGCGCTGCAGCGCAATATTGGGGAAGTGCCTTATGAATGAATTATCCGAAGCACTGTCAAATTGTCTCCGGGCCATCGAACAGGGGCAGAGGCTGGAGACCGTACTGGAAGCCTATCCCGAACTCGAGTCGGAACTTCGCCCCCTGCTCGAAGTTTCGGTATTAGCCCGGAGTTCACGTCAGCTCATTATTCTCGACGATGTAAAGAGCCGCGGGCGTCAGCGGCTGCTCCGGCGCGCCGCCGAAATGCGGGAGTCCAAAAGGTCTTCAACCCGCCGAATCATCCCTATTTTCCCCCGTGCCGCCATTGCACTTGCTGTCGTGGGTTTGCTGGCGTTGACCAGCACGGGATTTGTAAGCGCCTCCTCTGGTGCCTTGCCCGGTGATCAGCTTTATCCCGTAAAACGGACATGGGAAGGACTGCGCCTTTTTCTCGTCTTTAACCCGGAACAGCACGATGTGCTCGAAAGCGAATTCGACCAGGAACGGCTCAATGAAATAGATGAACTGCTTGGGAAAAAACAGACTGCGCCAATCACGTTTACGGGTTTGGTCTCTACGCAAGCAGATGGGCATTGGCTGGTTTCCGGCATTCCGGTTTCGGTTACCGCCGCGTCGCTTCCCTCGACGGCGGCTATTTCGGAGGGCGCGCCCGTTTCGATCACGGGGATTACCCGCAGTGATGGCGTAGTACAGGCCCAGGAGGTTCAGCTTCTCCAGCCGGGCGGGCTATTACCGCCGTTCGAGCCTTCTGAGAATAATGAGACCAATGGCCGTGGAGAACAGGAAGACGCGAACGTCACGCCCACTCCCGTTGCAGCCGTCACGCCGGGTGCAGCAGGGCCTGGTTCACAAAAATCTTATCAGTTCAGCGGGGTGGTCCAATCCATAAACAATAATGCGTGGGTGATTAACGGTCAAACTGTCCAGGTTGACCAGGCACAGTATGAGCGGTAATATAACGGTTGGCTCGGCGGTTAATTTTCAAGGCTATTTTGGCTCGGGTGGAAAATTCTTCGTCACAATGGTCGAACTTAGGGCCGCCGGAAACCCAAATCCACATCATAAGGATTCCGGTGGTAGTTCATCCGGAAGCTCAGGTCAGGGGTCGGATGATCATGGGCAGCCTGGCGGGGGTGGGGGAGACAATGGCGGCGACAACGGCGATGACGGCGGTCATTAGGAGCGGGTCGGATTTTCCGTTTCAACTGAGCCGTTGCCTGCATCTATGTCTTTGAAGAAAACAAACTGACTCTGATAAGTATCTATACCTGGGGTTCGGGTTAGATCTTCCGTTTACGGAAAGCCTAAAAATATGCCGCGCTCGCCTGGGCGCGGTAGTTTTTTAAGTTGCATTTTTTAATTAATTCGGGTACATTAGGCGATATAGAACATTCGTGCCAATTCTGAGGAGAGACTTAATGGCGAATTCAGCCTTTTATCTCGGTCGCATCTTTGATCCCAAGAACAATCAAATTACCACACAAGCCGTTGCCTACGATCCTGCCGACTTGACAACGCATGCAGTCGTTACCGGTATGACCGGCTCCGGCAAAACCGGCTTATGCATCAACCTGCTCGAAGAAGCCGCGCTGCAGGGGATCCCTGCCATTATCATAGATCCCAAAGGGGACCTCACGAATTTGCTTTTGCATTTTCCGGACCTGGCTCCGCAGGATTTTCAGCCCTGGATCGATCCTGAGATAGCCAGGCGCGCCGGTGAGACGTTGGAGCAGGCTTCCAATGCGGCGTCACTTGCCTGGCGCAAAGGCATGCAGGACTGGGGCATCAATCATGAACGGTTGCTTGCTCTAAAAAATGCGGCGGAGTTTGCGATTTATACGCCCGGTTCTGATTCTGGGATTCCTGTAAGCGTATTGTCGTCGCTGAATGCACCGGCCCTGGATTGGAATACCGACCGGGAGATCCTGCGCGAAAAAGTTTCCAGCACGGTGACCGCCCTGCTTGGGCTGGTCGGCGTACGAGATGTCGATCCGATCCGTTCGCGCGAACATATCCTGCTTTCGAATTTATTTGAGAACATGTGGAGTCAGGGCAAGAATATCGACCTGACCGAATTGATCTTGCAAACTCAAAACCCGCCTTTTGAAAAACTGGGCGCGTTTTCGGTTGATACGTTTTTCCCGCCGAAAGAGCGGATGGCCCTGGCCATGCAATTGAATAACATCCTCGCCGCACCGGCGTTTGAAGCCTGGCGTGAGGGACAGAACCTGGACGTCCCCGCTTTGCTTTTTGCGAAAGACGGGCGCCCGCGGCACAGCATTTTTTACCTCGCGCATCTGTCGGATGCCGAGCGTATGTTTTTCGTTACCTTGCTCTTGTCGGCTGTGGAGACCTGGATGCGAACGCAACCAGGTACCGGTTCTTTGCGCGCCATTCTCTATATGGATGAGATCTTTGGCTACTTGCCGCCGACTGCGAACCCGCCATCGAAAGAGCCGCTGCTCCGAATGTTAAAACAGGGACGCGCCTTCGGCCTGGGATTGCTGCTCGCCACCCAAAACCCGGTGGACGTGGATTACAAAGCCCTGTCCAATGCCGGGACATGGTTCATCGGTAAACTTCAAACGGATCAGGACAAACAACGTTTGTTGGATGGCCTGACCAGCGCGGCCAATGGCACACCCCGTGCGGCGTTAGATCAATTGATCTCCAGGCTCGGCAAACGGGTCTTCGTCCTGCATAATATCCATGCCAAACAGCCTGTGCTGTTCCAAACTCGCTGGTCGATGAATTTTCTGGCCGGGCCGATGACGCGCACGCAAATACCGGCCTTGAATCAGCTTGTGGGCGCGGGGCGGACTGAACCATTGCCTGTGCCAACCAAGGCCGAGTCATCTACCAGTAAAGTTGATTCACCAGAGGCCATTACGCAGCCAGCCTCGCCTGCGGTTGTAACCAAACCTCAATCTGTCGTTTCAAGCCCGAAGGCGGAAGAGGTGGAGATGCCCGCAGTGCCGGCGCCATCATCGCCCGTGAATCGTTCTGGCCTCCGGCAATGGAAATCAAACCAAACCCGCCGCGCCCGCAGGGATCGCGGAATATTTCCTGCCCCAGACCAATAGTCTGCCCGAAGCGTTTTCCGCGGCCAGGCAAACCATGCCGGAAGAGGCGATGATACAGAACGTCGTTTATCGGCCAGTGTTACTGGGTTCGGCGGAAATCCGCTTCCTCGATCGCAAACTAGGGGTGGACAGCAGCGTCACGCGGGCCGTGTTGGTTGAAAAGCCCGGCCAAAGCAGTTCCATGCGCTGGGAGGATTTTCCCTACAAGAACTCCGGACTTGATAAGCTCGAAGCTGCATCTACTCCCGGCGCTCGTTTTGGGTCGTTGGATGCGCCCCTCAACGACTCAAAACGAGTGGCGGCCATGCAAAAAGATTTCGCGGACTGGGTTTATCGCACCTCCGCGGTAAAGGCGCGAGTTAATCAGACGCTCAGGGTTTTTGCCGGCCCCGATGTAACCCCGGCCGACTTTATGAAAGCCTGCGCCGATGCAGCGCGTGAGGCCCGGGATGCAGAGCTGGAAAAATCAACCGCTCCCATGGACCGCAAGATCAAAGCCCTGGAGGAAAAGATTGCCCGTGAAGA
Source organism: uncultured Chloroflexia bacterium (assembly GCA_963741325.1). Taxonomy (GTDB): domain Bacteria; phylum Chloroflexota; class Anaerolineae; order Anaerolineales; family Villigracilaceae; genus Fen-1038. The sequence continues at coordinate 223,944 of CAVUHJ010000006.1, forward strand.
GCGGGAACTGGAACAGGATGAGAAGGAATTAGGCGAACGAAAGAATGAAGAGTTTGGGAACCTGGCCGAATTGGGAGCAAGCCTGGTGGGGATCGGCCGCAAGAAGAGCCTGACCACGCAATTGACGAAGCGCCGCCTCACCGAGCAGGCTAAAGGTAACGTGGAAGAATCGATCCAGTCTCTTGACCAATACAAAAAGGACCTGGCAGAATTGCAGAAACAGCGTACGCAAGCTGCGCAGGAGATCGGCGATCGCTGGGGACAGGCCGTAAATGACGTCAGTGAAGTCAACGTGACGCCCAAGAAGACGGATATATACATCAAGCGGTTTGGCATCGCCTGGGTTCCCTATTATGTGGTCCAGGCGGGTGATCAGGCCGTTGAATTGCCGGCGTTTGGAGAATAAGCATTAGCTTGACCTCACTTGTCCTAGAATCCAGGAAGTGAATATGCGGGTTTTGGCAGCCTATATAGTGGCCTGGGAAATACTTCGAAGAGCGTAAGCTGGCAGCGTGAGTTCGATACGCCTTTATCGAATATAGGTCCCACACCCCCATGATCGTTCAGGGTTTGATCTTTATACGGAATTAACTACTGCCCCGATGTATCTGCGAGATGCCTCGTTAATGCCATTAAGGCTCCTTTCATTCTATTGGTTATAATCTATTCATGGCGACGCTATCTTATCCGGTTCAAAAACGTATCCCCATCCTGGCTCAATTCCTTGCGGCCCTGGTTGGTGGCACGGTTTTATTCCTTGCCGCAGTCATTATTTGGGTGCTGGGCTATCAGCTGGTATACGCAGGACGCATTTTCCCCGGTGTGTCCGTTGCGGGCGTGGATGTCTCCGGTATGGCGCCGCAGGATGCCGCGCTAAAACTAAGCCAGACGCTTTCGTATCCGATTAGCGGAAAAGTGTTATTCCGGGACGGTGATAAGGTTTGGGTGGCTCCACCCGCTCAGCTCGGCATGGTGTTTGATCCATCGTCCAGCGCAGAAGCCGCCTATCGCCTGGGCCGCAGCGGTGGACTATTTGCGGCTCTCCAGGGACAAATACGCGCACGAGGGCTGGGCGAAGATGTGGCGCCTGTCATCATTTTTGATCAGCGAGTGGCTTACCAATACCTACAGGGGCTTTCTCAACAAGTAAATCAACCCGTGACTGAAGCCAGCCTGCATTTGGATGGGACGAATGTAGTTGCCCAGCCCGGGCAGGCGGGACGCACGCTGAACCTGGATGCAAATCTGATCTACTTGAGCGCGCAGCTTCAAACCTTCCGCGATGGCGAACTGCCTCTGATCGTTCAAGAAACCCAGCCGGCGATCAAGGATGTGTCGGCCCAGGCCGAAACGGCCCGGCAGATCCTGAGCCAGCCGCTGAAGCTCGAGATTCCCGATGCCCAACAAGGTGACCCGGGACCCTGGGTCTATGATGTCCCAGTGCTTGCCAATCTGATCGGTGTTCAAAAGGTTCAGAATGGCGACAAGACCGATGTAATGGTGACGCTTAATCCGGATGCTCTCAGGCAAATGCTGGCAGGGATCGAAACGCAGGTGGATCGGCAAGCTGCAAACCCACGCTTCCATTTTAATGATGCCACAGGCCAGTTCGTGGCATTATCGCCGTCCCAGACTGGGCGGAAACTTGATGTGGATGCAAGCCTGAAAGCCATTCAGGATGCAGTCCTGCAGGGCCAGCATACTGTGCCTCTTGTGGTCAATGAGACCCAGCCGGCTGTTAACGATACCGCAACAGCCCAGCAATTGGGGATTACGGGCTTGTTACCCAATGGTGTGCAGACCTCCTATTTCTATGGTTCGCATCCGGAACGCGTTCAAAATATCACAGACCGCTGCAGCCCGCTTTGATGGGGTATTGGTTGCACCCGGCGAAACCTTCTCCATGGGGCAGGCTATGGGCGATGTCAGCCTGGATAATGGTTTTACGGAGGCTCTTATCATTTATGGCGGGCATACGATTAAGGGTGTGGGTGGCGGGGTATGCCAGGTAAGTACAACATTATTTCGACAGTATTCAATACCGGTTTCCCGGTGGTCGAAGCGTGTCCCGCACGCTTATCGAGTCTCCTACTATGAAGAAACCTCCAGTGGTGGCATTGATCCAATCGTTGGCCGGCCTGGATGCCACAGTTTATTTTCCATTGGTGGATTTCAAATTCACCAACGACTCACCCTACTGGATATTAATGGAAACAGATGCGACCTGCCACTTCGCTAACATGGAAATTTTATTCAACATCCGATGGGCGTACGGTTACCTGGAATACAACCGGCCCGCAGAATATTGTTCCTGCTCCCAAGCCGTCTTTTGTGCAAAACCCGGATTTAAACCCGGCCAGATCACACAAACTGATTATGCGGCCAATGGGGCGGATGTGGATGTGACCCGGACTGTTATGAAAAATGGGGCGGTATATTTCAAGGACGAATTCAAAACCCACTACGAAGCCTGGCAGGCAGTTTGCGAGTATGCGCCCGGTATGGCTGATCCTCGAAAAAACAGCCAAACGCCAAAATCTTTGTGTGGCGCCGTCTTCCTAGCGTGGTAAAATAACGCCCTGATTGGAGCGAACATGGTTAGCCAAGAACTGCTTGAGATCCTGCGATGTCCAAACTGCGTCCGCGAAAAAGATGGCGTGCTGAAACTTTATAAAGATGTGGCTGATATGCCAGGATTGCGGACGCAAATATCCGATTGTGGATGATATCCCGGTCATGCTGATCGACGAAGGGGACAAATGGGTGAATACGGCGGACGATAAATTGCCGGTCCCACCACCTTCAAAATAGTGAGGCCCGGTGTCTTCTCTGGAAGAACTCTTAGCCGGGCTGTGCAGTGAAAATGAGGCTCGGGCGGAGGCCGCCGCGTCCGAACTGGCGCAATTAGGGGAAAACGCCTTTCCACTGCTTGAATCCTTGCTTGCAATCTTCGGTCGCTGACCAGCGCTGGTGGGCAGTCCGGACCTTGGCGCAAATGCAGAGTCCGCCTTTGGATTGGCTGATCGGCGCCCTGCGATGATGCATCCACCGAAGTTCGTGAGGCGGCCGCTTTGGCTCTGGTTGCACATCCCACTGAGAACGCAGTGCCGGATCTGATCACGGTTTTGGGGAACGCAGACGGGATGCTTGGCACATTGGCATGCTAATGCCCTGACGGTAATTGGAAAACCCGCCGTACCTGAATTGTTGGATGCCTACGAACATGCGCAGGCCTCAAGCGCGCATCCAGATCATGCGTTCCCTGGCTGAGATCCGCGACCATCGTGCCATCCCTTTGATGTTGAAAGCAACCGAGGAAGATTCTGCCATGTTGAATTATTGGGCTAAAGAAGGCCTCGAACGGCTTGGCCTGAATATGGTATATATTAAGCCTGAGTAACCTATGAACAAAATCCTCGAATTTTCTCAAAAACATCAAGATTGAACTCCCTAAAAATATCAAGCTGCCGAAGTTCTCGATTCGTCAGATCATTTTTTGGGGAGTAATGCTGGTTTTGGCCGTTGGCCTGTTCCTTCTGGCACGCGGCGTTACAGCTTGCTGGCAACTTACCGCCTTGCCGGGCATCTCACCTGCAAATTGTGGAGGGACTGCGGTCAATCCGCTTGGGACTCCCGTGGTTAATCAACAAGGGACGCCGATTGCCGGGCATACCGCCAACTCCCGAGGTTGCGGTGCCGGAGGTGCAATATCCGCAGTGGGATGGCGGCAGCCGTATCAATATCGTATTCTTCGGCCTGCGCGGCACAAACGCGAATATCAGCGAAGGAGATTGCCCGCACTGCACCGATACGATCATGGTGTTGACGGTCGATCCGCTCACAAAAACCGCGGGCATGCTTTCAATCCCGCGCGATATGTGGGTCAATATCCCGGGATTTGGTTACAGTCGGATAAATACGGCGTGGACGGATGGAGAAGGCGCTAAATTACCGGGCGGCGGACCGGGCCTGGCGATGAAGACCGTTTCTCAATTCATCGGCGTGCCGATCCAATATTATATTCAGGTTGACTTCGGTACTTTCGTATCGTTCATCAACGAGATCGGCGGAATTGATGTCTATTACGATCAACCGAGTAACTCTCGTTCTTGACCCGTTGGGGACCGGCAAAGATCACTTCAAAGTGACATGTTGCGGCATACGTCATATGGATGGACCACGCGCCCTGGCCTTTGCGCGCTGCCGTGATCAATCCCAGGGCTGCAGCGATGGCGATACGGGCCGTGCGAAACGCCAGCAGGAAGTGATCATCGCGATCCGGAATAAGGTTTTCAGCCCCGGAAAATTTTGCAAAATTAATGACGCAGGCTCCCCAGCTTTACAATATATTTTCATCGGGGATCCACACAAACATGACGCTGGCGGATGCCCTTAAGCTTGCCCCGCTGGCAAAAGACATCCCGCTGGGCAAGATCAAGCAGGGCGTGATCGGCAACGACATGGTGTCGTTTGCCAATGTCACGCTGGGTGGGCAGCCGGCAAGCATTTACAAGCCCATCCCCGATAAGATACGCGTCTTGCGTGATCAGATATTTACTTCAGGGGGGCCCACCAGCCCGATCGCGCAGGGTGACCCGGTGGCCTTGATGAAGGCTGATGCGGCGCGGGTCTTGGTCGTTAATGATACTTATCCACGAATGGGTTAGATAGTCGTGTTGGAAATTACTTGAGTTCACAGGGAATGGCGGTAGGCGGCGGCCTTGCCACAGGTTTATTAAACCAGACTGTGGTTATCGTTTATTCTCCCAAACTATATGCCTTGCGCTATCTGGTCCAACAATTTGGGATTAAGAGCAGTAATCAAATCCTTTTCAAGCCGACCTCATCTCCCCCCGTTGATATAGAAATCCGCTTGGGGAATGATTGCGGTGAATAGGGTACCGGCGGTGTTAGTCCCCATGGTGATTCGCTAACCTGCAAAAGTTGCATTGAAAACTCGTTAGTTACCCGTCGCGGTAAGCGTTTTTTTATGGTTGTTGGAAAGTCAATTTTATTCCGCCTGTGTAGGTTTGGCCGTTCGAGTCCGGGCAGGCGGGAGCGCTTAAGTTTGGTACCGGCAATCCGGGTTGTGCGACCCGCACCGAATAGATCACGCCGGGCTGCATGATGTAATCCGCATAGCCATTCCCGATTTCAGGTTTAAAGCCTGTAAATAAATGATCTTCCCCTCCATTCCAGGTAACGATGATTTCCATTCCCGGCATCTGATGGCGATGGTTATCAAGCACGATGATCTGCATCAACCCATCTGTTAAATTTGGATTGCATACTTGATCCTGGCTGAGAAGCTGAAATGGCGCTCCGGCTGTGGGTATGGCGGTCTTGGTGGGGCGCGGGGTGGGTGTATCAAAAATAACCGGCGTATCGGCCGCTTGGGCTGTGGGCGTTTCGGTGATCGCACCCTGAGTTCCCGTGGCGGTCAGGGGGATGGCGACTGTCTGAGTGCTGATGAGTTGAATGGGGATCGGGCTGGCAGAGGCTGTAGGCAAAATGCTGGACACACCTGTTTGCAAGTCGGTCGCCAGGCCGGCAACTTCCTGAATGGTATCAAACGACTCTCCTGCTCCCAACATTCGTTGGGCCTGTGCGGTAAGCGCCTGAACAGCATCTGAGTCGCCCAGCAGCGCAAGGCGGGCTTTGGCCCGGCCAAGATTATGGTCGGATGCATAGGATGCGGCGATCGCCACGCGGAACTGATCTTTGAAGTCGGCTCGCAGGGTATTCGGGCTTGTATCTACATAACGGATGGGGGAAATCACCCAGGCAATTAACAAACCTATCCCAAAACCCGCCAGCAAACCAAGCAGCCACTCCCAGGGAAAGCGTTTTATGGCGTACCGTCCTTCCGGAGCAACCCCGAGTGGCGTTGGGACAGGCTGATAGGCCTGCAAGGCCAGCGTTAATTCCTGGAGAAGGGAAATATCGGTTTCTGAATAATTTGTTTGCCGCCCGGCTTGCAGGGCCTCTGCGGCAAGGACAGCCGGTGTTTCGCTCCCGAATATGGCGAGCCTGCGCACTGCCAGCTCGATATTCTGGTCTCGCATGATAGGCTTCCGCGACCATCAATACGTAATCGGTCCGATAATCAACTCGCAAGGAGGCGGGCGTCGTATCCACGAACTTTACGGGGTTGATGATCCACCCATAGAATAAACCCAGGGCAATGCCGATGATGGTCAGGATGAGAGGTGGTAACCAGCGAGGCATAAGGTTATTTTGCCATGATATGACTGGAACGATGGACAAGATATGCCCGGGCAGGAGACCGGCGGCACCCAGAGGCACTTCCTTACCGTTGCTATCTTTCGATCCTGGCGGGGTTTGGCAGGCTCTGCCGCGCCGGGCCTGCCCGGACGCAGGAAGCATACACGAGATAAGGAGAGATGTCAATTGAACATGCTCTTAAGGTTCAAGGCAACTGCTCGTGAACCTAAAAAAGAGGTATCTACTGGTGGTGATACCGCTTCGCGTCACCCTTTTCGTCCCACGCTTTCAGCCTGGGATGCTTCGCGAAGATTCCGCGCAGGGAGTACACCTTTTGCAGGGAGATCGCCTGCACCTACGGCCTTCGGAAAATGAATATGGACGGGGTGTTCTCCCCCGTCCATATTCATTTTCCGGGTAAACAGTGGCGAGACGGTGAGTAGTTATAAAAAGAGATATCCGGGCTTCGATGAACTCAAAGCCCGGATATTTGTCAGCGTAGGAGTTGGGATCCGAATACGAATTAGTCAGACTGCGTTACGGAAGAAAGATAATGGACCGGTTCTGCGGTAACAAAGAGCCTGCCCCAACTTGAATTGCCGTCCTGCGTAATGCAGGTCTGGAAAGTTACATGTCTCGGCCCCGTATAGACTTTTGTGAACAATGCACTGCCTGTCAGATATTCATGTGTATCCAGATCAATGAAATCGCTGTAAACGCTGAAGGGGGAAGTGGCTTGATATTGGTAGACATTCGTTACCTGGAACCGTTCGATGTGACCATCTCCATAGATCAATTGGATCATCATCCCAGGCATCAGTTGGAAGAAGTATTGACCACTCAGGAAGTTATGCGCCAGAAGACCGACACTCCCAAATTGGGTTGCCATTCCAAATTGGGTCGCGGTGTTGTCCGCCGTCGACACAAAGCCGGCATCGTAGCCAGGTTGTTGCACAACGGTGAGGGCAAAGAGGCCGTCCACATAAACGCCGCGCAGCATATTGGCATCTCCATTTTGAACTGATAAAGCAAAACTGGAGACATCGGGTAACGGGGCTGAATCGGCCAGCGGGGCGGCAGAAACCGCATGCGGAACGAAAGCCACTACGACCAGGAGCAACAGGCAGATGCCTGACTTGATCGCGGTCGAGAGGGATCAGAGTTGAAACGTTGTGCGTTGGTCTTGGGTGCCATAGGAAATTCTCCCTGATAAGGGCACCCGAGATACAGCAGACGCTGTGAACATGAAATGTTATTTTGGGATTGTTGTTTCAGATTCATGTCGTTTTCGGCGGCCTGGCAATCATGGTCACTTCCGTGACTTTAGACCCATTGGCTTTGCGTCCCCGGTTTTCACCGGGTTTGCCCTTATCGAACGTTAGGATGGATGTTGATCGTTCCTGAAAGAAAACGGCGAGCCTGGGTAACTTCCAGGCTCGCCGCATACGATAAGTATCGCAAATCAATGATCTTCGGCGGCCTGGCAATCATGGTCACTTTCGTGACGTTAGACCCGTTGGCTTTGCGTCCCCGGTTTTCACCGGGTTTGCCTTTTTCGGATTTTTTCTTCCAGTCACATTGTATACTATTTCTGTCCTTTTGCTCTTAACAATTTCGTTATTTATAGATTGCTAAAAAGTAAGTAGCTTGATAAGGTCACATTGAAGAAATCGGATACCTTTTGAATAATGTGACATTTTCAATGTAATGTTCGTCAAAAGAAAAGTATGTGCGCAGGGCATTTAGCCTGCGCACATACTTTAAGACCGATAAAATGATGATCCTGCACTGGCCTCTAATGGTCTACCAGACTCGGATTACCTGTCCCGCATAAATCCAGTCTGCGTTCCAGATCTGCGGATTGAGCGCCAATAGATTATTCGTCGTTGTGCCATAGCGCGACGGCAACGAGCTTGAGCGTGTCCCCATGTTGGATGGTATACAACGATGCCGAATGAGGCAGGTTGATCACCTCGCCAGCGAAGATCAGATTCGGATTCCAAAGCTGGGGATTGACGGCAATGAGGTCATTCACACTGATGTTCATGCGGGCCGCTATCTTGCGCAGGGTATCGCCCCATTGAACGACGTAGGTTCCAGCCGAGCTGGGCGCCGGTTGTGGAGCGGGGGCGGGGGCCGGGTTGGTGCTCCCCGTAGGAACTCTCAGCCGCTGCCCTTCATAGATCAGGTTGTAATTATAGATGCCGTTAAGGCTGGCCAGAACATCCATGGTGGTGTTATAGCGGGCGGCCACTGACTTGAGCGTGTCGCCGCGCGCCACCGTATAAGTGGCGTAGCCGCTGCCGTTGTCCACAAAGGCGCCCGGCAGCCACAGCGTTTGACCGGCATAGATCCAGGAACCCATGCCCGGGTTGGCCAGGTTCAGCGCAGCAACCGTTGTGCCACAGCGGTTTGCGATCGCCCCAAGCGTATCGCCCCACTGAACGACGTAACTTGTGCCGCAGCCCGACCAGGCCAGCGCTGAGCCGGTGGTGGCAAAGGAGGCCAACACAATGGCGGCCAGAAGGAAGAATTGGAAAAATTTTTTGGTTGACATAATAAACTCCGTCTTGAAAAAAGTAATGTTGAGTGGAACTGAAGTATCCATTGCGCACTCTGTAAATTCAGACGAATCTTAGCGCAAAAAGTTCCAGCAAGCCCCGACAAATCCGTTGCAATATAATAAGAAATCCATTGCAATCTGCTTGGTATAATCTGTTTGAAAATTGGAGACAGCATGCTAAAACACATCAAACCTTTTGCTCTTGCGGGAACGGCGCTCCTGCTGGGTGTCATGGCTTGTAACCTGCCTTCTGCAACGCCCACGGTCGAGGCCGGGGCAACCCTGGTGGCCGCGACAGTGTCTGCGCTTGAGACGAGGGTTTCTGCCTCGCAGACAGCCCAGCCCGCGGGGGCCAGCTCCACGCCTCTACCCTCCAACACCATTCCGCCTCAAGTCGCACCCACGGCCGGCAATCCGCTCGTGATCCAGGATGCTCTGTGCTGGGTAGGTCCCGGGGATCCATTTGAAGTAGTCAGCTCAGTCAAGACAGGCACCCGGGTGGAACTACTGGGACGCGGGAGTTTGGCCGGCTGGTATATCATCAACAACCCCATCTATCACGATCCATGTTGGATCGAAGCGGCCAGGCTCCAAATTGATCCCGGGTACGACCTCTCCGTTTTGCCGATCATCAACGCGCCTTCCACACCCACTCCAACGGCTACCAACACCCCAATTCCATCTAAAACACCGACGCCAACGAACACACCCTAATTCGAAAATCAGGGATTGAGAACAGAATGCCGATGAGGGCCTACAGGCTAATAATTTGTGGTTTGGCAATCCTGCTTCTTACGCTGGGCTGCGGCGGAGTTATTGCAGCCGTTACCCCCGCCTCCACTCCGCCGGTGAGCTTTACACCGATCCCAACTTTTACGCCGGGAATCACACAGAAGCCCACCCTGGCGCCGGTGGTCCCTTCGCCGCAATCCACTGCCACTTTCGATGCGGGAACCTATGTCCCCTATTTCGTGACAACCTCTGCACAGAATGTCAATTTGCGGACAGAGCCTGGCACCTTGTTTCCGGTGAGCAGGCTGCTTGCGCAAGGGACACGCCTGCAAGTCCTGGGGCACGCGCCGGGAGGGGAATGGCTGTACGTCAAGACCGATACGAGCATCTATGGCTGGGTACTGTTTGCTTTGGCGAACGGCGGTCAGGACGGTGGCCCCACGCCGCTGGTGGTACCGCAAAATGTTCAATCGGTCACGGGCCGGGTCGTGGATGCCCTGGGAGTACCGATCAGCGGCATCGGGTTCGCCATCACGCAGGGAGCCGGTGCTAATCCACCGCGCAGTGATGCAACCTCAGATAAATCCGGGCAATTCTATGCATATCTGCCGTTGACGGCCAGCGGACAATGGATCGTTTCTTATGTGTCAGTGGCCTGCACCAGCAACACGATGGACTCCAATTGCAACTGTCTCGGCGGGGCATGCGGGCGGGCAAATCCGGATCAAGTGGCTATTACGTTGCCTGCCAAAGGACCGCTGCAGTTTGTTTGGAAATAAAAAAATAGAAGGGTGATAAAGGCGCTGTATACATCCCCATATACCCGCCTTTCCCTTGGCTCTCAGCTATATTTCCCCGATTTGTGCGCAATAGATTAATCAAACGATCTACTTTGGCGCGTACGCTTAATTTCACTCCGCTTCTTCTTGAAATCTAATCGCTTTTCCTTTGAGGCTTTGCTGGGCCTGGTCTTCCTGCGTAGCTTCGGCTCTTCCAGCGATTTCATGAGCAAGACCGTGAAGCGCGCAATGGCATCCTCGCGGTTCTTATCCTGGGTCCTGAAGCGGCGGGCTTCAATCACCAGCACGCCCTCGTTTGTCATGCGGTTGCCGGACAGATGGATGAGCCGGGCCTTCACCTCCGCGGTCAGCGCCGATGAGCCGCGAACGTCGAAACGCAGTTGCGCAGCAGTCGCAACCTTATTGACGTTCTGTCCGCCCGGCCCGGCCGAGCGAACAAAGTCAAAGGTCAACTCACGCACGCAGTTTTGAATGATGCGATCGATGTTTTGCATGGGAAAGTTTACCGCTTGGCCCCGATTCTTACTCTTTGAAAAAAATGCCCTCCCCCAAAACTTGTAAGATGGGGGAGGGCGCCGGTAGTCTAGAACATCAAATCGTTGACGGTCTTCATCATGTCGGGAGCAGGCCGCAGGTCGGCCTCGGTGAGGCGGTTGAGCGGGGTGTCCGTCAGGTTATAGGTCTCGGTCAACGAGGGCTTGTCGGTCTCGACGTACAAAAGGCCGGTCACCATCCAGTTGTTGCGCTGGGCCTCTTCCAGTATCCGCAAAGCTTCGAAGCGGCTGGTCGGGTTGTAATCCTTTTCGAGATTCTTTAATATCACGACCGAACCATCGTGCAGGGTCACTTCGCGTACATCGCCTTCCTTCATCTCCTCTTCGAGCATGATCTCATTGCGCGGGGCGATATAGGTGATATCGTGCAGCGGCTCTTCGTGATCCTTGCCCCAGGTGTAGGAGTGGAAGGCGTTGCTCTGGTTGTTGAAGGTGACGCAGGGGCTGATGATATCCAGCACGGCGATGCCGTCATGGGAGAGGGCCGCCTTGAGCAGTTCCTTGACCTGTTTGGGGTTGCCGGCAAACGAACGCGCCACAAAGGTGGCATTGGAAGCCAGGGCTTCCATGCAGATATCGATCGGCATGTAGGAGTTGGTGCCCTGGTGCTTCAGGTTGAGGCCGACTTCGGCGGTGGCAGAGAACTGGCCTTTGGTAAGCCCGTACACGCCGTTATTCTCCACGATGTAGAGCATATTGACGTTGCGGCGCATGATATGTTTGAATTGGCCCATGCCGATGCTGGCCGTATCGCCGTCGCCGGAGACGCCGATGCCTTTGCAGATGATGATCGCCGAACAAGGCCCCGGTCGCGACGGAGGGCATGCGTCCATGCAGGCCGTTGAAGCCGAACGAGCGGTTCAGGAAATAGGTGGGCGACTTGCTCGAACAGCCGATGCCGCTGAATTTCACGAACATTTTCCGGTACGACGTTCATTTCGTACAGCGCGCTGACGATCTGGTTCGAGATCGAGTTATGCCCGCAGCCCTGGCAGAGGGTGGTGGGGTTGCCGCGGTAATCATTTTTGGCGAGCCCGGCCAGGTTGACCTGGGTTGTTGCGCCAGCCATGGGAAGAGTTTCAGTCATAGTATTTACTCCTTCTTATCCACTATCTTCTGCTAAACATTATCAATTATCCGAATGTGCACAGAGGATAATATTCTCTATTTCTGCTTGGATTTCGCCGATGCGGCCTTTTTTCTGGTCGAGGAGGCCTTGCCGTTCCTCTTGGCCAACGCCAAGGGGATGCTTTTTTGCCGGCGGTCTTCTTTGCACGCGCCGCAGCTTTCGGAGCTTTGGCAGGTCCGACCTTTTGCGCCATTCACAGATCGGGCGGCAAGGATGCCTTCGCGCACCCATTTTGCCGAAGCGGGCAGGCCATCGCCAAAAGCGACAGATTTGATCTTTGCGGCCTGATCGGGATATTCGATCGTAAGCAGCTGGCTCATCTGGCCGTCGCGGTTCATCTCGACCACAAAGATCTGGTCGTATTTCTTTATGAAGGCAGTCTACTGCGTCAGTGAAGGGCAGGGCGCGCACGCGCATGAAGTCGGCTTTCAGGTTATGCTCGGCCGCCAGCTGCGTGCTGGGCTTCGAGGACGGCAGACTCGGTGGAACCAAAGGCGATGATCCCAACCGTTGCTCCGGGCATTTTATGCAATACGGGGGCAGGGACATATTTCCGGGCGGTATTGTATTTCTTCTTGAGCCGATCCATCATGCGTTTCCAGACAGCGGCATCTTCGGTGTAGCGCGCCTGTTCATCGTGGCCGGTGCCGCGGGTGAAATAGGCGCTGGCCGCATGTTGTGTTGCCCGGCACGGTCCGGTAGGGGATGCCGTCGCCATCCTTATCGAGATAGCGGGCCCAATTTCCCTTGATCTCCTCCAGGTCTTTCTCCCAGAGCACCTTGCCGCGCTGCATGGGCTGGTCGGGGTATTCGAAAGGTTTGCTCATCCATTGGTTCATGCCCATATCGAGATCGCTCAAGACAAACACCGGCGATTGCAGCTGCTCGGCAATATCGAAGGCGCGCCAGCCGAACTCAAAACATTCGTCCACGCCGCCGGGCAGCAGGATGATCTGCTGGGTATCGCCGTGGCCCATGAAGCTGACGAAGGTCAGGTCGCCCTGGGAGGTGCGTGTGGGCAGGCCGGTGGATGGGCCGATGCGCTGCACATCCCAGACCACGATGGGGACTTCGGTGTAATAGGCCAGGCCCGCGAACTCGGTCATCAGGCTCAGGCCAGGGCCGGAGGTGGAGGTCATCGAGCGCAGCCCGCTCCAGCCGGCGCCGATGGCCATGCCGATGGCAGCCAGCTCGTCTTCCGCTTGCACGACGGCATAGGTATGCTTGCTGTCTTCGCGCTTGCGCAGCTGGGGCAGGTAATCGTTCAGCGCTTCGGCCAGGGACGAGGCCGGCGTGATCGGGTACCAGGCGGCAAACTGCACGCCCCCGAAGATGGAGCCGATCGCGGCGGCGGTGTTGCCGTCGGCCATGATCAGACCGTTTGTCTTGTCCATCGGCTCAACGTAGTATGGATCCTTCTTTTCAAGGTTGGCCTTGGCCCATTCGGCGCCGGCTTTGACGGTGTTGAAGTTCATGTCGATCGGCTTTTGTTTGCCCTTGAAATGAAAGTTCAAGGCCTCATGGATCTTCTCCAGGTCGATCCCGAGGATTTGGGCGACGACGCCCACATAGACCATGTTGCTGACCAGGTCGCGGAAGTCGTTGGGGATGTTCGGGTCGCCGCGGACGAGCTGTTTAACCGGCATCGGATAAACTGCAATATCGGTGCGGGTGATCGGCTGCTTGATATCATCCGCGTAGAAGAAGGCCCCGCCGGGCAGGACCGAGGCAAGGTCGCGCGCGAACGAGTTGGCGTTCATGGCCACAACGATCTCCTGCTCATCGCGGCGCGCCAGATAACCATCCTTGCTCAACACGGATGGTGTACCAGGTAGGCAGGCCCTGGATGTTGGAGGGGAAGAGATTCTTCCCGGAAACCGGAATGCCCATCTTGAACAGGGCGCGCAGGATGGTGGTATTCGCGGTCTGGCTGCCCGAGCCGTTGACCGTGCCAATGGTGATCGAAAAATCGTTTACAACCTTATTCACTTTGGTTACTTCGCTGACCATGTTTCTCCTTCCAAAAACCGAGAAAGGTATTTGAAAATCCTGAATTATCGAGGCGAGCTAAGACGGGCGTTGGGAGAGAAGATCCACGTGCCTGATCAACACTTCGCGCCCGGCGTCGTAGTTCCCGTTGCAAATGCTTTCGACCATCTGGGCATGATATTCCCAGACTTCATTCAGGTAATCCATACCGCCTGCATAGATGTTGAGACCGACTGCTTCGTAGGCATCCCAGTAGGCTTCGAGGATGCCGGTTACAAAGGGGTTATTGAGGCGGCAATAGATGAGCAGATGTAATTTGCGATGTTCCTCATGGGGGACCTGCGGCGGTTTACTCCGCAGCTTGGCACGCGCACGCTCGATCAATGCGACCAGTTCGGCTTTATCGGCCTCGGTTAGCTCGCAGACTGCTTCGTTCCAATAAGCCGCTTCCAGGTGATTCCGAAGCTCGGCGAATTTCTGGAAATGCCCATCATTGAGGGCGAGCGCATAACGCAGAGCTCTGGCTGACCGCCGGAGTAAACGAGAAGGGACGCCGCCGGGTGCCGGTGCGCGGACGGACTTCCACCAGGCCCAGGGCCCGCGCCACTTCCAGTTGTTCCCGCAATGCGGCCAGGCTGATGCCAAGCTCGCGGCTGAGCTCGTTTAACGAGGGCAGCCCGCCATCGGCCTCGGGATGGGCCGCCAGGTAGCGAAGGAATTCAGAAATATCAACGGTGGCGCGGTTTTTAGGCATATTCTTTGATTAATCCGATTAATACGATTTTACGGCTGAATAGGGGAAATGTCAAGCGGAAAATAAGGATTATGCTCTTCAAGGCGGAACCGGCGAATTAATTCGTAGGCGAATTGAAGAAAAAGACGAGCCGTATTAAGCTGCCAGATTTCCAACCCGGAATTTGAAATTGCCAGGCCCGTTTTGATTTGGATGAGCAGCCCGGGAGATATATAAAAATACTCCAGCAACTGTTCAAGCATCCCCTCATCTCCCTGCATCTGAGTGCGGTCCAGCAAGTCCTGATAAAGAAAAAGATAGGTGAGCAGGATGCGACCATCATTGGTGCAAGATTTCATGAAACGGCGGCAGGTGGGCGGAGATGGAGAACCGGCAGGCAGTGAATACCAATCTGTACCCTGCGCGACTTTCCAAAACAGCGCGTCGAGGATCTGACGAGCACTCCAGGCGGGGCGGCCTCGGCGCGAGATAGGATCAGTTGTATCGGGGAAGAGTCGTCTGATCTTGGCCCATTGATCGTCGGTCAGCTTGAAGCCGCCAAGTCCCGTTGAATTTTGAGCGATTTTTTTACCTCTTTTCAGGAACGAATGCCCTGACGAAATTGATACCGATGCAGGTGCTGAAAAAACCCGGGGGTACTTCTGCATGCAAGACTGCAAGGTATTAAGGTCAACCCCGTACCGCCTAAGGAAAAGCAAAGAAATTACGTCGGGGGCAGAGCGGAATGTCTTTGAAAGCTCGCCCTGCTCAAAGCGTATCCGCGAGACAGATCTTGTGATCGAACCGAGGTTGCGGGCGAGCAGAAATTGGGCAGCGAGCCAGGATGCAGAACCGCCAGGCTCTTCAATTTCCTCATCATAGGACAGAAGCCTGGAGGCAAGGATGCGGGCCCATTTGATATTATTGCGGGAAGCGACCCGGGCATGGCTGCGAAAGGCAACTCTATCTGCCTCTTTGAGATAGGCGGCAAGGTCAGAGGGGTTGATAGCTGAGTACATGCCGTGCCGCCAAGCGTTGGTGTTACCGCGCTGCCCACCACGTTTGCGCTTGGGAGGCTCGCGAGGAAGATTTGGTATGCTTGGAGTGAGTGACGTGATGCGGCATGCATTGATTTTAGCACATATGTTCTAATTTTATTGATAGTGGAAGGGCTTAATCGGGGACGATCTTTGATCTGGAAATGTATAATCTGAATACGGTGTTCTGATAATGCCATGTTCGATAATCTCAAAAAATATCTTCCGCTGATATTGCTCATATTGCTCGCCACCGCAATCAAACTCTGGTGGGTTTTTCATATCAACTACACCGCCGAAGATTCCTATATCACATTCCAATTCGCGCGCAACCTGGCGCGCGGTGAGGGGTTTGCTCTCAATCCCGGGCAACCGGTACAAGGTTCGACAACCCCTCTTCTTTCCTTTATGCTCGCCGGTTGGCTGCTGATCAGCAAGGATATCGTATGGGGTGCACGCGCCGTTGATCTGCTGGCTGTTGTTGGCGGGATGGTGTTTTTATACCTGGCAATTCCCGACAAGCAGGTGGCTGTTATCGCATTGTTCATCACTTCGATCTCAGCCCGACTATACATCGAAGAGATGCAGGGGATGGAAATGCCACTTACGTTCCTTTTCCTGGCCGCATCCTTCTTTGGGTTCATGCAGAAGCGGCCAATATTTGCCGGCATCATGGCAGGGCTGTTGCTTTGGTCTCGAGTCGATACGGTATTCTGGGTGGGCTGTCTATTTGTAATCTATCTTCTAGTTAACCGCCGCCAGGCTCTCGAATTCTTTTTGGCAACGACCGCAGTTTACCTTCCCTGGATCCTTTTTTCGTGGGCTTATTTTGGTTCACCTATTCCGCTGACGATCACTGCCAAACAGGTTGCTTACGGTCTGCATAGTCCCCCTGCAATCGAGCACTTGAAGACGATCTTCAATTATGTGAGCTGGCCGGTTTTAGCTTTTGCATTGCTCAGTATTCCATCCATATGGAAAGTGAAGAATTATTGGGTATTCCCTTTATTCATCGCCATAGAGCTGTCGCAGTTAAGTATCTTCGGCACGACCTACTTCTTCCGCTACTTTTATTTGCTGACCCTTGTCTGTTATGTTCTACTTGGCTTTGGGGTCACAGATCTGATTTCAGGAATCAGGATCTCTTTTTTGGAATGGGGGCGTTTCCTGCTTCCGGCTGCTCTGGTATTGATTGCAGGATTTTCCTGGAACACTATTGATAAATCGTATGAATATCACTCACATCAACAGGGCGTAACAGCAATGATGGGACAGTGGCTCAATGCAAACACCCTGACCGGAAGCACGGTCCTGCTGGAGCCCTTGGGCTACACTGGCTGGTATGCGGATCGGATCATGATCGACGAGGTCGGCTTGGTCACCCCTAAGGTAGTGGCATTGCAGGGTAGGATCCCACCGGCGGAATTCTTCCGGGTCTTCTGGCCCGATTATGTGGTCTGGAAATGCGGGGCAGGCGGCAAAGCCCGTACAGAGATCGTCAAATATTATGATATCGTTCAGCGGTTCGGAGAAAACACCAGCCCCTGCATTTACGAGATCTGGAAAAGAAAGCCCGCATCCCAGTTGATCACGCAAGTTCAACCCTAGCCGTTTCCACGGCAACAGATGACCATCAGCGAAAAACTGCAGACTATCAAAGATTTAAGACGCCATCGAGGAAAATGACTCGCTGTGCAACCGGGCCAAAGCTGGTCGATTTTGGGTAGAGACGGCTTGCTCACCATTCAGCCATGCCAATGTGGTTTTAGGCCCAGGAAAATCATTTGGCCAAATCCCATTGTCGTGGCTGCGCTGGGGCAGTGGCGCTGGTCGGCTCTAGCCCTGAAGGACGCAGGGCTTAGGGCGCTTCGCGAAGACCATGCTCCAGCGGTACGACCATACGCCAGCACGCCGGTACCCCGCTAAGAGCATGCGGGGCTTACGCAAGCCGTTAGGC
Source organism: uncultured Chloroflexia bacterium (assembly GCA_963741325.1). Classification (GTDB taxonomy): domain Bacteria; phylum Chloroflexota; class Anaerolineae; order Anaerolineales; family Villigracilaceae; genus Fen-1038. The sequence goes on from CAVUHJ010000006.1 coordinate 241,663, forward strand.
GTATCCTGCAGTCGCAAACAGTAGTAGAAAACCATGGATCTTATGCTCGAAGGAGATAGCAATTGACCGACTGGAGCACAGGAAACTGCGAAACGAACGGAATTAACATACACTACACGAGAACTGGAGGAAGCAAGCCCCCTTTAATTTTGCTACACGGATTAACTGCTAATGGAGCCTGCTGGGCTGCGGTGGCCCATGCTATAGAGGGAGATTATGACGTAATCATGCCGGATGCCAGAGGCCATGGCAAGTCGAGTGTGCCTGACTATGGGTACCGATACGAAGACCATGCAAACGATGTCGTTGGTCTTATAGAGGCTCTACGACTTTCGCCTCCGATCCTGATCGGACACTCCATGGGAGGTATGATTGCCGCCGTGGTGGCAAGTCGTAACCCAGAGCTTCTTCGTTGTCTAATCTTAGCTGATCCAACGTTCTTGAGTCCAAAAGTTCAGCGCGAAATTCGAGACAGCGACGTGGCAGATCAGCATCGGCGATATCTCAATATGTCATTGGATGACGTGGTGGCAGAAGCGCGGATCAGACACCCTGATCGGTCATTGGATACCATCCAGCTGATCGCCCGGGCACGACTTCAAACCAGCATGGGCGCTTTCGACGTTCTCACGCCACCGAACCCCAACTATATGCAGGTAGTGAGTGCCATTGAAGTTCCAAGCCTGCTTGTGATTGGTGGTTCAGCAGGCGTGGTTTCGCCTGATGTTGCCGCAGACCTGCAACGTCTTAATCCGCGACTTCAAGTTGAACAAATTCCGGAAGCCGGCCACGGGCTCCATTATGACCAGCCCGAGCGATTTGCGGTTGTCGTCAAATCCTTCTTACGTTCAATTGGCACAGTGATTGTGCCATGAATGTGCGAGAATGCGCATCCTGCACTCATCAGCAGGACGAGCTGCTTCGCAGGTTAAACAGCGTTCGTCGGCCTTACCCTGAAGGACGCAGGGCAGGGCGCTTTGTCGAAGACGATGCGCCATCGGTAGACATGGGATTCTTGCGCATTTTCAAGCGTTTTCCTGGCTTCGGGCTTATACTGGCTTCAAACCAAGTTCACATTCCGCCCACTTGCGGCGCAAACGCACACCGTTGGGTGCTTGTGATTTTCGATTTATTGAGTTAAGCCATGCCAAAAGCCAAAGGCGCAAGCAAAAAGATATGTTTGGTCATCCGTTTAAAGGGGTTGACAAACATGAAAGAATGTTGGCAAAGATCGATAAAGCAACTTTTGCCAGCAGGGTTGAAAGGCTCAAATTTGTGGATGGTATTACTGGCGATTTAGGCATGTTAGGCAGCATGGAAACTGTCTTTATTTTTCGGGAAGCAGGCTGGGCTTATATTGCAATGGTGCCTTTATTTCAACTATCATGCTTTCCCAAGCCTTTATTGAGCGAAGGCTTCATGACTTGATGATTGAAAAGGGCTTTGAAAGTGAAGCAAAGCATAGTGCGCAGTCAATCATCAAGTTTTGTCGCAGGCATCAATTAGTCAGTGATTTTTTACTTGATAAATTTGACCGATTACGCCAAATCAGAAATCCATTTGTACATGTGAAAGCTTTTGACCATCCATTTTCACTGGACCAGCGGATTTTCGCCGAGAAAACGCAGCCAAATGAATTAATCGAAAGGGACGCAAAAGAAGCCCTGTCGTTGATGTACAGCTTACAGCTTACCCATCTATAATTTAACGAAGGTACCTTACAAGCCAAAACGCACCCAACACAGCGTGCACCGGACGACTGGAATTCGCCGCGTTTCGAGCCTTTTTCTCCCCAGGCTCCGGTAACGCAAGCCGTTTGGGCGCCAAATGTTGACAAGAATTATTGCGGATAAGGAATAAAACTTACAAGCTTCGGCGCTGGCGATGGAAAAATCGTATTCAACTTACTATTTTTTTACCTGTGCGAGACCCGGGAAAACTAACAAGCCAGACAGCAAGAAGGCATCAGTGTCAGATGAGGAAGTTAAACGGTGGCTATCGGTGCTCCCCGGGCCAAAAACCGCGATTGTGTCACTTCTAGGCCGTAAACCTGATGGAATGAGTGAGTATGCATTTTACAGTTTCTACGGTGGCTATGACAAGCCTGAAAAGCAGCCCGGTCGCAAGTCGTTTCGTGAAGTGGCTGGACCAATGGAATGAGACTGCTGTAATAGAATTGAGAGACACCCGACTGACGACTTTCAGAGATACCGGATGAAAAGCTCTATGCTGTTTCCATGAGCATTCGAACACTTTTGCGTAGGCCACACGGTTATTCTTGTGGATTCTGGTGGTGAGCAACGTACTGGGCAAGTGCGGCGCCATATGGAGGCTGTCGAGGACAGCTCAACAAGTTAGCAAATGAAGACGAAAAAGCAATTGGAGAAGGCGCCTAACACAGCGTGCACCCGACAGGGGGATACGCCCCGCCAAGAGAAGCTCATTCTGGGCTTGGACGAACTCCGTCAAACCAGCTTTGTCTCGTCCCGCCCACCTGCGTGTAACGCAAACCGTTGGGCGGCATCGCAAAAGTAATGAAACCCATTAGGATGGTCATCAGATATGGATAAATGGCTCGCATTTTACAGCCCATACTTTGGAGATCAAGATGAAGCAAAGAAGTTTGTGGAAGCTTGCGAAATGCAAACCGATCCAAACAATGTTGCCAAAATCATGATGCACCAAGTCCAAAGACTTGTATCTCTATCTGATGATATGCAAAAGATTCGCCCTAATGATGATCCGCTTAAGTTGCTAATCTTGATTATGTGCGCTGAAAATATCGCAAAATTGCACGATGGCTTTACGGGTGAATCTAAGTCACGGCATTATGTTGATAAGTTCTTCATGGGCTTTCTATCTGATAGTGATAAAGATTTGCTAAGGAATGGTTTTGTTGACAACAACGACAAATGGTTGGGCATTCTAAGTTTTGAAGATGTTGTTAAAATCGCTTTATCAGATTCGTTGCGATGTGGTTCACGAAGGCGATTATCTGGGTTTTAGTCTTTATGATGGGAAAACCGGAATGCTGGAAATTGTGAAAAATTACGTGGTAATACCACATGTCACTCTACAAGAAGTTCGTGCCATAATAATTCGTGGTTGCATAAAAGCAATCCAGAGCAAGTTGTAGAAGCCGTCGAACATGACGTCGGGATACGTCCCGCAAAATTGGCTTATACTCGGCCTTGAGCGATTTCAGCCGGACCGCGGGCGACAGGCTCTCTGCCCCGGCCGGGTAACGTCTAGTCAGCCCGTCTTACGGAGATAATCTCATGTCAGATGAAGCTCAATCTTCCTTTGATGTTGGCAAGAAATTTATGGAGCAAAGGAAACTACGGTGAAGCGGTGAGTGCTTTTGCTAGGGCAGTGCGCCTAGATCCCGAGAACGCAGAATACAGAATGGAGTTTTCGTGGGCGTTACTTAATGATGGTGATTTTCAGAAAGCAATCGAGCAGGCATCCAAAGCCATTGAGTTGATCCTAACTTAACCAAGAGCTTACCGCGCTCGAGCCTCAGCATATATTGAACTCAATAACTATGCTGAAGGTATCAAGGACCTTACAAGGGCAATAGAACTTGATCCGTCAAAATCGACTGATTATGAATTAAGAGGTTTGCTTTGCGCGTCCCAAAAAGATAGTCAAAATGCGCTTTTGGATAAAGCTAGACGAAACGATCTATCAAGTCAAGTCGTTCTCATTTCGGCAGATAGTAAGGACGACATATATGTAAAGTTTAGCTTGGAAACTGTCAATACCCATCTATCAACAATTATTTATCCTCAGCTAAAGGCGCATGGCGAAATAATGGTGATTATTGGCAATGCGCTGTAATATGGGGGCGACAGACAAAGCAAATAGTTCTTAATGGAGATACCCACAATCAAGAATATGGAACTATGGGTGTTGGTTACATTTGCCTTACAGATCAGAATTTACGCATTGTTTGTTTGAGACTGCTAGGCGAATCTTTTGAAAGAGTAAGAAAAAGTAATAAGGGCGGTCTTGTATCTCGTTTTTTAGAACCATTGAGAGAGTTGCTGGACAAAACAACGGTATCCACCGCAGACCAGTATTGGACAATACCCAATAGTAGTATCCAAGGTGCACAGATTTTGACTGACGAATTCCTTATGGGTAAAATCCTATAGTGTTTATTGCAACGCCGGCTCCACAACCTATGAAGTGTATACGCATTCACGTTTTCTGGAAGAAATATCTACGGCAGTAAACATGGCAATCACTGGGAAATTTTCGGAAATTAAGCCTCAGATTAATGCTAAGGATAAGGACTTTAAAGAAGACGTGGTTCGGCTGTTGAAAGATTTGGGCGATTTGAAATCACAAGGCATAATCACTGAAACCGAGTTTGAAGAAAAGAAGAAGGAACTTCTTTCTCGTCTATAAAAAGCGTGCACCCGACAAGTGGGATTTTGCGCGATTTCTGGTAGTTTTCAAGGCTTTGGCAGGATTTCGCTTTCGAGCCTGTTCCGCCTCCCACCCACCAGCGGATAACGTAGGCCGTTAGGCGGCGCCCCAGAAGGATAGCGAACTCTTGGTGAAAGGAAAGGAGCCACAAGATGACCAACCAGACAATCAACAGGGTCAGTGGCCGCATCGTGCTCGGCCTATCGTTGTTCTCAATGGTTTTAGTCGTTGGCGCGACTATCCTCAGCATGCTTGGCAGGTTCAACCCGTCGCCCAACGGCGACGAAGGCACAGCAGCGCACCTGTTCCAGCTCGCTATCGTACTGCTTCTCCCGGCAGGCCTGGCTTTCCTGGTCACGGCGGATTGGGGCCAGCCGCTCAAGGTGGCAAAGGGCCTCACATTGCCTGCTGTCGCTCTCGTGGTGGCGTTCTCTACACTATTTTTCATGGAACACCTGAGATAATGGGATGCGGTTGTGCCTAAACCGAATGCATGCCATTTGATGTCGTCCATTGGCGCGATCGCGCAAAGAACTTGCGCTCATGATGTCAGCGCCGCTTAACAAAGCGTGCACTGGACAGGTGGGAACGATGCGGCACTTCGGCAAGCATTTTTCTGGCTTCGAGTTTTCTCTGCTCCCAAACAGAGTCCACGCCCGCCCCAGCGCCATGCTTCGCGAACGCAAACCGTTGGGCTGCTGGCATAACAACATCTCATATCGTCGAGGAAGAAAAATGAAAACGATCGGTCTGATTGGTGGGATGAGCTGGGAATCCTCTATTGAGTATTACCGCATTATCAATGAGGCAACCAAAGCAAAACTCGGCGGGCTGCATTCAGCAAAAAGCATTATGTATTCGGTTGATTTTGCAGAGGTCGAAATTCTCCAACATCAGGGTAAGTGGGCGGAAGCCGCCGAAATGTTAATAGGTGCCGCCAAGAATCTGCAAAATGGTGGTGCTGACTTTATCGTGCTTTGTACGAACACAATGCACAAAGCAGCAGAAGAGATCCAAGCCAATATCAGCATTCCATTCCTTCACATTGCCGATGCAACAGCTCAACGGGTGAAAGATTTAGGTATCCAAAACATCGGATTATTAGGTACACGTTTCACAATGGAAGAGGAATTTTACAAGGGCAGGCTTGCGCAGAAATATGGTCTGAACGTGCGTGTTCCAAATGCCCAGGAACGCGAGATCATTCATCAAGTCATTTACAGTGAGCTGGTCCTGGGCAAGATCGAACAACGCTCCAAAGAGCAGTATCTTGGCATCATGGAGCAGATGATCGATCAGGGTGCTGAAGGCATTATTTTGGGTTGCACAGAAATCGGGTTGCTGATTTATTCGAAAGACAGCCGGGTTCCACTATTTGATACGACACGAATTCATGCTGAAGCAGCGGTTGAATTCGCTTTAGAATAATCAGAATGATAACAATGTCGCCCAGGAAGGCGTGCAGCCGACCGGGGGTACGCCGCGTTTTCGGCCAGACGGAATTCCGTTTCCAGACCGAGAGCACGTCCGCCCAGCGCCTCCACAATCCATGCTTCGCGAACGCAAACCGTCAGGCTCACGATTTGCGACGAGATTTGGTGAAAAGACCGAAGCGACCTATGTCGCTGTTTATCGACTAGAGAGAGTATGAAGATAACTGATTTTTCATTCACAAATAACGATACTGAATACAATCTGATCAAGGAATTCTTGCTGGAAATTGAAAACTATCCTGATATTGATAATAACTGGGAACCTGGTCGAATGGACTGGTGGCGTTACAATGTACATGCTGAAAAGGGGGTAGATTTTTTTGAGGCCAACGCCCACTATTGGAAGACTGAAACGGACCAGATTGTGGGATTATTCATCTCTGAAACCGGTAAAGATGATTTCTTCATAGTGGTGCATCCGAGTTTCCTGGCGCTGTTCTCTGAAGTATTGAATTGGGGACTTGAATTTTGGGCACGAGGAAAGACCAAGATCAGCACAGCAGTCTACACCTATGGACAACAAAAGATCGAGCAATTGATGGCTGCCGGCTTTTATGAGGACGGTCATGAGGAAAATGTCAGAACTTACACACTACGGCAGTACGATTTCTCCTATTACCTAAAGCCGGATTTCAAATTGCTGAGTTTTTCAGAATATGGGAATTATGAGAGCCGGGTCAAGACTGGTTCACAATGCCTTTAACAATCCCTCCTATTCTGAGGTCCGCTTACGTTCACTTCAGAGTTCTCCAAGCTATCAGGCGGAACTAGATTTGGTGATTGTGAATCCCCAGGGCGAGAGCGTAGCATACTGCATGGGGTGGGTAGAAGAAAATAATCCAAAGTCTGGTTACATTGAGCCGATGGGAGTCCATACAGATTACAGAAGAAATGGCTTGGCGACAGCCCTGGCAAAAGAGTGTTTTAAACGTCTTGGCAATATGGGGGTTGAAAGTGTGTGGATTGCCTCTAATGCAGAACCGGATGTCTCCAATTCCCTGTATGAATCTTTGAACCCGGCAAGCATTAAACGGTCGTATAGATATTCTCTAAACCTTGAGAAATGATTGGTCTGGGAACACAGCGTGCGCTGGACAGGTGGGATTCGGAGCCATTTTCGGGAATTCTCTTGATTTTTCCGGCTTCGAGTTTTGTCTGCTACCCAAACAAAATCCACGTCCGCCCCAACGCCATATTTCGCGAACGCAAACCGTTGGGCGGCTGGAACTACTTTTATTTTGTGGAAAAAAAGAAGTTGTAGAACAATAAAGAGTTATTTCAATTTCACAAGGAGGATCCATGGCTCTTGATATTTTGCGAGTTGAATACTACAACATAACGGTCGAGGATCAAATTACCAATGCCGCAAAATTACTTTCCATAATTGCCGATGCCGGCGTCGACTTCCATGCTTTTTAAAGCAATTCCTGTGAAACCCGGCAGGACACAATTCACTCTCTTTGCGAAAGACAGCTCAAAGATGACTGAGGGTGCTAAAAAGTCAGGACTTGAATTAGATGGTCCTTACTCTGCCTTATTGATTAAAGGCGATGAAAAAGCGGGAGCTCTGGCTGATATCTATAAAAAATTATCCCGGCAAGGGATTCAAGTTGATGAGGCGTGTGGAATTGCCGATATAAATGCAGGTTATGGCATCGTTCTCTACCTTAAGCAAGAAGACTGTGATAAGTACACGAGGGCAAAGGCGCTGAATAATGAATACCGAATTAATACGCCTGTGGCATTCAATATAGCATGATAAACATCGATTGCTGAGAAAACTGCTTCTAAATACGATGGAAATAAGGAATTGGGACAACTCAAATGAGAGGCAAACTAGAAGGGCTACCCAGAAGAGATCACTGCATTTTAAGATGTTACGAGAAAATTATAGCGCGAATCTCAAAGGAATAGTAAGAATAATGTTAACGACAATCTCAAGGAGGCAAAGTATGAACAGAGCAATGACTGTTTTGAAAATGATGAGGTTTTTGGATTTAAGGTATACAGCTAGACCGCTGCATAGGTATAGATTGTGAAAGGGAAGATACAATGCTTACAACTACTAAAAGATATACGCAAAATATTGAGAAGAAAAGAATATAGGACAGACTGCGCTTTCTGCCGCCATAAGACAAGCAGGAGAACGCAGAGGATGCGCAGCTAAGATTAGTGCATAATTTTGGTCAAAGCGATTCAAAATATAAATGCTGACCAAACAGCGTGCAGTGGATTTTCTTCCCGGTGCGGTAGGTCCCAAAAGGCCCCCGAGCTTCTTTATTTGTATGCAACCACACCAAAAGCACGAGGTTGAGGTATCACCTGCGGGAAACCTGCATCTTTCAAACGTCGAACCACGCCCTTGGTGACACTTCGGCCCGAATCGCTCTCGGGATTTCCAATGTAGTGAAAAAGCACTCCGTGCTGGCGCAATACCCGGTAAAGCTCCCTATAAAATTCCGCCGAATAAAGGTCACCGGCAAGTGTAAACATCGGAGGATCGTGGATGATGCGCGTAAATTCCCCGGCTTTGAAGGTTTGGATAACCTCAAAGCTATCTCCGATGAGCTGAGTGATCTTTGGGTTGTTGAATAACGACCGCGACCAGGGGTTGGCCCGGGCGATCTCCGTTGCGGTCGGATCCAGTTCTATCGTTGTGACGTGCCCGGCTGTCTTACCGGCTTCAATGGCGGTATAACCCAGCCCCGTTGCCGTATCCAGAACATTGCCGCCCATGTGTTTCAGTGTTTTGATTTTTTCAAGAGTGTCGTGGTATGGATCGATCCCTTTTATGCGGTGCATCGGAATACCGGATATGAGCATCGTGGGGGCGCCTTCTGTAGGCATCAGGCTGTAAGCAAGACCCGTTAGTTCAGAGTAGATGAGTATCTTAGTGAGCTTCCCATCCCGGAGTTCAAAGCAGTTATTGCCGTTGGATTTGATCTCCATCAATCCATTCAAATCAAGGAGCTCGTTACCGGGAAAGATCGCGCCTTCGGGGACAAGGGGGATCTCGATGGTTGTGAGGCCCAAGTCAGGTGAGATTTGGATCGTTTTTCCATCCGCCTTCAGGGCTGCGATGATAGGGTCTGTCTGGAAATGCGATAGGATGATCGGATATTCCATAGGCATTCCTATGTGTAATCCGGATGAGAAATTGGCGATGAGCTGCAAAATCGCAGTTAACGCTATTCGATTTTTGATTTTAGATTGCTGCATTTTTGATTGATGCGAGTTGTGGCAAATTGGCAAATTGCCCTACGTTTCATTGGCCTCTGCTATTGAGCGAGGAAAACGCGTCGGTGAAAAAGATACGGCCCCGGCGGGAACTATCCAGGGGAAGACTTTTATGTCGAATCTTCCTGCGCGAACGGCGGGATCCTGCTCGCAAAGCGCCACGGCGCGTTCGGCCTCGACGTTAAAGACGGAAAGGCCGCGGAATTCACGTTTGGCTTCCCCAAGCAGCGGTCCGGCAGCGACCAAATAGCCGGCTTTGTGCAAGTCTGCCAAAAAAGCCATGTGCGCATCCTGAAGCGCATTTGCGGCCTGCTCATCGAGGTTCGGAGCATCGGGGCGCAAGAGCAAAAGTACAACAGTGAATTGATCAAATTCCATCTGTTACTCCTTCATCTTTTCTTCTTACCACTTTGCAGCCAATCATGGCAAGGGCGCCGGTAATCCCCATAAACAGATCTTGCATTGTATTTTGCAGGCTGATTTGTACATTCGTCCCCAGCAATTGATCCATGGAAAATTCAGCAAATTCCCAGAAGACTGCAATAGTAGCGACTAAAGCAAAGACTAAAATCAATTCTATTAACTTATCAAGCTTACTTAGTCATTCGGTGTATTTGCAGGTAAGTAAGCATCAAAAATAGGCTGTATGCCATCGACAGACCTCCGAGGAAGTGCATCGGAATATCTATCCAGGGGAAAAGTAAATAGGCGCCAAACCCTCGAGAAAGAATGACATGTAGCTGTAAAAACGAGAATGGGAGGCCAAAACATCTTCAATAAATCGGGTAATACATAACTCCGGATCAGGTTTTTTATAGTCACTTTCATCTCTCGTCACAGCCCACATAAACATTGTAACACTGGGAATCTGAGGTACATTTAACCTGAGACCAGTTCGATTTTTGATTTTAGACTGCTGGTTTTTGATTGAGGCGAAGAAATATGCACTCTCCGGGCCCAATGGGCCAGCCCTAGAGAAGGCCGGGAGCCAACAGAGATATGAGCAAAAAGAGTTTATCATCGACTACCGAATTGCTTTGCCAGATAACAGGGCGAAGGAATGCAGTGCTGGCCGGAAGAGCAACTGCCGGGATAATCGCCTCGCTTCGAGCTTGGGGTATGGCCAACCAGTGGGTGCTGCTTCCGGCCAATATCTGCTACATCGTATTGTGGGGGGTATTGCAGTCTGGAAATTACCCATATCTGATCGATGTCGACCCGGAAACCGCAAATATTTCCATGGAGTCATTGCTGAGCTGCAAGATAGCAAGCCCCGCAGCCATAGTCGTTACTCACATGTACGGCCTGGGTGCACCCATTGTCCCAATAATAGAATGGGCCAAAAGAACAGGCGCGCGCGTCATTGAAGATGCGACTTTGGCTTTAGGTGCACAGGTTGATGGTCGGGCCGCCGGATCATGGGGAGATGCATCTGTTCTCAGCTTTGGAAGCGGAAAAATAATCGACATCGGATCGGGAGGGGCAATATTGTCTGACGACCCAACGTTTTCCAGATCGGTCGAGAAAGAACTTAGTGAACTCCCGATGTGGTCAAAACGCTATGAGGAATTGAACCGGCAGTGGCTTGAAATCTACTGGGCAACTCATCAGTTCGAAGACGTCAACCAGGATTTGTTGAAGCTATATCCCAGGTTATATCAGATCTACAATCTGCTGACGAATTTTCAACTACCGGCAGCTCATTGGGATCGACTTCCTGAGCCGCTGCTGTCATTGCCCAGCAACCTGGACCGCCGCAAAAAAATGACTTCAATCCTTGAAAGCCGGCTTGAGGGGCTGCCGATACGAAGACTAAATACACCCAATGGTTCCATCATTTGGAAGTATCCACTGCTGGTCTCACCGGAGGATAGGAACCCGTTATTGGAATACCTTTGGCAGCATGATATTGGGCTCGCCACACGCTGGTATCCATCGGCTCAATTCATGCTCAAGGCCCTACGAACACGAAATGCCTCTTCAGGAAACCCCAGGCTCTGATAAATTGAGTGCGGAGATCATCAATCTTTGCGTTGATTCAAATGTGGATATTGGCGACACCCGGAGAACAGCAGAATGTAATTCAAAGACTATTTCCTGAAAAAACACGCATGAAGATATTGCTCCCAACTTCGATGTATGAACGCCGCCGTTTTGAAAGGGAGAAGTGATGCAAATGAAGCAGAATCCTCGCCCATATGCCATTAACGCAAACCGTTAGAATGCTATCTAAAATAAGGTGTTTCTATGTTCAGTATAAAAGACCGTAATCTTCTTCGTGACCACGTCCTCCAACTTGCCAGGTCCGATTCACGAATCGTGGCGGGTGCTGTTGTCGGTTCACTTGCATTAAGTGATGGAGATCGTTGGTCAGACCTTGATTTAACTTTTTCAGTGGCAGATGATTATTCCATTTTAGAGGTGCTGGAAGACTGGACAAATAACCTCATAAAGGCTTTCAATGCAACTCAATTATTCGACCTACCAAGTGGTACTTCTATTTATCGAGTATTTTTACTTCCTGGTTGTCTGCAATTTGACCTATCCTTTACGCCAGCATCTTCATTCGGGGCGACCGGACCGAAATTCAAATTGCTCTTTGGTAAGTCTGTGGAAAAACCTTACCCACAGCCACCGGTGGCGCAGGAACTCTTTGGCTACGCAGTGCACCATGCGTTGAGAGCCCGCTTTTGCATCGAACGTGGGCGCTATTGGCAGGCTGAATACTGGATTAGCGCAACTCGTGATTATGCCCTTCAGCTCGCTTGTCTTCGCCGCAACCTTCCACCCTATCACGGCAGGGGCTTTGATGATTTACCTTCTGAAATTCAGAACGTTTTCAGTAATGCATTAGTAACTAAACTGACCCGTGATGAACTATTGCGCGCACTGGGTTGTGTTATTGATGGGCTATTGCATGAAATAGATGGTGTCCAGGAATTAGCGCTCAAAGTCAAGCCTCAATTGCTTGAGTTAACCGCTGAATGGGATACATGAACTTCCAAAAACCGCAGACTACAAAGCGTGGGCTGGATGCCGAGGATTTGGATGGACGATGCTGGTGGTGACACCGCTGTGCGTTGCCTGAAGCTCGCTCGCCCAATCTGCTGCCATCTCAGGCAGTTCTTCCCGCCTTAGCCTTTTTCACAGCGGACGGGGTTCTTGTGGACGTGTGATAAGCCACGCGAAAAGCCTGCTCACTGCATTCGGGGTGGCATTCTTTCTTTTCAGCCGAGCATCTGAATTATCGCCATCAGCATCTGCGATGGTGTAGAGATGCAGGGAGGACCTCCCATTTTAAGTGGCATCATTTGAAGGTAGTGTATAATTACACAGCACATCTGTGCAATTCAATGCAACAAGGATTCTATGGCAAGCGCTTTTTCATTACCAGAAAACTACTGGTCAACTCTAGAAATCACCAAGCAAGACGTTAAATCTCTGAATACCTACTTGTTCGAAGCCGAAACGCCGTTAACCGCGCACGACCTGACGTCGGTTTTCGTAACGGCGCGTATCCAGGCCGAGCGGCAAGCCCGGGCGGCGCAACGTCAGGCTGGTGGAAAAACCTATAAACCTGCCGAGAAATACCAGGCAGGCGATGATTTGGTGTTCCCGGCCCTGGACTGGAAAAAGGGTAAGGTAACGGCCACGCGCCCAGGGGTCAACCCTGAGGTGGCGGTATTTGACGTTATCACGGTCGGCCTGGAGGACGGCTCCTCGCGGATGTTCGCCGCCGGACTGTCCGAGCATCTCCTTAATCAGGAACCTACCGCAGGGGCAGAAGACGAATGCCCTTAATCCCGAGGCTGTCCTGGAAGAATACGGAAATGAGATCGAAAAAAAGCTGGAAGCTGTTTTCGCCCAGGACCCGGGACTGGTCAATATCGCGGGGCGCTGGTTCCCACGCGGTCTATTGGTGGATGTAAATGAAGGCCAATTAAACCTGGCGGAAGCCGTATTGGATATGGCCCAGGGAGAACCTCAACCTACTTCGGCCCTCTTGAAAGACGTTGACCTGCCCTCTGGCATCAACCTCAAGCTGGCCGAATTCTCTTTAAACCACGCGCTGCTGGAAGATGAACGCTTCGATGAAGTCGGGCCGGCCGGACAGGTGCTCTGGTGTTTACGCCGGCTGGAACCTGACGGAGTGCGTGAGGTGCCCCCATCCCTGCATTATTCCCGGATCGAATACGACCGTTCCGTCCTCGACGATGCCATGAAGAAATTGGAAGCCCAGCTCGATGATGAGCTTAGCGACCCGGACGGTTTGGAACGTAAGGAAGTCAAGGAAGTAACCATCAGTTTGATATATCCGCACTTGCGCGCGGGCACGCTGCCGCTTTCTTCACGGACGCAGTCCATGTTCCCAACGGCTTATGAATCACCGCGCGTGCGTTTTACACTTGTGGATGCCAGGTCAGGGGTGAAGATGCCGGCCTGGGTTGTGCGCGAGCAGCGCTATGTTTTTGGGTTGCGTGAATGGTATAAGTCTCATCAGTTGATACCGGGCAGCCTGGTTACCGTGCGCCGTGGACAAAAACCCGGCGAAGTGATCGTCGAGGCCCGCACCCAGCGTTCCTCCAAAGATTGGATCCGCACCTTGATCGTGGGCGCGGATGGGGGGCTGGTGTTTGCCATGTTGAAACAGCCCATTACCGCCGAGTTCAACGACCGCATGGCGATTTATGTTCCAGACTTCCATGCGCTCGACCCGCTTTGGGACTCCCCGTCCAGCAAGCGTTCCTTCGAAGAATTGGTGATGATGGTGATGCGCGAGGTCACCAAGCTGAACCCACAGGGACACGTGCATGCCCAGGAGTTATATGCGGCGGTGAACCTGGTGCGCCGAGTCCCACCCGCTCCGTTGTTTGCCCTGCTGGCAAGCGGACCGCGCTTCGTCCATGTTGGCGATCTGCACTTCCGCCTGGAGGAAAACCGTGAGCCTGCTTAAACCAACCGTCCAGACGCCTTTCAACATCGATTTTGCACTGGTGGGAACAAAGCGACCGTGACTGGCATATTTATATGCGCTCTCTGTTATGCCCCGAGCACCAACTGTCTTTCAACGATGTACAGGAAGACACGTTGATCGACTGGATCGACCCGGCAACGGCAGAGGTAAAACAGGTGGACGGAATACAGCACGCCTTGATGAGCCACTGCGCCTTGCAGCCTGATTTTGTCAACCCACATACGGCCATGGTCGAGGCTGTGTTCCGCATCTTCCTGGTCAACGGCAACCAACCGATGAATGCGGCAGACCTTTCGAAGAAGCTTGGACGCCCAGCGGACATCATCCTTCGGACCCTGTCCGGCCCACGAATATATAGAGGCCTGCGGCCGTTTAACGCCTCCAAGCCGGAAGCAGCTGCTGATGTGGTTCCTGCGGCAGAGGCGTAGAACCAATTGCCCCTGTAGCTCAACGGACAGAGCAACTGCCTTCTAAGCAGGAGGTTGTGGGTTCGAATCCCGCCAGGGGCGCAAGAAGGATTTTCGATTGAGGAAGAGCAGAGACAACCGGAGACGCCTGCACTTGCGCCAGGCGCAAGTGTAAGCAGAGATAGACGGAGATTCTTCGAGTTTTCTGTTTCAAAAGATCACTTGATTAAGAATGAGTTAGAGTCGATTTACGCCTGCCTTCGTTAAACACCTTAACAGGCCTGCGGCCGATTTATTGACTTGATAAAGGACTCCCAAGGCAAGAGGTGTTGAATTGTGAACGAAAGAGGCAGGTGGCCATAGGATCAACAAGAACGGATGACTACAGGAAAATTTAGGAGTATATAAAATGGCTACCAAGCAAATGACTACTGAACGTTTTGGTTTGATCAAGGTCGGCGGAAAAGACGCCACCGTCATTGGAGACGATCTCAAAGTCGGCGACAAAGCACCCGATTTTACGGTGCAGACGCTGGACTGGGCTCCAAAACGCGGATTGGCCGACACGGCAGGCAAGGTCCGGATCATTGCGGCAGTCCCGTCTTTGGACACCGAAGTCTGTGACCGCGAGACTCGGCGCTTTAACCAGGAAGCCTCCTCTCTGAGCAAGGAGATCGTGATCGAGGTCATCAGCACCGATTTGCCTTATACCCAAAAGCGCTGGTGTGGGGCCTCGGGTGTTGACCAGGTAATGACCCTCTCCGACCACATGACCACGGAGTTCGGCGAGAAATATGGTGTGCTGATCAAGGAGCGCCGTATCCTTCGCCGCGCGGTTTTTGTTGTCGGGAAGGATGATAAGTTGGCATATGTTGCTTACATGCCGGCGTTAGGTGATGAGCCGAATTATCCGGAAGTATTGGCAGCTGCAAAGAAGGCGTTGGTTTAGCATTGCGGGAAGGTTTCTTTAATCAAGAAACATTCATTACTAAAGGAGTACGAAATGCCTACTGTAATACGAAGGTCAGAGACGGTGACGGTAACCGAAGGACGTAATGAAACTATCCATACTGTTGGCTGGCAGGTGACTTCCAGCCTATGGAGCCCCCCGACCGACGTATATGAAACGGAATCCGATCTGGTCGTCCGGATCGAAGTGGCAGGCATGACGGAATCCGATTTCGAGATCACTTTCAATAACGGGATCCTGCTCGTGAGAGGCGTCCGCGCGGACACAACAGAAAGACGCGGTTATCATCAAATGGAGATCCACTTCGGGAAGTTCTCCACCTCCATCGGAGTTCCCGGCACGGTTGACCTGGATCACTCGGCGGCGGAATATAAGGACGGATTCTTGACCATCAAATTGCCCAAAGCAAAAAAAACGGAAGTGAAGATCGAGGAATAAATGCCTGCTTCGCGATGGCAAACCAGTATGGCTGAACTTTTCGAGTGGATCGGCGAACCCGAGGATGAGTTGAAACTGCTCGTTCCTTCGGTGTTTTCTCGATTCGGAAAGAAAGAAGATTGAACCGCCTCTTCCGATGCCAATGCAGAGGCCCCAAAATATCCCGATATCCTGCCGATCCTGCCCCTGCGCGGGGTGGTGGTGTATCCGCAGACGGCCGTCCCGCTGACGGTTGGCCAGGCGCGTTCGATCCGCCTGGTGGATGAGGTGGTGGCTTCCGATAAACTAGTCGGCCTCGTGGCTGCCATGAATCCCGAGCTCGAAACGCCGGGGCCAAATGATCTGTATAAGGTGGGCGTGATCGCGACCGTACACCGGCTGCTGCGCGCCCCCGATGGCACCGTCCGTTTGCTGGTGCAGGGTCTACCCGTTTCCGGCTGGCGCGAGTTTGTTACGGAAGAACCCTATCTAAAAGCGAAGATCATCCAGGTGCCGGAGACCGTGGAGACCGGGCTTGAGATCGATGCGCTGGCGCGCAACGCCCGAGACCAATTCCAACAGATCACGCAGATGATCCCGTCCTTCCCGGAAGAGCTGGTCACTTCGATCACCTCCCTCGAAGATCCGCTTCAAACGGTTTACACCATTGCCAATTTCCAGCGCATCGACCTGAAGGACGCGCAGGAACTACTGGAGATCGAACTCGGCCCTCGATAAACTCCGTAAGTTGATCGGCCTGCTGGTGCGTGAAGCCGAAGTGCTGACCCTGGGTCAAAAGATACAGAATGAAGCGCGCGGCGAGATCGAGAAAGTCCAGCGTGATTACTATCTGCGCGAGCAGATGAAGGCCATCCAAAAAGAACTTGGCGAAAAAGATGAGCAGGCAGCGGAAGCCGAAGAACTAAAGAAGAAGATCGACGAAGCCAAAATGCCGGAGGAGGCCGATAAGCAGGCGCGGCGTGAGCTGGACCGCCTGGCGCATCTCCCGTCCGCCGCCGCTGAATATGGCGTTATCCGCACCTATCTTGACTGGCTGGTCGCCATGCCCTGGTCGAAATCAACCGAGGATAATCTCGATATCACCCACGCGCGTGAGATATTGAATGTCGATCACTACGGGCTCGAAGACGTGAAGGATCGCATCCTGGAATTCCTGGCCGTTCGCAAGCTGCGCTTGGACCGCAAGGACGAGGTCAAGGAACCCTCGCAGGATCAAATCCGCCGCGAGCGCGAGGGTGTGATCCTGTGCTTTATCGGCCCCCCGGGAGTGGGAAAGACCTCTTTGGGGCAATCCATCGCGCGGGCCATGGGACGCAAATTCATCCGCGCCTCGCTGGGAGGTGTGCGTGACGAGGCGGAGATCCGAGGCCACCGCCGGACGTATATCGGCGCGCTGCCGGGCAGGATCCTGCAGTCGCTGCGCCGGGTCGAAACCAAAAATCCGGTCTTCATGCTGGACGAGGTGGATAAACTCACCTTCGATTTCCACGGCGACCCGGCCTCGGCACTGCTGGAAGTCCTCGATCCCGAACAGAACGGCGAATTTCGCGATAATTACCTGGAAGTTGCGTATGATCTTTCGCAGGTCTTCTTCATTACTACGGCCAATACGGCAGATACCATACCCGAGTCCGCTTTATGACCGCATGGAGGTTATCTATCTTTCCGGGTATACCGATAAGGAAAAGATAGCCATTGCGAAAGGTTATCTGATACCGAGGCAGATCCGCGAGAACGGCTTGCGGCCTGCAGAAGTCAATTTCAGCGACGAATCTCTGGAGAAGATCATCCGCAGCTATACCCGTGAAGCGGGCGTCCGCAGCCTTGAGCGCAAGATCGGCGCCATCTGCCGGAAGGCCGGCACCCGTATAGCAGAAGGCAAGGGCGAGAAGTTCGATATTACGCCTGAACTGGTGGAAGAATTCCTGGAGCATCCTATTTTCTTCGGTTCGGAGGAGCTGAACGAACGGACTTCCATCCCGGGCATCGTACCCGGCCTGGCATATACGCCCTTCGGCGGGGATATCCTGTTCATCGAAGCCACACGCATGGCGGGTGGGCACGGTTTTCAAGTCACGGGTTCGGTCGGCAACGTGATGCAGGAATCGGCCCGCGCCGCACTGTCGTATGTGCGCTCCCGGTCTGACAGCCTCGGCATCCCTGCTGATTTCTTTGACAAGAATGACATTCATTTGCATATCCCGGCGGGAGCCACGCCAAAGGATGGCCCCTCGGCCGGAGTCACCATGGCTACGTCGCTGGTCTCTTTGATTTCCGGAAGAAAAGTCAAGCCGCATCTGGGAATGACCGGCGAGATTACACTGCGAGGCCAGGTACTGCCGATTGGCGGCGTCAAAGAAAAAGTCATCGCCGCCCACCGGAACGGCCTGCGGACGGTTGTGCTGCCAAAGCGGAATAAATTCGATCTCGACGATGTTCCGGATGAAATCAAGAATTCCATGCAGTTCGTTTATGTGGAGACCGTTGACGATGTGCTGGCAGCCGCGCTTGAAGCTCCTCAGCCACATGGGCGAAAAAAAACCGGTCCTGAAGAAACCGGCCAAAACCTCAAAGAAGAGTAAGTCAAATGGAAAAAATAATGGTGGCAGAAGATGACCAGACGATGGTCACCCTGCTGACGACGTTACTGAAAATGGATGGCTTTGATGTGGTTGCGCTGGACGCGGATGAGGATATCCCCGCCGCGGTGGAGCGCCACTGTCCCGATATATTGCTTCTGGACGTCCATCTTTCAAATCAAAACGGATTTGAGGTTCTGGACGCCCTGCGCAGCACGCAGGTTGGCGCCCGGACGCAGGTGGTCATGATCTCGGGACTGAATGTAAAAGAGGAATGCCTGCGGCACGGCGCCGATGATTTTCTGCTCAAGCCTTTTATGCCCGACGATCTGATTCAAAAATTAAGGAAGAACGCCAAGCCTAGCTAATGGGTTCGATCAGCATCCGCGAATTTCGGTTTCCTGAAGACTATTCTCCGGTTATCCGATTTTGGGAGAAGATCGAAAAGGGTATCCATGTGGGACGATCGGATGCCTCGGGCGAAATCGAAAAAAAACTCCTGCGTGACCCCGACTTATTCCTTATCGCCGAGGCCGAGGGAGAATTCATCGGCACGGTCATTGGCGGTTTTGACGGCCGGCGGGGTTTTGTTTATCATCTGGCAGTGTCAGCTGCCTATCGTGGACAAGGGATCGGTTCCTGTCTCTTGAAAGAAGTCGAAGATCGCCTGCGTGCCAGGGGCTGCCTGCGGTGCTTTTTGTTCGTAACCTCCGATAATGACGAAGCGATGCGTTTTTATGAAAGGCAGGGCTGGACGCCGATGGACGAGGACCGTCCGTACGCCAAGGACCTGGCTTAACCATGCTGCACTTTGCGGTGCTTACCGTCTCAGATCGTTCTGCGCGAGGCGAACGCCCGGATGCCTCCGGGCCCGCGCTGGTTGAGTTGATCAAAGCCCAGGGCTGGGAAGTGATCCGCACCGGTATTCTGCCCGACGATCTGGGCAGCTTGCGCGAGTCGCTTTCTGCCTGGGCCGACCGCGGAGATGCGGATATCATCCTCACGACCGGCGGGACGGGGTTTGCCCCGCGCGACGTTACGCCCGAAGCGACAAAGGCGGTCATCGAACGCGAAGCGCCGGGACTTGCGGAGGTCATGCGCTCGGCCGGTGCAGCAAAATCTCCACACGCCATGCTTTCAAGGGCGGTGGCGGGTATCCGAGGTAAGGCGCTGATCGTGAATTTGCCCGGCAGCCCGAAGGGCGCGCTGGAGAATTTGCAGGTAATCCTTCCGGTGCTGGAGCACGCCGTACAACTCATGCAGGAAGACCCCGATGCGGAGACAGGTCATTAAGAATCAGCCTGCGATGTGTCGCAGCGCCGGGTGAGGCGTAGGGAACTTGTAGTATAATCCCGCAGCCTACGCCAGGCGCACAGGCTGTTGTGCGAAAATGGCGCGCGCTTCGTGTGCATTGCACGCGGGAAGCCAGGCTATATGCAATTTTCGAATGAGGTGAGTTTGTATGATTGACGTGAACGATCTTCGTAAAGGGGTGACCTTCGAATTCGACGGAATGCTTTTCAAAGTATTGGAATATAGTCATAACAAAACAGGGCGCGGCAATGCCTCCATCCGTGTAAAGGCCCGCAACATGTTGACCGGCGCTAACATCGATAAGACTTTTCAGTCGGGCGACCGCGTGCAGGATGCGCGCCTCGATTTCCATAACGTCCAATATCTTTATTCGGACGGGGATTTCTATTACTTCATGGATAATGAAACCTTCGAGCAGCCGGGCATCAAAGCCGACGTCCTGGGCGACGATGCGCTTTATCTAAAGGCGGGCATGGAAGTCAAGCTGACTTTTTATAAAAGCGAACCGCTCGACATCGAGATTCCGACTTCGGTTGACCTTGAAGTCAAGGAAGCCGAAGTGGCGGTGCGCGGCGATACCGCCACCGGTGTGACCAAGAAGGTCAAGACCGAAACGGGCCTCGAAGTCAGCTGCCCGCAGTTCGTCAAGATCGGCGACGTGATCCGTGTCGATACCCGCACTGGCGAATATGTAACAAGAGTTTAATGTTTAAGGTTGAAAGTTGAAGGATGAAGATCTTCCCCTTCCGATCAGCTCTCAAACCATAAACTCAACCCTAGATCGGCCTCTCATGCGTACCCCTGCTGGAAAAGAATGTAAGTATTTTTATGGCAATTACTACCGCGGCCGGAATGACCAGGAATGCCGGCTGCTTATGGCCTCCGGTAATAAATGGTCGGCGGACCTGTGCAAGACTTGTCCCGTGCCCGCGATCTTGCAGGCGAATGCCTGTGAGTTCATGAAGCTGCACGGCACCGTGAACCGTCCCATTTCCACGATATTTCAGCGCCGCGTGCAGGTCACGGCGTTCTGTGAAAAGGTGAACCGGGCTGTGGCTGAACCGCAGATAGGTTGTGGGGAATGTCATCCGCTTCCGCCTGTTTTCGAAGTTAAATCCTGACCCGGAAGCCGGGAGAGCGTTTGATTCGCGGCCCGGCCGGCAGGGTGGAAACCCGTTCAGGCGGACTTTTCAGCACTCTCGTTTTCATGGGTAGACATAACCAAAAATGACTCTTACATTGCTGCTCGACCTCGACGACACCCTGCTGGATACCAATATGGGCGAGTTCATCCCCGCGTATTTCAAGTCTCTTGCCGGCCATCTCAACGGCAGGCTAAAGCCGGAGACCATGCTGCCTGCCTTGATGGCGGGAACGAACCTGATGCTTGCCAGCGTGGACCCGACCCGTACGCTGCAGGAAGTCTTTGAAACGGAATTCTATTCCCAACTCGGTATGCCTAAATCAGACCTTACCGCGGAGATCGATGATTTCTACGATAATGTATTCCCTGCGCTGGAGTCTGTAACGAAACGGCGCGAAGGCACTAAGGAACTTGTCGAGGCCGCCTTTGCGAAGGGCTATCGTGTGGTGATCGCCACCGATCCGTTATTTCCGCGCAAGGCAACCTTTCATCGGATCCGCTGGGCGGGGCTGGAGCCTGAACGCTTCGAACTGGTGTCTTCTTTTGAGACTTTTCACTTCACCAAATCGCACCCCGCCTATTATGCCGAGGTCCTGGGCAGGCTTGGTTGGCCGGATGGGCCGGTGCTAATGGTGGGGAACGACGTCGAACGTGACCTGGTCCCCGCGCAGAAAATGGGGCTGGCGGCTTATCAAGTGGACGGCGCCTTGGCCTCGGGCACTGCGCTCCAGGCGGCTCGGCGCGGGAATCTGATCGACCTGCGCAGGTGGCTCGAAACGACCGAGCCCTCCGCTCTTGAGCCATCGTTCAAAACGATGGAGGCAATCCTGGCAACCATGGTCTCCACGCCCGCCGTGCTGCAAAGCCTGACGTCCGGTTTGAATTCGGAGACATGGGTCCATGAGCCTGCACCTGATGATTGGGCCATGATCGAACTGGTCTGTCATCTGCGCGATACCGAGCGCGAAGTGCACCATTTACAGATCAATACATTGCTCACGGAAACCAGGCCTTTCGTGCCCCGGCCCGATGCCGCAGTTTGGGCCAAACAAAGAAAATACCTGAATGAAGACGGTCCCAAGGCAGTCCGTGAATTTGCCTCGGCGCGATTGTCCTCATTGAACATGTTGAAGGATTTGAGCCCCGAGGTTTGGGCGCGCGATGCGCGCCACGCGATTTTTGGTCCGACGAACTTTATGGAAATCGTGGGATTTATGGCAGACCATGACCGAATGCACATTCAGCAAGCCTGGAAGACGCTTAGCGCCCTATAAAAGGGAATGTGCCAGGGGATTAGCCGTAGCCGTACAATCTTTCGATTACACTCGCCGCATCGGACGTAGGGGAGCGGGTGTTATATATGCCAGAATTAAGTGGGACAAGAGAACTCTTGTCCTACTTTTTTAGGAGACGAGCATGAGGAAACGAGTAGTTGTAACCGGACTTGGCTGTATAAGTCCGCTGGGGTTAAATGTAGAAGACACCTGGAAGGCCCTGCTGGCCGGAAAATCGGGCGCCGGACCCATCACACGATTTGATGCAAGCCAGCATAAAACGAAATTTGCAGCGGAAGTAAAAGGTTTTGATCCGGTCGCCTTGTTTGGCACCCGTGAAGCACGCAAAATGGACCGCTTTGCCCAATTTGCCATGGCGTCTGCAATGGAGGCCATGGCCCAGGCTTGTTTGAAAATTGACGAAGCGAATCGCGATCGGGTGGGTGTGATCATCGGAACAGGCATCGGCGGGATCGGGACGATGATCGAGAATTATGAAATCCTTGTAGGAACGGGGCCCCGACCGTGTCAGCCCGTTTCTCATTCCGATGATGATCTCGGACAGCGCCGCCGGTATCCTGGCGATCCGCACAGGAGCGCGCGGGCCCAATATGTCGCTGGCCACAGCCTGTGCGACAGGCACGAACGCCCTGGGCGAGGCGGCGGCAATGATCCGCCGCGACGCCGCAGACATTATGCTGGTCGGTTCGTCCGAGGCCGCGATTGTCCCGTTGGCCATGGCAGGCATGAATGTAATGACGGCCTTATCCACGCGCAACGACGACCCCACAGGCGCCTCGCGTCCGTTCGATAAGACCCGCGACGGCTTCCTGATGGGGGAAGGCGCGGGCATGCTGGTGCTGGAATCGCTCGAATCCGCCAGGGCGCGCGATGCAAAAATCTTGTGTGAGTTTACAGGTTATGGGGCTTCCGACGATGCCTATCACATTTCAGCGCCTGCAGAGAACGGGGCGGGCGCCGCAATCTCGATGCGGCTGGCCCTGGAAGATTCCGGGCTAAAACCGGAGGACATCGATTACATCAACGCCCACGGCACCTCGACCCAATTGAACGATAAGAGTGAGACCGCTGCGATCAAAACGGTTTTTGGCGCTCAGGCCTACAAAGTACCCATCTCGTCCACCAAATCCATGACGGGCCACTTGCTTGGGGCTTCCGGATCCCTGGAAGCAGCCATCTGCAGCAAGGTGATCAACGAAAAGATCCTCCCGGCAACCATCAATTATGGAACGCCGGACCCTGAGTGCGATCTCGATTACGTTCCGAACCATCCGCGAAGCCTTGCGCCCAGACACGTGATGTCTAATTCGTTCGGTTTCGGCGGCCACAATGCCACGCTGATCATGAGTCGATTTGAACTCTTAAGCGCGACCCAAACTTCAGATCCAGCATAGAAACAAGAAGGAAGCCTTATGCCAAACGCACACATCACCGGTTGGGGCATGGCCGTTCCTCAAACTGTTTTGACAAATGAAGACCTGTCGCACATGGTTGATACCAATGACCAGTGGATCCGTGATCGCACGGGCATCCGTGAGCGTCACATCGCCGGCGAACACGACTTTCCCTCCACCCTGGCGGTGGAGGCATCCATCAAGGCCTTGCAGATCGCGAACCTCAAACCGACCGACATCGACCTCATCATTTGTTCCACTTCCAGTCCCGAATATATTTTCCCTGCAACCGCCTGTCTCATCCAGGACCAGCTCGGCGCAACCAAAGCCGGCGCGTTCGATCTGCTGGCGGCCTGCACCGGTTTTATATATGCCACCAATATGGCGGCCCAGGCCATCCGCAGCGGTTCCATACGGAATGCGCTCGTGATCGGCGCAGAGACATTATCCCGCTTTGTAGATTGGAAAGACCGCAATACTTGTATCTTATTCGGCGATGGCTCAGGCGCCTTTGTGCTCCAGGCGAGCGACCAGCCCGGGGGAATCCTGTCTGCGGTGATGCACTCTGATGGATCCGGTGGTGACCTGCTGACTTTATCGGGAGGGGGGAGCCATAACCCCGCCACTGAAGCGACGGTCCACGATGGTCAGCACTACATCCGGATGGATGGCAAGGAAGTTTTTCGCTTTGCAACCCGGGCCATGGGCCAGGCTGCCAAGGAGGCATTGGACTGCGCAGGCTTGACTACCGACGATATCCAATGGATCATCCCGCACCAGGCAAATTACCGCATCATCGAGACAGCCGCGAGGTACCTGAAGGTGCCGCTTGACCGTTTTATTATTAATGTAGATCGCTATGGCAATACTTCGACCGCCTCCATCCCGATTGCCACGGTGGAAGCCATCGAAAAAGGGCTCATCAAAACCGGAGATAAGATCGTGCTGGTTGGCTTCGGCGCGGGGCTTACCTGGGGGGCGCTGACCGCACAATGGACCGGGCCGCTGCCGGTCGAGCATATCGTTCATATCGAACGCTACCGCGTTCTGGGTCGTGTCCGTTCGTGGCTGCTTCGCATCGCGCGCTTCGTGGAAGGCTTGATCTGGGGCCGCAATTCATGATCGTGGGAAAAGATAAGGTGGATGGGAAGCTGTCCCCTGAAGATCAGCGCACAAGATCATAACTAAAACAAAAGGTTCTCTTGCAAGAGAACCTTTTGTTTTTATAACTGCTTTAGTAATTCCTGTCTCGAGCCTACGACCGGCAGCTTGCAGACAAAGTTTTCGCAAACATAGGCGGTCGCTTTGCCGTCTACCATGGGCCGTTCTTTAAGCAGGGCAGGCGCCTCCTTGGGCGGAGGGTAAGTGGAGGCGGCCATAATGAGATTGGGCCTGAATTCGGCCCGGATCGCATCCAGGAAAGATTGTGCATCTTTATCCTCGGCCTCATAGAGGATCGCGACTTGCTTTACATTAGCGAGGGAATAATCCGCTGCCGATAGCCAGCGCGCAAAAGCAGTGGGATAGCGCAAGGCTGTCTCACTGACATGGCGGAGGCTCTTTTCGGCCAGGTCACGATAATTACCATTGCCCGTGAAATCCGTCAGCTGGAGCAAGGCTTCGCAGGCCAGGGAATTCCCGGAAGGCAGGGCGTTATCCTGTAGATCTTTGGGGCGCACCAACAATTGTTTTCCGTCGCTGGGCGAGTCGAAGAACCCGCCATTCTCATCGGCAAATCGCTCGATCATTTCGTCGCATAATTCGCGTGCGGCGATGAACCACCGGTTATTGAAATCGGTCTGATAGAGCTCAAGCAAACCCAGGATGAGCGAGGCGTAATCTTCCAGAAATACCTCGCTGCTGGTTTGGCCGTCTCGCCAGGAACGCCGCAAATTGCCGTTTGGGCGCAGCGAGGATAGGAGAAAATCGGCATTACGTGTAGCCATCTCCAGATATTGAGAGGCTCTTTGCTTATCGTCCACTACCTTGGATGCGGCCGAAAAAGCCCTGAGCATAAGCCCGTTCCAGGAGGTGATGACTTTATCATCTGTTCCTGGGCGGACGCGGGTATTCCGAACAGCGAGAAGGCGGGAATGGCAATCGGCTAATTTTGCCAGGGCTGATCCCTGGTCCAGCTTAAAGGCGGCTGCCAGGCTGGAGTCGTCCAGGGCGCGTTGTAATATTGTTTTTCCTTCCCAATTTCCCTGGGCGGTCACTCCATAGGCGGTTTTGAAGAATTCGAAATCAGCTCCCAGTGTCTTCTGGATTTCCTCGCGCGTCCACGTGTAGAACTTTCCTTCAACACCTTCCGAATCGGCGTCCAGCGAGGAGTAAAAGCCGCCCTCGGGATGCGTCATCTCACGCCGCACGAAATCCAGTGTCTCGATAACGATATGTTGGAAATAGGGTTCTCGTGTTACCTGCCAGGCATGCAGATAAGCCAGTGCCAGCTGGGCATTATCGTATAGCATTTTTTCAAAGTGCGGCGTCCTCCAAAAGTTGTCGACGCTGTACCGGGAGAAGCCGCCGCCGACCACATCGTACATTCCGCCTTTCGCCATCGCAGTCAAGGCGTGCCTGGCGATCCGGGCAGCCAGCTCATCGCCACGCGAGGCTCGCCGGAGCAAATATTCGATTGTCATAGGCTGCGGGAATTTTGGCGCTTCTCCCCAGCCGCCGTAGCCCCAATCATAGCTGTCGTTCAAGTGCTGAACCGCGCCATCAAGCAGTTCCTGGGAAAAGGCCGGTCCCATCTCCGACGATGTGGATTGACGCTGGAGATGCTCGGTAAGCCTGGCGCTGATACGCTCCACTTCATCGTGGTCATTATGCCAACTGTCCGCAATCGATGTCAATACATCTCTGAAGGAAGGCAGGTTATGGCGCGGAACAGGCGGGAAATACGTGCCGGCAAAGAAAGGACGCAAGTCGGGAGTTAAGAAAACCGACATCGGCCAGCCGCCGGAACCGGTTAAAGCCATGGTCGCGGCCATATAGATCGCGTCGAGGTCGGGCCGTTCCTCCCGGTCTACTTTGATGCTGACGAAGTTCTCGTTCATGAAGGTGGCGATGGCGGGGTCTTCGAACGATTCATGCGCCATCACATGGCACCAATGGCAGGCGGCATAGCCAATGCTGAGGAAGATCGGTTTATTTTCCAGGCGCGCTTTTTCCAGGGCTTCGTCGCCCCAGGAATACCAATCCACCGGGTTTTCCGAATGCTGCAAAAGATAGGGCGAGGTCGAACTTTTAAGGTGATTCATGATGTAGTTTAGCTTGCGATCAAGGTAAAGCCTGATGGATTAGATCCCACAGCCCCTCTTTATTGGACTATTACTTGCAAGGCTGTAGTTTATGACCATGCCTGCCTTCGGCACCACCTGGACTATGTAATCCTGCGTGGCCGGCAGTTTGAAGCTGAAGCTGGTTTGCTCCGTTACGTACCGGAGATAGGGTTGGCCATCCACATAGCCATAGACCGCCAGCGCGCCGTCCTTCCCCACGCCGTTCAGGTATAACGTCATCTTCTGCCCCTTGAGGGCGAGCACGGTATAGTCCACGATATATCCGGCCACCGTCTTGCCGCTCACCGTTGCGGAGGTTGCGTTTGGCAGGAACTTAATGCGGGAAGGGATCTCCACGGATAGCGTGAAATTCTCCGCGCTGGCGCCGCCATAGACGCCAATGTAGTAATCTTCAGTTTGAGGCAGCACGGCTTGCCAGCTCGATAGGCGGGCCGCCGGGTTGAGCATGGAGGTTCCGCCCTGTGTTCGAACCGACAGGGTAACATCGTTGTTGAGGGAATTTACCATCACGATCATCGGTTGTCCCTGTGAAGCGTTCAATACATAGAATTGAGTCTGTCCTGGCCCGATCGGCCCGCTGACAACGCCCATGGTTGCACCGGATAGGAAGTTGAGCCGGGTCGCCCCGGATGGAACCGAAGTCGAGCCAACAGCCAGCAGCGTCGGTATGAACAGGGTGGGTGAGGCAGGGGCTGCGAGCGTTGCAAAGGAAGTGGCCGTTGCAGGCGGCGTGGCGGTTGCCGCAGGCGTGATGGCCCGCATCGTTGCAGCAACGATGGTATCAACCGCGTTAGGTGCAGTGGTGGGTACGGCAGACCCGAGGCATGCAGCCGTACCCAAAAGAACCGCAAGACCGGCGGCCCAGAGATGCTTGGTTTTGATCATTCATTTCTCCTAATAAGGTAGTAAGTATACTCAGTAGATCACGAAAATCAAGAGAAGTCCGATTTTTTGGGGATGAAGGGTGTGTACGCACCCTTCATCCCCAAAAAATCGGGTACCCTTTTGTGAAGTACTGATGCTTTTTGGATTGCCGGATACAATTCGTCTCGAAATCATTGTCAGCTCGATCCGAAGTTACTGAATTGAAGGCGTGGGAAACATTCTCCAGGAATGAAAAACTTCACCTTGCCCACGGGGATTGGCCAATGTGAGACGCAGCCCTGGCAGTTCAACCAGTATTGCACAATATTGGAGGCCCGGATACGGTAAAATCTTTCGTATGCAAAGGGCTAAAGATTTCATCTACCGCTGGGGATTATCGGTCCTGGTAATGACTGCGATCTTCATTTTTTCAGGCACGCCGGGAGATAAACTTCCAAATTTCGGTTCGACCGACGAATGGTTTAAGAAGGGCGGGCACATGCTCGGCTACGGCCTGCTCTCGATGGCTTACTGGCACGGCTTGAAGTTGGAAAAAAAGCATGCCTGGTGGGCCTGGCTTTTGGCCGTACTATACGCCATCACTGACGAATTTCATCAGTCTTTTGTTTCCGGCCGACATCCTTCACCTTTCGATGTGATCTATTTCGATGCCACCGGCGCGGCAATTGCCTTATGGGTGGCGCAGCGCGTTCTTTCCCCGCGGCAAACCTGATCTTAAGTCAATTGAATTTGGTACACGGATATTTCATTTATAAATCAGTGGAAATTCGTCCAGGCCGTGTAATCCGTGTACTATTTTTTCATATAGCTAAAAAACGTCGGGTGGCCGGTTATTCGAATTCCAGTTCGAGCTCTTCGTCATCCGTCCAATTTTCCAGACGGTCGATTTGAATATCGCTAAAAAGCGCATCCTGGCGGGCTTCAACCCGATAGCGTTTGACCAGCTCAAGCAAAGCCAAAAAGGTAACGACGATCTCGAGACGGGTGGGTCTTTCCCCGAGCAGCGAGCGGAACGAGCTGTGGGGGATCTGTTTGAGTGCCTTCGCGATCATGTCAATCTTTTCACGGATGGTGATCTTCGGCGCCGCTATCACGCTGGCGAGCGGCTCCTTCATCTGCGCTTTTGCGTAGACGGATGCCGCAGCTTCCAGCAAAGCCTCCAGGGTTAGACTTGAAAGATCCAGTTTTGCCTCTACTTTAGGAGGAGGCGCTACCCGCAGGTAGGTTCGCAGGCCGGCCAACTGCCGCTCGTCCATAAGCGCGCCAATTTCTTTATACCGTTTGTAGAGTCTGAGCTGGTCCACCAGCGACTGACCGACGTCTTCTTCGCCGGGTTCACGTACAGGCGGGCGCGGCAGCAATGCTTCTGACTTGATCTGCAGCAACTTGGCTGCGATCACCAGGAAAGCCGGAAAGTTCGTCTGCGCGTGCCTGATCAAGGCCATGGATATAGGCGAGATACTGATCGGTGAGCAAAGCCAGGGAAACCGTCGTGATATCAAGCTCGGCCCGTTCGATGAGGCTGAGCAACAGATCCAACGGCCCTTCGTAGACGGGCAGCTGCACGGTGTAGTTGCTCTGGCGGCCAAGCATATTTTCCATAGCGGGGTGCATTATATCATCCGGCGAGCGCGGTTATAATCTACCGATGCCAACGAAACTGAGTCATATCGATGATACGGGACGGGCGCACATGGTGGACGTGGGCGCAAAGCCCGATACGGAGCGGACCGCCATCGCAAAAGGCGAGGTCCTTATGAAGCGGGAGACCATGGAGTTGATCCGCGCCGGCC
Organism: uncultured Chloroflexia bacterium; assembly: GCA_963741325.1. GTDB lineage: Bacteria > Chloroflexota > Anaerolineae > Anaerolineales > Villigracilaceae > Fen-1038. Next base: position 271,326 of record CAVUHJ010000006.1, read on the forward strand.
ATATCAAAAAGGGGGATGTGTTAACGGTGGCGCAGATCGCGGGCATTATGGCTTCCAAGAAGACCTCTGAGCTGATCCCGTTATGTCACCCGCTTCCCCTGACAAATGTGGATGTGGTCCTTTCCATCGACGAGGCTCTGCCGGGAGTATTGATCACGGCGACTGCAAAGACCTTCGGCAAGACGGGCGTCGAGATGGAGGCTCTCACCGGCGTATCGGTGGCGGCGCTCACGGTTTATGACATGGCAAAAGCCGTCGAGAAAACAATGCGCATCCAGAATATTCGATTGGTCGAGAAGCACGGCGGTCGTTCGGGTGACGTAGTAAACGAATAAGACGAGAGAAGATGGAATATACAAAGATTAATTTAAAGGAAAAGCTGGGCAAATTCTCCGATCAGTGGGTGCCGCGGATCGTTGCGCAGCTCAATGATTACCACATCAAGCTGGTAAAGTTACAGGGAGAGTTTGTCTGGCACGATCACGCTGAAACGGATGAGTTATTCCTGGTGCTGGAGGGGAGCCTGGAGATACACTTGCGCGATGGAAAAGTCAAATTGAACGAGGGCGAGATGTTTGTCGTCCCCAGGGGCGTGGAGCATAAGCCCGTTGCGGAAAAAGAATGTCAGGTGCTTCTCATCGAGCCTGTCGGGACCATCAATACGGGCAAAATTGAGGATGCCCTGACAGTGAAAGAAAATACCTGGATCTGAAAATGCATATCAAGCTGCTTTTCTTTGCCACTCTGCGTGACCGCGCCGGGACCAGGACAGCCGAAATCGAGGTGCCGGATAGTTTTACCGTGAAGGGATTGAAGGACCAGGTTGCACGTGAATACCCCGCCCTCCAGCCGTCCATGAAAACGGTGTTGATCTCCATCAACCATGAATACGCATTCGATGACACGCCCATCCCTGCCAATGCGGAAATCGCCCTCTTCCCACCGGTAAGCGGTGGGAATCATCCATAATCCGAATTTACACCAGCCGATCCCCGAGACTTTAGAGATATGTCGTTCCCTACGATCTTTTCTATTACGGAAGAAGAAATCAATCTCAACGAGCTGTTGGCGAAGATCACTTTGCCTACCACAGGTGCGGCCGCCATCTTTACCGGGATGGTGCGAGGGTTGACTGCGCGAGACAACGCGCATGAGACAGCTTATCTTGAATATGAAGCCTATGTCCCGATGGCCGAGGCGAAGATGAAACAAGTCGCCGAGGAGATCCGTGAGCGCTGGCCGGTTGTGGAAGGTATTGCGATCGTTCAGCGTATCGGCAAGCTCTACCCGCAAACACCGACCGTATTGATCGCCTGCACTGCCGCGCATCGGGATACCGGCGTATTCGATGCGGCTCGTTACGGCATTGATCGGCTCAAAGAAATTGTCCCGATCTGGAAGAAAGAGTTCGGTTCGAAAGGTGAATTTTGGGTGGAAGGTGAGTACACACCCCGGCCGGGGGAGTAATGAAAATCGTCTGTCTTAATTGCGGACGCCCATATCCGATCACAGGCGTGCATTATCAATGCCCTCACTGCGGTGGACTTTTTGATTATGTTGAATTTCCCGAGCTTGGAGAGGTTGATCCCCTTAAACCCGGCATTTGGCGCTATGCCAACTCTTTTGGAGATCAGACGCCTCCCATATCGCTGGGTGAAGGCAATACTCCCTTAATATCAGGCAGGGCATTCGGCCGCGAGGTCTATTTCAAATGTGAATATGCCAACCCCAGCGGTTCGTTCAAGGACCGCGGGTCTGCAACCCTGGTCTCCTTTCTGTGCGCACGAGGGGTGACCGGAGCTATGGAAGATTCTTCAGGCAATGCAGGCGCTTCATTTGCAGCCTATGCCGCCAGGGCCGGCATCAAAGCCAGGGTATATGTACCGGAGGCTGCCTCAGGTCCGAAACGTAAACAGATCGAATTCTACGGCGCGGAGATGGTGACTGTGCCCGGTCCGCGTTCCAATGCCGCTGAGGCGGCGCGTAGAGCCGCCGAGGGAGGGTCGGTGTATGCCAGCCACGCCCATTTACCCTATAACCTTCCCGGTTACGCTACTTGCGCCTATGAGATCGTCGAGCAGCTTGGGCAGGCTCCGGGCAGCGTGCTCATACCGGCAGGGCAGGGAGGATTGTTGTTGGGGATCGGGCGCGGCTTCCGGGCTATGCTTCGTGCAGCCAAGATACAAAAAATGCCTGCCCTGGTGGGGGTACAAGCCTCGCTTTGCGCACCGCTGGCGGCCTTATTTTCCATGGGCATTACCGGGTTGAATTTCGTTACCGAACCCCCGGTTTTGGTGGGCGGTGGCTCCGACACGCTGGCGGAGGGTGTGCGAGTCCGCACGCCGCTGCGGGCCGAGGCGGTTGTGAGAATAACGGGGGAGAGCGCAGGCCGTTTTGTTACAGTAGATGAAGTTCATATTTTGTCCGGGCGTGACGCTCTGGCGCGTCTGGGGTTCTATGTAGAGCCAACCTCCGCACTGATCTGGCGGGCGTTGGAGCAAACATTATCTGAATTGTCTGATCCGGTTGTAGCCATCTTAACAGGCTCCGGATATAAAGTCCGCATGTAGAGGAGAAGATATGGAACGAATTGTGATAACCGGCATGGGGACGGTAAACCCGCTTGGATTGAACGTCCAGGATACGTGGAAGAATGTGATTGCTGGGGTTTCAGGCGTTGGGCCAATTACGATTTTTGATTCCTCTCCGTTGGGAGTCCACTTCGCTTGTGAAGTAAAGAATTTTGAACCGGAAAAATATATGGAAGGCAAGGAGGCCCGCCGCCGGGACCGTTTCGAGCAATTAGCGACGGCCGCCGCAATTGAAGCGATCCACAATTCCGGCCTGGTAGTGACCGAGGCCAACGCGGGCTGTATAGGCATCATTCTCTCCTCCGCGATCGGCGGGCTGAAGTCCATCGCCGATGCGGTATTGACCAATGACAAGGAAGGTCCGCGGCGCGTCAGCCCCTTCCTCATCCCCATGTTGATGTCAAACGGCGCTTCGGGGTTGATCGCCATTGACAACGGCATTAAAGGTCCGTGCTTTTCGGTGGCGTCGGCTTGCGCCTCCGGGGCGGACGGGATCGGCATGGCGCTAATGATGCTTAAGTCCGGCATGATCGACGTAGCCCTGGCGGGCGCCTCGGAGTCGACCGTTACGTCGGTGGGCGTGGCAGCCTTCGACCGCGTTGGGGCCATGTCGCGACACAACGATGATTATTCCATGACGCCGGCCCCATTCGATAAGAATCGGGATGGTCTGGTTATGGGCGAGGGCGCGGCCGTGCTGGTGTTGGAAAATGAATCGCATGCCAAAGCGCGGGGCGCGACCATTTATGCGGAAATGGCCGGCTACGGTTCCACCGCCGATGCGTTCCATGTCACGGCGCCGCACGAGAACGGCGAAGGCGGCACTGCTGCCATTAAGCAGGCGCTGGCTTCCGCGCATGCCAACCTGGAAGACGTGGGCTATATCAACGCGCATGGCACGGCCACTCAATTAAATGACCTGTCGGAGACAAAAGCTGTTAAAGGCGCCTTTGGTCCGCTCGCCTACAAAATCCCTATCTCGTCCACAAAGTCCATGACCGGGCACATGATGGGCGCGACGGGTGCGCTCGAAGCCATCTTCTGTGTGCAGGCGATCCGGGAAGGGATTCTGCCCCCGACAATTCATTACCAAACTCCCGATCCTGAGTGCGACCTGGATGTCGTCCCGAATGTGGCCCGCGAGAAAAAGATCGACCTTGCCATCAGTAACGCCTTCGGCTTTGGCGGTCATAATGCCGTGCTGGCAGTGCGGAAGTATAGTTAGAAAAATACAGAGAGTAGAAGGTAGAAGAGTAGAAAGTAGATAGCCGTTAATGGTAATTAATGTTCATGCGACTACTTGCGTCGCGGTTAGGGTTTCGGGATCTTTGTTCCCAGGCTGAAAGCCTGGGAACAAACGTGAAGGCCCTACCTGGCTGTAATTTAGGTTTGCGGTAGGATAAACCCGGGCGACAATCATAAACAAATTTCCTGCCAAAACCTTGTGAATAGCTAAACCGCATGCTATAATAACTGGTCGCGTCAGACAACGATATTATAGAAACGTAGGAAGAATCAAAATGGCAGACCTGATAAAGGCCGTTGAGGCCAAGAAAAACGAAAATATCCCTGAGCTGCGCCCTGGCGATAGCGTCAATGTGCATGTAAAGATCAAAGAAGGCGATCGCGAGCGCATCCAGGAGTTCAAGGGCACCGTGATCCGGCTCCGCAAGGGCGGGAACGAAGCCTCTTTCACCGTACGCCGGGTGGCCTCCAACGGTGTGGGTGTGGAGCGCACTTTCCTGCTCCGCTCGCCGCGCTTGGATAAGGTGCTGGTTGAACGTCACAACCAGGTCCGCCGGGCGCAGCTGTATTTCATGCGCGGGCGCACGGGTAAGTCGGCCCGCCTCAAAGAGAAGTTCGATTATTCGATTAATTCTGAATGAAAAAGGACGCTGGAAACAGCGTCCTTTTTGTTTATAATCGGGGGATGCAGCCTATTATTGGTATCACAACGAGTCAAGAGGATAATTCCAACGGCCGGCCGGTTGTAAGCCTTCCGCGGGCCTATGTAGACGCCATTATCAAATCGGGCGGAATACCCGTGCTCCTGCCTTCCCTCATCGCAAACGATGGATGGAGGGCCGTGTATTCCCGCCTGGATGGAATTCTCTTCTCCGGCGGCGGGGATATTTCACTGGACTACTTTAAGGGCGATCCTCATCCCAGCATAGAGGGTATAGACCTCGAACGGGACAAGATTGAAATAGATATGCTCCGGGCGGCCGTGTCCGATGGAAAACCATTTTTGGGAATATGCCGCGGCTGCCAGCTCATCAACGTGGGCCTGGGAGGAACGCTGTACACTCATATTCCTGACCAACTGCCTGGCGCACTCGATCATTCTTATGAGGGTCACGAGCGAGCGGTGCTGGTCCATGAGGTCCGCATCGAAGAAGGGACAAGACTCGCCGATGTGCTGGGGGAGCCTATCGTAAAAGTCAACAGCCACCACCATCAGGGTTTGAAAGATATCGGCGCCGGCCTGCGCGTAGCGGGCTATTCCCCGGATGGCTTGGTCGAAGCGATTGAACTTCCCGACCACCCTTATGGGTTGGCGGTGCAATGGCACCCTGAATGGCTGATGGATCAGCAGCCAACCCGCAATCTGTTCGAGACTTTTATAAAAGCCTCCGGTAAAATCAGCCCCAAATGAATAGCGATAAAAGCTCCGCGCCGATTGGTATCTTCGATTCGGGTGTTGGCGGCCTTTCGGTTTTGCGCGCGATCCGCGAGCAAATGCCTGAAGAGTCGATCCTCTATTTCGGCGATCAGGGGCACGTCCCCTATGGCCCGCGTCCGCTGCAGCAGGTGAGGGATTTCTCGGAAGCCATAACGCGTTTTCTGCTCGGCAAAGGCTCAAAGATCATCGTGGTGGCTTGCAACGCAGCCTCGGCGGCTGCGCTCACATACCTGCGGCAGGCATTTCCGGGTACGTCTTTCGTAGGCATGGAACCGGCGGTCAAACCTGCGGTGGAGCACACGGAGACCGGCGTTGTGGGAGTGCTGGCTACCCCCGCGACATTTCAAGGGGCTTTGTACGCTTCCGTGGTCGAACGCTTTGGCAGCGGGTGCGACGATTGCTCCAAAGCACCTGCCCGGGCCTGGTCCAGCAGATTGAAGCGGGCGAGCTGGACAGCCCGCGGACACGCAAAATCCTGGAGGATGCCCTGGAGCCGATGATCAAGGATAATATCGACACCGTTGTTTTGGGCTGCACCCATTATCCGTTTGTGATCCCGCTCATCCAGCAGATCGTCGGAGACAAGATCCGTGTGATCGACCCGGCCCCGGCAGTAGCCAGGCAAACCAAACGGCTGCTCGAGGCGGAGGGTTTGAAGCGACCGGCCGCGGGCTTTGGTGAAATCCAATTCTTCACGTCCGGTGATGCAACTGCTCTTCAAACTCTAATGCCAAAATTGATCGGAGAGACCGGCCTTGTAAGACCTCTTGACTGGGAAGACGACATGGCATTGATCCAACGTCCCTTACTTTTTAGTGATTGAAAATTCTATAAAAAAGGGTTACAGTATAAGAACCGTTTAGCCACCCCCGATATTTTATAAAGGAGCCGATATTATGCACCCTCACATTGATCATTTGCAATGCATTATTCCCCCGCACATGTTCAAAAACATAATGGAAAACGGATCTGCTTCACAAAAACAGGTCGCGATCGCGGCCGTCACTGCGACAGCTCAATTCCGCGGCAGACGCCAGTCAACATCGGAAACCATGGCTTATTTGACGCCGGCGCCCACAACCACCGGTAAACAGCGCAAGGTATACACCGCAGCGAACGGAAGCAGCTTGCCCGGCACGTTGGTTAGGGCTGAGGGCGCTCCGGCGGCGACCGATGTGGCCGTGAATGAAGCTTATGACGGCGCAGGCGCAACTTATGACCTGTATTGGGAGGTGTATCAGCGCAACTCCCTGGATGACAAGGGACTGGGGCTGGATTCATCCGTCCATTACCAGAAGAATTATGACAACGCCTTTTGGGATGGACAGCAAATGGTCTACGGCGATGGCGATGGGCAGCTATTCAATCGCTTCACCATTGCGGTCGATGTGATCGGCCATGAGCTGACGCATGGTGTGACCCAATACACATCCAATCTTAATTACAGCAATCAATCGGGCGCATTGAACGAATCCTTCTCGGATATTTTCGGCTCATTGGTTAAGCAGCGCCAGCGCGGACAGGCTGCCGCGGATGCCGACTGGCTGATCGGCGAAGGACTATTGACCGCGAATGTGAAGGGCGTGGCCTTACGCTCCATGAAAGCCCCCGGGACTGCTTACAACGATCCCGTGCTGGGCAAAGACCCACAGCCGGGGAACATGAGCGGTTATGTCAATACTTCTGAGGACAATGGCGGCGTCCATATCAATTCGGGCATACCTAATCACGCCTTTTATCTGATGGCGGTCGCCATCGGCGGTTATGCCTGGGACAAGGCCGGGAAAATTTGGTATACGGCGGCCAGGGACAAATTCCAGAGCAATACGAATTTCCAAAATGCGGCCGATCTGACTTTTCAGGTAGCTGGTGACTTGTACGGTGTGGGCAGCCCGGAACAGAAGGCAGTGCAATATGGATGGGATGGAGTTGGGATTGTCATCGGGGCCACGCCTCAGCCTCAACCGCAGCCGCAACCCAGCGGGTGCCTGGCTGCTCCTGCAAGCCTGTTAAGGTCGCTGTTCAAGTCATAACAAAATGATCATGGTTTCGTATCTACTTGCAGCCTCAGTGCCGGGCTTTGGCATCAGACAGGACGGTACCCATGCGCATTGAATTTGTACGGAGCGGCGGTTTTGCCGGAATGCGGTTGGCTGCGAGTATTGATACCAAACAACTCCCAGCCGAGCAGGGCGCGACCCTTGAGAAAATGATTGCCGAGACCGGTTTCTTCGATCTTCCGGAGCAGATCAAACCCGCTTCACCGGGACCGGACCGATTTGAATATCAGGTCCAGGTATCGTCCGCGGCTCAGAAGCATTCCATCAACGTTAGCGAGTCCGTGATGCCCGAACGCCTTCGCCCGCTGTTTGACCTGCTCACATCCCTGGCGATGTCGAGCAAAAAGTAGCATCCCGAAATCGTATCCGCTGGAATAATTCCGAAAACAAAACATGTGTGTGAGGCATACGCCCCGCACACATGTTTTTTTTGGAAAGCTTGGCATTAGCCTTCCGGGCTGATGGATTTAGTTTTCCAGCTTTTGTCTTTATAGTTCACCGTGTATTTAACATGTGCCTTCCCGGCGCGATCAAATTCAACATCCATCACGCCGTAATTGATGTGGGGGATGGAGAAATAGACCCGCGTATTCTTCAGAGCCACGCTGGAGTTCTTTACTATCAACAGTTTTGCCATCCAGTTGATCTGTTGCTTGAAGGGTGTGGAACAGAATTCCCAGAGCGGGATCCTCTTCCCATTTGGCCCCGATAATTCGGTGGAGATCGCATGCGCTTCGTGCAGGTCCCCGGCCAGCAAAAAGACATTCTCAATGCCATTTTCAGCCAGGAAGAACAGGAGTTGGTCCCGCTCTTTCCGATAACCCGACCAGCGGTCGTTGGCGATATCGCCGAACATCTCAAACAGGAAGGCAGAGGAGGAAACCAGGAATTTTACGGGATATGCATCCTTCACATCCAAAAGCCATTCCCTTAATATCTTTTTCTGTGCCTCGCCCAGCACGATCTGCGTCTTACGGTTATGAATGCGCCTGGTGCGCGTATCCATGACGAAGAAGGCTGCCGCGCCGTAATAGAACGTGTAGGCCAATGAGCCAGCATCCTGCTCGGTAAGGTTAAAGTCCCCGATCCCTTCCCGGCGCTCCATGGGCGTAAGCATGCTTGGTGCGTGGATTGCCTGGTGCTCCCAATAGGCTTGCAGCGCGCCGCGGATCCTCTGGCGGGGTATTCGCCGTTCTGCAAGCGGCCGCCCGCCAATGCGTCGCAATGAGCGGGTATACCAGGGCACCCGCGCTTGCTGGCGGGAGGCATCTTCCCAGTGCCAATCATTGTCCACCTCATGGTCGTCCAGGGTCATGAAGACCGGGACTCTTGCCAGGAGTTCTTTCAAGTCCGGGTCGGACCAGGTGTTTGCATAGACCTGGCGATATTCATCCAGGCTGACGGCGACCCGGCCCAGGCCGTTATATTTCCATTCATCCGCGTAAACCTGGTCGCCCAACATCATGAAAAAAGCCAGGTCTTTTTGATTCTCTACGATATGTCGGAATGTCTCCCCGGGATTATCACCCATCAGGCAAAAGCAGGAACCAAATGCAAAGCGGAATGAACGCACCTGCCCCGGCTTGGGGAAGGTCTTGAACCGCTTGAAGGCTTTCTTTGCCGGTTTTTTCTTGTCCAGCGTGAGCGCGAAATAATAAGTTGTTTCCGGTTTCAGCCTTTTTACCGGCACGATCCCGGCAAAACCGGTGGTCCCGGTCAAATCGCTTTTTCCTGCAAGCCGGGCATCGCTTGCATCTTTCTTGAGGGCGAGCCAGGCGTAAAGCGTGGAGGCTGAATCCGCGCGTGCCCGAGAGATTCACGCTGTTCGGAGAGAGTTCGCCGATCAGGGGTCCAAGGATCAATTCTGTCATATCAAGCCTGGATGTCTGTTGAAATGCGGACACCCATCCGCTGCATATCTTCAAAAAGCTGCTTCGGCTCGGCTAAATGTCCCATCAAGTGCAGGCCCGGGCAGCGGACTTTATCATATTGCATCAAGAGGGCGACAACCGGGATTGCAGTGAGCTCGTAGCCATCTTCGTGCTCGATCTGCGCTGATACTTGCGCCGGCTGCGCGTGGTTCTGACCTTTGGCCTCCACGCGCAGAATCACCTTGAATGGCGGTTTCGAGAGCCTCGTCATGGCCCACCACATCAGTTTCCCCATCGGCCGCAGCCCGCGCCTGGGAGAAAGCTTTAGTCCCAGCATGACCAGCAGCGTCATTGTGTCGGACAGCCAGCCGGCGCCGGAGATATAGAATCCCACGTCCATCAGTGACGGAAACATGCTGGGTAATTCACGCAGCTCTTCAAAGAACATGGAATAGCAATCGCGACTGCCGACCTCGCCTCCGAAATCGAATTTGCGGATATCGTATGAACCGGTCTTTGTCCACCGGCCGTTTTTGAATACCATGGCCTGATAATTCAGGAAGCATTCCATTAATTCATCCATGGCTTCAGTGTAGGGGGTGGCACTGCCCATATTTAAATAACCCGCAGTGACCGCAGACTCGGGGCAGTCCATTTGGCCGGCCGCATAGCGGATCATCGCCGAAGGCAGGCCCGGATGATACCCGGCCTCAGTGACGAAACACAAATTCCTGTCTCTGATCTCATCCGCATGGGCTTTCAGGATTTCATTTTTCTCTTCCGAAAGCTGCACATCGAGATAATCCACACCCGCCTGTATAGCAGCCTCCACGACTGTCTGCGCGTGATGGGTGGTTGGCGCGGCAACCAGCAGGAAGTCCACGCCCTGCAGGGCCTGCTTCAAACTGGCGGGGTCGGCCTGCATCAACCTGGCGCGCCGTGATCCGCTCATCTGCAAGCTCACAGGCAAACGCCTGGGCTTTGTCCAAATGGCGTCCGGCCACAATGATCTGATTGGTTGTTTCGTGTAGCAAATGTTTGGCAAGCAATTTGCCTGTGCTGCCGTAACCCCCAAGGATCAAAATGTTCATATTACCCTCCCATGATCAAGAAACGAAAGAATCCTGCATAGTCGCGTGGCCGGGCCAGGAAGGCCGGAACCTGCTTACGGTAGGCATCATAATCGGGGAATCTTTGAAGCAGCTCTTTTTCTTCGACGAGGCGCACCCAGCCGAAGAGAAAAATTGGCAGGATCAGCGCGACCAGAAAAGCATACCAATTGGCGTGGACCATTGCCAGCCCAACTCCCACGCTCAAAGCCGAGCTGTAGATCGGATGTCGCAGAATCTGGTAAATGCTCGAATCCGTTATGCTGCCCTCCGCGGGGAAATAAACGTAGAGCATGGCGAGGTTGTCCACCCCGAAGGTAGCCACGGTTCGGATCCAAAGCACGGCTCCAATGAGAACGAAAAGCCAGCCAAGTCCGATCAGGATGGGCTTCCACCACAGGTCCGGTAGCCCCACGCCATACATGTAGCCGATATGCACAATCGAGGCGGAAACAATGCCCAGCCCGGTCAGGTTGAAACGCGCAAAGGCGTTGCCATAGGCTCGGTCCCCATATTTCTTTTGATAATTTTGCTTCTGTGAGAAGAAACGCGACATGATCAAAAAGCCAAGCGCCAGGATCACGATTTCTCCATCTGGCATCCATTCAGAGAATCGTGTATCCACCAGGATGAAGAACAAAGTGGTCGCGATGAAAACGCCGGCCAGCCCAGATATAGCCAGGGCAAGGCCGCCCGAAGTTCGTAGTTCCGGCACATGCCTGCGAAGTGCATCTAGGCCTTTGATATTCATGGGTTTCCTTCGAGTCTCTTCGGAACCATTACGGAAAACTGCGGCTTGGGGCAAATTCTTGCGCAATTACCAGGCCGGTGAGGTAAACAGATATTCTTATTCGTCCGCCGGCTGGACACTCAAGTCAGAAGGTGAAATATGCATACCCTTGAAGTTCTCATACGTCAAATCGTGGACGGTCAATTTTCTCGTGGCGCACACGCGATCGAAAAGCTCATGATAACTGGCCGGGATGGATGCTTCCCAATTCAGCCCAAGTTGATACGCAGCGGGCCTAAGCTGATCCATTTCCCCTTCGATCTCCACAAAATCACCGTAAGGCAGCTCATCTAGCATCAGGTGCGGTCCAGGAGCCCCGGGAACATCTTCGACCCCTGCAGTCGGTGGTTTCAAACTATAAGTCGTTCGATATTTTTCATAGGTAAAAACTATTTCATAGCCGATGGCTTCGATAAATTGGCGCGCCGACTCAAAATCGCTCACGGCAAACTCTATCTCGCGGCGGCTGAGAGCGCCGCCTTCCAAAATGGTCCCGTCCTTGTAGGTGAGACGGGAGGCCTCATCCTGACGCAGCCGCAAAACACGGTGCTCGCGTTGGAAATCCCGGTTGGGTGTATCAAACCTCAAATTGATCTCAAGCGTACGCGGTTGAATCAATTGCGCCCCCAGAGTATGGAGGCGCGTTTCGATTTTTGACAAGTTATTCAAATAAAACTTTGCTTCGATTTCCTGTCCCATGGCTGTTTCCAGATCTGACCGAGCTCGTCACTACCTTAACATTTGGTTCTTAAAGGAGCTCGTACTTCAGGCAGCGGCGCCGACTAGCTACTTATATCATAATCTCAAATGATGGTCAGCAATATTTGTCTTTGTTCCACGCTTTCGCCGGCTTTCACTTTGACGCGCTCGATTTTGCCGGCGCGAGGCGCTTTCAACTCGTTTTGCATCTTCATCGATTCGAGGATCACCAGTACCTGCCCCTTTTGCACCTCTTGATCCTCCAGGACATTGATCGCGATCACCAGGCCGGGCATGGGGGCCTTCAACTGAAATTCGCCTGATTCCTGGAGCGGCCCGCCTCCCGCCGACCTGAGCCGCTTCTGGCGCTCGTCTTCGACCTTGATAGGGTATTGTTGCCCGAGCAACAATACCTGCCACTCGTCTTCACCGGGATAGACATAGGCTTCATACGATTTGCCATCCAGTACCAGCGAATAGACCGGCTGGCCGCTGATCGATTCGAAATCCACATCCATCACCTTGCCATCCAGGCTGAGATGGCCCTTGTCGATGATCTCGATGGTATATTCCTTACCGCCGATCGTAGTTACATATTTCATCAGCCGCCGTCCTACCTGTGCATCCGTTCCCAGCGGCCCATCCACTTCCAGTTGCTGGTGTCGCGTTCATTCCGCATGACAAATTCCGCCGAGCGTTGGTTCTCCTGATGGGCTACCAGGGTGGCAAAGACGGCTGCGATGCCCGGAAAGTGGGTCTCGAGCTCTTCCTCGGGCTCGGGCATCGAAAAGCGTTCTTCTACGAAACGTGTATCATACTGGCCGCCCATGAAGCGGTGCGAATTCATCATGGTCTGGTGGAAGGGGATGTTGGTCCGCACCCCGACGATGCGATACTCCTCGAGGGCGCGGCGCATCCGCAAGATGGCCTGACCCCGCGTTTCGCCCCAGACAATGAGTTTGGCGATCATCGGGTCATAATACGAGGTGATCTCGAACCCGGGATAGATCCCCGTATCAACCCGGACGCCGGGACCGGTCGGAAGAAGGCTGTGGGTTATGCGCCCCGTGGATGGCATGAAGTTGTTATAGGGGTCCTCTGCGTTGATGCGGCATTCGATCGCGTGTCCGCGCAGCACGATGTCTTCCTGCTTGTAAGTCAGTTGCCGCCCACGTGCGATACGGATCTGTTCTGCAACGATATCGATACCCGTCACCACTTCCGTGACGGGATGCTCCACCTGCAAGCGGGTATTCATTTCAAGGAAGTAGAAGTTCCTGTCTTTATCGACGAGGAATTCAATGGTGCCTGCATTGACGTAATCAACCGACTTGGCCGCTTTGACGGCCACCGCACCCATCTTCTGGCGCAGCTCTTCGTCCATAAAGGGGGAAGGGGCCTCTTCGATCAATTTTTGATGGCGGCGCTGGAGCGAGCAATCACGCTCCCCGAGATGGATCACATTCCCATGCTGGTCGGCCAGGATCTGGATTTCGATGTGCCGGGCTCCTTCAAGCAGCTTTTCCAGGTAAACGTTCCCATCCCCGAAAGCCGATTCCGCTTCACGTCGGGCAGATTCAAGCAAAGCCGGCATTTCTTCGAGGGACGAGACCTCACGCATACCTTTCCCTCCCCCTCCGGCCGATGGCTTTAATTAACAGGGGGAAGCCAATTTTGGGCGCAATCTCCAGAAGCTCGGCATCGGACATCGAGGCCGTGCCTTCCGTCCCGGGCACCACAGGCACTCCGGCGGCGGCCACGGTATTGCGGGCTGTCATCTTGTCGCCCATGGCGGCAATGGCTGACGGCTTCGGGCCGATGAAAACGATGTCTGGCATCGGTGCAGGCTGCCGCAAATGTTTCTCGCTCGGCCAGAAAGCCATAACCCGGATGGATGGCGTCCGCACCGCATTTACGGGCGATATCTATGATCTTGTCCGCCCTGAGATAAGAATTCGCGTGAGGGCGCCGGCCCTAGCAGATAAGCTTCGTCCGCATAGCGGACATGCAGGGCATTCCGGTCGGCTTCGGAGTAAACGGCCACCGATTCAATACCCAGTTCGCGGCAGGCGCGCAGGATGCGTACCGCGATCTCTCCACGATTAGCGACTAAAATCTTCTTGAACATGAAACCTCATAACGGATGGAATACTCGGGCGACTCGCACAGCGCAAGAGCCTCCAAAATCGGCTGATACCTATAAGGGGATATTCCCGTGCTTCTTCGGCGGATTCGATATCGCGTTTGTTCTGAAGCATCTCCAGCGCATTGATCAAACGTGGACGGGTGTCCTTGGGTTCGATCACGTCGTCTATGAAGCCGCGCTCCGCAGCCACGTAGGGATTCGCAAACTTCTCGCGATAATCTTCGATGAGCTCTTTTTTGCGTTGATCAGGGTTTTTGGCGGACTCCAGCTCTTTGCCAAAGATCTTTCCGACAGCGCCGTCCGGGCCCATGACTGCAATTTCGGCGCTTGGCCAGGCCAGGTTGAGGTCACTGCGCAGATGCTTGCTGCTCATGACTATATAAGCACCGCCGTAGGCCTTGCGTATGATCACAGTCAGTTTGGGGACATTGGCTTCGCAATAAGCATAGAGCAATTTAGCGCCGCGGCGGATCACGCCCTGGTGTTCCTGGTCGGTACCGGGCAGGAAGCCCGGGGTATCCACAAACGTGACAAGCGGGATATTGAACGAATCGCAAAAACGGACGAAACCGCCCGGCTTTCTCCGAAGACGTTAATGTCCAAAACACCCGCCAGCACGTCCGGTTGGTTGGCGACAATACCCACCGTATGTCCGCCGAGCCGCGCAAATCCGATCAGGATATTCGCGGCATACGCTTCCTGGACTTCGAAGAATTCGCCTTTATCCACGACCAGCCGAATGACCTCACGCATATCATAAGGCTTGCCGGGATCGTCCGGGATAATGTCGTTCAACGCTTCTTCGGTGCGCAGAGGATCATCGCCGCCGTTGACAAAAGGAGCATCCTCCATGTTGTTCTGGGGCAAAAACGACAGGAGCTTGCGGAGCAGGTAGAAAGTATCCGCTTCGCTGTCTGCAGCAAGGTGGCAGACGCCCGATTTTTCCGTATGGATGGATGCGCCGCCCAGACCTTCAAAATCGACTTCCTCATGTGTTGCGGACTTAACAATATCCGGCCCGGTAACGAACATATAGGACGAATTGCGCACCATGAAGTATGAAATCCGTGAGTGCCGGTGAATAGACTGCCCCGCCTGCGCAGGGTCCCATGATCACGCTGATCTGTGGGATCACGCCGGATGCCAGCGTATTGCGCAGGAAAATATCTCCATACCCGGCCAGTGAGACTACGCCTTCCTGGATGCGCGCCCCGCCCGAATCGTTCAGGCCGATAACCGGCGCGCCGGATTTCATGGCCATATCCATGATCTTGCAAATCTTGGCCGCATGCACTTCACCCAGCGACCCGCCGAAGACCGTGAAATCCTGGGAAAATAAATAGACCAAACGGCCTTCAATGGTCCCCCAGCCGGTAATGACCGAATCGCTCAGGTATTTCTGTTCATTAAGATTGAAATCATGCGTGCGATGCTCGACAAAAGCATCGACTTCCCGGAAGGAGCCCTTATCGAGCAGAAGATCAATACGTTCGCGGGCGGTCAGGCGGCCCTTTTTATGCTGGCTCTCGATGCGTGCCTGCCCTCCACCCAGGCGGGATTTCGCTTTCATTTCGCGCAGTTGTCGAATTTTCAGATTCTCGCTCATAGGTCTCTTTTCGTAAAGTAGATTTGGTTGTGAGGGTCAAGGACAACTACAGCCCGTATAACCGAGCAGGAGGATCGTCGCCAAAAGATCGAAGGGCCAATTGGCCCGCAGCTGCGTCTGGACCCAGAGTTTATCTGCCCAGGTCCAGGCGGCGTAGACGAAGGCTGCCAGCACAAACCACGCGCGGATGCCACGTACGCCGCGTATAAAACCCCCTAGTAGGAACAAGCCCAATAACGTCCATATGGCTCCGGTTACCCCTATGTAGATGGGTCCCGGTTGCGGGGCGTAGGTTTCGAGTGCATTATGCCAGGCGATACTCGTAACAAGCCGGACCATATTTAAGGCTGTTATGATTAACACCAGCCACAAGAGTAAAGTTATTCTAAGTGGGAGTTTGGAATGTTCACGCATTTTATGAATTGGACCTGAATAGGCAGCCATTAAAAGTGTGAAAAGATCAAGTTATACAGCTTGAGGCAGTGCGAAAACTATCCAATTTCTGATTTTAGCCGAGAATTTGCTTGAAAGTCGGAACATAACGAAAAAAGACGTTATTCCGCAGGTTTTGGTGTGAGGCGCATCAGGTCTTTTCCGCCCCAGCTGAAGAGCGGTACGAGGCGGTTTGTGTATTGGCCGCGATAGGGGAGCGAGTTGAGCAAATCGGGGTTGGCAAAAATATACCTCACGCCGCTGTTATATAGATAATCGGCCCCCGTTCCATTTTTCAAGGCGTCAAAGTAACCCATGCTATTGACCAGGCCGTCCATATTCACGACCCTTCTGTCGTGAATGAAGTAACCTACATTTCCCCCGCCAGTCATCCCGATCATATCGCCAGGCTTGGTGTGGCTCTCAAGATAAGGTATCAAATCCATATACGGCGCGCTGGCAGGAGTTTGGCCGTACGGATTCAGCAAATAGGTGTCATGCCAATAACTATAGGCTGTTCGCAGACCAAACCAGGCAACCAGCACCCATATCAAGAGGCGCGTTACATACGATCTCTTGATAAGAAATGCCGATGCCTTATCCAGCAGCAAGACCGTTACGATGGTCACCAGAATGGGCTCCGTAAGCCAATACCACTCTTTTGGCGCTGCATATCCCAGGATGTTATAGGAAAGGATTTGCATCCAGCTCCCCACAAATAGTGGAATTATCCCCGCGTGGACAACAGACTGCGTTGTCCTTCCCCTGCTGATCAGCAGGATCAGACCTCCCAATACAAATAATCCGACCAGGATAATGAGGAAATTCTGCTGCCAGGTCGGGTTACCCAGCTTGGTGGCGTTCTGATATAGAAGCCCGTTAGTCCAATCGCTCCACGTGGTTGTAAAAGGTTTCCAGGCATTAAAGTCGCTGTACGGGTCGGCCGCGAAGAATGCCAGAAGAGTTTTCGCCGATCCGCCATACACATTGACCGCAAATGTCCCCCACCAGCGTTTTACCAGCCCGCTGACCGGACTGGATGCCCCGAAGGCCAATTGGTTCCAGAGCATGTAGATCGAAAGAGTGCCGCCGACGATGCCGTAATAAACAATCCCGTCCCTGACCCAATTCTTCCATTGGAGCTTGAGGTAGTCGACCGGCGAAATGTCCGGGGCCGGTGCGGTCCTGAGGCGAAATACATAAGCTGCTACGCGGATCACCAGCAACAAACCCAGGCTAAAGGCCGCGTCCATTAACAGAATGGTCCGTGAGAAGCTGGTAAAGATGTGGAGAGCTCCGCCCAAAAGAAGAAGAACCGCCAGGATGCCGCTGCCCACCGCGATCGCAAGCAGGAGCCTCCATAATACAGACAACGGCTTCCAATTCGATGGCGGGCTATATAACCCGAAAAAGTATAGAATGGGTATTTTGATCAACAGCCCCACACCGATCATGATCAAGGCCAAGTTCGCTGAATCATAATAGGACGCTATGCCGAGCCTGGAAATGAAGGCCAGGATGGTGGAGACGACGACCGCCAGAATATCCAAAGGCAGGAGATATCGCAGCGGGGATTCGCGGAAGACGATTGAAATACCGACAACCAGGGCAAAGAAGATCAGGTCGAGGCGGCCGAAAACAACCAGGGATGCCAATATTCCCAGCACCGCAATTTGCGCAATACCCGGACCGCGTTTTTCGCCAGGTTTTTTCGAACTTATACAGCTGGTATAGAAGCAGCATAATGAAAAACAATGCAATGGTGGCTTCAACCCCCGTCTTATAGAGAAAGACCAGTATGTAAGACTCAAAGGCCCAATAGATCGCGGCGATCATGCCAGCCACCGGGGAAACCGTTTTCCTCACCAGGCGATAAAGGATCAATGTGGTCGCAACGTGGAAGAGGCCCGTGACCAGGATCAAAACCCGCAGGGGCAGGATCAAGTCAAAGCGGGCGAGGGCAAAGATCGGTATGCAGATCGAGCATCCACAACGGATGATAGCCGTTCGTCTGGTCGATCCCGTCAAAGGTGCTCCCGTGACCCTCGCCTATATTCTGCGCGATCTTGTAATAATAATAAGCGTCATCGCGAATGAACCATTTGTTCGGTAGATTGAAGGCATCGGAAAATGCTGCATATACATAAGCGCTCAGGATAACCACGATCAGGATGATTTCAAACCACGAAAATTGTTTTTTCATTCACCTATCCGATTGCCAGTGTGATCTTGCCAAACTGTTCACCTTTCCACAGCCGCTCCTGTGCGGCAGCGGCATCTTTGAGTGCGAAGGTCTTATCGAGCACGGCCTGGAGCTTGCCCGCGACAACGAGATCCATTACGGTCTTGAAATCCTTCAGGTGACTCATGGTTGAGCCGATAATGGAGATGTGCCTGGAAAAGACATACCGGTTGTCGATCTCAAGCTTTGCTCCGCCGCTGTTTCCCACGGTAAGCAGGCGCCCGCCTTTGCGCAGGGTCCGCAGGCTCATGCCGAAAGTTGTCCCGACATTGTCGACGACAACATCCACCCCGCGCTTATCGGTCGCCAGGTAGGCCGCCTTGGACCAGTCTTGCTCTTTGGAGCGGTCGATCAGGATATCCGCACCGAGCGATTCTACCAGCCTCAGCTTCTCCGCATTCGAGCCGACCACGATGACGCGCACCCCGCTGAGTTTGGCTATCTGTACGCTGGCGCTGTTGACTCCGCCGCCGGCGCCAACGACCAGCACCGTCTCACCCGCGCGCAGGTTTCCGCGAGTTATGAGCGAATGCCAGGCGGTCTGAAAAACCAGCGCCGCGGCCGCAGCGGAGTGGAAATCGAATTCCATGGGGAGTTTATAGAACTGGCGCTCGGGCAGGCTCACATATTCGGCATATGTACCGCGCGTCGTCTCGCCGAGCAGGTTCCAATCGCGGCACATATTGTCCCAACCCGAAAGGCAATACTCGCATTTTCCGCACCCCAGATTGGCGTCGATCACCACGTGGTCTCCCACCTGGAGCTGGCTTACCCCTTCCCCCAGGCCGGCTACCTCGCCGGCGCCATCCGCGCCATCGATATGTGGAAGTTCCAGTTTAAGCCCGGGCCAACCGTTACGGACGGTAACATCCATGTGGTTAAGTGAGGCAGCCTTTAACTTAACGAGCACTTCCCCGCGCTTCGGTTCAGGAGTGGGAAAGTCAGTATATTGGAGGACCTCAGGCCCTCCATGTTGATCAAAGATGACAGCTTTCATAGGGTTCCAGCCTTTTGGGGAGACTTTTCTAATGACTGTCTTTCTGATTGGGCGGCTGTTCAGGCTGTGAAGGTCGCCACTGCGCCAGATAACAGGCTCGATAATTGGGTGCTGCGTGCCTACTTGAATCCCAATTCGCTCCTCGAAATTACCAGGCGCTGGATCTCACTCGTGCCCTCGTAGATTTCTGTGATCTTGGCATCCCGGAAGTAGCGCTCGACCGGAAGTTCCCGGCTGTATCCCAACCCGCCATGGATTTGTACTGCTGAGTGAGCGCAAAACATGGCCGTCTCGGAGGCGAATAATTTTGCCATCGAAGATTGAAGCGTGAAACGTTCGCCGCTCGTCTTGGACCTTTCCTTGGCCATTGCCGCCTCATAGATGAGCAGGCGCGAGGCCTCGATGCGCGTCTTCATATCCGCTATCTTGAAGCTGATGCCCTGGAATTCTCCGATCTTTTGTCCGAATGCTTCACGCTCGCGAGCGTAGGAAATGCTTGCTTCGTAGGCGGCCTCTGCGATGCCAAGGGACTGCGAGGCGATGCCGATGCGGCCTACATCCAGCACGGTCATGGCAATCTTAAAGCCGTCTCCTTCATTGCCCAGCCGATCCGTTACAGGTATGCGGCAGTTTTCAAAGATCAACTCACTGGTGGCCGAGGCGCGGATGCCGAGCTTCGGCTCCTTCTTGCCACGCGAGAACCCCGGTGAGTTCTTTGTATCGATCAGGAACGCGCTGATGCCTTTATGCTTTTTTTCGGGGTCTGTCATCATGAAGACCAGGATAAAGTCAGCCACCGGCCCGCTGGTGACCCAGGATTTACGTCCGTTCAGAACGTAGCAATCGCCATCCAGCGTAGCGCGGCTCTTCATTGCTCCCGCATCCGAACCCGACATCGGCTCAGTAAGCGAATAGGCGCCGATGGCCTGTCCGGATGCAACTGGTTTGAGGAATTTTTGTTTTTGGTCCTCGGTCCCAAACTTCAGGATGCCGTGGCAGTAAAGTGAATTATTCACAGACATGATCACGCCGTGCGAGGCATCCACCTTGCAGATCTCTTCCAGGGCAAGGACATAGGACAGCGTATCCAGGCCCGCGCCGCCATATTGCTCCGGTACCTCGATCCCCATGAAACCCATGCCTCCCATCTTCTTGATGGTCTCGTAAGGGAATTCACCGCTTTCGTCGAACTGGCTGGCGATTGGCGCGATCTCGTTCTGCGCAAAATCGCGGGCCGAATCGCGGATCATCTTGTGTTCTGCACTTAGAGGGAATAGAGAATCGCTCATAGGGCCTCGCAGGATTGAAATAATTATACCTTGCAAAAGAATCGTGTTATATTGCGGACTGCTCGCATTGTAATTTAAAACATAGTTCTTTCCATTAGAAGATAATAAATCTGAGGAGGATTCAATGAAAATACTCATCTCTGCTGACATGGAAGGGATCACCGGGATTACCACCTGGGACCAGGTCACACCGGGTCACCCTGAATATTTGCGATTTCGCCCGGTGATGACGGCAGATGTAAATGCAGCAGTTCGTGGAGCCTTT
Organism: uncultured Chloroflexia bacterium; assembly: GCA_963741325.1. Taxonomy (GTDB): domain Bacteria; phylum Chloroflexota; class Anaerolineae; order Anaerolineales; family Villigracilaceae; genus Fen-1038. The sequence goes on from CAVUHJ010000006.1 coordinate 292,106, forward strand.
GGAGGAGGCGCCGACGAAGTGCTCGTCGCGGACGGGCATTGGAATGGCACGAATATCCTGTTGGAAGAACTGGATCCCCGGGCGCGGCTCAACACAGGCTCGCCTTCACCGCTTTCGATGATGCAGGGGATCGACGAATCCGTGCAAGGGGTTATATTTGTCGGTTATCATGCGCGGCAGGGCTCTCAAAGCGCAGTTCTTTGCCATACCTGGTCTGATACCTGTGTTGCCAATGTCTGGTTGAACGATGTTCTGGCAGGCGAGTACTCTCTGAACGGGGCGCTCGCCGGCCACTACGGGATCCCGGTTCTGATGGCGACCGGCGATCAGGCAGCCTGCGCGCAGATCGTAGACCAATTTGGGAGCCTCGAGACGGTGGTTGTCAAAAAAGGGACCGGCCGGTACGCCGCCGAGTGTTTGCCTCCCAATATCACTCAGCCGATGATCGAACAAAGTGCAGCGCGTTCAGTCCAGAAGCTATTGAAGAAGGAAACGGTACAACCGTTAAGGTTGAAATCTCCCATAAAAGTGACGGTCGAATTAATAGGGTCGGATATGGCGGATCGGGCTATGCTTTTACCGGGTGTCTCACGCGAGGACCAAAAACTTTGGTTTATGGCAGAAGACATGCCCAAAGCCTACAACGCTTTTCGTGCGCTGGTCTTATTGTCATATCCGCGGTAACAGCTTCCATAAGTGCGTTAGAGCGAAGAAGATACGAAGCTTTCTTGGCTCTGACTTTCCCGAAAAATCCGCGTTCAGACTTGTACCTGGCGCAAGTGCAGGTGAATGTGTATCTTCTCTAAAGTGTCAGGCGACCGGAAATTGCCGGCCGCCTGATTTTGTAATGCGCCATTCAGCACATCGGGGTGAAAAATCAATTGACGGGTGGATTGAATTGGCTATAATTCATCAAATTTGTAGTAGAAATGTATAATGTAATTATGCTATTTTCAATATTTCAACACTTGAAGGAGGTGATATCTTTCACAAATCAATAATGCGATTTTAGTTCTCCGTAGCTTTATAAATATCAAAAAGGAGAGAGAATGAAGATAAAGTTCACATTTAAGATCGTTTGCCATACTTGCTTTAATAAGTGTTGTTCTAACTGCATGTGGTAGCTGCAGCTACGCACAGCGCTCGTCGGCTGCTACACAAGCACCAGCTTCCACTGCAAGCAGCAACTGCCGCCGGCCGCAACCGTAGCACCGACAGCTGTGACAGGTGAAGGTGAAGTTGATATCGTCGATTGGCCCGGATATGTCGAGCGCGGCGCGAATGATCCAAAATACGATTGGGTGACTGGCTTTGAAAAACAAACCGGTTGCATGGTCAAGGTTAAGGATGCCGCGACTTCAGATGAAATGGTGCAATTGATCAACAGTGGCGGCTTTGACCTTGTGACGGCCTCCGGTGATGCCAGCCTGCGCCTGGTTTATGGCAAGTCGGTTCAGGAAATTGATATCAGCCGCATACCCTCCTATAAAAATGTAGATCCACGTTTGCAGAACGCACCCTGGCATACGGTCGGATGGCAAACATTACGGCGTCACTTATCAATGGGGTCCCAACGTTTTGATGTACAACACGAAGGTTTTCCCAACTGCGCCGACCTCATGGAACGTGGTCTTCACTGCAAATGACCCTGCCGGATGGCAAATCAAACAACGGTCGTGTTCAGGGATATGTCGGCCCGATCTATATTGCAGATGCCGCCAATTATTTGAAGGCCCATAACCCCGAACTTGGCATCACCGATCCTTATGAACTGACCCAGCCGCAATTCGATGCTGCGATTGCCCTTCTGCAAGGTCAGCGCAAGATCGTTTCGAAATATTGGGGTGATGCTGCGACCCAGGTCACCGATTTCACGAACGAGGGCTTTGTCGCTGCACCTTCCTGGCCTTATCAGGTAAACCTGCTTGATGGCAAACAAACAGCCAATCGCAAGCACCATTCCCACAGGAAGGCACCACCGGTTGGGCAGATACCACCATGATGGCTACCAAAGCTGCACATCCCAATTGTGCTTACATGTGGCTTGAGCATTCCATCGATCCGAAAGTTCAGGGTGATGTGGCCTCCTGGTTTGGTTCCAACCCAGCGGTTCCTGCAGGCTGCACTTCCAGCGATCTGTTAGGCCCCGATGGCTGCAAAACCAACGGTTACGACAATTTTGGCAAGATCGCTTTTTGGAAGACACCGATTGCGGATTGCGGCAACGGCCAGACCAATTGTGTGACCTACGATAAGTGGGTCGAGGCTTTCACTGCGATAGTCGGGCAGTAGATAATAATAACATTTCAGGCGTGCCGGGTCTCATGCGCGCCCTGGAAATTCAAGTTGAGGGTATGTGATGAACGATCCGGCGATCCTCTTTAAACACATCAGCCGCCATTTCGGCGAACTAAAGGCCGTGGATGATGTGATGCTTGAAATAGCCGATGGGGAATTTTTCTCGATGCTCGGTCCTTCGGGTTCGGGCAAAACGACATGTTTGCGAATGATCGCCGGCTTTGATCGTCCAACCTCCGGCCAAATATTTCTTTTTGGCCAGGATGTTTCCAATTTGCCGCCTTACGAACGACCGGTCAACACGGTTTTTCAAGATTATGCCCTTTTTCCCCATATGACCGTAGAAGAGAATATCGGCTATGGATTGATGATCAAAAAGGTCCCAAAGGAAGAGCGCGATCAAGCGGGTGGATGAAATGCTTGAACTGGTTCGATTACCCGGATTTCGGATACCAGGAAACCTTCCCAGCTTTCAGGCGGACAACGCCAGCGAGTGGCCCTGGCCCGCGCATTGATCAATCATCCGCGTGTCCTTCTTCTGGACGAACCCTTGGGCGCCTTGGATCTGAAACTTCGTCAACAGATGCAAGTGGAACTAAAGAACATCCAGCAGCAAGTGGGAATAACATTTGTATTCGTCACCCACGATCAGGAAGAAGCACTGACGATGAGCGATCGGATCGCGGTCTTCAGCCAAGGCAAGATCGAACAGGTAGGAAGTCCGGCAGAGGTTTATGAACATCCATCCACTCCTTTTGTTGCCGGATTTGTTGGACTTCGAACCTGATCGATGGGGAAATGGCAAAGCGCATCACCGGTACAGATGCGAAATTTTCCATTCGACCGGAGAAAATCCATTTATCCACGGCCTGATGAGAAAATCGGCAAGGATATGTTTTCGGCTGATGGGAAAGTCCGTGATGTGGTTTATCTGGGTCTTTATACCCGTTATCTGGTGGAATTGAACGGCGGCGGTGATCTGGTGGTCGTTGAACAGAATTTAAATACCACTTCCATGGATGTCATGAAAGCACGCGGCCAGAAGGTACATCTGTTCTGGAAAAAAGAACATGTACGGTATCTTGGAGGGCCAGAATGCTTAATCGCCTCTCGACTTTCTTATATCGACGTCCAAGGCTGGTGTTGGGTCTTCTGCTCCTACCACCACTGATCTGGTTTGTGGTTGTCTATTTAGGGTCCTTAGCGACCATGCTGCTCAATAGTTTTTTCTACCTGGATGGCTTCACCGGTCAGGTGGTACACCAATTCACGTTGCAAACCTATTCGAAATTATTTGAACCCACGAATTTACAGATATTTTTCCGCACGACCATCATGGCGGCCCTGGTGACCATTGCCTGTATCGTGATTGCCTTCCCATTATCATATTATGTCGCTCGGTTTGCATCCAAACGGATGAAGACCTTTTTATACCTGGCGGTAACTTTACCGCTTTGGTCGAGTTACGTAGTGCGGGTTTATTCATGGAAATTAATCCTGGCGCAGGAAGGCATCATCTCCTGGTTTGCCGGGCTCATTCATTTAGATGGTGCCTTGAACTGGTATTTGAGTTTGCCGGTCGTTGGCGGACCTTCATTATCGGTATCTTCCACGGGCATTTTCCTGGTGTTTGTTTACATCTGGCTCCCTTATATGATCCTTCCGATCCAAACTGCGCTTGAGCGTGTTCCAAAATCCCTGGTTGAGGCCTCGGGCGATCTAGGCGCAAATCCATCACAGACTTTTCTGTAATGTGATCCTGCCATTGGCTTTTCCGGGTGTGGTTGCCGGATCGATTTTTACTTTTTCGCTCACCTTGGGCGACTTTATTGTTCCTTCCTTATTTGGCAATTCCAGTTTTTTCATTGGAAAAGCAGTACTCACCTATATGGGCACTTCCGGCAATATTCCTTTGGCGGCGGCTTTTACCATGGGCCCGATCGTGATCATGATCGTTTATCTTTTAATTGCCCGAAGATTAGGGGCATTCGATGCGCTTATAAAGAGAAAATACCAACATCCGATGAACCGGCCTCCTGGTGGTTGAAGTTGAGCGCATTGGCGGCGCTGCTCTTCCTGCATATACCGGTATGGTTGATCTTTTTATATTCATTTACGACAGAGACATCGGCCTATACTTTTCCGCCTCCGGGCTTGACATTCAAATGGATCCCGCAGGCAATCGCCAATCCCGATATGCAAACGTCCCTGTTATTAAGCATACGAGTAGCCGTCCTCGCAACATTCACCGCATTGATATTAGGAACATTGGCTGCCGGCGCTGTATATCGATATAATTTTTTTGGCAAAGAAGCCATTTCCTTCATCTTGATCCTGCCAATTGCCTTACCCGGAATCGTGACCGGGATTGCCATGCGGTCAGCAATCAGCCTGCTCCAAATCCCCTTCTCGTTCTGGACGATCGTGATCGGTCATGCGACATTCTGCGTGGTCACCGTGTATAACAATGTTCTGGCCCGTTTCAGACGAACGAGCGGATCGATGGTGGAAGCTTCCATGGACCTGGGTGCAAATTCCTTCCAGACATTCTGGCATATCGTACTACCCAACATCGGAACTGCATTACTGGCAGGGTGGTATTCTGGCTTTCTCACTTTCGTTTGATGAAGTCATCGTCACCACCTTCACGGCCGGCCAACAGCAGACTTTGCCGATCTGGATGTTCAGCCAGATGTTGAAACCACGCAACCGGCCCATTACCAATGTCACAGCGATGTTGGTGGTATTGATCACCGCGCTGCCCATCCTCCTCGCCCAGCGGTTGACTGCGCAAACGACGGATACGGACGAAGAAAAATCCTAGTAGATTTAGCGATAGGCAGTAAAATGTGAAGCTAAGATTGGAGAATGATAGAGAACATTTCTCGCATTCGTCGTCTTAACAACATTTTGTGCCTTGGCTGCAAACCGCCGCCTGTTGAGGAATGATTCCTCAGCGAGGCGGCGGATGTAATTAACGGGATTCAGTCTCTGATCGTGGAGGTGTTCACGATTTCCTATAAACAAATTCAGTGTTTTCAATCCCCGAATCATGAACATCGTCGAGTCTCTGTTCATAAGCCTGACAGGTATGAGAAAACAAGGAGAAGAATGACTGGACAATATTTTTCATATCTTTCACCCAAGCTCGAAAATCGCCCAAATGCCGAAAAAGGGAATTGCGGTGTTTTTGCCCGTCCAACCCATTAAGAAAGGCGAATTGATCTCCTTGTGGGGCGGCAAAATAATCTCTGCGGATGAAGTTGACCGGGACATGGAGAATTTCACCCAACAGGTTTTGCAGATCGAAGATAACTTCTTTCTGTTGACCCCCTCGATGGAGCCCGCAGATTGTTTCAATCATTCCTGTGATCCCAATGTAGGCCTAACCGGGCAGATCGGTTTGATCGCCATGCGCGATATCCCCGCAGGGTGAAGAGATCTGCCTGGATTATGCCATGTGTGATGGCTCGAATTATGATGAATTCGATTGTTCATGCGGCGTGCCCGAATGCCGGGGCCGGGTAACCGGTGAGGATTGGAAGCGCCCTGAATTATGGGATCGATACGATGGATATTTTTCACCCTACTTGCAGCGCCGGATCGCGGCTTTAAGGAAAGAGAGTCAGTCAGGAACGCAAAGTGGCAGTGCGTTAGGTCTTTTCCGGCGCAAATATTCCTGATCGCGCTGGTGCTGCGGTTGATCCCCGTTATTTTGGCGCGCCGATTGAGCATCGGCCTGGACGATATGTTTCAGTACGACATGCTGGCGCGCAGCCTCGCCTCCGGAAATGGATTCCGCTGGTATGCCGCATGCGGACCTGGCCCTTATCGCCCCATATCTGCATCTCGACCTCAGCCTCCGCGCCTATTGATCCTCGCGGAGTGCTTACGACCTTCCGTGCCCCGTTATATCCGGGGTTCCTGTCATTGGTCTATCATATTGAATGGTATCAATGCTGGGCGATTCTTTGCCGCACGCTTGGCCCAAACATTGCTCGGCGCCCTGCTGGCGCCGCTGACCTATTATGTCGCAAAGAGCCTTTCCCTTCCGGCTTCTGTGGATGGGACGCGGAAACGCAAGCGCGGGAACTCTGGAGAGTGAACGTGTCTCCAAACTCGCGGCCTGGGCGGTTGCCGTTTATCCGATGCTTGTGATCTTCCCCCTGGCCCTTGCCACCGAGAACTTATTCTTCTTGCTTGTCCTTGCGAGTGTAGCTGCTTTGTTTAAGCTGGCTCAGGTTTCTCCTGGCTCGACGCCTCGCGCTTTATTTCTCTATTCCCTGCTCTCCGGTTTTTTGTTGGGTCTCGCCGCCCTTACCCGCTCGGTGATCCTGCCCTTTGCGGGCTTGGCGGTGCTTTGGATCTGGCTTTCTTTGAAGCGCCGCCGCGAAGCCATCGTGACGGCATTGGCATTGGTAATTACCGTTGCCCCCTGGATCGTTCGCAATTCCCTGCTTTCGCACAGATTGACAGGCATAGAAACCTCGATGGGTTATAACTTGTATGTAGGTTATCATCCGCAATCGACCGGGACCTTCATATTCGGCCCTTCTCTCGACCTGCTTTCAATCCTGGACGATCAGGCTCGCGACGCGATTGGCACCCAAAAAGCGATTGAATTCATCCGCCAGGACCCGGCGCGCTTCCCGTACCTGGCTGTGCGCCGATTGGGTTATTTTTTCAATCTGGAACTGCGCGCCTTCACCTATTTTTATGTCAATGATTATTTAGGCTTCATTCCCCTGCCAATTCTGGTTCTCATCCTCCTGGTGCTGGCGGTGCCTTTTGTGATCCTTGGTCTATCCGCCGTATTTGGCGCTGCCTTGTTTACAAATCGTCCGACGGTAATACTATTGGCTTTGCTTACTTATTGGCTACCTGCTTCCACATGTCTTTATCCTCTCTGAGGAACGATTCCATCTGGTGCTGATACCGTTTTTCGCCATCTGCGCTGCGAATATGTGGGTATATGGTTATCGTGTATTGAAAACCCGCCCAAGCACTGGTTATTTTAATCGCCAGCCTGGTGGCCATGCTTCTGATCCTGAACTGGGGCTTTGAGCTGGCACGTGATGGCCCCGTCCTTGCGCAAATGCTTGGCCCCAGCCGGAAACCAAATCTACCTGCCATATTAATCAACTGATTACCCAATCTATGAAAACCCTACTCGGTCCGCGCCTTACCTTTGATTGGAAAATCGTTACCGTAACCATCGTCAGCACTTTATTGCTGATGGTTGATGCCTATCAATCAGTTAACACCCAACAAAGGCATCGACCGCACTATTCTGTACCTGCTCATCCCGCTGTTCATTATCCTGATTCATCTTTCGCGAAAAGCCCGGTGCGTATGGATTTACGTTCGGAGATTGGAAAACCGGTTTGATCCTTACCGGTATCGGGATCCTTCTGATCGCGCCCGATTTTATGGCTGGCTGCTCATGGCGGCGCAATGAAGGATTACTACAAGTCCCAGGTCGGCGGCTTGCCGTGGAATACCTTCATTGACTTGTTCGGGTGGGAATTCTTCTTTCGCGGCTTTATCCTTTTCGCTTATGCTCGCAAGTTCGGGCCCGAGGCTTTGTGGCTGCAGGCAGTCCCTTTCGCCCTGGCTCATATCGGAAAGCCGGAACTGGAGACCTTGTCCACTATATTTGGTGGATTTATTTTTGGCTGGGTGGGGTACCGGACACGATCCTTCGTCTATCCCTTCCTCATCCACTGGTTTGTGGCCTCGTTTACAATCGTGGTGGCCGCCGGTCTGCTTGGATAAGCCGGGTTACCATGACCGATTTCAGTCTGAGACCCGCGACCTCTGGAAGATTTTCCCGCCATTAAGAGGCTTATCCATTTGGTTGACATCAACCCAACCGGCCTGGATTGGCGCAGGTTTGTCATCGCGGTTGACGGATCCGGAAGGATGTTGGGCTGCGGTCAGCTCAAACCGCACGGCCGCGAGGTTATTGAGTTGGCCTCCATCGCAGTCGACCCGTCTGATCGGCATAAGGGCGTTGCCAGCGCCGTTATTGAACATCTACTCTCCCAGGCCCCGCGTCCCTTGTACCTGACTTGTCTTTCAAGCATGGGCTCATTCTATGAAAAGTGGGGCTTCCGAAGGTTGGAACTAAAAGAGATGCCCGGCTATTTTCGGCGTTTGGTACATCTTTTTTCGGTGATGCCCGGACTGGGATTCAGCGCGATGATCATTGCGGTTATGAAGTTGATGTAAAATCAAAGCATGAAACAAATCGCCTATGTTTTGATCGGATTGATGGTTGGTTTCATCCTGGCGGGCGCTTTATTTTTGGTGACCCGCATTCCCGAAGGCAGTCCTATAGCGCTTGAACCTTCACCCACGAAAGTGCTAATTCAAGTGCAGGTGTTGGGGGGAGTGGTGCGTCCAGGCGTTTATTCCTTCCCGGAAGGCAGTCGCGTGCAGGATGCTATAGCTGCCGCGGGCGGTTTGCTTGCCAGAAGTAGACCCGAATTCGATCAACCTGGTCGCCAAGCTGCAAGATGGTCAGCAGCTGGTTCTTCCGGGCGGAACGGCGAGGGGACTGGCAACGACCTCGGCTGGGCCATTTAGTGTAGTGCCTACCGAGAGTGGGCCGTTTACCGTGATTTCTACACCGAGTGGCTCAACTTTACAGCCTAATTTGATAAACATAAATACCGCTACACTAAGCGACCTTGAATACTTTGCCCGGCATCGGCCCGACAACCGCCCAGAAAATCATCGATTATCGCACCGCACATGGTCCGTTCAGCAGTATCACGGATATCATGAATGTAGCGGGGATCGGTCCCGCGACATTTGATCGTCTCCAGGGGTTGATCAGCGTTCAATAACATGCCGTTCGACCATTTCGGCTTGATCGCTCCACTGTACAACAGACAAACTGAATATTCCTCGCGTGATGTGATGCTCCAGGCTGCGGACCTGCCTGTCGATGGGCGGTTATTGGATGTTGGCGGTGGGACTGGGCGTGCTGCTTCGGCTTTACGTGATAAAGCCGCCCAGGTTCTTGTTGCAGATCCATCGCTCGACATGCTTCGTTTTGCAAATGCCAAACCGGGACTCTGGGCTGCGGCCGCCTATTCTGAGGACTTGCCCTTCCCGGACAATTTCTTCCAACGGGTGATCATGGTGGATGCTTTGCATCACGTCCTGGACCAGGCCCGGACAGCGGGCGAACTCTTCCGCGTCCTCGAGCCCGGGGGACGGCTTGTCATCGAAGAGCCTGATATCCGCACTTTCGGAGTGAAGCTTATAGCATTGGCCGAAAAGTCGCTTCTGATGCGAAGCCATTTTTATCCACCGGCACAAATTGTCTCGCTTTTCCCGCTGGGAAAGACAAGCGTAATAACAAAAGACCATACCATCTGGGTGATTGTTGAGAAATAGATATCTATATACCTACTGGTTGAAAAACATGACCGAATTTTGGGATGTGAATGTTGCTTTCCCGTTCACATCCCAAAATTCGGAATTCTTCTCCCGATCCCCTTCAGGTTCGGACAGGGATGAATTTCCGCAGTCTTCGAATTTTTTCCAGACTCGCAAATCCGCTAGGAACACCAACGATCTTGATATTTTCTTCGCTGTTCAAAGTATTCCGATCTTAGCGTTATAGATCCGGGTTAAGCCCCTCCATCTCTCAAAGGCTGAAAGCCTGGGGACAAGCTATTGGTACTTACCTTGCTCTGTTGAGCACGCTTCTTGATATCACCATTCTTTGAACTTCGCTGGTGCCCTCGCCAATGGTCATCAGCCGCGCATCACGATAGATTCGCTCCACCGGGTATTCACTGCTGTAGCCATATCCGCCGTGGATTTGGATCGCGTTGCGGCAGACGCGCTCGGCCATTTCCGTTGCGAAGAGTTTTGCCATTGAGGCTTCTTTCGTATAGGGACGAGCCTGTTGTTTTAGCCAGGCGGCGTGATAGAGCAGGTATCGCGAAGCCTCTATTTCCGTGGCTGCATCTGCCAGCATCCATTGGATGGCTTCATAACCGGCTATCGCCTGGCCGAAAGCCTGGCGCTCAAGCGCATAGGAAACTGCAAACTCGAATGCGGCTTGCGCAAGACCAAGGGAGATCGCCCCGATGCTGATCCGCCCGCCATCGAGGGTTGCCAGGGTTTGTTGCAGGCCCAAACCTTGCTCGCCGACGAGATTACTCAACGGGACATGGACATCGCCATAACCCACCGCATGGGTGGGGGAGCCGTGTAACCCCATTTTCCTTTCGGCCGGGCCGATCCGCAGCCCGGGATTATCCGTGGGGACCAGGATCAGGCTCAACGAGTGCGAGTCGCTTCCCGCTTCAGTACGGACCAGGGTTATTATGTACTCGGCAATCGAGGCATTCGTTGTCCACATCTTCGAGCCGTTGATAATCCACTCATTTCCTGATTTCACGGCTCTGGTTTTCACACCGCCTTGCAGGTCCGAACCTGCGCCCGGCTCCGTTAGGGCCAGGGCGCCGAGTTTACCTGTGCCGCTCGTCAGGAGTGGGAGCCAGCGTTCTTTCAGTTCCTTGCTGCCGTAATTAACCAACGGCGCGGTGCCCAGGCCGTTGTGCGCGGCCAGGGCCAGGGCCGTGGAGCCGCAGCCCCAGCCAAGTTCTTGAATGGCGATTGCAGCGCTGACGGCGTCCATGCCGGCTCCGCCGTAGTCCTCAGGGATGCTCAATCCGAGCAATCCGAGCGCCGCACCTTTGCGGACTGCCGCCCAGTTGAACTGCCCGGTTACATCCACTTCACCCGCCTGGGGTCTCACTTCCTTTTCTACAAATTCATGGACGGTCTTTTGCCAAAGGCGTTGTTCATCGGAAAGGTCGAATTCCATTCTCTCTCCTCAGTCAGTAGCGGCAGTTCATGAACTGCCGCTACTCGCTCTATTCCGAGAATCTGTATATTGAGCCAGTATTTCTTTTGCTTCCGCATATTGCGTCTTCGAAACAAATAACTGTACCCGTCCCAATCCATCGATCGTCACCGGATAGATGTGATGCCCCACTGCCTCCTGGAATAATTCCACCTGGATGCCTTCTGCTTCGAGATAACTCTTGAGGATGTCGGCTTCCATCCGTCCGTTCGTTTCTGTAAGTACCTGCCATTTGAGTTCGTCCATTTTGTCCTCCGCATTCGTCTGAGGTCATTATAGCAAATCTCGCTCAACCGTTTACGAGCGAGATTTGCTGTTGAATTCTGATCGGGATGGATGGCTGTATTGCAAAAGTCAAAATTAACGTGAGGGTGCCAGGTTGGCAAATAAGAAAGCTGGGTTGCGTTGTTGATCAATACTCTGGAACCGATGCAGCCTTCCGGATTATTCAAAGAGTTAAAGAACCTTTGCGCTTTAGCGTCTCGGCGCTAAATCTTTTTTCGGTAGACGTAGGAGTCCGCCGGACCGTTTATTTGCTATGATTTGCGATCGCTTTCTTAGCCCACCCGAGCGCGGCCATGGTGGTTGAAAAACCGAGGGTATTGATGCCGAGCATAAGGGCGTGTTCGACCTCTTCAGCTGTGGCGCCTGCGTCCATAGCCCGGTGAGTATGCGATTCGACCGCGCTCTCGGAGATGTTGGCGGCCGACATCCCGAGCTTGATCAGTTCACGGGTTTTGGCGTCGAGCGGGCCCGCCTTTGACGCTGCCTCGCCCAGGTTTTCATACGCCTTATAAACATTGGGGTGGCTGGTACGAAATTGCTGGTATGGTTTCGGAAGCTGAGCTCATTTTCTCTCCTTATGATCACCTTTATTGGCTTTGTCGAATATCTGACCGCATCGGTTATTTTGATGAAATGCTTGTAACTCGGAATGATCACTCACTTCTTCTGCGCTATCAGATTAGCAGCGGCTCCTGATCGTCATTAAGTCATGGAACATTTGGCTTGAATTCAATCGGTGTGCAGGACCAAATGTCCGTCCGTTATGGTTTCGACCCGCAAAGGTTTCAACGGCTTTTGAGCGGGGCCTTGCAGGACATTCCCTTTCTCATCATAGCGTGAACCGTGACAGGGACAGGTAAGGCCATTACCGTCGGTGTCCTGCCAGACGGTGCAGCCGAGGTGAGTGCAGACCAAACTCAAGGCGGTGAATCCATCCGTGGTTATGAATGAGCAGGGCAGGCACATCCGGGATAACCGTCTGGGAACCGGGAGGGTAATTGGAGGCCAGGCCCAGGTCGAAATCGGTCTTGGGAGCCGGCTCGGTTTGAAAATCCAGGAACCGGAGCAGGCCGCCCAGCCCGAGCAGGCCGCTGAGGGTCAACAGGGCGGTGGTGGTGAGCTTCAGAAAGTCGCGACGGGAAGGTTCAGGCATTTTATCTCTGGACCGAATGGCAGGTGTGACAATAAGCGGAGGATTGATCCGTGCCGTTCTGCGTGCAGCCACTGCCGATCACAGGCTTGAAGGTGAACACCTGGCCGGTGGCTTTGCCGATCAGTTGATATGTTCCATCGGGTAAGGACACGCGTGTTCCACAGCGGCTCGCCCTTATCGGTGACCAGGATTGTATCCCCAACCTTCAGATCGACGACCGGGTTGAGCAGCGCCAGCCGGAAGGCAATATCGTTGGCATCGGTCAGTGTTTTGGTCTGCGGCAGCTTTGTGGGCGTGCCATGACAGGTCTGGCACTGGATGTATTGGATCTCTTTTTTGTTGGAGTGAATATCGCCGTCGCCCATGGCTTCGGTGCGTGTATGGCAATCAACGCAATCCAGCGTGTATTCGCATTTTGTGAACTGGGCGATGGGTTGGTAGTAAGCATGCAAACGATCGGTTGGATTATCGGTGCGCTGGACGAAGGTCATCGTTCGCAGATCATAGTTGCCGCGGTTATGGCAGGTGTTGCATTGCGTAAATGGAATGGCCGTCGTCAGCTTATGGACCTGGCCTTTTGGAAACGAGTCGATGTTTGGAGTATGGCAGGCGGCGCAGCCGGTCAACCGGTCGAATGTGCTGACCCGTAAGAGGCTGGGCGTTGATGTGGCAGTCAAGGCAATTGGATCGCAAATTCCTTGATGAACGGATTGGTCTCCGTAGCCGGATCGAAAACCTTGAGCGCGGGCACGCCGGTGGATGTGGTGATCGCATCATCCGCCACGGCGTGGATGCCGAAGCGGGCCGTCAGATCGGGTTGCTCGCCAAAGGTATAGAGAATGTTGGCAATCGCGCCGGCATACGTGGATTGCACGCTGGTCATCACGCGCTGGATATGGTCATTGTTATCCGCTGCCGTCCCGGAATGACAGTTGCTGCCGCCGCAGGATTGTTGTACGACTGATAGATCGGAAGGGTTTGCGCCGCCGCGCATGCGTGCTGTGCGCCAGATCCGCATTCAGTGCCAGCGCTTCGCCGCCGTGGCAGATGACGCAGCCGAACGTTTTGACCGGGTGCGATGAGCTGATCTCAGGCAGATCGGCATGGCACGTCAGGCAATATTCGGGTTGACCGGTCAGCGTCGGGATCAGGACGACCGGCTTCGGCTGGCGTGAGGTCAACCACCAGGCCAGGACCAAAACGATAAGAAGTGTTCCGGAACCGATAAGGATCAAGCGGTTCATGCTTTAGCTGCTGGACGGCCCGGCCAGGTTCGAGAGCCTGGCCATGATCGATAGAATGATGACAAACAGGATGATCACTGCCAATATAATTTGAGCCAGACGGTTGGACCTGGGGAACCAACGACCCAATTCGCGGTCGGCCGGTTTTGGAAAAATATAGGGGATCAGCGCCAGCAATGCCAGCAAGAACAGCGGGACGAGCACGCCCCAGAAGAACGGGTCGCCCCATTTGAGCATTTGCTGGATCCACAGGAAGAACCAGGGCGCGCGGGCTTCGCCGAATACTTCGGCCGTCTTGCTTATCGGTTCAGCGAGAGGCGCCGGCAAAAAAATCGCCAGCAGGATAAGCGCCGCGCCGGAAAAGAGCATGGCCAATACTTCGCGGCGCACCAGCTCGTAGCGGGTGATACGTTTGTTATCGGTCCGCAGGGCGGGAGGCGGGACGGCGATGCCGCCATCGCGGCGGACGCGGAATATATGCCAGACCAGCAGGATGGCCGCGCCAAGCGTTAACCCGAATATATGCCAGGTATAGAAGCGGATCAGGGTTGCGATATTGGGCTGGGTCGCGCCGGTGAGAATGATGTAAAACTCAGGCCCGATCAACGGGATGGTCTTGATCAGATTCGTTCCCACCACCAGCGCCCATTGAATGCCCTGGTCCCAGCGCAGGACATAGCCGGTGAAATCGAGCAGGATCGCAAACACGAACAGAGCCAACCCGAGCAGATAATTAAAGCGCCGCGGCGGGGCATAGGCCCCGGTGAAAACGACCCGCACCAGATGGACGGCGATGACGATCAGTAAGAGCTGGGCGGCCCAGAAATGGAGGTTGCGGATCAGTCCGCCAAAGGGGACAAGGTACGTGATGGTCTGGACGGAAAGCCCGGCTTGATCGGGCGTGGGAATGTAATAGAACATTTCCAGAATGCCGGTCACTCCCAGGACAAGCACCAGGAAGACTGCCAGGCCACCCGCGCCCAGGGTGTAACGCCAGCGGGCTTGAGCTGCCGGGATGGTGGGTGGGTGAAGGTGATGGAAAAAAGACGGGCGCATAATGTTTCTAAGGGTTAATTATCGAAGGAACCCACAATAGGCGAGGAGTTTCATAATTTGGGGGTGCAGGTAGCGGCAGTTCATGAACTGCCGCTACCTGCACCCCAAATTTTCGGATATTCTCAGGGAGCCTCTGAGATTATAGTCGAGGCACGAAAAAAACCGCCCCTTGCAGGAGCGGCTTTGTTTTACGGGCGATATTTAGTCGCTGGCTGCCTTCGATGACGAGACCGTTCTCTGCTGAAAAGCCGGGACAGGTTGAAGAGGCGGGAGACTAGGCTGAGAACCTTTTGACATGGGAAGGGTCTCAGAAAAAACCGGGAAGAAATGAGCCAACAAGGTATATACCAACAATACGCCTGATGCCACTCCCACAAGCAAAGCTGCTTCTATCCATGAGGGAAAGTATGTAACGCCATTGAGTGACTTCATGGCGAACCAGGTTACGTCAAAACGGTTGAGCAGGATCCCTGCCGCGACGAATAAGGCGCCGACCAGAGCGGTCTTCCGGGTGGAGCGAAGTGCTTTGATGGAAAACCAGACGATTGGAATGATCACTAGAAGCATTTCGGCCAGGTACAAAACGCTGAGTGTGCCGCTGGTGAAAAGCAAATCCAATTTTCCGCCCAGAAGTAAGTCACCCAGTTTCATCACCAGATAAAGACCCAAAATCCACGGCAGCAATCGCCCCAATTTTTCAAGGACTTTCTCGTCGAGCGTGTGTTTGAACATCCAGATACTGACGTAAGACCCAATGATGATCGTCGAAATGCCTGCAGCGAGGGATGACACCAGGAAGAACTCAGGCTGAACGATGGAGTACCATAGTGGGTTCAAACGGTGCACTTGGATCACGAACAGGGAGCCCAGTGAAGATTGGTGCATCGATGAAAGCGTGATACCTGCGATCACCATTGGGATGGTGATTTTTTCGAGGAAACCTGAAATCCTCTTATTTTTGAGCCTGTCCAGAATTACCGGTGCAAACTCATAGGTCAGAATACCGCTGTAGAGTGCAATGCACCAACTGACCTCGAAGAGGGCGGAGGTGAGATTGGGATACACCAGAAAGTGCCAGAAACGGTCCCAGCGGCCGAGGTCAAAAAACAGGATGACTAATACTGAACTGTAGCCCAGCAAGCCGAAAAGCACCGTAGGGCGGATGGCAGAATGTAAATCGTGCATATGGAAAACATACACTAGGGTTGCCAGTGTAAAAGCCGCACCGGCAAAGGCTACAGTGGTTAGGTCAAAACTGATCCATAGCCCCCACGGGAAGACGGTACTAAGGTTGGTGGTGGCCCCAAGTCCGGCGTACAACCGGTATAAGCCAGCGCTCATCCCTAAAATGGTCAGGATGGCCAGAGCATACATAAAACGCGGGAAGCCCTTCAAAGCCTTGAAACTTCTAATTTTGATGTTGATGGTCATGGCTTACTTCTCCTCTACGCTGTCTTGCGTTACTTCAGCGTGTTCGGGCTTCTGTTCAGCAGTTTTTTTACCAAACTTCTCAAGAGCCAGGTAAATACCCGTCATGCCAAGCGCCACGGTTCCCGCAATGACGGGAGTCCCTATCTTCGGTTGCCATGCGGTTGAATGCTGCGGGCGATTGTGAAGTTTGCACCGCTGGAAAACCAAGCTTATCAAACGGGACCGGCGAGATGTAGAAGGTGGAAGTGCCGCCATTTTCATGTTCTCCAAAGACGTGGTCAACGTAGCGGTTTGGTTCATTGGCAATCCGCTCATGAGCGACCTTTAGCATATCCTCCCGCTTACCGAATTGAATAGCGCCTGAGGGGCAGGTTGCAGCGCAGGCAGGCTCTTTTTGGCCTTCTTTCAGGCGGGCGACACACATATCGCATTTGGTGATCAGGGCAAATTGTTGATCCCATTCAAAATGAGGAACTTCAAATGGGCAGGCATACATACAGTAGCGACAGCCAATGCAGCGGTCATTGTCATACGTCACAATGCCATCTGCATTTTGCTGTAAGGCGCCGACCGTACAGGCGGATACGCAGGATGGGTCAACGCAATGCATGCAGTGAAAAGGTGCGGTATAGTGTTTCAGGTCAGGGTAATCCCCGACTATGCCGGTATCTTTCATCCAGATACGTGTATGCGACATCGAGACGTTGTTTTCTACGCTGCAGGCTATCAGGCAGGCGCGGCAATCGATACAACGGGACGCATCGATCAAGAAGCCATATGTATGCGCTGTCATGTTCTACTCTCCTAAAAATAGCGGCTTGTGCGTCTTGGACGCAGGTGCATCTGCAAATTTCTTTACCGTTACAAAGGTCTGGCTGAGCGCCTGGCCGCCGCTGATCGGGTCGGTATAGGTCACGTGCAGGTCCGAGTCGCTGGACCCCAGGCCATAGGCGGTGCGTCAGACCTTTGGACAGGTGCCCGAAGCCGGGCGTCATATACACGCAATCCGGCCGGATGGCCTGGGTGGCTTGCAGCTTCACATGGATCTTGCCGACCTCGCTGGTGACCTCCACCAGATCGCCGTCCTTCAAGCCCTGGGCCTGGCGGCGGCTTCTGTGTTCATCCACAGGCGCGGCTCGTCCTCATATTTGTGCAGCAGTTGATTGTTCTGGGTGCCGAACTGGGTCTGGCGGCGCACCTTTGCCGGTCAGCAGGTAGAACTGGCCCGGCTTTGGGTGCGGGCGGTTCTTCCCAGGCGGGCACGGCCGCAAAACCGGCTTTGTCGAGCGTATGCAGACTTGAGCTCGATCTTGCCGCTGGGCGTGTTCCAGTTTGTAACAGTGTCCGCACTGCTCCAGCGGCAGATCGACATAGCCGCGGCTGCGGACACTTCGTCCAGGCGTACGCCCAGCGGAGCCAGCTGCTGGCAGGTAATCTTCTTCATCCTTGTACTGGAAGAAATCGCCCAGACCCAGACGCTGCCCAGCTCCTTGTAGATCCACAGCGCCGATTTGCCTTCGCCCTGCGGCTCGATGACCGGCTGGCGCACGAAGACACGGTTGCCCAACGACGCAGCAGCGGATCGTAGCGTTCCAGGTAAGAGGCTTCGGGCAGCACCACGTCCGAGAACCAGGAGGTGTCGTTCATGATGATGTCGATGGTGACGATGAAATCCAGCTTGCCGAAGGCTTCCAGCGTGCGTCTTGCGGTCGGGCAGGGACATGGCCGGGTTCTGGCGGGAGATAAACCAGCCGTGCGCCTGGTAGGGTCTTCGTTCACGATCGCGTCGCGCATCTCCTGGAAGACGCCGAGCTTGAGCGGCACGAACGGATATTTCCAGGGCACGCCGTCCAGGCGCAGGGCTGAGATGCGCGGGTAGGCCGGCTGGGGCGGCGCGCCCAGGCCCGCCAGCTTTCGCCGCCGGCCGGGAACATGGTCGTTCCCCAGTTGCCGACCAGCGCGTTGAGGATGGTGATGGCGCGCTCGGTCTGGAAGGAGTTGATGAAATTGGAGGTGCGCCAGCCGTTGTGCGCCAGGGCGTACGGCGCGGCGTGCGGCAAATTCACGTGCGATGCGCCGGATGGTGTCGGCCGGGATCTCGGTGATGCCCGCCGCCCATTCGGGCGTGTACTGTGCTGACAGCTGTTGGCAACTCGTCAAAGCCAACCGTGTATTGGTCCACAAAATGCTGGTTGTAGAGCTCTTCGCCGATGATGACATTGATCAGCGCCAGGTGGAAGGCCAGGTCGGTGCCGGGGCGGATGGGCAGCCATTCGGTGGCTTTGGCGGCGGTCTTGGTAAAGCGCGGGTCGAGGTAGACCATCTTCGACGCCGCGGTCGACGGCATGGATCAAGTCGCCGGTCTCGGAGTTGGAGATGGCTTCCGCCAGGTTGCGGCCGGTCAGGATGATGTACTTGAGCTGGCTGTAATCGCGGTCCGGCTCTTCCATGCCATAGGTCATCAGGTTGGAGACGATCATGGCGTTGAAGCACAGGCTGCGCTGGGTGCCGTAGTTGGGCGAGCCGAACGCCTGCAGCAGGTTTTCGAACAGCGGCTGCGACAGGTTGTGCGTGGACGAGAAGACCATCGCCTCGGGGCCATATTTTTGCTTGATGTCCAGCATGTTCTTGGCGACGATATCCAGGGCTTCGTCCCAGGACGCTTGCGGAATTTGCCCTCGCCGCGCTTGCCCACCCGGATGAGCGGGGTCAGCACCCGGTCGGGGTCGTAGGTGTTCATCAGGCCGGCCTGGCCACGCGGGCACAGCTTGCCTTTGGAGTGCGGATGGTCGGGGTTGCCTTCCAGCTTGACCACGCGGCCGTCCTTGACCTTGGCCAGCACGCCGCAGCGCCAGACGCACATCTCGCACATGGTGGCGATGTAGCCATCGCCGTTGGCGTCCAGCTGTCCGTTCTCGCGGGCGGCCTGCGCCACCAGCGGCGGGATGAACTCGCCCAATGCAACGGCGCCGACGGCCGCTGCCGCTCAATTTTAGAAAGTCACGTCGTGTCAAGATTTTCGTCATGAGATGCTCCGATTACCGCTATGCTGATCGGGGTCGGCAACTCCCGCACGGACCCCGGTTACTGCTGCTGTTAGACTTTCTTTGCGCTGCATGCCCATGCGGTCGATCAGATAGAACAAGAGCAGGGCCATCAGTGAAAAGCGAGCACCGTCAGGTAAGGGTTGAGGTTCCACAGATCGGGCATCACCACGTTGCCAAGATTGGCAAGCTTCGAGATCTGCGGGAAACCTGCTGATAGGTCAGGCCGTAGATGACCGCACCGACCAGAAACCAAGGAAACCAGGGACAAGATAATCGAGTTTTCCTTCGCCGCGACCGGCGACGCATGTACCCGGTCAGTATCCGGTGAGGGCCATGCCGACCCCGAAGATCAGCCCGCCGACCAGGTTCCCGACGATATAGGTGGCAGGGACGGTCGGGAAGGTGATCAGCCCAGGCCGCGCAGGCCGTAAAGGCCGATCATGGCCACGACCAGGGCGGTCATCATGAATTTCAGAACCGCCATGTCGGTGAAGCGGAATACGTTGACGATCTTGTTGTATTTGGTCAGCCCGGCTTTGTTCAACGAAAAGCCGAAGAACGACGCCGAGGACCAGAGCAATGACATAATTCATGTCAGCTCTGCTTAATACCTCTTGCGATAGACGACCAGGGCGGTGAGGATGCCGGAGGCGAACATGCCGGCAATGAAGAGGAAGGCGGCCGGGGCCAGCAGCATGCCGCCGGAAATGGCCAGGCCGCTGGTGCAGCCGCCGGCAATGCCGGCGGCATATTCCAGGACGATGGCGCCGAAGAAACCGCATCACCCAGCGCTTCCAGGTCTGCGGGCCAAAGATGCGCTTCCACTGCGCATCGCTGTTGGCTGCATCCTTGTTGCGCAATTTAACGTGCCGCTGGCAGCGCGCCGATCATGCCGCCGAAGAACACACCGACCAGCAGGATGACGCCCCAGGTGATCCCGGCGGCATGATGAAGTTGAAGTACATGTTGTTGAAGGCTTTGGGGGCAACGGCTTTGCCGATCATCCCGGCCATGTTCTCGAAGGCCCCCGAGGCCCCAGCAGGGTATTGGCTAGAACCACAGCCAGGATGCCCACAATGCCGAGCAGGATGCCCGCTGCATAGGGTGACCATTCTTCTTTGCGAATTTGCTTGACGAACCAGTTCATGTTATTTTCCTTTCACGCGAAGTGAAGATCGGCTAATCTTTCTGCTCTTTCTGTCTGACGATTTGCTTTCAGATCAGTTTGTCGATGGAAGTAAGGACTTCGGCGGTGGCCTCCGGTTTTTCAAGCAGCCGGCGCAGCGATTTGCTGGCAGTTCGGTTTCAAGTTTGGCGATATCGGGAACCATATCCACAACGTCGGCCGGATATTCGCCTTCGAGCGGTTTGGTTTCCTTGAAGGATACCCTGACCAGTCCCTCCCTGCGCGATCACGAGCGCGCCGCCGCCGATTAACAGCGGCCAGCGATCATGACCAGCAGGATGACATTACCCCAATTGGTGGGATGTTCGCCCAGAACGTTCTCGTCGTAGCGCTGGACATAATCCACCAGGTTCTTATCGTCGGGCAGCCACGCTTGCCTGCTGCTTGTGTCTGAGGCTGGGCGGAGCAGCCGGAGCGGCGCTTGCCGGGGCAGTCGTTGGAGCCGCAGCGGTGCAGGCGTGGGGGCGGCAGCGCTGGTACCAACTTTCACTCCCAGGTTGCTGGCATAAACCTGGGCGCGGGCCTGCAGGTCGTTGGGATGGCATTGCGCGCAGGAAGCTTTGACATCGGCCAAAGGCGAGACCATGCCGGTATGCGCAGCCGTCTCATCGGTGGCCTGGTTATTCCCGGCATGGCAGATGTAGCAGAAATCGCCAAAGGCATGCGACTGGTGCCAGCCGGTGCCGTCATTGTTGACCGGGTCCTTGGCCTGCACCTCATGGCAGTTCTTGCAGGATGACACCTGTGAACCGCATTGGGCCTTTACGGGCTGGACGGTTGCCAGCGCGATCCCGGTGACGATCAAAATCAGAAGACCGGCGGTCACGAGCATTACATATAATTTCTTTACATGCATACCTTCCTCCTCAAGCAGAAAATTCTAGGCGACCTTGGTCTCTTCCATCAAGCCGGCCCGGTGGGCAAAACGGTCGCGCATTACGGTTCTAAGCAGGTCAAGCGCTTGAATGAGCTGGGGTCGGTAAGATGGTAGGTGATGGTGGTACCCTGGCGAACGGTATAAACCAGCCCGCGCTCGCGTAAGATCTTAAGATGACGGGAAGCCGTGGGCTGGGTGATGTTCAGTTCATTGGCCAAGTCGGTGACATTATGGGGTGCTTCGGCTAATGCATAAAGAATGAGTAATCGAGTGGGATCAGACAGGGCGGAGCAAAAATCCGCTTCAAGCTGCGAGATTTCCTGTGCCAATGCTTGTGTGACCATAAAATGCTCCTGCCTTTATATGCATAAATGAATATATGCAATCTGATAATACATCTGTGAAGAAAAGTACAATAGTAATAGGTGTCATGTATTACGGGCAATAATGTCACCCTCGCCAAGGTGGGGTACAAACTCGTGATGCAGCCGAGGCATAACTCCCCCGAAACTCATAATTCTTCGAAAAAACAGGATAGGGTCGGCGATTTCCGCCGACCCTATCCTGTTTTTTCGATTTTCTCCGCTCTCCTCGCAGGACGGGAGAATAAATCAAACCGAAGGCGGACGCGTGAGGTTTCCTTCGGGCAAACAATACGCAAAAAAAGATTTGAGTTAACCCTGCCGCCAGGTGTAAGTGTTTTTCCTGCAGATGAATTCTTTGTCCCTGCTTTCCAGCGGGAGCAAGGCTATGAGAAAATACAAAGTATTAATTGCAAAAAAGACGTTCGCCAATTCTGGCGAACGTCTTTATAGTCTATATTTCGAATAATTGTGAGTAGTTTGACAATGTCACATTAAACAAATGTTCTATGGCAAAATGAGGAATATGGAGAAAAAAACGAGTTTGCGAAATGGGGCTTGCCTCTGGAAGAGATATCCAAACTTGGAGAACGGCTGGTCATGTTTTACCAGCGATTTGGGCAGTATTTTTGCACCCGAACCAGAGATACCGGCGAATATGGCTTGAAGTACATCAGTGGACTATTGCGCATGGAAACCGACCGTAATCTAGCGAACATTGGCAGAAAAACCGGCATCTCGGGACAAAACTTACAGCATTTTGTGAGTAATTCTTCCTGGTCGGGCGAAGAGGTAATTCAGGCGGTCGAAAAGGAAGTCAAGGTTCATCCTGCCTTTCAAGAAGCCGTACTGGTGTTGGACGAAAGTGCGGAAGAAAAGGCGGGCGAGCATAGCGCCGGGGCAGGTCGTCAGCACAATGGGCGTTTGGGCAAGATCGAGATGAGTAAGGTGGGCGTCTTTTTAGCTTTGGTGACGGCGGACGTCTGCGCCTGGATAGATGGCGAACTGTATCTGCCGCAGGCCTGGTTTGAAGAGAGCCATGAGGAACTACGAAAAAAGACGGGGGTACCGGAAACGCTTGCTTTTCACACCAAGCCGGAATTGGGATGGCAGTTGATCCAACGAACCCGTGAGCGACAAATCCCATTTCAGGCCGTGGTGATGGATGATTTGTATGGACGCAATGAAGGCCTGCGCCAAAACCTGAACGACACCGGAATCGAATATTACGGGGATGTGCCTGCCAACACGAAGGTTTATTTGGAACAGCCGCAGATTGTCCATCCGCTCACCCAACGAGGCCAACCCTCCCAGACACCTCATATTGTGGGAACAGCCTATGAAGTCCGCACTGTGCGTCAAAAAGACGGGCTGGAGTGGCAGAGCCTGCGCTTACGGGCGAACGAACGTGGCTATCTGGAAACCCACTTTGCGCGCGTTCGGGTTTGGGTTGTTTATGATGATCAACCACGCCAGGAATGGTTGTTGTTTCGCAAGGAGGCGGCTCAAATCACCTATGTTCTCAGCAATGCCTCCGAAAGCACGGATCTGAAAACGATGGCTTGGCGCAAAACCCATCGCTATTTGATTGAGCGCAGCAACGAAGATGCGAAAGATGAGTTCGGCTGGGATGAATTCCAAACCCGTAAATATCGCGCTTGGAAACATCAACTGGCTCTCACGATCCTCGCTTCCTGGTTTGTGGCTGAAACTCGCCTGGACTGGCTGCAGCGTTTTCAGCCAAGCCCCGACTTGCTGGCCCAGTATGAAGTCGACGTTTTGCCAAAACTCTCGGTGGCCAATGTGCGCGAACTATTGCGCGCTTCGATGCCTTTACCACAACTTTCACCGGATGACGCCACGCAACTGGTCGTGAGCCATCTCGTTAACAGAACCCGTTCTCGCAAATCACGCCTGCGTCACAAACCTGCTCTCGGCAAAGATTGATCAAATGGCTAATGTGACATTGTCAAACTACTCACAGCTCGTTGTCTGGTGTCCCGAAAAATGAATATGGGCGGGGTGTTATTCCCCGCCCTATTCATTTTTCGGGAATTCCTAGTCCCAGGCTGAAAGCGTGGGACTAAACAGTGAGCAGATATTGAATTTGCGAGGGTTACTCTTGCCTGGGCAAGAAGTTTCTATTGGCCGGGCAGGCTATTACGAGTACATTCCCCAATCCAGGGCAGAAGGATCTTCCATCATTCCAAAATCCCACATATCTGGGAGCATTTCAATGGTCACAGGCTTCTCGAAGGCTTCCACTGCTTTTTGCCGAGTCATCTCGATCATGGCCGGCCCATAGGGGCAAAAAGGCGTGGTGAGGATCATCTTCATATGAGCGATATCATTCTCAAAGCTTACATCCCGGATCAAGCCCAGCTGAATGATGTTCAGCCCGATTTCGGGGTCAACCACTTCTGAAAGCTTGGCCCGTACATTTTCCACCATTTCCGGGTGTGTATCATTTAGCTCCCATTTGACGGGATTGGCAACTTCTTTTTGTTCCTCAGACATGTCTAAATTCCTTTGTTTTATATTTTGCTGACGCTCTGCGCAGGTTGCACAACATACGTGCAATGCGCGCCTCCGTTCAGAATACACTGCACTTTTTCGGCGGGCACGGCCAGCATTTTGGATATCAATGCCTGGTCTACGGTGCAAACCTCGGGATGGTTGATCCCGATCTGGTAATAAGGGCAGGAGATCTCGTGGATCTGATACTGCTCACCCTTCTTTTCCCATTCCACCGTAAAACCTTCTTCTGCCAGCAGGGTTTTGACGAAATCAAGGCGTTCTTCCATACCCATGCCCTGCACCTGGTCGGTATAATCGTTGGCCATATCATCCGCGATCTGGCTAAAAAGCTTGCTCACTACCGGCGCCGGCATCGTTTCTTTCATTTGCGTCAGCAGGCGGGTTGTAAGACGCAAATACCGCGTCGGGAATTTCTCCATCCCGTCCTCGGTAAGGAAATAGACGAGGCGTGGACGCCCGACCCCGTGCCTTTCCTCTTCGGCCGTGACCAACCCCTCCACTTGGAGATTGGTAAGATGATGGCGAACCGATATGGGGTTAATGCCTACCGCCTCGGCCAGTTCGTTGATGGTCCGCCGAGGTTGGTGGAGTAAAGTTTGTAAAATTCGATCACGCGTGCTTTTCATTCAAACCTTCCACTTCCAGCTTTTTGCAGGAGCGTGGCTGGATAATTACCGTGTAGTATACACGTCTGCGCTGCGACTGTCAATATTATAGATAATTATCATAAATATCCACCTAGGCTATATATTGTTGATCTAATTTGTGCCAAATCAACCACGCGTTACCCGGTTCTGGGGTTGGCAGACTGGTAGATGTGCGGAACAGGCCAAAATATTGGTGTTAAATGCTCGCCGCGTCCGAAAGATGCCAGACAACATCCTCCCATTCCCCGGCGGGAGTGACAAGCGAATTGAACTCATCGCCCGATTTCGTCCCCGCTCTTATTGAAGGCCTCGTGGCTTTCCCATTCCATAAGCCATAATACATCGTTCGGATCCTTTTCAGAGCGATAGACTTTTGCCGAGCGGCATCCGGCATTTTTCGCCTTCTTGACGAACAATTCCGCCGCTTTTTTGGTGCCTTCAAAATCATTTACTTTCACGCGCATAGTGATCAGAACAGACATGGTAGCCTCCTATACGGCCTGTGGGGAAGACAGGTGAATTTAGACGATTTTACTCTTAATTTTGTCGCGGCTCCAGAAGGCAATTTCGTGAAGGGCATAATTTCAATAATGTGGCTTGTTTTTTTTCATAAGAAGTTATACAATATTTTCTATAGTTAGTCGCCAACCGACCCAATTTAGCGAAGGAGTAATGGAGGAGCCATGTTATCGGTTTATCGTTCTTCTCGTTCCCGGATCTTTGTTTTATCGTTTGTAGTATTGGTAGCGCTTGCTCTTTTTGGCATTCAGGAATTGCGCAAGGAATCCTTTGAGGAAGGTTTTGAAGGAAAAGCCAGAAGTTCGTAACAGCGGCGTAATATCCCCGTTGGTCGTGAATTCCTCGGCTGAAATTCCTGCGTTCACGTCAAAATCATCCTCTCCGGCAGGTTTCACTCCGCAAACCCGGCTTGGTTTTCATGTGGACGATGAATGGGAACCGGCCATCGCAGCTGACCGTTTGGGGCATATTTATGTTCTCTATCCGCAATACGGAGGGGTGCCCGGTTGTCCCAGCTTGTTATAGCCCCACAATGATCCTTCAGATCAGCAGCGATCATGGCCAAACCTGGGCTTCGCCAACCGTTATTTATCCGGCTGGCTCGAACGCTTATCAGGTGGATGCGCAGATTGTGGTGGACAGAGTTGATGGCCAGACTGTATATGCTGCGTGGCTGCAAAACAATAAATCGGATATCGTGGTAGCCAAGTCCACAGATTTTGGGGCAACGTGGTCTGTGGTAACGGCCGATCACACCAATGCCGGAACAGACAAACCGATTTTGCGGTTCGAGGGCAGGATGTCTATGTTTCGTATAACCATAGCCAGACCGCTTATGTCACTTCTTCCCATGATGGCGGCGCCACTTTCACAGAAGTCAAAATAAACCAGAACGCGAAACTTGGATGGTCGTTGGGAGGTGGGTGGCACAGTAACGCCAAACGGAAATGTCTATTTTTCCTGGGATGGCTATGAAGCCAACGGGGGCGCGAAAGGTAATGTCAATCTTATATATCAGCCAGTCCACCGATGGCGGCGCCTACCTGGACAACCAGATTGCAGGATGTTTCTTCTTCTCCGCCAGATTGCTCTGCTTTCGATTGCGGCTGGGCCTTCCTTGGTGCGGCAATGACCATGACCTCTGATTCATCAGGAAACCTTTATGCATTGTGGAATGCCGGTTCTTCGGCTAAGGGTCCCGAACGGATCTATTTTTCCAAATCTCGTTGATGGCGGCAGTACCTGGTCCGCCAAGCAGGATGTATCCACGGCGCCGGCAGGCACACAGCATGCCTTCCCTGCAATCACGGCGGCTGGCAATGGCGATGTCCGCATCGCCTGGATGGATGCCCGCGCAGCAAATGGCGGCATGGATCGCTGGAATGTTTATTATCGCAGTTCGACCAATGGTGGCGATTCCTGGTCAGCCGAGACGGATATTTCAACCTTGTGAGTGGCTTTACCTATATTTTCACGGATGGCTTTCGTTTCCCATTCGGCGATTATTTTGAAATGGATGTCGATGAACGCGGCACAACGCACGCAGTGTGGGGTGAAGGCTATAGTTACGACTCCCCGGCTCGATCTGGTACAGCCAGGGAAAGTAGGAAGCCTGCAAAACAAAGTGCCCGCGAGCGAACACTTTTCTGTGACGGAGCCATTTCTTCTGCGAGGCTGTTGGGCCTGAGCAGTTACGTTCTTGACTAATTAGCGCCAGAAGGCGGGAAATATCGTGCGAAGGACGGTCTCAACAATCAGGGCCAGGACGAAGTAGTTACTGAAGACCCGGTTGTGAACGAAACAGACTGTGGAGAACCAGCGCGGCCAGATGGGGTACCCCGCCGGCGGCTCGGAAGGTCGCGGCTTCGACATGCGCTGAAGCGCGATCTGTGCAGGTTTACGGCGACGAAGATCAGAAGCATGATCGGTGTAAAGAAGTGGGTATACGAAGATCAGGTAAAGGACGATCACGTACGACAGGACGATTGCCGACATGGTGACGTAGCGTGCGGCAGGTTCGCCGATCAGAACCGGCAGCGTTCTCACCCCTTTGACTTTGTCTTCCTTGAGCTTGTCGGTGTGCTTGCCCAGGTTGATGGTGACTACATTCAATCCCACGGGAATGCTGGCAAGGACAACCGCCCAATCCCAGAGGCCGGTCAACACATAATACACTCCCGCGATCATGATCGGCCCCCAAATGATGAAAATGGATAGCTCCCCGATGCCGATATATTTAAGTGGGTAGGTATAGAAAAGCAAAATAAGAGCGCCGAAAACAACCAGACCCACTACAACCGGCGAGAAGTGGGTATAGAAGATCGCATATAAACCCGCCAGAGCTGCCAGTAATCCGCTGACCCCGAACCAGATCAGGTGCGTCCGTTTATCCCAGAAGCCCTGGGCCAACGGATGGACGCCATACTGGGTGCGGAAGTAGTTGTCCTTGTCGATGCCGCGGCTGAAATCGGTAAAGTCGTTGATGAGGTTGTTGGTCCCGTGTGCGATGAAGAGTCCCAGGGTCAGGATCACCCAGGTAAGAAAATCGAACGGCTTATTGTTTGTGTGCAGGAACTGCCAGGCCAGCAGCCCGCCTATCAGCCCGGAGTAGAGCGTGATCGTACCGACTGCCGAGCGCGTGGCTATGAACCACTTGGACAGGACATCGAGCCCGTCCCATTCCTTTTTGTCTTCCATCCTGATCAGCTGGCTGAGTGACTTGCGCCACATTGCGAAGGTAGTATTCATCGTGGAACTCCTTTGGTGGTTGGATTAGGGTTAATACACCAGGTTATTACGAAGGGTTTTCTTCCATTTCCGTCTGATTTGTCTGAGCGACCCGGAAGTTCTCATTCAACTGTGAGATAAAAAGGCCAAACTCTGATCATTATTTGGCAGAACGTCAACAAAACTTCTAATGTAACAAATCTCACAAATATCAATTGCCATCCTTTAACTCCAGGGATGGGTAAACAATATTTATACTAAAACGACGATAATAGACATGTTCATTACTCATAATAATATCCCTAAATTCGTAAATCGGAGGGTACAATCTGAATTTACTAGAAAAATATCATAAATATTGACTTTTTCGGCTAACCCTGCTATAATGCCACCGAAGCCTATTGGATTGGTATAAATGCGAAGCTGTCAGACATCTCCCACTTATATAATTTCAGAAAATCATAGTTCGTCCTCAAAAAAAACTGTATTCGTACCTATTCGAATTCGCAAGGAATGATTGAGAATCATTTCACGATTGCCTGTGCTTACGGCCAGCTTGGGCTTTCATCTAGTTAGAGAAAACCCGGGTTCCCAGCCAGGCAACCAAAAATTCAACCTTTCAGGAGCACAACTGCATGTCGCAACTTGAAATCAAAGACCTGCACGTCGGTATTGACGGCAAGGAAATCCTCAAGGGCGTTACTTTAACAGTGAAACAAGGTGAGATCCATGCCATTATGGGTCCCAACGGAACAGGCAAGTCTACCCTGGCCTACACACTCATGGGGCATCCCAATTACGCGGTAACCGGAGGTGAAGTCCAATTCAAAGGCAAGAACCTGCTTGAGCTTGCCCCGGATGAACGTTCACGTGAAGGCATATTTCTGGCATTTCAATACCCGGTTTCCATTCCAGGCGTGACGGTTGCCAACTTCCTGCGAACTGCGCTCAATTCCCGCCGGCGTGCTGTCAACCCTGAAGACAAGGGCATGCCCATCCCTGAGTTCCGCAAGATGCTCAAGGAAAAGATGGAGCTGCTCAAAATGGATCAGGCTTTCGCAGGACGATATCTGAATGACGGATTCTCCGGCGGTGAAAAGAAGCGGGCAGAGATCCTGCAGATGGCTGCACTCAAGCCCGAAATTGCAATTCTGGACGAGACTGATTCCGGTCTGGACATCGATGCACTGCGCATCGTAGCAGAAGGCGTCAATGCCCTGAGCGGCCCGGAACTGGGAGTGCTCGTCATCACACATTATCAACGACTGCTGAATTACATTAAACCAAATTTCGTGCACATCATGCTTGATGGCCGCATCGTCGAATCGGGCGGCCCGGACCTGGCCCTTCATCTTGAGGAGCAAGGCTACGATTGGGTGCGCGAGAAGTACGAAGAAGTCGCCTAGCGAGGATCTGATGACGGGAGTCGTTTACTGGTTTCCCCGATCTTCCGACTACAGAATCCTGATTCCTGATTAATGGAGCTGCAATGACTGAAGACGCAAAAATCCTTGAAGATATCGGTGAGTACAAATACGGTTTTCACGACCGCGACGATAATTACGTGTTCAAATCTGAACGCGGCCTTACACGCGAGGTGGTCGAGAACATTTCGCGAATGAAGCAAGAGCCGCAGTGGATGCTTGATTTCAGGCTTAAGGCCCTGGCTCATTTTCTAGTCGCGACCCATGCCCACCTGGGGTCCGTCGCTCAACGAGCTGGAACTCGACAAGATTTTCTACTATGTCAAGCCCACCCAGAAAAGTGAAAAATCCTGGGACGATGTCCCTGACGATATCAAGAATACGTTCGACAAACTGGGTATCCCGGAAGCCGAGCGCAAGTTTTTGGCAGGGCGTGGGCGCCCAATATGAGTCGGAGATGGTCTACCATTCCATTTTGGAGCACCTTGAAAAACAGGGTGTGATCTTCCTTTCGATTGAAGACGGTCTGAAGCAGCACCCTGACCTGTTCAGGGAATATTTTGGCACGGTCATCCCGATCGAAGATAACAAATTTGCGGCACTGAATTCCGCGGTCTGGTCGGGCGGCTCATTCGTCTACGTCCCGAAGGGTGTTAAAGTGGATTTGCCTTTACAGGCTTATTTCCGCTTGAACACAGCCAACGTGGGACAGTTCGAACGAACGCTTATCATTGTCGATGAGGGCGCCTCGGTCCATTACGTTGAAGGCTGCACGGCTCCGCAATACACGACGAATTCGTTCCATAGCGGTGTGATCGAGATCGTGGTCAAGAAAGGGCGCGCGTTCCCGCTACTCGACGATCCAGAACTGGTCAACCAATGTTTTCAATCTGGTGACACAGCGCGCCAAGGTCTATGCCAATGCATCCCATGAATGGGTGGATGCCAATCTTGGTTCGAAGCTCACCATGAAATATCCGTCCTGTTATTTGATGGAACCCGGCGCACATGGTGAGATGCTTTCGATGGCGTTTGCGGGCGCCGGCCAGATCCAGGACGCGGGCAGCAAGATGTTGCATTTTGCGCCCAATACCTCCAGCAAGATCACATCCAAGTCCATCAGCAAGGGCGGCGGGCGGACCTCATATCGGGGGATGGTCAAAGTTCATAAGGGCGCCAAAGGCGTCAGGTCCAATGTGGTTTGCGATGCGCTTTTGATGGATCCCAAATCGCGTTCCGATACCTATCCCACCATCGAGATCGATGAAGATGATGTGACCATCGGTCACGAGGCTTCGGTCAGCAAAGTGGGTGAGGAGCAGCTTTTTTATCTCATGTCGCGCGGCCTCAGCCAGGAACAGGCCACCGGCATGGTTGTTTCCGGTTTCATCGAGCCGCTGGTCAAGGAATTGCCGATGGAATACGCAGTTGAAATGAACCGCCTGATCCAGCTTCAGATGGAAGGATCAATCGGTTAGCATGCAGGAAAAACCCAAAGTTGTCATTTCGAAAACCCGGCGGACCGAATCTGCCGCAAAGGATTTTACATTTACCCAGGCCGATATCCTGCCAGGTAACGGCGATATCGCAGCTTACCAGCACGCGGGCCTGGGAAGCGTTCAAGCGCCTCTCATTGCCATCTACCTCAGAAGAAGCCTGGCGTCGCACCGATATTCACGCTCTGCCCGCCGACATCTTTGTACTTCCAAAGATCGGTGAATATAAGGACCTTCCTTCGGTTCCGGAGGATTTGCTCAAACCGCTGGTCGCAGATGCTCATGGCGGACAGATCGTATTGCTGCCCGGGGCGCTACCGTAGATCTGGATGAAAATCTGATCCGTAAAGGAGTTATCTTCACTGATTTGAAAACCGCTCTTGAAAAATATCCAGAGCTTGTTGCGAAAATGCTCGGCCAGACCGTGAATGTTGAAGAAGGGAAATTTTCTGCCTTGGCAGGGGCCTTTGCACAGAACGGCATCGTGCTCTATGTCCCTAAAGGTGTAACAGTCGAAGAACCTTTCCATTCAGTATTATGGGGACCGGGGCCAGGTCTTGCTTATATTTCACATTTACTGATTCTGATCGAAGATGGGGCGTCTGCGACCTATGTGCATGAATCGGCTTCGCCGACCGAAAAGGCACCTGCCATGCACGCAGGGATCGTCGAGATCAAAGTTGGCAGCGGTGCGAATTTGAAGTTTGTCGAATTACAGTCCTGGGGCAAACACATTTGGAATTTCTCCCATGAACGGATCCGCGTCGAGCGCGGCGGTACTCTCGATTGGATCTTCGGCGCCGTCGGTTCGAAACTGACCAAGAACTTCTCGGAGCTCGATCTGGCCGGCGAAGGCGCAACGGGCCGCATGTCGGGTTTCTATTTTACCGACGGCTCCCAGCACCTCGACCATGACACCCAACAGAACCACCTTGCCCCGAACACCACCAGCGATTTGTTGTTCAAAGGCGCGTTGAAAGGGAGCAGCCGCTCTGTGTGGCAGGGAATGATCTATGTGGCTCCACAGGCGCAAAAAACGGATGGGTATCAGGCAAACCGCAACCTGGTATCCTGAGCGAATCGGCCCGGGCGGATTCGATCCCCGGTTTGGAAATCCTTGCAGACGATGTCCGTTGTACTCATGGCGCCACCGTCGGCAAATTAGAGCAGGAACCGCTTTTTTATCTCAAATCGCGGGGGATCATGCAGAAGGAGGCAGAACGACTTATGGTGGAAGGTTTCTTCGACCCGATCATGCAGCGTATTCCGTTTGAGGGCGTGCGTGAGAGATTCCACCAGGCAATTTTGGAAAAGATGGGGTAGGGACCGGAGAGAATTTCCGGTTAAAAATACTCGAAGGGATTTATGTCAGGAACTCAAATGGCAACCAAGAGAAAAACAACCAACAAGAAAGCTAACAAGCGCATCCGCGAAAATCGCAACCCGCCCGACTGGAAGCCATGCAGCGGCGGCTCGCTGCAAAAGCTTCGCCAAAGCCCGTCGTGAAGGCAATCACCAAGGATATTCCCAAATCAGTGCCAGTGGTCAAAAACAAGATTGGCACAATGCGGTTCGGCGCGTGTGCCGCGGATAGCAAACTCTGCATCGGCTGCCCAGCGGCAGGCCGTCCGCCTGGCCCGGGCTCCGCAATTCACCTATATGAATGCACCGGGAACGGAAGATGCCTTCGAAGTGGGTAACACGGTCGAAGTCTTCTGTGATCACGAGCAGGACGGCGAGCGCGTGCGCGGTTGGATGAAAGGCACAGTGGTCCAGGTGGATAACAAGTTGGTGGCGGTGCAATTCCGCTCCAATGTTTTTCTGACCGATGGCTGGATGGTTCCGGACCGTATCCTATGGTATTCCCTTACCTCAGACCAGATCCATGCTGCAACGGTTGGTAAAAAGGGAACCAAAAGGGTTATCCCCGAATATTAGTCCGGGATTGGAGAATCGTTATCGGAATTCAGATATCAACCTCGACTCGAGACTCACACTATGACATTTGACGTTAATCGCATCCGCCAGGATTTTCCAATCCTGAACCGGGAAGTTCGATCCGGGCGTTAAAGTTGTCTATCTCGACTCGACGGCTACTTCGCAAAAACCGGAGGTGGTGATCGAAGCGATGAACGCTTTCTATCGCCGTTCCAATGCAAATATTCATCGTGGGGTGCACACATTGGCGGAGGAAGCAACCGGCCTATATGAAGCAGGCGCGGGTCAAGATCGCCAAGTTCATAAATGCCGCGGACCGCGCACCAGGTAATTTATACGCGCAACACGACCGAGTCTGATCAACCTGGTGGCTTATACCTGGGCACGCGCCAACCTGAAAGCGGGCGATCTGGTCATCCTGACTGAGATGGAACATCACAGCAACCTGGTGCCGTGGCATATTCTGGCGGCGGAACGCGGCATCCGGCTCGAATTCATTCCGGTGACGGACGAAGGGCTGCTCGACCTTGACGTCTATCGCGCGCTGCTTACCCAGGAGCCCAAACTGGTCTCGTTTACGCATATGTCCAATGTTCTGGGTACGATCACCCCGGCCGCGGAAATCATCAGGCTGGCGCATGAGGCAGGTGCAGTCACAGTCCTGGATGCCGCCCAATCCGTTCCTCATCTCAAAGTGGATGTCCAGAGCTCTGGATGTTGACTTCATGGCTTTTTCAGCGCACAAGATGTGCGGCCCGACAGGTATCGGCGCATTATACGGAAAAGCCAATTTGCTCGAAGACATGCCTCCGTTTCATGGGCGGCGGCGACATGATCAAGGAAGTCAAACTGCGTTCGTTCCGTCCCAACACGCGTGCCGTACAAGTTTGAAGCGGGTACGCCTGCCATCGCAGAAGCGGTAGGCTTTGGCGCGGCGGTGGATTACCTTTCAGGGATTGGAATGGATGAAATTGCCGGCCATGAACATGAAATCATTGAGTACGCGTTGGAACGTTTGGAAGAAGTGCCGGGTTTGAAAGTCTTTGGCCCCGCCGCTTCCGAAGAAGGGCGGCGTGGCCTCATTCACCTTTGATGGCATCCATCCCCATGATGTGGCGCAGATACTGGACCGGGACGGCATTGCCGTCCGTGCGGGGCATCATTGTGCACAGCCACTGCATGAGAAGTTTGGGATTCCGGCGACCACGCGTGCCAGCTTCTATCTTTATTCCACCAGGGATGAAGTGGATGCTCTGATCAATGGCCTCTATAATGTCAAAAAGGTTTTCAGTTAATGGACGATCTCTATCGCGAAGTCATCATAGAACATTATAAGAATCCCAGTTATCGCGGGCGATTAGATCCTCACGATATTTCGTTCGAGGATAGCAATCCGCTCTGCGGTGATCACATCGTGATCGACCTGAAGGTGGACGGTGATAACAAGGTCACCGATGCGCGTTTTGACGGACATGGATGTGCCATTTCCCAGGCATCAGCGGACCTGCTGCTGGAATCCATTATTGGCAAATCCATTGATGAAGTCAAATCGCTAAGTAAGCAAAACATCCTTGACTTACTTGGGATCGATCTCGGTCCCGTTCGATTAAAATGCGCACTGCTTTCTCTCAAAGTGTTGAAGGCGGGCGTTTACGGTCTGGGTGAGGCGAGCGACGAACTGGTGGAATAAGGGGTAAGAAAAGAAACACTTGATGAAATAAGTCGGTAGTGTACCTCCCCATGGGAATATTAGATGAACATGTTCAATTACTTAACTCTTGACGAATCGAAAGTGGATTTTTTGGAAATTGCTCCCGCAAGCGAATTGCCGGAGGGCGAGAGATTGTTCGTTGAAATTGAAGGGAAACCGATCGTGATCTTTAATATTGCAGGCCAGTTCTTCTCGATTGCCGATGTTTGCTCGCATGATGATGGGCCGGTGGGAGAGGGGCGATTGGAGGGGTGGAACATCACCTGCCCGCGGCATGGAGCACAATTCGACATACGCACAGGGAAAGTGGTTCAAATGCCGGCCGTTATTGATATTCCGGCTTATCCCGTCAGGGTGGTTGATGGGATGATACAACTTGGTATTCCGAGAGAATAGCTGATCACCCTGTAATATAATAAGGCGGAGGAATGAACCTCCGCCTTTTTAATTGTAAATGCCTCGATTACCAATCGCCCGCATAGGCTATGCTGTAGGGTTTGGTTATGTTTTCAACGTGTATTCGCCGTAGTTCAACAAATTGGCGAATTGCCAGGTTGTCATGGGCAACCCACGAAGCGAGCATTTCGCCCGCTGACATGGAGCCAAACTTGGATGTATAGCCAAGGTCCCAATTCTTCCCCGACAGACCCTTCAGCCATTCCAAAGATTTTCTGCGTTCCGCAAAGAATTTGTCCTGCATTTCCGGGAAATCCTGCTCATTGTATTTGCGTGCAGTTACCCAGTTCTGAGGGTCAATTGTGTGCCATTCTCTGTTATCAGGATCCAATATAAAAGAAAGGTGTTCACGGAAATCTTCACGCTCCTCATCGTATAAGTGGCAGAGAAGCTCCAAGATCGACCAAGACTCAGGATTGGGCTTGAGACGCGCTTCTTCCAGGGAAATACCGGCCAACAGAGCACGGATCATTTCGGTGCTGTTAACCAGCTCCTGATAAAGGTTTTCAAATCTCATCGCTCCTCTGCTTTCGTTTCCTAATTCGCTCGACGACTAAACAGACAATTATTCGCAAACCTCAAATTTACCTACGATCCGTAAAATATCAAACCCTTCGGCGAAGGATCTCTCTGCCAGCGCGCCATGTCGAACCATGATGGAACGTGTAAGCTCGCTGTCAAAATAATATTTATCGCGGTAGGTTTCATATTGAGATAAAGCCTCGATTTTGGCATTCACATCTTCTTCGTCAACTTCAACCAGAAAATCGGGGAAGAAACCGTGAGAAGAGCGAACCACGTCGAAGCCAAGAACGGTAATGCCACGAAACGCCCGGAGGGCCTCGTCGGTCATCGTGTTGTGGTCTTGATGGACATCCTTTGCGGCTGTGGACGAATATAATGTCCGGCTGAAAGTCACCGCGCAGCTGTCAGAAAGTATTCCAGAATTTCCTGTCGCGCCTCGGGGAAATATACGGGTGGTAAAAGGCCCAAAGAGGGCGCAATCCTTAGAGACACCCAGAATCGCCATGCTCTTGTAGTGTTCATCCACAACATTTTTAAGCAAGGGGTTTTTCTGGTTATCCGA
Organism: uncultured Chloroflexia bacterium; assembly: GCA_963741325.1. Classification (GTDB taxonomy): domain Bacteria; phylum Chloroflexota; class Anaerolineae; order Anaerolineales; family Villigracilaceae; genus Fen-1038. The sequence continues at coordinate 328,478 of CAVUHJ010000006.1, forward strand.
GAGCGTAACGCACAGCACGTCACTGATCGCCGCGATATGATGGATCAGCGCTCCGCAACCCAGCTCAATGTCGTCTGGATGTGCGCCAAGGAAAAGAACCCGTTTGCCGTAGAAAATCATAAGAGTCCGATCTTAGTGCGATGCCTAAGGAAGTACCAACTCTTGGACGAAAAAGGTTGTTCCAGATTCCAGAATAACACTCTCGCAACAAAGCAGGATTATTTGGTTGCCAAAATACCGCCGACCACCTTGGTCATGACCAATTTACCGTCGCGGTCGAACCATTTTTTGGCAACCCCTTCAATGGACTTGATCAAGGCTTCGTACTCTTCCTTGCCATTGAACATGGAAGTCCAGAATTTCCGGTCTTCGGAGAGAGACGCACGAGTATATTCGATGAAAGGCTCTACAGTAGGAAAGGTAATCGGGTTTTCGAAGGTCAACAACTCGGTGCTGGAAAATAATCGTTCGATGGTCTTGTAAATATCCCCTTTGAAACGCGATGAACCCGGCATGGGCGGGATCGGGCGGTTCGTAGCTTCTTTGATAATCTCGTAGAACATCTGCTTATTCTCAGGCAAAGGGCCGGTAACAAAGAGCCGTCCGCCGGGCCTCAGAACACGCCGGGCCTCACCGAAGGTGAAGACTGAGATCAGAGGCATAATAGATTGCAAAGGCGCTCGAAACCAGGTCAAACGTGTTCTCTGCAAATTCGAAAGGCTTATTGAAGTCCAGAAACTGAAAAGCGATTTTGTCGCTGCGTTCCGTATTTCTTGTGCGAGCCTTATCGAGCAGCTCATTTGAAAAATCACCGCCAATGATCTCGGCCCGCCTTTGTGTGAAATCGCTATAAAGGAAGCACTGTTTGCCCGCGCCGCAGCCGACGTCGAGAATCTTCATCCCCGGTTTGGGCTGAAGCACCTCGATCGTCCATTGGTCTATATCCCGGGCGCCGTATTTTTCATGGATATCGATACGCTTCAATAAATCCTTGGTGGTTTCCTGGTAATTAATCTTCATGGGCACCTCTTCGGTAATTTAGCAGGGCTAATATACCACATAGAAATAAAAATCGCCGGATCAGAGGATCCGGCGATTTTTACTGTACTTTCTAGCGCTCTAGAAGTGTTTGCACTTCTTTTTGGATTGCTTCGCAAACCTGGGGAAGGACCTTCTTTACTCGGTCACTCAAGCCACTTCCCATTTGCAACTGTTCGGCTTCGACGCCGATCAGGCGGATAGGGATGTTCTGGCGCGATGGGTTTAGCAGGCGGTCCAGTTGCAAGGTTTCAGCAACTCCCCAGCCATGCGCAGACTTTGAATCTGTGGCAAACGAGGAGAGCTGTTCCACGCTGAGGCGGTACAGAGTTCCCGGAACGGAAGAACTTTTGACCGCATCAACCAAAACGGCTGCTTCTGAACCATCCAGCAGATCAAGCAAGGCCAACCCAGGTGATCTCCTGGAGATCCACTTGAAGCTCGGGGCAGTCTCGCAGTTTCAGGATATTTCTCCTGCCATTGGCGAACTGCCTCCAGCCCAACGGCATCGTCGCCGCGCAAGCTTTGGCCGATGCCGATTACCGCTATCTTCATTCCTGCTCGACCTCTTCCACCTTTAACTTTCAGGAAATGGGTTGCACATGAAATGCAGGGATCATAGGCACGCACGAGATGCTCGGCCGTGCGCGTGGCCTCCGCCTCGGGCATCTTCACGATCTTGGGGGCCATTGCAAACAGGTCCGCTTCAATGCGGGGCAGGTTTTGCGCCGTAGGAGGTGTTATCTTGGCGAACTGGATCAGCCCGTTCTCGTCAATTTTGTAGCGATGATATAAAAGGCCGCGGGGCGCTTCGGTGGCTCCTGCGCCTTCACCTGCTTTGAGTTTTAGTTCAACATGCGCGGGTCCTTCGGGATTGTAATCTTTTACGAGCTGAATGGCCTCTTCGAAGAATTGCACTAATTCAATGGCGCGTGCTATCAGGGATTTATACGGATTTCTTAGCGGCAGTTTCAGTTTGGAATCTTTCAAGTGCTTTTTTCGCAGCCGGCAATAACTGCTCATGGTTCAAATTCAGCCGGGCCAGCGGCCCCACAAGATAGGTATTTCCATCGATGGTATGGCCATGCAAGGCGTTGGAGCGCTGGACATGTTCCTCGATGTATCCCTTCTCGTATTCCGAAATTGCCAGCTTACGGCCCTTGGAAGACCAAATATCGCCCTCGATCACGCCATATTCGTCAGGATGGTGAAGGGCCACAAATTCATAGTCAATCTCGAGATCCGGATAGGGGAGGGTCATTGCCCATTTGACACAATCAATTGAGGTCTGCAGACCCCATTCCAAGTCAGGGAGGAGAGCTTTGAATTGAGCGGCATCCGGCCAGCTATAAAATCCGCCAACACAAACGTTCACGGGATGCACCGACCGCCCCCCAATGACTTTCAATATCTCATTGCCGATCTTCTTCAGGCGAAGGGCGTTCTTTACCACATCCGGTGCAATGGCGGCCAGCTCAAAGGCCGACTCTTTGCCAAAAAATCAGGCGCCTGCAGCATATAGATATGCAGGGCATGACTTTCCATATATTCTCCGCAGTACATTAGGCGACGAAGGCTGCGTACCTGGGGGCTTATTTTGATGCCCAGAGCGTTTTCCAGGGCGAAGGCAGAGCTCATTTGATAGGCGACCGGGCATATACCGCAGATGCGAGCCGTAATGTCGGGCACTTCCTGGAGGAAGCGATTGCGGAGGAAGCCCTCGAAGAATCGAGGCGGCTCATAAATGTCTAGGCGGATCTCTACTGCTTTTCCGTCTTGAAGGCCGATATATAAGCCGCCTTCACCTTCCACTCGGGCCAGGGCTGGGACTTCAATCGTCTTCATTTTGTCTCCTTGGGAGCGGACAGCATCGCATCGGCTGTTTTACGGAATGACGGTGCATACCCACTGACACCGCGGAACAAACGGGCCGCTTCACCCGGGTAGCGCTCCAGTTTTTGGTTAACTTCTGCAAGTGAATCGAAGTTCATTTCACGGGCAGGGCCAAAGCAGCCATAGCAGCCCCTGCCGTAGGCTGGGCATAATGCGCCGCATCCAGCTACAGTTACGGGACCAAGACAGGGAATACCCTTGTCCACCAATACGCAAATCGTGCCGCGCCGCTTGCATTCAAGGCATACCGGATAACTCGGGAGATTGGGTTTCCGATTGTTAAGCAGAGCAACGATGACTTCAATCACCTGAGATTTGTTGACTGGGCAGCCCCACAGCTCTAGGTCCACAGTCACATAATCAGACATCGGCTTGGAGGTCTTCAGATAATGCAAATACTCCGGATGCGCATAGACAACGTTGGCATATTCATCGGCATCTGCGAAATTTCGCAGCGCCTGAATACCACCGGCAGTAGCGCAAGTCCCCAGGGCGATTAATACCTTGGCCTGGCGACGAATTTCCTGAATTCGCTCGACTTCATGCTCCGTTGTAACCGAGCCTTCAACCAAGGCAATATCGTAAGGCCCGGGCCGTGTAGCGCGCGTAGCTTCCAGGAAGTAGGCGATATCGACCGCAGCTGCCAAATCGAGGAGCTCATCTTCCATGTTCAGCAGGGAAAGCTGGCAGCCATCACAGGACGAAAATTTATAAACGGCGACCGTAGGTTTTAGGTTCGTCATTAGAACTCCTCCACGTTGAAGAAAGGCTGCAACGCATCAAATCGGAAAATGGGCCCATCCTTGCAGATAAAATAGGGCCCGAGTTGACAGTGCCCACATGAACCCTGGCCGCATTTCATGTTGCGTTCCAACGAAACAAAAATGTTTTCCAGCGGGATACGGCGGGCGAGGGCTTCGTAGATCACGAAACGGATCATAATCTCCGGGCCGCAAGTCAGAACGGCCGTTTTGTGCGAGTCCAGCCGAAATTGATAAAACCACATAGGAACCACGCCGACCCGCCCGGACCAGTTGGCATCGCCGCGATCAACGGTAACCTGAATATCAATATCTGCTTTTCGCCAAGCTTCGTATTCAGACGTGTACATCAGGTCGTTGGGAACCCGCGCACCGTACAATACCGTAACCTTGCCATATTTTTCGCGATTCTGAATAATGTGGTAAAGCGCCGGGCGCAGTGGTGGAAGTCCAATGCCTCCACAAGCAATGAACACATCTTTTCCCTCCAGCTCATCCATTGGCCAAGAGGTGCCGAATGGACCCCGTAAGCCCAGAGTATCGCCAACTTTCAGGCGACTTACGGCGCGGGTTACATTCCCGGCGAAGCGGATAGTATGCCCAAGTGTGTTGCGATCTTTTGGATCGGAACTGATCGATATTGCGGCTTCCCCGAAACCCGGAATGTAAACCATGTTGAACTGACCGGGTTGGAAAGTATAGGCTTTCTGAATCGAAGGCTCGACAAATTTCAGCCAGTAGGTGGAAACACCCTCAATTTCCGGCGTAATGCCGGTCACCTCGGCCCAATACGGCTCAAGAAGGTGATCAGTATGAATTGCAGCGGGTCGAACTATCTGTGGCGTGGTCATCGTAGTTTTTCCTTCCGCAGGGCGGAAATTTCCTTGGTCAAATCGATTTCGGCCGGACACCAGGTAATGCAACGTCCACAGCCTACACAACCGAAGGTACCGTATTGCTGTTTCCAAGTGCCCATCTTATGTGACAGCCATTGACGATAACGTGAACTAATCGTAGGCCGTGTATTTCCCCCGGCTTGATAAGAGTAGCCCGGATTGAAGCAAGAATCCCAGACCCGTTCACGATGGGTCTCTGTGCCACTCAAATTCATTTGATCCGTCGCGTCCCAACAGAAGCAAGTGGGGCATACCTGGGTGCAATTGGTGCAACTTAGGCAGCGTTTTGCAATTTCCTGCCAATATGCATTATCGAGGTTGTTCAAAATCATCTCGGGCAGGTCACTGGTATCAAGGGTACGGCCCATTTGTTGGGCTGCATTTTCGAGACCCCGGTCGGCATTATTTAAAAGGAAAGCGCTGGCTAATTCAAATGGGACGCCCTTCAGGATATTGCGCGCCAGCTCTGAACCGATCGTCAGAAGGAAAACATCATCGAGCTCGGTAAGAGAAATATCGAAGCCATCTTTTACGCGAGGCCCGGTCTCCATTGAAGCGCAGAAGCAGGTCCCAGCCGGGTGTAAGCAATTTACAGCGAGAATAAATACTTTTTCGCGGCGAGCACGATAGACAGGATCATTGAAATCCTCGCGCAGGAAAGCCCTATCCTGAATTTGAATAGCTGCCAATTCACAAGCCCGAACGCCGATGAAAGCGTAGCTGGGTGTGTCCTGTGGAGGAGTAGTCAAGCTCCCAGCTTTTGCCATTCTTTTGCAGGCTGAACAAGTCGAGTCTTGGGGGAAACAGGAATTGCTTCCAGGATTGTGCTCCGGGGATCAGGTCAAAATAACGATTGTGTCCGGTATTCACAAGGCGAAAACGTCCGGCTTCCTGTTCCGTGACATATCCCTGGGGCAGTTGGCCAAGGCTTTCAATCGCTTCATATACAAGGGTATCGTTTTTGACCCGAGGGCCAATTGTTTGAAAGCCTGCTTCCCGCAAATGACTTAATATAGTGTCGAAAGCTTCTTTTTGGATCGAAATGGTGCTCCCGATTTCTGGTTGACGATCACTAGGCATTTTTAGTCTCCGGGTTCGCAAACATGTCTAATAGTTGGAGGCGCGTTACGAGCAGCCTGCCAGCAACGACATTAGCCAGCCTGCGCATAACCAAGTAGCCGAGATCATGGTCTTCGTCGCAGGCTTGGCGTAACTTCTCAGCATTGATGCATACGATCAATCCATCCACAACAGCGGTTGCACCCGCGGTGCGCTGGCGTATGTTGGGTGTCACGCTCGACCATCCAAATACTTCCCAAGGTTCTGCCGTGTAGAACCGAACTTTGCCTCGATGGGGGACGAACATATCCAGCCCGACCCGGCCCTCAATGACAATGTAAACGCACTCTTCCTTGTCGCCTTCCCGGAATAGAACCTCACCGGCCTTGACTTGGCGCAAGTTCGTAATTTCTGCGATTTTCCGAACATGTTCCTGATTGAGTTCGCGAAACCATGGAATTTTCTGAAGCTCAGTGCTTATTTCTTCCAGATCACCCATTTCGCTCTCCTTTGACGAATTACTGAGATCATTTTATTAACATCCTATAATTTGTAATATTTATCACAAATAATCACAAGTGCGTTCTTTCCTATTTCAGTAAGTAGCTTGTCATGGCTTTTTAGGAAAGAAATATGCTAAAATGCCCCCAACCTATTTGGAGCACTGAATCCGATGAAGAGCATTATTCAGCCTGTTAAAGGGACACGCGATTTCTATCCAGAACAAATGGCGATACGGAACTGGTTATACCAGACTGTCCGACTTGTTGCGGAGTCTTTTGGTTATCAGGAATATGAGGCGCCTATGCTGGAGAGCCTGGAATTATATGCGGCCAGGTCCGGCGAAGAGTTAGTGAAAGAGCAATCGTATGTTTTTCCTGATCGAGGAGGTTCTGAGATTACCTTGAGGCCGGAGCTTACAGCCAGCCTGGCCCGCATGATTGCTCAAAAACAAAAAGAATTGGCTTTTCCTGTACGCTGGTGGTCATTTGGACCTTTTTGGCGCTACGAGCGTCCCCAAAAGGGACGCACGCGTGAATTCTTCCAATGGAATGTCGACATGCTTGGGGCAGATTCGCCGGAGGCTGATGCGGAAAATGTGGCTGTCTTGGCCACATTTCTTGAGGCGGGTAGGCCTAACACCCTCGCAGGTATTGATCCTCGTCAATAATCGACGCCTGATGGAATCTCGTTTTGATGTGTTTGGGATTGGGAAGGAGATGCGACCGGCTGTTTCAGCATGGATTGACCGCCGCGGGAAAATGACTCTTGATGCCTGGCAAACCTATGGGACGGAAATTGGCGTATCCTCTTCGCAGCTCGAAAGTATTAAATCAATGCTGGACGATAAAGAACTCTGGAAGCAGTCCGAAGAATTGGCCCGTTTCTTTTCTGCAATCGAAGCGCTGGGACTAAGTGAATTTGTTCGTTTCGAGCCATCCATCGTGCGGGGATTGCAGTATTACACGGGCACGGTCTTTGAAGCCTGGGAAGTAGGCGGCGAAATAAAACGGGCCATTCTGGGCGGCGGTCGTTACGATAATTTGCTTGCCGATGTTGGCGGCGAGCATTTACCGGGAGTCGGTTTTGCGATGGGCGACGTAGTTATCACATTAATGCTTCAAAAATATGGCCTGCTGCCAAAAGACCTTCGCATTCTATCCTGCCTCTGTTCTAGTTACAGTATTTGATCAGGAGAGGTTACATGCATCCTTTAAATTGGGTTCGGAATTACGGCTAGCCGGCTTGAACGTGGCAGTCTATCCTGAACCGGCAAAGCTGGCGAAGCAATTCAAATACGCAGATAGGATCAAAGCACGGGTTGCGCTTGTCTTGGGACCGGATGAAGCGGATAAAAGACAAGTAACCATAAAAGATTTACTGAACGGGAGCCAACAAACCGTCCTGCAAGAGAGTGCGGTAAAGGCAATTTGTCAAATCCTTGAAAGCAAAAGTGCCTGATGATATAATCCGCCCGCTCGAAATATGGTGCCTGTAGCTCAATGGCAGAGCGCGTGACTGTGGATCACGATGTTGAGGGTTCGAGACCCTTCAGGCACCCCATAAGCTTCTTGATGCGGCCCTTCCTCCGGTTGAGTACAGAATAAACAGGTTATCAGAAGTGTTAAGGTCTTAACTTGATGTTTTCGTTGGAATCGCTATAATTGCTAATAAGCTCTGAACTCTTCAGGGAAATTCAAACGAAAGGAGAATCCACCACCATGTTATTCGCTCCGAAGGAAAAAGGCCAGGGTTTGGTTGAATATGCGCTCATTCTTGTTTTGGTTGCCATTGTTGTTATCGCGGCCCTAATGATCCTAGGCCCGATCATTGGCAATACCTTCAGCACGATCAACGCCAGCCTCAACGGCACGGGGGCTAATCTCAATACCAACCGGCCTGCTGCGGGATTCTGTCGGTCCGACAGAATCCCTTTTTTTTGCCAAAGATGATCTACACTGCTCCCGCATCCTTTGGACGGCAAGGATGAGAATTCCAAGTGTGAAGACCGTCCTGCGCCTTCGAACATTCCCTTTTGGGACTTGATAGAGGATGTATAGTTGGTCCCCAGAGTCTACAGAGTTTGCGGCGGGACTCTCATAATCTGACCGAGTCGCCCCTTTTTTACCAATATGTTTTTGCCATTTTTCCTGTATAATCCTGATATAAAATTGTAATAAGCTTTTGCAAAAGAGGAGAATCTAATGCGTCGAGGCCGAATATTAATTTTTCTACTATTGATTGTCGTTATAGGCCTGGCAGTGGCATTTTTCGCGATCCGTATGCTGCTCCAAACCCAGGCGCCTCGGCCACAGGCACCGGTCAATGTGGAAGTGTTTGTGGCTGGGCAAAATATACCTCAGGGAGGAAAAATCACGGAGGATGAGCTCGCCACCATCACCTTGCCACAAGATAAAGTGACCAATGTAGAATACACCCTGGACAAAAAGGCAGATTTGCTGAACAACAAGGTGGCGAAATACCCCTTGGATCAAGGGGTCGTCATCACAAGCTTCCATGGTTACTGATTCTTCGCAGGCGGTATCCATTGCCGGGCCAGAATGGGCTGCGCTGATCCCACCGGGAATGACGGCCATTTCCATTCCTGCGACACGGCTCTCCATGGTTGCTTATGGCGTCAATGACGGCGCTCATGTAAATCTCAATGCCTGCTTCCTTTTTGTAGATGTCGATCCGAGTTTTCAGAGCATGACCCCGGATAATACAGCTACTTTGACGGCAACCGGTTTTCCGCAAGGCGCTTTGCCAATCTTGTCTCTGGGTGTTGCTGCCGTCGGCGGGACCCCAAGGCCGGCTTGAATTGGACCCATCTCTACAACAACCCTTTTACCTTGTGCCCTCCGAACCCCAACGGCCTCGGGTTGTGTGCCAGACCATATTGCAGAATGTGGTAGTTATGAAATTGGGCAACTTTCCGCTCTCGGCTACCAGCTGCTCAGGCTGCGCAACAACAAACCCAACAACAAACCCAACAACAGCAGCAGCAGGGAGCCGCTCCTCTACCTGATATTCTCACCCTAATCGTTTCGCCACAGGATGCGGATACACTGTCCTATATGGTTTACACCAATGCGCAGCTGATGCTGACCTTGCGTAACCCGAGCGATCAATCGCGGCTTGCAACTGAGGCGGCGACCCTCCAGTTCCTCCTAAGTCAGTATAATATCCCGGTACCGGCCAAGCTGCCGTATGCATTAAATCCCAAAATTGACGCGTTGGTGGCACCAACTCTCCCGAATGATAAGACTACTGCTCCGTAGGCGGTGACGTTGGAACTAATGTCCATGCCGATAAAGGTGAGCCATGGCTTCAGGTGATAAGATCCGAGTTTTGATCGTTGATGATGTTGCGGATACTCGGGAAAATGTACGAAAACTGTTGCAGTTTGAAGCCGATATCGATGTTGTAGGCGCAGCCCGTTCAGGGAAAGAAGGCATTCAACTTTCCCTGGAGCTTGATCCCGATGTCGTGTTGATGGATATCAACATGCCTGATATCGACGGCATAGCTGCCACGGAAGCCATCCGGCAAAAATCACCGCATATTCAGGTAGTCATCTTGTCGGTCCAAGGCGATCAAAATTATATGCGTCGCGCCATGTTGGCCGGTGCGCGCGATTTCCTTACGAAACCCCCGATGGGCGACGAACTGGTTTCTGCAGTTCGGCGCGGGGGAGAAATGGCGCATATCGAGCGCAGCAAGAACAAACAGCCACGCATCGCCGCATGGCACCAGGCAGGGGATCCAACCCGGCAGCCGGTATTGCGAGTTTCGTGCAAGGTAAAGTAATCACTGTCTACAGTCCGAAGGGGGGAACAGGATGCACAACACTGGCGGCCAATATGGCGATCGCCCTCCACAACGATGAAACGCGTGTTGTGCTGGTAGATGCAAATTTGCAATATGGCGACGTAGCGATGTTCTTCAATGAGCAAGGCAAGAACACCATTCTTGATATCGCCCCACGCGTTGATGAGTTGGACCCGGATATTGTAGAAGAGATCATGATAAAACATGAGGCATCCGGGATCCATATATTGGCTGCTCCCCAGCGACCCGAACAGGCTGAAAAGGTATCGGCGGAACAATTTTCGAAAGTCCTTAATTACCTGCGTCAGTTGTATGCTTACATCGTGGTGGACACGGCTTCGATTTTGACGGATGTGGTCCTGTCGGCCATTGATGTCAGCGATGCGATCATATTGGTGACAACACAGGATATTCCGGCGATCAAGAACGCCCGCCTTTTCCTGGATCTTTTGCAGACCATGGGCGTGGACCGAGAACGCATTATTTTCGCCATGAATAAATATGACAAACGGATAGGGATCACACCAGAGCGAGTTAGCGAGAATCTTAAACAGAAAATCAGTGCGGTGATCCCATTGGATGAGAGAGTTGTGATTCCGGCCGTTAATCGGGGTGTGCCATTTATGCTGGATAATAAAACCCAGCCGGTTGCGAAAGGGCATCTTTGGACTCGCAGAAGCCGTACGCGCACAACTTGCTGCCCTGGACGTTAATGAGGCGCCTGCTGCCAGACGCTGAGGAGTTAGATAATGTCATTACTTAAACGTATCGAACAAGGCCAGAGCGGCCAGGGACAGGGTTCAACTCCCTCCGTTTCCTCAGGAACTGCGGGGCAGGGAGGCGGAGATAACTCGCGCCTGTCCTCTTTACAGGCCAGGCGCGTTAGCGCGCCGATCACGTCCCCGCAAGCGGGGTCCTACTTTGATCTTAAGACCCGCGTGCAAAATAAACTGCTTGCAGAACTCGACCCTTCGACGGATGTCACCAGAACCGAGGAAGTCCGCCGAACCATCCAGGAATTATTCGAACAAATTCTTACCGAAGAAAACATAGTTCTTTCGCGGCCTGAACGGGCACGGTTGTTCGAACAAATTGCAGCTGAAATCCTTGGCTTTGGCCCGCTTCAACCTCTGCTGGAAGACGAAACCATCACAGAAATCATGGTCAATGGCGCCAAGAACATTTACATTGAGCGTAAAGGCAAACTCCACCGTGTACCCGTAACATTCGAAAATAATGACCATGTTCTTCGAATAATCGATCGCATTGTTGCTCCACTTGGGCGGCGCATCGACGAGGCCAGCCCTTACGTGGATGCACGATTGCCTGACGGTTCGCGTGTCAATGCCGTTATTTCTCCAATTTCCCTGGTTGGTCCTGTTCTCACAATCCGAAAATTTTCTCGCAATCCAATCACAGTCGACCAATTAGTGCAGTTCGGATCAATTTCCCAAGAAGCGTTACAATTCTTGAAGGCTTGTGTGGAATCACGGCTCAATATTGTGATTTCCGGTGGTACAGGCTCCGGTAAGACAACCTTTCTAAATATTATCTCGGGGTTTATTCCCGGGGATGAACGGATCGTAACGATTGAAAATGCCGCCGAACTGCAATTGCGACAGGAGCATGTGGTGACCCTGGAATCCCGTCCACCCAATATTGAAGGACGGGGCGAAGTTACAATTCGTGCACTTGTAATCAATGCTCTGCGTATGCGGCCAGACAGAATTATCGTCGGTGAGATCCGAGATGAGGCTGCCCTGGATATGTTGCAGGCCATGAACACGGGCCATGACGGTTCAATGACCACACTCCACTCGAACGGTCCACGCGATACCATGTCTCGTCTCGAAACCATGACCCTAATGGCGGGCATGGATCTTCCATCCCGTGCAATTCGTGAACAGGTTTCGTCGGCTATTGATGTAGTCGTGCATCAAGAGCGCATGCGAGACGGCACACGCAAAGTTGTGAATATTACGGAAGTCAGCGGCATGGAAGGTGATGTCATCACCATGACCGATATATTTATTTATGAACAAACTGGTGTTGAGAACGGGCAGATCGTTGGTCGATTGCGCCCAACCGGCCTGCGCCCGAAATTTATGGATAAGATCGAAGCATCCGGCATTCATTTGCCGCCTTCCATCTTCGGAATTGGAGATCGTCGCCGTTACTAATTGGACGTAACCTCAGAAAAGGAAATCGGTAAGTATATGACGCGTGGATTATTATTATCGGTGGGATTATTCTGATCATCCTTTTGATCATCGGGATGATCGTAACAACATCCAGAGAGCAGACACTGGTTGAAGAGCGCCTTAACCAGTATATAGGTGAAAAAGAAACTTCCGTGGAGCGTGAGGCTCAACGCAGCGCCATCACCGATTGGGTTTCAAGACGGGTGGAGCGCACATCATTTGGCGATCGAGTTGGACAGAGCCTGGCACGGGCCGACTTGAAATTAAAGGTCGGAGAGTATTTTGCCCTGATCTTTATTGCGGTTTTTGTGTTGGGTGGAATTGCCTGGCTGATCGGAGGAAGAAACATCATTTCGTTTTTGATCGGTGCCGTGGCTGGTTTATTCGCTCCGGGAATGTATGTGAGCCAGCAGCAGTCAAAACGCCTCACGAAATTCAACGAGCAGCTCTCCGATATGCTTAATTTGATGGTAAATGGCCTGCGCGCAGGTTATTCCACATTGCAGGCCATGGAGGCAATCAGCAAGGAGCTGCCGGCTCCAATTTCCGATGAATTTCGCCGGGTGGTACAGGAAATGCAAATCGGCATACCGATGGATACCGCGCTCTGACAACCTTTTGCGCCGAATCCCGAGTGACGACCTGGATTTCGTTATCACGGCCATTAACGTTCAACGTGAAGTTGGCGGTAATCTTTCGGAGATCCTCGAAACAATTTCATTCACGATCCGCGAACGGGTGAAGATCAAAGGCGAGATACGCGTGGTTACTTCGCAGGTACGCGCTTCCGGGACTCATCCTGGCTCTGATACCCATTTTCCTGACACTTGTTTTGTGGTTCCTCAACCCTAAATATCTTATGTCTTTCATGGACGCCGGCCCCCTCTGCGCGGTAATTGCTGGCACTGTCGTCGTCATCTTGATTGGTTTGGGCTATTTCATCATGATGAGAATCGCGGCAATCGAGGTATAGAATGATGATCCTAATCGGAATTATGGTTGGTGTTGTTGTCCTTGGCGGTGCAATCGTGTTGATCGTCGCCGGCTTACGCACCAATCGTTCTCAGGACGACGAAGACCCCCTGATGACGACGGCTCGAGGAAGCCACTCAGCGTGGAGATGTGATTTCCTCGCTTGAAGAAATTGAAATGCAGCAGCCGTTTAATCAGACGCGTCATCGTTCCGATGCTGCGGCGTATTGGTGAGATGTCGACTTCCTTTACCCCCCAGAAAGTGCTCCAAGATACCACGATCAAGCTTGAAATCGCCGGAAATCCGGGGCGAATTGACGCATCCACATTCCTTGCCTCACGGTTCGTCGTTGCGATCGTGTTCGGCGGAATATTGTTAGCTGTAGGCATCTTTTCACCCAACTAAATGGCCGCTCGCCCAGACGTTTCTCGTTGTTACTGTATTTACGGTGCTTGGTTTCTTCTTTCCGCAGTTATGGCTTCAGACCCGAATCAATGCCCGCCAGAAAGACATCCGGAAAGCCATGCCTGATGCTCTTGATCTGTTGACAATATGCGTGGAGGCCGGTTTGGGTTTTGAGGCGGCCATGTCCAAGGTTAGCGAGAAATGGGAAAACGAACTTTCCATAGCCTTAATGCGTGCTATCCGAGAGATCCAACTCGGGAAATCCCGCCGAGACGCAATGCGCGATATGGCTGAGCGAGTGGGAATACCGGAAATGACAAGTTTCGTTGCTGCCATTATCCAAAGCGAAATACTGGGTGTAAGCCTTTCGAAAGTCCTGCGGATCCAATCTGACCAAATGCGGGTCAAGCGGCGCCAGCGGGCGGAAGAAGAGGCGCATCAGGCGCCGATCAAAATGATCATCCCTCTGGCCTTCCTGATATTCCCCTCCATTTTTATCATCCTGTTGACGCCAGCCGGTATCCAGCTTTCCAAATCGTTTGGCAGTATAGGCCCGTAAATGCCAGCTTCAAAGCGGGGGAAAGATACATGACAGGTTCCGATCGGAAATACTATTTCTATCGTTCGATATGGAAGGGATTGGACTTATTATTTCCCCCAGAATGCGGTGGCTGCGGCGCCCCAGGCACTCGTTGGTGCAACGAGTGCCAAAGCAAAATCATCCCCATTCCGGCACCTTATTGTGGTGTCTGCGGAATCCCGCTCTACGGAAGAACCGATTTTTGCCCTGATTGCCGACGAGAGCGGCCTTGTTATCGGATGCTCCGGTCCTGGTCAGCTTTTGAGGACACCAGTGCAAACTGCCCTACATCGATTGAAATATCGGCGCGATATTGGCCTAGGGGATGCCCTTGCGGCACAATTTTCAGGATTTGTAGCCAACTTGAATTGGCCAATTGATCTGGTTGTTCCGGTTCCGCTGGGACAAAAACGACTGCATGAACGGGGTTATAATCAGGTTGGTTTGATGGCTCGTCCGCTTTCTTTGTCGATGAACATTGCTTATGCTCCGGAAGCACTGACGCGCGAACGTGAAACCCGGTCGCAAGTGGGACTGACCAAAACTGAGCGACACATTAATGTCCGTGGGGCTTTTCACTGCCAAAGACGTCATGCGTGAAAGGCCAGGTAACACTTATTGATAGACGATGTGGCTACAACTGGATCCACTCTTTCGTCCTGCGCCGAAGCACTTATATGCTGCGGGTGCGCGGGACGTTTTTGCTGTGACGATAGCCCGCGCACTAATTCATCAAAACTTGCATCGAGCGTGAGTTCCCGGGCTCAATTCCTTTTATTCTACAAAATTAAAGGAGGCCTAATGGCAACCAAAGTGGACATTCAGGGCCGTAATATTGGCTTAACCGAACGTGTACGCAAGCATGTCGAACAGAGAGCGGGCAAACTCGATCATTACCTGCCGGTGATCGAGGAAGCTTATGTCGAGCTTACCCATCATAAATCGGCACGAAGCGCGAATGATCGGAATGTTGCACAGATCACGGTAAGGGGGAAAGGGCTCATCCTCCGGACCGAGGAGCGGTCGGACGAAATACTGACGGCCTTTGATACCGCCCTTGATAAGCTTCATCGCCAAATCGATCGTTATAAAGGCAAACATTATCACGGTCGCGGTGATGGACAATCCGCTGATACAGCGGTGGAAGAGCCCGCCTTAATCGATGAAACCGACAGGTTGCCTCCGATCATCGCGCGGCACAAACACTTCCGAGTTCTACCAATGAATGAGCTAGAGGCTGTCGAGCAAATGAATTTGCTTGGTCATGATAATTTCTTCGTTTTCTACAATGCCGAAACGAGCAAAATCAATGTGCTTTATCGCCGCCGCGATGGCTCGTACGGCCTGATCGAGGCCGAAATCGGTTAGAATATCCAAAAGCGCCGCGACCGGCCCGCGGATAAGGTATGACTATACCAGTTCGTTAGAATCTTAAAATGGATAATCTTGAGCTTGATGACGACTTAACCAATGAGCACCTTGATGAGAGCGGCGTAGACCTGGCTTCAACCGAAGAGGCCATACTGCATTTATTGAATGCATTAGGAGAAAAACCGGGCAGGGACGGATTAAAGAATACGCCTAAACGGGTAGCCCGCATGTATACGCAGCTTCTAAGCGGCTATCACGCAGACCCGCAAAAAATCGTCAATGGCGCACTTTTTAACATTAGCTATGATGAAATGGTCATCGTACGGGATATTGAATTCTACAGCCTGTGCGAGCATCACTTGCTGCCTTTTATGGGACGCGCCCATGTCGCCTATATGCCATCGGGAAAGGTCATTGGGCTTTCCAAAATTCCGCGAATTGTCGATATCTATGCCCGACGATTGCAAGTCCAGGAACGGTTGACGCGGCAAATCGCCGACCTGCTTCAGGAACTGCTGGAGCCAAAAGGTGTAGCGGTAGTCCTGGAAGGTATCCATCTGTGCACAATGATGCGGGGTGTGATGAAGCACGGCGCGCGCATGACCACCTCGGCCATGCATGGTCTCTTCCGATCCAACCCTGCTACGCGGCAGGAATTCCTTGATAATATCAGCCGTGGCGCAGGATCGCTTCAGATCTAGCTAACCAGATCCGTCAATTGATGATTTCAGAATGTCCTGGCGCTTGACGATCCAGGTCTGTGCGCTCATGCGTTCAGCGACCATGGACAGCATTTGATGTTGAGTGGGGTGGATAAGTTCAGGCACAAGTTCCGCCATAGGTAAGACTACGAAGGCATTATTCCAGCGGTCAAGGTTGAGCGGCTCGATCATCCACCATAATTATGTCTATATCGATCGTCCGTGGAGCATTTTTATCGACGCTGCGTACCCGGCCAAGACTGGTTTCAATGAAGCTGATTATCTTACTTTTTAGCTCCTGAGGATCCAATTGCGTCGATAATAAAACACAGGCATTCATAAAATCGGGGCCGCTCGCGCCTATGGGGTGCGATTGCCACGCATTTGAGACGGCCTGAACCTCACCATGCCTGGCAAGCAAATCAATGGTTTTCGGAAGGTTTATTTCAGGCTCAATGTTGGAGCCGATGTTCAAATAATAGCGATGGAGCTCATTCATTGCGGCCACGCTCGATCTCTACGCCCACCGCAGCAGAGAACCTGACAGCACCCGGTTTTTCAACACGCACGATAACCCTCTCAACTCCTTTCTCTTGCAGACAAATATCTGCCAAGTCATTTGCCAGGGCTTCCACGGTGAAGCGGGCTGCCGTCTCGGCATGTGCCCGCGTTCGCCGGGCGAGGGTACGGTAATTGACGCAATCGGCAATATCATCCGTCTGTGCCGAGCGGCGCGTATCGGTGAATACTACAATATTGATCAGGATATCCTGGGGTTGTTCCCGTTCCCAATCATTTACGCCGATAATCCCGCGCGCAAGCAGATCTCTGATAATCACTTTGTCCATCAATCCTCCTAGACGAGATGGCGGCCGCCATCTATATGTATGATCTCTCCGGTAATATAGGCCGGCCCGGTCAATAGGAAAACCAGCTTATTATTGAAGGGCAAATCACTCATTTTCCGTCCGTTCCGCACCTATGATTTTATCATCTCCAGCTAATGGAGAAGTCCTATAGTAATTGTCAAATTCTTGACGCCGTTTTTTAGTCATGATAATATGCCTCAGAGACAGGAGGTTGCCATGGGTTTGCCGTCAGATCAAACGGTCGTTGATCCGGGGACAGACGTTGATTTTACCGAGGAACAGCACGAGATATGGAAGACGCTGTTCGCCCGTCAGGCACCGCAGGTGCAGAAATATGCATGCAGAGAGTATTTGGACGGTTCTGAGAACTTGAAATTGCCGCCGGACAGGATTCCGTCTGTGCAATGGCTCAACGAGCACATCACACCTTTGACAGGCTGGAAGACTTTGCGAACAAGGGTGCGCTATTCAGATGCCGTCCAGTGGTATGGTCACTTCGCCAAAAAGGAATTCCTGATCACCGATTACGTGCGAAGTCGCGAGGAACTGGATTTCACACCCGAGCCCGACATGTTCCACGACGTTTATGGTCATCTCCCTTATTTCACCCTCCCAAAATACGTAGAAATCCAGGAGTTGTTTGCTCCCGTATTCCAGAGGTCGAAATCAGATGAGCAGCGTGAAAACATCAAGCGATTGGCCTGGTTCAGCACAGAATTTGGCCTAATCCGCCAAAACGGTGAATTGAAGGTTTTCGGTACCGGGCTAATCTCCTCGAAGAGCGAAATGGAACATGTATTGGCCGGAAAGACGCCGCTCATGCCTTTCAAAGTTGGTACGATTATTAATTTCGATAAAGCGATCTGGAGCTTCAATGACCAATTGTTTGTTTTTGACTCCCTTGAAGCACTTAAACAGGAGTTGCTGAGCTATTTCGAAACAATCTAGCGGGAGAGCATAAAAGCGGTTTCTGAAGAAGATCATGAGTTAATGTGGGGAAGACATCTTGGGTATGATAGCAGAAAAACTCTGGAGGGAGTGAGAAACGGTTGGAAGGGAATTAGAGATAGCCTAACGGAGAGTCCGTGGCGCTTGCTGCGGGATCAAGAAATGTTTCGGCTCAACTTTGCATCATTTGGCTCGGTTCTATTCCTCCTGCCCCCGTCTTTCTTCAACTTTTCAGTTTTTCCCAATTTGTTTTATGCCTGGATAGACTAATCATCATCTTTGGCTGGCAAATCTGCGAATTGTTTCGACTTAAGTAATTCGATACCGAGCAAAGAGAATGCCAATAAAAGCCAGGCGATAATCTGCGCCAAGCGCAAACCACCAAGAACCAGCGTGCTGTCACCGCGGAAGGCTTCCGTGATGAGCCTGCCCAGGGAGGAGAGTGCAACAAAGGACATGAAATCGCTGCCCGGCACGAAATTCGGTTTTCGAACCCAAATCAGGCCTAAGACCAGTGAAGATGAAATGATCTCGTAAACCTGAGTGGGCTGGCGCATCGCCCCCCATAGATTAGTAGCCCAGGGCAAATTCGATTCTTCTCCAAAGGCTGCGCCGGAAGAAAGATGCGATAAACCCAGACCGACCGTCAGACAGGCAAAAAATGGCGTTAGGGCATCAAGTGCAGGCAAGAGAGGAATCTTTTTTTGCCTGCCGAAAACGAAACCGCAAAGAACGGCTGCTGTCAATGCTCCCCAACTATCGAAGAGATCGAGGTTAAGTGAGATCAGGCTGATTGGGCTTTCAAGGAATGCACCGATATGTTCAACCGCGTAGAACAGGCGTCCACCTATCATATAGGCTATAAACCCTGTGAAGATCAAGTTGCTTAAAGTCGAAACATCGACCTGGTAACGGCCGGCTCGTTTTTCCGATAACACCGAACCGATCCATGAGGCTGCTACCAAGAAGATAAGATCACGAGGCGGAGCGAAGATAAGACGAAATAAATTCAACATTCTTTTTGGGCGGGTGTTTATTAGTTGGCGGAGCTTCTTAGGATTTCCTCAATGTTTGTATGAAGCAGCGCATCAGACATGGGACCGCCGATGACAACAGATTCAATCGTGCTATTTCGATTAATGAAGAAACTGGAAGGAAGCGAACGCAGGTCATATTTAGCGCTCAGCTCACCTGTTTCGTCAAGGAGTATCGGAAATGTGAGACCATATTCATTTACAAAAGGCACAATTTCCAAAGGGTTGTCCTGATTTGTTGCGTTAACTCCCAAGACAATAAACCCCTGATCTTTATATTGCTGATAATACTTTTGTAGGGCTGGCATTTCTGCCCGGCAGGGCGGACACCATGTGGCCCAAATGTTGACCAGCACGGCCTGTCCACGAAGTTGGTATAAGGTAAACTGCTGGCCAGCCGGCGTTTTGAGCGTAAAATCGGGGGCTACGAACCCCTGTCGGGGGGCAGGTATACGGCCGGCAGTTGACGCACCCGTTTTATCAGCCGTGAGAACGATCCAGGCAAGGCCGGCGAAGAGGAGAAGCGCAAATAGTATTCGTCGCTGATTTGGTTGCATATCTAACCTTTTTGCTCTATACTGATATAGTTCGCTTAATTCGCGCATATCTTACTATGCTTTTTACTGATTCCGTCTGTGTTGGTATCGACACGACCTCGGGGCGCAAGGCGTTTACCTACGCTGCACTTGATCGCGATCTAAATCTGATCGCATTAGCGGAAGCAGAGTTGGAAGAGGTTGCTGCGTTCCTCGGGGGACAAAAATCCGCCACGGTGGCGGTCAATGCACCATCCCATGTTAATGCCGGATTCGTTAGGAAGGCCCTCGAAAAGCAGAGTCTGACCCCGCACGTAATGCGGGGCGTTGATATTCGCATGGCTGAGTACGAGCTTCGGGAGCGAGGCATCGCCTTAAGCGGTACAGGGTCGCGGGAAATGCTGTGCCCGGCCTGGGTCCAAGTGGGCTTTGCCTTGTACAGGAAGCTTGCAAAGCTTGGTTTTAAGCCTTATCCCGAGGAGGGGGAGTCCTATCAATGGTTGGAAACCCATCCACATGCCTGTTTTAGTGTTTTGCTTGGCCGCCCTCCATTGGCCAAGCCGACCCTGGAGGGCCGCTTGCAGCGTGAATTGATTCTATTCGAGAACGGGGTGAGAATCAAAGACCCAATGGATTTCTTCGAAGAGATCACGAGACATAAGTTGATGAATGGCATCCTGCCTTTGGAGCTTGTCCATTACCCGGAGCAATTGGATGCTTTGGTCGCGGCTTATACAGCCTGGCTTGCGATCGTAAAGCCTTTCGAATTGACCCGCTTAGGAAACAAACAGGAGGGATTTATTACACTGCCCGCGCCGGTCTTGAAAGAAAAATATTAGGGGAACTGACAGATTGTAACGCGACTTCTAGTTTGTCCGGGGGTAAATAGTTGATGTTCAAAGATCAAAGTGATTGTGTATGGATCGTTCGACTTGACTGTAATTATCACCAACCATATCCATAACCTGCAATTTCTCAAGTGGTAAAATGGGTTAATCACTGGAGGCAGGAAACATGACAGACGATCTAACAACCCGCGCTATCAATACAATTCGTTTCCTTTCCGCAGATGCAGTTCAACAGGCAAATTCGGGTCACCCGGGCCTCCCCATGGGCGCAGCCGCAATGGCTTATGCCTTGTGGACCCGGCACTTGCATCATAATCCGCGCAATCCGCGCTGGCCCGGCCGCGACCGTTTTATCCTTTCAGGGGGACATGGCTCGATGTTGCTTTATTCTCTTTTACATCTAACCGGTTACGACGTATCACTCGATGAGATCAAGAACTTCAGACAGTGGGGCAGCATAACACCTGGTCATCCCGAGTACGGGGTAACGCCGGGTGTGGAAACAACAACCGGCCCATTGGGGCAGGGGTTCGCCACCGGAGTTGGAATGGCGATGGCACAGGCTCATTTATCAGCCGAGTTTGCCACAGACTTATTTGATCATTACATCTATGCCATCGTCACTGATGGCGATCTGATGGAGGGTGTCTCTTCCGAAGCGGCATCGCTGGCGGGGCATCTACAATTGGGACGATTGATATATCTTTATGATGACAACCATATCTCCATCGATGGTTCTACCGATATGGCATTCACTGAAGATCGCGTGGCACGCTTTGCAGCCTACAATTGGCATATCCAACGAGTAGAGGATGGGAATGACCTGGATGCGATAGATCAGGCAATCCAGGCGGCTAAGGCAGATCCGCGTCCATCGCTGATTGCCTGCAGAACCCATATTGGGTTTGGTGCGCCGCATAAACAGGATACTTCCAAGGCGCATGGCGAACCCCTCGGCGACGAGGAACTCAATGCCGCCAAGCTAAATCTCGGCTGGCCGGTTGAGCCACGCTTCCTAATTCCTGGTGATGTCCTGGAGTTCTATCGGCAGGCTATTGATGAGGGTCAAAAGGCGGAAGAGGAGTGGAATCGAAAATTCTGCCGATTATAAGAAAGCAAATCCGCGTACAAGGTGCGGAACTGGAGCGCCGCCTGAAGGGTGAGCTTCCCAAAGATTGGGAGTCTGCCCTGCCGGTTTTTCCAGCAGATCCAAAAGGGATGGCAACCCGCTCCTCTTCCGGAAAAGTGCTTACCGCGTTATCTGCCAAAGTGACTGAATTGGTGGGCGGTTCGGCAGATTTAACTCCCTCCAATAATACGAAATTTGAAGGAGCGAGCGATTTTCAGAAAGAAAACCCAGCCGGTCGTTACTTCCATTTTGGTGTTCGAGAACACTGCCATGGGGGCTGCGCTTAATGGTATGGCTCTCTATGGCGGGCTTATCCCTTATGGTGGGACATTCCTGATTTTTTCAGATTATATGAAGCCGGCAATCCGGATTGCGGCCATATCACATATCCCTTCCATTTTCGTTTTTACTCATGACAGCGTTGGCCTCGGCGAGGATGGGCCAACGCACCAACCCATCGAACATTTAGCCGCGCTCCGCGCAGTCCCGAATCTGGTGCTGATCCGGCCGGCGGATGCAAATGAGGTTGCCCAGGCATGGCGGTAGCGCAATCAACGGCGAAATGGCCCAACTGTTTTGGCTTTGACACGACAAAATGTTCCACCTTTGAACGTGTAAGCCCACCAGCGGTTGAACGCGGCGCCTATGTCTGGCCTCATTCGGGAAGAAAATCCCGGACATAATCTTGATGGCTTCCGGTTCAGAAGTCACACTGATCTATGATGCAGGCAAGCAGTTGTCTGAGATGGGTTATAGCGTGCGTGTGGTGTCTTTCCCATCATGGGCGTTGTTCGAGAAACAAGACGAGGCTTATAAGGAGTCCGTGTTACCGAAGAAAATCAAGAACAGAGTTGCAGTCGAGGCGGGCGCCAGCCTTGGTTGGGAGCGCTATGTTGGCCTGGAGGGGAAAACCATCGGTATCGATCATTTTGGTGCGTCCGCACCGTATAAGATCATTTTCGAGAAATTTGGGTTAACCGTGGATAATGTGGTCAAAAAGCGAAATCCCTCTTGCCCAGCGTGAAGCGAAAAAACGCCAAAACGAGTAAGAAACCCGCTACGCGCAGCGCCAAAAAAGTATCGAGGCGAAAATGAAAGTTGCGGTAGCCTGTGATCATGCGGGTTTCCCACTAAAAGGAATAGTGCTTGACACGGTCCTTGCTGCGGGGGACCAAGCCGATCGACCTGGGCACGAATAGTAGTAATCCAGTGGATTTTCCGGATTATACGGAGAAGCTGGGTCGGTCTATCCAGAAACGGTGAAGCCGAACGCGGAATCCTGGTTTGTGGCTCGGGCGTGGGCGCCTGCATTGCCGCAAACAAGATGAAAGGGATCTATGCTTCGATCTGCCATGACGCCTATTCGGCAGCACAAGGGGTGATGCATGACAATATGAATGTACTTTGCCTGGGGGGTCGTGTAATTGGCCCCGAGCTGGCAGCTGTCTTGGTGAAGGCTTTTTTGTCTGCTCGCTATCTTGGTAATGATCCGGGAGGCGAGCGGCTTGCCAGACGCGTTGGCAAGATAATAAAAATGGAAAACGGCGAGTCTGATATTATAGGCCAGGTGCTTATGTCATCCATAATCGAAAAACTTACGAATATCGGTCAATCCCTGTGGATGGATAATATCCAGCGCAGATTGTTGGAAAATGGTGAAATCAAATCGTTGATCGAACGCGGCGAAATCCGCGGGATGACCTCCAACCCAACCATTTTCAACAACGCCATTTCAAAGACCACCGATTACGATGCCGCGCTTGTTCCGCTGGCATGGGCCGGCTGGGATCATGAGAAGATATTCTGGGAACTGGTGACCGAAGATATCAAGGATGCCTGTAGCCTTTTTGCTCCCCTTTATGAAGAGACCAACGGCGGTGATGGATATGTAAGCATCGAGGTCAGCCCGTTTCTTGCACACGATACTGATGCGACCAGCAGGCAGGCGCAGCAATTATGGGCGCGTGTCGCGCGCCCAAATTTGATGGTCAAGATCCCCGCCACCAAAGAAGGAATCCCCGCCATTCGAAATGCGACAGCCGCGGGAATCAATGTCAACATCACACTAATCTTCTCGCTGGTTCGGTATGCTGAAGTCATGAACGCCTACCTCGCAGGGCTGGAAGATCGGTTGGCAGGGGGGCATCCGATCGATCACATCGCGTCGGTTGCTTCATTCTTTGTTTCACGGGTGGACAGCAAGGTTGATGATCGCCTGCCGAAGGATTCGCCTTTGCGGGGCAAGGCGGCTGTTGCCAATGCCAAGCTGGCCTATGATGAATTTCTCAAGACATTCGCCGGCGAGCGCTGGGAGAAACTCCAAGCCCATGGCGCACGCCTCCAGCGCCCATTATGGGCATCTACCAGCACAAAGAACCCCGCCTATCCTGATACGCTTTACGTTGATAACCTCATCGGGCCTCATACAGTCAATACCGTTCCGCCGGCCACTTTGGATGCCGTTCGCGATCATGCAAAGACAGAAATAACGATCACACGCGATGTCGATAAAGCGCGAGGGGTCATCGAGCAACTTGATGCAGCAGGAATTTCGATGGATCAAGTGACCCAGGAATTGGAAGACTGAGGGCGTTAAAGCCTTTTCAGATTCGATCACGGCCTTATTCAAGACAATCGAGGAAAGACGAAAGAACGCCGTCGCTTCAATTGGGCCTCTGGCGGACCAGGTGGCCAAAGCGCATCAACCGACTTGAGGCAGATTCGGTTTCTGCACGGCTTTGGAGGCATGACCCAACTTTATGGACTAGCGACCCGGCCGGCCAGGCAGAAGTAACGATCCGAATGGGTTGGACGGATTCCCCCGAAAAAGCACGCGCTTGTCTGTCAGAGTATCAATCCTTTGCGGATGAAATCCGCAAGGCTAATATTGGCCGGATCCTGGTGCTGGGTATGGGTGGTTCATCTTTGACCGCCGAGGTACTTAAGTTCATTGCTTGCGGATGCCAAGATTGAGTTGTCCACATGTCTATCCATCCTGGATTCGACTGATCCGGCTCAAGTCGCGAAGGCAATTGAGGATTATCCGCCCTCGCAAAGCCTTTACATCGTTGCCAGCAAATCGGGCGGTACGGCCGAAGTCAGCGCGGCCTTCGATACATTCTGGAAACTGAGCAAGGGCGATGGCTCGCGTTTTATTGCGATCACAGATGCGAACACTTCGTTGGAGCAACTCGCACGTGAACTCAAATTCAGAAGAATTTTCTCTGCAGATGAAACTGTGGGTGGACGATACTCTGCGCTTACCGATTTTGGCATGGTACCTGCTGCGCTCATGGGCATGGATCTTGGTCGCCTGATCGACCGCGCAGACTGGATGAAGAATCAATGTCTAGAAAGATGCGCCCACGGCGCGTAATCCCGGTATGGCATTGGGCGCGGTGATCGCTGAGGCTGCCCTGGCAGGTCGGGATAAGCTGACGGTACTTGCGGATACCCGACTGTCTGCGCTGGCGGGATGGATCGAACAGATCGTTGCTGAGTCAAGCGGAAAGAACGGCAAAGGGATCTTGCCCGTGCCTCTGGAGCCGTTGGATCTGCCCGAGGTGTATGGTCACGACCGCATATTTGTTTATCTCCGCCAATCGGGAGAATTGGACAGCGGTGTTTCAATGCGTACGCGCAGCGGGATATCCCGTTATCGAGTTTACGGTTGCCGATCCGTACGATGCCGGAGCGGAGTTTTTCCGTTGGGAAATTGCCGTAGCCACGGCCTGCCACATCCTTGGTGTCAACGCTTTTGACCAGCCTGATGTACAGGACAGTAAGGATCGAACAAAAGCCAAGATCGCGGAATATAAGGCCACCGGTAAATTGGTGGAAGACAACAAAGGAATCGGCGTCCAGGAGCTTGGGAAGGTTGCTGATTTTCTGAAGCAGGCGAAGCCCGGTGACGTATGTTGCCATAAATGCCTATTTGCCGCGCAATGCCGAGACAACTGAAATGTTGCAAAGGATGCGCGTTGCCATTCGGGAAAAAACCAAATGCGCGGTGACGGCCGGTTTTGGGCCTCGTTTTCAACATTCGACCGGTCAATTCCATAAAGGTGGTCCGAATACCGGCTTATTCATTCAGATCATTTCCGATGTAAAAGAAGACATGCAAATTCCCAAAGAAGGAATGACATTTGGAACGTTGATCCGGGCGCAGGCATTGGGCGATTATGAAACCCTGGTTGCTCGCCAGCGCCGAGTAATTCGTGTTCACTTGTCAAGGCCCGAAGAACTCAACCTGTTGATGAAGGCGATGCTTTAGCACTGACCATAATGACAGGCGGATTGAAACTGCCTGTCATTCTATTTATGAGGTATCGATGGCTGAATTATCCCAACTCAAATGTGTAGCTTGTCGAGAGGGCGAACCGGCCCTAACCGAAGCGCAGATGCAACGAATTAATGCCTCAGGTGCCCGAATGGCAGATCACGGAAGTGGACGGCGAAAAGCGGCTGGAGCGCGCTTTCAAGTTCAAGAACTTTGCCGAAGCGATCGCATTTACCGACAAAGTGGGCACAACTGCGGAGGAAGAAGACCATCACCCGCTAATTGTGACGGAGTGGGGGAGGGTCACTGTCCAATGGTGGACTCATAAGATCCGTGGGTTACACCAAAATGATTTCATCATGGCGGCCAAGACGGACCACTTATATTAGAACGTTCAATTGTTTTTGACAACTCATTCTTTTGAACTCTATCCATAATTCTCAAAGCCCAGCGGCTGTTACCCAACCAACCCACTAGAATACTCTCCAAGCGATGGAGGCCGCGGGGCCGCTCCGGTAAGGGTGTGGCGTGACTAAAATCCACAATGCGGTCACCCAGCCGGAATACATAGCGAGAAGAACGCGCAGCTTCCGGTTTTGCTTCCAAAAAGGCCGCCAGGCGCTCTCGTTCGTTTTTGGCGAGCCACTGGGGCATATCGGAAGTGGCCTTAAAGTCGCAGATCAACGCCAGATCCTGTAATAATGATTTTTGGTCCTCTGTAAGCCCGCATTTTCTTGAGCGGAAATATACAACATCGGGATCAGTCTGTACGAGCGGGCTGAGCCATAATCGATTTACGCTTGTACGAATAGCGTTTTTTGTGCCTGGGATAGTCGGGTTGGATAACAGAACCGCATCGCGAGTGTTCTCCCATTCTGCCTGCAACATCGGGTCCAATCCTCAAGGCATCACATAGTCCCAGCGAGGGCAGGATTGGGGCGCCACAGGCGAGAAAAAAAGTCTGCTCGCCCAAGGCCTCACGAAGCAATTTCATTCCTTCACGATAGGCTGCTTCCCGAGGCATATCCTGATGCTGCGTTTGCCGGGCAACGCGCCGCCATAAAGGAAATCGAGTTTGACGTAGTCGAATCCCCATTGACGAACCTGCTTCATCAATTGGGATAGCCAGATCTGGACATCCGGGATGTGTGGTATCCAATGTGTAAAGTCTGCTCACCCCAGTTGAAACCTGCAGATACAAATTTTCCTTTTTGATCTCTTAGGAACCAACTGGCATGTTCCCGGAACAATTTGGATGATTTGACTGCAATAAAAGGCGCGAGCCATAGCCCCGCTTTTCGCCCAGTTGACTTGATCTTATCTGCGAGAGCCGCCATGCCGGAAGGAAACTTATTGTTGGCTTCCCAATCGCCAATCGCTACTTGCCAGCCATCGTCCACCTGTAAGACATCAAATGGAAGGTCGCCGAGATCGTCGAACACTTTGTTAGAGTACGAGGTTCATCGATGGCAGTATATAGACTATACCAAGAGCACCATACTCGAGGTGCAGGTCTCGGTACTGGGCTTTTCCCAGTCGCTGTCCGAGTAATTCTGCATACCGGGAAAAAACCGATTGCTCGGTCCCACAGCCGACAAACCAATCTCCCGTGCCCGATTCATACCAGCCGCGCAACTGGTTCTTGACTAACTCAACATGTGCATCCAGGCCCAATGAACCGAGCAGGATGATATTGTCCTCATCCATTTCAACTGCGCCGACCCATGAACCATGTGGATGCGGATGGTAGGCATAATTGGGATCGTGTTGCATGGCGTGCAACAATTGTGGTTTTTGGACAGGGAAGGGGTTGTCCGGGTTCGGTCCACGCCGCGAGCGACCAGGATTGCCAGCCATGACGGTAATAAGAGTTTGGGAGCGAGCGGGAGGTTGATGGTCAAGAGACGAGGTAGAAACAACCTGTTCAGGAGGAAAGTGTCTTTGTTGAAATCCATAGTGGTCATGCAGATGATTATCCTGCAAGTGTCAATCTTGTACAAGAAGAAGTTAACGCTCCCTAGATTTGACGATGGTCGAGACTTGTGGGATAATCTGCAAACCTTATGAAACCCTGCATTGCAGGAAAAAAGCGACGATGAGAACGAGTAGGTCGGCGGCGATGTCAGCGAGCCTGGTAAAGTGTGAGCAGGTCAATAAAGCCGACTGAAAATCATCTCGGAGCTGCAAACTGAAATTCGATTCCCAGCTATCCGCAATCCGGGAATTCGGAAAGTAAGGGAGACGGAGCCGTCCTTCGTTATCCAAAGATGCGGATATGAAGTATCCGATCGAGCGCCCTTCTTTAGCGGAAACAGAGTGGTACCGCGTGAGCATGGCTCTCGTCTCTGATACGGAGATGGGAGTTTTTTTATTATGAGCAGTTTATTCGACATCTGAATTATGGATACCGAAGATTTAATACGGAGGTTGAATGTTTAAGCCTGTATCATCAAAACTCAACGTGCCGGCAATGGAAGAGGGGGTGCTGAACTTCTGGCAGCGCGAAGAGATTTTCAAGAAGACGCTTCTAGAGCGCAAAGGCGGCCCCGAATATGTTTTCTATGAAGGGCCACCAACCGCCAACGGTCGCCCAGGATCGCACCATGTCCTGGCACGGGCATTCAAGGATATGTTTCCCGCGCTACAAGATCATGCGCGGTTATCACGTCTCGCGGCGTGGCGGGTGGGACACGCACGGCTTGCCGGTAGAGATCGAAGTCGAAAAGAAGCACGGTTTTAAGAATAAACATCAAATCGAGGAATACGGCATTGAGAAATTCAACGAAGAGTGCCGCAGGTCTGCATTTGAATATATCCGTGATTGGAGCAGATTGACCGACCGGATCGCCTTCTGGGTGGACCTTGAAGATGCCTATGTAACGTACACCAACGAATATATCGAGTCGGTTTGGTGGATCCTGAAGAGTTTTTGGGAAAAAGACCTGCTCTACAAGGGATATAAGGTTGTTCCTTATTGCCCGCGTTGTGGCACGCCACTTTCGGATCATGAAGTGGCTCTAGGTTACGATGAGGCCACGGACCCTTCGGTCTTTGTCCGAATGCCGCTGGTCGATAAAAAAGATACATCGCTCCTGGTCTGGACGACAACGCCATGGACCTTACCCGGAAATGTCGCTGTGGCGGCACACCCCGACGTGGATTATGTAACGGTCGAGCGAAACCTACCCGATGGCGGCAAGGAAAAATTGATCCTTGCAAAACTCCTGCTCGAAAAAGTCTTCAGAGGCGAAGAAGTCAAAGTCGTCGATACCTTCAAGGGCAAAAAGCTGAAAGGACAGAAATATCATCCGCTCTTTACATTCCTGCCGCCTGATAAGCCCGCCCATTTTGTGGTCCTGGGTGATTTTGTAACGACCGAAGATGGTACCGGCCTGGTTCATATGGCGCCTGCATTTGGTGCAGAAGACATGCAGATGGCAAACGAACATAATTTGCCCATGCTGATGACGGTATTGCCCGATGGAACCTTTGTCCCCGAGGTCAAGCCATGGCGTGGTGTGTTCATCAAGGATGCCGACCCGCAGATCATCGAGGACTTGCGGGCACGCGGTCTGTTATTTCGCACCGAGGGATATACACATACATATCCATTCTGCTGGCGCTGCAAGACGCCGCTGATGTACTATGCGCGCGACTCCTGGTATATCCGCACGAGTCAATTTCGGGACAAATTGGTATCGCTTAATAACACCATCAATTGGGTTCCTGAGCACATCAGGGAAGGTCGCTTCGGAAACTGGCTGGAAAATAATATCGATTGGGCCTTAAGCCGCGAACGCTATTGGGGTACGCCTCTTCCGGTCTGGGAATGTGAGGAGTGCAAACATCGTGAATGCATTGGTTCGGTCAACGAGCTATCGGAGAAGGTGGGGCGTGATCTTTCCGATCTCGATCTGCATCGTCCATACGTAGATGAAATCCTTTATGCCTGCCCAGAGTGCGGCGGAAGGATGAGGCGCATCACCGATCTGATCGATGTATGGTTCGACTCGGGATCGATGCCGTATGCCCAATGGCATTATCCTTTCGAGAACCAGGACAAATTCAAAACGCAATTCCCGGCAGATTACATCTGTGAAGCGGTCGACCAGACACGCGGCTGGTTCTACTCTCTGCATGCCATCAGCACCCTGTTGATGGGCTCGGTTGCGTATAAAAACGTCATCTGCCTGGGTTTGATCCTCGACGGCGAGGGAAAGAAGATGTCGAAAAGCCTTGGCAACATCGTTGATCCCTGGGATGTGCTAAAAGTGGATGGCGCGGACGCTTTCCGCTGGTATCTCTATACGGCCACGCCCCCGGGCAACGAACGCCGCTTCTCGGTCGATCTGGTTGGCGAGGTCATCCGCAATTTCACGCTCACGTTGTGGAACATTTATTCATTTTTCGTAACATATGCCAACCTGGATAATCCGCAATTGACGACCGGGCGTAGTTCGAGCGAAAATGTGCTCGACCGTTGGCTGATTTCGGAACTGCATGCGCTTGTGCGGGATGTGACCAAGGCCTATGAGACATATGATGTCACCGGTGCCACCCGTCCGATCGAAGCGTTCGTTGAAAAACTTTCGACCTGGTATTTACGCCGTTCGCGTCGCCGCTTCTGGAAGTCGGGTTCAGATGAGGATAAGCAGGCCGCGTACAATACGCTGTATACAGCGCTGGTCACGCTGAGCAAATTGATCGCGCCGGCCATGCCTTTCCTGGCTGACGAGTTTTATCAAAACCTGGTCCGCTCGGTGGATGCAGTCTGCGCCTGAATCCGTGCACCTGGCAGATTGGCCGAAGTACTGATGAGACGCTGATCGATGAAAAGCTCAACCGTGAGATGAACCTGGTGATAAAACTGGTTTCTCTAGGACATTCCGCGCGCCAAAAGGCCAATCGAAAGGTACGCCAGCCGCTTAAGGAAGCGGCATTCTCACTGGGCAATGTATCGGATCGCAAGGCTGTGGTGGATTTTGCCGACCTGATCGAAGATGAATTGAATGTCAAGACGGTCCGGTTGCTGGATGCCAGCACAGAAGCCGTTTCGCATTCGGTCAAACCACTGCCCAAACAACTTGGACAGAAATACGGAAATAGGTTCCCCGTTATCCAAAAAGCGATCCTTGCCATGAATGCCGAAGAAGTTGCCCAGGCATTGCTCGCTAATGGATCGGTCAAAGTGAATGCTGAGGGACAGATCTATGATATCCTGCCCGATGAGGTCGAGGTAAAGGCGCAGGCCAAGGAAGGTTTTTCAGTTGCCGAGGAAGGTGGATATTTGGCGGCCCTGGTCACTGAGCTGACGCCGGAACTTGTGGATGAAGGGTTGGCGCGCGAGTTTGTCCGACGTGTGCAAGACCTGCGAAAAAGCAGCAAATCTGGAAGTAGCTGACCGAATTAACCTTTATGTTGAGGCTTCCGGAAGGTTGAAGTCGGCGATCGAAGCACATCGCGATTACATCACGACCGAGACGCTGACGCTTAATTTGGATTTTGCACTGGCCATCAGCCGAACTGCCCTCGATTGAAGAAGACTTTGATGGGGAAAAAGTAAAAATTGGTTTGGTGAAGGCGTAATCCAATAATATTTAGTGGGGGATATCACTAGCAATCGCCTGCCAGGATTGGATAAGAGAGCTGCCGCACAGCGGCCCAAATTCTAATTCTGGCAGGTATAATTTGGGTATGCAAATCGAACAGGTAACGTCAATCAACCGAAGAACTTTGCGAGGCATTTCAGAGACTCATACCGCAATTAACCAGCAACAACCTGCCTCCAACTAAAGAAGAGCTGGAACGCTCTTGTCAGATCAGAATCCTCCATTTTGTTGATTGCGCGCCATCCAGAATCAGGCGGATCGCATTATTGGAGCCGGCTGTCTTGACCGTCTATCGTGTTCCAACCGGGATAAGTGCGATCATTGAAGATGTGATCGTGGATGAATCGGCACGGGGCCTGGGGATTGGCGAATCGCTGGTTCGCCATCTACTGGACCTTGCGCGTGATAAAGGTGCAAACGGTGTGGCCTTAACTTCGAATCCCAGGCGTGCATCTCGCCAACCGGCTATATCAACGTATAGGGTTTGTGCGACGAGAGACCAACGCCTATTTTTATAAATTCTAAGATCAGCCTCCCGGCTGCGATCTTGAATACTCTTCAGGTGTATCCAAATCTTGAAGGACCGTTGGGGTATCCAACGGGACATAATGAATGTCTTTGGAATGGCGGTTTAAGAACTCACGCGCCGACTCGGGAGATGCATCCCTAATATTTCCTCCCATAATTCCCGGGCAATCAGCCAGGGATGTCCGCGTCGCATTTTATAACTTGGGACGATCAGCGAGGCATTGGTCCTGTTTATATGCTTGCAGAATATGCTGTATGGTCCCTACCTGGACCTGAGGCTGGTCGCCGAGCGCGATGAGCACGGCCTGTGCCTCGAGCATTTTGTTCCTCAACCCAGTCTGGATTGAACTCAACATCTCTCCCCGTGCGATAATTTTCGTTGAAGACAGTCTGTACTGTTTGGCCGATAAGTGCATCGACCTGTTTGTCGCG
Organism: uncultured Chloroflexia bacterium; assembly: GCA_963741325.1. Taxonomy (GTDB): domain Bacteria; phylum Chloroflexota; class Anaerolineae; order Anaerolineales; family Villigracilaceae; genus Fen-1038. The sequence continues at coordinate 360,900 of CAVUHJ010000006.1, forward strand.
CACCGCCAGTAACCACCAGAATGTCTTTAATCCCCGCGGCCTGAAAAGTTGTAATACGGTTTGCAAGACCGTACTCCTACCCCAGGGTAACAGCATCTTGGGCTGGCCCATGCGCTTCGATTCGCCTGCTGCGAGAATAATGGCTGAGATCATAACGTGTCATCTTCAATCAGGCGTCGATAATCTTCCGGTTTATCTACATCGAGTAATAACCTGTCATCGTGCCAGGGCATGTATTCGACATGATACCTGGAAAAAATACCACGTCCACCCACGTCGCCCTGCAGTTCCATCAGATCCGAAAAAGTGACGCGATCAAATAAAACGGGATTGCCCCGCTGTTCCATCATGAACCAGAGGCGCGATGATCGGTTGTAATTCAGCGGCGTGGGTTTCCATCAGAGCTTGAATCACCGAGGCGGTGATCTGGGGTTGATCTGCAAGCAGAAATATTGCGGCTCCAGGCTGGCGTCCGACTGCTATCGGATATTGCCTGGATCCCAGCCCTGATCGAACTGGATTGACCTGTTTGCCAATCATCATTTCTCTTGATCGTAACGGGCAAGTCGTTAACCGCAGCCTCAACTCCTTCGGCATTTGCGCCGGTAACCACGATAACCGGTGAAAGTCCAGCCTCCAGCGCGGTTTTGGCCACCACACGAACAAATGGCTGCCCGTGCCAATCGAGCAATTGTTTCGTTTGCCCATAACGTGTTGAACCTCCGGCGGCTAAAATGATCCCTGCAACCGGCTCGTGTGCAGCAAAAACATGATTCCTTTTCAAGCTGCTTATGATCACCGAATCGAAATGAGATAGCAAGCCGGGGAACCATGCCATGGGCTGTGGATTGTAATTCTGGCGTGTCGCACTGGTTCAACAAGCGCTCCGACTTGCGGCTGGCGGAATATTCTTTTGTCCACCCTGAGGATGGCAGAGTAGGCGAATGATTGCTTCGGGAGTAATCACCTGGCCGACCGGAGGGCAGCTAAGTTTGGAGAATATTTCAGGGTTATAAACTGTTTCTTGAGACAGGGGCTGTTCGAGAACCGAAAGACCGGCCATCACAACAACCCTGTCAACAAAATCCGGAATAGGGGGTTCGTCCTCTGTTGGGGCTTTAAGTGAATTCTGGCGCGCTCCATCGGCTTCGATAAGTAACGGGATGCGGCGTTTCTTGCCTCTGCGCGTAGCCACGATAGTATTTCGCCTCCTATACCTTGAGTACGATCATCCAGACCGACCGGGCCTGTAATCAAGGTAACGCCATTAAATTGAGCATCGGCAAGTTCGTCAACTGAGGTTGCAACAAGGTGATGATCTGCCAGAGGAATTTGCCAAGCCCCCAGATGGGTTGTAGCGGTAACGAGAACCGGTGATGCGAATTCGCGGGCCAAATGGAAAATGCCTGTTGTTTTGCCCCCAGCGCCAACAAAGGCAACGCATGAATCGGGCGATATCTCAGGGCTTTGGACAGGGTCAAGCCCATAATCTCATCCGAACCTCGGGACGCGTCAACAGCGCCTCCAGAACGGCGCCGCCAACAGCCAAGCGATTTATCAGAAACAAGCTGGCAAAGGCGAGGGTCATTGCGTGGATCTATGTCCCCGATCTTCATACCCTTTACTGTGTTAAGTCCCGGATGCAGAAGCCCGCGTAAAACACCAGAAAAGGGAGCTTTGATCAATTCGGCGCCGATGACTGCGATGGTCTGGCCCGGTTCAAAACTGTCGCCGATCTTTGCCTCGGAATTGAATATCCCATCCACAGGGGCGCGCAAAACCCGGCGCGGATCGCCTTCAGGTTTGGAAGTGTCGCTAAGAGAGGATCCCTGCCAAATGACGCGACCAAGGGTATGGCCGCGCTGCGTTTCGATCACGGCATGGCAGTTGGCCGGTGCAGCAAACCCCGGTCCCAAGCCCCAGATATAGAAGAGAGTGATGAGATAACCGTTCCGGCGGATGTTTGGTCATGCGCGCATCCACGATAGCAAGGGGATTTAGGGTCTGAACGCAAGAACAATCGGGATCAACCAGTACTGGGATTTGACGCTTGGCAAGAATATTCAATATTTTAAGAGTATCTGTGGGGTCGTTGACCGCCCGAGCTACGACACCCTCCACAGCGATCTCCCTTTCGTAGATCGCCTCCGAAAAAGAAACCGTCCGACGGACGGCAAGAGGCTGAGGAAGTTCGGTAATCGCGATATTCAAGCCGGCGCGATATAGGCGGAGCGCCACGCCGCTTGCCAAATCACCGCCACCGCGCAATAGAGATAAGCGCCGTCATCTGGCTTTATCCGAACCTTCCTTAAGAATATGCCCAAAGGCATAAAGCGTAAGATAGATAAATATGAAGAAAAGAGTATAGAGGCGCAATAAAACCCAAGGAACGCAGGCTTGGGTCTAGAAGCCACTCCGAAACGTTCGATGCAATCTCAACCGGATTTCGTAATACGTCCCAACTATTGAGGCGAATGAAACGGCCCACATAAAGCCCGACGCTGCTGAGCCCGGCGACCATAAAAACAAAAACCCAGCCTGACCAGTGCGGCTAATTTGACGCTTGATGATCTCCTGCATAAGGTTGAGGGAGACAATGCCAAGCAGCATCCCCGTCCACGAGAACCAGATAAGCAGGATCACATCATACCAAAGTGGTACATTGCTCGATCCCTGATTTAGATGCTGCAAGTCAGTCAGTATATATGGAGCGTTAGGGAAAAAAATCAGCCATAAAAAAGCAAAGGCAGGAATCACCAGAATCATCAATGACCGGCGCCAGGAGAAGATATAAGCGAGATACGCCAATACAAAGGGTATCCAAGCCAGGAAAAGGTTCCACACGAGGCTAATATACCGATCTGAACCACTGTAAGCGATCCGCGCAACAACCAATGATATACAGACAACGGAAGCAGCGGACAATAATACAAAAACTCCCATTTTGTACTTGTGATTTGAGAGGATATCCAACAGTCTCTGTATCATATCGGAGCCAGGAATCGGATAAGGATCGGATTTACGATATCTGGTTTTTCGTAATGAGGAATATGACCGCAATTTTCGACAACTTGAAATTCCGCATGGGGGATCAAATTCAAAAGCGATTGACTTTGTTCAAGAGGAAGCGTTTGGTCGTTCCTTCCCCACAAGAGCAGAATCGGTATTTCCAGCTGCGCCAGCTTTTCATATACATCTGGAAAGCCGTTTAGCATTTTGTTGCGGAGAGTCGACAGGGCTGCCCGACGGTAGCCTTTAATTTTCATCTGGGAACGATATTGGCCATGCAGCCGCTCAACGGATTTACCATCAAATATGTCTGAAGCCAATGCATCAACCATCTTCCCGTTACCTATCAGACCCAGGATCATTTCGCATAAACCAGGCAGGAGGGCTGCCCGATAGAGAAGATTCAACGGAATGGGTTGCGCCCCAACAGGGTCAATTAGAGCTAATCGCCGGACACGCTGAGGCCAACTTACTGTGAAGGCAGATGATATCGCTCCGCCCATTGACAGCCCAATCAGATTGACCTGCGGAAATTCCAAACAGCTCAGCAAATCGCCTAATTGTCGAACAAACAGGTTTATGTCGTACTCAAGACGCGGCCGGTCAGAGAGTCCTCGGCCGAAGAGGTCATATCGCAAAACATGAAAACCGGAGGCAGTTAGAGCCTGGAAGGTCGGATCCCAGATGAAATAAGGGACGGAAAAACCATGAATTAAAACAACGGGCTCGCCGACGGGGGAACCCCCGAGTTCGTAATGGGTGTAGCCGTCAGAAAGCCTTATAAAGGCGCCGCTGGCGGCAGTCTTGCGCGTTGCATCATCGAGGTCGGATGTTTCACCTCGATAGATGAAATCCCAATTCATTCGATCTTGTTTAGGGCGCGCAGAACGCGTTCGGGTGTGAAGGGGAATTCGTTGATCCAAACACCTGTCGCATCATGGATGGCAGCCGCGATGGCGGGTACCAGGGGCAGGAAAGGAATTTCGCCAAGTCCACGGGCGCCCCAGGGGCCGTTTGGATCAGGGACTTCCACAATCACAGATTCGACTTTTTCCGGAATATCTAAAATAGTCGGCAAAAGATACGTACTGAACTGATCAGTCAGCACCCGACCCTCTTTGGTCCTGAAATCTTCGGTTATAGCATAGCCCTGAGCCTGCACCACCGCGCCCTCAATCTGCCCTATTACAAGTTCGGGATTAATGGCTTTGCCGACGTCATCGGCCACGACAACCCGCGTTACCCTTATGTGACCTGTTTCAATATCTACCTCAACCTCAACAGCCTCAGCGGAATAGGCATAGGAGAAGTTAGGCGTGGAATAGCCGGTTTCTTCGTCGAAATGAGTTGTCTTGGGCGCCAGATAAGTGAATTCTGCTATGGAAGGACGCTCTTCATTTTGCCATTTATGCAACGCCGCTTCCGCCGCACCTTTGATTGCATTTCCGGCCATAAAAGTCATTCGTCGAAGCAGAAGATGAACCTGAATTACCTTGCGTAGCCGAGTCGGAGGGAATGACTTTCACCTGCCCAGGCGATACTCCAATCACCTCGGCTGCCATTTGGGCCATCACGGTATGGGTGCCCTGGCCCACCTCGGCCCCCGCATGATGGACGATCACATTTTCGATATTGCCGTTGCCGTGGATCTCCACTTTTGCCCAGGAATTCTCCTGATATCCAAACGAGAAACCGACGTTCTTAAAACCCGCCGCAAAGCCTCGCCCGTGAAGTATGGCTTGACCCGTTGGCAAGGAATAGCGCGAATCCCTTTCTGTCGGCTCTTTTGCTCCACCCAAATTTGTTGGCCGCAGCTTCGATGACTTGCGGAACACTTACAGGGCCGGGAGCCGGCGTACCCACTCCCAGCGGCAAACCATCCCTAAGTGCGTTCTTCAAGCGAAACTCAACCGGGTCCATCCCAAGTTTTCCGGCAAGCTTGTTGACCTGTCCTTCGGCCATAAACAAAGCTTGAGGGGCACCGAAGCCCCGGAAGGCGGCGCCGGGAAGATTGTTGGTGTAAACACCGTATACATCAGTTTTGACATTCGGGATAAAGTAAGGTCCAGTGGAAGTAATTGCCGAATTGCCCAAGTACTTTATTCGAGGTATACATATATGCTCCCCCGTCCCCGATCAATTCATTTTCGGCGGCAATCAGTTTTCCGTCTTTAGTCGCGCCCCACTTTGCGTGCATAATGATCGGATGCCTTTTTCCATGGCCAATGATCGACTCGCGACGACTCCAGATGATCTTCACCGGCCTTTTTAATTTCCAGGCGGCAAGGGCGAGGACAATTTGCACGGAGAGGTCTTCGCGTCCGCCGAAAGCTCCACCAATAGCGGGGTAGACTACCCGTACGGATTCAACAGGAAGTCCGAGAGCATGGGCAATCGATTCCCGGTCAGCATGAGTCCATTGGCCCGCGCAAGCAATTGTAAGACGGCCGTTTTCATCAATATAGGATAACCCTGCTTCGGGTTGAAGATACGCATGTTCTTGAACCGGGGAGCGATAGTCACCTTCCACAATGACATCGGCATTCTTAAATGCGGTCTCCACGTCTCCTTTGCGTATCTTATAATGGACGCAAACGTTCGTATTGCCACGGTCCGGATGCAGTATTGGGGCTCCAGGCTTCATGGCATCGACAGGATCGCTCACAACGGGCAAATCTTCATAGTCCACCTGGATCAATCGGAGAGCGGCCTGGGCTTCGGCTTCGGTTTCGGCCACTACCACGGCTATCTGGTCACCAATGAAGCGCACGATATCGGCATAGGGTTTGGATGAACCCGGCCCGCACAAAACCGGTTGGTCGGGGATTTGCAGCCCATATTCGTTAACAGGCAGGTCCTTTGCCGTATATACCGCCGCTACTCCCTGAGCAGACGCAGCTTGAGCGGTTTCGATGCTTACGACCCGGGCATGCGGCCGTTCGGCGAACAAGATCTTCATGAACAACATATCGTTCATGATAAGGTCTCCCGAATAAACAGCCTGGCCGGTAACTTTGCTGTGCGCATCTATCCGAGGAAAGGATTGTCCGATAACTGGCATTTTCTTCTCCGTAGTAGGTATCTGTACCGTATTATTATACAACGCTTGAGATCAGCCCTTTTTTAGGATAAGGGTGTTGTTGATAAATGCAGTCTACACATTGTTTGATGAGGTGTGAATGGCAATATCTGAATCCAACAGCCTGTTCCGCGATTCTGGACCGCGGGAAACACTAAATTTCTTTCTTTCCAGGCTTCAATCCGGTGATCTTTCATCGGAAGAGGCTCTGGCAATGTTGGGCGCTGTCCATGCAGAACTTGGCAAAGGCGGGTCGGGAGATCCGAAGGCTTATCAATCTTATTCCGCTGCTATGGAATCCCTTCGGCAGTTGAGGCCAGACATTTATGACGATGTTGTAACGGCGTGGGGAAGCAGAAGTAGAAATACATCAGATTCGGCAAGCGATGAAAACCAGGAGCCCGGAACTGATCGGAGTGACGCCGGTGAACAAAAATCGGAAGGAATCTTGGCCCAATCGGGAAACGGCTATAAGGAAATCAAAATGCCCGGGGCAGAATTGGATGAGTCAGACGAACCAGAAGAGCCCGGGGAAGTAGAAGGAAAAGAAGACAGTTCCACCGATGATACCGACGAACAAGGAGAGAAGACCAGGCAGCAAGAGAAGGAAGAAGAAGCGGACGGAGAAAAAGATGACGAGGAGGTTGTGCCGAAGGAAGATCAACCTGAAGAGACGCAGGAATCAAACGAGGAAACTCAAGACGAATCTGTGGAAGAGAACGAGGTCGATGATACTAGAGGTGAAGAGCGAAGAGTTCCCCGAAACGGAGCCCTCTATAGAGGAGAATGCACTTGAGGGCAGCGAGGAATCGACCGCCGAGGAAACCGCTGGTGAGTTTGAGGCCATCTCAGAAAGCGCGGAATCGGGAGGTGGAGGAGGCTGTAGAACCGGAAGAAACAGAGTGGCCCGAGATCGAGCCCTCCGATATCGAAGAACCGCTCGAAGGATTTGAAGGAGAGGAAAGTACAGAGCCGCCCGAAGACTAAAAGCAGCTTCTGAATATTATCGCTTATAGCGTTTTACCTTCATATTGGGAGGCGGGGCATCCTGAGGACCGTAACGGGAAGGGCCCACATATCTATAAACAAATGCGTAGACAACTGAAACCAGGGTGCTGAAGACAACTACATACAGCAAGGTAACTGTCAGTATTGCATAGAGATTATTCTGGCTTTGGATAAAAGCCAACAAGGGAGTGAGCCCCACAACTTTCCATAGCAGATCTGGCATAACCGGATATCCCATTAATTGATATGGCATTGGCCAATTTTGAGTCAACCGCCAATTGTACCGATGCAAACGCCAGAAGATAAGAGATGGTAGGAACAATCACCATTAACAGACAACCAATGCCACGCCAAATCGCATTGATTTCCTTTTCCCTAGAAGTGACGGGTCTACGCTGGCTTGCCGTTGTGTATTTGGTCATTCCTACCTCTTAGGTACTTGCCGAAGCTGCATCCTCGATAGCCTGCACGATCTTGTAATACCCCGTGCATCTACATAGATTGCCCGTGATCGCCTGTCCGATATCATCTTTGGTTGGATGTGGATTTCTCTTCCAGTAGCTTCGCGGCAGACATGATAAAACCCGGCGTGCAATAACCACATTGGACGGCGCCATCATCAATAAACGCCTGCTGCACCGGATGCAAATTTTCGCCGTTTGCCAGGCCCTCGATCGTAACAATTTCTGCGTTATGCGCCCGCGGCGCCGGGACAAGGCATGACATAACCGCTTTGCCATCCAGAAAAACTGTACAGGCCCCGCACTCTCCTTCCGCACAGCCTTCTTTAGTTCCGGTCAGCGCACCTTCTTCCCGGAGCAACCGCAGAAGCGTTTTGTCCTGCCCACTGGCGAACGTGAAATCTTCGCCATTGATCGTCGTATTGATGATTGCCTTCTCCGGATCCCAGGCGATTGATTTCTCGCCTCGATCGGGAGCAAGGGCTAATTCTTCCACGCTGTCAGGCTTTTCCCTGCCCCATAGCAGCACGGGTTGGGCTGGAAACCCTGCCTTCTCTGATTTGTCGCGAATAGAACGCAAAGCACGAGCAGTAATTACCCTAACAGTTTCGCGCCGATAGGCGGCCGAGCTGCGAAGGTCATCGATTGGACGGCAGCGTTCATAGTCAATTCGGCGGCCCGGGAAATAACATCTTCGGTAAGCGTTTTCCCGACCAGATAGGATTCTGCTTCCGAGGCACGGTATAATCGTGGGTGCTACAGCTCCGAGTGTAATTGAGGCCGGCGTAATAGTCTGTCGCTTCAAAGGTCAAGATTAAGGCAGCATTGATCAAAGAAATGGCTTGAGCCCGGCGCAAAGCTAGTTTGATAAATGTCCCGCGCTGATCCGTCGTCATAGCCGGAAAGGAGATGTCTATCAGCATCTCGTCAGGGCGCATTGCCGTTTTACGAACGCCTTTATAAAAGTCTTTTAAGGCGATCCGCCGTTCACCATCGGTATTGACAAGTGTAACGGATGGCACCCAGGGCCATGAGCGGAGTAATTGTATCGTTGGCCGGCGAAGCGGTAATAAGATTGCCGGCGACCGTGCCGCGATTCCGAATTTGGGGTGCGCCTACTTCCCATGCAGCGCGTGCCAACGGATAGGCTCTGTCGCGGATCAATTCTGATGCCACGCATTGGTTATGAGTTACCAGTGGTCCAAGATGAATCACCCCATCCTCATCCAACTGGATGCGAGTCCAGGTCAGGAATGCGGGTAATATCGATCAGCGTTTCAATCCCTTTGCGTACACCGCGCTCGAGCTCGAGGATCAAATCGGTTGCGCCGGCAACGATGCGGGCGCGTTCGCCCTTCTTATTCAGGCAGGTCAGAACTTCGTCTATGGATGTCGCGTTTAGATATTCGTGCCACATAATGATTGGTTTAGCCTTATTGCGAGGACCATTATGAGTCCTCGCAATAAGGCTTTGGATTATTTTCCGTTTCCCGTGAAAGCTTCGGTACGACGGTTGAAGGTTTCAACCGCCTGCCGGCCCAAGGTTGTAAGGTTACGAATAGCAGCCGGCAAGGCATTATCATCGCCCATGCTGGCTTCGACATTGTCAAGTCCATGACCGACCTGATCGGCCAGATCGAAAAAGGCCAGATCGAAATTGTAAAGCTGTTCCAGTTCCTTCTCGTTGATCTTCACTGCATCGAACAGTCCGGAATAGCCACGAGAGGCCGTGCTGATCTTGTCAATGAATGTCCGCAGTTGGAGTGCCGCCTTCTCCATATCGTCCACATACTCAATTTTCCCTGCGTTGACCATGTCAGCCTGCAGGGTCGATGTGCGCTTCCAGAGTTCATGTGAAGCGGCGCGCCACAGTGTCCCGCACCAACTTATCCGCATCCCGTCGATTTTGGCGTTCCACATAGCCGCTAAAGCCAGGGATGAATGAGACCAGTTTTTTGAATGGATCAACCTGGCCGCTTACGTTTTGATACATATCAGTCATTTGTGCCTCCTGCAATCATCTACGGAGAAGTGCTTGATTCGTCTCAATCCATTATACTATGGCGCTTGAGCAGCCAAGCGCAAAGCAGGATCCTTATTCGTTGATGGTTCGGGAGTTGATGCCATCACACACGCACGCTTTTTGGGGCCGCGGCAAACATGTAAGACTTTCGCAGATTGCGATGCCCGCTAAGACAGCTTGACCGGTGCAAACGTGTCGAATCATAGGATGGACTGCCTAACTGCGTGATCGGTCCCTTTTGTCGGCTAGATGAGGAGGGAAAGGAGTAAATTTTGAGGGTTGCAAGAGGATGTATAATCAACCCATTGCAAATTTTTATCACAAGGAGTGGACGCATGTCCGAATTGAACGATTTACTTTCTATTTTGGGCAACAGTGTTGCTGTGGAGGGCTCTGCGGTAAAGGTGAAAGATGCAGGAAAATTCCGCACAAATATTGAAAAACTAGTTGAGACATCGGCCCTTGGCTCCGGCGCGACGCAGGGTTGGGCCCGCTATATCATTCGAAGCGCTGCCCTGGAGTTGGGCATTCTGCCGGCTTCGGTGCAAGATCTTTACCTGGCGCGCGGCCGCGGCGATATCCCGATGACATTCACAACCCCGGCCTTCAATCTGCGGGTCCTTTCCTTTCACGCCGCGCGCGCCATGTTCCGTGCGGCGAAAAAGATGAACGCCGGTGCCTTCATCTTCGAGATTGCCCGCTCGGAAATTGGCTATACTGCCCAACGCCCCGCCGAATATTCAGCGAATATCCTGGCGGCTGCGATTGCAGAGGAGTGGAAGGGTCCGGTTTTCATCCAGGGCGATCACTTTCAGGTTTCGGCCAAGAAATTTGCATCCGATCCGAAGGCGGAAGTCAATGCGGTCAAGGACCTGATCAAAGAAGCGATTTCGGCAGGTTTTTTCAACATCGACATCGACACTTCCACGCTGGTGGATATCAGCAAGCCGTCCGTCCCCGAGCAACAAGAGACGAACATTGGCCTATCGGCCGAATTTGGGTCAAATATTCGCCAGGTTGAACCCAGGAACGTGACTATTTCCATCGGCGGCGAGATCGGTGAAGTCGGCGGCCATAATTCGACGGAAGAGGAACTGCGGGCTTTCATGGATGGTTATAACGCCGGCATGAAGAAACTCGCGCCCGGGAAACCAGGCCTTAGCAAGATCAGCATCCAAACGGGAACGTCCCATGGAGGTACGGTTCTGCCGGATGGCACGCTGGCAAAGGTCAGCATTGACTTCGATACATTGCGGGATTTGTCGCGCGTCGCCCGCAAGGATTACAAGCTGGGTGGAACGGTCCAGCACGGCGCATCCACACTGCCAGAAGATGCTTTTCACAAGTTCGTCGAAAACGAAGCCATCGAAGTGCATCTGGCAACCAACTTTATGACCATGTTCTATGATAATGCCCCCGCTGATTTGATAAAAGAAATGTATGCCTGGCTGGATGTAAATTCCGCTGCCGAACGAAAACCCGGGATGACGGACGAACAGTTTTATTACAAGACCCGCAAGAATGCAATCGGCGCATTCAAAGCCAAAATGTACGCTCTGCCCCAGAAGCGAGAAGGATAAGTTGAGCGCTGCATGGGAAGCCCAATTCGAAAAACTCTTCAAATTGCTGGGAATGAAGGACACACGTCAATTTGTCGAGAAGTTTGTCAAGCCTGTTCCTGTTGCGCCCGACGTGAAATTTTATCTTGGTGAGATTGCTGAGGTAAAAATGGCGGACGACCTGGCTGATTAGCCGATCGCCTTTTGACAATGGGCAGCGGAACGAAGTTCCGCTGCCCATTGTTTTTCAAATGCCAAAATCAGATCAAGGTGTTACAAGTAATCGGTATTTGCTGATCCCTCGCACCGTGATATTTCTGCGGCGCGCCGATTCGTATCTGCTTATCAAAGGTGCTGCAACAAAGCGGCTTTGGGCAGGAAAATTTAACGGTCCAGGCGGGCATGTGGAACAGAGGCGAGGATGTACTAACCACGGCTCGCCGGGAGCTGTACGAGGAAACCGGACTTGAGGCGGACCTGTGGCTGTGTGGCACGGTAATCGTTGATGCCGGGGATATCGGCATTTGTTTGTACGTTTTTAGCGGAGAAAGCCATGGGGGTGTGCCAACCGCCTCCAACGAAGGCCTAGCCGAATGGATACCCTATGAACAGGTTCATGACCTTCCGGTGGTCGAGGACCTGCCTGTCCTGCTTGCGAGAATCCACAAATTGCAGCGGGGAGACCCACCTTTTTCGGCCCGCTCCTTCTATGACGAGAATCAAAAACTCGTCCTTGTATTTGCAGAATAAGAAAATCGGGCGGCTGGTCAAGCCGCCCGATTTAATGTTATCACTGCGGGAGGTGTGTAGGATTGGAGTTCTGTTGTAGAGTTGTAGGTTGTACCGGCGAACTGACCGGTCTCCACGGATCTGATCCACCCCACTCCAGGCGCGAGCCAGAAGGTGGCAGTGGCAGAGGCAGTCAAAGGAAGCCTATGCCATGATAGTTGGCCGTCACACGAAGGGTCGAATTGGTTTGGATCTTCTGTGCAGTGAAGGTGCCTGCAGGGACAGTGATCGTCTCCATACCCTCCGCTTGCATAACGGTGGACAAAGTTCCGTGGGCTGTTACAGTTATGTTTCCAGGCAAAACAAACGTGCCCGCAACATCCAAGCCATAAGGCCATTGCATATTGGGCTGGATAGTGGCAGGAAGCGTTATGCCGGTGGGATTTGAGACCGTAAGATCTGCCGGTGACAGCCCCTGTATTGATAGATCGGGCGAGGTTGCCCCGCCGCCAGATGGACAAGGCCACCAAACCGCCGTGGTGCATGCCCAATTCTGGGTGGCGCTTGCAGTCCCGTCCCGCGAGGAAATAGTAAAACCATCAGACTGACGGCGGTGATCGTATTAGTTAAAGTGGAATTTCCGATAGAGTCGCTGGTATTGGCGTATGTCCAATTCGCTCCCACCTGAACCGGAAACAAAGCGTCGGCACACAGGTTGTTTGCTACCGGACTGTTCGGCGTTGATGTTACCAGGGGAGTGATATTTTGTTGCGGGGAAACTTCAAGTTTTGTGCTTAGGGGGGCGCTACCCAGCATGGCTGCCATGAGCACAAGATTTAGGACAAGCATATTCTGATTTTTATTCATCAGGTTTTCTCCTTTTCATTCGTCCAGACCTGCAAAAGCATTGTAAAGGTACTACCTCGGCCTGATCTGCTCTCAACCTCGATCTTTCCATGATGCTGTTCGAGTACCTGACGAGCGATAGACAAGCCAAGACCAAGTCCACCAAACAGGTCGTCAGCGTTTTGCTCAAGATGATAGAAGCGATCGAAGATATGTGGAAGCACTTCAGGTGCAATGCCGATCCCCTGATCTTCAACAGCCACGGTGAGATCTTCCGCCTCTTAAGCCAAAGCTAATCCCCACATCCCCGCCGCGTGGACTGAACTTAAGGGCATTGTCAACCAGAGCAGTAAGGGCGCGTTCCAAGGATTTCGGATCGCCTACCACTTGGGGAAGATCTTTGCGCCCTCTAACTTTGAACCGAATATGACGTTCTTCGGCTTTTTTCCCGTATTTTTCCACTACTGAGTAAGCGATCCTGCTCATATCTACAGGCTGAAAGTCTGGAAGAACGAGGTCTATTTCTTGTAAGAACAGAATATCGTTGACAAGTGTTACGATCTGGCTAACATTTCGCGACACGGTCTTCAGAACTTCATCCAACTTGTCGCCGGCCAACATCCCATTTTGCAGGATCTGCAGATAGCCGCTGGCGGCCATCAATGGGGTCCGCAATTCGTGGGCAACGTTGGTAAGGAACTCGCGGCGGGCCAGTTCCTGTTCTGCCAATTTCTGATAAGCCTCTGCCAATTCACCAGCCCGCAATCGCAAATCTTCAATCGCCATCGTGTCGTTTTGACGAAGCCGGCTGCTGATCTCTTTGACCATCGCCATGGCAACACTGTTTGAGTGATGGAGAACGCGATCGAAGCTTTCCTTATTCAGCTCCAATACTACCAAAGGGTTTTTGGCTGCGACTGTGGCAGCCCGAGGGGCGTTGTGAATCAGAGCCATTTCCCCAAAGAAATCCCCGGCACTAAGCGTCTTAAGCAGGCGCGATTCGGTATTATTTACAACCTTTGACACTTCCGCTTCCCCGTCGAGGATCAGATAAAATGTTTGCTCTATGTTATTCTCGCGGCATAGAATCGCACCGGCAGGGTAGTTGTTGATTTTGCTGTTGGAAATCAACTCCTCCACTTCGGCCGGCGTGATGCCCGGAAAGGCGGTTGGGATAATTCGGCTGGGGGCACGGGACGTGGTCATAGTTGCCTCGCGATTAGAACCCTTCTAAAGCATTCGATAATTTGATTTCGACAAAACGGCTGGCCGCCGGGATCAGAACTTATATCCGATTTTGCGAAGCAGATCTTTGCGCCAGGTGACATCCTCTTCGTTCTCCAGGCCCTGGGGCGATGAGCCATCCACAACGCCGAGAATACCGCGCCCTTGGTCAGTTTGTGCCACCAGTACTTCGGTTGGGTTGGCAGTTGCACAGTAGATATGCGCCACTTCCGGCACAGTTTTGACAACGTTCAGGATATTCAACGGAAAATAGCCATCTGCCAAAAATAGAATAAATGAATGCCCGGCCCCGATAGCAATAGCATTTTTTTGGCAAGGGCGATCATATTCTCGTCCGTTCCGGTCCAACGCACGAGACATTTGCCGGAAGCCTCGCAGAACGCCAGCCCGAACTTGATCCCGGGTACTGTGTTGACAAGGGCTTCATGCACATCCTCGACGGTCTTAATAAAGTGCGATTGACCGAGAATGAAGTTAATGCTTTCGGGCTTATCGATCTTGACGAGGTTGATATCCATAGGGACTGCCTCCATGTTCCGGAATGAATTTTGGTATCATTGTAGCAAGAATCTGACTTGACTGCCATGTATGAGAGATGGCCGAATTTCGGATCAGGCTTCTCGGGGTATCCGTGGGAATATTTCTTGCGCCCATCTTGCTAAGGAGTAATCAAAAAATGGCTTTACGAAGTAATTTCGTTCTGGCCTGCTGGTTTGCATTGAGCCTGGCCGGCTGTGCAACCTTTCCTGCCAAGACTTCAGCGGTCTTGCCAACGGAAGCGGCCCCAACCATATCCCCAGACATAATTCCGACCGGTACGCCGACCGAGGCTCCCACTGCGACCCAGACGCCAGCCCCGCTCGTTCCCGATTTTGCCCACATTGTCATTGTGGTTTTTGAAAACAAGGAATTTGGCACAGTTGTGGATAGCCCCGATATGCCGTACTTTAATCAGCTTGCCAAATCATATACTTTGCTAACCCAATTTTATGCTGAAACACATCCCAGCCTTCCAAACTATCTGGCAATGATCGGAGGTGACACATTCGGCGTAACGTTCGATTGTACGCGCTGCATTGAGGACGCCCCGACGCTGCCCGACCTGATCGAGGCCAAGGGCCTTACATGGAAAACATACCAGGAAGATATGCCATCGCCGTGTTTCGCCGGAGATGAAGCCGGGAATTACGCCATCAAGCATAATCCCTTTGTCTATTTCAAGCCGATCCGTTTGGATGCGGCTCGCTGCGCTCGAAGCATCGTTCCCTTTACTCAGCTCTCTGTTGATCTCGCAGCCGGAACGCTTCCGAATTATGTTTTCATCACTCCTAATTTATGCAATGATGCACATGATTGTCCGGTTAAGATTGCCGATGATTGGCTCAAAGGGTTAATGGCACAGCTTCAACCAGCGCTTGATGCAGAAGGCAAACCTTACCTAATCGTACTAACCTGGGATGAAGGACAGGGAAACCATTCCTGCTGCGGACTGCCTGCAGAAGCCGGAGGTCGAATAGCGACCATCCTTGTTTCGCCTCAGGTCAAGAGTGGATTTGAGGATGCAACGCCATACACGCATTATTCGCTCTTAAAAACCATTTCAGAAGCCTGGCACCTAAGTTATCTTGGTCATGCAGCTGATGCAGATAATGTGCTGATCACAGCTCCGTGGAAATAACGATGTGATAGCGTATTGCGTATTGTAGAAAAGGCCCTGGACCTTACGGAAGATGCCAATGCCTTACTCCAGTCTTCGGTAAAACGACAATAATGTGCTGCCGTATTTTCTTTGATCGAATTCTTCCAGGCCTTTCAGAGTCAACCCTTGATATTCTTTTGGGGCAATCTGGACAATTACCCAGCCATCCTCGGCCAGCCAGTCAGGGTTATTGTCAAGTCCCAGAAGAGCTGACGACCATAGCTCATGAAATTGCGGCGGTGCAATATAGATGTAGTGAAATTGCCGGTCGGGGTGGGATCCAAGCAATGCAAAGGCATCTGCCTGCTTTACCTCCGCCTGAGAAATAAAGCGGGTAACGGCTAAATTAGCTTTGATGGTTTCAATGGGAGCGCGGTTCAAGTCGGTGAAGCGCACGAAGGCTGCGCCGCGGCTGATGGCTTCGATGCCCACTGCCCCAGTTCCGGCGAATACATCCCACCAGGACGAATCGATCACGTCTGCGCCCAGGATATTGAAGAGAGCTTCCTTTACCCGATCTGTGATGGGGCGCGTTATATCGCCAGGCACTGATTTGAGTTTACGCCCTTTGGCAGAGCCCGAAATTACGCGAAGACTCATGAATTGTTGATTGCCTGGGAAGCCGTATTTTCTAGATCTGGTAGGTGGCATGGCGCGCGGCCTGAATATTCCCAAACGGAGCGATAATGGGTACAACACAGCCCGTGGATAGGAGTAATCGTTTCCCGTTGGTTTGACCAAACGCGTCGATTGCTTCCTTCTGAACATCTGCAGGCGTTTTGAGAACCAGCGAATCCCGGCTTAGGCCGCCGCATAAAACCCCTTTGAACCCTTTTTGAGCCTCCGCCAGGGATGGAGCGCGTTTCGCGGTCATGCCAGTTCAGAATATGTACTGGATATTTCGAGAGCATATCGAAATATACATTTTCGCCGTGAAGATGGAGCATGTTGCACCATAAATCGCTGGCGGTTCCCAACAGGGCAAGATCAGAAGTTTGGCTGAAGTCTTGTGAATTCTTCTTGTGAGAGCAGAGTCGCTTGGGCATGTTGGACTGCGTAGAAAATTCCGTCAATGCCGGTTGTGAGAGCCGCTTCAACAAAACGGCGGGTTGTCTCCGTTATGGTCTCCAATCCCTTCATAACCGCTTCGGGATATTTGCGAAGATGGACCAATAATGTATCCTGCGGCTGCCAAGTGTTTTGCCTGCGCCAACGGATTGAAGATGGTTTGCAAGAGCGGAGTATCGGGTCCAAGGGTCTGACGGATCCGGCGGAGACAGGCCAGCTGTCCCGCAAGATTGGGAGCGGAAGGATCGAGGATGGAAAGGCGTTCCCAATCGCCGGGACTGGTAATCACATGTTTTGAATAGCGGCGCGTGCCCTCCGTGTTACCTTCCCACACGTCATCCACTCCCCAATCCTTAAGGCAGAAGGACGATGCAGGAGTGACCTTGACCAGGTCGAAATCATAAGTTCGTTGAAAGGCGAGGTGCGCCTCGGCAAGGTCTTCAGGCGACTGATCGTCAACCGGGAAATGCCGCCACAACGCAACGGGTGGGCGATCCGGAAGTTCGCCGCGCAAACAGGTTTCAAGTCTTTCACGATGAGTGGTCATGGAATTTCCTTTATCACGCAAAAAGTTGCCCCGGCCCGCCCGATAGCTGAGGATGGTTGGAGCATCACGGAAGTCTTTTCTGTCTTCGTTGGTGCGGGTATTGACTAGAATATAATCCCCCGCTTGAATTTGATCTTCGGCCCCGCGCTCATCAAGAACCGTTACATTCTTAGCCGCATAGGGCTGCGCGACCTCTGCTTCGCGATGGACATAAAGTTTGACGGGTTGGGTCTCCTATTTGATCAAATTGCTCAACGGCTTCCTTGTAACAGGTCAACCAATAGTCGGTTTCGTAATGGCGAAAGGCGCCTGCTGTTCCGCCAATGAAACGAATTATAGTAAGTATATTCATAAGGATGCAATGCGGGCAATCCCAATAATCCCGGGAGCCAGGACAATAATGACCAGCAGGATGTTGATCCATTTCATTCTTAATCAGATCAAACACGTACTCGAAAGCAAATCCGGCCATAACGAAAATGGGCGGAAGGATGAAGAGGAAATGCCGCATACCATCGTACATCGGTGGACGGCTTATAATTGCATAGGCGAAAGGAATTACAAACCAGGCGAGAATCGAGCAGGCCCTGGATCAATTTGGGGAAGTCGTTCTTTAACTTTCGATAAGCTGCAACCAATCCAAACAAAAATGCCGGCCATACGAGCTTCGGTTAGGGTAAAGAAAAGGAAAAAAGGCAGATAGCGGCGAGGAAGATCGTAGGCGCGATAGATCTGGTCTCCGAACAGAACCGGAAGGACGGTTGGATTATCCGACATGAATTGGAACACTTGCAAAAATCGAAAGGGACTTTCCCAAAGATAAGGCCAGGTGGCAAGCATAATTGCTATTGAGAGTCAAGCCGTAGACAAATGATCCACCTCGCAGTATGCCAGGTGGGATTCCGGAAGAGGAAATAGATCACTATCAACAAGCCTGCCAAGGGACCGAGCACTCGATTGGAGGTGGCAATGCCAAGAAAGGCGGCCGGCAGCAATATGTGCAACGCCATTTGAAGGAGTCGATTGACCCTTCAAATCTGCCAGCTGATCAACCATCCGAAATCCAAGAAAGATTGAACCGGTTAGAAAAACAAGGAAAGGCATATCCTTCGGGTTGATGAATGCATGCCCCCAGAGGAGAGGTTGGGAGACAAACAAGGCAGAGGCCGCAAAAGCGGCCCAGGGTCGGACAAAACGCTCGCAAATTCGATACAGAAAATAGACACCGAGCAGGAAGGTCAGGAAGTTGATAAGGTGCCAGGCAGAGCCGGTATCGATGTTGAAATGTTCGACAAGATAAACCGGTTCGCGCGCCAGAAGCAAATAAGCGGGGCCGCGGTTTTTGTGGTCATCAGCACTGGGTCCGTAAGATTGGTTAAGATCGAAATGCCCACTCACCCAATTTGCAGGTGTGTAGGCATAGCCAAGAGCGTCAGCATATTTGTAGAAGAGCGGCTCGTCCCAAGTGAGGCCGTAGTCACGGAAGGTCAGGATGCCGATCACGAGAGCGATAGCTAACAGAAGAAAAATGGGTTTCTTCAAACCAATAGGAAATTGTTTCATTTTTTAGCGGCAAGCCGCTTTGCCTGGCGCTGCTTTGCCTCTTCGAGTTTGATTCTTTCCGGCATCGGTTTCGGCTATCAAGGAAGGGACCGAGACGGGTTGGCCATCGTTGCCCAGGGCAACATATACAAGATAAGCGGTATTTGTATGAGTCCTTTCCCCGGTAAAGGGATTTTCTGCCTGCACCTGGACCTCGACTTCCATGGAAGTGTGCCCCACATAGGTTAATTCGGCCGTCAAGATGACCAAGGTCGCCGATCTTTATCGGGTTGCGAAAGACCATCGAGTCGATTGCGACGGTGACGGCGCGCCTTTGCGCATGGCGCATACAGACCAGCGCTCCTGCCTCGTCGACCAACTTCATGATCCAACCGCCATGAACATTTCCCAGATTGTTGGCGTGTTCCGGCTGCATTAGTTGGGCAATGCTTATCCGTGAAGCTTGTATGGTTTTTGCTTTTGGAACCTGGACCATATTTCATTGCTCCTTGATTAGTTCCAGAGCAGGCCATTGGTGGTGGCCGGCTTCTACGAATTCCGCGACAGAAGACAAAGTTTCAGCAGATATCCCGCACAACGATTCCGGGGACGAAAAAACACATTGGTGAGATTTGTCGATTTGAGCTTTTTTGAGTTGCTGATCCAAATTAATCAGGACATGGGATTAACAATTTCTCAGCCTAATCCAAATCTTCGCGTAATTCTCCGACATCAAGCGTGTGAAGGCGTTCAGGTTCATCGAGCAGTACATCGATCGTGCTATTCGACAATTCGCTCATCATCGGAGCAAGCGGGAATCGTCGCGGGGAGATGTATCTTATTAGGGGGAGAAGGCGGCTTCTGGCGCGGTTTTAGGGTGGAGGTAGCGCGTTTCCGGAGAATTCGAGGACCGTTCCCTAAATATCCAACATAATATCCAATGACCGAATATACTTCCCGCTTCGGTGTGATCCAACCGATCCAGTCCCCGTTGCGATTGAAAACATAAGGATATTCAAGAAATGCTTCAGGATCGCCTTTGGAGTTGTAGATCGGGATAAGTGCCATAGCCAGCCTCAAATCTATTCAACATCATTATAAGTCCAATACCGGTTGATG
The DNA here is from genome assembly GCA_963741325.1 of uncultured Chloroflexia bacterium. Classification (GTDB taxonomy): domain Bacteria; phylum Chloroflexota; class Anaerolineae; order Anaerolineales; family Villigracilaceae; genus Fen-1038. Next base: position 380,834 of record CAVUHJ010000006.1, read on the forward strand.
AAGAAGTTCCAAAGCATGACAATTCCAACCGCAAGAGCCAAGTGTGACATTCCTTGCCATAAAATCCGGTGAAATCGACACCAGTGAGCGTTGAAGACCCAAAAAAGGTGGACAGCGGCGGTTCAACGAAATGCAGGATCGGGATACGGATCGCGACACCAGCTAGATTAACGGCGAAGAACATGCCCAGTTGATGTGGCAATGGCCGTGAGCGCGATTCCGGATAGGTCCAGTATCGGTTCCAGATGAAATTGCTTACGACGGCACAGGCAAAGGAAATCGTTCCTGCGAAGACGAGCGGCATATCAAAAAAATGGGATAGCAGGTTTGCAATACCAAAATCTATCAATGCACCAAAAGCGCCGACGGCCATAAATTTCAGAAAGCGCGTTCGTTCGACAGGATTATTCAAAACAGCTGATCATGAAAGTCCGAGTTTTTCCTTGAAGTATGGGATGGTTTTGAGCAAGCCTTGCTCGAGGCTATATTTGGGCTCCCAGGCGAGGATCTTGCGGGCCCGGCTGATGTCAGGCTGGCGGCGCTGGGGATCCCTTTCGCTGCGGGCATCGGGCACAAAGGTTATCCCGGCCCCGCTTCCAACCACTTTGTTAATGGTTTCCGCAAATTCGACAAGTGTCATTTCGATGGGATTGCCAATATTCACAGGCATATGTTCATCAGACATGAGAAGACGGACGATACCATCTATCAAATCGTCTACATAACAAAATGAGCGTGTTTGATGCCCATCTCCATAGATGGTAAGGGGCTGACCCAACAAGAGCCTGTTTTAGAAGGTTTGGCAGGGCGCGGCCATCATCCAGATCCATGCGCGGTCCGTAAGTATTAAAAATCCGAACGATGCGTGTATCCACACCGTGTTGGCGATGATAGGCCATTGTCAGGGATTCTGCAAAGCGTTTGGCTTCATCATAAACTGCCCGAGTACCGACAGGATCAACATTGCCTGCGTAAGTTTCGACCTGTGGGTGGACCATCGGATCGCCATATATTTCGCTGGTGGAGGCCAGTAAGAACCGTGGCATTATGGGCCTTGGCTACACCCAGTGTATTATGTGTTCCCAACGCCCCGGCTTTCATTGTTTGGATCGGGAGGTTGAAGTAGGCCAATGGGGATAACGGATTAGGACTGGCGGGAGAGGCAAAATGAAGAACGGCATCGATCCTGCCGGGTACGAAAATGTAATTCGAAATATCGTGCTTGAAAAATGTGAACTTTTCATTGCCCATTAGATGGGCTATGTTATTAGGACTGCCGGTAATGAAGTTGTCAAGCCCTACCACCTCGTGCCCGTCAGCAAGCAGCCGATCGCTGAGATGGGAGCCAAGAAACCCAGCCGCCCCCGTAATAAGAATTCGCATAAGGACCTCGTTTGATGCTTCGTCTCAGTCCGTGCCCGAAGAAGCAAAGGATTTTTACTTCCAGTCGATCATCGAAATCAAACCATCGCCGGTGATTTGATAAGCTTGCCCGCTCCCACTATCAATCAGCCATAGATTACCCTGGTAAACAACCCCAATGAAATCGCCGGTCTGGCCCTGGATTGGTTGCGGCGCCCAAACAGGTGTCTGCGGCTCAATGCCGGTTAGATCGGCGGAAGGGAAGAGGGTACGCCGGTTCGAACCATCCCGATCCATGACGACCAGGCGATAGCGACTGGTCTCACTCTGGTCAGGAAATATTGCCTGCAGATACGCGACCTGATAGGCTTTTTCCTGGCCGTTCGAATTGACAGGTGATGCAGATGGATAGGCAAACATGCCAACTTGTTGTGTCATGTCCGCCGTTGCGTCATTGGTGAGCGAGGCTGCTTCCAGATCAAAGAATGGAGATTCTTCCTGGGTAACGGGTGCGGGCGCGGACGCGTGATCTACATAATACAGCGTCTTCCCATCGCCTCCCCAGCTAATCCCCGGCGTCCAAGCCCAATCGCTGTGCGTTTGGAGCGGGGTTATGTCGAATAGGGGCGAGAGATACCCTCCACCCTGACTTACCAAACCGATACTATCTGGCCGGGCATACGCAAGGCGCCCATCCGATGAAAAGGCAAAGGACATGCCCCACCAGCCGTAGACACCCCCGCTGTTGGCATCCAGGATCTTCTGTGGTTGACCACCGATTGTGACTTTATAAAGATCGTTATTTGCTTGCCATCCGGGCGCCGTACCACGGGGTTCAACGGTGGAATAAGCCACTATGTTCGTTGCATTTGGGAACCAGGCGGCGAAATGTATAACATTAGCGGCGTTCAGCCAAATTGGATTTGGGTTCGATGGATTTTGTATTTACGACCCAAAGCGTATTGATTTGCTGATCTGCGGGTTTCTTGGACTTACGGGTGAAAAGTAGATAATTTCCATCCGGTGAAAGTGCAAAGATACGTCCATCAAGATCACCAGTGTTGACCAGAAGACGGCGATTAGATGTGGACGTATCCATCACCCAGGCATTTCCTCCTGCAAGATAGGCAAGTTTGCCGGGAATGGGCAGGGGGGCAAAGGATGCCTGTGCGCCCACCATGAGGATTTCCGGAACTGCCTCCTGCAGCACAACAGTCTTAACTATTGTTTTGTCGGTTTGCACTCCATCTTCAAGCACGCTGCGGGTCGTGATCTCCTCCTGACCGTTTATTCCAGCTTGAACGAGTCTTTGCTGGCCTTCGGGTAAAGACTCGTTACGCACGATCTGCCGGTCAAAAGGGATGTTCTGCGTTTCGGTCTGGAATTTTTCCTCAACGTGAGTTAGTTTGATCGAATCGCCGCTTCCCAAAACCGTATAGAACGGCGGATCGGATTTATCCAGGTCACCGGGCGCAAGACCGGCCTGTGCGAGGGCTTGCGTAACGGTGCTGCCGGCAGGGACATTGACTTTCTGTGTCTTGCCGTTTGCCGTAATGGTTACCGTTATTTCAGTGTGTCCGGCCTGTGAGAGCTCACAAGCCGAGAGGATGAGCGCTATACACAGTATTACAAGAAGGAAGCAAAGGTGGCTTTGCTTCCGATTTATTACTCTCTTCAGAGGGGTAAATTGAACCACTGGTATAATCCGACCTACTTGACGCGGCCTGTTACGGTCATTACGCCATCTGCAATTGAAATGCTTTCCAAACGAAAACCGGTTGCGATCGGGCCGAGCGAACCGGTGAAAGCCTCTCGAACAAAGGCGCTTACAGCATCGTTGAGCGCCTGTGGAGCGGGGAGCGGCCCGAAATCCGTCCGGGTGATTTCGATCTTTGGCTGGCCGTTCTCGTCCACGGTCACCTGCGTAGTAACGCTGACATTTGCTGCAAAAATGCCGCTCTGGGCTTTGCCATAAATTGTCATTTGGCCTTCGCGCAGCAAGACCTGCGGTTCCGTGATCAACGGATCGGTCTGAGAATCCAGTTTGGAAGCCAAGTACGAAGTCATCTGGCTTTCGGTAATTTGAAGAGTCAAAGCCCCGGTTTGTGCGGCCGCTGCAATCGCTTGCCTAACATAAGTTTCCAAATCCTGCTGTGTGTCGGTGGAAACCGGAACGGGCGCATCCGGATAAGCCGGCCCTCCGATGAAAATGGAGCAAGCCAAAGCGGCCGTTATCAGAATGGTTAAAGCAAAGATAGACCTTTTCTTCACTACTTCACTCTCGAAAGGGATTGAACGGGAGTTATTATAGCATGGGCGAAAACGGAATTAGTGAGCTGTCGCTTTCTGTACAACTCGAGGGTTTACTTTTTGTGGCAGCGGAGCCTGTGGCACTGGCTCATTTGGCGGAAGCGCTGGATGTAAATTCGACCATGGTCGAGGCCGCGCTCAAGGAATTGGAGGCCTCCCTCTTGACCCGCGGATTGCGATTGCAGCGGCATGCCGGACGTTTCCAATTGACCACCGCGCCGCAGCTTGCCGAGACGATTGAACGGTTCCTGGGCCTGGAAGCCACAACGCATCTGAGCCGGGCGGCCCTTGAAACCCTTGCGATCATAGCTTATCAACAGCCGGTCACACGTCCGCAGATCGATGCCGTTCGCGGAGTCAATTCGGAAAGCATGCTTAAGAGTCTTTTGAATAAGGGTTTGATCTTTGAGTCGGGCCGAACCGAGGGGCCCGGTCGCCCCATCCTGTATTCCACCTCACCTGAGTTCCTGCAGCATTTTGGGTTGAATTCGATCACTGAGCTTCCGCCGCTGGAATTGACTGCAGCGGATAATAGTCACGATGAGATGTTGAAAGGCTGAGCTTAAAAGGTGCAATGATGGCAGAACGTATCCAAAAACTCCTGGCGCAAGCGGGATATGGTTCGCGGCGTGCCTGTGAAGAATACATTGTTTCCGGACGCGTGCGTGTCAACGGACAGGTTGCACTTTTGGGCCAAAAAGCCGACCCGCTATCGGACAAAATCACATTGGATGGGAAGCCCATTCCCGCGCGTGAGCCATTAACCTATATTGCACTTTACAAACCGCGTAACATTATTTCCTCAGTCGATGATGAAGTGGGTCGTAAGACGGTCCGTGATTTGATTCCCGAGACCGGACATCTCTATCCTGTGGGCCGCTTGGATTGGGACAGTGAAGGACTGATCTTGATGACCAATGACGGTGATTTGACTAATCGCCTTACGCATCCGCGTTATGGACATCAAAAAGAATATAAGGTGCTTGTTGCCCGGCGCCCCGAGCCCGAACAGCTTGAGACGTGGCGACGTGGCGTTGTTCTCGAAGACGGATACAAGACGCCCCTGCCAAGGTTTATGCTGAAACTGGGGCCGGAAAAGGTTGCTGGCTGCGGCTTACGATGGGGGAGGGCCGTAAACATCAGATCCGAGAGATCGGTTCCCTGCTTGGGTTACCAGTTGTACGTATCGTACGCGTCCGTATTGGAACCTTGGCCTTGGGAACACTCAAGCCCGGTGAGTGGCGTCATTTGACGGAAGGTGAAATCGCCGAGCTTAGAGGGCAAGGGATTTCTGACGCCAACAGAGCCCGTGGCGCAAAAGCAGGCGCCGGCAAAATCGGGATACGCCGAAAGACCAAGGGCACGGTTCAGAACCATCACAAACAACAATGACAGCACAGGATCAGTTGATTGTTCTCAGCTTGAATCTGACCAGGAAGGCCTCGTGCTCACGAGGCCTTCCTCACTAATATTGCCTACTTTGCGAACTCTTTGATCAGGCGTGCCATATGGCGGGCATGCTTAAGATACAAATCAAGGCGGATATTTTCGTTGGGGGCATGCGCCCGACTATCCGGATGCCCCAGTCCGGCGGTAGCGACCGGAAGACCCAAATCATGAACAAAAGGATAACTCGGGCCAGAGCCACCGATTAACGGCACGAGCTGCATTGGCATTTCGTAGACTTCTTCTGCCGTTTTTACTACCAACTGAATAAATGGATCGTCAGGATCGGTGCGGGCTGGAGCGTCTCCACCCAGGTCCGTGATTTGAACGTCCGTAAATCCCTGTGAATCCAGGTGGATACGCAACTTCTGCAGGACATCGGCAGGATCCTGGTCTGGAACGAGGCGGAAGTCAACTTTTGCGGACGCCCGTGCCGGAAGAACCGTCTTTGACCCGGGTCCCTGGTAGCCGCTTGTCAGGCCGCAAATTGTGCACGTAGGCGAGAAAACGCCTTCAATCTCCAAATCAACCCCACCCGTTAACCCTTTGAGGAAGTAGGGTACCCCATAACGGGATTTGTATTCCTCAGTCTGGTCGGCCAGAGCGGAAATCAGCTGTCGGTCCCGCGCCGAAGGAGGCTGGATACCATCGTAAAAGCCCGGAATTAGGATGCGTTCATCCGGCCCTTTCAATGAGTTCAAGGCCCACACCAACCGCCATGCGGCATTTGGGAAGATACTTCCGCCAAGGCCCGAGTGCACATCCGAAGAAAGCAGGTTGACCGAAAGTTCGACGTAGCAAATGCCCCGCAGACCGAGATACAGCATAGGCGTTTCGGTATGGTCTACGCTTCCGAACTCCCAGATACAGGCATCGGCTCTGAGTTTCTGTTTGTTCTTTTTTATGAACTCATAAAGATGGACACTGCTGGTTTCTTCCTCCCCTTCAATAATGAACTTAATATTGCAGGGTAATCCACCGTCGGTCGCAAGCAGCGAATCGATAGCAAATAGGCGGGCAGCAATATGGCCCTTGTCATCACTAACGCCGCGGCCAAAGAGTTTGCCATTCCGCAAGGAGGGTTCAAACGGCGGCGTTTCCCACAATTCGAGAGGTTCCGGAGGTTGGACATCGTAATGATTATAGATAAGAAGCGTTTTCGCCGACGTGCCGCGGCGTTCACCGAAGACTACCGGTGCGCCACCAGTGTCCATTATTACGACCTGGAAGCCACGGGCCTTGAGCATTTCACTAACGAGGGTCGCACATTCTTGCATTCCTAGATTTTGTGCGCCAACGCTGGGTTGTGATACAAGTCTAGACAGTTCAGAAATACTTTGATCCAGATGCTGCTCAAGATAGGTGTCAATGCTTTCGTATTTTGACATGCTTCTTCCTCCCAAAGCACAGTTTCATTTCATAAGCCCGATTAACCAGTTGACTGAGTACGCGCCCGTATAGGCAAAAATCAGCATCTTTATGATTTTGCCTATCAAACACCAGAAGATGAATTTTTGGATAGGCATCTTGAGCACGCCCGCGGCCATCCCCGCCAGGTCAAAGAACGGATTGGGAACTGCAGCCAGTAGCAGGATAGTGAAAGAGCCATAATGCTGCATCCAGGAAGTGATGCGATCATAAAGCTTTATGTTTTCGATAACACCTTGCCCACTGAAACCTGCGACATAGCCTGATATTTCTCCAACCGCGGCACCTGCTCCAGCGACAATCCCGACAAAAAGCGGATTGAAGACGCTGCCCATAGCGAACACAACGGCTACACCCGGGGCAGGGAGCAGTATAGTTGCATTTGCCAAAATTGAAATGATGAAAATGCCAGGGTAGCCATAACCGGCTAACTTCTCGGCCTGATCCCGGATTATAAAGATGTAAATGCTGACTCCGATGACTGCCAAAAGGGCAGCAATCCGCAGGACTTTCAGAAATAGGCCGGATGTTTTAGATATTCTCGCGTTGGTGTCTCCCACGAGGCTCTCGAAATTATCCGGGCGTTTCTTCGATGGTCACTTTTGCGATTTTCACGCCCGGATATTCAGGATGGGCGGGGTCGCGGGGCGGGATGGACATCAATACATCTATTCCCTCTACAATCTGACCGAAGATTGTGTGTTTGTTGTCGAGCCAGGGTGTCGCGACGTGGGTAATGAAGAACTGAGAGCCGTTCGTTCCTGGCCCCGCATTTGCCATCGAGAGCATGCCGGGTTTATTGTGCTTCAGGCTGGGATGGAATTCGTCAGCAAATTTGTAGCCCGGCCCACCTGTGCCCGTCCCGGTGGGATCACCACCCTGTGCCATGAAGTCTTTAATGACTCGGTGGAAAATGATACCATCGTAGAATCCTTCGCGTGATAAGAAGACGAAGTTGTTAACGGTCTTCGGGGTTTTATCAGCAAAAAGCTCAACGACCATGGTGCCTTTATCAGTCTCAATCCGAGCTTTGTATTTCTTTTTTGGATCAATGACCATTTCCGGTTGAACTTTCCATTGTTTTGCCATGTTTTCTCCTTTATTAATCAACCTGGTAGTTCTTAAATCTTATTCCAGTAATGTTTGAATCCGGGCCGCGAGCATATCCAGAGCGGCAGTGTTAAACCCGCCCTCGGGGATTATGACATCTGCATAGCGTTTGGACGGTTCGACAAATTCGAGGTGCATTGGCCGGACCGTAGCCTGGTATTGTTTGATAACCGATTCTGTTGTTCGCCCGCGCTCTGTCAGATCACGCTGCAGGCGGCGAATAAAACGAATATCGGCATCTGTGTCAACAAAGATCTTGATATCAAACAGATTACGCAAGCTCAGCGTCTACAAAGATCAGAATTCCTTCCACAAGAATAACACGGTGAGGATCGACGGAAAAGTATTGGCCCGTGCGACTGTGGGTGGAAAAATTATAGATTGGAACCTTTATCGACCTGCCCTCGCGAAGGGATACGATATGCTCCCTTAATAAGTCTGTCTGGAGGGAATTTGGATGATCAAAGTTGATTTCAGTTCGCTGTACGAGGGGAAGCTCGCTTAAGTCTTTGTAGTAGGAGTCGTGCTGCAAGAAAGGCGATCCGATCGGCGCCGACACGGTTAAGGATTTCCTGCGCAACCGTCGTTTTGCCTGAACCCGAACCGCCTGCAATGCCGATGACCAGTGGGTCGGGATGATCCATGCTCGAATTATACCTTGCAAAGGAACAACATTCTTGAGAAATTGTGATTTACTGAAATTACATACTTTCCATAAAGGCCAGCCCTACGGTGCCCGGGCCAGCATGCGTACCTACCACCGGACTCACAGACGAAAGCAGCCTTTCGATCGCGCCAAATCTTATGCTGGCACGTTCGAGCAGATCGCGCGCCTCCTGTTCTGAATTAGCGTGCACGGTGGCGATACGAATGTTCGAACTGCCTTTTACTTGTTCTGCTACCCGTTCGAGCAAGCGGCCCAGAGCCCTGCTCTTCGTGCGAACCCGGTCTTCTGCTTCGACACGTCCATCTTTTAGGAGTGAGGATATAAGCGTTCTCCACAGTGTAAGAATCAGGTGTCGACTGCAAAATAAACGCCACGTGGCTCGGCGCCTTGCTCGGCGGCCTGCAGGCGGCAACAAGGACCTGAAACCCCATTGCCATTGAGGTGGATTTGCTGTCTATAATGGTGACTTTTCCGGCTGCTGTACCGAGCGCTTCGCGACCCAGGATTGCGGATTGAATTGTCCCGGAAAGCTTTGCGGAGATAAAGACCCCACCAACACTGTGACCACCCTCAACGAGGTCATGAAAAGTTGTCTGCATTGTGACCACCGACCCCTGCGGGGTCGTGGCCATTACCTTATCGGTTTTTAGGCGAGCATAGAATTGATCCGGATGGATATCCACGCCATCCCGAAATGTCTGATCTCCCCACATCAATACCTGTGGGACAACCGTGATGTTATATTTCTTAATAAGCTCATCCGGTATATAGGCGGTGCTATCGCGTAACAAAAGCTATATCGGCCATGATTCCTCCCCAATCAGGTTGGATGACATTTACTTCTATGACCCGTCGACCTGTGAACGGTTGCACAAAGAGCCTATTAGGCCTTATGATATAATCACTTACAGCAAGCCGTGGGTTTGCTCAGATTCTCATCGAGGAGCCTTTCTTGGCCTTCAACCCAATAAACTGGCTGTTAGGCCTGTTTTCATTAGATATTGCCATAGATCTGGGCACCGCGAACACCCTTGTTCACGTGCGAAACAAGGGTATAGTAATCAATGAACCCTCCTGGGTAACTATCGATAAAAAGTCCCGTTTACCATTAGCCATTGGCCTCGAGGCCAAGGAGATGGTTGGACGCACTCCCGGTAACGTAGTGGTGGTGCGGCCTGTACGCGATGGTGTTATCTCTGAGTTTGATGTGACCCAAGTAATGCTTGAATACTTTATAGGCAAAGTCCATGAACAGAGCGTGGTTCCGCTTCCACGACCACGGGTGGTAGTAGGCATACCTACTGGAGTTACCGAAGTGGAGAAGCGGGCTGTTTATGATGCGGTCATGGCTTCGGGGGCGCGCCAGGCAATGTTGATCGAGGAGCCAATCGCCGCAGCTTTGGGGGCAGGCCTCCCGATCGGGGATGTTCGCGGTTCGATGGTTGTTGATATTGGTGGCGGGACGACTGAAGTGGCAGTCATGTCAATGATGGGTGTGGTCGCATCGCGATCCCTTGCGTGTAGCCGGCGACGAAATGGATCAGGATGTTGTACAATATTTGCGGAATAAATATAATTTGTTGATCGGTGAAGGGATCGCGGAGCATATAAAATGGAAGATCGGCTCCGCCTATTCTTTGCAACCTGAAAAAACGATGGAAGTTCGAGGACGCAATCTGGTAACCGGATTCCCAGAGACCGTAGAGATTTCATCCGTGGAGATCCGCGAAGCACTGTCTGGCTCGGTGCAAGTCATCATTGACACAGTCCGCGATGCATTGGATGAAATCCCGCCTGAAATCGTGGCGGACTTAATGGATATCGGTATTTGTCTGGCCGGTGGAGGCGCGCTTCTGCAGGGCTTGGCGGATCGGTTGACCGATGAACTTAAATTGAGGGTCTGGGTTGCAGAGGACCCTTTGACTTGCGTGGCCCGCGGCGCGGCGGCCGTTTATGAAGATTTCGATAACCTTAGCCGGTATTTGGTTGGATTGGAGCGCGGCAGCACTCGCCATAACTACTAGAGTGCATCTCCATTTCGTATTAAATTTACTTGTTTGAAATATGAAAGATCAGTTTTCGCGTACTTTGCAAACTACTATTATTTTCTTGATTGTTGGGGGAATCCTAGCGCTGGCGTTTGGCGGTTTCTTTAGTTCAGTGACCAACCCATTTACGGGCGGGCTCGTGTCGGTTCAGGAATGGTTTTCCACACGATCTCAAGCCATTCAGGAATTTCTGGCTGCCCCCCGCGATATTGTAACCCTACGCACCCGCAACGCAGAGCTCGAAGCCCAAGTCTCGCAGTTACAGACGCAAGTGATCGATTTGCAGCAGCGGGTAAACGAGACCGAGATCCTCGCCGCGCTGGTCGATTTTTCACGGGCCAACCCAGAAAGCAGTTATAAGGCCGCATCGGTTATCGGCCGCGATCCGAGTCCCTTTCTTCATTATGTAATCATCAATCGCGGGTCGAACGACGGTATCCAACGAGGAATGCCGGTGGTGACAAATGAAGGCCTGGTAGGACGTGTCGATGCGGTGATTGCCGACGCGGCACGCGATCCAATTGATCACCGACCCAGCTTCGTCAGTGAACATCCACCTGAAGAATGCCAATACCGATGCGTTGCTGCATCGGTTCCGTCACCGGAGACGTATCGCTTGACCTGATCTCGCAGGATGCCGTGATCAATCCGGGGGACCTTATCCTGACTTCCGGCTTGGGCGGCGGATTTCCGGCGGATCTGATCGTAGGACAGGTCGTCAATGTCCGCAAGCTTCCGGCGGAATTATTTCAGCAAGCTACTGTTCAGCCGGCCGTTGATTTTAGCCGGCTGCAGATCGTTCTCGTTATTACAAATTTCCGTTCCATAGACACGGCGCCATTGGTGCCCACTACCACACCCTGATATGCGTAATATAGTTGCCATTCCTTTACTCGGTCTTGCTGTTATCGCGCAGTCTGCAATCGTCGGCCAATTCTCTTTGCTCGCAGGTTACGCCGATCTGCTTTTGGTCATTTTGGCAGCCTGGGCATTGCAGGAGGGAGTTACCACTGCCTTTCAATGGGCATTTCTGGCAAGTGTCATGGTCAGTTTTGTTTCGCATTTGCCCTGGGTTGTTTACTTTATCGGATACTTCGGCGTTGTAGTTCTTGCCCTGCTTCTGCAACGGAGGGTTTGGCAGGTGCCATTGCTTGCCATGGTGAGCGTGACGTTCCTGGGAACGGTGTTCATGCATGTTCTGTCATACCTTTATCTGAGCTTCAACGGAACTCCTGTGTCTTTTGCTGACTCAATGGGTCTTGTTACACTCCCCAGCGTTTTGTTGAATATGCTTATTGCCATTCCGCTTTTTGGCATGATGCGCGACCTAGCGCGTTGGGTATTTCCGTCGATGGAGGAAGCATGAGTTCACCTACTCTTCCAGGTTCATCACGTTTCGAATCGTGGAGATTGTTTGTTGTTTTCGTGGTAATCCTGATTGGTGCTGGTTGTCCTGCTGGCGCGTCTTTTATCGTTGCAGGTATTTGGCAGCCAAGAATGGATCGATCTGGCGGTTGAAAATTACACCAAGGATATCAGCTCTGCCCGCTCCGCGTGGCATCATTTATGACCGGAATGGTTATATCCTTGCCCGTAATGTTGCATCGTACAATGTAACAATTACCCCTGCCTATTTGCCGGACGACGATGCCGATATTCAACGTATTTATCGTGCGGTCTCGGATTTGACCGGAATACCGGTTGGCGGCCCGGTAACCGCCGATTCGTTAAATGCAGCCAAGCTGTTTGCGCCCTGTGTGGAAGGTCCGTCCGTCTCGGATTTAGTGGCATTAGGCGAATCACTTGCCCCGTATAGCCCCGTAGAAATCAAATGTAACGTAAGTGAAGATGTGGCCCGCCTGGTACAGGAACACTCTGCGGATTGGCCGGGAGTCAACGTTGAGATCCTGCCGATCCGGGATTATCCAACCGGATCGTTGACCGCAGATATGATCGGCTATCTGGGTCCAATCCCCGCCTTGCTCGAACCAGAATTGGTGGCCAAGGGTTTTGTTCCGAACCGAGATAAGGTCGGTTATGCCGGAATTGAACTTTCACTTCAGGATATATTGACGGGTCAAAATGGGAAACGAGTAATCCAGGTGGATGTAGCTGGCCAGGAACTTGCGGAATCTGGAACCTCCCATCGCGGCGGTACCGGGCTATAACGTTTCGCTGACAATTGACACTCGTTTGCAGGCTGCCGCGCAAGCTTCGTTGATGGAAGAAATCAATTATTGGAACCGATATTTTTATGGCAATACCGGGCAGCAGCGGATATCCAGCGGAGTGGTCATTGCCATGAATCCCAAGACGGGCGAAATCCTGGCAATGGTTTCCTACCCTACCTACGAGAACAATCGGATGGCGCGATTCATCCCCTCGTACTATTACGACCAGTTGAGCCAGGATCCGCGACATCCGCTTTTGAACAACACAATCCAGAGCGAATACCCGCCCGGTTCCGTGTTCAAACTCTCTGCTGCGAATGGCGCATTGAATGAAGGCGTAGTATCGAGCCCGAACCAAGTTATTTATGCTCCGGGCGAGCTGCTTTTGTGCGAGCAGTTTACACCGAATGAGCCCTGTGGGCCGAATAATACAAGACCTTTCGTTGATTGGATCTTTGATACGAGGCCTGCAGGTTTTGGGCATATCGACTTCTTGCACTGCATTGCATTTTCCAGCAACGTATGTTTTTACAAATTGGGCGGCGGCTATGGTGATGAGATCAAGAACGGCGGCCTTGGGATCTTCCGGCTCGGTGAATACGCACGCGCGTTGGGATATGGCGCGGCTTCGGGGATTGAATTACCTGGAGAGGCAAAGGGGCTGATCCCAGACCCTCAGTGGAAGCGCATCAATCAGGGAGAGAACTGGTCTACAGGCGATACCTATATTGCAACCGTAGGGCAGGGATTTGTGTTGGCAACGCCACTGCAAGTATTAATGTCTGGAGAGACAATGGCGAACAGCGGGAAGTTGATGCAGCCGACCGTTGTTCGCAATATAGCAGACAGCCAGGGGAAGGTCCAGACGGTTTGGTTCAATCCCCAGGACTTTAGCCTTTGGATGCCTCGTGTGGTTACCGACAGCGATGGCAATACCCGTCAGGCCTGGGTTAAATCTCGGCGATTCTACGACTGCGGACCAGCCTCCAGCCGGGAGTTATCAGATCTCACCGTTCGTACCTAATTTGAAATGGGATATCACGGCTGACCCTCGGATTGCCAATTTACAACTGTGAGGGAGGCAACTGTTTGCCGACCGGGACCAAAAAGACAGTGCGGCCTGAGCGTAGTCAAGGGTGTACAAGCCGGTATGCGACTGGCGGTAACTGACCCTGAAGGGACATTGCACCAGGCATTCACCCAGGATTACCCACTGCCGATCGCGGTGGCTGGAAAAACCGGTACTGCAGAGTATTGTGACGACGTGGCGCTAAAAGCAAATCGCTGCCAATTTGGTTCCTGGCCGGTCCACGGATGGACACTAGCCTATGCCCCCTACGAAGATCCCGAAATCGTGATCATGGCCTTTGAGTACAATGGCGGGGAAGGGGCAGTTGTCGCGGCGCCGGTGGTTGCCCGGGTGATGAAGGCATATTTCGAACTGAAATCCATCGATCTTGCCAAGGGGGGCGGCGGCTAATAAATCTTCATCAGACCCAGATTAGCCGGGCGATAGTCATGCTATAATCTGCTCAAATTATCTGGCTGATGAATGATTTGGCTTCGTTAATTCAGATCAAAGGGTTGCGCGATGGCTTGCTGGTTTCCCTGTCCGATGCGCCGTGGGAAGAACAATGCGCTGCTCTGTTAGCCCAAATTGACGGTCAGCAAGCCTTTTTCCAGGGTGCACGTTTGGCCCTGGATATCGGCACGCAAGTCCTCAAAGTGAATGAGATGGTGGAGTTGCGAGATCTTCTCTCTGAACGCAACGTTTCACTTTGGGCAGTCATCAGCGAATCACCTGTAACGGAAAAAACAGCGCAGTTACTCGGCCTGGCAACCCGTATTTCGAAGCCGCGTCCCGAAGAGACCCACAGTTTCGATACCCGAAACCTGAATGAAGAGACGGCACTCTTTGTGAACAAAACCCTTCGATCCGGTTCGCGTGTGGAATTTTCGGGCCACGTTGTGGTCCTGGGTGATATCAACCCCGGCGCGGAAATAGTGGCTGATGGGAGTGTAATCGTCTGGGGCCGACTGCGAGGCGCAGTGCATGCAGGTGCGAAGGGAGACCACAGCGCAGTGGTTTGCGCGTTGGACTTATTGCCCATCCGGTTACAGGTGGCGGATGAAGTAATGAATAACTCAACCAGGAAAGAAACCGGTAAACCCGAAATGGCCTTTATAAGCGATAAAAGGGTGATCGTTGAAACCTGGCAACCCGGCAACACAGGATAATCCATGGCTGCTCAAGTAATCACGATTTCATCGGGAAAGGGTGGAGTAGGCAAGACGACCACCGTAGCCAACATCGCAGTCGCCCTTGCTGCGAATGGGGTCAAGGTCGTTTGCCTCGACGGCGACATCGGTCTCCGCAACCTGGATGTTGTGATGGGATTGGAGAACCGCATTGTCTACGATATTGTGGACGTGATCGAGGGCAGATGCAAGCTGCGCCAGGCAATGATCCGTGATAAACACCTTCCGGAGCTTTATCTCATCCCTGCCGCACAAACGCGCGATAAGAATGCAGTCTCGCCATCAGATATGGTGCGCATTTGTAACGAGCTGCGGCCGGACGTTGATTATGTCTTGATCGATTCCCCGGCAGGAATCGAACGAGGGTTTCGAAATGCGATTGCCCCCGCTGACCGCGTGCTGGTGGTGACCAACCCTGAAGTGTCCGCGGTGCGGGATGCCGACCGTGTAATCGGCATCCTCGAGGCCGAGGAGAAGGGGTCGCCGGCATTGATCATAAATAGATTGAACCCCACCCTGGTCAAACAGCACGATATGCTTTCGCCTGAAGACGTACTTGACCTACTGGGTATCCCGCTTATCGGGATCGTCCCGGAAGATGAGTCGGTAATTGTCAGCTCGAACCGGGGTACACCCGTGGCCCAAGATACAAAGAGCCGAGCCGGGCAGGCTTTCCGCAACATCGCAAGACGGATCAACGGCGAAGCGATCCCATTCCTGGACATGGAGAAGCAGGCCGGGTTGTGGGACCGTCTCCAAAAAATGACAGGGAGGAGATAATGCGTTGGTTTGGATCGAAACGCAGCGCTGAGAGCGCCAAGGAACGCCTGCAACTGGTGCTTATCCATGACCGGACGGATCTGACGCCGACAGAGTTAACTTCGCTCAAAGATGAGATCCTCGAAGTGATTTCGCGGCATATCGATATCGATTCCAACGCAGTGCAGATCGCCGTGGAGCATGATGGCCGCCAGCAACGATTGGTGGCAGACATCCCTTTGAAGAGCGTGATACGCCGCCGCACGGGATAGATTATGCGCGGACTTTCCTGGCGTAACTTTGATTTTCTGCTGTTCGGCGCGGTGGTCATTGGCCAGCTGCCTTCGGGGCGATGATGATCCGCTCCGCCGTAGCGGGCAATGAAGGGTTGCTTCCACTTGGAAATCGGCAGATCTATTTTGCGCTGGCCGGGGTGGCGGTCATCGTCCTGCTTGCCAGCATCGATTACCACTACTGGCTTTCCATCCATTGGTTCATATACATCGTGATGGCGATATTCCTGCTGGCGCTTTCCGGGTTGGGGCAGGCGGCCTTCGGCGCGCAGCGCTGGTTCCAGGTGGGTGTATTATTCGTACAGCCCACCGAATTTGCCAAGATCGTGGTCATATTGATCCTCGCGCGCTTTTTCGACAAAAGCCGGAACGATCCACGCGATCTCAAATGGTTGTTGAAAAGCCTGGCCTGGGTCTGGGGCCTGGTGATATGGATCCTGCTCCAACCGAACCTTTCGAACGTGATCGTGACCATGGTCATATGGGCAGGAATGATCTGGATGAACGGCGTGCAAATCAAACAGATCGTCTGGTTGGGAGTGGCTATTGCATTGTTAGGCGCCCTAGCTTTTCCGTTCCTCCAGCCCTATCAGCAGGCACGCGTAATCAATTTTGTGATACCGGACCCCAATGCCCGCAATGGCGCGACCTATAATGTTCTACAGGCGCTGATCGCCATCGGCTCGGGCGGACTTTTTGGCGAAGGGTATGGCCACGGAACGCAGACCCAATTGCGCTTTATGAAGGTTAGGCATACAGACTTTATTTTCTCGGTGACGGCCGAGGAATTTGGCATGGTGGGCGCCATTTTGGTCATCATTATAGAAGCCTTTATTATCTGGCGTTGTTTCCGGGCGGCTCAAAAGGCTCGCGATCTTTCGGGTGCGATGATTGCGTTTGGCATTGCCTTGCTGCTCTTTTTCCAAAGCGCTGCAAATATTGCGGTGAACTTGAAATTGATCCCGGTGTCGGGCTTGCCATTGCCGTTCATCAGTTATGGAGGTTCAGGTTTGATGGCGTTGATGATCGGAGTTGGTTTTGTTGAGAGTGTAGTGATGAGGCACAAAGATCTAGATTTCTAGCATTTGTTCCCCTCGATCATCTTGTCCTGTGCCGGTCCGCGCATACTACCAGCAAAGCAGCCAACCTGCAAATCACATATCGGTACCCATAGATCAGATGGAACGGAATTGATGCCCATGATGAGTTGCGTCGTAATGCGACCTGCGAGGGCTAAGGAGATAAATGACGGATTACGCTAAACCTGCCCGTGTACGGGTAGCACCATCGCCGACCGGGCATATGCACCTTGGCACGGCGCGAACAGCCTTGTACGATTATTTACTTGCAAAGAAGACAGGTGGAAAATTCATCCTGCGGGTGGAAGACACGGACATAAAGCGCACGGTGCCAGGCGCCGAGCAGGAAATCATGGATGGGTTACGCTGGCTGGGTCTTGAATATGACGAAGGCCCCGATGTAGGCGGGCCATTTGGCCCTTACCGCCAGACCGAAAGGCGAGAGATCTATCAACAGCATGCCAAGATCCTGGTTGATAGGGGTTATGCCTATCCCTGTTTCTGCACTCCAGAGCGCCTGGAAAGCATGCGCCGTGAACAACAAAAGAATAAACTGCCAGCCACATTACGACGGGTTATGCCGGAAGCTTGACCCGGATGAAGCTGCGAAACGGATCGCAAACGGAGAAAAATACATAATCCGTTTCAAGATGCCCAAAGAGGGGACTACCACCGCACATGACTTGATACGCGGGGATATCGTCATCGAGAATAGTAATCTTGACGATTATGTCCTGCATGAAGTCAGATGGTCTCCCGACCTATCACCTGGCTGCGATGGTAGACGATCATCTGATGCAGATCACCCACGTTTTACGGGGATCGGAGTGGCTTGGCACATTTCCGCTGCATGTTAATGTAGTGCGGGCATTCGGTTGGGAGGAGCCGGAATGGGTGCATCTTTCGGTGTTCCTCAAGCCGAGCGGCAAAGGCAAGATGTCGAAGCGGGAGGCTTCGGATGCCGTAAAGGATGGTTATTCGATTTTCATCAAGGATTTGCAGGAGCTCGGTTTCATGCCTGAGGGTGTGCTTAACTGGATCGTGCTAATGGGGTGGGGGGTGGCTGAAGGTGATGTCCTGACTCTGAAGGATATGATCGAGAAATTCGACCTCGAACACTTGAACCCTTCACCGGCAGCGATCAACTTTGCCAAGCTGGATCATTTCAACGGCACACAAATCCGGCTTTTGCCGCTGGAGGAGCTTGCCGCCCGCATCAAGCCTTTTTTTCTGCATGCCAACCTGCGCGTAGATGATGCGCAACTTCTAAAAATCGTTCCACTGATCCGCGAGCGGCTTGTTACGCTCGACGATTGTCTCTCCTTCGCTGGATTCTTCTTTCAGGAGCAGGTCTCGCCTGAGCCGCAGGAACTTATCGCAAAGGGACTGGATGCGAAACAGTCTGCGGACGTGGCTCGCAAGACGTACGAGATCCTGTCAGCCTTGCCTGACATGAATCATCAGACCGCTGAGCCGCCGATGCGCGCATATGTGGAACAGTCAGGATTTAGCGCCAATCAGGTTTTTGGTATTTTGCGCATAGCGGTAACGGGACAGAAAGTCAGCCCGCCGCTGTTCGAGAGCATGGAAATCATCGGGCGCGAGAAGGTGCTGCAGCGTGTGCGGAGGGCAATCGAGATCTTGGAAAAGATGCCGTGATATTGAAGAGTTGAGACCGGATCGGACACTCAGCAGGCATCAGATTGTTGCAGACGGAGGTTTTGCAATGACCGAAGGTAATAGTGGATTTCTCGGCACATATTTCGACAAAGATGTTGTGATCCGAATGGCGAAGGCGATAGCCATCCTGTCATGGGTGGTGGCGGGTAATATATGCTTTCGATGTAGTACTGGGCCTGGGAGTTTACACTTTGCAGTACATGCGTGGTCTCATTATCGGAATGGGTCTTACCGACAATCTTCAAAATATCCTGTATATTCTGGAGCGTCCTTTACACGGGATGCTGTATTTCGCCGGAATGCAGGCGGCATCCAAAGGATTATTGATTTTCCTCGACGTAGAGGACAATACACGCCGTGCGGCGCGCAATGACAAGTAAAATCAACTGCCCTCACCCCCGGCCGCCTTCCGGCGTGCTTGAGACTCTCCCGACGAGAAAAGTGAAAAATAGGAGGGGTTCGACGATTTCCGTCCGAGCCCCTCCTATTTTTCACGCAATTCTGAGATACGGATAGGGCTTAGGCAGGTTTCTTTTCGATCTTGGCCCAGGCATCCCTCAGCGAAACCGTTGAATTGAAGACTGGTTTTTCGTTGGTTGAATCGGGGTCTGTGCAAAAATATCCCTGGCGTTCGAATTGAAAGCGGTCACGGGCCTGGGTGGAAGCCAGAGCCGGCTCAACATACCCGGTAAGGATTTCCAGAGACTTTGGATTGAGGCAGTCGAGGAAATCGTTCTCTCCTTCCTCGGGATCCAGTTTTGTAAAGAGCCGATCATACATACGGAATTCCGCCGGTTTTGCGTGGGCAGCAGAGATCCAATGGATGGTGGATTTGACCTTTCGGCCATCGGGCGCATCGCCGCCATGGGTGGCGGGATCATAGGTGGCATGGATTTCGGTAATTTGCCCGTTTGCGTCTTTAACCACATGGGAGCACTTAATGAAATAAGCATAACGCAGACGAACCTCGTTGCCCGGATAAAGGCGGTAATATTTCGGCGGAGGCGTTTCGCGAAAGTCGTCCTGCTCGATGTAGAGCACTTTGGAAAACGGGACTTTGCGCGTACCCATGCCCGGGTCTTCGGGGTTGTTCACGACCTCCATCTCCTCGACCAGGTCATCCGGATAGTTGTCGATGACCACCTTGAGCGGCTTCAGAACAGCCATGCGGCGCAGCGAAGTCTTATTGAGATCGTCTCGTACGCAAGATTCGAGCAAGGAAACATCGATGGTACTGTAGTTTTTGGCGACGCCCACGCGTTTGATGAAGTCGAGAATAGCCTCCGCAGTGTAGCCACGGCGGCGCATGCCGCGCAGGGTGGGCATGCGCGGATCGTCCCAGCCGCTAACACGGCCTTCTTTGACCAGGCGCAGAAGCTTACGCTTACTCATCACAGTATAGGACAGGTTCAGGCGGGCAAACTCGATCTGGCGCGGCTTGAACACGCCCAACTGCTCCAGGAACCACTCGTAGAGCGGACGATGATTTTCGTACTCAAGGGAACACAATGAGTGGGTGACACCTTCCATTGAGTCGTTTTGCCCATGCGACCAGTCGTACATAGGATAAATCTTCCATTTTGAGCCGGTACGGTGATGCGGCGGCTCGTGGATAATGCGGTACATCACCGGGTCGCGCATGTTAATGTTCGGATGGGCCATGTCTATCTTGGCGCGCAGAACGCGGGCTCCATCGGGGAATTCGCCGTTCTTCATGCGCTCGAGCAGATCCAGATTCTCTTCGACAGACCGGGCGCGGAAAGGCGACTCTTTTCCGGGTTCGGTGAGGGTTCCGCGGTTGGCGCTGACCTGCTCCGGACTTTGATCGTCCACATAGGCCTTGCCCAGCCTGACCAGCTTGCGAGCCCACTCATAAAGCTGATCGAAGTAATCGGAGGCATAGGTGACTTTGACCCATTCGATGCCCAGCCAGCGGGAATCCTCCTGGATGGCGTCCACGTATTCCGTGTCTTCCTTGATCGGGTTGGTGTCGTCGAAGCGCAGAATCAGCTCGCCCCCGTTTTCCCTGGCGATCAAATAATCGATCATGAAGGCTTTGGCGTGCCCAATATGCAAATAGCCGTTGGGTTCGGGCGGCAGACGGGTGCGGACGTAGTTGAAGCGCCCGTTCTTCAAATCTTCGGCAACGGCTTCGCGGATGAAATCTGTGGGTTTGGTCTCTTCAGGACTCATGGAAAAATACCTTTGCTTGTTTGAGGATCATTCATTGATTATAACAAACAGACCCGACCTTTCGCACTCGAGACAGCGAGATTATCGCGGAGCAAGGGCGTGATTTGCCTTTCGCATGCTATTTGGGATATCCTCCCTTGCTTCCGTTTGGAGGGCATGTTAGAATCATAGCCTGTTGCCCAGTGGGGCTCGTCTAATGGCAGGACAGCTGACTCTGGATCAGCTAGTAAGTAATCTTGGGGATTGGTGAAATGGTATCACGTCACACTCTGGATGTGAAGTTTGGGGTTCGAAACCCTAATCCCCAGCCTAACTCCCTCGTATAGAGGGAGTTTTTATTTTTGGCTGGTTAGGGGAGAAATAGAACGCGGATCCCGCGGGATTAAGGGGATTTACACGGGTAATTCTACCGAAAGAACATCAAGATCTAACGCATTGGTCGGGAAATCGCCGACCACGCAGGTGCAAATATTCTTCAGGTTGCTTTTAGCAAGACGAGATCAGGAGAGTTTGCTTACCAATTTGCTTATTTAATTATTAAGGTGCAAATCTTCTGGTTTCAGAAGAGAAGATTAATCGGCCCGCGGCCAACTAAATGTGAGGTATTAATCCAGGTCTGAGGGCCGGCGGGGGAGTAGTTGAGAGGTGCTCAGGGCCTCAAAAATAGCCGATTTACGGCACCGCGCGCCGGGTTCGACTCAGGTTCGACCCCTCCCGACGGTTGCTTTAACTTCGACGTGCAGGTATACCGCCTGCACCTGCGGTCATATCGTCGAAGTGTGCAATGGTCGGGCGAGAGCCGACCACTTTGGTCAGACAATCGCCGACCACTTCGGCGGCTTGAGGCCGCCTTGCGCGAAGGGTTCAATTGAGGTTCAACCCTCCCCGCAACCGGAGGAATCCCGTTCAATTCTGATTCAAATCCTCCGGCCGGCTGTCTGCCCAAAGCGGAGAGGAAGAGCCTACCTGGGCGGTGAGGTAATAAAGCCCGCGAAGCGGGTGGTAGTCAGATCCACGGTCTCCCAAATAATTTTGAGTAGAAAATAACCAATTTTTGTGAGGGTCGAATCGATCCTTTCTTGATCAGGCCAGATCGCCTGCCTGCCTACCCGGCCGCTTTTTCGAAGTGAGGTTTGATTCGTTACGCGATACGAAGAGGAACGAATACTTTTAGCGGAAAAGGATATGGGAAGTTCGTTCTGGTTCTCCAATGAGAGCGGGCGGCGATAGGACGGTAAGGTGACCATTTTGTCTGACATCATTGTATCACTAGAATATTAACATGGAGTTCTGATGTCAAGCTCGGAGAGGAGTCCCATGGTATATCGGGTCTCAAAGACTTTGCCTTCGATGTAGCTGGGTTTTCGTTTTTGGATTCTTAGAGGATGGTTTGTTGCGAAAGCCGGCGCATCGAGTATAGCGGGGCTAAGGCCCCTGCTGATGGTGACACCGCTTCGCGTCAGCTCATGGAAGCCCTGACGGGCAGGCAGGACGATAATTCACGCCTAGGCACCGCTCCGCGGCCCTGCACCTGCTTTGCTGCGGAGCTCAACCAAGGTTGAGCGTTCGAGGCGCGTGATGATAGAATGACATGCCCTCGGGCGTTTTGCTTTCCAGATAAAAGAAGGATTATTTCAATGTCGCTGCCCATCACAGAAAATTTCCATGATCTCTTTAGCCGGCCACTTGTTTGTGCGTTGACCACAATCAATCCGAATGGACAACCGCACACCGTGCCTGTTTGGTGCGATTTCGACGGAGTGCATGTCCGGTTCAATCTGCCGCGAGCCACGAAGAAGGCCCGGAATTTGCTGACCAACCCCAAACTGTCGCTGCTGTTGATCGACCCTCAAAATGTGTATCACTGGATCGAGATCCAGGGCTATGTTGGCGAGATGTTTGACGAGGCACATGGTGGGCGCGACCACATCAACAAGCTTTCAGAAAAATACACAGGCAACCCGATCTACCAGCCGCGTGGCGTAAGCGGCATCGACCGGCAGATGTATGTGATCGAGGCAGTAAAGATCAACGGCCGTTAAGTGCAGTCGGTTCCATCTTTTTCTTAGCTCGGTTTTGGGGGCAAAACTTATGAAAGGCAGTTAAGAAGAGCTGTGGATTTTCGGATTTGGAGAGAAGCGAGGGCACGGGCCTGCTTCGCATCACTAGGGGCGGGCACTTGCGCACTCTAAATCGAAATAATCGCTACAAATTCAGGTAAGGTTAGAGACGAAGGGCTTTAGGACATGAGGCGGGACGTCCAAAAGGGTTATACTGGTGCATAACACCAGCCAGCCGCTCCGCAAAGAAAAAAAACACCCTGCGGTTCATATAGCCGCGATTTTCCGGGGAACTCATCATGGAAGAAAGCATTGCATCTTTGTTACGGCCAGAAACTATTGCCGAGGCTGCCAGCCAATGGAATGCGACTGGAGAGACCGCACTTCTAGACGAGGTAACCAACTTTGTCTATGAATTCAAGAGTCAAAACAAGCGGCGGATTTTGCGCCTCACACACAACTCTCACCATACGGAAGATGAAATAATCGCCGAATTGGATTGGGTGAATTTTCTCATCCAACAAGGTGTTCCGGCCAGTCGACCTTTGCTTTCCAAAAATGGCCGGCTCACCGAGTGTTACCCCGTGGGAGATTCTTACTTTGTTGCAACGGTTTTTGAATACGCGCCGGGACATTTTATCGAGTTCTTCCAACCCGCAGGAATGGAACAGGCAATTCTTTCAGACGCTGGGACAAACCATGGGGAGGATGCACCGCGCTACCAAGCACTACAGCGCCATACACTTGAAACAAAAGCGTCCGCAATGGTATGAGGATGAACTTCTGCGGAATGCCAACGATTATTTGCCCGATGACCAAAAGCAGGCGGCCACTGATATCGAGAAATTGCTGGTGCGATTTAGCTATAACACTCCGACCCTGGAAAGCTATGGACTGGTACACTGCGATGTCAACCCGACCAATTTCCATGTAGAGGACGGCCAGATCACGCTCTTTGATTTTGATGATTGTGCCTACAACTGGTTTATCAACGATATTGCGGTTGCCTTGCCAATGTATTCCGATCTATTCGCCGAAGTGGGATGGGAAGCCAAGCTGACCGAATTCTTTCGATGGTATATGAAAGGCTACAATCAAGAAAATCATTTGGATGAAATTTGGCTGGAGTATCTGCCCGGATAGTTTGCGGTTACAGAACATTATCACTCTGGTTGCCTGCCACAAGACAAATGTTCCGAATTCACAGTACCGATCCTTCTACGAACTTGTCCTGAAAATATATCAACAGGGCCATCCGCTTTTTGGTTTTGACTTTCGAAAAGCATATAAATCAGTCGTTTGAATGTCCATAGAATGTAATGGGGCGAGCAAAACATCAGGAGCTGAATCACCACTTGTGAAGTCCCTGGGAGGGCTTTGAAATGGAAAATCACAGTTCGGAAGGTGGCGCACAGATCGTTTATTTCTCGCACGGCGGGGGGCCATTGCCCATTCTTGGGGACCCAGGCCATAAGGCGATGGTGGACTTCATGACCAACCTGTCATCGCAAATCAGACGACCGGATGCAATCATTGTGATCAGCGCCCATTGGGAGGAACGCACTGCAACCGTCCTGGGGGCTGAGCATCCGGTAATGTTCTATGACTACTATGGATTCCCTGAGAAGGCCTATGAGATCAAGTACCCAGCCCCAGGGAGTCCCGAGTTGGCGAAGAAGATCGTAGGGTCCCTGGAAAAGGAAGGGCTCGCGGCGCGTGTCGACCCCGAGCGGGGCTTTGACCACGGCCTGTTCATCCCACTAAAACTGATGTACCCGCAAGCGGATATTCCCGCGCTCCAACTCTCTTTGCTGCGGGGTCTGGACTCTGCCGCGCACATCGCCCTCGGCAAAGCGCTGCGCGGACTGAAGGACGAGAAGATCCTGGTGATCGGGTCCGGATTCTCCTTCCATAATTTGAACGCATTTGCCTGGCAGGGCGACGGCAGGCCCGACCCCGCCAATGATGCTTTCCAAAATTGGCTGATCGAGGTTGCTACCGGCGATATTTCGCAATCAGAGCGTGAGCAGAGCTTGGTCGAGTGGGAGAGGGCGCCATCCGCCCGTTATTGTCACCCGCGGGAGGAGCATCTGCTGCCGCTACATGTCTGTGTTGGGATGGCGGACAAGCCGGCGACGCTGATATTCGATGACAAAATCCTAGGCAAACGAAGCCTGGGCTTCTTGTGGTAGCCCGAGTCTCATCAAGCATTCGGTCGAGGGTTCCGCCTCTGACTTTTGCCTCGTCTGCGGCATGTGTGTCGCCGGCGCTCATCGTTAAATCTTGAACTGCAGACGCCATTCTTATGAGGCAGACGCCGGAAACTTAGGTTTCGGCGTTGACAAGCCCAACCTACCCGTCGTTCGCGTCTGACTTCTTCGGAGACTTCATCCTCTCGGTGATCGCCTTGAAAGCTGCCGACATTTCACCATCTTTATCCGTATGGACAAATGGGGCGGTCTTTACAAATGAAACCTCGTAGACCAGTACCGGCTGTTCGCTGCCCTTCATTGCCAAATTACCGACTTTTTGAACCAGATATTTATGGCGGATTGCTTCAGCGGTCGAAGCCCCAACGAAGATGCGATTAGGAACGGCATATTCCTGCATGCGATAGGTCATTTTGATCAAGCTGCCCATAACGTTAAACTCTGCCCGTTCCCGAGTCCCCAGATAACCGACCATTGCCTTCCCAGTATTGACTGCTACGCCCACGGCCCAGGCCCGGTCAGGCTCTGGCGGCTCGGCCTTCTTTGCGAAATCAATAATATCGCGTGCAACCATGACAGCCCTTTCTTCAGGATCCCGTTTGTCCTTTACCTCCATGAAAACCGCCAGGAGCCCATCTCCCAAATATTTAACCATCCCACCATTCTTGAACACGGTCTGGGTAGCATATTGGTAAAAATCACTGAGAAAGAGGGAAAACACCCTGGAGCCGATGCGTGCTGCCAGACCGGTCGAATCGGCGATTTCAACAAATAGAACCGTGACCTTTTTCTCAGCGAGATCAGGCAAGTTTCCTGTCTTCAGGTAGTCCTGTAATACCTCCTCGGCTTCGATGGGTGAGACAAAACGCAACAAGAGCTGCTTGACCTCTGCCCTCCCTATGTATCCTTTCAAGTAATTCTATTCTCTGAAAAGCCAGGGCGGTTTGATGGCTGATCCCAACGGCCAGCTGCATTTCCCGTTTATCAAAAGGTTGCGCCTCCGGGCGATTTCTTCTCCAAATAGATGAGCGCAAAAGGTTTCTGCCCGCTCATTACCGGAACGCACAGGGCAAGCGGGCCGGCCTCAACAGAAGAATTTCGGATCGCCCGTACCATCAGATTATCTGCGTTCCCCATCGCTAATTTGCCAAAGTCCCGGGCCAGGATGATTTCGCAGACATCCGCGCCCAGGCTGCGTTTGATCAGGTCTTTGACCAGGTTTACAGCCGAGTCGACATCAGCCACTGTGTTTAGTTCCTCAGTGATTTCGTTCAATGTGATGGGGTGCTCGTCTACGGCCTCCAGCACCAATTCACGGGTGAACAGGTGTGTGCCGGCAATACCTTTCCGGTCGGTAGGGGTGTCGGTGATCCTGGTCAGATACATTACGGTCTGACCAATGCGAATCACATCACCGTTCTGCAAGCGAGAAAGCCTGGCGATCCTCTGGCGATTGACATAGGTGCCATTCGAGCTATTCAGATCGTTGATGGTTACCATGCCGGTCATTAAATCATAAAAAATCTCAGCGTGGCGTCGCGAGGCCGAAGTATCATTAATAACAATATCGCAGTTGACCATCCGCCCGATCACCATCTTCCCGGACGTTAAACTGATCTGGTACGGCTCACTGTTTGGATTAGTAATTCGTAGTGAATACACGGATTTCAACCTTCCAATACAGAATTCCACCAACTCTTTTTGCTGCATGCACAGTGTACACTAAGTGTCTTGAAAAAACAACAATCATCCGTTATGGGAGCAAGAGTCGGCCTCGCCACTGGTCGCCCTCGGCGTCCACACACCTCGCGGCTCGCTTCGCGCGTCCGCAGGACCCGCTTTGGGGGTGTCTCATTGCGGCTATAATCCTGGGAATGAATGGCAAGGAGGCCCTTGATGACCGAGCATATTCTAGAGAAGTTATTTGAGCACAACGTCTGGGCGAACACCCAGATCGTCCAGGCTTGTTCAAGCCTGAACAACGAGCAACTTGATGCAGAACCGCAGTCGGCTACGAAAGGGAGCATCCGCAGTACCTTGTTCCATCTCGTGACTTCGCAACAGGGTTATCTGAGACTTTTAACCGTGCCTCTTGAAGAGAGGCTTGACCCCGTACCTACGCCGCAATTCACTGATTTGATGAGAGCCGCAAGCAGCAGCGGGGAAGGGTTGCTGGCCCTGGCACGAGACCCGTCAAGCCTAGCGGTGAAGGGGCGGATCCAAACGAGGGATGGGTACCTGGTGGAGCCGTGGGTGATCATGGTTCAGGTAATTAACCACGCGACCGAACACCGCGAACAAATCAAGAGCATGCTCAGCTCTCTAGGAGTGACCCCTCCCAGCATCGATGGGTGGGATTATGGTGAATTTACGAACACGCTCGTTCCAATAGAAAAGGAAAACAAAGGCTGAATGCAACTCACAATCCGCCCACTCACACCTGATCTATGGCCGGCCCTTGAAGACTTGTTTGGCAAGGGTGGCGCAAGCAACGGCTGTTGGTGCATGTATTGGAGGATCGGCAGTGAATACCACAAACGGCCGCGCGAGAAGAACCGAAGCGCGTTCCGCAAGATCGTGAAGCGCGGCCCACCACCCGGCTTGCTCGCCTTCGACGGTGAGCGGGCGGTGGGCTGGTGCCAGCTTACGCCACGCGATGATTTGCCGTGGCTCGATAGCGCACGGTCTTTCGAGCGGGTTGACGATATCCCATATGGTCGCTCTCGTGCTTTTATGTTCGGCGCGGTTATCGCAAGCAGGGCGTCATGTCGGCCTTGATCGCGGCGGCAGTCAAAGCTGCAAAGCTCGCGAAAGCGCCAGCCCTCGAAGCGTATCCTATCGACACGGATCAACCTAAAAGCACTTCCAATGTGTTCACAGGCACAGTATCGGCATTTGCGCGCGCCGGATTCAAGCCTGTCGCTCACCGCGCGTCTGTCTCGTCCGATCATGCGACATGATCTAAGAATGATCGTGCCCAAAAGGAAGGGGGAGAAGAACGGAAAAACAGGATAGGGCCTGCGGTTTCCGCCGGCCCTATCCTGTTTTTCCGAGGCATCATGAGATTCAGGCATCAATGCAGAGTACACGAGTTCGTAAACCCGGTTCATTTCGGGCCAAAGCTCGGGATGGTTAATTAGATCCGTGTTATACCAGGCTCCCCAGGTATAGTACATAAAGCCGTCAAGGGCATTGGTAGCAATAAACTGACAGTCCCAAGCCTGCATATCAGAAAGTGTGGGCATTGTATAGCCACTGCCGCTACCCATACCGAACGTTTGGAATAGATATACTAAATCAACCTTTCCATCCAACCCGGCCTTATTGATCAGGGCACGGTCCGCAATTATCTTATTTTTAGCGCCTGCACAACTGCCTTCGGCCCCGCCAAAGCAATGCTGCCAGGTCACGGCCACGTCCATCACGTCTTGAATGTCCTGTGGAACATAGCCGGACATATTTGCCAAATCAGTAATATTATCGATATACGCCCAAACTTTAAAGTCCGCCCGTCCTTTAGCCGTCATATAGCTCTTTAGTTGAGATTTGATGGCGACCAGGTCGGGAATCGAGGTCTTGCAGGTGGAAACATTCCACATCGGCTCGTGTGCGCTAACCAGGCCGATGAAATGCGAGTCCGAGGCAAATGAGTCCAGCATTGTTGTCACTCTGCCGATGTAATTGCCATTGACCGGGGAATTAAAGGGGTCCTCCCACCCGCACCCGGAAACATCCCCGCCCTGATCCGGCCAGATCACATAATTGTAGTTGTACTTTGCTGCCAGGCTTTTAATATTGGACCACCTGGCGCTGGAACTGTTGCTGGAATCGTTAATAAACGTATCAACAATAATCGTCTTCACCGAATGTTGAGCCAAGGTGGAATAGTTGGAATCGGTAAATGGACTGCCACGATCAACACCATAATATTTCATGGGTCGGGTAAGCCCACTTATTGGAGTTAAAAGTGGGGGTGGGTGTGTTGGTAGCTGTGCTGGTTGGAGTGTTAGTAGGCGTGCTGGTAGGAGTTTTGGTGGGGGTGTTAGTAGGGGTGTTGGTAGGAACCGGGGTATACGTTGCGGTGGGTGTGGGGCTGTAGGTTGCGGTCGGAGCCGGCAAAGTTGAACTTAGGGTCGGTGTAGGGCTATTTGTAGCTGTAGGGGTTGCCGGAATAGAAGTAGATGTAGGAGTCGGACTCATTGCCGGAGTCGCAGTATCCGTAGGAATAGGATCGACGGTAGTTGGGTCAGGAAGAGGAGTTGATGTATCAGTCGGGGTTTCAATTCCGGGAGTTTGAGTATCAGGGATTGGCGTTACGGTCGGAGTTGAACCGTTCGGGGTTGAACTCTTTAAAGGAGTTGGACTCGCCGGGATGGTTGGATCAATAGGCCCCGGACCCGCAGTGGGCGTGTTCCTCGGCTGCTGATTGGAACCGGAAACCGTGATCATATCTATGTCAACCGTAGTACCGGTGGCGTGGACGAACTTTAACAGATGTTTTCGGGAACCAAGATTAGGACTTGTCCAATTCTTTTGATAAACGGTGTTGGAGGAACGCTGGTTTATGGAAGCGATCCGCTTTCCGTCTACAAGAACAGTAACGGCGCCACGCGTTGGACCCGTTGTGTACGTCAACCTAAAGCCTGAACCTACAATGGTTATCGTGGCATTATCACTAATTTTTCCGGAATCATGTGTTTGACCGTTAAATGCGCCACCAGCTGTGACAACTTTCCAGTTCCCCTTGTATGACCAAGCCGCATCCGTATCATTGTACTTTCCGTCCGTTACGGCGGCCTTAAGAAGATCCTGAGACTGAACATCCGGTTTTGGATTGCCTGGGCTGGCACTGACTTGTAATACCCCTAGAGATCCGTTCCCAAATAAGCTGCCTATCAGGCTAATGAACACCAGGGCGCGCACTAGTTGGTTTAAGCCATTTGTTTTCATACTTTGTGCTCACTTTCACATCTCGCAGAGTCGAGAAAAATATGTCCACGCGGCTTCCATAGCAGCGCCATTCTATTAGACTAGTTGAGGGAATTCGATATACTGACAAAGTTGTTAGGATATTCAACTCGTCTACACCACCAACAGCGCTTTATTTGCATAACTGTTTGGAGACTAAAAGGCGAAGATTTATCGCCATTCACAGTGCAGATACATAGCCGCGTATAAATAAGATCTATTTATGGGAGGGGTATAATGAGCAAAGGAAGCTGACCCTTCTGGGTAGGGAAAAAGAAGTTATGGCTAAGTCTTCCCCGGCTCCGCCTTATGAGTATTAATTCCGGTTTCCAATTACAGGCAACAGCATAAAAACGCAGATCAACGATCTAACTCTCCCCAGCACTTCATCGCAAGTAGTAAACTCACCCAAGTATCTGTTTATCGGATTCCACAACAGAGCACGCCCAAAACCCGGTTCAAATGCAATTCAATGTGAGCGGCCTGAAAGCAAGCACCGGAGATTAGCCCGGGGCCGTCAATAGACGGCAGAGCTTGACCTGTGGTGGCACATTCTGGATTACGATTTGAATATCACTACCGGTTTGGTGAAAATCTCTTCTACCCCGATCTCCACGCCTTGAACACAATATAGATCTTCTAGGCACTGTTAAGAGATGAATAGGGGCGAGGCGTTACTGCCTCGCCCCTATTCATCTCTCGGTGAAAGCATCAAAGGGATGGGGGGCTAAATGCCTGAACCTGAAATCAATAAAGTTAGGGGTCAATTCTCGGGTCAATGTTTGGCTGCGTGAAATAATTACCGAGCGAATCCTTGACGAGCATCCAGCCGGTGGAAGCTCCGTTCACCGGCTGGTCGAGGTTGACTTCCACCCAGACGAACCCGGTTGAATCCACTGTGATAGAGTTCTTTCTGTACCACCACTTTGTGAACTTAACCGCTGACACAAGCGGTGATTTGATCTCGGCGTAAGTTGTACCTGGTCCGGTCCGAACCAATAATCCGCGTCCATAAATAACTTGAAGGACAGCAAACTGCGAAGAAACAGCGGGGGAGGGGTTATAGTTGGTGGGGGGATAATAGGTGGCAGGGTAATAATTGGCGGCTGCGGGCAGGTTGATCACCTGACCGGGGAAGATCAAATCGGCGTTCCAGATCTGCGGGTTAACAGCCAGCACGTCGCTTAGCGAAACGCCATACTTAACCGCAATGCTGCCAAGGGAATCTCCCCACTGCACAACATAGGTTCCGCCCGCCTGTGGTGGAAAGTAAGCCGCGGAGGTGGACCCCGTTGGGATGTAGAGCACCTCTCCCGCGTACACCCACCAGCCAAGCCCCGGGTTCGCAGCCTGGATGGCCTGGGCAGTGGTACCGCAGGCCATCGCAATTCCGCTCAAGGTATCGCCCCATTGGACGGTGATATAGCTGGAGCAGCTTGTCCAAGCCAACGCGCTGCCGGTTGAGGCAAAAAAAGCAACCAGAATTACGATGGCGAGGATTGATCGGAGGATTTTTTAGAAGACATAGGAGCCCCTTATAAGGTCAAATGCGGATGAATATGTCGTGCCAATACCATTTAGCCGTCTTGCGCCGGGCGTAACCATATACTCGAGATTATAACCGCGGGTCTATTGTTTTCCGCCGAGGCGGTAAGAGGCATTTGGCACGGGCGCAACAGTGCAGCGCCCGGACGAGGCGGCAACCGTACCTGTCATTGCATGGGCAGGAGGTGGCATTGACAAAGGCGCAGCGGCGCTGCGCCCCTACCGGTGACCTGTAATGGGGATGGCGTTACCAAATGCGAATCACCTCGCCAGCATAAATCCAGTTGGAGTTCGAGATCTGCGGGTTAACGGCCAAGAGGTGGGCCACAGAAGTTCCGTAGCGGGCAGCGATGATCCGGAGGGTATCGCCCCACTGAACGGTATAGGTGGAAGACGAACTCCAAGAAGTGTAAATATTTCCGGAATATCGGCTGCTCCCCGGCAGGTAGATGACCTGCCCAGGATAGATGATGTTTGGATTCCAGAGCTGCGGATTGGCGGCGATCATATCGGTGACGCTGTAGCCCAGCCTGGTACCGATCTTGCGGAGGGTGTCGCCCCACCCGACCACGTAAGTTCCCCCGGAGGTCCACCCAGGCACGTAACCGGAACCGCCGCCGGGCATCCAGAGCGTCTGGCCGGCGTAGATATAGCGGCCCATACCGGGATTGGCCTGCCAGAGCGCCGGGACGGTCGTGCCACAAAGCATGGCAATTCCGCCGAGTGTATCGCCCCACTGGACTACATAGGTCGATCCGCACCCGGACCACGCCAAGGCGATCCCTGGGGTGGCGAGTGACACCAATAAAACGAGGGCAACAATGGATAATAGGACACGGCTTTTCCAAGACATAACGGGCCTCCTTTAGCCAAGACAATCAAGCACAAAAGACCGGGTTCGTGCTTGAGTCCCAACGGTTCCGAACCGATTTATTTCCTTGCCTGGCTGGCGCCATGGCAGTAAAGCCGATACCGCCGAGCGCCTCCTCATCTATTATAGGGGAAGGCGGAGCGGATTTCAAGATGCAATCACAGCCATGGCTGTGACCTATTGGTTCTTGAATAAAGAATGTCACAAGCGCCTGCTCCAAAACATGGGATCGCTTCGCAGCTTCGAAACGCTTCGCCGAAGTGCTTCGCAAAAGCGCTCGCCCTTGAGGAGCACAAGGATCTCCGACAATGACAGATAGGATTGACTTTTATTTTTCAAATATCAATAGGTGGGTCAAAGGTTGGGGATTTGATATACTAAGATTATCTAAATAGTGATCATTGGCTATTTATCTCTCGGCGACTCTAAAGTCAGGCGTATTAAGGCGTAAGTAGAAGGAGACCACATGAGCGAGGACAACAAAGCGCGTGTGCGCAAGTATTTCGAAGAAACATTGAGCAAAGGCAATATGACATATGTAGACGAAATTGCCGACGGTGCAATGGCCGAAAGCCTGAAGCGCGGCGCAACAGGCTTGCGATCGGCATTTGCCGATATGCATGACCAGGTGCAAGATCAGATGACCGACGGCAAAAAAGTTGTGACCCGCTTTGCCGGCGGAGGGCATTTATCGCGGCGTATTTATGGGTGTCGCGCCGACGGGAAAAACCGTGACCTGGACGGGCATTTCCATCGATCGTTTTGTGGATGGAAAAATCGTGGAGCGGTGGACAGAGATCAATGTACTGGGCGTCCTGCAGCAGATCGGCGCAGTGACGCTGCAATGATGGACAAATCCATTCAACGGTAGTAATGAAAGAGAGAATTTAGATATGCTCGGGATGAGGAACTATACTAAAGAACATATATAGAGAAATGTCGCGCAAGAGCTAACTCAAATATTTCGGCCTTCAGAAAGTTGACTGCTGCAGAAAGAAATGAGGTCGAAAAAACAAAACGCGACTCAAACCCACGCTCGGATCCTATGAAACCGCATTCTTTAATATCATGGTCATCCTCCTGGATGACCATTTTGTTCATAGGTTGAGGACCGCCGAAGGGTAGGACGGCAACCCGTTGAACTTTGCATTAATAATATCGTCCCGTGTTCATGGAGATTCTGTAATCAATTTTGCCAAGTTTGAAGAACCTCGGAGCTCCTAATGGCCTGGCCGGGGTTACATTGATGGCGATACAGCTTCGCATACTTGGTATTCGCGCACCTCGCGGCCTGCTTTCGTGTAGCTTTGTTGTGCCGGCGACAGGTGACCTAATTGGTAATTCGCCCTACGACGTGCTTCCCATCCTCGACTTTCAGCCTGGGATGCTTCGCAAGGGCCGGCTTTGCGAGGTAATTCACGCCAGGTGGGGGAGAAATTACTAAGGTTTATTTGCATGGTTGCAAGGTGACGAATGACAGATGATGCAGGAAACGGAAAACTGTAAAATAAATTGACTAAACAGATGACAATTCAGCGGATTGCTTGTTCTCTAGCTAGAGTTGGCAAGTAACCGCAAACCGCAAATTGTCCTGGGATTGAACCTGGGCTGCCGCACGGCCGCAAGGTTCGGCGGGGGGAGGCATCCGGTTGCCCGGCAAGATGAAAAATTCCAAGCGGGAGTGTGCCAGAAATGAAAAGAGATCCATTCTTCTTTATTTTTCTAAAAACGATCTTTTCCCTGATCCTTGTATCTACACTATTTCTATCAGCACCTGGGTCAGTTGTCGAAGCGGCCTCTCCAATTACGCTCCGTTCCACCACAGGCGGCACAAACGGCAGCGGGTCAACCAGCCTGGTTCTAGCCATGCCTGCGGGTACCCAATCGGGAGACGTGCTGATCGCCCAAATTGTCATTAACTCGGCGAGCGCAGTAATCACCGCACCCTCGGGGTGGAGTTTGATCCTAACGACAAAATCAAGCTCGTCGGTTGAGGAAGCTACTTTTTACAAAGCGGCGTCCGAATCGGAGCCAGCTTCATATACCTGGAAATTTGGGGCTAGTCAGTCGGCAACAGGAGCTTTGAGCAGCTACACGGGAGTTAATACGACCAGCCCGATCGATGCCAAGAGCGGAAAGTACAATGGATCCACAGCTACTGCGACCTTCGCCCAAATTACCACGACGGTCGCGAACGATATGCTACTCGCCTTGGTAGGAGTGTCAGGTAATACAACAGTCACCCCTCCCACAGGCTTTGTAGAAGCCTACGATCTAAAGAACGCAGCCTCAGGAAACGGTAGGACGGCAGAGATGTCCCAATCTTTAAAGGCGACTGCCGGGCTCACCACTGTCGGTACAGGCAAAGAAGATACCCTGAAAGCATCCAATCTCACGCAGCTGATCGCATTAAAGCCAGCGACTGGCACAGCTACCTCTACGGCAACTTTAACGCGTACCTCGACCCCAACCAGAACAGTCACTGCGACTATAACACGCACGTCTACTCCAACCAGAACAGTAACTCCGACCGGAACACGCACCCCTACGCCAACTAGTTCGCCGACACCTTCAAATACAGCGACAGGAACGACGCCAACCCCTGCCCCGGTAATCACCCTGCGTTCCACTACAAGTGGCACAAATGGTAGTGGATCCACCAGCCTAGTACTAAACACTCCTGCAGGTATGCAATCTGGGGATTTGCTGATCGCCCAAATTGTCATTAACTCAGCAAGTACTGTGATCACCGCACCCCCCGGGTGGAATTTGATCCTAAGCACAAAATCGAGTTCGTCGGTGGCCGAGGCTACTTTTTACAAAGCGGCTTTAGGCTCGGAACCGGCTTCGT
The DNA here is from genome assembly GCA_963741325.1 of uncultured Chloroflexia bacterium. Classification (GTDB taxonomy): domain Bacteria; phylum Chloroflexota; class Anaerolineae; order Anaerolineales; family Villigracilaceae; genus Fen-1038. The sequence goes on from CAVUHJ010000006.1 coordinate 416,144, forward strand.
ACACCTGGACGTTTGGAGCCAGCCAGCCGGCGACCGGAGCGGTGAGCAGTTATACGGGGGTTGATACGAGTAGCCCAATCGATGCCAAGAGCGGAAAGTACAATGGTTCGACAGCTACCACAACCTTTACGCAAATTACCACAACAGCCGCGAACGATATGCTGCTAGCATTTACGGGAGTATCGGGCAATACGACGGTCACTCCTCCTGCCGGCTTTGCGAAGTCTACGACCTAAAGAACACAGCCTCCGGAAACGGCAAAACGGCAGAACTGGCCCAATCCCGCAAGGCAGCTGCAGGACTCACTGTCGTCGGTACTGGCAGAGAAGATACCCTGACCGAATCCAATCTCACCCAGCTGATTGCATTAAGACCAGCGCATGGCTCGGCCACCGCTACGCCAACTTCACGCACCTACCTCGACCCCAACCAGGACATCGACTGCGACAGTAACTCGGACGTCGCACCAACCAATACACCCACTGTGCCGGTACCATCCACCTTTACCCCTGCGTCGACAGTAACACCTACCTATTCATCCACCCCGACTCCAATACCGGGGAATCATTGTCCCTCCCCCTGCGGCTGGCTTTCTATTATCCCTGGTTTCCGGAAGCCTGGAATCAGGGAGGAGTATATCCATTTACGAATTACACCCCAAGCTTAGGTTTTTATGATTCTTCGAGTCTGGCTGTTGTCAACCAACATATCGCCGACATGCAATATGCCGGCATCCAAGGCGGCATTGCCTCCTGGTGGGGCAAGGGAACTCCAACAGACGGCAGAATCAATACTCTTCTTTCTGCTGCCAGCAATGGATTCAAATGGACACTTTATTATGAGCCGGAAGGCACAAGTAACCCCGCAGCTTCGGTTATCAGCTCTGACCTGACCTATATTTTCAATAATTATGCCCAAAACCAGAATTATTTGCGTATCGGGGGCAAGCCCGTCATATTTGTCTATGCGGACGCTTCGGATGGTTGCAGTATGGCAGACCGCTGGAAAAGTGCGAACACACTGGGCTTCTATGTGGTGCTAAAGGTGTTTGCAGGCTATTTAACCTGCGCAAATCAGCCGAACAGCTGGCACCAATATGGGCCGGCTTCAAATTTCGATCAACAAGGATCTTATTCTGTGACCATCTCGCCCGGGATTTTGGTTGAAAGGCAGTACGACGTTGCTCGCACGTGATCTCACCCGATGGAACCAGGACATCCGGAATATGGTCGCGGCTAACCCCGACTTTCAGCTTATTACAACCTGGAATGAATGGGGGGAAGGCACCATCGTAGAGCCATCGGCTGAGTTCGGTCGTGCCTACCTGGATGCTCTGCACAACAATGGGCAATCAACGGCTACCCCCGTTCCCACCGGAACGGTACAGCCCACACCAACTCCATCTCCGACATCTTCACCGGTGGGATCAGATCCAAGCATCGTAGCGGCGGGGGATATTGTCTGCGATTCTCTTACTACTACATCGGAGGGATGCCAACAAATGGCCGCGTCACAAGCTGCGGTTGATCAAAACCCGACCGCAGCCCTAATACTCAGGCGACCTCTGTCATACACCTTCGGTTGACTGTTTTAATAATTACTTTAACCCGTCCTGGGGCCGCCTATTTTCGACATCCTTCCCCACCACTGGCAACCATGATTATTTAGTGGCCGGGGCCGTCTATTATTATGATTATTGGAATGGAATTGGGAAGGCAAGCGGTCCGGCAGGGGATCGCAGCCAGGGTTACTATAGTTTTGATATAGGTACCTGGCATCTCATTTCCCTCAATTCACAATGCAGCGAGGCCGGGGGGTGCAATTCTGGAAGTCCTCAATATACCTGGTTGCAACAAGATCTACAAAATCATGCGAATAAATGCACGCTAGCCTATTACCATATCCCCGTATTCTCATCAGGGGGAAGGGCAAATAATAATATGCTGCAGATCTATACGCTTTTGTATAACAATAAAGTAGACGTGGTCCTGGACGGTCACGACCACATTTATGAGCGCTTTGCGCCCCAGGATCCCAGTGGGGTGGCGGACCCTGATCATGGGATCCGTGAATTTATTGTGGGGACGGGCGGGGCAAACCACACTTCGATCGCGACCATACAACCCAACAGCGAAGTCAGAAACGTAGATACGTTCGGGGCCCTAAAACTAACGCTGCATCCTGACAGGTATGATTGGCAATTCATCCCGGTGGCGGGTAAGACTTTTACCGATTCGGGCACGACGCTCTGTCACTAAATCATTGCGATCTGCCGATGCATCTATCAGTAGTTGAGCCCCAGAATTGATAGACGTTATTCCATAGGCAGGTGATGGATAATAGCTGAAGAAATTGCTTACGGCGTTCTCGCCTCATACCACGCCTGCCATGTAGGTAAGGGCGACCGTGCCGGGGCCGGCGTGGCTGCCAACGACGGGGCTCAGGGGACAGCAATATGTTTCAACAGGGTTGAGTTGAGCACAGGCCGCTTCCAGCAGAGAAGCTGCTTCAGCTTCCGCATTGGCGTGAACCGTTGCCAACCTAACGGGCTTCCTATCGGCAATGCGTTCGATTGCCAATTCAACGACACGTTCAAGGGCCTTGCCTTTCGTGCGGATCTTTTCAACCGGTTCTATTTGGCCGTCACGCATTTCCAGAACCGGCTTTATGTTCAGGATGGTACCGAGCAAAGCCTGCGCGCCGCCAATGCGCCCACCGCGGCGCAGATATTCAAGGGTCTCCACCACAAAGAGCACGCCGCTGTGGTCGCGGGCGTTCTCAGCGACCTTCTGACAGGCGAAAAGGTTCTCGCCTGCCTGGGCGGCGCGAGCGGTCGTCAGAACCGGCCAACCCATGGCCATGGTTGTCGAGAGCAAATCCACGATGGCGATCTTGCTTGCGGCATTGGTCAGCATTTCGCGGGCCTGGAGGGCAGACTGGACTGTGCCGGAGAATTTTGACGAGATAAATATGCCGAGCACGTCATAACCCTGTTCAAGCAGGCTTTCGAAGGCGCTCCTCATGGAGGCGATAGTGACTTGCGACGTAGTAGGCATGGCTTTTGAATTCGAAAGGCGCTGGTAGAAATCGGCCGGTTGAATATCCACGCCATCTCGATAATTATTTTCCTCCCAGATGATCGAAAGAGGGACGATGGTGATGTGATACTTTTTGAGTATTTCGTCCGGAAGATACGCGGTGCTGTCAGTGATTATTGCAACTTTGGGCATGGGTGTTCCTAGGCTTAGAGATGAATAACGTAAATACTGCCTTTTGGGATATCGAATACAGATTCCGCGGTTCAGGCGGATTTTCGCAGAGAAAAAGAACCGCGTGAAACTGCATAATCAAGATAATGCGAGTCCCGAGGGCTTCGAACCGACGAATCCTGGGCAGTTACCAAATAACTATCCCTCGGATATTATAGTCGCGTTGCGAGGAGACGCAATGGGATCATGGTATTTGCCTGAGGAGTCCTGACCTCCGGCCGCCCTCTCACGGGGAGAAGGGAGTTAATGAAATTCGCGGCAGGAGGTGGCAGAATAATACCCACCCTATCCGATCAAATCGAGTATGTTTTTCTCAGCCCTTCACTTGCCTTGACAAGCTCGGCGGCATTACCCTGTATCTTTTTGATCGCGTCTACGGCATCATCCACGCCTTTTTGTCCTGTGCGGAAAATTGATTCATCCAGCCAAACCGCTTCATGTTCGCAGGCGCGCTGCGCTTCGGGAAATTTCATTTCGTCGAACTTGAAATATTCGGGAAAAGCGTTTGGCACTGCCAGCTTTGATCTCTGAGGCTGGAAGAGGGAATAATTGTTCATGGCTTCGTAGCCGGTCCAACAAGGGACTCCTTCGGCTTCCAGAGCGGCACAGAGGATATCGTGCTCGATGCCAAATACAGCCGGTTCAATAGCAAAAATATAGCGATAGAACGAACGCGTGGTATGACGAGGATCGCGCTTCAGAACTCGAACCCCGGAAATTTCGCTCAGGGCCTCGTCCATGTAAGCAGCCATCTTTTCGCGCTGTTCGGCCTGGGCCGGAAGGCGTTCCAGCCCAACCAGCGCGAGGGCGGATTGTAACTCGCTGAGACGGTAATTAGCGCCCATTACAGACTCGCCATCGGATACTTCGGGACCACCGCCCAAGGCATGGGGACGACCGCAGTCAATGATCGAGGCGGCCCTGGCGGCCTGTTCAGGCGTGCGACAAAGCAAGATTCCGCCTTCACCGGAAGTGAGGATCTTTGATGATTGCAGGGAAAATGAGCCAAAATGACCGATGCGTGCCTGCGCCCAGCCCTTTCCACTTTGCACCATGCGCATGGGCACAGTCTTCAATGACGACAAGGTTATGTTTCCCGGCAAGAGCCATCACAGCGTCCATATCAGCCATATTCGAGCCGAGATGAACGGGGATAACGGCTTTTGTTTTTGATGTAATTGCACGTTCCAGAGCTTGAGGGTCGATACAATAGTTGTTCGGATCGACATCCACAATGACCGGTATCGCGCCGGCTGCCATCGGTGCCGAGGCGGTAGCTTGAAAGGTGTAGGCAGGCACGATCACTTCATCTCCCCAGCCGATGCCGGAGGCACGCAAGAGCCACTTCCATGGTGACGGTCCCGTTTGCCATCGGGACGGCATAACCACCGCCCTGAAAATCAGCGAATTTTCCGGCTAGTTCCATTGTCTTGGGTCCCGGATATGGAAAACCACCCCAGTTCCCGGAACGAATGACTTCGGTCACCGCCAGGATATCACGCTCATCCCAGACAGGCCAATCAGGATATGTTTCGGTTCTGGTCTTGGGACCACCGAGGATTGCAAGTTTGGACATAAAATCTCCAGAATAAATAGGGGCAAGTTTCAAAACAAGAAGGCAAGTTATCGAGTGCCCAACTGTTTGGTGAGGCGCTACAGATCAACGATATAGGCTTTGGTTGATTCAATCAAGTTCTTATGTATTGGAGCGGTTTCAAGCCCGGCTTTCTGCATACCAAGGACCACGCCTCCAACAACGGGCGGCGCTTGCAGCTTGACAAGCTTTGCCAATGGGGCGAGCATATGGATGGTGTCCGCCAGGGGGCCAATATACAGATCGCCCGCTTCAAAGATGCTTCCGGCGAGAACAACTTCGAATTCGCAAGCTCTCAATATCAAGCTGCCTGATTACCGCGCAGGCTGATTCTCCCAGTTCACGGGCTGCCCAATCGATGATCTCACAGGCAACCTGGTCGCCTGCCCTTGCGTCTCAAAAACGCTCAAGACCCAGGATGCCTCGGTTGGTAACGACCGAGGTCTATCCCTTCAAGGAAATCGAAAAGATCTTTTGAGCCGGCGAGCTCCATGAAGGTTTTGCTCAGCGAGGTGGCAGGGCCGCGCCTGCTCCATTGTGTGCAATGGCCTGAATCGTTTTATGGACTATCTCTATCCCTCCGCCGAATTCGCCAAAGAGATTTCCTTCGCCCGTGATACGGCCTTCGCGTCCATTTTTGTCCCGGCCTCGACAATTGTTTCCCGTCCCAGCGACGAGACTGACGCCCCAGCCCTGTGAGGCCCCGGCCAGGAGGCCGATCACTGCGTCATTGGTAATTCGTATGGGCAGGACAAATGGAGTCCCTGTATTACATCCAAATGGGTCTGCAACTGCGAGGGCCAATCATAGCCAGCAATGCCCAGACCCGGCACCCGCAATTTGTTCGACTCTGCAGGCCGGCATTGCTAAGAGCTTAACGCGTTATTTTCGCCAGGACATCGCGTTGTTTGTCGAATCCGACGGATTGCCAATTGCCCGGTCCGCCCTGGGCGAATCCAAGCACTTTACCGGTTTCATCTGCAACCAGAGCGTGGGTCTTGCTTCCACCTGCATCCAGGCCGAGGAAAAAGTTGGGTGTCATATTCCAGCCGCCTGACACTGTAACAACACCAAGAATAGAACACGGATTACCCCGTAAATACATGATTTGCCCAGCAAATCAGGCAAGACGGCGCGGACGCGACGGATTTTCGCGCTTAGAGATCGCAGTGCAAGCGGATTCCTTTTGAAAAAAAGAACAGCAGAATTGTCCGAGAAAACGGTCAGCGGGCAAGTCATAATTGATTGTTGTCCCTTAGATATCAGCCAATTTCAGTGATTCGATAAATGATTTAGTTCTGGAATTGGGGTAACCATTTCTTGTTGGTAAGCAGAAGATCGTCCAAGACTTCCTGTACCTTGTCGGCTGTTGGGCCGAGCGGATGTGCCAGCAGGGCCTGATAGGCGGCATTGCGGTCGCCATGGACGGCGGCCTCAACGGTCAGCAGCTCATACATCTTGACCTGGGCGATCAGGCCGAAGCAGGCAGGCGGTAAGGGCTCGGCGGGAAGGGGATGGATGCCTTGTGCATCTACCTTGGCGGGCATTTCAAGCACCCAGTCTGCGGGCCAGCCTTTAACCGCGCCGTTGTGCCGGACGTTCACTACATGGACCTGCCCGAGGTCGTTATAATGGGAGTCGATCAACTGTGTAGCCAGGGTGGAATAATAGGCACCGCCGCGTTTCATCAAATCTGCCGGGGGCTCGGTAAGCGAGGGGTCGGCATATTCGGCCAACAGGTCTTTTTCGATTTCCATCACCTCCTCGGCGCGCGAAGGCGGCCAACTTTCCTGGGCTTTCAGTTTCTTATCCGTGTAGTAAAAATACTGCAAGTAATAATTGGGGATCATCCCCAGCGACTCAAGGGTGCGGAGTGTCCCATTCAGGATGATCTTCTTTGCGAAGTCCTTCGACGATATGCGGGAAAATATTGAGGCCACATTTCTTCCCCGTCCACCGTGAAGCCGCGGTGCCAGGTGAGATGGTTAAGTCCCAGGGTATTCAGGAAGGCATGGTCTGGTTCGATTTTTGAGCCTGTAATTCTATCCAGCTCTTCGAGGATGCCCATTTTGGTCGGTGATCCCGACATTGCAGACGCCCACGGCGTGGACATCGGGCGCGTATCGGGTAAGCGCCTCGGTCACCAGGCCGGCAGGGTTGGTGAAATTTGCCAATATGGCTCCCGGCGCCGTTTCGCGAATATCTTTGGCGATGCCCAGAATCACTGGAATGGTCCGCAGGGCTTTTGCCATGCCTCCGACTCCGGTGGTCTCCTGGCCGATCAAGGTCATGACGCCTGCCTAGATATTCATCGCCTCTGCGGGCGGGCATCTGGCCGACCCGAAGCTGGGTTATGACATAGGAGGCTCCCGCGATGCTATCCCGTTGATTAGTCGAGAGTATCACCTTGAAAGGCTGACCTTTGGCTGCAACCATACGTTGAGCGAAGCCGCCGACGATCTTCAGACGTTCTCGTCAATGTCCATCAGCCAGAGCTCGTTGAAGCGGCAGGCGATCCGCCCGGGCGAGAAACCCATTGACGAGTTCAGGGGTATAGGTCGAACCGCCGCCGATCACTGCAATTTTCATAGTTTCACCAACCGCGCCCGTCCTGGCCGACTTGTAGGCTGCATCTATTACTTTCATATTCACCAGTCCCTCCGTTCCACCCGGGAGTGGGAGTTTTGTTTTCTGCAATACAACTGCAAGAAATATCTCATCTGTGAATCGTACATGGACTGCGGTCGCATGCATCCTTACGGGGAAAGACAAAGCCACCGTCGTCGACGTCCATTGCGTCGCGATCCGCTGTCAGCTTTTCAACGCGGGTTGGAAATAACGAAGCGAACCCATCCAGACCGTACAATTGGGTCGCTGCCAAGGGGCCATCGGAGTGCGGCTGCCACCAGCCAGATTCGATATAGGAGGTGACACCGTTGTCCCAATTGACGATCATCACACCAGTATCGTCCACATCAAAGTCCTTGTAATAGGTTCCAATATTCGCGTACACCGAAAGAGGCTGCGGGTCCCCAATAGAAAACGGGTTGTGTCTATGGCATGGACACCCACATCCGCCATGGCGCCGCCGCCCGCGAATTGTTTTTGAGTAAACCAGCCGGAAGGTCCCCATTGGATATGATTGCCATAACCCTTTGTCCGGATGATGCGCCCGATCCGAGCCAGGTGTGCTTTCAGCCAGATGGCCTCCTCGTCAAAACGCCAGCAATGCGCCAGCATGAGCTGCGCACCCGATTTTGCAGAGGCTTCGCACATCTGCTCCGCTTCAGAAGCATTCATGGCCATGGGCTTCTCGACCAGCACGTGCACGCCGGCCTGGAGGGCGGCAATCGTCTGGGAGGCGTGCAGGTAATTAGGCGTGCTCACGACCAAGGCGTCCACAATATCCGTCCTTCAGCAGGGCTTCCACCGTATCATATTGGTGGGGGATGCCAAATTGGGCGGCGAAGGCTGCCCATGGATGCAGGACTATGATTGATCATCGCTGTCAGTTCTGCGCCACAATTCCTGGCGGCGACGGCATGGATCTTATTGATATAACCGGTGCCTGCAAATGCGATTTTCATATCCGATATCTTCTCCTAGAGGAAATCACCAGTTGGGGCGTTCGAGATCGAACCACTATATCATTTTTCCGGGACCGCATAAGCCTACTCTTTTGAGCCGGTAAGTTTTATACCCTGGATAAAGGTCTTTTGCGCGAAGAAAAAGGCGACCACAATGGGGATCGTGAACACCACCGAGGCAGCCATCAGTTGATTCCAAACCATGGTCCGCTGACCTTGGAAATCCCGTAGGCCAAGCGCCATGGTAAACATACTGGGTTTATCAAGGAAAAGCAAGAGGTCCGGTGAAATCATTCCATGCGTACAGGAACGTGAAAACCGAAACAGTGGCAAGGACCGGCACGGAAAGCGGCAAAACGATTTGCGTAAAGATCTGCCATTCCGAGGCCCCGTCCACGCGGGCGGCATCGCACATTTCTTCCGGAATCGTTCGAAAGAATTGCCGCAAAAGAAATATGTCATAGGCATTTGCAAAAAACGCGGGCACCAGCAGCGGCAAGAAAGGTGTTTTTCCATCCCAGAAAATCATTGAACAACAGATAAAGCGGAATCATCGTGACCTGATATGGAAGCATCAAGGTGGCCAGGACAATGATAAAGAGAAGATCGCGGCCGGGGAATTTAAGCCGCGCGAAGGCATAGGCCACCGGCGCATTGGAAACCAACGCCCCCAGGATGGTAAAGAAGGCGATGATCAGGCTGTTCTTGAAAGTAGACCCAAAAACTAGCGCCTACGCCAGGTCGACTGCCCCGGTTCATGGCATCGATGAAATTTTGCCATCGAAAGGAGACTTGCATGACCGGCTCGGCAATTCTGGTCTGACCCTGTTGAAGTCTTGTATTGGAATTTGCTCAGCCGGGATTTTTGGGATCCACAAATGTCCCGACGCCTTCTTCAATCTTTAATCAGCGCCAGTTCTTTAATGCCCGATTTCTGTCTTTACGTTGTAAATAGGCAACTGCTGCCCATTGACCTCGACGCGGACATTGTCATAGGGCAGCCAGCGGATGGGTGTGTGGAAAACATCCTCGTCGGTCTTGAAGGAAGTGACTGCCATCCAAAGGAATGGGATCAGGAAGCACAGAGCCAACAATGTTGATGAGGGTATGGCTGAAAAACGACTTTGAAGAAAATTTCGGAGCTTTCTTCCTCCGAAAAAGTATACGTTGTTCGTGTATCACTTGGTCGGGTGCGGAGGGATATTGAAAGGGAATATTGGCAGCCATGGCATCACCCTGCGTAGTAAGTAAACCGATCGCTAATCTTCAGAAGCAGGAGATGTGCATACCGAGAATTATCAAGAACAGGACCCAGGCCATAGCCGAAGCGTACCCAATTTTCAGGTATTGGAATCCGACCTGATACAGGTAGACACTGTAGAACAAGGTCGAATTCAACGGAAACCCAAGGCTTTGCGTACCTCGAAAGACATAGGCCTGGGCAAAGTACTGGAACATAAAGATCATTCCGGTTACGAGGTTGAAGAGGGTGATCGGTGAAACCATGGGGACGGTTATATAGCGCAGTCGTTGAAACCAGTTGGCGCCATCCAATTCGGCTGCTTCAATAAGGTTGGCCGAAACATCCTGCAAACCTGATAGATAGATCACAATTGTGTTGCCCATCCCCCACATACCCAAGAGAATAAGGGATGGTTTAGCCCAGTCCGGGTCATTGAGCCAGTTTGGTCCCGGGATATGGAAATAACCCAGGAATGGTGTTCAGAACCCCTGATTGCGGATTTAAGATCCACAACCAGAGAAGCGTACTGGCAACGGTCGGAACAATGGAAGGAAGAAAATAGATCACACGATAGACGGATTGCCCCCGTACCTTCAGGTTGAGCAGTAACGCGCAAATAAAGGAAGTCAAACAAGGTAAGCGGGCACCCCCACACCGACCATATAAGCAGTGTTGAACAAAGACTGCCAAAACAGGTGGTCCTGAAACATGGTCGCGTAGTTCACCAGCCCCACCCAGACTAAGGGTTTGCGAGTATGGTATTCCGAAAAGCTATAAACGAAAGAGGCGACCATCGGATACAAAGTAAAAATCAAGAAGCCAATCGACCAAGGCAGGAGGAATACCATCCCGATCCAGAAATTCTGGCGGGTGCGCCTGTTAGTTCCATGTTGAAGTTTGCGTTTCGAATAGCTTTCCGATTTACTGAGTGCTCCTCTTGCGCACGTATCAAATCCTGCATATTTCAGGTTCTCCTCCACAGAGAATGCAGGGGACGGCTTGATGGTGCGTCCGCTTCCCCTCATTCCATGTGATACTTACTTCAGGGCTTCCTGAAGCTTCGAGGCAAAATCGTTCTGTAATTTGTCGAGCTCCGTTTTTGGATCGGAGCCGGTATGGAGAATGGCCTGTTCAGATGTATTGTAAGCATCATTGAATTCGAGAGAAATCGGAGAAGTGATGATGTAGCTGGCATTCTTATCGGAAATCAGGTCAAGGAAGACCTTGAATTTCGGATTTTGAAGAAAACAGGGATCTTCGGCCGCTTTCTTGCTGGTAGGCAAGGTTGGCATTTACGCACATCTCTTCGGCCACGACCGAGGGCGATGACCAGCCAGGCGAGCAATTTCGCCGAAGCATCAGGATACTTGGCGTTGGCAGGGATGACGGCAACTGTGCCCTGGACAACGCCGGTGTTAGCCCGTTCCGGATGAGCGGCCGGAGGTGGGAAGGGGGCCACGCCGTAGTTCAATTCGGGCTTGAGCTTGCTGATGAAGTTCTGGCCCGTTTGCCATTCGCCATCCACGAGCATGGCCAGCTTGCCGGTATAGAAGGGATAATCGGGCGACATATACTGATCGCCAAAGCCCGATGAAAAGGCGAGCACTTTGTCATAACCATACTTGTTATAGAACTGCTGCTCCCAGGTCAGCGCATCGATCATCGGTTGACTATTGGCAGTCAACTGCGTCCCGTCATCGTTGTACCAGAAGCCGCCAAACTCGCGAACATAGAGATCCTGATGCCCCCAGGCTTGATCAGGGATAAAACCGATCTGTTCGATCTTGCCATCGGCACCTACTTTGGTAAGTTTGTCTGCATATTCAACCAACTGCTCCATGGTTTTTGGCGGAGTATTGGGGTCAAGGCCGGCTGCTTCGAACAGGTCCTTATTCCAATATAGGGCGTAAATATCGGTCCCCCAGGGAAGACACCAAATCTTATCGCCGACTTTGCATTGCTGCAGCGGCGCGGAATAGAAATCGTTCAGATCAATGCCGCTGTACTTGATGGAATCCGAGAGCTCACGGATCAAACCTTCTTTTGCATATGATTTGACCAGGTCGCCTCCGCTGCGGATGATGAGATCCGGCGGTTCGGAGCCGGTAAGCGCGGGCAGGAACTTATCGGTTTCGACAGGTGCAGTCACAACCACTTTGATGCCGGACTGAGCCGTGTATTTATCGAACAAAGCCTGAAGTTGGGCCGGATTGTCGCCCCATTCGATCCAAACTTGAAGCTCAGCGGGGTTGTCTGAGGTCTTTTCCTTGCGGCGCGTTCCCACCGCAGGCCGATAGCACCATAGCGGCTAATATTACAAAACCGAGCAGGTTATATAGCTTTTGTTTTGACATTTCTCCTCCAGAATTAATTGCAGTTCAGACAGGTGCAAAATAACCTTCCAACAATTATTCCGATTGATTTCACCTCCTCGCAAAATAGATGATCGCTATTTTGGATCAGGCAAGCTCAGTAGTGCACCCGCATGATTCGCGAATTACCAATTCGGTCGGCATCATGGTGCGGGCTTCGGCCGCCTGCCCGCGAATCAGCCGCACCAATTGGCGGACAGCTTCGCGGCCCACCTGTTCGATCGGTGCACGAACTGTGGTGAGGGGAGGGGTAAGGAAGCGAGCAACAGGCAAATCGTCGAAACCCGCCACTTTAACTTCCAGGGGGATTCGTTTTCCTGCGCGGTGAAGAGCCGAAAGGACACCTGTAGCGGTATCATCATCTCCGGCAAAGACTGCGTCGAATTCCACACCTTCCAGGAGCCATTGCTGGATCGTCGCCTGTGCATCATCCTCGTTGAAACCACCCATGCCTACCAGGGCGGCGATCGAAGGGAATACCGTGAGATTTGAGGCCCTGGCGGTAGCCAAGCTCGCGCTGTTCAGAGTCCTCATTACCTTCCGGTCCACGCAGGAAGGCGATCCGGCGGCAGTCATGAACTTCAATAAGATGATCCACCAACCTCCTGGCACCAGACTTGTTTTCAACGATGACTGTCGGGATATCCAAAGATGGAGGGGGAGTTTGATAGATCAACACAACGGGAAAATTGATGCGGAACAAACGAGCCAGCTCATCAGAGTCGAGGCTTTGGGTGAAAACGATCAGCCCATCCGTGTTGTGTTCGGCAAGCGGGCGGTAAGGAACGGGTTTGGATGCGTGTGGGATATGGCTTGTGGCATGGATCAGAAGGTCAAAACTGGCGGCCTGCGCTTCAGCTTCAATGCCGCGCAGAAGCGGCGAGAAGAAGGCGCCGCCAATTTCAGGGAGCAGGAGTCCCAGGGTATCTGTACGGCGGCTGGCAAGGATGCGGGCAGCCGCGCGGGGTTTGTATTGCAATTCCTCAATGGCACGGCGCACACGTTCGGCGGTCTCATCGATTACAGGCGTGGTCCCATTCAAGACACGGCTTACGGTCGCAATAGACACACCTGCGCGCCGGGCCACATCTGAAATAGTGGAAAGACCCCGTTTTTCAGCCATTAATTGTTTATCAAGTGAAATTGAGGAAAGAAAAGGGACAAATGTAAGCGTTTTCTGAAAGCGTTTACATCATTATATGTTATAGGGGTATGCGAGTCAAGAGGGGACCGATACCAACAAAAAAGGTTACTTGATCACCAAAGCAATTAAACCAAAAGTCAAGATAATCGCTCCAGTCAAACGATTAACCAATATCATCCGGGCTGCTGTGAACTTTTCACGTGCGAGACCCACGAGAAAACTTATTGTCCACCACAAGCCTGAGTGTCGTCTTCTGGCGCATTGCCGAAATGGTGGGCAGTTCCCGGGTTTTGTGTATATGTGAAAATGGCGCATCCTTGGATGCGCCATTTGTAAACACGGGGTTTTCGTTAAGCTAGACAGCCGGTTCCGCTTTGCGCCTGAACCAATCCGTCCATTCATGGTTTTGCCAGACAACCAGAATTGGGGAAGCATTGAAGATAGACGAATACGTACCGCTGAAAATACCAACCAAGAGAATGATCACGAAGTGACGGATGGTGTCGCCGCCAAACAAGGCAAGGGCAAACAAGGTGAACATCACGGTGAGCTGGGTGTTGATCGAGCGATCAAGCGTTTGCACGATGGAATGGTTGACCATCTTTTCATATTCGACGCGGCGGTAGATATTCGCGTTTTCCCGGATCCGGTCGAATACCACGATGGTATCGTGTACCGAGAAACCAATAACCGTCAATACGGCAGTCAGGAAGAGGGCAGTCGGCTTCCCAGTGCAGGAAATAACCGAGTATGGCTTCCACGCCGAGAACCACAAACACATCGTGGAACATGGCGATGATGGCGGCTGTGCCATAACGAAACGAATGCTCAATACCCCGGAAGGCGTACCAGATGTAAAACAGAATGGCAACAGCAGCCATGAGAATTGCGACACCGGCAGCGCGGGTGACTTCAGCGCCAATGGAAGCTGAAACAGACGTGAAGTTCAGCACCGTAACGGTGGAGCCGGTCTTGGCCTGCATGGCGGCAACCAATCTTGCCTTTGGTGGCGTCGTCCATTTGGTTGGAACGAATGGAATACGAATCGGTGCCCAAGGGCTGGATGACCGTATCGGTGATAGGTTGCGCCGGAGTGGAGAACTGAGTGTAAATGCTCTGGATGTCACTCACGGAAGGACGCGTGCCCAGCAAATTGGACTTCAAGCAGGGATCCACCTTTAAAGTCAATCCCCAGGGCCAGGGGGCCCTCGCCCGTGGTCGTCCAATGCAGGGCCATAAAGACGATACCCGGGATGATGACCAGCAGGGAGATCAGGAAAGTAGAGATAACGATTCTTGATGATGTTCATATTATTCTTCCTTGACTCCTAAAGCCCGAACCAGCGGGGATGTTCGCCCAGTTTCAGGTTATCGAGCACAAGGTGGAGGAAAGTGCGGGTCACGATAATGGCCGTGAACAGCGAAATCAACACACCCAATCCAAGGTTGATCGAGAAACCCTTCACCATACTGGCGCCAAATGAATTTCCGAAGATATACAAGATCAAACAGGTGATGAGGGTGGAAGTGTTTGAATCCCGAATGGAGGGCCAAGCCCGGCTCCAGCCAAGATCAATGGCTTGTTGGAGCGTGCGGCCAGAACGCAATTCTTCCTTAAGCCGCTCAAAGATAAGGATATTCGCGTCCACTGCCATACCTATACTCAGGATGAAGCCAGCGATACCCGGGAGGGTCAGGGTAATCGGGATCATCTTATATAACATCAGGGTAATAAGGGAGTAGGCGATCAAGGCAAAGTCGGCAACGATACCGGGCAGGCGATAATAGAGAGCCATAAAAAGCACCACAACCGCCAAACCGATCGCTCCGGCCAACAAACTCTTGCGAACCAACTCGGCGCCAAGGGTGGGGCCGACCGTTTGGCTTTCAACGACTTTTACCGGCACCGGAAGCGAGCCGTAACGAAGCTGGACGGCCAAGGCATTCGCAGAATCGGAGGTGAAACCGCCCTGGATAACCCCTTGCCCATCTGTGATGGCGTTCTTGATGACCGGCGCGGAGATGATCTTTCTTATCAAGGACAATCGCCAGGTATTTTCCCACGTTGTTGGTGGTGTAGTCGCTGAAAACCTTGGCCCCATCCGATTTAAGGGTGAAGGCTATTTGGTATGAGCCCGCCAGGGTACCGGCCTGAACCGCGACCGTATCGAGCGCAGCACCCGTCATCACAGTGTGATAAACCTGCGGGAGCGGCGGAGGGTAGCACCGGGCTGAGCGGTCGCATTTGCTGCGGGAGTAGCAGTTACCGAAGGCGTAGAAGTGGGGGCAAGGAGGCTGCGTGCCGGCGGCGGGTTGATCGAAATCTGTCAGAACCGTCGTGCCTTCCGGTAATGGAGTGCTGCCCATGTCAACAAATTCCAAGCAGGGCGGTTTGTTGCAGGGCGGCGACAACTTGTTCGGGGTCGGTCACGCCAGGAAATTCTGCAACGATACGGCAGTTGCCAGCGATCTGCATCACGATTTCACTGACACCCAATGCATTCGCACGGCTTTCCAAAATCTGGCGGGTAACTTGGAGATCACTTTGGGAAACCGAATTGCAGTTCGATACATCAGCCTGGAGCAGAGTCTGCAGACCGCCCAGGGTATCGAGGCCACGGCGAAGTTGGGTGTCGCGGTTAACAAGAGCTTTATCGTTCAGGGGATTTATGATCGTGATGTGGTTGACCAGGTCCACCCAGATCGAAAAGGCGACCAAAATAACGATCACAACCAGCCAATTGTTTCGGCTACGCATGATTCACTCCATCCATTATGGTTTTGTATTTCGAACCATAAAAATACCAGCCTTTGGCTGGCGCGGAGGTGATTATACTACTGAAAAACTGGAAACGGACTTCATAAACCATCGAGGAAGGATGAAGGTCATCTTTTTGACTCTAAATATTTCATAAGGCGGGCAAGAACTTCATCGGGCGTAAAGGTGATCCGTTTCAATGATCAAGTCGGCATGTTGGCTGGCGTGTGCGAGGCGGCGAAGTTGTTCGTTGTAATCCTCCAGTGTCCAGTTGAGACTGCGCCGTCGGGTACAGGTTTCAAAAGAAGCATTCAGGTAAACAAGCACATCGGGGTTTGTTATGCGCTTCCACATGTATGGAACATAGGAATGTTCCTGTGCGATATGGCGGCCCAAATAGCCCGCGTTGTTCAATCCCGCTATCAGTGTTGATTTTCCGGAGCCGCAAGGCCCAACGACGCCAATCAATAAGCTCTTACGATCAGGTTCATCCATTATCGTGCATTAGATTGTTAAGCTGCTCCGGGCCGCCCAGGACCGCCAGCATATCTCCGCCGATTCAATATCTTATTGTCAGTTGGATGCATGTCGGTCTGGTGGTCGCGGCGGATGAGCACCATGCTGAGATGATAATTATCCTCCACATACCCCACCGTTTTGCCAGCAAAGTCGGCATTCGGGTCGATGGTAAGTCGAGCCAGGCTTAACTGCTGTCCTTCGACGGAAATCGGATTGGTTACATCGGCGCCCGCAGCGGCCGCGGCAAAACCGGTGCGGCCATACCCGTTCCGCTCAGGGCGGTAAACCCGAATTGCTCCTGCAACGCCTCAGCAAAATCCTCATCAAAGATGCGTATAACCACATGAATTTCAGGATTGATCTTCCTGCTCTTAAGAGCTATTTGCAGATTAAGTGCATCATTTTGAGTGCAGAGGATAATGGTTTTTGCCTTTGAAATGACTGCATTTTCAAGCGCAATGGGCCGCGTCGCGTCATCCTGAATGACGGGAATCCGCATCTTCTGAATGGCAGCGAACATATCGACCGAAGGGTTTTGTTCAATGACAATCACATGCACTTTCATCTCATGAAGCTTTTCCACCACGCGGAAACCCAAGATGCCCGAGACCCACCAATACTGTATGATTTCGAAACGTGGATGCCACTGCGATCTCCCATTCTTTGCTGCGAGCGCGGCGATTGAATAACATTACCCCAAACTCTGCCAGGCCCTGTGCCAGGGTTCCGACCCCGACGATCGGCAGCAAAAAGTAAAAAATCTGCAAAATCGGGGCGTGAGGAAAAGTGCCGCTGGGTTGAAGAAAAGCCAGGGTCAGCATGAGATAAATACTCTCCGACATGCTGTTCAGAGGTTCGCCGGTTTGGATTGCAAGAAATTGATAGAGAATACCAAGCCCAATAATGGCAATCGAGAAGATCAAAACAGGCTGCCGGAACTCACGCAAAAGGATACCCGTTTCACGCAAGCCGGCCTGCCACGTCCTGATAGGAGGTGTGTCTGAGATCTTATTCATTATCAAGAATACATTCTAGGCGGAGATGGGCAAGTCTGATACTCATACGACGCACATCGTCGCCGGTGCGAGGCACGACTTTGAGAACCAGGACACTGATATCGTCCGCGGGACGATTATCATCCAGCTTGACCGCATAGGCCAACAAGCGAATCGGCCAGTTCCTGAGGGATCGGATCCTGCTCTTCAAGAAAGGAACGGATGACCTCGCAAACATCCATGGGCTGGCCGTGGCGTTCACCCGCATGGGTCAAGCCATCGGTGTAAACCACAATGGTCAAGCCTGATTTCAATCCGATCTCGGTAATCACAGGGCGAACATCGCGCGAGGTGCCCAGGGGAATGACTTTCGTCGCTGAGACAATCGGTCTGCTCGCCGCGGCAAACAAAGATAGGCGCAGGGTTATTGCGGG
The DNA here is from genome assembly GCA_963741325.1 of uncultured Chloroflexia bacterium. Lineage (GTDB taxonomy): Bacteria > Chloroflexota > Anaerolineae > Anaerolineales > Villigracilaceae > Fen-1038. The sequence continues at coordinate 434,059 of CAVUHJ010000006.1, forward strand.
TCAGGACGATCGTCCCACTGTGCAAATCCACGGAAGCGATATTGAGCGTGCTGATCACCTTGCCCTTTTTTATCGGTAAAAAGAGCATCGGATGCTGCACGTGCGGCCGCGCCATCGCGGACACCTTCGGCCAAAAGGCTGATCACCTTGCGGACGACCATCATCGAAACAGCTTTTGCGCCGTGACCGGAAGTCTGCCCGTCTGCCAGCACCAACGAAAGCCCGCCGTTCGGGCGCTCAACGGCTTCCAGCGTATCGCCGCTTTCGGCAGAGGCATATTTATTGACCTTGGCAACGGCAATCTGTACTTCCACAATTTCGATTCTACAACGTTTCAGGCTTGACGTCACTGTCTGATACCGCTATAATCTGTCGGCTTTGTTATGGAAATCCTGTAGTAACGACTGACCTGCGCAAATGGATCGCATTCGGCGCAGAAGCAAGCAAGGTGCTATCCGAAGTCATTACTATATATTGTGAATAGAAGGAGAAAGTAATGACCCCACATCCCAAGCGCAAACACTCCAAAGGCCGCCGCGACCGACGCCGCGCCCACGACTCCCTGGTGGCCCATAACCTTGTGGCCTGTTCCAACTGCGGTTCGATGCGCCTGCCACATACGGTCTGCCCGAACTGCGGGCATTACCAAGGCAGGGAAGTGTTCGAAGTCAAAAAAGAGAAAAAGCAACCCGAGTAATACCGACGAGCCGTGACGAACACGGCTCGTTTGTGTTTAACAGGGAGAGGTATTTATTCATGAAACTTGACTCCAAAACAACTGCATTCGTTTTTCCCGGACAAGGTTCGCAGACCGTTGGCATGGGGCGAGAACTTGCCGAGACAATATCCCGACCGCAAAACAAACTATTTGAAGAGGCCGATTCGGTTCTGGGATTCTGCATTATCCAAAATCATGTGGGAAGGGCCGGAAGACGGACCTGAACGATACGATCAATACGCAGCCGGCTTTATATGTGCACTCCATGGCTGCTTATCGTGTTTTTTCGCATCTTTACCCTGATTTCAAGCCGGCAGCAGTGGCTGGACATTCGCTGGGCGAGTTGTCTGCCTTGACGGCGGCAGGCGCCTTATCTTTCGAAGACGGGCCTGCGGCTGGTCCGCAAACGCGGCGAGTTGATGAAACAGGCTGGGCGAGAAGAATCCCGGCAGCATGGCTGCGGTGCTCAACCTGGATATTCCCGCTCTCGAAAAAGTATGCGCCGAGGCAAGCACTGCCGACGAGCCCGTTCAGGTCGCCAATGATAATTGTCCCGGACAGGTTGTCATATCGGGAGCAAAGGCTGCCGTCGAACGTGCCATGGCAGGAGCAAAAGCCGCAGGCGCCAAGCGGGCCATTCCGCTTGCCGTTTCGATCGCTGCGCATTCGAAATTGATGGCTTCCATTCAAGACGAATGGAATGAGGCAGTAAACGCTGCACATGATCAGCGATCCCAAGACTTCAAATTATCGGAAATGTGACTGCGGGAGTGATCCGATTCGGCGGGGGAATTGCGTAACGACATACAAGCCCAGATGCAATCGCGGGTCCGGTGGACGGAAACCATCCAATTGTTGACAGGGCAGGGAATAACAACCTTTGTGGAAGTCGGCACCGGGAATGTCTTGTCTGGGCCTGATCCGCCGCATTACGCCCGTCCGTTTCGGGATTTGCCCTTGGGAAATCCGGTAGATTTTGCCGCTCTCGAATGATCGCCGTGGAAGGATATAGTATAATCGCCAAGTGAGCAATTTGTCTGACATTTTGATGGTCAGCGATGCCGCTTGCGCTGCTTGTCTTGTCAAGTGCTCGAAGTCTATCTGGTCAGAGGTATCCTGACCAGATTTACTTTTTCCTTAGACCGTGAGCTACGTTCGATTTGGTGTGGGGAACAAGGAGATCTCCATGAAGTTGAGCAAACTTGCAAGCGAGATCGCCGAATCGCCAACCCTGGCGTTGAACGAGGAAGCACGCTTGTTGCGTGAGCGGGGAGAGGCGGTAATTCATCTTGGGCATCGGTGAACCCAAGAACAAAACACCCATCAATGCCATTCTATCATCTGCTGCCAAGCTGACAAGCGGCGAGGTGAAATATACGCCTGCGGATGGCGTTCCTTCCCTAAAAAAAGCCATCGTCCGTTATACGGAAGAAAATTACGACCGCCTGGCCGCCCCGGAAAATATAATCGTTACAAACGGAGCCAAGCAGTCACTGTTCAATATTTTATTTTCCTTATTGAATCCCCAGGACGAAGTGATCATTCTTGCGCCTTACTGGGTGTCGTATCCTGAAATCGTCAAAATGTGCATGGCCCGGCCGGTGATCGTCACGCCGGAAGATGGGACATTTACGCCGCGCTTTGAAGATATAGAGAAAGCAGTGACGTCCTATACCCGTGTGATCATCGTCAACAGCCCAAATAATCCATCCGGGGTTATTTATCCGCCAGCGCTGCTCGAGAAGCTGGTGGATTTCTGCGAGAGAAAAGGATATCCACCTGGTTTGCGATGACATCTATCACAAATTAACATTCGATAATAAAGAGGCGATCCCGGCATTCCGGTTTACCGATAGAGATATTGAAAATTCACATATCATCATTGTCAACGGTGTGGCAAAAATCTACGGGATGACCGGTTTTCGAGTGGGCTGGGTGGTCGCGCCGCGCGACCTGGTCCGCGTGATGACCAATGTCACGGCGCAGACGACCTCGGGAGTAAGCCCGGTCAGCCAGGCGGCAGCTGAAGGCGCGTTGAATGGGTTGCAGTCCGTCGTGGAAGCCATCCGGCTGCAAATCCAGAATAACCGGGATGTCCTGCTGCAGGAAATGAAATCATTCAACGGGGCGCGCTTGATTCCGCCGGATGGAACTTTTTATGCCCTGCCGGACCTGCGGGCGTTCGGCAGCAACTCGGTCGAACTTTCCAAATTCCTGCTGCAGAAGGCGCTGGTTGTGACCGTACCGGGAAAAGAATTTGGCATGGAAGGGCACATCCGGCTTTCCTTCAGCGGGACGGTAAAGGATGTAACCGAAGGAATTGCCCGAATCAAATGGGCACTTGACCCGACGAGTCCGAACGAAATATATATCGGTGATAAGAAGATGGTAAGGGATTGGTTATGAACAACTTACTCAATATCAAATCCCCCGCCGAAGCTACCGCCCAGACCCGCAAGGCGGAATACAACCTGTCGAATCACGGTGTCAGCAATTTGCGATTGGCCTACTGGAACCTTGCCACGGAGGCCTTGTATGAGGAGGCAGTTTTTCGCGACGAGGGCGTAACCGCGGCGGGAGGGGCATTCGTTGCCAACACCGGAAAACATACCGCCCGTTCGGCAAACGATAAATTTGTGGTGCGCGAGGCGTCCAGCGAGGAACACGTTTGGTGGGGGCAATATAATCGCCCGTTTGCTGCCCGAGAAATTTGAAGTATTGTATGACCGTATGTTGGGATTTTTGCAGGGACGAGACGTCTTTGTTCAAGATGTTTATGCCGGCGCGGATGAGAAATATCGCCTGCCTGTGCGTATTGTGACTGAACTGGCGTGGCACAGCATGTTCGTCCGTAATATGTTCATCCCCCCGAAATCGCTCGAAGAATATAAGCGTTTTGTCCCGGAATTTACCATCATTGCCCTGCCTTCCTTCAAAGGTTCGCCGGCGGTGGATAACACCGCCAGCGAGACGTTTATCTGTTTATCCTTCGAGAAGAAGCTGGCAATCATCGGCAATACAGCCTATGCCGGCGAGATCAAGAAATCGGTCTTTACCATCCTTAATTATCTTCTACCGCTTGAAGGCGTGCTTTCGATGCACTGCTCGGCGAACGTCAGCCCCGGGCGATGCCAATGATGTGGCGTTATTCTTTGGCTTGAGCGGTACCGGCAAGACAACGCTCTCGGCGGACCCGACCCGGCGACTTATCGGCGACGATGAACACGGCTGGAGCGATGAGGGCGTGTTCAATTTCGAAGGCGGATGCTACGCCAAAGTGATCGGCCTATCTGAAAGCGCCGAGCCTGAGATCTATGCAACGACCAAAATGTTCGGCACCATCCTGGAAAATGTACCCTGCGACCCGGTTACGCGCTATATCGACCTGGACGACGACACCTTAACCGAGAATACCAGGGCGTCTTATCCGCTTGAGTTTATTGCCAATGCAGTGCCAGAAAAGAAGGCAGGGCATCCGCAAAACGTTATCTTTCTAACCTGTGATGCCTCGGGCGTGATGCCCCCGATCGCCCGTTTGACGCCGGACCAGGCCTTGTATCAGTTCATATCGGGCTATACATCAAAAATCGCGGGGACGGAAGTGGGCCTGCGTGATGAGCCGGAGATCACCTTCTCGGCCTGTTTTGGCGGACCTTTCATGGTGCATCATCCGGCTTACTATGCAAACCTTCTCAAGAAGAAGATCGAGCGATACCAGGTGAAGTGCTGGCTGGTAAATACCGGCTGGGTGGGCGGGCCCTATGGCGTGGGAAAGCGGATAAGCATCAAATATACACGGGCATTGTTGTCTGCGGCCCTGGCTGGAAAACTGGACAACGTGGAATACAAGATCGACCCGGTGTTTGGGTTTGAGGTCCCGACCACTTGCCCAGGGGTTCCGGACGAGGTGCTCAACCCGTCGAGCTCATGGCCCAATCAACATGAATATGACAAGAAGTATCACCAACTCGCGGCGCGGTTTGTGGAGAATTTCAAGAAATTTGAAGAGAGGGTTCCTCGTGAAATCCTAGAAGCGGGACCAAAGACCCAACAATGAAATCTGCCCTGATATTCTTAATTGTCCGCTAGTTAAGATCCAGATAATATATTTTCATATCTGAATTTGGAACTGTGCCAACAAGGTGAAAACGCGGATCGGGGCCTGAGCCTGTATAAATCTTGTCCAATTGAGGCCGTTCGGCCGGCAGCAACAGATAGTGGGCGTTGTAATGGGCTGCGACGAAGAGGATCGTATTGATGTCGTTGTTGGGTACCATCACTGCCTTGAAGCCGGTGCCCTCGGAAACATCCCAGGTGTCCCTTGCCAAGACCGTGACGTCACCGCCACTTAATCCCTTCTTGCCGGCGTCTTCGAGTATGAGCGCTTTAACAACTTTATATTGGTCGTAAACGCTGTTGTAATAGACAGTGGAACTGTAATTTTTCTCAAACCCCAGATAACCTGAATAGACAGAAAGCAGAAGCACAACGCCAATCAGCAATGGTTTGGGGCGGAGGTAATGCGAAAAAAAATCGACAATAAGCATACAAATAAAAGGCATGAGCGTGCCCAGGCTTTTGATGAGAGACCCGGGCCGGAGAGACTGGCAATAAAGGAATAGAACAAGTACTCGAGAAGGGCGAAGAGAACTGCCGGAATGAGAAGGCGAAGCTTGGTCTTTTCCCTATGCAGGAAAACGGCATCCATAAGGGCGAGTATGACCAGCAGGGCAAACACGGGTGTGAGGAAATAGTAAACCTGCCCGAGGTTCTCCGAAGCGGTATGTAACCTCCGTTTAAGAATGCCCTGGATCCCGAAAGTCGCGCGCAGGGTAGACCAGTCAATCTGCTTGTTGTACGAATGAAAATCCTCGTAGGTGGTCAGAAAGGCAGTCTTTGCAGGACCCGGCGGAAAGGCCGTATGGAACTCGGCAAAATTCTTCACAATGAGGGGAGACAAAACCAGCAGGTGAATCAGTACAACAGCGGCGGCAATCGTCAGCTTCTTCTTCCATGGTAAGGAGGCAATAAGGATACAAATTACGAGCACGACGAGAAGAAGGATATTGTCCTGCCGAACCAGATTTGCCAAGCCTGTAAAAACGGCAGCGGCCAGGAAACAGCGCGGGAGATTCGTCGCTCTTCATGATCAAATAAATCGCGATAGAACCGAAGGCACCGGCAAATATGATTGCTTCGGTCGTAACGGAGAACCAAACTTGGAATGGCGAAAAAAAGGTGAGAATGCCAGCGAGGGCACCCACGGCAAGCGACTGAGAGAATTTTTTGCCGGCCAGAAAACCAGCAATCGCCGGAACCATCCCGGCGAGGATCGGAGCAATCAAGCGCATTTGAAATCGTGCTGCCGAACAGGAACATGGGAATGGCTATCAGGAAAGATGCGCTCGGATTCCAGAAATCCCCGGCGTAATGGGGGAGAGGAAGCAACCCGCTAAAGAAATAGGTAATGTAATCGATGACCGGGCCGCGCCCTGCGACGATATTCCTGGCAACAGTGAAATAAAAGGCAGAGTCGCCATGACCCGGCATTTTGGCAAAGCCGGCGAGGTAAAAACGCAAAATAAGGCCGGTGATCAGCCCGGCCAGAAAAAGGAAAATCCAAAAACGCTGTGATTTGATGTCCTGCCCTACAACGCCCATGCAAGCATCAATCCAAATATCGCAATGATGATCCCAAGGTGGAGCAGAAGATTCGAGGAGGTAAACCAACCGGGCGGCAGAATGAATTGAAGAATCAGATTTAGAAAGACCAGGCCAATGCCGATCAAGGGCAGAAGCCCTTTCCGGCGGGCAAGATATTCCGACAGCCGATCGAATAATTTCGACATTAGATTTCCTCCTCATCAGATCCGCTTTCATTCGCTGTGACTTGCCAGGGTGAAAACTGCGCGGCTAATCGACCAGGTATTCGTCCCTGCATCAGTACGCCGCTGCGTTCGTGCTCCAAGCGATCGACCTGGCCAGTTTCGTGGAACAGAGAGATCAGAGCGCCCTGGCGATACGGGAGGCGGACAAGGATCGGCATATATCTCTCATACAATTCCTGTTTGACCAAGTCCAATAATTCCGATAGGCCTACAGCGCGTTTGGATGAGATCGCCACAGCTTTTGGATAATTGCGGACGGTCTCGCGGGCAGCATCGGGGCGGCTCAAGAGGTCGATTTTGTTCAAGGCGGTAACCGTCGGGATATGTCCGGCTCCAATTTCCTCCAATGTAGCCTGCACCGATTGAAATTGATTCAATGCATTGGGATGAGATATGTCCACGACATGGAGCAAAAGGTCGGCTTCTGTGATCTCTTCCAAGGTGGCATGAAAGGCTGCCACCAGGGTGGTCGGCAGTTTTTGAATAAAGCCCACCGTATCCGTGAATAACGCCTGATAACCTGATGGTAATTGGACACGGCGCGTGGTTGGGTCGAGGGTTGCAAAGAGTTGATCTGCGGTATAAACATCCGCTTTCGCAAGCCGGTTGAGCAAGAGTGGACTTTCCGGCATTCGTATAGCCAACAAGGGCAACAGTAGGAATTCGAGAGCGCTTACGTTGAGCCCGATAGCGCATGCGATGTGCCCGAACTTTTTCAAGCTCGCGTTTCAGGTGCGCAATACGAGTCCGGATGGAGCGGCGATCCACTTCGAGCTGAGTTTCGCCGGGACCCCGCAAACCAACTCCACCGGTAGAGCCGGTCCGCCCACCACCGCCGCCTGCCTGGCGGGCAAGGTGCGTCCATTGCCCGGTAAGGCGCGGTAGAAAGTATTCGTATTGAGCCAGTTCGACCTGGAGCATCCCTTCCGCCGTATGGGCATGCTGTGCAAAAATATCGAGGATCAGAGCCGTCCGGTCAAGGACACGGATGTTGATGCCGAGTGACAATTCCAATTCGCGTTGATGCCGCGGTGAAAGCTCGTCATCAAAAACGACCACCTGCGAAAGTGTCTCTTCTGCCAGGGCTTTAAGCTCTTCCACCTTGCCGGGACCTATATAGGTCTCAACGAAGGGACGATCCAGCTTTTGCGTAAGCTCTCCCACAACTTCCAGCCCGGCAGTATCAGCCAGCAGGGCAAGTTCGCTCAGTGAATCTTCAAGTGATAGGTTATGCTTTTGCTGATAAATTTCCACACCGACCAGGAAGGCCCGCTCACGCGGGGGACGGGTGGGTTGAGGTGTTCTCTTTGCCATCAGTTTCAGGTTGTGCTTTCTCTAATATTCCAAATAACTTCTCGATCTTTGGATCGTTAGGCTCAGTCCGGGTCGGAATCAAAATATGGAAGGTTGAACCAGGGCACTTCACTTCATCATAGCCCGGAGATTCAACCCAAATCGTTCCGCCGTGCGCTTCGATGATACCACGTGTGATGGGCAGTCCCAATCCCGGACCTCCGCCTTTGAACTTGGTCTTCCCACTGGAATGCAGGCTGGGACCCGCCTGGCTGAACTTTCGAAAGATGAGGGTTTGATTCTCCGGTGAAATCCCGATGCCGGTATCTGCCAGGGTAATCTCAATAAAACCCGGAAGTGTCCGTCCGTCCAGCGTGATCCTGCCATTATCAGGCGTATATTTAATGGCATTGATCAATACATTATGAAAGCACTGGTAGAGGCGTTCGGAATCCGCATATATCCACATTTCGCTGCCCGGGAAGTCATTGATTTCCAGGGTCTGGCGTCGCTCATGGATAGCTCCATCGAGGTCATGGCGAAGCAAATCAAAAAGATGCTTCAGGCAAAAGCGGCTGTAGATTCAAAGACAGCAGATCGTTATCAATCACCGAAACATCGATCATGTCATTAATGATCTCACGCAGACGTTGAATACCGATATTGATCCCTGCCAAGAAGCGGATCCATTTGAGTATTGCCGGTCTGCGCAACCATATCACGAATCATGGAGGCATAACCTTCGATAAGGGTCAGCGGTGTCTTTAGCTCGTGTGCAGCAACGGAAATGAAATTTGACTTCGAACGATCAAGGAGCTCAAGCTTTTGCTGAACGTGATTGAGCTCATTCGAGATGTAAGTGACACGGGCTTCCATCTCCAGCCGGGCGATTTTTTCCAGAGCATAGGTGTAAATCGGCATGATGGTCGTCAGGAGATTCGAGCGCATCCTGTTCGGCCAGAACTCTCAAGGGCGACATCATTTGTAATGGAAATTATCTTATTAATCAGCTCGGTGACATTATTCTTCTTTTGCTGAAGATCGGTCAGGGTGGGAGAGCTGGTCCATTCAAGCAGGGTGGTATCCAGCCAGGCCGGATTCCCGCTGGTCAGAGCCTGTTCAAGCGCATCAAAGAAATGCTCCAATTGACCCGTAAAGGCTTCACGCGCATCCGTGCCACGTGCCAGGCTCATCGAAACGCGCTGTATCCACGCCGGGCGAATAAGCTTAAGGAGTTCGCGAGCATTCATTGATTATTTAGCTCTGACCTCCCTCTAGTTTACGATAGCCCGGCTCTTTTGGCAATTTAAATCGGGCTATTTATTGGGCTGAGTCAGCCAGGTCCACAGCACAGTACCGACGATTTGCAGGCTTTTCGGTGAGACGTGCTCGGGCGTATCGGAAGTAGTAAGCCAATATTTATCGTCAATATCAATGATATCCACAGACGGGATGCCGGCCTGAATGAATGGTATATGGTCGTCCAGAATATTGTATTTGACATGAGGAATGAAGATATCCTGATACCCAAGCCTGGAGGCAGTGTCCCAAATCGAGTTACGCAGCTGAGTATCGGAGTTTCCATCCATATAAAACGTGGAGTCCGCGCCGCCGACCATATCCACCAGAAGCATGGCCTTTGGTTTGACCGTCATGTCTGCGACAAAGGCTTTGGAGCCAAGGGTCCAATCCCAGCCGGGAATCTTGCCGTTATCCTCTGCATCGAAGAAAACCAACCAGACCGGAGGGGCATCAGCAGGCAAGAGTGCGGGCCAATTCGAGTAGTACGGCAACGCCTGAAGCCTCCGTTATTGGCCCCCGGTGTCGGCTGGCTTTGTTTTGCAGGATCGGGATCGTGGTCGGCGAAGATCCGTGTATCGTAATGTGCTCCAAGGATATACTGCGGCGGTTGCTCCGTCCGAAAGGCAATCAGGTTTTGGATAGGATGGTTGAGCATTTCGGACTGCTGGATCTGCACCTGCCAACCCAGAGACTCAAGGCTTGGTTCGCAGCCAATCCAGGGTTTTTGCGTGGCCGGCGGAGCCCGGAATGCGAGGTCCAAAGGCAACCTGCGTCATCACATCTTTATAAGCGCGATCGCCATCGAATATTTTCGGAGCTCGTTTGGCCATTCCGAATGAACGCCCAAATATACCAGAGGGTCGAGGAGCCCGAACAGCAGTCCGATCATGCCAAGATAAAGAACGATCCGTCGTTTTGTCATCATAGTTTGTATCTTCAATCAGAGGTTAGATGCGGGTTAGCATCAGGAAGTTTTCGAGGTCCATGCTGGCGCGATCTGCATATGCCTTGGCACGTTCACGTTTGCCGAGCCGTCCGGTGTTTTCGAGAGGAGGCAATATTCCCAAATTGGACTTCATCGGCTGGAAATCCTTGATATCGGAGTGTGTAATGTAGTGGCACAGCGCCCCCAACATCGTTGTCCCGGGGAGGGTGATCGGCAGCTCAGACCTACAGATGTGGACCGCATTGAGACCTGCCAGAAGGCCAGTTGCAATATTGCCCATATAGCCTTCCACGCCGGTGATCTGCCCGGCAAACAAGAGGTTACTACGACCAATAAATTGAAGTGTTGGTCTTAGAAGTTTCGGCGAGGCGATAAAAGTATTGCGATGCATTTGTCCGTAACGAATAAACTCGGCGTTCTCCAACCCGGGGATAAGGCGAAGAACCCGCTTTTGTTCGCCATATTTGAGATTGGTTTGAAAACCACCAGATTATACAAACTGCCAGCGAGATTATCCTGCCGGAGCTGGACCACCGCAAACGGTCGTTTCCCTGTGCGCGGGTCTCTGAGCCCTACAGGCCTCATTGGCCCAAAGGCCAGAGATTCTTTTCCCCGTTCTGCGATGATCTCAACCGGCAGACAGCCTTCAAAGAAATGCCCGGCTTTGACGCCCTTCTTAATTTCGTCTTCAAAGTCTCTTAATTCAATCCGCTCGGCGTGGAGCAATGCATCCACAAATGCGTAGTATTCGTCCCTGGTAAATGGACAATTAATATAATCGCCCTCGCCATGCGGATCCGTGATCATAGCGAGATGCTCGAAAGGCAATCTGCAGATTTATGCTTTCATAAGAGACGATGGGAGCGATCGCATCGAAGAAGAATAAATGTTCCTCGCCGCTCAGGGCAGCTATCTTTCTGGAGAGCAGAGGCGAAGTCAAAGGGCCGGAGGCGATGATGCAAAGACCATCGGGAATTTCAGTGATTTCCCTTCGTATAACCCGAATACGAGGATGATTTTGGATCCTTTCGGTGGCCTGCCTTGCAAAGAGGTCACGATCCACGGCCAGTGCCGCCCCGGCGGGAAGCGCTGCTGATTCGGCACATTCCAAAAGCATTGAACCAAACCGGCGCAGTTCATTCTTGAGCATGCCAGAGGCACGGTCAGGCAATTTGGAACCGAGTGAGTTGGAACAAACAAGTTCGGCTAGATATTCAGTCTCATGTGCGCCCGTGGAAACAGAAGGGCGCATTTCGTATAGATCGACTTCAAGGCCACGTTCCGCGGCTTGCCAAGCCGCTTCGCTTCCCGCCAGACCACCACCTATAACAGTCAAATCAGGCATCTAGGCTTATTTTACCATCCGCCGTATGGGAAGGAATCGAAAAAACAATAGAAAAGTTGATGCATACACAGATTTTGCAGCTAACTGGGGCTTAAGAATTGGGGGATTCGTAGTCCAAACCGGTGTTTTGCCGCAATGAGCAATTGATAGCCGTAATTTGGTCATAATTTATACTATTATAGCCAGTGGTGGTGCTGTATAATTTTGTGGGAAACCGGCGAGTAATGATTAAGAATGTTGAAAATCACCTTAAGAGATGCTTGCCAACTAACAGGGGCAAACTGGGTTGTAATTGCCGACCGCGAAAAGGGCCGATGGTTTATCGAGTGCTGCGCATAGTCTAACATAAATCCAAATCCAGCGGATTGACGAAAATTCTTGCCCAGGAAGAAATCAGCGCCTGGCTTGAAAGCGCATTCCAAGGGAACGATATCCGCTCCGTCTCATTGCCTGAGAGCGCCAAGCTCGATGCCGCGCGGCTTATATGGTTTCCCGATGAACGAGCTATCGCAAGTGATCCTGGTAGGTGCAAATCATCAAAACGCAACAGAACGACATATCTGGGAGTTGGTGGCTGGATTAATGCAGTCGCAAGCCTCCAATAATGTTGCAGAAAATTACCTGCCAAATTTGCAGACCGAATTGGCCTATGATATGCCGCGGGCCCTTGACCGGGTACTCTCTAATTTTGTTCACGTGGCAAAGCCACAGGGAGCATGGCTTGCCATCCGAAGGGGAGAAATGCTGGATGTCGCGGCGCAATGGAACGACTCGCGTGTGGCCGGGCTATCAATATCCATTGAAACGAACCGTATCCTTCGCCGTTTGAATCGCACGCTAGCAGAGTTAGTCGTAACCGACGATCAGCCCGAATGGCAGGAACTGCCGCACGCAGTGCGCAAATCAACGAACTATTGGGTATGTTTTCCGCTAGTCATCGGCCAACGCTTGATCGGCGCGGTGGCATTATGGAGCCAGGAGGAATTCTCCCAGCAAGAATTAATGAAGCTGCGAGAACTTGCAAAACAGGTCTCCCAATCGGTTGAAATCATGGTCACGTTCAATGAATTAACTGGACATCTCGGACGGCTCGCGATGCTCAACGATTTTGCGCTGACGATCTCCTCGGCCCAGAATCTGGACCAGATCGCTCGGCGCATGTTTGGGCACCTGGCCCGTTCCTTTAACACCGAGCTGATCGCCTTATACCTACCATCAACGGATGGAAGACTGATGCGGGAGTTCCGTAACCAGGGCGGAAAATTCAGCTCGCAATCTACTTCGTTGACAGGCCACCCATATCCTACCTCTCCTTAAAGGTCGGGTTCTGCGGGTAAGCGATTCGTCTGCTGAATTCAAACCGGTATATGCCGGCGCACGTTCGGGCCTGATTGTGCCGCTTAAATATCGAAACCAGGCGGTTGGCTTGCTCAGCCTGGAAAGCACGCGTCCCGATGCCTTCAGTCAATACGATGAACATCTAATGGTGGTGATTGCCAGCCATCTGGCAGGATTGATCGAATATGGCCGCCTGCGTGAAGAAGCCGAGGCGCGGGCACGCAACCTGGGACTAATCCACGAAGTGGTCCAGCAGGTGATCGGACTCAACGACAAAAAAGAAGTGGCGCAAATCACGGCCGATTTGCTCGCGCAATATTTTGCTTATGAATTGGCAGGTGTCATGCTGGTGGGGGATAACCCGGAATCGCCGGTGCTCGGTTTCGGCGGTTCGCGGGGTGAGATGGTTCAAAATGAACCTGCAACCCGAGGATTTTTCGATCAGCGGCGGCATTACGGGCCATGTATTTTATACCGGGGAAAATGTGCTTGTAAACAATACCGCGCAGGATAAGCGTTATAAGCCGATCCACGGCTGGGAGGCGGGCTCTGAAATGTGCGTTGCGCTTGAAAGATGGGGATAGGGTACTCGGCTTTATCGATGTGGAAAGCAGCCAGCGCAACGCGTTCTCGAATAATGATCTGCTGGCGATGGAATCGCTGGCCGGCGTACTGGCAACAGTCGTCTCAGGTGCAATACAATATGAACGTTTGCAGGAGACGATCCGTCAATTGCGCGCAGCCCAGGTAGAATCAAGGGTGCGCCTGGTTGCCCAACAGGATGCCGAGAATCGGCTTGTGCAAGCTGCCAAGCTGGCGGCGGTGGGCGAGATGGCTGCAGGAATCGCTCATGAGCTGAATAATCCACTCACAACAGTAACCGGATTTACCGAATTGATCCTGGATGAGATGAATAGCGATGCTCCGCACCGTGCCGATGTCGAGATGGTATTGCATGAGGCGCTGCGGGCCCGGGGTGTTGTGAGACGGCTTTTGGATTTTGCCGCGTCAGGGCGAACGAACCCGCGCAAGGTCCGATATCAACCAGATCGTTGACGATGTTCTCGCGTTAACAACTCACTTCATCCATACCAACGGTGTCCAACTTGAAGTCGAGTTCCAGGAAGACCTGCCCTGGGTCTCGGTTGATAGCAATCAAATGAAACAGGTATTTCTAAATCTGGTGCATAATGCCTTGCAGGCCATGCCAACCGGGGGCGAGCTGCATATCAAAACCGGGACCCGTTCCAAAGATAACCGGGAATCGGTGATTGTTTCGATCAAGGATAGCGGAATTGGGATCGGCCCGAAAGATATAGACCGGATCTTCGAGCCATTCTTTACCACCAAAGGGAATCAAGGCGGCACCGGGCTGGGCCTATCGGTGACGTATGGAATTGTGACTGACCATGGCGGTACAATAGAAGTTGAAAGCCAACCAGGTGAGGGTTCAATCTTCACGGTCTGGCTGCCGATATAAATTATGGATCCAATATCAGTCCTCGTTGTAGATGATGAACCGGGCATTGCATTATTATGCAAGCGGGTGCTTGGGCGCGCAGGATATTTTGTCATCGGCACTCACCGATCCCCGCGAGGCCGAGGAGTGGCTGAAGCAGAATAAGACCGATCTTCTGTTGGTTGACATTCGAATGCCCGAGGTGGATGGGTTTGAAGTGATCACACGCGCAAGGCGCTTACAGCCCGACCTGGCGGTGTTGGTCATGACAGGATTTGGCACCGTAGAAACTGCCATCCATGCCCTGCGCCAGGGCGTGGATGGTTTGATCTTAAAGCCTTTCGAGAAGAGCGACGAACTCATTCAAGCCGTCAAGCAGGCGCTTGCAGACAGCCAGCAGAAACGGGATGCGGCGCGCATCCATGCCCTACGGCCATTGTTCGAAGTAACCGAGTCCCTGCTTTCTGAAACACGCAGCGAATCGCTGCTCGAACTTGTAGTCAATGCCATCCTGGGTCATCTGCGCTGCCATAACGCAGCCTATTATCAATATTCTTCAGAGGAAGAGAGATTTATTTTCCTGGCAGGGCAGGGCAAAACGCTGGCAGATTTCATTATTCAGGTGGACGCGAGTGGAGCGCCTTTCCTGATAAATGCGAAGGGACCCGGCGATGCCAACTCCCAGGCACGGCTTCGAAAAGCCGGGTTGGGTGCGGCAATATTCATTCCGATCGTACGTCAGGGATTTCGCGGAGTATTCTTTGCCGGGCGCGACCCGGATGAGGCTGGTTTTCGAGAAGCCGATACAGACATGTTCCAGATCCTGGCCAGGCAGGCTGCCGCCGCGATCGAAAATGCCCGACTGTATGATGAACAGCGCGCCTATGTCCGCAAGATAGAAGATTCGCAAAATGCATTGTTGCAAGCCGAGAAAATGGCGGCGGCAGGACGCCTGAGCGCATCCATCGCGCATGAGGTGAACAACCCGCTCCAATCGGTGCAGAACTGCCTGCATTTAGCGGGCCGCGAAGACCTGCCCGAGGAGAAGCGAAAAGAATATTTTGATATGGCGCGTTCGGAGCTGGAACGGTTATCGATCACTGTACAGCGCATGCTGGATTTTTACCGCCCGGGTGCCACCAAGCCGCAAAAGGTCCAAATTACCGAACTGCTCAATTATGTGGTCAACCTTACACATAAGCAATTGACGGAGCGGGGCATTCTCGTGAAAGTGGAAGTGCCCAGCAATCTGCCGATGGTAATGGCCGTAAGCAGCCAAATCCAGCAGGTGTTCATCAACCTGATCTTGAATTCCTACGATGCCATGACCAAGGGCGGAATCCTGCGGATCAATGGAAGAGCCGTAAACGACGGCGTTGAATTATTGTTTCAGGACAATGGGCCGGGTGTTATGAGAGATAACCAATCCAGCATTTTCGAGCCGTTTTTCAGCACAAAAGATGGGGGAACCGGACTGGGCCTGACGGTGAGTTACAATATTATTACGGCTCATCGGGGAACACTCGACCTGGTTCTGAACCATGGAAAAGGTGCGTGTTTTCGCGTTTTTCTGCCCATTGGAGAGGAAAAATGAAATCCAATATTCTGGTAGTCGATGATGAGAATATCGCCCGTCAATCAATGACAGATATCCTGAAACTGGAAGGATATAACGCCGTTTCGGTGCCGAACGGGCAAGCCGCCATTGAATATGTCCGTACCCATCCAGTTGACCTGATGATTGTAGACCTGCGCATGCCCGGTATGGATGGGCTGGAGGTGATCCAGGTGGTCAATCAGGCTTCGCCGGATACCGAGGTCATTTTGCTAACGGCTCATGGATCAACTGACACTGCAATCCAGGCCTTGCGATTGCGGGTCCATGATTATTTGACGAAGCCTGCCGCGCCCGCCCAGGTGTTGGCCAGCGTCAAAAAGGGATTGGCCCGGCGCGGCGCCAAATTACACGCCAAAAGTGGGATGAGCGAAGCCACAGAGGTGGATGAGACGATAAAAGAATTCAAGTTCAAAGATGGGACCTTGGTTGATCTCTCACGCAGGCAGATCCATTCGGGCAAGAAACTCGCACATTTGACACCAGCAGAGGGACGTCTTTTGCGGATCCTGATGGAGAATGAGGGCAAGGTTTTCTCGCATCGAGAGCTGGTCTTGTTGGTGCAGGGATATGATACTTCCCAGCGTGAAGCTCCTGAGATATTACGTCCGCTTGTCAGCCGCCTGCGGCATAAATTGGAACAGTTCCCCATTCTGTCGGAGTGCGTTGCCAGCGTGCGAGGAACGGGTTACATCTTATGAGGGTGAAAAATAGACTACAGGGAGAAGTACCAGCTTACAAAGAGCAGCCTGGACACAGGCTGCTCTTTCTATTCATGGGGACCCCAGGGAACTTCCTGGGGAACATCAGGAGGACGAATCCAGGAAAGCCACCCAGTCTTCCCGCCGTGCATGGTAGATAGCGCGGTTTTTCAAACTTAACGAGAAGCAGACTGATGCCGAGGCTAATGGCCCCCAACCATTGTGTAAACTGAAGGCTTTCGTGCAGCCAGATGTTACTAAATAAAATCGCCACCAATAACTCAGCGAGTCCGAGCAGGGCGGTTTGCATACCGCCAATATGTTTGATGCCCAGGAAAAGCGCCAGGCGAGAGAGCGAAGTGACGAGTGTCAAACCCAAAACCGGCCACCAGGGCATGTTGGGGGAGGGCCAACTGAGGGTCAAAAAGCAGAAGGCAGGGACCACTACCGCGCTCATTGCCAAGCAGCGTATATAGCGTTACCGTCGGGGCGGGAACTTCATAGAGCACGCGTTGATTGATGGGAAGGTGGAGAGCATATAAAGCGGCGGCACCCAACATCATGAGCGCGCCTACGAGATCCGTCTTATGTGAAGGAAGCGCAGTGAGGAGCAAAACAGCCAGTGTGGCAAGCGCGATTCTAAAGAATGATAAGGGACTTAGGAGATTGTTTATCCAGGATCAGCCAAATGGCAACAAAGAATGGATAGAGTGAATACAACATTTGACCTACGCTGGCGCTCAAACGAGTGAGCGCCATGTAGTATAGGATCGAACCCAGACCGTTGATCACTCCGGCTAAAAGGCAGCCTAGCAATCCAACCGGAAAAATGTAAAGATAAGGCCGATAAAAAAGGATGACGAACACGAGCACCAGCCCGGCAGCCATACTGGTCCGGAATGCAACAACAGCCAACGGGGAGAATCCAAAATTGATCGCCAGTTTTCCAAATACCGGAGTGAACCCCAGGAAGACTGCCGAGCTAAGAGCTGCGATAATGCCGGTGCTGCGACCTTTTTGCATTTTCAGCGAGTGATCTATTCTAGTTTAGCAGCCGTTATTTGATCAATGCTTTGACTTCCTCAAGGAACTCATCATTGAGGAAATCGCCTTTTTGCATAAGAGTTTGGATTTGCGTACCCAGACGTTCTTTTTCATCTGGCGTGAGTTCCTTGGCGGTTGCAACAATGACCGGAATATTGAGCCGTATCCGGATCTGCTTTGAGGGCATCCATTACCGCAAAACCATCCATTTCCGGCATCATCAGGTCCAGGATGATGAGATCGGGCAATTCACGTTTGATCAGCTCCAGCCCTTCCTTCCCATTCGTTGCTTCATAAATGGTGAAATTACCCTGTGATTGAAGGATACGCCGGATCAGACGCCGCGCCTCGGCGGTATCATCAACAATTGCAACACTGGGGAAGCGATTAGGCACAACTTGATTCAGGGCAGAAAGCAGACCATCCTGAGGGGTTTCTGATTTCCTGGTTGGGAACTCGACATCGCGAGCCCAATTCGTGCCAAGGATAAATTCCTCTGCGGGCATGGTGTGCCCCGTGCAATTCACGACAACCGTTTCGTTTGGCTTGATAACGCCCGAGCGGACAAGCTTAAACAACCCGGCAAACCCCACGGCAGCAGCCGGCTCTGTTGAAAGCCCCTCCATTTTGGCCAGACACATGCATGGCCCGGAAGGCTTCCTCATCCGTGACGCTCTCGAATATGCCATGAGTTTCGAGGATATGACTCCGTAATTGAGTGTAGGCGCGGCCGGGATCACCCGTCGCCAGCGTTTCAATATAGGTTTTTGGAGATGCGACCGGAATGGCGGTATCGAGCCCCTGCTTGAAACTCTGCACCATGGGCGCACACCCCTCCGCCTGGATCGCAGCGATGGCGGGAATACGATCAATCAGCCCCATTTGTTTCAATTCAGAAAAACCCTTATAGACACCCAAGTGGGCCCATCCCGCCGCTGATGGGTTGAATGTACCAATCCGGTGTGCGCCACATGGCTGCCTTGCCGCCAGCGGCTGCGCCGGGTCCTTGAAGGGCCGTCAGTTGTTCGGCAATTTCAAAAGCGATGGTCTTCATAGCCTCGATGGAGGTGATGGTTCGTGCGCCCATATCCTGATAGAGGTTACGCTGTCGGGCAAACTCGGAGGCAACCTGCTTGGCCTGATCATACGAACCCGTGACTTTGATCACCTGACTTCCGTAAAGCGCAATCTCCCGCATTTTGACAGCCGGAACCAGGCTTGTGACAAACGCCCAAAGCTTGATACCCGCCCGGGCAGCATAGGCAGAATAAGATATTGCAACATTGCCGGTTGATGAAGCCACCATTTCGGTAATGCCGGCCTCTTTCAGCGCAGCAATCGTGACGGCGGCCTGCCGATCCTTGAATGAACCTGTGGGGCCCTGACGCTCATCCTTGATAAAAAGATTGGGCGTGCCAAGCATCATCCCGAGGTTGACAGCCTGGATAAGGGGCGTTCCACCCTCGCCGAGCGTAAGAGAAGGATTCGAATTCCGAACGGGCAGCAGCTCGCGATAGCGCCATAAATCAAAGGGACGACCCGGAAGCTGAAGCGGAAGAGTCTTTGCCAGAGTTTCGTAATCGTATTCAGCCTCGACGCCATTGACTGTTACAGCGCGGGCAATTGATGGAAGTAGGAAAGTAGGGTGCGATGTGCCCGCAATCGAGGCATTTGACGGCAAACGACATTATCTTATGATTCCTTTATTGCCTTGTTTTCAAGCGATTTAATGCGTTTTCGAGAGTCCTCAATAAATCTGTTTCATTAAGCTGGCTCTTGCTTAGCAGGCGTTGACCAAATTCTGACAGCAGTTTGCGCTGTTCTGAAGTAAGGTCGCCACCACTGACCACCACCACGGGAATATCCCGCAACTTTGCGTTTTCCCGCATTTTTTCAAGGATGGTAAATCCATCCATCTCAGGCATGAATAAATCGAGGATCAGGGCCTGCGGGGGGTGCGAGCTAATCATTTCCCATCCTTGTTTGCCGCCTTCAGCCAGAGATTACCTTGTATTGCTTGTGGTCTTTGGAAAATCGTATCCATCAAACGCAGGGCAGTTTGGATCATCGTCAACAATCAATACCTCTTTGATGCTTCCATCGCCGTTAAGGCGGTTGAGCGCGCTCAGCAGGTCTTCTTCAAGAATTGGCTTCAGCAAATAATCTGCTGCGCCAAGGCTGAAGCCGCGTTCCTGTTCCTCGATGATCGAACAGATAATCACCGGAATGTCGCGCGTTTCAGGATCTCCTTTCAGGTCATTAAGCACCTGCCAGCCATCATAGCCGGGCATCATGATATCGAGAGTGATCGCGAACGGTTTGATCTGGCGGGCGCGTTCTTTTGTCCGGGTTGGATCCAGGAGGGTGACCACCTGGTAGCCCTGAGGTTGCAGATACCGCTCGTAAAGAGCCGTTACCTGCGGATCGTCGTCCACGGCGAGGATGACTTTCACGCCGGAGGTCTCCACTTTTGCTTCTTCTGCGCGATAAAGTGGAAGTGTAAAGTAGAAGGTGCTGCCTTTGCCCAATGCACTATGGACGCCGATCCGTCCGCCGTGCATGTGGATCAGTTGCTGGCTAATTGACAGTCCGAGCCCCGTTCCGCCGGTTTTCCGGGTGGGGGAGTTATCGACCTGCGAGAAGGCCTGAAATAGCTTTTCCTGATCTTCCGGTGAAATGCCAGGGCCCGTGTCCGTGACGCTAATCAGTATCTCTGCATGACCCGTGGGCCCGGGTTGAACGGAAGCATCTACAACGATCTCGCCCTCGTCGGTAAATTTGGCAGCGTTAGACAAGAGATTCAATAAAACCTGCCGGACGCGAATCGCATCCGCGCGGACGGCGGGGATCTCACCTTGAATGTTGCGGATGAGTTTGATCGACTTATCCTTGACAAGGCCGCTGGCGGTAGACATGACGCTCGTAATGATGTCGGTCATGTTGATCTCATCGAAGGAAAGTTCCATCTTGCCCGCTTCGATCTTGGCCAGATCGAGCACATCATTGATCAGACCGAGCAGATGCTGGCCCGAATTGTAGATGGCTGTGAGGTCCTGCTGCTGAAGATCGGTGATCGGGCCGTCAATCCCTTTAAGGATCACGCGCGAGAATCCGATGATTGAGTTCAGAGGAGTGCGCAATTCATGACTCATATTTGCCAGGAATTGAGTTCTTGATCTGATCTATTTCGCGCATCTCTCTCACTGCCTGCTGTGAGAGCTCATAGGAGCGCGCATTATCGATGGCGATGGCCACCTGATCGCTCAAGATTTGCAGAACACTCAGATCGTCCGGGCGTGAAAGCGTCTGCAAGAGTGGACTGAATATCCAGAGCGCCGATGATGCGGTTACCAACTCGCAGCGGGATCGCGGCTTCTGCCAGCGTTTCGGGAAGCAGTGGATTTGAGTTTATATGTGGAATCCCGTCTTGTATCGTTGACGATCACCGGTTCCCCGGTCAACGCAACCTTGCCTACCACTGATCTGTCGTTGATGGGCAGGCTGTGCGCTTTGGCCTGCATTTCTGCACCGGCCGCGCCGGTGGCTTCACGAAGGATCGCGTTGAAACCGGACTCTTCAATCACAAATATAGCGGCATGGTAGTAGCCGAACCGTTCGCTAACCAGATTCACCGTCCGGCTAAAAATCGTGTTCAGATCGAGGGTGGAGGTCACGAGCCGGCCAATTTCGGCCGCCGCCCCCAGATATTCATTTTTCCGTTTAAGGGCCTCTTCCGCCCGTTTCGTTTCCTGGAACAACCTTGCATTTTCCAGAGCCAGGGAGAGCTGGTCGGCCACCTGTTTGACCAGCATTTGTTCTTCCAAGGCCCAGGCATGCGAGGCGGTTTCGTCGACGACACGCAAAGTTGCCCAATTCTTGTCATCCTGCCGAAACGCAAGCGACATCGTTCCGGCATTATCCGAAATAGCGGGATTGACGCTCGGCGGTTCTTCGGGCTGAATGCCCAGCGATTTAGGCTGGCTGGCTGTGGGCCGGACAGACGGGATTTTTGACGGCGAAAGAGTACCCGTCGCCGGCAATCTTCCGAACCTGTTTGGGCGCGACTGTCGCTTCCTTGCTTACGTCATCAAAAATATGTTCAAGCCGGCTGTTGATTTTTTTCTTTGACATATTCCATAAGCTCCTGCGCCAATTCGCGGTATTGCTGGGACCCTCGCGCGCCAGGCCGATACCGAGTAATCGGTAATCCGGCGATTGGACTTTCGCGCAGTTTTGTGTCGATTTCAATCACAGTCTTAAAAAGGCCTTCTCCAAATGTGTTTTGAAGCTGTTCCTGTATATTACGATGCGTCCGATTGCGACGGTCGAGAAGGGTAATAATAATGCGGTAGCCAAGATTTGGGTTGCTTTCCTGGCGAACGCGCCGGATAATTCCCATCATATTCCGCAGCGCATAAGCTGAGAAATACTCAGCTTGCGTTGGGATGATCAGCAGGTCGGCTGCGCTCAAGGCATTTGTTGTAATGGCGCCCAGAAAGGGAGGACAGTCAAAAATGACAAAGTCATAAGGCAAAGGCGAGGCTGCATCCAACGCGCGTCTTCAGCCCGGAAGTGTAATGCGTGCGGATAGGCAGGAATTGTTCTGCGCTTTCAATGCTGGCATGAGATGGAATAAGATCAAGATTTTCAATTTCGGTTGCGAGCCTGGCGCTCATCAAAGGAGCCGATTCGATCAAAATATGACTGGATGTGACCGCTGCATAGCCTGGCTCGACGCCCAAGGCGAGGGTCAGGTTTGCCTGGGGATCGAGGTCCATCACCAATACTTTATGCCCCGCCTCCGCCAACGCCCCACCCAAGGAGAGAGTGGTCGTGGTTTTGGCAACGCCACCCTTTTCGTTTGATACCGCAATTACATAACTCATTTTTTCGCTCCGTTTCCACGCTGCATTTTATTACCTGTCTCTCTTTGGGCTGAATAAGAGGATTGGGCCCGCTCGGTTTGAGAAATCGGGACAGTCTGGGGAATAACCTGGATTTGGGTTGCTCCCAGGGCGGATCTCAATTCTTCAAGTGCGGTCTGGATCATTTCTTCAGGATCGTTGCGTGCTGCGTATTTTGGAAGTAATTTCAGTGACCAGGCGCTCCCGTTCCGCACGTCGACTGGTCTCGTCAAAAAGCCGGGCATTTTCTGCAGAAAGGGCAACCCGGTCGGCCACGGCATGGACCAGATCAATCTGATCCTGACGCCAAGATTTGCCTTCGGGAGCCTGGACTATCAAATTACCGATCGTTTCACCACGCAGTTTGATCGGAACAGACAACTGCGAAATCTGGCCACCGTTTTCCTCACCTGCAGCTCCATCGAGAGGTTCAACATCCGACAGGCGATTGAAGAGGCGCCGCGCCACGCGGGGTATATCGATATCCGGCAAACTGGTCTTCCTGCGGCAAACGAGACCAGCCTTCGTGCAAGTACTGGCGATATAAAGTCTCGGCCTCGGTAAGCGATCTGCGGGTGGTCTCAAAGAGACGGGAGTTTTCAATTGCCAGGCTAACCTGGTCAGCGAGGATGGCGAGGATATCCAGGTCTTCCTGCGAGAAGGCATCTTCTTTTGTACTCTGCACATCGAGCACACCGGTTATGTTATTGCCAGAGCGAAGGGGAAGGGCCGCTTCTGATTTTGTTTCAGGTAGATCAGGGTTGTTGAAGAAAACGATATCCTGGCCGACATTGCGGGCGACGCGTGATTCGCCTCGTGACGCCACATAACCCACAATGCCCTGCTCGCCGATCTTAAGGCTGTGCTTACGCTGCAACATCCTGCGTCCGCCTTCACTGTTTGTGGCTATCAACAGGGTATTTTGCCCGTACTCATCGTTCAAGAAAATGCCAACGTGATAATAAGCCAAAGAACCTGCTAATGACGGAGGCCACCAGCGGCATTAACTCATCCATTTTACGGATAGAGCTGATGGCACTGGTCACCTGCGTTATTGCTTCAAACTGCGTGGCACGGCGGCTTGCAGTATCGGACGCGACTTCAAGCGCAGAAGTTCTTTCTTTCACGCGCCGTTCAAGGGACTGGATGGACTCTCGCAGGGTGGCCGTCATCGTGTTCAGGGTCTCGAGCCAGGGTACCGATCTCATCACTGCTCCGGACACCTGCTTCCGCGTTCAGGTTACCATCGGTGATATCCTGGGCGGTTTGAGTTAATGCCGTGAGCGGGGAGGTCAGAGCATTGCCGATCCAAAGCGCGGCCAGTAATGCAAGCATCAATATAACGGCCACAAGGACAAAACTTGACTGCAACGTATTCGTGGTGGCCTCAGAGATCTGTTCCTTTGCGGCTGCTGCGCTTGCAAGCCATTCCTGAGATTGGACGATTACAGCCAGGCTATACCCGACCTCCGGGATGGGTCGGAAAACCACATAGCGCTCTACGCCGGCTATCGAGATTGATTCTTGCCCGGTTTGTCCCATGCTCATTTCGGTTAAGAGGTTGAAGAAATTTGTCGGATAGTTGTTTGGAAAGCAAAGATGGAACCAAAACCTGGCCTTCGGGCAGAGACTGGGAGGTAACTCCCCAATCCTTGTAGCCGGCGGCGGATAAAGCGATCAGGCGCTTGTTCTTGTCAATCAAAAATGCGTAGCCAGTTTGTCCCAAACTGTAATTGGAAACCAGATCGGTGATGCTTTTGAGCTGGACATCCATGGCGATCACGCCGCGAAATTTACCTGTGGCATCAAATACTGGAGCGCTACTTGTAACTACAAGACCATGTTGCGCGGCATCCAGGTAAGGATCGGACCACACCGCTTTGTGGTCGGGGTTGGCTGCAGGCGCTGCCATTAAAAACCACGGCCTTTGGGTGACATCAAAATCAGGCGGAACCACTGCGGCAAGATCAATATTAGGGTAATAAAGTGTTTCGCCGGAGAGGCCCCAAAATAAACGGCAATCGTATCGGGGTTTGTATGGAGAATTGAAGGCGCGATAACATCCAGTTGTTTGAGAGCGTTCAATTCAGAGACCAGGGGATCGCTCAATTCCATCTTTGAGGGTATGAAGACCGAAGCCGGATCCGAATTAGAATTGTCCCAGCTTCCGTCGGCAGCACGGTTCAATGACGTAGCCGCATCCCAATAGACGTTGTTATTCGGCGACCCTTCTTTTGTAAGCAGATATGCTGCCGTGGTGCTGACGGTGGTGATATCCTTTTTTATCGAAGTAAAGAGACTATTGAGTGAGCTTGCCTGCTCTGCTCCGGCTGCGCGTCAGGTTGGTTTCCGCCTGCTGGCGAACGCTGGCATCCAATTGGTCTGATATTGATGCGTTTGATTGCAGGATCCGAACGTAGATATAGTAGCCCATCACCACGATGGCTATAGAAGTAACCAGCATGAAGCTGAGGATCAATTTGGTACGCAGGCTGAACGACCAACTTGTCGAACTCTTCAGAAGAGGTTGTGCTATCGGATAAGTTTTCCATCATGATTACTTTTCTTGTCCCTGAACTTCCCTGCCGCTCTGAAATTGGATAATCACATCGGAACCCGGGATCGCGCGGCCTAACTCTTCGACCGCCGTCTGAAGCACATTCTGGATATTGACCGAGGCGCCGATCTTCGAGGTAATTTCGCCAATTACCCGTTGCTTATTGGCATTGCGCATGGAATCTTCCAGGAGCCTGGCATTTTCAAGGGCAGTCGCCAGACGTTCGGCAATCTGCTCGATCATAGCAATCGTTCTTTCCGGAGCCTGACCAGTTTGAAAACGGACGTTAACAACCCCGATGGTGTCGCCTCTCAACCGAACGGGAACTGCAACCAATTGACCCGGTTTTGTATTTGTCCCAGAAGGTTCGGGGATCAAAGTCATACCCGTCTGCAATACAGCAGGCCGCTTCTTCCGGGATTTTATTCAGGGGCTCGAGCCGGACGTTATCGTATTTATATCCGGGCGTTTGATGTTCCGCCCGTTCAAAGGTCATCCAGGATTGCTCGGTGAATTTACTGTAGTTTCGTTCTACATTGTTCAGATTCGATTCAACCTGATCGAGCAGACGACTTCGCTCGATTGCCGTGGCTAATTGGTCGGCCAGAACCTGCATGATGGCTATGTCGTCCTGGGTAAAGGCTTCGGGCTGGTCGCTTTGAATATCAAGCACGCCAATGATGCCCTCATTGGATTTGAGTGCAAGAGCCATTTCCGACCTTGTAGCTGGCAGCAGAGGGTTGCTGAAATAGACAGGATCTATCCCGGTGTCCAGCGCAATACGAGGTTCACCGGTAGCGGCAACGCGTCCAACGATACCTTGCTCACCAACCCGCAGCCGATGGCTATTTTCCATTAATTTGCGACCTGCCTCGGTGGGTGAGGCACGCAAAACAGCATATTCTTTCTTCTCGTCCAGAAGAAATATCCCTGTGTGGTAAAGGTTAAATCGGTCGCGGATCAATTGACCCGATCGGACGAGGAGCTCGTCCAGATTTGGAGCCGATGCGGCGTCACGGGCAACTTCGGCGGCGGTACGCAGGCGGAGAGTTTGCCGTTCAAGATCCTGGGTCCTCTCGGACACACGCAGCTCCAGGTTGCCGATGATCCCTTGCAGTTGATCGGCCATGGTGTTGAATGAGCGTGCGAGGTCGCCGATCTCATCCTGCCCATCGCTTTTTCCGCGAGAATCTAATTTACCCGCTGCGAACTGTTCCGCGACTTTGGCAAGAGCGCCGACCGGCTCGCTGATGGCACGCGAAGTTGCGATCACCGTAACCACCGCGATAACAATAGTAAATATTCCGATAAGACTGCTCACCAATAGCGTGGCAAGCGCCTTATTTAAAATATTGCTTTCAGGGATCTCTGCCACAAGGGCAGCTTGCATGGATGGATACCATTGGTAATAACCAAGCACAGGTAAGCCCGCATAATTATCATAAATACCGCTGCCCGTACCGTTTTTATTCTTGATGGTATTGACGATATCAGTTGACTTGAGTTGGCCCGGCTGGGAGCGTATTTGGGTGATGGGTATGAGGCTACTATCCACGAGATAGGTCTCGGCGTTGGCCAACCCGGGCGTGGTCTCCAGGATATGGGAAATCCCATCGCTTTTTGCCACCAGGACCAAAACTCCCAGAACATCCCGTCCCTTCGAAGCGTACAGAGGACCGGATATGATAAATTTGTTGTCGCCGCCCGTATTTCTTTTGCCAGGGAACTTATTCAAACCAGCGAAATTACCTGTGGACCCTTTTAAAAGAAGGTCTCCTGACCCAGGCTTAATCCCTTATCGGCTGAATAGGATGAAAGAAGCACCTTCCCTGCAGGATTCAAGATCAGGGCTTCCTCATAACGGTATTGGACGCTGTTCAGGTAGTCCTGAAGGCTCAACGTTGCCCTGGCATCGTTTGCCTGGAAAAGCTGGTCGTTGTCGCCCTGGTGTTGAACGACGTAAAGGATGCTGGGTTGATTAAGGCCGTAATGAATCTGCAAGGTACTCAAATCTATGAAAGCCCGCTGGATCGTTGCATCGACCTCATCCTGTTTCAGCGAAGATATAGCCTGCAGCGTATCGCGGAATTGGTTTTGGCTATTTGTGAAGGCGTTAAAAACCGATATTACGGTTATGAAGAGGACAGGAACAGCAATTATGAAGATGAACGAAACGACCAGCCTGTTCTGCAGAGTCCGATACTGCAAAAGACGCGAGATAATCGCTGTAAAAATGAAAAGGACAACCGTGCTGGCCAGAAGGATAAGAGCACTAAACCCGGCGGGGTTGGCAATGGAAAGGCGGGCGAAGGAGGGATTGCCATCCAACCCCATAATAATGATCGTCGTTATTGCACTGATCGAAACCCCAAGCACGAGATGGAGACGCCGGCTCCGTATCGCAAACAAGGAAAGTGGAACAATCCACGCAATGAGGAATGCTACAACGAAAATGCCCTGCCAGAATAAAACGAACAGCATGCTGGTGGCAGCCATAGCCAATGAATACAGCGCATAGGCAAGCAACAATTGCTGAGAACGCGTCCAGCGGATGACCTGCAAATGCGAAACCGTTACGAAAAGTATCACGCCCGTTACGGCCAATAATTGCCAAGCTGGATTCCCCAAAATCCCGAAGCGTGCAAGCACATAGATGGTCAAGAAACCGATCCCGACCAACGTGGACAGAAGTGGGATGTATTGAACGATGGCGTAAAGCGAATCGCTAAGCTGTTCGTCCGTTTTTTCGAGAAGGGATGTGTCGAATAAAGGTTTCATCATTGCTGCTTTTCGTATTTGTCCTGGTCAGTTGGCTTTATGAATACAGATGCCTCGGAAACTTCAGGCAGAGCAGCCAATTCGCGAACAGCGGTTTGTAGCAGCGTGTCGACATCCAGAGAACGGTTGAGCCGGGCAGAGATTTCGTTGACCGTCTGTTCCTGGACAGCATGCTGGCGCGTCTCTTCCAGGAGGCGGCTATTATCGAGGGCAAGGGCCACCTGCAGGGACACCTTTTCGGCAAGATCGCGTTCAGGGTGCGACCAGTCGGACACATCCTTTCGTTGCAGAGTGATAGAGCCGATTTCCTGTCCTCGAGGACGCAAGGGGATCTGCAGACTATGGTTGTTCTTCGGTGCCGAACCTAGCGCGATCGATTTGATCCCAACCGGGGTGAACTGGTAGGCAAGATTCTGATTTTTTAAATATTCCTGCCAGGTAGACTGCGTTTGTTTGGATGTGAGAATCTCCAACTGTGAGACGAAGGCCTGCGATCTGCTTAAGAGACGGACATTGTCAATGCAGACGGCAACCTGGTCAGCAAGTAACTGGAGGATTTCCGCTTCGTTCTCGTCGAAGGCCTCGGGCTGTTCAGATTGAATATCCAGGACGCCGATCACTTTTCCGCGTGTGATCAAAGGCAAAGCGATTTCTGCCTCGGTTCTGGAAATTCCGTACTCACCCGCATTATTCCAGACGCCCCCTGAACTCTTGTTGGATGTGAATCGTTTTGCTCTTTCCAGGGCCCGGGCAATGAGGTTCTGATCTGTCACCTCGACGCGATAGCCTTGATCCAGCATCTTTTGTCCCATCTCAGAGGAAGCGGCTTGTAACACGGCCGATTGTCCCTCATCATCCAGCAGAAAAAGGCCCGTGTAATAATATCCGAATTGCTGACTAATCAGATCCACCGTCTTTTTCAGCAGGGCCGTCATTTCCTGGGTCTCGGAGATCTGGCGGGTGAAGTAGACAGACGAGCGCATTTGGGTATTTCTTTCTTGCAGCTCATTTGTGCGGTCCATGATGAGCTTTTCGAGATCCGCTTTGAGAGTAGTAAGCTCTGCCTGCCGATCCTGCAGTCCGCTATTGGCCTCAATCAGGACGTCCTGGCGCCTTCCCATAATCCCCGCCAACAGACCGAGGAGCAGCGGGGTGATATCAATCATCCACAATAATGGCTCGGATCCATGCACTGCGAAAATACTCGATAGATTTAGGGGGCGTCTCAATTGCAGGAGCTTTATTAGCGTGGCCAGAACCGGGAACACGAACCCGTAGGCAATGCCTGCAAGCGCATAGCGCTCCATTTTCGTGCTTCCGGAGCGCTGAGCTTGATCCGATAGCGGTTTCGTGGAGAGCATATTAGCCATCGCTGTTATCCATTTTTAACTCGATCGTGGCTTCAGAGACATCGAGCGCCTGGCCCAATTCCCTGACAGCCGCCTGCAGGATGCCATCCATGGTGGTCGAGGCCCATATCTTTCCGGTGATTTCAGCGAGTAAATGTTCGCGGACCGCCGTGGACTGGCTCTCTTCAACCAGGCGTGCATTTTCGAGCGCGAGAGCTGCCTGGGTAGCCACTGATTCGATCAAGTTCCTTTGTTCTGAAGTCCATTCGGTGTCACTCGAAAGGCTGATCTGACCGATGATCTCATCGCGCAGGGCAATGGGAACATCGAGCCGCGGGGCATCCGGAAGAAGATAATCGTCGCCAACCTGATATTGGAGATCTTCATCCCCGGAAAGAGGCTTCCAAGCCTCGAGGACGTATCGTCGTTGGATCGCCTGCAATTCGCCCAGATTATTTTTTGCATTTTGGTATAGGCGGGCGTTTTCAAAGGCGATCGCAACCTGGTTGGCCATACCCTGAAGCGTCTCAATCTCCTGTGGGCCAAATGCCCCTGCCTTTGTGGATTGAACATCCAAGGCACCCAGAATCCGGTCACCGACCATAAGCGGCAGGGCGATCTCAGAGCGTGTGTAAGGGAGCAGCGGATTCTCAAATCGGAGGGCTTCAGTCCCTACATCCAAGGCGATACGAGCCTGCCTGGTGCTGATCGCCATGCCCACCATGGAATTTCCACCCACACGCAGATGATGTTTATTTTCCTTCAGCAGCCTGCCGGCGTCACCGGTGGCGCTATGAAGCTCGGCCTGTTCGCCTTTTTCGTCCACCAGAAAAAGTGCCGAATAGTAATAACCGAATTGATCTGTAATTAGGTTGACCACACGTTCGGTCAGTTCTTCCGGGTCTAGAATGGCACTCGAGGCGCGGCCCACTTCATTCACGGCTTTTAATTGCAGCGTCCTGGCTTCAACACGACCCTCCAGAGAGCCTCTCTCCTCTTCCAGATCGTGCAAGGTCTTGTCCGTTCGATTTTGTTGTTCAGCGAATTCAAGCTGAAGCTGCCGCAGCCCATAAACGAATGTAACGCTGAACAATAAAGTTGTCGCGCTGGCACTCAGCCAATCGGTATTTTGAGCCTTCATTGCATCGGTATTCAGAAGGCCCATATGGCCGGTTTGAACCAGCCAGCCCATCAGGCCAAAGGTGAACAAGGTTATTAGTGTGGCGATCACCCCTGCGCGGGGCGAGAACATCATTGCGGCGAAACAAATAAGAGCCAGAAAAAAGAATATCCCGTCGCCCAATATCCCGGTTGAGAACAACTCATTCATCCCCAGCCCATAGACGATGAAGAGGAATACGCCCATCCGGACCCAATATGGAAATTCAACGAAGGTAACCAGAATCAGCAACAAATAGGAAACGATAAAGACCGTATTCTGAATCACGCCCTGGTTGGTAAGAAGGGCCGGAATAAGGGCAATAAGGCCAAAAACCATCGCGCCAATCAGCATGGGGCGAACGAATTTTTCACGCCAATTCCTGTAAACCTGGGTAGTTCCAAGAGGTATGAGGTTGGGCACTTTAGGGAAGATCGATTTCGAATTCATTGCTCGTTCTCCAATGGTTCCCGGTCCTCATTGGGTTGATCCGTTGATATTTTGATCTGGGTCTGACGTGCGCCGACCGCCTTGGTCAATTCACTGGCCGTAATTGCCAAGATAGACTGCATATCCGTGGAGCGGCGAATCTTGCTGGTTATCTCGTAAAGTGTGCGTTCCCGTTCTGCCTGGGCCCGGATCTGTTCGAGAAGGCGGGCATTGGCAATGATCGCGGCAAGACTCCCACCCAGCGTGCCGAGCATTTCTTCGTCGTTATCGGTATATGCGGCGTTCTTTTCGCTTTCGACGTTCAATACACCCAGTACTTCATTCCGGTAGATAAGCGGAACGGCAAGCTCAGACACCGTATTGGAGCTACCTTCAATGTATCGGGGATCTTCCGTAACGTTATCAACCCGGAGGGACCGGTGGTGTGCGGCGGCCCAGCCTGTAATCCCGGTGCCGATGGGCACGTGGAGATTCATGATCTCCTCGGAATATCCCACAGCAGCTTTGACATCCAGCAGCTTTTTCTCCCGGTCCGTCAGCATAATCGCCACCCGATCGCCGCCCAGAGTTACCTGCAAACCGGTTACCGCGCTTTCAAGAGCTTCTTCCAAGGTTGTTCCGGAAGCTGCAGAGGTGGTTATGTGATGAAGGAGGCGATGCTGGGAAAGATGTTCCTGGGTCTCAGCAAACAACTCGGAATTTACCACGGCGACTGCCAACTGGTCGGCGAGGATTTGCAAAGTGCGCAGATTGTCTTCTGTGAACATGAATAGATGCTCGCTTTGGACATCCAGGATGCCCACAATTCTCTCGCCCACTTTTAGAGGTATGGCGGCTTCGGACCGAGTATTCGGCAGAAGGGGGTTTGCAAAGTAGGTCGCGTCTTTTAGCGTGTCGTTTACGATCAGAGGTTCACCGCGGCCGGCAACATATCCGACAATGGACTTCGATCCCACGCCAAGTTTGTAGGCGGTACGCTTCATATGGGCGCCAGCCTCACCGGTGGCCTCACGGATCACGGCGAATTCGCCCTGGGGATCTATCAGAAATATCGAAGCATGATAGAAATTGAGTCGTTCGCGGATAAAATTAACGGCCTTGGCCAACAGCTCATCAAGGTTGAGCGATCCGCTGATATCACGAGCAATCTCGGCGGCGGTTTCAAGTTGGATCGCTCGCGCCTTGCTCTGCTCAAGCAGGCGGGCGTTGTGAATGACGACAGCAACCTGGTTGGCCAGCGCTACAAAGAACTTCAGATTCTCATCAGTGAAGGCGTGTTCATTTTCAGGATCCTGCAGAATCATTACGCCGATGGGGTTGTTCTGAATCGTCATGGGCACGCCCATCCAGGACTTTGTCGATTTCCCCACATTCCTTGCACCCAGCTCCAGCGAGCGCCGGTCAAAATCTTCGACAAGGAGAAGCGGCTTGCCGGTCCGTATAATGATGGAGGGCAAGCCTTCCCCCAACGGAAACGCCTCGATTTTCCGGTATGGCCTTCTTCATAGATGTAGGGCAGGCTTATTGCCTGCGTTGCTTCATCGTATAAGGCAATCGAAAAGGCATAGTCGCCGATAGTTGCGTCGAATCTGGCTATGGAGCTCAGGGAAGAAACTGTCCAATTCAGTTGACGATTCGGCAACCGCCTGATTGATGGAAGCCAGGGCTTTTCCCTCTGACAACTGCCTGCCCTTTTCTTCCGTCTCCGAAATCTTTTCAAGGGTGGTCCCCAACAAATCGGCGATATTGGTGTAGGGTTGAACCAGAGCACTGGTAAGGATTCTGTTTCAGGCCGCCTATAGTAATGAGTGCTGCCAGGCTTTTCCCACTCATTACGGGCAAAAAAGCGGCCGATTGGTAACCCATGACCCTTGGATACTGGGTTAGCGGACTGGGAATTATGAAGTCCGAGCGATCGCCAACAAAACCAAGAACCGTTGCTTCTGCGACCACCGGGCCGTCGGCCAACATATCTTGAACCTCTTTCAAGGCAGATTCCAAATCTTTAACCGCCGTACGAATCCTCAATATCTCCGGTTTATTGACGTCGGTAAGCCCTGCTACTTCGAGGTGGTTGCCGTTTACCGAAAGCACCACTGCCGGATAGGGAGTATCGATCAGCACGCGGGCAGTCGTCTGTAAGGCCTCCTCTTTTGAGTTCGCAGCAGCAATCAGATGGCTTGCGCGTTGCAGGCGTTCCAGTTCCTGGAAGTTGATTTGCGTTGATTCGGCCAACTCGACATTTTGTATGGCCACGGCGATCTGGCTTGCCAGCATTTGCAGAATGATGATGGTTTCAGGGCCAAAAACTCCGGCCTGCGTGCTTTGTACATCCAAACGCGCCCACGACCATGCCCCCGGCTGAAATCGGAACGACCAATTCGGAGCGTGCTTCGGGCAGCAAATCATTTTTCAGATGCAAGCGGATCTTCCGCTGTATCAGAGGCGATGCGCGGCTGGTTATTTTCGCACACCCAGCCCATGATGTGAGGCTGAGCCCACTTCCAGCCGGTGCCCGCGGGCCAGCATTTCTTTCGAGGCAGGACCATGGGAGGCGTGCAGCAGGGCAACTTTACCTGCCCGATCAAGCATAAAAATAGTAGCCTGATAGAAGCTGAATTGTTCGACAATAAGTTGGACGGTTCGATTTAATATTTCTTCAATATTTGTGGTGGAGGTTATTTTTTGTGCAACTTCCGCCGCAGTGCGGATCTGGCGAGTCCGATCTTCCACTTTTTGTTCCAGGGAACGATAAAGATTGTTCAGGTCTTCCGCCATCTGGTTGAATGACTGAGCCAGCAAACCAATCTCATCTTTGCTGCGGACTTCTGCGCGCTGGTTGAAGTCGCCATCGGAGAACCGGCGTGTAATGTCAGCCAATGTTGCCAAGGGGCGAAAAACACGCCTTGCGCTTATGGAAATTACAAAGCCGATGGCCAGCAATGAAACCAGAAATAACGCAATGGTAAACGGGATGAGGCTGTTCAATGCCCCAAATATTGAATTTTGTTCAACCTCCAACACGATGCCGGCATCCATCGTATCAGACCAGGCGGCTTGCGCCAACACCGGGCGGTTATTCGAAGCATTGAATTCGAGGGTACGCGGCACCGGATTCACGATGCCCATCAAAGAATCCAAGGCCGGACCCAAGCTTGCCTTTTGTGCATTCGATGGTTGAAAAACCCTCAACTGATTCCTGTATGGGTCAACATCCAAGAATGTCTTTGACTGGGTCCCGGGTACAATGAAATATGAACTTGAAGAAGGGTATAAATTCGAGATCGACTGCAAGGTAGCCTGGAGATCCTGGGCCTCGGTAAAGCCGACCAAGATGCCGCAAGCGCGCCATCAGAACCGAGATAAGGGACGATGGTGGCCAAAACCATTTGATTGGGATAAAGCGAGGCGAGATCATAAAGGGCATAAGATTGATCATTCCCGGTTAAAAGGGTATTAAAAGCAGGGGAACTCTTTAACGAGATACCTTCCCAGGCAGGATTACTGGCCATCAAGACGGTACCATCCGCCTTCAGCAGAATGAACTCGTTGAAGGTCGCCTTGCCGTCCACTATATTTAACGATTCGATCTCCTGATAAAAATCCCTTCGGACTGCACTGAATTCAGTACTCTTGGGATCGGATTTAAGCGCAGTGCCGATCTGAACGGCAATATTCGGAAGCCGAACGATCTGATCCAGCAGCCTATTCTTTGTTTTAACGCCCAAATCCATCTGCTGGATTTGGGCGGTCATCAATCCCTGAGTCTGGGTAATGACCTGGTCACGCAAAAGGGTGCGTGCACGCAGAAATGCTGCACCTGCCATCAAGGTTAATGGAATAAAGGTAAAGATCAGCAAGGTGCGCACCAGCGAACGTGCAAGACCGCCCTGATAGCCGGCTGTTTAGCTTCTTCTATCGACAGTGGGTTGCTCAGCAAGTGCCATGGCAGTTTATGCAAACTCCCATACTTGTTCGCCGTTCATAATGCGGCGAATTTGATCGGGAAAGCGATCGGCGTCCAAGGGTTTGCCGAGGAAGCCATCGAAGCCAGCCGCCTTTGCTTTATTCATCTGGTCCATGCTTGCTTCGGCAGTTACGGCAACGATCGGTACAGCTTTAAAACGTTCGGCTGCGCGGATCTTTTTCTGAGCGCCATAACCGTCTTCATAAGGAAGGCGAATATCCATCAGGATCAGATCAAGACGCGGCAAGGTATCAGCATATTCCAGGACTTCATAACCGGAGGTCTTCCATTCGCAATGGATCCCGAGATAGCCCAAGCATGCGGGCTATGAGAACGAAATTCGACACATTGTCTTCCACGACCAAAACCGCTGCGTCTTTAGGAATGGACGATTTCCGCACGGGTTGAGTGTCGGACGAGATCAGAAGGATTAGCCATTCGCGTTCCTTGTCAAGAACCTTTCGATCTGCTGAGAAAGAGTATCGATATCAATGGGCTTTTGTATATAACCGTCGCAGCCGGCTTCCAATGAACGTTCGCGGTCCCCACGCATAACGTTGGCTGTGACAGCAACAATCGGCAGCTTCGAAAACTCTGGCATGGCTTTGATCTTGGCCGTCAGGGTATAGCCATCCATATCGGGCATGTTGATATCCATGAGAGCCAGGTCAATCACTTCGGTTCCAAGGCGTTCAAGCGCTTGTGCTCCATCCTTGGCTTCAATGACTGAATATCCCTCCACTTCCAGGACGCGCCGAACCAGTTTTCTGTTATCAGAGTTATCTTCAACATATAAAATGGTTCCTTTGCTTGACATTTTGTAGCCTCCGAAATTGATTGTACTTGTGGGTGAGAATCAATTTCATAACAGCAGAATTACAAAAAGCCGAGGCAAGTGCCTCGGCTTTTGGAAAGGGCGATGTGTGTGCCAAACATTACAGAGTATTAGGTGAGCGAAGACCTGACAATTTGGAAAGGAAAATGCCTGACATCGGTCCAGATTCTGGATTGAATAAGAAGAGGGGAGGGTTTTTCAGAGGAAAGACGCACAGAATAGTGAGT
Source organism: uncultured Chloroflexia bacterium (assembly GCA_963741325.1). GTDB lineage: Bacteria > Chloroflexota > Anaerolineae > Anaerolineales > Villigracilaceae > Fen-1038. The sequence goes on from CAVUHJ010000006.1 coordinate 469,934, forward strand.
TCTTCACTCGGCAGACCAACATAGAGCGGGTGATGGGATTCGAACCCACGATATCTTGCTTGGGAAGCAAGCGTTCTACCACTGAACTACACCCGCTGGACGAGCGTGATTATAAATCAAGACTCTCTGTCGAGCAACTTGGATACCAGTTCTGCCAATGCGTCGCCGGGCACTCCGCGCGGAGCTGCTTTCCGCAAGGCTTCTGAGGCCAAACCGGTGAGGCGGCTTGCCTCGCTCCGGGAGAAATCAAGAGCCCCTTCTTCCCTCAGCATTAGAGCCAGCTCGTGTAACATCCTCCGGGCTTATAGCGGAGGCATTCCAGCGTTGAGCGAATTTTCCCTTTTCACCAATCCCGTACAAGACCGGCAAAGAGTTCTTGCCTTCCACCAAATCGCTCGCCGCGGATTTGCCGGTCAGCGCTTCATCGCCCCAGATACCGATAATGTCGTCCTGAACCTGGAAGGCAAGGCCCAGGTTTAGGCCGAATATGCGATATTGTTCAACGATTGCATCGTCCACTCCGGACAAAATCGCGCCCATCTGCGTGCAAGCGGATAAGCAGGGCCGCAGTTTTACCTTCTACCATCGGCCAATAATCATCGGGCGACATATCATTGCGTTTTTGATAAGACATATCCAGGTATTGCCCACAGGTTAAATCAAGGCACATGTTATGCAGAATTCTTCCAGCCCGGATCACTTTTTCAGCATCATAATTTTTCGACAAGTCCATCACGGCCTGGTTTGAAAGCGTAAACAAGGCATCGCCGACATTGATCGCCATCGGTATTCCGTATTTGTTCCAAACGGCCGGACGACCATGCCTGTTAAACGAGTGATCCTGGATATCATCATGAACGAGGGAGAAATTGTGTACGAGTTCGACCGCGGCCGCGGCTGGAATTGCGTGTAGCCACTCACCTCCGCAACTAGAATTCACAAGCAACAATATTAAGGGACGCAGGCGTTTGCCGGTTGTTTCGTGAGCAGCGCGGCCTTTGGCCCAGCCCATGTGATAGCTGAGCATTTCGTAGAAGGGTTTGGTACGTGGCTGGTCAAGACGGGCAATTTGTCGTTGAAGCTCGGCCTCGACCTTAGGCAGCATCGAATTCGACAGTTCTTTTAAGCTCATTTTTCTGTCCGCTCCGTATAAGGAGATATTCTGAATCTTAGTTTTTCGAGCTCCAGTTCCAACTGTGCGGGGGATTGGAAAAGGACGGTAGCGAAACCCAACTTTTGCGCCCCTGCGATGTTAGAGGCTGAATCATCAATCAGCAGGCATTCTTCGGCAGGATGGCCCATCTTTTCCAGCAATAACTCAAAGATGGCAGGGTCGGGCTTAACGACTTTAACTTCTCCTGAAATAATGATCCCATCGAAAAGCTTGAAGAAATCATATTTGTTATAGGCAATCGGGAAAGTTTCGGCTGACCAATTGCTTAATCCGTAAAGCGAATAGCCCGCTTTTTTAAGCCGTTGTAATATTTTCACCGAGCCATCGATAGGGCCGACAACCGATTCTTCCCAATGGTCACTAAAAGCGCGGATGAGGGATGAATATTGCGGAAATTCGGCAGAGAGCTGAGCCACGCCTTCGACAAAGGGGCGGCCTCGATCCTGCTCCAAATTCCACTGAGCAAAATTGATCTCGGAAAGGAATTGTTCCGTTTCGGCCCTGTCCTTGAAGAAACGGCGATACAGATGGTGAGGATCCCAATCCAACAGTACCCCACCAAAATCAAAAATAATCGTGGTTATCTGACGGGATAGCATAGAGATTAATTCTATCAGCAAATACAACCCCGATTTTACAAGCCGCCCGGATGAGGCGATTATGAGCCCGTCCCGGTGTAACTGTTCACTCCCAGGCTCCAAACCCAATAGGTCAGCGCAAAAAGCCCAACGCCTATAAGAGGGGAGAAATATATAACTGGAGAAACCTGGTCAGGTCGTAGAAAGAGCTGCGAGGGGTAAAATGCCACGAAACCGATCGGCAATACATAGGTGAAGGCAAAACGAAACGTCCCATCAAATATGCTCATGGGATAGGGGGCAAACTCCCGGAGTTTCCAGGCCAATCCCAATACAGGATAGGAATCCACGACCCAGAATGCTGTACAACCAGCCATCAGGGTGATCGAAATCTGCACCAGGGACGCGCTAAGCAGCACGGCGAGCAAAAGGATGAACCGGACCGGGGTCCAGGCGAGGTGGAGCTGGATCGATGAATAAACCAAAAGAACGATGCCGGCCGCAAGCTGGGTAAGCCCTTTTATATCGAACATTTCTGACATGTAGTAGAACATCATATTCAATGGGCGAAAATAGTATTTGAGAAATGTGCCTTGTTGGATATGGAAGCGGATCTGCCAGATATTGTCGAACAAGATTTGCATTGGCGAGATGGCGATCATGTAGAATGCATAAATGAAGACCATCTCCATAAAGGTCCATCCGGCAAGGTCAGTAATCGAATTGAACAATACCCAGAATATGCCCAGGGTGGCGAGGCTGCTGAAGAACATTCCAAACGAGCTGATTATGAAATCGGCGCGATACTGCATGCGCGCCTTGATATATTGGGTCTCTATCATCAGATAGATGCGGAGGTATTCGCCCAAACTGCGCATTTATCCCCCACTCACACGCAAGACCTTAACGGCCTGGTCATATACCAGCCGGGTCAGGATAAATGTGACCACCACCCAGAATAGTTGCGCAGCAAGCATTTGCAGGAACACAGTCCAATTTTGAGCAGGCAGGGTGACCATGCTCAGCGGAGTGTAGTAAATTGCCTGGAACGGCAAAACGAGCAATATTTTCTGGATGGCCTGCGGAAAGAATTGGAGTGGAATCAATGCACCTGAGAGCGTAGTGAGGATCACCTCTTTCGTGATGGTTAAGCCCCAGATGGACTCATTGTAAAACGCCATAAGCCCCACCAAATAGTCAAAGTTGAAGTTGATCAGGAAAGCCAGGATAAGGCTAATGGGGAAAAAAGCCAGGCCGGGTCCCGCTTCGACATGGACTTTGAATACAAATGCCAATAGCAAAACGGTGGGAACCGTGATAGCGGTCAAATTCATCAACACTGATCCAAGGCTGGTGAACAGCGCATAGAGTTGATAATCCACGGGCTTGGTAAGGTATACGGCTATCATCCCCTCGCGTATCTCGTAGGAGATTAGCCAATCTGCATAAGTTTTCAGGAGAATGAAGACAGCGCTGCCCAGAGCTACGTACAAATAAGTTTGATCAAAGGTCAGACCATGGATCAGGGCCACATTACGATAGATGCTTCGCCAAAGATAATACGTAACGCCCAGATAAACTATATTGCCCAGAATGGTAAACAGAAAACCGTAACGGTAAATCATCCCCACCATGTAGGAACCGCGCAGCAAGGCCAGGTAAGATCGAAGGCGGCTCATCCCAACGCTCCGTCATAAACTTTTTGAACAACACTCTCCATCGAGATTTCGACGATGCGAACATCCAGGATGGAGAAATTCATCATGACAAAACTCAGGACATCCGAAAGGGGAGTGCAGGCCTGGTCGATCGTGAGATCGGTCCAGAATTCCTCGGTTTGCCCGATCGTGATGCCGTTTTTCTCGCCGAACTGCCGCTTGAGTTTGCCACGGAGATCTTCAAGTACGGTCGCTGCAAAGTCATCAATCTGAAGTTTCAACGTCCGGTACGCGCCGAAGAGGGCCGTGACTTTTCTGATATCGCCGTCAAAAAGGATCTTGCCCTTATCGATAATGATAATGCGTTGACACAGGGCCTCAACATCGCCCAGATCGTGCGTTGTCAGGATGATGGTGGTCCTGCGAGTTTGGTTCAATTCCTTGATTACGGTGCGGATCTTGGCTTTGACGGAAATATCGAGGCCGATGGTGGGTTCATCCAGAAAGACCACTTGAGGGTTATGCAGGAAGGAGGCCGTGATATCGCACAACATACGCTGACCCAGGGAGAGCGTTCGAACCTGCTGTGTGTAAAGAGACTTGAGTCCGACCAACTCGTTGAACATGCCCATGTGTTTGTCAAAAGTCCCCTGATCGACTTTATAGATCTCCTTAAGATCTTGAACGATTCTATTACCGGGCAGGTCCCACCATAATTGAGTGCGCTGGCCGAAGACCACACCCATGATCTGGGCCTGATGGATGCGGTTGGCGTAGGGCGGGTGGCCGTTGACAAGGATGGTTCCACCGGTGGGCTTCAAAATACCCGTCATCATCTTAATTGTGGTGGACTTGCCGGCGCCGTTTGGCCCAATATAGCCGACAATTTCACCGGGTTCGATATCATACGAAATCCCGTCAACTGCCTTGACAATTCGATAATCGCCCGAGAACAGGTCGCGCAAGGCGCCGCCTATGCCCTCGCGGCGATTGAGAACTTTGAAATGTTTGTTCAGGTTTTGAATATGAATGAGACTCATTATGGCTACCGCTCGGAAGTGGATTTATAGCACATTTATTCTATCATAAATGTGCGGCCGATTATGCAACTTTACAGGCTCAAAAACTGGCTGGGCAAATGGGCAAGGGAAATGAGGGCTTCAGCTCTAGAAAGAAGCCCGGCTTTCAGTGAGAATAGGGGCGCCAAAGATCAAATCCGCCAAAGCCGGTTGAACCCAGAATTGCATCTCTCTCCTGGGTCCAAACATGGAAGATGCCTGCTTTCGGATCGGAGGGATTGTAGAGAAGAGTCTCGGCAATAACGAACCCTGCGGCTGTCCCATAATTGGTAACAGTATAGGCATTCAAATTGCTATCAACCCGGGTTACAACCAGCATGTGGTCGAAATTTCCGCCGGAACCATGCCAAATGAAAAGGAAATCGCCGGGCTGGAGCGGGAAGATGCTCCAGTTTATACGATTTAGCGGGTTTGTAAATCTGGTGTGGATAAAGCGATTCGAGGGAAAAGTGCGTTCCAGCAGTTTGTTGTCTACAGACGATAGCGGATTCAATAGCCAGAAATCATGTGGAACCAATCCTGTATTATCCAACAGGCCGGCATCCTGCATGATCGCGATCGCAAGGGGACCACAGATATTGTTTGGGTCGCCGTAGCCCACTCCGTTAATCTCTTTGGCTTTTCGGACGCTGTCGAGCACAGTAGGCTCGACGTAATTCAAGAAGCTTTGTATAGAGCGATTTGTTGATCATTAGATAAGGCTCCAGTGAATATCAGTCCGCCGTTGTTTATTGTTGATTGCACGGCATCGGGCGTGGCGGTCGGCGGAAGGTAAGGATCGGGGGTATTAGATTGGGCAACGATCAGAGTAGGGGTTGAGGTCGGAGTCGAAGAGGGCAGCGATGTGGACGTAAGGGTGTTCGAAGGAAGTGTTGGTGTTGCGGCATAAATCGGAGGCGTTATCGTCACGGCGGGGACGCCTGCGTTTGCAGAATAGTATAAGCCGGCTGCAATAACCAATGAACTCCCCAATACTCCGATAATCAGCCCAGGGCCCAGATACTTGATAATATTCGACAAAGAGAAATTCCTCAGAAGCGTGATTTGACTGATCTATATGACTCTATTTCCCAACCAAAGTTCCAGCGTTCAGCCGTTTCAGCTTTCCAACGCCTGCAGCGAACATGCTGACCTGGATTTGCCGCTGCGTCAACTTCATCAATTTGACTGCATTTTCCGTAGAAACTACGGCGGCCTTCAGGAAGTTGCCCGCCATGCCGCCAAGCGTTGAACCAAGCGCAATACACTTGGCGATATCAAGCCCATCCTTGAGTCCACCGCTGGCGAAAATCACCATCTTGGGCGCGGCCCGCCTGACATTCAGTATCGAGGCGGCAGTGGAAATACCCCAGCCGACATAGGTGGCGGCAAGCTCGCGTGTGAATTCATCGGGTGCGCGATGCATTTCGACTTGTGACCAACTAGTTCCGCCGGCACCAGCTACATCAATGGCGGAAACCCCGCAATCGGCAAGCAATTTGGCCGTCCGTTTGGATATCCCCCAACCCACTTCTTTTGCTATCACCGGAACTTCCAATTTCCTGCAAACTTTTTCGATCTTGCGAGCCAGCCCCTTGAAATTTGTGTCCCCGCCGGATTGAACCGCCTCCTGAAGGGGATTTAAATGCAAACAAAGCGCATCCGCCTCGATCATTTCGACTGCACGGCGGCATTCGTCAATGCCGTAGCCATAATTCAATTGCACTGCGCCCAAATTCGCAAATAATAGGATATCGGGCGCATACTTTCGGACCTGGAAGGTGCGGGCTTGCCCTTTGATCTTCCAGAGCCGCTCGTTGTGAGCCTACGCCCATGGCGGTCCGCGTAGCCTGAGCTGCTTCGGCCAAGCGCCGGTTTATCGTCCCGGCCTGTTCCGTGCCGCCGGTCATCGAGGAGATGAGGATCGGTGCATTCAGCGGTCTTGCCAATAGTGTCAAACTTGTATCTACATCGTCCAGATTAAGTTCAGGCAGAGCCTCGTGAACGAAGTGATAATTCTCCAGTCCGGTGCGTCAGAGCCGAGCGCACATCCTTTTCAAGGTTGATCTTGATATGGTCGGCTTTTCGTTGTTCAATTGGCGCAACTTTTGGCATGGCGTAGTGTTCCTGTGTTTGAATTCAAAAATCCCGCTTGTGTTACAATGGGCGCGATAAAAATGCTAACTAACGGAGGATTATCTCATGGCTGACACGTTTGCCGAAGTCAAGAAAATCATTGTGGACCTGCTAGGTGCAGATGAGAGTAAAGTGACGCCTGAAGCCCGCTTCCGCGAAGAGCTTGAGGCAGATTCGCTGGACCTGGTGGAGTTGATCATGGCTTTTGAAGATAAGTTTGGCACCGAAATCTCGGATGAAGCCGCTCAGAAAATCACAACGGTGGGTGAAGCTGTTTCCTATATTGATGCGCACCAAGCATAATGCGATTATAACCGTAGAGCCGCCCTAAGAGGCGGCTCTACGTGTTTAAATCTCGGTATTTCATTTGGAATAAAATGCTAAAAGCGAGTAATCACAGATCTTTGGGTCTAATTCTCCATTATTTCAGCAGAGTGGGGATTTCCTCGGGGTGTTTTGCAACTTTTACACCTGCGGCTTCAAGCGCTTTGACTTTATCGGCCGCAGTCCCTGCGCCGCCTTCGATAATCGCGCCGGCATGCCCCATGCGTTTGCCGGGAGGGGCGGTTTGTCCTGCGATGAAGGCAACAACCGGTTTGGTCATCTTGGCGGAAATAAACTCGGCGGCTTTGTCTTCATCGGTACCGCCGATTTCGCCGATCAATACAACTTTTTCGGTTTGAGGGTCGTGCTCGAACATCTCCAGCACATCCACAAAATTTGTGCCGTTGATGGGGTCGCCGCCAATCCCAACACAGGTGGAAGCGCCCATGTTGAGCAACTTTAGCGCGTAAAGCACTTCATAGGTCAGCGTACCGGAGCGCGAGACAACGCCTACGTTGCCGGGAATGGCAATATCGCCGGGGATGATCCCTACTTTTGATTCGCCGGGAGTTAAAAGCCCCGGGCAATTTGGTCCGACGAGCCGCACTTTTTTCTGATCAATATAATTGCGGACGCGCATCATGTCCTGAACCGGCACGCCTTCGGTAATGCAAACAATCAAGGGAATACCTGCATCCGCGGCTTCGAACATTGCATCAGGAGCGCCTCGGGAGGGGACAAAAATCACGGTTGCATTTGCACCGGTTGCTTCCACTGCCAATTTAACCGAGTCGAAAACGGGGATCTTTCCATCCAAGACCCATTCGCCGCCTTTGCCGGGCGTCACGCCTGCCACGACCTTCGTGCCATAACTTACCATTTGCGTCGTATGGAACAAGCCCTCATTGCCCGTTATGCCCTGAACAAGAAGGCGCGTGTTCTTATTGATGAGAATGCTCATGTTAATTTACTTTCCCCTTCGCAGCGGCCACTGATTTCTTGGCTGCGTCGGCTAGCGTCTCGGCCGTGATCATTTTGGCGTCGGCCAGTAGCTTACGGCCTTCCTCGGCGTTTGTCCCAACCAGGCGCACAACCATCGGCACTTTGGGCTTGACTTCGTCCATCGCGGCCAGGATACCGCGTGCTACTTCATCGCAACGGGTGATGCCTCCAAAGATGTTGAATAGCACTGCTTTTACATTCGGATCGGATAAAATGATCCGCATGGCAGCCGCGACTTTATCCGAACCTGCGCCGCCTCCGATATCGAGGAAATTGGCCGGCTCGCCGCCGAAGAGTTTGACAATGTCCATGCTGGTCATAGCCAACCCTGCGCCGTTGACCATGCAGCCGATATTGCCGTCCAGCTTAATATAGGATAGCCCGTACTTGCGGGCTTCCGTTTCGGCCTGGGCTTCTTCGTCGATATCGCGCATTTCGGCAAGGTCAGTGTGGCGAAACAGGGAGTTATCATCAATCATCATCTTGCCATCCAGCGCCACCAGACGTTTATCCTTCGTAATGACAAGAGGGTTGATCTCGGCCAAGGTCGCGTCGGTTTCAGAATAGACACGCCAAAGACCCCCGGCAAGCTTCCCAAAATCTTTCCAGTAGTCGCGCGGCAGATCAATGGAGGCTGCAATATCGCGAGCCTGATAATCGCGCAGGCCAAGCAGAGGATCGATATGAACTTTGACTATTTTTTCCGGAGTTTTGGCGGCTACTTCTTCAATCTCCACGCCGCCGGCTGCCGAGGCAATCATCACCGGTTTCCTGGCTGCACGGTCATTCGTGATGGAGAAATAGATCTCGGTCTCAATTGCTGCCGCCTCATCCACTAGAACTTTGCGGACCGGCAGGCCTTTGATCTCCATGGCAAGGATCTGTGTGGCAAGTTGTTCGGCTTCATCGGGGTCCTTTGCCAGCTTGACCCCACCCGCCTTGCCGCGCCCGCCAACCAGCACTTGGGATTTAATAACAACGCGGCCACCCAATTCTTCGGCAATTGCTTTTGCCTCACTTGCGGTAGCCGCCACCCGTCCTTTGGGGATCGGGATGCCATATTTGGCAAAATATTTGTTTGGATTGATACTCATGTAGTTTCATGCATTTTCCCTTGTATCAGAGTGAGAGCACGCGCATTATACCACCGGGTATTACAAGAAAAATCGTCCGGCAAAGCTGCCGGACGAAAAGATGATTAAGGTAATGTGAATTTCATGATCCTGTTGTTACCCGCATCTGTGACCCAAATGTGTCCCTCCGAATCCACGGCAACGCCTGAGGTGATCCCAAAGGTGGTATCCGTAGGTTCCATAGTCTCCCCAGGTCTGAATGAGTTGACCATCGGTAGTGTATTCGATCACCCGATAGTCTTCAGGATCGGTGATAAAAACATGACCGTTATTATCCACTGCGATGAACGGTTTATTATCCAGCGATTGCCGTTCCAACCCACAACATCCCATTGCTTCAGCGGCGTGAACTGAAGCCCGGCCGAGGACTGCGAAGGTGTAAAGGTTTGGATGCGTTGATTCCACGTGTCGGTAATATAAAGGATGCCGGTTGAATCTATGGCGATGCCGACCGGCTCATCGAACTGGCCGGAGTCAAGGCCCGCCGAACCAAATTCGGTCAGGTAATTTCCATCGGCGTCGAAAATGACGACGCGTTTGTTGCCGGTATCCACAACATACACTCGACCTTGAGCATCGACTGCAAGTCCACGCGGCCCATAGAAGGTGTCTTTTGGGTTGGCTGTGCCGAAGGTGCTCCACATTTTTATAAATTGCCCATTGGCGGAGAACTTTTGGATACGGTAATTCCAGGTGTCCGCAACATAGACCGAGCCATCCAGGCCCACGGCGACACCCCACGGTTCATTGAAGGTGGAAGCCGGTGCATCCGGGTTGGGATTATTGGCGTTGTTTCCTGAAGGCGTTCCCCATTGATTAATCAGGGCGCCGCTTGCATCAAAATGCAGAATGCGATTATTGCGCGAGTCTGCCACGTAGAAGGTTCCATCCGGCGCAAAGGCCATTGCGCGCGGTGCATTCATGGGCGGATTGACCACGGAGGTGTCAATTATCTGGTTGGCAGCCAGTGTAATGGTTTTGCCCTGATAGGGATCAACCTCGGTTGATTGCTGGGCCGCTGCCGGCTGTGCGCCATATTTCCAGATCTGGTCAGCTACATCTTTCTTGATATACATGCGCATCTCAGCAGAAGGCTGCCAGGTGGCCAGAGTTAGGTCGGTATGGCCGGTAGCTGAGGCATAGGTTGTGTAATCGCGGTTGAGCCAGATATCGAATAATTCCGGCGCGAATATTGGGATCAGTCAAGGCTGAACAAATACGGGAAAAATCTTTGGTCTTGAAAAGCCTGAAGAATCCCAGGACGCCTTTGCACGAATAGTTTTCATCAAAAGGTGCAGGCTGCCGGTCGGTAACAAGGCCAAAGTAATCCTGATTCGGCCACCACATGCGGATGTAATCAAACCGATAATAATCTGGCCCCAAAGCCTGTTCGATCTTGTCGAAATTTTTCGAATCGACGATCACGATCGTGGAATCGCGCAGGGACCGCGTCGGTTGGTCAAAGGAATGCTGGTTCGTAAAATCGCGCAGATACCAAACAAAGGGCCAGGAAACGCCGGTATCAGGTGCGCTGGCATCGTAGGCTATATTGATACCCATACCGCCGGTGGTGCGCTCGGAGATTTCGGTTGCCTGCCTGATTACATCTTTCACGCCGGTGGCGGCGTGGGCATAAACAAGATATTCCGTTGCATTGTCGTAATTAATATAAGAGGCGCGAAAAGAGGCCCGCACGGTCAGGAGGGTGAGCAGCGCAAAGAAAGTCAATATAAATACACGAGAAACCTGACGCCCACTCCAGTTGCGTAAAGATAAACCAGGGCGACTGCGCTAATGATGGCAGCCACAGCCGGGAGCAGGAAAGCACTGGTAGCCTCCAGTTGGTTGAGATGATTGCCCTGAAATGGGGGAGTGGGGCCAAGCAGGGCGATAAGACAGGCGGCAAAACTTGTGAAGAAAACGAAGATCGCTCCCAGCACCAGGAAGGCTTTTTGCTGCCGCAACTGTTCCCAATCGGTTGTATCGATCATCCAGCCAAGCCCCCAACTTGCGAGCAAGATCAAAGGCCAGACGAGATGATAGGTCAGCCAGGGCATCTTCTCGCCTGCAATACTAAACGCGATGATGCTTGTTACGACCCACCAGACCAATAAGACTGAAGGTGTTGGGATAATTCGCCACCTGGATCGATACAGGTGGCTGATCGGGATCTTCGCCCGCCGGCTTCAACAGATGCAGACCGGCGACAGTATCACAGATAATCAGTGCGAGAATTGCACCCAGCAGAGGCAGGAATTCATAGATCGGTAATTGAACGAGGATGTAGTAATACCAGGGCTGGCTTCCACGTTGGACGCCTTGTTGAGCAAGCCAATAGCCAAGCGAGCCGACCACACCGGTAAAGAACCCGTCGGTATTGGTGAAGACAGTGGTATAGAAAATGGTAAACGGCACCCAAAATGTGAGGGCGAGTTTCCACCAATCCCTGTTCCAAAGAAGCCCAATCGCTATGGAAATCCCAAAAGTTATCACGAGAAAAATCGCAACGACCATCACATCATGCGGTGTCAGCGCCTGAAGTTCCGCGTCGGTTGTAGGGATCTGGACTTTCAGCACCCCTTGGAGAAGCTTAATCGGAAAAGCGGTAAGCATGGGCAGAACGAGAGTGCCCGTGAGAATTAACATATCAAACGAGCGCTCGGCTTTAATCCGCGCCCAGGTATATCCGCGAACGAGGAAATAGGATGCAGCGCCGATCGCAATCAGCCCGGCCAGAATGACGATGGCAACTGGAAGAGCGCCGCCGGTAGCCGGCGCAAGGGGAGACGCGGCTGCGGAGGGATTGGCTGGAGATGCAACCTCGGTAGCTCCCAGGGTTGCGGTCTGGTGATTAAGGATCCCCAATCCCGCACCGACCCCGATCAGGAGGATTGCCAATCGCGAGTGTAATAATGAACGCCCGATAAGATACTATGTCGTCCCAGGCGTGATGGGTGACCTTGTAAATGAAATAAATGAATAGGAAAAGCAATAGTTGAGCCGCATAGATGAACGAAGTTTCTTTATCAATAAAATGCAGCAGGATGGTGAAGGAAAGCAGGTAGAGAAACTTGCGCTCGCCGCTTTCAAAATAGCGAAGGACGGTATAAAGCATGAGGACCCCGGAGAATATCGCATAGGGGTCTTCACGAACATAGCGCCCGTAAAAAAGCATAATGGGCGAAATCACCATCAGAACACCGGCAATCAGCCCGCCGGTTTTGCCGAGATACCGCCGCCAATGCCAGGCCAGTGAAATGGTGGCGATGCTGAAAAGAGCGGCCGGGATGCGGGCGGTAAAGTCGCTTGGGCCAAAAAGGAAATAGGAAAGGGCGATGAGATGGAATTGCAGGGGCCCATGCATCATCGGGTTGTGCTGATATCCATCTCCCTTATATAGCAGCCAGGAGAAGTAGGTGTGCAGACTTTCATCGTGACTCATCACTCTCGCGCCGAGATTGTAAAAGCGCGATGACAACGCCAGCCAGGATGATGACTGTAAAGATGGCGACTTCATATGTTATTGCAGGGAGACCGGGGTGAATGGGACGTTCAAGCCAGGATGAGTTATCTTTTTTTGATTCCATTATCAGCTCTGATGATTAAGTTGATGTACTATAATGCATACTTTTTGTTCTTGCAAGCAATAGCTTGGATATTGATTAAAAGCCTTTCATCCACCGATAAAACATCTTGCGGCTATTCTGACTGCGTGTAGTCACTTGCATCAAATATTAACATTATGAAAAAACCACACCCACTAAAGAGACTTATCCGCCAACTGACCACAGCCCGCTTGAATATCAATCCCCCGCCGAATCCTGATCGTACAGGGAATGCCTGCCTGTTCCAGGATCTCTTTGAAATTTGATAGCCCGTTCGCGTGAAGTAGCTTTCCCTTCATACCCGTCAGTGGGGTTGAGCGGAATCGCGTTCACGTGACACAACAAACCTCTCAGCCGCAATGCAAGTTTCCGCGCCTGCTCAGGCGTATCGTTGACCCCATTGATCAATGCCCACTCAAATGTTATGCGGCGACCGGTTTTCTCTACATATTCCCGGCAGGCATCCAATAATTCATCAATCTTATACCGTTTGTTGACCGGCAGCATGCTCAGCCGTAAATCGTCATCTGCGGCGTGGAGCGAAATCGCAAGATTAACCTGGCGTTTTTCATTGGAAAAGCGTTTGATCATGGGAACGAGACCAACCGTGGATATCGTAAAGCGACGAGCGCCAAAGTTGTAACCTTCGGGAATCATTAAGTCGATCAATTGCCGCCATGGTATTGTCGTAATTATGAAAAGGTTCGCCCATGCCCATAACGACAATATTGGTCACACTTTGTCCTTCCGCCTGAACATGCGAGCATAGTACATTACCTGGGCTACGATCTCTCCACTCGTGAGATGACGCTTAAATCCCATCTGGCCGGTGGCGCAAAAAACACAGCCCATTGCGCAACCCGCCTGTGTTGAAATACACAGGGTACGGCGTTTATCATAACGCATCAAAACTGCCTCGATCAGAAATCCGTCGTGCAATTTAAATAACGTTTTGCGCGTCTGCCCATCCCGAGAGTCCAGATAACGAACAGGTTCAATCCCTCCAATGATCCACTCCGCTGCCATCTTCTCGCGCAAAGAGGTGGGAAGGTTTGTAAATTGTGAAGGCGAGCTGTAAAGTTTTTGATAAAGACCCTGCCAGATCTGCGCGCCACGATACGAAGGTTCACCCCACGACCTCAGAATTTCCGTAATCTCTGGAAGGTTAGCGTCGTAAATAAACATGATTTGAAAATAGCATTATAAGAGAATCACTTCAGCCAGATCGATGGCGATCAGGTCCGGAGCAGGAGACCATTCCATGGCTTGCTTGCGAGTGCTTACACCGGACAAAACCAAGGCCGTACGATTACCCGCCCTTTGACCGCCCGCAATATCGGTCTCGAGGCGATCACCAACGACCAGGATTTCCTCTTTATGCAGCCCCATGCGCTCGGCAGCAAGCTCAAACATGAAAGGTGATGGTTTGCCGATAACGGTCGGTTTTTTGCCAGATGCGGTTTCAATTGCTGCAAGGATCGAGCCTGCTCCCGGCACAAGACCCGTCGGGGGTTGGGAAAGTGGTATCGGGATTTGTCCCATAAAATGGAGCGCCCGCGCGTATATGAGAAGAGGCCCTTCGCAGTTTTTGGTAGGTCAAGGTGCGATCCATGCCTCCAACCACTGCAACTACCGGTTCTTCGTTATCAGGATCGGTGATGGGATTGAAGCCCTTCTCACACAAGGCCGAGATCACACCGTTTTCACCCACCACAAAAACTGCGCCGCCATCCGGGAACGCCTTTGCAAGCATGTGTGCGACCGCGTCCGAGGAGGTGACAATTTGCCAGATTCCAGGGCGACACCAAACCGAAGCAGTTTTTCGAGATACTCATCTGCCGTGGCAGTGGCATTATTCGTGGCCAGGACGACTTTGAGAGCTCGCAGCCGAATATGATCGAAGATGCGGGAAAGATCACCGATAGGAGACATATCCTTCCAGAGTACGCCGTCCATGTCCAGGATCAACCCGCGGATGGGGGGGAGCAATTGGTCAAGCATGTCCGTTACTTCAGGTTCTTCATAAGATATTCCAATACGGGTCCGATCGATCCAGCCCGCATCCGGGATCAGCGCGCTCCTCAAAATTCTCGTTATCCATGAATACGCGAAATGCCTCCCGGGTTGCATCATCATACTCACCATGCGTGGGTGTGTAATATCCGAGCCCCTTCATTATCGCCTGAATTTCCTTAACGACTTCTCCCTGCAGGTTTACGCGTTTCGATTTGGGACTTTTGCCGAAGTACAAGCGATGTAGCTCAAGCAATTCACCCAACCGCCCGATGGGATTCAGGTGATCATCAACACGGCAGTCCACCCAACGATCGTTGTAGCCGCCATAACCTGCCTTTTGCTTAACAACCAAAAGGCTGCCGATTGACGTCCACGCCGTTCGCCGCCAGCATGACCGCCGCTCGTTCAAGCGCGGTAAAGAGGCGTTCCGGCAATTCGCCTTTTGCCTCGAGAAAGGCATGCTCCATCTCCCTCACTACTTCGGCGCTGGCCAAAATGTTTCCCTGAATGGCATAGCCAGCTCCCGTCAACCCGCCGGCCCACTCCGAACAGGATTTCCCGGTGAAAGAAGCCGCCCTCCCTTTTGCATCAACCAAACCAACCTGCCTGGTTTCGCGTTCGCGATCGCGAGCGAGGAGCTTGGACAAGGTTTCCTCTGCAGAAAGTCCGCTGGCCATTAATTCCAACCCGCGTGGGCCGAAGGTGGTATTTGAGAATGATTGAGTTGCCAAGGCACCGGTCTTGGCTTTGGCCCAGGGTACGACAGCACCCACCGCAGGAAACTTTGATGCGACCGCGATTCCCCAGGCCTGCGATTTAAGATCGCAGGCCACGATTGAGAAGGTTGAGAAGTATGACATTCGGAAGATTATAAACGCGAGAAGGGCGGGTTGCCGGCCCGCCCAATTGTGCGATATGGAAGATTATCAGGCTTTGGCTTTCTCTTTTGCTGCTTATCAGGCATTTCAAGCACCTGATCCACTAGTCCATATTCAACTGCGGCCTGGGCGTCGAGATAGAAATCACGATCTGTGTCACGCTCGATGACTTCAAGGGGCTGGCCGGTATGGGCGGCCAGTATGCCGTTCAGAGCGGCTCTTTGGCGCAATATTTGTTTGGCGGCGATCTCGATATCGCTTGCCTGGCCCTGCGCACCGCCCAGGGGTTGATGCATATGGATGGTGGCATGAGGCAGGGCATAGCGGCGGGTCTTGGTCCCGGCAGTCAACAGTACAGTCCCAAAGGAAGCGGTGACCCCCACGGCGACGGTACTAATCGGGTTCGAAATCATCTTCATGGTATCGTAGATAGCAAACCCGGCATAAACCTGTCCGCCCGGAGAATTGATATACATTTGAATTTCCTTGTCGCGATCTTCGTTATTCAGGAACAGCAATTGGGCCACAATGACATTGGCAACCTGATCATCGATCGGCGTGCCAAGGAAAATAATGCGCTCTTTGAGCAGCAATGAATAGATATCGTAGGCGCGTTCCCCGCGGCCGGTAGTCTCTACGACCATTGGAACAACATTTTGAAAATCTGGAATGTTCATATCCTCTCTCATTTCTTGACTAGTTGACTTTTTACCTGTAGACTTGGATTTACTGGCTGCGCTCGTTTTTTTAGATGCGGTGGATTTTTTGGCCTTACCTTCACCTTTGGCAGAACGCGCAGATGCCTTCTCAGAGACTTTTGAGTTCCTGGACATCACCGGGTTCTGACTCGCTCGGTTGCTTCCTCGGACTTGCCTTCGCCATCGGCAGTGACTGAGTGCTCCGGCTTATATTCACCGGTGGCGATAGCTTTAATCGATCGAGCGTGCGGCGCGTCAACAACCGGTTGGCAGATTCCATCGCAACGGCTTCGGCGACACGCTGTTGACCCTGTTTGCCGCCACGTATTTTATTCATATTTACACCCTGCATTTGCATATCCACAAGGGTGTTGTTGAATTCCTGATCCAGGGATTTATTATCTACTTCGATTTTTTCCTGACGGGAAATTTCATCAAGGATCAGAGAGCGTTCGAGCCGTTTCTTGGCAACCGGCTTGGCTTCCTCTTCAAAGAATTTGGCCGCATCGGTGTTGCGCATCTTGTAATAGGTCTCAAGGTCAAGACCCTGTTGGGCGAGCCGCTGCCGCAAATCATCCACAACATGCTCGGCCTCATGGTTAAGCGACTGCTGCGCATATTTGATGGTCGCGTCCTTCCTTGATTTTATCCACCAATTGAGCAAAGTATTCATCATCATAATCGGCCCGGGCACGGGCTTCAATGTCCTTGCTCAACACATCTTTCAGTGCATCCAAAGATTCGTATTGTCCGGCCATCTTGGCAAACTCATCATCGAGGGCGGGTAAAGTAACCGATCGAACCGTTTTGATCGTGGCTTCAATGTCCACCGTCTCGCCAGCCAGCGTATCGTCGGTAAAATCTTCGGGATAGGTGTGCGTTGATTGTTTTGGCATCGCCCGACTTTCAGTCCGACCAGTTGCGCGTGCAAAGCCGGGGAAGGGAAATTCGTTATCCCGGTCCTCTTTGCGGATGATCGTCGCGAAATCCAGCCGCGGGTCAGAGATTCCTTCTCCGACTTCAAATCAACGAGCAGATAATCGCCTTCCTGGGCTTCACGCTCAACTGTCTCGGTGGAGCTATACATCTGCTGCAGCTCTTCGAGAGCCTGATCCAGTTTTTCCTTTCCGGGCGGATGAAACTCATAAGGAAGACGGATGCTGTGATAATCGCCCAAAGTCACTTCGGGCATCAGAGGAACTTTGAAAGTGAATTTCGGCGTTTCAGTTCCGTCGACTTTTTCCAACGAGCCGGCCGCGGCGGGATTGATCTCCGCCTCCTTCAGCATATCCGGATAGACTTCGTCTACGAGAAGGTCAACGGCCTGTTCATAAATAGCCGCATCACCATAATAGCGAAGGATGACTTCATAAGGAGCCTTGCCGGGCCGAAAGCCGGGAATTTTCCCGCGCTCGGCGAGCTTGCGTGCGGCACGATGCTTGGCGGCCTCGAGCCGATCAGGTTCCACCTCAACCACAACTTGAGCTTGATGATCATCTTGAATGGTTTTTTCGAATTTCAACTTTGTTCTCCATGCAAACCATTGAGGGTCTCAAGAATAGTGGGGACGGTGGGACTTGAACCCACACGCCTTGCGGCACATGATCCTAAGTCATGCCTGTCTGCCAATTCCAGCACGTCCCCTTGTCTGGAATGCGGCGAAATTATAAAGCACGGGAGGGAGAGCGTCAATAAACAGGGATAGATGTTAACTTTATGCTTATACGGCTTTTGGTATAATCCGCACCTATGTCGCGAGTGATTAATCCCGATTCTGCCGGAAAGCAACGCACTGCAACTTACAAAAGCCATTGTACTCTCCATCCGTGAGTTGGCTCGACAAACCGGGACAGGCGCAGAAACACGTGACCTTGCTGCTTTTATTGCACTGTGCCCTGAAGACTATCTCCGAAGGAATCGATGCAAGCGTAACAGCCTGGGAAAAACGCGATTATTGGATCAAGGCCGATAAATTCCGCATGGAATGGGCCTGGGCCGGATCGACCGCGGAAAAAATGAGGGTTGCGCTATTATCGGAGGACTGGCCTACGGTCGCCATGCTCTCAGCCAAATCGCACAGAAATTCAACAAGATCCAGGTAAGCGAGAACCATAGGTTGGGGAAACCCTGGGTAGGGGCGTTCAAACAATTGACCAGAAAATAGAGAACTCCGAAGACGAAAGCCTTCGGAGTTCTTTTTACTGCCTGAATGGGGAGGTAGTATCCTGCCCGTACTCCTGATGTATTTAGGGGCGTAATGCTATACACTGAGAACACAATAATCAATCAGGAGCAGCCATGAGTGTATTCACAAATGAGGAATTGGACTACCTACAACAGCAGAAGCTGGGCCGTTTAGCTACTGTGGACAGAGATGGGAATCCGCATGTCGTCCCGGTCGGATACCGTTATAACCCCGAAGTCGACACGATTGACATCGGAGGGCATAACCTTGGACAGAGCAAAAAATGGCAGGATATTGGCCGCCATCCTCGAGTGGCAATTGTGATCGATGATGTGTTGCCGCCCTGGAAACCACGCAGTATTGAAATCCTGGCGGATGTAGAATCTTTGAACAGCGGCGGTGAGAAATGGGGGCCGGGCTTCGCTGCGCAATTGCTCAGGCTGAGTCCGGTGCGAGTGATCTCGTGGGGATTAAATGCCGCGGGGCATTCCAGCAGGAAAGTGTCAGCCAAAGGTTACGTTTCTTCTGAGAGTCATGTTATAGTTTAAAGGAGTTTTAATGAGCACACTAACTGATTTTTCCAATGGATTAACAACGGCGGTCGAAATAGGTGGAGGCGCTACTGTTCTGGTAGATGCTCGCAGGCGTTATCCTGCAAGCGGAATCGCATATGCCGCCAATCTGGTTTTGACCGCTGACCACGTGGTTACACGTGACGAGAACCTGAGTATTACGACGGGCGACGGAAAAACCTATCCTGTTGCTATTGCAGGACGCGATCCCGGCTCTGACCTGGCGCTCTTGCGACTGACGGAAAAGACACTTTCACCGGCCAGGGTTGCCCAAGCCGGAGCGAAGGTAGGGCAGCTTGTACTGGCCCTTGGCCGTCCATCAAGTTCTGGAGTGCAGGCTTCCTGGGGCATTATCACTGCGGTTGGTGGGCCGGCCCGGACGGGGCGGGGGGGCTACTTGATGAATACATTCAAACTGAGACCACTTCGTATCCCGGTTTTTCCGGTGGACCCCTGGTAAATACGGAGGGCGAGGTACTTGGCCTGAACACTTCGGGACTTGCACATGGGGCGGCCCTGACGATCCCGGCGAAAGTTGCCTGGCGAATAGCCGAACTCACTTGAAAAGCACGGTACTGTAAAGCGTGGTTACCTGGGTGTCCGTACGCAGAGCGCGGATATTCCCGAATCTGCCCGCAAAGCCCTCAAGAGTGGGCAGGAACATGGTTTGCTTGTACTCTGGCTGGAAGACAAAGGGCCGGCCCAACAAGCGGGTTTGCTGGTAGGCGATATTCTTACTGCAGTCGGCGAACAGCCAGTAAGTGACCCGGACGACTTGTTTTCCGCCCTCAATAGTGATACCGTAGGCAAGCCAATCGCTGTCGAAGTCTTGCGTGGCGGCAAGCCCGAGACAGTCAGAGTGACTGTAGGAGAGAGAAAATAAATTGATCCGTGTCCGGCTGGTCGCTACATCCCCTGCTTTACGGGCAGGTTTACGTTCGCTGCTTTCGTCAGACGATGAGATCAAAATTGTTGACGAACGAAATGTATGGGGCGACTCCTTACAGGAAGGACAATACGAAGTCGACGTTGTAATTACAACGTCGACTTCGTTCGTTCCCTGGCCGGAGTTCGAAGCCGAATCCTTTCAGCCCGCAGCGATCCTGTTTCTCAGGGATGAAGCATTCAACATCAAACCCATGATAGGATCTTCGCGGGTGTGGGGAATCCTGCCATTGGAGACTTCTGCAGAGGAATTATGCGCTGCGATCCATGCCTTGTCGCAAGGGTTGATCGTTGGCACAAATCAGCTATTGTTTTCTGCCTCTGAAGAAGAGACTTTGCCTCGGGGGCCATTAACCGACCGCGAATCCGAAGTTTTGGCACTGCTTGCGAAGGGAATGGCCAATAAGCAGATCGCTGTCACGCTCGGGATCAGCGAACATACGGTCAAATTTCACGTCTCATCCATTTACACCAAATTGAATGCAACCAACCGGACGCAAGCCGTGCGTGAAGGGCTACGCAATGGGTGGATTGTTTTGTGAGATTACGTCGAATTTTCTTTCGCGTTCCAATTGCATAAGGTGCCGTTCAGTATTATTCAACAATTCGATCATCAATTCGCGGATGTGGTGATTGAGGAAATGATTCTCAAGAGTTGAGAGCGGGAGGAAACGTGCACCCGCCACAACATGGATGCAGTTTGAAGCGCCACACAGGCAGATAAACGGTGAACTCATCTCCCATTCTGTGGAGGGGTAGAAGAAAGTCAGCTCATCGCCGGGCGCCAGGTCGCGTGCGGCAAAGACGAGCATCCGTGTGGTGTCGAGGAAAGTGCTGGGATCACATGAATGATTCATCGACGCCAGCTCTTTCACTTCCACGTGCTGATCGCGTCCGATTTGAACGGTAAATTGATTCGGTTTGTTGTAAAGCGATTCGGTTGGGATCGGGCAAATGATCTCGCCTTTTTTGTAGGCTTCTTTGGTTGCCAGACTCCTGTATTTGTTTTGTGTACGGATTACCAGCGATGCAGGTGTATTCATTTTGAATTTGATATCATCCTTTCATTTA
Source organism: uncultured Chloroflexia bacterium (assembly GCA_963741325.1). Lineage (GTDB taxonomy): Bacteria > Chloroflexota > Anaerolineae > Anaerolineales > Villigracilaceae > Fen-1038. Next base: position 490,967 of record CAVUHJ010000006.1, read on the forward strand.
TTCGACTTGTAAGTATTGATACTATATAACGATATATATTCAATGACAAGGTTTTATATGGCAAGATTTGAAAACTTTAAGGTTCAAAACAAAAGGCAGATGGATCGTCCATCTGCCTTTTGTTTTGAACACAACGTTATTAATCATAAAAGAGAGGCCTGATATGCCGGCTGTTTTCCGTTAAGCAATATAAAGGGCGCTGCTTTTTGTGTGAGGATTCCAAGTTTGCGTAACGATGATAGATCATTAAGCTTACCGCCGCGCCGCGTACGGATTATCGCATCGGCGCCCCTCAGTCCGATTCCGGGAACGCGAAGCAGATCCCTGCGATCTGCCGCGATTGATCTCGATCGGTTGTTCACTCAATCTTGTCTGCGCCCAGGCAAGCTTGGGATCTGTTTTGAGAGGCAGGAAGCCATCATCAACGAAGGGCAAATCTTCCAGGTCGAAGCCATAATCCCGCAGCAGGAACGAAGCCTGATATAAACGATGTTCGCGCAATGGGTCGGTGGGCGCCTTATCTTCAAATGGCGTATCGGCGATGGGGTGAAAGGCCGAAAAATATGCCCGCTTGAGCCGGACATGCCTGGTTAACCAGACTGGTCGTTGCAAGCAACTCGAGATCGGTTTCATCAGAGCCGCCGACAACGAATTGCGTGGTCGTGGAGGGCCAGCGTCCATTCCACCCCCGGTTGGCGGGTTCGCCTTGCCTGATCTCTTCAACCCATTTTAATGGGCGGAGCAATTCATCCAGGAATTGTTTGTGCGGCGCGAGGCGGGCTAGTCTCTCGGTATTAGGCGCTTCGAGATTTACAGAGACGCGATCTGCCAGCTGCATAACGCGTTCCACCTGGGATTTTTCCGCGCCAGGCATAATTTTCAAATGAATGTAGCCACGGAAGCCCAGTTTATGTCTCAGTATTTCGGCCGTAGCGATCAGCTTATCCTGCGTCCGCAAGCCACCGCCTGTGATGCCCGAACTCAGGAAAACTCCTTCCGCTATGCCGGCCTGGTTCAAGCCCATGAAGACTTTGGCAAATTCTTCCGGCTTGAAGGTTGCGCGACGAAAATCCCGTCCGGCCCGAAATGGGCAGTAAAAACAATCCCGCTCACAGGCGGAAGTCAGCAGCGTCTTGAGAAGCTTGATGTTTTTACCATTTGGAAGTTGGGCGGGGTGGACGAAAATTGCGGATTTCTGCTGGGGCGTGAAACAGCCCGGCCTCGGTCCGGATTGTGGGGCAGCCCGCTGCTCGTGCAATTCCTCAGCCGGCTCAAGATCCATTCGGCTGGTGAGCATTTCTAACTGGACCAATGCATCCATGCCGGGAATTATAGAACATTTATTCTATTTGTCAAGTTAACGTTTAAGGGGCAACGTAACTTCAAATATAGAACCCTCGCCCAGTTTACTTGTCGCGTGAATTTCGCCGCCATGTACTTGAACGATCCAGGCAACAATCGAAAGGCCAAGTCCGCTTCCGGTGGGGGAGTTGGGGTCTTCATCGTTAGCCCTTGACCTTGCCGGGTCGACGCGATAGAAGCGATCAAAGAGATGTGGCAAATGCTCTGGCGCGATTCCCGGCCCAGTATCAGAAACGCGCAGGAAAGCCAAATCCCTGTTATTATTTGCGACTTAGCCCAGTCTCGATCCTTACTTTTTGGCCGGAGCCGCTATATTTAATCCCGTTTTCGATCAAATTGCTTATCATTTGAATAAGATATTGCCGGTCGCCATGAATGCATAATTCCGGCATCTCACCGATCTCGAGAACGATCTTTTGGCGTTCTGCCAAGGACCGACATTCGCTCGGCCGCCTCGACTGCAACATCACTTAGATCCAGGTCTTCCAATTGCAGGTTGGCCTGGCCGGCATCCATGCGGGCGAGGGTCATTAAATCATTGACAAGTCGTGTCATCCGGGTGCTTTCGGCATCCACTGTTTGTAATGCATGTTGATATTCGGCTGATGTACGATGGCCCGTCAGAACACGCCCAACTTCCAAATTCATGATAGTCAAGGGTGTTCGCAGCTCATGACTGGCATCTGCAAGGAACCGGCGTTGGCGGTCGAAGGCTGTTTGTAAGCGTCCCAGCATTTCATCGAAGGTGGCCGCCAATTGAGCGAGCTCATCATGACCGCTTAAATTCAGTCGACGACTAAGGTCGCTTTCGCTAATGGTATGCGCCGCGTTTGTGATCGCTTTGACCGGCCGCATCGCCCGGTCCGCCAACCATAACCCTCCCACAAATGCTACCAATAGCATTCCCATACTTCCGACCAAAAGAGACAACGCCAGCCGGCCAAGATGATCGGTCAAGGGAGATGGGCTGCCGAGAATCAAGAAAGCCCAGCAATGCATCGTGCCGCAAATACCGGGAGAAGGATAAAGAGATAGTCCTTCTTCACGATATCTTTATTGGAGTCCAATTAACGAGATTGTTTGTTGGTAAACCTGGTAGACGCTGAGGTCGTGAGTTTGGCTCACGGCGGGAATCAATGTGCTGACCAAATCAGCAGGATCGGACGGGATTTACCCCCAGTTCTGCAGAACCTGTCCATTCATGTCGACAAGGATCAATAAATCACCGGTTTGCAGAGGGGCCTCATTACTCGGTACATTAGTGGGGGATAGGTTCGAGTTTTGCCATTCCGGACTCTGCAGATAAGTTTGCAAGCGTGGCAAGCTTATCCTGCATATTTCCGACGGCGTCATATTGAAGATCGCGGAATTGCGTGAAATAAATAAAGATGCTAAAGGCTGCAAGAACAATTGCGAGTATCAGGACAAACCACAGGGTTATTCGAAAACGGATACTCCGGAAGAAACCCAGGGGTGCGTGGCCCAGCGCCTTCACAACTCTCATTAGGCCCGCTCCGGATCATGCAGACGATACCCTGCTCCTCGCACGGTCTCGATCAGCTTGACTTTAAAAGGATCGTCCACTTTGCGGCGCAGTCGCCGTATATAGACATCTACAACATTGGAGGCGATACTCTGGTCGTAATCCCACAAGTGTGAAATAACCATTTCGCGTGTTATCAGGCGGTTTGGATTGCGCATCATGTATTCAAGTAGGGAGTATTCCTTGGCAGTCAGGTCCAGCGGCATATCTGCACGCCAAACGTAGTGGGTGGAAGGGTCGAGCCTTAAATCCTCTATGATAAGGTTGCCACTCTTGTTACCTGATTCCCGGCGCAGCAGAGCGCGCAGGCGGGCGCGCAGCTCCTTGATCTCGAAGGGTTTCACTAAATAATCGTCTGCACCACTGTCCAGTCCAAGCACCCTATCGTCGAGGGCGTCACGGGCTGTCAGCATCAGGATAGGGGTGACCTGTTTTTGGTCCCGCAGTGAGCGGCAGACCTCGATCCCATCCCTTTTTGGAAGCATGATGTCGAGGATGATAATGTCGTAGGGGGTTATCAGAGCCATATCTTCCCCTTCGACTCCGTCGTAGGCAGCGTCCACTGCGTAACCGTCTTCGGTGAGGGTTGCCCGTAGAGAGTCGCTCAACCGACGGTTGTCTTCAACCAGCAATATCCGCATAATTTTCGCTCTCCATCAGGGCTATTTTAACACTTGAACATGTATATTGGATGACAGGCCGTTAACATCCGTTTTACATGAACTTCATCTCCCCGTAATCTTGGGTCTGTATACTAGGCAGGAAAGAAGCTCTGGAGGAACCATGAAAAAGCAATTTATAGCATTACTAGCGGCTCTAATCATGACCGCATGTGTAGGCGGATCAATGCTGGCAATTGGCGGAGTGGCGTTGTTTAATCCGAACGGCACCACGGCCGCGAATTCGCAGGCACAGGCGGCCGCGCAGGTTTCGGATACGAGTGCGTCCCAGCAATCGCAGGTCCAACAATTGCAGGCTCTGGTTTCCCAGTATCAGGCCCGCGACCAGCAATACCAGGCGCGTGACAGCCAATATCAGCAGCAACTGGATCAAGCCAACGCGCAGATCCAACAGGCGCAGCAACAAATGCAGCAGGTTCAAGCCCTCTTGAATGCATTACAGGAGAGAGGCTTGATTACCGTAACCTCAGACGGACGAATTTACATCAACAGGTAGATGGCGAGGCAAGAATGAAGTTTTTTAAATTTGGATTACATCTCTGGATCACGCTAACAAGCGTCCTAAGTTTCCTGCTTGGGTGGATCATGCTGGCGCACGCACCCAAACCTGCCCAAAGTGTTTCATCACCGAGCTCCTCCGTGGCACCATTGCCAACCCTGCCACCGCTTTCCAATCCGGGTTTTGGAACAGATCCGAACAGCGGGAATTTCCTCCAAAGTTCACCACTATCCCTTCAACCTCTCCAACCCTCGAATAATTTTGGCCCTGCACCTATGCCAATCTTTCGAACGGGCGGCTCCTAATGCAAACCCTTGAATTCAGGGCCATGAATACTTCGGTATTACTGGCCGCAGAAGGGGAGGAGCGAGCTCTAGCCGGGCTGCAGGCTGCACGGGCCTTTATCGAGGCAGCAGAGCGGCGTTTCAGCCGCTTCCTGCCTGATAGTGAACTCAGCATGCTTAATCGTATGGCTGGGGAGTGGTCTGCAGTCTCGGAGGACCTGGTTGAGTTGTTGACTTTGTCGCTGGGTTATTTCCACGAAACCAATGGCCTCTTTGATCCTTCTATTTTGACTGATCTGAAACGAATCGGCTACGACAAGAGCATGGAGATATTGCGCTCTGAGGGCAGCGCCACCTCTCTTGTACCACCCACGGTTGTTCGACCGATGCTCACAGAAATCGATCTTGATTTTGGGAGTAGGCGGGTCAGATTACCGATCGGCCTGGAGCTTGATTTTGGTGGAATAGCCAAAGGGTGGATCGTTGAAAAGGCATCCATCCTACTCAGATCTTATGCTCCAATTTGCGTGATCAATGCCGGGGGCGATATCTCTTTTTTTGGCAACCCACCGGATGGTTCGCCATGGCGGGTCGAATTGGAAGACCCGCGTTATCCAGAACAAACCATTGCTGAGCTTTCCGTGGGCCCGAGCGCAGTGGTCACCTCATCGATCACAAAAAGAACATGGAAACAAACTGGTCTGACGCGCCATCATTTGATCGATCCACGAACGGGGGAGCCTGCGGTTACCGACTGGCTGAGCGTAACAGTTATCGCCCCGCAAATTACTGCCGCGGAGGCTTATGCCAAAGCCCTGTTGATCGGTGGCGAAATTGAAGCCGGTCGCCTGGCTTCGCAAAACCCTGGTTTAGCCTATATTGCCGTTGATGCTGAGGGGCGAATTTCAGGTTCGCAGCTTGGAAAGGAGCATCTGAATGAGTATGACCATGTCTACCGCCAATAAGAAATCCACTCCTTCAACAATGGGGCTGGTTCTCAAATTCCTGGGAATTATTGTTTTGGTCGGATCCACTTTCATTGGAACGGTGGCTTTGTTGCTGTTTTATCAAACGCCGGCGGGCGCAACTATGGCTCAATCCCTTCAATCTTTATTTGCCATGGACACTGTACAGGCGTGGTGGTATGTGACACGCGCCGCCGGATTGACATCTTATTTTCTCCTATGGCTCTCGATGGTGTGGGGAATGGCGATCTCAACCAAACTCCTGCACCCAACTGTGGACGGCACCTATTCCTACGATTTCCACGAATTCCTCTCTTTACTCGGACTGGGCTTCGTGCTGCTGCACGTTATCGTCTTGATGCTCGACCAGTTTTTGCCTTTCTCGATTTGGCAAGTATTGATACCGTTTGTTGATACCTATCGTCCGTTTTGGGTAGGACTGGGGATTATCGGTTTCTATCTATCATTGCTAGTTACAGTCACTTTTTACCTGCGCAAGGTAATCGGCAGCAAGGCATTCAGGAGCATACACGTCTTGAGCCTGGTTGGGTATCTTGGCGCCACGCTCCACGGACTTTTTGCCGGTACCGATTCAGCCCTTCCGGTTGCCAAAGTCCTATACGGCGGTACCTTTCTGGTAATTATCTTTCTGACGATTTACTGGCTAGTAATAAGTAACCTGAACAAACGCGAACGGGCCCAGGCAAAAGTGCGGGTTGGGGCTGCCAAAGGATATCAGCGCCTAACACAGAAATAGCACGGGGCTCCCCAATCCAGTGGGGTAGAGGTTGTCGCTTGCTCTGAACCTGACAGCTTCTACCCCTATTTTTTTTCTCAGATAATTCCATAGGCTGGTAGCTGGAGGATATTTCTCCAAGATAATCGCCGATAGGGAGGCGGAGCTCGGGCCTAATTTCATAAAGATGTTTTGTTTTTGATAAGTATTATTATCAAAAACATTGACAAATCATTCAAACTTCGTATAATGATCCCTATGGACACTGCCACTATAGCCACTGCGATTGCCAATTATCTTGACAACGTCAAACATGCACGCAGCATGCACACGGCTCGAACATATACAAATGCTACGAATGTCTTCCAGGCTGTGCTGCGAAAAAATCAGCTGGTGCCCGAAGCAACCCCCATCGCAAATCTCAATGAAGATGCAGTAAGCTGGTTCATAAGATATCTTAAGGATTTCTCACCGGCGACCGAGCAACTCTACCTTCATGCTCTCGTGGGTTTTTACGAATTCCTCGCCTCTGAGCGATTAAGCGATATCAACCTTCCACGCCTTCGGCTTCTTATTCGCCAACGTGCTCGCCGTCCCGGCATCAGGCTGCCGCAGTTTCCTCAAAATGATATTGAGCAGGTTTTGAGTTTTGTCGCCGAACCAACGTCTCTGCAGGGCCAGAGTGAGAATGAACGGTTACGCGCATTAAGGGATCGGGCGTTCTTGCTAACCCTGGCAGATACGGGTTTACGCGTACATGAAGCCTGTAAACTTCGACGCGGAGATATTGATTGGAACGAGGGTCGCGCGGTCATTATAGGCAAGGGCGATAAACAAGCCGTCGTTCGTTTCTCATCCCGTTCCATGAATGCCATCAAAGATTACCTTTCCATTCGGTCGGTACTGGACGGTCAGTCGGGGAAGCCCTTGGGCGCCCTGCCCCTCTTCGCTCGGCATGATAAAGGGGCAGGCAATAAGATCAAGACTATTACCACGGCTACAGGCCGTAACATTGTGAAGGAGCGTGTTAACGAAATATTGGGGGAAAAGGCAAAAGGTACCATCACCCCCCATTCGTTTCGGCACTATTTCGTTACGACGGTTCTGCGGGCCTCAGGAAATCTGAAACTTGCCCAGGAGCTAGCGCGGCACAGCAACATTCAAGTCACTCAGCGCTATGCGCATCTTTCCAACGACGAACTGGACAAGGGCTATTATGATATTTTTGAAAAAGAAAAGTGAGTTGAGCCGCTGTCATTTTTGACATTTGGCTACGTTATCGCACAGCAAAGGGTGGGATTTTACAATGTCAATGCCAGGCCAAAGCAAGAAAATATTCGCGGGAGAATAAACATATGGATTTCAGTTATCTCTGCGTCTTTAATAGTTAGGACCTGGAGTGCGTGAGCATGATAGGTTCTCCTAATATAGCGTTACCCCATTTGCTTGGCGAACCTCTTTATCTGATGCGCCCCCAGCTAACTTCTCCATCTAGAGCGGAAAAATAGAACCCTTCTATGATTTCGTGGGCCTCAATATCTGGAATCCGTCCCCCTCTTACGATCGCCAATCCGAATTTTGGGAATTGATTGAGAATCAGACTTCCACTCCCCCTCTTACATATCGAACGGCTATAGGCCAAAAGGATAGTTGACCTCCGTTAGTTTTTGGAGCAATTCAGTCCGCATGTCCAAAGCGCTCGATGGGCCGGCGGAATAGAGATTCTTAAGCTCATCGGGGTCTTCAGCGATATTGTAAAATTCGAATTGGTCGCTGCCGGCTTCCGGATACTTATAATAAGTCAGGCGATACGGATTCTTCGTAAGTGATATGGTTGTTCTGGTCAGGGGTGCGAACGAAGCATTGTTCTTTGCATCCACCGTGAAAATGCTGCGTGATGGGTCATCCGTGCCGCCGAATTCCGGCAGCAATCGACCCTCCGCCCAGGCAGGGACCGGATTGCCTGAAAACTGGGCAAGAGTGGGAAGAAGATCCACGCTACTGGTGAAAGTTTGCACATTTTTGGCGCCTTTTTGTCCGGGCGTTGAGATCAGCAGCGGAACGTGCATTATTGCCTCATACATCAAACGAGTCCAATGGCCAACTTCACCGCGCTCGAACAATTCGCCGTGATCCGAAGTCACAATAACATAGCTGCGATCCAGGAGCCCCGAAGTTTTTAGATAATCGAATAAACGGGCAACTTCTGCATCCCAGCTGGCTACATATTGGTCATACAGCAACCTGGTCGCATTGGAAAATTCAGCGTCATTCTGGGTATACGCCAGAGGATGAATAGGCTTATCTACAGGCTTCCAGCCATCGTTGAATTTATTCACAAAGGCCGCAGAGGGATGATACAAACCGTGAGGCGGATAAAAGTGCAAATAAGCGAAGGCCGGTTCCTTCAGGTTGCCGAGAATTTTGATTCCCCCGTCAACCAAATCCTCCAGCCGATACAGTTCAGTGGAATCTGGCAGCCCGGTGGGGTAATTTCTCCCATCATCCTTCGTTTCCTTGAGCCTATTGTACAAAACCCATAGACGATAGAGAGACCCCCAAAAAAGCGAACTGTCGGCCCCATCCCCGGTCTGGAAAATATTATCCTCGAAACTGGAATAGGCAATCCGTTCGTCGTTTTTGAAAAGGGGTGTGTCGTAGATGAGCGAACGTTCCACATTGAAGCTGCTGCTCCCGATATGAACGTCAACATAGTTTTCAGCCTGGCTTAGCAGCAGATCGGCAAATCTATTTTGTGCAAATCCGAGGGTGCTGCGCGTATTCGACATTGCCGCGAAAAGCTGATGGTTCACCTGTGAATGAATGATTCCACCGGCGCTCAATTGGAATGCGCGATGTGTCCATGGGTGCAGGCCGGTTAATAAGGACGCCGTTCCAGGGACGGTGAAAGTACCGGCAGAATAGTGATTATGATAGACCGTGGCATTCTCTGCGAAGCGCGCCAGGTTTGGCATCGTATTCCGAACATAGCCATAAAAAGGCACATGTAAAGCTGACCAGGCGTCAAAGACCAGCAAGATTACGTTGGGTTTGTCGACGGTTGCTTGAGGTCCCGCTAGTTTAGCAAGCGGTTGAACGGCCCAGGTCAAAGGCAAAAGCGAGGCAAGTTTTAAGAAATCCCGTCGCGAAAATGTGAATTTTGGCCGCATGGTCCACCTATAATAAGTTTCTCACAAATACCACAAGGATGCCTATCACGCCCAAGGGGACATAAAGGTAACTGAAAACGCTGAACTGATCCACGAATTTCGTTAGATACTTTTGCAGCCATGGACTGTGATGAAAAAGCAAGAGCAGCCCGATTAGCCCAACGATACCGACTATGAAACCTGTGAGTATGGGTTGAAAAGGGGAATAATCATTCTGGATCAGATTTTGAAAAAAGCCAACCTTGTAATACCCCTGGAATAAAATAAATCCGATTGTCGCAACCAGAACAATCAAGAAGCCTTTATATCTGAACCCGGACTTGAGCCAATTCGAGGGCAACAGCATGCTTAGAATTACCAGCCCCCCGGTGACCAAAACGCTTTCCAATAGGGCAAAGGCCATCATGTAGAAAAGAATTGCAGATATGTCTCCAAGCCCCATATAGAGCAAGAATGATGGAATTTCGAAAAGGAAACCCCGTATGGACCATCCGAACAAAACGAATACAACCACATTAAGCACACTCAGAATATCGGTTTGTGCCGGCAGCCTCTTTACAATTAACCCTAAACCCGAAGCCATAATTTGCATAAGTTCTATCAATTATAACGCTCGATTGGCATCATCATTACTTGCTCTACCGAGTTTTGCCTTGACACACATCGCTTTTACATGATAAACTCATCGGGCTTTAATAATTATCCAAGAGAAAGGAGGCGCACTTCATGATCTGCATGTTTGTTTATATCATCCCTCGTAACGATTCCGGAGCTTTATTACGTTCGCGGAGTGCGCCTGCTGACTGTCCCTAGCCCTTGCTTGTTGTCTTTTCGACTCAGCCACGGTTGCGCCCCGCACCGTGGCTTTTTTTGTGCATTTTTCAAGGAATAAACTATGACTGGCACGACATCCAACCCCAATACCTTTGATTTTCGGAAAGCGCTTAATCAAAATCGCCTTGTCGGCATCTGGCGAATGATGAGCGATTTCCGTTTGCCCTATGCAGGTGCAACAGCTTCGCTGGCAATCTCTGCCCTGGCAAAGACCTGTACCTATCTCCTGCTCGGCTACTTCGCGGACAGCGTATTGGTACGCAAGGTTTACATAGGCGGAACACTAGACAAGACGCTGGCGCTGATTGGCGCCGCATTTGTTGGACTGGCAGCCATGGAGGGCACATTTTCATTCCTATCGGGACGATTGGCAGCCTATACCGCCGAAGGGATTACCAGGCGCTTGCGCGACTTCCTGTTCGACCACATCCAACGGTTGAGCTTTTCTTATCACAGCCGGACGCCAACAGGCGACCTAATCGAACGTGTTACCTCAGATGTGGATGCCCTACGACGTTTCTTCAGCGAGGAAGCCATTGGGATGGGGCGCATTGTCCTTTTGTTCGTTATCAACTGGATTGCCATCTTGAATCTAAATACGCGAACTTGGCTGGGTTTCTGTTGTGGTTATCCCCTTCATCCTGCTGGCATCCCTCTGGTTTTTCAAAAAGGTGACGAAGCGCTATGAAGATTATCAAGCCCAAGAGGCGATCCTTTCTACCACGCTGCAGGAAAATCTGACCGGTGTGCGTGTTGTCAAGGCATTTGCCAGGCAGGATTACGAGAAGGCTAAGTTTGAAAAGGACAACCTGGACAAATTCCTGAAAGGGAAGCTCCTGCTGATCATGCACTCTCTTTTTTGGCCGCTTTCGGACATTGTGCTCGGGTTCCAGATGTTATTCGGTTTCGTCTTTGCCTCTATGATGGCAATCCGCGGCGAGATCACCGTTGGCACTTATATTGCCTATGTAGGCCTGGTGGTCTGGCTGATATGGCCGATCCGCAATCTGGGCCGCATGATCGTGCAAACATCAACCGGCATGGTCTCCTACGGCCGCTTGATGGAAATTGTCAAGCAGGCAAGGGAACCCCTTACCGAGGGCAGCGTCCAGCCTGTTGGTCCGGTACGAGGCGACATCGTCTTTGAGGATGTTTCCTTCAGGTATGAAGATGGCGAGGCGGAAGTCCTGAAGGATGTCTCTTTCCATATCAAGCCGGGTCAATCCATAGCCCTTCTCGGCTCAACCGGATCAGGCAAGACGTCGCTGGTCAACCTGCTGCCGCGCTTTCATGAATATACCAGCGGTCGGATCCTGCTCGACGGCGTAGAGCTAAAGGATTATTCGCGTGAATATTTGCGCGCTCAGATCGGTATCGTCCAGCAGGAACCATTTCTATTCAGCCGGTCGATCCGCGAAAACATATTGTACGGCGTAGGCAGGAAGGTATCAGAGCAGGAAGTCGAACGCGCGGCGCAGGCTGCTGCGATCCACGACGTCATCTTATCCTTCCCCGACGGATACAACACCCTGGTTGGTGAAAAGGGAGTGACCTTGAGCGGCGGCCAAAAGCAGCGTGTTACCATCGCCCGGACGCTGCTTAAGAATCCACATATCCTGATCTTTGATGATTCGACCTCATCGGTCGATACGGAGACAGAAGCCGAGATCCGTTCTGCACTTTACGAATTGATGGAAAAGCGCACTACTTTCATCATTGCCCACCGAATCCAGTCTGTGATGAATGCCGACCTCATCCTGGTGCTGGATAAAGGCAAGGTCATCCAAAAGGGCGTTCACGAACAGTTGGTTCAAGAACAATTTAGCGTGTATCGACAAATCTACGACATCCAGGCACGCATAGACGAGGAACTGGAAGAAGAAGTTGCCGGAGTCGATTAATCGAAATCGCCTCGGGCAGGATCATAAATCACGATGAGGATAGCGATGTAAGCGCAGTCGACGGAGATGTGAATACCCTTTCAACTGCATTCCCAGCGGGTTCTCTGCCCGAGGCGATTGCTTACGGAGATAAATTATGTCGGACGAATTTATTGAATTGGAAGAAGAAGAATATACCTCAAATTTGACCGGGCCGGTCCTTAAAAGGATCATCGGATTGATGAAGCCCCATATGAAATGGGTCATCGGCTTCCTAGTCACGATCGCTCTCACATCCATCGGAGACGCCTATTTTACGTTACCTGAACAAACAGATAATTGATCAGGGTATCGAACTTGGCAGCCCTGATGCCATAATGCATATCGCAACGATCTACGGTTCACTTATCCTAATTCAGGCAGTTACGGTATTTACTTTCATCTATCTTGCGAGCATCCTTGGCGAACGGATACAGTACGATCTGCGCAAGATGATGTTCAACCATCTGCAGGATCTGTCACTTTCCTATTACGCACAGAACGCGGTTGGGCGTCTTATTGCCCGGGTGACCTCCGATAGCGGCCGTGTAGCCGACTTGATGACCTGGGGCGTAGTGGACACGACCTGGGCCTTCATGAACATCACCACCTCCCTGATCTTTATGACGATCATTAACTGGCGCTTGGCCCTCATCGTATCAGTGATCATCCCGATCATGGTAGTCATTGCCGTGCAATTTCGTAAGAGGATCCTTATTGAGTTTCGCAACAGCCGCCGCGCCAACTCCAAAATCACCGGCGCCTATAACGAAAATATACAAGGTGTTCGAGTGGTCAAAGCGCTTGGGCGCGAGGACGAGAACCTGCGAGAGTTCCAACTTCTCACAAGCACGATGTATCACGCTTCTTATCGCGCAGCCTGGTTGTCGGCCCTCTTCCTCCCCACCGTGCAGATCATTGCTGCTTTGGCGCTGGGTGCGATCGTTTTTTATGGTGGCGTGCAGACGCAGGTCGGTCTGATAACGATCGGCGGGATCAACGCCTTCGTCTCATACCTTACCTTTATGATGTGGCCGGTACAGGATTTGGCGCGCGTCTATGCAGAAATGCAGCATTCCATCGCTTCAGCCGAGAGGATCTTTAAATTGGTGGATTCGCCGCCTGAGGTACATGACCGGGTCGATGCAATCCCAGCCAACACGCTCCTTGGAGAGATCGAATTTGACCATGTTGACTTTTATTACGAGGACCGAAAGCCAGTGTTGTCAGATTTCTCTTTGAAAGTAAGCCCCGGCGAAATGATCGCTTTGGTGGGACCCACCGGCGGCGGAAAATCAACCATCGTAAATCTGCTCTGCCGTTTTTACGAACCGCGATCAGGCGTTATTCGGATCCATGGGCATGACTACACCGATTACACCTTGCAATCGATCCAGTCCCGCATCGGCATTGTTTTGCAAACACCACATCTTTTTTCCGGTACGGTGCGTGAAAACATTCGTTACGGACGATTGGAAGCAACGGATGCCGCGGTCGAAGAGGCCGCGAGGATCGCCGGAGCGCATGACTTTATCGGTACGATGGCAAAGGGTTACGATGAAAACGTTGGTGAAGGCGGGAACCTGCTCTCGGTGGGCCAGAAGCAGTTGATCAGCCTGGCGCGCGCGGTGTTGGCCGGCCCACAATTGTTCATCATGGATGAAGCCACCTCGAGTGTAGATACCTTGACCGAGGCCCTCATCCAGCGCGGCATGGAGGCCTTGATGAAAGATCGCACGACGTTCATCATTGCGCATCGTTTGAGCACCATCCGGCGCGCAAATCGTATCCTGGTCATTCAGGATGGCCGAATTGCCGAGCAGGGCACGCACAGCGAACTGCTGCGAATGCGTGGACACTATTACAACCTCTATACTCAACAGTTCCGCCATAACCTGGAATTGCAGTATGGGGTTGCGGAGGATCAGGCTTCGGAGATCTCAGGTCCGGCTATGGCCCTGTAATAGCATATCCAGAATCAGTAAAACAGCTCTGCCTGGCACTATATATGCCAGGCAGAGCTGTTTTCAGGATTTGTGTAGTAGATTATCTGGAAAGCATGTATTTTGGGGGATCCCAAATCAATTTTGGAAGCCCTGCGGCATCAATATGACCAACCCCACCTCATTTGATCCAGGGCGCTATGGTTTCGTATCCAGTAATTGCGTTTAGACTCCATTGCGCGCTCACCATCGCTGCAGAGAGCAAACAGGATGATGACTGTTAAAAACGGAGCAATAATATAAAGCATGGCGGCCTCCTTACCTGACTTACTTTAATTTACCGCAAGGAGGAAGTCAAGAATAAATATCACCCGAACTACCGGATAAACATCGTGAGCCGTTGTCTGCAAGGGGGTGCGTACCGAGACTTACAAGTTTCTGGGTTCTTCCCCCGTCTTTTCAGGCGGCATTGCAGGGAGAAAAGTCATTTCGTCCTCTTCGTCCCGGCGCCTGAAGCGGAAGGTCGTTCCCCCAGACCTGGCTTGCTCAAAACTAGCTGGTTCTCTGCCTCCGGGCTTCAAAAATCAATAATGCCGTTGCGATCGAAACATTCAAAGAATTTACTTTCCCAAGCATGGGTATTTTCACACTAAGATCGGCTTGTCTCAACCAGAAATCCGTCAAACCTTCATTTTCGGTTCCGACTACCGCGGCCAGGGGACCGCGCAGATCCTGGCTGGTAAACTCTTTACTGGCCTGCGGCGTGGCAGCAACTATCTTGATCCTGTGATCTCGGAGAAAAGAGAAGGCTTCTTCGTTCGATATCTCAACAGTTGGTACTGCAAACAAAGTCCCACGCGAGGCTCTTATGACGTTGGGATTATAGATATCCACCCGGGCGTCGCAAACCAACAAGGCATCCACCCCGGCCGCATCCGCCGAACGAAGAATGGCCCCCAGGTTTCCGGGTTTCTCAATTGACTCTGCCACAATCAGTAATGGTTCCGCACTAAGCTTGATGTTGGTTAAAGATATTTGCGGCATTGGGAAAACTGCCAGCCATCCATCTGGATTCTCCCGATAAGAGATTTTTGCGAAAACCGGTTTGCTAACAGTCAAGGTTTCAACATGGATGGCCCCAATTTGACGTTTTGTAAGCTCAGGAGCAATGATGAGCGTTTGAGGCTCATGTCCGGCGGCCAGGGCAAGATTGATCTCATCCCAGCCTTCAACAAGCATCAACTTCTCGAGTTGGCGTGTTTTTTTATCTTCTCGCAGTTTTACAAGCTGCTTGATCCGCGGGTTTTGAAAGCTGGTGATATCCATATCATTTTTTGATGAGAAGGCAGGCAGCCTGATGTGTACCGCTGAGTCTTACAATGCCAGGGTCTGTAAGCTTGCATTCGGCGATCGCCACCGGACAGCGCGGATGGAAACGACATCCCGATGGGATATTCGCCGCATTAGGGGTTTCGCCTTGCAAGATAATACGATCACGCCGCAACCGGGGATTAGGCACGGGCACAACCGAAAGCAAGGCTTTGGTATAGGGATGCTGCGGTGATTTCAAGACTTCATCGGTCAGGCCGCTCTCCACAATTCGCCCGAGATACATAACCGCAATCCGATCCGCAAAATAAGCTACGGTGCTGAGATCGTGGGTGATAAACACAATGCTGACGCCTCGACTTTTCTGCAATTCTCGTAAAAGATTCAAGATCTCGGCGCGGATCGAAACATCCAGCATCGAGACAGGTTCATCGGCAATCAGCAGTTCCGGTTCAAGCACCATGGCCGCCGCGATGACTACGCGCTGGCGCTGTCCTCCAGAAAATTCGTGAGGGTAGCGCAGCAGATAATCTTCAGGCTGGGCGCAGGCCCGCATCTTCCAGAGCTGCCTTCGCGCGCTTCAAGCGTTCCTCGGGATCTCGGCCAATTCCATGTACCACCAAAGGCTCTTCGACAATTTCTCGAATTGTGGCTCGAGGATTTAAGTGATTCGTACGGGATCCTGAAAGATCATCTGGGCCCGTTTGACGCAGTTGCTTTAAGTGTAATCCCCTGCCCTATCGCCATGATTGTCAAAAAGAATTTCGCCTTCCGTCGGTTCTTCCAGCCCGATCAGCGTGCGCGCAATGGTAGTCTTTCCGCAGCCTGATTCACCGACAATGGCGAGCACTTCGCCGCGCTCGACGTTGAATGAAATCATCGTCCACTGCCTTCACAAAGCTATCCACCCGACGCAGCAGCGATTGCTTTACGGGAAAATACTTGAACAGGTTGTGTACTTCAAGAATTGGCATTTTTTTCAGGCGAAGGCCGCCTGCTCCTGCCCTTGCACAGATGACAGGCCACATAATGTCGTACAGAAGGTTCGACAAGCGGCGGGTCAATGTCCGCACATTCGGGATCTTCACGTCACAACGCGGTTCGAAACGACAGCCCTTCGGCAATTCTGTCAGGCGCGGCGGCGTCCCCGGAATGGAAACCAGAGTGTCGGTGGGTTGATTCACATCTGGAAAAGACGCCAACAAGCGTTGAGTGTAGGGATGCTGGGCATGTTATATATTTCTCGGCAGTTCCATATTCTGCGACCTTTCCACCATACATCACGACCACCGAATCGCAACTTCCGCCACCACGCCCAGGTCATGAGTGACCAGGACGATTGCAAGCCCAAACGCCTTTTGGATATTCCGCAGCAGTTCGAGAACCTGTGCCTGGATCATCACATCCAGCGCAGTGGTCGGCTCGTCAGCAAAGAGCAAGTCGGGCTGACAGGCCAGCGCCATGGCGATCATGGCGCGCTGGCGCATACCGCCGGAATATTGGTGCGGATACTGGCTCGCGGCGCGCTCGCGGAATACCCACCAACTCCAGCAGTTCGCCGACCCGCTTTCAGCCTGGTCTTGGTCCATCAAATCATGGAGCAAGAATGCTTCCCGAATTTGATCGCTAATTTTCATCACTGGATTAAGCGCGTTCATCGCGCTCTGGAAGACAATGGCCATTTCCTTCCAGCGATAATTGCGCATCTCGCGCTCGTTCAATGCAAGCAGATCCATTCCCTTGAAGCGAACTTCTCCATTCGTGATACGCCCGTTGGAAGGCAGAAGGCGCATGACCGACATCAGCGTGGTCGTCTTCCCACAACCCGATTCGCCGACGAGCCCAACCGTTTGTCCGGGCGCCACATCGAAGGAGACATCTTCAAGCGCGCGTGCGACCTTGCCTTCTGGCAAGCAGAAATTCCGTGGTAAGATGTCGAACACTAAGCAACGGCTCGCTCATTTCTTGGCCCCCGAATGGCTGATCGCCACCATGTTTTCATCGCCTTCCAGATGGTGCGCGATAATGCGCGGATTGAGCATTTCTTCCAAAACATTGCCAAGCAGCACACAGCCCAAACTAACCCAGACAATCGCCAACCCGGGTGGAAGATAGAACCACCATGCCCCGTTAGTAACGGCATTTCGGTCAAAGGCAAAGTTGAGCATGGTTCCCCAGGAAGGTTGAGTTGGATCGCCAAGGCCCAGAAAAGCAAGCCCTGATTCAACCAGGATGGCGGTTGAGATTACAAGCACAGTATTCGCAACAATCAAGGGCATGATCTGGGGCAGGATATGTTTGCGAATGATATGTCCGTGACCGGCGCCAATTGCACGCGCCCGAGCCACGAACTGCCGTTCCTTGATGGTCAGTACCTGCGAACGGATCAAGCGTGCGGTGCTTGTCCAATAGAGCAAGCCAATCACCAGGATCAGGACAAAAAGAGGCGAGACATGCAAGTCCATTTGGCGGAGGGTGGCAACCAGGACCAGCATCAAGGGCAGGTCGGGAATCACCAGCAGCACGTCCGTCCATCGCATCAGGA
Source organism: uncultured Chloroflexia bacterium (assembly GCA_963741325.1). Classification (GTDB taxonomy): domain Bacteria; phylum Chloroflexota; class Anaerolineae; order Anaerolineales; family Villigracilaceae; genus Fen-1038. The sequence goes on from CAVUHJ010000006.1 coordinate 508,776, forward strand.
GTTATCAATCCAACCGCCAAAGTAACCGGCAGTGATGCCAAAAAGGCTTCCTACAAACATGGCGATAAAACCTGCCAGAAAACCAACCGTCAACGAAATACGGGCCCCATAAATGAGCTCGGTCCAAATATCGCGACCGGCATCATCGGTGCCGAGAGGCGCATGCACCGCCGGGGGGGCAAAGGTCAAGCCGCGACCATCTGCATCGCGCATTATATCTGTCGGTTGGTGTGGGGTCAGAACAGGTGCAAAGATCGCGACAAAAAGTGCGCTCAAAACAAGAAAGCTCCCACCAAACCCAGCTTGTTATGACTGAATGTCCGCCAGAAATCCAGCAGATTTCGTTTTAGGAGAGACCGACCTTCGTTCATCTCAAGTTGCCTTGACCCGCGGATCCAGATAAGAATACAAAACGTCGGCAATCATATTGGCCAGAATCACACTGACCGCCAACAGAAGGAAGGCCCCCTGCAAGAGAGGATAATCCTGTTTAGTCAGGGCATCCTGAAAAAGCTTGCCGAGGCCGTCATAGGAAAAAACCGCCTCGATATAAATTGCGCCCGAAACTGTAAAGCCCAGGTTCAGAGCAATCAATGTGACAATTGGAAGCATGGCGTTCTTAAGGGCATGGCGCATTAGTACCTGCCAGTGACTCATCCCTTTGGCCTTGGCAGTCAGAATATAATCTTCGCCCAACACTTCAAGGATGGATGAACGCATAATGAGCATATATTCGCCCAGATATAAAATGGTCAGAGTTAGCGTGGGAAGAATGAGATGGCGCGCGACATCCGGAATTATCGTATATAACGGTTTGCTCACATTGGCGGGACTTACAATACCCGCCGTTGGCAGCCCCAGCCAGGTGCTGCCAGCTGCCAAGAAGAATAATGCCGAGCCAAAAAGTGGGTGTGGCCCAGGCAATCAGCGAAAAGGTCAACGCGCCAACGTCGATCGGGGTTTTGCGCTTCCAGCCTGCCAGCAAGCCAAGGACCACGCCCAGGATTATGGAGAGGATTTGTCCCAGGCTAATCAGCAAAAGGGTATTCCAAAGCTTTGCCAGCAATATATCTTTTACGGGTTGGCGCTGAGACCAGGATACACCAAGATTTCCCTGCGCCCATTGTCCCAGCGTATCGAGAAATTGGTCCGGAAAAACCGGCTTATCGAGTCCAAATTGCACGCGTAGGGCCTGTTGAACTTGTGGGGACATGCGGACGTTTCGACCGATCACCGCCCGCACCGGGTCGCCAGGCAAGATGCGAAATAGCACGAAATTGATGACCAGTACGATCAGTACTGTCACCAAAGAGAATCCCAGCTTGCGTGAGAAGATAATCGCGGCGACTCATAGAAAAGCTCCGGGGTCCTTTCAACTTTATACGAAAGTCGGCAGGACCCCGAGATTGGATGCTACTTTACCGGTGTTACGTGGAGCAAAGAGGCCGCGATATCAATTCCAAGAGGCGACTCGATAAACCCCGTGAAGCGGTCAGACCGGTAGGCCTGGAGGAGTTTTTCGTAGTACAACACAATATATGGGCGATCGTTGTAGACCATTTCCTGCATCTGCCAGACAATCTGCTGACGTTTGTTCTTGTCAATCGCCTTTTGCTGGTCGAGATATAGCTGGTCGTACGCGGGATTGTGGTATCCGCTGTCGCTCCAGCCGCCGGAGACGAACTGATCAGTCGTCATGACGCTCAAGATGAAATCAGGATCCGGGTCCGGGCCCCAGCCCCAGATGACCAGGTCGTAATCACCGGTGGGTGTAACTGCGGCCGTCAGGCTGTCTGCGTCGACTGCTTCGACATTCGCTTTGATTCCGATCTGCTTGAACCAGCCGGCCAGCATGTCTGCGATGCGTGGATAAACCGGATTGGAGGTTGGGAACTGCAAACGAAACTCGAGGCGCAGCTTACCCTTCGTCCGCACCCCGTCGGAGCCCAGCTTGTATCCGGCATCGTCAAGGATCGTGATTCGCCGCGGCGATATCGAATTGAACCTGCTTGATATTGGGGTTGTGCCAGAAACCGCCACCCAGCGTGGGTGGGACAATCGTGTCGCCCGGTGAACCAAGCCCCTGTAGGACAATGTCAACGATATCCTGCCTGTTAATTGCGGTTTCCAGCGCAAGCCGAACCGCGGGATCATCAAGCGCGGGGTTGCGCGTGGGTTTGGGATCATTGGTTTCTGCGACCGAATTAACAATCAACTCATTGAAGTAGCGTCCATCCTCATTAACAGCTTTGACATTCGAAAAACCCTGTACGGTTTGGTATGCGCTGGCAGGCACCTCGCTTACCAGGTCGATATCTCCAACTTTCAGTGACTGGATCATTGCGTCGGCATTATCAAATTTCTGGAAAATGATCTGATCGATCCGGGAAACCCCATCGAAGTAATCGTTGTTGGAATCCAGGATCAGAATCCCCTTATCTTTGTCAAATACATTTATCTTGTACGGTCCCGTGCCGATCGCATTGAAGTTATTGAAATTTTGCAAATCCTCAGAGGTCTTGAAGTTCTGAAAATCGGGCGGGTATACTGCATACAAAAACGAGAGGCGGTACTCCATGTTGGCAATCGGATACTCTGTCACGATTTGAACCGTGCTGTCGTCCGGCGCCGTTACATCTTTGAAGCCATTGACATAATTCGAGGATGTGGACCATCCGTTGGGATCGGCTATGATGGCATTGATAGCCCAGACAATGTCGCTGGCTTTGAAGGCTTCCCCGTTATGCCATTTTATGCCATCCTTCAGGTGGATTGTCCAGGTCACGTTATCGGAGGCCACCGACCAATCTTTAGCCAATCCGCCCACGTATTTTCCGTCTGGCGCTTCTGTGGTCAGTGTATTGTAGATCAAGTCAAATACTGCGTAAGATTGCTGCAGAAGAGCGTAAGCGGGATTAAGGGTGTCCGGGTTTTCCGTCCAGCCTATATGCATGATAGCAGGGGCATTCGGGGTTGGAGTCTGGGTAGGCAGGGAAGCAAGCGGAGTCTCCTTTGTGGAAGGGGTGCCTTGGCCACGCACAGGCAGCTAAAAAGATTGCAGACAACGCGATCATAGAGAATAGTTTGAGTTTCATGACATCCTCCTTGTGGAAACAAAAGCATCAGGTAGAGCTGGCTGGTGCGCCTTTAAGGCATATCAGCTAGAAAGCAACAGCAGCTGGCCTTCCTAAAAATTTTACTTTAATAAGCAACATTTTGCTATACTTGAGGGCATGGAAAAACCTATTAAGCTCACCGAAAAATACGAACGAAATGGGTGGCCGTCGCTGTCCCGGCCGGACATCCATGCCCCCGAGGGATGGAGTCTCTCCCTCATCACCTCCATCGAACGGATTCAGCAATCACCGCCTCTCGCCGGATGGCAAAACGATGGCGTACATCAAGGACGGTGAAACCCTTTCGGATGTGTTCGTCCTCCCGGCAGTCGGGCGGCTGGCCCACGCGAATCAGCACAGACCGCGGCCTGGTTACCTTATTGGGACGATGAAGTACCTCAGTGGTCGCCCGATGGTCAATGTCTGGCCTTTACGAACAATGGACACATTCATGTCGCGTCGGTGAAGACGGTTTTCCTAAAAGATCACAGATTTTACGGAAGGTGCGTTCGCTCCAAAGTGGATGCCGGACTCGCAGGGAATTATCGCCGGAGTTACCCGGAAAGAGGCGGACCAGCTTGTTCTGACTGATAAAGAAGGCAATTGGCCGCGTGCTCTCACGAACAAAACTGATGGCGATCATTGGGATCCAAACCCCTCTCCGGACGGAAAGTTTGTGGTTTTCGTGTTCCGGCCGTTTGATGACCTCAATCGAACCGATATCTGCCTGATCGATCTGGCCAGTGGTGCGATCCGGACAATCTATGGCAAGCCGAAAACCCGGGCTTGGATGCCGCGCTGGTCGCCGGATGGGCAATGGCTGGCTTTCATCTCCCAGGAGGCTGGTTGGGATGACTTATGGCTGACTAAGACCCAATGGCGGTGGTTTGCATCAGATAAGCAAACTTGGAGCGGATATCTCGGATCTCGAATGGTCGCCGGATGGAAAACAAATCGCCTGTACGGTCAACCAGAACGGTTGCTTCAATCTCTATACAATCGACATGGAATCATGCCTCGCATCTGAGCTTCGCGGTGGCTTAGGCTACCATTCGCGTCCCGCAGTGGACACCGGATGGAACCGGCCTCACATTTGAATACGAGTCTCCCACCCTTCCGCCGGATTTGTATCGGATTGAGCTTGCGAATAAACATTGTACCCAGCTCACCTTTTCCAATCCACCGGCCTTCCTGCAAAATGAGCCGGTAACGCCAGAACTAGTCTCATACAAGAGTTTTGACGGTCTTGAAATACCTGCTTTCTTGTTCAAGCCGAAGAAACCCAATCGAGCTGCAATCTTGCACCCCCATGGCGGCCCCTCTTCACTCTACGCGGCCGAGTGGGATATTTTGGCGCAATACTTCGTTGCCAAGGGTTATACATTTATCGCGCCCAACTACCGCGGCTCTACCGGTTATGGCGTAGAATTTGAACATGCAAACTATCATGATTGGGGCAAAGGTGATACACAAGATTGCCTTTTTGGGGCAAAGTATCCTGCGCGCCCTTCCGGGTTTAGACCCTGACCGGCTGGCTATTATGGGAGGCAGTTATGGAGGTTATTTAACCATCTGCTCGTTAACACGCGATCCTGATTATTTATTTGCCTGTGGCATTTCCAAATATGGGGACTCAAACCTGATCAGTTCCTGGGCTCAATGCAAGCGCGAACTGCGCCTCTACACCGAGATCTTCCTGGGTCACCCTGCAAGAAATCGTCAGGACTATTTGGCTGGGTCCCCTATTCAGGATATCGCGAACGTAAAGAACCCCATGCTAATCCTTCACGGTTTGCTGGACGATATTGTTCCGCCGGAGGCCTCAGAAGAATGGGTGGAAGCTTTAAGGCTGCACGGCAAAATTTTTGAATATAAGACGTACTCGAATGAGCCGCACGGGTTTTTGCATCGGGTTAATCAGTTGGATGCCTATTCTCGTATAGAGAGGTTTTTAGATTGGTATCTTTTGGTGTGATTGTGTATTAATGGCTACGCGCAATAACGTTGTTGGGAGATAATTCTTGACTACCTACTTTGATTATAGCGAATTGACCTGGCCTGAAGTAAGAGCGTTGCAGCCTGATGTACCGCTGATTCTTCCTCTTGGCGCCGGTTATGAGCTGAGATCGCATCAGCGCGTCGTTGTCCAATCCGCCCCTGATTGGTTTTCTCCCCACCTTTCCTTTTGGCTGGCGTGGAAGCGGCCTGGAAGTGCAAGAGTCACTCTTAGCTGCCTATCTCAATAATTTGATCCTCAGCCTGCGCGACGATGGTTTTACTCATGTTTATGTGCTGACACCCCAGGACACATTATTGCTGCCTAACCCGGAATTTCAGATCTCACAGAAGAACCAGAGTCAAGCCCAGACAGCTCTCCCCTCCCCTGCTGATGACGAACGCGGCAAGGTGATCTTGATGCCCATAGGGCATACAGAACAACACGGGTTACACCTTCCTTTATCTGTCGATACCATAATTATTGAGGCAATCGCCAATGGAACGGCAGCCGCGGCTCCGCAAAAGGCATTCACCCTCCCTGTAATGCCCTACGGCGTCAGCACGCATCGTCCTTCATTTGCGGGGACGCTAAATGCAGGTGGACGCGCCTTCGAAGATTTCTGGGGCGGCGTTATCGATGTCCTGGCCGCGCGCGGGTTTGATCGTTTTTATCTCATGAGCGGACACGGCGGCAACACATCCTTCCTGGTAAACGTTGTGAAATATGCGGGTGAACGGCATCGCCGCATCTTTTGCGCAACTGCCTTTCTTCATACCTCCGGGCCCGTTGGCGCAGCCGCCATAGAGAAATACCGTACATCCAAAATTGGCGGAATGGGGCATGCCTGTGAATTGGAGACTTCGTTTATGCTCCATCTGAGGCCCGATCTATGCCATATGGAACGTGTTGTAGACGAGGTAGATTTTGTTGCGACGCCTTCCTACTATATGGATTGGATCGAGGGCGGCTCGATCGTAGCTAACCCGCCCTGGGACGACGACACACGGACCGGCGCTTACGGCGCAGGCAGTCACGGAACGGCGGAGAAAGGCCGGATATGGCTGGAGGCTGCCATCCAGGAAAAGGTTGGTCATGTACGGGAAATCCTTGAACAACAGGAAAGGCGCGAGGCTCGAAGAAAGGCCGGCTTTGGACTTTGGGGTGAGGGCCAGCCATGACCAAACAGCAGCCGTGCAATCTCAGCTAAGTCTTTCCCAAACCAAAGTAACGATTGTCTTATTTGTGGTATCCATCCCGATGGGCGCCGTGCTTAGGATCAGCCGGGTCTCGTCGAACTTATAATAACGTGGTTGATCGCTGCCCGTCCAGTTTGGGAATAATCCACCGATCAGATGATGCGTGATTATCCCCTTCTCCTTGTCCACTGTATAAGTCGAGAAATAAGCCTCGTACCCTTCGTAAGCTGTGCGCATCTCCGGAAGAGTTCCGCGGAATTTGGAAGCACTTGCGAAGTTCGGTCGTCCGGCCTTCATAATATGAACAGACATATTTCCGGCTTCGTCATAATATAGTCTGCCAATCGGGTTCTTGCCGTAGATCGGCAGCACGCTGCCACTCCTTCGGATGGCATCGCAAGACACCAAGCTCCATGCACCTACAAACGAATTATCTGGCATTTCACATTCCTCATCATGGAATGGCATTTTATCAATTGCCCGCTATCAAACTATCTCAAAAAAGATAATCGTCCGTCATCGGACGATTATCCAATCTAACGAGCATTCTTCTGCTTTTCCCACAAAAGTCGATCTTCCAACTTTTCGGCGTCAAGCTCGCCCGGATGGATCTGTCTTTGGATTCTATGCCCGTGCGAAGTCCAAAGATCAGCGGCCAGCCGGGGACCATCGCATTCTATGCCCTGGGATGCAAAGTATTGGCAGATTCGAGTAATATCCCTTTGAAAGATTTTCCATGCGGCAGGGTTTGATTTGATCAGGACCACTTGGGGGAAATCGATCAAAGTAATGCTGCCGTGCCAGTACAGGATATTATAGGAAGATAGGTCGCCATGAATACGACCTTGATCCAACATCAAATTCACATTTCGGAGTACACGGGCAAATAGAGATTTCGCCTCATCCACATCCAGCGAGACGGTTTTGAGCGGCGGCGCAGGGTTTTCCCTATCTCCGACATAATCCATTAGAATGGCATTTTTTGCCATGGCGTAAGGCCTGGGAACATCAGCACCTGCGGAGTGCAAGGCTTGCATAGTCTGGTACTCGTAAGCAATCCAGGATTGATGACGGAGTTCCTCGCCATAAGAAGTTCGTTTCTCCATGGCCCGCAATGCTCTGTCATCCAGTATGACGCGGCCGCTTTCATCGAGGTCGGCACGCCCGGTCCGATATTGTCCATCATTCTTCAAATTTCGCAGTGAACGTGGACGATAGACTTTGGCAGCCAGGAGCCGGGCACCTTCTATCGTGTCTGACTCGCACAAATAGACAGAGGCTTCCTTCCCACCTTTCACGCGGCTTAAGACATTCGATATCCATTTGTGCTCATAGAAATCGCCGAGCGAATCGAGCAGCCACCATTCTTCGAACCGAGCAGCTTTGTAGGTGAACTTAAAACTCGAACGCGAAATCATCTTGTATACGTACGAAATCAGATCCTTCTTTAGCAGCCTTTTTTAGCTTCAGTCTTATTCTGTGCCAGCTATGCGGGCTTGATTTGGATTTATGCGGTGACTCGCCATCATCGAGATCATCAAACAATTCGAGTAAATCCTTAGTAGACATTTTAGATGAACCTTATTTATATGATTATGGAGGGGGGGCATTCTATAGCGGAATCAAAAGAACCGCGGGCAACACGCACCTGCGGTCAATTTCGAAGGGCCAGGCGACCTTATCTTATTCGGTCGACCCGGGCAGATACACTAATCTGCTTCTACCATTGCTTGCAGGAAGCGCGCTAAACAGACATTACTGAATAATGAGCTGGCTTTCATGGATTTACGCGCCTCCTTTCTGAGTAGAATTAATTTAGTTTATCATGGGCAGGAACAAGGGTCAAGCCGCGAATAAAAAATGCGGTGATTGTTTTCTCGACCACTAAAACGGGGAGACGACCAGTTACAAAAAATGATTACTTAACATTCTTGACGTACAGATCAAAGAAACGGGCGGAACGCTCCATGAACGCGATCCAGTTGTCGCCGTTGAATGAATGCTTTTCTCCCTGATATGCGAACAACCCCGCATTTTTCCCCGCATCCTTAAATGCCTGATACAGCTTTTTGGACCATTCCGGCGGCGTGCCGGCCAGTATCTTGCCATCTTCTGTGCCATAATTAATTTCGACCGGGGCGGTCACAAGGTTAAGGTGGTAGAAAGAAGAGGTCTCGTGAAGCACAGAGGCATCCGTTGATGATTCATAATAGGCCTTGATGAGATCCGGCGGCAGGTCAAGCGGAACGACGTCGGAGGAATTACAGTCATATTGATTCTCGCCGGCAGCGATATCGCCGATACAACCCAAACCCCAACGGGCCAGGACATCGGCATCATCGCCGCTGACGGTTGAATACAGGACGGCAGCCTTGATATTTGATGCAACTTCCAATACCTTTAATGTCACGGCCCCTCCCATGCTGTGTCCCCAAATGCCGATGCGACTAGAATCTGCTTGAGGGATGGATGGGATCGCGGAAATCAAATTGAGCACGTCAATCGCCAGGCCAGAATAGTAAATACTGGTGCCAATATCAGATTTCCCCCAACTGCGATAATCAGACGAGACGGTGAGATAGCCATGTTGGTTGAGATATATGGCGGCGCGGTCCGTACCATCGCCGGAGGTATATTCCTCGCGGCTGAAAAAACCATGATCCATTACGATGACCGGGAATGGCGGGTGCCCTTCCGCAGGTACCTGCAGGACGCCTGTAATATTCAAGCCGTCGCTTGGATAATTTATCAGGTAACTGGTGTAAGCATCAGTCTTCAGGAGGGTCGAAACGATCTTTATATTGCCGCTTTTAAAATCGTGATGCCGAAGCCCGTCAATGGTATACGGGTAGATCAGCTGTGCAACGCTAGGCGTAGCCGAAGGAAGCTGCGTTGCGACCGCCGGTAATACTGCAGCCGTGGTGGGGCTCGCAGAAGCTATTGTTTGTGGAACAATTGGAGCGGGCTGACACGCGGCAAGCAAATATAAGCTCAATAGAGATAAAAGGGTACGGTTCTTCATTGAATGAATCATAAACCAAAATCGATTTCGTGTGCTGGTCACCGCAAGGTAAATTCGCATTCACGATAGCCCCGGTTCCCTTCGAGCATAGCCACTTCGGCCGTCTCCTCTGCTATTTTCAGGAGCTGCGCCGCGATCAAAGAGTCCACGTAAGCCTCACCACAACTGTGACAAATCAGCGAAGGAACGCTTTTTACAACTACCTTCATTTCATTCCGCTCAAAAACGATGGAGCAGAAACCTGGAGCGGGATGGGCCTGCCTGCAGACGAGACAGATCATGCTTTTCGGCTCCGGTTGTCCCTTTTCCATCTATGCGGGGTCGGAACATAAACCGTAATAATAGTCGCTTCATCTCTTTCCGCATTTTCGGAGGCGACCAAATGGAAAGGACGGTCGCCGCGATATGCCAGGATCAGTCGGCTCGGCTCGGGCATCTCTGAGGAGTAATCTTCAATAATCTCACCGGTTTCCAAAGCCTTTCGAACGTCGTCTTCCGAGATTTCTCGTTCGAACATCCTCTGAAGGGCATGAACGCGATATATGATATTACCTGGAGTCATGAGTTCATTATACCGGTTCAACCAGTCATGTTAACCCAAACCCTGGAGCCCATCAACGTTTGTTTGGCGGATCAGCACTGAAGCGTTTGGCATCCGCGAAAGAATGCTAAAATGCCTGACTATGGGAACTACAAGACAAACCGGTGAAGATTATTTCCAGAGACTGACTCGTCTGATTAACCTTGAAGCAGAAGCGGAAAAAGACGAATTATTAAGGACTTCCGGTCGAGGAGAGGCGCGGGAAGCGGAAGCCTCGGGGAACAGCCTGGTCAACCTCACCATCCGTGAACAAGATATCGGCCTGGCGGGGCGGGTACTATTAACTCTCGGAAAGCGCAACCGAAACTTGTCCCTGCCCTGGACTTGCCTCAGCGCCGGAAGCCCGATTGTCCTTTCCCAAGAAGGCGCATCCGCAAAGTTGAATGCTGTAAATGGTTTCCGCGGCATAGTCACCCACCTGCAAAAGGATAGCGTCGAGATTGCATTCAACGAATGGCCTGAGATCGAGGAAAATCACCAAACGTTTCGGTTGGACCGCTCCGCGGATGAAATAAGCCGCTTACGACAACGACGGGCCATGGATCGGGCGCGAACTGCGAAGGATTCCCACCTGGCCGCGTTACGAGGCATCCTGCTTGGCTCCGAAAAACCTACCTTCCAGGAAATTGAACTGTTTCGACCATTGGATCCGAACCTAAATGATTCTCAGATAGCGGCTGTCGAGTTTGCATTGAGCGCCCAGGAGGTTGCAGTCATTCACGGGCCTCCCGGCACCGGCAAAACCACAACACTGGTCGAGCTAATTCGCCAAATCACAAGAAAGGGTCAAAGCGTGCTGGCAGTAGCGCCCAGCAATCTTGCCGTGGATAATCTACTTGAGGGCCTGTCGAGATTCGGCGAAAAAGCTGTGCGGCTCGGACATCCTGTTCGCGTATTGCCTGAGATGCGCGAGCATACCTTGGATTTCCTGGTCCAGGATCATCCCAACACAAAAATCGTCCACAGGCTGATGCATGATGCGCAGGCGTTACGAGCCAAGGCGTCCAAATACACACGAGGCAAGCCTGAACCGGGCATGAGGAACGGCTTAAGGCAGGAAGCCAGCGATATGGTTCTAGAGTCGCGCAAGATGGAGGAACAAGTCGTCAGGCAGATTCTGGACGGGGCGCGGATCATATGCGGGACCAATACCGGGTTGGACGATGATATTCTGCGCGGGCGCTCTTTTGACTGGTGCATTATGGATGAAGCCAGCCAGTGTACCGAACCCAGCGCTTGGATCCCTCTTCAATTTGCGGACCGGCTTGTCCTGGCGGGCGACCACCTTCAACTTCCGCCGACTGTCCTTTCGACCGAAGCCAAATCTGAGGGGTTCAACGTGAGCTTAATGGAAAGATTATTAACCGATCTGGACTCGGATTTCGCTCGAATGTTGACGGTCCAATATCGCATGCACAAAGACATCATGAACTTTTCATCGCGGTATTTTTATGAAGGCCGCCTCCAAGCCGACCCGTCCGTAAGTGATGCGCTGCTTCAATTTCTACCGGGCGTTTTCGAAAACGATTTGACAAATTGCCCTGTCCATTTCATCGACACGGCCGGCGCAAGCTATGACGAAGAATTAGAGATAAATACCGATAGCCGTTATAACCCGATGGAGGCTGAACTTGTTGTTAAGAAAGTACATTCATTAAAAGATGCCGGCCTGAAAGGCCAGCAAATCGCGGTGATTACCCCTTATTCGGCCCAGGTCCGCCTATTGCGCGAGGCCTTGAATGACCCCGAAATCGAAATTGATAGTGTGGATGGATTCCAAGGCAGAGAAAAAGAGGCGGTGATCGTCTCCCTGGTACGCTCCAACCGCGAAGGCGACATCGGTTTCCTGGCAGACATTCGACGAATGAATGTGGCCCTCACGCGGGCTCGCCGCAAATTAATTGTCATCGGAGACAGCGCTACGATCTCAGGCCACCCTTTCTATCAACAGCTCTTTGTCTACTTCGAATCGATAGGGGCCTATCATTCAATCTGGGAGGAGGATCGGGATTAAAGCCACTCCTCTTCCCGCTTACCCTGCGACATGGAACCACCGCCGTCCCCTGGAATCGATTCGAACTGAACTACGGGTCAACTGTTAGGCAGGTCAACGTCTGCTCGACCCCAGGAATAGGCTGAATTTTCGAGGCCGTGATATCTCCAAGTTTGGCGACATCGGGAGTCTCCACCTCCGCAACAGCATCGTAAGGGCCAAAAGTCATATGCGCCTCCGTTATGCCATCCACCTTGCGAAGACTTCTTACAACTTCCTTTACCTCTCCCGCACGGATTTTGATGAGCACATAGGCCTTCATTTCGTTTCCTTTCTGATCTAGGACTCGCTTCGACGCAGGTAGATCGCCCAGTAAACTGCAGCCACCAGCACCGCGCCTCCTATGATATTGCCGATCGTCACCGGAATGAGATTACTGAGAAAAAATGCCTGCCAGGTCAGTTTGTCAAGATGAGCAACCTGGCTGTTCACTGTACCAATAAAAGCGGGGTCGAAATCTTTAATCAACAGTGCGTAGGGAATAAAGTACATATTCGCAATGCTATGCTCGAAGCCGGCGGCGACGAAAGCAGTGATTGGAAAGACGATGGCCAATATCTTGTCCGTCGTGCTGCGCGCGACTGTACGTCAGCCAGACCGCCATACAAACCAAAGCGTTACATAAAATACCAAGGGCGACTGCCTGTGTAAAAGACAGGTCGCATTTGCTGACGGCGGTCTTCAGGGCAGCGATACCAACCGCGTTGGCTCCGAATGTATATTGTTTCGTAAAAAACATCAAAATCGCGGTCGCGATCGCTCCCACAAAATTGCCAAGATACACGATCATCCAGTTACGCAACAGGGCTAGTCCACGCACCTTTCCACTAGCCCAGGCCATCACGATCAAATTATTGCCGGTGAATAATTCGGCGCCGCCCACAACCACAAGGATCAGGCCCAGACTGAAGACCAGCCCCGAAAGAACCCGTACGAGTCCGTAAGGCAAGGCGGCGTTGTAGGCCACCGTCCCGTCTGGGGCGGTCACAGGTATGCCTGCTGCGCTGACAGTTGTGGCAAAGATGGCGCCTAAAGCAATGAACGCGCCGGCTAATACAGCGAGCATAAAAGTTTTTAGGAACGGCATCTCCACCTTACTTGCCCCCAAATATTCGGCGCGCGATGCCATCTCTTGCGGCAGCAGTGCATCAATGCGAACTTCGCTCATTTATATGACTCCACTGGAAGGATGCTGTTCATTTCTTTCCGCCTCATATTAAGCTTTCTTCTCGAAGCAGAAGAAATAAGTCCGGCGAACCACCTATGCATTATCAAAACGCGTCATATCGTACGACTACGCCCAAACCAGGCCACCAGGCCTGCTGCGGTGAGTGCCACCAGAACGATGGCAGCCACTGCTCCCCCAGCCCCCATCGAGCCCTCCACAGGCGCCGCGGGTATGGGAACGGCTGTGCCAGTTGGGGTTTGCGTGAAGATCATAAATGTTGGCAGGGGAGTGGTACTGGCCGGGTTGAGTGTAATCGTTGGCGTCGGCGGCAAAGGCGTAGACGTTCCTTGGCGCGTTATGAACAGCTTTTGTCCAACGTAGATATCGTTTGAAGGCAGGCTGTTCGAGCTTTTGATCTTGTCGATCGTAGTCTTGTACGCCAATGCAATTTGCCATAACGATTGGCCTGGCTGAACGATATGATATACGTTCCCTTTCCCGTCCGGCGTACTGACAATTGCCAGAGAGATGGTCTGATCCTGGCCAAGAGGCGTCCCGCTTGCCACGACTACCGTTCCCGCGCCGGATGGTGCGGAGGATGTAGCGGGGACGCTTGCTCCGCGAGCCAGCCCACAATCAATCACGTAATAGGTAATATCGCCGTCTTGCGCTACTCCGGCACCAATATCTTGCAGGGCCGAAGAAAGCATGGTCTCTTGATGCGGCGCATCCCCCATCCAATTATTTACCGCACCCTGTGCGCTCATGTTCAGGCCGGACTCCCAATTCTCTGAGATGTAACCACCCGATACGGGATACCCGGCTGCTATTGCGCGATCGATCGGATGAGTCCCGCCGGAGCCTATATGTCCACTAGCACCGCCGGTCGAGGCAAGATAACTTGCCTGAGACTGGGCAATCTGCATGAGAATAGAGTTGGGGGTATAGGCGGGCAGCCCGTTCGAAGCCCGCAGACCATTCACTGCATCGATCAAATCGTAGGCGTTGGAGACGAGAGCCACAGGTAACCCGCGAGCCGTCCCTGCTGCATCGGGCACAAAGCTGGCCGTAAGCAATAGAAGTAAGTTGGCTAATATAAAGAATAACCGCCGAAAATTCATACGGCAAAATTATAACCGGTTTGACCTGAAAGATATTCGACGAGGAAACAGGGAAAAATGTCACTTGGAGGTTAGGGAAACAGAAAGTAAGTTTAATATACCTATACCGAGGTCTACTATGCCGATATTTACTCCGGGACGTCGGTGGCAGCCGCCTTATCTGCCATTTAAAAAAGAACCGTTCGGGAAACGCACCCTGGCGGTCCTTGAGCAAGCAACGAAGGGTCCGTTATTCGGCTGCCGTATGTGCGGCAATTGTCTGTTGCAGGAAACGGCGTTTATTTGTCCAATGGAATGTCCAAAGGGCGCACGCAACGGCCCATGCGGCGGGTCTACGCCTGAACATTGCTATGTGGACGAATCCCGTCCATGCATCTGGTATGCGATTTACGAAAGATCATTCGCCATGGGTCGCGAAAATCGTTTACTGGAAGTTCTGCCCCCATTGGATTGGGACAAAGTGGGCACGGAAACATGGGGCGATGTCTTCAAGCAAGTTAAACATATTGGCATACGAGTTGTAGCTGGGAAGTTAACATCAAGGAATCCGGAAGTCCGCGCCGCTGTTTGGGATGAAATCTTTCGTCCCGTTCGTCAGCCGGATTGGTGGCAGGGAGATGACCAGACCCCATCCAACTGCCAACTCGGAACCAACCTCAAAATTGGAAAGTAGCTTGATGGCCGGTGAATTCGTTGTCACCGCGGAGATCGCACCGCCCTTAAGCATCAAGACCGATAAGCTGTTTAAGAACATCGAAATGCTCAAGCCATATGTTACGGCCATTAATTTTACCGACAGTCCATCCGCAACCCCCCGCATGTCATCCTGGGCTTGCAGTAAATTCGCCCTTGAACAAGGTGCTGAACCCGTCATGCAGATTGCCGCCCGCGACCGCACCCGGGTGGGTCTGCAATCCGAAGTGGTCGGAGCTTCTGCTCTGGGAATTCGGAACATTTTATGTTTGTCGGGCGATTCGATGAAAATGTCGCCCGCGCCACGCGGCCGCATGGATGTGCTGGATGTCGACTCTATCCAAACTCTCTGGATCCTGCGCCGCATGCGTGATGAAGGGAAATATCTCGATGGACGCCAGATTAAGACCCCTCCGCAATATTTTCTGGGCGCCGCTGCATCTCCATTCGCGTCCCAGCCTAAATTCCAGGCCTTGCGCGAACACAAAAAGATCAACGCAGGTGCGCAGTTCTTCCAGACCAATCTGGTATTCAATGTGGCAGGGCTTGAAATTTGGTTGAATGAGCTCGGGAAACGAAACATTCTCGATAGGGTATTCATCCTGGTCGGCATCACCCCCCTGAAAACCTGCAAGATGGCTCGGTACATGGATAACGAAGTGCCGGGTGTGTTTATTCCAAAGCCCTTGCTCACGCGTCTCGAGAACGCCGATGCGAAAGGCGGGGCGCAGGAAGAGGGCGTACAAATCGCGATCGAGCTGATAGAGGGGATTAAGAAGCTACAGGGCGTGAACGGCATCCACCTCATGGCCGTTGGGTGGGAGGAAATTGTGCCGCGCATCATCATGGAAGCCGGTCTGTCCCCTGACAGAAGGATCGACCCGCAGAAACAGTGATCTTACAGGGCAGTATAATCTCAGCTTATGTTTCCCGATAAGTTCCAAATCAGGGTCTGCCAAAACCCGAATTGCGGGCTTCGCTACCCTCTTGTAGATTTTTCAACCTTCGGTGAACGATGTCCCGCTTGTTTGGGACAAACAAAACCGGTCCTGGAGCAGCCTCTTTCGCAAGATCAATCTCCGGACAATGAACTTTATTCGACAAGCCATAGTTGTTCGGTGCTTCTGGATAATATTCGTTCGGCACTGAACGTTGGCTCGATATTTCGTTCCGCAGATGGCTTTGGGTTCCAACACATTTATTTGTGTGGGATCACACCGACGCCCGAAAGCCCCGAAGTGTGCAAATCAGCCCTCGGCGCCGAGCAATTTGTGGAATGGTCGGCGCACAAAAACGCCCTGAAGCTCATTGATTTGTTGAAGGGCCGGGGCTCTGAGATATGGGCGCTGGAGAAAACCAATCATTCTATCCCGCTCAACTCAGCTGTGTCAGCTTATGAGAAATCACGACCTCTTGCATTGATAGTCGGGAACGAAGTAACGGGGGTTGACCCGGGTCTTCAGAATATTGCGGATCAATTGGTGTATCTTCCCATGCGAGGACAAAAGCAATCCTTTAATGTCGCGGTGGCCTTTGCGATTGCTGCCCAAATCATACGATCGGAATTTTAATCACGCAAGAATGAAGCTAGTTGGCCTAACTGCGACCGAATTCCTATCCAGCCCTTTACCCGAAATCCTGACAGCTCAGTTTTGCTTCATTATGGCCCGGTTTACGAGGACGATTGGATGCTCAACCGCTTCACCGGTCCCCTGCCTAATTTGCATTCTGCAAGCTGCGCCGGTTGCCGCAAACAGGGCCTTTCCTCTTTCTTTGCCGATGCTTGGGAACAGTTGCAAAGCGCCGATTTGCTGAGAAAGCTCATAATGCTCGGCCTCATATCCGAAAGTACCGGCCATCCCACAACAGCCGGCTTCAATAAGCTCCACGTTATAACCCACCTTGCGCAATAATTCGATTGACGCGGTGCTGCCGTTAGGCAAAGCATCGTCGGCCAGGATCTCTGCCTTTTGGTGACAATGAGGGTGGAACTTGATTGGCTTATCTATTGTGGCTACGCGCAGAGAGGCTGGCAGGTCGGACCTTAGCAGAAATTCTTCCAACAGCCATGTTCTTTTTGAACGCATTCCTATCTCGGATTGTCGCTCTGGGAGTAAGTCCAAATAATCATGCTTCATGAAATAGACTTCCGACGGTTCAATCCCAACGATCGATAAGGTAATGTCGGGATCGCGCCGCATTAACTCATCCAAAACTCGTTGAGCGTGACGCCTTGCCTCCAAAATGAATCCTTTTGACATTAGTGTGGCGCCAGCACCGATTATTGAGATAACCTGCACATCAAAACCCGTTGCAAACAAAAGATCAAAAGCAGCCTGTTCGATATTCGGCTCGACATAGTGAGTAAACGGATCGGATAAGAACAACACCTTTTGGTGACCGGGCAGTGGCTTTGCGTGCGCACGCCTGAAGGAAAACTGTGGGAACGGCCTTTGCATGGTGATCTTAAACAGCCTGGCCATGAGTTGTCTTATGCCAGGAGATCCGGTTACCCAATTGGCCACGGGCGCAATGAGAGATAAAAATCCCGCAGTCATATGAAAGTAGCCAAACAAATAATCTCTGAGCAGCCTGGTGTGCTTCTTGTAATATTCTGCCTGAAACGCAAATTTGAGTTTTGCCATATCCACGCCGCTCGGACACTCGGCCTTGCACCCTTTGCAAGCCAGACACAAATCAAGGGCATCAAATACAGACTGTGACAAGTTCCTGGTTTCGGAATTCACCACACCATTCCCAGACTTTATCATTGCACGAAGGAGGTTTGCCCGCCCACGGGTTGAATATTTTTCCTCCCTGGTTGCCTGGAAGGACGGGCACATAACACCCGTGTCTTTTCTGCATACCCCCTGCCCATTACATTGTTCGATAGCGGTAGCCAGTCCGCCATTATGCGCAAAATCCAGGGTCGGGTGACCAAGGCAGCGCCTCGTAGGCAGCACCATAGCGTAAATGTGTATCCATCGGAGGCGCATCAAACATCTTACTTGGGTTCAGCAAGCCCTGCGGGTCAGCTGCATTCTTCAAGACCCGCATGGCTGCAATTACTTCTTCACCATAGGTCTGTTTTAGCCATTCGCCTCGCACAATCCCATCACCGTGCTCGGAGGCCATGGATCCGCCCATGCGAATGGTCAATGCCAGGGTTTGCTCGGCGATCTCCCTCAAAAAACGAACACCTTCGCCCGTCTTCAAATCCAGGATTGGCCTGATATGCAAACAACCGGCGGAGGCGTGTGCGTAGATCCCGCCTTCGGTGTGGTGCTCCGCCAATATTCTCTGGATCTCGCGCACGAACTGACCCAATTGTTCCACCGGGATTGCACAATCTTCAATAAAAGCTGCCGGCCGCGCCGACTGTGGCCGCGAATCCAAAATACCCAGCCCCACTTTACGGACACTCCAGACGCTTGCCTGCGCTTCTACAGAATCCAAAATCACGGCATCTTGCCGAAGACGCCTTGCCATTAGGATCAAATCGGCAGGATTATCGCCACTGAATTCAACAGCAAGAATCGCAGCAGGATCAACATCTTCCTCGCCCGCCCTGACCACCCATCCCATCTGCCTGGCATAAGAGGGGACACCACGCGCCAACCGAAGGATTAACTGTGGGATGAGCTCAATCGCGGAGGGATGAAGCTTCAACAAATCAGGTACAGCCTCACAGGCCTCAACGATGCTGCCATAAGAGAGAATCCCCAGCACCGTATATCTTGGTTTTGATACCAGATTAAGAGTTGCCCGGCTGATAACTCCAAGCGTCCCCTCGCTGCCCGCAAGTAGTTTCGCAAGGTTAATTGTGCCGGCTTTGACCGGCGGATATTCTTCGTTCATCCATTGCGGCGGCTTCGTTGGGGACCATGGCAACAAATAATTCAACCGGTAGCCGGCCGAATTGCGCCAGGACCGCGGGTAGTGACTCTTGATCGCATCTGAATATTTGGCACGAATCTCAAGAACCGCAGATTTTATTGAAGTCAACTGTGATGATGTTCCCGGTTCAACCGTCCGCATATCCATTTCACTCCAGGCGGCACGGCTGCCATCTGCATGGATTACATCCGCCGAAAGTAAATGATCCGCCGTCATACCATACATAATAGAATGCGCACCGGTGGCATTATTAGCTATAACGCCACCCATTGTGGCCCGCTCTGCAGAGGCAGGGTCAGGGCCGAATTGGAGCGCGAACTTGGCGGCTGCCTTGTTCAGAGTTGAGAGAATTACTCCCGGCTCAACTGTGGCCGTCCTTGATTCGGGTTCGATTTCGATAATGTGATCCAGCCAGCGTGAACAATCTATGATCAGAGCCTCACCAATCGCCTGCCCCGCCAAGGACGAGCCAGACCCACGCGGCAAAATTGGGATGCGGTATTTTGCAGCCAACTCCACCGCAGCCTGCAGGTCATCTGCGTCCGCGGGATCACAACGCCCAGAGGTTCGATTTGATAAATAGACGCATCTGTGCTGTAGAGAATTCGGGAAGCCCAGATCAAGCCGAATATCCCCGGTAAAGTGCTTACGAAGTTCGCCTAGGAAATCCTGGTTAAAGGCATCTGAAGATTCTACTGCTTCCCGTGTAAATCCATGAATTGGATTTCATCATTTATAGGGCAAAAAAACAGATCCTTGGTCTAAATAATTCTGCAGTACCCGGAAATCTAAAAAACTCCGAGTTCCATGGAATCGGAGGTCTTGATCAACCGTGGAATTATTTCGATTTCCCCTGATTGGCAACCGCGGCCGCAGCTTTCGCAACCGCATCCGCATCGCCCAGATAATAATGCTTGATTGGTTTCAGATTTTCATCAAGTTCATAAACAAGCGGGATCCCTGTCGGGATATTGAGCTCAGGTATTTCTGCGTCCGAGATGTTATCCAGATATTTCACCATGGCACGGATGCTGTTTCCATGTGCCGCAATTAAGACGCGCTTGCCGGCTTTGATCGTCGGTGCAAGAGTACTGTGCCAGTATGGCAAAACTCGTTCCAGCGTGATCTTTAGCGATTCGGTGGCAGGCAATTGTTCCGGAGTCAGGTTTGCATAACGCGGATCAAATCTTGGGTGGCGTTCATCGTCCAATTCCAATGCAGGCGGCGGTACATCATAGCTGCGCCGCCAAATCTTGACCTGTGCTTCACCAAATTTCTCGGCCATTTCGGATTTATTTAATCCCTGCAGTGCACCATAATGGCGCTCATTCAGCTGCCAGGCATTAACCACAGGCAGCCATTCCATATTCATCTCCTGCAAAACGATCCATAGCGTTTGGATCGCCCGCCGCAAAACGGAAGTATAGGCAATATCAAAAACATAACCGCCTTCTTTGAGCAATTTCCCCGCCGAAAGGGCCTCTGACCGACCCTGATCGGTGAGACCAACATCAGTCCAGCCCGTGAAGCGATTCTCCAAATTCCACGTGCTTTGACCGTGACGAAGTAAAACCAATTTATACATGGAAACCTCTCGATGATTTGATGTTTTATTATAATCCGTTCCTCTTGCCCATTTCCCTTCTTACCCATAGAATTGACTTATGCCCGAAGACATCACTCCAATCCGCCAACAATATCTAGAGATCAAACGCGATTATCCAAACACAATCCTCTTTTTTCGTCTCGGAGATTTTTACGAAACCTTTGATGAAGATGCCCAGCTAACCGCCAGCGAATTGGATATTGTCTTGACGTCGCGCCCCATCGGCAAAGGGCTGCGTGCGCCACTGGCCGGCATCCCCTATCATGCATTAGAAAACTACCTTGCCCGCCTAATTGAAAAAGGCCATCATGTCGCAATTTGTGAACAAGTTGGGGATCAGCCGGTAAAGGGAATTTTTCCCCGCAAAGTGGTTCGAGTCGTCACGCCGGGAACGATTACGAACCCGGGCTCCTTCCCGGAGATTCGAACAATTATCTGGCATCGGTTTATCTTAGATTCAAACGACTCGGATCGGCTAAAAACGGCCGGGATTGCATATGCCGACATCACCACAGGCGAATTTGCCGTTACTGAACTGCCGCTCGATTCCCTTGCGAGCAGAGCTGGTCCGCCTTCATCCGGCAGAAATCATCTATCCAGACAATCCGTCGGTTTCGGGAATGATCAAGACTGGACTGAAGGGCTGGCTCATCTCACCCCCTATCCCGCCTGGCGATTTGAACCAGGCAAATGCCAGGAGATATTGCTCATCCCATTTCAATACCTCCACTCTGGATGGCTTCGGTCTCAAACGGGCGACATGGAATCCGCGCTGCCGGGGCGATCCTGCAATACATTCAAGGCACTCAACCGGATTCACTCAATCTGCTAACCAGTTTACGCTACTACAGTCTCAGCGAATTTATGACCCTGGACGCGTCCACACGACGAAACCTCGAATTGGATGAAACGCTGCTCGGCGAGCGAAAAGGTTCCTTGCTTGGGTGTGCTCGATCAAACCATTACACCGATGGGGCAAGCGGCTGATCCATCAATGGGTCAGCCAGCCATTATTAAGCGTTGAAAAAATCGAATCGCGCCAAGCTGGTGTGAGGACATTTCTTTGAACACGGGATGCTGCGTGCCGAATTACGTGCTGCCTTCAAACCGCTTGCAGATCTGGAGCGTCTGGCCAATCGGATAATCGCTGGATATGCACAACCACGCGACCTGGTGGCGTTCCGAAACACATTGGAGCAATTGCCTGATATCGCCAATGTCTTCTAAAAGCGGACAATCAGTCTGAATTTCACCTGCCATGCCTTGATCTTGTGTTCAAATGAATTATCCCTAGTGCAACAGTGCAATCGCCGAAGAGCCGCCAGCCACATTGCAAAATACCGGAATTATCCGGGTCGGATATTCACAGGAACTCGACTCGGTAATTGAAGCCTCCCAGCATGCCCGTGACTGGATCGCAAATCTTGAATCCGTCGAGCGCCAGCGAACGGGCATCAAAACCCTAAAAGTTGGTTACAACAAAGTTTTTGGTTATTTCATCGAAATATCACGTGGTGCGGCCGACAAGGCGCCTGAAAACTATATCCGCAAACAAACCCTGGTCAATGGCGAACGCTTTATCACCCCTGAGATGAAAGAGTATGAGACGCTTGTATTGAATGCTGAAGATCGAATTCGCGAGATCGAAGTGCGATTATTCCGTGAAGTTTGTGCTAACCTTGGCAAAATCAGCCATCAAACTCCTCGAAACGGCCAATGCCCTGGCAGAACTGGATGTATTGGCCACCCTGGCAGAAGTTGCCGCCCACGGAGGCTACGTACAGCCCGAGATCCATGCAGGAGTCGAATTGGAAATTCACGCCGGCAGGCATCCGGTAGTTGAGCAATATCTTCAAGGTGAACGCTATATACCCAATGACCTCATTTTCGAAAAAGGCGAGATCGTACGATCATCACCGGCCCAAATATGTCTGGCAAATCAACTTATCTGCGGCAGGCAGCGCTGATCGTTTTAATGGCACAAATGGGTTCGTTCGTGCCTGCCGAGTTTGCCAGGATTGGTTTGGTGGATCGGATTTTTACGCGCATTGGCGCACAGGATGAAATCCACGCCGGGCAATCCACTTTTATGGTTGAAATGATCGAAGCTGCAAATATATTGCATCATGCCACTCCTCGAAGTTTCTTGATTTTGGATGAGATCGGCCGCGGCACAAGCACTTACGATGGCGTTTCCATTGCCTGGGCTGTCATCGAATATATCCATAATCATCCACTTCTGAGGGCAAAAACCTTGTTCGCCACCCATTATCACGAATTAACACAATTGTCGGACTTGTTACCCGGGATTCGCAATTACAATGTCGGTGTGACGGAAGCGGATGGAAAAGTGGTGTTCTTACACAAGATAATTCCCGGTGGCGCGGATAAATCATACGGTATCCACGTCGCCCAATTAGCCGGATTACCCGGACCGGTCATTCAGAGAGCCAATGAAATATTGGCCGAGCTCGAGAAATCATCCGGAAAAGCAGTCAGGATCAACCCCATTTCCGCCCAACAAGCTGCATTATTTCCAGAAACAAGCCCATTATTGGATGAACTCAAGGCGAGTCGATGTAAATTCACTTTCGCCCATCGAAGCGTTGAACAAGTTGTTCGAGTGGAAAAAGAAATTTCTGAAATAAGGAACGAGGGATCAATTCTTTTGCTGATCCTCCGTTTGGAAGTGGTATGCGGCGAACGCCATCAATTTTCAGGCGAGACTTCTTGATTTCAATTCCATGCCAACTCTGATGAGCGCCTTGCCCGATCAAGCACTTACACATAGAATGACGGTGGTCATATCCAACGAGAGGATTGCACCGTTATGCCTAGAACTCCCGGAACCACTACTAAACAACAAATTGAGCTGAGTATTGTCCTTCCCTGTCTCGACGAGAGACAGACTATTGCGGTTTGCATAGCAAAATCATTGACCTTTCTTAAACAAAACAAAATAAGTGGGGAAGTTATTGTCGCTGACAACGGAAGCACCGATGATTCAGCAAGAATCGCATCTTCCTCCGGGGCAACCGTTATCCAAGTCGAAAATAAAGGCTACGGGAGCGCCCTGCGGGGTGGCATAGAATTTGCTCATGGCAAATACATAATTATTTCAGATGCTGATGACAGTTACGATTTGGGTAACTTAATGCCTTTCGTGGATAAGCTTCGCGAGGGATACGATTTGGTCATGGGCAATCGCTTTAGGGGAGGAATCCAAAAAGGGGCAATGCCGTGGCATCACCGGTATATCGGAAATCCATTATTATCCTTTGCAGGCAGGCTATTCTTTAAAACCCCCGCCGGGGATTTTCACAGCGGTTTACGCGGCTTCACAAGAGAAGCGGCCGACAAGATGAATTTGCAGACCACAGGCATGGAATTCGCCAGTGAAATCGTAATAAAATCTTCCATACTGAATATGAAAGTATGTGAGGTTCCCACCAAACTCTATCCAGACGGGAGGGGGCGGCGGCCACATTTACGCAGCTTCCAGGATGGCTGGCGCCACTTCAATTCTTATTAATCTATAGCCCACGCTGGCTCTTTACCTTCCCAGGGTTGTTCCTTCTGGCAGTCGGATCCTTTTAAGCATTGCTTTATTCTTTGGCCCTGTAAACATAGGATTTCGGCTCATAGACTTCCACAGCTTCATTATCACCGGTACGATGACAATTTTAGGGATAAACATGCTGTCATTTTCTACCATAACAAGAGTCTATGCTTACAACACCGGTCTGCTTCCCAGTCAGCCCGGTTTCTTTCGGTTCTTTCGGTATTTCAACCTTGAAAAGGGTCTTGCTGTCGGATTCGCTACGCTGGTTCTGGGGCTGATACTAATCTTTAGGGCCGTTACCCTATCGGCCCTATTTTCAATTATCGGCTTTAATCAGAGTGTCCGATTGGTTTTTGGAGGAAGCCTGGCTCTGATCCTGGGGGCGCAAATCGTCCTTACAAGCTTTGTGTTAAGTCTTTTGGGCTTGAATGTGAGCAGAGTTAGGTAAACGAGATATTTTTAAGGCGATATGTCTCTAAAAATAGACCGCATTTTGAAAATACTCATATAGGACTATTCACCCATGAAGGACATACGTAAACCATTATACGAGCGGTATTATTCTGACTTTAAAAAAGGTGAGCGAAGAGAAAAATTTGGTTCATTACACCTGCGACTTTGGTACAACGAAAAATACCTTCCTCTGTTCAAAGGCTACAAACGTGAAGCCCCTCTCTTGAAATCGGCTGCGGATCAGGAATAATGTTGGGATTTCTTGCGCAGAACGGTTTCAGCAATGTCACCGGCATAGATATATCCTCTGACCAGGTTGCCGAAGCGCAGGCCAGAGGCTTTAACGCGATTGAGGCGAACGCTCTAACCTATTTGCGTAAACACAAGAATGCATACGACGTAATTATTGCAATGGATATTATCGAGCATTTCCATAAAGAAGAATTGTTTGACTTGCTCTCACTTATTTTTCAGGCCTTGAAAGCCTGGCGGCTTGTTTGTGATTCAAACGCCCAACGGCGACGGTTTGCTGCCAAATTATGTAATCTACGGCGACCTTACTCATTTCACGATACTCTCCCCACTATCTCTGAGCCAGATTTTAACTTTTATAGGATTTGTCAATATTAAAGTAAAAGAATTGGGGCCAGGATTTATCATTCATTTTCCGTTGTTTGTCGCCTGGCAATTCGTGAGGTTGATTGCGACACTCGTAAAATTTGTAGAGATCGGCCGGATACAAAAGTATTGGACCGAGAGCATGATTTGCAGCTGTAAGAAACCGCCTACTAGTTCGAAAGCCTTACAATGAAGAACCTGCCATCGTCGAATACCGCAGTGTAGTTGTAAAGCACTCGGCGAAGTTCCTGGCATTGGGAAAGATCAATGCAATATTGGTAATTGCCTGCGAAATACGCCACGCCCTCAGCTGCCTTTTCATCCAGAAAAGATTTGGTCACCGTATCCAATTGAGCATGCCAACCTTTCCTGTCCGAAAGATAAAGAATAGTCGGGTCATCATTATCCACGACAACAATGAGTGAATTTGGTTCAGTTTTCTTGTCTATATGTTGGGCTAGCTGATATGCCGAGGACGCGTTTGACTCTCGGGCTGCATATAGCCTTCAAAATACATAAGCCCTCCCAAAGCAATAATCAAGCAAAGAGCCAGAAGCAAAAGCACCGAACGAAACACAAACTCGCGCCGAAAGATCTACCGTACGCCTTCCCCAGAAAAACTGTCACCGGAAGCATCGCCGGCAATTGATAATATTCGTGCACAAAATTACCCTCGCCACGATAATAATATATATGAAAATGGCAGCCAGCCAACAATCAAAAACTTTCTCCTCTGGGGTTACTCGTTTGAGCAATAACCCAACCAAGAAAACCGGAACGCCGAATATGACCAGAAACCTAAGCCCAAATCGTAAAAAAAGAAGGTTTTCCCAAAACCCCCACGAGGCCACGAGATCCAGTTGCCCCATTTGTCGCTTCCATAATCCCAGATTCCGAAAGTTAATCCGCTCTGTAAGAAGAGCTGATGAGCGTGAAAATACCAGACCCCTGTCAAGCCCAAGATCACCAAGCCATAACCCCATAGCGTTATTTGCGAATAGATCTTCTTTCCAAACCGAAGCCACGCAAGATAAAGCAAAGGGAGACCAATGTACAAACTGGGAATTTTTATCAGGCACGACAACGCGACAAATGCAGCAGACGACCAAAGATATTTCCATTGAGAGTTATTTAGCCACTGGACAAAGAAATAAATACCGGCTACTAACGACATCATCAGCATCGCTTCGGGCATAAAAGTTCGGCTGTAATAGATTGTGAATGGAAGAACACCGAGGAACACGCAAGACCAAAGGGCGGTCATTCTATCTATAAGTTGCTGAACGAGCAAATAGAAAATCATGATTGTAATTAGGGAAAAAACAATAGACAATAATCTTCCAAACAGCTCGGACACGCCCCAGATCTTATAAAACAACGAAACAAGAAATGGATAAATTGGAAATTCCATCTCTACAAGACCCGACGAATTACCTCCCCAATCAATCTGAGGATAAAAGATGCGATAGCCATTCCTATTAAAATTTCTAGCTACGGCAGCAGTATCCGCCTGACGCCAAGAATGCACCCCGATCAAGGGAGCTTGCAGATGATAGAATCTAACCATCAAGGCGAGCGCTAGAATAACAAGAGCAATATATTCTCTCGATGCGTTTCTAAACTTCATAAGTCATCCTTGATATGGATCCGGTAGCCATTTCGATCAAAATCATTTGATTTTTTGGCAGAACGTTTCTCCAAGTTTACAACTTCGCAGCATTCCTTCGCCTCTCACTATCGAGATCACGAGGAGACCTAATTCACTTAGAGTGATAGATAAATCTTGTTCAACAGAAACCAGTGGCTTCACCTGTCTTTGCAGAGTTCTGTTTGAGCATAGACTCTGATACTTTGCGCTCTTCGACCAGATGCTCTGCTCTAGAAAATATCATTCGCTGCCACTGGGTAATCTCAACAAGAAAGGCAACATGCTGTGAAGCTGTAACTACAGGTTTGATTAGACCATCTCAGTGCCTTTATTTTTAAATAAATCTCCCAGATACGAGTAAACGAACCACAGGATAACAAAACTGAATAGAGATAAGAGCTGACTGTAATCCAAAATCGGCGAGAACGGGGCGGCAAGGGATGTGCCCTGCAACTTTTCAAGATCGTATAAAAATCAATAATAGATCCGGAAGTACTATTATGGTAGCGAGGCTAATCACACGGATACCAGCATTCTCATCTTCAAGAAGGCAGTACGTTGCGGGTGCGAGTAGCAGAAAGCTATACGGCTTATTTCGGGGTAGCAGTAACGATGCGACAAGAAATGCATAGGCGAAGAATTTATCAAATCGGCGATCAACCATCGCCCGCTTGGTCCGAAAATATAAGGAGATGACAAAACAGATGCCGATAATCCCTAGAAGTAGGGGGATCAGCAAGTTGAATTTTAGTGGATCTAGCCTCAAGACAGACTCAAGGAATAGATTAAGAGATGGATTGTAAAGCCCGCCTACTTCCTGGAGCACATTATGCTGATTTGGTATTACTCCCAGGATCTGTAAGAAGTAAAATTGGGTTAGAGTGGGAGACAAAAGACCCGATATTATAAGAGGAAATAAAAAAGCGATTAATCCTACAAGATGGAACACAGGCGCTTAATTCGGGAAGTTGGCAGGCAAGCAAACAAGCTCAAGTAAATTAGCGGAATGAACTTTAGGCTCGCACCCAAACCAAAAAACATCGCGGAACCATTCCATTTTCTCCTCTTTAGGAGTCCGAATCCACAGGACAAAAAGAAGAATTCAATTGCCGTCAAATTTCCAGAGTATAAGATCCAGCTGAACCCTACAAAAACGCTGAACGCAAGGAAAATTGCGAATCCCCATTCCCCCTTGGAAGACCAAAGCAATGTGGAAATCGCTATCAGAATTGAGTAGATAGAGATGTAATTGGTCTCAAGATCTAGAGGAGCAGAGCAGAGCAGGTAAGCAAGCGGTAAATAAACCGGCTGATAATCCCAGGACAAGGATGTACCGATTTCCTTTGTCAAATAGGGGTTGCGTCCAAGTCTTGCCGCAGCTGCAGCTTGGCAATAGACATGCGAAATTTTGACCACGTTCCCCAACGATGAACCGGAGCATTACAACGCCGAAAACGATGCCGGCGGCAACACCAAGCAAAAGCCTGAATGCGATATGAATCAAGTTAGGCGGACGGGTTCGCATGATTTTGAAATCCTAAACCCAAATCATCTCTTTTATCGGTAGCTAGCCACCAACTCGCATTAATCCGGTAGATCATCCTACTACAAAAGCATATCGGACGAGACCATTTTCAAATCATACAGGGCACCGCGGGAGATTCTAGGCATTAACATGAGTATCAGACCGGGTTTATCAATTTATTCAGGATTTCCAGGTATTGCTCCGCTACCTTTTGCCAGCTCATCCGTTTTATGGCATATTCCCTAACCTCATGCCTCATCCCAGAAAGTTGAGAATTATTGATTAGTGCGCCGGCCAATACTTCTTCAATATCGACAGTTTCTGGCAACACCGGACAAAATTGCCCGCGATCCTGACTATCGACTTCTCCAAGCGACTCTGATGAAACAACAACGGGCGTCCCGCAGGCCATACATTCAGATACCGTCAAAGTGATCCCCTCGCCTGTCGAGGGGTGCACGAGTAAATCAGCGGAGGCGTACATATCTCTTAAATCCGCCTCAGACAAATTTGGAAAATAAGTAAGGTTCCTCATTGACCATTCCGCCGGGTTGAAATCATCCGGCCTACCAACAAGGACCCAATGCCACTCTCCGTGGTGTTCAATTATTGGCCGAATCAAATGAACTCCCTTCCGCTCCACCATCCGCCCCACAAAAAGGATGAGTGGTTTTGAAGGATCGCCGCTGATTTTCTTGCGCAACAGTTCCCGGTTTTGGCGCGGAATGGGTGCATAGAAGTCAGTATCCACTCCGAGAGGTACAACCTCATACTTTACCTTTGGATTTACATGGCTCATCCCATCGCGGACATTAGAGGTAATAAATACCAACTTATCCGCAGCGGCAAACATAATCCGTCCTATAGTCAAATATGCAAATACCTGAACAGCGCGCTTATACACTTGATGGTAGGGGATGATCTTTGCATACTGGGTTATTAACACTGGCTTTTTTAACAACTTTGAGATCAAGAAAGCCATAATATTGGTCGAATAAAGGCTATCCTGCAGATGAACTACGTCGCACCATTTGATATTGACATATAATCTTTGGAAAACTCCAGGATAGGGGATTGGACTTGGAAAACCAAGTTTTTCTTCTGTAAAGTTCCAGGCCTTGATCGGCACATCGCCTTCGCGAGTATCTCGGAAATTAGGCGGAACATCTGCCGCCGCCCAACGAACCTCATGGCCGAATTTCCTGTAATATTTGATCAAATTAGATGAAACAATCTCAACGCCTCCAATATGCTCGGGATAATAATAGTTGCCGATCACTAAAATCTTCATAAGGACATTATATGCGAATAGCATCACCGAAGTCATCGCTTGCTAAGACCCTGCTCGTGCTTTGGGCTATCTTGTGTATTTCGGTTTTCATCCGATATCCAGGCAGCGTAAGTGTCCTTCATGGAAGTTCGCTCGCGGATTGGCCTCACTTACTCTCGAACCTGGGTAAATTTAGGCTACCTACCTATCTTGCGACTTTTTTGTGGTCTTTTTTGGGATTGGTCATCTTCTGTGGCATATGCATTTTTGTGGGGGCATTTCTCCTGCCTGCTACGGAAGACGGAATGAAACAGAACCCAGACTTTGCCCTTCCCGGCTCGTTTCGCTGGGAACAGCATTGTTAATTGGCCAGGGTATCCTATCCGTAGTTTTCATTACACTGGCAGAAATTCACGCCCTAACTCCGTTCTACACAATCGCCGTACTGGTTTTGGGCCTTGGGATCGGGATAATTCCAATTGCCCGCTTCCTTTCCCTACATCCAATAAAGTCAAAACTCGGTTTTTCGAATTTATTCGTTCCTAAGGATAGCTGCCTCAATCTGCTCGCGACCTCCGCCATACTTTTGACTTTATTGTATTCAACTTCCCGCCTGAGCTAGATTTAGTGGCGTTATATTTCTCAGACGCTAAGATAACGGCCATGGCGTATTCCATCAAATATTTTGTTGGCGATTTGTTTGTCGTCAGCTTTTTTCAAGCCGGAATTCGATACGTGATGATCATCCAGCTATTTGGAGATCAAGCCGCCCGGATGTACTCGTGGGCCTGCGGGCTTATTATCATTGTATTTAGTCTTGCACTGGGAGAGGAACTTGATCTTTCAAAGCGCGCAAGGCTTTATTTGATGGTGTTATTGATCAGTTCGACTGCTTTTATCGACCTGTTTGGGGACGGCAAAATTGACCTGGCAAGCACGGCCCCTTCAATAGCCGCCATCTATTGGATAATCATCAGTTCTAAAAATCCGTCAAAATATAGCTATCTTATTGGGTATTTTCTGTCCGGTCTGTCAATGGTTGACCGGCCATTCAACGTATTTTTACTGGGGGTGTTTATTCTCCTATTCTATGTACAAAGCAAAATTTTGCAGAAAGCAACAAACGGGACCATAACATACAAATCATTCCTTATGCCTGTCCTTTGGATGAGCATAGGGGTTATTACACTCTTGACTTATCATCTTTTTACTAACTGGATCATATTGGGCGATCCCATCGCACCCGTAAAGAACTTCCAAAACATCAGCACAACGAGCTGGCAATGGGCTTATGATCCAAATTTGATCTGGTTGTTTAGGCTTATTTATCCATTTACAATAACTCTTCTAAACACTCCCCAAAGTCTTGGCGACATTTCCCCCTTATTCTTGGCGTTTTTACCTGCCTTACTTGTTAAGGATTAGAGAGACGGTATTTTCGTCTAAGAACCGTTCAATTGTAGTTTTCGCGGCATTTTTCACGCTTCTGCTATGGATAATCATCTTCTTTACAGTCTTCGAAATACGCTATGTTTTCTTTCTATGGATAATTCTCTTTATTCCCCTTGCGTTAGTTATCGAAATAGTATCAGAGACAAGGATCCCTTATTTCGTGTCATAACGAATTTTGTTCCGGTCGTACTTACGGTATTTATGCTGTTGAGGATCATATTTATTTCTGTAGACACCTATTCGCCCATCTATCATCAAGGAAATGCTCATTGCTCCGGTTTTATTTTCTGCGATTTCTTAAAGCCCGTGAACGACCAGCATTCCCGGCGACCGGGTCTTACTCTAAACGCCTTTCGATATTATCTTCGCAGCGACCTCTTGGCCTGCTCCACCACCCACGACGAATACTCAAGCTTATTGAAGGCATCCAACCAAAACAGCGGCGCATTTTGGATAGAGGCATATCGGCAAGGCTATAAATATGTTACCTACGATAAAGACTATACATCCCGCCACCTGAAATTCACATTGATTTCAGGTCCGGACAACACACCACCTTGGTTAAGCCTGCGGCCAATTTACGGAGAACCCGGCGACCCGGAGTTGCCTATCAAATCCAGGTCAATAATCCGCCTTCTAGACCTGAATTAGATTGTCAAAAAACACCATCAGGGGCTTGGGAAGTTTCACAAGTACAAAAATAGAGATTGAGCGATTTGCAGTAAAGCTTTGATTAACGTAATCTTACCTCTCCCATATAAACATCGCCCGCCAAATTGGCGGGCGATGTTTATTTTTCAATATGTTACTTTACTACAATCGACGGAGCCGGAGCCTTTGATCTCATCACGGCCCAAGCCAGGATGCCGATCAGCACTAACGCCACCACCCAGACAGCAACCAAAGCGAAGCCAGTAACGCCGGCATACTGAACGATGATCGGGGCTATGATCACAGACACCAGGTTGACAACCTTGATCATCGGGTTCAATGCCGGGCCCGCAGTATCCTTGAACGGGTCGCCAACAGTGTCTCCCACAACGCCCGCTTTGTGGCGCTCCGAACCTTTTCCTGTATTCTTTTTGGCGTCCTTAGGCTCATCCTCAATCAGCTTCTTGGCGTTATCCCACGCACCGCCGGAGTTATTGAGGAAGACGGCCAACAACTGCCCGGAAATAATAATTCCGGCCAGGAAACCACCCAAGGCCTCAACGCCCAGTAAAAGGCCTACCACAATCGGAGTCAAAATTCCGAGCAGGGCCAACGAAACGAGCTCTTTTTGAGCTGCAGTTGTGGAGATCTCAACGGCCTGCCGGTAGTCGGGCGTGACTTTCCCTCCAGTACTCCCAAGCTTGAACTGCCGTCGAACTTCCAAAACGATCAATGAAGCCGCCCGGCTTACAGCCTGGATCGCGAATGATGAGAACAGCCAGGGCAGTGCGCCGCCGATCAACATACCTACAAAGACCTGGGGGATGTCGACCCGGATGCCTATTGACTGGATCTGCGCTGCCAACGCAACCCCCATGCTGTTTTGTGCACGGGATACATCAACAAGGAATGAGCCAAAGAGAGATACCGCGGCGATAACTGCGGATCCGATTGCCACACCCTTTGTTATTGCCTTGGTCGTATTACCCACGGAATCCAAGTCAGCCATGATCTGCTGGGCTGCCTTGGTAGCTTTATCCGTTTTGCCTGACCAGGCCATTTCACCAATACCATTGGCATTATCTGAGATTGGGCCGAATGAGTCCATGGCGACATTATTGCCGGTCAAGGGTAAGCATGCCGATACCTGTCATGGCCACGCCATACAGAATATACGTTACCTTGGTGGTAGCATCCGCACCCGGAATAGTGCCAAAGATAAAAATGGAGGCAACAATGGTCAAGGCAATCACAATCACCGACCAAACGGAAGATTCAAACCCAACCGATATACCTTGCAAGATCAACGTGGCAGCGCCAGTATCTGCCGCCTTCTTAATATCATTAACCGGAGAGGCATGAGTACCCGTGAAGTATTCGGTCAAGCGGTCAATGACTATCGCAAGTAAAACGCCTACGCCAACTGCAGTCGGGGTCCGCCACCAACCACCCAGTGCCGGATTTTGGAGATAGAAAAAACCCGGCAATGAAGAACAGAGCGGCTGAGATCGCGGCCGAGGTAAGAAAACCCCGGAATATGGCAGCCATTGCATTGCCACTCTTCCCCGGGCCGCCGCGAACAACGTACGTGCCAATGATGGATGATAGAACGCCAATACCGCGCACCATAAGTGGGAAAATGATCCACTCAAGTCGCCCCGTGAGATGCCACAGTGCCAGGCCCAAGATCAGGCCGGAGACAATGGTCACTTCATAGGACTCGAAAATATCCGCTGCCATGCCGGCGCAATCGCCGACGTTGTCACCAACCAGATCGGCTACAACAGCCGGGTTGCGAGGATCATCTTCCGGAATGCCGGCTTCAACCTTACCCACCAGGTCCGCACCCACATCGGCGGCTTTGGTGAAAATTCCACCGCCTACCCGCATGAACAAAGCCAAGAAGGTTCCGCCAAAGCCAAAGCCCAGTAAGGCATCGGGCGCAGCGATACCGAGAAAAATGAAGATCAGCGTACCACCGAGCAGCCCAAGACCATCGGTCAGCATACCCGTAATCGTCCCGGCTCGATAGGCTATACGCAAGGAATCTCCGAATGATTTCTTGGAAGCAGATGCCACGCGCACATTCGCCTGAACCGCCATTCGCATTCCGATCTGTCCCACGGTCAAGGAAAAGGCAGCGCCCATGACAAACGCTACTGCACGCGCAATACCGATGATCAGGCGTACCTGATCCGGCGTATTCGCGCTGAAGCGCAGCAGTGCCTCCGGTGACGGTGGAACAATATAAACAGAAAGGAACAAGGCAAAGGTAAGTACAATGATCAAGGGATAAATCGAACGAAGCTGCTTTAGCAGATAAGCATCTGCGCCATCCTTGATCGCACCCCAGACTTCCTGCATCTTGAGCGGTTCCCTTATCTTCTTTCAGGATCTGAGAGCGGAGAAAGACTGCATATAAAAGGCCGACGATGGCAATACCAAAGACAACCCAGATCGCAATCGCCTCCAGTGAGGTAAGTCCTTGCATGGCGTACATAATAGAGTATTTCCTCCCGGGAAATAATAAAATAATTAGGCTTGCGCCTAAAGTAGAGCATCGAGATTTTACAGTCCTAAGAGGTTTGTGTCAAGCATCGCAATTCTTGTCCCGAAATTACGGGTTTAAAGTATCATCCTTCCGCGTGAATACCTAAACGAACTTTCCTTTTCTGCTCCCACCTCCCTTTTCCTACATTCCGATTTACATAGCCCGATCAACCAACCCCTGGAGAGCTCTTAAGTTGACTTTTATGACAATATTTGATAAGATATGTCAACTTAACTCCCATAAGGAGAATTACATGTTACAAGAAGTAGATATTCGGACGATCGAACTTACTCCTGCCGCATCGAAGGCGGTTACAGATATTCTCAACGAACGCAAGCTTGAAGGATACGCTTTGCGTGTCTACCTAGATGGCGGCGGATGTTCTTGTTCAAGCGTCAACTTCGGCATGGCGCTGGATAACAATATTCGCGACGTGGATTTAACTTTTGAATCTGAGGGCGTCAAAATTGTGGTAGATGAGGTTTCGCTGGATTACTTACGCGGCGCGAAAATTGATTTTGTCAATGATCCACAGCGTGGGGCCGGTTTTCTGGTGGACACCCCGAATGCCCAGGCACATGGCGAAGAAGGCTGCGCCTGTGGTGGTTCTTGTTCATGCAATAACTGATCGCGTAGATACAAAAAAGAGCCGGGTTTCCTTTCGGAAACCCGGCTCTTTTTTTGTATCTACCGACCTCGCAGGAACGAGATGATTGTACCCAGGGCCCCAATGATGACCAAACCCAGGATTAAGAGGCCAACCGGAATCCTGCTTAGGCGTTGAGTTTCGTCTGCGAAAGTGGGGACGGCCAGCGGAGCAGCCGGGGTAAAAGTCGGCAGCCGGGTTGCGTTTTCAGCAGGTATATATGCCGCCGCAAGGGTCGGATTAATGGTCGGCGTGGAAGCCGGCGTTGGCGTGGGCGGAATATCAATCAAAGGCAGTTCAACACCTGCGGCGCCAGTTAAGGACACATATAAGGCATATACCCAGCCAATAGACCCCGGAACACCGTCGTAGTGGATCATGATCCAATTATCATTGCCGCGAGCCCGGCCCAGCGCCGGTGCAGTTTCGCCCGTCAGCAATACACCGATAGCCGGATAATTAAAACTACTGGGGCCGGCATACACGTCAATTTGTTCCAGACTGGGATCTACAGAAACCACCGCACCGGTTGGTGTTCCGGTGACCGTCGGAATAATTCCGGTTGGCTGCTGAGCGGTTGCCGGCATTCTCGAGGGTATGCTCACAGCCAGCAAACCTATACCCAATATTATTAAAGATATGAACAGCATTCTACGGAATTGCATTAGCGGCGACCGAAAAAGGAAACGACCAGCACGAGCATTCCCAGCACAACAACGACGAAAATGATCCCGCCTATCGGGAAACCAGCCACCGGCTCAGTGGGGTCCGGGTATGTAGGGATGACCAATGGCGGTGCCGGCGTGAAAGTTGGTAGCCGGGTAACGGTGGGCTCTATCTGAAAAGCCGCAACCAGCGTCGGATCAATCGTGGCGGTGGCCAGCGGCGTCGCGGTTGGAGGCGGCTCGACCACTTGCAGGGTGCCGGTGAGGGTCACATTGGCCGCATAAATCCAGCCCACGCCGCCAGGACCTCCGGGGAATGAAATCTCGATCCATTCATGATGGGGAGAAGTAGCTAATGCGGGTGCTGTGACGCCTACCGCAAGCTGGCCAATAGTTGGGTAATCTACTGTGCTCGGGCCGGTGCGGACATTTATTGCTTCGCTGTAAGTCTGTGTAATGTAGGCTGAGGGTCCGTTGGGGGCCGGCGTTGCAGTGGCTGCACCTTGTGCAATAACTAAAGGCAGAACCCGTAACGGCAAAAAGGAAAGGCTGAGCGGCCTATCGTTCCGAGGAACCAAACCAGAGGGTTCGAGAACAACCGCCATCAAGAATAGGCCGCAGACAAATTGAAACCAGAATCTTTTCATCTCGTAATATATGTTAGAAATGCTTTCAAGATTGCCCTACCCTTGCCGAAGCCAGGTAGAGAAACTCTCTTTTTTTGACGCAGGATACACTTTTGAAGCTTTGTGAAACACTTTTTTCGACTGCCCTTACCAAGCAGCTAAAATGTGGATCTATAGAGCAAAAGACCAATTGATGTAACCTGCCGAATTGGGGAATGCCTGGTTTATCACAGAGTTCCCGGTCAAATAACGGTCTCTGTGCACCTGCTTCAGAAAGGAAATCGCTTCGCGATTATAATCTAAAACATGGATCAAAGAATCTACCATGGCAATTTGAGGCCCGCGGACCTGGCCCAAACCCTCCTGGCCGAATTCAATCGCGGTAACTTACGGGCGCAAATCGTAGGACAACCGGAAAATCTGGCGGTCCAAATCGGAACCCGAATGGGGGCTGCCTCAGGGGGCGAGACGGCACTCACTGTCACTCTGCAAAAGGCGCCGGATGGCGTACTTATTCAAGTTGGACAGCAGCAATGGTTAGGCACAGCCGCATCGCTGGGTCGGACAACAATGGCTGCGTTGCTAAATCCCTGGACTTTATTGAACCGGCTGGATGATATAGCTCAGGATGTTGAGAACCTGCAGCTTAGTGAGCATGTATGGCAGGTGCTCGATCAGGCCGCTCGCGCTATGGGGACCGGTTATCAGCTAACCGAAAGGCTCAGCCGCCTCACCTGCGAATATTGCGGAACGGCTAATCCGGTTGGCGAGGCCGACTGTATTGCCTGCGGTGCCCCACTTGGAAAATCACAGCCGGGTACCTGTCCCAACTGCGGATTTGTGATCAGGCCGAATGAATTGCTGTGTCCGAATTGCGGCAAAGCCCTGGCTTATTGAAAAGCCTCTTCCTCGCCTTGGGGATAATTATAAACAATCCTTCGGATATTTCCGTCTCCCACACTTTCTCCTAAACCCCAAAAATCTTTCGAATTCCCTAATTATTATTAATACTACCGTCCATCTGCCTGATTGCCTTTAGGTTTCAAACCATAGGCAGTATAATAATTTCATAGGTAACAATAGCAAAATGAACCTTCAGGAAATAGAATCCCGGCTGCAGAAGCTGATTGAAATAGACTTGATAAGGGTTTTGCCCGGTCAAAAAGCAGAAGACCTGATCATCCAAAAACTCACCGCCGCGCTGCGTTCCAAATTGGTCGTTCATGAAGATGGTTCTGTAATCGCACCTAATGTTTACATATTGTTGGTGCATCCCAGCTCAGCGGCGCGCTGGAAAGAGCCTCAGCTATTCGAAATGCTTATTGAAGTCATTAAGACCGCCGGGTTCGAAGCGGGGTATCATTTTGGCGGTCTTCCGCCCACCATCGCCATTTCTGAGGATCCCAGCGTTAGGGCTGGTGACTTTAAACTAATCGCATCCCTGCGAGTCGAGCCGATGGAAGAAACAAAAGATATGAAGACAGAAACTGAGAACCCCAATGACGACGGTGACAAC
The DNA here is from genome assembly GCA_963741325.1 of uncultured Chloroflexia bacterium. Classification (GTDB taxonomy): domain Bacteria; phylum Chloroflexota; class Anaerolineae; order Anaerolineales; family Villigracilaceae; genus Fen-1038. Next base: position 546,431 of record CAVUHJ010000006.1, read on the forward strand.
GCAACGATCCCCGAGAACGCATTCCTGATTGTTGAAGGTGTCAAAGTCTTCCCGTTAAAGCAGGCAGTTATCAACATTGGCCGCCGGCTTGATAATATGGTGGTGGTGGATGATCCTCGAGTCTCGCGTAATCACGCCCAACTGCGCGCAATCAAAGGCAGATATGTTGTTTTCGATTTGAATTCCACGGGGGGCACTTTTGTTAACGGACAACGCGCCAACCAGAGCGTGCTTTATCCAGGCGACGTAATATCCCTCGCAGGGGTAACGCTTATCTTCGGGCAGGATAACCCTCTTCCGAGACCTGACTTGGCCGATACATCTCCGCTCGGTGACGCCAGCGCCAATCGTACAACGGCGGTTATCCACACGCGTCCACCCACCCCTAATAAGAAGAAATGAGCGGCCCAGTCGTCCTGATTCTTCGCATTCTGCTTGCGTTGGCCCTGTATTTGTTTTTAGGCTGGGCATTGTGGACGATCTGGCAGGATTTGAGGCAGACAGGGTTGCAGGCTGCGGCACAAAAAGTCCGTGTTCTGCGCCTCGAGGTCCGGATAAAGAATCGGCCGATTCTATACCGGTCTTTTTCACAACCAGAGGTAACACTGGGCCGCGATCCTGCCTGTGATGTTCCCATTGATGATGAGGCTGTCTCGGCGCGCCATGCCAGGCTCAGCTTCCATCACGGACAATGGTGGCTCGAAGATCTGGTGTCTACCAATGGAACCAGCCTGAACCACGAAAAGCTGACCACCGCCACTGTACTGACAAGCGGAGACGAAATCAAGTGTGGAAAGGCGCGCTTGACCGTAAACCTCGGTGGCGAAGCGCTCATACCGCAATTGGCAACAACTGAGGATGAACATGACCGAGACTATTGACATTGCAATCATTGGCGGGTCCGGTTTATATGCCATGCACGATCTACAAGATCCGCACGAATATGCCATGGATACTCCCTTTGGAAGTCCCAGCGCACCGATTGTAATTGGAATGCTGGAAGGACATCGTGTGGCCTTCCTTGCTCGGCATGGAGTCGGTCACCGTCTAACGCCCACCGAGGTCCCTTATCGGGCCAATATCCTGGCCTTGAAATTATTGGGAGCGGAACGGATTCTCAGCATAAGCGCCTGCGGTTCGCTTCGCGAGGAATTTGCGCCGGGCCATATCGTAATTCCTGATCAGCTCTACGATAACACGAGGAACCGCCAGAGCTCTTTCTTCGGCGATGGACTTGTAGGGCACATAGGTGCAGCGGATCCATTTTGCGAAGATCTTTCAAACCAGCTTGAAAACGCCACAAAGTCTGTCGGTGCGATCGTCCATCGCGGCGGAGCATTTATCACTATCGAAGGTCCGAGGTTTTCAACCAGGGCCGAATCAAATGTATACCGGTCATGGGGGATGTCTTTGATAGGTATGACAGCTTCCCCCGAGGCCTTCCTGGCCCGTGAAGCGGAAATTTGCTATGCTGTAATGGCGCACGTCACCGATTACGATGTATGGCGGGTTACCGGGTCACCAGTGACCGTTGATATGGTCGTCAAGACGCTGAACAAGAATACCCGGCTGGCAGAAGAGGCAATTCGCGTACTTGTCGCCAATCTAAATCCCATCCGTTCCTGTAATTGCGGTCATTCAATCGAGAATGCGTTGATTACAGAGCGCGGTGTGATTCCGGAAGGGACCGTCAGAAAATTAGGACCCCTGGTGAAAAAATACCTTGGAGAATGAAATCATGGATCACCCGGGTAAGCGTGGGTGGGAAAATAAACTCGAACAATTCCCCCCATACATTATCCTGACCGCAATCTTCCTGCTTACTTACGTTATTCACGCGGTCAGTCCGGTTACAACCAGCACCGATTCAGCCTGGACGCTCCATCTCGCAGCAAGTATTATTCGGGAAGGAAATATCAATCTGGATGAATATCGTAATGTAATTGACCTTAAACTGGACTATCGCTTGCGCGTATTTGATAACCACATCTATTCGTACTACCCAATTGCCACGCCACTGCTCGTTACCCCAATCGTTTGGATCATCAACAAAGTATATCCACTTTTTTATCCGACTGATTTCTTCACCTATTTGGCCGGCCATGCACCCAACGCGCACACTGCCAAAATTGAAAAGCTTATTGCGGCAGGCTTTGTTGCCCTGGCCGCAGTGCTGACCTACCTTATAGCGCGCCGTTACCTGGCTATTTTCAATTCACTAATTCTTACATTCATCTTTGCATTCGCAACCTCAATGTGGTCCACGGCCAGTCGCGCCTTATGGCAGCACGGCCCCTCGGTCTTGTTCCTCGCGCTGGCGCTATATTTACTGATCATGGCAAAAGAGAAGGCAACCCTTGTCCCTTGGGCGGGAGCTATTCTCGGCTTTGCTTATCTCATCCGCCCCACGAACAGCCTTGCTGTTGCGTTCTTTGGCCTGTACATCCTGATCAACTTTCGAAAACAATTTCTTTCTTACGTTCTGGGCGTGGCCGCCGTCTTGATCCCTTTCATATTTTTAAATTGGATCACCTATCGCAACGTCTTTCCCCCCTACTCGTATCAGCTTTTTGAGCGTTTGTCTACCATTAAAGTTTTCGGCGAGGCCCTGGCCGGTACGCTGATCAGTCCAGCACGTGGTCTTTTTATTTTTTCTTCAGTTTTTATTTTTTCACTGGTTGGCGTCATCCTCAAAGTGAAACAGCATCAGATATCGTTCTCTGGAATAGACCTATATGTCATCGGGATCCTGCTTTCGCATTGGATAATAACGTCCTTATTTGAGGATTGGGGAGGGGCCTGGTCCATCGGCCCGCGTTACTTTGTAGACGTAATACCGTTTCTCGTATTTTTCCTGATTCCCGTTTTTCAGTTTAATCTACTTGCAAAACCCGCCTGGAAATATCTATTTGTTATGACCGTACTATTGAGTACTTTCATTCAATTTCACTCATCAACCAGCATCTATCCGTTCATGTGGAACCAAAAGCCTCAGGCCCTGGTGGACGCACCTCAACGAAAATGGGATTGGGGCGATCTTCAATTCCTTCGTGGCTTTTGCAAAGATAACCCCCTCGAGGGGAGAGCTCCTGCCTGTTGGTTCCCCAAAAATGACTTATAAGCGGGAAAGCCGTCTCTTAATAACGGCAGCATCTTTCTTGTTTCTGTATGCTGCCATCCTCTCCCTTTCGCCCGCGGTGCGTGAGCACAGTTGGCTTGTCGATTACAGACTATCCCATTGGGCGGGATTTGCTATCTGGGCTGTCGCGGTATTCGTCGCCTTTCGCATCATATCTCATAAACTCCCGGATCACGATCCCTACTTGTTGCCTCTGGCCGCGTTTCTCGCCGGATGGGGAGTGCTTACGATCTGGCGGCTTGATGCCGGTTTCGGCCTTCGACAGGCTATCTGGCTCTTTGTAAGTCTTGTGGCGGTAATTGCGATGCTCTATTTGCCGCAGGATCTCAGCTTCTTGAGACGCTACAAATATATCCTACTTGGCGCAGGCTTGATCCTGACGGCTCTTACCCTGTTGTTGGGAACAAATCCTACCGGATTTGGCCCGCGTCTTTGGTTGGGATGTTGTGGCTTCTATTTGCAGCCCTCTGAGCCGTTGAAGCTATTGCTGGTGGTTTATTTAACCGCTTACCTCGCCGACAGGCTTCCAATTCGCCTGCGGATCTTTCCGCTCCTCCTGCCAACGATTTTTGTAACGGGGTTGGCTCTGCTTCTACTGATCGTCCAACGGGATCTGGGTACGGCCAGCGTTTTTATCATGCTCTATGCAGTTATCCTATATCTCGCAACGGACAAACGCCGTGTTCTTATAGCGACGACCATCATACTTGCTCTTGCGGGTCTCACTGGCTTCTTTTTTATTGATGTCATCCATGCCCGACTCGAAGCCTGGCTGAATCCATGGAATGATCCCAGCGGCCGCTCTTATCAAATCATACAATCGTTGCTGGCCATAGCAAATGGTGGCATTTTTGGCCGGGGGCCGGGACTTGGGAGTCCGGGTCTTGTGCCAGTTTCTCACTCTGATTTTATTTTCACCGCGATCGCGGAAGAAACAGGCCTCGCAGGAACCTTTGGCCTGTTGGCTGTTTATGGGTTGATATTTGCCCGCGGCTTAAGGGCTTCCCTGCGCGCGGCTGATAAATTTCATCGCTTATTGGCGGCTGGCTTAACGGCATATCTTGGCATTCAGGCATTATTAATTATTGGCGGTAATCTACGCTTGCTGCCATTGACGGGCGTAACCCTGCCGTTTGTCTCGTATGGAGGTTCGTCGCTGCTCACCTCCTTCATTGCCTTGATCCTTCTACTGATCATCAGCAATCACCCCGACAAGGAACCGGCGCAGGTCATCTCGCCGAGACCCTATTTCCGGCTCGCTGCTATTCTGGGGCTGGGGCTCATTGCCGTCTCAATGACTGATGCATGGTGGGCAGTTATCCGCGGTCCTGACCTGCTCAGCCGAACGGATAATCCGCGCCGATCGATTTCTGATCGCTATGTTTTGCGGGGCGCGTTGCTGGATAGGAATAATCAGCCTATTGATATCACCCAGGGAGATATCGGTTCTTATAAACGAGTCTACCTTTATCCCCAAATTGCCCCAATTACTGGTTACACGCATCCGGTTTATGGCCAGGCTGGTTTGGAGGCTTCACTAGACGATTATTTGCGAGGCCTTCAAGCAAATCCAAACCTTGTTATTTGGTGGGATCAACTTCTTTACGGAACTCCCCCTCCAGGTTTGAATGTAAGACTCAGTATCGATCTTGCGCTCCAAAAACAAGCGGACAGCTTGCTTGGAAATCTCAAGGGAGCCGTTGTCTTGATGAATGCGCATTCCGGGGAAATATTGGCTGTGGCCTCCCACCCAACTTATGACCCAAATAGACTTGATGAGATTGGCTCATCGCTTAGCCAGGATAAGAATTCGCCATTGATCGATCGGGCCGGCCAGGGAATTTATCCACCGGGAACCGCACTTAATCCGTTCATCACAGCCTTTGCAGCTGGGAGTAACGATACAGAAGCGCAACTCAAAAATCTTTATTCGGAACTAGGGTTCTATTCAACCCCCCAGATACGGATGCCCGTGGGAGCGGCGGTTTCAAATGGCGAGATACAAAATCTACGGATAAGCCCTTTGGAGATGGCAGTTGCGGCGGCCTCATTAAGCAATAACGGAACCCGCCCGGCGCCTCGAATTGCGCTGGCAGTGGACACTCCGCAACAGGGTTGGATCGTTCTGCCGGCCCTGGGCCAGACAAGGGAAATCTTCCCAGCTGAAGCCGCAAATAGCCTTGCACTTCAGCTGGCCGCTCCAGGCCACACATATTGGGAGTGGACCGGATCCGCACAATCAATTCAGGAGTTTAGCACATGGTATTTGGCCGGGACATTGCCTAATTGGCAGGGAACGCCGCTGACCGTGGTTATTTTGCTGGAAAGCAATGATCCGGTCAAGGCTCAATACATAGGCCAGGAATTAATCCAATCGGCTATCAGGCCTTAAACTTGTGGATAAATGCTCCGCCTAAAAATTAGCAAAAAAAACGCCCCTACAACAGGGGCGTTTACGCTTGATCGTCCGGCTTGGTGAATAAATCGATTTACTTGCCGTCGTCGTTATCTTTAGCCCCGTAACCAGGGCCGGTTTTGTAAAAATCGTAATTAGGCTTGATATCCTGGGTGAGATCAACGACTTCACCCGCAGCAAGCTGTTTGACCGTGTCCAGCGCGATCTTATTGCCAAAATGGTTTGTGCCTTCAAAGTGACCGGTCAGGTCTTTTTTGCTAATATACTCCCCGCCTTTGGCTGTGTAAGCTGCAGGTACTTCATCCTCCGGGAAAATGGCGGCATATGGGCATTCCGGGATGCAGGCGCCGCAATCGATGCAGGTATCAGGGTCAATGTAGATCCAGGGCCATTCTGCAATTGGCGTTCCGGGGACCATGCATTCCACCGGGCAAACCTCAATGCATCCGCGGTCGCGAACACATAAACTGGTAACGATATGTGTCATAGATTCTCTCCTTATTTGATAATATCAACCAGATGCCCTATTATATCTTGCTTCTGAGTCCCTGCAAGAGATAATTTCAGCAGCTCAAAGCAGCCTCCTCAAAATAACACCGGCCGTCTCGAAAACAAAACGGGAAGCGGAGGATAATTCTTCGCTTCCCGTTGCGGGCATAGATCTGAGTTTTCTTATTTCGCTGCAAAGCGGCTGGAAATTGCGTCCCAATTGACCACATTCCACCAATTGGTTACGTATTCGGCTCGCCGGTTTTGGTACTTTAGATAATAGGCGTGTTCCCAAACATCAATACCCATAATTGGGGTATTGCCATCGGACATTGGATTATCCTGGTTTGCCGATGAGACAATCGCCAGTCCATTGCCTTTCTTGATCAGCCACGCCCATCCGGAGCCAAAACGCGTATTGGCGGCTTTTTCAAATTCGACTTTGAAATTATCAAAAGATTTGAAACCTGCATCAATGGCCTTGGCCAGATCGCCTTTCGGCGCGCCTCCGGCTTTGGGGGCCATGATCTCCCAGAACATCGAGTGGTTCCAGGTGCCGCCGCCGTGATTGCGCACCGCCATACGAATATCCTCGGGAACTGCGTTCAAGTCACTTAGAAGCGATTCAAGCTTTTTACTGCCTAGTTCAGGATGCTTCTCGATTGCACCGTTCAAGTTAGTGATGTAAGCCGCGTGATGTTTGTCGTGGTGGATCGTCATTGTTTGAGCGTCTATATACGGCTCTAATGCGTCCACCGCATACGGAAGTTTGGGAAGTTCAAAAGCCATTTTCCTCTCCTTGGAATGAGTGAGTCTGCTAACGAGCAGATTTTATGAGAATTATCATCAAAATTGTAGCTTAGCGAGGTGGCCCTGTCAAGAAAACAAGCTGGATGTTAACAATTTACTTATGTGGAACCAGGGGTTTGCAAAACCTTATCCCGCCCGTTGCTCCATCTGCTTCAACGAACCCCATTAGTGAAATTACTAACCATAAGTGTATACTTGACGCAACTTTTCAGGAACCCGTGGACCGTAACCCTGACCGCTTCGTACTCCCGTTTGTCCTTTTTGTTGGGATCCTATCTGTTTCGGCAGCTTCGATTTTTATCAGGTTTGCCCAGAAGGATGCGCCAAGCCTGACGATCGCTGCCTTACGTTTAACGTTTGCAAGTTTGCTCCTGGCTCCCGTTGCCGTCACCCGTTATCGTGCCGAGATTCACAGCTTGAAACACCGCGAGCTTTTGCTTGGCTTGCTCTCGGGTCTGTTTCTCGCAGCGCATTTTGCTACATGGATATCCTCGCTGGAGTACACAACCGTTGCCAGTTCGGTGGTGCTGGTAAGCACCGGCCCTTTATGGGTGGCCTTGCTCTCGCCGATATTTCTCAAGGAAAAACTATCACGCGCTGCTTTTTTCGGACTGGGCTTAACTCTCGTCGGAGGGGCCCTGATAGCCTTGTCTGATACTTGTACCTGGGATCATGGCCTTGCCTGTCCTCATTTTTCAGATCTCCTGCGCGGTCGGGAGATGTGGGGGAACCTGCTTGCACTTTTCGGGGCCTGGGCTGTAACTGGTTATCTGATCATTGGCAGGAACCTTCGTGCTACTTTATCCCTGGTTCCATATATCTTTCTCGTGTATAGCATCGCCGCCGTGTTATTGGTGGTGCTGATGTTCTCAGTCGGCGAAACGCCCTTTGGTTACCAACCCACGACTTACATCTGGTTGTTATTACTGGCGCTATTTCCGCAGCTTGTCGGGCACTCAATATATAATTGGGCATTGCGATTCTTGCCCGCCGCGTTTGTCGCTGTAACAACGCTGGGTGAGCCAATCGGCTCTGCAATTCTGGCCTATTTCATCCTGCAGGAAACGCCTGCTGGAGCCGTATTATTCGGCGGTCTATTAATCTTGATCGGAATATATCTTGCTTCAAGAAATAACGAAAAAAACAACAACGTTTTGCCGGTAGATCACGAAACCACGCTCTCACCTTTACCTTGAAAGGCTTGGGTTCTGTTGCGAAGCGCTGGCTTTTTTCGGCTGCCTTGGACAGAATCAAATCATTTTTCAAGGGCATCAATATTATGCGCAAACCTCTCCTTGAAATTCGCTCCTCTCCCATTCAGGGATTTGGCGCTTTCGCAGTGACGGCGCATCCGTAAGGGGACTCGCATCATCGAATATGTCGGCGAACTTATCACACCATCTGAAGCCGACAGACGCTATGATGATAGCCAGATCGAGCACCCGCATGTATTATTATTCAGCGTGGATAAGCATTGTGTAATCGATGCAGGCGTAGGCGGAAATGAATCTCGCTTTATCAACCATTCGTGTCAGCCAAATTGCGAAACGGTTATTGAGAAGAAACGGGTTTTTATCGAATCCCTGCGGACGATCTCCGAAGGCGAGGAGCTGACATATGATTACAATCTCACCCGCGAAGATCAGGACGATGAAGAAATGGAAAAACGGTACTCCTGCAATTGCGGGGCAAAGGGCTGCCGCGGTACGATGTTGAAACCAAAACCAGCGCACAACAAAAAGTTGGTCTAAACCACCCTGAGATACGATGGAGCTTTCGTTTTTGATGCTTGATTCAAAGACCCCTCGCCCCGGATTCTTAGGGGCGGCTAGTCAGCCCTGGCCTAGCGCCATTCCAGCCAGGGGCGATTTGCAGAGCCATAATCTTACCGGTAATACAAATAGTTCAGTTCCTTTAATCTCTCTTTCAAACCATCACTCAAGTCTTTTTCTTCCATCCGCCAATCCCAATTGCCGCCCAATCGGCTGGGATAATTCATCCTTGCCTCAGTACCAAGATCAAGTACATCCTGCATGGGGGTGATCGCAAACACGGCCGTGGATGACCAGATCGATCGGATCAGATCCCAGACAAAGCCGCGTCCAGTCGATTTGAGATAACGCAGTGCAAAGCGCCGCTCCGGCTTTGGAGCCATATCAAACCAGCCTCGGGCAGTATCATTATCATGGGTACCGGTATAGGCCACACAGTTCGAGATATAGGTATGAGGCAGGAACGGATTGTCGGGGCCTGAAAAACCAAACTGCAAAATCTTCATCCCCGGCAGCTTGTATCGCTCTCGCAGCTCCACTACATCTGCCGTGATGACGCCCAGATCTTCAGCAATTATCGGAAGCCCACCCTGGTTTTCTGAAGCCCCCAACTTTTTGGCCACTACATCGAACATGTCCGCACCAGGACCGGGGGTCCAGCGCCCAACCTCAGCCGTCAGGTTACCGGCCGGGATCTCCCAATAAGCGGCAAACCCGCGGAAATGGTCGAGCCGGATAAAGTCAACCGTATTCAGAATTGCGTGAAATCTTTCGAGCCACCACGCGTAACCGGTATCTTTGTGAGATTCCCAGCGATAGAGTGGATTACCCCACAACTGGCCCGTCGGTGAAAAATAGTCAGGCGGTACCCCGGCTACGACGGTAGGTCTCCGTTCATCATCGAGATAGAACAACTCCGGATGCGACCAAACATCTGAACTATCGGCCGCCACAAAAATGGGGATGTCGCCAATGATCTTGATGCCTTTTTGGTGGGCATGATCTCGCAAGGCCGCCCATTGACGAAAAAACAGGAACTGATAAAAGGCAAACCGCAAGACCGACCGAGCCAGGGATTGACGGGCGGCCGCTAATGTATTTTCATCTCGCTTGCGGATCGTTACGGGCCAATTCGCCCAGGAGCCTCCCCCATTCGATTCTTTTAGCGCCATGAAAAGTGCGTAGTCTTCCAGCCATTTTGAATTTCCGGCACGAAACATGGCGAACTCTTCGCGCAGCTCAACGGGGTCGGTCTCCTGGAATTTCGTGAAAGCACGTTCTAGCATCAGAAAGCTTCCAGGGGATTAGCCGCCCGAAGTCGACGCGGGAGGTCGAAAAGTCGGGTTTATCTGCCAGATCTGATTCTGCGATGAGCCCATCTTTCATCAGAGAAGTCAGGGCTGATAAGGTAAGGATTTCCGGCAAAGGCAGAAAAACACTGATATGGCGAATCGCCGTAGCCGGTTGGGCCCAACGGAAGCACCTGCCAGAGTTTGCACCCCGATTCGGAAAGCCAATCTACGAACCGATAAGCCTGCGTTCCAAGATCGCCTATGCCGTAGGGACCGGGCAGGCTGGACGGGTGAAGAAGGATGCCACCTGAGCGTGAGAAGTTCATTTTCTAGGATGGTTGGGAGTTAATGAACCGTAAGCCGTGCTTTTACCCGTTGATACAACTGAAAATACTGGCGGGCCGATACTGCCCACGAGAAATCCTGAGACATCCCAGCTCTCTGCATAGCCTCCCAACGCGAATGGTCAGAGTATATCTTGAAGGACTTTTGGATGGCGGTTGCGAGCCGGCTGGCCGTGGGCTTTCCAAAGATAAAACCGGTTTCATTTTGATAGATGGTATCCTTTAATCCGCCCACGCCACTGACGATCGGCACGCAGCCATACCTCATGGCGATCATCTGCGAAAGTCCGCACGGCTCATAACGCGATGGCATCAGGAATATATCAGAGCCCGCATAGATCTGTCTCGCCAGGCCGGGGTCGTATTTGAACTCTGTACGAATGCGGTCCGGAAACTCGGCTTGCAGATCCCGGATTGCTGCTTCCAGTTTCGGATCTCCCGTCCCAAGGATCACCGCCTGCCAGGCTAAATCCTTTAATCTACGCAGGGCCTTTGGGATGATATCAATACCTTTTTGTGGATCCATGCGCGATATTACGCTGATCAGCGGAACATGGGGGTCATTCGGCAGTTCCATCCGTACCTGCAACGCAGTTTTATTTAAAGGCCGTTTCTCAAGCGTTGGAATTCCAAAATTGGCGCCGATCGCCGGGTCGATGGCAGGGTTGAAAGAGTCAACATCAATTCCGTTCAAAATACCGTTGAGAGATTCTCGCCGGGCCAGCAGATAATCCTGCAGCCCGCAGCCGAACTCAGGGGTCAGCACTTCGCGCGCATAAGTCGGAGAAACTGCCACAATGGCATCCGCTGCCCAAAGCCCAAGAGGGAGCGGCTTGACGTTAGCCCATTCAGGCAATCCCGTTTGTACCTGTATTAGGTTGTACTCATCCAGGATTGAGGAAATGTCCGGACCCATAAAAGGCAGATTATGCAGCGTCAGGACAGAACTAACGCCCGGAAACTCACCTTCCCATCGTTTTATCAGCAATGCATAACAAGCCAGTGCAGTGTGCCAATCGTTAGCATGGACAATGGTGGGCTTCCAATCCAATTGACGGGTTAGTTCAAGTGCGGCCAGGGAAAAAAACGAATACTTTTCGCCATCCAAGGCAGAATCTGATGAATAGACCGATCCGCTCGACGAAATCGCCGCTCCACTCAGGAAATAGACCGGTAAGCCGTCAAGGGTAGTCTCAAAAACCTGCACCTGTACATCACCGTTTTTGAGAGATAAAGGAAAGATCGAAAGAGGATGCAGTCCGTATGTTTCGGCTTTGATCATGGGGTGCATTGGCAGGACCAGCCGTACGTCTACAATGGTCCCATTCGTGACCTCTGCGGGAAGGCCTCTCAAATAACGAGGCAGCGATCCGGCAACATCACCGAGGCCGCCCACTTTGATAAAGGGATCAGCTTCGGCCGCCAAAAATAGGACATTAAGGGTTTCAGGCATCGCCGCAATTTTACAACGAAAAAGGCAGTCTGCGGACTGCCTTTCTCAGTTCAATTCTATAGCTTGCCTCCCGGCTGATTAGCTGATCAACCTGATCTCAAAAATGGTCTGCAATCATGATTTCGCCATTATTATCAGGTTTTGTTACCTATTGCCTTGCGCGGTTGCGGCGGGTTTGGATTGCAGAGCGGGATTCTTAGGCGGTATCAGGCTGACAACAATCCTGTAGGCTGTGAGGAATAGAAAGCTGCCGCCCAGGAACCAGTAGATGCTTTGCGCCCAAGGGAGGGTTGTGTCAGTCCCGCTTGCGAGGCCGTGGATGATCGCAATAAGGAAATTGAAGAAGCTAGCATAGTGTATTAATTTCCAGGCTTTGGGGCCGATTCCCTTGCGGATGTAAAAACTGACCGATATGATGGCCCAAACATACAAACCGATCTGGCCCAACCCCACCCAAACCGGATGGTAGTTCACGCTTCCGAAAGGCATAAGGATTTGAACCAATTGATAATTAATGTAGCGATCTCCGATCAGGATCAATGCATGAAACATGGCAAATGCCAATCCCAGCAGGCTGACATATTCATGCAGGGCAAAAGCCGTTGGCGCGCCTGGCCAGGAGCGGGCAATTTTGTTAGTGATTAACAAACCCAGCATCATGGATATCCACAGAAGTCCCAATGCTACAAAAGCGGCTCCACGCGACAAATACCAATAAGCCTTCGGGCTTGCCCCAACTAGAGATTGAACAAGATCAGGGCTCCAAATTGGCAACAGGATCAATCCAAGCAAAACGCCGATGACCACAGCGACCAATATGCTAAGGAACGCTGCAATAGTAAGCGATGATTTGTCCTGGGGATCTTCGACTTCGGCTTTGAACGACATATGCCCTCGACATTAGGTTATCGATTAAAGATAACTACCAGCATTTCGGCTGTAAAGCCGTCGGCCGTCTTCAAGCACAAGGACACCCGCCCAATCCTGATGAGCGTCCAGCCACGCGAGTCCGTCCTGGCTGCCTGAGATCAATACACTCTTGGCGACAGCCTCAGCCTGCATGACTGTAGGCGCGATCACAGTCGCGGTTAGTATATCGGTCGCAGCGGGGAGGCCTGTGCCCGGATCAATAATGTGATGTTGAGACCGGCCACGATGTGTCCAATGGCGATAATCCCTGCCCGAGGTCGCAACCCCACCTTTCTCGAGATAAACGATCTCGAAATTGGCGCCAGGGTTAAACGGATCATCAATGCCAATTGGCCACGCATCTCCATTCGAATCCAGGCCGCTGACAGCAATGTCACCTCCTGCATCGACCAATGAGGGACCATTGATCTTTAGCAGCTCCGTCGCCCGATGAGCAGCCCATCCTTTGGCAACTCCACCAAAATCAAGTTGAGCACCTTCCGGTATACAAATTGTTTGCGCTTTAGGGTCGGTAAGGATATCGCTTAAGCCAGGCACATCCGTAGAGTCTGAAAAGGAAGCCAATGGGTCATCCTGCAAATTCTCGAAACTCTGGTTGTAGCCTGCGTTGACAAGGGCATTCAATATCAATGGGTTGACCAGCCCCCCGGTCAGTTTTCCTGCCTCGGCAGAAATCTGCATCACATCCCAAAGCACTTCGCTCACGAAAATGGGCCCGCCTGCGAGCCTATTGAACCGGCACAACTCGCTGTCCTGACGGAAGCGGCTAAGTGATTTTTCCCATTCCTCAAACCATAAGGGAACCTGTTCCAGACTCGCTGGGCGTACATCACTATCTACAACCGCCAGCATCTTGCATCCCATGGCATGAAATTCGAGGCGATGCATCATGGGTGCGAAGATTTGGTGCTGGTTACAGTACCTCCGCCGCCGCCACCACCACCGTTGTTGCGGTGTTTTTTGGGGACCGCGACGACAGGCGGCGGCTGGGAGGGTGCGCCGGCGACCTGGGGCGATGCAGGTGTTAGGCCGTTGAAATATATCTTTTGGCCCGGTAATAACACCGGCGGGGAAGAAACCATTTGTTCAGGCTGGGCTTGGGACTGGGGCTGGAAGGAGACTTCGCCAGGCACTCCTGCGCCCGTTTTCTCGTGCGAGGCAAATAGGCCCCAAAAACCAAGTGTAAGCGCAACAGAAAATGAAGAAATGATCAGTTGGACATCGGTCCAACCTTTGGATTTATTGGGCATGAGGAACCTCCGTAACTCTAATCGTCTCCACCGCCGCCGTCTCCACCACCGCCCCCATCTCCACCACTGCCCCCCGAATTACCGCCCCCGTTCCGTCCCCCTTGATGTTTTGGGGGGTCCGAAGATACAACGACTGGAGGCGGAGGCGGTGCTTGCACAGCTCCAACCACCTGTCCGTTCATGGCAACGTAAATAACATCGCCCGGAACTAAAAGTGACTTTATAGCTCTGGGAACTACTGAAATCTGCAACTTCCACAGTGTACACGTCCGTGCGATTTGAGAATTTAGCAGCTATCGACGCGGCGTCTTGGGGCGATACATTAGGCACCTCGGTCGGGGCATCGGTAGGAGCAGGAGCATTAAGCGGGAAGCTGATAGCAGCGGAGCTAACCGGGGGCGTCGATACGGTTTTTGGCATCGTAAACCCCTGATATGCGTATACCACCCCCGCCAGGATTACGAGTACAACCGTCGTAATCCCAACGGAAATGAGCGTTACATTCTTGACCATTTGAGTCCTCCAGGGATATTGGACTAAGGCAGGCTTTTATGTCTATGATATATCAGTCGCTGGAATCGCAGGAAAGTTACGCCCCAACTATCCCAAAGTGTCGCCACGAAGGTGACAAATGACATGCCATTAGGAACTGTATATCTGATTATATATAATATACAATGTTACTTAAGTCTGCTCAAGCGCAGGCAAGAAAAGTATGGTTACGCAAGCAACGACCCCCATAATTCGAAAACCCATTAAAGATGAGGTTTTTGATGTGTTACATGGACGCATTATCGCCGGTCAATATGCCCCGGGTGAATGGCTTCGCCAGGATGATATTTCGTCACAGTTAGGGATCAGCATGACGCCAGTCCGTGAGGCGCTGGACTTGCTTGTTTCAGCCGGCCTCGCAGAACGCATCCCCTACAGAGGCGTTCGCGTTCTTCAACCCTCCATGCAGGAGATCGTCGATTCCTACCTAATGCGCCTGCTTTTGGAAAGCTCCGCCATTTACACCGCGGCGTTTGATATTTCGCCTGAGCAAATTCTCCGGTTGAAACAGATCCTGGATCAAAGCAAGATGCTGGTCGAGCTTAAAGATATGCCGCGTCAGCGGGTTTTGAGCCGCGAACTTCACGGAGCCATCGTTTTTGCCTCGGGAAATGCCCTGCTCCACAAAATGTATCTTACTGTCCTTAACACATTCCCCGACTGGATGTTGTACGAATATCTATTCCGCCATCCGGAGCTGTTGGATAACAGCATGAGCTATGAATATAAAGAGCATTGCGCCATAGTGGAAGCTCTGGCCGACCATCAGGCTGAATTAGCGGTCGAGCGAACAATCGATTCACATTACAAATCGGGGTCGTGAATTGGAAGATTATCTCGGAGTTCCCAAAGACCTGATTTGTATCCCGGAAGCCCGCATCCTTTCAATCCTAAAAAACATCACAAAATCAAACTAACAAGGAGATCTCAATGAGCGAAGAACTATTCAAAAAAATGTCCCAAAGCATCATAGACGGCGATTCTGATGCGGCGCTTGAATTGGCTAAAGAATCGATAAGCGCGAACATTAATCCGCTGGATGCAATTACAAAAGGGTTTGTGGTCGGGGTCAACACGGTGGGAGCCGCCTTTGGACGCGGCGAAGCATTTTTGCCGGAACTGGTAATGGCCGGCGAGGCAATGAAAGCCGCCGTAGGGATTCTTGACCCGGAACTAAAGAAGCGCGGCACAGAGCGCAAAATGCTCGGCAAAGTGGTGATCGCTACGGTTGAAGGCGATATCCATGAAATCGGCAAATCGTTGGTTGCTACTATGCTGGGCGCCTCAGGATTTGAAGTCTATGACCTCGGCGTGGATACCTCCTCTGAGAAAATAATCGGCAAAGCTCTCGAAGTAAACGCAGATATTATCGCGATGAGTGCCTTGTTAACGACTACCATGGTTAAGCAGAAAGAAGTAATTGATGAGCTCGAAAAAGAGGGCCTGCGGAAAAGAGTAAAGATCATGGTCGGCGGCGCGCCCGTAACCCGGGATTGGGTGAACGCCATCGGCGCCGATGGCTTCTCAGAGGACGCGATCGGAGCCGTGGCCATAGCGAAGCACTTAATGGGAGCCGAATAACACTACCCCGGCCTTCGTACAAGGACAGGGTGGCGGGAGGGCATCATGACAAAAAATATCAAGTCGATTACCAACCCTAAACTCAAACTGGAAATCCTGACCCCTGCGGAAGTCAGGAAGATCCACGATGCAACAATATGGATCATCGAAAAGGTGGGTATCAAATTTCCGTCCGAGCGGGCGCTGGATATTTGGGCGGCACACGGGGCAACGGTAGACCGCGAGCGAAAAATCGTCAAAGCCAAAGGTGAATTGATTGAGGCGGCGCTGAAACAATGCCCCCCTATTTATCCCTTGGCTGCACGTGACCCTGCTCAGGATTTGCCTTTAGATGGCAATCATGTTTTCGTGGGCACAGATGGCTGTGGGGTCGAGGTGATCGACATTCAGACGGGACAAAGGCGAACCTCGAAATTACAGGACATCCGCGATATAGCCCGCATCGCCGACGCCACCGAAGAAGTGGCTTTCCATTGGGTGCCGGTCTCTGCCCAGGATACGCCGGTTGAGACCCGCGGCCTGCACGAGATCAAGGCCATTTGGGAGAACTCAACCAAACACGTGCAGACGGAGAGTATCTACAAAGAGTGCGAGGCCAGGACCGCCATAGAAATGGCGGCGATGATCGCAGGCAGCAAGGAAGCTCTGAGGAAACGCCCAGTGCTATCCTTGATGCAATGCACGGCGCCGCCACTTGGGCACGATGGCGGCTCTCTTGACGCAGCATTGCTGGCGGCTGAAGCGGGCATCCCAACGGGCTTTATGACCATGGCCGCTTGCCTCACCACCGGCCCGGCGACTTTGGCAGGGAATCTGGCGGTGGGGAACGCAGAAGTCATTGCCGGTACCGCCCTCCTGCAGCTTGCACACCCAGGCGCACCGGTGTTTTATGCCGCAGCACAGACTGCATCCGATCTGCGTAGTGGCGCTTACACGGGCGGCGGACCGGAGGATTTTCTTTTCGGCGCCGCAACTAATGTGCTTTCTGATTTTTATAATATTCCCCTCTCAATGGGTTCGTTTGCCACGGGCGCAAAAGAACCAAACTGGCAGGCGGGCATCGAAAACAGCCTTTCCACCTTCATGGCCAGTATTGTTATGTCCGATATGCTGCTGGGAGTTGGGTTCCTGCACGGCAGCCGCATCTGGTCTTTTGCCGAAATGATGATGGATTGCGAAATCTTTTCGATCATTCATAAGACGATGCAGGGCATACTCGTTGACGATGAGTCGCTTGCTTTGGATGTTATTGCGGCCGTCGGCCCTTCGGGCAATTTCCTTACGCAGAAGCATACCCGCCAACATATGCGTGACCTGTTCCTGCCGGAGTTTATGGATCGCCGCCCATATAACGAGTGGGAATCGAAGAAGGATGGGGCGCAAGACTGGGCATTGTCCAAGGCCCGCAGGATTTTGGCCGGACACAACCCCGATCCGCTGGACCCAAAATTGAGCATCGAATTCGATAAGATGATCAAGTCCATGGAGCCATAGAATATGCAGCCAAAGCTTGAACTCCTTTCCGGCGAACTGACCTCGCGGATACTTGATGAAGCCTACCAGCTGATGATGAACCCGGGCGTGAAAGTCCTCATCCGAACCTGCCCGTATTCTGTTGGCTGAGGCCGGCGCACAAATTGAAGCGAGCAGCGATGTGGTCAAAATACCGGAGAAGGTGGTGCGGGCTGCAGTGTGTACTGTCCCCAAGACCTTTCTCCTCTATAATCGACTCGGTGAATGCAAAGTGACATATGGAGGGGACAAGGTTCAATTCGATCCCGGTTCATGTGCCGTGCACATCATGGATCCCCAGACCCTGGAACATCGACCCGCAAAAAGCTGCGACCTCATTCGACTCGTCAAAGTCGCTGAAATGCTTCCCCAGTATGATGCGCAGTCCACCGCAGTTGTGTGCGATGACGTCCCAAAAGAAATCGGCGACCTCTATCGGTTATATCTTGTTTTGATGCATTCCATCAAACCAATCGTGACGGGTGCATTCTCAAGCTCTACACTGGAAGCGATGATCGACCTGGTGGCTTTGGTTGCCGGAGGACGAGCCCGCCTGGTAGAAATGCCGCAAGTTATATTTGATGTCTGCCCTTCCCCACCACTGATTTGGAGCAAGTTCGGCGCGGAAAATCTGATTGCTCTGGCACGCGCCGGGATCCCCGCAGAAATTGTTTCCATGCCTTTGGCCGGTGCGGTGAGCCCGGTCACTTTACTCGGCTCGGTGACACAACACGCGGCTGAATGCCTGAGCGGCATCACGATCCATCAACTGGCAAATGCGGGTTCTCCCATCGTGTGGGGTGGCGCGCCTGCGATCTTTGATATGCGCAAAGGCACCACTCCCATGGGTGCAGTAGAGACTGCGATGATCGATGCGGCATATGGGCAAGTCGGGAAGTCCCTGGGGATACCAACACATTGTTATCTTGGCACCAGTGATTCAAAGGTAGTAGATGCCCAAGCCGGGCTGGAAAGCGGTGTAACTGTCCTAATCGGGGCGCTGGCCGGCATAAATATGATCTCAGGTGCGGGCATGCTGGATTTTCTGGCTTGTCAGAGCGCAGAAAAACTTCTGGTAGATGCCGAAGCGATTGCGATGGCTAAACGCTTGCTTGCGGGAATCGAAGTGCGTACGGAAACTCTGGCGACCGCCTTTTTCGAGGGACTGGACTTCAAAGGAGATTTTCTCAAACAAAAGGCAACGCGTGAATTATTCTCATCCGAGCAATACTTACCGTCTGCGATCATTGATCGTAATTCGGTCCGCGGCTGGCAGCAGGAAGGAAGCCTCGACACTTTCGACCGTGCTAAAATCATGACCAGCCAGGTTCTGGATAAATACCGACGGCCGGAAATTGCGATGGAGTACGAAAAGGAGCTGACAGGCATGGTTGAAAGCCTCGCCCTAAAGGCCGGAATGTCGAAACTACCAATTCTGGCTTAAAGGTGACAATGCTAAAAGAGTCTTACCATATACAGGAAGATATCATTGAATGGCGCCGCGACTTCCACATGCACCCAGAATTGGGGTTTCAGGAATTTCGCACTTCAAGTCGAGTAGCCGAAGAGCTTGAAAAACTTGGATATCGGGTGAGGCGCAATGTAGGGCGGACCGGCGTGGTTGCCGATCTGGGCGACGATAATGGCAACTGCTTCGCCATTCGCGCCGATATGGACGCATTGCCCATTCTCGAAGCGAACGAGGTCCCTTATAAATCCCAGACCGAAGGCAACATGCATGCCTGCGGTCACGATTCGCATACAGCCATGCTTTTGGGAGCGGCCGCATTATTGGCAAAAGAAAAGTTCCCCGGAAAGATCCGCCTGCTCTTCCAGCCTTCCGAAGAAGTGGGCGACGAGGAAGGTGTCAGCGGCGCGCCCCGCATGATCGAGGATGGCGCGATGGACGGTGTAAAAATGGTCATCGCCCTCCACGTTGACCCTTCCACACCGGTCGGCGATATTCATATCAGTTCCGGGCCTTCTGCAGGCGGAGTCGATTCCTGGTATGGACGTATTTTGGGTAAAGGGGGTCACGGCGCCAAGCCCAATGAGACCATCGATCCCTTCAATATAGCAGCACATGTGATCATGGCGCTCAACACAATAGTCTCCCGCCGCCTGCATCCCTTTGATCCCGCTGTGGTCAGCATAGGCACGTTGAATGGGGGCTTTACCCAAAATGTGATTCCCGGATATGTGGATATTTCGGGAACGCTTCGCTTTACCGAGCTCAGTGTCCAGCACCAAATTCACGAGGAGATAAGGCGGGCATTTGAACTATCCAAAACTTTGGGCGGTGATTACGAACTGCGCTTTGAGATCGGCGCTCCCCCTATGATTAATCAGCCGGCCGCGGCCGGCCTAATTGAGGCGGTTGCGACCGATTTATTGGGCAAGGAACATGTTTCCCCCATACCCAAAGAGCTGGGCGCCGAAGACTTTGGTTCATTTACCCAGATGGCGCCCGGAGCCATGTTTACATTAGGAACCTTGATCGAAGGAGATCAACGTTATCTCCACCACCCGCGTCTCGACCTGGACGAGCGTGCCTTGCCCATTGGCACAGCGATCCTTGCCGAGACTGCGCTAAGATTTTTGCGAAATCCTTGAGTGATACGATGGGATTGATGCTAACCCCCTCATATTGCATAGCCTTTATAAATCCTAAGACGGAGCACTATATGCACACTGTTTTGAGAAGTGGAAAGAAAGAAATAACGATCGGCATTGACAGGCCCTTTGTCATGATCGGAGAAAAGATCAATCCAACGGGCAGCAAGAAGCTCGCTGCGGCTTTACAAGCGGGGAACCTGGATTTTGTCCAGCAGTTGGCCGAGCGCCAAGTGGCGTGGGGGGCTGATGTCCTGGACATTAACGTGGGTGTTCCCGGAATGGACGAAGTCGCAATGATTTCAAAAGTCATTTCGAAAGTATCTCTAGGCCGTTGACGTGCCGCTTTGCATTGACTCAGGCAAGCTCGAAATCCTTGCGGCAGGGCTGAAGGCTGCGATCGGCAAGCCGCTCGTGAACTCGGTCAATGCAGAAGAGAAACAATTGGCGGGCATCCTGCCTCTTGTCAAGGACCGCGGCGCGGCCGTGATCGGCCTGACAATTGATGATAATGGGATCCCAAAAACTCCGGAGGATCGGGTTGCCGCCGCAGATAAGATCCTTCAACGCGCGGTGCAACTTGGCATCCCTGCCGAAGACGTTATCATCGATCCTCTGGTAATGACCGTCGGTTCCGATAGCAAGGCTGCCTTGGTTACACTCCAAACGATCGAGCTGATACGCAAGGAATTTGGGGTGAACATTAATCTTGGTGCAAGCAATGTGTCTTTTGGCTTGCCGGACCGGTTGACCGTCAACCAGACTTTTCTTGCGATGGCAATCCAGGCCGGCGCGACCTGTTCCATTACCGATCCCATTAAGCTGGGCTCGACGATCCGGGCCAGCGATTTGTTGCTGGGGCGCGATGATTTTGCCATGCGCTTCATAAAATACTTCCGCAATGCAGAATCTTTGCGCGAAAAAGAAAGTCAGCCAACAACTGCATGACCCAAACGCACACGCTGGTATTGCTGCCTTCCGGCAGGCGCGGGCAGGTAGCTGCCGGCACAAATCTGCGTACCGCCTCCCGCGCAATGGGCGCAGACATCGAGTCGATTTGCGCTGAAAACGCAACTTGCGGTAAATGCAAAGTTTTGGTCGAAGAGGGGAAATTCGAGGGCTACGGCGTTACCTCCAGCCGCGGGAATCTATCGGCGCTTGCGGCAGAGGAGCTTGATTACTTTGCACATCGCCCGAATTTGCTCGCAGCCCATGGCTGGGAAATGGGCCAGGTACGCCTGGCGTGTCAGGCAAAAATCCAGGGGGACGTGGTAATTACCATTCCCGAAGAAAGCCGTGGGGATAAGCAAATCGTTCGAAAGTCAGCGGGAGAACGGCATATTGACATAAAGCCTTCCATCCGGAAGGTTCTCGTCGAAATGAATCCCCCTACGCTTTCAAATCCGAAGGCAGATTGGGAGCGATTGGCAAGCGGGATAGCCGCCTCCATTGGGTTGATCGATCAGGGAGAACCTGACTTGCCGCGTCCCAGGGATTTGAGAATTGATTATGCCTGCCTGAAAACCCTTTCCAATATATTGCGGGATTCCAATTGGCGAGTTACCGTATCGGTCCGGGATAACCGGGAGGTGATACGGGTGGAACCGGGTTACACGGAATATCTTTATGGAGCGGCTCTCGACATTGGTTCGACCACGGTTGCAATTTATCTCTGCAATCTTGAGACCGGCGAGATCGTTGCATCTGAGTCGGAGATGAATCCCCAGATCGCGTATGGCGAAGACGTTATGTCACGCATCCAATACACGATTGCCCATGTGGATGGACTGCAGAAACTCCACAAAGCGATCATCAACACCGTAAATCAGCTGATCGCCAGGGCCGCCCGGAGCGCCGGGATCTCCCCAGACGATATTCTGGAGCTGACCGTCGTTGGCAACACTACGATGCATCATATATTCTTGAATCTATCGCCGCGGCATCTTGGTTCTGCCCCCTACGCGTCTACGTTATATCATTCGATTGAAATTAAGTCTCGCGAACTGGGTTTGAACATAAACGGCTCCGCATATGTTCACGTCCTCCCGACCATAGCATCCTTTATAGGCGCCGACACAACTGGGGTACTGCTCGCGGAAGAACCCCATAAACAGGCCGAGAACTGGCTTATCATTGATATCGGTACAAACGCCGAGCTGGTGTTGGGCAACAGGAACAAACTTATCTGTGCTTCCACGCCCACGGGACCTGCGCTTGAAGGCGCTCATATTAAGAACGGGATGCGTGCCGCACTCGGAGCAATTGAGCGCATCGAGATCGATGACAGGTCGCTCGAAGCGCGGTGGAAAATCATAGGCGAAGACCAGTGGAACACCGGCAGGCCCAAGGGTATTTGCGGCTCGGCAATTATCGACGGTGTGGCAGAGCTCTTCCGCGTTGGTATTGTGGACTCTCGAGGAAGATTTCAGTCTGAAATTCAGACGCCACGCTTACGTCGCGGTGATAGCGGACTGGAATATGTGGTTGCGTACGCGGAAGAGACATTAATCGGTCAGGACATCTCAATTAACCAGCAGGATGTGCGCCAGATCCAGTTGGCAAAGGCCGCATTGTTCGTCGCCGCGCGGGCATTGTTGAATCAAATGGGTCTTCAAACACCGGATAAAATACTATTGGCTGGGGCATTCGGGACCTATATCAACAAGACAAACGCGATGCTGATAGGGATGATCCCCGATTGCCCATTGGGAAACGTCTTCGCCGTAGGTAATTCTGCGGGCGACGGCGCCCGCATTGCCTTATTGAATGTTGATAAGCGGCAGGAGGCCTTGGAAGTCGCTGAACGCATCACCCACCTTGAACTCCCCACGGATCCTGATTTTCAAAATCAGTTTATCCATGCTCTGAACTTTCCCCATATGGACGAGACGTTTCCTCACATTGCTCATTTGATCGCCCATCATAAACCCATTGCAAACTCGGATACTTTTCAGGAGGGCAGTAATGAATAGATTTGTCGAAAGGCTGAAGACCGGCGATGTTTTGGTAACAGACGGCGCCACCGGCACCAACCTGCAAAAATCGGGACTGTCCAGCGGGATGCATACGGAAGATTGGATTTACGACCACCCCGAAAAAATTCTGGATCTTGAAAAGGCCTTTGTGACCGCGGGTTCAGATATTATCCTCACTTGCACCTTTGGCGGCACACGCTTGCGCATGAAGAACGCCAGGCATGGAACGGAGGTTGTTGAGCTGAATAAGCGTGCGGTCGATTTAGCGCGGCAGGCAGCCTCATCGCGCCCCGAGGTAATGGTCGGTGGCTCTATGGGGCCGCTGGGCCAACTCTTAAAGCCGTTCGGACCCATCACGTACGACGAAGCGAAGGCCGCCTTTGCCGAACAAGCCGCTGCCCTTGCGGAAGGCGGTGTGGATTTGCTGGTTATCGAAACCCACTTTGCTTTGGAAGAAGCCGACGCGGCATTTGAGGGGGCCCGCTCGGTAACCGATTTGCCCATCGTTGTTTCCTTTAGTTACGATCGCGGCACTCGCACCATGATGGGAGTAAAACCGGCAGATGTAATAAAGAAATATAAAGCCAAAGGCGCGTCCCTGGTTGGCGCAAACTGTGGCACGACTCTGGAGAATATGGAAATTGTCATCAAGGAATATACCGCAACTGAAACAGGTTCCCCATTGTGGGCTAAACCCAACGCAGGTATGCCCCATCTTGTGGGAACCCAGGCCTGCTATGACGTATCCCCTGAGCTGATGGCGGAGTTCGCTGTGAAATACATTGAAGCTGGGGCAAGAATTGTAGGAGGGTGTTGTGGTTCGACCCCCGAACATGTGGCTGCGATTGTAAAAGCTGTTAAATAGTCATCAGGTCTGCCATAAACTCGTAGCCCCACATAATGTACCTAAAATAGACAGAGAGCGTGATGTGCGGATCTTTCGCACATCACGCTCTCTGTCTACTTTTTAATGAAATTCTGCTCGGAAACCCAAGCCCCAGGCGATCTCTCAATTAAGAGCTCTGACCGCCCGATGAAGGCAGAGCCTGTGGATGATTGACGTGGTTGTGAGTAGATTTAGATACGGGCCGGTACGCTGAATACGATGCGCGCGCCCTTGCCAACCGAGCTATCCATTTCAAAAGAGCCCCCCAGCATCTCGGTCCTATCCTGGATGAGTTTCAGGCCAAGGCTGCTGCCTGCCCGAACTACTTCCGGGTCGAATCCTTTCCCGTTATCATCGACGCTCACCCGTACTTGCTCGTTGCCCATATCAATATGCAGTTTGAGTGTTGCCGCCTGGCTGTGCCTCGCAGCATTACCCAACAATTCCTGGATAGCGCGGAAGATCATAATTTCGAGGTAGGGCTCAAGCCTCCGTTCCGTGCCCGTGACATTCAGGTTGACTTCCAGACCTGTCTGCTCCTTAAAAGCATCAACATATTTCCGTATGGTGGGGATCAGGCCAAGATCATCCAACATCATCGGGCGCAATTCGAAAATGAAGTTGCGCACCTTTTGAAACGTGCCCATTGCGGAATTCTTTAGGCTACTGAGTTCTTCTTTGGCCTGCGCAGGGTCGACGTCCAGCAAACGCATTGCAATTTCAGTCTGCAAAATAAAATTCGACATGGCCTGGGCCGGCCCGTCGTGCATCTGGCGTGAAAGTCGCTGACGCTCGGCTTCCTGCGCATTTACGATCATTTCGATTCCGGCCAGGGTGTCTTTCCCGCTGCTCTGCCCGGGAGAACTTGCAGGTGCAGAAGAATCGCCTACCTGCTCGAGGATAGTCTTATATTTTTCAAGATGGATCTTATCGCTCTGAAGCTTTTCCAATTGACCATGCATCACGAAGAGGCGCTGCTGCGCATCCAGAGCTGAGTCGTAGGCCATTTTTATCTCCTGCGGCGAAGTCTGGTCCAGCCGGCTTTGCGCTTGCTGCAGATGTGCGTTGATGGCCGCGTTGCGTTGACCCAGCTTGGTAAGCTCACTCTGACTCTGGTCGATCATTAAAGTAACTTCGCGCAGCGCCCTCTGGGTTTCCACCAATTCGGCCTGCACGTCCAGAACCCTGCCCGTAGCCTTTTCGTTTTCGACAGCCATTTGCCTTACTCCTCGGACCTAATGTTGGAGTTATTCAGCTGCACCCAGCCGCGCTTAAGAGCATAGACAACAGCCTGGGTACGGTCTTCAACTCCAAATTTTCTCAAAATGGAAGTAACATGGTTCTTCACCGTCTGATGGCTGATACCCAGTAAACCGGCAATTTCCTTATTACTCATGCCTCTCACAACACAATCCAAGACTTCCATCTCCCGTTCGGATAACGGGTGAAAAGGGCTGCCCGGTTCACTGTAGGAACGGCGGGCGCCTTCGATCTGTTCTTCGATCCAGGTCTGCAATTCCCTGCGATTCATTACGTTCGAACCGAAAACAAAACCACCCTCGGCTACATCACGGATAATCCGCAGCAGAGCTTTCGGTTCAACGTCTTTGGAGCAATAGGCTGCGGCGCCGGCCATGGCAGCATGCAGCGCCTGCTCGATATCGTCATATCCGGTCATCAATACGATCCGCGTGGACAACTTCTCTTGCGTAACCTGATGAGTGATTTGTTGACCGTTCATGCCGGGCAAATTAACATCCAATAAGGCAATGGCGGGCTTTAGTGAGCGGATCAGGTTAACGGCCTCGTCGCCACTGGCAACCTGACCTAGGACCTTCATGTCCGCTTCAAGGGAAAGTGCATCTGATACACCCTGCCGGAAAAGCGGATGATCGTCTATTATCACCAGGGTTATCTTGTTAATTTTTGTCATAATCAGTGAATTTCCACAAGATCATTGATAAAGTATCACATCCAGGGAATGCAACCTACGATCCCGATTTGTTTATCTGAGTATAGCACCAAGAGGCCTTTTTGATTCAGGCCAGTCACGGAAACCCTTGATTCGGAACCCCGAAACTCGGGGATGCCCGTGACGTTCTGGCTGCACATTCCATTTTTTCCTGCCTTGCGCCTGTTCTTGTCTTCCATTGCCCGGCCCTTCATCCCTGGTTTGCCTTTCTAGTTTCCATCTTTTGCATTCCAAAGATAAACCGACATATTTTTCTCTCCAATCGCCGGGGCGAACTTTCCGCCGGTGGTGAACACGATGGGCAGGTTCCTGGTCAATTCGGGATAGAAGGCTGGGAAGGCAATTAGGTAGTTGGCACCGCGCTCGTCAAGAAATTTACCCAACCGGCTCTCATCCCGCATAAACGGTATCACCTGCGGCGAAACCAGGCCGGCCAGATCGATTAGTTCGTGGTTGTCAAAATACCCTAAAGCGCCGATATCGTGGGCAGCAACAACCGACCCGGGAGGCAAATGGGCATCCACCCACTTTGCAGTGGCGACCATTTCAGTTTGGATTAACCCCACGTCTTCACCGTAAGAGCGCGCCCCCAGGAAGACAAAGCCCAGTGTAAGCAGGACGAGACTTAGCTGCCAGGCGGTTTTTGTCGCCCAATGGCGGCGGCCAAAAAGGGACGACTTCTGAAACTCTAAATAACCGACCAAACCAAACAGAAAGAATTCGGGCATCGCAGGCATCAAATATCGTCCATGCTGATAAGCCGGCAAACGCAGGATATACAATAGTAGGTACCCTCCGCACCATAGGACTGCGGCAATCATAGGCCAGGCGCGGCGGCGAATCGCGAGGATCGCAAAACCCACTACGCCCGGAAACAGGATAATGCCCGGACCGGTGAATAGCTGGACAAGCAGGACCGTCAAGCGATATAGAATAGTATACGACTGCCAGGCAGCGTATTCCGTTTGTTTGGCGTAAAAAGTGTTCGGCATCGGGGTGCCAGACAGCCAAAGGTTGAATAACAAATATGGAACAAGAAGTGAACCCAGGCCGATGAAGTACAGAACCGTCACGCGACCCTTCTCTTTGATCGTCTTCTCTACAAAAAGTACGGTCATCAAAACGGGGCCTGCCAAGGTCAAACCATCGGGACGCACCCAAATGCTGAGGCCCGTTAACAAGCCGAGTGTCAGGTAGCGACGGGAGCCGGCCATTAAGCCGGCAATGATCGCGAATATTAAGAGCGCCTGCAGCAACGTTTCCATGCCGGACATGGCAGCCCATAACAAGTGCCATTCTGCCGCAAAGAAGATGCCGACCCACGGATAGCGCGGACGATAAGTTGGGATGAGGCAGCGCGCAGTCTTTTCGGCCACAACAGCCAGGCCGAAAAGAGCCAGGGCTCCGAGGAGATAGGCCCAAATATAAGGCGCAAGATCAAGCCAGAAGCCTAGCGCAAGTAGAAACGTCCAAAGCGGCGCAGTAGAGCCGGCAGATGGGTGTCCAAGCTGAAAAGCCCATTGTCCATGGACCGCCAGGTTTCGCGCATAGGTCAGATGGATCCAAGAATCATCAAGTGGAAAGCCTATAGTATTTATAAGCGCACTTGCAAGCAAATAAATGCCCGCTCCGGCTCCGACAGCCGCGGCTATGAATCCCAAATCCCGGGGAAATAAATTATTGCTGGACTTCGAAAATTCGTGCTCCATCAATCTCGCTCATGTACAGAAAATGTTGGCTTTGCTTGTTTTCGTATAGTGTTTTTATGGGTCCCGCCGCGCCGGCCGCCTCCAAAATAAGGTACTTCGCGTGGTAGCGGGTGGCAACTGCAAACATGGATGCTTCGTCCCCGTATGGAACCACGATCGCAGGTTGACCGGTCATTACGTAATATCCGGGCGGATTACGATCCATAACTATATCCCCGCGTTGGATCCCGGCCTGTTGCAGATACGCCTCAATCTTAGGATAACTCTGCTCCCCCTCTCCCCAGCTTTTTAGAACGCGGATGGAAAAAATAACACCCGTCATCAGGATCGAGATGCCAACTAACGCGCCTCCAAAGATTTTGGAAGCGCCTGGCGTAAACATATTCCGCTGTCGTGCTCTGATCACCAGGCTTTCAAGTCCAATCGGAGCCAGGGCCCACCAGAGCGATTGCACCGCCGCACCCGAATGGAAGAATCCGCCCCGGGAGCCGGCAAATGGAAAGATCACTGTCATAACAAATAGGAGTCCCCACCACGCCAGGATGCCGAGCCGTATCCGTTCATCTTTCCGATATTTCCAAATACCGATCAATATGAAGGGCAGCAAAAAAATTCCGCCCTGTGCAGCGAAAGCATTCAGCAGGTTCCACCTCAAGGCGGCGAGCCGCACCGAGAGAATGGCGCCCAAGCCCTGTGATGCCCATGATTGGACGGTTAACTGGCTGGCGGGATAAATAAAAGTTTCATCATAGGTTCTCAGCCATAATAAGTGGCCGCCGCCGGGTGCGAGAGGTGTGCCATAGATTGTATAGGTGCGCCAGAACCAGGGCCCCATGATCAAGAGGAACCCCGCCAAAGCCAATAGAAGATTCACAAAGCCTGCACCTAATCTTCTGTCCGAAGCAAAGCGCCAAATAATAAGCAGTAAAGTTAGGACTAACCACAGCAGCCCGTCGCTCCGCGCGAACGTCAACAGCCCGGCCAGCAAGCCCAAAATAAGATAGGAATATTTCTTCCCTGAGTTCAGCGCTAGAAAGTATAGTCCTCCCAAAACCAGGTAAGGGCCATAATTGTCCGGGACTGACAGAAAAGGGGCGTAATAGATCGAAAAGACTGCCAGCAAGCCCGACAAAATGGCGAGTTCACGCCTTTTGCTGAAGCTATAAGCGAGCGCTGCGGTAATGACGGGGACCAGCCCGGCAAGTAGAATGAACCCGAGTCGACCCGCCTGATAAGTGGTATTCCGGACTACCAACATTCCAGCCGCTGCAACGATGGACGAAAGGGGCATCCAATAAGTATGCGAGGGATGCGGAAGTCCCTGCGGATCGTCCAGATAATTCCACAAATAGGGTTCCGAAAAGCCCTTTCCCTGAGCTAATTGGATGCCACCGGCGAAGTAATAATCCGAATCCAAATAACCGGGAAAAGCCTGGAATTGGGCTATAGCCAGGGATAAACCTGAGCCCAGCAGAGCAAGAACCAGAAAAGCGCGCCAATTCATTGTAAGCAGTGGCAGTCAGTTAGTTGGGCGGACGTGATCCAGCCACGTTCGGGGCGGGCGAATGAACCACCAGCGGATCCAATATAACCCTACAATGGCAAACGTGGGACAAAAAAGAAAAAGATAATCATACATGCGTTGCGTATTTGAAACAGACCATTGAACATAAAAAGCCCATGGAACCAGCAGAACAATTGCAAGGAGTAAACTGGTTAACCAGTAGCCGGTCTTCCAACGGTCGGTGGTTGCCGCGAAGATCAGGGCAAGGCATGGAAACAACACTACAAGATTGCTGATCTCGGTGCGAAAACCCACCAGTGGCGTGGCAGCAAGTGTCAGACATGCAACCCAAACAAAACGGCGGAAGTCGGACCTGCGTGCGGTAGCCCATTCGTAAACCAACATTATGAGGATCAAGATCGTGACGCCTAGCGTGATCTGATTTCCATGCAACGGTGATAATCGCGCAAAAACTGCGGCCGACGTTATGCCAAATTGCGAGCGAAATACGGCTAACGCGGCCGTGGCGAATGAAAGGATCCACCCGGGATACAACAGCAAGGAAATCGTTAGCAGGATTATTAGCGTCATTCCAAAGCCGTACACTACATGCCAGCGCCTATCACTTAGAGTTTTCCATATCACAAGGATCATGAAAAGCGAACCGACCTGCCACGAGAACAAGGTGAGAGCAAGTAGTCCTCCGGCCAATTCATCTTTTCCGAGGTAATAGGCGAAGAGAAAACCAAGATATAGTAGTCCGAGTTGGATGACAGGCGTCCCCTCCAAAAGCCCTGTCACCGAATAATAATTAAATATGGAAACCAGGAAAAAGAAAACGACAAACACCCTGCGCGGCTGCCACTCGATCAGGCGTAAGGCGAGGAAAGCCGTACCGATAAGGCTGGCTTCACTGATAAATATCCAAAGGCCGCGCGCGCTGGCGCTTTCAGTAAAGAGAGTGAATGGAAAATAAACGGGCAAGAGAAAAAAGGGAAGCGTGAGATAGTAAGGGTTTTCCGTTCCCTTCGCTGTCCGGCCGTAGGCCAATTCCTGGGACAAACTGGCGACCGTTCCGCTGTATGGATCGGTGTGCTCGAACAGGAAGGCACGTGCGCCTTCCATTCCAACGAAGAAGCTCCCCCCACCATGAATAAGCCTGCTCATTGCGATGTTTGCACCGATCAGCACACTGCCCAGGGCGATGATCACAAAAGCGATCAGGCTTACCAGCCCAATATCCCGCGCTGAATAAAATGGCCTTTTCTGAAACTTCACCTAATCCCCTGTCTTCGCCTGAAAAGCAGTGTTAGTCAGCGAATTACGCCTTGCTGCTTTGGGTGCTGGTTCCCAACTTGCATAAGCCGGCATGCGATTGCCTGAGGGGGCCAGCCTGATGCCATTTAGGGCTTCGATATTGTCTCCCGTTTGAAGGGCGAACTTTCGGTTCTTTACCCGCTTCATCCAAGCCTCGCGCAAGGAGGCCGCCGCTTCCCTACCTTGAAAATCTCTGGGAGCTGCGAGATACCAGGTGAAGCCCATGAGTTGATCTTCAATTGATTTCATCACGCGAGTACGCGCAAAGCGGGCATACTTTTCCCGATCACCTATTATTACCAGGCCCATATTCCTGTTTTCAACCTTCAACCTTCGCCTCAATTTTACCCCAGCCCTTCGTCTGGGAAAGTAGCACAGCGACCAGTATTATCAAACACCCCATGACCTGGATAGGGAGAAGAGTTTGCCCTAATACCAGCCAGCCTGCAACCCCCGCAAAAACAGCCTCAAGCCCTAATATAAGGGCGGCATCCGTTGGGGGCGTATGCTTTTGCCCCCAAACTTGCAAGGTATATCCCAGACCAATGGATAGCGTGGCACGATAGAGTATCGCGCCTAGAACCGGCGCGGGCGTCAACAGGTGAAGATTTTCCACCGCTAACCCAATCAATAAATTAAGAAAACCGCTTACGAAGAAATGACCCGAAGCGAACGAAATCGATTCAAACCTGGCAGCGAACTTACCCAGGACGACAAAGTGCAAAGCCCAAAAAATGGAGCCTATGGTTTCCAGCGCGTCCCCCTTCTGGATAACAAAATTCCCTGCCGTTGAGAGGAAAAATCCGCCTATTCCCGCCATAAGCACGGCGATTGCATCAAGCCTGTGAGGTCTTTCTTGAAAACCGATCCACAACATGAAAGGTGTAAAGATAACGTACAAGCTGGTCAGAAATCCCGCATTTGCGATTTTTGTATAGAATATACCCACCTGTTGCAAGGCGGTCGCGAGGAACAAGATTCCGCCCGCCACAAACATCCACTTCCATTGTTCACGTGTAATTCGCACTGGGCGAGGTATCAACGGCAGCAGGATCAATGCCGCCAGGATAAAGCTGACGCCATTGAATAAATATGCGACATGATATTTGCCCGCAATACCCTGCGTTACGAAAGCGGTGCCCCAGATGATCGCAACGACAAAGAGCGTCAAGTCGGCTTTGATGCGCATGGTTTTGCGATACAATTCATGTGGATTTCAAGTTCACTCAATGATAGCATAGGTTCCGTGATGAATATCATTATAGGAATATTGCCGGATAAGACACCGGCTTGCATTCTCGATTTCCATTAAAGAGCAGTGTTGTGAAGCTTCCCGTGAATACAGTAACGGTCAGATCTGGATTTCTAATTTCAGGTTAATTATCTACAAGCGCAAAATAGGTATACTAGTTGAGTTTACGGGTAGACACAATGCATCTTTACGCCGATTAAGATTGCACATTGGGACCCGGGAAACCAGCCCCAGGTTTCTCCACTAAAACTGATGGATAAGCAGCGAAGGCTCAGGATTAGCCGGGGAGAAATCAGGCCCACGATCTTGGCATGTCAATATCGACGAGGAATCCACTAGCCTTCTTATGAAAGTGTTCTTCAGCAGACGCTGATAATGATTACAGGTAGCTATGGCTAACATATTTGAAACCACTAACTCGCTTAAATCCGCTCTATCAAATCAAAAATATATCGCTTCAGACGAAATGGCGACGATTCTTTATCTCGCGCAAAAACTTGGTAAGCCACTTCTTACTGAAGGTCCTGCGGGCGTTGGCAAGACCGAGCTGGCCAAGGCGATCGCTGGGGCCACCGGACGTGAACTCATCCGTCTGCAATGTTACGAGGGTTTGGATGAATCAAAGGCGCTTTATGAATGGGAATACTCGAAGCAGCTGCTTTATACCCAGCTTTTGCGCGACAAATTGAATGATACTCTCGGCAAAGCCGACACGCTTGCCGAGGCTGCAGATCGCCTCGCCAACGAAGAGGACGTCTTCTTTTCGAATCGCTTCCTTTTGCAGCGACCTCTTTTGCGCGCCATTCTCAGTGAACAGCCCACGGTTCTGCTGATCGACGAAATTGATCGCGCAGATGCAGAATTTGAAGCCTTTCTGCTCGAGGTACTAAGCGATTTCCAGGTTAGCGTCCCGGAATTGGGCACATTAACCGCTACGCATAAACCGTTTGTCGTTCTGACCTCCAACAATACGCGCGAGCTTTCCGAAGCACTCAAACGTCGCTGTCTTTATCTCTTCATTGACTACCCCTCTCTCGATGAAGAACTGGCGGTCGTCCGTTTGAAAGTGCCAGATTTGAATCCAAAATTGGCGCGGCAGGCTGTGGAATTTGTGCAGCGGCTGCGCAAGACAGACATGCGCAAATCGCCCTCTATCAGCGAAACGCTTGATTGGGCAAATGCGCTCGTGGCTCTCAATGCCCATAACCTCGACAAAGATACGCTGGAAGATACCCTTTCCGTTCTCCTCAAGCACGAAGCCGATCTAAAAAAGACGCGTCGCCAGATATTAGCCCCACCACCGCCCCCGTCGCGTCGCCAAAACCCGAATGATTACGAACCTTTTTCTGGTAATTAAGGGCTATCTTCCATGCGTCATGATCCTGAAGCCCCAACTCTTTAGCCGTTAACCCTGGTTTCTCCCCTACTAAGGATAGACAAACTATGGAATCCCGAATTTTACAGTTAATCTCCGCCTTGCGTTCCAGCGGCGTACGCGTATCGCTGGCAGAAAGCGCAGAAGCATTTTCCGCTGTGGATTTAATGGGGATACATAACCGTGAACAATTCCGTCTTTCCCTGCGCACAACGCTTATCAAAGACGCTCGCGACCTCCCCATTTTCGACAAACTCTTTCCTCTATTCTTCGGCGCAGGACAGCCCCCTAAAATGGGAGGCGGTCTTCCTGATGATTTAACGCCCGAAGAAGCGCAACAGCTGGCTGATGCGTTGCGCCAGTTTGCTCAGGACCTTCGGGAGCAGATGGAACGGTTGATGAACGGCGAACCCCTCTCCCCTGAGGAACTCGAGTCGCTTGGTCAAATGGTCGGCCTCAATAACGTCGGCGATCTGCGTTATCAAAACTGGATGACACAGCGCATGCTGAAGGCCCTGGCCTATCCGGAAGTCCAGGCAGCATTACAAGAGCTCATGGAACAGCTCGCCCAAATGGGAATGAGCCGGGAGCGGATTGATGAGATTCGCGACCTGATCCAGCAGAATCTGCAAGGGATGAGGGATCAAATCAAGCAGTTTGCCGGCGAGAGAATCGCGGAGAACCTGAGCGAACAGCCGCCCTCGGATAACCTCGATGGGTTGATGAACCGCCCCTTCGAGTCCTTATCGGATGCTGATAAGAAAATACTTCAAAATGAAGTGAAGCGGCTGGCCGCCATGCTTCGTACCCGCATTGCGCTGCGCCAAAAACGAGCAAAGAGTGGTCAACTCGATCCGAAGGCTACCATCCGGACCAATCTCAAATATCAAGGGGTGCCGATTGAACTGCGTCACCGCGACCGAATTCGCAAACCGAAGATCGTGATCCTGTGCGACATCAGCACCTCCATGCGCTTCTGCTCCGAATTGATGTTGAGTTTCCTCTTCGCGCTTCAGGGTCAGGTGCGCAAAACGCATGCCTTTGCTTTCATCGACCATCTCGAGTTCGATCTCCGAAGATTTCGCCTCCTCGAACGCCGACGAAGCCATCCAGGCCGTGCTGTGGCGGATGCCCAGCGGCTCATACAATACCGACCTCGGACGCTCGCTCAATAATTTCAACAGCGAATATATGGATACCCTCAACAGCCAGACGACATTGATCGTTGTTGGCGATGGACGCAACAACTTTCGTGATCCTCGCCTGGATTTGTTCACCACGCTTTCCCGCCGCGCCGCGCGTACCATCTGGCTAAATCCCGAGCCGGCAACGCTTTGGCACGGCGATAGCGACATGCCTAAATACGCTCCGTTGTGCAGCAATGTGCTGAAAGTTGGCAATTTGAGGGAGCTTTCTGCAGCGGTGGATCACTTACTGGCTTCTTAAACCAATACCAAAATGGCCGCCGGGATTCAAACCCCGGCGGCCAGGAATTATAGCTGGGCGGTAATTCGAGCACTCACCTACTGGACATTGAAGCCCATTTCACCAGTTTTTGTCCCATCCAGGTAAAGCTCCACCTTATAAGAGCCGGTCGGCCAGTCACTTCCGTCATTGGTGGTCAATTGGAAATAAACAAAATCGATACCCAATTCGTAGTTATAGTCGGAAGTATTGATCTCGCTGTTTGCATCAACTCCGGTGGCATTGACGGCATACCATTTTGCTTCGACCACCGAACCGGTTTTCAAACCTGATAGATCGGCAAAAACATAGAAAGCATCACCGGGGGAATATGAGGTTGTTGTGGTGGTACCGGTCTTGTCGGTGGTCAGTCGGATGTTTGATACGGTTGGTTTGGGTGCCAGTGCGTTGCAGGCAAGAGTTGCCACGAAGATGGCGACTGCCGCCAGACCTAAGGATTTATGACGGGTTTTCATCAGTTCTCTCCTCGTTTGT
The DNA here is from genome assembly GCA_963741325.1 of uncultured Chloroflexia bacterium. GTDB lineage: Bacteria > Chloroflexota > Anaerolineae > Anaerolineales > Villigracilaceae > Fen-1038. Next base: position 581,533 of record CAVUHJ010000006.1, read on the forward strand.
TTGGTCGAAATCGGTAATTTCTATATGACATCATTATAGTGGAACCCGAAATCTGATAAATGGGTAACTAGTCCTGCCTGTCCTGCACCTCGATGTAGATCCGCTTGTTTATGGCCCCCTTGCTCTTATAATCGGCCACGTGGATCTTCCCAACCTCCGACGTCTTGTTGACATGCGTCCCCCCATCGGCTTGCAAGTCAAGACCTACGATCTCAACTGTGCGCACCTGTTGAATGCCCTTTGGCAACAAGTTGATCTTCGTACGTATCAGATCGGGGATCTGGAATGCCTCATCACGCGGCAGTATCTGTACTCTGATTTCCCGCCCGGCCTGAACCTCCTGGTTGGCTGCCGTCTCGATGACGGAAACCAACTCCTTTTGCAGACGCTCGAACTCGAAATCCATTCGGCCCTTCAGCGGCTCCATATCCCCGCCCGTAACCAGCGCCCCATAATCGCGGAATACTGTTCCGCATAAGACATGCATGGCGGTGTGAGTCCGCATTAGCTTATAGCGTCGCTCCCAGTCGAGTACTCCATGGATCGCGCTGCCAACTCTCGGCAATGCGCCTTCCATTATGTGGAGAACCGCATCGCTTGTCTTTCGAACTTTAAGAACAGGGGAACCGTTGATCGTTCCAAGATCATTAGGCTGCCCCCCGCCGCCCGGATAAAATGCAGTTCGATCCAAAACAATAGCTTTCTCCTCCGGTAAAGAATCCGTAACGACCGCATCGAATTCTCTAAGATAACTATCCAGCTGATAAAGTAATTCCGTCATGTTGCCTCCGATTTGATTCCAAGTTTACAACAAAAGTCTGCTGCAAACAATCTGATGGGTTTATCCAATAATAAAATTAGCGTTTGATTAGAGTTTATCACGCCACTTGACTCTGTTCTTCATATTAATGTATAGTATTCAACGGCAACAAATAGGGCACTGCCGCCTCGCGGCGCTGTGCCTTTTGTTTCGCAATTTTTTGGTTTGAAGGAGCGCTAATGATTCGAGTTGAGGGTCTTACAAAGGATTATGGCCAGCGCCGGGCCATCTCGAACCTTAATTTTGAAGCAAAGCAGGGTGAAATTGTTGGATTTCTGGGTCCCAACGGTGCAGGGAAAACAACCACTATCCGAATCCTGACAGGCTACATGCCGCCTACCGAAGGGAGTGCCACAGTCGCGGGCTATGACGTAATCACTGAATCGCTCGAAGTCCGCAGGCGTGTTGGTTACTTGCCGGAAACAGTGCCTCTTTACACCGACATGACGGCTTTTGAATACCTGAAGTTCATGGCTGACTTGCGTCAACTCCCTGACTCTGCTGACCGCGCTTATGAGACGCTTGAAATGGTCGGATTGGAAAGCCGGGCACAGAGTTACATCAGCAATCTCTCGAAAGGCATGCGCCAGAGGGTGGGGCTGGGTCAGGCGCTCATCCATCATCCTGAGGTCCTCATTTTAGATGAACCAACCATAGGTCTGGACCCCGGCCAGGTAGTCGAGGTTCGAAACTTGATCCGGGAGACGGGAAAACAGCGAACGGTATTGCTCTCGACTCACATTCTGTCCGAAGCACAACAGATCTGCGACCGGGTCTTGATCATCAACAAAGGAAAGATCATAGCCGAAGATACGCCGCAAAACTTGCAGGCGCGGCTTGTGGGATCCGAACGCGTTTCGATACGCGTTCGGGGTGAGGCCGACGAGCTGCCGAAGATCCTGCACAAGGTTAAAGGGGTACAAAGCGTCCAGCCCACCTCGGATGGTTCCGTTGAATTTCAGTTTGCCCCCGGCCAGGACGTGCGTCCTGAAGCCGCTAAAGCGGTTATCAACGCGGGTTACGACCTTCTTGAGATGCGTCCGGTGGGCATGAGCCTCGAGGAGATCTTCCTCGAATTGACTCGCGAAGATACTAATTCTAGACGCAAGGAGAAGTGAGAAATGAGAAATACCTGGACAATCGCCGGTCGAGAATATCACCGTTTCTTTACAAGCCCTGTTGCCTACGTGGTGGCCTTTGTCATACTCCTAACGCTCGGGATTATGTTTGGGCTGACTATTCTGGTTTATTCACAGAATGCTCTCAACGGAGGTGTGGGCGGACCCTCTGCCGCTCCCGACGTAAGCGCCATCACCGGAACCTTTACCTTCTTGCTGGTTCTTTGTATCCCAGCGCTTACCATGCGCCTTATCGCTGATGAGAACCGCATGGGCACCATGGAGCTTCTATTACAGCACCTGTGCGCGATTGGGAACTGATAGTGGGCAAATGGCTGGGCGGCTTCCTTTTCATCCTGACCATTATCGCCGTCACCTTGATCTATCCGCTTATTTTGAACAGCCTGGAGACCCCCGGAATCGATCAGACCCAAATGATGACCGCTTACCTGGGGTTGGTTCTTGTGTCGGGGGCCTTCCTGGCTCTTGGCGTGGGCGCCTCTTCGCTGTTTACCAATCAAATCGCCGCGTTTTTTGTGACGCTGGGTCTATTCATCTTCCTGTGGTGGCTGATCGGTTTCCCGGCTCAATACGTTTCAGCCGGTGGCGATTTCTTCAGCTATCTTGACATGAAAGCCCACTTCTACAATTCAATGAATACAGGCGTTATCAACCTGTCTGACCTCGCCTATTATCTCAGCTTGATCGCATTAGGTTTGTTTACTGGCACCGCCGCGGTCGAGACACGGAGGTGGAGCTGATGGCTAAGAAAAAGAACACGCCCGCACGCTACGCATTCATTGGGCTCATCATCGCCGGCCTGGGCTGTATCGCTACCGGATTACTGGCGCTTGTTCAGGGGAGCGTTGCCCTCAAATTATTCACACCCGCAAAGCCTGAGACTATTCCTGAAAGTATTGCCGTTAGCGCGGCAGTGTTGGTATTGGGACTGGCCATATATGGGATCCTCAACCCTGATGGGGTTCGCCGCTTCTTCACCGGGCGCCAGGCCCATTATGGTTCGAATACCCTGGTTATGACACTGGCCTTTTTCGGTATCATCATTGTTGTCAATTTGCTGGTATATCAGAATCCAAAATCCTGGGATTTTACAGAAGATAAACAACATACGCTGGCACCTCAGACGATACAGGCTCTTGCAGCACTGCCGGCCAAAGTGACAGCCATTGGTTTTTTTACAGTTCAAGCCCCCACTGATACGGCTAAACAACTTTTGAGTGATTTCAAGTCAAATAGCAAAGGCAAATTTGACTTTCGTTTTGTGGATCCGAATTCAGATCCGCTGCTTGCCCGCCAGTACGGTATTACTGGGGACGCAAAAATTGTCCTGACAATGGGAAAATCGGCTGAAACCGCCAGCTCAGCTAGCGAGACTGATATCGACCAGGCACTGATTCGGTTGATCAGCCCACAACAACGCGTTATCTATTTTCTTACTGGTCACGGGGAGCCCGATATTAACGGCACAGATCCCACGGCGCTCTCCCGCGCACGCTCTACCCTGGAAAGCAAGAACTATACAGTTAAGACTTTGAACCTGGCAGCCGAGAACAAAATCCCGGCAGATGCCAAGGCGATCATAGTCGCGGGTCCAACGAATCCCCTGCTTGATCAGGAAGTCGCCTTGCTGAAGGCATACATGGATAAGGGCGGATCGTTGATTGTGCTGGAAGACCCGACTCCCTTCACGAAATTTGGTACAAACCCCGATCCATTAGCGGACTATTTGAAAACTGCCTGGGGCATAACGCTCGAGAACGATGTGGTCATTGATCTCACCAGCCAACAACCTTTGAACGCTATATCGGCCTCATACAGCTCTACAGCGCCTATCACCCAAAATACGACAGCCATAACGATCATGCCGCAGGCGCGCAGTCTGACAATCAGCAAGACTCCGCCGGCAAATATCACAGATACGCCCCTGATCACAACCGCTCAAAATTCATGGGGCGAAACCGATCTGGCTTCGCTGCAAAGCAACCAACAGATTTCTTTTGATCAGGGTAAAGACATTGCGGGTCCCCTAACAATTGCCGCCTCGGGCCAAGATACGACAACCAGCGCGCATCTGGTTGTGTTCGGTAATTCTATTTTTGCCACCGATAAGGGCTTTGACGCCTATGCGAATGGCGATATTTTCATCAACTCGGTTGACTGGGTTGCTCAACAAACCAACTTGATCAACATCACGCCGCACACTCCGATAACCCGCACTTTTAATGCGCCGGCCCAGATCCCGTTCATTATCATCTTGCTTGCCTCCGTGATCGTGATACCTGGTTTGGTTGTGGCAGCGGGTTTCTCCAGTTGGTTGGCACGTCGCAGACAGGGATAAAAAATATATGATTTGCAGAAACACGTGGGTCTTAATAGTCATCCTGGCCGCATTGGTAGGTTTTGCCTTCTACCTAAAAAATCAAAAAGCAAAAACGCTTGCCGAGGCCACCTCTACCCCCAGCTCGCTGGTGCTTTTCAATTCCAGCGAAGGCGCCCCGACCGATATAAAGATAGATAATCTCACCGGCAATTCAGTTGAGGTTGCTCGTAATTCAAGCGGCACTTGGGTCCTGAAAGCCCCTACTTCCGCAGCGGCTGATCAAGCCTCCGCAGAGGCGGCGGCTACTCAGGTTGGCGCCCTGCAGGTTTTGAGCGATGTGCAGCTCGGACCCGATGTGGTGGGCTTGGATAAGCCATCTTACGTTATTACGATTACTTTCGCGAGCAACAAGACCCACAAACTAACGGTTGGCTCTACCACCCCCATTCAGAATGGCTATTATGTGCAGGTGGACGCGGGCAAGATTCAAATTGTTGAAAAGCAAGGCCTCGATGCTCTTCTGGGCCTCATAACGACTCCTCCTTATGCTGCCACATTAACCCCGGCGGTCTCCGCTACACCCACAGCCCAGCCGGAGACTCCCACACCGGAGGCCACAATTACCCCGCCAGCACCTGCAGCTACGGGAACCTCCACGAAGTCCCCGTAAGATAAGAGGGTTGGGTAGCGTCCTCTTGTATACACAATAATTCCATTACAAAATTACTCTGGCCGGAAAAGGTATTGATTTTCTGGCTTAAAAAGTGTATTCTGAATTCAAATTTCATAAGCGGATGAGAAAATGGATGTAGAGAAAATAATTATAGTAGACGAAGAAGAAGAATTTCCGGCAATTGCACGTTTGATCGAGCTCGGACGTCAGAAGTCTTACGTTACGCTCGACGATATTTTGCATTTCTTCCCGGAAGCAGAACAGGATGTAGAGCAGCTTGAGGAGGCTTTTTCAGCCCTATTAAGTGCGGGGATACCTTTTGTCGAAGATACGACTCCCGGGGAACCAACAGAAGATGAACTTGCCGCGGTCGAAGAGGCCGAGGCTGAGCCAGAACCGGATCTTTCACTGGATGATTATCTGGCGAATATTGATACCGATGACACCATTGGTCTATACCTTAAAGAGGTCAGTCGTGTTCCACTGTTGACAGCAGTGGAAGAAGTCACCCTTGCCCAGCGCATTGAACGCGGACGCATGGCACGCGAGGAATTGGCGAAGGGGAATGCTGGAAACCGGCGCCGCACCGAACTGCGCAAGCTGATTGAAGATGGCTGGTCGGCCCGCGAGCATCTCATAACGGCAAATTCCCGCCTTGTTATTTCGGTTGCCAAGAAATATATGGGGCGCGGCGTTCCCTTCCTAGATCTGATCCAGGAGGGCAACATCGGTTTGATCCGTGCCACGAAAAAATTCGACTACAGGCGCGGCCATAAGTTTTCCACCTATGCAACTTGGTGGATCCGTCAGGCTGTTACTCGCGCCATTGCCGATCAGGGTCGTACCATCCGGGTACCCGTCCATATGGGCGACCAGATAAACAAGCTGTTACGTGTCCAACATCAATTGACCCAGAGATTGGGTCGAGAACCCAGTGTCGAGGAATTGGCCGCCGCTCTGGACGTGCCGCCCAAAAAAGTCGAGAACATGATCCAAGTGGCGCGTCGTCCGCTTTCGCTCGAAACACCTACTGACGATGAGGAAGATTCTGTTTTGGGTGATTTTATCGAAGATGATGAGGCCCCCCCGCCCGATGATACTGCCACGTACAATTTGCTCCGCGAGCATCTTAGCGAAGTGCTGAATGGCCTACCCCCGCGTGAAGTGCGCATTCTGCAACTTCGGTATGGCTTATTGGATGGACAAGCCTATACTCTTGAGGAAGTTGGGCGGAAAATGGGCGTAACACGTGAACGCGTTCGCCAAATCGAGGCCCAGGCTTTGAGCCGCCTCCGCCACCCTTCTATTCGACGCAAGCTTCGGGACTATCTGGGCGAGTAAAAGTAACGGATCGAATCATGTCTCAAGAGCGCCTCTGCCACAAACGCAGCGGCGCTCTTTGCGTTTATCATTAAAGTACAATTGTCATTGAAAAGAATTCGTGTAAAATCGCCTGATGCGCAGAGCGGTTGAACATTATGAAATAGTGCATTTTGTGGCCGCACCACCTGCCTCATTGCAGCTAGAAGGAACGGGCTATCGGCAAGGTTTGTAAGGGTCTCTAGGCCGGTGTTCAACTATTTTGCGGCCTTTTGCTCCAGGCTCTATACATCTAAAAAGAATCTTGAACGAATTGCTATCGCAGCAATTCGCAGAAAGCCATGAACTATGACCAAAACAAGTGCCATTCTGAAAAATAACCCAAGCTTTATTGCATTGTGTGCGTTGCTTGTTTTTTTTGCGGGATTAGGCGTCTTGAGTGTTCAATATATCTCGCCTACTTACGATGAAAGCACCCACTATGCTTACGGCGAACAAATGCTTCAAGGTAATTCCCAGCGAACTGGGCTCCATGGCGACAGTAATATGCCCTTCTCAGCCTGGAACGCCCTCCCGGCAAGCCTGGGCTCATATTTTCCCGCCGGTCCGATCCGGTCCGCCCTGACCAACTTTGACACCGCCCGTTGCATGACACTTATTTTCTCCGCGCTGGTTGCGATCTTGGTGTTTCATTGGTCAAGATCTCTTTATGGAACCATTCCCGCTTTTGCTTCCCTGTTGTTATATATATTCGACCCTAACATCGTTGCTCATTCGCAGCTGGTGACAACGGATATTTATGCAGCGGGCATGACTGCCGTGGTATTCTATTGTCTATGGATGTTTGCGCACGATAGGAGCTTTATTAATGGATTGATCCTTGCAATTGCATTGGCCGTCAGCCAACTTGCCAAATACACGACTATCGTGCTGGTGCCGTTATCGCTGCTGGCGCTTTTTCTTTATGACCTGCCATCGTTGAAAGAGTCTATCCATGTTCCAGGAAAAATAAAGGCATTTGTTCTGAGATATCTCGGATATGCGGCGCTTGCAGTGGTTGCCTTGGTGTTGATAATTAACCTGGGCTTCCTGTTTAATCGCACCTTCACATATTTTGGAAAATACAAATTCCGCAGTGATTGGTTTCAGGCTCTAAAAACCAGGTACCCTGCTTTACGCGCCGCTCCGGTTCCGTTCCCCTATCCCTATTTGGACGGGCTTGATTGGATGCGTCACACCCAAACCAGCGGAGGGAATTCGGGGAACGTCTACCTATTGGGCAATATAAACAAACAAGGGTTTCCGGGGTACTACTTTGTCGCCTCGTTACTAAAAGTCCCGACTGCAACACAGATCATAATTCTTGCGGTCTTTGTCCTATATTTTGCGCGGCCGGACAGGAGGAAGAATTTCCTGCAGGATGAAATCTTCCTGTTCATCCCTATACTTTTTTATTCGATTTACTTCAACTTCTTCTTTAACGTGCAAATCGGTATTCGGTATTATCTTATTTTCTTTCCTTTGTTGTACGTATTCGCGGGCAGCCTGTTCAAGGATTGGCAGAAGTTTCAAGGTATTCAAAAGGCATCAAGCTTTGCCTTATTAGCTTATCTGGTCATATCCGTGCTCTCCTATTATCCGTATTATTTGACATACTTCAACGAGTTTGTATGGAATAGGACGCAAGCCTACAAATATCTGGCCGATTCGAATATCGATTGGGGGCAGAGCGCCACCCAATTGTCTCAATACTTAGCCGATCATCCAAACGCGATTCTTGAACCCGCCACTCCTCAGCCCGGCCTTTTGGTTGTTCGCATAAATAATTTAGTGGGGGTAACCGATGATCCGGCTAAATTTGCATGGCTGCGAAATAACTTCGAGCCGGAAGGCACCATAGCCAATAGCATTCTGATTTATCAAATAACCCCCAGCCAACTGGAGGCGCTGGGCTTGATAAAGTAGTTTATTCAAAAGCCTCTGAAAACCGACCCACTGCGGCTTAGGATTTTCAGTATATGAGTGATTGGGATGGCAATCCGCTTCGGAACAGCGCAATGAAGAGCAAGCATACCTTACTCGCCCTTTTACTGCCGCGTATCTACGACATGATCTTTATAGTTGTCTTCATCGGCGCGGTACTGGTCGGCCCTCGCATGATAAATGGCGATCTGGGACGTCACCTGGCTTTAGGCAAATACATGGTAACTACCTCAACAATACCCACAAGCGATTTGTTCTCGTTCACCAAGGCGGGTCAGCCCCGACCACCCTACGAGTGGCTGGCTCAAGTGTCGTTTTACATTCTCTATCTTCTTCTTGATCTGGACGGCATAGTCTTGCTCACTGCCCTAGTCCTGGCGTCGGCGTTCTCAAACGTCTACATTGATTCTGTCCGTCGTAGTGGGATGCCGATCCTCGCCTCCATGCTGACCCTATGGGCCGCAATCGCATCCAGCCTCGATTGGTTAACCCGTCCCCAGGTATTTTCCTTTCTATTTTTTGCGATCTGGGTTCAATGGCTTGAAAAGTTGCGGAGAGGTGAAAAAATGTCCATTTGGTTTTTTCCCGCTCTCATGCTGATCTGGGCAAACACTCACGGCGGGTTCGTTTTTGGGATATTGGCCTGGTTTGCATATTTAGCGGGTTGGGTGTGGGAGTCTTGGCGAAAATCGGCACATGCTCGCGCCGGCAAGAAGCTTCTGATTGTAGGCGGAACATCTTTGATCGCAACTATTCTTACCCCGGATCTTTGGCGGAATTGGCAGGGAGTCTTCGGCAACAACAGCATCTATATCTTGAGCCATACTTCTGAGACCATGCCCCCGAATTTTGCAGCGCCGGGGACTCTCCCTTTTGCCGCTCTTCTAATATTCGCGCTATTATTAATCGGGTTCGGTTGGAAGCGAATTCCCGCGGGTCACATATTCATGTTAGTGGGATTCGCGGCTATGAGCCTGGTAATGGCGCGCAACATCCCTTTCTTTGCAATCACCGCAGCTCCGATCCTGGCGGGCTACATAAGCCAAACTTTTATAATTAAGTCTTTATGGCGCAACTTGGAAGAAGGAGTGACAGGGATAGACAGCACATTGCGTGGCCATGTTTGGCCGGTCTTGATCTTGTTCGCCATTACGGGTTTTTTCGCGTATTATCAAACCCGAGCTCATGATTCTTTCGATCAATTCAGCCCACAGATGTTCCCGGTTCAGGCCGCGGACTGGATCGAAAGCCATCCGCAAGAAGGATACATGTTCAACGATTTCAATTGGGGAGGCTATCTGCTCTTCAGACTCTGGCCCGGAAGCCAGGTGTTCATCGATAGCCAGAGCGACTTTTATGGCGAGACCCTGACTCGCCAGTATGCAGGGATTATTAATGGCGAAGGTGACTGGGAGACAGAATTAAGAAAATATCACGTTCGCTGGATCATCGTTCCGCGTGATGCAGGCCTGACTCAAAAGGCGCTTGCCAGCCCAGATTGGAAAATCATTTACGAGGATTCAGTCGCGGCTATCTTTTCCCGAAGATGACTGCTGCTTCATTTTCAAAAACCAGGGCATAGCTGACGTCCTGCCTTAACTGGTAAGAAAGCAGCCCGGGGATCGAACTAGCTGCTGATTTCTCGATGTAGATATAGTTAAATGGTAAATGGTTGATTCCGGCCCAATCTTCAACACAGGCAGGACTATCATTGAGACACCTCTGCAGTTTCCCAATACCGCCAACATAAGGGGTGAAATCGGCGCCAAGCAGCCATTCCCGGCCCTGGACAGTATCTTGGCTGGTACGGGCCGCCAGTGCCGGGAACCATTCGGCCGTAGGATCTGAAAAGGGGTCTGCTGCCCCTGTCAGGACAACAAAGCGGGCATCCGCCGGGGTATTGTTCTGCACCCACGCCATGGCCGCCCTGCCCTTTGCCGGGACTATATATCTCGCCAGGCTTAAGTCGTAACTGAAGCTCCCGAGCAGCCCTGACAATAACAGGTAAGCCAGGATAATCCTGATATTCCGGTTTTGTGCTGCCCAGGCCGTCCATTCACGAACGCCCTCCCCTGCCTTAGAGACAAGGAATGCAAAGCCAGGTATTATGAAGTCCGATAGACTGATACCCGCCAACATCGCCAACGGAAGTGCCGCTATTGCCGTGGCACTCCGCGGTTCAACAACAAAGGTCATCAGCAGCCAGACTGTTAAGAACCAATCCCTGCGGAATAATTGAACTGCGATTCCGATCAAGCCAAGCACTGTAAAGAAAGTAACGAAGCGTTCCTCGGCAAAATCGAAGGTGAACCACGGCAGCCAGAATAGGGCATCGTGCCCGCCAGTATGAAACGCGGATTGAAACGGCGCAAAGCCATGCTGGGAGAGCACGGTCAACCACCATGGGCAGGCGAGCACGAGCACTCCAAAGGCAACCAACAAAATGTCCCGCAAGCCACGCACAGTTCGCCCTTTGAATAAGTAGATCAGCGCACAAGCCGCCGCTGTATGAAGGCCCGTCTCAGGATGGCTGAGAACGGCGCCTGCGCCGAATACTGCGGTCAGGATGATGTATTTTGGTTCACGATGTGTTAACAGCTTCCAGGTTGCGGCACATGTCAACAGCAGAAACAAAACTCCAAAAGTCCGGCTCAGACCTCCTCCCATGACATACCAGGAAAAGGAGCGTGGAATCAGTGCGTATGCCAGCGTTGCCAGTGTAGCTTTGGACTTTGAATCAAGGATCAAGCCTGACATCCAATAAAAGGCCAGAATGGAAAGAGTAGAGACAAGGGGCGGTACCCATCGAATTACTTCGATGATCGGAATTCCAAGGATGGAAAGCAGCCCCCCCACATAAAATGAAAAGGGCGGATAAGCGAATGGTATGTTAAGGCGATTGTAGGAAGTGAAGGCAGGGATCAGAAAATGGTTTGACGTCAGGTCCCGTATCATTATATAGAACATTCCCCCATCATTGATTGGCTGACCGGTGATGATCGTGGGTGCAAAACGCACGATGGCGCCAAATATCACCGCGGTAAACAGAAATAGACTGGCCCAACGTGATGAACTTTTTTGCATCGCAACTCCCAATATGGCCTTTGAGCACTGATATTATAATCTGCGCCTTCAGTTGGGAGCTGTACAGATTTCGCTGGGTAGCGTTAAATTCAGCCGGGCTTTGTGCTTCTGGTTTAGGTTCTCCCCTCGGTGATGGATCGAGGTCAAGCCTCGTAGGCTATTCTAAGGTAATCACCGATCATCCCCTATAACGAATCAACAATCTGATTCTCTAGGTTTGCACTATATATATGGGTGAATTTAGCCAGGTATCGTGATGGTGTATCGGGCATCTCGGAGAATCGACCTTATAGGATGGCGTCTATCATCAAGGCCAGGAAGATCAACGCCAGATACATGCTCGACCATCGGTACATAGTCCAGGCAACTTTATTGCCCGGAACCTTCCAAACGCGCCAGGCAGCGTAAATAAGCAGCAGCCCAAGCACAATGGCAGAAATTAAATATACATATCCCGTTGCCCTGATAAGCGGAAGCAGAAGCGATACACCTACCAGGATCAGTGTATAGATCAGGATCTGGGAGCGCGTCACCTCTTCCCCTTTGACAACAGGAAGCATGGGTACTCCCGCCCGCTCATAATCTTTTTTCCTGACAATCGCCAATGCCCAGAAGTGAGGCGGGGTCCACATGAAAATAATAAGGAACAATATCCACGCAGCGGCGCTCAGATGCCCTGTAGCGGCTGCCCAACCCACCATGGGCGGGATAGCGCCTGCTCCTCCGCCGATCACAATGTTTTGAACTGTGGCTTTCTTCAAAAGGATGCTGTAGAAGATAACGTAATAAAAAATACCGGCTAGCGAGAGCAGCGCCGCCGTGAGATTCACAAATCCGGCCAGGACATAGTAACTGATCAGACACAAGGCCAGGCCGTAAGAAAGTCCTTCTGCCCCCGTCATCCGCCCGGCCGCGAGCGGACGGTTCGAAGTCCTCTGCATCTTTTGATCGAGCTCTCTGTCAATGTATTGGTTCAGAGCCGACGAACCGCCGGCCGCCAGCGCACCGCCCAACATCGTCCAAAATGCGAGCATGGGAGTGGGCCATCCCTTACCGCCTGCCACAAGGCCGCCAAGGGTGGTTAGGAGCAACAAAGCCACGATCAGCGGCTTGCCGAGGATAAAGAAATCGTTTGCCCGCTGCCGCAGATCGATCTTGGCGTATGCGACCCCGTCCCGCGCCAGGAATCCTGAAGTCACGATCAAAGCGAACAATGAAATCCACAGAAGGACTGCAGTCAGGGTGTGTAAAACAACCAGGTGGAGTGGAAAATCTCGTTCCACCTGGATTAGGCCCACAAAAGTCTGCCCAAAAAACAGCACTGTCGTGATGGTAGTTAACGGGAGCAAAATTCGGTTGTCGCGTTGTTCGCGCCACGCCTTGCCGAAAAGCCATAAGACTATGAGTGCCGTAAAACCCGCCAGCGCAATGTGCACCAGTTTCAACCAACCAAACAAATTGGTTGGTACGCAGAATGGCCAGCCGCCGCAGGTCAAGCTGGGGCCGCTTAAGCTCACAGCCCGTCCCGCTATGGTTAGGAACAGCACACTGATAAAAAGGAATAGAGTCAAACGTGTAAAAGACGAGGCAAAGGAGAATTTCATGCTTGAGGATTATCCTGTCTGCCGATCTCGAACTGATATTCGACAATTAACAAATTCCAAAAGTAAGCGATCCCATTGCAAAAATCCGGTGTGGATCCTCGCTTCCGCTAGATGGAAGCCTGCAAGGATCTTTCCACTCGGCGGAACACCGCCGGCCAAATAACCCGCATCTATCTACCATCGAATTCTTTAAGAGGGCTCACGCCATTACCGGCTTCTTTACTGGCATAGCAAAGATACTGTATAAGGCGATCAACATTCCCATGGGCAGTCCAGCCTCAAGAACACCGACTATCCGCGTTCCGGTTGTAAGCGCAGGCCTCACGTTTAACCCGATATATTTGCTTGGCTGAAATGAACAGGTATAGGAGTAATCTTGTTCAGAATCGAGCTTCATGCTGGCCGCCGTGCCAGACGGGATAAACAAAGGACCCAACTGGTGTACCACCGAATCCAAATTCTTTACGACCAATGTATCCCCAACCACAAATAGCATGGTCCCAGGCAGGGTCGGATCGGTCTCGCCTCGCGCCACCTTTTCAGCCGTACCAGCAGGTATGGTCAACTCCACTACTTCCGGGGGTCGAGTTCGCCGGTCTTGAGAAAATAAAACGTCATCTCGCTGATAGCCACACCGAATAGAATACCCGCCAGCATTGAATACAATATGCGTTTGAGAACTACAGGCCTGGACATCTCTTCTCTTATTCTCCCAGCAGGAGACGGGTATCAGCGGCGATATCTGCGGGTAAAGAGTCTGGGAGAAAAGTCTCGCGGAAATTTCCATTTCGGTCAATCACGTAAACAAAGTAACTGTGGGTTTCCCCGCCGTCTTCCACCGTGACGCCATAGTCTTTCCAGACATTCGTCAACTCGCTGGCTGTACCCACCAAACCAATGAAACCTGAATCGAATTTTCCCAGAAAGGTTTTCATAGCCTCCGCGGTATCACGGGCTGGGTCCGTGCTGATCATTACCACCTGTACATCTTTTGATTGGCTCCCAAGAATATCCATGGCCAGCTTGAGATGGGCCATAGTTAACGGGCATTCATCCGGGCAGTTGGTGTAACCGAAATATAAGATCACTACTTTGCCGCGTAAATCGCTCAGCCTGAAGGGCTTGCCGCTAAAATCCACTAAATTGATTTCGGCGGCAGGGATGGGGGGATTGATCACAGCCCCATGAAAGGAGGGTTTGATGGTGAAATAAAGTGTTCCCGCAACCAATGCCAGAACTACGATTAATACAACACCCCACAGGAGAGCTTTTTGATGCATTTTGGGAACCTCCCAGAAGAGAGAATGCGGGCAGTCTTTTGGCCGCCCACATTGTACTGCAGGTCACGTTAGCGCTACACCAGCCGGCCGATCAGGTAAAGCGCCGGGTAAAAGAAGATCCAGACTACATCTATGAAGTGCCAATACACCGCAGACGCCTCTACGGCCCAATGCTTCTCGGAAGAATATAATCCCCGGCTTCCATTCCGCAGGACCACCGTGAGGAAGATCAGGCCGGTTACAACATGCAGCGCATGCATGCCGGTCATCATGAAAAATATCGCGCCTGCCGCATTGACGGAAGGGGTCACGCCTTCTGCTATCGCCGAGGGCCACTCTACCCCGAGTACTCCGGCCACAAAGCTTAGGCCGAGGACCAGGGTTACTATGATGCAGATAATAAAGCCTCTGCGGTCTCCATGCTCCATCGAAGCCTCAGCGCGGTTCATGAAGAAGGATGACAGCAAAAGGACAGAGGTGACCACCAAGCCCAGCGTCTGGTTGAGAGGCGGTCGGGTCAGTGAGAGGAGGTAAAAGCGCGCTACCAATAGACCACCGAAGACAAATGAATCGGACAACAGAAAAAGCCACAGGCCGATGCGATTCGTCGCGGTTTTATAAATAAAGGAGTGGTGATCCTCGCCGGAATCTTCATTAAGCTTGTAAATATGCATGTAGTAATAGACTACCAGGCTGACCTTGACAATTGCCATCACTACCAGCAGCGGGATCGCGCCGATCGCTATTGCAACGAAAAACTCAAGGGCGGTGAGTATCGCCAGAAAAACAAATATGACAATACCCTGGCGCAGCACATCAGTTTTGTTGTTTTGTTCCATGGACTAATATCCTTTGACCTATTTGCCTTTGATGGTTTGGGTATATTCCGAGTTGGCTAAACCATAATCATAGGGTTCGCCCACCACTTCGATGGCTTGTTCGTAATTCTCCACCGGCATGGGTGAAGTGACCTGCCATTCCGGCGACCTCGATCTCCAAACATTGCCTTCTGCTTTTTCGCCGTGCTTCAGGCTCCGGAAGATATTGATCAGGAAGATCAAGATTGAGAACGCGATCAGGAAACCGGAAACCGTCATAACTACGTGATAACCGGCAAACCCCAACGAGGGGTCATAGTCGGCAATGCGGCGACGCATCCCAAGCATTCCGATGCGCATCATTATTAGGGTCAGGGTAAGAAAGGCCGGGGTCATAATCCAAAAATGGATCTTTCCAAGAGTTTCATTCATGCGGCGTCCCGTGGCTTTCGGGAACCAATAATAGATGGCCGCAAAGAAGGGGAAAACGTAACCGCCAAATATGGTATCGTGGAAATGACCGACAATAAAATAGGTGTCTGTCAAATGAAGGTCAGTTGCCACCGTGGCATTGGGAGGGCCCGATAATCCACCTAACAAGAAGACAACAATCCCGCCTATCACAAACAACATGGCGGTCGGGGTTTCAATCTTTCCCTTCCAAAGCGTTGCAATCCATGAGAAGAACTTAACTCCAGTGGGTACCGCAACCAGTAGGGTGCTGTACATGAACGGGACCTGGAGATATTGGTTCATACCGGACGCAAACATATGATGTGCCCAAACCAGGAAACCAGTCAGTGCGATGCCCAGTGATGACATTGCAATCCAGCGATACCCGTACAAAGGCTTGCGGACGAAAACCGGGATCAACTCCGAAATAATTCCCAGGCCCGGCAGTACAAAGACATAAACGGCAGGGTGCGAGTAGAACCAGAACAAATGCTGGTAAAGGATCGGATCGCCGCCCTTGGTAGAGTCAAAAAATCCCATGCCGAATAAGCGCTGGAACATGACCAATTGGAATGCGACACCTATCGACTGTGTGGCGGTTAACGTTATGAGGGATGTGGCAATGGCCGCCCAGACCAGGATGGGCATCCGGAAGGCCGACATGCCTTTGGCTCGCATCCGGAGTGTCGTTGCAATTAGATTAAGTCCCCCGAGAATGGACGACCAACCGGCGGTGAATACGCCCAGAAAAAACATTTGCATCCCAACGGGAGCCCGCGCAGAAAGAGGCGGATAACCGGTCCAGCCCGTATCAAAGCCGCCCAGGGCCAGGCTCGAGAGCAAAAGTACTATGCCTGGTACGGCAATCCAATAGGAAAAGGCGTTCATACGCGGGAAGGCCATATCCTGCGCACCGATGAGGAGCGGCACCAGATAGTTCATCACTCCCGCAACCCCAACCAGGATGCCGATGATCATGACAATCCCATGCAGGGACATCAGCGTGTTGTACCATTGCAGAGTCAGAAATTGCAGACCGGGTCGCGCCAACTCTGTCCTGAATATCAAGGCAAAGCTGCCTCCCACTACAAGCAGGAACAGGGAAGTAATTGTGTATTGGATCCCAATTACTTTGTGGTCGAGCGAGACATTGAAATATTTCTCCCAGCCCGGCGGGTCGACGTGATGGTCCGATGTTTCTTGGCCTTTGGCCCACTTAAACCAGTCGCTTACGATCCCACTCCCGCCAATGAAAAAAAGCACGCCGAGAAAGGCGCCGAATACCCAGGCAGGTTCGGTGAAAAAGAATATATCCAGGGTCTTCAGGCCCATAAGCAGACGGATTAGAGTTACAAACACAGCCCCCGTTATCCAGCCGATAACCTGCCAGGCCAGGCCTTTGACGAATGCTGAAGAATAGAATCTTTTCATCTGACGATCTCCACAAAACTACTTCAAGGTTTCTATGTAAGAGACGATGTCTTTGATCTGTGCGTCTGTCAAATTGAATTTCGGCATAACGTTGCTGGGGAAGCCATCGACGATTTTGGCGTTTGGGTTGGCAATGGATTCGGTAAGATAGGCTTCATCCGCCGTCACCGATTGTCCATTATCCAACTTGACCTGTGATCCAAAAAGTCCACGCCAGGTCGGACCAACCAGCTTGCTTCCATCAATGGTATGGCAGCCTCCGCAACCATTTTGGGAAACCAGGGCTTTTCCAGCCTCGGGCCCCCCTTTGGCAACCAGGGCGGCAGCCGCCGCCGCCTGCTGCTTGACCCATGCATCGTAATCGGCCTGCGAGGTCACAACAACAGGTCTCTCCATGTAGGCGTGCGAAGCGCCGCATAATTCCGCGCAGCGGACAGTGTAGTTGCCCAGCAAAATGGGTGTAATGCGATATTCGGTTGTATGCCCCGGAACGATATCTTGTTTGATACGAAACTCAGGTACCCAGAATGAATGGATAACATCCAGGGATTGCATCTCAAGCACTACCTGTTTGTTGATCGGCAAATGAAGCTCATTGGACGAGAACCCCTCCGGGTAATCAAAGCTCCAATCCCACTGATGAGCCGTGACATTGATCACCAGGGCGTTGGGGTCCACAACTCGGGTCTCCCCCAAAGTATAGGCTCCTAGGTAGGCAAATGCGATCACCATCATCAAAGGGATAACCGTCCAGGTTATTTCAAGTGTGGTATTCCCCTCCATATGTTCAGCGTCACTTGTATCCCCTTTCCGGCGGCGAAAGACGATCAAACTGTAGACCAGAGGGACAATGATCAGGGCAAATAAGAATGACATGGCCCCCGCGTCCATATTCCACATCCAGTCCACCGGAAGGGATTGGGCACTCGCCTCAACGGGCATTAGGTTTGCGGCAGTTATGGACAAATATATCAAAGGGGTAACGATGGCAATCAATACCCCAACGATCACAAAATGTCGCATAAATTCTCTCTCCTGAATTTTGATCTTACACGTTCTGTTCTGGCGCGTTGTCCCCTTGCCTCACAGCAGTAATCGGCTGCAAAACAAGGGGCTGGTTACTTGATCCACAAATAAAGGCCGGCTGACAGAATAAGAGATATTCGGTAAAAGAGCTCGTCTTCCAAAACGCACATAATTTACCAAACTTCCTCGAATTTGTCACGCCTATTCGGAGAATTTACTCATAATTCAAAGACTTTGGGAAAATCAATATTCAGTTAAAGGGTTTTAATTCTTTGAGCACTTCTGCGCTGTGTTCCGATGGGCGGACATTTTCAAAGACCCGCGCGATGTTTCCTTGTTTATCTATCAAGAAGGTTGTTCTTAGCACGCCCTCGTACTCGCGCCCCATAAGCTTCTTTGGACCCCAAACGCCATAGATATCGCAAATCTTATGACCTTCGTCGGCCAGCAACGGAAATTGCAATTGATATTTTGTCTTAAATTTGACATGTGAACTGACTGTGTCTGGACTAACGCCCAGAATCGTTACTCCTGCTTTTTGATAGTCAGAATAGTCGTCCCGAAAATTGCAGGCCTCTTTTGTACATCCGGGCGTATCATCGGCCGGATAAAAGTACAAAATAACAGGCCGGCCGCGAAAATCGCGCAGATGACGAGCAACGCCGGTATCGTCAACAGCTACAAAATCAGGTGCAAGCCTCCCAGCAGAAATTGGCATTTTTTCTCCTTCGGCGAAGGATTATACTCTTATTAGTCTGATTTAGATTGTCTTCGCCAGCGAAGGCTGAGACAACTGTTAACCGCAGCAGGGCCGATCCGAACCGTGAACGGCCCGGCATTCTTATTCGTCTTGGGCCTTCACCCTTACTTAAGTTAAAAAGAGAGCAGGGTTTTGCACCTGCTCTCTTTTTCGATCTCTATCATGGTATTAACTATTTCATCACGCCGATCTTTCTCAGATTCTCTTCCAGGAACTCGAGTGTGGCGGGTTTGATGATCATCGCATTGGCGCCGCCTTTCATCACACGCGTCCTGGTTTCGGGCTGGTCGTCGGAGGTAATCACAATTACGGGCACAGGGATCAATCTTGGTTCCCGCCTTAGGTAGGCGAGTATCTCAAGGCCATCTACGCCCGGCATATTTATATCCAACAGGATCAAACCGGGCGTAAACCCGCTCAACAGGGACATCGCAGCACTGGCCCCATACGCCACCCGCGTGGGTATGTCCAACACCGTCAGCATCTGGTGCAAGGCATCGGCCGTGGAACGGTTGTCATCAATGATAATTGCGTCGTTCATTCATCCTCCGTAATTTCCCTGCCCATCACAGATACGTCATAACCCTTCAATGCCGTTACCGCTTCCCGAAAATCACGATCTTTCAGAACCTTGAAAAGGGGCGCCAGCAACTCACTGTCCGCATATTCTTTCGGGATCACGAGATCATACCGTTCCTGGAATAGCGGGACAAAATCCAGGTCTAGCGCTTGCGCAGCGGCTGCAATCCCCAGCCCACAATCGGCTCGCCCGGACTTAACGGCCGAGGCCACCCCAAGGTGCGTATATTCTTCTTGATTGTACCCTTGAATCAATTCAGAAGAAATGCCCGACAATTTCAAATGATAATCAAGCAGGACGCGCGTACCTGCGCCTCTCTGACGGTTCACGAACTGGACATCCGGTCGTCCGATGTCTGCCAATATATTTATATGCTTGGGGTTCCCGCGGCGGATCAACAAGCCCTGCTCGCGTTTGGCTAACGCAATCAATCTGACCTGGATGTCCGGCAGATATTGTTTCAGATAAGGGAGATTGTACTCACCGGTTATAGGATCAAGCAAATGTGACCCGGCTAAATGTGCCTCTCCCCGCCGCAACGCGACTAACCCGCCCTGCGATCCAACGTTGGCGGAAACAAAACGGCGATCATATTTCGACAGGAACTCCGCGAGCAGATCAAGCGTAAGATCGTGGGAGCCAATACAAAAAATGGTGTGGTCGAGTTCAGCCTTATTTCGATATAGATTTACGGTAACC
The DNA here is from genome assembly GCA_963741325.1 of uncultured Chloroflexia bacterium. Classification (GTDB taxonomy): domain Bacteria; phylum Chloroflexota; class Anaerolineae; order Anaerolineales; family Villigracilaceae; genus Fen-1038. The sequence continues at coordinate 601,523 of CAVUHJ010000006.1, forward strand.
GTATCCCCGGCTTCCAGCCCTTGTATGCCGGGAGGCAGGATAACGATGCCATCCGCATTCACAAGTGAGGTGATGATTCCTGCACCGCGCGGAAGGGGCGAGGCCAGCAATCGATCACCCACCCTGCCCACCACAACTCTTATGTAATCTTCATCGCCGGGCGGCGACGTAACCTTGCGCGTGATCTGGGCCGTCTCGGTCGGTAATTTCGTGGGCTGGCGCCCAAGCCACTTGGCCAGCAGCGGCTCGACAAAAATCTCTATGGTCAGTGCGGCCGAGACAGGATAGCCTGGGACGCCAATGATCGGCGTGACAGATCTATGCGTTGCAGCTGACTGATGCTTGGCAGGATCTGGAACCCTAATGCCTTCATCATCAAGCAAACCAAATATCACCGGATGCCCCGGCCGCACGGCTACGCCATGGAAAATGAGGCTGCCGAGTCTCTCAACCACCGTTGACGAGAAATCTTCAGCCCCTGCCGATGAGCCGGCATTGAGCAAAATTAAATCGTACTCATTCGCGGCTTCGCCCACCGCCTTGGAGATCAAATTAAGGTCATCTTCTATGATTGGGAATCGCGTCGGTTCACCGCCCATGGTTCTGATTTGCGCAGAAATCACCAGCGAGTTATATTCCAGAATGTCTCCGGCCTTGAGTTCTGATCCAATGGGCACAAGCTCCGTTCCGGTCGGCAAAATGGCTACGCGTGGTTTGCGAGCTACCCTGATCCGCTCGTGACCCGCCGCGGCGATCGCCCCCAGATCAACAGGAGTCAGGAGATGCCCTGCGGGCAGAACAAGCTGAGTCGCGACTATGTCTTCACCGAGTGGGCGAACATAGCTCCATGGTGCAACCGCCGCGCGAATGCGGATTGACTGCGGTGTTCGAATCGCCGGCGTAATATCGCCATTCTTATCCAGCGATTCAACATTCTCAACGGGGATGACGGCATTAGCCCATTCGGGTAACGGGTCGCCCGTATCAACATACTGGGCTCGCTTGGATATTCCCAATCCCTGACTCCCCCCGCCGGCATAGATAGGCATTACGATGGGCGAGGCCGGCTGTGCGCCGGTCGTGTCTTCGGCACGCACCGCAAACCCATCCATCGCAGAGGCATGGTAATGAGGCGAGGATATCTTCGCCCAAATCGTTTCTGCGGTAACCCTTCCGATTGCATTTTCGTCAAGTGGGATTGTTTCAACGCCGAGCATGCGCCATAGCCCCACCGATCTCATGGATTCTTCAAGCCTTGCTAAGGCAACACTGAGCGGTATGTCATGCAGATAGACAGACATCTTCAGGATTATATCAGGCCGCTTGTTCCTGGCATTTTGAGGCCTAAGTCAGGCCAATGCAGCCCAAACGGAATTCAATAGGGGCACTTCTCGATACTGCGTTCAACCGGCAAAATCGCCGATAATGCATGCATGGTGCTTTCAAAACAAAACGACTTCCACCCTCTCACCTGCACTAAACCCTGTCACATCAGGAGGTATGCGGAGTAATCCATCAGCATTTACCAGGGTGAAGATCAGGTTGCTCTTTCCAAATATGGGGTCTGCCTGCCAGCGATCAATAACATCATGATGTGCGGCATCCACCGACATTCCTTCACTCGCCCGAGAAACTTGAGTCAGCTTCATAGGCCACCAATCTTCGCGTCCCGCCTGCGAAGGCAGGTTGACGGTTAGGTACGCCAGCACACTTGGATAAGGCGCCGTTTTCCCTGGATCGCCGTAACGCAATCCTAACAGCCGCTCGATAACAGGCACCACAAAAAGATATCCATTTACTAACGCGCTGACCGGGTTTCCAGGCAAGCCGATCACCACCTTGCCTGAACAAACGCCCAGAATTGTCGGCTTGCCAGGCTTGGTGTTGATGCCATGCACCAGTACACCAGGCAAGCCCAGAGACCCGATCACTTCGGCGGTCATATCTCGCGTGCTGGCCGAAGAGCCCGCCGTGATTACCAGCAATTCACAATCGGCCAACGCTTTGGCAGCGGTTGCTTTCAGTTGACTCATCTGATCGGGCACAATGCCGTACAACACAGGATCCCCGCCGGACTTGGTCACCAGGGACCCTAGCGTATACGCGTTAACGTCTCGAACCTGGCCTTTGGCTGGTACTTCACCCGGAGCCACAATTTCATCGCCCGATGAAATTAGCCCAACTCTAGGCTTCTTGGCTACGCGCAAAGAAGTAATGCCTAAAGCCATTAGCCCGCCGACCTCTGCGGGCCGTATCTTTCGGCCAATAGGGATCACAAGCGCGCCTTTGGTTACATCTTCTCCAACCGCTATAACGTTTTCGCCCTTTGCTACAGCCTTGGTAACCTCAATTTCATTCGATGGATACCCGTCATCTCTTGGGGTGCCGGGAATCTGTTGAGAGTATTCCAACATCACCACCGCGTCCGCACCGTTAGGCAGCATCCCGCCAGTATGTATTACCCCGCACTGTCCTCCCTTTAAGTCGAACGAAGGCGAGCCGCCCATGGGTACCTCGCCAGCCAAGTTCAAATAGGCGGGCAGCGAGTTTGAGGCCCCAAACGTGTCGTCCGCTTGAACCGCATATCCATCTACAGTCGAGCGTGGAAATTCTGGCAATGCGTGAGGCGCAAAGATATCCTCTGCGGTTACCCGGCCAGTCGACAGAGTAGTATCGATAACCTCGGAATTCTCCTTGTTTCCATTAGGAGCCTCGTCAATGGGACCGGGAAGGTGTGAGAACAGGAGGGTGCGTGCTTCATCCGGTGGAATAAGCCGAAGGAATTCGGGCATTTAACGCAGCCAGAAGGTCAAGGTCAGGAAATAGGCGGTCAAGCCGAAAATTGAAACCGCATTGGCAGACAGGAGAGTCCAGATCGGCTTTGCACCCAATGCAATATTACGAAGCCAATAGATCTGAAGCAGCGCAAACGGGATCGTCAGAAAAGCGGGCCATAATAGGCTCAGAGAATAACCCAATAACGGCGTGGAGGCGAATAGAATATAAGCCGCCACAACGAGGCCATTATGTAAGGGGACCGCTCGCTCCCACCCTATTCGGACCAGCAGGGTTTGCCGCGCATATTTGAGATCGTTGGCATACGTGGGGAAGTCAAGGGCCAGGATCATTGCTAGCGACAGGATCGTAAGTGGGACGATCGTGACATTCAACAGCCGATGATAAGCCCCATCCTGGAGCAAAAAGGAAATAGAGGGAGCCAAAAAACCCAATTGGACGGCCAATAATATTTCGCCATATCCTTTGTCAGCAAGCCTCAAAGGCGGGACTGAATCTATGACAATAACCAGCAGCGAAAGCGCAAGGATAAGCCAGGCTGGCGGCGTGAGCCGCCCATCTTTGAAAAGAAGAAAAGCAATTACAGCCAGGGCAGCTAACCCTGCGATAGAAACATACAAAGCAGAATCATGGATCAACTTTCGGCTGACGATTGATTCGCCGGGGACGATCGGTTCGTTATCCGGACGATAAACCTCGATCATCAAATTCATGCAGACCTGTGCCAGTATGACGCCTACCAGGCCGAGCCAAAAAGCCGGAGGTACCTGCGGATCGCCCAGGTAACGGGCGATGCCGGCGCCTAGAAAATAGGTCAAAGCGGCAAGCAGAAGATAAAGGGGCCTGGACAGACGTAAGATCGTAATGAGGCGTTGCATGGTTTTCCAAGATCCAATAGGTTGGGATGGTTTATGAGCCCAATTCTGCGATCTATCTAATTCACACGACTCTTTTCTTCAAGGTAATCTTCCAATTTTGCAACAGCTTCCGGCAAATTCCTGCGGCCAAGACCGAGACGAAAATGATTGCGGCCATCATCATACACTGAACCGGGCAGCAACAGAACACCGGCCCTACGCACAAGTTCGTCGCAAAACGATTCTACTTCACCCTTGAGATAACGAGGGAACGCCATTGATCCTGCCTGAGGGCGTATCCACGAAAATAAGTCCGCATGCTGCTGAAAGAACTTATCCATTATGGACAGGTTATTCCTGATGATGGCAAGATTCCGTTCCGCCAGTTCTTCATGATGGCGCATGGCTACTTCAGCCAGGAATTCGCTCGGTGCGGAATTGCAGATGGTTGTATAGTCTTTGAGGGCGGCCATGCGACTGTAGACTCGTTGGTTCTTTGTCGCGATCCATCCGATTCGCAAACCGGGTAGACCATAAGTCTTGGAGGTTACACCGAGCGATATGGCATGGTCGCCTTCATCGCAGGCCGGCGGCAGTCTGGCAGATTGGTCGTACTCTGATTCGCGATAGACTTCGTCGGAAAACAGCAGCAGGTTGTTCTCTCCGGCAAAGCGATGCAGCAATTCGAAATCATCCTTGCTCATCAAATAGCCTGTCGGATTGTGCGGAGTGTTGACGACCACCGCCTTTGTGTTCTTCTGCAGCAGCCGGGGCAATTCATCAACGTCGAGCGCCCAGCCATTTTCCTCACGCGCCATCCATGGACCGATTTCACAGCCAATGCTCCGCGCCACCTCAGCCAGGGATTGGTAACCGGGGGAATGAACAATTACATGATCCCCGGGGCTGAGGACGGCATGCATGAAGAGGAAGATGGCTTCGTTAGCTCCCGCATGAACGAGGACCTGCTCCGGTTGGATGGATTTATAGAGTTTGGATATTTCATTGCGCAAGGCGGGACTTCCCTGCGATTCGGTATATCCCAGCCAGACTTTTTGAAATCTTTTCAACCCGTCCGGTTCAAAAGCCAACAAATCCCCGATTGACATGGCTTCACAATCTGAGCTGCAAAGCAAATATTCGGTGTTGAATTCGTATTTGGCAAAATAGCGTTCCAGCTTAAAGTCCGGGATTTGCATGATTCGCTGCCTTTACCTGCGCGTATGATTTATCATGGTAGTTTCAACGGAATCGACCAATGCCCTTACCGCTGATTTCTCAGCGCTTTCCGGATATCTCGATAATGGATTTGATTATGCAGGTAGACCATCTTGATCATCTCCCGTAAAGTAGTTGACCCTAGATATGGATGGCGGCCCATTTTTTCAAGATCCGCATCGTCGATGCGAGATACGAAGTTGATCATGTCTGCGCGGACCGACCTGTATTGATTCAACAATTCAAAAGGGCCCAGTTCTTTCGTTTTTTCCTGTTGGCGGGCATTGTATCGATCAATAACAAAATCTTCGGACACACCTTCGCCCCCTTGCAGGATACTAGTCGAATAGCCTGACAAAGTCACGCTCGGCTGTCATGAGGTGGGCCAGGATATTGCGGATCGTCCACGAAGCGCCCTCGGTATATACCTCGAGCATCCATTGCTTCTCGCTTAGGCGGTCAAAAAAATTCCCCAATTTCTCGCCTTCCGTTCTCAGTTTATCAGCCAGCTCATTGGTTTCAGACATGCTTATCCCTGCTATGGTTGAAGATCAGCGTAATTTATTGACTTCCTTCCGCTGGTAAACCAATAGTAATTCTTCATTGTCGAGATCTGGTGCACGATCGCAGCGCTATCCGGGAAATCAGCCCGCACATAATAATAGTGGGCCTCATAAGGGCTATCCCCAAAGGCGGCGGCCAGCACGTAGCCGTGCTTTTCGGCATAGTCCTTCAACGTGATTGTCATCCTGAACCAGTTCTGGGAAAGGTTTTTTTCGATTAACCTCGGCGGAACCAGGGGTGAGAAATAGGCGTGAAAAACAATAATGTTTGGCTTGGTTTGGTCAAGATAGGCGTCTGTGATCTCGCCGTGATGGGCGATCCATTCATCATTAAGGCCCCAAGTATCTACCGCCGCCCAATTCGAATAAAACGGAAGCAAGCCGGCTTCACTGGTTGCAATTACATAACCCTTGCCCTGGAACTCAGATAACATTCTCGCAACATCATAACGGCCGTCAGCCTCATAAGCCACGCCGCAGGTTTTTTGCGCGGAGGTAAGGGCGCAATTTTGCGACGAGGAGTAGAAAAGAAACCCGGACGCGAGCGCCAATAGGGCAAGATTCCAGATGCTCCTAATGCGGGCTTCATTTGGACGTGGCAATGAAAAGCCAGGTTCCTTTTCAAGACCATCTACCAGTGGGTACCAGGAAAGCAAGACCATGGGTAGTAGGGCATATTGGAATCGACCGCCGAAGTTGGTTTCGTTTGATATCAGAATGAATGCGCCCGCAAAAAGGAGCATAGGGATCAGAAAGGCAATAGTCTGGCGTGCCTTCTCCTTGGAACGAAAACCCAGGAGGAAGGCAAGCATGAAAGGCCCGCCGAACCGAAAGAGGTTGCCTACTGACTCCCAAAACGAATCCCAATACAGGGTGCCTCCGCCCTTCTTATAAAACGGATTTGGGAGAGGGTAGCCAAAGTAATTCCAATGCCATAGAAAGTAAGTCCCGCCCAGGATAAGAAAAACGATAATAAAGATGGAAACAGTTCGTAAGGAAGCGCGCCAGCCCTTCATTACGATAACGGAAATTAGCATCCCAGTGGCTAGTATCACCCCCTCCGGCCGACTCAACCCGGTCAACAAAGCCGAAAGAGAGAATAACAGAGAGAGCCATGTTGGCGGCGTACGTCTCTGGATCAGTAACAAGCCTAAAGCCCATGTTAAGGCGGCAAATAGAGCGAAGAATGGCGTCCCAAAAAAGGCCGCTACGTAAGAGAAGCCTGTTCCCACACCCAGATATAAACCGCTGAGGAATGAGATCGGAACATTAGCCTTCCAGATTTTTCGATTAAACCAGTACACCAGCAGGATCGTCAGAAGCTGAGCGCCAAACGAAATCGAACGAACCGAACGTCCGACGGCAACGCCCAATTTGATGAGCCCCGCTGAAGCGACCATGAATAGAAAGTCTGTGGCTCCGTCCACCGGATGCTCGCCGATGTTCCACACGATTCCGTAGCCGTGGGCCAGATGTTCCGCGTATCGCATCAACATGGCAGCATCCTCGAAAGGAGGAACATTAAAGTTGACATTCCGAACCGCGTAAAACAAAGCTGCCCCAATTAGCAGCAATGAGGCCAGCCAATCAGCCCGGCGCTTAAGAAATGCCGTGATACTACCCAACCAGGGAATATCCACCGTCAATCACCACGGTTTGACCAGTCACATACTCATTATTGAGCAAATACTCCAGCGCCAGGGTGACCTCTTCCACCGTGGCAGAGCGTTTGAGGGGCACACGTCCAATTAATCGGTTCCACTCCTCCTGAGATACCAGGTCGGACTGCAGCACCAATCCGGGTGCAATCGCATTAACGCGAACCGATGGTGCAAAAGAGCGTGCCAATATCTTAGTCAGCGCCTCTAGGCCGGCTTTGCTTACAGAATACGATGGATATCGGCTCCATGTTTTTCCGGCGCCGACATCGGAGATATTAATGATCAATCCCCCATCCTTCATGCGTTTTGCAGCCTCCTGGGAACAGAGGAAAGGGGCGCGCAGGTTCAAATTCAGCGCGGAATCCCAATCGGAGACAGGCAGTGTATGGGGATCGCCCAACGGCATGGTGGCAGCAGAATTTACCAGAACTTTGAGAGGATGGGGGATCTTATCTAACTCCTCAAACAGAGAAACGATCTCGTTATGATCCGTCAAATCAGCTTGTGATAAGAAAACTGGTGCGCCCAAGGTGCGAATTTCGCCCTCTGTCTCCGATGCCTGCAAGTCAGCGTTGTGATAATGCAATAATATGGCATATCCATTTCGGGCCAAGGCCAGGGCAAAAGCTTTTCCCAATCGATGTGCGGCACCCGTTACAATTGCCAGGGGGATTGTGGACATAACATCATGGTTTTACCACAGAAAATAGGGCGGCGTCCCATTTTAATGGGAATGCCGCAAATTCTTTTAATCACGAATTCGAGAAATCGTTCCCTCGCAAATCCGTGATTTGCCGAAACTATGTCAGTCTATTTTCTGAAGAAGTTTGAGATGAAGAACCAGACATTTGCCGGGCGCTCAGCCAACCGTCGCATGAAATATGGGTACCAGTGTGTTCCAAAGGGAACGTAAACTCTCACCGAATAACCTTCCTTGATTAGTTGCTCCTGCAGGTCGCGACGAATGCCATAAAGCATCTGGAATTCCACTGAATGCTTCGGAAGGTTGGTTTTCTGAATATATTGCTTTGCAAAGGCCAGGCGATTCTCATCATGCGTGGCGATGGCGGGAAGAGGTGGAAAACACCCATTATTACTGATCGCCGGGGCCTCGCAAGCCACTGCCGCATCCACCATGATCTTCACCAGGAGGTCGTAATTGGCGTCTACGTCGGCCTTCTTCGGAAAGGCCTTATCGGCAGGCTCTTGATATGCGCCCTTCACAAGGCGGATTGGCGTTTTATCTTTGAGCAGCCTGCGGGCATCTGCCTCGGTTCGATAAAGATAGGACTGCAAAACCAGACCCGTGTTCTTGTAGCCCTTGTTATGCATTTGATAATAGAGCGAGATGGTCTTATCCGTATAAGGCGTATCTTCCATATCTATGCGGACGAAATTACCATATTCCTGAGCCTTTGCAATGATACGCTCCAGGTTCTGGCCGCAGAGACTCTCGTCAAGGCCCAGGCCGATCTGCGTCAGTTTTATCGACACATTCGCGCAGAGCTTGGATTTGTTGATTTCATCGAGGGTATTGAGGATCTCGTCTGTTGCCTCGGAAGCCTCTTCCGGTTTGCTGGTATTTTCCCCCAGGTGATCGAGCGTAACATTAATGCCTTTTGCATTTAATTCACGGATCGCAATAATTGCATCTTCTATCTTGGTTCCCGCCACGAAACGGGAAGCGGTATTCCAGGCTAAATCCCAGCCGGTGACCATCTTTTGCGCCCAGGAGGCCTTCGAAAGATAGATTAAGAAGGAACGCAGCATGAGTTATCCTTTCTTAAAATATACTAATACTATTCTAGCACAGGAGCAATAATTGGTTGTGTTATACTTTTTACTGACAAATGTCATATGTCGGAGGTTGAGTGAGAAACCGTAATACGAATATATTCCTGCGTGGGGCGGCTATTTTCCTTCTTATTATCGCCACCGTATTAACCATTTCTTCGCTGATAAGCTATAGCCGCCAAAGGAATAATTATCCGCCAGGCATGACGATGGGCGGAGTGCCCATCGGAGGGCTCGACCCGCAAGCGGCCTCTCAACGCGTGCTTCAGGTTTACAAAACCCCCATCCAAATTCAATACGGCGGGGATACCATCCAGGTTGATCCCACCTCTGTTGGTTTTCAACTGGACATTGATTCGATGCTGGCTGCCGCGGATTTGAGCCGGACTGGCGGCGCATTCTGGGCCGGATATTGGGATTATCTCTGGAATCGTGATCCCACTCCGGAGACGGTTCCGCTTCGGGCCACCATTCTTGAAGACCGCCTGCGCGCCTACCTTCAGACCGAAATTCAGCCGCGTTATGACCAACCGCCCACGCCGGCCCAACCCATCGCCGGTTCCACGTCCTTCAAGCCCGGTCAGGCGGGTCAGGTATTGGATCTCGATCGTGCGGTACCGCTGCTGGAAGATGCACTGCGCTCACCGACCAACCGCTCCGTTTCCTTACCTTCCATTCAGAATGTCGGAGCTGCCAGGCCCTCGCTTCAAAATCTGGAAATCCTCATGAAGCAGGTGGTCGCCACCTCCGGGTTCGACGGCGTTGTTGGCGTATTCATGCTGGATCTCCAGAACGGGCAGCAAATTCACTTTGCCCTCGACCATGGGCAGGAATTATCGGTGGATCCCGATGTAGCCTTCACAGCTTCGAGCACCATCAAGATTCCCATTCTGGTTTCCTATTTTATTCAACACGGCAAGGGGCCCGTAGACGATTCGGTTAACACGAAAATTCTCAACATGATCCACAAGTCCGATAACATTGCTTCAGACGACGTTATGGCCGAGCTGGATCCAAACACCGGGCCCTTGGTCGTTACGGCAGATATGAAGAAAATTGGTCTGCAAAATACCTTCATGGCAGGCTTTTTTTACACCGGCGCGCCGCTGCTCCAGAGGTTCAATTCCCCGGCTAATCAGCGCACCGATGTTTCCACCCAGCCCGATGTCTATAACCAGACCACCTCGTCCGATATGGGAATGCTCCTCGAAGACGTCTACCAATGCGCGGAAACAGGCGGGGGCGCATTGGTCGCCGCGTTCCCCGATAAAATGAATAAGGATTCGTGCCAGCAAATAATCAACTATCTTGAGCAGGACAAAATCGGCGTCCTTATCGAGGCAGGTGTTCCCGAGGGAACACAGGTGGCCATGAAGCATGGCTGGATCCCTGGCAACGATAATATCTTGCACGACGTTAGCGCCGCAGGCATTGTTTATAGCCCAGGCGGGAATTTCGTGCTATCAGCCTATACATACCACCCGGTACAAAATTTATTTGATGTTACCAATCCCCTCGTGGCCAATCTGACCCGCGCTGCATACAATTACTTTAATCTCGGTTCACAATAGCATCACCCCTCGTTCCTTGGGCGCCCCTGGCGCGCCGCGCGGGCTTTGTGCCAGGAAAAAGGGGCTGATACGTTCAGAAACATCACAATCACCTCACTATTTCATAGGGAAGTGATTTTTTCGTATATAATGAATAAATGAGCGCTGCCCTTGGACTCCTTCGTCTTCAACAGGTGGACAGCCGTATCAGCCAGACGCAGGCCCGGCTGGCGAAAATTCAAGAGGTGCTGGATAACGACTCGGAGATCCGGGATGTAATGGAAAGAATTAAAGCCACAGAAGCCAGGCAGCGTGATTTCGAGCATGCGCGGCTGGCGGCGGACGAAGAGGCGCACGAGCAGCAAACCAAGATCACTCAGGCCGAAGCCAGTCTCTATGGCGGAAGCGTCCACAATCCCAAAGAACTCCTTGATTTGCAGGCGGATATCGTCTTTTTGAAAAAGCATTTGTCAGCAATTGAAGACCGGGAATTGGATGAAATGCTCAAGGTTGAGGCCACACAGGCAGAATTAAAGAATTTACAGGCTGGGTTAGGCGGAATTCAGGCGCGCCTGGGCGATGAGCATAGGGCTTTAATTTCAGAAAAGGATTCACTTTCACGCGACCTGGCAGACCTGCAAATGGAACGCCAGGCGGCGATCGGTCCGGTTGAAGCAGGCTTTTTGAAAACATATGAAACCATCCGCCAGCAGAGACGCGGGGTTGCCGTTGCAGAGGTCTTAGAAAATGCCTGCCGGGCTTGCGGAACCACCCTTACGGCGGCCCTGCAGCAAAATGCTCGCCATGCCATGCAGTTGGTTTATTGCCCCTCCTGTGGGCGGATCTTATACGCGGGCTGACCAGGGTAGCGATGAGACTCCCATTTGCGATTTCAGTTGATGCCTTTTCCTTTTTCTTTGGCTTTGCCATAGCAAGTATTTTCTGGTGGGTCGTGGGGCGAGCTCGTCCTTTATGGAAAGAGATTGGAGAATCGTTAAGGAAACAGCAGGATCAGTCGCAGATGCGGCGCGTTTCGACCGTGGAGGAGAATCATCGCCGGGTTACTCTGCGTCGTGCACAAGGCATGCATTTAGCCGCGCCCCTCTTTGCTCTGGATGAAATCTTACAAGAGCCTCGTATCATGGCTCCTTTGCCCCTCATAGAACCCAATGGGCTGATTGCGACCGAGGATGCAGTAACACTTACATTGCCCTATATGCCGGCTTGGCCCGAAATGGCCGCAATTTACAATGCGCCCACACTAACACTCGGGCAAGCCTTGTCGGGTGGCATGAATTTGGTACTCATTGGCGAACCGGGGATTGGCAAGACCGTGGCCCTTGCACACCTGGCTTCCCTGGCGGCAAACCGAAATGAAAAACTCGCTGGGCTCAAAGATGCGGTTCCATTTCTTATTCATGTTGCGGACCTAAAATTACCCGTCAATGACAAGAAGGATCTGCTTGACGCCTACATTGAGCAAACTTCCGAACATGCCTCTGTGCTCGACTTTGGTCGGGTTGGTGGCTTCATCCAAAATACATTTTCATCCGGCCGGGCGCTGCTCCTGCTCGACGGTTTTGATGAATTGACTTCGGAAGGCCAGGAGGATGTTTCTGGTTATCTGAAATCCCTTCTGAAGGAATATCCCAAGATCCGGATCGTAACCACAGGAGCACCTGAGCATCTGGGCGGTTTGATCCCCCTTCGTTTCGTTCCACTGGCTATAGCCGCCTGGAATAAACAAGCCGAAACCAGCTTTATCGAAAAATGGGGAAAACTCTGGACTCAGTTTGTATCGGTAGAATCCTGGGCGCAGACGGGGCCCGAGCAGGTGGATCCGCTTCTGCTTAACACTTGGCTCGATACAGCTAACCAAACGTTGACGCCCCTTGAACTGACCCTAAAGGTTTGGGGAGCCTATGCGGGCAACTCTTTCGGCCCCCATATTCTTGAAGCAATCTCATCCCATATCCGTCGTCTGGCGCCGAGTAACACTCCGCTGGCGGCACTTGAATCACTCGCGATGCAGGTTACGCTCACAGCCCAACCTATTTTTGATCCTCGTAAGGCGCGTGCCTGGGTTAAGGCGTTTGAGCTTCCGGAAGAGGCTGATTCTCAGAGTGAGGAAGTGCGTGCAGAAGGCGAAAAAACGGAGTCAGAACCTGTTGACAAAAAGAAAACGGATAAAAAGAAGACTCGCAGCGCGCCGGCCCCAACTCCAGGCTTGCTGGGCCGACTGGCAGGTACCGGCTTGGTGATTTCACATCCGAATAATAAGATGAGATTTATCCATCCGGTTATCGGAGGCTTCCTCGCTGGCCGTGCATTAAGTGGCTTCAAAGCCGATGAGACGTTGCTCAATCAGCCCGATTGGACAGGGAAATTGCTGGCGATGCGTTACCTTGCCTCGCAGAGCGATGTGAGCTCTTTGGTCAAGAAAATGCTTGAATGGTCACGCCTGCCGATGCATCGTCCATTGTTGGCAACCGCGCGGTGGCTACGCGATGCTCCGCGGGACGCGGCATGGCGCGGGAGTGTAATGGCGGCTCTCGCCGAACTTCTACAAACTGAGGGCTTGCCGCTCTCGCTACGCGCGCAAGCATTGGCTGCGTTTACTGCAAGTAATGACCCCAATGTGGCCACAATGTTCAGGCAGTTTATGAATACTCTCTCCTTCGAACTCATGAAACTGGTTGCCTTGGGAAGCGGGGCGATACGGGATTTTAAAGCCACGCCCAACCTTATAGGCATGCTTCAGGCGCCCAGCATCTCTGCGCGACGCGCCGCCTGCCTGGCCCTGATCGCCATTGGGACAACCGATGCCCTCGAGGCGGTTGCAAAAACTCTCTTGAGCGCAGATGAAGACTTGCGCCGCGCTGCGGCAGAATCCTTGGCAAACGATCCCAAGGAAGGTTACGCCATGCTAAAGGATGGCGTTACCATGAAAGATATTCTGTTGCGCCGGGCGGTTGTCTATGGTTTACGAAGGGTCGGAGAGCCCTGGGCAAACGAGCTCCTTCAGAAGATGCTGGTCGAAGATGATCAATGGGTTGTGCGAAATTCGGCGAGCGAGGTTCTTGATGCTCAAAATCACGCAAATGACCCGCGCGTCCCTCGCCCTCTAAGACAACCAGCTGAGACTCCCTGGTTGATCGAATTCGCCGGCACCCAGGGAATGGGAATTTCCCCAGGCGCACCTGCGACCGATATCCTCCTGGCTGCCCTTAAGAGTTCCCAAGGAGGATGTGCGCATGGGTGCTTTAGCCTATCTCAAACAGAATCCCAGCGACGGGATCATTAAACAAATCTACACTGTCATGTATGGCGACAGTCCCGAGCTTAGGGAAGCGGCTTATTTTAACTCTTTGGGAAATCGGTTCGTCAGGTTATAAACTTCCACATCCATCCCAATTCGGATTTAACTAATGCTCATCACAAACGCCACACTGATCACCTGGGAGTCTCCCAATCGCATTATTGAAGATCAGGCAGTACTAATTTCAGGGGACCACATTCACGAAATCGGCCCCTCATCTAAGATCGAGAAGTTATATCCCAAGACCCGCAAACTCGATGCGCAGGGGCAATTTGTCATGCCCGGCAATATCTGCGCACATACGCATTTTTACAGTGCCTTCTCGAGGGGTCTGGGGATCCCGGGCCCTGCACCCAGGGATTTTCCCGAGATACTTGAGAAGTTATGGTGGCCGCTTGACAAAACCCTCCAGGAAGAGGACATCCGCTACTCGGCGTTGATGGGTCTGGTGGATGCGATCAAGCACGGCACCACCACCTTATTAGATCATCACGCTTCGCCGAATGCAATCGACGGCTCGCTGGATGTCATCGCGGATGCTGTGGACCAGTCTGGCGCTCGGGCCGTCCTCTGCTATGAGGTCTCTGACCGCGACGGGCCGGACAAGACTGACGCCGGCATCAAGGAAAATGTTCGTTTCATCAAGAGGCTTGCGTCTAACCCACATCCGCGTGTGGCGGCCACATTCGGCCTGCACGCCAGCCTGACTTTATCCGGGGGTACCTTGCAAGCTTGCCGCGCGGCGGCGCCAAGTGATACCGGATTCCATATTCATGTGGCCGAGCATGAAGCCGACGAATATGACAGCCTCAACAAATCCAACATGCGCATCATAGATCGTTTGCAGGTTCATGAAATTATCGGCCCAAAAACGATCGCAGCACACTGTGTCCATGTTGACGCCCATGAGATTGAGCTGCTCAAAGAGACTGGCACTTGGGTGACCCATCAACCGCGGTCCAATATGAACAACGCCGTAGGTGCGGCGCCTGTGGAATCGATGATGCGGACGGGCGTGAAAGTATGCCTGGGTAATGATGGTTTTAGTAACGCCATGTGGGACGAATGGAAAGCGGCGTATTTCCTGCACAAAGTAACCGCCCGCGACCCGCGCCGGATGAACGGAAATGACGTCGCGCAAATGGCAATTTATAATAATGCCGCGCTGGCAAACGTTTTCTTTCCCGCCGCCCCGATAGGGCAGGTCACGCCCGGCGCATTTGCAGATTTGATCTTCGTCGACTACAAGTCCCCCACAGCGGTTACTGCTGACAACCTGCCCTGGCATGTCATCTTTGGTTTTCAACAAAGCATGGTAACGACAACCATCGTTGCCGGGAAGGTCTTGATGAAGGATCGTGAATTAGTCACCCTTGATGAATCCAGGATTGCCGCCCGGGCCCGCGAGCTTTCAGCAAAGGCCTGGAGAAGATATCAGGCGAGATCACTGGCATGAACGACCCGTCGATCCTTTTGACAATCGCAGTTCTTGGAGGCACGGGCAAGGAGGGTAAAGGCCTTGCTTATCGGCTGGCGAAAGCCGGTTATCGGGTCCTGATTGGTTCGCGTTCTCCGGAAAAAGCCATTGCTGCTGCCTCGGAGATCGTCCAGTTGCTGGATGGCGCTTCATCCACTGTGGGGATGTCCAACCTGGATGCCTCCCAACAGGCAAACATCGTTCTTTTGACCGTCCCCTATTCTGCTCACAGAGAAACCCTTGAGTCGGTTAAAGATGCTTTGCAGGGCAAGATTCTTGTTGATGTTACGGTGCCTCTCACGCCGCCTAAGGTGGCCCGAGGTCAAGATGCCCGAAGCCGGTTCTGCGGCCCAGGAAGCAAAGCAAATTCTGGGTGAAGGTGTTGAAGTCGCCGCTGCATTCCAGAACATCTCTCACGAGTACTTGCTCCAGGACAAGACCATGGATTGTGATGTGTTGGTGACCGGGACCAGCAAAGACACGCGCGACGAGGCCCTGAGGCTGGTTACGGCCGTAGGGTTAAGAGGCTGGGATGCGGGCCCCATTGAAAACTCGGTGGTGATCGAGGGTTTGACGAGTGTGCTAATCAACATCAATCGCCGATACGGCTCTACCCACGCCGGCATCAAAATAACCGGCGTTGGGTGAAACCAAATATGCCTCTCACCCTCACTGCGCTAAAGGATATTCCGTTCATTCGCCAGGACGATGATCTTGCGGAAATCATTGAAACTTCCTTGAATAGATCAAGCATAACGCTTGAGGCAAACGACATTCTTGTTCTGGCACAGAAAATAGTAAGCAAAGCTGAAGGCAGGATGATCAACCTGGTTAATGTGACGCCAGGGGGTCGGGCCTTGGAGCTGGCGGCGCAAACCGAAAAAGATGCCCGCCTGGTCGAGCTTATCCTGCAGGAGAGCAATGAGGTCCTTCGTACCCGTCCCGGTACGATTATTGTGGAACATAAGCTGGGTTTTATATGCGCCAATGCTGGCATTGACCACTCCAACGTGGCAGGCAAAGGTTCCGTGAGTGAAGAAATGGTATTGCTTTTGCCAAGGGACCCTGATTTGTCTGCTAACGGTATCCGTATGAAGCTGCAAAAAAGTACGGGGAAACAAATCGGCGTTTTGATTATCGATTCCCATGGACGTGCCTGGCGAAATGGTACCGTGGGTATGACCATTGGCGTTAGCGGAGTTCCCGGTGTCCTTGATGAGCGCGGTTGGAATGATTTATTGGGCTATACCCTTAGAATTACTGTGGTGGGCGTGGCTGATGAACTGGCGGCAGCCGCATCGTTGCTCATGGGTCAAGCCGCAGAGGGCACTCCTGTGATCCATGTGCGCGGATTTCCCTATCCTTTACGCGAAGCCACACTTAAAGAAATAATTAGATCTAAAGATCAGGACTTATTTCGATAACTCGATCTTGGGATCGGTCTTTTGGAGGGAGGATTGCCATTTTGCAATGAACAAGTCTATATAAACAAGGGCAAATTTGGTGGCCATATTAGGGTGTATTACCCATATCTGCCACGAAAACTGCGACCGGCTGAAAATCCCGCGGTTGCTGGTCCACCCGTGGCTAAATCACTAACAGAAATCTTATGCACGCTTGCTACAATTTGCCACAGGCCAAAAAGAAATCGTCTCACCCAAAAACATATTCCAGGCGCCCTCATTTGCAGGCCTCAACCTTCTCTAAGTCAAGGAAAAAATGAAAGTCATTCCAGACTCTGCATCAAGACTTGCTCGACGACGAAGTGGGGGCTTTCGCCTACCTTTCCACTCTGATGGCTGACGGTTCGCCCCAGCTAACTCCGCTTTGGTTTAATTTAGAGGAGAATATCTGCTCATCAATTCCGCAAAGGGGCGTGTCAAGGACATTAATATGCGTGCCCGTCCTCAGGTTGCATTATTGATCGCTGATCCGAAGGACCCGTTTTATCGCTTTATTCAAATACGGGGTCGTGTGGTAGACGTAACGGAAGAAGGTGCGGATGAACATATTAATGCCCTTTCCTTAAAATACGACCATAAACCATGGAAACCCGTAGCTCGCCAAATCCGGGTTACTTATAAGATCCTGCCGGAAAAAGTCTCTGCGCATACGTAGCCCCATGGATTTGCATTATTTCCTGCGTTCACGCCGCTCTATCCGTCGCTTCAAGCCGGATCCGGTACCAGAATCGCTTATCAAGCAGATTATCACGACCGCCTGCTTTGCTCCTTCTGCTCACCATCGTCAACCCTGGCGATTTGCCGTGATAACCGAGGCTGCGAGCAAGTCCCATCTTGCTGAAGCGATGGCTGTCGAGTATCGCCGCGATCTGGAGCACGACAATCTACCAGGAGATGAAATCCAGGCTCGGCTTGACAAATCCCGCTCGCGGATTATTTTGTCGCCGGTGATCATCGTCCTCTGTATGGATATGTCGGAAATGGACGTTTACCCCGATGCCCGTCGTGCAGAAGCCGAGAAGGTTATGGCAATCCAATCCACTGCAAACGCAGGCCTGCAGTTGTTGCTCGCCGTACACGCCGAGGGATTGGGCGGCGTCTGGACTTGCGCGCCTTTGTTTACTCCTGATGTAATACGGGCGGCCTTGGCCTTACCCTTATCATGGGATCCGCAAGGGATGTTCTTCGTTGGCTATCCCGCAGAGAATCCCGAACCTCGTACCAGAAAACCTCTAGAGCAAATATTGCACTTTATATGAAAATTGTCGCGCTTGCAGGCGGAGTTGGCGGTGCAAAACTCGTAGACGGTCTTGCCAGGGTTCTATCATCGGAGGACCTGACTATCGTTGTAAATACCGGCGATGACTTCGAGCACTTAGGCTTGTACATTTGTCCTGACTTGGATACCGTTTGCTACACCCTGGCTGGAATAGCCAATCCAGAGACAGGCTGGGGACGCTCCAATGAAACCTGGAAAACAATGGAAAACCTGAAGCTCCTTGGCGGGCCCGGTTGGTTCCAGTTGGGTGATCAGGATTTCGCAACCCACCTTGAACGCACACGGCGGCTAAAAGAACACCAGCCCTTGAGTCAAATAGTCCGTGATTTTTGTCAGATGTGGGGGGTAAAGCAAGCCGTTCTCCCCATGTCCGATCAGATGATCAGCACCATAGTAAAAACGGAGCAGGGCGACCTGGAGTTCCAGCGGTATTTTGTGCAGCTCGAGTGCAAACCGATCGTTAAAGGATTTGCCTTCAAGGGTATCGAGACAGCCGAGGCCGCGCCCGGTGTTTTTGAGTCAATTGACAAGGCGGATGCTGTCGTGATTTGTCCATCGAATCCCTGGGTTAGTATCGGACCGATCTTGGGCTTAGCTGGCCTGACATCGAAACTAAAAACGAAGCCGGTCCTTGCAATATCCCCGATAATTGGGGGCCAGGCTGTCAAAGGTCCGGCCGCCAAAATGTATCGAGAACTGGGTTTCCCATCCACAGCGCTGTCCGTGGCAAATCACTATGAAGGGATCGCAACAAGCTTCGTCTTGGACAAAACCGACGCGCAATTCACAGGAGCAGATCCGGGGCTTAAATATGCAGCCTTATGTAACCGGGACTTTGATGAGAACTCCCGAAGACCGCCTGCGGTTGGCTCAAGATGTGCTAAACTTTATTGAATCGCCTCTCCAATGACACTCTGGGCTATTGTTCCTGTCAAGCCTTTACGGCGCGGTAAATCGAGATTGGCTGGCGCGTTATCCGAAACTGAGCGGCTGGAGCTCAACCGCTTTTTGTTAGAACATACCCTTCGAACGTTAATTGATTTGAAAGAAGTTGAAGAGGTCTTAGTCGTTAGCAGGGACTCTTCCGCCCTGGCGATTGCCCGCGACTTGGGAGCGCGTACCGTTCAGGAAGATGGAGCACCCACCTTAAACACCGCGCTAAAGCGGGCTACAGTTGTGGCGCAGGTTTATGCCTCCCGCGGCGTATTGGTCATACCGGCCGATCTACCTTTCCTCTCACCGGATGACATTCTAGCCTTGCTCGAACGTGCAACAGATCCACCCGTAGTTGTCATTTCCCCCGATCGGCATCAAAAGGGGACTAACGCTCTTCTGCTCTCCCCCTCTAATATAATCGAGTATGACTTTGGTCAGGATTCCTTCGAACGGCACTGCGAGCGGGCGCGCAAGGCTGGCGCACGCCTTGAGGTTGTGGATTTACCCTCGCTCGGATTGGATTTGGATCTTCCAGAAGACCTTGAGCTTGTCCGAAAAATGGAGGCTATCAAATCGCAAAAATAGGAGCTCTGTGATTTCCTGGCAAAACCCACAAATGGCGAAGACCAGGCGGGCCAGGGGCGTTCAACATCAGGCGTTACGCTTGATCACTGATTTTGACTTTCATTTCCAACGATTAAGAGCCAGACAAATTAATATGACATAAAACACTCCGAATATGGAGCTTATTCATCCTGTATATTTATTCCGGATGCTATAAAATGAATTTGGGCTTTTTGAATCCAAAAATCCCAACTATCGTTTTAATCGAGGTGCTCCATGGAAAAGAATGTCCAGCCAAGTTCTCTCATCATGACCAAACACCAACTCCAGGCCGAGCTTCTCAGATGCGAATACTGCGAAGAAAAACCGTGCCAAAAAGCCTGTCCCGCCAATTGCTCGCCGTTCAACTTCATTATGGCGGCACACGTTGGAGAGGCATCGGATATTAAACGTGCCGCAGCTGAGATCATTCGTAATAATCCACTGGGTGGTGTTTGCGGGCTTGTTTGCCCGGACCGCTTCTGTATGGCGGCCTGTTCAAGAAAAGACTTTGACGGGGCCATCCGTATTCCACAAGATACAGGCAACCTTGGTGGAAATGGCAAAAACAATTGGGGGGCATACCAAAATTCTCAGTCCCTGCTCCAAATGGTAAAAAGATCGCCGTGATCGGCGGAGGTCCCGCCGGCCTTTCGGCAGCAGCGGCTTTGGCGCAGATGGGTTTTTTGGTTGATATTTATGAGAGCCGCGACAAATTGGGCGGCATGATGAATCTAATTCCGGATGAACGTTTGGATAAAAAAGTGGTTCAAACCGATATAGATTTCCTCCTCTCTTTGGGAGCGATCACCGTCCAGACCGGCATTAAGGTTGATGACCCCGGCCATCTCCTGACGCAGGGTTATGAAGCTGTTTGTGTCACAGTCGGTCTTTGGAAACCGATTGAACTTGGAATTGAAAACGAAGACCTGACAATAAAGATGGTTGATCTCCTGTCTAATCCGGAAGCCTTTAATTTCCAGGGCAATGTTGCAGTCGTTGGCGGCGGCGCAACTGCAGTCGATTGTGCGATCGTCGCCAAAGAACGCGGCGCAGAACATATCGAAATGTTCATGCTGGAGAAGCTTTCCGAAATGCCGTTAACACCTGTCGAACGACAGGAGCTGCTTGATCATGATATCGAAGTGAATGGACGGATCCGTCTGAGCAGAATTCGAAAGAGCAGCGAAGGGATCTCAGGATTTGAGACCCAAAAGGTTCGGCTGCCGGATGGCCAGCCATTCAAGCCCGCTAACGTACGCGATATAGAAGGAACCGAAGGGGCAAGGACCGGCTTTACGGCCGTGGTTATGGCGATCGGGATGCGTTCCACGCTGCCGAAAGAAAAGGCCGATGGAATTTTTTATGCCGGAGATATCTCCAATGGACCGACAACGGTGGTGGAAGCTGTTGCCTCTGGAAAAAACGCCGCTTTGGAAATTAATGCCTGGCTGGAGCATAAATCAAAACCGGCCTTGGAGAAGCCCACCAAATCATCCTACAGCCTGCCTGGTTATAACCCCCTCCCCGTCTCCCTGGAAACCGATTTCTTCGGGCGGCAAATTCGTTCACCATTTCTGCTATCGGCCTCTCCGTTGACCGATGGGTTTGAACAGATGAGTAAAGCCTATGAAAACGGCTGGGCCGGCGGGATCATGAAGACCGCTTTCGATAATGTTCCCATACATATACCGGGCGGATATATGTTTGCTTTCAGCCCCTACTACCTATGCCAATGCCGACAACGTATCGGGCCACCGCTCGATCGGGTCTGCCGCGAAGTCAAACAGTTGGTTACCAGGTGGCCCGACCGGCTGACAATGGCCTCTACCGGCGGACCTGTAACCGGTCACGACGAGAGCGACAAAGCAGGTTGGCAATCGAATACTCGCAAGCTTGAAGCCGCCGGCGTAATGGGCATCGAATATTCGTTGTCCTGTCCCCAGGGCGGCGATGGG
Organism: uncultured Chloroflexia bacterium; assembly: GCA_963741325.1. Classification (GTDB taxonomy): domain Bacteria; phylum Chloroflexota; class Anaerolineae; order Anaerolineales; family Villigracilaceae; genus Fen-1038. The sequence continues at coordinate 622,997 of CAVUHJ010000006.1, forward strand.
ACGGAAGGCGATATCGTTTCGCAGAATGCTGCGCTGACTGCCAGGATCGTTGATTGGATCATGGAAGTCGGGTCGCCGGACATTCCGAAACTTTTCAAATTGACCGCAGCGGTGACTTCTGTCGTACCGATCCTGCGCGCCATTCGGAAGGTGCTCGAAAATACCCCGGCAAGAAAGCTGGCGTAACCCTGGCCAACTCCTTCCCCACTCTTGCCTTCCGCCCGCTGGTCGACGGCGACTCTTGGGAGAAGGGTGTGGTAGTGGGCATGAGCGGCGAAGGGGTCACGCCGATCTCAAATCTCACCCTGGCGCAGGCTGTGCCCGAAGGGATTGAGATTTCCGGCAACGCTGGCCCCATGAACTATAAAGCCGCAATGGATTTTCTGGCCCTGGGCGTCAAGACCGTTCAATTCTGTACCATTGCCACGAAACACGGTTACGGGATAATTCACGAGCTCGAGTCAGGGACATCATTCCTGATGCAGGAACGAGGGATAAATTCTATGAAAGAATTGATTGGGATTGCCCAGCCTGCATCCATCACCGGATTTCATGGCTCTTTCTCCTGTCAAGAGATTATCTGAAGTCAATTTCGACTTGTGCGTTTCCTGCGGGAATTGCGCCCGCTGCCCATATTTGGCGATTGAGCTCGATGATAAGGGTCATCCCTCATACTGATCCAGCCAAATGCATCGGCTGCTCGATTTGTGCCAGGAAGTGCTTCATCGGTGCGATCAGCATGCGAGTACGGAATCCCGAAGAACTAGCAGCGTTAAGAGAGAATTGATTAGCACCGATCGCTGTGATCTCCGGATGGAAAACCCGGGATACATCAGAAAGGATGAAAAATGGCAATTCGATTTGAAAATGGCATTGTGGTGACCTTGGGAAGCAATAACCATGTCCTTTGGAATGGCTGCGTTGTCACGGATGGAGAAAATATCGTTGCGGTCGGCGATGCCGTCCGAAATGAGCAGACGTTATCCCAAAAGCGGAAAGCGTTGATTGTTCCGGCAAAATTATCCTCCCCGGTTTTATCTGCACCCACCATCATTTCTACTCCACAATGGCCCGCGGCATGGCGATTCCCGGAGAACCCGCCTCTAATTTTGTCGAAATCCTGGAGCGCCTCTGGTGGAGACTCGACAGAGCCCTTTCCGATGAAGACATCATCCTTTCTGCACAGATACCCCTCATCGAATGCATTCGAAACGGGACCACCACCGTCATCGACCACCATGCTTCCCCGGCTTCGCGGGACGGCTCTCTGGATCTGATCGAAAAAGCAGTCCGCCAGGCCGGCATTCGAGCCTCGCTTTGTTACGAGGTATCCGACCGAAATACGCCAGGCGGGGGTATCAAAGAGAATGAACGCTTTATCAAGAAAATTGGGAAGGGTGATGGACAGATCGCGGCCATGATGGGCTTGCATGCTTCCTTCACCCTTTCCGATGAGACGCTTGAGAAATGTGTAGGCATCGCCAGGGATGCAGGCGTTGGCTGCCACGTCCATGTGGCCGAAGATGCCGCGGACCGGGAAGACTTCGCTCAAGAAGTATGGAATGCCAACCGTAAACCGCCTCGACAAGAGGGGCGCGTCCGGGGAGAAATCGCTCTTCATTCATTGCGTGCAAATTGACGAAGCAGAAATGGACGTCATTGGCGCAACAAGAACAGCTGTTGTCCACAATCCCGAATCAAACATGAATAATGCAGTCGGCGTCACGAAAATCTTGGATCTGCTCAAAAAAGGCATACTCGTTGGCCTCGGGACAGATGGCATGTCGTCTGACATGCTGGCTCAGATGCGTTGTGCTTATCTGCTTCACCGGCTGGCCAACCACGATCCACGCGTGGCCTTTATGGAAGCACCCCAAATGCTGCTGCAGAACAATGCCGATATCTGCGAACGCCAATTCGGGGTTCGTCTGGGAGAGATCGCAGCAGGCCGGCCGGCCGATCTTGCTATTCTCGATTATCAGCCACCGACCCCGCTGACCGAAGCAAATTTTCTCGGTCACCTTATTTTTGGTTTGGTGGACGCAGTTGTAGACACTACGGTCTGCAGAGGAAAGATCCTGATGAAGGACAAGAAGATACTCGTTCTGGACGAGCCGCGCCTAGCCGCCCGCTCACGAGAGCTTGCTCTACAGATGTGGCAGCGCCTCTAGCCATTCAGGGTAACCCAAATTCCAACACATAAAACGATCCCCGATAAACCGGGGATCGTTTCAATTACGTTTACCATTTTGTGGGTCTGCCGACTTGCGGCAACTAATGGCTATTTCCGAACTGTTTTGTCTGACCTTGCATGCTTGGTGTTTTCAATGATCTCACTTAATCTCGGGTGTTGGCACAAAAAACAATATCCGAACGGCAATGCGTAGGAGCAGGAATTCGGCCCTGCCTGCAGGCATTCGGCAAAATTCCCTTCCTCGAGGCCGATAGCCCGGCAGTCATCGATGTTATGAATAGTTGTTGTCTCCGAGTTTGTAACATGCTTGATCATAAATATTTCTCCACTTTCCAGCCGTGCCGATCATGGGCAGGCTTTTCAAACCGTCTTAATTTTAGTATAGGTTAAAACCTCTCCATAATCAAGATGATTATGCTCCTAATCAACGAAGAATATCGTCCTCCTTCATAGCACGCATCCTGAAAAAAATACCCTACGACGACTTTCAGGTATAATGACAATTCTTACCAGAATACGATTGCTTATCTTGATCGCCTTCCTTTAGGTACGGTAAAAAGCGATGCTCAAACAAGTTGAATGATTAATAACCTTTCCATGTCAATGGATAGGTTCTCGTCAATATCATTATCCTAATCGAAGGAGTGCGAACTGTGGAAAGAGTAGCACTATATTTGCAGGATTCTCACGATCTCAGGGATGGGCTTGACTATGTCCGCTACGCTGAGGAACGGGGTTTCGAAGCAGTTTGGCAGGCCGAATCGCGTTTGGTTCGTGATGCTATTGTCCCTATGGCTGCCTATGCAGCCGTTACAAACCGAATAAAGGTTGGTTCAGGCGTCATAAATAACTGGACGCGTAATATCGGCCTGCTTGCAGCCACCTTCCTTACCCTGGATGACCTGGCTCCGGGTCGGATCATCTGTGGCATCGGCGCCTGGTGGGATCCTTTGGCAAGCAGCGTCGGTATAAAACGCCATAAACCTTCGACAGCAATGCGAGAGACCGTGGACGTGATGCGCCGTCTCCTGAATATGGAGCGTGTCACGTTTCACGGAGAATTCCACAATGTGGAAGGTATCGAGTTGGATGTGGTTCATGGCCGCAGGGAACCGCGTCAAATACCCATCATGATTGGCGCGACCGGCGACCAAATGATGGAGCTGACCGGTGAGATCGCGGATGGGGTCGTATTGAATTATTGCGTCCCGCCCGAATATAACGATAGAGCCATGGAACTACTGGACAAAGGCTTGCAGAGATCCGGTCGCAAATTAGCCAATTTTGATCGCCCGCAATTGATCGTATGCTCTGTGGACGAAGATCACGAAAAGGCAATTGACACGACCAAGATGCTCCTCTGCCAGTATCTCGCCCAGCAACCTCATATCGCCAAGGCCTCCGGCGTATCCCAGGAAGTAATTGCAGAAATCCAGGCAATTTTGGGCTGGCCGGCAACAAAAGAACAGATCACAAAAGCCAAACACCTTGTACCTGACGAACTGGTCTATCACATAACAGCTTCGGGCACCCCTGGCGAAGCCCGCACGAAAGTGGAAGAGTATCGCAAGCGCGGCGCAACCTGCCCGATCTTGTATCCGGCTGGCGGAAATTTCAAACTGTTGATTGATACTTTTGCTCAGCGCTAACGATCTTATTCTTATGGAGCTCGCGATACTCAGCATATTCGATCATTGCGGGCCGCTCCAGTTCGGCAATCTCTTCAACGTCCAATAGCAGACGTTGCTGGCCGTAGCGGATCAATTTCATGGTCTTATTCACGTCTTCGAGAAGCTTGATACCATACCGCTTCTCAATTCTTCGTACCACCGTTTGGATGATTGCAAACGACATTTTGCTCAAAGACTCCAAAGGCTGATTATGGTGGACTCGTTCCTGGAGGTCTACCTGCGCGATCGCGCTTATTCCGAATCTTTCGAACATATCGATGACCAGGCCAATCTCCACCCCATATCCGGAAGAAAACGGCATTTGTTCAAAGGCTGTTCGCCGTCCACCGTATTCTCCGGAGAGGGGCTGGATTACCCCGGATAATTCCGGAAAGAAAAGGTTGAGCAGCGGCCGCGCCGTTAGTTCTGTAACCCTTCCGCCGCCGCCAGCCTGGAGTTTGTTGTCCACTTTCAAAGGCCGGCGATAGAAGCCCTTCACAAATTGGACGTCAGGGTGAAGGATAAGCGGGCCCAATAAACCATAAACAAACCTGGGGTGGATATTCACGATATCGGTATCGATCCAGATAACGATATCACCATGGGTCAGGTAAAGGCTTTTCCACAAGGCCTCGCCTTTGCCTGTCCGCGCACCCAATTGGGGAAGCACATTTTGATGAATGAAAACCGGTATGCCCGTTGAAGTGGCGATTTCCCGCGTCTGGTCGCTCGAATCTGAATCGATAAGGACAATTTCATCCAGGAGCGGCACGCGATCCATCAGCGCATCCTTGATGGTTTTGATAACGTGACCCACTGTTTCTTCTTCATTCAAGGCCGGCAGGGCCAGGCTCACTGTGAGGTTTTGTTCCAGTTTGATCCTGACCAGGTCATCAAGATCGGCAAATTCACCGGCGTGATAAGTATTTTCGGCGAACCATTTATCCACCAGGACGGAGATTGCGTTTTGCCCCGCTATCTCCGTATCCATATTGGTGGGCATGGGCCTTCGGGACTTAACAACCAGCACGCCTTTGGAGCTCTGACGTAGAATTCTTTCGGCTACAGGGCCTATCGAAATAAGCGCATCTTGTGAACGGGCCGTTGCGCCCAGCACTAATAGATCACACTCCTGCGTTGCCGACAAGATCGCCTGTACCGGATCATCGGTTGTTATCTGTTTCCTCGAGACTTCGGGCAGGTTCTTTAGGACTCGATCAACGCCCTTGTAAGCCGGGTCTGTCATCCCCGTATTTGTGCTGGGCAGAAGGTGAAGCGCCGTAAGCTTCGCCTTGCTCATTCGCGAAATGGAAAGCCCGAGCCGCAGCGAAAGTTCTGAATAAGGTCCGCCGCGAAGCGATACAAGTACCTCTTTGGGCCGCTCTGGAATTGTGCCTCCCGCCACCACCATGTCACAGGGAGGGTAACGCAGCGCCTGGCCCGGAGTAATATTTAAGATTGCCAGGTGCGACGACGCTAATATGAGCAGATCCGGCTTTTCCTCCTTCACGATCTGGATCAATTCATCCCAGGGCTTATGGGAAACGCGGATGCGCTGCATCGCACGAATATGGAATTTGCCGGCAATATCTCTCAGAATTTTGCGTACGTGTCTCGCTGGTAAAGCTGCCGTGCTGAGGGACTCTTCGCCTGATATCCCTATTATGCCCACCAGCAGGATGTTATCTGGCTCCGCAATGGTAAGCGCCGTATTAATGGCCGCACCCGGGTCAGCTCCGTACAAGATCGGAACTAGTGTTTTCCGGAATAATCTGGTCGAATAGAGTTTACCCATGTTTCATCCCTCCGCAAATAATGGGGCAATGCGATTCTTGTATATTCTTTCCCAGGTATAGTCTCGTAACACTCTTTTTCGCAAGGCAAAAAGACGATTGGATTCCAACGTTTTGATTATTAGATAGGATATTTGAATGGGGTCGTCGCTTAGCCCGAAATAGTTCGCTTGGGAACCTCCCAGTTCTCGCAACGGGGCAATGTCTGCACAGAACACCGGAATTCCAGCCAATCCGGCCTCCAGGATAGGGATGCCAAAGCCCTCTTCTTTGCTGGGAAAAAACAATAGATCTGAAATCTTATATAAATCGGCGATGGCTTCATCGCTTAATGGCTCATCGGCCAACTCTGCCAGGAAATACGCACTCTCCTCGATGTGTAGTGCTTCACGTAAACGGACCAGTTGCTCAAAGTATTGGATGTTCGCCGGGTTATGCGGGCCGAGCGGCCCCGTCACGATCAGCCTGGCATTCTCGTAATTCCGGCGGAGATCCGCCAATACCTTCAACGCAAGTTCTATGTTCTTCCTGGGTGTGATGCGGACCGGGAGCAATACCAAGGGGTCGGCAGACAGAAGATTCAATTTCCGGCATAGATTCCCTGTCTCTTCACCAAGGTTCCAAAAGCGGGCAGCATCTACCCCATTGGGGACAACATGTATGCGCTCCGCTGGCACATCCAACAATTGTGCGAGTTCCCTCAGCCGCGGTTCAGATACAACCACCTGCGTCGCCTCGGGCCAATCCTGGCAAAGCAGATCCCAGGGATAACCATCATGCAGTTCATCTCGGTAGCGTGGTGTGGTCCATGCCAGGTCGTGGTGCCACAATATGAACCGCGGTCCTCCACTGCCGCCTGCTATCTGCCTGAGCGCCGCGCTCAAGGCCAGATTCTTGTTCAGCGAACAGACATTATGAGCGATAAGCCAGTCCGCACCCGCGATGGCCTCGAGCAGCTGGGATCGGATCTTGTGGACAAGTGAGTCAAACCCGTTGGGTATCTGTCCGTTATCCAAATCCTTTTTGACCGCAAGGATTTCTCTATCGCGCGAATTGACCAGAGGTAATCTGATGAAAGGGATTCGTTGATCCGTCTGCTCGCCGCGCCCGGCAATGATCGATACGTGGTGACCCGCGTCAGCCATTAAACGAGCATGTTGACCCATTACGCTTTCTACCCCTCCGACGATCGGGGGTGCGGCATAGTGAACGAGGACAATATTCATGGATCAACTTCTACATCTTCACCGGTGAAGGATTGCAAGAGAGCCTGTAATTGATGTTCCAGGAATGTAAAAGAAAAGAACCGCTGGGCGAGTTGATAATTGTGCTCTGCCATCTCTTTGGCGATCGAAGGCGTTTTAAGGATTTTCTCTACCTCGGCTACGTTTTCGTCGGTGATAAAGCCATCGAGCTCGATTGCCTTGAAGCCTTTTGGCTTGATATCGATTGCATAGATGGTGTAGTCGTTGACCAGGATGGGCTTCCGAAAATAGACTGACTCGAGAAATGCGTTGCCGAAGCCCTCCAGCAGCGAAGGATATGTGACTAGGTCGGCGAAAGGATAAACATCCCAGAGCGAATAGATTTTGCGGCCATCCGCCGTCCGACCTCGCTTGTCGCCGATAATCTCGGACACGAATATTGTGGATACGCTCAATAGCTGCGAGAAGGACCGCAAATGCTTTTCGTAGGAATCGCCCTCGTCCCCGCTGGCATGCGAGATAACAAGCCGGGCCGGCAAAGGCAAACGCCGCACAAGTTCAATTGCGTGTTCGATGCCCTTTCGCTGAACGATCCGGGTGGGTTGGAGGAAGAAGTATTCATTTTTGTCGATCTGTAGATCTTGTTTCACCGTTGAGGCATATTCATCGGGCGGAGGGGGCGGGTTATCAAAATCCATGACATTAGGGATAACTCGGGCGGATATTCCACGTCGATAACTGAGTTGAGCCGCCGCCGGCGTATTGATCGCAATATGTCTGAGGCTGGGCAGTCGCGGCGGGAAACACATATCCAGGTAATCCCACACACAATTAACAAGGAACCGCCTCCGTTCCCAGTATAAGTCGTGATGGTGGGCGATGGTATGGATTCCGGTTTCGGCGATAAATTCGGTCAGGGCAACCCCCAGGGGAATATTTAACGGGATCGCCAGGGCGTTCTCAACCAGTAATATATGAATATCATACTTCTTGATAAATTTATACAAGTGGCTTTTCAGGTGCTCGGCCAGTTCATGAATTTCCCGCGTCAATTGCGGTGGGCGGTTTCGGTTGGAAAAAGCCGCATCATACGTTTTTACAATTTCCGGGTGGGCAAAGTGAGCTTCGGGGACTACGTAGCTTAGATCCTCTGGACGGTCGGACAGCCCGGAAAAATAAAAACATTGGTGGTCCAGGCGGGTAAGGACATGGCTCCACTTTTCAGTCTCAAGTGAGACGCCATCTGTGCTACTCAGGCGGGTCGAAACCACGCCGATTTGCAGATTATTGGTTGGGATTGGGTATTCTGCTACCATGCTCGCTACTCCAGATATTCGTCGGCAAGCCAGACTGTTTGATAAGGCGATAGCATTAATGATAACAAATCACCGGCGTGATATTTTCTACCACTGATAAGGTCTGACAGGTCTTCCGGCTGCCCCGCAAACTTAAGCGATAGGTCCATCTCGACTCGCTGCGCTTCGTCGCTCACATTGTTTAGGCAGATTACGGATGCTTCTCCCTCTGCACCTTTTCGCAGCACCCCAAATACCGAAGCACCACACTCCAAAATCTGTTGCGTCGCGTGAGGCGTAAATGCGGGCTGGTCTGCTCGGATAGTGATCAAATGTGAGATTTGCCTTAAGACTTGTGATCGTAGAGAGTTCTTGTCCTCGAGTTGAGCCTGGAGGCCGTTGCGGGCTAATTTCTCCCGGTTAATGCTCCGGTTACGCCCGGTCTGTTCTACACCTTCCCGCCAGCCACGCGAGCCAAATAAGCTGTGAAAATAGATCCCGGGCATTCCGGCCAGGGCAAGCAGGATGGCGTGGGCGGTTATGAAACGCTTGATCGTCAGATCCACAGGCTCACCGGCATTGGATAAGGCATCAAGATAATTGATGTTTACCTCATAGGGACTCTGCGATCCGTCGGCATTGCCTTTATAGGAGATTCGGCCTCCGCGGGCTTCCATTTCCCGCGCCAGCCCTTCTATCTCAGGCTCGCGAAGAATTCCACGCACCGGGTTGAGCCCCACCCCATCATGCGAGGCCAGAAAGTTGAAAAAAGTCGCATGTTCCGAAGGCGCTTTCAAACCAGCGGCCCATTTTGCAAGGACTCGGGCGCTTCCAGTGTAAAATGCATACAAGACCAGGGGTGGTAGGGAAAAATTATAGATTAATTGTGCTTCATTGGTCCCGTCACCAAAATACGATATATTTTCTATGTAGGGAACATTGGTTTCCGTAATCAACATTACGTGAGGTGCTATTTCGTCCAGGACTGCCCTGATCAACTGGATGACCCAATGCGTCTGCGGAAGATGGATGCACTCAGTTCCAATTTCCTTCCATAAATACGCGATTGCATCCAGGCGGATGAATTCGGCCCCCTGCTGGGCGTAACACAACAATACGTCCAGGATCTCCAAAAGCACGCTGGGGTTATGATAATTCAGATCCACCTGATCAGGGCTGAATGTTGTCCAGATTGCTTTCGTGCCGGTTGATGTGTTAAAGTCAGTCAAGAGTGGCAACGCGCGTGGCCGGACAACCTTTGAAAGATCTGGATTCCCCTTCACCTCGATAAAAAAATCGTGATAGTCCTGGTTCCCCTTAAGAAATCCTTCAAACCAGGGGCTTTTCGCTGAAACATGGTTAATCACGGCATCAAACATGAGCCGGAAATTACCCCCAATTGATTTCACATCGGCCCAACTCCCATATTCCGGAGCGACTGCGCGATAGTCGATTACAGAAAAGCCGTCATCAGATGACCAGGGATAAAAGGGCAGCAGGTGGATACCGGATATGATCCCTCCCAGGAACTGTTCACAAAGACCGTTGATAGATTGAAGTGGGGCTCGTTCATATTCTTGAACCTGATCCGGATATGCGATCAAGATTACGTCTTGCTCGCTTAAGCCGGCGGCATGAGGTTTTGGGATCCGACCCCGATATCGGTTGAGAATTCCGTCCAGGCGCGTGAGCAGTGTGGGTGTAATTTCCGAGCCGTAAATCTGGGTCACCAATGTTCGAATTCGCTGATTATCGGGCATACCTTAATAAAGGGGCAACTATGAAGACTCAGAACTCAATGGCGTTATGAAACTTACAGGTAATCGAAGCAGCGCTTTCTTTTTTGCTCGCACCTTACTCTACTTATCCCGATTATATACCTCTGAATTAACACAGTTAGGCAGCCGCTCTCCCTTCAATCCGGCAATCAGGTTTTTAGCCGCAAGAATGGCCATTTGGTCGCGGGTCTTTTGGCTTGCGCTGCCAAGATGCGGAATAACAATGCAATTGGACAGCTCCAGCAGTGGATCATCTTGTGGCAATGGTTCGGGCTCCGTTACATCCAGGGCCGCGGCAAAAATACGATGAGCCTTCAAAGCATCATACAGGGCTTGGGAGTCCACAACCGGGCCGCGCGAAGTATTCACCAAGACCGCGTTTGGCTTCATCTTCTTTAACGCTTCAGCATTGATCATATGACGTGTCTCCGTCGTTAAAGGCACGTGCAGGGAAACAAAGTCAGACTCTTCCAACAACCTATCCAAATCCACGGGCGCCGCGCCAAAAGCTGATGGCTTCGAAGGATCATGATAGACCACATGCAAATCAAAGCCCGCCGCCCTTTTTGCGACAGCTTGTCCGATTCGTCCAAAACCAATAATTCCCAGGGTCGAATCTGCCAGGTCAGTTCCTAAAAGTAGCTTGGGACCCCACATCTTCCATTTTCCATCCCGAACGTAGTGTTCGGCCTCGACGATGCGCCGGGCAGCCGCCAGCAGCAGCGCAAAGGCCACGTCCGCGGTCGCATCCGTCAGCACATCTGGCGTATTCCCAACGGGGATCTTACGTGCTGTAGCCGTAGCCACATCGATATTATCTACGCCAACGGCAAAATTACTGATCACCTTTAGGCTGGGCACCGCTTCCATTACCTCTATATCGATTCGCTCCGTAAGGGCTGAAAGTAAACCATCCACCCCGCGGACGCGCTCCAATAATTCTATGCGCGTGGGCGGGGTCTCAGCCTGCCAAATATCGGCAGCGCAGAAATCTCGGACCAGGGTTAACCCTTTTTCCGGAATATTCCGGGTGACAAAGACTTTTTGTTTGCTCATGAGCAAAGTATACTGCAAGCATGAACGCGGACCGATTTCTTACATACAGCTTGCGCGACCCGCGTCTGGCGCGCATTCTCGCGGGCGGGATCGAGGCCGTTGAACCGGGTCGGATCATTAGAGGACAACTGGCGAAAACCATCCTTCCAGCCCATAACCGGCTCTTTTTGTTGGGGATTGGCAAAGCTGCTGAACCAATGACGATGGCCGCGGCAGGCTTTTTTGAAGACTTTGAGCAGGCGCTTATCATCACCAAACAGGCGTTTGGGAAAGCTGATGCGTCTTCCTCTTCCAGAATCAACGACCGGGTCAAGGTTATGGAAGCCGGTCACCCCATTCCCGACGAAAGAAGCCTGGTAGCCGGACACGCGGTGTTGGATTTCGTCTCGGCACAGAGACACGATGACTTATTGATTTGCCTGCTCTCCGGCGGCGGCTCTTCGCTCGTAGCTGCTCCCCGAGACGGCCTGACTTTGGCTGATATGCAAGCCTTGACCGCCTCGCTGCTAAATGTGGGAGCGCCCATTGATGAAATAAATACGCTTCGCACCCAAATGGACGGCCTAAAAGGTGGGGGGTTGCTGGCCGCCACCAAGGCAAAAGTACTTAGCCTGATTTTGTCTGATGTGATCGGTGATCATTTAGAAACAATCGCCTCGGGACTGACCGCGCCAAATAGGTCAAGCCATGAAAGGAGACTTGCCATCCTGAAGAAATATGGGATCGAAGAGCAGGTTTCGGCTACCGTCCTAAATACTATGACCGGAGAAAGCCGCTCTGAAGAGTCGCTGATCGATCGCGTGCAAAATGTGATAATCGCTAATAATAGATCGGCCGCCGAAGGCGCAGAAATACAGGCGCGGTCCGAGGGCTTCTCCTCCGAAATAATAAACACGAATTTGGAGGGAGAAGCCCGCCTTCTGGGAAAACAATTGGGTGGCATCCTGAAGGTTGCCCTCGGGCAGAGGCTGCCTCCATTTTGCCTGATTTCCGGAGGCGAGACCACGGTTACGATTCGTGGCAATGGCAAAGGTGGACGCAATCAGGAGCTTGCCCTGGCCGCCGTCGAGGTCATGGAAAATTCGCAAAATGCGATGCTGGTTTCCCTTGCCACTGATGGCAACGACGGTCCAACCGATGCAGGCGGTGCGGTGGTTACAGGCGAAACATTCCGACGATCCAAAGAATTGGGGATGAAACCGGCCGAATATTTGTCTATGAACAACGCGTATCCCTTCTTTGACGCGCTCGGCGACTTGCTTAAGCCGGGCTACACTGGTACCAACGTCAATGACCTGATCTTCCTGTTCGGCCTTTGATACAATCAAGCTTATGTCAAAAATCAAACAGCCAAATTCAAAAATGTGTTTCATCTGCGGGCTCAAAAATCCTGTTGGCCTGCATTTGCATATCTACGAGATGGAGCCCGGCATCGTCGAATCAACCTATGTTGCACCCGAGCATTTTCAAGGGTATCCCGGCGTTCTGCACGGGGGAATTGTCGGCGCCATCCTGGATGAGCTGTGTGGCCGATCTCAGATGGGTTCTGACCCCCTGGCGCCTCGCTTTATGTTTACCGCTCGCCTGGAAGTGAAATATCGAAAGAATGTCCCGATTGGCAAGCCCCTCAAGTTGGTGGGCAAAGCCGGTAGATCAAGAGGCAAAACGGCCGAGGCTTGGGCGGGTATATACAGCAAAGACAAAGACGAATTACTGGCAGAAGGAAGTGCCCTGCTCATAAACGTGCCGCAAGATCAATTTGATGTTGGGAGGCTCGAAGAATTAGACTGGAGAGTTTATCCAGACCAATAAATTCATAACCGAAATTACCCGCTTCCCGGTTCCCGGCCCTCGAATAGCGAATAACGAATACCCCCTACCTAATTACCTGACCTTTTGCTCAGATTGGTGCGAAGTCCGGCAAACATGATCACGGCCTTATGATCCTTTCTTGTACATACAAACATAAGCGGGGCATCCGGTATCTTGTATAATAAAGTCGCTCGTTGGTAAACAACTCAATGGAGCCAGCATGATTACAACCTATCATCGCCCCAAAACTCTTGAACAAGCCCTGATCTTGATTACCCGACCACAACCGAAGACTCTCCCGCTCGGCGGTGGAACTCTTCTTTCCCATGCTCAAACCGAATCTTTTGAAGTGGTGGACTTGCAGGCTCTCGGACTAGATCAAATAAAGAAAAACGGTAACAGCCTGGAAATCGGCGCTACCACGACCCTTCAACAACTGCTTGAGAATCAAAACTGTTGCGAGGCCTTGCGAGTTGCGTTGAGGCTCGAGGCCCCTATAAACGTTCGGAATGCGGCAACCCAGGCTGGGACTCTGGTTGTTGCTGATGGCCGCTCGACGTTTGCCGCCGCGATGCTGGCCTTGGATGCCAACCTTGGCATTCAACCAAATGATTGGGAGCTGCGGATCGGGGACTTTCTGCCCTTGCGCGAGAATCAATTAAGCGGAAAGTTGATAACTAATATTGTCATTCCATTGAATGTGAGCCTTGCATTCGAGTACGTCTCGCGTTCCCCTGCCGATAAACCCATTATCTCAGCCGCTCTTGCACAGTGGCCCTCAGGGCGGACCCGCCTCGTTGTCGGCGGATATGGCCAAGCCCCAATTCTCGCTATGGATGGCACCGAACCTGAGGGGTTTGAAGAAGCGGCTCGTAATGCCTGTATGGTAGCTGGCGATGAATGGGCAAGCCCGGAATATCGTCAGGATGTTGCAGCAATCCTGGCGAACCGCTGCCTTGCAAAAGTAAATCCAACAACCTGATAAGATCACAACCCGACACAACATCCAGATAATGAGTAAAGCCCTGTCGCGTCTCAAAAACCTTCAAAATTACGATTGGATGATGGCTGTTGCCATCTTTGCGGCGCTTATTCACTTCGGTGTTGTCTTGTTTATTGTTCTGTCGCGGATCAATTATCGTTACGAGCTTGAATGGATGGAAGGCGCCTCACTGATCCAGGTCTACCGTATTTATACGGGACAAAGCCTCTATATCCAACCATCCCTGGAATATATACCGCTGATTTATCCCCCGTTATATTTCTATCTGGCGGCGGCGCTATTCAAAATCATGGGGATAAGCTTTCTGCCGCTAAGGCTCATTTCATTCGGTTCTACGGTTGGCTGCCTGCTGGTTATTTACTACGCAGTAAAAGATACTACGAATTCAGCATGGATTGGGCTGGTGGCGGCCGGTTCGTTTGTGGCAACGTTCAAGCTGGGAGGCGCGTGGTTCGATATTGCCAGGGTGGACATGCTGTTCCTTTTCCTGTGTCTCGCAGCCATCTATCTTCTCGGAAAACAGACCGTCGTAAACTCAATGTTTGCAGGGATCCTGTTCGCGCTCGCCTTCCTGGCCAAACAGACGGCCCTCCCAATTTTCCTTGTGTCGGCAGGCGCAACGGTGCTGTTGTTCAGGAAACAGGCGCTTCCATTTATCGCCAGTTTCGCCGTGTTAGCCCTGGTTACTTACTTCTACCTTAACTCCTCCACAAGGGGTTGGTACCAGTATTACATCCTCGCCCTTCCGGCAATGCACCAAATCAAGTGGGCCACAACGCTTGCCACCCTTCAAAGCGGCTTTAGCGTCGAAGCCATAATTATCATGGTTGGGTTGTCTCCTTTATTATTCGGCGCTCGCCATCTCCTGACGGATAAGATGCATCAATATTATTATCTTGTGGTTATCGGCATAATAGCCACTTCAGTTCTGGCGCGAATAAACCGCGGGGCATACATCAATACTTTGGTGCCTGCCTACGCAGGTCTCGCCGTACTATTTGGACTGGGGATGGGCTGGTTAGGAAGTCGCGATAACTATCCGAGGATCAACAAAAACCTTTTCCGGAGCCTGCTTTGGCTTGCGATTACCGCACAGTTCGCATTGCTAGTCTACGATCCAACTCAGCAGATTCCAACCGAAGCCGATCGTAGGGCCGGTGACGCCCTTGTCTCCGATTTACAGAAGGCTCCAGGAGATGTCCTGATCCCTTATCACAACTATTTGTCGTTGTTCGCCGGGAAAAAGGTCAATTTTCATATGGTTACTTTTGACGAGATTCGAGGCACGTACTCAAAAAAACAGCCTGAGTTCAAGGAAGTAATGGCAGAGTTTCGCGCGACCCCCTTCAGCCTGCTCATTATGGACGTCCCCGATAAGGTCATACAGAAGAACCATTGCGCCGATACACAGACTATCGACTATGAATCGACCACCACTTTTTATCCGGTGACTGGCTATTCCGTCCGGCCCACCATTCTTAATTCAGATTGCCCGTAGTCTGTCGTTCTGCGATCTGCCAATTACCGAAAGAAGTATCATGGACATAATTCTAACGATCAACGCGAATAAACACGAAATCGAGACGCAGCCGCCCGAGACTCTTCTGTCGGCCATTCGAAGACTTGGATACTTCAGCGTCAAGTTTGGAGATGAGAGTGGTTTGTCGGGCTCTGATGCGGTCCTAATGGACGGCAGACTTATTAACGCGGGATCGATGCTGGCAGCGCAGGCCGATGGCCATAATATCGTTACGATCGAATCGATAGGTGAACATCCCGATCAGGGCTGGCTGAAAACCGGCGGATTGCATCCGCTGCAAAGAGCCTTCGTCGAAACGGGTGCGATTCAATGCGGATATTGCACGCCCGCACAAATTTTGGCCGCTAAAACCCTTCTCGACAAGAATCCGAATCCCACGGCAGATGAAGTTCGTGAGGCAATCTCGGGTGTCTTGTGTCGTTGCACCGGGTACTTGAAACCGGTCCAGGCCGTGTTGAAGGCTGCCGCTGTCATGCGTGGCGAGGAACCCCTCGATTTGGAATCAGTTAATTGGGATCTGGGAAACTGGGATACTGGCAAGCCAGCCGACGACCGCTCAAGCAATCCACCGAGTGAGCAATTCTCCAATCTATTGACTCGCCCCAAGATCGTGGTCACTTCCCAAACCCAGGCATGGAAAGTCGTTGGCAAGCCCGAACCGAAAGTGGATGCGGTCAAGCTCGTTCAGGGCAAACCGGCCTTTGCCGCCGATATCGAAAAGCGCGGCATGCTGATCGCGAAAGTGCTGCACAGCCCGCACGCGCATGCTCTTATCCGAAAGATTGATGTAAGCAAGGCCAAAGCGCTTCCCGGTGTGGCGGCCGTGTTGACCTGGCAGGATGTTCCTCGCGTCGTCTGGTCAACCGCCGGGCAGTCCGATCCGATTCCGGGTCCGCTCGATACGTTTTCTCTTGATCGTAAAGTCCGGTTCGTAGGCGACCGGGTTGCTTTTGTAGCAGCCGAAACCGCTGAAATCGCCGAAAAGGCCATAGGCCTGATTGAGGTCGAGTACGAAGTCCTGCCCGCGATTTTAGACTCATCCAAAGCCATGAACCCGGAAGCTGTCCGGATTCACGATGAGCCTGAATATGTTAACTTTGCCGATTCGGACCCCAGCCTCAACCTGGCGGCCAAAATTCGCATCGACATTGGCGAGGTGGAGAAAGGCTTCAAGGAAGCCGATGAAATTTTCGAAGCCGAATATAGCGTGCCCAAGGTTCAGCAGGTTTCGATTGAGCCGCATGTTGTAGTGACTTATTGGGACGAGGATGATCGCCTGGTGATCCGTACCTCAACACAGGTGCCTTTCCATGTGCGCAGAATGCTGGCCCCCGTACTTGGCCTGCCGGTAAAAAGGATCCGTGTGATCAAGCCTCGTATCGGCGGGGGATTTGGGGGTAAGCAGGAGGTGATGATCGAAGACGTGGCTGCACACCTGACGATCGCCACAAAGCGGCCCGTCATCTTCGAATACACCCGCGAAGAAGAATTCACCGCTGCGCGTTCGCGGCACCCCATGAAGATCAGGATGAAAACAGGCGTTAAGCGCGATGGGACAATCACGGCCAACGAGATGGTTGCTTTGTCCGATACCGGTGCCTATGGTTGTCACGCCTTGACCGTGACCGGCAACACCGGACACAAAGCCATGGCTTTATACGTTGGTGATGGCGAATACCGCAAATCGCCGAACATTCGCTTTTACGCAGATGTGGTCTACACCAACACACCACCGGCCGGGGCTTTCCGTGGCTATGGCGTTCCGCAAGGCTATTGGCCGGTTGAACGACATATGGAAAAGATTGCCCGCGCGCTGGATCTTGATCCTATCGAATTTCGGTTAAAGAATTCGATCCACGCCGGCGAGTATCACCCATTTTCGACCGCCTGGAATGAGGGCCGCGAGCCTCGACCGGAGATCGTCAATACGGTCGGGCTTGAACAATGCGTCCAGCAGGCGAAAGCCGCCATTGATTGGGACACGAAATTTGCAAACAAAGCCTGGCACGCGGGCTCAGATTTGTTTGGGAATCAGAAATCAACTCTTCGGAAAGGGATTGGCGTCGCGCTGGTTATGCAAGGAACGGCGATCCCCTACCTGGATATGGGCGGCGCTTCGGTCAAAATGAACGACGACGGTTCCTTCAATCTGCTTGTCGGCGCAACCGACTTGGGTACAGGTTCAGACACAGTCATCGCACAGATGGTTGCAGAGGTCCTTGGGGTGCCCTTGGACGATATCATTACGTACTCGTCTGACACCGACTTCACGCCTTTCGACAAGGGCGCGTACGCCTCTTCCACCACTTATATCTCCGGAGCCGCCGCGGTCAAAGCCGCGGAAATGGCGGCCGGACGGATAAAGAACCGCGCGGCCAGGATGCTTGAAGTGGCAGATCCTTCCACGATAAGGCTATCTGACAAAATGGCGGTCGCCCCCGACGGACGTTCTGTCTCCTTGGTTGAGATTGCTCTCGATTCTCTTCACCGCAATGATCAAGAGCAGATTATGGGCATCGGTTCACACGTCTCACCGTCCTCTCCCCCGCCTTTTGCGGCTCAGTTTGCGGAAGTGACGGTGGATATGGAAACGGGCGCGGTCAAAGTTGACAAGCTCGTGATGGCAGTAGATTCGGGAGTGATCATCAATCCTCTCACGGCCTCAGGTCAGATCGAGGGCGGAATGACCCAGGCGCTTGGCTATGCCGTCTGCGAGGAGATGCGGTACGACGAACGAGGCTATGCCATCGAGCGCGACCTCGACCATTACCACATCTTCCGCGCAAATGAGATGCCCGAGCTGACAACCATCTTCGTGGAGACTTTCGAGCCCAGCCATCCATTCGGTGTTAAGGCAGTCGCCGAGATCCCAATGGACGGGGTCGCGCCAGCCGTTGGGAATGCCATCCTCGACGCAGTAGGTGTGAATGTGGATGACAACCCGATTCTCCCAGAGAAGGTCTGGAGGGCGCTGCAGTCCAAATAATGCCGCCGGATGAAACGAGAAGCTACCACGAAGCAATCGAAAAGATTGCTTCGTCACTTAATATTGCTCAATGACGGGTAAAATACTGTTATACACAAAGCGCTAATATTTACAAGGTATCCTGGAATCACTCTAGGCGTTCACCAAGGGTTTATATCTACACGAAACTCACATGCGATCATTTCCTGTTCGTATAAGTTTTGTCGGCAAACGTCAATGTCTGGTCCAGATTGCCTAAAGGCCAACTATGGATAAAATCCCGAACACGCAACTGATCGAAAGCGATATCCCCTCTCCACGTGCGGGCTGGAAAAAGATCCAGCCTTTTGCAGTTACCTTCAATGGTTACGATCACTGGGGTTCTTTCGAGAAATGCCGCGAGGTGGCAAAGCACGGTGTAGAGCTGTACCGGAACCAGCAAGAATTAGCCCAAACCTTAACCGACCTGCGGACTTGCCTGTTTTTCGAAGCCCGTCGGTGGAAACATTTCGAGAAAAATCCAAGCAAGAAAGGCATGGATTATATCCACGCATTGGTTGACGCCATTCGTGTGCGGGTGCGGGCCAAGGAATATACATAGTTTTCCGGGGTCTAGCCTATTTCCTGTATTTTTATCGACATAAAATGAAATATGACCCACGCAAACAGCGCTCTAATCTTTTCAGCAAGAGACGGCGGCGTGGTCCCCTCCTTCCAATCAGTCTCGTCATAATAGCCGTTTTCATCGTTCTGTTCTCGCTCATTACTCCAATTCAATTTATAACAAACATCAATCCGGTAAGTGTTCGGATACCTCCTCCTACTCCGTCGCCGACTGCGCTGCCCTTTCCTACGAGCGTCAATGGAGGACACATCGTCTTTACTTGTACTCGGGACAACATCAACCAGATTTGCCTGATCAATGCCGACGGCTCAGGTTATCGGCAACTGACGAATGAGACTACCAACGCTTATTACCCGGCTATTTCCCCGGACGGCAAGGCCGTCGTATTTGCGATCAATAAGTACGACAACTTCGACCTTTATTTGCTGACGGTAGCCGATTTCAAAACGATCCAGCTTACTGATAATCTGGGCAATTCCTTCTCGCCTGATTTTTCCCCCGATGGTAAACGAATTCTGTTTGTTAACCGTGTTGGGAATGGTAGCTCCTCATTATGGGTAATGGGGTCAATGGGAGAAAATCCACACCTACTCTATGCTGGTCCGAAAGATATTGTCGGTGCGTCCTGGTCGCCTGACGGGAATAATATCGCCTTCGCAATGCAGGTGGATTCACCGTACACCTATGAGATCTTTACCCTCGATTTGGAAAACCTCAATGTGCCGCCTCATCGTTTATCCCACGACCTCGCCGGGATCGGTGGAAGTGTAGATTGGTCGCCCGACGGAAAAACCTTGTTGATTTTTGCCGGCCCTGTAGAAGCTCGCGAGATCTATGGCATCACCATTAACACCGGTAAATTAACACAATTAACTTTTGGTGGAAACAATGCCGCTGGAGCCTATTCACCAGACGGCCTATACGTCGTTTACAACTCATTGCGTAACAACAACCAGGCGGACCTCTATATTATGCGTTCAGATGGACACAGCACCCGGCAGCTCACGAATTTTCCTGATCCTGATTGGCAGCCTAAATGGGGGCCATGACGCATTCAGGCTCTGAAAATCGGATAAAATCGATGCTGGGAATCTATGGATACAATCTTCAAGGCTTTGGCCGATATTGAAATATCAAGCGAACCCGCGGCGTTGTGTATATTAACAAAGAGCGAAGGTTCCACGCCCCGCCACGTGGGTAGCAAAATGCTTGTATACCCGGACGGTCGTTTTATTGGCACCGTCGGCGGCGGCGAATTGGAGCATCGGGTTGTGGAAGAGGCCAGGGCTGCCCTGGCCGATGGCGAATCCAGGCTGCTGCACTACAACATGTCGGATCCCTCCCGCGGTGACCCCGGTGTCTGCGGAGGGCAAGTGGAGGTATTTGTGGAACCGATCTTGCCGCCGCCTACAGTTGTTATCATCGGGGGTGGACATGTGGGAAAAGCCGTGGCTCATCTGGCCAAATGGCTTGGCTTCCGGGTGGCGGTTTCCGATGATCGGCCGGAGTTCTGCAACCGCGAAACCGTTCCTGATGCCGATGAATTCTACGTTTGTCCGATGGCTGAACTTCCAAACCGATTGAAAATAGACTATCGCACCTTTCTGGTTCTGACAACCCGCGGCTCCTCGACAGATGTAGAGGGGCTTCCAAGTTTGCTGGAAAGCCAGGCCCGCTATATTGGGGTTATTGGGTCGAAGCGCCGGTGGGCCACCACAGTCAAAGAACTGCAGTCACGCGGCATGTCTCCCGATAGAATCGCTTTTGTCCACTCACCCATCGGGCTCGAATTACAGGCAGAAACACCCCAAGAGATTTCCGTAAGTATCCTGGCTGAAATCCTGATGATTCAGGGCAAAGGTACCGGCAAAAAAATGAGGGTGTAAGGACGCACCCAATCAACCAATGTACCTTGGTAACAACAAGTACTCCGGCGCCAGCCCTGGCGGACAGGTCGAAAGACGCGTTCAATCAGCAACGTTGGCTTAGGTTTTTCGTAATTAATTACTTAGATAGCCTGTTCTTGTACCAGATAAGCCATTCGGCTATAATCAAACCGTTATTATGAAAAAGGAGAGCGAATAAAATGGCTAGGATTTTTGATGTCATAGAATACCCCAACGAAATGGCGGATGAGATTGTCCATCGCTTCCCTGACGATAGCTCCATCGGTGACTACCGCATCGGCTCACAGGTAATTGTACGGGAGGCGCAGAGCGCAGTGTTTTTCCGTGACGGAAATGCGCTGGATGTATTTAAGGCAGGTCGTCATACGATTGCGACGGCCAACGTTCCACTGCTGATAAACTTTATCGGCAAAGCCTTCAACGATCGCACCCCGTTTCCTGCCGAAGTTTACTTTGTTTCTATGAAGGAATTTGCCAACAAAAAGTGGGGCACTCCTCAGCCGATTATTGTCCGAAATCCAGGTATGGGACTGGGCGTGGCTCTTCTCCAGGGCTTTGGGACCTACTCCTTCCAGGTCAGTGACCCACAGATGTTCGTGACCAAGATCGTTGGGACTCAAGGCGCCTTTCACACATCGGATATCGAAGATCGGATGCGAACGATGCTGCTCTCGAAGCTTCAAGATGTCTTGGGAGAAACCGGTGCAAAACATTCGGTTCCGGAGCTTATTGGGCTGACCGAAGAGATCGGTGCGGGAGTCCGCGCAAAAGCCCAGGATGATTTTGAGGCCCTCGGACTCGCTCTCAAGACTTTCTATGTGGGGAACCTGAAGCCCTCTGATAAATCGGCCCAGGAACTGCGCGACATGGGTATGCTTGACATGTCTACCTACACCCAATTGCAAGCCGCGGACGCCATGCGCGACGCTGCCAATAACCAGAGCGGAGGAGCCGGCCTTACCGCGGGAATCGGCGCTGGAATGGGTATTGGGAACTTGATGGGTCAGGCCTTACAAGGTGGAATGGCAAATACTTCACAGGGCGGTAGTGGAGCCGGTACTTCTCTGCCCGATGTTATGACGCCGTCTGAAGCGGCTGCTGCTATGAAAGTCACGGAAGATGACGTGATGTCGGCTATTCAGGATGGCAGCCTTAAAGCCAAGAAAGTCGGCAAGGCTTTTCGCATCAGCAAAGAAGCCTTGGAAGAGTTCCTGAAGAGTTATACCGATCGAGTGAAATCTGCTTTGAACACGAGACGCTCCCAAGTTCTAGGGAGCGTCTCTTCTATTGCTGAAGATCAGTTCAGATCGGCCAGCACATCACTTACAGAATTTAGCACATCACCGGCTAACACCGAGACACTTGTGCCTAATTTGCCTGCGGCATATAAGCCCGCCTGGGCATGTATCCAGGCCCCCGCAACTGCCGCTTCGAACGCCTCCACGCCCTGTGCCCGCAATCCAACAATAAGGCCAGAGAGCACATCCCCAGTTCCCGCACGAGCCAGGGCAGGCGACGCGATGGGAATGATCGTAATTCGTCCGTCCGGGGAAGCAATTACTGTAAACGCCCCCTTCAAAACTACAACGTGTCCCCATTTCTTGGCAAACTTGCTGGCAATTGCGTGCCGATCCTTTTGGATTTCCTCTTTTGTCAAACCGGTTAACACAGACATTTCCCCCGGATGGGGTGTCAAGACCGCCGGCGAGGGTATCAGCTTGGGCCAGCCTTCGATACCGGCCAGTAATTTCAAACCATCGGCATCAAAAACAATGGGCGGCAGTTCACTAGTTGCTTCTGGCTTCTCTCCACTTTCACTCTGTAAAAAGCCAATTCGTGCGCTGGTTTTCTGTTGGCCGGGTTTTCCGGTAATTAGGTTCTGAATAAATTCCTTGGTGGTGTCTTCGAGCCCAAACCCGGGTCCAATGAGCAGAGCGGTAGCGTGCTCCATATTTTTCATCAGAACCTCGGCAGCATTGGCATTAATAACGCCAAGCTCATGAGGCAGAAGCACCCATGTCGCTTCGGGGAATTGGCTTGCCAGGATAGCATGGATCAGCGACGGTACCGCCATGGTCACAAGTCCCGCACCTATGCGATAGGCGGCCTCCCCCGCCAGGTATCCCGCACCGGTGTAATTAATGGAGCCCGCCGCGATCAATGCGGTACCAAAAGTTCCCTTATGGGCATCAGATCCCCGGTCAGGCAATAACGCACCGACCATATCAGCTTCAGCGACTTCGGTTCCTACGCTATTCAAAGCTGGTAAGTCGCCCGGTACGCCGATATCGACAACTTGCAAGTCTCCCACCAGATCGTAGGCTGGCATTTTCAATAATCCTTGTTTGACGGCGGCCATAGTAACTGTTAGATCAGCCTGGATACATTCGGCGGCAGCCTCTCCAGTATCGCAATCCACGCCGGAAGGACAATCGACCGCTATAACAAAAGGCGGCTCATCCATTTCCTCAAGAGTGGAACGCCCTTGCCCCAGAATACTGGCAATATCACTTTTCAGGGGCAGTTTAATTCCGGTTCCGAGGACGCCGTCCAAGACAATGGTGGCGGTCTGTATGAAGGCATTGAGACTTAGAAGGTCCTTGTCCTCGTCGGCAAAAATTATTTCGCCGCCGGCCTTTTCCAAACGCTCCACCAAAGGATCTTTTTTGCGACGGATCAGATAGGCACGCGTCAGCCATCCATCCACAGCAAGGTGGGTTAAGGCCACCAGGGCATCACCGCCATTGTTCCCAGGCCCTATCAAGCCAAAAATCTCACGCTCGCTATCTTCGATGGGTAGATCTTGAATGACCTCGGCTAATCCACTGCCTGCATTCTCCATCATTTGATCGTAAGTTAATCCCTTTGAATCGACCTCTCGCTCGATCGATTTCATTTCGTTCACTGAAACTAATTTCATCCTGATATCTCCCTTGGGTCTGAATTTCTTTGCGCTTGTTGACGAATACCTGGGCCGGAGAACTGCTGGAACTGAGCCTGACCAAGTCGGGGGATTTCCTATCTCATGGGGCATCAAACTACTTACAATTATCCGAGACAAAGTGGGGTTAGGCCTTCGCACGCCGATTGTGTGCTTAATAGCCGGCGGTCAGGTTAGCTTCAATCTTTTCTGAGTTTAGT
This sequence comes from uncultured Chloroflexia bacterium, assembly GCA_963741325.1. Classification (GTDB taxonomy): domain Bacteria; phylum Chloroflexota; class Anaerolineae; order Anaerolineales; family Villigracilaceae; genus Fen-1038. Next base: position 646,981 of record CAVUHJ010000006.1, read on the forward strand.
GCGTTACGCGTCCATTGGCAGAATCCACCACGCCGAAGGCGCTGGATTTTTGCTGGCGTCTTCCGGGCGGAGCCGTTGAAACATTTTACCACTTCGTCTTCGGGCTCCAGCAAGGCAATTCTTTAATGGCCCTGCCCCTTGCACAATTAGCTAAGTTGGTCTATCCTTATTTATGCCAAATTGGTGCCGATTGGGAAGGAGGTAATTGCATAGATTCGTATTCCCCATGATTCTGCAACAACATAATGGATAATCTCAATTCTCTGATGGAGGAGAAATCTCATGAAGAACCTGTACATTGTGTTGGTCTTGGTAATCGCAAGCGCAATGGTGCTGTCGGCCTGTGGCGCCGGTGCAACGGCGCCCGCCAAAGACCTGCTTACCGAGATAAAAAACCGGGGTTATATACTTGTTTCAAACGACCCGAACTACGCCCCTCAATCGTCCTTGAATACCAGCGGTAAGCGACCGGCCGCCACGAAGTGCCCCGCCGACGGCCTTACCACTGCCGAAATGCAAGGATTCGACGTGGATGTAGCGGCAGAGCTCGGTAAGCGACTGGGCGTTGAGACTTGCTTTGCCACGCCATCCTGGGATCTCATTACGGCGGGCAGTTGGGCCGATAAGTGGGACATAAGCGTTGGTTCGATGACTATTACGCCGGAACGTCAAAAAGTGCTAGACTTTACTACAGCCTATTACTATACCCCGGCGGTCGTTGCCGTAACCAAGGATTCAGGGATTACCTCGCTGGACCAATTGGCTAATCAATCGCTCTGTGTGGGAACCTCTACTACCTACCAGGATTGGTTAAGTGGCAAGCTCGACCTCCCTTCTGAGAATATTTATGCGCAACCACCGGCGGGCGTCAAAATTGTAGCTCTCTCCACCGACCAGGATTGTGCTCAGTCTCTTGGAGCAGGGCGCAAGGATTTCGTGGGTTACGTCACCTCCCAAACGGTCGTTGATCAAAACATCGCCAATGGCCTTGCTGTGGTAAAAGTTGGCACCCCGGTTTATTCTGAAAATCTCGCTGTCGCGGTAGATAAGTCCCACACTCTCGACCCATCCAGTCTGGTCTCCACACTGGATGGATTTGTCAAGGATATGCACTCAGATGGAACATTAAGCCGGCTTTCGACAAAGTGGTTCCAAGCCGATCTGACCCAACCACCCACTCATTAACCTCGCACATGATTAATACAGGGAGGCAGGCAAAGCCTGCCTCCCTGTATTCCTTAATCAAAGTCCAGACGAGGAACCCAAGCAATGAACTTAATAAAAAAGGACTCTGGCGAACCAAAAACCCAAGCAGAGCTGCTCTACGCCGCCCAGCAGCGGAGAGAATCGCGTTTCCGGCTTAATGTCGGCCTTTCGTGGCTATTCCTTCTTGTGATCCTGGTGCTCATTTTCAGCGGTCAGACTTTGCCCTTCGGTCTTCACACGATCAAGCTCGATAGGACATTCATGATTGACAACCTGCCGTTTATCGCCGGTGGGATCAATACTACGATCGGTATATCACTCCTTTCCATAGCATTGGCTACGATTCTGGCCTTACTGGCGGCCTTGGGACGACTTTCTACGTTTCCACCGGTTTATGCAGTCAGCACTTTTTATGTATCCTTGATCCGCGGGACTCCCCTCTTTTTGCAGATCTTTTTCTTCTTCTTGGCTCTTCCGCAACTGGGCATTGTTCTGCCGGGACTCTGGGCCGGGGTATTAGCCCTCGGCCTTAACTACGGTGCCTATATGAGCGAAATTTTCCGCGCTGGCTTAAGCTCGGTTGGCAAGGGGCAGCGGGAGGCCGCCCTAGCTCTCGGGATGACCCCAAGCAAGACAATGCAGCGAATCGTCCTTCCACAGGCATTGCGCTTCGCAATTCCGCCTACGGGCAACGAATTCATCGCCATGACGAAAGACTCGGCGCTTGTATCTGCGACCGGTTTTGTGCACGAATTGATGTGGCGCGCTACCGAGGTTGGCCGGGCTCACTTCCGGAATCTGGAAACCCTGATCATCGCAGCCGTCTTTTACTGGATACTAACCCTCATATTGTCCTACTTCCAGGGCTTGATCGAGACCCGCATGGCTCGAGGAGACCGCTAGAGATGTCGACCCTAGTCAAAGTCACCGAGCTGGATAAGTATTTTGGCCGCCTGCAGGTCTTAAAAAAGATAAACCTCGAAGTGGATCCAAAAGAGGTCGTTTGTATCATTGGACGGAGCGGTTCGGGCAAAAGCACACTGCTGAGATGCATAAATTTTCTGGAAGAACCCTCTTCCGGTAAGATCGAAGTGGATCAATTGATCGTATCCGCGGGAGCTAAGGGGAAAGAACACCGCCAGCTCGTCCATGATGTCCGGCTAAAAACCGGGATGGTATTCCAGGAGTTTAACCTGTTCCCGCACCTTTCAGTGATCGAGAACGTTATGGAGGGCCCGGTCACGGTGAAAAGGATGGATAAAAACGGGGCTAGAGAGATCGCTGAGATGAACCTCGATCGGGTCGGCCTGCTCTTCAAAAAAGATGAGTATCCAAACCGCCTCTCGGGCGGACAAAAGCAGCGCGTCGCGATCGCGCGTGCCCTGGCTATGGAACCCAAATTAATGTTGTTCGATGAGCCGACCTCCGCACTGGATCCCGAGCTTATTGGAGAAGTGCTGAATGTAATGAAGAAGTTGGCGCAGGAGGGTATGACAATGCTGGTGGTGACCCATGAAATGGGATTCGCCCGCGAGGTCGCAGATCAAGTGGTTGTAATGGCTGAAGGCGAGGTTGTCGAACAAAATAATCCGGAGAAAATCTTCAAGTCTCCAGGAGATGAACGGACCAGGGCTCTGATCGACCGATATCGTACAGGTGGACAATGATTAAATCATTGAAGGACGGCGCTAAGAGCCGTCCTTCTTTTTATAACCTGAAATTTCATTTTCGGTTGATGAATCCGGAATAAAGATAAGAATTGAACATCAATATTGGTGCGCTGGGAGGGACTTGAACCCTCACGCCTTGCGGCACATGGCCCTCAACCATGCCTGTCTGCCAGTTCCAGCACCAGCGCAAGCAGGCGTATTATAATCGGCTTGCTTTGCTTGTCAAGCAGGGATAATTTTTCAGGAGAAAATCATGACTCGAATTGTTGTGGATGCGATGGGGAGCGATGATTATCCAATTCCCGACGTTTCAGGTTCGATATTGGCAGCCCGTGATTACGGAGTAGAAATAATTTTGGTAGGAGATGAAGCGAAAATTAGACCGATCTTGGAAGCTCAAAAATCGGGGAATTTGCCGATCCGGGTCGTGCATGCCCCTGAAATGTTGACCATGAAGGATAAAGGCGAGGAGTTGGCTCTAAAAGCCCGCCACAAGGATTCAAAGAACTCAATGGCAGTGGGAATGGATCTGGTCAAGAAGGGCGAAGCGGATGCCTTTGTAACCGCCGGCAATACAGGTGCAGGGATGGTAACTGCCTTGTTTCGCCTGGGTCGTATGCGCGGAGTGGATCGCCCGGCAATCGCCCCGATCTTTCCTACAGCCTCCGGTTCCTGCGTGGTCCTCGATATTGGTGCAAACCCGGACTGCAAACCGGAAAATCTATTGCAGTTTGCAATCATGGGCAGCGTTTACGCCGAGAAGGTTCGCGGCGTGAAAAACCCGAAGGTTGGCTTGGTATCCAACGGCGAAGAAGAAGGGAAAGGGAACGAGCTTGTCCGGGCTGCCACACCCTTGTTAAGAAATTCCGGATTAAACTACTTTGGCAATGTGGAGGGCAAGGAAGTCATCGGTGGTAAGGTGGATGTGGCTGTAACGGATGGGTTCGTTGGCAACGTGATGCTCAAAACTGCCGAAGCAGTGGGTAAATTGATCCTGGATGAAGTTAAGAGCTGCGATCAGGAATGGCGGCCCGCTGGCCATGCTCGGAGGGCTGCTTGTCAGGCCCGCGCTGAGCAGTATTAAGAAATTACTTGATCCAAGCGAACAGGGCGCAGCAGTATTGTTGGGCGTGAACGGGTTGGTGCTGATCGGTCATGGCCGTTCAGATGCGCTTGGCGATCAAGAGCGCCATACGTCTTGCCAAAAACGCGGCGGAAGCAAACGTGCTGGATGCAATGAAGGCCGCTATCGAAGACAGCCTGACACTGAAGAAATAAGGGCCATCTCAATACTATAGGGCATTTAGCAAATCTTCGTCGCACAATGTTACTTGGCATGATTAGCACTTATAAAGGATAAAATGAAAATCATAAAGAATGAAAATCTTATCAAACGCAATGGACGCATCGGTCAGTGGACCAGCCTGGGCGCTCTGGGCGTACTAGGGATCGGGATGTATCTTTCATTTCAGCCGGCCCGATTTGTTTGCCTATTCCATCGGGGCTTTGATCGCTGGCTTTACTATGACGCAAGTTGGCATGTACTTTTCAAACCGCTGGGGCCGCAGTCCGCGACCTGATGAACAATTGGATGCCGCTCTAAAGGGTCTGCCAGGCGATATGACGATCTATCACTATCTGGCCCCGGTCCCGCATTTGCTCATTGGCTCGGCCGGGGTGTGGATTTTCCAGCTCTATCACCAGCGGGGAAAGCTTACTTATTACAAAAATCGCTGGCGTCTTTCGGGCGGTGGGTTTATGCAAGCCTATATGACCATTTTTGGGCAGGAGGGCATAGGAAGACCCGATGCCGAGCTTACAGCCCAAGTTGATGTATTAAAGAAATATTTGCCAAGCAGATCGCGGAAGCCGAGATGCCTGAAATCCGGTGCGCGCTGGTTTTCACCAATGATCAAGTTGAGATCGACAGTACCGACGCTCCCCTCCCGGTCCTGAAATTGAAACAACTAAAGGACTTTATCCGGCAAAAAGCCAAAGAAAAATCGATAGACACACTGACTCTGGAAAAACTAAAATCCCTCCTTCCGGCCGATTAACTGCTCTCGGTGCAGCTTATCTTTCTGATATTCCTTTTGTTTGTTGCCTCTCTGTCAAGAAGCCTGTGTAGCGAAAGCGAAACTTGAATTTCTCTTCTTAAGACTAGTGGAATCAATTGTGCACATCAACTTCAGAAAATTATTGCCCTCAACTTTATTTTCGCTTGTTGGGACACTGATTGTATTATTTCCGAGCAATCCCGATAATATGACCCTGCCATCCAGAGATTCTGGGGGTTTTTCTGTATGTTGGCTGGCGTCTGTTGAAAGGTGATGTTCCCTATCGGGACGTCTGGGACCATAAACCACCTTTGATCTATTTTGTGGATGCCTTGGGCTTACTTCTGAGCCCTCAGTCGCTTATTGGGGTTTGGCTGCTTGAATTCTGTTTTCTTGTTCCTTACAATCTTCTTTCTCTTTAAGGCCCTGGATGAAGCGCTCGGAAGGATCCCGGCCATCGTTGGCACGGTCATCCTAACCTCGGGTCTGCTGACTATTTTGGATCAGGGCAATGTTACAGAAGAATATGCGTTGGTATTTCAAACCCTCAGCTTCTGGTTGTTTATAAAAGCAAGAAAGAACGATTATCCGCTGCGAAGTACTTTCTGGATTGGTCTTTGCGGGGGACTTGCATTTTATTTTAAGCAGACTACGATCGGGATCTGGATCGCGTATTGCTCTTTTCTTATTATGGTATCGGATTACAGAAAAGAAAAATCCAATTGCCGATTTATTGACTCTCGTGGCGGGCTGTGGAATTCTTTCAGTAATTCTGGCCCTTGGGTTTGGAACTCAGCATGCTTTGAACGATTTTTGGAGTGAAGCGTTTCTCTACAACTTTGTCTATATCGGCAAACATGAAGGGATCCGGCGACTGATCCCGGTCTTTATCAAAGGCTTCCTATACTTAAGTCGGGGATACGTTCTTTACCTGGCCATCGTCGGATGGTTGATAAGCCTGGTCTATGTTTGGCTAAATCGAAAAACTGTTGCGAAATATCCAGCCCCTGATTCTCTTGGCGCTTCTTGATTTCCCACTCGAAGTTGTGCTCATCACAATTTCTGGCCGTTCCATTTTGCACTACTACCTCACGCCCCTCCCAGTAATAGGCATTTTGAGTGGCATCCTGGTTTATGTAGTGGTTTCGATTTTAGGGCGGATTCCATCCTTATCCTCTCCGCAAGCTGGGAATGCTGTTTCAATTACGATATTGCTGGCGGTATTGTTATTTCAGGTCGAGCAGATTAGAAATTACCCAGCCTATATCCAGAACGAGGCAGAAAACAGCTATGCGCCGGTGATCCAGTATGTGACTGAGCATACTGGCGCAGACGACAAAGTCCTGATCTTGGGGGCGGAAAGCGTGGTAAATTTCCTGGCCCGGCGTGAAGCTCCAACCCGTTACGTTTATCAATATCCCCTCCAACTGTTGGGCAGCCGTGGAATGTTCGAGGAATATTTCCAACAGATACTACAAAATCGACCTGTCCTTATTATTGACGCACCCGGCAGCAATCAGCTGGACGAAAACCTTTACAAACCCTTGCAGCTAAGGTCAAGCAAGGTGCAGGTCGGGGTCCAGTACCTTCTGGATCATTACCAGACCGTAGCGACCTTTGGGGATTGGGTTGTGTACAGGCTTAAGGAGAGTCAATAAGCAACCGCCGACTTCACCCGTTAACGCGCCGCAAAGCACAGCCTTTCTCTACGAAAGCATTTCCGGCTGAAAGTCAACGACCCCAAGTCGTACTACTTGCTGCAGCAATAGCCAATATGCCTGCCCAATATGGTACACTTGTTCTAAATTCTCAAGTAGGAATTATCGATTGATGCCCGCGCTCATTAATCCGAAAAGGACTTGATTGCAAAAACGCCTATGCATTCCATTGTTGCAATTGATATCGAAACTACCGGGCTGGACGAGAATCGCGATTCCATCATCGAGATTGCTGCAGTCAAATTCAAAGGCAGTCGCATAGAAGATGAGTGGTCATCGCTTATAAACCCAAATCGCCATATTCCCGAGTTTATTACCGGCCTCACCGGAATTGATGACGCCATGGTGCGTCAGGCCCCCGTTTGCGCGAGATCACCAGTGCCTTGGAAGCCTTCGTCGGCGATGCGCCGATTGTCGGTCACAATGTCCGTTTTGACCTTGGCTTTCTACAAAAGCAAATTCCTTTCGCATCTAATGAAGTGATCGACACCTACGAACTTGCTGCGGTGCTGCTTCCAACTGCAAGTCGCTACAACCTTGGTTCTCTTGGCAAGGAACTTGGGCATCCTTCTGCCGGCTACTCATCGCGCCATGGACGATGCAAAAGTAACGATGGCTGCCCTCAATCGGCTTATGGACATTGCCAGTGAGTTCCGGTGGATTTGGTTGCAGAGATACTTCGTTTAAGCGAACCACTGACCTGGGGGGCAAGTTATGTTTTCGAAGAAGTGATGCGGACCCGGGCAAAAGAGGGCATCCAACCCAAGAAGACCAAACAAAATGCCGAGGCGGTTGCCCGATAACCGGCATTTTCCGCCACTTGAGAATCCTGAAAATCCCCTGGCTCTTGAACCTTGAAGAGGTTGCATCGATCCTTGAGTATGGCGGTCCCTTCTCGCAATATTTTGAATCTTACGAGCATCGGCCTGAACAAGTGGAAATGCTCAAGGCGGTAACAAACGCCTTTCAAACGGGAACCATTTAATGGTCGAAGCAGGCACCGGTGTTGGAAAATCATTTGCATATCTGATCCCGGCTGCCTTGTTTGCCATCCAGAACAATACCCGGGTCATCATCTCTACCAACACAATCAACCTGCAGGACCAACTAATTCAAAAAGATATTCCCGATTTGAGGGCAGCCCTCAATATTGATTTGCGAGCCGCGGTTTTGAAAGGCCGCGTCGAATTATCTTTGTCCACGCCGCCTCGACAATCTGAAACATTTCGGTCCGCGTAATGTCGATGAGATGCGGGTGCTTGCCAAGGTGATGATCTGGCAGCTCACCAACCAAAGCGGCGATCGCAATGAACTCAATCTCAATGGCAATGTTGAACGTGAAGTCTGGCTCCGTCTTTCGGCCGAGGATGATGCATGCACGACCGAGACTTGCCTAAAGCGCACCGGTGGCGCCTGCCCCTTCAATCGCGCGAAAAACGCAGCCCAATCGGCTCACCTGCTGGTGGTCAATCACGCGCTGCTCCTCTCGGATATTGCAACGGGCAGCAAAGTTTTGCCCGATTACTCGTATCTGATCGTGGACGAAGGCCATCATCTGGAATCGGCCACAACAAATGCCTTGTCTTTTCGTCTCACGCAATTTGACCTGGAACGGATGCTAAAAGAAGTGGGTGGATCCAACGCCGGCATTCTTGGCCGTGTATTAGGCGAGACCCACGAGGTGCTTCGACCATCCGATTTCGGCTTGCTCCAGCAAAGAGTAAATCGCGCTACAGACCTCGCCTTCCGTTTGGAGCAGCTCAACCGTGAATTCTTTAATACAGTCAGTGGGTTCGCAGCTCTTCAGCGTGAAGGTCAACAACAAAGCAATTACTCCTGGCAGGCGCGGGTTTTGCCCTCCACGCGGACTTTGCCTGGCTGGGATGAAGTTGAGATCACCTGGGATGCCGCTGGGGAGACGCTGAGCTTATTGCTCAACGCCTTGGCCGAAATTCATAAGGCAGCCTCGGAGTTATATTCGGATGGTCACGATCAACTTGAAGATGTCATCGGCGATATCAGCAATGTTTATCGCAGATTGACGCGAAGCCCACGCCAATATTTCGGGAATGATCGGAAAACCGAATGAGGGACAGATCTATTGGATCGAAGTCAATCCAAATGGGAACAAACTCTCGTTGAATGCTGCGCCCCTGCGAGTCGGCGAACTGATCGAGAAATATCTATGGCATGAGAAAGCCAGTGTCGTACTGACCTCTGCCACCCTCACCGCGCACAACGAGTTCCAGTATTTGCGCAATACGCTCGGAGCCGACGAAGCCGATGAGATGCAGCTGGGTTCGCCGTTTGATTACGAATCAAGCACCTTGCTTTACATCCCGAATGATATACCCGAACCGAACGCGAACGGCTACCAACAAGCGCTGGACCGGGCTATTATTTCAACGGCCAAAACAACCGGGGGAAGGATGTTGGTCTTGTTCACCTCCTACGCTGCGCTCAAGAAGACTTCCGCTGCAATCACCGGTCCTCTGGCCAGCGAGGATATTTACGTCTACGAGCAGGGCGATGGCGCATCGCCTAACTGCATTGCTCGAAATCGTTCAAATCCACTGAACGAGCGGTTCTCTTGGGTACACGTTCGTTTTGGGAAGGCGTGGACGTGCCCGGTGCATCTTTATCGGTCGTCTTCATCACCAAACTGCCGTTCGATGTGCCGACCGATCCTCTCATAGCGGCCCGTTCGGAAATGTATGAAGACTCATTCAATGAATACTATTTGCCCGAAGCCATCCTGAAATTCCGCCAGGGATTTGGCCGCCTGATCCGCACCGCCTCTGATCGCGGCGTGGTCGCTATTTTGGATCGCCGTGTTTTGACAAAGCAATACGGGCGATTATTCCTGGAATCCCTTCCTCAATGCACCTCCCGCCAGGGACCAATTGTTAACCTTGCACGCGAAGCTGGTAAGTGGCTGCAATATTAGTGAATTGTGGCTCAAAAATGAGATTTGATGGAAAGAAACTTAAGACTTGTGTAAGATTAAGAATCTTGATATCGCATTGATTCGAAACCGAATTACGCCATTGTCTTTCCCCGTAAATCAGGCTGTGCGCTACTTTGATGAGTAAGTTGAATTAGTGGCTTCGGTTGCCTTTCGCCTCCCGTGGGTCGCCGGGTCGGGAATATCTTAATTATTATCCTTCAAGAAATGAGCGTTAGGTATCACATAGTCATGGAGGATCGCCGCATTGCACTATGACATCGCGTGCAATCTCGAAGCCAATTGGCGCAGTTGGATCGGGCTAACCGGTTTGAGCAGCACAATATCAACCTCTTCCCGCAAGGTTTCGGCTTCATGTACATCTGCAGTACACAGAATGATCTTTGTGTTCGCCAGTCGTTGTCAGCATTGAATTTGCTTGAAGATGACTTTGCCGGAAGGGCCGGGTAAATGCAAATCCAGAACCACGACAGCGGGTATTAACTGGCAAGGCGTGTGAGTGCAGCGTTGCCGTCCGCGATAATTTCAGTTTCAAACTCGTTCTTCAATGCAAGCGAGAAAACATCCCCAAGACTTGGGTCGTCTTCAACGATGAGAGCAATTGGCTTGTCCATACAGCTTCTTTCTCGTAAATCCTATAGTTCTTGGTGATAGGTCCTTTTTTATATTCCCGTGTAACAGGCGGATTGCGACCTCACGCAATCGGGCAACACTAACGGGCTTTATCAAAACTTCTTCAACCTGCCCCTGCAGCGATTTGGCCAATTGCAATATCAGATGTGGCTAAGATCACAGGTGTCTTGCCCAACGCTGATCGGAACGGATATTTTTCAGTATATCGGTCTCCGTGGCACAGGGCAGATGGAGATCCAAGAAGATCAGAGCCGGGTTTCGGGCTAACAACTTATCAAGAACCTGATTCCCGTCCATGTCAATATCGGTTTCAAATCCTGCCTCCCTCAAAGTGGCTTCAAAGATACGCACAAGCTTGGGATCATCTTCAATGATAAGGGCAAAAGGTTTTATTGAAGGGTTTGAATCCCTGGAAATAGATCAAAGGAAGCGTTATATAAATGTGCTTCCTTTCCCGATTTCGCTCTTCAATTTGATTTGACCTTCCATCAGATCCACCAGTTGTTTGGTGATTGACAACCCAAGCCCGGTTCCGCGGTTATCACCTGTCAACGAACTATTCACCTTATGGAAAGGCTCAAAGATTTGGGCCTGGTTCTTTATTCGGAACTACCGACCCCTGTATCAGATGACCTGAAGACACCAATGGGCAGTCGTCGGATCGCGATAGTTCAACACCTTATCTCGCCCTTTTTTAGTGAACTTAATTGCATTGCCAATCAGGTTAATCAAGGATTTGTTGCAAGCGTCGCTCATCAGACACGCATGGTATTCTGGAAAATCTGGGCGTAACAGAAGTGGTTAATATCAACCCCTTATTTCGAGCCAATACCGACATGGAAGCTTTCAACACAGATCAAGGATTGCTCTGGGGGCACAGGGTTCCATTTTCAACAATAAGCGTTTTAGCTTCGATCTGGGCTTCGTCCAACAGCTCATTAATCATTGAAGACAAATAGTTTGTACTCTCGATAATATTGCCCAAGGCATCCTTCTGACCACTCGAGAGATCACCGAAGGCATTTTCATGGAGCAATTCAGCGTATCCAAGGATCGCTGAAAGCGGCGTGCGCAGTTCATGGCTTACGTCTGGCCAGCAGCTTGCTCTTTAGCCGGCTGGCCTCCAGCGCCTGGTCCCGAGCGATCGCCAAACGCTTCCTGTGCCTGTTTAATATCGTTTATGTTTCTGGCGACAGCTTGAAAACCCACGATTCTTGTCATCATCTCTGATGATTTGGACATTTTGTCCCAACCATATCTCCTGACCATCTGCCGTTAGAGCGGGAAATTCATAATATGTGTTGCGTTTCTCCGCTCAGATATTGCCGGTCGTAAAACCTCTTTAGCCTATTGCGCCAGGTCAGGAGAAGCCAGATCCAAAAAATGCTTTCCTAAAACATCGGCATCTGTTTTGAAACCCATAAGATGAAAAGCAGTCGGATTTACATAAGTAAAAAAGCCCTTAGAATCCGTGCGATATATTATGTCGCTGGCGCTTTCAACGATCTGACGATAGCGTGCCTCACTATCCTGAAGAAGGGCCTCGGTTCGTTTGCGCTCCGTAATTTCACTGAGCGCCGAATCGTAAAGATTGGCGTTATCCAACACCAACCCGGCCAATTGACAAAACAAGATGCCGATTTGCATTTGTTCTGGAGTAAAAGGATAATCAGGCCAGAGAGCGCATCGAGGCTTAGAACTACCCAGACACCGGGTTCCGGCCATCAGTGGGATCTCAGCAGAAGCGTGGATGGAGAATTCATCATGGATCTTCGCCTGTTGCAGATTGAGGCAGAATAATCTGCTAAAACAACGGGGTTGCCGGTATCGTACGCCTGCCAGGACATTCTGTTTCCCGGTCACGATCCAGCTGCTCATTCCGCAGAAAATCAAGATTCTTGGTGGTGGACTTTAGTAACCAGGCTCATTACCTTCCTTAGATAATGATCTTGGCTATACGGGCGCATCTAAAAGGTCGGCTGCCCGATCGACAATAGCCTGCAACAAATCATCCATTTCCCTGCGATCCAACAGATCGAGAGTAAATTGATGCAGGATCGAAAGGGATTCATTCCGCTCTCGTAAGCTTGTTCCCTCAATTTCCTCTGTTCTGTAATGTCTTCTTTGACAGCTACGAAATGGGTTATTTTTCCTTGCAGGAGTCACTGATCGGCGAGATGGATGCAAACTCCCAGTATAGCTCCCCATTCTTTTTCCGATTACAAAACTCACCGCGCCATTCCCGTCCTGAGGTTATTGTTTGCCAGAGATCGCGGTGTACTTCCGGCGGCGTCTTCGCCGCTTTTTAGAATCCTCGGGTTCTGGCTTATCACCTCCTGCAGGGAATAACCGGTTACCTCGACGAATTTCGGGTTTGCATATTGGATGTTGCCGGCCGAGTCGGTAATTACAATCGATGCAGGGCTGGCCTCCAGGGCACGCCAACGGAGACGCAATTGTTCTTGCGCCTGCCGTCTCGCCGTAATATCCTCAACAACCCAAAGGATTTCATCATCAAGGTCCGGTGGGATTAATCGCCCGTCCATGATGATTGGCCCAGATGGTGATCCCATCTTTTCGTCTTAGCGGTATTTCAACGGTAACTGCCTCGCCTCGGGCCAGGCCCCCATCAACCAGTTCGGCAAAACTCGAATATTTTTCGCCTTCAGGATGCACCATCAACGTTTCGAATAAATCAATATCCTCAGCAGAGTATCCGGTTACTACTCGCGCTCGGTTATTTCCCCACACGATCTTATGATTCTTTTGCAGTGCAACGCCAACAGGTATATTTTCCAGAATGATCTGCTGCTGGCGGGTAAGTTGATCAATTCGTTCTTCAACCAGCTTGCGTTTGGTGATGTCATGCAAGGTGATCACCCTACCGCCTGGTTCAATTCTCCGATCGTATAGAGGCGCCAGGCGCAAATCAAACCATCGTTTTATATTCCCTTCGCCAATGGATATTTCATCTTGTGCTTCCATTTTATCGGCATATCGTTCGACCATTCGCGACCAGGGATTCAGAACTATCGAGCGCTGGCTTGCCGATGACGTGCAGAATCGCGTTAAGTGCATCATAGCTGCGCCGCAGGGTTAATATCTGCCATCTTGCCCTGTGCATCGATCACGATCATTCCGTCGTTCATTTCTTCGACCACCATACCGCGCGCAATCGGCGTTAAGTCGATCATCTGAAACCCAAAAACACCCCAGGCAAGCGCTGCGACGGTAAGAGTAAAAGCAAACGGCGTTAGATCAAGATATGGTATCGGGCTTTTACCGGAAAGATAAAGGATATTTCCCACCCAGGGAGCCAGGACCGCCACAAGTAACGCCACAGCCTGACGCCGATATAATCCTTGTTTGCGCCAGATCGAGCGCTGAATGATAATGAACGTGCCAATTAAAAGCAATGCGTAGGAATAAACCGAATGCACCCAAAACCATAAACCATGAGATACCCCGAGCGCAGAAAAATCATTGGTTCGGCTGATATAGAAATTACTCCAGATTAAGCCCATGTGATATCGGTAGTAAATGCTAGTAAAACAGTGGTAACAAGGAATTATCGCCAGGAGAGCAATGGCTCGCGCCGTCAAGATTTTTATCTCGATTGGAGTGGTTGATGGCAAATATCATCCACAACAAAGGGGCCAAGGCAATGCCCAGATATTGAGCTTTTCCAAAAAATAGCTTTGTGGCAAGGTTGGCGCCGGCAATTTCAAGCGCGTAGCCCAGTGACCATTCCATGATCAATGCGGCTAGAAGCGCCAACCAGATCGCGCTCGTCCGACCTTGAGCGGCGCGTCCAGGCATAGTAGGTCACTCCGCCTGAAATCATAGCAGCGCCTATCAGCGGCAGTATATATGATGTATATTGTATATTCACGGTTATTCCTTACTTAGAGAGCAATTCTGCAGTTCCCACAAATTCTGGCCGAAGTTCGGCCAGAAAGTCGAGGCGCAAAAAATTATAACGAATACGATCCATTATAGGTGATGCTGACAGGAAAACACATATAATTGTCATGATGAAAACATTGCAATGATTGCGAACCAGCCATTCATTATCGCCTTTGTGCTAATTGTTGCAGTTGGTCCCGTCAATATTCCAACTCAAGTGGCAGATGTTGCAACGCAAATCCGCTTTTTTGAGAGGGTTATCCGTGGAATTCTCTGCTTACGTTTCGCGCATCCAACTCGAAATACCCCTTTTCTTGGATTATGAGACACTGCATGAACTCCACAGAGCTCATATGCTGGCTGTTCCTTTCGAAAATCTGGATATAATACCGCTTCAACGCCAGATTAAGCTTACGAAAGAAGCCCTATGAGGACAAGATCATCGTTAATCGACAGGCGGTGGGTTTTGTTACGAGCTCCGCTTCAGCGCCCAATTGAGCTCACCCAACAGGCTTTATGGGACAAGATCATAGTTCATCGACGCGGCGGTTTTTGTTATGAGCTTAACGGTCAGTTTGCCTTGCTTCTGAAGGAAATCGGGTTTGATGTCACATATCTTAATGCTCGTGTCTATAATCGCTCCGGCAAACGCGGGCGCGAATTCGATCATCTCGCCTTGCTGGTTAGAATCCCCAACCAGCCTGCCTCCTGGTTGGCCGATGTAGGTTTTGGCGATTCGTTTCTTGAACCGTTGACTTTTGAGGAAGGCAAGGTGCAAGCCCAGGGATTACGTGCCTATCGACTGGAGCCTGCCGAGGGCGGGATCGATATGCTGCAATGTGATTACGATGGAAAGTGGAAACGCCAATATTTTTTCGACTTGATACCACGCAAATTTCCGGACGATTACGAGGCCGCCTGCCACTATCACCAGACCTCACCCAATCCAGCTTCACCCGCCGGGAGCGTTATTAGTATCGCCACATCGGAAGGGCGAGTCACTCTGGACGATGATAAGCTCATCGTTACCAAGAATGGCCGGCGCGAGGAAAGGCCCGTGAGCAGCGAGGAAAGACCTTCTTTGCTGCAAAGATATTTTGGTGTGGTCTTATAGAGCCGGATGGTTTCAGCCCTTGTACGCAATGATGGTTTAGGGTATACCGGCCTCCATGATTTCTTGTCTTCCGTCTGATTTCAATTTAGCTTGCCCATCGCATCTGCCGGCCTTATGCCCGGATCTTGAACATCTGCATTAATTTCATCGCCAGGTTCAGGTCGCCGGCCAGCTTGATCTTGCCCTGCATGAAGGCCTGCATCCCATCCAGCTCACCCGTAAAGATTTTGACATAATCGGCGGAATCGGCAGTCAGGGTCATCGTTGGTTTGAAATGCGGGATGCCCTGTGCAACCTCACACTTACCTTCCTTAATGACGGCATTCCACTCGCCTGGTTCCGACGCCTGTGAACTTAAAATGCACCACAGCGTCCACTCCTGTGGCTTTTTCGGGTAGGAAGGCGCCTGGCATTTTTTCCATCAGTTCAGCAATTGTTAGAGGCATCACATACTCCTTTAAGTTGATGTGGCTGTGAAAGTTTCGAAGACAATCCGGCTTTGCGGCTTTATTGTAGGTTTTCAAAGATTGCGGCGGCTCCCATTCCTCCGCCAACGCACATCGTTACCATGCCATACTTCGACTTGACGCCGGCCCATTTCATAGATCAGTTGGGTGGTTAGTTTGGCGCCCGTGCATCCAAGCGGGTGGCCCAGCGCGATGGCTCCTCCGTTGACATTTACTCTATCTTCATCCAGATCAAGCTCACGAATTACCGCCAGGGACTGGGCCGCGAAAGCTTCGTTTAATTCTATCAAATCAATGGCGCTCAGTGATAAACCCGCCACATTCAACGCCTTCGGGATGGCCGCGATTGGGCCAATACCCATCAGCTCGGGTGGAACGCCTCCCACGGCAAAAGCCACAAACCGTCGCCAACGGTTTGAGTTCCAATTGAGCAGCTTTTTCTGCAGACATCACGATCACTCCCGCCGCGCCATCCGACATCTGTGACGAATTTCCGGCTGTGACTGTGCCACCTTCCTTGAAAGCCGGCTTGAGTTTGGCAAGAGCATCCAGGCTGGTATCAGCCCGCGGACCTTCATCCCGCTTGACCGTCGAATTTCTCTTCTGACAAGCTTTTGGTCGGCGTCAAGTTCGTTGATATCTAACATCGATCGGAACCAGCTCGCGATCAAAGAGTCCCGACTCAACTGCCTTTGCAGCTTTCATATTGCTCTTGAGGGCAAAAGCATCCTGATCTTCGCGGCTGATTTCATATTTCATGGCGACATTCTCAGCCGTTAGGCCCATGTTGGTATAGTATTGGGGTAGGTCCTGCGCAAAATATGGATTGGGTGAGAACTTGTAGCCGGTCATCGGAACCATGGTCATGGACTCTGCGCCGCCCGCGATGGCAGTGTTGATTTGACCGGATTGAATAGCGTAAGCAGCGTGGGCAATCGCTTGCACACCTGATGCACAATAGCGATTAATCGTTTCTCCGGGCACCGAAACAGGTAAACCCGCCCGCAAAGCGATCATCCGCGCCATATTCAATCCTTGCTCGCCCTCCGGAAAAGCGCAGCCGATGATCACATCCTCGATTTCATCCGGTTTGAGGTTTGGTGTCTGCTTGAGCAAAGCATGGATCACAGCCGTTGCCATTTCATCCGGACGAACCGTTGCAAGCCCCCCGCGCTTTGCTTTTCCAACCGGCGTCCTGGCTGCAGATACGATGACTGCTTCTTTCATAAAATGCTCTCCTAAAATAGATCTTTCATGTGATTCGACCTGTCCGAACTTACAACATTTAATTTCTAACGTTTTGCCGGTCTGCAATATCGACCACATACGTTCCTGTGTCTTTTTTTCACCACAAAGCGAAAGAAATGCTTCACGTTCGAGGTCGAGAATATATTGCTCGCTCACCCATTGCGCTCTTGTAAGCTCCCCGCCACACATCACATAAGCTAGTTTGTCCAGAATGTGATGATCATACTCACTGATATATTTTCCTTCCTTATACATCCATGCCCCTATGCGCAATGCGCCCTGCGCATCTCGTCCCGGCACATAGATTAATTCAGGTGCCGGCGGATGGTAACCTGCTGCTGCCATGTGTAGCGCTTCACGTTTGGCCTCAGCCAGCAAATGCTCGCGGTTCATCACGATGCGATCTTGGGGATTGAGAATCGCTCATCTGGCGTGCTTCTTCCGCGGATGTAGCTAACGCTGGCCTGGCCTATTTGCAAATAGGCGCGTTGCAGGTGCGGAAGCACATCGGCATTTTCGGTGTAGCATTGGCGGGTTGACAATGCGCCGCATGATCTCCTTCGTCCCTGCACCTGCCGGAATCACACCCGCCCCCAGTTCAACCAACCCAATATACGTCTCCGCTGCGGCAACCACGCGTGAGGCGTGCATGACGATCTCACAGCCCCCTCCCAGAGCAAGTCCCATGGGTGCAACAACCACCGGTTTCGGGAAATACCGCATTCGCATGTTCAAGTTTTGCAGTTTCCGCACTGCTCCATCGAGAGTATCCCACATGCCTTGTTGCGCGGCCATGACCACCATGAATAAATTCGCACCCGCGCTGAAGTTATCAGCTTGAGTACTTATCACCAATCCATCAAACTCGTTTTCAGCGTGTTCGAACGCATCATTGATGATGTCAAAAATATCATCGTCCAGAGTATTCATTTTGGTGTGGAGATCCACACAGGCAATGCCGTCGCCGATGTCAAAAAGGTTGCGCCGGCGTTTTCTTTGATGACTTTCTTTTCTTTGAGGACTATCACTGCGCCGCCTTCCGCCGATTCGCACATATTTCCCTTTATTGACGTCGTATACTCCAACTTTGGATCCATTCTTATATTGATAGAAAGTCTTCGATCCCCGACTTCAACATGGTCTCGACCCATTTTGCCGGTGGATAACCTGAAGCCTTCATTCTGCTTAACCGTCTCTTTAACGCCAAGCATGTCCCACATCTCAAACGGACCTGCTTCATAGCCAAATCCCCAACGGACCGCATCATCAATCGGTTTGGGGCTGTCTGCTATCTCTGGCAGCAAGGATGCCGCATATTGGCAGCCCTGATAGACAAGGGCCTGCACAAGTTGTGCGGCCCTATCCGTCTCTTCAAGCAATAGCTTGAGTCGCTCGCCGAGCTCGGGTATATCTTTGGCTTTTGCCACCGAATCAAAACGTGGTTTGGTCGGCGGCACGTGTTCGGCCTTCTTGAGATCGAGTGGCCAAAATTCCTTGCCCCCATCTTCCCTGCGGACCTCTTTGTAGAAGCCGATTTTGGTTTTATTGCCAAGCCAGTTCCGTCCGATCAAGGTTTCGATCAGCTTGTTTTGAGCCTCACTCTTCAGATATTTTTGGGCCAACTTATCATAGGGGATCAATGGCGCAAGATTTTTTCCAACATGGTCCCAAACATCCACACCGACCAGGTCGATGAGCCGGAATGTAGCTGTCTTGGGCCGTCCAATCAGCGGACCAGTGATTGCATCCACCTCATCCACTGTATAGCCATTATTCAAAATGAAATCGAGAGCGAACGCGCCGGTGCCGAACGCCACCCGGTTTCCGATAAAGTTCGGTGTATCCTTGCAGACGACAACGCCTTTACCCAGCCTGTCTCTCGCCAAAATGCGAGATAAATTTGGTAACCTCCTTATCTGTGCCCGCAGTCGGGATTACCTCCAGGAGTTTTAGATATCGCGGGGGATTGAAAAAATGAGTTCCAAGAAAATGCTTGATAAATCCTTTTGACCTGCCTTGTGCAATGTCGTGTACGGGAATGCCGGACGTATTGGTGCTAACTATGCCGGTCTCTTTGCGGACAGTATCTATCCGTTCCATCAGGTCTTGCTTGATCCTGAGGTTTTCAACTACGGCCTCGATCACCCAGTCCGCCTCCCTGATAACTTCAAAATCATCTTCCAGGTTGCCAAGCCTGACCAGCGTCTTTAGGTCGCGATGACATCAGGTTTGCAGGTTTGGCTTTCAAGCAGCGATCCCATCCTTCCGCAACTATTTTGTTGCGCACAGTCTTGTCGCTCCCGGGAGTACCCCTGCGGAACAATGTCGAGAAGGGTTACCGGAACGCCCGCATTCGCAAGATGGGCTGCGATCGCCGACCCCATGGTACCTGAACCGATCACAACTGCCTTGTTCATCGTGAAAGGCCATCTCTCCTCCGACTTAATTACCGATTATCGCAATTCATTTCCGCTATAACCCAAAATGTGCCGGGCAACGACAAGGCGATTGATCTGGCCTGTTCCTTCATAAATATCCGTGATCTTTGCATCCCGGAACCACTTTTCGACGAGAAATTCGCGGCTGTATCCAAGGGGTCCCAGGATTTCCACGGCTTTTTGCGTGATCTTGGTGGTCACATCGCCGGCTTTCACTTTGCACATCGAGGATTCAAGTGCGTTTGGTTTTTTGTTGTCGGCCATCCAAACTGCCTTGATCACCATCAACCACGCTGACTTTAACATAATTTCCATATCTATCACTTCGCGTTCAACGTTTGTTAACTTCTGGCGTGGCAGGCCATATCGGATTGGGACATTATTTTCCGCGAGCTTTTCTTTAAGGAATTCGAGAGCTGCCCGGGCAACGCCCAGGCCTGAAGCGGCCACAAGGGGCCGGGTCGCATCGAAAGTTGCCATCGCGCCTTTGAAACCCTTCAAATCTTTTTCGATGGTCGGGCTCCCAAGAATGTGGTCATAAGGCACGCGTACATCCTGGAGAGAAATCGCTGCCGTATCGCTGACGCGAATTCCCATTTTCTTTTCCAATCTTACAACGCGAATTCCCGGTGTGCCGCTTTCGACCACAAACGCCCGCATGCCGGCCCGTACCAGCAGAAGGATCAATCGATGCCCATACCACGATGAAGCCTTGGCCTAGCTTCTCGTACGTGGTCAAGGATTTATCGCCGGCCGTGACGAAGATTTTGTCGCCATTGATGATCCATTCCTTTGTTGCTTTCGTCCAGCACGGCCCGTGTTCGGATGGCGGACGTATCAGAGCCTGCCCCCGCTTCGGTCATGGACATGGCTGCAAAAGTGGGTTTCTCGCCGCCAAAGCGCAGCAGGAATTTGTCTTTCTGTTCCTTGTTGGCGGCGGCCTGAACGGCCGCCGCTCCAAGTCCACCTCCGGGCGTGTTAAGGTACATACCTACATCCCCCCAGGCCAACGTCTCGATCTGGACCGCCAATAGTTGATAGGCAATAGACGGGCGTCTTTCTTTCTGCTGCGCTGATTCCTTCTCATTGTCGTGATTTTCTTCGCTCGGGGCAAGCGATCCGCCCCCGATGGCCTTGATTGCCGTATGCATGAATTCAATATAATCCCATGGAATTTCATGCTCGTGCTGGTCAAAATAACGCGATTTGGGCCGCATCATCTCTTCGGCAACCGTCTTCAATACGAATTGTGCTTGTGTGATTGGTTTCGGGGCCTCAAATTCGATTGCCATCTCGTCCTCCTAAACCATGGCAAAACCGGTGAACATCCCAAAACCGCGGCCGTTCCGCATCCACATTTCGACCGGATGTTCCCGGATATAACCATGTCCGCCCAGGATTTGTACTGCCCGGTCTGTGACCATCATCGCCATATCCATCGCCGCCATCGACGCAAGATAGGCTTCTGTAAAAGAGTCGTTTTTGTTTGTATCAAGTTTCCAGGCAGCTTCCCATGTAAGCAACCTGACGGCCTCGATCTCGGTTCGCATCTCAGCCAGCATGAAAGCCACGGACTGCTTTTGTGCGATCTTCACGCCAAAAGCTTCACGTTCTTTGGCATAGTCACGCGAATACTCAAAAGCGGCTTTGCCTACCCCGATGGCGGCTGCAGCTTGGGCAACGCGCATGGAGGCGAGCACTGGCTCAAAATCGTGGCCTGAAGTCCCACCCAATCTATTGGAGGCAGGCACTCTTACATCATCCAGTTTCACCTGATAAAGGGGGAAAGCGTTCAGGCTCATCAGCTTTGCCTGCTCTTCCGATATCGAAAGGCCCAGCGCTATCTTTTGGAACAATAAATCCCTGGGTTTGGTCATCCAGGTTGGCATAGATCAAAATTGCCTCGGCTTCTTTCGCAAAAGGCACAAAAGACTTTTGGCCGTTCAAAATATATTGATCCCCGGTTGCCCGCGCCGTGGTTTTGAGCGCTGATGGATCGAAATCGAAGGAAGGTTCAATCAAAGCAGCGGTATATGGCCGCCAGCCGCCCTGTGCGATTCTCGGTAGATATTCCAGTTTTTGCTTTTCCGACCCCGTCAACAGAATGGGGAGCGCAAATAGACCCGGGGAGCTAATTGCAAAAGTGAACGCCAGGTCCCCAAATGCCAATTCTTCAAGCGCCAGCACACCTGTAAGAGCCGAGCGATCGCCAAAACCGCCATAGGCTTCCGGGATCGAAGCCTGGATCAAGCCGAGTTCCCAGCCTTTGTTGAGCAGTTTCCTTGGCAATTCTCCGGTTTCTTCCGCCTCGCGAGCGGCGGGTCGCAAATCAGTCGTTGCATACCGATTAACGGCTTCCATCAACATTTTTTGTTCTTCGGTGGGTTCAAAGGAATACATTCCCGCTCCTCTCACTTAACCAGCAAACCATTGAACAACAAGTCCGCGTATTCGTCTCCTATTTTCTCGATCGACAGATCCCCCTCCGGCCGATACCACGTAAGCGTCCAATTAAGCGTACCCATCAGATCCGCGCAGCGCCAATCCGGCGTCCTTGCAGGCGAACAAATTCCGTATTCACGCCCTCGTCAATGACCTTCCGCCATAGATTCTCAAATCGATCTCGATTGGGCACATGGCGTGCATGAGATTTTCGATCAAGCGACCGATGTTCAAACAAAAGCACCGACGAAAGATCGGGATTTTCGGCAAGCGATTGTAGATATACGCGGATCATTAGCCGTAATTTTTCATCCGCGGGGATGGGTTTGTTCACGATCGGGGTGATGCGATTGGTGAGCATCTCAAGGGCGCGGTCAAGCAGCGCCAGCAGGATTTCTTGTTTGGAGGAGATGTGATGATACAGGCTCGCTTTTTGCAGATTTACCACGCTGGCAATATCTGCCATGGAGGCGCCGTTGTAACCCTTCTGACGAAACACTAGAGCGGCGGCGTCCAAAATATCTTCTCTTGTCATTACTTCTCCCTACCGAACGGTCGGTAGCCGAAAGATACACCCAAAGCGCGAGCCTGTCAAGAAATTTCTTTTCGCCCCCAAGATATACTCCCGGCTCATAAGGACCGAAGGCCACGGAATGAATTACTTTGTAACCGGCGCAACCGGATTCGTGGGTGGCACAGTGGCAAGGCCCGCCGGGAACTGGGTTACTCACCGCGTCCCTTCGTGGTCGCCTGGCGAGGCAACCCTGCGCCACGAAATGTCTTTGCTTGGGATATAATAAATTTATGGCCATGCCAGCCCCACAAACTCAATCAAATATCCCTGTTCCCCCACCGCTAACTCCGGAACAGATCGCCGCTAAAAAGGCCCAGGAGCGGCAGATGAGAACGATTGTCGCGGCTGTCATCGCCGCCGTGATCGTTATTCTGGTAGGCCTCGGATTCGCGATCTATGCCCTTCTCCAGCCGGGCACTCCAACCGATCGTATCCGCGATATCTTTATCATCATAGTGGCGCTTGAGACTCTCGTCATTGGCGTTGCTCTGGTTGTTTTGCTTATTCAGCTGGCCAGCTTGATCAACCTTCTGCAAAATGAAGTGCGTCCGATCCTCCAGGCAACAAACGAGACGATAAACACCCTGCGAGGCACCGCGGAATTTCTGGGCGAGAGTGTGGTTGAACCGGTCATCAAACTCAATGGTTATCTGGCCAGTATTCAACGTGTGTTAGAATTGATGGGACTCAAACAAAAATAGGTTTGAAAGGAGAATAATCCCATGTCCTCTGATCGTGATGAATTTGGTGCTTTTCTCGTCGGCTTTATCGTCGGCGGTTTAACCGGTGCTGTTGTGTCATTGTTATTCGCTCCTCAGAGTGGCGAAGAGACTCGTGCCCTTATCCGCGATAAGAGCATTGAAATCCGCGATAAGGCTGACCGAATCTGCGGAGGAAGCTTTGGACCGCGCAGAAGCCGCTGCTGCCGAGGCCCGCGTCCGCGCCGAAGAACTGGCAAAGGTCGCTCGAATTCGCGCCGAGGAATTGGCAAAGGAAGTTCGTAGCCGGGGCGAAGATTTGGCGAAAGAAGTTCGTACTCGAGGCGAAGGCGCCTTGGACGCCGTCCGTAAACCGGCTGCCAAAAAATCTGGCGGCGATACACCCGCATCTTCGTAAAGACGATTTAATAGCAGCAAGGGTTTGACCTGAGTTCAGGTCAAACCCTTGTTTTTATTTATGGACTGATCATGGGCGTGTTTCGTCGCTTTATGCGATTTTTCTTTCACCACTTTTATCACACCTTTGCCTGGACATATAACTTCAGTTGCCGCCCTGGTTTCCATTGGCCGTTGGGACGATTGGATTCGAACTGTTATCCCCTACGTTCGGGGATCAAGGGTTCTTGAAATTGGACATGGCCCCGGGCATCTTCAACTCGAACTGACGGGCGAAAAAAGGCACATCTTTGGCTTGGATGAATCAGCACAAATGGGCCGGCTTGCCCAGCGGCTGCTCGCAAAGGCCGGTTATCATGAATTCAGTTTAACCCGCGGGTTGGGGGAAAAGCTTCCCTTTGCAGCCGAAACATTCGACACGGTTGTATCGACGTTTCCTACTGAGTATATATTCGAAACACATACATTACTGGAAATCCGGCGCGTCCTTCGCAGCGGAGGACTGCTCATCATTTTGCCGGCAGCGTGGATTGTCGGCCAGAAGGTTTTGGATCGAGGCGCCGCATGGTTATTCAAGATCACCGGCCAGTCACCTCCTTTTTCTTACGGCGTGATCAGCCAACACATTCAACCTTCGTTTGAGCAGGCCGGTTTCAATCCGGAATTTAAGACCGTGGAGACCAAATCCAGCGTCATCTTGATCGTCATCGCCCATAAATAATCGGGTGGGATATAATCGTCATATCACCAATGAGTAATAGATCATAAGGAGCCTATGCTTGCAAAACTTCGTGAACCCGTTAATGGATTAACTCATTTCTTCGCAGCCCTCGTTTCCGCGCTCGGCCTTATCTTATTGATTGTGTTGGGCTGGCACAGCCTGATCAAGGAAATCTCTTTGAGCGTTTATGGATTAAGTCTCATCCTGTTGTTTGCCGCAAGTGCTACATACCACATGGTGAAGGCCAAACCCGAAATCATCGCCGTTCTCCGTAAGTTTGATCACTCCGCGATCTTTTTGTTGATCGCCGGCACCTATACTCCTTTCTGCGTCTTGATGTTTACCGGCTTTTGGAAATGGGGATTGCTCGGGATCATTTGGCTGTTGGCTGTCATAGGGATAGGGGTTAAGATGGTTACAGTGAACGCGCCACGCTGGCTTCACGCAGGCATTTACATCGCAATGGGTTGGCTTTGTATGGCGGCAATCGGCGAGATGCAGCGCGTCTTGCCGCCGGGCGCAATTATCTGGCTGATCATCGGAGGAGTCGTTTACACGTTGGGAGCGATCATTTACATTACAAAAACTCTGGATTTCCTGCCCGGGAAGTTTGGCTTCCATGAAGTCTGGCATATCTTTGTGATCCTTGGTGCGCTCGCACACTTTATCGCTATTGCGGCCTACATTGCTCCACATGCCGTTTAAAGGATGACTGTTTGACCAGGACGGCATCGAGAATCCTGATGGATCCTTGCTGCCGTCCGGTCGATCCTCCCATGAAACCCTCGTTATCAACCCGCCTTCGGGCCGCATCTCCAATATTTCTGATCCTGGGTCTGCTATTCCTCCTTATCGGCCTTTTTATCAACCAGGACATTTATACTGTGGTCGCGATTGTCTTACTGCTCCTTTCCTTGATCACGGGCGGCAGGTGGTTAAGAAGAAAATAAAGTGAAGCATGGGGACTGCTTATTAAGATCGAGAATTCTTTTGCGTTAAACGATAATTTAGAATAACCGCTTGGTATTCGGCGCGACCTGAATGTCTAGTTATTAATCCTGGTTTTCGAAGTACAAAGCTCGAGCGCTATCCAGGTCTAGGGATCTTTCCTCCTGCTCTCTTGACTTCATCCTCTTTGTCGGCTATAATAATTTAGGTTCACCTAAATATTCTTTTAGCCTTGGTCGGCTATTTATGAGGTATGAAATGCGAGTCGATATTGGAAAGCAGGTTGGAGAGTTCGTGGGCTTTTTTGTGCTCTTTGCCTTGGCCTTGTTTCTTCCTGCCGGCACCTTCGCTTGGTTTGCAGGCTGGGCTTTTCTTTTGCTCTTCTTTGGTTTTTACATAGCAGTCACATTATGGCTGTATAAGCACAACCCGGGATTGATGCAGGAACGGCTTCATCTGGGTACGTCTGACCAGCAAGGTTGGGACAAAATCCTTTTTCCGCTGATGCTGGTGTTCCCCTTTATATGGATTGCATTCATGTCGCTGGACGCGATGCGCTTTCATTGGTCGAATATGTCGGGCTGGCTGCAGGTAGTTGGAGCGCTGATCCTGTTGGCTTCTTTTTATCTTTTGTTCCTGACCTTTCGTGAGAACTCCTTTCTCTCGCCCGTTGTTCGTATTCAGGAAGAACGCGGGCAGACTGTAGTCTCAACGGGTCCCTACCATCTCGTTCGACATCCAATGTATATGGCGATGCTGATCTTTACGGTAGGTACCTCCTTATTGCTGGGTTCCTGGTATGGATTACTGCTGGGCATCATTTTTATTGCCATTATCGCAAGGCGTGCGGTGCTCGAGGAGCGCACCTTGCGAGGCAAGCTGCCCGGTTACGCCTCCTATATGGAACGCGTGAAATATCGTCTTATTCCCCACGTATGGTGAGAGAACGGTCAATCCCAGGGAACGGATCTTGTCATCAAACATGATGTTATGGCAGACCAATTAACCGATTCAATTCAGGATTACTTAAAATCCATCTATCTTCTGACAGAAAATGGCGAGACTGCCAGCACTAACTCGTTGGCAGCCCGTCTGGGTATCAAGCCCGCTTCGGTCACCGGCATGCTGCAAAAACTCGCCTCCGTGAAGCCTCCCCTGGTTGACTATCACAAACACCAGGGAGTAAAGCTCACGACGAAGGGCCGGCGCGCAGCCTTGGAAGTCATTCGTCATCATCGTCTTTTGGAGACCTGGCTGGTGCAAACCCTGGGTTATTCGTGGGACGAGGTCCATAATGAGGCCGAGAAACTGGAACACGTTATATCCGAGGATTTCGAGGCGCGGATCGCCAATGCCTTGGGGAACCCCGCCCGTGATCCGCACGGTGATCTCATTCCCACAATGGACTTAACAATGCCCGAAGATAGCTCAACGCCGCTATCCGTGCTTCATCCGGCCCAAAAAGCCACCATCCAGCGCGTAAGAACCGAAAATACAGAGTTGCTTCGCTATCTTGAAAGCCTGGGCCTCCTGCCCGGAACGCAAGTTGAAGTCGTGGACTATTCTCCGTACGATAACAATATCACCCTGAAATTTGGCCGCAACACAGCTGTTCTCGGTCTTAATATCACCACAAAAATATACGTCGATAAGATTTGACCTTTTTAGATTACCGCAGAGGTAGATCAGCATGTCATCATCCAAAGAAACTCCAATCCCTGTTCGACCCGGCGACGTTAGCACCCTGCAAAGTGCCGAAGAGGTTTTGACGGGCAAAAGCAAAAAAGGGTTGATTGCGCGCATTTTGCCTTTCCTGGGACCGGCGTTCATAGCCTGTGTCGCCTACGTAGATCCCGGTAATTTTGCAACGAACATTCAAGGGGGAGCGCAATTCGGGTATATGCTGTTATGGGTGATCCTGGCAAGCAACTTAATGGCAATGCTCATTCAGACACTTTCGGCAAAATTGGGAATTGCCACCGGCAGGAACCTGGCAGAACTATGCCGTGAACAATTCCCGGAACCTGTTTCTATCGGCATGTGGGTGCTGATGGAACTTGTGGCGATGGCAACCGACTTGGCCGAATTCCTTGGGGCGGCTCTTGGATTTCAATCTACTCTTCCATATCCCTTTATTGGTGGCTGCTCTGCTAACTGCATTGGCGACATTTATTATTCTCGGTCTCGAGCGACGCGGCTTCCGCCCTCTGGAGGCCGTGATTACCACCCTCGTCGGCGTTATTGCCGTCTGCTATATCATTGAGACGATCCTTGATCGCCCAGACATGGCGCAGGTGGCATTCCACGCCGTCGTACCCCAATTTTCGGGCATGGAAAGCGTGCTCCTTGCCACCGGTATACTTGGCGCAACGGTAATGCCCCATGTTATTTTCCTTCACTCGTCCCTCACTCAGAACCGTATCCCGACCAAAAACGATGGAGAACTCAAACGCCTGTTTCGTTTTCAATTGTTTGACGTAACAATAGCCATGGGGTTGGCGGGCTTGGTAAATGGCGCAATGCTTATCATGGCTTCTTCCACCTTCTTTGCCCAGGGACTGAGACAAGTTGGCACCATTGAAGAGGCCTATCGCACATTGACTCCATTGCTCGGCCCGTCGGCCAGCGTCGTATTTGCGGTTTCCCTTCTTGCATCCGGGCTCTCCTCGTCTACCGTGGGCACAATGGCCGGGCAGGTCATCATGCAGGGTTTCATTCATCGCAGCATACCAATATGGCTCAGGCGTGTCGTTACGATGGTCCCACCCATTATTGTCATTTCCCTGGGGCTCGACCCCACGAGGACCTTGGTACTCAGTCAGGTCGTACTTAGTTTTGGCCTGCCGTTTGCTATTATTCCCCTCGTCGCGTTTACGAGGCGCAAGGATTTGATGGGAGTGTTGGTCAATCAGCGATTAACCACTATAATGGCAAGCATGGTGGCCGGTCTGATCGTCGCTCTTAATATCTTCCTTCTTTACCAGATCACTTTCGGTGGATAGGCTTATGTTTAGCAAAATCCTGGTTCCGCTCGATGGTTCGCATTTGGCAGAGGCTGCCCTGCCTGCCGCAGCTTCGCTTGCCGAAAAATTGAACGCACCGGTCACCCTCCTGCATATTATCGAGCAAAATGCGCCTGAAGCCGTCCATAACGAGCGGCATCTCACTCAGCCCGAAGAGGCAGAGGCTTATTTGCAGGCTTTGGCAAAGGATTCTTTCCCGGCCGGGGTTAAAGCAAACTGGCATGTTCACAGTGCGGGAGTCAAGGATGTAACGGCCAGTATCGTTGAACATACCGCTGAATTTGAGCCCGACCTCGTAATTATGTGTGCGCACGGACGGAGCGGTATTCGCGATATGTTGTTCGGCCGTATCGCTCAGCAGGTGGTTGCGAAAGGCGCCACTCCGCTGCTCTTTCTTCAGCCCATGACGTCCTATCAGAAGCCGTTCATTCTCCGGCGTATTCTCGTCCCGCTCGATAGCGAATCCGTCCATGACGATGGTTTACCCATCGCGAAAAATCTGGCCAAGGCATACAACGCGGAGTTATCTCTGCTCTGTGTAATTCCCACCTTTAGCACCCTGCGGGGAGATGAGGCTGCGACCAGCACGATTTTGCCATCTACGACCAATGCCCTTCTGGATATCAAGGAAGAACAGGCCCGGCAGCATTTTCAAGGGCATTTGAATGCATTGATTGGCGAAGGCTTTCACACCTCAGCCGAGATTGCCAGGGGCGATCCGGCCCAAACCATTGTCAACGTGGCCGAACGTAGTTCGGCAGACCTGATTGTGCTAAGCACTCATCGCCGGGCTGGCATCGACGCCTTCTGGGCTCGCAGCGTTGCACCTAATATAGCTCGGCGAACGAAAATTCCTCTCCTGCTGGTTCCGCTTCCGCTCAACAAATAGTGCTTATTTTTCCTCATTTGGATAGTCGAGACTGGTAGGATCACGAATCCAAACGCCTGGTTTCATGAAAATGAACTTATCAAGGCTTAAAAATAGTCTCAAGGTCGCATCGCAGGGAGACTTAACATGCAAACAGATAATCAATCAAAATTCATAAGGGGCTTGCTCCTTGCCCTGAAAAAGGAAAGAGCTAGCCAGCGAATTTACCATGCCCTGGCTCAACGCGAAACAAACGAATCGCGTCGCAACGCACTTCTGGGTCTGGCAGAGACGGAACGAAAGCATGGACAACGTTGGGCAGACCGCCTCATTGAGCTGGGTGTTGCGCTTCCGCCGAACATGGAAGGTCTTCGCGATCGCATTTGGCGTTGGGTCCTGGTGCAGAGCGGGACCGATAATGCCTTGAAACGCATCGAGAGCAATGAAGAAGACGATACGGAGATGTACGAATCCCTCTCGCAATTGGCTCCGACTGAGAAAGATCGAGGCACCATTCAGTCTGTAAAGCATGATGAAGAAGTACATAGTGGGGCCATGCAAAAGAATAGCGCCCATTCCCCAAACACGATTGCCGGCCCCCAGGCGATGCTGGATACAATCCTGCACCGCGAAAGTTGGCATCGAAGCGGGGGCGGCTGGATAGGTCAGGCTATCTACGGAGCAAATGACGGCCTGGGTTCAGTCTTTGGCATTGTCTCCGGTGTTGCGGGGGCAACAGCCGGCGGTCCTGCTGTTTTGATTGCCGGACTTGCAGGTATGCTTGCCTCTGCCTTGTCGATGGGTTCCGGAGCGTATCTCTCCACAAAAACTGAACGCGAAGTACAAGAGGCCGAGATTCGGCGCGAGCGTCAGGAACTGGAACAAAATCCGGAAGAGGAGCAGGAAGAGCTGGCTCTGTTCTATCAACTTAAAGGCGTACCGGAGGACGAGGCAAAGATTCTCGCCGGGCGCCTCATCGCCCAGCCCGAATCCGCTCTCAGGACGCTGGGAAGCGAGGAATTGGGCCTGTCTGAGCAAACCTTCCCGAATCCATGGACGTCGGCCTTGTCGGCCACATTATCCACCGCCGCCGGGGCTTTTATTCCCATTGTGCCTTTTTTCTTTACGAGCGGTTATCCGGCCATTATCCTGTCGTTCGCGATCAGTACCCTGGCCCACTTCTTGATCGGTGCCGCCAAGACAGTTGTGACCGGCTTAAGCCCGTGGCGTGGCGGTCTGGAAATGACGGTTGTAGGTCTGGGAGAAGCCATTATCACTTACCTATTAGGTCTATCTTTCGGGTCATTCATCAAGTGATGCCGGAAATCAAATAAGCTGAGGAGTTGGGAAACCTCAGCTTATTCAGGTCAAGCCGCTGGTCGTGCGCCGCTACTTACCGGCTATTCCTCGCCCGCCAATAATTTGATTCTCTCCCACGGCTTCAAGTTGGCTTCATCTGCCAGGATTGCTTTTAATTCATACATCTCGTCACGCAGCGCCGCAGCTTTTTCAAAATCAAGATTCTTGGCAGCTTCTTTCATTTGCTTCTCAAGTTCTCCAACTATCTTCTGCAATTCGCTATTTGTAGTCTTGTCGCGCTTGGTCTTATATTCTCCTTTTGATTCACCCATCGCCTTCTGTTTTGCATCCGAAGACAACTGGTCGGTAATGTCACGGATCGCTTTATGAATGCTGACCGGTGTAATCCCGTTTTCCTCGTTATACTTTAATTGTTTATCCCGACGTCGGCTGGTCTCAGAAATTGCGGCTTTCATCGAGTCTGTAATTCGATCCGCATACATGATCACGCGGCCGTTTATGTGCCGCGCGGCCCGGCCGGTGGTCTGGATGAGTGCCGTTGCAGAACGCAGAAAGCCCTCTTTGTCAGCGTCCAAAATCGCGACCAGCGATACTTCCGGGAGATCTAGCCCTTCTCGCAGAAGGTTGATCCCAACGATCACATCGAATACTCCCAGCCTCAAGTCCCTCAGGATACCGACACGTTCCAGGGTTTCTACCTCGGAATGTAAATAGTGAACTTTCGTCCCAAGCTCCATTAGATAATCGGACAGGTCCTCCGCCATCCGTTTTGTAAGCGTGGTGACCAGAACCCTTTCCCCTCTCGACACCCGCTCCCGGATCTCGCCGATCAAATCATCCACCTGGCCTTTGGTTGGGCGTATCTCGATCTCCGGGTCGACCAGCCCCGTCGGACGTATGATCTGTTCAACTACCTGATCGGCAATTCCCATTTCATACGGGCCTGGTGTCGCCGAGGTATAAATCGTATAGCCCATTATTTGTTCAAATTCGGCAAATTTGAGCGGACGATTGTCCACCGCACTCGGCGAGCCGGAAACCATATTCAACGAGCGTCTCTTTTCTGGACCGGTCGCCGTTGTACATTCCCCGGATCTGGGGAACCGTCATGTGACTTTCATCCAATACAAGCAGATAATCGCTCGGCAAAAAATCGATCATCGTCCAGGGATGGGTGCCGGCCGCCCTCCGGTCAAGATGCCTCGAATAGTTCTCGATGCCGGAACAATAACCTACCTCCTTGAGCATTTCGAGATCGTACCGGGTCCTTTGTTCGATACGCTGCGCTTCGATCAGCTTGCCTTCGGATTTAAAGATCGCAATCCGTTCTTCCAGTTCTTTTTCGATATCGGCAATCGCCTCTTTCAGCTTATCGCCTTCGGTCAGGTAGTGCTTTGCCGGAAAAATGGAGGCTTCCTGGGGTTCCTCGAAGATCTCACCGGTCAATGGGCTGAATTGGGAGATCCGCTCCACTTCGTCTCCGAAGAAAGTGATCCGATAACCCCGGCGGTCTTCATAAGCAGGGATGATTTCAAGCGTATCGCCGCGCACCCGGAAGTTGCCTGGGCGCAGCTCCATATCGTTTCGTTGATACTGGGACTCGACCAATTGTCTGATGAGCGCATTGCGCCGGTATATTTCTCCCACTTTCATGGTAACCGTTGCCTTGCCAAACTCTTCAGGACTGCCTAGGCCATAGATGCATGAAACCGAGGCAACGATGATTACGTCGCGACGGGAGATCAGAGAGGCCGTTGCGGCCAGTCGGAGACGCTCGATCTCCTCATTGATTTCTGTCTCTTTCTCAATATATAGATCGTGGCGGGGGACATAAGCCTCCGGTTGGTAATAATCATAGTAAGAGACGAAGTACTCAACCGCATTCTCGGGAAAGAAATCTTTGAATTCTGCATACAACTGAGCTGCCAGCGTCTTATTATGGGCCATGATGAGGGCTGGCATCTGCAATTCTTGGATCACTGAAGCAATGGTGTATGTCTTGCCGGTGCCGGTCGCGCCCAGCAGCACCTGGTTTTTCATTCCCTGCCGTACGCCTGCAACGAGTTCGATAATTGCCTCGGGCTGATCACCGGTCGGCTGAAAGGGAGCCTGAAGTTTAAAGGTCATAGCGTCTCATTTCCTTCAAGAACGTGCGTTCTATTATATCTATCATGGACAGGAGCGTCAACCTGCGAATTTGCCTATTCTTATCTGATTTTCATGCAGGGACTACAAGAATTGCCCTCCAATACATTCGTTTTCTTTTTCACGTTTTCAAGTGGTAAGGTACATCGATCACGATCCGCTCCAAACCGCCGCGCCGACGTCCATAAAGCAAGGCAGCTTTAATGATTAGGGCCTCCTGGTTATGGAGCAGGTTTTGCCACCAATATGTAGTAACAAATTCCGGAAGCACGACTACGGCAAGTTGCCCGTCATTATGTTCTTGATCGGTTTTATCCAGGTATTCCAGAAGCGGGCCAACTATGGAACGGTAAGGCGAAGGAATAACAACCAACGGAACGTCGGGCCACCATTGATTCCATTCCTTGGTCACTCGCGAGCCAGAGCCCGGTTCGAGCTCCACATAAACCCCGGTCACGTGCGGCGAGATGGCCCGCGCAAACAAAACTGCATTCACCATGCCGCGATGTACACCCGATATTGGGATCGCCACCCGGGTCGGACTAATGGGTCGCAGTGAAGGAGGC
Source organism: uncultured Chloroflexia bacterium (assembly GCA_963741325.1). GTDB lineage: Bacteria > Chloroflexota > Anaerolineae > Anaerolineales > Villigracilaceae > Fen-1038. The sequence goes on from CAVUHJ010000006.1 coordinate 680,125, forward strand.
AAACCATGCAAGGAAAGTTCCTGCCGGACAATCTGATAATGCTTATGAACACGGACAAAAATAAAAACGATCGTCGGAATCAGGAGGATGGTGATCCATGCGCCACCAGTGAACTTGCTTATGGCGATTACTGTCAGTGTCGTCCCTGTAGCCAGGGCGCCAACCCCGTTTATCCCGGATTTTAGTATCCAACCCCGCCCACGCTCTTTTAGCCAATGAAGAACCATCCCTGATTGTGAAAGTGTAAAGGCAAGGAAAGCACCAACTGCAAACAGGGGGATCAATGCATGCGAATCTCCTCCAAAGAATATGATAAGGGCGGCTGTGCCGGTGCTCAACAAAATGATCCCGTTCGTAAAACTAAGCCTGTCTCCCAGGCTGCTCAACTGCCGAGGCAGGAAGGCATCCCGCGCCAGGATTGCTGCCAGCCTTGGAAATCCAGCAAAGCTTGTGTTTGCTGCCACCGTCAGGATGGCCAGGGTCACAAGCTGAATTAAGTAATAGAATGGAGTGGTTCCCACCAATTTACGTGAAAGGGCGGAAAGAATAGTTTCCTGCGGTCCAGCTATAACGGCGAAAAAATGGGTAAGGGCGGTTGTCCCAAGGAAAAGTATGGCCATGAGAAAGGCCATGACCATCAGAGTTCTGCCCGCGTTTTTAGATTCAGGTGGTTCAAAAGCAGGGACTCCATTGCTGATTGCTTCCACACCTGTGAGCGCAGTACTCCCCGTTGAAAAAGCATGCAAGACCAGGAAGATTGTTACCGGCTCAAAAGTAGGGATTGCCGCCGGCGGGAGAGGAGCAGGGCCTTCGATGAACAGACGAATAAATCCGAAACCGATCATGATCAAATAGACTGTTATGAATAAATATACCGGCACAGCCAAGACCGTCCCCGTTTCTTGCATACCTCGCAGATTGAGTAAGGTAATAATGAGGAGCAGAAAAAGGGCAATCCCAATACGATACCGCAAGAGCTCTGGAAACGCCGATGCAATCGCAGCTACCCCGGCCGTCAGGCTCACTGCTGCATTAAGCAGGTAATCAATAAGCAGAGCCGCTGCCGCTACCAGGCCTGGGATCGTACCTAAATTCGAACGGGCAACCACGTATGAACCACCGCCGGATGGATACGCGTGTATTGTCTGAAAATATGACAGGGCAACGATTGCCAATAGGCTTCCGATTGCCAGGCTGATGGGCAACGCGTAGGCCAAACCAGCAGTTCCGGCAACGATAAGGCCTAAATAAATTTCTTGATTGGCATAGGCTATCGAGGCCAGGGCGTCAGGAGAAAAAGCTGCCAGGGCGCGCAGTTTGTTCAGCCGATTACCCCAACCAGATATAGTCGGCAAAGAGGGGCCAATAATAAAATCCTTTAGGTGAGAGAACATAAGCTTCTCCGCCGATCCGGGGTTCGATCACTTTGGATATAATAAATACGCTCAGAATCCATCTGCCCTAACATAAAGAAACAGAATCGGAGTAAAGCATGGCTCATAGACAAATAATCATGGAACCTGATAAGAAGATAGCGCTCGTGGCGCATGATAATAAGAAACAGGATTTGGTGGAATGGGCCAAATTTAATCGCGACCTTCTTGCCCACCACGAAGTATTCGCCACCGGCACCACCGGGGAGATGCTTGAGCGTGAATTGGGGTTCGAAATAACGAAGCTTCAAAGCGGGCCTTTGGGCGGGGACCAGCAGGTTGGGGCCATGATCGTCGATGGCGAGATCGATTTCCTGATCTTCTTTTGGGACCCTCTTGAGCCAATGCCGCACGATCCAGATGTCAAAGCCCTCCTGCGGATGGCTGCCGTCTGGAATATCCCCATTGCTTGTAACCGGGCCACTGCCGATTTTATGATCTCCTCCCCGTTGATGGACGGTACATATCGCCGCTTGGTCCCGGATTATGATGATTACAGAAATCGAAAGATACCCGGCGCCCCGGCCTCTGGAAAACTCCCTGCAAGTGCCGAGAGGGATTAATCATAGCCAAGGAATATATCACTAATCACTAATATGAACATATCTAATACTTTATACGTTGCAAATCGTGAAGATTGGCGCAAATGGTTGAAAAACCATTATAAAACAGAGAAGGAAATCTGGCTTGTTTACTACAAGAAAGGCAGCGGTAAGCCGCGTATTGCCTATAACGATGCTGTTGAAGAAGCCTTATGCTTTGGTTGGATCGACAGCAATGTTAAGAGCCTGGATAAGGAACGGTTTGCACAGCGGTTCTCGTGCAGAAATTCTAAAAGCCCCTACTCCCAGGCCAACAAGGAGAGTCTCAAGAACTTGATTGCTCAGGGTAAAGTAATGAAGGACATCCTGCCAACTCTTGGAAAGATCGCAGATGAGCAATTTGAGATACCCCGCGATATTCTAAGTGCCATTAAATCAATCCGCGGGCCTGGCAGAATTTTCAGAATTTTCCGAATCTTATCGCCGGATTCGAATAGCCTTTATCGACGGGGCCAGGAACAGACCGGAAGAATTCCAGAAGCGCCTGAAGCATTTCATAAAGATGACCGAAAAAAATAAGCAATTTGGGTTTGGTGGAATAGAAAAATACTATTGAGTATCAGCGGATCAAGAAAAATCGCCGTACCAATTGGTTGGTATGCACCTGGTTCCGGAGCCAGCTGGTAATTATCTGCCCTTGATTAGCAGATCGAGGGTCTCAAGGAGTCTTTTCTGCCAATCTAGTGTCTCGCCCAAACATGCACCAATAAGCCCCTTTTCCGCCCCTTACCTCATTACTGAGATCGGGCAGACGTTTCTCTTCCTTGCCATCGGACGCTGGAGGATAGCGCAGGACCACCTGTCCGGTTTCCCATCCTACCGATGCAAGGCCAATTTTTTCGGCGCGCAGCTTGACGCGCATTTGATAGAAAAGATTTTGCACAGTCTCTGGGAGCGGGCCAAAACGGTCGTTGAACTCGTTCGCAAGCGCATCGATCTCGCTCTCGTCTCTCAAATCCGCGCTGCGACGATAAAGCCGCAACCGCAGGTCCTGGTCTGATATATAGTCGGCCGGAATCCCAATTGCTAGGGGCAAATCTACATTAACGGGCATGGAGACGGGCTGGTTAAAACTGGACAGTCGGACCTTTCCAGTTAGGGGTCCGACCGGTTGATCGCCCTGATCCTTCAGCTTTGCACCTTCGATCCGCCTGATCTGGCGCACTGCATCGGCGAGAAGGCGGGTATAAAGATGAAATCCTACGGCCTGGATATGCCCGTGCTGGCGCGTTCCCAATAGTTCCCCTGCTCCGCGGATCTCGAGATCGCGCATCGCAATCGAATAACCGGCGCCAAGCTCGGTGTTCTCCGCGATAACCTCCAGTCTCTGTTGGCCTTCGATAGTCGGAGAAAGTTTTCGGTGGCGAAAAAAGTAGGCATAAGCGCGCGCCGCACCGCGTCCCACCCGGCCCCGTAGTTGATAAAGCTGTGCAAGGCCAAAAGTATCCGCCCGGTCAACAATCAAAGTATTCGCGTTCGGGATATCCAGCCCTGATTCGATGATAGTCGTGGAGAGCAATATATCCGTCTCGCCTCCGTTAAATCGGTGCATTACCGCGGCTAATTCATGTTCGGGCATTTGTCCATGACCGATATCGACTTGCGCCTCGGGCACCAGTTGATTGAGATGGGCCTTCATTGCTTCGATCGTGTTCACCCGATTATGCACAAAGAAGATTTGTCCCCCCCGCTCAAGTTCACGCAGAATCGCCTGGCGAACCAAGTTGCGGTGTGTAAGGTCCCACATGGGTAACAATGGGCAGCCGTTCTTCAGGCGGTGTATTGAGATTTGATATATCTCGGACGCCGGCTAGGGCCATATACAGCGTACGGGGGATGGGAGTAGCTGTCAGGGTTAGCACATCCACTTCCGTACGAAGTTTTTTGAGGTGCTCTTTATGGGTGACGCCAAATCGTTGCTCCTCATCGATGATCACAAGGCCAAGTTCCTTGAATTGCACATCAGAGGAGAGCAGGCGATGGGTGCCAATAATAATATCGATTTCGCCGACAGCCAACCCAAGCAGTATTTCACCTTGCTCGTGCGGCGACCGAAATCGAGAGAGCATCTCAACCTTTACCGGGAAGGCCGCCAGGCGCTGCAGAAAAGTCTCGTAATGTTGCTGAGCAAGCACTGTCGTTGGCACCAGGATCGCTGCCTGTTTGCCATCCATCACTGCCTTGAAGGCCGCACGCAGGGCGACTTCCGTTTTGCCGTAGCCCACATCGCCGCACAACAGGCGGTCCATTGGGCGCGTCGATTCCATATCGCGTTTTATTTCATCCAAAGCCCGCGCCTGATCATCTGTTTCCACATATGGGAAACTATCTTCCAACTCCGCCTGCCAGGATGTATCAGGTTTGAAGGCATAACCTTGCGCAACATGCCGTCTCGCATACAGGTCCAGCATTTCCTGGGCGACTTCGATCACCGCCTCTTTTACACGTCCCTTTTTTTCATGCCATTCCTGTCCCCCTAACCTATCCAGGGCTGGCTCGGCGCCTTCCGCGCCTACATATTTCGTCAATCGGTCGGCTTGGTGAACTGGGACATACAACTGTCCGCCATTGTCATATTCCACTGCCAGGAACTCGCGCTGCCAGACCATCCAGATTTCTTTGTACCAATCCAACAAAACGGCCAATACCATGGTCGATATGAACAATGTAGTCGCCAGGGCGCAGATCGGCATACACGGTTTCTGGTGTCTCGGCAACATGCCGTTGGCGCGTCCGCGGCTGCGGGCGTTCCCAGCCAAAGATTTCAGAATCCGTAATGAGATGGAGATCTCCAATAACAAACCCTTCCGATAATGAAGCTTCGATCAAGAACGGGCGCACTTTGCGTTTGGTGCTCCGCGTTACCGCCCTCGATAGTCTCTTTCCAAAGTTCGCCCAACCGCTCCACTTGCCTGGAAACAATAATAACCTGGTCGTTCTTGGCAACCAAACCGGCCGCGTGTTCAATGAACGGTTTCAGCCGTCCAGCAAATCTCTGCCCCATGCCGAAAGCGGAACCGATCCCATCAACACCCTCGTGCGGCGGTTGAATGACCCAACTCTATCAACCCGAATCCGTGAAACTCGTCCAAAAGTTCAGGCCAGGTAATATAAGGGATCGGAAACTCCGGCGATAACGTTCCTTCTGTCGATGCTTTCACGTCTGAACTTGACCGCTTGTTCTTCGACCTCTGCAACCATGCTCTCAACGACGGAAAGGTCATCAACAAGCACCAGCGATTTTGGCGGCAGATAATTCAAGAAGACTTGCAGGCTGGCTATGAAGCAAGGGGATATGAAATTCTGATAGTTCACCGCCCGCGGCGTTGGAATCCGCGAGTGCTCTCCCTTTCCGATTCCCTTTTCTCAGGCGTCGATTCTGGCACGATAAATTCCCGCGCCGGAGTAATCAGCACAGAATCCAGTTTCTCGATCGTTCGTTGAGAGGCGGGATCGAACCTGCGAACCGTTTCTATCTCATCGCCAAAGAAATCGAATCGGATCGGTAATTTCTCGCTCGGCGGCCAAATATCCTGGATTCCGCCGCGGCGGGAGAACTGGCCGGGTTCTGTTACTGTGTTCACGCGCTGATAACCGATATTCAGCCCACGTATGTAAGAGCGCATCAAGTTGATAGCTCTGACCCACAGAAAGTTTCTTACAAGCTTTAAGGAAATCCCGGCGCGGCAGCGTGCGTGTCATTAGAGCGCGAGCTGAAGAGACCAGAATCGGACCCGTATCCGGGTTCTGGGCGAAGGGCAAATGATATACCGCCAACGCGGTCAATGCCTGCAGCCGCTCCCTTCGTGTGCTCATCCCCCATGCCGCCTGTTCGTAAAACAACGGATTAGGTTCCGCCAAAAAATACCGAGGCGATTTATCCCAAAAACCTAATTCATCGAAAAGGGATAAGGCGTGATCGGCGCGGTCCGTTACAAACAGAATGGGTCTGTTCAGGTCCGAATGCAGTGCCGTAAGCATGGGCAGCCGGCCGGAACGCGGCAGGCCCAGGCCGGATGGCTCCTTGCCATCCCGGATTTGCTTTAGTAGGTCCTGATATTGTGGAAGTGCCCGAATCTTATCGAGGATGATTTGCATGGTTGAAACAAAAAGAGTGGATATTTGGAAGTGAGGTCAGCGACAGGAACTCGACTGCTTGCCGCAACTATTCTTCGATGATCTCCCCATTGAATTCGTTCATTGCCTTATCAAGCCCATTGACAACAAAAGTTAACGCTGCATCAGCCGCACGATCAAGGATCGCGGACAAAGTCTTCGCTTCGTCGCGCGAAAAATCCTGTAAAACATAAGCGGCCGCATCCATTCTGCCCGGAGGGCGTCCAATGCCTATGCGCAAGCCTGGCAAATCCTTCGTTCCCAACTGTTCAATCGCCGAGGCAACCCCTTTTTGTCCTCCTGGCCCACCACCTGGCCGCAGGCGGATCGTTCCGAACGGGAGATCAAGATCGTCATGGGTTACCAGTAAATTGTCCAGGGGCAGCTTGTAAAAATTAGCCAATCCTTGCACCGAATGGCCCGACAGATTCATATAAGTCTGCGGCTTGGCGAGAATTAATTTTTTGTCTTCGTAGAAAGAGCTTGTCACGATGGCTTTGGATTGCAGCTTCATTCCTCGCGCGTTGAGTCGGACGGCAAGGCGGTCAATAACCATGAAGCCCGCATTATGTCGATTATCTCTATATTCGCGGCCCGGGTTACCGAGGCCGATCAGCAGAAAAGTATTATCAGTCATTGTTGTTCGTGCCCCATTCAGGAACGGCGCAACCGGATTACGATTCCAAATGCGAAGAATAGAAGCAATACGATCAGGCCTCCCCGCCAGAATTCGTTGTAAATATCATTCGCATTTGTGGAGGCCGGGTTCGGCGGAAGGCTGGTCGGAGTTGGGAGCGGGGCAAGAGTCGGTGTCATGGTCGGCGCAAGCACGATCGGAGTCGGTATTTGCATGGCGGGTTCGGTTGGCAAAAGGGTCGGGGTTGTGGTTGGCAGCGCGGTGTAGTTCCGCACCTTTACTGTAACCGTCATATCCTGGGAGGTTCCGTCAGCCAGATAAACTCGAAGCAATAGAAGATAGTCGCCGTCACTGATGCTCGTTGTGTCCCATGTCGCCAGGAGGTCGTTTTGGATCGGTTCCGTCATCGTTTGAATAAGAAACCTGGTAGTTTGTTGGGTCAGCAGCATACCAAAATCAAGTTCGGCTGAAGCGAAGTTTGGCACATCTGTCGTACCCGTGACTGCGACCTGCCCCTGCAAAACCTGGCCCGGGACGGGCGAAGCAATCGTAGGTGAAGTGGATGCCCTGTGCAGCAACGGGAAATGCAGCAAGAAGAACAGCTGCGATGGTCCATCCAACCACATTCAGGCGCATTAGCGTAGCAGATGAAGCCAATCGGTATCGAGTAAAGATGGAACAGGCAAAAATCAGGAAGAGGAAAAGCAGGATAACGCCGCATCCCAGCCCACTGCACGAACAGCCCCGGCCAAAACCAAAGCGGCGCTGCAGCCATTCGAACAATTTGTCCAATAAAAAAAGTTCCAGGAGACCGGCTAAACAACCCTGACGATTGCGCATTCATTCCTCCTTGAAATTTCGAACGTTCAAGTCTAACACGAAGACGGGGCATGGTCAAATTTTATGGTAAACTCAGACCGTTGATGCCCAAGAGGACTATTGATGGCAAAATCCCGCGCTGACCAGATGGTGGACCGATTAAGATCAATGCAGGCTGCGGCTCCGGATATTGAAGCTTCCGCCATTGTCTCGGTGGATGGTTTGATTATGGCCTCTGCGCTTCAGCAAGGCGTGGAAGAAGATCGAGTTTCAGCCATGTCAGCGGCCATGCTGAGCCTGGGCGAGCGCATATCGGGCGAGCTGGGACGCGGCAGCCTCGAGCAAGTCTATATCAAAGGCGATGCGGGTTCGATAGTGCTTACCTCCGTTGGCTCGGAGGCCGTTCTGACGGCCCTGGCACGGCAGGAGGCCAAATTGGGTCTGATTTTCCTTGAGATGCGGCGCGCCGCAGAAGATATCGTCAAGTTGGTAGGATGAGAACGAAGATACAATTTTCCACCAAATCCTGACCGTAATCCCCAATGGGGAGGGCTTCATCGCCCTCCCCATTTCCTTTGTTTTAGGCTGTCATGCTGTCTTTGATCTGTCGGTACGTCTAGATATCTCAGTTTTCTAACCCATAAGGAATTTTTGCTGCTCGAGAGGAGACTTATGACTACGAAATACTTATTCTTCACCGGGGGTGTTGTTTCATCGGTCGGCAAGGGTGTGACGGCAGCGGCGACGGGGTTGCTCCTCAAAGAGCGTGGTTTCAAAGTAGCCGTTCAGAAGCTGGACCCCTATATAAACGTTGATCCGGGCACAATGTCGCCCTACCAACATGGGGAAGTTTTTGTTTTGGACGACGGCGCCGAAACGGACCTTGACCTGGGCCATTACGAAAGGTTCATCGACATCCGGCTGAGCCGTGTTAGCAACTTCACCAGCGGACAGGTTTACGCGGAGATTATCGGCAAAGAGCGCCGGGGTGATTTTCTTGGGGGCACGATCCAGGTCATTCCTCATATCACCAACGAGATTAAACGCCGGGTCGGATTGGTGGCGAAAGAGACCGGTGCGGAAATTGTGATTGTGGAAGTCGGGGGACCGTCGGTGATATAGAATCGCAGCCATTCCTGGAGGCCCTGCGCCAGCTCCGCAATGAGGTCGGACGTGAAAATGTATTCTTTATCCATGTAACGTGGATGCCTTACATCGGCGCGACCGGCGAACTCAAGACCAAACCTACTCAACATTCGGTCGCGGCCCTGCGTTCGATCGGTATCTCGCCCAATATGATCATTGCCCGCTCCGATCATCCCATTGAAGACGGTATCTGTGACAAGATCGCCTTGTTCTGCGACGTTGAAAAACGTGCGGTAGTGCCGATGGTGACCAGCGATGTGCTTTATGAAGTCCCTCTTATTGTTGGAGAAAGTGGGGGTGGGTGATTTCTTGGTTGAAAAACTGGGGTTGGAGGCCACCCGTAAACCCGACATGCGGCCATGGATCAAATTGGTCGAGGCAGTACGCAAGCCAAAACCAACTGTAAAAATAGCCTTGGTAGGAAAGTATGTTGAACTGCAGGATGCCTATATGTCGGTTCGCGAGGCTCTCAAGCATGCCGCGCTGGCCAACGGGGTCGAAGTTGAAATCGGTTGGGTACATTCAGTAAATCTGGAAAAGGACAAAGGCTGGGATATTGTCCAGAGTGCGGACGGGATTGTCGTCCCGGGCGGCTTCGGCTCACGCGGTATCGAGGGCAAAATCATGGCCGCCCGCTATGCACGCGAGAAAGAAGGTTCCTTATCTTGGCTTGTGCCTGGGAATGCAGGTGATGAGCATTGAGTTTGCCCGCCGTGTTCTTAATCTGGAAGATGCCAATTCAACCGAATTTGACCGCAGCACCGAGGCGCCGGTGATTGACTTGATGATTGATCAACGTTCCATCAGCGATATGGGCGGCACCATGCGTCTCGGCCTTTATCCGTGTGTTCTTGCAGGAGGGCACGCGGGCCGCTGAGGCTTACGGTGTTCCTCAGGTGGAAGAACGCCACCGCCACCGTTTTGAGTTCAATAATGCCTATCGCTCCGATTTCGAAAAAGCAGGCATGGTCTTTTCGGGCATGTCCCCCGATGGAAAGCTGGTTGAGATCGCCGAATTAGCAGATCATCCATATATGATTGGGAGCCAATTTCACCCTGAGTTCCTTTCGCGCCCAATGCGCCCCCATCCCTTGTTTGTCGGATTGATGAAAGCTGCAAAAGAATGCAGCAAAAAATGAGGCAACTACCTCGCTCCGGCAGGATATAGCCAAAAAGAGTAATGTGATGCAAAGTGGTGTATAGATTTCATAGATTTTCAAAATCGAATCTTCGTAATCTGGGAAATCTGTGGTTGGATTAAGTTTCTTTCCCGATAAATATCAGGAAACCCAATGAACAGTTTCCGATATTTGGGGTCAAATTATCCAACTAATTTGCAATTGTACTTGAGGGAGAAAATTCCTCGCCATAAAACATCAAGTCTGTGCTCAGCGTCAGTCTTGCGGTCGCAAAAGCCTCCGCAAATTCATTTGACCTGCCCTTGTACCGTTATACTAGCCAGATCAAAACCGGTGCCCCGCCCCGTTCAGATTGCGTGCAAAATACAACCAACTGCTTTCCATCGAATCAGAGCTAGGGATGATGATAAATTCGCAGGATGGAGTGCGCTGAAATAGAGAGGTAGACCCTTTTCCAAAAGAATGAGTACCAATCGGAGGGTTTGCCCCTCCGATTGGCTCTGAGTATAAAGGAGGGACATATGGCAAATACAGATGACATAAATCGTTATCTTTCAAACAGGCAAAGAGAGATTGACGGCGCTGCACTGTATTTCTCTCTGGCCAGAATCGGAGAAACAGCCACACATGGCAGAAGTATATCGCAGGCTTTCGGCTGCAGAAGATAGACATGCTGATGGATGGGAGAAGAAATTGATCAGCTCTTAAGGTTCCCATTACCTCCGCGGAGATCTTTCGTGGCGCACGCGGATCATGATCTGGCTCTAAAGATGTTTGGCCCGCAATTTGTTCTGCCCACGATAGCCAGCAACGAGACCGCTGATAGTCAGGCATACGATAACCAGCCCGAACCGGAAGCAGAATTATTTTCAAAGGATGAAAGATCTCATGCACGATTGCTGGCGATGGCGATCAATCAACAGGCGGTCTGCCGGGTGGAACCGTCGCACAATTGGAAGGCCGGCATCGCGCAGGCGGTGGCAATGCCTTGCGTGCCTCTGTGCTGGGTGCGAATGATGGACTTGTTTCCATCTTGAGCCTCAGCATGGGAGTGGCTGGTGCTACTAATTCAAACGTAGATGTTTTGATAGCTGGTCTGGCCGGAGTTCTCGCAGGAGCGGGATCCATGGCTCTGGGAGAATGGTTGTCGGTTCAAAGTTCCCGAGAGCTATATGAACACCAAATCAAGATCGAAGCCGAAGAGATCGCTCGCAGAACCCCTTAGGAAGAACTTGAGGAGTTGACACTTATCTACCAATCCAAAGGATTGCAAGAAGATCGGGCACGCGATCTGGCACACACTTGATGGGTGACAAGGCCAATATTCTCGACACGCTATCAAGGGAGGAATTGGGCATTGATCCGGAAGAATTAGGTGGCTCCCCTTATGAGGCCGCGTTCATGTCATTCTTCCTATTCGCAGTTGGTGCGGCCTTCCCAATCTTCCCATTTTTCTTTTGGAGTGGGGCAAATGCGATTTACATTAGCCTGATTGTCAGTGCACTTTGGGCTGTTCATTATCGGTGCCGGTATTACACTGATGACTGGACGCGGGTTATTATTTTCCGGCTTCCGCCAGGTATTGGTTGGAATGGTAGCCGCAGGCTCTAACCTATGGGATGGGCAAATTGATCGGCGTTTCACTGGGATAACGAAAAAAGCCAGACCTACCAGTTTGCGCTCAAAGTCAGCAGAGAAATTGGAAGAACTTTCATTCGCATATTGATCTGGCACCCGCCGCCTATTTGGAGTATAGTTAAGTCACTATATTCTTTCGACAGGAGGCAAGTACTATGGCTAGCGTTACATATGAGCACGTGACCAAAAAGTTTGGGGATGTTGCAGCTGTTGACGATCTGGACATCAAGGTGGACGACAAGGAATTCCTTGTCCTGGTCGGTCCTTCCGGCTGCGGTAAGACGACCGCTCTTCGATGCCTGGCGGGCCTTGAAGAGATCAGCGACGGCAAGATCATGATCGGCGACCGCTTGGTGAATGATGTTGCCCCGAAAGATCGGGATATCGCCATGGTCTTTCAATCTTATGCTCTTTACCCTCACCTTTCCGTTTTTGATAACATGGCTTTCGGTTTGAAACTCCGCAAAGTACCCAAGGATGAGATCAAGCGCCGTGTGGATAAGGCCGCTGAAACCTTGGGCATTGCCGACATGCTCAATCGCAAACCCCGCCAGCTATCTGGTGGTCAACGCCAGCGAGTTGCAGTAGGGCGTGCGATCGTGCGCGAGCCAAAAGTCTTCCTCTTCGACGAGCCGTTGTCAAACCTGGATGCCAAATTGCGCGTTCAAATGCGGGCTGAGATCAGCAAAATCCATCAGCAGCTGCAGACCACTTTTATTTATGTGACCCACGATCAAATGGAAGCCATGACCATGGCGACCCGGATTGCGGTCATTAATAAGGGTAAACTTCAGCAGCTGGATACACCTCAAAATCTGTACAATTTCCCCGCCAACCTGTTTGTGGCCGGCTTCATCGGTTCCCCGGCAATGAATTTCTTCCCGGCTAAAATCCGCCGGGATGGCTCCAAGATGATTGCGGATGCAAATGAGTTTTCTGTTCCGCTGCCTGCTGACAAAAGCCAAGACCTACCTGCCCTACGTTGATAAGGATGTGATCTTCGGTATCCGACCGGAAGATATTCACGATGCAGAATTTGTACCCGCCAATACCCAGGCCGCCAAAATCGCTGCCAGGGTGGATGTAACCGAATTGATGGGCAATGAGATCCTGCTTTATCTCGTTACCGGCAAGAATACCTTCGTCGCCCGGGTTGACCCTCGTTCCAAAATGCGGGTGGGCAATAAGGCTGACGTTGTATTCAATATGGATAAGTTCCACGTCTTCGACGCGGCCACCGAACAAGCCATCAAATAACTTCTACAAGGATGAAAATATAGACGCGAAGGAGAATCCTTCGCGTCTATATTTTCATGTATATTTCAAATTTATGCACACTCCCGCCTGGGTTTCAGACGCCATCTTTTATCAGATTTTCCCCGACCGTTTTGCACAATCCAACCGAATATCCAAACAGGGTCTTAATCTTGAACAGTGGGAATCGCCGCCAACTACTTATGGCTTCAAAGGCGGCGATCTTTACGGCGTAATTGAGCATCTTGATTATTTACAGGATCTTGGCGTAAACGCAATATACTTCAATCCAATTTTCTCCTCGGCCTCCAATCATCGTTATCACACGTACGATTATCGGAACGTGGATCCCCTGCTTGGCGGGAACGAGGCGCTGCGCGAACTTCTGGATAAAGCCCACAAACGCAACATGCACATTATCCTCGATGGCGTTTTTAATCACGCCAGCCGTGGATTTTGGCAATTCCATCACACTCTTGAAAATGGTGCAGCCTCTCCATACAAAGATTGGTTCTTTTTTGATAAGGACCATCTCGATGGGAAGAAGACATTGGGGCGCTTATCCTTCTCCTGAAGAACTGCAGCTGGTTCAGCAAGAGGGCAGCCTCAAAGCGCTGGGTTATCAGGCCTGGTGGAATCTTCCTGCCCTTCCAAAATTCGATACAAATCAACCGGCCGTGCGCGAGTTCATTTTCGAAGTAGCTGAGTACTGGATCAAATTTGGCATTGATGGCTGGCGCCTCGATGTACCCGGCGAGATTAATGACGACACCTTCTGGCAGGAATTTCGTCACCGTGTCCGGGCCATCAATCCCGATGCTTATCTCGTGGGCGAAATATGGAATGATGCCAGCCGCTGGCTGCAGGGGGATCAATTCGACGCCAGCATGAATTATCTGGTTACCTGCGCCTGCTTGAGTTTCTTTCGCCGGAAAACATCTTGATCTCGGAGCCGCGCTTCAGGCCGGCGGTTATCAAGGGATGGTCAATCCGACTGATGCAGATGGGTTTGCAGAAAGGATCAATTCGATCCTGGGCATGTATAAACCCGAGGCGACACCGCTCGTTGCTTAATCTCTTGGATAGTCACGATACGCCTCGTTTCCTCACGTGTGCCAGTCACGATGTAGCCAGCCTACAACTGGCACTGACTTTTATCTTCACATATCCCGGGGCTCCCTGCATTTTCTACGGTGATGAGATCGGGTTGGCCGGACACCAGGACCCTGAGTGCCGGAAGCCATTCCCTTGGGATGAATCGAAATGGAACCATGACCTGCGCAATTATATGAAAGCTTGGCTGCGCTTCGTGGGCTCAAGCATAAAGCTCTTCGCTGGGGCACATTTGAGCATGTTTATCATAGGGAAATGTATATGCATTCATTCGCAAATTGGATGACGAAACTTTCCTGATTGCGCTGAATGCGGACGAACAGGTGCAAACTATGGAAATAAGTCTAGCCGCTGGAACTCCGGGCAAAAGGAAGCTGCTATTCGGACAGGCTGATATCAAAACAGAAAGAGATATTGGTGCAGATGACCATCCCATCCCGTAGCGGAGTCGTAATGAAAGTCTGGAAATAAAACGAGACCGCAGGTTCTTGCTACTTGGCTTGATTCCAGACAGCGTTGACCAGCGCCGGCAGGATCTCTCCGGATTTCCCTTGCAGGACGAAATCGGCCTTCGGTGTGAGAGAGCGTTGGTTCCGTGTTCACTCGATGACAATTGCATCGTGATTGTGCGCTCCGTAGGCAAGTGATGCGGCCGGTTGAACTTCGCCAGAAGTCCCGATCGAAAGGAAGATGATCGCAATCTCGCGCCGCTTCGACGGCTGCTTCCAATTCGCGATCGCGGTAATGGCTCTCCGAACCAGACCACATTGGGTCTGAGCAATCCACTGGCAAAGATGACAACGCGGCACATCTAACCCGTTGTCATTCCATTCATCAGCAACTTGCCCGCATTCCGAGCAGCGGACTTGGTTCATGTTGCCGTGCAGCTCGATCGGATGCGAACTGCCCGCCAAGCGATGCAGACCATCAACATTTTGAGTGATCAGCGCAAGACCAAAACTGTACGTGCGACAATTCCACGAGTGCATAATGACCGGCGATTTGGCCGAACTCCCTTAATGGCTTCACGGCGCCAGGCATACCAGTCCCAAATCAATTTCGGATTTCGACGAAAGGCGTCAGGAGATGCCAGTTCTTGAGGGTTATATTGCGACCATAATCCGGTCCTGTGCATCCCGAAAGGTACGAAGCCCACTTTCTTGAGAAACGCCGGCCCCGGTCAAAACAGCAACATGCTTGGAACTCCTTAAGACATCAAGGGCTTGCCTGGAAAAATGGTCTCCACTAGGGCAGGGCCCAACCGTGATGTTGTTCAGATATTGGGCAGAGCCTGCGATCCGGGCAAGGCTTCTATCAGACGCCACAAGTTGATATTGCCCCCACGCATCTCGAATACTCCCGATAATGAGCTGAAGGAGTTTCGCAGTTAGAGTGTACGTAAAATTGCCCTGACCATCGTCGTCCATGATGGCGCCTCCGCCCCATTCTGTTGTATCCCCGGTCGTTTTATTCTCAAGTCGAAGCCAGACCGTTACCGTGTGGACTTTTGACAGATCGTTGATATTGAGTGGTGAGTTTAACAGACGAGGGCTCACAGCCCCCCAGAAGATGTGGTCGCCGGATACTTTTATCGTGGTAAAGAAACTATCTTGAGGTATCGTTAAGACGGGGGGTGTTTCCGTAAGAGTTGGTGTCGGAGAAAAAATTGATCCTGGCGTTTCGGTGAGCTGATTCAATCGTTGGCGGTGATCGGGCCCAGATAAATCAAGGTGGGCGTGGAAGTGAAAGTTGGGGTTGGCAGGGTGGGGGTAATTGTGCTGGTCCAGGTGGGGGTTATGAATACCGTAGGACGTCGGAGAGCCGCAGCCTGGCGGCCGGTGAGTCGGGGTAGGAGCAAATAATGCTGCATATGAACAACCGGAAAGGAACATGCACAAGAGCGCAATTAATCGGTATGATTTTCATTGTTCACCTTTACACACAGGCGACCAGCAAGGTAATGGAATTAAAGGCTCAATTTGGGTCGGCAACAGTCGCCCAAAAGGTTGATCAAACCACCCGGGATTTCAGGTCGCGCAAGAAGCCTTTGGCTTATCGGCCGCAGCCCGGCCAAATTGTTTCTTCTTTTTCTGGTATAATCTTCGCTCGTGACTGGTCCTGCCCAGCGGTCTCGGCTGCGGGCATGGAGACCTGCCAAAACCAAGAAAGGAAGCATACGTCATGCCGCTTGCTAAGGAAGTAAAGACCAAATTTATCACAGATTATCATCGCCACGAGACAGATACCGGTTCCCCTGAAGTTCAAGTCGCCATCATGACAGGTCGCATTCAACAGTTGACCGAGCACCTGCGGGCGAATAAGCACGATGAGTCTTGCCGCCGAGGTCTTCTAAAACTGGTTGGACAACGCCGTCGAATGTTGGCGTATTTGCGCAAGGCTGATTACCAGCGCTATCTGGGAATCACGGAAAGCCTTAACCTACGCCACAAATAACATAGAGTAAGCCCGAGTAGATGGGCACTGCCCATCTACTATTTTTATCGCAAGGGACCTTTGGGGCCGCTTATTTTACCGCTTGTCAGGAATTGAATAGTGCTGGCAACAAGGTTGCCGCCGCTCTTCAGTCCCTGACTGGGCGGAAATTCAATCAGGGGCATGCGCAAATTTACATCAATTATTGGATCCCAAGAGCATAAACCGCGCAAAGAACAATTTCTTTGCGTAATTTCGATACTTTGGGGTTGATTGAGTTGATTTGCACAGGCCCAGAACTGGAGACAACATGAAACCTGAAGTAAAACGTTATACAACCACCGTAGGGACGCGGACGGTCACATTTGAGACCGGCAAGTTGGCTGGTCAAGCGGGTGGCGCGGTCACCGTTGGCATAAACGATGCCATCGTTTTTGCGGCAGCGACAATGGGCGGTGTCCGGGAAGGGATCGATTTCTTCCCCTTATCCGTTGAATATGAAGAACGCCTCTATGCAGGCGGAAAGATTCCGGGCTCTTTTTTCCGCCGGGAAGGTCGGCCGTCTACCGAAGCCATCCTCACGGCCCGTCTTACCGACCGGCCATTGCGGCCTCTATTTCAATACGGCATGCGTAATGAAGTGCAGGTTATGATGTTTTCGCTCTCCGCCGATAGCGAAAACCCTCTTGATATCCTTGCCATTAACGCAGCTTCTGCCGCCATAATGATTTCGGACATCCCCTGGGGTGGCCCGGTCGGCGCAGTCCGCGTCGGGCGCTTGAATGGCGAATTCGTTGTTAACCCAACCTTTTCCGAGGTGGATGCTTCAGATCTTGACCTGAGAATTGCGGGAACCAAAGATGCCATTCTTATGGTCGAGTGCGGAGCAAATGAAGTCCCGGAAGAGGTGATGGCCGCCGCGTTGGTCTTCGGCCACCAGGCTCTTCAACCTCTGATCGAAACGCAGCTGAAGATGGCCGCCGAAGTCGGGAAGCCCAAACGCCAGCCTACTATTACATTAGCCAACCAAGACCTGCAAAAGAAGGTTTTCGATCAGGTGAGTTCCCG
This sequence comes from uncultured Chloroflexia bacterium, assembly GCA_963741325.1. Taxonomy (GTDB): domain Bacteria; phylum Chloroflexota; class Anaerolineae; order Anaerolineales; family Villigracilaceae; genus Fen-1038. The sequence continues at coordinate 697,523 of CAVUHJ010000006.1, forward strand.
CATGAATGAACTCCTCGACAAACCTTTGAGCAAGGTGGAATTTTACGGCGGGATGGACACTCTCCAGGAGGCCGTCGTAGCTGAAATGTGTACCGTTCCCCAGAATGCAAATCCCTCAGACTATCCGGCCGAAAACGACGTGAAGTCGGCTTTTGGCGAGGCCGAACAGAAGGTTGTACGCGAGCGTATCCTTAGCGCCGGTAAGCGCCCCGACGGCCGCACGCCAACCGAGATCCGTCCCATCTGGTGCGAAGTAGGGCTTTCCCCTCGGGCACACGGGTCGGGATTGTTTACCAGGGGCGAGACTCAAGTACTTTCACTGGCAACGCTTGGTACGTTGGGAGAAGCTCAGGAATTGGATTCGCTGAACCCAACCGACACCAAGCGCTACATGCACCATTACAATTTCCCGCCGTTCTCCACAGGTGAAGTAAAGCCCCTTCGTGGACAGAGCCGGCGCGAGGTGGGTCACGGAGCACTTGGCGGAGCGGGCTCTTGAGCCCGTCATTCCCGCGGAAGAGACCTTCCCATACACGATCCGCGTTGTTTCCGAGGCTTTATCATCAAATGGGTCAACGTCGATGGGTTCGGTTTGCGGCTCCACGCTTGCCTTGATGGATGCAGGAGTTCCGATCAAAGCGCCGGTGGCTGGTGTGGCGATGGGGCTGATAACGGATGAAAAAGGCCGTTACAAGATCCTGACCGATATTCAAGGTACCGAGGACCATCTGGGCGATATGGACTTCAAAGTTGCCGGCACAGCCCAGGGAATTACCGCTCTTCAAATGGACATCAAGATTTCGGGGCTAAGTGCGCAAATGATGAAGGAAGCGCTTGAACAGGCGCATGTCGCTCGCATGTCTATCATGGAAAAAATGCTGGCTGTGATAGACGCCCCTCGCCCCGAGTTGAAACCGCATGCACCACGTATTATCACGGTTAGGATCCCGGTCGACAAAATTGGAGCCCTTGATCGGTCCAGGCGGAAAGAACATACGCTCTCTGCAGGAAGAAACAGGTACCAAGATCGATGTTCAGGAGGATGGCACAGTATATATTGCATCCACTGAAGGCGTGGGAGCCAAGATTGCAAAGGAACGCGTTGAGGCCCTGAGCGAATCTGCCGTGATCGGGAACATCTATACCGGCAAGGTTGTCCGCATTGCCGACTTTGGCGCCTTTGTCGAAATCCTGCCCGGCGTGGATGGACTGGTACATATTTCCCAGTTGGATAGCGAACGCGTGAATAAGGTGGAAGATATCGTCAGCATGGGCGATGAGATCACCGTGATGGTTACGGATATAGATCCCCAGGGCAAGATCAGGTTGTCCCGACAGGCTGTATTGGAGGGCTGGACTGCCGAAGAGGCCCGCGAGAAAGACCAGCGGAAACCGGGCGGCGGCGGGAGCCGTGGCGGTTTCCGCCCAGGCAACAGCCGCGGAGGAGATCGGGATCGTCATGGCGGTGGCGATCGAAACCGACGATAAGGATTGACAAGCTGCTTGTCTCCCTCAGGGACTTTCCGAGGGAGTCAATTTTTTAATGGATAAATGCCCGCAAACTACGGGTTGGAAATTAACGCCTTAAGCCAATCGCGCACGGCTTCCGGTGAGTCAAGGTGATCATCTGCCTGAAGAAGTGGATAGTTATTACCTACCGCAATCGCAGGGCCTCCCCATCGGCGGATAATCTCAAACGCCTCTTCATCCTTATTGTCATCGCCAAAATATACCGGCAAATCATTTTGGACCGGGTACTCGGTCAGGAACCACGCAGACCGTGAGCCCTTTGTGGGCAGTAACTGGTGCAACCTCAAGGAACCTGTGCCCGTCTAGCAGCCTGAATTGGTCGGGGTCAATCATTCCAACGGCTGAATATCCTGGCAGCCTCCAACACAGAGTGTGCCTCCTCTGTTTGTGCCCAACGGGCATGGAGCGCAATGGCCAATCCCTTATCTTCGAGGAAAAAGCCTTCGCGATTTTCTATTAGGCGGCGCCAGGTCGCTTGAACCTTTGCTATGGTTGGGCGACATCGATCGACCGAGATTCCTCGCAAGAGCATTGTATTTTCGATCTCTATTTCAGCACCATAAATTCCCGCGAGCACAATGGGATGTATAGGCAGCCAGGCTCTTAGAATTTCCAGTGGTCGTCCGCTAATAACGATTAGTCGAATATGTGGATTCTGTGATAATTTGTTCAACAATTCGAGCAAAGGCCCATCGGGAGCAGCCTCTTCCGGAGTAGGGGCGATCGGGAGCAGCGTACCGTCGTAATCAAGAAATAGCGAAAGATGTCCGCCACCATGCAAGTGTCGAAGTATGGTTTGTAGGACGCCCGGTTCACTCATAATCGGAATAATTCAAGAATCCCTCAACCCACCAACGTATATCCTGGGTTCTGACGTTCTCTCTCATCGCTGTCATGCGCCTATACTGCTCGTCCTTAGGCATTCCTAATGCCTGTGCGAGTGCCCCGGCCACATCTTCCTGGCTGTAGGGGTTGGTAATGATCGCCTCACGAAGCTGGTTTGCAACTCCCGCAAATTCGCTCAAGACTACCACCCCATCGTCGTGAATACGTGCAGCTACAAATTCCTTTGCCACCATGTTTAGCCCATCGCGCAGCGGGGTAATAAGGGCAATATCGGCGGCCCGATAATAAGAGATCAATTCTGCTGGAGAGAAGGAGCGATATAAATAGCGAACAGGGATCCAAATCCCGTCACTGAACCGGCCATTGACCCGCCCAACCATTTCGTCGATCTCGCGTTTCTTCTGTCGATAAGATTCCACCCCATCGCGGGAAGGGGTGACAATTTGGATCAAGCTGAATTTACCTCGCCAGTCTGGTTGTTGATCTAATAAATATTCTACACCTCGCAATCGTTCAACTATACCTTTGGTGTAATCCATCCGTTCCACGCCAATGATCAAACTATCTTCTCTCAACGCGCTGTGCAGTTGTTGTATTCTTGCTTCCGTCTGAGATGATCGGGCAAGCGGAGTCGATAGCTGCATAATCAACTCCGATGGGCCGCGTAATAACCCGCGTCTTTCTTCCGGCAAAATGAACGATATCTCCCTCGGCACGTGCCCCTAACAAGATCCACCGCCGCCTCGATAAAATTCTTTGAGTACTCAGCCGTGTGAAAACCAATCAGACTGCTGGACAACAATCCCTCCAGCACAAGTCGTCGCCAGGGCAGCGTGCGAAAAATCTCAACGGGAGGAAAGGGAATATGCCAAAAGAAGAGGATCCGCGCTGAAGGACTCTGACCGACGGATATAGAAGGGCGCTCTCGCCATCTGGTAATCATGCACCCAGAACGTATCGCCGTTATGGGCTTCTTCCAAAGCTGCCAGGGCAAATTGATTATTGACCTGCTCGTAAACCTGCCATTCGGACATATCGTAGTGCACCCGCCCAAGGAAACTGTGACAGAGAGGCCATAGCGCATTATTTGACAGGCCGTAATAGAATTTCTGTTTCTGATCTGATGTCAAGGATAAATAGAGCAGCTCAAAGCGGGGTTTACGAGGAGGCATCCTGATAATCGCCCCGCCGGGTCGCCCGAGGTAATCCAAACTCCTCCGATCCTCTCGACGAGCGGCAATAGAGCAGATGCCAATCCGCCGATCGTACGTTCGCGCTTTGATTCCATCTGGTGTGTTGCGCAACTTATAAGGTCCACGATGCGAAACCAATATGATCCGCGCTTCTTCGCTCATAGTCCTTTTCCAATGCGGCAATTCAACGACCTGCTTGATTAGAGGCTCGATCTTGTTCGAAAAGACCGAGGGCCAGGCATAGTTTCCGCGCACTTGAACTCGCAGTTGATGAGAAATGTCTTGTTCGGCCCAACTTTGGATCCGGTCGCGACGTTTGCCGGAGATTCTCCCGGGCTCGATCACAAAGACCAATCCTTTTCCGATCTCATCGACGATTGGCATGGGGGCGGCAAAAATGGGCCTATCCATCAACCCAGCTTCCAGTACGGGCAAGCCAAACCCTTCGCGCAGGCTTGGCATCAAAACCAGATCGGAAACCCGATAGAGCTCGGCAACCAATTCCTGACCGATTATGAAAGGATAAGCATATCTACTTGTGCCCTCGTAAACAAAAACGACTTCGTTTGTCAGCCCAAGGGCCAGACGCAAATTCTTCAAATCTGTATAATAATCTTCGATGTCTTGAACATGTGGATCGGGGGGGCCAGTAATTATTAGCCGGAATCTCGTACCGGCTGCCTTTAGCTCCGCTCCTACCTTCATTGCAAACTCAATATTTTTCGCACGGGTGACCCTGATCGGCATCAATATAATCAGGTCGGCCGAAAACAGATCGAATTCATTTACCAGGTGGTTCCCCATCTCGGAAAGCCCCAGTAACTCCACGGGATCTATGCCATTTGGGATGACACGGACCCGATCCGGCAACTGTTGAAGAACGTCGGCTAATATCCGTTGGCGCTGAGAAGAGACTGCAATGTAAGTTGAATCGGATCTGTATTTCCGCAGCAGGTCCCACGGGAACCCGTTTTTGGGGGCCGCTCCAGAGCCGGGATTCACATATCGTGATACATCGTGACACCATACGATCAGCCGCCTGATTATCTTTTCGTCAGCCAGGTCATGGACCGCCGAGGTTAGCGCAAGGTTGAAATGAGTCGTGATGAGATTATGGGCAATTACGACGTCATCGGGAGCTCAACGTCTGGGCTAAGCTCTGTTTGATCTTTTCCCGAATGGGGTAAAACGCATCGGGAACCTTACCGCCATCCAAAGCTCGCTGAATAGAGACAACTTCGGGGTGCTCTGAATCAAGTTCAGGGATAATTACCACATTACTATGTTCTGATGCTTGAAAATCTCCCGCCCGTCCGGCAATGACAACAGCAGAGTAACCTGCCTCGGCGAATAGCCTTGCCTGGTGACCCATAATAACCTCGACACCACCTATAACAGTGGGGGCCGTGTAGTGAAGGAGGATGATACGAGGTTGAAAAGGGAGATCAATTCTCATTAACCCAACATTTGTTCCAGCCTTAACTTCACAGCCGGCCATTCCGAATCGATAATGCTGTAGTAAATCGAGTGGCGTATGTGCCCGTTAGGAAGGATCATGTGGTTCCGAAGCATTCCTTCTTTCACCGCACCAATTCGCTCAATGGCGCGTTGTGAACGTTCGTTCCTTAAATCGGTTTTTAATTGCACACGGATACAACTAAATTCCTCAAAAGCCTGGCGAAGCAGGAGGTATTTACACTCGGTATTTACCTGAGTCCGCCGGAACTCTGCTCCATACCAGGTTCCGCCAATTTCAAGCCCCGGTGTGCAGGCCGAATTTCCATGTACCGTGTCGTGCCTGCCACACGGCCCGATCCGCAGATGGATGACAACAAACGGCAGGTCCGTACCTTCGGCCATATGATCCAGCAAAGTGCCGATCCATCGCCGAATATCATCTTCGCTTCGCATTGAGCCATAAGGCATATATTCCCAGATGGAATCGTCCATGCCTATCGCAGTTAACCCTGCAGCATGCGTCTTCGGTTAATGGTTCAAGCCTGACAAACCGACCCGTCAGCACGACCGGCTTCACATCCATCATTTCAACCACTCCGCTTCAGTTTTGTCTTGCGTGGGCAGGTAAGGCATCTGCGGGCCTTCCACGCCCAATAATTCGGTTAAGCGCGGACCGCATAGCAATCCGATCGTCCCAGGCGTATTCGATCTTTCCAAAACACATGGATTGTTCATGGCCCTTGCCACAAGCCAGGACGATATCGCCCGGACCCGCGAGGCGTAAAGCAAACCTGATGGCCTCACCCCGGTCCGGAATGCGCCAGAACGTCTCGCCTTCACGCCCACCCTTCGACCTGGCCCCCGCGGCCATTTCCTCCAGAATGCCGTTCAGCGATTCAGTCCGCGGGTCCTCAGCGGTAAGCACGGTGAGATCTGCCAACTCTGCGGAAGTTTCGGCCATCATGCGCCGTTTTTCTTTATCACGCAGCCCGGCCGAGCCAAAGACAGAAATAACGCGGCCTTGTGTTAATTCTCTGGCAGCCTCCAATGTGACTTTAAGAGCATTGGGTGTATGAGCAAAATCGACGATCGCAGTAAACTCCTGGCCAAGATCCACCCGCTCCATTCGGCCTGGCACACTCCTAAGCGCTGAAATGCCCTCGGCTGCAATTTCAGGCTTGATACCCAGTCCAACGACGGTAACGGCCAGCGCAGCCAGGCAGTTTGAAATATTGTACGTCCCGATTAGATTAGCTGGCAATGTCTACACGAAAGTCGTTGTAGGTAGCGGTAAATCTTATCCCGGCAGGGCTGAACTCTGCATCTACCGCGCGAAGATCCGAGCCTTTTCCCAGCCCATAGCTCAACTTATTGACTTTGATGAACTTATCCAGGAAATCGTATGAGCTGTCATCACGATTAATGATCCCCAGACGGGGATTCCCGTTTTTCTTCGGCAGCGTCTTTTCCAGGCTGGAAAATAGCCTGGCTTTGGCGGCACGATAGTTCTCATATGAGCCGTGTTGATCCAGATGCTCATGGGTTATGTTGGTGACAACGCCAATATCAAATTCACAGGCATCCACACGAAATTGCGCCCAACCATGCGAGGTAGTTTCCAGAACAACATGCGTCATTCCAGATTCGACCATCTTTGCCAGATAGGCTTGCACGTCGTGCGCATCGGGGGTTGTCACATGAAAGCCCGTATCGACCACTTCGTTTCCAATGACCGCATTGACCGTCGAGATCATACCTGCTTTGATGCCTGCAGCGACGAGGATTTGATGGATCAGATTGATTGTCGTAGTCTTGCCGTCTGTTCCTGTTACTCCGATAACCCTCAACTTGCGTCCAGGCCAATCGTAAAAGGCCGCCGACAACCAGGTCAGAGCTTGACGCGGGTTGTCGATTTGAATATATGGAACCGAGAGGCCATCGATCACCTTCCTCGCCAACAACCGCGCTCGCCCCATTCTTGATCGCTTCAGGGATAAAGTCATGGCCGTCTACCGACCGCCCTTCATCGCGACGAAGAGATGGCCCGGTTTGACGGCACGGCTATCCAAGGTGATTCCGGTAATAGTTAATTCAGGAAGCAGTTGTGGAACGTAAGCAAACGGAAACTCAGACAAAGAGTTGTTTGAGGGTGATTGATCTGGGAGTCATGTTTAAAAAAAGGGTTCTGACGATTTTATCGCCAAAACCCTTCGCTGTCCAAAGTCTGTTTTCCTACTAGCTTACAACCTTGATATTAAACCGGGGTGACGAAACAGCATCACGCAAGTTTTGCCATAGGACCACAAACATTTCCACTCCCCGCGAAGTGGTAATATCGCCCAAATCAATCACGGATTTCCAGCCAAACCAATCCCGCAAAATCGCTATGACTGTTGCCTTGGCTTCGATATCGTTCCCGCTCACAAAAATGTCTGTTTTTTCCGTCAGCTTGCGGGGATCAACCATCACATTGTAGTTCATGGTATTTAGAGTCTTTACAACCCTGGCCTCCGGAAAGGTTCTCTGAATTTGCTCGCCCAGGGAATCGGTATTGCAAACGGTGAGCGTCCAAATATCCGTAGAATAGTCGAGTGGATTTGCCGTATCGATCAGGATCTTGCCTTTTAGGTTTTCATCTCCCGCCTGCCGCAAAGCCTCCAGTGATGCGGAGCCTAAAGTGCAGTTGATGATAATTTCGCCGAACGCTGCCGCATTCATAAAAGTGCCATATAGGGCGTGATGCCCCTCTTTCTTCGCCCAGGCAATCGCATTCGGATTGGCAGCATCGCGTGAGCCCATCATGACATCATGCCCCAGCTGCACCAGCTTTGATCCGATCGTCTGGCCCACATTACCCGACCCCAACAAACCAATGTTCATACAATCTCCTTCTTAGCGCATTGAGTTTAGCCCGCCCCAGAATCGGCCATGTCCCAATGATTTGGTCTTCACATAAGCTAAAAGCAAATCCGCGATAATCAATTTTACCGGTACTCGGGCATCGATAGTTCAATGCTCGACTTGGTTGCCCCGGCCATCTTTGTTTTCAACCACTTAAGGCGGAAGATTTCTTCACGTTCACGTTCTTCAAGGGAACTCACAATAAAAGCAACAGTTTCCTCATAATTGGGAATGAAAATATATTGCAAGGGCATTAACTCTGCGCTGCGTCTTCCGAAGTTCACCAGCCAGCCGCCAGACGGTCGTCACCAGCATCGATATTTCCGGTATGCGGATCAATACTTCTCGGAAGGCTGCGCTGGCTTCATCCAAGGCCGCATTGGTATCACCCAGGCTGTAAAGCATTTCATGAGGTTCACCGCTGGCCTCGATGACCGGAATGGCAACACCCATGATTCCACGGAATTTCAGGTGAACGTCAACAGTTTTGTTTGCCGCAAGAGCTGCCCATTCCACATGATCACTGCCCAGCGTTAGTTGCGCTTTTTCCAATGCCCGATAGCCGGGAGTCAACAATTTCCAGACTTCTTGTTGGAGTACTTCGGCCTCGTGAGCCACACGGACCAATTCTGTGGTCAGCACTTCCCGCTTCCGGTCGAGGATCTCATAACCTTCCCGGGCGAATTGCAGATCCTTTTTGACGCGGATTAGGTTGCTTCGCGTAGGAGCAATATTAATGGGCGGCATTTGGGTCCTTATGGTATTTTTGAATCTCTTCCCGGCTTACCCGGGTAAGCTCTTCCTTGGGCAGCATTGAAAGCAGGTTCCAGCCAATTTCAAGCGTTCTTTCGATCGTCCGATTATCAGTCGGTTCTTGATTTACAAACTCTCTCTCGAAGGCACGCCCAAATTTCAGATATTGTTGATCGACCGCGCCAAGTTCTTCCTCACCGATGACTGAAGCCAGCGCACGCACATCTTGCATATGTGCATACGCAGCGTAGATTTGCGCTGAAAGATGAGGGTGATCAGCGCGGGTATGACCTTTGCCGATTCCATCCTTCATCAGACGCGATAGGCTGGGCAGCACGGCAATGGGCGGATAAATTCCCTGATGGTCCAGATCGCGGCCAAGCGTGATCTGACCTTCGGTAATATAGCCGGTCAAATCCGGTACCGGATGGGTGATGTCATCATTAGGCATGGTCAGGATCGGAATTTGAGTGATCGAGCCTTCGCTTGTGCGAATACGGCCCGTTCGTTCATAGAGGGAAGCCAGGTCACTATAGAGATATCCCGGATATCCTTTCCGGCTTGGCACTTCACCGCGCACATTGGATATCTGCCGCAGCGCTTCGCAGTAGTTGGTCATATCCGTCAGAATTACCAGCACATGCATTTGGCGTTCGTACGCCAGATATTCTGCCAGCGTCAAGGCTGCCCGCGGCGTGACGAGGCGCTCCACCGGCGGATCATCAGCAAGGTTGAGGAACATCGCCACACGGGTCAACGCCCCGCTCTCTGTGAATGATTGGCGGAAGAAATCCGCCACATCATGTTTAACGCCCATGGCCGCAAACACAATGGCAAATTGTTCTGAATGCGATGGAGGTTTACCGGCTGCGGCGCCCAATGTCGCCTGACGCACGATCTGGGCCGCGATCTGGTCATGCGGCAGACCTGCCCCGGAGAAGATCGGCAGCTTCTGACCGCGCAGAAAAGTATTCATTCCATCGATCGCGGAAATACCGGTCTGGATATAATCACGCGGATAAATACGGGCAGTCGGGTTGATCGGCTGGCCGTTCACATCCGCGTATTGGTCCGTAAGGGGCTGCGGGACCACCATCTAAGGGCGAGCCTAAACCATCGAATACACGCCCAGCATTTCCTCCGCAACCGGGATATGCAGAGTGCCGCCCAGAAAGCGGATGCGCGTCCCGTCGATCGAAAGACCGGTGGAGCCGGCAAAGATCTGGACGACCGCCATTCCTTCGCCAACTTCAAGGACTCGGCCACGGCGCAGACGCCCGTTCGCAATCGAGTGATCTCAACTACTTCGTCATATCCGACGTTAACCGCGCCCTTCCACAAAAACCATAGGGCCTTCGATACGGCTGACGCCCACAACTTCCTGTCCGCCTTGTAAAATCGCTGCGCTCATTTGTACTCCGTGTCTAATTGATTCATTTGTTCGTCAACTGTCTTTTGGATCTCATCCATTTTAGCCAGCTCTTCGTTCGCGACAAGGGTCTTCATTCGGATCAAGGTGTCCACTACCGGCAGGTTATGGATCACCGAGATCGGCGCACCGCGTTTGATGATCCGCAACGCCCGGTCATGGAAATGCAACATCAGTTCCAACATGCGGATCTGCTTCTGAACCGTCGAAAAAGCATCCACGGTATCCATGGCATTTTGCTGCAGGAAACCTTCCCGGAGCAGCCGCGCTGTTTCAAGGATCAATCGCTGTTCATCGGGCAGCGCATCCGGGCCCACCAGTTTGACGATCTGCGAAAGGCGGTCTTCTTCGCTCAGGATTTCCATGGCTTGATTTCGCATCGCCAACCAGTCCACGCCGACTTCATTTCGCCACCAACCAGCCACGTCTTCCAGGTATTCACTATAGCTATCAAGCCAGTTAATGGATGGGAAATGGCGGGCCGATGCCAGGGCTTTGTCCAATGCCCAAAAGCAGCGAATATAGCGTTTGGTATGCTGTGTCACCGGCTCGGAAAAGTCGCCGCCGGGGGGGGATACTGCACCGACAATGGTTACCGACCCACTATTACCGCTTAGCGTTTCCACGTTGCCCGCTCGTTCATAAAACTCGGCCAGACGGCCCGCCAGATAGGCCGGGTATCCCTCTTCGGCCGGCATTTCTTCCAGGCGCCCGGAGACTTCACGCAGCGCTTCCGCCCAGCGTGAGGTTGAAATCTGCCATCAACGCAACGTGATAACCCATATCACGGTAGTATTCAGCAATGGTTATACCGGTATAAATGCTGGCTTCTCGGGCCGCTACCGGCATATTGGATGTATTGGCGATCAACACCGTCCTTTCCATCAGAGGGCGTCCACTTCGTGGATCTATAAGGTGAGGAAATTCCTGCAGCACTTCGGTCATTTCGTTGCCTCTTTCGCCGCAGCCGATATAAACGATGACTTGTGCATCTGCCCATTTTGCGATGCTGTGTTGAGTTACGGTCTTTCCCGAACCAAATGGACCGGGTATGCCGGCCGCACCACCTTTGGCCACCGGGAAAAAGGTATCGAGCACCCGCTGGCCGGTTATCAGAGGGAGGCTTTGCCCAAGGCGCGATTTATACGGGCGAGGGCGGCGAACAGGCCAATGCTGCAACATAGTCAGCTGCACTTCACCGCGTATCCGTCTTGACTTTGGCAATGGGGTCCTCGATGGCATACTCCCCTTCCGAAGCGATCCACGTGAGAGTTCCGGAAACCTCGGGAGTCACCATTACCCGGTGTTCCAGAGATTCAGTCTCCGGGAACGGTGCCAAGTATCATCCCTCCGCTAACCACTTGACCGGCTTTGAGCTTGGGCGTGAATTTCCAGCGAGCTTTACGATATAAGGGAGTTAACCGCATCCCTCGACCAATAAACGAACCGGAACGCATCTCGATCACCGGCAGCGGGCGCTGGACGCCATCAAAAATACTTGTCAATAAACCCGGCCCCAATTCGACCGATAAAGGCAAGCCCGTTCCAAACACCGGCGCGCCCGGCCGCATGCCCGAGGTTTCTTCATATACCTGGGCGGTGATTACGTCGCCTTCGAGGCCGATCACTTCGCCTACGAGATGCTCGTCTCCAACCTCGACGAGTTCCAACATGCTTACATTTCGCGATCCTCGCGCGCGGATTACGGGGCCATTAATCCATGTCACCGTCCCAACTTGCTGGCTCATTCCGACTCTCCCAATAGCATCCGATATATCGCTGAACGGAGACCGTTTTGCAGTCGGTGCAAACGGGTCTCAAGAGTATTATCGAAATTAAGGTGTCCTTCTGCCGTTTCCACGATCACACCCGTACCCTTCTCCAGCCTTGTTCCAAACGAGATATTCGCTTTCATTTCCTCCGCAAGTCCATCCAATCCCTGGCTTGCCAGGATCTCTTGCGTTGATTTATCCGCATGCAAATTTACATCCTTTGCATTCAATTGATCGATGCCCTCTCGGACCAAATCGATCGCGATCCGCTGATAATCAGGCCTTTGTTGGATCCCAGACAACTGTTCCCTGACCGCCTTAAAGACGCGCTCCAGAAGCTTTTCACGATTCTCCAATTCCAGTGCACGCGCCTTCAACTGCATCGTTGCCATTGACTGGCTGCGAAGACGGTCGGCTTCCTGCGAGGCCTGTTCGAGGATTGCCTTACGCTCGGAGTCAGCTTGCACTTGAGCTCGCTGCTTAATCGCATCAGCCTTGGAATGAGCCTCTGACCTGACCTGCTCGGTCTCATCCTGCGCATCACTTAAGATGGCTCGCGAAAGCGTTTCGATGTTTTCATCTGAATTCATAACCTGGCTCCCATACACCTTTCACCTGCCTGGGTAATAAAGCAATGCAGGAAGGAATCATAACTTTATGCCGATTGCCCGAAGGACGAGCTCGCTCAAGGACAATTCGCCCGGGCGTACTCCCGCGGGAGAAATGATCTCAACCACAAGCGGAACTGTGCTGTGCAACTTAAGCTGGTCCATTCTGGACTGTATCAAGGCGGCGATATCCTGCGTCACAAGGATGATGCCAATATCCCTGGATCCCAAGGCTTCGTCCAGGGCCCGATTGGCCTCTTCGACCGTCGCTACAGCCTGACCGGGAACACCGGCAAGCGAAAAGCCGAGCACCGCTTCAGTATGGCCGATTACCAGAACTTTCATGCGCTTTCTATCGGTTCAGAACCAGGAAGGAAATGAGCAAGTCCGTAGATGGCAATTCCTTCGGACAGACCCACAAAGATGAGAGCGCGGCCGAAAAATTCGGGTTTTTCGGCCGTGGCACCCACTGCCGCTGCGCCAGAACCTGCAACGGCGATGCCTGCACCAACGCAGGCAAGACCAGTGGATATGGCGGCTGCCAATGTAGCGTATGGGTCAGTGGCGGCAGTCTGCTGTAGCCCCGCGGCCATTGCCGCCGAAGGAGAGAATAACCAAAATACGCCGAAAGCTGTTGCCATCAAACCGAGGATCACATTAAATCCATTGAGGCCATATACCAAACCCCGAGTGGCCTCAGGCCGATTATTTTGTTTCTGATCGAAAGAAATAGATCACGGCCGGTACAAGAGGCAACAAGCCAACAAATACTGCAACTATCAATATCATCTTCCTTCTCCTTGAGTTGTATTTTTGCTTCCCTGGATATATTCACAAATTCGAATTAGAACGGAACTTCCGTTTATTCCTCTTTCGTTGGGCCCAGCGTAAGCGGTTCGAAGCGCATGCCGCCGCCCGTAAAGAATTTGCTGAAGAATTCATAATATTCCAGACGCATAGTCTGGATACCGACGATCAACCCTTCAAAACCCACGATAAACACATTGCCTATGGCGACCACGATCCAATAGCCAACTCCATGAGATGGGCTTACAAGTGCAGCCAGGATAAAGAAGACCGAACTGAGGACTCCATGGGCAATTGCAAATGCACCGATACGAACATAGGAAAGGCTGTTACTCAGAAAACTGATCACCGCTTCGAACCATTCCATGGGCGCCTGAATTGCGTACGTGCCCAGCCCGCCTTCAATCAATGGTCGTTCGCCTTCTACCAGGTGAATTAATACTTCCGAGAACATAATGGCAAGGCTTGCGGCAACAGCCAAAACAACAAATATGATCGGTGATATAGGGTATTCTTTTGAGCACAGCCGCCAACAATCCTATTAATGACCAATAAAGCACAAATCCTGCAATCCCATTATTGCCAAAGAAAAGTCGTCCCCAGTTGCGGGAGACGATGGCATTGAAAATACCGATAAGGAATCCGATCGTCAATAAGACGACCCCGGCGCCAATGGCAACGGCAAGGATCGGCAGGGGATCTTTGCTTGGCTCAAGCCAGAGCGCATGTATCACACCCTCGAAACCGAAAAAACTGCCGTAGAGAAAACCAAAGAGGGTCGCTGCCATACCGCAAATCGTTATAAGCCCACCCAGGCTGCCGAGGCTTTTGAGCGCTTTTACTTTTCCGCTGGTGATAAGCACGCCCAGTGCCGCCAACAATAGCCCATGCCCTACATCGCCAAACATGGCTCCAAAAAGAAGTGGAAAGGTCAGCGCGATCAGCCAGGTCGGATCCAGCTCGCCATATCGGGGTCGTGCATAAGTCGTCACCAACATTTGGAACGGGCGCAGAAATTTCGAGTTTTGAAGAGCCACGGGAACATTCTGGTTTTCCCCGTGACGATTGGTCGGAAAGGTCTCAATTAACGACTCTTTGGAAACCGATTTAATCCGTGCGATCAGGATCTTCCAGATCATCAGAGGCGACCCAACCGACAATTACATAGGTGTGACGAAGGCGGCCAAATCGCACAACCGAGTCTGCTATGAGGCGGCTGGCATGAATTTCCCAAAGCAGCGTAAGCAATTGCGTTCTTGTATTTCCCTGCTTGATGTGACAATGTCGTTTTTAGCACGGATATTGTTTCTTTTCCGGTTTCCACCTCCTTCTGGAGCAGCCTGATGATCTCCTCTGGCGTACCTTCATAACTTTCCGGCAGGCTCAGTGGGTTGAGATATGCGCTGCGAGCCGCTCTTTCAAGGATATCAGTATTTGCCTGTGTTCCCGCCAGCCAAACAACCGGATTTTTCGAATCAGGCTCGCAGGGTCAGGAATACGTGCGGAACGCGCGCCAGGCTTGTCTGCAATCGCCCAACATTGGCCGCTGGCATTACTCCCAGGGTTGAGTACAGGTAATGCGAATTACGCAAGGAACTGATATCAAGGTTGATATCGGCTACGGGCTCCAATTGGCGGAGCGTGCTTTCAAGTTGCTCCAGGCGTTTCCGCTCCTCGGCCAATTGGTCGCTTGTTTTCTTAACTTCAGCTTCAATCCCTTCCAGGCCAGGCGCGATGATTTCTGGGTCAAGAGAATCCTGAAAGTCAGTGGAAGCGGGCGGCTTTCTTCGAATGCCAGGGTTTGCAGCACGCTCTGGACCCGCCGTTCCAGGCGAAGCGTAAGCAGATGCTTTCTCCTGCCAGGTATTGGGGCAGCCTGCCTCTGTTTCCGGCGCGGGATAATTGCTGTCCGACTGATGAAAGATGCCGTGGCCGCTCAGTATCTTCATCACACCCAATAGATCCTTGGAAGGGACGATTAGCTCCAGTTCAGACATTGCTTTCGGAAAGAACATGTCATCTCCAGAAAAATACTTTTGATGTTTTTACGGTTCGACTTTACGGTTAAATAGCCCGGTTACATGTATCCCTGACCGTCATGGATACTTTAAGCAAATACGGGTGAAATTCCTCCTCAGTTAGTTTCGAAAATTTCGCTTCTATCAACACGATCAAATCCTGGATCTCAAGGTCGCTTAAAACCAGGTAGGCCAACGGAATTCCTATATGAAACGGATTGCCCACAAAAGCTCCCATGCATTGTTTCATAAGATGTCGTTTGAGCTCCAATTCCATACGGGGCAGGCCGCTCCGAGGTTCGTCAAGAAACGATCCCACCTCGTTAATATCTGGATAGACCCGCCCTACCACAGACGCAATCTCCACGCCCGCGGCAATGGCGCGGATATCGTCATCGTTTACATGGTATCCAAAAGGCAAGGTGTAGTTTATGAGCTCTTCCTCAGAAAGTTGTTGATATACCCTGTAGCGAATGGCCCACATGAGGTTGTTGAGGTCCACCAGGGATCCAATTACGCGCAAGGCCTGTCCCTGATCCTCTCCAAGCAAAGACCGCGCCTCCTGCCACAATTTACGCCAGTAATTCAAATCCAAAGCCACTTCCAACGGAAATAGACTTTGCTCGGCGCTATAGCGTTTCATCGCAAATGAGAGTGCTTCGTAATAAGGAGTGCCTTGCAGTAAGTTCAACTGCCGAGGCCACATTTCCCGCTGCGACCATTGCTTCGGCCGGCAAAACCGTCATGGAGCCAAAAGGGAAGAGTACGGGGCGGACTCGATCCCATAAAGATGTTTCACCGTCCTGAGGTCGCACCCATTCCGATCCCACGCAGGACAGCCTTTAGATTAGTGACCTCATAATAGCGATAGAGCTGAAGCAGCACAGGGCGGGTATTCTCGGGGCGACATGTGAATGACACTCTGATACACATCCGCCAGGCGCTTCTTTATGTGAAAAACAATCCCCTGAGGAGTGAGCTCTTTTTCTTTCAGGCCATCCAAATAGGGGCCATACGCGGTACGTTTGAGCAAACCGACCAGGGAGACTAAATCGTGCGCATCACTTAGTTCGGCGAAATTACCTGTATCGAGCAAACTGGAGTACATCACCCTGACGCGAGAATTGATCGCTGCATAGCCCGAAACGCCACCGGCCATATAGTTACTCCTTGCCAACCACGCGGTCGAGCACATAGGCGACCGCCCGATCAAAATTCTTCATCGCCAATTTCTCGATCTCGTTATTCTTCTCTTCAGCCTCAGTCAATAGACGTGCCGTTTCAGTCTCCGACTTGGCCCGGGTCACAATTTGCCTGGCTTCTTCTTTGGCTTCATTGCGTGCTTTTTCAATCAGCTCTTGAGCTTCCTTCTCTGCCAGGACGGGCAATTGCTCAGCATCTTTGATAGCAGAATCCAGAATTTGCTGCGCTTGCTTCTCAATCTCGAGCACTTGTTGGATCCGTTTTTCATTCATTTTTTGGTCAACCTCACCGCAATTTGGCGTTCAAGCTGCGCTATTGTAAGAGAAAAGTACAGGACAATCAAGGTCTAAAAGACTGAATTTGAAGGCAATTGTGCAAGGCTTCTCAGCCCAAGGAACAAGGTCTCTTGGGAAGATAAGAGATATTCAATTGATTCGAAGATGGAGGCGAACCTGGATTTAGGGGATCACAGGCCACAAGGCGATTTTGTAGCTACTTACGGTTCCGTTGTTGTTTACACGAAAAATGAATATGGGCGGGGAAGGATACCCCGCCCATATTCATTTTTCGTGATCTCTATTCCCAGGCTGAAAGCCTGGGACGCAAGGCTGAGTTGAAACGCGATTCTAAAACTCAACAAGCTGGCTCGGAGCGAATGCAATACCATCGCTGGCGCCTGGCGCTAAAGCAAGGTCGCAGAGCTATAGCATCTAAATCAAACTAAAAGCCAATAAAGATGGTTTCGAGTTTTCACTCCACGCGTGCAAGGCTTAATGATTACAAATGGATTTTATTCTGGGGAGACTGTCGATCTTAATTGGAAAATAGGGCTTTGGTCTTGAAATACCAAAGCCCTACTTTCATCGCTAGAACTATCCTACCGCAGATTTTGCTTCAGATCTTCCAACTTGCCTGAAACCGATCCATCCAAAACTTTATCACCGACTTTGATTACCAGGCCCCCGAGAATAGCCGGATCCACATGAAAGGTCACCGCTTGAGCGCCGACCTTTGAAAGCAGGTCATTCTTAACTGTCTCCTGCTCTGTAGCGCTCAAGCGGCAAGGCACTGGTTATCTCCGCTGAACGCACCCTTGAAATTGACATCGTTCAGGATGACAACTTTTCCAGATTTTACCCCGGAGAAGAATTCGTCCAGCAGGGCATGTTGGCGCTTTTCATCAAGCGTCTCGCCTATCAGCTTCTGCGCTGCGGCAATAGCCAGGGCCGCCACCTGTCCGCGTAAATCGCCGAGGATGCGGTTCCGTTCCTGTTCGGCATCGGCCAGCGCAGCCTCGCGTGTTTTGACGCCCTCCGCATCGGCCGCAGCTTTTACTTCCTTGCCGGCATCTGCAGCACGATCGGTTGCATCCCGGACGATCTTGCTGGCCTGCGGCTTGAGCCTCGGCCAGGATTTTGGCGGCTTCTTTTTCTGCATCGGCACGAGCTTCTGCCGCCACACGGGCGTCTTCCAGGCTTTGAGCGATCTTTTTCTTGCGAGTCTCCATCATGTTCAGCAAGGGTTTATAAACCCATGCATTCAGTGTCAGGAAAATAATCGCAAATGCCAGGATCTGGACGATCAAAAAACCAAGATTAATCCCAAGTGCTTCCAAAACGACCTCCCGGTCACACTAACTAGAATATCTTCAAAAGGATAAGGAACGCAATCGCCAGGCAGTAGATGGCGATCGCTTCAGAAAATGCGATACCCAGGATCATGTTGGTCAAAAGGTTTCCGTATGTATCCGGGTTGCGGGCCATGCCCGTCAAGCTCCTTGAACACTCAGACCAATACCCATGCCTGCGCCTGCCGCACCGATCATGGCCAAACCTGCCCCAATATAACGTCCCGCTAAAACAATGCTTGCTTCCATATTATTCCGAGCCTCCTAAGAATTATCCGATTTATATTTCGTGAACTTCTGAACGAACTTCCACCTGCTCCTCTTCATGGCCATGACCTTGAGTGGCCATCGCCATGAAGACCATGGTCAGCATGCCAAAAACAAAAGCCTGGATGGCACCGACAAATAACTCAAATAGATACAACATGGAGGAGACAATCGTGATCTTACCGATCAAGAACGCCACCACCGCGACCAATATGATCCCGGCAAACATATTGAAAAATAAACGGAAGGAAAATGAAATGACCTTCATTATTTCAGAGAATAGCTCTATCAGGCCTACCAGGAAATCCATCGCACCAAAAAACGGGGTCTTGAACATCGTACGGACATTGAAAAACTTGCTGATATACCCAAACCCCTGCGCCTGGAAGCCAACCACCTGGATCATAACCACCGAGATGATGGCAAGGCAAAGGTGAAATTCAAATCCAGGGAGATCCCGCGGACAAACGGGATCAGGACTGCACCGCCCGTTGCGGCTTGCGTCGGAAGCAGGAGACCCCAACTCTGGCCAAGGAAATTACCCAGGACTTGAGTTGCATATCCACCAGCCTCTGCCGGATGCAATAAACCAATTGACTCAAAGCCCGGGATCAATTTGAGTAGGTTTGCAAAGAGCACATAAATCATAATGGTCGCAAACCACGGGAAGATCGTTGTTGCCCACTTTGCCCCTGCTGAGCCTTCCGTCAGGTTGTAAAGAAGCTCAAGAAAGGCTTCCATCAGATTACCGATGCCGTGCGGAACCAGGTCTGTCTGCTGACTCTTCTTGAGAGAGCGGTTGGTAAAAAAAGCAATCACGATTAACAAAAGGATCGTAAAGACCAGGGTCGGGAGCGTATTCACCAGATAGAATGGCCCGAAGGGCTGGGGCAGGGTGAAAAGCGGTGTCCTCGATGAGTTTTTCAGGCGCGACCGTGATCTCCGGCCGAACGGGAACAAAATAACCGGCCAGAACAAAACCAGCTATCATGAGCACTAATACAACCCAGCGTCGCCAGGGCCTGCGTTTTTCTTCTTCCAAACCTACCTCCTAAGTAGTAGTTTCCTTCTGATCAGGAACTCTGTTCGTTCTTGATTTCAACTTCGCCAACGTTTTCCGCCCCACAAAAACCATCGAAATCACTGAAAGTGGAACTCCGGCCAGTAACAACACGAGTGTAAAAATGGGTTTTGTGTGGAAGGTATTATCCAGCCACAAACCTGCCAAAACGGTCAATAGAATGATCACCAGGGTCAGGCAGCCCATCTGACCGACCAGAACGATCAGAAGGGTATTGAAAGCGTTCCGGCTATCCTTGTCAGATTGTGCCATGTCTGCACTATTATAACAAACACGGTAAAACTATGTCAATTCAGCAGGCCACGAAGACCCTATCATAATTGAAATTAGAACAAATTCATAGCCGCGGCGTTCGAAAGGCCAAACCAGGGGGCAAATACGGTGCCGATCAGTATGACTCCGACAACCAGGACAACAAGGGCGAGCATGTATGGAGTTGGTGACGCCAATCGGATGTTTGTCCTCATCCTCATTTTCAGACCGATAGAGATAAACATATTTCATCACGTTCAAATAGTAGTAAACACCTACAATGGAATTTAGGATGCCGATCACAACGAGCCAGGTGTAATTGGCCTGGACGCCTGCTGCAAAAACAAAGACCTTCGCCACAAAACCTCCGAAGGGCGGCATTCCAGCCAGGGAGAGAAAGGCAGCCAGCATGATGAGCGCCAGCCAGGGCGAGCGGCGGCTAAGGCCGCGGTAGGAGTTCGTATTCGTCCGACCCGGTGATGCGGCCCACCGCCATGACAATGCCGAAGGCGGCCAGGTTGGTCAGGACATAAGCCGCCATATAGAATACCACACTGGTAATACCCAATTGAGAAACAGCCACCAGGCCGATCATGGCATAGCCGGCATGTGCGATAGAGGAATAGGCAAGCAGGCGTTTGAGGTTTTTCTGAGGCAGGGCCAGGAGGTTCCCGACGGTCATGGTAACTGCCGACAACAGGGCAAAGACCAGGGTCCAATCCACGGTGAAATCCCGAAAGACAACCAGGAAGAGACGCGCCAGGACGGCGAAACCCGCCGCCTTGGAGGCAGTGGAGAGAAACCCCGCGATCGGAGTCGGCGACCCTTCGTAGACATCAGGCGCCCAGAAATGGAAAGGAACGACCGAAACCTTGAAGCCCAACCCCACAATGATCAAGAAGATAACCCCCAACAATCACGGAGGCTGACTAATTGACCCGGCCTTGAATGCATCGGCCAGGGCGTAGAGATTTGTCGTCCCGGCAAACCCGAACAACAGGCTAAAGCCATACAGCATGACAGCGGAGGTCATCGCCCCATACAGCAAGTATTTGAAGCCGGCTTCCGTTGAACGCTCATCGGAGAGAATAAAGCCTGCGAGAACGTAAAGGGGAATGGAGGTCGTCTCGATGGCAAGATAAAGCACGACGAGATCGGAGGCGGAAGCCATCAAACACATGCCGATGGTCGAGGCCAGCATCAGAAGATATACTTCGCCCCGCTGGCCGACTTTTTCATGATCCATCAGGAAAAGCGCCGTGATAGCCGCCCCAAAAATAAAGAGCATTTCGAAGAAGAAACCCAGCCAATCGAAGCGAACCGTATTACCCAGGGTCATGATTG
The DNA here is from genome assembly GCA_963741325.1 of uncultured Chloroflexia bacterium. Lineage (GTDB taxonomy): Bacteria > Chloroflexota > Anaerolineae > Anaerolineales > Villigracilaceae > Fen-1038. The sequence continues at coordinate 718,612 of CAVUHJ010000006.1, forward strand.
GATTCGCCCGGCCGGCCAATGATCAGGCTGATGACCAGTATCGCGAACAGGCCGCCGGCTGTTATCCAACCCAAGGTTCCGGCGGCGCTGCCCCCTTCAAGAACGGATCAATGATCAGCAGCGCAACCCCGAGCACCAGGATCAGCGTCTCAGGGAGGATCGAAAGGATGGCTGCGGAAGTGAACATTATGCACCTCCCAGTAAGCGCAGGATGTTGTTCACCCCGGTTTGCACCAGCGGAACCATCACGGCCGGGAACAAGCCGATCCCAACCATAAGAGTGCAGAGCGTGCCAATGGCAACCTTATCGAGTACGGTGATCGGAGTGATATGACCTTCAAATTTTTCCGGCATTTTTCCGAAGAAGACCCGGCGAACAACCAGCATCACGTAGGCCGCGGTGATAATGATTGAAATCGAAGCGATCACGGCCACCAGCCACTGGGTCTTCCAAACGCCCAGGAATATCGGGAATTCGGCGATAAAACCTGAGAAACCCGGCATACCCATCGAAACAAGGCTGCCGATAATGAAGCCGACCGCGGCCCAGGGCAGTGGCTTTGGCCATACCGCCCAGATCAGGTATATGCCGGGTATGCGCACGGTCATAGACCATGCCGACGACAGCAAAGAAGAGAGCCGTCATCACGCCGTGCGAGAACATCTGCATGCCCGCGCCCGTCAAGCCGTCACGCGAAAGGGTGGACAGTCCCAGCATCACCAGTCCCATATGCGAAACCGAGGAGAAGCCGATCACATATTTGAAATCCGTCTGAACAAAGGCAATGAACGCCCCATAAACCACTGCAACCGCAGCACAGAGCATGATAAGCCAGGACCAATGCTTGGCTCCCTCCGGGCAGAAGCATGATGCCCACCCGCAGCGCCGCAAAGGCGCCAAGTTTCATCAACACGCCGGCATGGAACATCGAGACTGCGGTTGGCGCTGCAACGTGACCGTCAGGCGACCAGTTGTGAAACGGCCAGATGCCCCCCAAGACTGCAAAGCCGAAGAAAACGGGCAGGAACCACAAATTCTGAAATGAGGCCGAAAATCCCGCTTTTTCAAGTTGAAGCATATCGAAGGTATAAACTCCTGTGTTCTGTCCCGCCACCCAATACATGGCCAATGCGCCAACCAGGGCAACAACCGAACCCATGAACAGATAGAGCGTCAACTTCATCGCCGCATATTCGCGTGTCTGGATCCAGCCCCAGATGACGATCAGAAGATACATTGGGAAAACGGCAATCTCGTAGAAGAAGAACAAGCATGAAGAGGTCGAGCGAAACAAACACCCCGAATACCCCGCTGGCAAGCACAAAAAGAAAGGCAAAGAATTCCCGCGGGCGGTCTTGAATTCCGGCAGACACATGTTCGTTATGCTCCCCCCAGGAGATGAGCACACCGGTGAACATTACCACGCCTGTCAACAGGACAAGCGGCGCGCTCATACCATCCACACCAAAATAGAGGCTAATGCCCAAGCGCCGGCAGCCAATTGTAATGCTCGACGAATTGATAACCCGCCACGTTCTTATCGTAACTGAGATAAACCCATAGGGAAAGTGACAATGCGAAGGTCGCAGCCGCCAGTGCAATTGTGCGCACCAAATCCTTCTTCTCCGCAGGCATCATTAAAATAATCAACGCCGCCGCCAGCGGAGTAAAGACAATCACACTAAGTACAGGAAAAGTCATCATCCACCTCTTAGAACAAGTGCATCACAGCTTTGTTGATAACATCCAGGATCCAGGCCGGCCAGATGCCGATGACCAGCATGAGCGCCATAAGCGGAGCCATGACGATAATTTCGCGCCGGTTGATCTCTGTCAACTTATGTTCACCTTGCGCCCAGTGTTCGTTCATCGGGCCGTGCAGCACTTTCATAATTCCCTTCAGAATGTAGGCCCCGGTGAAGAGCAGGCCAAGCATCGAGATCGCCGTATAAGGCGTAAGAAGCGGATACGTGCCTCGCACTACAAGAAATTCGGAAATAAAGCCGTTCAATCCGGGCAGGCCGAGGGAGGCCATCGAAGTGAAGATCAGGATCCCGCCATAGATCGGGACGATCGGGAAAAGCCCGCCGAAATCTTCCAGGTTGCGCGTATGCGTCCGCTCATAGATCACACCGACCAGGAAGAACATGCCAGCCGCCGACAAACCATGGTTGAACATCTGCAGGATGGCGCCGTTCATGGCTATGCGGGCATCGCTGGTGCCGGCAGCCAGGGCGGCAGCGGCGATCCCCAGCACCACAAAACCCATATGGTTGACCGAGGAATAGGCCACAAGCCGCTTGAAATCGGTTTGGCCAAACGAACCGAACGCGCCAAAGACAATCGCGGCAGTCGCCAGAAAAGCCAAAGCGCCTGCGAAATACTTGGCTTCTGCCGGATAAAGCGGCAGAACCAGCCTCAGGAAACCATAAGCGCCGAGTTTGAGCATCACACCCGCCAGGATCATCGAGCCTGCGGTTGGAGCCTCGGTATGAGCATCAGGGAGCCAGGTATGGAAAGGCCAGACCGGAACCTTGACTGCAAAGGCGATCACGAAACCCCAGAAGACCACCGCCTTAACAGTGGAGATTGGGAAGCCAAGCAATGAGCCCTGAGCGGTCGTCCACTTGGCCGTAATTGCGGCCAGGTCAAAGGTCCCGAAAAGCGCGCCAAGCAATTGAATACCGAGCAGCAGCCCCAGCGAACCGCCCATGGTATAGATCATGAATTTGAGCGAGGCATAATCCTTATTGGCACTGCCCCACTGGTTGATCAGGAAATACATGGGGACGAGGCCGATTTCCCAGAAGACGAAGAAGATCAACAGGTCCAGGGTCATGAAGACGCCCAGCATGCCCGTCTCAAGGAACAGGAACAAGCATCATGTAGGGCTTGACACGATCGGTCACGCTGAACGAAGCAAGAATCGCGAGAGGAGTAAGCAGTGTGGTCAGCAGGACCATCGTCAGCGATAATCCATCCACGCCGAGATGCAAGAGAAGAACCGATGGCCGCATACCAGGCGTATTGTTCCTGGAATTGGAAGCCCGACGTATCCGGTTGAAACTTACAACCATAAGACCACCGAAAGAATAAACGGCAGTAGGCTGGCACCAAGAGTGAACCAGCGCAGAAGTTTAAGCCTGTCGCTGGGCAGGAAAAACAGGACAACCGCCGAGAAGGCAGGTATGAATAAGATCAGAGCTAAGGAGATGGGAATTGAAAAAGTCCATCATACGACTCCTATCTGGTTAAACCCATCACCAGAAGGTAATAAAGCAAGCCTGCGAGCACCAACAGGACGAGCAGCGAAACGAGCATATACTGTTGAATTCGCCCGGATTGGATCGGAGCGTAATTTCCCGCCTGTCCATTTGACAAGGCGGCTTGTGCCATCGCCGAAAAAGCGGTTGATCACCGGCAGATCGAAATAATTACGGATCGTAGAACCTATGATCGGCGGTTGCCCTTCCCACCAAATGCAATGTGCCGTCGATCAATCCTTTGTCCATCCATTTATAAACAAAGGTTTCGGCGAACCAGTAAGAGGGCTTTACGAAGACGAAATTGTAAATCTCATCGATATACCATTTATTCTTCAGGACAGGTATTTGAAGGAAATCCTCTTTGGCTGTTTGAATATTCCGATAAACCAACCAGCCAACCAACAAGCCTCCAAGCGCAACGGTTAACGAGGTAAGCAAGCGGGACCAGGTTGAAAGCAGCCGCGGCAGGTATCTCAGCCAGCGTGCTTCCAACAAATTCATGGAACCAGTTCGGGATCAATCCACCAAGGACCGGGAATTGTTCAGGAATACCCACCCAGCCAGCACCGATGGCAAAAAACGAAAGAACGATGAGCGGTACCGTCATTGTCCAGTGCGTTTCCTGCGCATTATCGGCCGCTTCCGTCCGTGGATTCCCCAGGAAGGTCAGGGTTATCTGCCGCATCGTGTAGAAAGCGGTCAGGAAGGCCGCAATTGCCAGAGTGATAAAAACAGCTATGTGGCCATTGAAGGTACTCGACAGGATTTCATCCTTCGACCAAAAACCTGCGGTGATAACCGGAAAGCCGGATAGGGCAAACCCGCCGATCAGGAAAGTCCAGAAGGTGATCGGCATTTTCTTGCGCAAGCCGCCCATGTTGAACATATCCTGCGCGTCGACATGCTTGCCCGTATGCAGCACGCCGTGCTCCATGCCATGGATGACCGAACCGGAACCGAGGAAAAGCAGGGCTTTGAAAAAGGCATGTGTAACAAGGTGAAATGCGGCAGCGACATATGCCCCGGAGCCCAGGGCGGCGATCATGTAGCCCAAGCTGAGAAATAGTCGAATAGGCTAGTACGCGCTTGATGTCATTCTGCGCGACCGCAATCGTCGCCGCAAACAGAGCTGTAAAGGCGCCAATAAAGGCCATCACGGTCATTGTGCGAGGGTCGAGGCTGATGAGCGGGAACATGCGGATGACCATATAGACGCCCGCCGAAACCATGGTCGCCGCATGGATCATGGCGCTGACCGGTGTCGGGCCTTCCATGGCATCAGGCAGCCAGACATGCAGCGGGAACTGCGCTGATTTGCCAACCGTCCCAATAAAAAGCAGCAAACCGATCAAACCTGCCGCCGAAAGTCCCAAAATCGGGGTCGGAACCGAGGCCAGGGTATGCAAAACCTGGGGTTGGAATATTTCACGGAATGAAAGCGTCCCCGTTGCGCTGTAAACATAGACAATGCCCAACAACATAAACACATCGCCGATGCGGGTGGTCATAAAGGCCTTGACGGCCGCATCGCGGGCGGACGGTTTCGCATACCAGAAACCAATCAATAAGTACGAACACAGGCCCATGATCTCCCAGCCGACAAAGAGTGTAATCAGATTGTCGGAGAGCACGAGCGTCAACATGCCAAAAGCAAACAGGCTGATAAATGCAAAGAACCGCGAGTACATGGGCTCTATGGACGGCACCAGATGCTTGTGCCCATGTTCTTCCACGAGTCGCGCCGTGCGGCGGCAGGCCGGGTTGATCATGGTCGCCCTTGGGCTGCCCAAAGTTATGATAGCCAACACTGTAAAGAAAGATCATCAATACTGTCCAGGCCACAAAAAACAGGACCACGGCTGAGAGCGGATCAACCAATACGCCAATTTTGAGCCAGGTATCAGCAGTGGGTATCCAGTTTATGGAGGCAGTGAAGGGTTCTTTGCCCAGCTCAGGCACGCCGATGGCGCGGAAAAAAACAATCATTGCGCCCAGCCATGAAAGGAAGGCGGCGCCTAATGGCTACCGAGTGACTCAAAGCTTTGTTCCGATTCGTGAATAATACGATCAGAAAAAAGGCAAGGATGGGGGGTAAGGGAATTAACCAGATCAGTAATTCAATCGTCATGAAGACTCCAGAAGTCCGAACCGTCCTTTAATACTCGGGATTTGCGCGAAATGGAGCAGTTGCTCCGCGATACCCGATGCACGATTCATGATTTCGCCTACCATTTCATCATGTCAATTTCATCGGCGATCACGGTATTCACGGCGGCGATAAACGGAAATGACCAGCGCCAGACCAACCGCCACTTCAGCCGCGGCCACCGCGAAGACGATAATTGCAAAAACCTGGCCGGCCATTTGCGTCACATCGCCATAGCGCCAAAAGGAAACCAGGTTAATGTTCACCGCATTAAGCATCAACTCTACGCCGAGCAGGATCGCCACTGCATTTTTGCGGGACAAGACACCAAACAACCCAATGCTAAAGAGGGCAGCAGAGAGAGTGAGATACCAGGAAAGCGGGATCATCTATACTCCTATTTCCGGTTGAAGGCCACATAGACCGCGCCAACCAATGCCGCCAACAATAGTACGGAGGCGACTTCAAACGGAAGAACGAAGGCATCCGGCGAAATAAGTGCATTACCCAATAAGCCGACAGCATCAAATCCGGAGGGTATGGGGGCCGGTACTTTCGAGAAACCGCTCCAGGCCTGCAGGATCCGGATCAACCCGACGAAGGTCAAAACGGCGATGATGGTGCTGAGCCACCAGGCGCTGCTCAACTGCGGGCCCCGGTCTCGCATCTCCTTGCGGGTCAGCATCACAGCAAAAATGAACAGGATCGCAATCGCCCCGATGTAAATAACCACCTGTACAACCGCCAGAAAGCCGGCATCGAGCAGGGCGTACAAAACCGCCACGCCGAACAGCGTTACGATCAGCCAAAGGGCGGCATGGATGAGATTGCCGCGTTGTCACCACCATCAAGGCCGAGCCGATGATGACCGCCGCCACGATCAGAAAGATGATTTGAATGATTGTCATATTGTTCTCCACTCCCCGATCCACCTGGAGAGAGGTTAGGAATTAGGTTTAGGGCTGTGCGACAGCGCGTTTAACCGGCTTTTCGATATTTTCCCGGCTGCGCCGACCTGCACGCCGCAGGATTTCCACCACGATCAAGCCGATCACAAGATTTGTCAATAACATACCGGCGACATAAACCAGGCCGGGGCTACCGCGCAGGATCACATTCATAAATGCCGTTGCCATCAAAAGAGCGAACGCCAGCGGCGTCAGAAATTTCCAACTGAACGACAACATCTTATCAATGCGGATGCGCATCACCGTATAGCGTACCCACATGATGACCCAGTAGCCGAACATCGCCTTGGCAAGCAAGATCACGGCCGCCACGAGCGGCCCAAGGTTTTCGAGTCCCAGGAAGCGATAGCCGCCAAAGAACAGGATCGCCCAGAAACCGCCAAAAGTAAAAGCATGCATAAGTTCACCGGCATAAAAAAGGCCAAACTTCATACCCGTGTATTCTATGTGGAAGCCGGCTACAATCTCCGACTCGGCCTCATTCATATCAAAAGGTGCGCGGCCAAGTTCAGCGATCGCTGTGATGATGAATATGACAGCGGCCAAGGGCGCAACAAACACATACCAGATATTTTGGCCCTGAACGATGGCTGTCATACTCATCGACCCGGCCAGTATGGTTGGGATCAACATGGTGGCGATCATCGGCACTTCGAACGAAACCAGCACGGCAACCTGGCGAAACGCGCCGATCAATGCATATTTATTGTTTGATGCCCAGGCAGCCATGATGATCGAGAGTGTCCCGATGGCTCCCGTGGCAATAATGTAAAGCGCGCCGACATTCAAATCAACGCCAAAGATGACCGGGGCAAGAGGCACGATGGCCCACAACAAGAGTACCGACATCAGCGACAAGATCGGGCGCCAGGTTATAAACGACACGGTCTGCGCCGTCGGGAGTAATATCCTCTTTAATTAGTAGTTTGATGATATCTGCAAATGGCTGAATGATGCCGAACGGACCGACCCGGTTTGGCCCCAGACGATCCTGAAAGCGCGCAACCACTTTACGCTCCACCCAAACCAAAAGGATATCGATCAACATCATCATGGAAACAAGCACTACAACGCCGATCAACTGGATCAGGAAATTGGCAAGCCAGTCCGCCAATCCCCAACCAGTGAGCAGGCTCATGCAGCCAATGGGCAATAAAATTAATCGGATCAGTCCACAAATTCATCGTTTGCTCCGAAACAATCCTCTCCCTTTTGGCAATCGACCGGGCTACGAATTAATCACCGAATCGATACGTGCAGAAGAGACAGGCAAGGGGTTATTGCGCAAAGAAAAGGCTGGAAGGTCTTTGCCTTTCAGCCTTTGATAATATGACTTCAGTTAGAACCACTCCAACATTCCCTTGCGCCAGGCATAAACAAGGCCGGCAATCAGGATAAGGATGAAGACGATCCCTTCAACTACGGCAAATAAAGAGAGTTTGCCAAGAGACACGGCCCATGGGAATAGAAACACGGTCTCTACATCAAAGACCAGGAATACGAGGGCAAAAACATAGTACTGGGCTTTGAACTGCACCCAATTCTCACCCACCGTCTCCATGCCGCATTCATACGTGCTTTGTTTGATGTGGTTCGGTTTTCTGGGAGAGAGGATCCAGGAGGTTACGATAGCTGCCGTGGGAACCAAAGCGCCAACCACCAGGAACAAACCAATATACAGCCATTCATTTTGCATAATTACTCCGCAAAAATTGTCACCTTTGGAAATATTAACACGGGCGAAATTGTACCATGAAGAACAATCGGCAAATACCTTGAAAGTCTCAAATTATTCAACAGTGTCTGATTTATGGATATGGGATTGATAATTCCCACCCCGCCCCATATCCTCAAAAAACTGGGAGCCTCTTCAGCCATGAGAATATCGGGACTCTAATTCCTGTCAATATTAAGGATGATGTTCATCACTTATTTTTTCGCGCCAATCTACTTTATCAGCTTCCTTTGGCGATCCGGCTCCACAGCCATTTTAAGACATCATCAATGAAGGGGAAGCCTAAAACGGCGCCGACAATCGATCCAAGGCCGCCGGCAGTGCGGGCAATAGTCCCATTCAAGCCAAGGAAATTTGTCGCCTCGATCTGGACCGGCTGAGCAGATATGGCTTTCCTGCTTTCGGCCAGGCTAACCTTGTCCACAAAACGCAGAAACAACCAGGCAGTGCCACGAAACGTGCCGGAGGTAACCGGACGCACGCTCCAATAGAAGGTCACAGATTGGCCCTGTAAGAGCGGTTCACTGATCGTATCGTTCGGACGGACTTCGGGCCCGGCAAGGTCGAGGCGTGCTTCAGCAATGACATTGTGCGTATCATAGAGATTTGGGATCTGCACAACGCTGCCGGTGACAAGATTGCCCTGCACCTCAGCTGTTGGCGTGAGGGCGCCAAGCGTATCGACTTCCAGCGTCAGGCGGATCACATCTGAATCGCCCGTGCGGATGTTGGGTGGGTATTCCAATGTCAGGCGACGGGACTCGGGGATCGCCGGCGGGGGCGCCACGGGTGTAGGTTCCGAGGGCAGCTCCTCCGTAGGAGTGGCTCCTATGACAAAGGGAAGCGCTGTCAGAGGCGCCTGAGTTGGCGCGGAGGCAGTTCCACCGGCACCGGAAGGCTGGTTTAAATCCATCGTTGGCAACGGTGCACTGGCTGGTGCTTGTGCGCCTAATCCACAGGCATAACTAGCCGCCACCAGCGTTATCCCAGCCAGGAAAAGGATAAGCTTGTTTCGATCAACCTTGATCAAGATCGCCAACCTATTTCTAAACCGGGAGCAAAGGAGGCGGGCGTAGGAAGCGTCATTTCGGAAGGCGACACAGGCAGAATATGCCGTTCACGGGCTGCGGGCCAGATCCCCCAGGCCAACAAAGCCAGAGAAAAGAAAAGCAGCACAAGGGCCAGGGTTATTCGCAAACTTCGCATTCAGAAATTATATACCGATGGGCAATTTTAGGGTCAGATGATCCGCAGCCGGGATAATCCATGCCCGGCCAAAAATGATCGGGAAAAGAATTGGGCTTCGAACGAAGCCCTACTTTGTTTGTTTGGCCTCTCTCATTTTTTGACGAAGGATCGCAGAACGAAAGATGCGGTCAAAGAAGCCGTCATAGCCATCCCGGTCATAGAGGATCATGTAATCGGCAGGACCGAATTCTTCGGGCATATAAAGAATGCCCCCGTTAGGATTGATTTCCAGGATAAAGACTTCTCCCTGGGCATTCATACGGACATCGCAGCGTCCATATCCCGTCCCGCCTATTGCAAGATACATCCTGCGGCCTGCATCCTGTAAGCGAGAGATCAAATCGGTGTCTTTCACTTGTCTAAACTCAAAGGGGACTGAATAATCCCACTTAATGTCCGTATGCCAGAACTCCTCGCCGGGCGGGAATATCAATTCAGTCGGCGGATATACAAACGGAGTCCTCATGTCATCCGGATCATCCACAATAAATACATTGAACTCGCGGCCAACAATGAATTCCTCGACGCGGGCACTCCCGAATTCAGCAGAGATACGCTTGAACTGAGTCCGCAATTGCTCAAGATCATCGACGCGGGAATCACGGGTCATACCGATGCTGCTGTAGCTTTTAGGGTGCTTCACCATCAGTGGATAGCGCAAACCCTTGACAACGCCATCCAAATCATCCTGATCGGTGACATGATATCCCCTTGCAAACCCCACCCCATTCGCTTCGGCCGCAGCCTGCATCTCTTCGCGCGTGGGGTCGTAAAACTTGCTGTCCGCACCCGTATAAGGAAGGTTCAACTCTTCCAGTGCCTGAACGACATCAATTCCCGGATAATCTTCATCGCTGGAACCATCACACAAATTAAAATAGACATCAAAACGGTTCTCCTGGGCCAGGGCACGCAGCCGATCCATCACGGGGCGATGCAGAAGGACCATTTCCCAATCGAACTTCTTTAAGAATGGAGCGGGGGTAAAGCCATAGGGTTCATCGTCATAGAGCACGCAGACACGCATAAGGCACCTCTCTTCTCTCGGTGAACCTTATCATAAAAATATTCTCAATACAAGACCTTTTGCGATATTCTTCTCTACTAATATTCAAGATGCGCGAATTACGGCATCAGCTTGATCTCAAAGAGGAAAATGCTCGGCGCGAGCACAATCTGCAGATGACGCTGATGATCCAAAGAAGAAGAGAAAGCTGCCACCCGCCGCGGCACCAACCACAAGAGATCCTTGAATCAAGGTTGCGAAATATTCTCTGGCCACTATTCGAACCAAGGCTTGTTTTCGTGAGAAAAAAAAGTTCGAATGCACCAGCTTTCCCGTATTCTACGGCAATTTGTCTATCAAAAAGCCGGAGGTTCGAATGGGGTTCGAAGATATCTCCGAAGTGTTCCTGGCAGTAAGCCCAAGCGAATCCATGTCACGTCTCGGTCGGTTTTGCTTGCCGGGTTGGCTGCCGTAAAGTTCGCGAGCCATTGCTGTATGAGACTTCAGAAAAGGTTTCGCTGACTGATTTGATTATAAGGAACATATGTTCTATCGTCAAGCACAATTTTCTTCCATGTTCGCTCATAAGCTTAAACGCGTTGGAAAACAGAGTAGGTCGATTATTCATGTACTTTGGCAAGGAAAACAGTTGTAGAATGGGGAAGTGGAAGGATTTGTTCCACAAGGGAGGGTTATTCGAGGACCCTCTCCGAAAAGCTACAAACCATATTATTAAACTCAATCAAGCCAATGTTCAGACAATAAATACCATTACATAAATGGAAATAGAGCCAGCCATCCTTCATAGCTTTGAATACTTGAAGCACCGGAGCCAACTATGCCGTCCTACCCTACCGAGCCCTTCCGAATCAAAGTAACAGAACCGATCCGCTTGATCTCCCCCGAAGCGCGCGAAAAAGCACTCAAAGATGCCGGTTACAACCTGTTCGCAGTGAAAGCCGAAGATATTTTTATCGACCTGCTAACAAACTCAGGAACCGGCGCGATGAGTCAGGAGCAATGGGCGGCTATCATGCGCGGGGACGAGTCTTACGCGGGGGCGCGCTCATTTCATCGTCTCAAGGCCTGCCGTGGATGATATCTTCGGATTCAAACACTTTGTCCCTACCCATCAGGGACGCGCAGCCGAGAATATCCTGAGCGCAGTGCTCGTGAAATCCGGGCAGTATGTGCCTTCGAACATGCACTTCGACACAACAGACGCCAACATCCGTGCCCGCGGCGGCCGCCCGATCAATCTGGTGATCGATGAGGCCTTCGACCCTGCAAACCATCATCCCTTCAAAGGCAATATGGATATCGCCAAACTAATGGCTTTTATTCAGAAGGTCGGCGCGACGAATATTCCGTTTGGTATGGTGACCGTGACCAACAACGCAGGCGGCGGCCAGCCCGTCTCCATGGAAAACTTAAAGGCAATTGCGGACGTCTATAACGTAAACAAAATCCCCTTCTTCATTGATGCCGCCCGTTACGCCGAGAACGCATATTTCATAAAATTACGCGAGCCGGGATATGAAAATAAATCCGTGATCGAGATCGCGCGTGAAATGTTTGCCCTGGCGGACGGAATGACCATGTCCGCGAAAAAGGACGCGATCGTCAATATCGGCGGCCTGTTGTGCTTGAACGACGAAAAGCTCTTCGAAAATGTAAAGAACGAATTGATCCTGCGGGAGGGCTTCCCCACCTACGGCGGATTAGCCGGCCGCGATCTCGAGGCGATGGCGGTCGGTTTATATGAGGGGCTTGACGAAGCGTATCTCGAGTACCGCCTCGGCCAAACAGCGTATCTGGCAGCACAGCCTCAATTCCGCAGGCATCCCCACCATTCAGCCGCCGGGAGGCCACGCGGTCTATCTGGATGCCGCGGCTGTCCTACCGCATATTCCCCAGAGTGAATTTCCGGGCCAGGCGCTATGCGTGGAGCTGTATCGGACCGGCGCCATCCGAGGAGTTGAGATCGGCTCGGTCATGTTCGCATACCCGGATCCGGTTTCCGGAATGATGATCTTCCCAAAACTCGAACTCCTTGCGCCTCGCCATACCGCGCCGAACCTACACGCAAAGCCACATGGATTACGTAGCCGACACGCTCGCCACGATCAAGGAGCGGGCAGCCTCGATACGCGGTTATAAATTCACGTACGCCCCCGAGTTGCTGCGGCATTTCACTGCAAGGTTCGAACCTCTTTAAGTATTCCGTTGGGAATGTCCGAAGATCAAGAGGCTTTTTGGTTCTAAGATCTGTAGCGCCTTCTATACTTCCTGTCTATTTGATCCATGACCCGCTGGCTCAATCCTGAACCCGCCGATACTTCCCCTTTAGATCAACTTGGATTGATTCCCCTCGTGGCGCAGACCCTGATGCGCCGCGGTTTCGGCACCCCTGATTCGGCCCGGGCCTTCATGAACCCCCAGTTGACGCGCTCGCTTCCCGCCTCCGAACTTCCGGGAATGGATCAGGCAGTCGAATCCATCAGCGCAGCCATCCACAACCGGGAACCCATATGCGTCTGGGGAGATTTCGATGTGGATGGTCAAACCGCCACCACCATTCTCGTCCAAACTCTCCGATCGATGGGAGCCAATGTCATCTATCATATTCCGATCCGTGCCAAAGAGAGCCATGGGGTAAATCTCGAGAACCTCGCGCCGATCATTGCCGGCGGGATAAAACTTATCATCACCTGCGATACGGGCATATCCGCCGTCCAGGAAGCTGATTACGCCCGTTCGCAAGGTGTGGAATTTGTTATTACAGATCATCACGAGCTGCCAGAATCAATTACCAAACGCGACGGCAATCGTTGATCCGAAGCTGCTGCCAGCAGACCACGCTTTGATCGATCTGCCGGGGGCAGGAGTGGCGTATAAATTGGCTGAAGCGTTGATGGGGATCAGTATCTCGGGGATCCGTAATACCGGCGATTCGCATCTCGCTTCACCCGAAGCGCTTCTAGATCTCGCCGCGCTCGGCATCATCGCCGACCTGGCTTTGCTCAAAAGGGAAACCCGTCTGCTTGCCCAAAAGGGCATCGAAGTCTTACGCAAGACCAGCAGATTGGGTTTGAAGACGGTTGCTCAGCTTGCAAGCCTGGATCTGACCCAAGCCACAGAAGAAAGCATAGGCTTCAATTTGGGTCCGCGATTGAATGCGCTCGGTAGATTAAGCGACGCCAACCCTGCCGTTGAATTGTTTCTCACGAACGACCCGGTTCGCGCTCGTGCGCTGGCAGCACAGATCGAGGGGTTGAATGCGCAGCGCCGACTGCTGACCGATCAGGTTTATCAGGCTGCAGAGGCTCAGCTGCGCGCCGACCCAGCCTTGCTCACCCAGCCTATCATTTTGCTTACGCACTCATCCTGGCCAGGGGGCGTGATAGGCATCGTCGCGAGCCGTATCGTCGAGCGATATCACAAGGCAACAATTCTACTGACCGATTGGGAAGATGGAAGCCTGCGCGGTTCGGCGCGCTCCATCGAAGGCTTGGATATCACGGAAGCGATCGCTGCTAACAAGGATTATCTGCTCGGTTACGGCGGACACCCCATGGCAGCAGGCCTTTCACTCCAGGTAGAAAATCTTTCGGATTTCCGAAGGGCACTGAACAGGACAGCGGAGAAGATGCTCGGGGAGATGGCAGGCGAAGAAGCGACTCTTAAGATCGACGCCTGGCTCGAACTCTCTTCCCTTTCGCTCGAATTGGCAAATTCACTCGAAGTATTGGCGCCCTTCGGACCCGGTAACCCTGCGCTGGTATTCGCCACGCACGGATTAACTCTTCGATCCGCAAACAATATCGGGAAGACGCAGGACCACCGCCGGCTCTTGGTTGAAGACGAGCAAGGATCAAAGCAAGAACTTCTATGGTGGAACAGCGGCACCGATGAGCTGCCAGAATCTCTTTCGAACCCCGGTAATAAATTCGATCTTGCGTATCGATTCCGGGCCAATACTTATCGCGGTGAACGAAGGCTATCCCTGGAATTTGTAGATTACCGGGTAACAGAACAAAAACCGGTTGAGGTCGCCGCGCCCAAACTTGAAATTATCGATCTACGCCTCCAACCATCAAAAACCAAACTCTCATCATCAACGCTGATCTGGGCAGAGGGCGCGGACAAATCAAAGGGCAAAAACCGTTTCGAACTATACCCGGCGGACGAATTTGCCATCTGGACGACGCCCCCTTCACCGCTTGAATTGCGCAAGGCCCTGGAAGCCGTAAAACCCAAGAAAATATACATCCTGGCAATCACACCCGAAGCTGAGCCACGGTCTTCGGCCAGGGCAGGGAAAACCGACGAATTTCTCTCGCATCTGGCGGGTTTGGCGAAATTTGCGATCAATCGGCGGGCAGGCAAGGTCAGAATCTCCGAATTGGCCGTCGCAACTGCTCATCGCGAAGCAACCATACGGCTTGGGTTGGAATGGCTCGCGGCGGGAGGACATCTTGTACTCGAGTACAAAGAAGACGAATACAATTTAGCTGCAGGAGACGGTACTGCGAACGCGTACCTTCGAAACGAGCTCTATACTGCAGTTAAAGGGTTACTGGAAGAGACTGCGGCTTATCGGGAGCATTTTGCCCGGGCCGAAGCCCAGGCAATTATAGGATCCTGAAAAAGACGACACCGGGAGCTTGATCATGTTATTCAAAGCCAAACTTGGAATGCTTTGGGGAGAATATAAAGAAAGTCAGATGGGAATTCGTCGGCTACCTGACGATCACGACGATATTGGCTTTGTTGATCCGAACCAGCCTGCTCGGTTTTAAGTCGGTTGATTTCGAAACCTATACCAAAATCTGGTATAACGCGCTGCAAACATCCGGGTTTAGAGCCCTCCGAGATGATTTTTCAAACTACAATCCGCCCTATTTATACCTGCTCTACCTGGTCGTACGGTTCCTGCCGGGTTTATACAAGGTAGTTGCAATCAAGGTCCCGTCTCTAATTTTCGATTTTGTTTGTGCAGGATTTATATATAAGCTCGTCAGGCTAAAAAGTGAAAACAGGATCGTGGCCCTTCTTGCCTATGTAGCCGCTCTGCTTTCCCCAACCATGATATTAAATTCTTCCTTTTGGGGACAGGCGGACAGTATTTACACCGCCGGGCTGATTGCATGTGTCTACTTTCTACTAACCAAAAAGAACTGGTTTTCCCTTATATCCTTTGGAATAGCGCTCGCGTTTAAGCTTCAAGCCATTTTCCTGCTGCCGGTGCTGATTGCCTTATGGCTAAGAAAAGAACTCTCCTGGAAATATTTTCTTGCCATTCCGATCATCTATTTCCTCTCTATTCTGCCAGCCTGGGCAATCGGAAGGCCGTTTGCAAGCCTGATCTCCATTTATTTCTCACAGACGGGGGAATACAACAAGTTGACTTCTCACGCGCCTACACTCTACGCATGGTTCCCGCTCGGGCGCGAGCTTTTCCAAATGATATTGCCGGCCGGAATTGCATTTGGAATAACCGTGATCTTGATCTTGATCCTGATCATTTATAAAAGCAGTGCAAAATTATCACCGATGCATCTCCTGGAATTAGCCTTGCTCTCCGTTTTGATCGTTCCCTTCGTCCTGCCAAAAATGCATCAGCGGTATTTCTTCCCTGCCGATGTTCTCTCCATCGCCTTCGGGTTTTACTTTCCCGCCTATTTTTTTGTACCGCTTGTCATCAATATGGTTTCTTTTTTCTCGTACCAGTATTTTCTTTTTGGCGTGGAGCCAATCCCGACCTCGACTTTGGCGCTGGCCACATTGACTATGATCGCAATCATCGTTTCAAAAGTCCTGCGTGACCTATATAAATCAGTGGACCATGAAAATCAACGGAAGTCCGATAATAATATAAACTACGAAGAAACGAACCAGGAAGGCAAGCAATAGAACAATTTGGCTCTCCGTGCCGGGCAATATACCCATTCTTTGATGATGCAGATTACACAGGTTTTTTTTGATCGAATTGGGGAATCATTGGATGCGAAAGGTTTTACTAATTTAACTCAAGCTGCGACCCATGGTACTCAAACATCAGATTTGTCAGACAGCTAACACAACCCTCATACAACGAAGGGCTTAGGCGCCGAGCCGCGAAGAATCCCCAAAAGGACTTCGCGTCCAGGAGGTTGGCTCTTTCCCTACTATTGCAGCTTTGCTTTGAATTCTTCAGTCTTGATCGGTCAAGGTGGCAACTTGGGTTATTTTAGGCACCCGAGTCAGGCCGGCCAACAGAAGCAAAAATTGCGTTCGTTAATTTAGCCAGTTCAATTACAGGCAATTTGATGTTCAATCCCCGCTGACCACCTGAAATATGGATCTCGGAATGGGCCTGAGCGGCGAAATCAATAATTACTTTATATCCTTTGTTAATCAATGCCAGCGGCGAGATGCCGCCTGCCTGCAGCCCAGTGATCGCCTCTGCTTCACGTTCAGTTGGTAAATAAACCTTCTTCTCACCCAAGGCAATAGCGACGAGCTTCAAATCAACAACCGCCGTTCCGGGCACCACAACCAATATCGGCTTTTTCGGCTTATCACGAGTAACGACAATGGTCTTGAATACGGAGTCTGGCTCGACGTTTAACAACCTGGCTGTTTCCAGTGCGCCTAATTTATCAGCCGGCAATTCATAAGACGTATATTTTACTTTGTGAGCATCGAGCAAACGAATAACATTATTGATAATCGCCATCTTCCAACCTCATCCCAAAACGATACGGAAATTATAATCGAGGCAGCATTGTCTTCCCATGGGTTTCACGATATAGTTCTTCAATCGATAAAAAGGCCTTCCCTAAGCCAGAGGGGATTGCTGCACAGATGAACTCACACTCGTAATTCACAAAGATAGTTGGTTTATTTAACGGTCAGGCTTCCGCCAAGAAAGAGAACCAAAAATGTGCGATACCCTCATTGCAACTGCTGAGACAACCAGAGATGGCGTGGCGATCTTCGGTAAGAATTCCGACCGGGAACCGAACGAAGCTCACCAACTCGTGAGTTTCCCCGCTCAGGACCACGCGGCCGATAGCCGCCTGCAATGTACTTACATCGAGATCCCTCAGGTCAAACATACTTTTGCAGTTCTCCTCGCAAAGCCATTCTGGATTTGGGGAGCAGAGATGGGTGCAAACGAACACGGCCTGGCTATTGGGAATGAAGCGCTCTTTACCAGGGTTGCCTATGGCAAGAAAGCCTTGCTTGGCATGGATCTGCTGAGGCTCGCCCTTGAAAGGGCCGCTACCGCGCGTGAGGGCCTTACGGTGATCGCCAGCCTGCTCACAGAGTTTGGGCAAGGCGGAAACAACGGGCTTACGCACAGGATGCACTACCATAACAGCTACATCCTTGCCGATCCTAAGGATGCCTGGGTCCTTGAAACTGCCGGTGTGCATTGGGCGGCGAAACAAATCAAAGGCATTTATTCCATTTCCAACGGTATCACGATCGAGAAAGACTGGGACCTGGCCTCACCCGACCTGATTTCTCATGCAATACAACAGGGCTGGTGCAAAAATGAAGCCGATTTTAGTTTTGCCCGCTGCTATTCCGATTTAGTCTTTACACGTTTCTCCGACTGCCGGAAGCGCCAGGCACGCAGCCTGGAATTACTCAAAGCACAAGACGGAAAGATCACCGTCGAGATAATGATGTCTGCGCTGCGGGATCACGGCCAGGCCAACGGCTCCCAGCGGCCTGCCGACGAAAGCGTTACCGGTGCCGACATTTGCATGCACGCTGGATTCGGCCCGATCCGAACTTCACAGACCACCGGCTCCATGGTTTCCTATTTAGATGACAAGAATCCGCTCCATTTTTTGACCGGGACTGCCGCCCCATGCACCAGCATCTTCAAACCCATATGGTTGGATGCCTTTTTTCCCGATACTTCGGCTTCGCTCGCTGAAATCCTGGGACCGGCGCCCACGGCAGTTTATGATCCAGCGACACTCTTTTGGCGCCACGAAATCCTTCACCGGGCAACGCTGCGAGATCACGAGAATCTTATCCGGACCTTTGGGGCCAAGCGCGACGCCCTGGAGCGCGAATTTATCGCTGAGGCATTCAAAGCGAGGGACAAAGACCTCGACACGAGGCTGGAAGTTACGGCCAGCAGCTTCGCCCGGGCCGATGAAGCAGAGAAGGAGTGGCTGGAGCTAGTGCGTGGTGCGGCATCAAAACAAAAGCGCCTTCATGCTGCGGCCTGGACAAGATTCAATCGCGAGGCCAAAATCCCACTGGATACACTTTATCAGGACGTCAATTAATGCCTGATTTTTCACAACAATTCGCCAAACAAATCTTCCACCTGAATTCCAAGTGGAAGAATTGGGCTCTATTCTTGCTGATCTTAGGCCTGGGGGTTTTCGCCCGGACCTGGGAGTTTAATCGCCTGCCGCCCGGCTTAAATGCGGATGAAGCATCCAATGGTGTTGATGCTTACAGTCTTTACCACTTCGGCATTGATCGGAATGGAGTTTCATATCCCATTCAGTTTGTCTCATGGGGAAGCGGCCAAAGTGCATTATACGGGTATCTTCTTATCCCCTTCATCGCACTTTTTGGACTAACTCCGGCAGTCACACGAATCCCAATGCTGATAAGCGGAATCCTGTCACTTCCGCTGATATTCCTGGTCGGCCGCAAGACGATCAATACGCATTTTGGGTTTCTATCCATGTTCTTTTTGGCCATTAGCCCATGGCATATCGTGCTATCTCGATGGGGTCTGGAATCAAATTTTTTTCCATTCCTTTTCCTGATCGGCTATTCCTGCTTGCTCTATATAGAAAAAGACCGCAGGTGGTTCATCCCGGCTTGCTTCTTCTTTGCCCTTTCACTTTATGCCTATTCCACGGCCTTCGCCATGGTGCCGATATTCATGGTGGGCATGACGATAATCCTTTCCCGCACCCAATCCGCCAAAATCCGCGAATTAATTCCCGGCTTTTCGACCTTTATCATTGTAGCGATACCCATGGGAATCTTCGTCTTGATAAACACCCTGGGTCTAAACAGCATAAGATTAGGGCCAATCACCATCCCCCGTCTGCCTGTTTCTGCCCGATTTGTAACAGAGGCAGTAGTTTTCAATGGCAGCCTTTTCCAAGGCCTTTTAGGCAATCTTTGGACTACCCTTAAACTCTTGACCCTGCAATCCGATGGATTGGTTTCTAATACAGTAGAGCCGTATGGATATTTTTACAAAATTACATTTCCATTAGCCTTAGTAGGGTTCATACTTCTTGTTAAGTCCAGTAAAATCGGCGACCCCATCAAAAAACTACTCCTTCTGTGTTGGTTCATCGCTGCGTTTATTATTGGCCTAATACAGGAGCCCAACGTCAACCGAATCAATATTGTATTTATCCCCATTATCCTCAGTATTGCCTATTGCCTCACCTGGCTGAACCATTACCATAAACTCGTACTTCCTGCCTCGATCTGCCTGCTTTTGGTCGGTTTTGTCTTTTTTACAATCACCTATCATGGAGAACCATTTCGCCGGCAGGTAGACGTCAAGTACAATGCTGGCCTATTCTCCGCCCTGAAATTCACAAAACAATTTGAAAATAGTCCCATCTGCATGACAAATAAGATCAATATGCCCTATATTTTTGCTTTATTTTCAGAGCAAAGTGATCCGGCTAATTATCTCGAAACCGTAAAATATGTTGATCCGCAGGTACCTCTAAGACAGGTTGCATCTTTTGGACGATATACATTTGGCTGGAAGAACTGCGTCGGATCCAGATCGTTCATTTACATACTTCGATCCGATGAGATTCCTCCTCCTCTGGGTCACAGATACAAATTTGAATTCTTCGACAATTTTGTGGTTTATTACACCAGTGATTAATGCAAAAGATTCGGTGTTTTTCCCGGCGCTGCTCAAATGGCAAAGGAGTCACCGCAACCAGTGCCCGCTAATGCAGTCTGCCTGCAAGGCTCGCTCCGCAAGATTGCCAAAACCCCAGGAGTTTAGCGAACGCTTATTGTCAAAATCCATTCATGCCTTCGCCACTAAAGGCTCCGAAACCAAAGCAGCTCTCTCTCTGGTTTGCGTTTCGCATCAACTTCCTTTGTTAGTAACTTAGGTTAGAATATGCGAACGGGCTATGCGAGGTGCAGGGTTTGCGCCCGGACAAGAGCCAATGTATGCTCGATTCTGTTAGACCTTTTCGCAAACTTACCGCTTCGCTTCAGCTAAAGCTTCGAGATGCCAAAGCTCTCAGCGTTATTGGCATATTGATCGGCTTGGGATTGGCCGTGCTGGTGCGCATCCCCCTGCTTGGTTTCGAATTTGTCGACTACTTCAACGAGCGGATCCAGTTATATCCGCTGATCAGACAGCAGGGCTTCGTGGCCTTGGCCAACGCCTCATCGAATTACAACCCCCCATTTTTCTACGCCCTTTATGTGATCGCGCGGATCATGCCGGGCCTTCCCATGGTGATCGCCGTGAAGCTGCCCGCGCTCGTGGCGGACTTCGTATGTGCTTTCGTGGTCTATCTCATTGTGAAGCTGAAATATGCCACAGGCCTGGCCCCGTTGTCTGCGGCGCTTGCGGTCCTCTTCGCTCCTACCGTGGTGGCCAACAGTGCCTTCTGGGGGCAGGTGGACAGCATGCATACGGCTGGAATCCTGGCTTGCGTCTACTTTCTGTTGAGGCGGCAGAACTTCTGGGCCGTCCTGGCGTTTGCAGTAGCATTGGCTTTTAAGCTCCAAAGTATCTTCGTGGCGCCGTTGCTGCTGGCACTGTTCCTGCGCGGAGAGATCTCATGGAAGACATTTCTGGTCGTACCAGGCGTGCTCTTTATTGCTATCGTGCCGGCGTGGATCGCGGGTCGTCCCCTTCTGGACCTGCTGACGATCTACCTGAACCAGGCCTCCCAGTTCGAGTTGCTCACGATGAATGCAGCCAGCATCTACACCTGGGTTCCGGCCACGAAGCAATTCTTTGACACCCTCTATCTACCAGGCCTGATCATGGGAGCTGCGGCCGCATTCCTGCTGGCAATAGTCATCTACAAGGGACCGCAAAGGATTACCCCTCCCCTGCTATTGGAGTTAGCCTTGCTCACCGTGCTGGTCGTTCCGTTCTTCCTGCCAAAGATGCATGATCGCTATTTCTTCCCGGCTGATGTCATCTCTGTCGCTTTTGCGCTGTACTACCCGCAGTTGTTCTACGTCCCACTAGTTGTGATCGGCACCTCGTCACTGTCCTATCTGCCCTATCTGTTCAATGTGGAGCCCGTCCCCTTGCCTATGCTGACAATGCTCTTGCTCATAGTGATCTGCATTCTGGCATATCACAGCCTGCGACAGCTCTATGTACCCGCGGACAAGTCGGGAATGCGAGAGGCCGAGGAGCTCAGCGAAGCGGACCATATCGGCGCGCCGGAATCAAGGGGAGAGACAGCTTGAAGGCTCTGAGGAAGATCAACTATATAGATGCGCTGCTTATCCTGGTCGGGGTGGGATTGGCCGTGGCCCTCAGGTACAGCCTGCTGGACTTTAAATCGCATTGATTTCTTTAAATATACAAAGGTTTGGTATAACACGGTCAAGGAAAACGGGTTTTCCGCATTCAGCCAAAATTTTTCAAATTACAACCCGCCCTATCTGTATCTACTGTACCTGATCGCGCGCTTCTTTCCGGATCTTCCAGGTGTAATAGCCACAAAGCTGCCATCGCTGCTCGCCGATTTTATTCTGGCCTGGTTTGCCTACCGGATCGTCCGTTTGAAGTATGCCAATTCCCCGCTCCCCCTGTTTGCGGCATTTGCGGTTCTGTTTGCCCCCACCATCGTTCTCAACAGCGCCTTCTGGGGACAGGCGGATGCATTATATACAAGCGCGCTGCTGGGCGCATTTATTTCCTGCTTGCAAAAAAATACGGCCCGGCTATGCTTTTGTTTGGCCTTTCGGTATCGTTCAAAGCACAGGCTGTTTTCCTACTGCCCTTGTTGTTGCACTCTTCTTGAGAAAGGAAATACCCTGGAAATATTACCTATTTTATCCCGCTCGTGATGCTGCTCGCGCTCGTTCCCGCCTGGATCGCCGGGCGATCCCTGATCGACCTGTTACTGATCTATCCCTCACAAGCCGGGCAATATGAACAGCTGTCAATGCACGCCCCCACTGTCTACTCGTGGCTCCCCGATAGCGGACAGTTTTATCCGTATTTTTACCCTGCCGGGCTGTTATTGGCCGCCACAACCGCCATTTTCTTTACCGTCTTTATTTACAGAGGCCAAGCACGAGATAACCGCGCCCGTTTTGTTGGAGCTGGCTTTGATTTCGGTAATGATGATGCCGTTTATCCTCCCGAAAATGCATGAACGAAATTTTTATCCAGCGGATGTCATTTCGATTGTCTTCGCTTTTTATTTCCCGCGAATTGTTCTTCGTTCCGATCATTATGAGCATCGTCTCGTTCTTCTCTTATCAGCCAACTTTGTTTGGCGTTGAACCCGTATCCATCGGCCTTCTTGCCTTCGGCGTACTGATCCTGATCATAATCCTGGCGCCGTGAGGCAACAAAACAACTATATTCTCCGCATCCTGAAACTGAAAAGATGGAGAGGCAGTAAAATAAGAGGCGTGAAATCAGCTACTGCCGCCATACCTCTTGAAAAATTACTGGAACAACTCCCGGATACTTATACCCTTGCCGATAAAGAGTTGATTCAACGCGCATACCGCGTGGCCGAAGAGGCGCATCGCGGGCAAAAACGTAATTCCGGCGAACCATACATCAACCATTGTCTGGCGGTCGGACAGATCCTGGCCGAGCTGCGCGTTCCGCCCGAGGTTTTGGCGGCCGGCTTATTGCACGATACAGTCGAAGATACAAAACTGACACTGGATGACATCCACCGCGATTTTGGGGATACGATTGCCTCGCTGGTGGACGGGGTAACCAAACTTACAAATCTGCCGCGCGTCTCGCGGGACGACCAGCACGCCGAAAAACCAGCCGGTGGGGATGGCATGCTCTCTCCGGCTTCAGCAACGGGGCAACAAAATCTGATAATAAATCCAATCAGCCTGGGCCGACGCCCGGACATGGCATCCGAGACTCTGCGTAAAACGTTCCTGGCCATGGGCGATGATGTACGTGTCGTTCTGATCAAACTCGCCGACCGCTTGCATAATATGCGTACGCTCGGCCATATGCCCGAGGAGAAGCGCAAACGCATTGCCCAACAAACGCTCGATATTTTTGCCCCCTTGGCAAACCGCCTGGGCATATGGCAGATCAAATGGGAACTCGAAGACCTGGCGTTCCGCTACGTAAATCCAGCAAAGTATAAAGAAATCGCCGAACAACTGGCCGAGCGCCGCCCGGACCGCGAATCACAGATCCAAGGCCATCGTGGAAAGCCTGAAAAAGCTGTTCGAAGAACACTCCATCAAGGTGGAGATCACGGGGAGACCCAAGCATATTTATTCGATTTACAAGAAAATGCAGGAAAAAGGGAAGGCCTTCGAGCTGGTGCGGGATGTGCGCGCCGTGCGGCTTGATTGTCCCGGATGTAGCTGCAAGCTACACCGCGCTCGGGCCTGATCCATACACATTGGCGCCCGATCCCCGGCGAATTTGACGACTATATCGCCG
Organism: uncultured Chloroflexia bacterium; assembly: GCA_963741325.1. Taxonomy (GTDB): domain Bacteria; phylum Chloroflexota; class Anaerolineae; order Anaerolineales; family Villigracilaceae; genus Fen-1038. Next base: position 742,636 of record CAVUHJ010000006.1, read on the forward strand.
CCCCAAAAGATAATTTTTATCAATCCCTCCATACGGCCGTGATCTGGGATGACGGCAAGCCGCTCGAAGTCCAGATCCGAACGCCGGAGATGCATCAAAACGCGGAATATGGCATTGCCTCCCACTGGCGCTATAAGGAAGGCGCCAAGCGTGATAAATCCTATGAGCAACGGATCAACTGGCTCCGCAATATGATGGAATGGCGATACAGATGTTAACGACGCAACAGAATTTGTCGAATCGATGCGTTCGGACGTATTCCAGGATCGCGTCTACGTTTTCACGCCTCGCGGCGACATCATCGACATGCCGGCAGGCTCCACCCCCTTGGACTTCGCTTACCACGTGCATACCGACATCGGCCATCGCTGCCGGGGCGCCCGAGTCAACGGGAAGCTTGTCCCGCTGTATCACGAACTGAAAACCGGCGACCAGGTGGTAATCCTCACCGCCAAACGAGGCGGACCGAGCCGCGATTGGTTGAATTCCAACCTGGGTCTGGTCAAAACCCAGACGGGCAAAATCCAAAATCAGACTCTGGTTCAAGAAAGAGGATTATCAGCAAAACCTTTCGCAGGGCCGTTTGCTGCTCGAACGCGAATTACAGAGACTTGAGAATTCCCGAAGTCAACTTCGAAAAGATGGCACGCGATCTCGGAATCAAAACGCCGGACGAGATGTTCGTCGATCTGGGAACAGGCGATCTTTCGGTCAGCAAAGTAATCAGGGAAATTGCCGAAACAGAAGAAAACGTCAACATCCTTACCGCAGGCGTCAACCAGCTTTAGAAGCCACCCTCTATCGATAATGTTAACGTGGTTGGGTTGAAAGGGCTGCTCACCACAATGGGCAGATGCTGCAATCCCACTCCGGGGGATCAAATCATCGGTTACATCACACGCGGTCGCGGGGCCACCATCCACAGGCAGGATTGTCCCAATATTTTGCGATTAGGCCAGCAGGATCGCGAGCGCCTGGTCCGCGTGGATTGGGGCACGGAAGTCCGCACTTACCCGGTTCCAATTCGTATCCGCGCCTACGATCGGCAGGGATTGATGGGCGATGTATCAAATTTACTGGACAGCGAAGGGATCAACATTGCAGATGTAAAAGTGAACGTCAACAAGAGCCTGGCGGAGTTCAGGTTGATCGTCGAAGTGCAGGATATTTCCCAACTGAGCAAGATCCTCACAAAGCTTGAAAATGTCCCCAATGTGATGGAAGCCCATCGCGTGAGTGGATAAAAATAGATGTCAACGCAGACTGCATTGACAGGAGAACTTCAAAACGGGGGAAGGAAATTGGACCACAAAGCTGCCCTTACCATCCAAAGTAACCCCAGAGTCCGAAATGTAACAGTGGTATAATGCGCCCGCTTTAGCAATGTCACTGCTTAGCGTAATAGAGGCGCAAGAGCGCATCCTTGAACACTTCAAACCGGCAGAGAGCGAAACTCTGGCTCTCTCTCAATGCGCGGGACGTGTGCTTGCCTCAGATATTATTTCCTCCGACCTCCCCTTCTTCGATAATTCCTCAGTGGATGGATTTGCGGTAATCGCCGCGGATCTGGCCAAGGCCTCGCAGGCCAATCCCCGGACCCTGCATGTCGTGGCGGATATCCCGGCAGGTTCATGGGCCGATGTGCTCATAGCACACGGGTCAGGCCGCACGAATTATGACCGGCGCGCCGCTGCCAAGAGGCGCAGATGCAGTGGTCATGGTCGAGGATACTGATTTTAATGATCGCGAAGCCGGAAAAGCCGCCCCGGAAAACGTGACTGTCTTTAAACCATCAAAACCGGGGAAAATGTCCGGACCCGCGGCATGGATATCAAAAGCGGCCACAAGGTCTTGTTTACGGGCCAGCGATTGCGCGCCACAGGATATGGGCTTGCTGGCCATGCTGGGCGTGGCACAGGTACACGTTTACCGCAAACCCCTCGTTGCCCTGCTTTCAAGCGGCGATGAATTGACCCGGTCGACAGACCGCTCGAGCCGGGAAAAATCCGGGATACAAATTCATATACCCTTGCAGCTTTAATAGAGAATGCGGGCTGCGAAGTCATTCCGCTCGGGCGTCGCGCCGGATCGATGGGATGCGATCCAATTCCTCTTCGACCAGGCTGTGGGTGTAAGTGCAGACTTGATCCTCTCCTCTGCCGGGGTGAGCGTTGGTGCATTCGACTTCATCAAGGATGTGATCGAGTCGAACGGCAGCCTGGATTTTTGGCGGGTCAACATGCGTCCGGGCAAACCTCTGGCCGTCGGAGAATATCGCGGCCTGCCATTCATTGGATTGCCGGGCAACCCAGTCTCCGCCTTCGTGGGGTTTGAAGTGTTCGTGCGGCTTGCCTTGGCAAAATTGGCAGGCCAAGTGGTAAGTACTGATTCAAAGACAGCAGGACGGCCGAAGGTCCAGGTGAAGACTCGCAGAAGCCATCGAATCGGACGGTCGTGAAAGCTATTTGCGGGCGATCATTGAAGAACAAGATGGCGTCTTTATAGCAAAATTAACCGGGCATCAGGGCTCGGGTAATTTATTATCGCTTGTTCAGGCAAATGCTTTACTTATCATCCCCGCTGGGGTAAAATCGCTTGCCATCGGCGCCAAAGTAGACGCCTGGCTGCTATGAGGTGAAATGGATAAGTGGCTCTACCGTTTTTCAATTGCGCTAGCCGTCCTTGGAATGCTCGTTTCGATCTACATGACAATCTTCAAGCTCACCGATAATGCGAGTATGTGCCTTGGCAATGGTGGATGTTCGGTCGTTAATTCCAGCAGCTACTCAGAAGTCTCCGGCATCCCAGTGGCGCTTATTGGCGTTGGAGGTTACCTGGCGATATTGGTCGTCTTATTGCAGAAAACCGCAATAAGTTCTTGAAGCAAAACGCAACGATGATCATATTCGGACTGTCGCTGGTCGGATTCCTATTCACACTTTACCTGATCTATGTCGAACTTGCCTTGATCCATGCGCTTTGTCCATTCTGTGTTACTTCGCAAATAACAATGACCATACTCTTTATACTTTCAGTGATCCGGCTGGTCCGCCAGCCATCTAATTAGGAGGAGCTTTATGGCCCGCATTCGCTGTCATTACATTGATTGTGTCTTCCTCGACGAGGGCTATTGTTCCGCTGCCGCAGTGGAGATCGATCCGGATACGGGCTGCGCAACATATACTCCCAACGAAGAAGCCGCCAAAGAGGAATGGGACGAAGAGGAAGAAGTCTGACGAATGGGACGAAGAAGACGCTGAGGACGAGGAGGAAGAAACCTGGGACGAGGAAGAGGACGAGTTCTAAAGCTCAGCCGTTAATAAGTTCCGCTTATCAAAAGCCTTCCCGATTGGAAGGCTTTTCTGTTTGTCCGGGAAGCGACCTCTTATTGCACAGAATATGCAGTGTCATGACAAAGCCACATCCTGACGCCGTTATCTGTCGGTTTAGAGATCATGGGGCCTCAAGTTTTTTCCGTGAATTTATACAACAGTATTCCCGCGGCGACTGCAAAATTCAATGAGCTGGCGCGCCCGCCCATTGGCAGGGAAACCAGCGAGTTACATGCTTTTGTGTGTTCCGGGGATAAGCCTTTTTGTTCGCTTCCAAGAAGAAGAAGCCAGGGATAAACCGGTTTGATATTACGGTAATCCATTTCGGCATGTGCAGAAGTACCAATCAACTGGATTCCATTCTTCCGCGACCAATCTATAAACTCAACAAATGAAGTCTGGATGATTGGCTTCCAGAATAATGTCCCCATACTGGCGCGGACGGAGGTGGGATGATAAGGGTCTACGCCACCGTCAAGCAGGAAAAGGGCGTCTGCTTTGACAGCGTCCAGCGTACGCAATATTGTTCCTACATTACCAGGGTCTTGGGGGGAGACAATGGCCGCCCCGCAGCGAACGGATCCTAGATCGTTTAGGCGGGATTCTCGTCTATGAACAACGGCCAAAATGCCTTGAGGGTTATCTTTGTCTGACAAGGACTCCAGCAATTGGGCAGAGACGGGTTGGATAGTGGAAGCTACTCGCGAGATCAAGTCATGAGCATATTTGCTCGTAAGGGTTTCGGGCGAGTACAAAATTGATTCAATCTCCCAGCCTGCCTCCACCGCCTCGCCAACCGGATGGATCCCTTCCACAAGAAACAATCCGGTTTCAACGCGTGTTTTTCGCTGCCGAAGAGCCTGTACCTGTTTTATCAGAGGGTTTGAATGGCTGGTGATCAATGACTGGTCCGCATCCCGATATTGTTCCAATGAGTTTAGACTCTGCGTCCGGCCCTGCAATATACCGAATATTGCTTAAGGCTGCTCCACTACCATCAACTTCGCAACCATGCCGGCTTCAAAATGACCGGCAACGCCACACACGATTTGATATTCGCCCGGTTCCGCCGGGGCGGCGAATACTGCCTTAACCGACTGTCCCGGGGCGATCTGCGGTTCCTGCCAATAGATGTCAGGCTTATCCGCATCCGTAAAGTGGCCGGTTACATGGTAGCCGGATTTCATTATAATAAAACTGTGGGTAACGGCCCCATTATTATTAACGGTCAAAGAAATTTGTTCGCCTGCCGGTACCGCAAAAGCGTTCGGCGAGAATGCAAAATCTGTCATCGTAACGTTAAGAGTTTTCGAAGGGCCTGCGGGCCCGCCACAGGCTGTTAGAATTAGTGATAGGCTTAACCCCAGGAAAAATTGAAAGGCATGGGTTTTCATGTGAAGTACTCTCCTCAAGCTTGTGTTCTTTAGCATAGCAGAGAACTGAACACAAAGCAATGCTTCGGGTTCCTTTACAGATGGTGTAATCTTAAGGTGTCAACCAACAGATAATTTTAACGGAGGATCTGATGAATGCCCCTATTTTTCAAGATCTAAATACCCACGCACGCGTCTTGTTGGGTCCCGGGCCCGGAATGACCCATCCGCGGGTATCGCGAGCCTTAAGCACACCTACATTGGGCCACCTCGATCCAGAACTCCTCAAGATATATGGGGAAGAACAGGAGCTGCTTCGCTACGTCTTCCAAACCAAAAATACCTGGACCTTTGCGCTGTCCGGCACAGGGACAGCCGGCATGGAAGCCGCACTTACTAATCTGGTCGAACCCGGTGATCATGTGTTAGCCTGTGTCCACGGCTATTTTGGCGCCCGGCTGGCCGAGATTTCGATGCGCCTTGGTGGAGCAGTGGACCGTATCGAACGCCCCCTCGGTGAAATTTTTAACGTGGAAGAGATTGATTCGGCTCTGAAGAAAAAGAAATACAAAATAATGACCCTGGTACATGCCGAGACCTCGACCGGCGCCGAACAATTATATATAAAAGAGATCGCTGGCACGGCCCATCGATACGGGGCACTTATTGTGCTGGATACAGTCACATCACTGGGGGGAATTCCGGTCAAAATTGACGAGTGGGATATCGATATGGCCTATTCAGCCAGCCAGAAAAACCTGCTCTCTCCGGCGGGCCTGGCGCCAATCACCGTCGGCCCGAGGGCGTTGGAGGCGATCGAAAACAGGAGTAAGCCTGTATCTTCGTTCTATCTCGATTTGAAGCAATATTCAAATTATTGGGCTGACCCCCATTCCTACCACCACACTGCATCAGCCAGTCTTCACTTTGGCTTGCGGGAAGGGTTACGTATTATCGCGGAGGATGGATTGGAAGATACTTTTGCCCGCTATCGCGCAAACGCTGAGGCCCTGTGGAGTGGATTGGAGGCGATCGATGTCCGGCCGTTCATTCCGATCGAATACCGCCTGCCATCCTTGACCACCGCCCGGGTCCCCCAAGGCATCGACCCGCATCACGTCCGCAGCCAACTTTTGACTGAATATAATCTTGAGATCGCTGCAGGGTTTGGGGCGCTAAAGGATCAGGTCTGGCGCATTGGGCTTATGGGTTACTCAAGCCGAAAAGAGAACATAGCCCTGCTGTTGGCCGCATTAGGCGAATTGATCAAAATCAGATCTTCAATTTAGAGCTTTGAAATCGGTCCTGATGACGCGGCTCACCCAACATACCTATCAAACTAAGCTTTACCAATACGCCCTCTGGCTTTCGATCTTTACCGTTGTCTACAACCTGCTGGAGGGGTTAGTTTCCGTATATTTTGGTGCACAGGCAGATGCACTTTCCCTCTTTGGATTCGGCCTGGACAGTTTCATAGAAGTAATCTCCGGCCTCGGAATCTTGGCGATGGTGATCCGAATCCGCCAGAATTCTGAAAGTCCTAGGGGAGATTTTGAGAGAACCGCCCTCCAGATCACAGGCTTGAGCTTTTACCTATTTGCAGTCGGTCTATTTCTGACGGCCCTATACAACATCATTTCAGGACATAAACCCGAAACCGGCGTGAGCGGCATAATCATTTCGCTCATTTCGATCGCGTTCATGTGGGCGCTTGTGTTGGGCAAAACCAGGGTCGGACGTGCTCTCAACTCCAAGCCTATCCTGGCGGACGCAAATTGTTCGGTAGTCTGTATATATATGTCAGCGGTGTTGTTGGTATCCAGTACCATTTACCAATTAACCGGGTTCGGCTTCGTAGACAGCCTCGGTGCAGTGGGACTGATCTATTTCTCCATTAACGAAGGGCGCGAAGCTTTCGAAAGGTCGCGTGCGGCGGGCATCGGCCCGAAGGACGATTGAATTGCCCGGTCCTGGCAAAATGATATAATCTGTGGGCTGTAATTAGTAGGAGTGCAACGAATGATTATCTTCCTGTGATCCATAAGAATTTCCGGGCATGTCCTGCTGTGATGATTTCGGCTAGGTGAGCCAACTCTACCTATGCGCAACGACCGAGGGCTTTGCCCTCGGTTTTTATTTTAAGATTTACTTCAAAGATCCAGGAGTTCATATGCTTACGGTGCACCATATTTTCAAAAGCTACGGCATCCAGCCTATCTTACAGGATATCTCGTTCAGCATTAACCCAGGCGAGCGCATTGGTCTTATCGGACCGAACGGCTGCGGCAAAACCACTTTACTGCAAATCCTGGCAGGTGAAGATTCAACCAGATTCCGGAACAATCAGCCGCAGCGATCCCAACTTACGGATCGGTTACCTGCCTCAGGGCAAAACCTTTGCTGACGATCAAACCCTGCAATCTGCTCTTGGCCTGGTCCCGGTCAATTCCGGGAAACTCGAAGAGGAAATCGCGCTTTTGGCCTCGGCTCTTTCCGCCAACCCCAACGACCCGGCTCTTCAGGCAAAATACGATTCTGCCCTTCATCAGTTGGCAAATCCGGATACACAGCCGCCGGCTATCCTAAATTCTCTCGGGCTTGAGAAAGTGTCCCTTGACACCCCCGTTGGACATTTGAGCGGTGGGCAAAAAACCCGCTTGATGCTGGCGCGTATTTTGCTCCTGGAGCCTCAACTACTATTGCTTGATGAGCCGACAAACCATCTGGACATTGCAATGTTAGAGTGGCTTGAGGCCTGGCTTGGCGGCTTTCCTGGGTCGGCCTTGATCGTCTCGCATGATCGCGCTTTCCTGGATAATACGGTAAATTCAATCCTGGATCTCGACCCTGAAACGCATGGAATTCGGAGTTATCCGGGGGACTATACAGATTACCTTGTGCAATACCGCAGAGAACGGGAGAAACAACAAGCGGCTTATCAAGATCAGGTTTATGAAATTCGGCGCATGAGGCAGGATATTGCCCGCACCAAACAACAGGCCTATCACGTGGAAATCACCACAACACCTCGCCAACCGGGTGTCCGACGAATTGCAAAGAAAGTGGCCGCCAAGGCAAAATCGCGCGAAAAAAAGCTGGACCGATATATAGAATCGGATGAACGCGTTGAAAAGCCCAAGCCTTCCTGGCAGATGAAACTCGAATTTGAATCCCAGGGAAACATCAGCAGGAATGTAATGTTGGCCGAGAACTTATCCATAGGCTATCCGGGTAATAAGCCGCTTCTATCAGGACTAAATCTGCAGATCCGAGCTGGGCAACGGATCGTTCTCACAGGAGCGAACGGCACGGGCAAGACGACCCTTATCCGCACCATAGCAGGCAGCGTCCTGCCTCTGTCGGGAAATTTACGGTTAGGCGCCAACGTGAAACTCGGCTACATGGCACAGGAACAGGAATTATTGGATCCTGAACTCAGCGCCCTGCAAACACTGCAGGGTGTCGCAACATTCAATGAAACCGAAGCGCGGAATTTCCTGCACTATTTTCTATTTGAAGACGACGATCCGCTGCGGCCAACGCGTGAACTCTCTTTTGGCGAACGGGCCCGGCTTCAGCTCGGATTGCTCGTTGCTCAAGGATGCACGTTTCTATTGCTTGACGAACCGATCAACCATCTTGACATACCCTCGCGATCGCGCTTCGAGCAGGCGTTGAGCAGCTTCACTGGAACCGTCCTGGCCGTAGTCCACGATCGTTACTTCATCCATCGCTTTGCATCAGATATCTGGAACGTGAAGGATGGGGAGATCGAGAAACGGTAGGAATCCATTTAATTAGCGCGCTCCTACCTGGCAAAAAGAGATCCTTCAGAACACCTAGATCAAACACTTGAAACTCTCCGGTATACCCCGGTATATACTGAGCTGTATCAAATCAGGTAGAGGAGTTGACAGTTTATGGACCTAACTCGTTTTCAAATCATCACACCGGCAACGCGTGGAGATTACAGACAAATCGTTGCTCCATTGGCAGAGGCTTGTTGGCCTGAGTTCATGCTCCATGATCCGGTTGCAGATGAATACTGGAGCGCACTTTTTGAACGGTTTTCAGATTATCAGTTTGGAATGTTCGATAATCAATCCAGATGCATAGCTGCCATGGGAAACAGTGTTCCGCTACAGTGGACCGGCGATTTGAATAATCTACCTGAAGGAGGCTGGGACTGGGCTTTTGAAGAGGCCGTCCACGACCACCAACGGGGCCTAAAACCAAATATCCAATGTGCAATTCAAATTGCCATTCACCCCGAATATCAAGGGCAAGGGCTCAGCAATGTCATGGTGCAAGCCATGCGTAGCATGCAAAATCTAAAGGCTTTCGGAGTTTGATTGCACCCGTCAGGCCAAATCAAAAACGTCTGTACCCGCTGACCAAAATGGATCGCTATATCACGTGGAAAACAGGCAATGGTCAGCCTTTCGACGCCTGGTTAAGAGTACACGAACAAGCTGGGGCAAAAATCATCAAGGTGTGTCATCGTTCCATGGTGATTCGAGGAAATAGGGCTGAATGGGAGGGTTGGACGAGCATGAAATTCCCTGAAAGTGGAAAATACGTAATTCCAGGCGCGCTTAATCCGATCGAAATGGATCTCGAAAAAGATAGGGGACGATATGTTGAGCCCAATGTCTGGATGATCCACGAGCTCTCCTGACGTCAGTCACCGCATCCTGGCGCGATAAAAGGCTGTCGCCTTGCACAAATGTCTTAACGCGTTTTAATTACCTACCAGGTCAAAATACTTGGTTAAGATTCTGGTGGAACGAACTACCCTAGAATTGAGGTGGATTTTGAACTCCACCCCACTTATAATTATCCCAATGAATGGCCTCCGGAAACTGGCCCTAGCCTGCCTGATGATCTTATCAGCCTGCCAGTCGTCGCGTCCATTAACCATAACGATTCTCGACAATGGTCAGAAACGTACGCTTATCACGAATGAACGGCTCCCGGCAACGTTGTTGACACAAGCCGGTGTCGTGCTTGGGCCAGCCGATCGGGTGTTACTGAACGGATTGGAAATTCAGTCCAACCTGCCACTTCCATCGGCCAAGTTGTACATACTCCAAATTCGGCGAGCGATGTCTGTAACGATCAATGGGCGGACAACCCAATCAAGCGCCGTGACTGTCGGCGAAGCGTTGTCGGATGCAGGGACAACTATTTACGCGCAGGACAGCATCGTACCCCCTCCTGAAACTCCCATCATCGCCGGCATGACCATCAAGTATGTTCCTTCGCAAGAATTTACAGTGGCGATGGACGGCAGACAGATTCGCATCAGGTCCTCTGCAAAGACCGTTGCTGGAGTACTTGCGGAAGGCGGGATTCCGCTCGTTGGGTTGGATACCAGTCAACCGGCGCAGGACGCCGCAGTCCCTGCAGATGGTCACATCCGGGTCGTCAGAGTCTCTGAGGCTGTTGTGTTGGCCCAAACCTCCCTTCCGTTCAAAAGTGATTTTCAATCTTCTTCGGACGTTGAGCTTGATCACCAGGAAGTCCTCCAGCCTGGGCAACCCGGTTTGGCAGTAAGCCGTACGCGCATTCGGTACGAAGATGGCAAAGAGGTTGCGCGCCAGGTTGAATCGGAAGCCGTTGTCCGCCCTCCCAAAGACCGTGTGGTCGGTTACGGAACCAAGGTGGTGGTGCATACTGCAACCGTCAATGGGGTACAGATAAAATATTGGCGCGCTGTTCAAATGTTTACGACTGCCTACTCGCCCTGCAACTCCGGAGGCGGCCGGTGTTACCCGGGCACCTCCAGCGGAAGAACGGTGCAAAAGGGCGTGACTGCCGTGCGATATAGTTGGTATCTGAGCATGCAGGGCCAGGCGCTCTATATACCTGGCTATGGCTTCGCGACGATTGAAGATGTTTGCGGTGGGTGCGTAGGAAAGCCCTGGATAGATTTGGGATATACCGATGCCCAATTTCAACAGGAGGGGGGACAATGGGGAAAGTACGTGACCGTTTATTTTCTGGCTCCTGCTCCCGCCAATATTTTATACAATTTGCAATGATGGGGACATCTGGTCTTTTTCATAAAACGGATTTGGCAGCGAAAGGCATCCGCGTTCTCATTGGTCGGGTACACGCTCCTGGCAAATAGAATGATCATTGAGGTCAGTCTTCATGTTGAGTTTCTCATCGTGCGTTTCCGGCAACATGCCCTAGGTTATACTTTCGGAGAGGATGTAGAATTTCGTCCGTCGCACGCCTGGTCCGATATTATCGATACAGGCAGCCGCCCAAAAAACGGAGCCCGGCAAGATAACACGAGGATTTTGATTCTTGTCTAAAACGCAGAAAATCATCACGGCCATCTTATCCATCACCGCTTGTGCCTTGCTCGTTCTGGTGGGTTATGTAAGCTGGGAAACCTATCAAGGCTGGGCGAGCCAGCCACTCGGCGCTGGATTGCCAACCTCGCCCTATACACCCATTGGGCTGCCGGCTACATGGACGCCCACACCGGGCTCCGCGGGCATCAAACCCTACGTCGCCAGTACGCTTGCAAAGTCTCCCCTATGCGGTGGGCCCCCGGTAATGAACATCCTCGCCATCGGGTCGGATACACGCAGCACCGGTTATACCTGGGGACTCTCGGATGTCATGCGCGTGGTGCGCGTGGATTTTGTTACACCAAGCATCACCGTGCTGGATTTCCCGCGTGACCTGTGGGTGCAGATCCCGTATATCTCAGATAATCTCAATGGACAGGATCACGAAAAATTGAACCAGGCCTATCTATACGGGAATCCGGGGGATGGATTTAAATATTGGGATGACCCCAGCGCCGGACCTGGTCTGCTTGCCCTCACCCTAAACGTAAATTTTGGGGTCAAAGTTGATCATTATATTGCAGTTAACATGAAAACATTTGTCAAGCTTGTAGATGCCGTGGGAGGGATCGATGTCGTCCTTGACGAATCGAAAGGGGGGGGCCACCTCAAAAAGGGCGCGGAGCATCTCGATGGCACGGAGGCTTTGGCCCTGGCGCGTAATCGCACCGAAGGCGTGTTTTCACGAGGTGATAATCAAAACATCGTTCTGTGTGCCCTGCAAAAAAAGCTGACCAGCCCGGCGGTCATCACACAAATCCCCCAGCTTGTCAGCTCCTTTCAAGGCTCGGTGCAAACCGATCTCAGCCCTGCGATCATGAGCCAGTTGGCCTGCCTGGCTGCCCAAATGCCACGCAAGAACATCGCACTTTATAGTTTTCCCGAGAATCTCTTTACCGGCACAAGGATCTATGACCCAGTTTTCAAGAAAGATGTTTTCATTTGGGACGTCGATTTCGCGATCTTGCGAAATTATGTAGCAGAATTCCAGGGCGGCTCCTGGCCCGATTCAGGGGAAGCTGCCAGCAGCACCAAAAGCACCTCTTATTGCCAGTGAAAGATCTTCTGCTTCCCTCTCCCGCTGCAATTCTAAAGCAATATGGCCTGCGCGCGGATCAACGTCTGGGCCAGAATTTTTTGCAGGATAAGACTTCGCTGCAAAATATTGCGGACTTGGCTGAGATCCAAAACACCGACAGCGTATTGGAGATCGGAGCAGGCCTTGGAAGTTTGACCCAATACCTCGCCATTAATGCACGTGAGGTTGTAGCGGTCGAAGTTGACGAAAAATTAGATCCCATTTTGCGGGTACTTTTGAAGCCTTATAAAAATGTACGGATAATTCAAGGGGATATCCTTTCCCTCTCTCCGGCGGAGCTTGGGCTTCCCAAGGATTACATAGTCGCTGCAAATATTCCTTACAATATCACTTCGGCTATCATCCGCCATTTATTGGAATCGCAACCCAAGCCACGACGCATCGTGCTGACAGTTCAGAAAGAAGTTGCGGAAAGGATTTGCGAGACGCCGCCCGATATGAGTCTCCTGGCTCTAAGTGTCCAGGTCTACGGAAGGCCGGTTATCGTAGGGCGTATCCCTGCCGAAGCATTCTATCCGACCCCTCAAGTTGATTCGGCTGTGGTTAGAATCGAAATATATCCGGACCCTCTTATCACTTTACCGCTTCTGCCTGTTTTTTTTGAACTCATCAAAGCGGGCTTTAGCCAGAAGCGCAAAATGCTGCGGAATGCGTTTTCAGGAGGGCTCAAAATATCTCCTTCAGAGGCTGAAACTCTGCTTGATGCGGCAGCTCTTGACTCCCCGGAGACGTGCAGAAACCTTGAGCCTGGAAGAATGGGGGCTGCTGGCAAACTGCTATAAGAGCCAGCAGGATCGTATGCAGGGCCGGAGCAAAAAGAACTAATTCCAGTATGTCTCGATTTTGAGGGATTTTATTGCTGAAGGACCCGGGCCCGCTTCCCGGCTATAAGTAAATCGCGGTAGTTCCATCTCACAGACCAAATTCTAAAGGCCGCTTCCACCTGTATTTTGACCGACATTTTCGATTTGCCCCACTGCCGGTCGGCAAAATAGATGGGCACTTCTCCGATTTTATATTCCAGGCAGTGTGCAAGATACGCCATTTCAACCAGAAAGATATATCCATTCGATTGGATGCGGTCAAAGGGCAATCCCTGTAAGGTTTCCCGCCGCCAGAGGCGGAAGCCTGTGGTCACGTCATGCTGAGGCAGTCCAAGGATCGTACGAGCATAGCTATTGGCAAATACCGAAAGGCCTTTTCGCCAAAGGGGCCAACGATCATCCACGGAGCCGCCGGGTATATAGCGTGAGCCCAGGACCACGTCACAAGATTCAAGTTTGCTGACCATCTCCGGGATTCTGTGAGGGTCATGGGAAAAATCGGCATCCATTTGTAGAACGGCATCCGCCCCATCATCAAGTACACGGCGAAAACCATCGAGATAAGCGGTTCGCAGGCCAAGCTTGCCCTGCCGATGAAACACTCGCAGGCGATCATCACGATCGGCAAGTTCGTCTGCGATTCTTCCGGTTCCATCAGGGCTATTATCGTCAACAACCAGCACGTGCAAGTCGAGGGGAAGCGAAAATAAAGCGGAGACCAGCTTGGGCAGGTTCACCGCTTCGTTATACGTTGGGATAATAATCGTGATCGACAAATGAGGGCTATTAATCAGGAAATCGGTTCTTTTTGAATGACAAACTCACATACGTCGTCGCCCATGGCCACACATTTGGACTCGTTGACGCGGAATTCGTTCCCGCCGGAAACCCATTTAAGGGATTCTTGCAGAAGGCCGGCGGCTATAAAGCATACGGGTTTATCCGCCCCGTGACGACCCCAGCAACAGGGGCATTTATAAATGGTCCAGATGTACTCATTATCCTTCTCTTCTACGCCGGTCTGCTGGTCGGTCAACTGGACAAAGATCTTGGCAAAAGCCGGTAGTCCTATCCGCAATTTCGCATGCAAAGGAAGGACAACGAATGCCAGGTCGGCCACCCCGGCAAGTGCGCCGAAGTTCTTGAGGGCATCAGAGAAAGTTGCGCGGCCGGCACGAAGAGCGAGACCTCGTCCCCCTCGCGGCCCATACATCTCTTCCAAGGCGACGCCCATGGCTGATAATTCGGCAAAATCAAATCCCTTTTCAAGGTTATCAGGTGGATAACTATCGACGTAATGAGACATGCCCGCCAGATTTAAGATTGCATTCAGGCCATTCTTACCCATGACTTCTTCAAGAGATTTAATGGTGATCAAACCGAATTTATTCGGATAATACAACCCGCTTTTTTGGATGGGACTCATGCGATCTCCATTAGATCAGCTTCGTCAAGTCTTCGGTAGCACGGCGCATATCGAGAAATATCAAACCAAGCTTTGCATGTTCGCGTGCGAGGGCAGTCAGTACAGCTTCCTGTCCGACAGACATCAGGACCACATATCCTTTTTCACCTTTGATATAGACTTGCTCGAGCGAGCCGCGGCCCAATTCAGAGGCAATGCGCTCTCCCAAAGACAACATGGCGGCGGACATGGCAGAGACTCGATCTTCTTCGACCCCTTGAGGTAACGCGGAGGCAATGCTTAACCCATCCACGCTCACAATCGCAGAGGCTTCGATATCTGGAGATGAGGCCTGCAACTCACGCAGCCGATCTACCATCTGTTGTGTGCGATTCTTGGTCAAAACGACCCTCCATCGAAATTCACAGAGCAACCGCCCTGATGGTTCTGTGGGATGTCCTCTGCGTTAGCAAGGCAATTTTAGCACAGGGCAATACTATGTCAAGCTGGCACCCCTCACAGTTATTTAAGGTGGGTTCTGGAGCCCGGGCTGCTTTCTATTCAATTTCTTGATCAAAAGTGCATTCCATGACGAATGTGAAGTCAAACCCGGAAAACTGCCGGGACTCTGAGAACGAGGCGAATTTTGACGTAAAATCCCGTTGTTGCTGCTTTGTTCGATTGCATGTTGCTTGACACCCACTATCGCGTATGATAAACTACTGCCCGCTCACTATAAAGAAATGGTCCCGTGGTGTAGCGGCCAAACATGCGGCCCTGTCAAGGCCGAGATCGCGGGTTCGAATCCCGTCGGGACCGCCAAGCAATAAACAATCTCGTCTGGCTTATGCCAGACGATTTGTCGTTTAATGACACGAATCAATTGGAGCCGATACGGCAGTACCTTGTGATTTCGCCTGACATCGGTATACAATAAATCCCTGGTTACGTTACACTAAAACAAACCTGCGACCTCGCACTGCCCTGAAATCGAATCGGAGGATAAATGCCAAAAACTCAAAACCGCGCTGTAATGACCTGGATCATCATATTCATGTCATTTGCCGTCTTTCTGGTCGTCTTTGGAGGGTTTGTACGCCTTACACGTTCGGGCCTATCCATCGTTGAATGGAATCCTGTCGGCGGCGCCATCCCGCCCTTGAATCAACAAGCCTGGCAGGCAGAATTTGCCAAATATCAACTGACCCCGGAATTCCAAAAAGTTAATTACAACATGACTCTCGATCAATACCGGGAGATTTTCATGATCGAGTGGTTCCACCGTATCTTCGCACGAATCGCCGGTTTCATCTTCGCCATCCCTTTTTTTGTTTTTGTTTTCAACAAAACCATACCCCTGCGAGAGGCAGGCTTTTACGTGGTGATGGGCGTTCTTTTTCTGGCGCAGGCCGTGCTGGGATGGATCATGGTTGTCCTCCGGGCTTGTCGACCAGCCCTCGGTAAGCCACTATTTGTTGACAGGTCATTTATTCCTTGCGTTGACCTTGATCGGCCTTTCATTATGGACGGCCCTTGGTCACTACTACGGCTTTCCTCAGCCCGGGGAGAATGGCAGACCCTCCACCGCCACCAAAATGACATCTGTCGGCCTGGCCTTATTGCTAATTCAGATCGCCTACGGCGGCTTCACGGCAGGACTAAAAGCAGGTTATATTTCCAACACTTGGCCTCTAATGTTAGGACAGCTGATCCCGCAAGGGCTGCTTGGTCAGTTCCAGCCGTGGATACTCAATCTCGTTGAAGCGCCTATCACCGTCGTTTTTATCCACCGCTGGTTTGCGTTCGTTGTGTTGGCTGCCGCCGCGATCATTTATTGGCTAATCCACCGACAGGGCTTTTCGCCCGATGTGATGAAAGGCATCAACATTGTTTGTATATTGGTAATTGTGCAGATCACGCTTGGAATTTTGGTCCTCCGCTCGCAAGTGCAAATCGCCATCGCGCTTTTGCACCAGGCCAACGCGATTGCATTATTCGCCTCGGTGGTTTACCTCCTCCATCGCCTGCATGCCGCCGATCAGAAAGAAAGGTCTGTAGCATAAGGCTGAACTGCTTTGATCTTTTGAGCCAGGGCATGGTCTTTGGCGATATTTGCAGATTATGGGCACATTTCTTAGCGTTGATTATTCCGGCCCGGCTTTTGAGCTCTTCGGTCCGGCGCACCTGGCCGCTCTGGCCGCCATTGTCCTGCTGAACATATTTCTCATCCGTTTCAGAAAGTCGGATGAGAAAACAAAAATCATCGTGCGCTGGGCTCTGGCGATCATCCTTTGGTCGGACGAGTTGGCCTGGCAGATCTGGAATTTTGCCGGCGGCACATGGACCGTCCAAACCATGTTGCCGTTAAATATTTGCAGCATTTTGATATGGCTATCCGGCTTTATGTTGATTTCCGGGAACTATCGGATTTATGAATTTGCATATTTTCTGGGAATCGGCGGGGGTATCCAATATTTGCTTACTCCCGATCTTGGGATTTATGGTTTCCCACATTTCCGCTTCTTCCAGACCTTCATTTCACACGGTCTTCTCGTTACCTCGCCGATCTACATGACCGTTGTTGAAGGCTTCCGGCCCACCTGGAAATCCATCCTGCGGGTCATGCTCTGGACGAATCTCTATATGGGCATCATATTCATTTTCAATTCCGCCATCGGCAGCAATTATCTTATGATCAACGGAAAGCCTGCAACTTTTAGTTTGTTGAATTTATTGCCGCCCTGGCCTTACTACATCATTTTCATGGAATTGATCGGCATCGCTACATTTCTCCTGCTCTATCTTCCTTTCATAATAAAGGACAGACGGATTAAGGCTTCCTTTAGCTAAATCAATTTTCAACTCGTCCAAACGAATTCGTGAATATTCCCCTTCGCCTGGGATACTTGCATTTTCTATAATACGGAGTTTCCGAGATCATATTCCTTGTGTGCGCCTTGACGATCAACCACCATGCGTTACAATTATCAGAACACTGCCGAATGCCTTCTGAAAAGCTATGACGTTCGGTAGATCATATTTCTCAGCAGGAAAGCCGGGGCGATGGCGGAATCGGCAGACGCAGCGGACTTAAAATCCGCCGGTGGAAACACCTTGTGGGTTCGACCCCCACTCGCCCCACTCATTGCTCTTAACTGAAGGCTTGCATGCGCAATTCCGAGACCTCATCGTAAATTCAAATCCTGTCCTGCAATTAATATCGCTCCTGCTAATTTTTAAATCAATTTTGGCTCCTGCTCAATATCTGATTAAAATCACTTAGACTTCAATAATCAGACTAGAAGATTTGCATGGATTGAGGCAAGTCGAACGCGGAAAGGTCAAACTTGTTTTACGACCGTCAAAAACTCGAAGAACTGGAAGACCGGGCGCTGGCTCCATACGGTGTGAGAAGCAAGGACACGAAAGGCCGCGCCTTTCTGGACGACGAACCGGAATACCGCACATCCTTCCAACGCGACCGCGACCGAATCATCCATACCACGGCCTTCCGCCGCCTGGAATATAAGACGCAGGTTTTCATCACCTATGAAGGCGATTACTTCCGCACACGCCTGACACATACGCTGGAGGTGGCGCAGATCGGCCGCACCATTGCTCGCGCCCTGGGCGCCAACGAGGACCTGGTCGAGGCTATTTGTCTCGCTCACGACCTGGGTCATTCTCCGTTTGGTCATTCCGGCGAAGTCTCCCTGGCACGCTTGATGAAGGATTTTGGCGGCTTCGACCATAACCGGCAATCCCTGCGGATCGTAACCGAACTTGAACAGCGGTATCCGGAATTTCCCGGTCTAAACCTGACCTGGGAAGTCCGCGAAGGCATGGTCAAGCACGAATCAGAATATGACATTTCAGATGCCCGCAATTACGATCCCAGCCTTGCGCGGCAATCTTGAGACACAAATCGCAAACGTTGCCGACGAACTGGCTTACACCACCCACGACCTGGATGACGGATTGCGATCTGGCATGCTTTCTCCGCAGATGTTGGAGCGGCGTGGCAATCTGGGAAATCCTCAAGGAGACCTACCACTGGCACGGCCCTGAACTCGAAGACCTGGAACGTCACCGGATGATCCGCCAGCTGGTCGGCTTGATGGTGACCGATATGGTCGAAGCCACCGATCAGCGGCTCAAGGACAGCGCAGTCCAATCGCCATTGGATATTCAAAAGCTGAACACGAACGTCATCGGTTACAGCGAAGATATGCAGCGCCGCAACCGGGAGATCAAGGATTTCTTATATAAGAACATGTATAGTCACTATCGCGTGGTCCGCATGGCGGTAAAAGCCGAACGTGTGATCACCGACCTGTTCAATGCATATAAAGCCGAGCCTGCCATCCTTCCTGATCCGATGCATAAATTTGTCGAAAAACGCGGACTGGAACGCACGATTTGCGATTACATTGCAGGCATGACCGACCGCTTCGCAATTGAAGAGCATGAGAAACTATTTAATCCGGTCGAAAAACCATAAAAGTCTCTCTCGCACATTGAACCCGTCATAAAGGAATTACATGTCTGAACCAACTTACTTAACCATCGAAGGCGAAGCCAAACTTAAGGCTGAACTGGAGGAGCTAAAGGGCCCAAGACGCGAAGAAATCGCCAAGCGTCTCCGCTCAGCAATCCAGATGGGTGATCTTTCAGAAAATGCCGACTATCATAAAGCCAAGGAAGATCAGGGCTTTTTGGAAGGCCGCATTCAGGAGATCGAGTACCTGCTCCGGAACGTGGTTATTATCGAGAAAAATGTGAATAGAGATTTTGTCAGTGTTGGAAACCACGTGACCATCCAGGAAGGAGATTTTCCTCCAGAAACGTATCACGTGGTCGGCGCAAAAGAGGCTGATCCACGCAATGGCAGGATTTCAAACAAATCCCCCATCGGACGTGCGCTGATGGATCATAAGGTCGGGGATGTGGTCGAAGCGGATACCCCGGGAGGCAAGATCCGTCTAAAGATTTTGAAGATCGAATAAAGTCAGATAAAAACAAACAGGCTGGGTGATTGCCCAGCCTGTTTTGATTTAGGCTTGATCTGCCTTCCGCCAGATCGCAAGTTCAGGGTCACTCGTTCAAAATAGCTTTTTTCCGGCATGGCTCCATCCCCAAACTGCAAATCCACAACGGTCGCCAGGAGCTGCAGGGTTTCGGTCTCCAGGACGATCTGTTTCTGCGGCTCAACCTGAATCAGCTCGCCTTTTGCTTCCAGGCGGCTGCGGATACCGGCATCTGAAAACGCATGAGCGCTCATCAAAACCTTGGTGGCGGTTTTGATGTCATTTTTATCGAACAGCCAGATTTCCAGGGCAGTTACTTTCTTGGGATCGCCCACTCCAATCGTTTCGGAAACCCCAACGCCGTATTCACCGAGGAAATCACCGCTTGGAGTATCGATACTGAAAGATTCATCATACAGATCATCCCCAAGCACATAGGTTGTCATGTTTTGAGTGATCGGCGGCGCCACACCCAGGGATTCGAAGTTGGTCTTGTTCTTGGCCGCTTCGCGATTGATCTCGGTAGCCTGCATTCCAGGGGTGACTTCGGTGCTGGTGGGATTCTTCAATATGCGGCGCAGGAAGAAAAGCCCCCCGGCGCCGATAACCAGGACAAGAACCAGGACCGCGCCAATCACGACCGCGGTGCTCGATACACCACCAGGCGGCGTGGGAGGCGTTGAATTGGCTGGATTTGCGCCTTTTACAGCCTGAATAACCTGACCGTAGGCAGTAATTACCGCAGGATCAATACCCTGGGGATCCTTTTGAACCTCTACGAACATGGGGGCCGCTGCGACACCGAGATTATCCCAGCGCTGCACCGCCAGATTTGGATCCCGATTGACCCTGAAGGAATCAATCGCCATCCGCAGATAGTCCTCTTGCAAGTCTGGACGCATGACTGCCGGAGTAGTATTGACGACCTTAACGGTTGCCCAACCAATGGGAACTCCAATGGCCAGACCAACAATCTGCCGCCAGTACTGCGATAACCAACGGCCTTTTCAAAAGATCAAGTGAAGAAGTCATGGAGGCTCCCTTGAAATGTCCTTTCCCAAAATCTCCCTCAATTATACAGACTCTTGTTCAATTTGCAATCATTCGCGGGCCGTTTCTGGTACGATCTCTTCCAGCAAAAATGTCTCCTGACAATTGATGCACTGAGCTTCACGCTTATTCGCGACGACCAGCAAACCCCCGCACTTTGGACACGGTTGAGCCAGCGGCTTTTTCCAGGAAGTAAAGTCACAGGTGGGATAATTTGCACAACCGTAAAACGTGCGACCTTTGCGTGTTTTACGTTCCACCACATCCCCGCCATCTTTCGGACACTTTACGCCGATCTTCTCCAGCCAGGGCTCGGTGTAGCGGCAGGCCGGAAAATTGGAACAGGAAATGAATTTCCCATATCTCCCATAGCGGATAACAAGTTCTCCGCCATCGTCAGGACATTTCCTTCCAATCGGCTCCGGCCCGGATTTCGTAACAGGCATCTCCGCCTGGGCTTTTTGTACTTGTTCCTTAAAGGGCTCGTAAAACTCCCGCATCGCCGCCGTCCACTGCATTTCGCCCGAGGCGACTTGATCGAGGTCATCTTCCATATGAGCAGTAAAACTGACATCCACAATTTCCGGAAAATACTCCACCATCAGATCGTTCACATGAACACCCGTCTCGGTGGGCACAAGGCGCTTTTCCACGCGCTCCACATAACCACGTTGTTGGATCGTCGAGATGATCGGAGCATACGTGGAAGGGCGGCCAATCCCATTTTCTTCGAGGATTTGCACCAGGGACGCTTCTGAGAAGCGCGGCGGCGGCTGTGTGAAATGCTGTTCGGGAATTAAGCGGACCAATGTCTGTTTTTGCCCTTCAGATACGCCTGCAGGAATCTTTACGTTCTCCTCCTCTTCGGGCTTGACATCTTCATTCTTGGCTTCTTCATAAACCACCAGGAAACCCGGGAATTTCACGGCGGAACCCGATGCCCTCAAGAGATATTCGTGCTCCTTTGTCTTCCCCACCACTTCAACCTGCAACGTGTCGTAAACAGCTGCTTCCATTTGTGAGGCGACGAACCGCTGCCATATCAGGTTATAAAGTTTGAACATGGGTGGTTCAAGATACTGCTTGAGCTTTTCAGGCTCCTGAAGAACCGATGTGGGCCGAATGGCTTCATGGGCTTCCTGGGCGCCGATGGTTTTAGTCTTATATTGTGGCGGCTCGGCAGGCAGAAAATCCGCCCCATATTTGGCGCTGACGAACTCACGTGCTTCCTTCTGCGAAATCTCCGAAACATTGGTCGAATCGGTACGCATATATGTGATCAGGCCGGTTGCACCACCATTGCCAACATCCTGACCCTCGTAAAGTCCCTGCGCAAAAGCCATAGTGCGCTTGGCAGTAAATCCAAGTTTGCGGGAGGCTTCCTGCTGCAAGGTGGAAGTGGTAAAGGGTGCAGAAGGCTTCCGTCTGCGTTCGCCGCGTTTTACTTTAGTAATCTCAAACGCAGCAGTTTCCAAATCAATCAAAACCGGCCTGGTCGCCGGTTCGTTTGGTAGATCGGGATCATTGTCGTCAATTTTTGCAAGCTTGGCCAAAAAGTGGATTTGAAGCCCATCCGGCTTGAACTCCGCATGGATCGTCCAATATTCTACCGGGACAAAAGCTTCGATCTCCCGTTCCCTCTCAACGATGAGGCGGAGCGCCACAGATTGAACCCGTCCGGCCGAAAGGCGGCTGCGCACCTTCTCCCATAAAATTGGGCTGATGCTGTAGCCTACCAGCCGATCCAATACCCGCCGCGCCTGCTGGGCATTGACCAGGTCCATATTGATCTGCCGGGCATGAGAAAAGGCTTCTTTGATGGCGGGTTCAGTGATTTCATGGAACGTGACCCGTTTGGCAACTGCGCGGGTCAATTTCGGCAGCTTCCATAAGATGCCAGGAAATCGATTCGCCTTCACGGTCCGGGTCTGTTGCAAGAAAGACTTCTTCAGCCTTTCCGGCCAATTTCTTGAGCTCTTTTACGACTTCTTTCTTCTCGTTCGGAACACGGTATTTCGGCTCAAAGTTGTTATCGACATCCACCGAAAGCTGAGATCGCAACAAATCACGCACATGACCGATGGAGGCCTTAACCGTATATCCCTTGCCCAGAAACCGTCCAACTGTCTTTGCCTTGGCTGGAGACTCGACGATCACCAGCTTGCCTTCCCGTTTTTCGATCTTTTCCGGTTTGGGGGGCGGTGTCATGTCCTTCGTGAGCAGGCGTTCTTCCCATCCGATAAAGTTTGGTTCCACAAACCGGACATATTCCAATCGTTACCGGAGATCCTTTCGCATTAAAAGTTGCAACCGGGTCTTTGATCTCCCGTTTGGTTTTGCATTTCATGCAATAAGCTTCCATTTACTCTCCAAAACTCAAAGATATTTCTCTTGCCTGTGCTTTTTCAAATGTTCGACCACGTCGCGCACTTTCTGCGCCTGGTCAGATTTGCATATAAGCAAGACATCATCAGAATCTACAATCACAGTATCGTCCATACCAATCGTTACGATCAGGCGCTGATCGTTTTTACCATAAACAAGCGTATTGTGTGTTTCCAGTGCCAGGTGCTGTGCAGTTGTCGAAACATTTCCATCCATATCAGGGAACAGAACATCAAACAAAGTATCCCAGGAACCCACATCATTCCAACCCAGGCCGCTGGCTGGCAATACCACCACCTGTTCGGCCCGCTCCATCACACCATAATCAACCGTCTTCGTTTTTAATTCAAGCCAATTCGACTTTCAACACTTCTTCCTGCTCGGACGTCCCCCAGGCCGAAGATATTTTGTTCAAGGCCGAACCGAGGTCGGGCATCTGTTTCTGGATCTCGGCCAATATACAATCCGCTTTCCAGATAAACATGCCGCTATTCCAGGAATGATCTCTTGAACGCAAAAATCCTTGTGCGGTTTTTTCATCGGGCTTTTCGATGAAGCGGCGAACCCTGTACACAGGATATTTGAAATCTCCCGCCAGCAGTTCACCCTGTTGAATGTAGCCATAGGCGGTCGATGGAAATAAAGGAGTAATACCCAGGGTGACGAGATAATTGTGCCTGGCGATATCGAGCCCTGCACGCAAAAGATAATGGAACAGATCATGATTGCGGATGAAATGATCGGACGGCAAAACAGCCATCGCGGCCTCAGGATCACGCTTCAGCAACATGGTTGCTGCCAGACCGACAGCCGAGGCTGTCCCGCGCGGCGCAGGCTCGATCAAATAATTTTCAGGGGGATATCAGGCACTTGCGTCTGCATCTCGCCGGCCTGCTCCTTAACCGTTACCACCAGGATCCGTTTCGGCGGAAACAAATCGATCAGCCTGGCTACCGTGCTCTGAAATAAAGTCTCTTCACCGAGCAAAGGCAGAAGTTGTTTGGGACGGTCTTTTCTCGAAATCGGCCAAAGGCGAGTCCCGCCCCCGCCGGCCATAATAACAGCATAATCATGTTCGTTCATATCAATTCCTTAGGTAGAGTAGCCCGATTGTACCTCACGAACCGCAACGTATTGCATTCCGCCAACTTGTCTTACCATTCCCTTCAGTTCCATCATGACCAATGCCGCCGATACCTTTTCAACCGGCAAGCCAGTCTGATTGCGAAGTTCATCCACATGCAAGGGTTCCCTTCCAAGGGCCTTCAACACCTGTGCTTCGACTTCATCAGCCGGCAAAATCTTTCGAGCCGCTTTTTGTTCGCCTACTCGGGTAAGGTTCAGGGCCTGCATCAAATCCTGCGGCGTAAGCAGAGGGCAGAGCTCCATTCTGTATCAATTTGTTCGTGCCTTTGCTTTGCGGCGCCAGGATATTACCTGGCACGGCAAAAACTTCTCTGTCCTTGCTCTGCAGCAAATTCAGCGGTGATCAACGCACCGCTTGTTTCACCGGCTTCGATGACAATAACCGCCAATGATAATCCAGAAATAATTCGGTTGCGCGGAGGAAAATTGCTGCTTTCCGGAGCGGTACCCACCGGATAATCACTGATGAGCGCACCGCGGGTCATCATTTGCTCAGCCAGATCGCGATTTTCAGGTGGATAAATTCGATCCACGCCGCATCCTAATACAGCAACCGTTCTTCCCCGGCTTTCAGAGCAGCCGCATGTGCAACGGCATCCACGCCACGCGCCAAGCCGCTGATCACTGTTACGCCATTCGCAGCCAGGAACATCGCAGAGTTCTTCTGTAACCTGCCGCCCGTAAGAAGTGACTTTCCGCGTTCCAACAATGGCAACTGCAAAATGATCTTCTGGAAGGAACTCGCCCCGCATGTATAAAATAGGCGGTGGATGTTCGATATCTTTCAAACGAGGAGGATAGGTCTCGTCATCCCAGGTTAGGATGTGAATCCCTTGTGCAGTAATCTTATCCCACAGTTTATCAAGGTCGACATCTTTTCTGAATCTCGAGCAGCCGCTCGACGACTTTTGCGCCCAGACCGGCGGCGCGCAGGTCTTCCGGTGCGCCTTGCCAGGCTGAGGCAGCATCGCCAAAATGATCGATCAGCGCCTGCAAACGAACAGCGCCAATCCCGCGAACAAGATTAAAACCGACCCAATAACGTTTGTCGTCCATTCCCCGGTACGATGACCTATTCCGCTTATTCGTCAAGCA
The DNA here is from genome assembly GCA_963741325.1 of uncultured Chloroflexia bacterium. Classification (GTDB taxonomy): domain Bacteria; phylum Chloroflexota; class Anaerolineae; order Anaerolineales; family Villigracilaceae; genus Fen-1038. The sequence continues at coordinate 767,737 of CAVUHJ010000006.1, forward strand.
AACCCGGAATAAGTCTAACACGGATTTGACGGCTGTCTGTATCCACGGCCAGAATCACAGACGAAATGACCGGCAGCAGTATCTCACCGCCCATCGGCCCGCCTTACAACATATACGTCATTTGCTCCCGTTTGCATGATCTCTGTCAGGGTGCCGATCAATTCGTCCTTCTTCATCCACAACGTCAAACCCGATCAATTCATGATGATAATATTGGCCTTCCGGCAGCACCGGCCGATCGGCTGCTGTCACATAAACCGATTGATTCCGATAGCGGCCCGCCTGCTTCAGGAGTATCAACGATCCTGGAATTTGATCAACAAGCCTTCATTATGAAACCGGGCACCGGCGATCAACATCGCGTTTGTGAGTATCGCCGACATAAACTTCAGTATTCGGTTTCAACCGTTCGGGAAAATCAGTGTGGACCTCCATCACCATTTCGCCATGCACGCCATGGGGACGACGGAGAGAAGCCTACCACTAAATATTCAGGCTCGCCTTTTGACGGCGAGCCTGAAACAGAATTGCTGGCAGTTTTCCTTGCAGCCATTATTCCGGCTCGACCACATCGAGCGTGGCCTGCTTGCCTTCACGTTCAGCGGCAACCCGTAAAAGCGTGCGTATGGAGTTTGCAACTTTTCCGCTCTTCCCGATGACCCGACCCATATCTTCTTTGGCTACGCTCAACTCAAGACGGATATGCTCCCCGGTCCCGAACTCCCGGACTTCCACTTGTTCAGGGTGTTCAACCAGCGATTTGGCAATGAATTCGATGAGGTCTCTCATAATCAATGATCCCCATTCCTTTTGAGGAGGGGCGGATGAGATCATCAATCTTTGCGGGTCTTTACAGGCGCCACGTGCTTTGCGGCAGCTTCCGCAGCTTCCGCCAGAAGACCCTCAACGGCCTCGCCTTTCTTGAAATCGCTCAAAACGATCGAGCACACCCGCGCTTTTGAATACCTGTCCCACCGACTCAGTTGGCAGCGCGCCGTTCTGCATCCAGTGGTAGATTCGATCTTCTTTGATATTCAGGGTCGCAGGATCGGTACGAGGATTATAGAAGCCCAGGATCTCCAAAAAGCGACCATCCCGTGGAAATTCCTTGTCAGCTGCCACCAGGCGGTAAGATGGTTGTCCTTTTAAGCCAATGCGACGAAAACGAATACGAACCATTGAAACGTTCTCCTTCAAATTATCATCAATTTTAGTTGGTTCAAGCGGGCGAGAGAGGGGTGCGTGGAAGGACACGCGCTCGCAAGCCTAAAACCCACAAGCGCTTATTTTACCAGATAATCAAAAAGGAAGTGAGAATGAAATGGTCGTCCCCTGGCCGGCTTCACTCTGGCGTGCATCTCCCCGCCGTGGGCTTCAACGATGTATTTTGCGATGGACAGACCCAACCCCATACCATGCGAATCGTTGGATTTATAGAACCGGTCGAAAATGTGGGGCAAATCCAGCCGGGGCAATGCCGGGGCCGCTGTCCGCTACGGAGACCAGGACGCTCCGGCTTGGGGCTTCTGGCGTTCCTGCTGATCGAGATGGCAGCATCTGAATCAGAACGAATCAAGCTGATCCGCACCGGACCATCTCGGGGCGTATAACGCAAAGCATTGGTCATCAAGTTCGATAACACCTGGCGGATGCGTTCCGGGTCCACATCGAGCAGCACTTCGCCTTCGGCCAGGGATAGTTCAATTCGCACACCCGCCGCATCAGCCTGCGATCTATACGCTGCAACCGTATCACGGATCAAGAGCCCCCAGATCAGTAGGCTCGCGTCTTAATTGCAGCGCTCCGCTTTCGGCCTGCGCCAGAGTTCTTAAATCATCAATCAAGCGTGAGAGGATTTGAGTTTCTTCAAGGATCGACCGCAAGCTTGCTTCGTCGGCAGGATATAAACCATCCATAACGCCCTCCAGATTTCCTCGAATGATAGTGAGGGGGGTGCGAAGTTCATGGCTAACGTCTGCGAGCAGGGCACGTCTTTGCTGGTCGCCTACCTGCAGCCGGGATGCCATTGAATTGAATGCTCTTGTCAGCGACAAGACCTCGGGCGGTCCCTTTTTCTTCGACGCGGGCAGAGTAATCCCCCTCTGCTACGCGGTTCGAGGCAGCCAGCAAATCATCCAGCGGCACGGACATACGGCGAAGATTTGTCCCTGCTAGAACAACCATGACGATCATCAATGCCAGGAAAATACCTGCAACAGGAAAAAGCCCCTTGAACACATCAACCGGGAGATGAATAATCCCAAGTCCGTTGATCACAACAACGGTTATGGCGGTGAAAACTGCCACACCCAGAAGGCTAAATACCGCAAACAAACAACCCAGCCTGCGAAAGAAAGGATAATGGCCGCGCATCCTTCGCCAGCGATGACGCCCTGGGGGCCAGGGTTCATTTTCCGGCCACCACGGCGGAGGCTGCCGGCTCATAAAGTGCTTGGGCCAGGCAGGTGGATCAGGATGAGAATAATCGTGGTCGGGGCATGGATCTCTACTTGTCCGCAAATTTATAACCGACGCCATACACGGTAAGGATATATTTTGGCTCACTCGGTTTGATCTCAATCTTCCGGCGAATATTCTTTATGTGAGCATCGATGGCGCGTTCATAAGATTCGAACGCTACACCGTGAATAGCATCCAACAAATGAGAACGGGTGAATACACGTCCGGGTTGGCTCGCCAAAGCAGCTAATAACTCGAATTCAGTTGGGGTCAGCTCTTCGATCTCGCGCCCAACTGCGGTTACCCGAAGCCGGGGAACATCCAACGTCAAATCCGCAGCCTGGATGACATCAGCACCTGAATTCGATGGCGTTCTCGATGCGTCGAAAAACCACCCGTACCCGGGCCACCAATTCCTTCGGACTAAAGGGTTTGGTGATGTAATCGTCCGCACCAATTTCCAGGCCAATCAATTTATCCGATTCTTCAGACCGTGCTGTCAGCATGATGATAGGGGTATTCGATGTTTTGCGATACTCGCGAGTGAAATCCAGTCCATCCATTTGAGGCAAACCAAGATCAAGGATCACCATATCAGGCTTTTCAGTTTTTGCCAGAGACAACGCCGTCTTTCCATCATGTGCAATACGTACTTCATAAGCCGGCGCGCTCCAAATAGTCGCGTACGATTTGAGTGATCTTGGGCTCATCGTCCACAACCAGGATTTTCTTTGTCATATTCCGGATTATCACACATTTTGTCCTGACGTTGGAAGCCTACTTGTCCGGTTCCACATAGATGTCGGAGGCAATTTCCCGAGCCTACCGCCAACTCCCGGCTATCGGCAAAAAATAGAACATGACACCGATCTCGATGCACCACTTGGATACGTGCATTAGGACACACGCCGGCTCGCAGTAAGCTTTGCAATTCCGGGCAGAGATTTTCCCCACGGCTACTATCCTGTCCGGCTGATCCGCCTCCAGATCGCTCAGGGCTATCAGCCGATTCATATCCATCGTCCCACCTTTTCCCTATATTCCTGCCACTCCGAGCCAAATTTCTCTGCCAACATTTGTTCCTCAACACATATGAATCCACGATCGATCAAAAGCACGAATAGGATAATAATCAGAAACGGCGCCAACGAACCTACAGCGTACTGCGTAATGATCTAAACCAAAGTGCTGATTTTTGCCCTACAAATGATCAAAACCAGGTTAGATATTTATGCAAGAAGCAGTAATGTGAGGGCCAGTCCCACGAGAATAAGAACAAAGCCAAGATACATCGGGTTCCTGGTGATCCGATACGGCCCGGTCCATATGAGCTTTTTCGATTCATCGAAAGGCCTGACCGTGGTACCGGCACAGCGGAAGATATTGTCAGCAAGGATATTTATCCATGCTCCCGCGATCAAATGGGAACGCTACCAATTAGAATTCCAGGGGGCAAGCATGATCCTCGTCAAGCGACAAAGAGCCGAGTAGAGGCGGATCACGATACTCCGCCTCTACTCTTATCGTTTAGCTCTGCTCGTCTTTCTTTTCGGTACCAGGCGTTCCATGAGCTTTGTCATGCCATTCCCGGAACATTGGGGGGACACCGCTCTCATCCCATCCACCCCTGCGCCAACCATGATGCATATGCGGGCCATGACCCCAACGCGGGCCCCAGAAGATGAAGCTCAGAGCGCGGAAGGCCAGGAAGAACAGGAACAACGCGATCAATGGTGCGAAGCAGCCAAAACCGAAGAATGGGAAGGGATGCCAAAAGCCATATCCGTAATATGGATAGGGAGCCTGCCCGTTGGCATTGGAGTGCAGGCAGCTGCATATGCTGTGCCACGCCCAAGTTGAAGGCGAAGAAGGCTATGCCCACGATAGCAGCGAGCAATACCAGTCCAGCAAGGATCCGAAACATAATTTTTCCGTTCATTTTCACTCCTTGTGAAATGCTTATTCTTGAAATCTAAACGGAAGTATAGGTTTCGGTTGTGAATTGAGTGTGAAGAGGGTAGGGAGAAACTGTATGATGCCCGGGGTGAATTCCCGACGCCATTGCCGATTTCATGTATTTTCGTGTGTATATCTGGAAGAAAGGTTGGACCGTCAGCGAGGGAGATGCTTTCCTTACCCAAAGAGCTTTGGCAATCCTCGCCCACCCGTTTTTTGAATTGATTTCATGAGCTTCTGAACTTCCCGGAATTGCTTGATCAGGCGATTGACATCCTGCACATCCGTGCCCGAACCCGCTGCAATACGGCGGCGGCGGGAGGCATTCAAAATATCAGGATTACGGCGTTCTTTGACCGTCATCGAATGGAGAATTGCTTCCGATTGTTTCATTCCTTTTTCAAGGTCTGCGGGGTCGGCCTGCCGTGCAGCCTGCCCCATTTGTCCGGGCAGCATATCCATGATCTGGCTGAGCGGTCCCATCTTTTTCATCTGAGCCATCTGATCAAGCCAATCTTCCAAGGTGAATTGGCCCTTCAACATCCGGTCGGCAGATTTTTGCGCAGTCTGCTGGTCGAAAGGCGGCTTCGGCTTTCTCGATCAGGCCGATCATGTCGCCCATCCCCAGGATCCGGGAAGATAAACGCGCCGGGTCATACGATTTCAAGTGCGTCGAGTTTTTCGCCGGTACCGATAAATTTGATCGGTATGCCGGTGACTGAACGGATGGAGATGGCCGCGCCGCCGCGCGAGTCGCCGTCCATTTTGGTAAGGATCAAACCGGTAATCGAGATATTATCCCGAAAACCCTGTGCAACATTCAAGGCTTCCTGGCCGATCATCGAGTCGACCACCAGCAGAGTCTCCACAGGCGGGACTTTTGCCGCGATCGACCTTCAACTCAGCCATCAATTCTGCATCCAACTGAGACCGGCCCGCCGTGTCTATGATCATGACGCCAAATCCGCCCTTTTCGGCTTTGTCAAAAGCGCGCTTGGCAAGTTCCGGTGGCTTGATATTCAAATCCGCCTCAACGGGGATATCCAGTTTTTCGCCCAGTTGCTGTAATTGTTGTACCGCCGCCGGCCGATAAGGATCGCCTGCCACCAACATCACGCGCTCCCCCTTCGAACGCAGGAAACGCGCCAGCTTGCCTGCCGTTGTTGTCTTACCGGAACCTTGCAAGCCTACCAGCATGATCACCCGGGGTTTCGGTCCCGATAGATTGAATGGCGACCGGCTCTCCGAGCATCGCAATCAATTCATCATTGACGATCTTGATGACTTGCTGGCCAGGGTTTAATGCCTTCGAGACTTCAGACGCCGACCGCACGTTCACGAACACGTGCGATAAAAGTCTTGACGACGCTGAAATGAACATCCGCCTCCAGCAAAGCAAGGCGCACTTCCCGCATGGCAGAATCGACATCGGCTTCGGTTAATTTACCGCGGCGGCGAAGTTGGTCAAATACCTGGTTAAGTCGTCCCGTAAGAGTTTCGAACATAGTCACCTTTGAGCGGTTCGGGATTGTAGTGCGTAAGAGAATGCGGGTCAAGGGAAAATGTACAGGGTTGGAAAGACTATCTCTCCCGTGCGCCCAGCGCATTCATTCGAGAAACGTCGAGGGGCTGCGCGACTTCATTTCTTTTGTTCATTCAGGAGGCATGCTCTGATCTTGCGAGATCGAGACCGTCTCTGGACTATTCAACCTGATTTCAAGCACGTTGCTTGACAATCTCATCCACTGCTATTAAAATCAGCCACGCTTAACAACCAAATATCTAGCCGAGATAGCTCAGTTGGTAGAGCACGCGACTGAAAATCGCGGTGTCCCCAGTTCGATCCTGGGTCTCGGCACTCTCGGCTAGCAAGATAGGCCAAGACCTGCGGGCGTGGTTCAGTGGTAGAACGTCTCCTTGCCAAGGAGAAGGTCGTGGGTTCGAATCCCATCGCCCGCTCTTTTGTTATTTCGGCGTCGTGGCCAAGTGGTAAGGCAAGGGTCTGCAAAACCCTCATCACGGGTCCGAATCCCGTCGACGCCTCTCACGCTTTCTTAGAACATCTGGATGATTTCCATCCCAATTAAGGAAGCTATTGTCTACTGAACGAAAGCGAGTTCGAAACGACTCGCTTCCGTTTCTTAATTCAGAGTCTGCGACAATGCACCTGTGCACAATCCGCGAGGATCCCCCTCATGCACAGAATTCCTCCCGAGATTTCAGATTTGTATGCCATCAATAGGTATTTTTGCACTACTTATTGATGAGAAAAAGACCTATAATCGACCTGTTAGGTATTGAGGGACCCTGGGTCATCATGAAAAACTCCCGGCTAAATTTAGCTGTAAGAATTGCCATCTTGTACATCCTTATTGGGGGCATTTTTATTGGCTGTCCGATCGTTTCGCGGCCGCGATTCTCAGTACCCCCAGTGAATTTGCAGTGTTCCAAACATACAAGGGATGGTTCTTTACTTTAGTAACCGGCCTTGTATTATTTTATGTTCTTAGCCGCGATGATCAGATGCAAAAACCGGCCATCCAGACTTTAGCAAGATCTTCGAGCAGGCTCCCGAAGGGATCTTTCAGTCCACCCTGGATGGACGCTATATCAGGGTCAACCCGGCCATGGCGCGTATTTACGGTTACGACTTACCCGAAGAGATGATGTCTGCAATCACCGATATCGGCAAACAAATCCACGTGATACCCAGGATTTACGAATTATTTACCGAGAATTTGATGAGAAATGGGGCGGTCGAAAAGTTCGAAGCCAGAAATTATAGAAAGGACGGTACGGTTATCTGGACTTCTACCAGCGCTCGGAGCGTCCTCGACAAGAATCAGAAATTGTTATATTTTGAAGGATTTGTCAGCGACATCACCAAACAGAAACTCACGGAAAAAGTGCTGCAGGAAAGCGAAGTGCAATACCGGCGCCTGGTGGAACATTCTCCGTTCGCGGTCGCTGTTCATAGTGAGGGATGCTTTGGTCTATGTCAATGAAGCCGGGGTGAAGCTGATAGGCGCAAACAGCGCCGAGGAGCTGGCAGGCGTTCCGATCATGGAATTGGTACACCCCGACTCGCAAGCTCAGGGTACTAAAAAGGCTGCATGATCTTCAAAAAGGCCGGGAAGCCCCGGCCTTGGAAGAAAATTTGTCCGCAGAGACGGATCAACGATTGACGTAGAGGTGACAGCATATCCATTCGTCTACCAAAATGCGCCGGCCGTGCAGGTCGTGATCACGGGATTTGACAGCTCAAAAGCAAGCCGAGGAGGCGCTTCGAGCAAACGAGGAAAAGCTTCGGGGGATCATCGATCATACACAGAACATATATTTTACAAGGACTGCCGATGGCGTCTTGACTTATATAAGTGCGCAGGCCAAGAATATTCTTGGTTATGAGCCTGCGGAAATGCTTGGAAATTGGCAGGATTACCTGACCGATCATCCCATAAACCAGAGAGGCATCGAATTAGCCCAAAAGGCATCCGCAACGGGGATCCCCCAGGGGCCATATATCCTTGAACTCCAGTGCGAAAGACGGAAAACACGTATGGGTAGAGGTCCGTGAAACGCCGGTCGTTCGGGAAGATAAACCGATATCCATTGTAGGCGCCCTTACGGATATCACAGATCGAAAGAAAGGGGAAGAGAACCTGGAGCGCCGGTTAGCCGAATTAACGGTGCTGCAGGCCGTGGCAATGGCCGGTTCGCAAAGCTACAGCATAGACGAAGTCATAAAACGTACAACGCAAATTGTCAGCGGAATGTTGTATCCCGATAATTGTGGTGTTTTGTTGCTCAATGAAGCAGGGAAACTCACTGAAAATCCACTCTTCGTATTGGGGGACAGTCTTCGATGGAGCCACCGACGAACTGCCTTTGTCCGAGGGGATCGTCGGACAAGTCGCAGCCACCGGGCAGCCCATTCGGATCAACGATGTAACAGCATCATACGCCTCTATGGAAGCAACCAAGGGCGTACGTTCGGAATTATGTGTTCCAATTCGCGTGAACGAGAAGATCATCGGTGTCTTCAATATTGAAAGCCGGAAAGTAAATGCCTTCGCCGAGGAAGATGAACGGGTATTGAATACAATCGCGGGGACACTGGGAACTGCCATCGCGCGCATCCGTTTACTCCATACCGAGCAGAAGCGCCGCAGGGAAGCGGAAAGTCTGCGAGAGGCAACCTCTGCCCTGACCAGAACCATCGAGCTCGAAAAACTTTACGACATCATCCTTGAGTCTCTTGCAAAACTGGTTTCCTATACCAGCGCATCAATTGAAGTAGTCGACCTGGAGCAGGCAGAAATCGTAGCGTCCCGCGGCTTGCCGGAAGGCTATGAATTTTTAGGTAAAAAATATGGATTCCGCCCCGGAAAATGGGGGTGTGCCAATTGATAAGCCGATAATTATTCCGGATGTTCAGGCGGACGAGCGCTTCGGAAAATTCGAAGGTGCTGAGTATATCCGCGGGTGGATGGGTGTTCCCATGATCGCCCAGGGCAACCTCATCGGATATTTGAATCTCGACAGTGATGAAGTGAATTTCTACACCGAGGCACAAGCCGACGTCGTGCAAATATTTGCCAATCAGGCCGCTACCGCCATTCAAAATGCCTACCGCTTCCAGTCCGAAACGAAGCGTCGCAATGAGGCGGAAAACCTCCAGGTTGCGGCAACCGCCGTCACGTCTTCGCTCGATGTGGAAGAGGTGCTGCAAACCATTTTGATCGCTCTCAAAGAAGTAACCCCTTACGACAGCACCTCCGTGTTGCTGCTGGAAGGTGATCAAGTGCGCGTCAGGGCAGTGAAAGGATTTGCCAATCCGGCGCTAGGTCTGAACCAGCTCTTCCCGGCCAATAATCCGTTATTGCGAGAGATCCAAAGAAGCGGAAAAGCGATAATCGTGGAAGATGCCCACACGGATATCCGCTTTGAGGAATTGGCAGCGGCTGCCGATAATATCCACGGCTGGATAGGTGTACCCCTGATCACACGCGGACAAATCATCGGATATATCACTTTGGACAGCTATAGAGTGGGAGCATTCAACGAGAAAGACGCCACATTGGCCCAAACTTTTGCGCATCAGGCCGCCGTTGCAATAGATAACGCTCATTTATTCAGCGCGGATTCAGGAAACGAATGAGGAACTGTCGAAAGCTTACGACACAACACTGGAAGGTTGGGGTAAAGCTCTTGAACTGCGCGACAAAGAAACCCAGGGCCATACAATGCGTGTTACTGAATTGACCATAAGACTCGCCCAGCAGATGGGTTTCCGTGAACCCGAATTAACTCAGATTCGCCGTGGTGTGCAGGTCCATGATATCGGGAAAATGGGGGTGCCTGATCACATATTGCATAAGAAGACTCCCCTCACAAAAAAGGAGTGGGTGATCCTGCGTGAACACCCCAGATATGCATTCGACCTGCTTTATCCGATTAACTATTTGCGGCCCGCGCTCGATATCGCTTATTGCCATCATGAACGCTGGGATGGGGCCGGTTATCCCAGAGGCCTTAAAGGTGAAGAAATTCCCCTGGCGGCACGCATTTTCGCCGTCGTTGATGTTTGGGATGCGTTAACGTCAAACCGCTCCTACCGCAAGGCCTGGCCAAGAAAAAAAGTGATCAAACACATTCGTGAACGAGGCGGGTAATCACTTCGATCCTGCAGGTTGTAGAGAGCTTTCTTAAGATGATCGAGCAGGAAATCAGATGATGGCTGGGGATAGTATTCCAATGGCGATCATTACTTGACCCTTACAAAGCGACGTTTTCCGGCCTGCAGGACACCTGGATGCGGGAATGGCATATCACTGCGCTCCAGGGGCTCCCCATCCAGGCGTACGCCCATTTGAGCGAGCAGCCGTTTGGCTTCGCTTTTGCTGGTTGCCAAACCGCTCTCAATCAAAACTTCCGTGACCGTTGCTCCAGGCTTAAGCGTGAACTCTGGCATCTCGTCCGGTATGTCCTTTTGTTGGAAAACTCTGACGAAAGCCTGTTCGGCAGAGCCGCCTCTTCTTCGCCATAAAAAATGCTGACGATCTCGCGGGCCAGTTTCATTTTTACGTCCCGCGGGATGGACTTTCCCGGACTTCACTTCATCAAGTGCAATATCGATTTCCTTTGGCGACCAGCGTGTCACCAGCCGCATATATTTTTCCATGACAAAATCAGGGACCGACATCAGATTTGCCATACATATCCTCCGCTCCTGTGTTGATCGGTACAATATTCCCAATGGATTTGGACATGCGTTGTACGCCATCCGTACCCGGCAGGATACCCGTGATAACCCCGACCAATGGTTTTTGCCCCAAGGCCTCCTGCAGCTTACGGCCTGCAACGATAATATTGAATAATTGATCCGTGCCGCCAACCTGGACATCGGTCTCCTGGGCCACCGCATCATAGCCCTGCATCAACGCATAAAAAGTCTCGTGCAAATAGATGGGCTCATCTTTTTCCAGGCGTTTGGAAAAATTTTCCCGCGCAAGAAATTGCTGAACAGTGAAATTCTGTCCCAGCCGTATCAAATCCACCAAGCGAGAGCTTACTCAACCATTCACCGTTATAACGGACTTTGGTTTTATGAGGGTCGAGGATCCGGAATGCCTGCTCAGAATACGTCTTTGCATTTTCGGCGACCTGCTGTTCGGTAAGGATCGGGCGGGCCTTATTTTTGTCGGAAGGATCGCCCACCAGGGCAGTGTAGCTTCCAATCAGGAAGGTTACATCGTGGCCCAAATCCTGGAACTGGCGCAATTTCCGCATCGTGATCGTATGCCCCAGATGCAAATCAATCGAGGTTGGGTCATATCCACAATAGACGCGCAAGGGACGCCCTTCTTTCTGTGACTCGTCCAGGCGGACGCGCAGTTCGGCAGTCATGGCTTTTTTCAAATCCTCGTCGCCGTATTCCGTGCCCTGCATTAGAAGCTCGACCTGCTCATCTAAATTCATTGGATCTCCTCAGCCTGACTTACAGCTTAAGCCTATTAACAAAAAAACGCGCCCGCGAGGGCGCGTTAATTTTCCCTCGCAACCATTACGTGCTGAGGATAATAATATTCTAAAGAAGAAATGTGATGCATGGGAATATTATACAACATTCTCACATCACTGGCCTATGCTCAACGGAAACGTCCAGGGGCCATTGACCGTATAAAACTCATCGCTATAAACCATTTGGTCAGCCTCGTCCTGGGACATGTTATCTGGTTTGTGCGTGATCTGCATGGTCATTGCCCCATTCACATCCGCACAGTTCAGGGTGATGCCGATGCCGCGATCGTTAAGCGCTTGCTGTATCTTGGGCATATACAAGGAGCAATACTCATCCTGAGCTGGGATAGGCGCCGAGGGAATCGATCGTAAGCGAAGCCGAAGAGAGATCGGCGTCGGGCGGAACATAGAAGCCAAGCTCATCGCAGCGCTGCCCTGCCTGGCCCTGAGCGGCTGCCTGTTTGCTCAGCATGGTCGAACTGAACTCTGCCACAGACTCGCCGCCATAGGCGAAGTGTGCATTCCAGATAGTCCAATCAGAATCATCCGGCAGGGTAAAGCAAACATCCCCATACACCTGTTTTCCGTCGCGCCACGCACGTTTGAGGTTCACGGAGAATCCGCTCACCGTTTGGTTTGAATTCGATTGGACGGCTTGCGCGGTCGGATAAGCCTGGTTCGTGTCAGATGTAGCCTGCCCTGGCGGCGGCAAAAAGGTAGGCAGGACTACTGGCGTCGGCGCAGCCGGGCCGCAGGCAGCCAGAGTTAACAGAGCAACCAAACCAATCAAAAAGAATAAACGTCGCATTTCCGATCTCCTATGACTTACTAAATCCGGTACGAACGACAATACATATTTGTTCCTCAAGCTTATGGTCGTTCCTGGTAGGCCATCCTACTTCTTCTTGGTAGGGCAGTAGCCTACCATTTGCATAAATATCTAAACTGGTTTTGATTTTTTATGGTGAAAGATAGAGCCTTGGCTTAGATACAGCTAGGGCGCAGTATGCGTAATTACGCAGTACTAGGCAAATTAACCCATAACATACCACATTCGCGTGACAATATTAATACAACTGGTCTTCCTCTCAGGGAAGAAATACACAAACTGTAAGCTTTTTCTTATCTGAAAAGATCCTGAACCGCCCTCTCAATGGTCGGAAACCGAAATTGGTAACCGTTCTCCACCAGGCGCTTAGGCTGGCTGTATCGGCCATCAACGACCAGTGTACTCATTTCACCCAACGCAAGCTTGAGGAAAAACGCAGGCGTCGGGAACCAATATGGACGATGCAAAACATCGGCGATGGCACCGCATGAACTTCTCGTTCGAAGTAGGGGTTGGCGAAATCAAATTAAAAGCACCACTGAGATTCTCGTTCAAAAGCAGAAAAGATAATGCGCCCGTTTGATCGGCAAGATGTATCCAGGGGACCGCTTGTTTTCCGCTCCCTAAAGGACCGCCTATAAAAAGCCGCACCGGCAAAGCCATCAGCGGGAACAGGCCGCCGTGTGAATCCAGCACGACGGCACTGCGCGCAATTACACGGCGCACACCCAGTTCTTCAACCGGTTGAGTGGCAGCCTCCCATTGAACGGCAAGCTCGGCGAGATAATCGTCGGCCGCCGGAGTCCCCTCATCGGCGATCGCGTCTCCCTGGGCGCCATAGTAATTAATACCTGAAATCTGGAGGAATACCCGCGGACGATGCTGAGAGTTCCTGATGGCAGAGACAAGAGCGCGTCCGGGAAAAATACGGGAATCGAGAAAGTGCTGTTTCTGAGATTTCGTCCAGGGCCAATGTTCCAGTCCGAAACCCGTAACATTGACAACTGCGTCCATATCGGAAATGTGTTCCGCCCAGCCGGCTTGTGTTTTACCGTCCCAGTGGATATTCATTCGCATCGTTCGAATTTCTGCGAGTCAAGATCCAGACCTGATGACCTGCCGATCGCAAGGAAGCCGCAAGAGCGGACCCCATGAAACCAGAACCCCCCGCGATTAAGACTTTCATGCTAAATTCTCCGTTATGCTATAATCGTGCCTATTACGGAGGGCTCTATGCAGGAGCCTGTATTGGTACTAAACGCGAATTTTGAACCCATTAACATTTGCACAACGCGCAGAGCGGTCGGTCTTATCCTGGGGGGCAAGGCGGCAATGGTGACAAATGGCCGAGGTTATATCCGACACCATCAAAGAGTTGATCCCCCGGCCTTCCGTCATTCGCCTTGAAATGCAAATCCATCGACCGCGCCCGCGCGTCAAACTGACGCGCCGTGAAGTCTTTCGTCGGGATAATTATACCTGCCAGTATTGTGGGCGGCGGGACGGCAGCCTGACGGTAGATCACGTGCTTCCCCGGTATCAGGGCGGGTTGCATATCTGGACGAATGTGGTGGCTGCCTGCCCATCCTGCAACCATCGGAAAGGTGGTCGAAGCCCGGAAGAAGCCCACATGTCGCTCCCCCATATCCCGAAGGAACCCCCGGCCAATGCAGCTTATATCTTCGGCAGGCACTTGGCAGAAAACGATGAGTGGTCGGAATACATCAAGGGTTGGTAAGTCATCCTAATATCTGATAACGCTCAATCACATAATCCGCCGCTCATTTTTTTCACTAAACAACAGAAGGATTAACTAAAATCCAGCTCCATAAAATCTTCAGCCAGGCTCACGGATCCCTGGTAGCGCAAACGAGCTTCTGCAACAAGATCGGTATTCGCATATTTCCCGGTTGGATAATGGATCAAATAAAGTTTGCCTACCTCCGCCTGGCTCGCGATCTCCCCCGCTTGCGCAGCAGAAGAGTGTCCGCGAGTTCGCACCCGCCGCTTCATGGATCAACATATCGGCGCCTTCCGCCAGGCGAACCACCTGAGCACACGGCTCAGTATCACAAGAGTAGGCCATAATCTTTTTGGTATGGTTAAATTCGAAACGGAGCCCAATGGTTGGCAGCAAATGACGAACAGGCGATGAAAAAATCCTGAAATCGAGGCAATCAATAACGTTGGTCATTTCCTGGGCCGGGAGGCGATAAAAGGCCACAGGAAAGAAATCGGGCCACTCGTCCCAACCATAGGAACCCATCAGACTCTCCATGCGGTCGAGGGTATGATGGAGGCCATAAATGTTGAGCGGTTTGTTCCGTCCCATCAGCCACATATCCATCAGAAGAAGCGGCACACCCGAGACATGATCGGGATGAAAATGGGTCAGGATCAAATCGGTCAGATCATTGAAGTTGAGCCCTGCTTTCTCCAATCTCAGGATCGGATTGCTGACGCAATCCACCATAACAGTTCGTTCCTCCCCCACCACTACCATGTGCGTGTTTTCGTGGTCGGTGGTCGGGATCGCGTTGGATGACCCGAGAATGATAACCTTGGACATAAGGCACCTATTTCATAACGGTAAACAGGATCGAGGGTGTCACATAGGTTTCGATCAGTGCAGCCACGGCCAATAGCGGAACCACAACACCTATAAAGACCTTGAGCCAGTCGGCCAGCAACTCGAAAACCACCTGTCCCATCGACTTCCCGATCTGTGGTGTCACCAACATTGCGCCGATCCGCAACATGACCGCACTGGCCAGCATGAGCGCCGGAATTTCAAACAACCCATGCGGGAGCAATCCTGCAGCGAATAATAGCAGGGGCGAATATCCGATTAATTTAAACACCGCCAAAACAACACCAACCAGCCCGACATTTACAAGATAAGCGATCATGCCGAGCACGCTAAAAGATATGATCCCTCCAAGTAGAATCAAGAAAGTCGCACGCAGGTTATTGGTAAAAATAAACACAGCAGACAAATGCTGGTTGACCTGCGCCAACCCGATGGTCTGTCTTGCATCTTTCACCAAGCCTGTGATATCCTTCGTAGATGCGCTGGAAAGCATCTTTGGTATATTGACCAAAGCCCAATGATAACTGGCCCAATACCCCAGCGCGGCCATTACCTACCATGATCAGCATCGGCAGCGCAAGTTGACGCACTACCTTCAAAACCTCGAGCCTGTACCAGCCAGGGATGGATTTCGCTTCACCGCGGAATTCCTTCCAGAATGTCTGCCAGATCCAGGATGGATTAAGGGAATCGAATTCCCGCCCTAAGCAGATACTCGCGCTGGAAATGGGCGAGCCCCAGGCGGACCAATAATCCCGCCATAATTACAACTGCCCCAACGGCAAGCCACAAAGCCTGGTCGTTACCCCAAAACAACAGAACGCTCTCGCCTTGCATCAAAACCGCAACGGGGATCACAATGAACGAAGCCAGCAGGTTGGCAGCCCGTATGGAAGTGGACTGGACCGAGATCACGATCGCAGCACTGACCATCAAAAATGCGTGCGCCGTCGTCAGCATGAGCAGCAGCAGCAAAGTAGACGGCCCAGGCATATGCAGCTTCTGATGAGAGACCATGCCCAGATAAAGGGCGATGGAGACAAAGCTGGCCGCCAAAGGGGTGATAACCCCGATCAACAGCTTGCCAAAATAAAGGTGCCAATTCTCAAGCGGCGCGCTGAGAAGCGGTTCAATGGTGCCGCGTTCCTTTTCGCCGACAAACGATTCCAATGCCACAACCAGCGAAATCGTGATTGGAAAGAAACCAATGATCAATATCGAGAAGGGGACAAGCCGATCCGCGATGAGATTTGTGCCATATCTGGCGAAAAAAGTGACGGCCTGGGCGGCAACTTCGTTCATCAGAAATGGAAACGCCAAAGTAAGGATAAGCAATGGAAATAGAATCCGCCAATCTCGAAATTGGTCGCGCAATTCACGCCCGGCAATGAGCCAGATCATCTTCAAATCATCCCGCATAGGCCAGCTCCCCAACAGGGCTCTTCGCATCTGCCATCACCCGGAGGTAGACTTCTTCGAGGCTGCGCGGCACCTCCTGAAACGTAAACAGCGGCGCTTGCATGGATGCCAGCTCACCCAGCAAAACCGGATTCGCATCCTTCGGATTCTCGATCTTGAAACGTAAACCGTACTCATTCTGCTCGGTCAGCACAACGCCCGCGGGCAATTTTAGGCCGTCTGCGTTCCAGGATGAAGAAAATTTAGCCTCGTACTCGGAAGTTCCCAAAATCCTCTGCTTCAATTCTTCGAGCGTTCCGGCCATCAAAATATGCCCTTTGTAAATAATGGCGATGATATCTGCCAGGGCTTCGGCCTCTGCCAGGTTATGCGTGCATATCACGATCGTGCGTTGCGATGACCGCAAGCGGGCAGATCTCATCACGCACCAGCCGCGCCGATTCAGGATCCATTGCAGAAGTGGGTTCATCCAATAACAAAACCGGAGGTTCATGCATCAAGCGCACGGGCTAAGGCCAGCTTCTGGCGCATCCCTTTTGAATATTCCCCAATACGCCGGGAAGAAGCCTGGGCCAATCCAAAATATTCCAGCAGGTAATCGCTGCGCGCCTTACGGCCATTTAGGTCGAGGCGATAAACCCTCCCAAAGAAATCGAGATACTCGATTCCTGTCATCCGCATATATAAGCCATGCTGTTCCGTCAGAACGCCCACGGAAACGCGAACCTTCGCCCCCTGACGAACCACATCATAGCCTGCCACACGGGCAGAGCCGCGGGTAGGTGTAAGCAATGCGGTCAGCATACGGACGGTGGTGGTTTTGCCGGCGCCATTCTGTCCAAGCAGCGCCAGGATTTGGCCGGGTTTCACAGACAGAGTAACTCCATCCACCGCCCAAAAATCGTTGAATTTCTTGCTTAAATCCTATGTTTCGATCATAACGTTTCCAGCATAAAAGCCTCAGAGGACGAGTGTCAATAAGACAACAGTCCTCTGAATTGAGGCGCGGCTGTCCGGGACTCTATTATTTTGTAATGCGCCAAAACGCCTAATCAGTGTTCTTTTTCTGAGTGGATTTCTTGGTGCTCGTCTTCCTCGCAACAGGTTTCTTACCGGCAGCATCAGCCGTCTTGCGGGCTGCCGACTTTCGGACGGGTTCCTTCGCCGAAGTAACCTCTACGCTGGCAGGCGTTTCGGCGACCATCGAACCCATATCTGATACCTGAACCGTTTCGCCCTCACTGCGCCCCCGTGCGATGGCGCCAGATCAGCACAATCACGGCGCAGATCGCTACAACCGCGCTGAGGGTCTGATTGATATTTATGCTGAAGACCTTTGAAGCATCCAACCGCAGGAAGTCCAGGGAGAATCGGATGACCGGATACACAATCAGATAGAGGTTGAAAACATCGCCTTTCTTAAGCTTGCCCTGATATTGGCGGGAAACCCACATCAGGAAGAGCATGTTTGCAAGGTTGAGAATGAACTCATACGCAAACAGCGGATGATAATAGGAGACATTCTCGAAACCCGGCAAACGGTGAGCGGGATCAATATAGATTTTCCAGGGGAGGTTGGTTGGTGCGCCGTACAGTTCTTGATTAAAGAAATTACCCCAACGCCCAATCGCCTGTCCTAGAGCAAGGCTGGGAGCCGCAATATCTGTCCATTCGACAAAGCTGATTGCCTTATTATTCCGGACGTAGATATACAACGCGATCAAACCGCCGATAATGGTCCCCGGGATTCCCAGCCCGCCCTTCCAAATGGCAAGCGCGTCCAGCGGATGGGTCAGGTAATATTGGGTGGTAGATCCCTGCGCAATCGAAGAAGGCGGCGGGGTGAAGATATGCCAGAAACGTGCTCCAATGACGCCGCCGATAATAAGATAAACCAGTAAATCCCAGACCATTTCGGGATCATAACCGCGGCGCTTCAATTCGCGGGAGGCCAGCCAGCCCCCCGCCACCGCGCCAAGCATTAAAATAATCCCGTAAAAGCGAATATACAATGGGCCTACTGCAAAACCATCAATCATGATCTACTCCTTGGCAGATATTTTCTTCATCTTTGCATGTGCCTGAGCACGTACAAACCAGATGCGCTGCAACGCTGTGAAATTTGCAAGAATGGCAATGATCCAGACCCCCACAACCGGGATATTAAATAACAACGAGGGACCGAGCACTAAATAGCGTTCAGCGCGTGTCAACAGACCTTCTTTGGCGCTAAAACTCTGCGCTTCGGCCCGGGCTTTCACGTAAGAAACAAGGATCGACCCGGCCGCCGCAGCAAAAGTAACGACTTCCGGCTATATGCTGATTGGTCATGGCGAAATGATAAAGCAGAGCGCCGAGCATGATCAATTCAGAATAGCGATCACTGACGGAATCCACAAACGCGCCCCAGTCACTGGCCTCCCCTCTCAGGCGCGCCATGGTACCATCCAACGCATCGATCGGCCAGGCGATCAACATGACGATCCCACCGATCATGATCTGGCCGCGAACCACAAAATAGGCCGCTACTATATTCCCGGCAACCCCCAAAAGGGTCACAGAATTTGGGGTCAGGCCAATCCGGTTGAGAAAATCCGCCAATCGGATCGAGGATCCATTTAAAACGTGACGCGCAAAAAATCGGTGAATGTCTTCTTCACTCTCGTCCTCGGAACAAGGTTGTCCAATGGATAGTTATCCTCTATGAGCCAATAACCCTGGCAGCGCAATAGCTCGTCTACTCTCGCCCAGGAATTATGCTTAAAACCCGGCAGATTTTCGTTGCTTACGAAGTCCAATGATACTCGAAAATCCCCCCGACAAACGAACAAATGAACTTGGCAGGCGCCGGTCTGAACCGCGAACCTGCCTGCTCATTCAAAAAAAATCTCGCTCAGTTTCCTTAGCTTCCTTCTTCCTCCTCTTCCTCGAACGGCATTACCTCCCGTTCTTTCCCGCCACCTTGAGAAGGACCGACGACCCCGGTCTCTTCAAGCTGATCAAGCAGGCGAGCTGCCCGGGGATAGCCGATCCGCAAACGCCGTTGCAAAAGTGAAGCCGAAGCCCTTCCGGATTGCCGCACGATCGATATTGCCTGCTCGATCAACCCATCATCTTCGCTCTCATCAGGCTCAGTGAGCAGCTTCTCCCATGGAGCCGTATCGTCTACGGGCATTTCACTATTTTTTTGCCAGTAGTCTATGACACGCTCGATCTCCATGTCCGTCACCATTACACCCTGGGCGCGGATAGGATTCCCCATTTCAGGGTTGAGGAAAAGCATATCCCCGCGTCCAAGCAAAGTCTCCGCGCCGCCGGTATCGAGAATAACGCGGCTGTCTATGCCCGAAGCTACGGCAAAAGCCAGGCGCGCCGGAAAATTGGCTTTGATGAGACCGGTCACTACATCCGTCGATGGGCGCTGGGTGGCGACCACAAGATGAATCCCGGTGGCTCGCGCCATCTGTGCCAGGCGAACAAGGTTATGTTCCGTTTGGTCGGGAGCCGACATCATGAGGTCGGCCAGCTCATCGATCAACACCACGATGCGCGGGAGCACCATACCGTCTTCTTTACGGGCTTGTTTACGGTTGTAAGCTTCGAGATCGCGGGCGTGCCCGGCTTCAAGCAGACGATAACGATGTTCCATCTCGACCACCACCCACCGCAGCACCCCCAGGATACGTTCGATATTGGTTTCAACCTTCCCATAGAGATGCGGCAGGCCATTAAAGCGCAGCAACTCGACCATCTTCGAGTCGATCATGATCATGCGCAGGTCTTCAGGAGTGTTATTCATCGCCAGGCAGGTCGCCAAAGAGGTGATGCAAACCGATTTACCGGAGCCGGTGGCCCCGGCGATCAACAAATGGGGCATTCGCGATAGGTCGGCCACCAGCGGGGCGCCCGAGACGTTTCGGCCCAAGCGCGATTGCCAGCGGTGCGCTGATGCGATGAAAAACATCGCTTTCTAGAATCGACCGCATGCGGACCACTGATGAATGTGCATTTGGCACTTCGATCCCCACATAAGGCTTACCGGGCACCGGCGCCTCGATGCGCAACCTTTCCGCCGAAAGAGCGAGGGCCAGATCTTTTTGAAGATTGGCGATCTGTGCCACCCGCACTTTCATTTGTTGGGCATCGTCGTCTTCCGGGGCCCCGGGTCTTTTGATGAACCCGGGCTGCACGGCAAATTGGGTCACCGTGGGTCCTACCCGATACCCAATTACGGTTGCCGGTATGCCAAACTCCGAAAGGGTCTTCATGATCATCCCGGCAGTCTGGTTGATGGTGCGATCATCCGCATGCACAGATTGCTCTGCCATCAAAATGGTCAAAGGCGGCAAACCTTCTTCGCGGGGCATAGGTTTGATTGGCTTTTCGCTTTTCTTATCGGGGGCCTTTAAGGACGGGCCGAAATTCAGGCGGAAGCTTGGGTGACTGTTTTTTGGCTGATGCTTTCTTAAGAGCATCCTGAGGCTTCAGCCTGGCATCTTCGGCTGGATCTGGGTCGGCTCGGGAGATGTTGCAGCGTTTCACCGGCCAGCTTCACAGCCAGGTTTCAAGCACTGACCAGAATCCGAAATCCGGCAAAGACCACCACAACCAAAATACGAACAAAACAACCCCGCCCCAAATCGGCCCCAAAAAATGTTGGAGCAGATAGGAAAGTCCCCAACCCAGCCTTCCACCATCCTGACCGGCTTCGGCTCGAACCAGAGAATTACCTCCCAGGATGGAGAGCAGTCCCAGGGTCAGCAGAGACGCAATTTCAAGCGTTAAAAGCCGTCCCCAGCCCAATTGTGCTGAAATCCCGCCGAATGAGGGTAAAGCCGCCATATGCCATGGCAAGGATCAGCAGATAGCTTCCCCAGCCGAACCAGGTAGGCCAAAAAGGCTGACCAGGGCGTAAGTAAAAAACCCCCGGTGAGATTCCACAAGCGCCAACAAGGACATAAGCGCCAGTGGCAATCAGAAATACACCCAGTGCATCACGAAGATAACGCCCAAAATGCAGGTTGAAGCGCGTCAAACGATCCAGCCAATCGTTGGACGGCGGCATTTGTTGATAACGGCGAGGTGGTTTATCATTCATCGGTAAGATGGGCTCACGAATGCCATAATATTGCACCTAAGGATACATCATTCGCCAATATTACGGTCGAATCCGGAATAGCTTGGCGCCAATCTGTGGACATCCTTTAGGCAGCTTCAAACAGCAATGAGTCATTCAGGATTCAATTTCATACTTAATCCCATCCGCTGATGCGAGGCATCCACATGTAAAATACGAACCTGAACCTGTTGCCCTTCGTGCAGAAAATCCTTGACGATCTGCGCCTTCCGCGAAGCGGCATCTCCGAGGCGTGAATAAGTCCTTCGACGCCAAGGTCCAATCGCGCAAAAGCGCCATAGGAAAGGACGCTTGTGATCGTTGCCGGCACGATCTGACCGACTGACAGTTCGGTTCCGATCTTGATCCAGGGATTGAGGGATAGCCGCTTGAGGCTTAACGCCACACGGCAGCGTTCCGGTGAAAGATCCAGCACCTGCACATCAACGACCTGACCCATCTTTACGATCTGACTCGGATGAACCACCCGCCCCCACGATAGTTCGGAAATATGGATCAAGCCTTCAACCCCGCCCAGGTCAACAAATACGCCAAAATCTGTAATGTTTGTAACCGTTCCTCGAATCTGTTCACCCGCCTGCAAGGAGTGGAATAATTCGGCGCGTTTGCCGGGTTCGGCCTGGGCTGCGCGTTCCGAAAAAACGATCCGCCCATCTTCCGGAACACACTCGATGACTTTGAGCCGGAGAGTGCGGCCAATATAAGCTTCCATGCATTTTTCGCGATCCGGCACATCTACCTGCCCCGCCATATCCACCAAATGTGAGAACGGCACAAACCCATACAAATTCTCGCCTTCAACCAGCAATCCGCCCCGATTGCTTCCGGTCACAATGAGATTGACGATCCGGTCGTGCAAATATAATTCCTTGACTTCAACCCAGTTCGGCGTAATTTTAGGAGCTTCTTCTGTCTTCGCCTCATTCCGGGCCTCAGGCCGGGCCTGCAATCGAACGGGCGCATGGGTCGAATGACGACCTTCTTCTGCAAGGACGGATTCCCACCAACTCTCGTCCACCACAGGCATCGGACTTTCACTTCCATTCTTTCGATTTACCATAACAACCTACCTTCCCTACCTCGTTTGTGATTCCATCTCAAGGATGGCTTTTGCCACAGCCTCAACAGCTACTCGCTGTTTACGATATAAATCCGCTTCAGACATGGCAAGCCTCCCAGCCACCTCGCGGACTTTTCGGCCTTCAATAAATTTCATTTCAAGAATATTATACAAAATCCATTCCGTGGTAAATCGACGCTCCCCATCCGGCTTAACTTGATCCACTGCCTTTCTTAGCAGGGCACGCAAGGCATTGGCAGCATTTCCATCATATTGGCTGGCAGCTTCCTGCACAACCTGCAGGCGCATCAGCGGGCTGTTTGTCAACTTTGGGCCGCCCCAGTAATGGGTCAAAGCATCCTTTACCCAATTTGCCAGATCTGCTTCGGGCGGCAGTTCCTGACTCAGGAGACTGGCCCGCGAATCATAGCGGCCGGCAGCGCGCATCCGCTGGATCATATCCACTTGCGGCTGCAGGTCCTCAAGGGACCGGAAAACACGCTGCTGCAACCGGCGGTCTTCGAGGGCCAGAGCGCTGCGGTCCGCCAGAAGCCACGAGTGACTCACGTTGGTCGTTTTCCATATGCTGATCATCACGGCGGGCCACACCCAACAACCCAAGGAAAGGCGGAACTTCATCGCGATCCATGTCGCCGCGTTTGCGTTGATGAAGCGGCAGAACCCAGTATTTTCCCCAAACAAATTCATGATGGTCGCCGCCATTCCCATTGCTGAACATCTCAAGGGCGTCGGAAAGTCCCTCCTGGTCGAGCATGGCCCGATTGCCAGCCATGACGATCAACGATAGTTTATCTTCATCCAGCGCGGCCACAAAAGCAGAAGGCGATTGCAAATGGTCGCGCACCGCGGCCAGGATGGCTTCAAGGAATTGGTTTAGGTCTCCCTGCGTAACCATCCGTTCTTCGATATTTTGGAAGAATTCCAATTCTGCACGATCGTGCCCAAAAAATAGATATCGTTCCCACAACGGTGCAAACAAAGTAATTGCGTGTTCGAACAACAGGACAGTTGCCACCATGGTCAACGGAACAAATGCTGAATATTCGATACCCACCAACACACCCGCACGTCTGACAATGGTCATCAACCCAAGCGCCACCGAGGCGGTAACCGGGCCGCGCATGATCCATTTAAACAGCCTGCTCTTGATCACGCGGTCAGGCCATGAAACTCCAAAAAAGGCAACTGCATAAGCCATTACGATCACCAACCCGCCCACCAGCACATTGATCACCGTGGCAACACCCCAAAACAAGAACGGAAATTGTGCCGCAACGGCATAACCGTAGAGCAGATAAGGATAGGAACCAAGAGCCGGTGCGGTCGCGCCTGCCATCAAATACAACATCCGGCGTCGGCCGGACCGGGTTAACATGAGGGAGAATGCGCGGCTAAAATTGATCCCCGCCCAGACCATGGCAACCACATAGTAAACGGTAAAGACTTCGGTCCAAACGGTCCGCTGAAGATGAGGGGCCGGATTGCCATTTTCGACGAACGGACTCAGCAGGTAACCAAAAGCCAACAGGAGCAAGAATACCGATGAGATGGCATACATGAATCGAACTGCAAACCGCCTGCGCCCACGCGAAGGGCGGCCGGCTGTTACAAGCAATGCATCTGAAAGGTGAAGATAAGCAGCCGGCAGAAAAACGATCCCCAGCCACTGCAAGCGGAGCAGCGAGTCAATCCCCCAATTTGAGACAGACCTGTTTTGCAGCGCTTCGGTGGTAAAGACAACGACAACACAAAGCAGAATAATGGCAAAGGAACGGGCAACACGATCTCGTAGATTGAAGGATAGGGAATACAAAAATAGAGAGAAAGCCGTTATGGCAATCCCCGCCGTCAGGATCTGGTTGAGTGTCTGGATCCCCACCAGTAAATTGTCGGTCCAACCGTTAAACATACTACCTTCCCAGAAAACGCCCTATAATGCCCTCGCAAAAAATAGAGCGATGTCTTGCGACAAGTAATAATGGTCATTATACCCGCAGAATTCATAACCGTGCTTCTGACGCGAAGCCGGATGGCGGGCTGATTTTTTGATTGTATTTCAAGGAATAACCTGCGATGGCTTCTTTCCACCCCCCATTCCTGTGCCGAGGTTAAGAAGGGCGCTGGCCACACCCTTGCGTCTCCAATCAGGGGCAACAACAAGGTCGGTTATCCAGGCCATGGAAGCGGGCCGCTCTGTCAAGGCAATATAGCCGATAGAGTCGCTGCCGGAAATTGCCGTAAACATCATGGCCTTATGGAGTCCACTCATCGGCCAGAGAAAAGGGATTGTTCGGATAAGTCAATGGGATTGGGCGGGGCAGGCGCACATCTCGGAATGTGGCTACGGTCTGCCCCGTTTCACGTCGTAATTCCAATTGCCAGACATATTCACTCGTTATCGAATGATCTATCCCCATCAAACGCGGCAGGTCAGAGGCTACAACCGGGCGGATTTGAATGGCAGACATATTCTCCTAAGATTGAGGAACCACGCGAATCGGGATAACACAGGGCGGCAAGGATTGGCCTTGATTATCAGTGACTACCAGCCGCAGTTGATAATCACCCGGTGTCAGAGCAGTGGTATCCCATTTACCAAGCGAATTATCGATAACCACATCCCGTCCCGGCTGAAATGGTTGCCCAGGTATCCGAATTGAGCGGCGCAACTTCATATTTATAAAAACCGAAGTTCGGAATATTGGCCGTTCCCTGAATATCAACTATACCGCTTATTTGGGTGCCGGCTTTGGGGGATGTGATCATCAGCTTATCCGGCAATACAGCCATCCCCACCCGATAGTGTCGGGACAGGCAGAGGCGTCAGCGCAATCTGGGTGGCTAATTCGGCAGAGATCGTGCCGGTGGGAGTCGCAAGCAGATCCAGAGTGGGCGTGGCGAGGAAAAATGAGGCCGGCAGATTGGGGACGATGAACGAGGCGGTGATCAATTCTCCACAAAAAAGGACCAGGATTAGCGTCAGAGAGGCAACTGAGCGGCCTATCCGGCGAAGAGCAAATTCCTTTTCAAGGCTGTAAACAGCCTGACGCCACTCACTCCATGACCGCCAAAGCCAGCGAGCCGCAAAAAGCCCTCCGATTGCCAGCACAATATAAATCAGCACTTCATAGGTGCTGAGAAATTGATAAATGGCTGCCATAAGATTGCTTACAGCTTTTGCAGGATGCCCCGGATCAGTTTTTCAACTTTCGGAGTAATGACCTTTCCGGCCGCAATTACTTCCTCATGCGTAGTGACCGTGGAGCCATCCAGGTTGGCTTTGTTGCTGATACCCGAAAAGCCAAGGACTCGCATCCCTCCATGCCGGGCAACAATGACTTCATGGACTGTTGACATGCCCACCGAATCTGCCCCGGCCAACCGAAGAAATCGCAAATCGGCCGGGCCTTCGAACGAAGGGCCGCTAAGCCCTGCATAAACGCCTTCTCGCAAATTAATGCCCTCTTTCTTTGCCACATCCCGCGCCAGGTTGCACAGATCCCGATCATACGCTTGACTCATATCGGGAAAACGCGGGCCAAGTTCGTCGTAATTGGGTCCCATCAACGGGTTTTGTCCCATCATCCCCAGAAAGTTGAGATGATCGGTGATGAGCATTACATCGCCAGGAGCAAATTCCGGATTCACTCCCCCTGCTGCGTTGGTAACGATCAGTGTATCGATGCCAAAGCGCTGCATGACCCGGATCGGCAAAGTCACCTCGGCCATGCTGTATCCTTCGTAAAAATGGATACGCCCTTGCATAACAAAAACGGGCCTGATCCTCCAATTTGCCGATCACGATCCGGCCTGAATGCCCAAAAACCGTGGAAACGGGAAAATATGGCAGCTCTCCAAAGGGAATAAAATCCGGCGTTGCAACAGATTCGGCAAACCCATTCAACCCCGAACCCAGGATGACTGCAATTTTCGGCCGATATTTGGTGCGTTTTTCAAGCGCTCCTACAGTTTCGTCTATTTGATCGAGAGTGAAGTGGGATATCATTCTTAATCGCTACCCAGTCAACGTTATGGAATATATGCAAAAGGCAGGATCCCCGCCAAAAGTCCCGCCACGAAAATGATTATATCAGAAATCGAAAATTGCCTTTTAAGAACGGATTCCTAAGGTTTTTGTAATGTAGTTGAAGTGGAATAAAGGGGCCTGATATGCTATCCTTTATATCAAACCATATCCTGCCATGAGGGTTCCTAGATACTTGCTGACAAAACCAGTGGTTATTCACCGCGGTCAAGAAGAACATGTTTCTCTTCTCGAAATCAGGTACGTGATGGCGAAGAAAACATATCGATTCGGCTTTACGCCCCAGGAACATCGCATATCCGCTCTTCCTCCGACGATCGCGAGCATCGTCGTATTGGCAATCACGATGTTCAATGGCGCTGTCGGTATGGCCTCAGAGCCCAATCAAAATCATTATCCTTCTGGGATTTGGGATCCTTGGCATTTTATATGTCGCCTTGTTCGATTTGTGGATTATCCCGCGCCCCAATCCCAACCAGAGAAATAGCTGGGTGAATGCCGTATTAACCGCGTTGGGTCTTGGCATTATCACTTATGCGGTCCCCAGACCAACTCGATATTTATGTTGCAGTACTGCTCATCCTGGCAGTGATCACAAGCTCGATCATTTCCGAACGCGGCCCATCCTATCTGATGATCATCCTGACGACCGCAGTTATAATGGGGGTCCGACAAGACTATATCAATAACTTACCCGAATGGACCTTTCATCTCAGTATTGCACTGATAGCCGCTATTGTGGTCGAAACAGTACGCCAGCTTAAAAACCTGTCACGTGACCATATCCGCCGACTTGAGACCATCACTGATTTCAGCCGGAACATCACCTCCACTCTCAATACCAGGCAATTGATGGCATTATTAAATGCCGCTTTTCAAAATGCGGTGGAAGCAGATACTTATTTCGTCGGCATGCGAGAGGGCGACGAAATGCGTCTTGAATTGGTTTATGACGATGGAGAATATTTCGAAAATCAACGCGTGAATTTGGAGGGTTCGCTCTCTTCGTGGGTATTTAATAACCACCAAAGCCTGTTCCTGCCTGATCTGCGCAAAGAAGTTGAGTTGCCGGGTGTCAGGATCGTGCTGGTGGGAAAACACAAGACCAGCTTATCCTGGATGGGGGTTCCGATGAAAAGCGAGAATGTGGATGGGATTATCTCCATTGGCTCGTATAAACCAAACGCATTCGATCGGGCCGACCTCGAACTCTTATCCAATCTGGCCCAACACGCCGCCCAGGCTCTGCAGCAACACGTTCCAACACGAAGAAGTGGAACGACAATCAAAACTGGATAGTCTCACAGGGGTATACAACCATGGGAACTTCCTCAAGCTTTTGAAGGAACAGGCGGATCGGGCCGCCATTGAAAGACAACCGCTGGGGCTGATCATGCTCGATGTGGATTTTTTCAAACAATACAATGATCTGTATGGTCATTTGGTCGGAGACGAGGTCCTGACCACATTATGCGCGACCATAAAATTTCATATCAAAAATGTGGATGCCGTTGGCCGTTGGGGGGGCGAGGAATTCGTAATCTCGCTTCCCAATGCCAGCGCTGACCAGGCTCAGCAAATCGCATTACGGATACGCGACACGATGTCGACGTTAACGGTTCAGAGCAAGGAAAGCAAGACCATCCCTGTTCCAACGGTGAGCCAGGGCGTTGCCATGTTCCCCGAAGAGACCAAGGATATTATCGAATTAATCGACCTGGCAGATAAGCGCTTGTATATCGCAAAAGAGCGGGGACGTAATCAGATCGAACCGGACTTCACCCGGATGGAAAAGCTCATCGTCGATCAGGACGCATCCTAGCTTGGCGTTCAAATCCCGGCTTTCTCCGGGATCAATACTTCGCCGAACGCGGACACAGTCGTGTTGATCGCAGCATCGTCAATCCAATAGTGCGTAACCAGCCTGAATCGCCGTTGACCACTGGCGCTCACCAGGATTCCCTTTGCTTTTAGCTTCTCTTCCACTTCGGGCGCGGCCACACCTACATTTGCCGCCAGGTCAAAAAACACCATGTTGGTTGCCGGCGTTCCCGCATCCAGCACGATTCCGCTGTTTTCACTCAAACCTTCAGCCAGATCCCGCGCCCGCTTATGATCTTCTCCCAAACGGGAAACCATATTCTGAAGCGCCACGATACCGGCAGCCGCCAGGATGCCGGCCTGCCTCATTCCACCGCCCAGGATTTTGCGAGCGCGCTGTGCCTTTTTTATGAATTCCTTCTCTCCGCACAAAACAGAACCAACCGGTGCACATAAGCCCTTGCTCAAACAAAACGTGACTGAATCCACCGGTTCCGACAATTTCCTGGCAGGAACTCCCAATGCAGCCGCGGCGTTAAACAAGCGCGCTCCGTCGAGATGGACTTTCAATCCGCGTGAGTGAGCAAAATCAGCAAGCTGGCGCGTATATTCGGGGGTTTGAACCGTACCCCCGCAACGGTTATGTGTATTCTCAAGGCAAACCAAACGTGTGATCGGCGCATGCGGGTCATCTTCCCGGATGGCGCTCTCGACATCGGATATCAATAAAGAGCCGTCTGCCTGGTTTTGTAACTGGTACGAGTGAATTCCGCCCAATGCGGAGATGCCCCCGGCTTCAAACATAAAAGTGTGATTCTTTTGGCCGAGAATGACCTCATCTCCGCGCTGACAATGCGTTAATATGGCCGCCAGGTTACCCATGGTTCCGGATGGAACAAACAACCCCGCTTCTTTGCCGGTCATTTCAGCAGCCATCTCTTGCAATAAATTGACCGTGGGATCATCGCCATACACATCATCACCAACCTCAGCTTTGGCCATGGCCTCACGCATCTCAGGAGTAGGCTTGGTAACGGTATCGGAACGCAGGTCTATGAATTCCATTTCAATCTCCTAACTCAAATCAAAAAGTGATTGCGCGGCCCATTTCACAATCCTGCCTGAAAGTCGATGGCAGGGATCCTGAAATGCCAGGCCGGAAGTTGTTCCTCAGCCTTCGGTGCCTGCCCCTCTCAATTCGACCAGGACCATCTTCAAGCTCCTCGGGCAAAGGCGCCTCGAACATCCTCGGTTGGTTTTCTTCCGGTAATACGATCTTCAATTTCCTTGGCATGCAAGAAATGCCTGCCGATCGCAATCGAAGGATTCTTCTTGCCATAGATTTCATCGCCTGCAATGGGACATCCCAAAAAAGCGCAGTGCAAACGGATTTGATGCGTGCGGCCCGTCAGCGGGTGAAATTCAAGCAGAGTATGATTTGAAAAAAGCTCCACGGTCTTGTATTCACTGATTGCTTCCCGGCCCCGACCTTCAGGCAATATTGCCATCTTCTTCCGGTGACTGGGATCCCGTCCGATTGCAGCTTCAACCCTGCCTGACGGAGTCGGGGGTTTACCATCCACCAGGGCCAGATAAGTCTTTTCAACTTTTCGGAGTCGGAATTGGTCCTGAAGCCACAGGAGGGCTTTATCGTTTTTTGCCAGCAGGATCAGTCCCGATGTTTGCTTGTCCAGGCGATGTACAATCCCGGGCCTGCCCTCTCCTCCTATTCCCTCGATATCGGGATCATAACCCAGGACCGCATGGACCAGCGTCCCTGAGTTGTGCCCCGCGGCGGGGTGCACTACCATTCCGGCCGGTTTGTTGATCACCAGCAGGTCGTCATTCTCAAAAACAATTTCGAGAGGGATATTTTCGCCGATCAACTCGGTCGGTATCGCGGGCGGTAATCCGCAATTCCACGAGCGATCCGTCTTCCAGGATCTGGCCCGATTTTTGTGCAGGTTCCCCATCAACATCTACAAATCCACCTTTGATAAAACCCTGCAATCTTGCCCGCGAAAACTCTGGCAGGGCTTCGACCAGAAAATGGTCGAGCCGCTCTTTGGTCGGTTTTTGAAAGCGGAAAGTGAAAGCTTCTTCAGTCACGATCCAGAATCCGCGGCTTTGGGAGCAGACTTTTTCTCGGCGCGTTCCTTAATCCAAACTCCGAGCAAAAGCACAACCACCCCAATCGAAATCGACGAATCCGCAATGTTGAAGACCGGAAAGCTTCCTATCGAAATAAAGTCCGTGACCTTTTGCATGAGCAGTCGGTCAACCAGGTTACCAGCCGCGCCCCCCATCTGCAGGCCCATCGCAAGACGCAACGTCCAATCACCCTCGTCGACGCGGGGATAATAATACAAGATCGCGATAATAACGATGATCGCCAGCGCCGTGAATACGGAATTCCCATTTTGAAATGAGCCAAATGCCGCCCCACTGTTCGACCAATTAACAATCCGCGCATAAGGACTTAGCCAACTTAGCCACTCCGGAAGCCACGTGCCTTGGAAAGGCAGGTTCGTCCGCACCCACCATTTCGTCCACTGATCGAGTCCGACAATCACACCTGACAACCCAACCAGGACTAAATAATCCCTTAAGTACCGATTCAATTTATACACCTCAATTGTAATAAATCTCTCAAAACGTGCGCCCTATTGTACTTCACTATGAAATGAATACTCGTGGCACACGCGAACTTATATTAGTCATTACTTCATATTCGTTGGTAGCCGCCCATCCGGCCAGATCCTCGGGCGTGATCTCCCCTCCCGAACGGGCCTGACCCATCAGAATAACTTCATCTCCCACCTGGGCTTCATCTTCATCGAGATTAACCATGAGCTGATCCATGCAGATGCGTCCCACTTGTGGATATTTTTTTCCATTTACAATGACTTTGGCGCGGTTCGTCATGATGCGGAAATAACCGTCAGCATATCCACAAGGGATAGTCACGATCCGGGCGGCAGAATTGGCCCGCCACAGTGATCCGTAGCTGACGGGCCTGTCTGGCTGGGTGATCTTTGAGTAAGTAACTTTGGAACGCCAGGTCAGGGCCAGTTTCACATCCACCGTCCGCTTCACCTCTGGCCCGGGATACACACCATAAAGCATCACACCCGGCCTCACCATATCCAGATGGCTTTCCGGAAATTGCAGGATTGCTGCCGAATTGGCAATATGCCGAAGCGGAGGGAGTGGAATGCTCCGTTTATCGTAGAAAGATAATACCTCCTGGAAGCGCTCTAATTGCAATTTTGCGTGAATAAGATCGGGGACTTCTGAGTTGGCAAAATGCGAGAAAATTCCCTCAATATCCAAATGGCTACACGCTAATGATTTTTCAAGAAAAGACTCGGCCTCGTAGTCGTGAACACCTATCCGCTCCATTCCGGTATCGATCTTTAGGTGCGCCTTCAATTTCTTGCCTGCGGCACGCGCTGCATCGTCTGCAACCTGGAGCAATTCTATAGAAGAAGCCGCCAGCGTTAAATCATGTTCCAGGAATAGGGGCACCTGATCAGGCAGGCTCCCGCCCATCACAAGAATGGGCCGATCAATGCCAAGTTGCCGCAAGTGAATCCCCTCC
This sequence comes from uncultured Chloroflexia bacterium, assembly GCA_963741325.1. Lineage (GTDB taxonomy): Bacteria > Chloroflexota > Anaerolineae > Anaerolineales > Villigracilaceae > Fen-1038. Next base: position 799,699 of record CAVUHJ010000006.1, read on the forward strand.
TCGACCAGCGCCACGCCGATATAGTCTGCAAACGGGGCCAGAAAGGGTGCGACTCCATCCACGCCGTGACCATAGGCGTTGGCCTTCAACACAGCCATTACCTTGGCCGGTGTGACGTAGGCTCGAATGTTCTCCAGGTTTTGTTTCAGGCGAGGGAGATTTACCTCAAGAAAGGTTGGACGTAAAGGCGGGCTGGACATGCACTCATTGTACGTTGAAAACCTCCAACGTTCAAACCTATGTCCCACTCTTCCGGACCATCTGCGACGAGGTTCAACTATATGATCTACTTTGAACTTCGGATTCAACTGGCGAATGTTGCTAAATCACCTGGTGACGATTCGGTTTTCTTCCCAAAATCTGCAGGCTCTGCCATTACTTAAAACGTAGAGACATCGAGAAGCACTGCCACGCAAATAAATCCAACCCAAACGGTCTGGCCCTCAGGATTGTTCCAAATAGTGACGTATGATTATGCTGATATAAAAAAATCCGGGGTTTATTCCGGATGTTTTCTTTCAAAGTAGAGGATGTCTAATGCCCATTCCCTTGACCATGCCCCTGACCCGGTCCGCCGCCTTGGCCTTGGCCATGGCCATGACTGTGATCTTTGCCACTCGCACTGAGGTTGGTGCTGCCGCCATTGGGGCCGGTGACATCAGTCGTCGTGTTACTGCTATTATTTGCCCTGCCCGAAACTATCGCACCCAGATTCGTCAGGGATTTAACTTCCTGACTCAAAACGTCTTTCTTTAGCTGGCCCCAATTCTTGGGCGTGTCGCCGTTCGGCAGCACCAGGGAGCTAAAGTCCCCGCTTTTCTTTGCGTCCAAAATTGAACCGCACAGGGCAGCGTCGCCGCCAAGAGCCTGAGACATGAAACAGGCCTGGGCAATCTCGCCGTAACCAAAACCATCAGCATGGTAAGCCTGGACCGTATCATAATCCAGTCCGAGCGATCGACAGAAGTAATCAGAAAGGGCCTTCCCGACTGGTTGCTGGGCGCCTTCAGATGATTTGCAGGGATCAGTTAGAACCGTTGATGCGTCAATGGCAACGGATTGTCCCACAACGTCATTGACAGTTATGCTCCCATCGGGATTCTTGGTCACCAAACCAAGCGTGACGGCCGTATCAACGCTCAGATTTACCGTTTGAGACTTGCCAAGGTTGTCAGTCAACATGACGACGATTATGGTATTACCGCTTGAGTCGGAAGCCGTTGAGACACTGTTGATCGTCCCGGCAATGGTGCCAGTTTGAACCACAGGGCGCGGCCTGTACAGATGCAAGCTGGGTTCCTAGTAGCACAATGCTAAGAAGCAGGCCGATGAAGGCCTTCCTTTTTGACATGAAGAGTTCTCCTTTCGAATTCACGGGGATCTTAATCATTAAGTCGTAGAGGCCGCGGAATTGTTGCGGCTGACCGCAGAACTGGTTGATGGCTCGAAAACCTTATAAGTTATGAGAAGGGTCTGGTTGATGCCCATACCGGGCGGTTGGGCCAAAAGCGCCTCAGCCAAAGGCTGAGGCGCTTTTTGAGCTTCGGAACGATAGCCGGTTACATCTTTCCGGCCACATAATCCAGGATATCGATCTTCGTCAATATACCCGTCGGCTTGCCTTGTTCGGCAATGATCAAGGCATAACCGGACGTCAACAGCGACATGGCTTCATCAAGCGAAGCCCCCGAGGGAAACACCGCCTTTGCGTTCTGCACCAAGGGGATCGATCGACTCGTCGGGGCTGTGATTGTGCCCGTTCTCGAGGACGTGATTCAGGAGGTCCACTTCTTCGATCGTGCCGGCTAACGATCCGTCTTCTCCCACGACAGGCATTTGGGAAACTGCATTCTGGCGCATATTGGTCATGACTTTGCGCATCGAATCTCCCAGTGTCGCGGTGATGAGCGCCTTATTGGGCTTTGCCAGCAAGAGATCGCCCAAGGTGATTTCTCCAAATTCCATCTCCAGGAAGCCATTTTCACGCATCCATTTATTATCGTAGAATTTCGACAGGTACCGGGAACCGCTGTCGGGAAAAATAACAACTACCAATCTCTCAGGCAGGCAGCTTTGCCGCATACTTTACAGCACCGGCTACCGCCGCACCGGAGGAGCCGCCGGCAAAAATACCTTCCTGCCGCACCAACTGTCGTGCCCACAAAAACCCTTCCCGATCATTCACTCGCACAATATCGTCCACAACAGCCAGGTCTGTGGTCGAGGGCAAGAAATCCTCGCCGATGCCCTCAAGTTTGTAGGTCTTCGGGTAGGCCCCTTTTGGTATTCTGCCCTTGTTCTTCCAAATCTCGAATAAGATGGATCCCTCGATGTCAACACCGACGATCTTGATGTCAGGGTTCCTGGATTTAAGATACCGGCCTACCCCGGATATAGTTCCTCCCGTACCCATCCCGATCACCACATCCGTGACTTTTCCATTCGTTTGTTCCCAGATTTCGGGACCCGTGAACAACTCGTGTGTTTTGGGGTTATCCGGGTTGTGGTATTGGTTCGCGAGAATGGCATTCGGCGTCTCGCGTGCAAGCTGCTTCGCTACTTCATAATAAGAGCGGGGATCTTCGGGGGCAACGGCTGTGGGCGTGATAACCACTTTCGCCCCGTAGGCCCGCAATAACATGATCTTCTCGTTGCTCATCTTATCAGGCATAACAAAGATGGTCTTGTAGCCTTTTAGGGTGGCGGCAATGGCAAGCCCGACACCCGTATTTCCGGAGGTTGCCTCAACGATCGTTCCGCCCGGTTTCAGTTCACCCCGTTTTTCGGCCTGCTCGACCATATACAAGCCCACACTATCTTTGACACTTCCACCGGGATTAAGATTCTCCAACTTGGCATAGATCGGTGCGGCAACGCTGGAAGTTGCCCGCCCAAGCCTGACAAGCGGCGTCCAGCCAATGGCCCCAAGGATATTATCGTAGACTCTCTTTTCGGCAGATACAGGCAAACCTGTCATTCATACTCCTCTTTTCATGGAAGACCCTCATAGTATAACAAAAACCGGACCGCCAACAAATTGGCGATCCGGCGTTAGAACATTCGTGGATTGTTATTTCTGGTTCAAGAAAGGTTGATTTCTTCTGCCAAATCTACTCAGACCCTAATAGATCGGAAGATTCGGGTCAACTTCTTTTGCCCAGGCGTTTATTCCGCCTTTCAGGTTCTTAACTTTCTTGAAGCCTGCGCTTGCCAGCAGTTCCAGCGCCCTTGCTGAGCGGCTGCCGCTCTTGCAGAACACAACCATATCCTGCGCCGAATCAATTTCGGAAAGCCTGGCCGCCAGCGTTCCAAGAGGAATGTTGACTGCGCCCGGCAGTGCGGAGATTTCCAATTCATGCGGCTCTCGCACATCCAGCAGCTTCAAATGGTTTTGCTTGAGGCGATTCGCCAACTCGGGGGCAGTGATATCGAAACCGGTACCGGCCGATCCTTCATCGTGATCGTGACCGGGCACACCGCAAAACTCCTCATAATCGATTAATTCGTGAATGTCCGCATTGGGTCCACATACGCGGCAATTTGGATTTTTCTTCAACTTTACAAAATCGAATGACATATCCAGTGCGTTGTAAAGCAGGAGCCTGCCGATCAATGGTTGACCGATGCCAAGCAATACCTTTAACGCCTCGGTTGCCTGGAGCGTACCTATTGTTCCCGGCAGGACGCCCAGAACCCCACCCTCCGCGCACGAAGGAACCAATCCGGGTGGCGGAGGCTCAGGGAAGAGACAGCGATAGCACGGTCCCTCTTTGGCGTAAAAAACGCTCACCTGCCCATCAAAACGATAGATCGATGCATAAACGTTAGGCTTGCCCAGGAACACCGCCACATCATTCGTTAGATACCGCGTGGGAAAATTATCGGTTCCATCCAGGAGAATATCATAATCGCTGGCTATCCGCATCGCATTTTCGGAGGTGAAAGGCTCGTTGTACACCTCGACCTCGATGTCCGGGTTCAGATCCAGTAATTTCGCCCGCGCACTTTCGACTTTCAACTTTCCGATGGTGGAGGTGCCATGGATTACCTGTCGTTGCAAATTCGAAGAATCCACCACATCATAATCAACGAGTCCCAACCGACCGATACCGGCAGCCGCCAGATAAAGAGCAACAGGCGAACCGAGCCCGCCCGTACCAATCATGAGAGCCGAAGAACCTTTAAGCTTGCGCTGTCCCTCCAGGCCGACCTCTGGTATCAGTAAGTGCCTGGAATAGCGCAGAATTTCTTCACGCGTCAATCCGGGAAGCAAAGGAGCAGGCATCATCTCTATCCACCTGCGATGGACGGGATCAGGATCACCCGGGTATTCTTATCAAGCGGTGTATCAAGTCCCTGAAGATCGTTGATATTATTCTCGCCAACAAAAAGATTGACAAAGGGGCGCAATTTTCCGTCCCCATTGTATAAATGCGGCTTCAACGTGGGATATTTCTCTACTAGCTCGTTCATGACTTCAGATACGTTTTTACCGCCCAGGTTCACTTCCACCTGTCCTTCAGTGTAACTGCGTAGCGGGGTGGGAATTTTCAAAATTGCCATGCTTAACCTCAAATCATAGAGGTGAGAGGGTTGAAGCTCGAAGTTATTTCGGGCTTCAACCCTCGTTAGCCAAACTAATTGACCGCCGGAACCGGGTCGCAACCCTGGCGGGCTACAACAGCCTCGCAGGTCGAGGCCGGCAGGATCTCGACCGAGCCAGCTTGCGCAAACGGCTGCATGTAGTCCTGCAAATACTGCTTGTCTTCCGCTTCTGCGATCAGGACAAGGGTATGCTGGCTGTCCAATACCGCGTCGCCAATCAGATCCACGCCGAACTTGCGGCATTCGATTTGGTGAGGTGCTGCAACAACATTTGTCCCATTTCAGGGTTTTTCGCGGGGCAAGTTTCAGCAGAATGCTGATGGCGAACAAAATAGAGAGACATTTGAAGCTCCTTTATATTATATAGTGATTTGGATTTTTTCTTCTTCAAACCGTGACCGATCCTCAACCAGGCGCCAGGACCGCGATTCCCGTGCTTTACCCGATTCCACATTGGTAATGACATAGGAAAAGAAGGGCTGCGCCCACTCACGGTCAAATTCTGACGGATGATTTGGATGATCGGGATGGGAATGGAAAACACCGATAAGGTTCAGACCCAGCCGGTCGGCTTCCAACTCTGCTTTAAGATAATCGGCTGGAGTTATCAGATACCGGTTATGCCGGGCCGCTTCTTCACGCGCATTCGACAGGGAGAGAATAGCCTGCACAGTGCGTTGTTCATCATCTGCGCCGAACAAAAAGCCGGCGCCTTCCTTCGGGATAAGCCTCAGCGCCATGAGCATGGATTTGTGCAAGCAATGCTTTTGAGAACTGAAGGGTCACTTCCCCTCCCACAGGGCATGGTCACTCAGATACTTGTAACCTGCATCGGGAAATATCGTAACGACCATCCCTTCCTTCAGCTCTGATGCAACTTGCAGGGCCGCAACGGCTGCCGCGCCGGAGGAAATCCCGACAAACAGACCTTCCTTACGCGCCAGTGCACGGACCATTTCATGCGCCTCTTCAGTTTGCACCTCGACGCGTCCGGTCGGCAAATGAGGGATCATAAATACCGGGCTTGATCGCGCTTGGCATGTGCTTCAGGCCTTCCAGACCATGGAAGGACGCATCCGGCTGAACCGCCACGATCCGGACATCCAACAACTGATCACGCAAATATCGGCCCATGCCCATCAAGGTGCCGGATGTGCCGAGACCTACCACCAAGTGCGTAATCTTGCCATTTGTTTGGTTTACTATTTCAGGGCCGGTGGTCAGGTAATGCGCCTGCCAGTTGGCCGGATTATTATATTGATTTGCATACCAATACAACTCGGGTTTTTCTGCAGCCATTTTCCGGGCCAGCAGAATGGCGCCATCCGAGCCTTCAGATGGGTCGGTCAATATTACCTCCGCTCCAAGGGCGCGCAGAATGATGATTCTTTCAGGGCTGGCATTGGCAGGAACACATAAGGTGACTGGTATCCCCAGTGCCGCTCCGAAGGTGGCATAGGAAATACCCATGTTGCCGGAGGTGGAATCGAGCAATCGTTTTCCGGGAATCAGCTCACCGTTGGCAATGGCGGTCCGGATAATATTGACCGCCGGCCGATCCTTGACCGAGCCGCCCGGATTAAACCATTCAGCCTTGGCAAACACCTGTACGCTCGGCGGTAATCCTGTAGTCAAGCGCCGAAGAGCCAAAAGGGGCGTATTGCCAACCCGGGATTCCAGCCCGTCATAATCCCTTGAACGGATTTGATATTTTTGTATTTGTGTAAGTGTCATCAATCTCCAAAAAAAGAACAGCCAACGAAAAACAAAAAGGACGCATGCAAGCGCCGCGCTATTCGATCAACTTCGAATGCGGAGCCGTACACCGTCCTTCAGTTTCGTTGGCTGGGTTTTCCAGGAAGGCGGTGTTACGAACCCCGCCTCATACATGTGCAAAGGTTAGTTAGCATAGGGTTTTGAATATGTTATATAAACTTGATATATATTTTACAAATTTTATTGGAATTGTCAAGATTACACACAACAGTAAATGCCGTTCTGAGTTGCTGATCCAGCTAATTGGGCGCCCATCCTGAACTTCAAAGGTAAGCTCCAAATCATCTAGACCTCAGTGACCAACGTAACCATGGACGTCGATAACGTCAGGTTCCTTACCAGGCAATTTTCCGAGAACCCTGAAGTTCGCGCTCTGGCCAGCCAGGAGGTTCTTGCTCTTCCTGATCAAAAGAAGCCCCGGAAACGATGTTTCCGGGGCTTCTGGTTTGTGAACGAAAGAGTTACTCTTCTTTCTTGGCTTCCATTTCTTTCTTATGAGCTTCCACGATCAGCCCTGCAATTTGAGACGGGACGATATCATAGTGGTCAAGCTCCATCGTGAAATAACCGCGTCCACCCGTTATGGATCGCAACTGGGACGTATATCGCAACATCTCTGCCAGCGGGACATGCGCGATCACTACGGTGCTGCCATGTTCTGACTCAGTTCCCTGCACGCGGCCGCGCCGGGTGTTGAGATCGCTCATTACATCGCCCATATGAGCATCCGGGACGACGATGCGGACATTCATAATGGGCTCAAAGAGCACAGGACCGGCATCCTGCACGGCCAGTTTGAACGCCTCACGCCCTGCAATTTCAAACGCTACAGGTTTTGAATCAACTGGGTGTTCCTTCCCGTCATACACAATAACCTTTACATTGCTCATCGGGTAACCGGCAAAGGCGCCGTGACTAAGCGTAGCCGAAATACCTTTCTCTATCGCAGGCAGGTAGGATTTCGAAAGGTTCATACCAACCAACTCATCCGTGAATTCGAAGTCCGCAGAGGGCAGCGGCTCAATGCGCAAATGGACTTCTCCGAACTGTCCCGAACCACCCGATTGTTTCTTATGGCGATACTGGGCGGAAGCCTTCTTTGTGATCCCTTCGCGATAGGGAACTTTCGGTTCATGCGGTACCAATCCCACCTGAAATTTGGTCTGCGCCCGATGGATCGCCACATCGATATGCTGGTCACCCATTCCCTGCAAAACCGTCTCGCCGGTGGCGTGCTCGTTATGCCAGGAAAGCGTCATATCCTCTTCACACAGGCGGGTCAGGGTTGGCGTGATCTTGGCTGCATCGGCCTGGGTTTTCGGCGTGATCGCCACCCTGAATAATGCGGCAGGATAATTGGGGGCAGGCACTGTCACGGGATGGTTCTTGTCGCATAAGGTATCACCCGTGGCGGTCACAGTTAACTTTGCAACCGTGCCTATATCGCCGGCATGGATGGTCTTAACCGCAATTTGTTCCTTACCCCGTTGAATATGCAAACCGGCCATGCGTTCTTCTGCTGCCTTGTTCTGGTTCCAGACGCGGGCCTCTCCCTGAATTGAGCCCGAGATCATGCGGAAATACGTCATCTTGCCGACAAATGGGTCTGCCGTGGTCTTCCATACATATGCGGTCAACAAGCCCGTATCCGAAGCCGTCAATTTCTCTTCTCCATCTTTGCCCTTTGCCAGCCGGGCAGGGGCTTGCGCAGGCGAAGGCAGCAGATTCACAATGCCGTCGAGCAGCGGAATAATGCCGATTTCATGCCCGCCGGCTGCGCAGAAGACCGGTATGAAAGCCCCCGAATAGACCACCTCTTTAAGACCACGGATCAGTTCTTCATCGGAAAGCGATCCGTTTTCAAGATATTTCTCCAGCAGTGCATCATCCCCCTCTGCCGCTGCTTCCGCCAGAACGCCATGCGCCTCTTTCGCGGCCGTCAGCAAATTCAGCAGGGATTTCGGTTGGCAGTTTTGCCATCGCCCATGAAGGCTTTCATAGAGATCAGGTCGATCACACCCTTGAATTCATGCTTCTCGCCGATGGGCAGCTGCACTTTGACGAGACGATGTCCGCCAGCGTGGGCAAACTCCTCCACCGAGGCAAATGCTTCTGCATAGTTGGCGTTATCGCGATCAAGTTTATTGATCACGACGAAACGCGGCAACTTAAAATCGTCGGTATATCGCCAGGCGATTTCCGTGCCAACTTCCAACCCGGCAACCGCAGTCGACCAGCACCAGGGCGCCGTCTGCAACACTTAGGGCGGTAACAACTTCGCCGATAAAATCAGTGTAGCCGGGCGCATCAAGCACATTGATCTTGTGTGTCGCGGTATTCAACTGGAAGAACACTGGTATACAGGGATATCTTTCGGCGGATTTCTTCTTCGTCATAATCCGAGATTGTGGTGCCATCCTCGATCTTGCCCAGGCGAGTGGTCGCCCCCGTCACATGTAGAAATGCCTCCGCCAGCATACTCTTGCCCGCGCTCCCGTGGGAGACCAGCGCAATATTGCGGAGAAACTCAGTGGTATACTCTTTCATGACAACCTTTCCTATAAATGGAATGATGCCAGCCGGATGATTGTAAGAGAAGTGGGTTGAATTGTCAAAGTGTGGACTGTCACCAGATTAAGATGACATGGATGAGATTTACAACCATTATTCGTTCTTGTGGATTGCAATAGGCCTGACAATAGTTGCCGGATTGGTCTTGTTGACCAATAAACCGAAATTACGAGACTTTATTTCATTCGGGGTGATTGTTGCCGGATTATTCGTTTCGTGGTTGATACTACACCCCCACCAAACCGCATTAATGGGCGATGCTAAGGCAGTACAGGCTATCGATCGGAGCCGGCACTCCTGTTCTACTCGAATTCCAATCCCCCTACTGTATTGATTGCACGGCCGAGAAACCAATTGTGGACGGGCTGGAAAACGAGTTGGGGCAAAAATTGCACATTATCCGCATTGATATTCAAGACCAGGTCGGCCGCGAGCTGGGGCCGGTCTATAATTTCGAATATACGCCAACGTATATTTATTTTCGATGCGGGCGGCACATGAGCTTTGGCGCACGATCGGGGAAATAGACCCTCAACGGGTACGCGATTCGGTAAATCAGCATCAATAATTGACATGTTCAGGCATCTTAATTTCAACCTTTGGTATTATTTCAAGCCGCCCTGGGATAGCGGAATATCCCCGCCGGAACTTTTCGATTTCATTGCAAAGCACCCTGCCGGCTCTGCCATCGATCTGGGCTGCGGCACAGGCACCAACGTCATTACTCTGGCACAGCACAACTGGCAGGTGACAGGCGTCGATTTTGCCCCACGGGCAGTGAAGCTTGCAAAACGCAAAGCCCGGAACGCACGCATAACCGCTGCCCTTTCGGTAGGCGATGTAACCAGGCTCAATGGCATTACCGGTCCTTTCGATCTTGCCCTCGATATTGGATGTTTCCACGGCATCGGAGACCGCGCTGCTTATCTGACTACCCTCAACCGTATTCTCACCCCAACCGGATACTGGCTCATGTATGGGTTTTTCAAATCAGAAACACAGTTGTCCGGCCCAGGTCTGTCTGCGCAAGACCTGGATCTGATCCAATCAAAAGGTTTCCACTTGCTCACTCGGCAGGACGGAACCGACAAACGCGCCCGCCCTTCGGCCTGGTTCCTTTACACTAGATCTTAGCTGCAACATAAGTTTATTCCTGCCGCGGACCAACCAGCGTAAATAACACTTGGATATTTATAGGTAACCATGCGTGTACTTTTTATATTCCTCGATGGTGTAGGGCTTGGGGACGACAACGCCGAAACCAATCCCTTTGCGGGCGTCAAGATGCCCATCCTCGAAGGCTTGCTCGGAGGACAAAGATTGCTTGCCGCCTCTGCCCCTTATACAGGTCAACGGGCTACGTTGTTGGCCTTGGATGCCGGTCTTGGCGTAGAAGGATTGCCCCAATCCGCCACCGGCCAGGCTGTTCTGCTAACGGGCATCAACGTCCCGGCAGAAATCGGCGAACATTACGGACCAAAACCAAACCCGGCAGTGGCGAAATATCTGCGAAACGGAAATATATTTAACGAATTCACCAGGGCAAAGCGGAAGTCTGCTCTGCTCAATGCCTATCCGCCCCGTTATTTTCAAGGCGTCGATTCAGGGAAACGTTTGTATTCGGCCATTCCATTGGCAGTTACCAGCGCAGGTCTGCCTTTATTCACCAAGGATGACCTTTTTGCAGGCCGCGCCCTTTCAGCCGATTTCACTGGGGCAGGTTGGAAGGGGATGCTCGGTTTTCCAGATGCGCCTGTCTTAACCCCCGTAGATGCCGGGGCAAAACTCGCACAATTGGCGGGTGGATATGACTTTTCACTCTTCGAGTATTGGGCAAGCGACTATGCCGGTCACAAACAGGATATGAAGTGGGCGGTTGAACAATTTATGGTATTCGATGACGTTTTGGGCGGATTGTTGGATAACTGGAAAGATGACGAAGGGTTAATCCTCATCACATCCGATCATGGCAATATGGAAGATTTGTCAACGCGGCGGCATACAAACGCCAAAGTGCCCGGTTTGTTGGTGGGTTCATCCGCGGCCCGGGCTTCTTTTTCGTCCGGCTTGAAAGACCTGACGGGGATCCACGACAAGATTTTGCAGGCCACCCTGCTCAATCTTAAACGATAAATAGTCTCCCCTTAATCATACTAATGGTTGTCTTGCAGTCAGGCAGGGACCACTGGATAATCGATAAGACTTTCGCGGTAAAGGCGGGAACCCATCTTTGGGCTGTGTAACCTGGCTGTGCATCCCGGAAAGAAATTCCCATCTGAAGCCCACGCGCGGTCCTTAAACAGTTCACGAGGAGAATGCAGATGAGAAGAAAGTCTCTGATCTATTCGTTGCTGCCGGCTGCCCTCATATTGATCCTTTCATGCAACCTTCCATTTGTGGCGGGCACACCTGCCACTCCATTGCCGCCGGCGCCCACCGCAACCATTCCCACACCGCCCAGTCTGGCACCGAGGCCAATCCCGTTGCCAAGTCAGATACAACCGCAACGCCACAGCCGCTGGTTGCTACTGTATTAGCCAGCCATCATCTTGCCACCCCGGCCGATGTCTCTGCCGGCGGCGCTTTGAATTACGATGTTGATTCATCTGGCACGGCCGGTGAAAACCGTGCACCCTACGGCGACTTATATAACATAAATCTCTTTGAGCGCCCCTTCACACAAACGGTAATGAACTACCTCCCCGAACTGGATATCGTCACATTTCGCCTGACCCAGGATGCCGATTGGTATTATGTTTCGATGGAGATGACCGGGGGCGACATGAACGATCCGATTGGCGTCAACTATGGCGTCGAACTGGATACGGACCATGATGGCTTCGGCGATATCCTGGTTTGGGCAAGTCCGCCATATACAACAACCTGGTTGGCTGAAACGGTACGTGTCTACCAGGATACCAATCACGATACCGGCGGCGCTTCAGCCGAGAAATCCGATGCCGTTTACCCAGGTAATGGCTATGACTCTTTGATATTTGATCGGGGGCAGGGGAATGACCCTGACCTGGCCTGGGTGAGACTAAACCCACAGGTTGCGTCCTCGGTTCAGTTCGCGTTCAAGCGTTCCCTGGCCGGTAATGCATTCATGTGGGGAGTTTGGGCAGATGCCGGGCTGCGGGATCCCTCAAAATTCAATTACAATGATCGCTTCACGGAAGCAGATGCCGGCTCACCGATAAAGGGTAAGCCAGACTATCCGATCAAAGCAATTTATCAGGTGGACAATACCTGTTGGTCCGCGCTGGGATTCAAACCAACCGGCTATGAACCACATCTCTGCCCACCCCTGGAGCCGCAGCCGACAAGGCAGCCAAAAGCCGGACCTACACCTTCAACCTGCACGCCCTGGTGGCTGTGTATCCATATCATCTTTACCATAAATCCGCCTGCACCTATCCCTTAGATGATACTTATGACTTATCAGCAAGGCGAGAGCATATCTCTCGCCTTGCTGAATTAGACAAACCGCACAAACACCTGGTTGCCTAACATTCGCCCGCGCCTCGTCAACCGCAAGATAACCCCGTACCATTCGACCAGGCCGAGCTGTGTTAATTCATTGATTTCAGCCGAATAAACTTCATTTATATTCCAGACCGAACCGTTCGCGAAAGTTCGGAGCAGAGATACCTTCGCTTGTCAACCTCAAACCGGTAATCATGAATTCCGACATATCGTCTTGGGCTGTCTGATGATGTTGATTTACTGCGGCGGGAGAAAGTGGGAAATTGAAAATTGAGGCACGCGAATCAGAGCTCGGAGTTTGGTTAACCGCGGAGCCTCTCAATGTAGGTTTTAATTCTCAATACATTCGAATACCGCATGCCTGTTGGCATATCCGTGCGCCCCCGCACCCAAACCCAAATACGGGAGACCGCGCCAATATTGAAGATTGTGAATGCATTGTCGGCCGGGTTTTGCCCAATTGGAGATCTCATATTGGTCGTAACCCGCCTCTTCTAAAGCTTTCACTCGCCCATTCATACATGTCTGCCGCCAGGTCCGGGTCCGGGATCGGGCAGAAGGCCGTGTGCGGACCAGCGTCCGAAGGGTGTGCCGTGCTCGAGCGTCAGCGCGTAAGCCGAGATATGTTCAGGGCGCAGTTCCAGAATACGGCTGACGGTTGTTTGCCAGGTCTCAAGGGTCTGTTCCGGCAATCCATAGATCAGGTCAAGATTGACATTATCAAAACCGGATTTTCGTGCAGCTGGACACTGCCGCGATCACATCGAAGAAATTATGGGCCCGTTCGAGCATGATGTAATTCTTCTGCGTTTGCCGATTGCACGCCGAGGCTTATGCGATTAATTCCCAATGCCCTGAATTGCTGCAAATTGTCGAAGGTGACCGTGCCGGGGTTGGCTTCCATCGTGATCTCGGCATCTTCCCTTAAATCGAAATGCGATCGGACTCCCCGCAGGATCGAAGCAAATTGTTCGGGTGAGAGCAGCGAAGGTGTCCCGCCGCCAAAGAAAATCGTATGGATCGGGGATCGATGCTTCAAGTCCAGGGTTCCGCCCGATGAATTCAATTTCGCGGCACAATGCCTCGACATACCCGGGAATTGATTCCTCCTGTCCTGCATAGGTATTGAAATCACAATAAGCGCAGCGGTGGGTGCAAAAAGGGATATGGAAATAGAGCGAATAGTTCCATTCGCTTTACTATATTCCAATAATTTTTCATCAATTCATGCGACCATTCCGGTTGCCTGACGGGTTCGCGCGGCAAAAACTCGATCATAACAGGTTTAATATCCAGACAGGTGTTCCATCCACCGCATCCAGATCCTGGACGAAAAGGCTTCGACCGTCCCGTTTAATAATCTGCAATGGTCAAACCGATATGATTGGGACGATCCTTATTCCTTTGAGCAAAGATGCCGACTTTAGGCCAGTCCATATTGCCGCGTGGATGCCGAGACATGGAAGGTCTTGTCCGTTGTCGGATTTGATCAAAATAAAACAGAATTTCCACATGAGAGAAATCCTCTATTCCGTCGAGGCATTCTTCGGGAAGCGATTCTTCGAGAACGATCTCGGAAATAATAGCTCCCCAATGGTCGTCTTCCGCGAGAGCGGGAATTTTGAACGTACGCACAGGGATGAACGATAATTTCGTTTTTCATCGTGGATCAGTAATTTTCCAATCTAAAAAGACATCGGAAGTCATGGAGGCTTCCGATGTCTGTATTAATTTATACCAACAATCTCAATGGCTCCTCCAGGATATTTCGCCAGCGCCTGCATAAATTGAGCCGCTTCGGCGCCGTCGCTGACCCGATGGTCCACCGAAATGGTGGCTTTCATCCGCCAGCCGGCTTTGATCTCTCCCCCTTCGACGACAACCGGTACCTCACGGGCCGAGCCTACAGCCAGAATGGCGGCTTCAGGCGGGTTGAGGATCGCGATGAAGTTCTCCACATCGAACATACCCAGGTTGGATATTGAAAATGTCGAGCCATCGATATCCTCAGGCTTCACCTTCCCGGCACGGGCGCCCGCTGCCATGCGTTTGACATCCGCGGAAATCTGACGCAGAGGCTTTTGATCGGTATCCTTGTTGACCACGGTCAACAGCCCATTTTCAACCGCAACGGCTACCCCTACATTGATCGCCCCATGCCGGAGGACCTTATCCCCGGCGAACGAAGCGTTCAGGTTCGGGAATTGGCGCAAAGCCAGAGCTGCGGCTTTTACTATAAAATCATTGACCGAGATTTTCTCGTCCTCAGGCAGGAATTCATTAACTTGTTTACGAAGAGCCATGACCGCATCCATCTTATACTCGTGGGAGACATAAAAATGTGGGACGGTGGTCTTGGATTCGGCCATGCGTCGGGCGATCGCCTGGCGAAGTTTGGTGAGGCGTCACTGTCTCATCTTCGTGGGACACAGCTTGCTTCGGAAGGTTGACCGACGGTCTTTGCTGGTTGAACGACCGGACGATAACGCAGTTTCAATATCTTTTCGAACAACCCGCCCGCCTGGTCCGCTGCCTTGGATCGTCGCCAGATCGATGTTTGCCTCGCTTGCCATCTTTCTCGGCAAGGGAGAAGCCTTGATCGGACCCATCGTTCGATGCTGTGAGCCGCGATGGCAGGAGGTAGAAGCGGCTAGGGACTATTTTTTGTGGCGATGGAGGTGGCGGTGACCGTCTCGGGTTTTGATTCCGATGTAGCCGGGGCAGAAGCTGCCTTTACCCCTCCCTGATCGCCTGCCGGGATTTCGATTTTCTCATCTTTATCACCGATAACCGCTATGGCCGCACCGATCGGGACAACGGCACCCTGGATCAACGAGCAGCCTTCGAACAACACCGCTGGCCGACGACTCTACTTCAACGGTTGCCTTATCGGTTTCGATCTCCGCCAGTACGTCGCCTTTATTGATATTTTCACCTTCATTCTTTACCCACCGAACCAGCGTACCTTCCTGCATATCGAAACCCAATTTGGGCATGGTAATAGTTTCAGCCATTACAACACCTCTTTCACCGCCGCCACAACGTCTTCAACTTGCGGAAGCGCGGCTTGCTCGAGCGTGCGGTTGTAAGGCAGCGGTACTTCGTCCTGTGCAACCCGCTTAATCGGCGCATCAACATAATCAAATGCTTCTTCATAAATCCGGCTGGAGATCTCACTGCCAACGCCAAAAGATTTCCAGCCTTCCTCAACTACGACTGCGCGATTGGTTTTCTTGAACGACTCGATCACCGGGTCCATATCCAGCGGCCGTAGAGTCCGCAGATCAACAACTTCAGCTTCGACGCCTTCTTTGGAAAGGGCATCCGCGGCCTTCATCGAAATCTCAAGCCCCTTCGAATAGGAGACGATCGTTACATCTTTCCCGGCCCGTTGGATCTTGGATTGCCCGATCGGGATCGTGAAATCGCCATCCTGGACATCCCCGCGTACCTGGTACATGGTGGCATGTTCGATGAAAAGGACAGGGTCATTCGAGCGAATGGCTGACTTGAGCAATCCTTTGGCATCTTCAGGCGTCGACGGTGCGACCACTTTCAAGCCTGGGAAGTGTGCGAAGATCGCATCCGGCGTCTGCGAGTGCGTGGCTCCCAGCTGGCGTCCACCGCCCCCGACCGTTCGGATCACCAGGGGTAGTTTGAACTGGCCGGCAAACATATAATGCAGTTTGGCCGCTTCGTTTACGATATGGTCCATCGCGGCAAAGGCAAAGTTGATCGTCATTAATTCGGCCACCGGGCGTTGTCCCACTAAAGCTGCGCCTATCGCGGCTCCGATGATCCCCGCTTCGGCAATCGGCGTATCCCGTACACGTTCACCGCCAAAATGATCATAAAAACCCTTTGTAACAGCATATGAACCACCCCAAACTCCCACTTCCTCGCCCAGGATGAATACCGCAGGATCGCGTTCCATTTCTTCCCAGAGGGCCTGCGATATTGCCTCTCGCATAGTAATATGTGCCATGAGTTCCTCATTGTCGAAAAGCAGATTTGGAGTGTCCGGCGACTGGTTATTTCGTCACGGGTCACCCCCCATTTCCTAATCCGAATAAATATCTTTATAAAGTTCTTCCATCGTGGGCTCGGGCGAAGTCTCGGCGAATTCCACAGCTTTGTCAACTTCACCCAGCACCTGGGCATCCATTTCATCGAGCGCCTTCCCGGTGGCCGCCTTGTTCTCTGTCAAATAATTACGATAAATGCCGATCGGATCGCTTTCTTCCCACTTCTTGACTTCTTCCTGCTTGCGGTATCGTTCGGGATCGCCCATCGAATGGCCGCGGAAACGATACGTGGTCGCTTCCAGAAGATAAGGACCGTTACCCGCACGAACAAACTCAATTGCCTTCTGGGCTGCCTCAAAAACTTTCATCACATCCATGCCATCCACTTTATCGTTAGGCATATCATATCCACGCGCTTTCACTGCGATCGAAGAGACCGCCGAAGCGCGGTCGACCGCCGTTCCCATCCCGTAGAGATTGTTTTCACAAACCCATAATACGGGCAACTGCCAAACCTTGCTTATATTCAAAGCCTCGTGAAAAAAGCCAATATTGGTCGCCCCGTCGCCAAACATGCAGATCGTTACGTTATTGCGGTGTCCATACTTATCGCCCAGGGCCATTCCTGCGGCAATGGGCAGATGGGCTCCGACGATGGCATGCCCTCCCCAGAAGTTCTTGCTTGTATCGGCCATGTGCATTGAACCGCCCTTGCCGTGCGATGGGCCGGTTACTTTTCCCAGTAGCTCTGCCATGACCTGTTGCGCAGGAATGCCACAGTTGATCGCCACTCCATGGTCGCGGTAGGCTGTAATGACCCGGTCATTTGGCTGGCGGGCGGCAATCAGGCCGGTTGAAACCGCCTCCTGTCCAATGTACAGGTGCATAAAGCCGCCGATTTTGCCCTGCTGATATAATTCCGCACCGCGTTCTTCCACGCGGCGGATCAGCACCATCTGATGATAGAGTTCGAGTTGGTCTTTTTTATTCATCCTTGATACTCCGTTGATTTTCCGACACTCTTTTCTTTAACGAAAAGATGGCATTCGCACTCCTCCGCGGCCCTGTCGGTTTTGTTACAAACGAGCGATTATATCAGAGTTTGTGTGTCCAAATCCGGGCTTTGAGATTTAACAGTCGAGCATCACTCCTGAACTTTGAGTGTTGTCTATTACAAATATTTTTCGCCATGGAGGTCTATATGAATTACCTGGTCTTTGTACTTCGTTTGATCCACATTTTGGCAGGGGTATTTTGGGTAGGGGGTTCGCTGGTCTTCGCCTTCTTTATTTCACCCGCTGTGGCCGCCACCGGCGAAGCTGGGCAGAAGATGATGGTCCATCTGGTTAATAAAGCGCGCTTCTCAACCCGGATTGCCATCTCAGCGGTGCTGACCGTTATTGCCGGCGGGTGGTTATACCTGATTGACTCACAAGGATTAACTTCCGCCTGGAGGAGCTCCGGACCCGGCTTCGGCTTTGGTATCGGAGGCCTCTTTGCACTGGTCGGCCTGGGCTTTGGTTTGATGATTGGAATGAACTCAAACAGGCTTGGAAAACTGGCTACCGAAATCCAGGGCAAGCCAACAGATGCACAGTTGGCTGGAATTCAGGCGGCCCAAAGGCAATTAAAATTCGCAGTGCCGATCGCTAGCGCGGCGTTGATTCTTGCTCTTATCTGCATGGCAACGGCCCGCTATTGGGTTCTTTAGTAATTGGGTGATAAAAATGCCTCCCGCCCATATTGGGAGGCATTCTGTGCTACTTCTTGGTCCTCTTGCCCGAGGAGGATCTACTCGTCTTGTGCGGCCCCTGCTTTGGCTCAGGTGCTGGTCTTGGCGCTGTGTGATCTTTTCCGGGGTGGGTTAATGACCCTACGATAACCACGATAATAAATAGACCCACTAGGCCATATAGCAGCCACGATAGTTCCGTATTCGGGCCTTCCTGAAAAAAATGAAGGGCATGCATTCCGTTGCCTCCTGTGAAGTAATACGGACTACTTTGATAGTAACTACCCACCGTCCTGTTGTTATTTGCCCGAAAAATGAATATGGGTGGGGTGTTCTTACCCACCCATATTCATTTTTCGAAGGTGCAGGCGATCTCCCTGCAAAAGGTGTTCGAGCTGCCAGGCTGCAAAGTCGAGCGTAGTGAAGATGGACGAAAGGGTGACGCGAAGCGGTTTCACAACCAGTAGATACCTTTGATAATGCTGCACTATTCAATAGGCAACTTTGTCGAGCTACTTATAAGTGAAAAGGTTCATCGTGTCAATTGAATTCAAAAAAACGACTTCTGCGCGTACGTTCCCGTTGTTGATCACCGCCGTTCAGAACATTCACCCTATCCAGACTGTCCGGTCCTGAAATCCGCCTCGAGCATAAGGTTCCACGGCGGCAACCGGAAACCCAATGTATAAGAACGCGATCAAATATTGGTCCTCCTGAGAACCCGAAGAACTTCTTCACCCGCGGGTTGCGGGCCGCGTCCCCGGTACGCCAATGAGCGCCAAGCCCGAGCGCCTCTACAGCTAATAATATGTTTTGGCAAGCCGCAGCAGCCGCGCAGATATTCTCGATCTCCAATACTCTGGGGTCAAGGGGTTTATCCACGCCCACTGCAATCAGGACGGGCGCGCGAAGGGGTTTGGCGCGTTCTCTGTCAAGCGCCTCGGATTTAAGATCCGGAAATTTCTGATGCAAAATATCGGCCATCAAGTCGCCGAGTCTCTCTCGGCCGCTGCCGGTCAAAACGGCAAAGCGCCAGGGGCGCACTTTATGATGGTTCGGAGCCTGGACTGCAGCATTTAATAACTTTTCAATCATCTCGTGCGGCACGGGCTCGGGTCCTATTTTCCCCGCCGATTGACGTTTGTGAATTGCATCGAAAACATCCATCCATCCTCCATAATCCCTTGATACAATAACCCGATCCCATCTAAATCCTGTTTCGGCCGGATCAGATTGATTTTAGAATATTAATCTGGCTTGTCACCAGATATAACCGGGTTCAGATATTAACGCAAGCAGTAACAGGCTGACAAATATATCAGGAGGCCGGATGAAAGTCTTTTATTCGGAACTGCATCGCCGTCATAACCCACCGTTTGAACTCTCTGATGGAGGCGAACGTGTGCCTTATCTCGAGAACCCGGAGCGTATGGACAAAATCCTGTCGGCTTTGCGAAAAACGGGCTGGGCGGAAATTACAGAGCCGGTGGATTTCGGTCTTGGACCGATCCTGGCCGTTCACGACGCAGAATACATTAGTTTTCTCGCCTCCGCCTGGGATGAATGGCTGACTCCTGCCGCCGATAAAGGGACTTCATCCGGCAAGGTCGGCTTGCTGCCTGCCACTTTCGCTCTGCGGCGTAACCCGCACAAACCGACCTCGTTGCTGGGTCGGGCGGGATACTACATCATGGATTTATCTGCGGTAATTGTCGAAGGCACCTATCAAGCAGCCCGGTCCTCTGCAAACTGCGCATTAAGCGGTGCAAAGTGGATCGCGGACCTTTCGGCCAAAACGTCGCCTTCTACGAGATCTATTCCCGGCGGCTTTCGCCCTTTGTCGCCCTCCCGGCCATCACGCCGGAAGAGATTACGCGGCCGGTTACTGCTTTTTCAACAACGCAGCCGTGGCTGCAAACTCGCTTTCCTCCCAAGGCAAAGTGGCTGTCCTCGATATCGATTATCACGCTGGCAACGGAACCCAGGATATCTTCTATGAGCGTTCGGACGTTCTCACTATTTCCCTGCACGCCGATCCCAGCTCAGAATATCCCTATTACGCCGGTTACCCGGATGAGATCGGTAGGGGCGAAGGCCTTACCTTTCATCGAAATTTCCCGCTTCCCTCTGGTACAACAGATTCGATCTACCTTTCGACATTGGATCAGGCAATAAATATCATCCGCGGATTTGCGCCCCGCTATCTGGTTGTCTCGGCCGGCGCAGATATCTTTGAAGGAGACCCGCTGGGGAAATTCAAAGTCACCCGTCGCGGTTTTCAAGAGATTGGGGCTCGAATTGCCAGGCTTCGGCTGCCGACCCTGGTTGTAATGGAGGGCGGTTATAACAACCAGCAGCTTGGAGAAAATGTGGTTAACATCCTCTCCTCCCTGGAACATTCATCGGTGTAGATCGTATAGAATGCTCGGAGGATCGCATTTTTGGGTTTTTTTCTCTGCAATCCAATCGAAACTGATGCCAACCTCATTCCCTGATATTGACCCTCTCAGGTTGCGAAAAACCTCATATTGTTCTAAACTGGGAACCAAATGAATCCTAAACGGTCAGCTTTAGGTCTAATAACCCTTCTTACCCTCTCGCTCCTGGGCCTTGCCAATCATGCATATCTTGGAACTTACAGCCGCTTTATTGCGGATGATTACTGTTCGGCGGCTGAGGCGCTAAAATTGGGTGTTTTTCGTGCTGCCTGGTACTGGTATATAACGTGGACGGGGCGATATTCTGCGAACCTTCTGGATGCGATCTTTGGCATTCTCGGTCCAGGTTTTACGCCTGCCGTAACAATATTGGTCTTGATCACCTGGCTCGTGGCATTGGCAACGGCAATCTTTCTTGTGTTGCCAAAACGGAAAGCCCAGCCAGACCTTTTGATCTCCGCAACATTGGCTGCTGCTATTTTGTTTATCACGGTCACTCTTACGCCAGATGTTCAGCAGTCCCTCTATTGGAGCCAGGGGATGCGGTCAGTGGTTCCGCCGCTGATATTAGGCACGTGTTTTATGTGCATTTTTCGATATGTCAACAGTCACAATTTTTCGGGTAGATCGCTCATTGGTTGGTGGTCGCTCAGCCTGATCCTTTCTTTTGTTGCGGGAGGTTTTAGTGAGACCTTTACGGTATTCCAATTTAGCATATTGGTGCTTGCCATTGGGATCTCCTTGATTTACAGGCAATATATAGTTCATAAAGGGTCTTTCTACTTTCTAGTTTCGGGTTTTCTGGGAGCAGCTCTTTCATTATTGGCCGTAATCAAAGCGCCTGGAAATCAGTTCCGTCAGGTTTTTTACCCTACGCCTCCTGCACTCCCAATCCTGCTGGAAATCGCCCTTAAAAGCTACGGAATGTTCTTTGCGGGAATATTTGGTTCTCTCGCGAAAGTTCTGGGCCTGGTTGGGGCACTGGCAATTGGTGTTCTGGTCGGTACACTTTTTGATTCGCTGCCTATCACTACCCGAACACCATTCCTGATAATGGTTTTCGGTTTAGGCCTGGTCTTCAGTTGTTTTCCACCTTCAGCCTATGGCCTTTCCGATGCCCCCCCGGACCGCACCTTGGTGATACCCACCTACGGGCTCGTTTTGACATTGGTGATTTTTGGTTTCACATTGGGGTCCCTGATAACGCAACAATATCAGGTCTTCAATCTCATCTTGGCCGCGAGCCTCTTGCTCATTGCCGGGGTTGCAGCCCTCACAGTGTATCAAACGATCTCGACCAGGCAAATTTATATCAACTATGCTGAAGGCTGGGGGAAATTCCATGCCCAAATGCTTGCTTTCCAACAGAAGGGCGTAGAGAATGCTGTGATCACAACCCAAGAAATGAATTCCAATAATTGGGTCGAGCTGGATGTTCTGGGAGACAACCCCAAGTTCTGGCTTAACAAATGCGTGAGCGATTATTACGGTGTAAAAGTAATATCCACTACTCCTCGACCCTGACATCTTTCTATCCTGACCACGTCGCAATATTAAACCGGAAACAGAGTTATGCGGATTTCCTCGATGGTGATAATGACCAATTAACCAGTTAGCACCCGGCTGGCACTGTGCACCAGGACATAAAAAAGCCCGCCGATATCAATTGATATCGGCGAGCTTCTCATAACTGGCGCAGTCGCCAACCCTTATTTCTTGGTTTTTCTCTTGGCTGTCCTGGTCTGGGTTTTAGCGCTTTTCTTGATCTTGCTCTTTGCTTTGAGCGCCGGTTTCTTTGCCTTGGCCGCAGCAGCTTTCTTGGCCGGTTTGCCGCTATATTTCAGGGCTACATGCGCCGCCGCAAGGCGTGCGATCGGCACGCGGAACGGAGAGCAGCTAACATAGTTGTTCCCGATGATATGGCACCATTCGATCGAGTTGGGATCGCCGCCATGCTCGCCGCAAATGCCGACCTCAAGCTCCGGCCGGGTCGTGCGGCCATCTTCGATGGCCATCTTCATCAAGCGTCCAACACCATCACGGTCAAGGGTCTGGAACGGGTTCTTGGCCAAAATGCCCTGCTCCACATAGGTGACAAGGAAGTTGCGCTCGGCATCGTCACGTGAATAACCAAAGGTCATCTGGGTAAGGTCGTTTGTGCCGAACGAGAAGAACTGGGCATGGTTGGCAATTTCAGCCGCAGTAACGGCCGCCCGCGGGATTTCGATCATCGTTCCAAACTTATAGGGGAATTTCACTTTCTTTTCTGCCATTACCGCCGCAGCAATCCGTATCGAGGCGGGGCTGGATCCATTCGAGTTCCTTTACCGTGCCGGTCAGTGGGATCATCACTTCCGGTTTGACCACAATGCCGCGCTTCGTGCAATCGGCAGCAGCCTCAAAGATGGCTCTTACCTGCATCTCCACGATCTCGGGCATGTAGATGCTCAAGCGTACACCGCGCAAACCCATCATGGGGTTTGACTCGTGCATACCCTTGACGGCATTGAGCATTTTCTCTTTTTCTGCCAGCCCGGCTGTCTCACCTTTGACACGCATGGTGATGACTTCTTCCAACAAAGCTTCTTCAGAAGGCATAAATTCATGCAGGGGCGGGTCAATCAAGCGGATGATTACGGGAAGCCCATCCATCGCCTCGAACAACCCGTCAAAATCCTTCCGCTGGAAGGGCAGCAGCTCATTCAAGGCGCTGGTGCGCCCTGCACTCGTTTCCGACAGGATCATGCGCTGGACAATCGGCAGCCGCTCGGGTTCGAAGAACATATGCTCGGTCCGGCATAGGCCGATCCCCATCGCCCCGTAGGAACGGGCGCGGCGTGCATCCTTCGGATAATCAGCATTAGCCCATACCTGCAAACCACGCGTCGGCCAACCTTTCGGCGCAGTCCGCATATTCGGGCGGGCGCAGATCTCGTCAGCCCAGTTGAGCAGGGTCATCAGCTCGGTTTGTTCTTCCAGGGAAGGCGCAGATCATGGAAAGCTTGCCAATAAAGACATTGCCGGTCGTGCCATCCACCGAGATCCAGTCGCCTTCTTTGACCGTTATCATCGCCGACGACCATTACCCGCTTCTCAAGATCGATCTTGATCGCGGATGCGCCGACGATGCAGGGGATGCCAAACTGCCGCGCTACCACCGCGGCATGCGACGTGGCGCCGCCTTCGCTGGTTAGCACTCCCTTGGCAGCGATCATGCCATGGACGTCATCCGGCTTGGTGAAAGGACGCACCATGATCACATCCTGCTTTTGTTCCTTTGACATTTTCTCGGCCAGGTCGGCATCGAAATAAGCTTGGCCTACGGCAGCGCCCGGCGAGGCATTCACGCCTTTGGCAAACAAATGCGCCCGCTTTTTCTGCCTTCGTTTTAGCCTGGTCGTCGAATTGGGGATGAAGCATCGCGTCCACCTGTTCAGGCGTAACGCGCTTTACTGCTTCTTCCTTGGAGATAAGTCCGTCTTTCGCCATATCCACCGCGATCTTCACCGCAGACTTGGCCGTCCGTTTTCCGACGCGGGTTTGAAGCATCCACAACTTGCGGTCGTTCGATGGTGAACTCAACATCCTGCATATCTTTGTAATGCTTTTCCAGTTTGGCGGTGATATCCATGAACTGGTTATACGCTTCCGGCATTTGGGTCTTGAGTTTTTCAATCGGATCGGCATTGCGAATGCCTGCCACCACATCCTCACCCTGGGCATTGAGCAGGTACTCGCCCATCATCTTGGGCTCCCCGGTGGATGGATTGCGGGTAAACGCCACGCCTGTACCAGAGTCGTCGCCCATGTTGCCGAAGACCATGGTTACGATATTGACAGCGGTGCCGAGGTCGTCCGGGATATTGGTCTTCGCGGCGATAATCAATGGCCCGCTTGCCATTCCAGGACTTGAACACGGCTTCCGTAGCCAATTCCAGCTGCTTGTAAGGATCCTGGGGAAAGTCAAAGCCTTTTTCCTTCTTGACGACTGCCCGGAAGGCGCGCACCATTTCCTTCCAATCATCGGCCGTCATTTCGACGTCAAGTTTATAACCCTTCTTGGCCTTGAATTCATTCAGCGGTTCTTCGAAGGCCTCGTCGGGAATCCCCAAAACCACCGTTCCGAACATCTCCACCAGGCGCCGGTAGGAGTCATAAACGAAGCGCGGATTGCCGGTCAATTTGACCATCCCGGCGGCAGTCTCATCGGTCAGCCCGAGGTTGAGCACGGTATCCATCATGCCAGGCATCGAGAATTTCGCACCTGAACGGCACGAAACCAACAAGGGGTTGCTTGGATCGCCAAACTTCTTCCCGGTCTTCTTCTCGACCTGTTTAAGCGCAGCCAGTTCCTGCTCCCACATACCGGCCGGGAATTTACCAGCCTTTTGATATTCATTGCAGGCTTCGGTCGTTACCGTGAAAAATGGTGGAACCGGTACGCCCGCACGTGTCATATCAAGCAGACCTGCACCTTTTCCGCCGACAAGCCCCTTTACGTCATCCCAATCACCACCCGTGGCTTTCTCTACTTCCTTTACCTCGTTAAAAAGATAAACCCACTTCTTCATTCGAGCCTCCTAAAACTTTTTTGATCTAGATTGTGAAATATTTTACCAAAAATAGTTATATTTACAAATGACAAATATCACCCGCAATGCATCAATCTGTAAATAAATTGCAAACTCAATCCTCACATATATCAATGATAATAGAGCATAACAAATTATGAATACAACCATATTGACTATAGACGACGACCCTGCCATCACCGAATTGCTTTCAGTCATACTGCGAGCCAATGGCTTTGAGGTCCTGATTGCAAATAGTGGACGAAGATGGCGTTCGGATCGATCAAAGAAAAGGCGCCACGACTTGTGATCCTGGATCTAATGATGCCGGACATGGACGGTTGGCAGGTATGCAAAGCCGTGCGGGCATTCAGCAACGTGCCGATCCTGATCCTTTCTGCGCTGGATGATCCCTCCGTGGTGGCCAGCATTCTGGATGCGGGAGCAGACGACTACCTGGTCAAACCGGTTCCCAGCGCTGTTTTGGTGGCACACCTCAATAAGATCAGGAGGCAAACGGGGGCACTGCACCCGATTTCGCCCGAAAATGCCAACTGGCAGCCAACGACCCATCCCCTATCGATCAGATAACAAAAATAAGACCCTTAACGGGTCTTATTTTTTTACTTAACCCAAGACTATCCTTTTTCGACCTTTACATTAACAAAAAAGCGGAGAGCGTTTGCAACGGCTTGCGGGTCCTCCATCATCGCCATATGGC
Source organism: uncultured Chloroflexia bacterium (assembly GCA_963741325.1). GTDB lineage: Bacteria > Chloroflexota > Anaerolineae > Anaerolineales > Villigracilaceae > Fen-1038. The sequence continues at coordinate 825,624 of CAVUHJ010000006.1, forward strand.
CTGACCCGGCCAACTCGACATAATGTGCGGAGGGAAGTGCGGCCTTCATCTCCCGTCCGCGTTCCACAGGGATCAAGGCATCAGCTTCCCCATGAACGATCACTGCCGGGAATTTCAATGTCGCGAATAGCTCCGTTGAGTCGGGGCGTTCGGCCATTGCATTTAGTGCGCTAAAAATGCCCAGGGCTCGCTGCCTCGTTATGAGCCCCGCACAAAATCCTGTATGCGCTTGTCTTCCGAGAGCTTGGGAGTCATCGATTCGGCCACAATGCCAACCCCTTCCTTCAATACCTGTTTGGCCGTTGCAAGGCGCCTTTCTTGTCCTTCCGCAGTATCGGCCAGGGTTTGGGTAGAAACCATCCCCAACCCGGATAAACGTCGGGGAAATTCACGTGCAAATGCCAGAGCCACGTATCCGCCCATTGAATGGCCGGCAAGATAAGCTTTCTTGATTTTTAGCTGACCGAGCAATCCCGCCACATCTGTCGCGTAATCGATGATTGAATCATCGGACTCCATCACATCGGATTCCCCAAAGCCGCGTAGATCCGGGATGATCAGGTCGAACTCATCCTTCCAGGAATGGCGCAACCTCCTCCCAAATCGTATGATCCAACGGATAACCATGGATCAGAACCAGCGGCACACCCTTTCCTTTCCGCTCATAGGCAATATTGATCCCATCGATATTAGTTTTTTCCATTTTTACCTCCAGTTCACTGCAACCTTTAATTTACTTCCCAATTTACTATAATAATAAACAAATCCGTTATCACGGCCAAATTCATAGACCCGGCGGGTAATATCCACGTCCGCCTTGCAGTATTCTGCAACTTTATCTTTCTCACCTGCTCTGAACCATTCCACCGATTTAATGCCGTCGGCGGTCTTCGTCACACCCAGGCTTGCTCTTGCCAGCGAGTCGAGAGGCAGGCGAAAATTAAGGGTCCGGCTCAGCTCAAGCAGCAGGTCAAGACTGCGGAGCGAGCCAAAATTGAAATTCGTCGCATAGGGCCGCAACACTTCATAATCGAATTCGCGGATATTAAATCCGATCACTTTATCGGCAGACTTGAGCTCGTCAATGAGCGCCAGTACCTGATCTTCCCAATAAACCGAGAAATCGTTTTTGGCGGTTGAAAATGTAACACCACAGGCCAAAAGCAATTGACCGGGGTTACGTCCACCGACATCCTGAAATAGTTTCTGGGTTTCAAGATCGAAAAAGACCAGGTTCATTTTTGATGTCACTTCCAGCCATTTGGAGCCGAACGCAAGCGCTTCCTCGCGGGTGGAGATTTCGCCCACAGCTTGCGCCTCCCGAATAGCCTCAAGCAACCTTCCCGACCAGTGGGCCTTCCACCAGCTTAAATTCCGCGATGACATCATGACCGTCTACTAGACGAGGCGGGGCCACAGTTTCTTCTGGTTTTTCCCAATAATTTTCAAGTAGGATGCGGGCCACATCCAGGGCCGCTTGCCATGTTTCCTGGGAGAGGGCATGTTCGTGTGTACCGCGTAAATCGGCAAGGCCCAGCAAAACCAGGTCCACACCCGCCTCCCCTACATCGCGAAAGAAACGATAGATGGCTTTGCGGGATGGTTCTTTCTTTTCGGCTTCCATGCGAGCTGTAAAGAAATGAAAGCGCATGTGATTTGCAATAACGAGCTCAAGCCTTTCGATTTCATCGTTGCTTAGGTTCAGGCTGTGGGCCCGTTGGACCGCAACCGCCGAGCCTTCCAGATCATGACCAAAGAAACGGATGCGTCCTCCTGCATCCACTGATTTTGTGGCAGGCTTCGAAACGTCATGATACAGAGCCGCGAAGAACAGTAGAGCGCGCCGGAGATCGATCTGCGTTAAGCGGATTGTTAAAGTGCAGCGGCCAATTGCTCGCGATACCGCCCGAGCCGCAGGGTCAATAATCCGGTAAACAGATCATTGGTATTTTCCGCATCGTATCCGGGAGCCAGGACCGCCAGGATTCCTTCCAGGTGTTGGATGACGCTCAAGGTATGCTCCCAAACGTCATTCACATGCGGGATGCGATTGCTCCACACCCTTCATAACGGATAGCTCGGGCAAAAGATACGGAAAAACGCCAAGTATTTCCAGCGCGCGCAGGGCTTTATCCGGATGATGACCATCCAGGATCTTGAAACAGCTCATCACGCTGGCGTTCGGGTGAGATATTGGGCAGCAGGCTGGCGGCCTGTTTCATCGCTTTGCGCGTTCCGGGATCGATCTTGAAATCCAAAAGCCGCGGCCTGACGCACGCCTCGCAGAATTCGGATCGGATCGTCCGACATGGACGTATTCAGAACAGGCCCGGATTATTTTGGAGCGTAGATCGGATGCCCCATTGAGCGGATCGAGGATCGTCTGTGTGCGAAGATCAAAAGCGAGGGCATTGACCGTAAAATCCCGGCCGCGCAAGTCAGAGTCGAGATCAGGCCCCCGGAAAGCCGCAAAATCCAGGATATCGCGGTCTCCGTCTGCAAGGGTAACAATTACACGAGCCGTGTCGAATGCCTCGTCCAGCACATAAAAGTCCGCTTGGAACGCAGACGCAACTCGGCGGGCCGCGTCGATTGCATTCTTTGATACGGCAAAATCATAGTCATGTGAGACGCGGCCAAGCAGCGCATCGCGCAGCACGCCACCGACCAGGTACACTTCCTCATCAGGTAGCACCGCTCGTACACGCTCGATCAAAGGCAAAAAGGAAAATGGAGAGGCGGGCGGACATATAAGTAATTTCAGGTTTTTCTTTGTATCGGCTTTTTAGAGCGGCAAGACGCGCCTGTTCAGGCGTGCCGCCATGCGCAATGATCTTGCCCTGGAGACATGCAACCCAACGCCCTGAATACGGAGAAGGTTTTTGCAAGAGTTTTTTGTCGCTGCCCATAACCGTCCCAGGTGCAGTAACTGAATTACGCCGGGTGATACTTCTCCAGGTCCACAACGCCGATGAAAGGGAGGTTACGATAATATTCATCCAGGTCAAGTCCGTAGCCAAATACAAATTTATTCGCGATGGTGAAGCCGCGATAATGGATGGGAACCATTGCTTCGCGCCGTTCAGCCTTGTCGAGCAGCGTGCATACCTTCAAGCTGGCAGGTTGCCGCGTCTCGAGCATTCCCAAAACCGAGGCGATCGTATGTCCGCTGTCCACGATATCTTCAACGAGCAATACATCCTTGCCGATGATGTTGGTTTGCAGGTCAAAGGTCACCCGCACATTGCCGTCGGATTCGCGCTTGCCGGCTCCATAGGAGGAAACCGCCATAAAATCCATCATGTGCGGCACGGTGATGTGACGGCTTAGATCCACCATGAAAGGCACACCGCCGCGCAGGATGCAAATCAGCAAAAGCTTATCGCCGCCCTGATAATCTCGACTGATCTCCGCGCCAAGTTCGGCTACACGTGCTTGAAGCCTTTGCTCATCAATCAGGATTTCGGCAAGCACTTCCTTGATAATCTTGCATATCCATCCCATCTCTATGATTCGATAATGAGTTACTTCGGTACTTCGTGATGAACGCGGCAACGTGCCTCATACATCTCGGAGGCTCCGACGATCACCACCGGGTCATCATACCGCGCCGGTTTGCCATTGACCAGCCTCTGGGTGCGTGATGCTTCGTCGCCGCAGACCATGCAGATGGCATGCAACTTGTCCACTCGTTCCGCCTTCGACATCAGGATCGGCATGGGGCCGAATGGCTCGCCGCGAAAGTCCGTATCCAGGCCTGCCACCAACACACGGATGCCCCGTTCGGCCAGCTCCTGGGCAACCTCGACAACTTCGGCATCCATGAATTGAGCTTCATCGATTCCAACGACCGTTGTATCTTTATCGATTTTAGGCAGGATCTCCGCTGGCTTTTTCAACGGGCATCGCATCGAAGTTCGCTCCGGCATGTGACGTCACTTTTTCAACCGCATAGCGGACGTCAATAGCCGGCTTGAAAACCTGGACTTTTTGCTTGGCGATCTTCGCCCGTATCAGGCGGCGGATCAATTCATCTGTCTTGCCGCTGAACATCGAACCGCAAATGACTTCAATCGAACCGTGGGTATGACGCATGCATTCTCCTCTACTTATCACCTATCCCATATTCGGTTGAATACAGGGAGATTCGACCTGCATTGAATGGATTTATCCTCGCGGCCGGAGGATAACCTCCAGTATCGACTGCCATCAATGAGAGCTGGCTTATTAGCAAAACAGGCAGACGCTGTGGCATCTGCCTGTTAAGTTTACTTTAGATTACCGCGACTGCAAATCCTAAACAGAGGCTTCTGGCAGCCTGCGTTTCCGGCAATTCATAGCCGAGCGCGCGAAGCTTCTTCTTGGCATCGATCAGCGATTTCTGACCAAAGCCCTCAATCGACAGGACAGCCTGGTCGCCTGCCTCGAGCTTCTTCAAGAACTGGTTAACTTCGGTAATTCCGGCCTTTGCCAAAGCATCGGTCGCACGGCTGGAAAGTCCAAGCTCGGCAATCGGGACGCTCGGGTGATTTCTTGGCGATCTCTTTGGCCTTTTTGGTTTCTACATAGGTCTGGCGGGCCGACAGCTTCTTGTAGAAGCGGTCCACCTGGCCTTCGATGTCAATGATACGCTGCGCCTCACCGCTAAAGAACGGATGGCAGTTGGAGCAAATATCGACCCGCAGTTCTTTCTTCGTCGAACCTGTGGTCCAGGTCTTGCCGCAGGAAGCACAAGTACCTTCGCGTCGGGGTAATAAGTGGGATGGATCTCAGCCTTCATGTTACTTCCCTTCCGGAGCCGGCATTACATTGACACGCTTACGGCCGCGTACCAGATCGAACATCACCACGCCATCTGCAGTAGCGAATAACGTATCATCTTTTCCGGCACCAACATTCAAGCCGGGCTTGATCTTCGTGCCGTGTTGGCGGATCAAAATATTCCCGGACAGGACGAACTGTCCGGCATAACGTTTCACGCCCAGGCGCTGGGAATTCGAGTCACGACCGTTGCGGCTGGAACCGCCGCCTTTTTTATGAGCCATTTCTACCTCTCACTCTACTTGCTCGACTTCTTGGTTGAAGACGATTTTTTCTCTGCGGGTTTCTTCCCCTTCGGGGAGGAGTCTGGCAGGCGCCTTTTCAGATTTCTTTGCCGGGGACTTTCTCGCGGCTTTCTTGCGGCGTCTCCTGCACTGGATTCTTCGCAGGCTTTTCAGCTTCGGTTTTCGATTTCGACTTCGGGCATCTCAACCGGCTCTGCCTTTTCGATCTTGCGCTTCTCGCCTGGCCTGCCGATGAAATCCACCATCAGCCGTGAATATTGCTGGCGGTGTCCGCCGCGTACCCGAATGCGTTTCTTTGGGCTGTATTTGAACCGGAAAACTTTTTCGCCGCGGAAATGTTCCACAATGGTGGCCTTGACCTGAATCCCGTCTACGAGTCGGAGTCCCCACCATAAACTCATCGCCATCGGCCATCAACAGGTGCGCAGGTCAACTTGAACACCTGCCTCATCAGACAAACGATCAACTTCGATCGTTCTGTCCTTCGACGGCTTTATATTGCTTGCCGCCGCTCTCTACTGATTGCATATCTCATTATTTTCTCCAGTCATTCACTTCGCCGAATAGCTCGCGGGTTTCTTTCAACCTGCGCCAGCATACGGGGAAGCTGGGGTTACAAACAATCGCCCTGGCGATATTCCTGCCAGGGCAGAAGCGGACGAAATTATACATGTGGGATAATTTTATGTCAACCGCTGGACCGGCTCAAGACAGTCAGGTTGGCAGTGTCCAAGCATGGGAGGCGGCCCTTGAAAAAGAGGAGCGGGGCCAAACAGGAGACCTCCCAGACCTGTGCCAAAAAGAACTTAAGGCCGGCGCCCCGATATGTATTGCGCCAGGAGTGGTTGACAAAGCCTGTGCAATCATTTATCCTGAATAGTCATCCACGAAAAGGAGCGCCATGAAAGAAACTGGATTGACCGGTGATGAGCTCCGCCGATTTTTATTATGGGTCATCCCGGCTTTGATCGTCGGTATTCTACTTTCACTTCTCATCCCTAAACCCGTGATCGGGGTCATCCGATTGAATGATGCAATTTATGCGGCAACCGCCAAAGATCTTATCTCACAAATCGATTATGCTCGAGACAACCCGGATGTACGGGCGGTGGTATTGATCCTGGATAGCCCGGGTGGTACGGTCGTGGATACCGAGGCAGTTTATATGGAATTGGCGCGCCTGAGGCAGGCCAAACCGGTCGTGACCTGGGTCAGCGGGATGGCCGCCAGCGGCGCATATTATCTTTCATCAGGGACCGATTACATTGTCGCTGTACCTTCCTCCGAGGTCGGCAATGTGGGCGTGATCGGTTACCTGCCGCCCAGCCCCAGCGTGATTGAAGATACCATCTCCACCGGTCCGTATAAACTTTGGGGTTCGCCGCGCGACACTACGCTGCGCGAGATCGAAATGCTCAAACAGGGTTTTTTTCAGGCTGTTACCCTGGGCCGCGGCAGTCGCTTGAAGATCGGACCTGAAGTATTGCTGCGCGGTCAGATCTGGCCCGCCGGTGAGGCTCTGCGCCTGGGCTTGATCGACCAGCTTGGCTCCGAGACGGATGCCTACGATAAGGCTGCCAGTTTGGCCCATCTGTGGCATTATCAAGCTGTCGACCTGTATTCACCGGCGATATACAATCAATCTCCCAGCGCTTTGGGATTCTTTTTGCAGACAAAAGATGGCGTAAAGCTGCCATATCCTTCCGAGCCGGGCACTTATATGCTTTATATCCCGACTTTGCCGATCCAACAGAAGTAGGAGCGACATCATGAATCGAAAATTCTTCTGGATCGCCCTGGCAGCCCTCGTTTTGCCAATTCTGCTGCGTTTGATATGGTTTTTCCCGGGTTTCAATTTTCCTCGCACGATCGCGACGCCCGATTATGCAAATCTAAAAATGCCCGAAGCGCCCATTTCCACCTCCCAGGCCGAAGAGATCAAACAAGTGGGCGGCGTGGTTGTTATAGACTATGCACACTCCAACCAATTCCAACCCAGCGAGATCCAAACCCTTACCGATGCCCTGGATCAAAGGGGTGCCCAGGTCGATTTCGATACGGATTCGACCACGCTTGCCATCTCACTTAAGTCTGCCAGTGCCTATGTAGTAATTTCGCCATCCACCGCCTTCACTTCCGAAGATATCAGGCTTGTTCAAGACTTCGTAAGCCGCGGGGGACGATTGGCTGTTTTCACCGATGCCACCCGCGGCCAGGTGACTATGATTTCCAGGGCAATCCGGTTGGGAATATTTCCGATGTGAACACGGCAAATCCTCTGCTTGAACCGTTCGGGATCACCATCAATGCCGATTATCTTTACAACCTGGTTGACAACGAGGGGAACTTTCGCAACGTTTATTTCAAGTCCTTTGGAAAATCCGACCTGACCTGGGGTCTTGGCAAAGTAGCGCTTTATGGAACCCACTCCGTGGAAACAGATTCTGGCTTGGCCCTGCTGGTTGGCGGCAAGAAAACTCTTTCATCCGCAACCGACGCAAACGCCTGGAAATGATCCGAAACAAGGCTGGGCTGCCGCCGTCTTGAGCAAGGATGGTAATGTCTTCGCCGCCGGCGATTTCACATTCCTGACGCCGCCCTATAATACGGTTGGCGACAATTCCACTTTCATCAATAACATAGCGGATTTCCTTCTGGGCGGCCAGAGGAAATATGTCCTTGCAGACTTCCCCTATATTTTTAATGGAACGACGGTGAGCGTCCTGCCGACTTCGAATGTACAGATGACCGCAGAGATTAACGGGCTCCCTTTCCAAGTTGCAGGCCGGCCTGGCGGCAATAAATACGGAACTAACAGTCGTAAAGGACGCACCGGATAATGGCAATCTGATCGTTCTGGGTACGTTTTCTTCGAGCGATGACCTGGCAAAATATGTAGAACCTTTTGGCTTGAAGTTGGATGATTCTAGCGAATTCGTTGATGTCCCGCAGTTCGGCAAGCTCGGACGATCGGGAAACGGGTTGTTGCTTCTTCAACAATCGGAACAAGGGACTACCCTGGTATTGTTGGCAGATACCGTGGACGATGTGACTACTCTCATGGATACGCTCAGTAGCGGCGACCTTACAGGTTGTCTAATACAAGGAGATGTAGGTGTTTGCAGCACCGGCGTTGGCGGCAGTTTCTCGGAAGGAGGTACCCCTACACCGGAAGCGACCCCCGTGAACGGAGAAACTCCGGCAACTGCAACTCCATCTGGATAAAATAACAGTATTCACGAAGGTACTCGATTTGAAAATCGGACTTCTCTTGATTTTCGTGATCTACTGATAATATTGGTTCAATCTTAAAAGGAGAAACGTATGGGAAGAATGGTCAAGATCGGTCCTATTTCTGGTTATTTGGGAAGACCCTCAGGCGAAGGCCCCTGGCCTACAGTGCTTGTAATCCATGAATGGTATGGCCTCACCAATCATATCGAATCCATAGTGGACCGATTTGCAGGTCTTCATTATTTTGCCTTTGCACCCGATCTATATCACGGCGAAATGGCGCTGCCCGGAGATTCACAAAAAGCCAGCAGCCTCGTATCAGAAATATGCTCCCAACTGCCCTCGAGGACCTGGAAGAAGCCTTCGATGCCCTCAAGAGTCATCCTGATTGCTCCGGCAAGATGGGCAGCGTGGGTTTCTGCTTTGGTGGACGTATGTCGCTGGCGCTCGGGATCAATCGACCTGTTGATGCGATTTGTACTTTTTATGGTGGTGGCATGCAGCAGCTCTTCGACCAGCTTGGAGGTCTAAAAGCCCCCGTTCTCGGACTCTACGGCGATAAAGATCAATCCATTCCTGTCGGCACCATCGAAGAATTCGACAAATTGCTGGATCAGATAGGCGTCGAGCACGAAGTCGATCGTCTATCCCAACTCCGGTCACGCTTTCTTCAGAGACAATGATCCGAACACCTATCGGCCTGAGGCGGCAAAGGATGCCTGGGAGCGTGCCACAAAATTCCTCGCAAAAAATCTGAATTAGACTCTCAAAGTAGGTCTACGCGGGGGATATTTCCAGAGGGGAATTCAGCTTATTACCAACCCCTGAAGGGAAAGGGGTTCAGACTGATCTAAATTGTTTTTTGTAGATCAGTATGTTCTATTTATTGACAAATCACGCCCCATCCTGTACCCTCACATTATGGTGGATCTAACAACCGATCAGCTCCAAATCATAGAGGCTCCTCCAGACACCAAGCTGTTCCTCTCCGGCCCGGCCGGGACAGGGAAATCCACGGTTGGAGTCGAACGATTGAAGTATCTGCTGGCCAACGGGGTGCCCGGCGAATCAATACTCGTTCTGACTCCCCAGCGGACTCTGCAGGAACCCTATCTCGAAATCATCCATTCTCCTGAAACCCGCGCAGGCGGCGAAGTGACTCCCGCTACAGTCGGTGGTCTGGCACGGCGGATGTGCGATCTTTTCTGGCCGATAGTTGCCGAGCCGGCTGGTTTTGCATTCCCGGAACAACCGCCGGTTTTCCTCACCCTCGAAACCGCCCAGTATTACATGGCACATATCGTCCGGCCATTGCTCGACCAGGGTTATTTCGAGTCTGTAACCATTGACCGCAATCGTCTTTATTCCCAGATACATTGACAATTTGAACAAATCCGCAGCGGTCGGGTTTCCCTTACACGGAGATCGGCTCACGACTCGATTCCGCCTGGTATGGCGACCCAGCCCAACGGCGTGTTTATGCCGACGCACAGGATTGCGCCTCGCGTTTCCGTGAGTTTTGCCTGGCGCATAACCTGCTGGATTTCTCCCTGCAGCTCGAAATCTTCCTGACCCATCTATGGCCGGAACTCGATGGTTCGCAAATTTCTGACCCGCAATTATCGCCATCTCATTTACGATAATCTCGAAGAGGACGTTCCCCGTGCCCATGATCTGCTGCGTGAGTGGCTGCCTGAGTTTGATTCCGCTCTATTGATATACGACCAAGACGCTGGCTATCGGCGCTTTCTCGGCGCGGATGTGGACACAGCCTGGGCGTTGCGCGAATTGTGCAACGACCAGGTGACTATGCAGGATAGTTTTGTCAATTCGGAAGGCATTTCCGATCTCGAGAGATCGCTTTCGGAGGTGCTCACATCAGCTCCGGCCTTCCTGCTCCTCAGAAAACAAGAAAAGAGCTGCAAACGTTCGAGATAGCCTTACTATCATCCAAACGCGTTTCTATCCGGAGTTATTGACGGTGATCAGTGGCGAGATCAAACGACTCATCGACGAGGGTCTGTCTCCTTCGGAGATCGTGGTCATCGCGCCTTATCTTTCGGATGCTCTCCGTTTTTCGCTGACCGACCGCCTCGAAGAGCAAGGCATCCCATGGCGTTCGCACCGCCCTTCACGCTCCCTGCATGACGAACCTGCCAGCCATTCCCTGCTGACATTGGCGGCGCTGGCTCACCCGGCCTGGAATATCCATCCGCCAAAATCGGATGTTGCTTATGCCTTGATGCAATCTATTGAAGGCCTCGATTTGGTGCGCGCCCAACTGCTGACCGAGATCGTCTACCATCAACGCGACCTCTCCCTGGCTCCCTTCGACGGCATCAAGACCGACGTGCAGGAGCGGATCACATATTCCATCGGGCAATCGATATTCAAGCCTGCGGGAGACATTGCTCACTTATCGGGATTCGGAATTGCTTCCGCTGGATCATTTCCTTAGAAAACTGTTTGGCGAAGTTCTTTCCCAAACCGGATTTGGCTTTCATCGCAACCTCGATGCGGCCCGCGTGGCTGCCAGCTTGATCGAGTCGATCCAAAAGTTCCGGCTGGTGATGGAAGCGTCCCTGGATATCGGAGGCGTTGGGACGGGAATACATTTCCTTGCTCAATGACGGCGTGATCGCTGCGCAATATCTTGAGTCATGGAAAGTGGAAGATAAGGATGCCGTGCTGGTCGCGCCGGCCTACACTTTCCTGATGATGAACCGCCCCGCGACCGTGCAGTTCTGGCTGGATGCCGGTTCAAGCGGATGGTATGAGCGTCTGTCCCAGCCGCTTACACATCCTTATGTTCTTTCGCGTGGCTGGGAGCCTGGCCGCATATGGAGCGATGCCGACGAAGTGCAGGTTTCGCGGCGAGGCCATGGCGCGCCTGGTTACTGGTTTACTGCGCCGTTGTCGTGAACGGGTGGTTCTCGGTCTGGCTGAATTAGGTGAGAGCGGATTTGAACAAAGAGGTGATTTGTTGAAAGGCGTTTCAAAAGGTGCTTGCAGGAAGAACGGGAAGCAGAGTGATCGGAGACCTGGATTTTTACTCCTCGCCCTTCTCAAGAAAAAATACTCGCCTATCGCGGCGGCAGGCTGGGGATTGCCGCCGTGCCCGGCGCGGGCAAGACCTACACCCTATCTGCCCTTGCTGCGAAGCTCATTGCCGAAGGCCGGGTTGGCTCCGATCAGGAAGTATTGGTCGTCACATTGGTCAACTCGGCGGTGGACAACTTTTCCCAGCGCATCGGATCGTTTGTCCAGCAGCAGCGGGCTGATCCCGCATCTCGGTTATCGCGTCCGCACCCTGCACGGACTGGCGCATGATATTGTGCGTGAGAAACCGGGGCGCGTCGGGCTCGAGGAGCGCTTTAGCATCATTGACGAACGGGAAGCAGACTTCATCCGCCGCGAAGCTGTCAATGCCTGGCTGGCTTCACATCCCGGCTACTCTGGATGACATGCTGGATCCTGCCATGGACCAATCCAAACGCGATTGGCTATACCGTAAACAGCTTGCCCGAACTGCTGGAATCGCTGACATTGGCCTTCATCCGTTCGGCAAAAGACCACCGCCTGACTCCCGAAAGCCTGCAAGCCCGCCTCAGATCCGCTCCGGCGCCCTTGTTGCTGGCCGAAATGGGACTTGAGATTTACGCCGATTACCAGCGTGCCCTCGCCTATCGCGGCGCGGTGGATTTCGACGACCTCATCCGCCTGGCTCTCGACTTGCTCGAAAGCGATGATGAATTCCTGGAGCGTTTACGCTATCGCTTCCCTTTTATCCTTGAAGATGAGGCCCAGGATTCCAGCGAATTGCAGGAGGCCATCCTGGGCAAGCTGGCGGGTGAGGACGGCAACTGGGTGCGGGTCGGCGATGCCAACCAGGCCATTTTCGAAACCTTCACCACCGCTTCACCTGAGCTCCTGCGCCGCTTCATCGGCGCCAACCCGCACGTGGATATGGATGAATCCGGGCGCTCCCAGCCTCGCATTATTGCCCTCGCCAACCATCTTATCGACTGGGTCATGAACGAGCATCCGGACTTGGAAGTGCGGTCCGCCTTGGCGATGCCTTATATTCGACCCGCGCCCGCGGATGATCCACAGCAAAATCCACCGGACGATAGATCAGGCATACATTTCGTTGACCGGCGTTTTACCCCTGAGGAGGAAGTGGAGGCCGTTGTAAATTCCTTGGAGCAAGTGGCTTCCCGGATCATAAGGATGCGACCGTCGCCATTCTGGTGCCGCGGAATACACGCGGTGTGGAGGTAATCAATGCACTCAAGAGCAAGAATATTGACTATCTTGGAGTTCCTCGCCAGCACCTCCAATACCCGCGCCGCCGCCGGGGCGTTAAACCTTCTCTTGGCGTATTTGTCCGATCCGCAGTCGTCCGCCAAATTGTCGAAAGTCGTATCAGGTCTGGCGGCGCGATTGGCGCGAAGACGGAGAACATATCGAGTTGTATGAGCATACGTGCCAGCCTCATCCATAAATGCGGTGAGACTTGGAGACGCTTATCTCGCTCCGAGTCCCGAACACGATTGGCTCGAGATCGACTTCAGTGAAACTGAGCCGGAGCCGGTACAGCATGAATTGTCCGAGTTCCGACCTCAACGTCAATCGCTGGCTCAACGCGGTTATGCTGCCAATCGATCAATTGGTATTGACCCTGGCGCAGGATGTTTTTACCGAGCCGGCCGACCTGGCCCTCGCCCATAAACTGGCTTTGGTATTGCAGCAGGTTGCCAACGACCATGGCGATTGGCGGCTGCCCGAATTGGCATCGGAATTGGCGGTAATTGCCAGGAACGAGCGGCGGTTCATCGGCTTCTCGTCTGATGATTCGGGGTTCGACCCGGAACGGCACAAAGGCAAAGTGGTGGTAACCACCATGCACAAGGCCAAGGGACTGGAATGGGAGCGTGTGTACTTGATGTCGGTGAATAATTATGATTTTCCTTCCAACCAGCCAAACGATCACTTCATCTCGGAAAAGTGGTTCGTACGCGGAAACCTGAATTTGGAAGCCGAGGCGTTGGCCCAAATGGATGCTGCCCTCTCATCGGGTGAATATGACTGGTACACCGAAGGCGCAGCTACCCTCAAAGCACGTGTGGATTATGTAAAGGAGCGTTTGCGCTTATTCTATGTGGGAATTACCCGCGCCAAACGTGATCTTATCGTTACGTGGAATACAGGAAGGCAGGGGAACACCACTCCTGCGCTGCCATTTGCGGCCCTGCAAAGCCTGGTGGGAAGCCGTACAGAGCAATAATCATCGGGCAGACTCGATTCAGGGTAGATCGCCAGCGTGGTTGGAGATCCGATCATTGCTATAATTGAATCATGAACAACACTCGATCATTTGGCGCCATCGAAGCAGGGGGGACAAAATTCGTTTGCATGGTGGGCAGCGGGCCGGAGCATGTCGAAGCGCAAGTGCGCATACCGACAACCACACCGGCAGAAACTTTGCACAAAGTTATCGAGTTCTTCCAGCCTTACGTAAGGGGGCCAAAGATCGAAGCCATCGGGATCGGCAGTTTCGGTCCCATTGATCTAACTCCGGGTTCCAGTACCTATGGCTTCATCACCGCTACGCCCAAGCCGGGATGGAGCAACACGGATATGCTTGGGATCCTTCAGGATGAGTTGAAAGTTAATGTAGCAATGGATACCGACGTCAATGCCGCGGCCCTGGGAGAGTTCCGCTGGGGCGCGAGCAAGGACTGTGATCCATCTTTGTATCTCACAATTGGCACGGGCATCGGCGGCGGCTATATTAAAGACGGAAAGCCATTGGTTGGCTTGTTAATTCCGGAGATGGGCCATATCCATGTCAAACATGATCTTGATCTCGATCCGTTTCCGGGCTCATGTTCCTTCCACGGAGACTGCTTCGAAGGTCTCGCCAGCGGACCGGCTCTGCAAAAACGTCTGAAAGTTCGCGGTGAGACGATTTCCGAGAATCACTCCTTTTGGGAAATCGAGGCCAGTTATATTGCCTCTGCGTTGGCAACCTATATCCTGGTCCTTTCGCCAAAGAGGATCATTTTAGGTGGCGGGATCATGCAGCGCCTTTTCTTGTTCCCGATGATCAAACGCAAGGTGCAGGAAGAGCTGAACGGTTATGTCCAAAGCCCCAGTTTGCTCGATGATATCGAGGCATACATTGTTCCGCCGGGCTTGGGAGATCAATCAGGAGTCCTGGGCGCACTTGCCATGGCGCAGAGGATGGCTGAGTAAAATCCGGGCGATTTCAGGCTTGTCCCTGATGCCTATTTCGCAAGATAATCGCTATAGCCTCCCGCATATTCAACCAGTCTACCGTCCTCAATAACCAGGATCCTTCTTACCGTCCGATCAAGGAAATAACGGTCGTGGGAAACCACCAGGACGGTTCCCAGAAAGTCCGCCAGGGCCTGCTCCAGCACCTCCGCCGAGGCGATATCCAGGTTATTGGTAGGCTCATCCAAAAGCAGGAAATTTGCCCCGGAAAGAACCAGCAAGGCAAGTTGCAGTCTGCTGCGTTCGCCGCCGGAAAGCTCGCCGATTTTCTGGGGGGCCTGTCGATAAGTGAATAGATAGCGTAATAAAAAAGCCGTGGCTCTGGATTCGCTCATTTCGCCTGCAAAACGTACGGTTTCGAGCAGGCTCTTGTTGAAATCCAGGGTCTCATGTTCCTGTGCATAGTATCCGACTGAGATACTCGGGCCGATCTTGATTTCGCCGTGGTCCGGCTTTTCCTTCCCAAGGATCATGCGCAATAAGACGGACTTACCAGTACCGTTTGCGCCGATCAATCCGACTCGCTCTCCATGCCAAATGGTTTGATTGACCTCCGTGAAAATGTTCTTCTTATCAAAACATTTACTGACTCCGATCAATTCCAATACTTTGTTGGAACCGCGCCAGCCGCTAAACTCCAGGCCCATACGCGCGCGCTCTAATACCGGCTTTTCGAGTTTGTCAATTTTGTCCAGCCGCTTTTGCATCGACTTGGCTTTGCGCGCAAAGTCTTCGTTATCATATACCTTGCCCCAGATCGCATAGCGCTTGATGGCCGTTTCGAGCCGCTCGATTTCATGACTCTGGGCGCGGAACAACTGCTCCTCCCGTGCGAGACGCGATTCCTTATCTTCGACAAAAGAAGAGTAATCGCCCTTGAACAGGTTCAGTTTGCCGTCCTCCAATTCGGCTATATGGGTGACAGCCGCGTCCAGTAAATAGCGGTCATGAGATATGATGACGACCGTGCCTTCGTACTCACGTATGAGTTTTTCCAGATATATTTTCCCCTCCAGATCGAGGTGATTGTCCGGCTCATCAAGCAGCAGGATATCCGGCCGGACTAACAACAGCCTTGCCAGCCCAACCAGCTTCTTCTGCCCGCCGCTTAGGGCAGAGAGGGGTTTGCCAAGGTCAGTTTCAGGGAGTCCTAAACCTGAGAGAAGTTGGCGGACACGGTCCGGATAGCCGTCCCCTCCGTAGATTGCGATACTCCGCCATCAAACGGCTCTGTTGCTCCAGCGCATGCTGTAGCTTGCGTTCATCGCCATAGATAACAGGATCGCCAAGGCTGGCCTCCACTTTTTCCAACTCTGCATGAACCTCCGCGACCTGCGGATTGCCGTCCAACGCGGCATCGAAGGCTGTCAATGCAAGATCAAGCTCGGGTTGTTGCGGCAGGTAACCCGTCGTGACCAGGCGGCCTCGTGTTACCGAACCGCCGGGTTCCGGAAGGTATTCGCCCAGGATAAGCTTGAACAACGAAGACTTGCCCGCACCGTTGGATCCAATCAGCCCGACCTTTTGTCCGGCTTGGATCTCCCAGTTCAGGTTTTCGAAGATGCGTTCGGCGCCAAGGATAAGCGTAACCCTTGAAAGTTGGATCTGAATCATGTTGTCCTCTTAAAATTAAAAGCGCCGCAGGCAAGCCTGCGGCGCGAAATGTCGTTATGGAAATTTTCACAATTTGCGGGCAGGCGCGATTCGAGGAAGCCCCGTGGTATAGAAGCCGGTCACACCGATACAGAGTGGAGATTTGCCAACAATGAAACCATAAATCATAGGCATAATTATAACCTGAAAAACGTGAGATCCGTTTAGAAGCTAGCTCCCATCCAAAGATATCAAGCTAGGCTTTTGAGTCTGGCGTGTATTAACCACCGGCCCATTCGGCCTTTCAACAAGAGTAGAATTGTGGGCAAATGACCTCCACAAACCTAAGATCGGAAATTCAAAAGCCTTTTACCTTTTCGCAATCTTCCCTCCAGGATTACTCAGATTGTCCGCGGCGCTTCCAATTGCGATACATTGAGCAGCTTCACTGGCCCGCAGTGGAAACTGAGCCTGTGTTGGAAAATGAACACCGCCAGATCGAAGGACAAACCTTTCATCGTCTCGTCCAGCAGCAGCTGCTGGGACTCCCATCAGAAAAACTATCGCGCCTGGCAAACACGCCGAATCTGGAACGGTGGTGGGCAAATTATCAGTTCTTCGATTTGATTCCTAGTGGCTATACGCAGTATCCCGAATTATCCCTCTCGTGCCCAATCGGCGAACACCGCTTGATCGCAAAATACGACCTCATTGCAGTCAACCCCGGACAAAAGGCATTGATTTTCGATTGGAAAACCTCTGCCAAACGGCCACGTGATGAATGGATGGCGGCGCGCTGGCAGACACGCGTTTATCGTGCCCTGCTCACAAAGGCCGGCGCCCGGCTCAACAATAACGTTCCATTCGACCCGGAACAGATCGAGATGATCTACTGGTATGCAGATTTTCCCTCTGCCCCGGCCCGCTTTACTTACGATAAGAAACAGTTCAAGCGGGATTGGTCCGCCATTGAAAAGATCGTTAGCGAGGTTTCAACAGCAAAAGGATTTCCCCTGACCGAGGATCAGAACTCCTGTAGGTTCTGCGCGTATCGTTCCTATTGTGAGCGTGGCACTCAGGCCGGGAACGCTCGCTGAGGCCGAGGCGGACTTCGGAATCGGATAACGCCCTTTGATGTCAATTTTGAACAGATAGGGGAAATTGAATTTTAGGATCGCTGAGCTCTTAGTCCAGCCAATCCGCCGCGTTTCGAATTCGCGTCAAAATGTGGCTCGACCCTCGGCTAATCAATAGATCACAGATGAGCGGGTCCGCTATTTGGTGACATAAACTCCCAAATGATTCGCAACCGGTCTTTCGCGGCCAGGGATGTAATTATCTATCGGGGAGTTCAGGATACGCGGCTGGCCATCCCTGCCCGCCACCACCATGGTGGAGGAACCGCCGCCATCCAGGTTCATGGCGTATTGTGCACCCAGCGAGATCATCAAATGGGCTAATTCATCCAGCGTGATGCCTTCGCTATAAAAGGGCTGCCTGCCATCCACCACAACCAGGTACAAATACCTGCCGCTTTTTGAATAACCAATCGCAGTACGCGGTTGCGTTGATCGAATTATCCAAACCCGGCATCGGATCTCCGCCCTTTGACGAGCATCCCCCGCCGGATATCGCATTGAAGGGCTTGCCAGGTGCAACAAAACTCATCTGATTGCGTGATGAAATATACAGGGTGGGCACAGGTGTCTCGGAAGTC
The DNA here is from genome assembly GCA_963741325.1 of uncultured Chloroflexia bacterium. Lineage (GTDB taxonomy): Bacteria > Chloroflexota > Anaerolineae > Anaerolineales > Villigracilaceae > Fen-1038. Next base: position 843,534 of record CAVUHJ010000006.1, read on the forward strand.
CAGTAAACTTTGCCGCGCGAAGCCGAATCACCGCGGGGCTGGACCGGATCTCCGATGTGCGGATAATAATCCGCCGGACTGCACGACCACCAGGGCGAAAAGCCATCGCCGTTGATCGCGATCTGAACACCAAATTCCTGCAAGAACTGCGAGGTAGTGCGGGCTCGCAGTGGATATTGACTCCCTTTATCATCCGGCGGTGTGACCAGGAAACGTATACCGTTCGCATGCGTATCGATTGTGATTACATGGATGATCATCGGTCGTGGCGACAACTGCACTTTGCGTGCATAATCCACCCCGGCGAATAAATGCTCCTTGGTAGGGATTTGAAGTGGGCGGCCATGATCGTAGACCAGCGAATCCGCCAATGCACATTCCCACCAGAACCAATACGATCAGCAAAAACCGGAACCGCTTTTGTTTTAGCATAAATAGAGTTTACCAAATTTCGGACATCAACAATGCCGAATATAAACAAAAGAGCAGGCTTCGCGCCTGCTCCTTTTGTTTCTGCAGTCGCCTAATTATGCAACGAATTCTTGTTCTGCCTGCCGCATCGATTTGAACGACTCAATCGCTACTTCCAGCATGGAAACATCGGGTTCACGGGTGGTTAACGATTGCAAGGCAAGATTGGGCTTGATCAACAACCGAACGAATGGATTCTTCAGGTGATTTGCTGTCCAGCGGATATACTCGAGCGCCAGGCCGGCCAGCACCGGGATAAGCAAAATGCGGCTGAGCAGCCGCCATAGAATTGGCAATGGTCCCAGCGCAGTAAAAACAAGGATCGAAAACAAAACCAGGGTCAGCAAAAAGGCGGTCCCGCAGCGCGGATGTTCCAGCGAAAACTTTGCCACCGATTCAGGGGTCAATTCAGCGCCGGCCTCATAGGCATTGATCGTTTTATGCTCCGCGCCGTGATAAGCGAAGAGCCGTTTAATATCGGGCATGAAGCCTATGCCCCAGATATAGCCCACCAGCAGGAGCAGGCGGAGAAATCCTTCAAAAAGGTTACTCGCCCAGACATTCCAGCCAAGATATTTTTCGGTCAGACTCCCGAGGCCGGCAGGCAGCAGGAAGAAAAGACCGACTCCAAAAAGGAGGGCAAAACCCAGGGTCACATAAAGGACCGGGCCTTCCAGCTTTTCGTCTTCCCCCGTTTGAGTATTGGCAGCTATGGTCAAGGCCCGCATTCCGATCCCGAGCGCATCCCACAGCATAATCACGCCGCGCAGGAAAGGAATTTTGACGATCCGCGAACGATAAATTTCGCCTAGCTTTTCTTTGTGGACGACGATCTTACCATCCGGAGCGCGCATGGCGATCGCAAAGCCTCTTTGCCCGCGCATCATCACGCCCTCGATCACAGCCTGCCCGCCATATGTGATAATTCGATCTTCCATTTTTTATTTGAGGTTATAGAAGAAGTGTATCAGCGCATCGATACCTTTATACCAGGTAGGCAGATGCAGTTTCTCGTTGGGCGAATGGGCATCACAATCCGGCAAAGCGAAGCCCGAAAGGACCGAATCCACGCCAAGCCGCTTCTGTAATTGGACGACGACACCGATCGAACCGCCTTCGCGCAGAAAATAGGGTTGCTTTCCCCAAACCGTCTCCATGGCCTTGCTCATTGCCTTTACGCCGATGGTATCCTTGCTGACCAGCGCCGCGCCTGCCCCATGCAGATAGGTCAATTCCCATTTTATATCCTTGGGGGCCTGCTCCTTAAGATATTTTTTCATTTGCTTGATGGTTTGCTCGGGGGTTTGATCCGGGACAAGACGGCAGGAAATTTTCGCCATCGCCCATGCCGGCAGAACCGTCTTCGAACCGGGACCGGTAAAACCTGAAAGCAGTCCGTTGACTTCGAGAGTGGGCCGCGCGCCCAACCGCTCGGGCGGCGTGAACTTCGGTTCGCCCCATAGAGCAGGCACACCGGTCTGCTCCAGATACAGTTTCTTATTGACGGGTAAACGCGCAAAATCTTTGTGTTCTTTCTTGCTCAGCTTGCGGACCTTGTCATAGAAACCGGGCAGCGTGATTTTTCCATCCTTATCGTGCATCCCGGCAATCAATTCGGCCAGTGCTTGCGCGGGGTTATGTACCGTTCCGCCGAACAAGCCGGAATGCAGATCCTTGCTCGGTCCGTAGACGCGCAGTTCAAAATATGCCAGGCCGCGCAAGCCGGTCGTGATGGACGGTTTATCAGCTGCAAGGATGCCGGCATCTGTGTTCAGGCAGAAATCGCAGGCGAGCAGTTCCTTGTGATTCTTGATGAAATCGTCCAGATGGTCCGAGCCGATCTCCTCTTCCCCTTCGATCAGCCACTTGACGTTCACCGGCAGGCCGCCGTTCTTCATAATGGATTCAACAGCCTTGAGGGAAGCCAGCACCTGTCCCTTCATATCGGCAGAGCCGCGGGCATACAGGTTCTCTCCGATAACGGCCGGTTCAAAGGGCGGATTTTTCCACAGCTCAAGCGGGTCGGCAGGCTGGACATCGTAATGGCCATAGATCATAACGGTCGGCGAAGTCTTTCCCGGCGCCCAGCCACTCGCCATAGACCACGGGATGCCCGCCCGTCGGCATGATTTGCACATTGCTCATGCCGATCGATTTCAGCTGGGCCGACATCCATTCTGCTGCATATTGCATATCGGCTTTATGATCGGGGTCGGTCGAAATGGATGGGATGGTGAGGACTTCATTCAATTCGGTCAGGAATCGTTCCTGATTTTGTTTTGCATATTCGAGAGCCTGGTTCAGCATGTCTTCTCCTATTCGATTTTCCTGAATGAACGGTCTTCAATTAATGAGCAATCGTAGTTCCGTATGCTAGGGGTCGACGGTTGGCTCGGGCGTTTGTTCGAGGGCGCGGCGCGTCAATAAATACCAGGTGTTGATGAATGCCAGACGATCACTTGTATCATACAGCGTTACCGCTCCCTGGACTCCGTGTACTTGGGCATCAATGCCGTAACTATAGACAGGATAATATAACGGCAGCGAGGGAAGCTCTTTTGCAAAGACAACCTGGAAATTGCGATATAGGCGGGCACGGACCGTAAAGTCGGTTTCCGTACGGGCCTGTTCTAGATATTCACTTGCAGACTGGTTATCCCATTGCGAATAGTTCTGCCCGCCGGTCGCTTCGGCCTGATGCCAAAATGGATAAGGATCGGGGTCCGGCGTTCGGGCCAGGTTAAGATCCACCAGCGCGGCCTGGTACGAACGCGGGCCAAGATAAGTGGGGATCATCTGGTTGTAAGGCACTGGCTGCAGGTTTACTTGCACTCCGATCTGCGCCCATTGTTGTTGAATCGCCTGCGCGATCCGGGTATGGAGCGCGTCGTCTGGATGGACAAGCGTAAAGTTCAGCGCAGCATTATCTTTGGCTCGCACAGTGCCGCCAGACGCCGGGATGACATACCCTTCTCCTTTTAGTAGATTGACAGCGCCTTCAGGGTCATAGCTGATATGCTCGATGCCGTCATAATGGGCCCAGGAACCCGGCAGCACCGGGCCATCCGCAACGATTGCCTCTCCATGTAGGAAGGAGGAAACGATGTAATCACGGTTCAGGCCCAGCATCAAGGCCCGCCGGACGTTGGCATTCTGGAGGAATTGAACCTCGTTATTATTCAAGTTGAGCAGGATGATGCTCATTTGTGGAAGCTGGCTGGTATAAACTGAAAGATTAGCGTCTTCGAGCGCCTGCGGTAAAACATCGGCGGTGAGCTGGCTGATTCCCAGCACTTCACCTTGTTTGATACGCATCGTAAGCGCTCTTGGAATCAGGATAGTACCGGAAAACAACCTGCTGGATAAAAGGCTTTTGTTCGAAATAATTATCGTTAACGGTCAATACAACGCCGGTGATCTGCCCACTATCAATGATCAGATGATCAAATTTATAAGGACCCGTTCCCACCGGGTTGATATTGAAGGGGGCATTGGCAAGCTGGTCGGGTGGCGTGGATTGAAGGATATGCTTTGGGAAGGATGCCAAAAGTTGCGTAATCCAGGAAAGGGGCAAAGGGCTCAGGCAGGGTGAACTTCAGGTTCTTATCGTTCAATTTCTTGACGTCAATCTTCCCCCAAAGGTCCTTGATGTCTTGCGGAAAAAGCGAACTGGTTTTGATCAGGTCGATTGTAAAGATCACATCGTCGCTCGTGACAGGAGTGCCATCCTGCCATACTGCATTCGGGCGAAGTGTGAAAGTTATAGATCGTACCGTCGGCGGAGGTGCCCCAGGATTCCGCCAGATCGGGCTGAGGCAGGCCGTGTGAATCAAATTTGATAAGTCCGCTGAAGATCAGGCGGTCTACATCACGATCAGCCGGGTTATTCCAATCAAGAAGAGGGTTGAGACGGCCCAGCGAGCCAACCATTCCCTCGGTATAAACGCCGCCGGGAGCCGCCTGGGGCAGAATCGGCGTAAGCACTGGTTGCTGGCTGAGCAAAAGCACAGCCACAATAACCAGCGTCGCCAGGACAACCAAAATCTGCCAGCGTAAACGTCTCATAGATCAATTTGATGGTTGGAAAAGCGGGATAAGGAGAAAAAAAAGAAAGGCCTCTCCGCTTCGTTATACTTGCAGCTAACCGAAATAGCAAGCATAACCGGTCGGCCTTTCCCGGCTAGCCGCTAGCGCGCCAGGATCACTACGGTGATCGCAAGCACAAAGAACACAGACGCTCAAAACGATCGTGACCCAGAACAATACGCGTTCAATGCCGCGGCGGGCGGTGAAAACACTGCTTGCATCAGAGCCTGTAAGACCGCCCAGGCCGGCGCCTTTGCTCTGCAGGATAACGCTGAGGATGAGACCTACAGCAGTTATAATCAGCGCAATATCCAGAAACTTTATCATGCGTGTGCCTCCTGAAAATTAGCGGGCAAATTATACCTGTGTTAGAGGAAAGTCGTCAACCAAGCATTCTAAGCCAGCCTGGTTAATCCTTATCCTTTTAGAGAGGAAGCTGGGTTAATTGGGACTGCGGACAGGCTCTGTTGCAAAGTTGGATGCCATTTTACACAGTCGCAGGAATGCCACCATCGAACCTGGGGAGGCGGGATTGTCCGGAATTAGAGACTAAATGGATTTACGGACCGGTAAGCCGGATTTCTGAGCCGCTATTTTGAAGCATATTTATTTAACCATATGGAAGAAATCATCGTCAACCTGCACATGCACACCCATTATTCCGATGGGACCGGCAGCCACATGGACATTGCCCTGGCTGCAATCGAATGCGGTCTGGATGCAGTGATCGTAACAGATCACAATGTGCTGGTCGAATGGATTTGAAGGCTATATGAGAAGCGGGGCTGAAGCGGGTCTTGATGCTGGTCGGTGAGGAAATACATGACCAGGACCGCGATCCGCAGAAAAACCATCTGCTGGTATTCGGCGCAAAGAACGAAATGGCAACGTTTGCAGACGATCCATAGCTCGCTTATTAAAAATGTCAGTGATTCAGGTGGACTTTCATTCATTGCTCATCCAACCGATCCTTCCGCGCCCGGCTTTCAACGAGCCCGATATCTCCTGGGAGGATTGGTCAGTTGATAATTTTACCGGCATTAGAACTTTGGAATGGTTTAAGCGAACTCAAAACGCTCATTCCGACCAGGCTACATGGGGTTTTCTACGCTTTATTCCCGGCCATCATTGCACACCGACCCCATCCCAAAACACTGCAAATATGGGACGAGTTACTCAACCAAAGGCGGGTGGTAGCTATCGGCGGCTCAGACGCACACGCTCTCCGAATGCGCCTGGGTCCGATAAGCCGAACTGTTTACCCCTACACATTTCCACTTCCGCGCGATCAACACACATATCTTTATTCCAGAACCCTCTGACCAGAGATTTGGAAACCGATAAGACAAATGATCTATGATGCATTGGCCGCAGGACATTGTTTTGTCGGTTATGATTTGCCTCAGTTCAACTCGTGGTTTTCGTTTCACTGTCCGTGGAGGCGAACAGCCGGCATCATGGGAGATGAGATCGAGGCCCGAGGCGGAGTTACTTTACAGGCATATCTGCCATTCTTTGCAGAAATTCGACTGATGAAAAATGGCAAAGTCTTGCAAACTGCGCAAGAAAGCCCAGGCACTGACCTATATCACACGGGAACCGGGTGTTTATCGGGTCGAAGCATATCAGAAATTATCTTGGGCAAAAGCGAGGATGGGTTTTCAGCAATCCGATTTATGTCCGCTAGATCAGTCTTGATAGTCAAAGCCTAGAATTTCATAAGATCGGCCGTGAAGTATTCAAAGCAGCTCAATTTGCCTCTCCACAAAATCAACATCTTAGCGTACAATCAATCTGCTAATTCAAGGTACGTCTCATACGTGCCTTTCCGCTCTCGAATGGCCCACGGCCTTGACGGGAGCAATCCCATGGAAAGGAGGCATCCCCATGCGTAAATATGAATTGGTTTGTGTGATCCAGCCCGATCTGGACGAAGCCGCTTTTAATGGCGTGCTCGACCGCGTCAAAGGCTGGATTACAGAATCAGGTGGAAGCGTGGATAAGGTGGATATTTGGGGCAAGCGCAGGCTGGCCTACGAGATCCGCAAGCAGCGCGAAGGCAGTTATGTGCTGATCAATCTCTCGCTTCAACCCACGGCAACCGCCGCATTGGAACAGAACTTGCGTTATACTGAAACTCTCATGCGGCATTTATTGACGATCGTTGAATAATAAATGTTTCTATGGTTGATTGTCAGGCGGTCGATGAACACATCTGGCACACAAGTTTCATCATCTACATCAAGCTCTCAGTTTTAGGCTCCAAGTCAAACCGATTGTTTGCCCTGAGTTCATTCCGTGTTAGACCAAGAAGCATAGTTTAGAGATTAATGAGAGAAACAGTAAAAAGGAGATTGACATGAGCCGAGGCTTGAACAAAGTAATGATTATCGGTCATCTGGGTAAGGATCCCGAAATGCGTTACACACCTTCCGGCCGTCCCGTGACCACTTATACCGTGGCAGTCAGCCGCTCCTGGAACAGTGCGGACGGAGAACGTCATACCGAAACAGAGTGGTTCAACATTGTAGCCTGGGGCAACCTTGCCGAGATCTGTAAACAATATCTCACCAAAGGGCAACAAGTTTACATTGAAGGCCGCCTCCAAACCCGCCGTTGGGATGATAAAGAAGGACAGAAACATACCAGCGTTGAGATTGTAGCCAATGAGATGATGATGCTGGGTGACCGCCGCGATGCCAATCATGCCGGCGAAGAGCAATCTACGCCGGCAGAGACGGAACCTGCCGCAACCGAAGATGAATTCCCGTTCTAGAATTATGGAGTAAAGAATGGCTGATGAAAGAGTGAACGAAGGCGGCAACGAAGGCGGCACTGGAGAGCGCCGTTTCTTTGCCCGTCCGAAATTTTGTCAGTTTTGTGCTGACAAAACCATAAGCATTGATTACAAAAAAGGGAGATATGCTCAGACGGTTCATCACCGACGACGGAAAGATCCGTCCTCGCCGTCAGACGGGCACCTGCGCCCGTCACCAACGTGTCCTGGCGGGTGCTATCAAACGGGCCCGTCACATTGCCCTGCTCCCATATACCGGGGGACGTTGGGAAGACAACTCTCGCTAATCAAATACGGGTCGGGGCATGGAGAAACTCCATGCCCCGCAGTTCTATATCAGGAGTAAGAACACATGGCAAACCCGCGGGAAAACAAACCCGTGCTTCATACAAAGAAACATATCGCCCGCCTGGAACGCGAACGATTGCAAACGCGCCTTATCTTATTCAGTTTCATAGGTGTCCTGGTTATCGTTGTGGGTCTGGTGGTCTATGGATATCTGGACGTCAAATACTTCCAGGCCCTTCAGCCCGTTGCCAAAGTCGGAAATGTAAGCATTCCCATCGGCGAATGGCAGGCACGCGTTCGATGGAACGCAGCCGATTGATCAGTCAGCTTCAACTTTACCAACAATATTCCCAATATTTTGGGATGGACCTAAGCTCTCAGGAGCAGCAGATATCCTCGCAATTGGATTCGACCTACTACCATGGGGCAGACAGTCCTGGACCAGATGATCGACGAAGAGCTGATCCGCCAGGAAGCTGCAAAACGCGGCATTACAGCCAGCAAAGCAGAGGTCGATCAGGCGATCCAGGCTTCCTATCAATATTATCCCGAATGGGACACCAACACCGACGATCACGCCCACCGCGGTTCAGCTCCCCACGCTTTCACCGCAAACCCTGGCATTGGTGACGATCACGCCGACACCAACGGCCGGTGTTGACTGCAAACCCCGGCCCAACCTTCACGCCAAATCCATTGGAATCTCCCACCGCCCACTGCCACGCCGGGACCGACGCCTACCAACCGAGCCCACTGCAACCCCTTTCCCCACCTCAACACCTTACACACAGCAGGGCTTTAAAGCGCATATAAGAATGGGGTTACTCAATTGACCGGCATGGGCCTGACGGAAGCGCAGATCCGCCAGCTCTATGAATCCAATGTCCTTCGCCAAAAACTCTTCGATGTCATCACCGCCGATGTCCCGCACACCCAGGATCAGGTTTGGGCCAGGCACATCCTGGTTGCAGACGAGGCAACGGCCAATGCAGTCCGCCAGCGACTCCTTAACGGCGAAGACTTTGCCAAAGTTGCCGCCGAAGTATCAACAGATACCGGGACAAAGGATAAAGGCGGCGACCTCGGCTGGTTTGGCAAGGGCGCCATGGTAGCCGAATTTGAAGCGGCGGCATTCAGCCAAAAAGTAGGTGAGATCGGCCCGCCGGTAAAAAGTCAATTTGGTTATCACATTATTCAGGTCCTGGCCCATGAGCAGAGACCCCTGGATGCGACCGCTTACGCTCAGGCACAACAAACTGCATTCACTGACTGGTTAACGAAAGCCCGCGACGATTACAAGGTCGTAACGTACAATAACTGGCAAAACGTGGTGCCAACTGACCCGGTTGCCCCTGCAGTAGCCCAGTAAATAACAACAAATAACAAGAAAAAAAACACCGCATCCAAAGACGGTGTTTTTTTGTTGAAGCCGTAACGCCTGGTATACGTGTGCCATTGATACGCTTGCGTCGATATATGAAATCGGTCAATGATCCACGAATAATAGCGCTGCAGCTCGAACCACCGCATCCAGGTCTGATAGGTTTCCAGGGCCAAATCTTCTTACTGCGGCTCAAAGTTGATCAAGCCGCCCCCGAAAAGTTGATGAATCCACACCATTCAGCGGAGATGAGCGGCGAGTGATATTTATACTTGCGCGGCCCAACGACGCGTGGACGTTCGTTGACTACGAAGGCTTTCTCAGTCTTATGAGTGAGGCGGGTACCTTCGAGTATGACCTTGGGGCAAAGTTTCGACGTAGGCGGAAGATCCTAACCGCTCTGACAATATTCTGCGAGCCGTCCAGGGAGGTGGCCCGCATGCTGTTGGATTTGCACCTTTAACTTTATTATTGATCTATCTCATTACCTGCCCTGAAGGTGCTAGTCTGATGATTTGCTTTTCTGCTTCAATGCGATTTCATACGATCGCCTGAACAACGCGATGGCGCGTTCCACGTCACCCTCTTTCCGCAAATAAAAACTAACCCAACCGGTATCTGGCAAAATATGATGCGGCTCGGCTTCGCCTGCTGCCACGATTTCGTCACGCACCTTTTTGGGAAATGGGATGTCTGCTAAATAATCGCCGTGGAGATGTCCGATTTCACGGGTCCCCAGGCGGAATTCCGTGCCGCCGAAGCGATGAGGTCGTGCTGTAACGTTTTCCCAGGATAATAAAGCTTGTTTGATCCGCTCTCCAGCGGAAGCCAGTGCCATCCGGAAATTATAGCGCCTCTTGACAAATAGACGATTATCGATATAATATCAAATAGAAGGTTATCAATATGACAAAAGTAGATGCTGTCCAATTCGCCAAAGCCATGGCAGATGATACCCGCCAGAAGATCATGAGCCTGTGTTGCTGCAGCCTGGCTTTCCGTCAATGAGATCGTCGCAAAGACGGATGTTTCACAGCCTACCGTCTCCCATCATCTGGCTATTTTGCGCGAGGCCGGGGTTGGTCAATGTCCGTGAAGAAGGCAAACAAACCTTTTATTCGTTGAACCAGGACCGGATGGTTGCCTGCTGCGGTCAATTGATGATCAAGTTTGCTCCCGAAATGGAGACCACGGAAGCCCTAAAGTTGACCGTACATAACTGAATTATGGGATTCGAATAAACTCGAATCCCACAAATTTTGTCTGATTATATAGATGGATGTCTATTTGAAGCAGGCAAAGGAGTGAAAGATGATCCCAACGAATACAGATAATTCGGGTAAACCAGAAATACGCACTACCACCTCCACCCTTAATCTCGGCAAATTACTGGGATCACTTATTAGCACGCTGGGCAGTCAACCGCGAAGGACATCGGGTGGAGCCTGGATCTATACGCACTTGGAAATCCTACACCTGATTCTCCGGTCTTCGTCAGTGCAAATTACACGCTGAGTTTCGACGCATTGCGTTCGGCTTTGAAAGGCATCCAAGGCTTCATCCTGGTTTTGGATACAAAAGGCATCAATGTCTGGTGTGCGGCCGGGAAAGGCACCTTTGGCACGGATGAACTGGTGAACCGCATCGAAGCGACCCGCTTGCAGGAAGTCGTCAACCATCGCAACTTGATCCTGCCGCAATTGGGCGCACCCGGTGTCTCGGGCTTCGAAGTCACAAAACGCTCCCATTTCAAGGTGGAGTATCGGTCCCGTGCGTGCACAAGATCTACCGGAATATCTCAAGACCCGTCCAGGCCACGCCGGAGATGCGCCGCGTCCGGTTCACTTTCAAAGACCGATTGACATTGATCCCGGTCGAGTTGGTTTCCGTGCTTTTACCTTTGATAATCCTGCTCCTGATCGGTTCCAGGGGACCGGCAGCTGCGGTTCTGGCAGGAACCGTTCTTATTCCCGATGCTACTGCCGTGGATACCCACTCATGATTTCAGCACCAAGGGGTTCATCCTGGGCGGCTGTTGTAGCCCTGCCGTTTGTGATTGCCGCTATTTTGAAGGATCCCGGTTCGGCTCTGTGGCTGAGAAGCGCATGGGCTTTGGTTTATGCTCTGCTCATTCCCCCCATTACGGCTTTCCTGGCTTTGAACTTCACCGGCTCGACCACTTTCACTTCCCGCACCGGCGTACGCCAGCGAAATGTTCGCTTATATCCCGACGATGGCCTGGATGTTCGGCGCCGGCCTTCTGCTTAACATTGCCATTATTTTGTTCACTAATTGGAAGGCTAATATGTTCAATGCTTATCAAACCAACACACTCCAATATGACCCATCGCTTTGCACCGGATGCGGTATCTGCGTGGACGTTTGCCCGCACGGTGCTTTCGAGATGAAAGGCAAACTCGCTTACCTTGTCAACGCCCAGGCTTGCATGGAATGCGGGGCGTGTCAATTGAATTGTCCTTTCAATGCGATCCATGTTGAAAGCGGGGTTGGCTGTGCTTCGGCCATGATCCGTGCCGCGCTTCTGCGGCCAAAAGGAAGATCCTGCAGTTGCGGGTGAAGATATTTTGATTAGTTATCTACTAAGGAGAATACTATGAACCAAACCCCTGATGAGATCCACGAATCCGTCCGTGAACATTATGCCGCCCAAGCCAGCGCGGGTTCCTGCTGTGGCCCCTAATGTCTGCTGCGAACCGACTGGTAATAAGCTCTACCCCGAGGAACTGCTGACCGAACTTCCCGAAGATATCACTTCATTCACCCTGGGCTGCGGCGACCCGATCACCCTGGCCGGGTTGAAACCTGGGGAAACCGTCCTTGACCTGGGTTCCGGCGGTGGACTGGATTGTTTCCTGGCTGCCAGGAAGGTCGGAGAAACCGGTCACGTCATCGGTGTGGATATGACCCCCGAAATGATCGAACGGGCCCGGGCCAGTGCGAAACGATTGAAATTGAACAACGTCGAATTCCGGCAGGGACTGCTCGAAGAGCTGCCTGTGGAAGCAAATACCGTGGATGTTGCCATTTCCAACTGCGTGATCAACCTCGCGCCCGATAAGACGAAGGTTTTCAAGGAAGTCTTCCGTGTATTAAAACCGGGCGCCAAATTATCGGTTTCCGATATTGTGACGGATGGTCCCCTGCCCGAAAGTATAAAGAAAAGCCTGAGCGCCTGGGCAGGCTGCATCGCCGGTGCGTTGGAGGTAAAAGATTATCAGGCTGCCATGGAAAATGCGGGTTTTACTGATATATCCATCACGCCCTCTTACTTTGATGAAGCAGACCATCGATGAGGCCGTGCGCGATATGGGTGATCAGGTGGACTTGAAAGTTATCTCACGCGAGGCAATCTCAAAAACAGTTTTCAGCGCCAGGGTCACCGCTCGAAAGCCATAATATGATCCAGACAATCCTGAGCGATTAAGCGAATAAAAAAGAACTAAAAGGGACGCGGTCACGACTAAAGATTGCGTCCCAACATTTTGGAAAAATACATAGACAAACGTCTATTTGACAAGGAGATAAGAAATGGAATTCGTTACTAGACCTGGCAACTATTTCACTGGGACAGGTGCTTCTGACCCTGCAGCATAACTGGCCCTATTTGGTGATGAGCGTAGTAATTGCTTCCATACTCAAGCTATATGTAAATGCCGAGAAAGTATCCGCTTTCCTGAACCGCTATCGTGGGGCAAGCGTGGTAACCGCCACGGTTGCAGCGGTAGCAACCCCCTTATGTTCCTGCGGGACTACGGCAGTGATACTAGGAATGATGGCCAGCAGGATGACATGGGCCCCCATTGTCGCCTTCATGGTAGCCTCTCCGCTAACTTCCCCGGAAGGGCTTTTCTATAGCGCCGGTTTGTTTGGTTGGCCGTTCGCATCTGCGTTTTACCTGGCCTCGATTGTCTTGGGTCTGGTCGGGGGATTGATAGCCGCCCTGCTTGAATCCCGCGGCTGGCTCGCCAACCAGACTCGTTTTTCTGAAACCAATTTCGCGGGCAGCCAGTCTCAGGGAAAACCCAGCCAGGTATTCAGCATGGATCTACCTGTGCTTCAGATAAAACATAAAGGCTCCGTAAGTGGAGCGTCAGGCTGCGATTGTGGCCATTCTGCTACCGACAAATCCACTGGCCCTGCCAAAAGCCAGGATCGCGTTTCATCGCAAAAACAAACTGTTACGCCGGCTCTGATAGGGATTGAGCTCTATAATTCCGGTTCGCGTTTATTGGTTATGTTTCTGGGATTTGCATTTATAGGTTATTTCCTGAACGGCCTGATCCCTGCGAATTGGGTGGCCTCAATTTTTGGCGGCGGCAATATTTATAGTGTCCCACTGGCTGCCACTTTGGGATTGCCGCTTTATATAAATTCCGAGGCCTCCTTGCCGCTGATCAAGTCGCTCCTCGATAACGGGATGAGCCAGGGTGCCGCTTTGGCTTTCCTGATTGCCGGCGCCGGGACCTCCATTGGAGCCATCACCGGCGCTCTTACGATTGCTCGCTGGCGTGTGATTGGTTTGGTTGTTGCAATCTTATGGGCCGGGGCTATCCTCAGTGGCTTTGCTTTCGATCTTCTGCTTATGTTGAAGTTGTTCTAATGGTTCGCTGTCGCCGGGATTTTCGCAAGCTGATTATCCAAAATCGCCAAAGGGAAAGGAGGTGAGAGCCATGTTAGACCTGACCGTGATCAACAGCGGCAGCGACGACTGCTGCGAAAGTGGATGCTGCGGCGGCGGTTGCTGCTAAAGACCGGAATGATTTTGGACGGCAGTTTGACTGCCGTCCAAAATTTATAAATACCCACCGCTCGGCATGAAGTGAACAGAAGAAAGGTGTTCTCATTTCATTGACAGGCTGCCTAAAGAGGGGTAAAAAGATACCGACTGGTCGGTTTGATTGTCTTCCAGAACATCTTCCAGATTCACACCCCAATATGCAACCACGTGGAAAGAAAACCCGTACGCAGATCATGCAGGCGGCCATCAGCCGTTTTTCCGATTATGGTTACGTGGCGGCCAGCGTGGATGATATTTGCAAAGACGCAGGTGTGAGCAAGGGCGCGTTTTACCATCATTTTGTAAGCAAGCAAGCCCTGTTCCTGGCCCTGTTGGATGGCTGGTTACAGACCGTTGACCTGGCCATCGATGCGTCACGCGATCAGACGGTGCCGGACACTTTTCTCCAGATGGCGAAAGCTTATCCCTACATCTTTGACAGCGCAGGCGCAGAATTTACCCATGTTCCTCGAATTCTGGCTTCAGGCCAGCCGCGATAAGAAAATTTGGCAGGCCAGCATTTCCCCCTATCGCCGCTACCACAAATACTTTACGTCGCTGATCAGAAAGGGCGTCGAGGAAGGTTCATTCGCGAGTGTGGATCCGGAAATTGCTGCGCGGATGATCGTTGCGATGGCAATGGGGTTGTTACTGCAAAGCCTGCTCGACCCGAAGGGTGCGAATTGGCCCAGGGTTTCAAGAGAATGTACTACAACCGTGATGCGAATTTTGCAGCCTTAGCCAATGTTTTTCCTGATGGCCCTGCCCGTTTATTCAAGGGATACGGAATCGGGCGACGACAATTTCAACTTTTGGAACTTCACGTGCAATTTTTACTCAGACTCACCATTCTGATCTCCCCTCTTCCGATAGACGTCTTCCATCTCGCCATGACTCCGGTCTATTACCACCGCATTAGGCGGTCTGCAAGCATGGGGAATAAACAAGGTAAATCATCATGTGGTTAGTTACAGGTGCAACCGGGCATATCGGAAACGTACTCATACGTCAATTACTGGACCGCGGCGAAAAGGTCCGGGCATTGGTGCTGCCGAACGAAAGTAGCAAGCCACTCAACGGCCTGGACGTTGAGACCGTGGAGGGCAACGTCCTCGACCTGAACTCTCTGTTTGAGTCCCTGCGCGGGGTTCGAGGCATTTTCCACCTCGCGGGCGTCATCTCGATCATGCCCGGTAAGGATCCGAACCTTCGTCGCATTAATATCGAAGGCACCCGGAATATCCTGCGCATGGCCAGGGAGGCAGGTATCAAGAAGCTGGTGTATGCCAGTTCCATCCATGCAATTCAACGAGCGCGCGAGGGCGCCATAGATGAAACCCTCCCCTACGATCCCGAAAACTCTTATGGCGAATATGACCGCTCAAAAGCGGAAGCTACCTGCGAAGTGCAGGAAGCTGCACAGCGCGGTCAGGAGGTGGTGATCGTCTGCCCCACAGGTGTGATCGGGCCCTATGATTTCCTCGGCTCGATGGCGGGCGAAGTGATCCGCACGGCAGCCGAACAAAAGCCGGCTCTGTATGTGGATGGCGCCTATGATTTCGTGGACGTCCGGGACGTTGCCAGGGGCATGATCGCCGCGGCCGAAAAAGGACACCGTGGAGAAAGTTACATATTATCAGGAGAAAAGATCACCGTCCCCCATTTGCTTGAAACTATTCGAGAGATCACTGGCAGGCACTTCTTCCAGTTGAAAATACCGTTCGGGCTGGCCCAATTCGCAGCCCGGTTTACGCCCCTGTACTATCGTCTGTCGCAAGCGACGCCGCGCTTCACTCCATATTCCTTGGAAGTGCTGCGGAGCAATTCCAATATCAGCCATGCCAAAGCGACGCGTGTATTGGGTTATCACCCGCGGCCTCTATACGAAAGCATAGCGGACGCCATCCATTGGTTCCTGGAATCCAACCAGATGAAATTCAATACAACCAGGATAAACTGATCTACCCCAAGGAGAAAACTCATGAAGATCGTAACTGATTGTGCGGCAGACATGTCGGAGCAAGAATTAAAGGAGCTCGGCATCACCGCAGGCTCCGCTGTATATCCAATTTCCCGAAGGTGAAGTAAGTTCCCTCGACATTTCCGCCGATGCTTTCTATGACCGGCTCGAAGCCATGCAGCCTAATACCCCAACCACCGCTATGCCATCGAGCGGCCTCTTTGCCGAGTTGTATAACAAGATCGCGGTGTTGGACAAAGATATCCTTTCGCTGCACATTTCGTCAGGATTGAGCGGGACCATCAACGCAGCCCGCGGTGCGGCAGAACAGCTCAAACATCTCGCCAATGTGAATTTCTGGGATACTCTGACGCTCTCCGGCGGAGAACGGTTCCAGGTGATCGCAGCGGCCCTGGCCGCCAGGGCTGGCTGGACAATGGCTGCCATCCAGGAGCGGCTGGCTTCCATCCGATCAAAAACCGAGGTGATCTACACCCTGGACACGCTCGATTATCTGGCGCGTGGCGGCCGCATTGGGCGCGTCAGGGCTCTGGCGGGTGCCCTGCTTCACCTAAAGCCCATCATCCGTGTTGATACCGATGGAAAGTACAGCTCTGTTTCTTCTGCCCGCACCATCAATAAATCCATGACGTCCATGGCCGAATATCTTCATAACAAGTATTCCAACGCGCCCATGTGGGTCACGGTCTTGCATGGTCGCTTTGCTGAGAAAGCCGAAGAGATGACCCAAGAACTCAAGGGACACTTGAATATCGCCAAACTGGAGGTTATGCGCATCTCTCCCGTATTGGGTGTCCACACCGGGCCGGCGGTAGTCGGCGCGGCGGTCGTACCTGCGGAAGTGATGCAGGATCTTTGGTAGAAATTTCTCAAACCTTGGTTCAACGGGATAAACTCGCCCAATACCATTTGCCTTTAAGCTCTCGAAGAAAACAGAAACGCCCTTCATCCTGAACGGCGTTTCTTCGTTATCACAGCCTCGGCTCAATCAGCAGCGAGGCCAGATTAGCCATGGAATTGTTCGCTTTGACCCTGGTTCAGGAGTTATCTTGCCCAAAAGTTCTCATGAACAGCTCGAGCTTCCATTTCTAATTCTGGAGCCGGGCCCACGATCTTCGATCGGGCGTTGGCTGTGAGCAAAGACTTCCCGGCAAGGGAGCAACAAGTGCTCGGGCGATGGCCCAATAATGGTATATAGATCAACTTCACTCAGGGCATAAACTACTCGCCCAATTTGACCCCAGTGGATTGCCCCGGCGCACATCGCACACGGCTCCGTACTGGAGTAAAGGGTAAAGCCTGCAAGTTGGTCCGGCGAATAGCTTTGCGTAGCCAGCCGTACGAGATTGGTCTCCGCGTGACCGGTAATATCCCGCCCTGTGATAACCGTATTTTCCGTCTGCAAAAGAAGATGGTTATCTTTATCCACCAGCACCGCCCCAAACGGATGGTTGCCATGTTCACGAGCCAGCCGCGCGACCGAAATGGCTGTACGTAGATGCTCAATATCCAGATGGTTCATTAAATTTCCTTATATCCTTGATAGCAACTGACTTGGAGCGATTAAGTTTTCAGAAAAGCGAAAAAGGCCGGAGATCTTACGCACACCATTTCTCCTAACTACTCACTATCCCGTTGTTCTTTCCCCGAAAAATGAATATGGGCGGGGAAGAACGCCCCGCCCATATTCATTTTCCGAAGATACAGGTGGTCTTCCTGCGCGGATCTCAGTCCCAGGCTGAAAGCGTGGGACGAAAGGCTGACGCGTAGCGGTATCACCACCAGTAGAAACAATTTCTCTACGCGATCTTGGTCACCGTACTGACAAATAGTTCGCCGACAGTTCGTTCTCGCTCCACCGTATAACACCTGGGGTCAAATCTATTTTCAACAAATGGCAGGCTCGGTGCATAAAAGAATTGGCCGCCAATCGCTAAGGATTCAATGATATCTCTCATCTTCAACAAATACTGCTCAAGCTGGGAGGCATCGTGTAAATAGGCATAGTTCAAATGGTTCGTGAAGGCCATATTAGAGATGATCGTTCCCCAGCTCGCTGCCTCGAATGGATATTCGAGCCAATCTCTCTTCTCGAGATAGGGTTCAGGCTTCTCCAGCTGGCGATCAAATCCGTAGGCTTCGATACCCCGGGATCGTAAGTATCTGACCAGGTTTGCTTTACTCCCGCAGCCTATATCGATAACTGGCTGCGTTAAATGGGCTGTGTCAATTTGCAATAATTCAATCTGTAATTGGGCGGAGTATTCCTCATAAACTACGTGGCCGACTTCTGCAGAAAACCTGAGACGCTTCCGAAATTCCTGTGGATATACCGAAGCAACCCATTGCGATAATTCAGGATAATGCTCTTCCCTAAGCGTGGTTTGTATGTTTCCTGTTTTGAGCATCGTCCGCCAGGTCCTCAGATAGATTTCCTCCAATTCTGCGATTTTCTGGTCACTGATTTTTAGATATTGGTTTACAGAATACACCCGCTTCAATAAGGCCCGTGCGGCGAATGAAACAATCTCTGCGGTGGCGTTTTGCGCCCTATCCTTACGGGTGGAATCCAGCAATTCTTCCAACGCGGCCAGGAAGTTCGGTTCTATCTCGATGATTTGCTCCGCATTTGCAAAGAGCAGGTTCTTCAATTCATTGACCTCCAGCTGCCGCTTTATAGAATCCTTTATGGGCTGCATTTCGTTATCTTCCATGGATCTGTAATGAGCTCCCTAAAAAAAACGGATCCGCCGGCGGTGATTTCTACGCCATGGATGGTTCCGCAGTCGGTAATGCATCATGGTCAGGAAGGACCGACTCGGCATCCCGTATGGCGGGGACGAAGTAGCCCGCCAAACCAACCAGGAATCCGCCCACTCCACAAATTACGATCAGCAGGCTCATCCCCGACCCCGGCCCTGTCCCAAACACCGGCCCGAATAATTGCGCCAGGCCGCTGTTTTGAGCCTTCATGGCCGGTTCGAGCACAAAATCTGCCAGGGTCCCGCCGATGATGGGCGAGATGGGGTTCGTGAACCATGCGATCAGCCGTCTCGCTGAAAAGACGCGCCCCTGCAGGTCGGGGGCCACTTTGGCCTGCCAGATCGCTTGATTTGAGCCATTGACCAGGGGAACGAACAAGCCGCCAAAAAAGACGGCCGGGAGCCAGACCGGCAAATCATGCCCGAGACCAAAAATTATGCTGGCGCCCAGGCTGGACATCATCCAGCCGAAGAGTACGCCATGCACGCGCTTCTTGAACCCGCCCCAGGCGCTCATGGCGATCCCTCCAACCACCATGCCCACTGACATGGCCGATTGGACGGAGCCGAGAATAACCGTATTCTGGTTCGTGCGGGCCAGAAGCATGGGTGCCAGGACTGCAAAGCCAATTCCCGAGAATAGGTTGCCTATAAAGAACACCAGCTGCAGCCCCAGCAGGCTTGGGCGTGCGAAGATATATTTGAAGCCGAAGGAGGCTTCCTTCCAAAAACCACCTTTGGCCTCTTGCCCCTCCGCCGTGTTGGAGGGTTGAGGTACGAATACGACCGCAAGCGCCAGGATGGCGGTCCCAAAAGTGACGGCATCAAAAAATAATATTCCTCCAATGCCAATTAGTGGAAGCAATCCTCCTGCCAGCAGCGGTGCAAGTACGCCAGGACCGGCCTCGATGAGCGACATCATGCCATTGGCGCGGCCGTATTGCTCTTTGGGGATCATGATGCTGATCGCCGCCGAATAGGCCGGCCACTGGAAGGTGGTTCCGACGCCCGCCACAGCCGAGGCCACATAGATCCACCAGTATTGCAGATGCCCAGTCGTAAAAAGAATCAAGACGCTCAGTGTTGCCAGCCCGCTGGCAATATCGCTTACCATCATCATCAGCTTGCGGTTATAGCGGTCCACCATCACGCCCACGATCGGAGACATTAAGAGGAAGGGTGTAATATAGGCCACCTGTACAAACCCCATTGCAGTCGCGGAATGGGTTTGTTGGTACATATAGATCGTCAGGGCAAAGGTAGTCATGCCGCTGGCAAGCACCGACACGATTTGGCCGATCCACACAAGAGTAAAGCCCACCATCCCACTTAGGCGATATTTTTTCTGAGTTTGCATCTCACCTCATGGATAAGTAAATATCGGAAGAACCGATTTTACCTCTATTCCCGCCTGCTAATAACTTATCCATAAAATAGAGGGGCCCCTTTTTTGGGTGTGCAGTCTAACTGCACACCCAAAAAAGGCCTCTTTGATTGCGAATAGGCTCCTATTAAGTTGAGACAGGTTATCGAATTGTAAAATGATCGCTCGCCCAGTCCACCAGGCCCGGAAAAGCCTGGCCAAACCGAACCAGCAGGGAAAAAGCAAAAGGTACGTAGACGATCGGTCGTGGGCGACGGATGATACCTGCGAATATCCTGGATACATAGTCCACCGACATTACGCCCGGTAAACGGGCCGCATCCGGCGCGCCGCTGGCGATTTTTTTCAGCCTGGGGCTGAAGTCAGTAGCAATGAACCCCGGACAAAAGGTAGTAACGGAGAGGCCCTGCTTGTGCACTTCGCGTCGCAAGGCATCACTGAAACCTATCACGCCAAATTTGGTGGCCGCGTAAACACTGCTGCCGGGTGTACCTACTAACCCCGCCAGTGAAGAAACATTAATAATATGTCCCGAACCCTGGTATAGCATCGGTTTAAGCACAGCCTGTGCGCATTCGATCAACCCCACCAGGTTGACTGCCACCTGCGTGCGCAGCCTGGACGGGTCGATATCTTTAACGTCGGCCGCAAACCCGAGCCCGGCATTATTGACTAAAACATCTAGCCGACCGTACTTCGCCGTCGTCTCACGTACCATTTCTCTTATTGCGACTGTATCGGTAACATCCACTTGTATAGGCAGGGCCTGTCCGCCTTGAGCAGCGATCTCCGCTGCCAGGTCTTCCAGCAAATCTCGCCGTCGAGCCGCGAGCACTAATTTTGCACCTTCACTTGCCAGCCGGCGCGCCGCACCTGCGCCGATACCGCTCGAGGCCCCGGTGATGAGGACAACTTTGTTTCTGATTTCCATTGTTTACCTTTTAATTCCTTGCTTTTTCTCGCGCAACCATCCCACCATCCTGCAGCGCGTGCCCGATGCGAGGGAAAACCCTGCCGGTTTCCCGCATGTACTTACGATAGGCCTCTCCGAAGTGCCCGAGCAGCATTCTTTCTTCGCGCCGTACCCGCACCCAATAGAGCGGAATAAAAGTCGCGAGCATGGCAAAACCTGCGATCCAGTTGTGCAGCAACAAGGGTTGGGCTATCGCCCACAACCAGAATCCGGCATAGATCGGGTGCCGAATATAGCGATAGATGCCCTGATTCGCCAATGTTTGTTGATCTCGGATTTCCAACCCGGACGAGAAATTTCTCCTTATCGCAGAATGCGCTTTCCCAAGCAGCCACAATGCTACGATGAAAAGCAGCACACCCGCCCAGCTGAACCAGGATGGCAAACGATAGTCGGCGAAATCCAGCCAGGATGTAAAAATGTAAACCAGGGGGACGATCTGCGCTAGGTTGGTGAGCGCATCCAGAAACAAATCCATCCGGCTAGAGTGCAGCTCCCTGTTTAACTTACCCTTAGATTGCCGCTTATTCGATAGATAAAGAACGAACCCATACACGGCCAAGACATCCAGGAAAATGGCTTTTGACAACAATTCAAACATTTCTTACTTCCCTTCCCTCTGCCGCCTCTCGCCCGAAAAAACGCCACATATTCGGCTCAGAGCCGGCCGCAACCTCTGATCGTGAACTCTTCCGTTCTAGTCGACAAAGATCTCCACGTGCTCCCCGTCTTCGTCGTTTGTCACATCGATAATCTTGCCTGTCACCCCTGCACGCAGGGCGTCCATCACAGCCGACATATCCACGCCCTCCACCTCCGGGACAAAATGAGCGCCGATCTTCATGCCTGCATCGATCAGTACTAAGGGCAGCGAAACCGAGGCCTTCGAGCGTCCCGAGGCAAGATCGGTCACACGGATGCGCAGCAAGTGCCCCGCACCCGTAGCCCGCGAGCCGCCAGGTCCACGGCGCCCTCCACTCAATGCCGCCAAAAGCTTGGCGCCCTCTTCAGCGCTGATCTTGCCTTCTTCGATCATCTTCAAAATCTTCATTCGTTCATCTGCGTTTGCCATTACCATCTCCTAACCGATGAAGACCTGAACGCGTTCTCCGCCGTGGCCTTCATTGACACTTACGATCAGGGGTTCTTTGGAAGAAAACCCTGTGGATAGAAATTCCAGGACCTCATCCACAGCGGCCTGATTCAGACCCTCGATGCTGTATCCAAAATTGCGCAGGAACCAGCCGGCGATGCCCAATGGCAGCGGGAACCCCAGTGTGATATTGCGCGGCCATTCCTGCTGTGGCTGTTCTACATGCACATACAGCCAGCGTGAGGTGCGGCCGCCCGTAAACAAAGTTAGCAATAATACGCCGAACAGTAGTGGCGCCAGTGCACAATAGAACCAAAATCCGTAATTCGAAGCGCTGACGGACGTATACAGCCAATACGCCGAAAGTACAACCATGAAGACACCGATCCACAGCGGGATCTGCCATAAGCGGCGCGCCTTGCTCGCAATCTCTTCGAACTCATTGGGGTCGAGTTTTTCCGTTCCAGATTCTCGTTCAAAACCAGGTGAGTTACCCGTAGCAACCTCGCCTTCGAGGGAAGGACTTTCAAGAGCCTGTATGAGCTTCAGGGCTTCCGTGGCGCTGATCTTGCCGTCCTCAACCATCTTGAGGATCTGCTTCTGTTCCTCCGATGACATCATTGGCCTCCATCTAATGCAGCCAGTAACTTATCGGCCTGCTCCGAGGTTATTTTCTTTTCCTGCAGCATCTTCAGGATGGTCATGCGTTCCTCATCCGTAACAGGTTCGTTGATCGAAACGGGCGGGACGAAGCCCGGTGTCACATTCCACTTCCAGCGCCCGACATCTATGTTTGCCCTGATCTGCGCATGGCGCTGGAGCTTGTGCTCCGCGTTCTTTATCTTGGTTTCCGTACGGCGCATCTTTTGCTCGGCACGGTGGGCAGCGTGTTCCACCTTTCGCCGTATCTGGTCTGAAATATCAGGGCCTGCCCCCGGCTGATTGGCATCCATGGAAACCCGGCTGACGTTCTCCATTCGGGTATCGCCCCCCACCAATCCATTCAATGAAACCTGGCCTTTCAGGTTTCGCAGTGTCACGTCGCCGCCAACGAATGAGATCTCCATCGGTCCATCCAGATTCTCTGCTTTGAGATCACCGCCGATATAACTTGTGGTCAGCTTGGTAGTACGCGGCAGCGAAAGTTTTAGGTCGCTGTCACAGGAAATCTTGAGCGAGCCATCCGATTGGTCGATGTGGATATCATCGCCCTGAGCCTGGAGCTCCGGCTTCTCCCAACCATCCACGGTCACGTTTCCGCCGACGTGCTCGATCTCAAGTATCGGGTTAGAGCCCAGGGAAAAAGTTTGAGTCGTCATGATCTACTCCTCCTCGCCGCGCAGCAGGCGGGTGGCATCTTCTGCAGTGATCTTGCCCGAATCCAAATCCTCAAGCACGGAACGCCGCCTCTCTTCGGTGACTTCCGGCGCCACATCCCTGCCCGGCTCGAAACCCATGGCTCGGATCACCTCATGTAGGAGATTCCGGATCGTTGGATAGGACAAATGGAGTTCGTCTTCCATGCGGTTGATCTTGCCCTCGCAACGGACGAACGTTTTTACAAATTCGATCTGGTCAACGGTGAGACCCGGGAAGGCGCTGTTTTCGAAGCGCCCCTCGATCAAGGTGTCGCAGCTCTCACAATGATAGCGGGACACGATCAGATCTTGGCCGCATACAGGACATTTATTCAGGGATGGTTTCATATTACCTCATAGAGACCGAATAATCGCTGGAGTTGACGCCCGCATTCTGTTCTTTGATGGAACGACCGGCTGTGATCAAACCATCTCCGATTTGAGCCAGGATGCTGTTATACCAACACGGACGGCCTATGCGAACATTGGCCATCAGGGAGTCGATGTCATCTTTTGTGATGTGAGCAAATCTACGCTGGTGCATTTCATATTCATCATTTAGCCTATCACCTGTAAACATGGGCTTCTCCTTGCCTCTCTCTTATTATTTGTATTATATTCAATATATCTATTTTGTCAATGTTAATTATTGATTTTCTTTATTTTGTCTTCAATATAATTAATAGTTATATACGTTTTCTTTAATACCGACTATCCCACCTCTTTTTGCGGGTACTTGGCTTGGTTTTCGGGATCGAAAAGCAGTGTTTTTTTTCGGGATTTTTGCTTCGTTTTTCAAGCCACTTAGCTTCGGCGGGTTTCCGCTATTAATTGCCCTGTTCACAAAAGCCTGAAATCAGCCAAAATACTGGGGCTGTCCGCCAAGACCTCATTTTCAGGCCTTGACATCGAACGCATGTTCAGGTATTATTCGTAGCACAAATGAGCGATGAATATGTCAATTCTATGCACCGCCCCGGCATGAAATATCCGAAATAATGGATATGTGCAGGGCATACGGCTGCACATATCCATTATTTCGGAAGACCTTCGTTACAGGCCGAAGACCTGAGGCGAAGATGTGAGCAAAAACAATAGCTCTGGAGGCTTGAATGATGATGGTCAGAAAAAGCAAAGGGCTCGGCGAAAAACACGAGAGAATTCTGGAATTTATCCAGAAGTATCAGCGTGAGCACAAACACCCCCCCTCAATCAGGGAGATCGGTGAGAGCTGCGGTATCTCTTCCACTTCAGTGGTAAATTATTATCTCGATCAGCTTGAGAAAAACGGGAACATCGAGCGTGACCGCAAGATCTCGCGCGGCTTGCGAGTAACCGGCCAGACCCCCATCGGTGAAATGTTCCGCGTGCCTGTGCTTGGGCCCATCGCAGCCGGTATACCGATACAGCTCCCTTCCTCTGATTTCAACTATCTCGATCCTGAAGAATCGGTCGAGATCGCGGCCTCCCTCATGCCTACGCGTGAAAAAGGCAAGGAATTGTTTGCTCTGCAAGTCAAAGGCACCTCAATGATCGACGCCATGGTGAACGACGGCGATATTGTTGTGTTGAAACCCGCTCAGGATGCCAGGAATGGCGAAATGGTCGCCGTGTGGTTGCCGGACAAAAACGAGACCACTCTCAAATATTTTTACAAAGAGAAGGACGGTTTCCGTCTTCAGCCGGCTAACCCAACCATGGGCCCCCTCCGCTATAAAAAGGATGAGCCTTTGGAGATCAAAGGCAAAGTTGTCATGGTCATCCGCAAAGTGACAACCAGCAAGGTTGAGCTCGTAGCGTAATAAGCGAAAAAGAGCGTTTACACCTCCTACAGATCGCAAAAGAGAGCCAGGGTCCCATTGAGGGGACCCTGGCTCTCTTATATTTACACGGCCGCGTTGGATTATCAAAAAAAAGACTTGTGCGGAGCGCCTGCTCCGCACAAGTCTTTTGTCGTAAACCGTTCTTCACTGGCTTGCAACCCGTAAAAAACGTTAGTAGTGACGATCTTTTGTTACTTCATTTTCACATGGCTTCTGGAAGTAGAAGCAGCCGATGACGGATCCGTGAGTTTTATGCGGCCCTTCTTGCGGCCTCCCCCTATGCCGCCACCGTGTGAACCGATCATACCGATGAGCGTGGGGATTAGCAGCAGGACTACTAATCCGACCAGGATCACGCCAAACAACAGCCAGGACTGGCCAGGCACTTCCGGCAGCACGCCCCCGGGGTTATATTTTGACTGGGTTGTAACGGCCGCGCCGCTAAGCGATACAGTAAGGTTCCGATTCACGCCGTCACGTAATGCAGAGGGAGAAGTATAGGTTATTGCATATTCACTCTGCAGGGTGCGGCCGTATTGTTGGAACAAACTGCTCAAGGCGTTGGGATCGCTGGCAGAACTGTAAGCCCCGCCCGCCTGGGTCGCGAGAGACTTGAGGCCGGTTTCGTCAAGACCTTGCATTGATTTCGTCGTGGGGTCGCCCAGCCCAATCGTCGAAATGGAAAGACCACTCTTGCCGATATCAGTGATCACATCGTTTGTGTTATGTGTGCTGCGATTATCCAGGCCGTCGGTCAGGACGATGATCGCTTTTCTGCCTGAGACGTCCTTCAGCGCGTCTTCGCCTGTGATTACTGCGTCATACATCGCAGTATCACTGCCGGTCTTGAGGCCATCAATGGCGCTCTTAAGGGCGGTATGATCTTGCGTAAGCTTCTGGACATAAGTATTATGGGTATCGAAAGCGATCAGACCAGCCTGGTCCCCAGGCCTCATTTGATCAACGTAGGCCTTTGCCGCGGCTTTAGCGCCGTCAAGCTTGCCCGCAAGCTTCATGCTGCCCGAAATATCTATAACCAGCATCGTCGTCAGCGGGCCCACACCACCCTGCTTGCCACCGCTGAGATTGGAGGCTTGCATGACCTGGCCGTTCTCCGAGATCTGGATCGTGGACGGGTCCACACCTACCGGTTCACCGGCCGCATTGGTCACCGACACATAGACGGTCACTTGCGGAAATTTGGAGTTATCCACTTGCGTGATCTTGATCTGAGCGCCATCCGCAGTCTGTGCGAACGCCGTTGGCGCAGACCAGAGCGTTAAGATGATAAGCAGGCTGACGGACAGAAAAATGCGAGAAATTTTTCGCATGACTACCTCTTTTCGTGATAGACCATCTCGGTATTGCCCATACGGATCTTTTGTCCGTTGGCAAGCTTGGCGTGCTCAACCTTCTTATTGTTGATAAAGGTTCCCGAGAGACTCATATCTTTGACGGTGAACTGGTTGCCGTCGCCGGTCAGCATGGCGTGCTGGGGAGCAATGTCCGGGTCAGGTAAGACGATCTCGGACTTTAAAGGCGAACTGCCGATTGCGATCGCCGGGCCGCCGGCATGCATGAATTTATCGAGCATGAACTCCGTGCCTTTGAGTTTGCCGGAGGTAACTTCCAGCCAGGCCTTGCCAAGCAGGACAACGATCAAGGAGATGAACGCGCCGACCGAAGCGCCGAGCAGCACCAGGCCTGCCGCCTTTCCGGTTATGGGATTCTGAAGCCAGTTGCGAACGCCTTCCAGGAGGGCGCCGCCAATGGCGCCGCCAATGAATCCGCCGAGCATCCCTTTCCAGATCTGGCTCTGGCCGAAAACGCCTACCGCCAGGCCGATCAGCATCCCGAACAGACCCCAGCCGATCGCTCGTCCAATGACGCCACCGCCGATGGTTTGAAAGAAGAACTCGCTCAGCGGCAGTCCAATGGCGCCGGCGACTAGACCGAGCACGCCGCTCAGGGCGCCCGATTTTGCCGCCTGCACGGGGTTGCGCGTCATCAGTCCTTCGGTGATCCCGATGAACAGGCCGATGAACAAGCCCACCAGCGCGCCGACAACCGCCTCGCTGACGTATAGGTTGGATGAAAACGACAGGCCGAGCATGTCACTTACCTGCCAACCGATGAGGCCGCCAATGGCGCCGAGTACTGCATAAAAGTAAGTCCGCATTCGTCTGCTCATTTTGAAGCATCTCCTTTCTCTTCTTCTAACTGGTACAAATTGGTCCAGTAGACCATGCTGCGCCCGTAGTTACCGTCCAGCTCGTAGAAACCGAAATAGCGGGTAGGGTCTAATAAACTATTTTTCTGGCGGACGAAAAATCCGCCGGTGGCTGAAACGGGTTCAACGACAAGCGCCACCTGCCACGGCTCCGGGAAAAAATTGTTGTGGAGCCACGTATCATAATGCGAAAGAAAAACTCCCATGCTGGGATGGGTGTGATACCACCCCACGATCTTTTGACCTTTGTAATTGGTGTCTATCTGATCATGAATATCAACCAGGCTGTCCTGGGTGAAGGTCAGATAAACGCTGCCCTGACGCGTGAAACGCGCGGGGAGCGCATGTTCAATGACAACAAATTGTCGCTTTTCATCCAAACACCACTGACCGATCAAGAAACCACCCACTTCATTCTTCATGTCGCTCACGGAATGCACGCAAATACGGCTGTACGCTGTCTGGGTCATAAACACCGATACGCTGGGGTTCAGGCCTGAGGCATCGTAGGATGAGTTCCAGCGGCTGGCTCTTTTAACAGGAAGAGGGGTGGTAATAGGCTGGGTCATATCAGACGGCAAAACATTGATGAGGGTTCTGGAAGACATAAGAGCTTCCAAACCCTCATCCGCCCGGCTCGATCCCGGGGCGGATGAGGGTAGGGATTGCAGCTGGATTATCCCGCTGTTACATCAGCGGTCATCATCAGCCGGTCGTTCTGCGGGATGCCGGCCTGTGAAAGCGTCTCTTCCTCTTTCAACTCACGGCCGAGCGCCTTGCTGTCCATGCGATAGGACATGGCGCGTCCATCCGGGCCCGTTACAGGTAGTTCCAAAGACGTGGTCAACTCCGGGAGCAATTCTTTCACCGGTACATCATCGGGAACTTCCGCATTGCGGGTGCCTCCTGAGGGGAGAACAATGGTGACAGGTACGTCTGGCATGACTAAACTCCTTTCTGGATCTGATGAGACTTGCAGATACTTACCACTTGCAAAACCGGTTTGCACAACGCGGGAAAATCGCTATTTGATGCGGATCTTGGCCTTGGGTTTGATGGCGGACTTCGAATTGCTCTGAGGTGCTATCTTTAGCCCGGGTTTCGAACCATTCTGAGGCACGATCCTCGCCGCAGGCTTCGAAGCAGCCTGGGGCGCGGCCTTAGTTTCGGCCGTGGAGAGCTTGATGCTGATGCCGGGCTTCTTTTTGGCTTCTTCTTTTCCGGCATTGAGTTTTACGCGCTCGGGACGCATCAGCTCGCGTTTATCCACCGGGAATATATCAGGGTGGGTCTTGCGGTATTCACGGCTCCAGCGTGCCGCCTCGGGGTCCCAAGGGAAGGGCGGTTTGGTGGGGTCGTCATGATAATTCTTGTACTGCAGCATCTCACCCAGCATGATCACAAGCCTGTCCAGGGAGCGGCTGGCTGTCCACCAGGCAGCATCGATACAAACACTGCCGTTCAAATGGTTAATGTTCGGATGCCAGATGGGCGTCATCCACTTCATGCCCGGCCAGCGTTGCGGATACTGGTTATGGAGATAGATCTCCACCTGGTGGTGATCGCTGTAAACGGGGTTGCCCTGCCGGTCTACGGTCGAAATGCTTTTGCATTTGAACGTTACGATGTACCGCTCTGGAGGCAGGTTGGGGCGTGGCGATTGGGCCACGAAACTGATCATATCGGTGCGGGCTGCCAGATCCTGCATGAGCTCATAATCGGCCTTCAGGCGGCGCATGCGGGGACTCTCGGACACCACATTGGTTCCGTCTGCCCCCGCCGTAATGTCAGCCGTGAGCATCAGCCTGTCGTTTTGCGGTATACCCGCAGCGGACAGTGTTTCTTCTTCCTTGAGCTCGCGCCCCAGCGCCTTGCTGTCGAGCCGGTACGTCATCGCCCGTCCGTCGGGGCCGGTGACCGGCAGCTCCAGAAGTGAGGTGAACTCAGGCATGAGATCCTTGACAACTACGTCATCAGGGACTTCGGCAGTGCGAGCGCCGCCGCTTGGAAGGACTATGGTTACACTTACGTCAGGCATGGGTTCTCTCCAAAAGTTAGGTATTTAGATGAGGCACCTGGCAGGTGCCGGTGATATCCCAGCAATCCTTGTGGTGCAAGGCATGACAAATCTGGCATTCCACCGTACCGCGTGGGTCATCACGAGTGACAAGTTCAAGGCAGTAAGGACAGCGATGCTCCTCGTAGACTGCGATCTGCAGTTCGGGCTTGCGGTGCATGGGATTCCATGCTCGAGCCCGGGAACGGGAGGGTTTGGGATCCGGCTTTCGCATCGAGATTACCGGGCGCCCCGTTCGCTTCTTTTTTACGTTCGGTCTGGCGCTGGAAACCGCCGGCGTGTGGTTACTTGAAATCGAAACGTTGGGTGTAACTGTTGCGACGGCTGGGCGAGCCCGTGACCTGCTCCTCACCCGTGGCGTGGGGGTGTTACTCTGCCCCACGATCCGGGGCGACTTTCTCCATGCCCGTAGCGCCACCCAGGCTGTATCGACTCCGATCACCATCTGCGCCAGATCAACTAAGTCCATTTTGCTTCGCCCAAACTCCAGCGGAAGCTTCAGGGCGATGTGAGCCCAGTTGAGCCAATTGACGCTCACCAGTCCGATTCCCAGGGGGCCAATGCCGCTTCTCCAGCCGGTAAAGTAGCCCAGGACCGCCAGGCCTATCAATACCATGGCGGCAGCCGCCACACCCTGGATGAACCCGTTCATGTCCCGCATCACAAAGCGGGTCCCCAGTCCGATCAGCAGCCCCAGGGTAGTGTCTGCCAGGATATTGAACAACAGGATCGGGAAGCTGCTCTTTTGTCTGAATAGAATGACTAAAACGAGCGATAGCGCAACAACCAGTAAGAATAACAGGACAACTTTGCGTAGTAGGTGCCCTTGTTCGGGATTCTGGTCGGAGTTATACAGACTCATGGTCGGGTTTCGCATCGTTGTCTTTTAGCCGGCTGTTATCAATGCAGTTTGACATGCCTGCCTGCGGCGGGTGTCGTGGCAGTGCCTTTCAGCTTCACTTCCGCTTTGATCCGCACCCGGTTCTTGGGGGCCGGTGCGAGGGTAACGTGTGCTTGTTCGAAGTGGCGGAAATGCAGGCTGTCCTGCAGGTCGCCTGTTAATTCGTAAAAACGATACTGGACTCCATTGTGTGCCTTCACAATATGCAGGGGCGGCACACCCACACTGAACAGCGTCCGGTGCAGGAATTTCTCCTCACCCGAGATGATGTGGGTAAGTGTGGATTCACGCAGCTCACCGCAGGTGGGGCAGTGTCCGGCCTCGAAGGTAACTTCATTCAAGGGCTTCAGGATCATTTCCACGGTGTGGCAGTTGGGGCATTCCAATTGGGTGATCAACTCCTGGTCGAGCTCGATCATGGCGTCCGGTCCCAGGTCCGCACGTGCGATGCGCAGCAGGTCCGCAAGCGTGGTGCGTTCGGAACGAGCCGGAAGTTCGGTGATATCGCCGTACGTCCAATGGCTCTCGCAGTCGTCCTTTGCCGAATAAGCGGTTGTATGCATTTCATTGACCAGGCCGTTGTAGTGGACAACCTTGCCCGCTTCGACCGGCATGTCGTTGATCAGCTTCAAAGCTTCCTGCGATTGCATGCCGCCGATGATGGATGCGATCGTGGGAGTGGTCGGCACTTTGCCGAGCAGGATATTTTGGCGGGCGAGCAGCGGACACGAATAGCGGCTCGAGAGATCGCGCAGTGCCTGTTCGGTGAGCGTGCATTCATAACAAGCGCCCTGGCCGGGGACAAAGACGCGCACCAGGCCCAGCAGCTCCTGGATTGCCCCATCCACCCAGGGCTTGTTGACCCAATAGCAGAACCGGTTGACCGCCAGGCGTGCTTCACGGTTGTCGAGGCATCCGATCACCACATCCATGCGGCGGATAAGACCCAGGCCCAATTGGGTAGTCACATCCCCATTCATGTATTGCACGTGGATATCAGGGTTGATGGATTTCGCGCGCGCGGCCGCGATCTCGGCCTTGCTGCGGTTATTATCGGCTTCACGGAAGAGCACCGAACGGCTCAAATTTGCGGCTTCGATCTTATCGAAATCGACAATGAACAAGTTACCGATGCCCATGAGCGCCAGGTTCTTGATCACCTCGTTGCCCAATGCGCCGGCTCCGATCACCATGACTTTGGCGTTCTGTACCTTCTCGCGCTCCCACCAGGAGATGAATTCGAAGGTGCCGAGCCGATCCTTTTTCAGGTTGGGGATATGGATCGGTTTACCGGATGCAATCGGTACGCGCAGTGGACCGGTGGGTGGCTCATTAGCTGCCGAGCGTGAAGAAGAGGGCCCTGCCGCATAGCGGGCCAATTCCCGGGCCTGTGTCATATTCGATTCGTTGATCTTCCGGGCGAACCAGCCCACGTGCGGGCGCGACTCGATCAACTGGTTCTCTTCGAGCCGTTTGAGCGCTTCCCGAAGGGTGGAGCGGCTGATCCCGAGCTGACTCATCAACTCGCGTTCGGGGGGGAGCTGGGTGCCTGGAAGCAGGCTTCCGTCCAAAATGGAGGCGGAAAGCTTGCCGGCAGCCGTTTCTGTAAGAGAAGTATGGGCGATAGGTTGAATTTTCATAGGTTCCACTATTTCCTGTGGTATGGTGGTCAGACCAAGATGTTCACAGTATAGGGTCTCTCCCCCCGAGTTGTCAACTAGGAAAAAAGTACTAGTCAACTTTGAATTCCGATAAGATTTTCCCCTAGATTTCTGACTACGCGAATTAATTCGGTTTTTGGGCGGATTCCAGGTTCTTTTTTTCGGCCGTAAATCGGGGCCCTTGGTTTACGGCCAAGTTCTAGGAGTGTCCTAGAACGGGATGCAGATTATATGGCTCTTCGAGTCTCTTGATCTCGGCTTCTGAGAGTTCGATCTCCAGCGCCGCAATGGATTGTTCAAGGTGCTCCATTTTGCTGGATCCAACTATGGGTGCCGTAACATACGGCTTGCTCAGCACCCATGTCAGTGCGATCTGCGAGCCTGTCACGCCGCGCTCTTTTGCAACTTCAGCAGCGCGCTCTGCAACAGCGAAATCGTCATCGCGGAAATACAATTCTTTTGCATAGGCATCGGTCCTGGCCCGCGCCGTCTCACCGCCCCCGCCGGGTTTGCGGTTGCCAGCAAAAAAGCCGCGCGCCATCGGGCTCCACGGTATCATCGCCACGCCTAGGTCGCGAAGGCAGGGGATCATCTCGCGTTCTTCTTCCCGATAGATGAGGTTATAGTGATTTTGCATCGAAACAAAACGTGTCCAGCCATGCAGGTCTGCGGTGAACTGGGCTTTGGTAAATTGCCAGGCGAACATGGAAGAGGCGCCGATGTAGCGCACCTTACCGGACTTGACCACATCGTGCAGCGCTTCCATTGTTTCTTCGATGGGGGTTTGATAATCCCAGCGGTGGATTTGATAGAGGTCGACGTAGTCCATCTTAAGTCGCACAAGCGACTTGTCGATCGATGCCATAATATGTTTGCGGGAAAGGCCCTGGTCGTTCACGTCATCGCTCATTGGGTAAAAGACCTTCGTTGCAATGACTACCGTTTCGCGTTTGACCCCGAGCCCCTGGAGTGTACTGCCCAGGATTTCTTCGCTCAAACCCCCCGAATACATGTCCGCGGTATCGAAGAAGTTGATGCCCTCATCCAACGCCCGCTTGACGAACGGTTTCGCCTGGTCTCCTTCTAACATCCACTCGCGCTCTTTTTTTGAACCGTATGTCATCATGCCCAGACATAGTCGTGAGACCTTGATACCCGTCTTGCCGAGATTGACGTATTGCATTTTGATCTCCTGTAAATTAGTGTTATTAGTTAAAGAATAAAACGTATCACATCTCCACCGTGATATCAGCCCTCCTCAATCTGCAGCCTTGCGGCCGGCGAAGGAGTTGCGCTCTCCCGGTGCAAAGCGATCCCGCAGGCAACCAGAAGTATGCCTATGATTTCAATCGGCGAAGGCACCTGGTGGAGCACAAGGATTCCGATAAGCGTGGCTGACGCGGGCAGTAGAGAGAGCAAAAGCGCAAAGGTCGATCTGGGCAGGCGAGCCATCGCCAGTTGATCCGTTACGTAAGGGATAACCGACGAAGATATCCCCACCCCGATCCCCGCCAGCAGCAGAATGGGCCGGGTAAAAGCCGTGCTTGCATCTGCGAGACCGATCGGACTGACGATGAGCAAGGCGAACAACATGGCAACTCCAAGCCGGTCAATTCCGGCGGCTCCGCCATCCTGCGCAATTCTATGCCCCAGTATTACATAGAGCATGAAAAGGGCGCAGTTAATAAAAGCAAACAAATATCCCAACGGCTCCCCACCAAATCCGGCATCCGTGAGGACCAGGCCGCCTGCCCCAGCGAGGATTAGCGCCAGGATGTTACACCTTGTCCGAATGCCAAAGGCCGCAAGGGCGATGGGGCCGATAAACTCAATGGCCCCCACTGTTCCCAATGGCAGGCGCGAGATCGCCAGATAGAAGCTGGCGTTCATTAACCCCAGCACGGTTCCAAGTGCGATCAAAACGCGCTTCTGCTGCTTGGATTGTTTGAGGAAGACACGCAACGGCTTTTGCCGCAAAGCGAAAACTACCGCCGCACTGGAGATGCGCAGCCACGCGACGCCCAACACCGCGACCTGAGAGAACAAGATAACGGCGAAGGAAGGGCCAAGGTAATGGAAGATGGCGCTTACGAAAAAGAATACATGGGGCGGCAGCTTATTGGTTGCGGATGTAGGGCGCAACATACGTGTTTTCCTTTTTGTTCGAATTGATCGTGCATTATGATATAATTAGATATACAAGATGTAAATACTGTTATTAATGGATTTTCGTATATATGCCTAAACAATTATCGAAAATAAGCCTTTTCTCCTACACTCATGCCGAAATACTGCGAGATTCGGTGAATGCTCGGATACTCGATCAGCTTCAGCACAATCCCAGGCTGACGATGAAAGAGCTTGGGCGGCGTATTGGAATGTCATCACCTGCGGTCACGGAACGCGTCCACCGCCTGGAAGAATCGGGTGTTATTCAGGGTTATCACCTTGATGTAAATCCCATAGCCTTGGGCCTTCCGATTGCCGCGTACATTCGAATCCGCCCGAATCCCGGGCAGCTGCCTAAAATCGCGGAGATGGCCCAGCAAATTTCAGAGGTCGTGGAGTGTCATCGCGTCACAGGGGAAGACTGCTTCTTCATGAAAGTCTATCTACCGGCGATGGATCAACTTGACAAGATCCTCGATAAATTCCTCACCTTTGGCGTGACCACCACCTCCATCATCCAATCTTCACCCGTCCCCCTCCGGAGCATCCCTGTTCAGGTAGGCTAAACGCCGCTGCCACAAAGACCTTATTCATACTCGAAAGGGGCTTCAAGCATGAATGATAAAAATCATATAGATGTCGGCAAAGTATGGTGGTTTTGGTTCACGACCAGCGCTTTTGACGTTGACAAGCGTCTGCGCCGGATTTTCCTCGTGCTTCCTCACGATCCCCGCTGCAAATTCTGTAACGCCCCCTTTCGTGGGATTGGCGGATTGATTGTCCGCCTGTTGTTCGGAAAGCAACAGTCTGATTTGAACCCTCATTTCTGCAATATGTGCGATGTGGCCATGCGCAAATTCCCCGGCGGAGCCGAGGTTGAAATGTCGATGCTTTTTGCAGACATACGGGGTTCTACGGCCTTGTCTGAACAGATGAGCGCAACCGAATTCAGCCAACTCATCAATCGGTTTTATACAGAGTCGACCCGGGTTATCAGTAAAGAGGATGGGCTGGTGGAAAAGCTGGCCGGTGATGAGGTAGCGGCCTTCTGGGGCGCGGGGTTTGCAGGCCCCGATTACATACGGCGTACCCTGGAAGTTGCCAGGCGCCTTTCGGAGCTTATGCAACAGCGCGGAATTCCGGTTGGCATCGGCGTGCACTCAGGCGTTGCCTATTTTGGCGCAGTAGGCACAGCCGACGGGCTCACGAACATGACAGCTATAGGTGATGAGGTGAACCTGGCTTCCCGGCTGGCTTCGAAGGCCGCGGCAGGTGAGATCATTGCCAGTGAGCAGGCGCTCGAAGCAGCAGGCATGGACGGGAGCGATTGGGAGCCGCGCAGCCTGACGTTAAAAGGGATCAGCAAACCGGTTCACGTCCGTGTGATTTACGGCTTGTAATCCGATGAATTTATCAATCCGCGCTCGGATTTGTCTGAAAAGTTCTGGAACATGCGGAGAGGACATAAAACTCTGCTCATTGGAATTGATGGAGTAGATGGATCGGGCCAAACCCACATTTTCAGAATCTATAACGGAAAACCTAGGAGTGTAACGATCGTCCAGTGGGATGACTTCTATCCTCCCAGGCTGAAGAGGGCCGTGGCGGTGTCTCGGTGACTAATTACTTTTGTCTCGGGTAATAAGAACCCCAAGAGCATAGCTCTTGGGGCTTTCATCATCAACCTCCTAGCGGTTCGGTCAGCCAATCCCAAAATCCCTTTTCTTTTGGCTTGACCGCCTTGCTCAGCGTCGCTGGCAACTGCTTGAATAATCCGTATTATTCCTACGTCAACTTCGAAGAAATCTTCCTTATTGGAATCCGAACCTGGCTGCGCTATAATAATTTTACGGTACGTTCAGTCCCCATCCTATTCTAGGCGGAGAGTTCTCATGGCTGACACAAATGTTACACCATCCAATGGAAGACATGGTCTTGGCGGTTCCAGAGATGCGGATTTGGAAGATATCGACCCTACGCAATATGACGTATTCACCACCGACAAAAACCTGGCCGCCGCCCGTGCAGCGTATCCGGATTACGACTGGTTCGCGTGTTTCAGCGTGAAAGATAAGCAGGGCAATTACGCTAACATTTCCTACACCCTCAAATTCAATAAACCGGCCTCAGGCGCTCTCTATTACTACTACAACGGTACCGTACATCCCCTGCGAATATGTTGATACGGACAAAAAAGGGAGAAGGAATAGGGTCAAGGCTACTCTCAGCGTAGGGGATCCTCCCGTTGGCATGAAGTAGGCTTCCTAGTCTGAATCTGCCTTGTCCGCCTCCCAGGCTTGCTGTACAGCCAGCCTCCAGGGCACCTTCTCTACATAGGTTCGGCGCGCCTCCTCATCCAGGAATTTTGAGACCTGCTCCTCCAGTAATTTGCCCGCCGTCTGCAAAACAGATTTTGAGCGCGGGTCTCCTTTGGTTTCAAGCGTGCGGTAGCAAGCCAGGTAGATTCTCAACTGCTCTTCCGTTCCATCCAGCGTGCCCCCCTCCAGGTGAGACAGGATAATCTCGGTCCACTGACTGGCCGAGCCGATATCCCCGGTTTCGAGCGCAACTTGAATTAATCCCGCCAGCGGCTCTGTAGCCAACGCGGCCTGGTCGAGCTCATCCCTGATTTCGGCCGAGCGCTGGTATGCCTCCCGCGCCTGATCGTAATTCTTTTCGGACAAGTGCGCGTGGCCCTTGTTTAGCAGAGCCCAGGCCTCGCCCGACCGGTCTCCAATTTTGACAGTTAGTTCAGCGGCCTGGTCGGCGCAGCGCAGTGCCGCCTCTGCGTCTCCCTGCACGGCTGCGACGGCGCTGAGATTAATGAGCGTGTGCGCCTCCAGGTAGGGATCCCCGATTTCGCGTGCAATCGAAAGCGCCTGTTCCTGATACGACCGCGCCGACACAAAGTCACCCTGCATTCCAGCTGTCCACCCGAGGTTTCCCAGGGCTATGCCTTCGGCCGGCCGGTCTCCTCGTTCGTGGTAGATTGCATAGGTTTGTTCGTAATCGTCGCGCGCCGCCGCGTAGTCGCATTCGATAAAGCCGGCGGAATTGCCCAGGTTATTCAACGACTTGCCTTCCAGCGCGCGATCGCCGCTCGCCCGCCCTATAGCCAGCGCCTGTTCAAAATAACCGCGCGCAGTGGCAGGTTCTCTCTGTTCCAGGGCGATCAATCCCATCAAATTCAAGGAATTGCCCTGCTCCGACGGCCTTGCCAAATGCTCAGCTAGGCTGAACCCATTCTGGGCTTGGCGCATGGCTTCATCAAAATTCCCGTGGCGCCAATAAGCCCCCGACAAAATAATATGCGTGCCCAGAGTGATTTCCGGCTCTCCGGCCGACTCGGCCAGATCGAGCGCCCGTCCGGCATAGAGAATGGATTGTTGAAAATCGCCGGTATTCAATGCATGTTCCGCCCGCAGCATGCACGCACGAGCCTTAGCAGGCCTCGTCATTCAGTTGCCCGGCAAGTTGTTCCAGCCGATCCAGATCCACCGCTTCCAAACTCGAGTTGCCCAACCGTCTATGGAGCAGTACCCGTTCCACCAACAAAACAAAATGTTCGCGCAGTTCATCGCCTGGGACCAGGTTCAGCGCACGGCTGTAATAATCGAGAGAATCTGCGTTCTGATATGCATCACGCGCCGAATCGGCAGCCTGTCGAAGGTAGTACCGTGCCTTATCGACCAGCGCGGCTTGCTCGCTGTGATAGGCAAGTTCAGGGTAATGAAAGTTCAACTCGGCCGCATATAGGCTTTCGAGCGCATCGAGCGCCAGTGCGTGCAGTTCCCGGCGATGGGCCTGCAGCTGCATGGAATACGCCGCATCCCGCAGCAAGGCATGCCTGAAGAGATATCGAAGCTGTCTCAACGGGGACCAGATGGCTGCGCGCTCCGCTTCAGCCACTTCATTTTCCAGCGTGTCATCGCTCTTTGAGCATTCGGGCCAATACCTGGATTTCAAATTCCCGTCCGAGGACCGAGGCAGTCTGGACCACTTCCTTGACCTGGCGCGTGAGCTGGTCCAAACGCGCGATCAACATCGCGGTAACGTCCGCAGGCAGCACGGACGTCTGCCACCCGGCCTTGACGGCCCACCTGCCCGAAGCATTCAGTGCCAGGAGCGATTCCTGCTGCAAATAGCGCAGGATCTGTTCTGCGAAAAACGGATTCCCCTCCGCGCGTTGCTCGATCAATCTAACCAAATCCGGCGCGGCAGGCCCTTCGAGAATATCATTGGATAGAGCCGCGATCGCTTCCGCGGAAAGGCCGCCGAGATCAACGTTATGATCGGCAAAATCTTCCTCTATCAGTATTTTTGCCCCCTGCCAGCGTGAAGTTGCAAGAATGGCAATGGGGTACGAAGGGCTGGCAATCAAGGCGCGTTTGAGACGCGAGAGCAGCGCCTTTGAATCTTCATCAAGGTATTGTGCATCTTCCATCACCATGATTACCGGCTGGCGCCGACTCTCGGCTTTCAGCAGAGTGATCAGCGCGATCAGTGTATTATCATATCGGCCCTGGGCATCCATCTTTTCGTAAGGCGAGTCGGCCCAACGCAGGTCGACCAACGCAGCCAGGAATGAACGCGCCCGCCCTAATTCATCGATCAGGACTTCATCTGAAAGATCAGCAAGCAGTTCGTCCAGTCTGGCATTAAAAGATTGCAGACGGATAGCATCCTCCGGGGAGGCCAGGATATTAAAATAGCGGAGTAACCAGTAACGGAATGGGTTGAAGGAGCTCCTTAGGACCTGGTCCGATTGGCACAAGGCCCACCGAATTTTCTGATCAACAAATAGGCTGCTTCTTCTGAATTCGTAAAGCAAACGACTCTTGCCGATCCCCGCTTCGCCCCATATCGCCGTTACGCCCGCATATTCAGTCCGCCATAAAGGCTCGATGCTGTCCGCCAATTGCTGGAGTTCAACCTCCCTGCCAGCCAGTCGGCCCTGATAGAAGGATTCTGCCTCCGCCTTTCGCCCCTTCAACACATAGACTTTCTGTTTCTTGGCAAAGCCCTTAAAGTTCTGGTCCCCTGCATATTCGACATTAAATATCTTGCGGATACGCTGAACAATGCGCTCATCAAGCAGGATCTCACCATCTTCCGCGCCCGCCATAAAACGCGCCGCCAGGTTCACGCCCCAACCGTAACAAGTGTAATCTTCTGACAGCGCGCTGCCCAAATACCCGGCATGGGCCATATAGAAAGTAATGCCGGCTGTTAATGGAAAATCTACTCGGGATTGCAGCTCGAGCACAAAGTTTAATGCGCGGCCGATATCATTCTCGTAAGTCACAGGTGCCCCCCACAGCATCAGCATGGTACAGCCCTTATCCCCAAAATCCATGCGGCTGATCATGCCGCCGTAACGCTCCTGCAGGTCAAAAAGGATGGCTATAAAATCCTGTAGTCCGTCATCGGTCAGCGCCGGGATACGCAGGAATAAATTGACCACCTGGCGAAATTCGCCGCGCAAGTCCTGTGCCAGGGCAACCTCAGGTACAAAGATTCGCGCAATGCCCGGGTCGACCGACTCCTCTGCTATAGGGCGGGTCTCGGGCAGGGACCCCATTAGCCCGATCAGCGCATAGAATCCGGCTCGAGCTTCAACCTGCACAACCCCCTGTAGTAGGTCATTGGCGCTCTTTGCAAGAATGATGTCGCCCGCCCTGGCGTGACGTTCCGCTTCCGCCGACTCGGCCACGGCCTGGCCGCGGAAATAGTAGGTGGCCTTGCTGCCGTCGCGCGCCTGCAGGATTCCCCAGGATACATCCCCACAGGCCATGCCAATTTTCGCTGTAATGGGAAAGGCGCCATAGGCAGTATGCAAGGTGGCGATCGAAGCCAATCTTCGTTGGATGGACCATGCAGTTGCCAAAGCATTACGGGCCGCAGATCCCAGATCCTCTTCAACAGGGTAAATGGCCGTAAATCCATCCCCCGCAAATCCAACGATCCTGCCCCCATATTCAAAAACGCCCTTAACCAGCGGGTCGAAAACCGAATACATCAGCCCGGTCAATTCCTCGGCGCCTCGCTGCCCATCCTGCATAAGCACATCGGTTATCGTCGAAAAGCCCGAGAGATCAACAAACAAGCCTGCCCCTTGGAAGCTTCCGCTCCGCTGACCTGTACGATAATTCTCGATAATGAGTTGTGGCACAATCCGATGCATATGATTACCCTCGACACCTTAAAGGGCGTAGCCGTTTGCGCTATTTTAGCATGGTACGTTTCTTTTGTATCACACCTCTTGAATACTCGTAACTACCCATTCCCCAGGCCTGAAATGCCCGAAAAAAAAGGATATGCACAGGGCGTTCGCTCTGCGCATATCCTTTTTTCATTAATTTTCCCAGGCCTTCAGCCTGGCTCGAAGCCTTGATGCAGCGCAGCTAATGATTGATCTCTTTACCATCGCTTTTCTCGACAATCAACCCTGAGTACTCCAGGTAAGAAAAACCCCAAGAGCCTATCTCTTGGGGTTCGTCTTCATCCTCCCAACGCTTCGTTCAGCCAATCCAAAAATCCCTTTTCTTTTGGCTTGACCGCCGTGCTTAGCGTTGCAGCCAACTGCTCGAACAGCTCACGTTGCTCCTTCGTTAGCTTCGAGGGGATTTCCACATTGACCAGCACCAACTGGTCGCCGCGATGGTCCTTTCGGCGTAAATGCGGCACGCCCTTGCCCTTCATATGAAAGACTTTGCCGGGCTGCGTCCCGCTGGGGATCTTTAATTTCTCATCGCCGTCCAGTGTCGGTACTTCGACCTCCGCACCGAGCACTGCCTGTGCAACATTGATATCGAGGTTCAATAAGACATCATTTTCGCGGCGCTTGAAGAACTTGTGCGGCTGCACGTCCAGCACCAGGAACAGGCTGCCTTGTGGGCCGCCCATGGCGCCGGGTTCGCCCTCGCCCGCCAAACGGATCTGTGTCCCCGTATCCACGCCCGCCGGGATCTGCACCTTCTTATTGACGCGCTTGCGTTCCAGTCCGCTTCCCCGGCAGGTTCGGCACGGCGACGAGATCACCTCGCCCCGGCCCCCGCAGGTCGGGCAGGTTATGGTCTGCATCATCTGCCCCAGTATCGTCTGTCGCACCTGTCGCACTTGTCCCTGCCCGTTACAGGTGGAACAGCGCGTGGGTGAGGTGCCCGGTTCCGCACCGGAGCCGTTACAACGCGAGCAGCGTTCTTCGCGTTCGAATTGGATTTCCTTTTCGATGCCGAAAACGGCCTCCTCGAATTTCAGAGACACCTGTAACTGCAGATCGCGTCCGCGTCGCGGTGAGTTTCTTGATCGGCCGGTGGAAAACCCGAACTGTCCGAGCAGCTCATCGAAGATGTCCGAGAAGTCGGTCGTGTAATCATGGAAGCCGCCCATGTTGCCGAGGCCCTCACGCCCGAACCGGTCATAGCGGGCGCGCTTATCCGCGTCCGACAGCACGCCGTAGGCCTCATTGATCTCTTTGAATTTTTCCTCGGCATCCGGCTCTTTATTTACATCGGGATGGTACTGGCGCGCCAACTTACGGAATGCAGCCTTGATCTCATCATCGCTTGCATTCCTCCCGACACCGAGGACATCGTAAAAATCTCGATCGCTCATAGTTTTCTGGGTATTAGATAATAGAGATTAGAGAATAGATGCTTCGTTCGAAACAAGTCGACTGACTCTAATCTCTATTGCTCTACTCTCTACTCACCACTTTCCATTCTCCTCCCCTCATTCTTTGACTTCACCATCTACTACATCTGGCCCGGGGTCAGTGGACCCGCCAGGCGCACCGGATGAATTTGCCCCGCCGGCTTCCGGCTTGGGTTCCTCGTAGACACTCGAGCCGATCTTCTGGATGGCTTGCCCAAGCGCTTCGGTCGCGGATCGTATCGCCTCGATATCTTCACCCTGTGCCTTGCTTCGTACATCGGCCACCTTCGTCTCGATCTCGGACTTGACCTCTGCCGGTATTTTGTCTCCGAACTCTTTCAATGATTTCTCGGCAGCATAAGCTGTGTTATCGGCATTATTGCGCACCTCGATCATTTCCTTGCGTTTACGATCCTCGTCCGCATGGGCTTCGGCATCCTTTCGCATCTTCTCCACTTCAACATCGGACAGCCCCGAAGAGGCCGTGATTGTGATGTGCTGGGTGCGCCCCGTTGCCTTGTCTTTGGCGGTTACTTTGAGGATGCCGTTTGCATCAATATCGAACGTTACTTCGATCTGCGGAACGCCGCGCGGCGAGGGCGGGATCCCATCCAGGATGAATTTGCCAAGTGATTTGTTGTCGGCCGCCATCGGCCGTTCGCCCTGCAAGATATGGATTTCCACCTGGGTCTGGCTGTCCGAAGCGGTCGAGAAGGTCTGGCTGCGCCGGGTGGGGATGGTTGTGTTGCGTTCGATCTGCGGCGTTGCGATTGAGCCCATCGTCTCGACGGAGAGTGTAAGGGGTGTTACATCAAGCAGCAGGATATCCTTCACCTCGCCGCCAAGCACCCCCGCTTGGATCGCTGCGCCCACAGCCACTACCTCATCAGGGTTGACACCTTTATGCGGCTCCTTGCCGAAAAAGGCGCGTACCCGGTCTTGCACCGCGGGCATGCGCGTCATCCCGCCAACCATCACGACTTCGTTGATATCGCCTGCCGTCAGGTTGGCATCGCTCAAAGCCTGCTTCAGCGGCGCGATTGTGCGATCCACCAGGTCCGCCGTGAGTTGTTCGAACTTGGAGCGTGTGAGCGTGGTTACCAAATGTTTAGGCCCGCTGGCATCCGCCGTAATATAAGGCAGGTTCAGCTCTGTCTGCATTGTGGTGGATAGTTCGATTTTGGCCTTTTCGGCGGCTTCCTTCAAACGCTGCAGGGATTGCCGGTCGGTCCGCAGATCGATACCGTTATCCTTCTGGAACTGGTCAGCCAGGTAATCCATGAGGCGCTGGTCGAAATCATCCCCGCCCAGGAAGGTATCACCGCTCGTGGAACGTACCTGGAACACGCCATCGCCCACATCCAGGACGGAAATATCGAACGTGCCGCCGCCCAGGTCGTACACAGCGATGACTTCGTTCTTCTTCTTGTCGAGTCCATAAGCCAGTGAGGAAGCCGTAGGCTCATTGATGATGCGCATTACTTCCAGGCCTGCGATCTTGCCCGCATCCTTGGTGGCATTGCGCTGCGCATCGTTGAAATAAGCCGGGACGGTAATTACAGCCTGCGTGACCGGTTCTCCCAAGTACGCTTCTGCATCCGCCTTCATCTTGGACAGGATCATGGCAGAAACCTCAGGCGGGCTGTAGTCCTTACCGTCTAGCTTAACGCGCACGTCGCCGTTCTCGGCTTCGTCCACTTCATAAGGGACACGCTTCTTGGTACGCTGCACTTCTGCATCGTCCGACTTGCGTCCCATGAAACGCTTGATTGAGAAGATGGTGTTTTGCGCATTGATAATGGCCTGGTTACGCGCTACTCTCCCCACCAATCGCTCATGGTTTTTGTTAACGGCCACAACGGACGGCACCAGTCGTTCGCCCTCCGCGGAGGGGATCACGATCGGTTCACCGCCCTGCATCACTGCCACGACGGAATTGGTTGTTCCCAGGTCGATGCCTATGATTTTACCCATTTGAATAAGTTCTCCTTTGAGGTATTCGACAAATGCTCGATGGATCGTTTGATCGTTATTTTGCCACTCTCACCAGCGCAGGTCTCACCACCCGATCGCCCAGCGTATACCCGTTTTGCGTGATCGCGATCACGCACCCGCTCTCGACCCCCTTTGCATCTTCATAGGAGATCGCTTCATGAACGTTGGGGTCGAAAGGTTTGCCCTGCGCCTCGATCCGTACTAGGCCCTCTGCTTCCAGGATGGCTTGCAGCTTGCGAGTGATCAAGTCGATGCCATTCGCCCACGAATTATCTGTAGGGCGATTTTGCATGGCGCGCTCCAGATCATCCAGAACAGGCAGGACCTTTTTTATGAGCTCGCCTTTCATCCAGGCCTTTTCCGCTTCGCGGTCGCGCTCCATGCGTTTCTTGTAATTCTGGAACTCAGCCACGGCGCGCTGCCAGCCGTCGAGGTTCTCCGCCGCCTTGGCCTCCGCCTCTGCGAGACTTTGCCGCAGCGATTCAAGCTCGTTTGCCTCAATCTCTATTATTGCCGTTTCGCTGGTTTCGGGGGTTTCCGGTTCTTCAGGCTCGATGGGGGGTACTTCATCATCTTTATGGTTATCACGTTTTTTTTCTGACATTCAATTCACTCTCGCTACTTACTTTTGGATGACTTGCTGTTCGTATCTAATGGTACTGATATTGCTTCGCTTCACGCCTTACGCCACATCCCAAAATTCAGAATCCTCTTCCTCCCTTTTAGAGGATCCCGGAGTGCGGCGAAGGCAGGGTTGCGTCGGGTTCTTTATTCACCTACAATTTTGTCGTTCACCAGGTCGCTCAATAGTCCCGCGACGAATCGGACGGTCGGGATGGTCCGTGTATAGGACATTCGCATCGGG
Source organism: uncultured Chloroflexia bacterium (assembly GCA_963741325.1). Classification (GTDB taxonomy): domain Bacteria; phylum Chloroflexota; class Anaerolineae; order Anaerolineales; family Villigracilaceae; genus Fen-1038. The sequence goes on from CAVUHJ010000006.1 coordinate 888,283, forward strand.
CCCAAAACACCGAGTGTGCCCGTCGCCAGGCCGGGTACGCCATAACGGGCCAACACCACAGAACATTGGCGCAAGGCTTCCCAGCCGCTCTCACCGCCAATCAGCACCTGCAACCCACCCACCGCGCTGTTTACCGTCGTACGGGCCAGCAGATCCTGCAAAGTGGATCGCTCTTCAAACAGCCGTAGCGCGCGGCGGGCCTCATCGGAATCGGCAAACTCCGGCTCGGACAGCACGTTAGTCAGCCCATCGGTAAAGATGGTGCCCGAGATGCTTTCGGCCGTGCGGCGGTAATCCTGTCCGATGAGCGTCAGGATATCCTGCTCGAGGGCATCGGAACGGTAAGAATCGCCCTCGATCTCGTCCATCAAACGTCCAACCAGCAAACCGTTGAGATGTGCCGCAGTCTGGCTGAGTCGTTCTTGCGGGACCGGCTCTGCCAGCGTCAGGAGCTGCTGCGAAACTTCGCCGCCCACCAGAACGAGCACCATCAGGATCTGCCGGCCCTGTGTTGAGATTAGTTCGACGTGCTGAAAGCGGGCTCGCTCAGCCCGCGGCGCGGTGATCACCGAGGCGCCTTGCGATTGATTCGCAAGTATCGCCGCCGCCAGGTGCATCCATTGTTCGACGTCCGGCGTGGTCTGGTGGAACTGGTGCGATATGGTGTGCTGCACCGACTCGGGCAATTTTGCCTGGTCGATCATCTGGCTGACGAAGTAACGATACCCCTCCTCCGTAGGCACCCGGCCGGCTGATGTGTGAGGCTGCCGAAGGTAACCCAGGTCCGTAAGCGCACTCATCTCATTTCGGATGGTAGCCGAGGAGAGGTCGAGATGATAATGCTCTACCAACCGCTTCGAGCCGACCGGCTGGGCCGAATCAATGTAAGCGCGGATAATGATTAACAGTAGGTTCTTTTGCCGCTCAGACAGTTCAGTCATGGTTTTTCATAATTCGATACAAGTCGTGGTAGAGGATCTCGTACTTTACGCAGAGCTGTGAATATACGCAATATGAATTGAATCATATCATGCGGGCAACAGGAGCGTCAATAAGAGGAGTGTAAGAAAATAAAAAGGCGGTAGGTCCCGCCGCCTGGTTCGTGATTCATAATTGCTGGCAACTCTGGCACGAAGTATTCGGAAAGAAGCATGTGCGCCGAAAATACGCCTCACACACGTTCCTTTTTTCCGGAATTCTTCACTCAAGCCTTTTGCCCGGGAGCGGAGGCGTGAATACCTCGACAAAGTCACATTAAAAGAAATCGGACACCTTTTGAATAATGTGACATTTTCGAGGTACGTACGGGTTCTATTCTCGCAGGGCTGAAACCCTTACCATAAACACGTGAAACCGCCGCTTCGGGCTGCCCCCAAGCACTCGATTCGAGGATCTAAGGTGTTACAAGTGGCCGCCAGGCCGGGTCAAAATCCACACCCGGGTCTTTGGTCAATTGCGTTCGCTGATCCCCATTGGCTAATGAGTAAAAGATGTCGCGGTTATTATCCGTGCTGATGCTTTCAAAGACCAGCCAAAGCCCATCCGGGGAAAGGTGAACGTTTTCAACCGGCAGCGGCTTTATATTGAGTTGGCTGGCTATCGCCTTATTACGGTTTTCATACGAGATGAACATCGCCCACGGCAGCACCGGCCCCTCTGCATTGCGCTGGGTAAAGATGACCGATTTATCGTCTGCTGACCACAAAGGCAGATAATCCCAGTGCTGCTGGCCGCTCCGTACGATTTGCTGCTGGCCTTGTCCGGTATCCGTCATGGTCCAGATCTGATAGGCGCCAAACCGTTTGTATGCATACACGATCTGATTGTTGATCGGAGACCAGGATGGCTCCCTGGTGATTTCGTCGGAACTGGTATTCGTCAACCGGGTTACCGAGTCATCATCCAAATTCATGGAATAGATTTGCATATACCCGTCGCGCAGCGAAGTAAAGGCAATGCGTTTTCCATCAGGCGACCAAGCGGGTTCGAAATCCCCACCGGGTACAGTGGGAAGAGGAGTCAGGTTCGATCCGTCCGCATTGATGATAAACAATGCAGTATCCTTGGCCGGAGCATCGGAAATATCCAGACGTGTCTGGCAAGGCGAGACAAATACAAGTCGCAGTCCATCCGGCGACCATACGGGCTGGCAGGCGCCGTCCGGCATATTCGTTATCGGGGCAACCTGCCCCGCCGCCAGGTCACTCAGATAGATTTGCGGTATGCCGGAGCGATCGGAGGCAAAGACAATCTGTCCGGAACCTCCGCCGGGCGGGGTGGGCAAGGCAATTTGCGTTTGATTAGGAGTTCTCGGTCGCGACAATGGGAGAAACAGTTGTCGGCGTCAGCGTAATCGTTGCTGTCGGCGTATTCGTGGCCGTTGCCGGGATCGCCGTCGCCGAAGGCTGTACCGTTGGGATTTGGGTAGGGGTCGAGGTCAGGGGCCGTTCGATAAAGGGCAGCGAGGCCAGCAGGTTGACCGGGAACTTGTTGGGAGAGAAATTCAAGATAGTGAACCAGGTGCCTGCCGCGATCAATACCAATAAGAGCAGGATCCAGGCGCAGCTTGAACGGCGGCGTCGTTTGCTTGGCGGAACAAAAGGTTTATCGTCCTCAACCATGGGAGGCAGCAGGGACGCGCCTCCTCCGGCCGGGCGTACGTTGTTTCTGAGTTCCCTGCTATCCTGGGACGGAGGGCTCGGGATATCCGGCGCGGGCACAACTGTAAACTCGCCGGTTGGGCGCTCAGTCCTGGAAGTGGAGCTGAGCAGCGCCTTCTTGAACTCTTCCGCGTCCTGATACCGGTCCGCGGGGTCCACCGCCATGGCCTTTTCAATAGCTGCCGCCAACCGCCGGGAGATCCTTCCATTTCGTTTACGTAGCGGCGTCAGCTGGGCATTATCCATAGCGCGCGCCAACCCATCTTCGGGGATCATGCCTGATAATGAAGCGTATAAGGTTGCGCCCAGCGAATAGATATCAGTGCGTGGATCTGTGCGCGCCGTGCCGTATTGTTCGGGCGGCGAGTAACCCGGCGTCATGGCCCGTGCGCCGGTGGTGGTAGCCTGGGTCCCCTGCACCAGCTTGGCCAGCCCAAAGTCCACTAGAAAGATGTTACCGTCTGGCGTGATCTTAACATTGCCTGGCTTGATATCACGATGGAGGATGGATGGCTTGCGTGTGTGTAAATAGGTGAGCGCATCGCACATGGCAGCGCCAACCATCACGGCGTCTTCCTCCGTAACGGTTCCCATACGCTCCATGCGCTGGCGCAAATCCTCCCCCTCGATAAAGTCCATGACCAGGTATTGGCCCTCGTCGCCTACCGCAAAGTGATCGGAAACTCGCGGCAGGTTGGGGTGCCGCAGGCTGGCAAGGATCACTGCCTCCAACCGAAATTGGCGGGCATATTCGTCCGTTGTAAAGAGATTTTCTTTGACGGCCACGTCCACACCCAGGTTTTCATCCACAGCCCGGTAGACCGACCCCATGCCGCCCTGTCCAAGAATTTCTACAATACGATATCGTTTATGAAGAAGTGTTCCTCTTTCGAGCGTCATCCCAATCCCATCTTGAAGTCATAATGTAAACGTGTGTGATTATATCAGATAGCCTTCGCTAATTTTTTCCGATGCGGTTTTGATATGGAATGACAACCACCTCGCTCCATTTGACGGCCATGGCCTAATTAATGTAAACTCGTAATATGGAAAAGTCAGCTCGGCGCTATTGGGATTGGCTATCGGCTTCTTTGCTATTCCTGCTCATCCAGGTGGCGAGCGCGCGCCTCGTGACAACCAATTGGGCAGCCTTCCTTTATTTCACTCAATCGCTTGCCGGTCTGGGTGCCATCCTTGGCCTGGCCTTCGGGGTCAGCCGGTTTGGACGTCGCTCTCTTGTCCCGCTCGTGATCGCCTACACGGTCGTCTTGCTGCCGCTCCAGCTTGCCGGTGCAATGTCAGACGACCATACCCTCGATCAATTGACCCATTTGGGCCGGATCCTGCTGATGGCTCTCAATCAATTCCTGCAGCGGAAACCGGTCGCAGACCCGCTCTTTTTCGTGGCTTTTGCTTGCATTATGTTCTGGTTCATTTCCCTGGCCGCAGGCTATTGGTTGGTACGCCATGATAACCTCCTCGTTGCCATTCTCCCCTCCGGTATCGCCATCCTGGTCGTGCAGGTTTACAACAATTATCAAGTGCATGCCTCCTGGTGGTTGGCCATATATATTCTGATCGCTCTGCTTTTGCTCGGGCGTGAATACTATTTGCGGAATCGGCTTAATTGGTCAAAACGGCGCGTTTTCATTAACCAGGAAGCCTGGACGGACATCTTCGGCGGCCTCTTCACGACGGTGGCCCTTGCGGTGGTTATTGCCTGGCTCATACCGGCTTCATTCTCCAGCTTGCAGGGCGCGACCGACGCGTGGACCAGGTTTACCAAACCCTTTGTCAACAGGCTGTCTAATGCGGTCACTTCGCTCAAGGGAGGTTATAGCAGGGTGGCCGGAAACTATTACGGAGCCACACTTGGCCTGGGCCGCGATGCCGGCCAGGGTGATCAATCAGTTTTTACCGTCAAGGTGATAAACGAGCCGGCCTCGAATTTACGATATTACTGGCGTGGGCGAGTCTATGATAATTACAATAATGGTGAGTGGTCTAGCACTCCCGCTACTACTCTGGGTTCTCACCCACAGGACGGCGATCTGAAGATTCCCGACGCAGACAATCGCTCAGAGGCGCTGCTGCAATTCACGGTTCAGTTCCCTTCGCAGAGTCTGATCTACGCGCCCTCGCAGCCTGTGTGGGTTGATCATCCCGGAAATGTTGTCGCAGAACTCACGGACACCAAACTTGATGATGTTCTCTCCTGGGAGTCAATATCGGCGATCCAAAGAGGCGGGCATTATGAGGTCCGGGCCGAGATCGCCTATCCAAATATCCAGCAGTTGCAGGGTGCTGGCACTCAGTACCCTCAATGGGTCAAAGATCGCTATCTCGAGATCCCCGAAAACATAAAACCCGAAATTCAGGCCCTGGCCGAGAAGGTGTCGGCAGGCCAGGCTGATCCTTTCAATAAGGCTTCGGCGATAACAAATTATTTGCGTGCGAACATTCAATATGTGACGAGCGTACCCGTTCCCCCCGCAAACCAGGATCCGGTATTGTGGGTGCTCTTTAATTACAAGAGGGGCTTCTGTAATTACTACGCCTCGGCTGAAGTATTGATGCTGCGCTCCATTGGGATTCCCGCCAGGATGGCGGTCGGATTTGCCCAGGGCGAGTATCAAGGCGGCGAGTATATCATTCGCCAGCGTGACGCTCATGCCTGGCCTGAAGTCTATTTTCCAGGCACTGGCTGGGTGGAATTCGAGCCGACCGTCAGCCAGGATGCCCTCGTTCGACCGATTGCCCCACCCCAGGCCAATGGCACCCCTTCCGGTGCGATCCTTCCACAGAAGTTAACTGGCCGGGAAGGTGATGTACCATCGCACGTTAATCCCGAAGCCTCCGGGACAGCCAACAACCTGCCCTTCACCCAAACCCTGCCCGGCCGCGCACTCCTCATTGCGTCAGCGCTCCTCGTAATAGGCATGGCTGTTTTCCTGATTCAACGATCCCGTCTATTGGTCCGCATGCCGGTCTACTTATCTGCTACTCTCGAACATAACGGGATCACTCCGCCAACCTGGATCCAAACTTGGTCACGCTGGAATCAATTACAGCCGGTCGAGCGATCATTCGCCAGTATTAACTGGAGCCTCCGCCAGTTCGGTAAGCCGCAGTCGATGGATGCTACGGCGGCCGAGCGAAGCCGGCTCCTCAAGAAACTGCTGCCTTCTGCCGCGGCAGATATAGAGGCGTTGACCCACGAGGTGGAGTCCGGCTTGTTCACGCCCCGCGCTGCCGATCTCTCGCGCGCGGCGGGCCAGCCTGGCGATAGTTCTTCACACCTTCCGAGCCCGGATTCAAAATGTCTTGGACGCCATAGAGGGTCGTGATGTATACTAAAGCTAAGAGTTCTGCTCATTAACTTCTGGGATACTACCGGTGCTTTGCCTCGCAAATTTCCGCCGCCTTGCATAAATTTCGAAACTTGTGTTCAGCCTGCTGAATTAAGAATAATGACTCAACGCCCCGGCATTCTTCGTAACGGGCTTTCAGCCTATGCTGCGGTTGTGGTTCGAAGCAACCTCACCAACGCCTCTCGCCGTCATTTATCAGGATACTCCTTCCAATCTTCACAAGATAAAGGGTAACTAAGAAAACATGCCTTCCGATAAGCCTCAACCTGCTGCACTCCACGGACAAATCAATACACTCGCCATGCAGGCCGGCAAATTGCGCGAGGCGCTTCAAAAGAAGAAGCCGCGCGATCTACCCGCCAACACCGTTCAGGACTTGATCAACCTGGAAGATGCACTTGGCAGGATCGCCGGGAAGATACAAGAATTCGAAGCCGACCGGAGCAATTCGTTGGCCCTGGCGAAAATAGGCGGGGTGGTCAATTCTTCGCTTGAGCTTAATGAAGTGCTGCGGATCGTGATGGACAACATCGTTCACCTCACGCACGCCGAGCGGGGTTTCCTGATGCTGCGCAATGAAAAAGGCCAGATGGTCACGGAAGTGGCGCGGAACTGGGAACAAGAGTCCATCAAGTCCGCCGAAGCGGCCACCAGCCGGACGATCATCCAGCGGGTGATCGAGTCGGGTGAGCCCGTTATTACCACCAACGCGCAGGAAGACCAGCGTTTCGTTGGTCAGGAAAGCATCGTCGCTCTCAATTTACGATCGATCTTATGTGTGCCTTTAAAAGTCAAGAACGATCTGATCGGCGCCATTTATGCCGACAACCGTATTCGCAGCGGCATCTTTGCTGAGACCGAACGCGATCTGTTGGTTGATTTTTCCAATCAGGCCGCGGTGGCCATAGAAAACGCCCGGCTCTTCGCTTCACTTCGGCAAACGCTCGCCGAGGTGACGGAACTCAAGAACCTGATGGATAATGTCTTTGCGTCTATAGCCAGCGGCGTGATTACCGCGAACATTCAAAACCAGGTTATGCTGTGCAACCGTGCGGCGGAAGCGATCCTCGGTCTCACCATGCCCAACATTTTGGGTCATCACCTGGATGAAGTATTGGCCTCTGGTTCGAAGGATATCGAGCGTCATCTCGCGGAAGTTCGATCGACTGACCGCGCGGTCATTGACCTCGAGATCAGCCACATCGATCCCAAGCGTGGGAACATGGACTGGCGTTTGAACTTGTCTCCGCTTAAGGATGCCGGACAAAAAACCCAGGGCATTGCCATCGTTCTCGACGATCTGACCGAACGCAAGAAGCTCGAAGCCCAGCGCAGCCTGCTCGAACGGATGGTTTCCCCGGCTGTGCTCGATCAGCTCGATCCGAAGAGTCTGCAAATCGGCGGCAAGAAAGCGGACATCACCATCCTGTTCGCCGATATCCGCGGCTTCACCAGTTACAGTGAGAAACAATCACCGGAAAATCTTGTGGCAGTGTTAAATCGCTATCTTGCCGCTGCGGCCGAAGCCGTGCTTGAATATGAGGGCACCGTGGATAAATTCCTGGGAGACGCTATTATGGCCTGGTACAATGCTCCCCTCCCACAGCCCGACCATACCCTTCGTGCAGTCAAGACGGCCATCTCCATACGAGAAGCCGTTGCAAAATTGCACAAGGAACTGCCCGCGGAAGCGCATCTCGATTTCGGCCTGGGCATCCATTATGGCGAGGCCGTACTGGGTTTGATCGGTACCGATAAACGTCTCGAATACACGGCCATCGGCGACAGCATTAATACCGCGAAGCGGATCCAGGAGAATGCAGCCAAGAATCAAATATTGCTCAGCCGTGAGGCGTATGAGCGCGTGAAGAAACAAGTGAATGCCAAACCTTTTACTCCCTTGGCAGTCAAAGGTAAGACTCGACCTCTCGATGTGTATGAGTTGCTGGGTATTAAGTGAACCCCCATTAAAATTAATTAATTATCTAGCCTACCAAACTCTGCTTACAAAAGTTACCAACTGCTCCATCCCTTTTTCTACCGGCCTGGTATCAACATATTCATGCACGCTGTGCGCACCGCCGCCCGTGGTGATCCCCAGAACGAGCGCGGGATACCCCAGGCTCAACGGTACGTTGGCATCCGTCGAGCCCGAAGTGAAGGTGGCATTCCAACCTTGCGCAGACAGGCATTCATCCGCCAGCCTCACCAACGGGTGATCCAGGGCAATTTCACCGGCGGGTCGCGCTCCGATCTGTTCCATCTCAACAGCCACGCCTTCCTGACTGGCAGACCTGATTATTTCTTCCACTCGTCGAACTAAATTACCCAACGCTTCCATGGTTTCGGAACGCAAATCCAATTCGAGATTTGCCTCGGAGGCTACCACATTGATACCCGTCCCTCCGCTGATGAGGCCTACATTCAAAGTAGTGCGCGGGTTTGCCGGCACCGGCAGCCCGGTGATCTGTGTAACGAGCTGCGCCAGCTCGTGCACGGCGGACGGCTGGCCGTAATCCGACCACGAGTGTCCGCCAACCGTCCGGACGGTAATGCGGTAGCGACGTACGCCGATGGCCCGGTAATATACATGTCCGAGCGCGGTTCCTTCCAATACGAGATAAGCCTGAACCTTTGAACCGAAGCGCTCCACAACTGCCTTCATGCCGCGCAAGTCGCCCAGGCCTTCTTCGCCGACGTTCGCGACAAACCAGATATCCCCAGGCAAATTTACATCACGTTCGCGCAGCAGCCATAGCAATCCATAAAGGGCGGCCACTCCCATCGAGTTATCCCCGATGCCCGGGCCGTAAATTCGGCTCTCTTCGCGTGTTGCATGCAGACTTATGTTTCTGGGGAACACGGTGTCAAGATGCGCCGAGATGATCAAAGGCCGGTCGGTCCCCTTCCCCGGCAGTCGCCCAAAAACATTGCCAACAACATCGACTGCAACATCCAGCAGCCCTTCTTGAACAAACAGCCCGCGCACAAACTCCGCCCGCTCTGTCTCGTCCATGGTCGGCGCAGGGATTTGTTGAATTTGAAGAGCAAGGACCAGCAGGCGGTTAAGATAATCGTTATCCATGCTATCACCTGCTTTCAAACTCGCCTCACTAAATTCCTTAACGCATTCAAACGCGCCTCTGCCAGGCCTGGCAGCACCTCCGACGGGTAGAACGCGCCGCTTCCCTCCACCTTGAGCGAAGCCGATACATTTCCATACAGTACGGCCTGCAACGGGTCATAGGTCTTCTTGAAGCCCGCCAAATATCCTCCGCAAAATGCATCGCCCGCTCCGGTCGGATCGGCGGGTCGCGCCGGGTAAGCCGGCACTTCCCATTTGTGATTACCCTTTACATCGAAAATCGCCTGTCCCTGCCCCCCGCGTTTTACAACGACGATCTCGCAGCCAAGCTCGCCGATCGCCGCGGCCATCTCCCACAGGTCATGCGTTTTCCCCCAAAAGAGTTGGCGCAGTTCATCCTCCGAAGGAAGAAAAGTTGTCAATCCGCCGAGAAGGACCCGTAAATTTCTAAGGAAAGACGGGGTCATATAATCGGGCGAAGGGTCGAGCGTTAGCGTCGTGACAGATCCTGCTTTGAATGCCGTGACAAGCTGGTTATGGAGCTCGAAGTCGAGTGGACATAGATGGACGGCATGCGGCCGGTGATATTCCGCAGGGATCACCATTGGCGGGGGGACCACCCGATTGGTCTTTCTCATATCGTTATATTTCTCAGGGGGTTCCTGGTATCCGAGCAGGGCCTTGGGGAAAGTAAGCTCTCGCCGCGCGAACTGCGACACCGGCGCGCTTTTTGTGACTTCAAATTTCTCGTTATACGCGTAGAAGGCGCGCAGGTCGAGGCTCTGCTGAAGGATTTGAATCCCGGCAATATCTAGGCCGTGCGCTTCGATCTGCTTCAACCACGGGCGCGGATAATCCTCACCGATACAGCCCAGCAGGCCCACATCTTTTTCCCAAACGATGATACCTCCCGCCGCATATAGTGCGCTTCCCCCCGGCGCATCCAGCAGCGGCTTGCCAACCGGAGGCAGAATATATTCGCGCGTGATGCGCCCGGCAATGACAACAGAGGGTTCCCGGGCATGGGCGGCTTCGCGATTCATCGGCAGCGGGAATGTTCAGGGTTGAAGGACTTGTGATGGTGTTTCCGCTTGAACTGCTTTGAGAGGCAGGAGGAACGAGAAGTTGCTTCCCCTGCCCTCCATGCTTTCGGCCCAAATGCGGCCACCGTGCATCTCGATCATCACTTTCGCAACGGACAGTCCCAGTCCCATCCCGTTGTGACGGCGTGTTAGGTGCGATTCGACCTGGAAGAAACGTTCGAAAATATGCGGTAAGTCCTTCATGGGAATCCCAATGCCATCATCGGCCACCGAAACTTTTACATATCCCGGAAGAGCCTCGCTTTTCACCAGGATATGTCCCCCGTTATCAGTGAAGGTGATGGCATTCTTGATCAGGTTACTAAGAGCGATCGAAATCTTGGTTCCATCGGCTTCGACGAACAGATCTTCGGCGCCTGATTCAGCTTTCAACGTAATATTCCGTTTGGATGCCATGTCTATAAAAGAAGCGGTTGCCTCTTCAATTAGATTCCTCAATGGAAACGGTCTGCTGGTGGACTCGGGCAGCCCCTGTTTTGTAATTATCCATGCTTGCCAGACTCTCGATGATCTCCTTGAGCCGGGAGGCATTCTTGATGATGACATCCATTTGTTCGGCATAAGGCCCATCGAGTAGTTCGCGCAGGAACGTCGCATGGCCCAGGATTACACCCAGCGGGGTGCGCAATTCATGCGAGGTAATTGCAATAAAATCAGTCTTCAAGTGGTCCAGTTCGGAAAGCTGGGCAAAGCTGGCTTCTATGCGCCGTTGAAGATTTATGTTATGAATAGCAAGTGCCACCGGCGCGGCCATCGTCTCTAGAATTAAGACATCATCCTCGGTATAATGAGCCTTGTTCTTATTGACGGCTTCCAGTACGCCTACCGCTTTTCCCCTGACCATCAGTGGAACGGCAAGCAGGGAATGGGTCTCGTGGGCTAAAGTGAGATCCACCTCGCGGAAATGCCGGCCATCTTTTGGAACGTCGTGGCTCCAGAGCGGTTTTTGCTCGCGGATCACCCAGCCGGCGATGCTGGCATGCACCGGCACCGCTACATCTCGCAGCGCATCCAGTTGAGACGCTGGCGCAGCCAGAAAGCGCAGGGACTCACTTTGCTCGTCCAGCTCCAAAATAGAAGCTGACTCGCTGTCCGTGAGTTCGACCGCCGCAGAGACTACCGTCTGTAAAAAAGGTTCCAGCTCTGGCGCGGCCGCTAAGGCACGCATCACTTCGGAAAGGCGCTCGAGGCGCCGCAAGCGTTCCTGGGCGATGCTGCTTCTTGCATTGGGTTCTGAATTTGAGCTCATGGTTTGCAGGACAGTGGTGGAAGCCCGGTTCGGATATCTGGACGTTGTTACTTTTGAAGAGTTCTACGATTCTTGGGGTATTGAGCGGGCTGAACATCCGCCGCATACCCCAAAAAATCGGACCAAATCATCTGGCATTGTCAAAGTAATTACAAAATGCCGCGCAAGTACCAAAATTATACTCGTTTCGAAGGAGACAAACGTATGGCAAAAGAGAAAGTTCGTGTCGCGATCATCGGCGTAGGTAACTGCGCCTCCTCATTGGTACAAGGTGTGCAATACTACAAGGATACGCCTGATGATGCGACCGTCCCAGGCCTCATGCACGTCAATCTGGGCGGTTATCATGTCCGGGATATCGAATTTACGCTGGGGATTGATATCAATGTAACAAAGGTCGGGAAAGATCTTTGTGAAGCAATCTTTGCAGCGCCGAATAATACTTACAAGTTCAGCGACATCCCTACATTAAACGTACCCGTTGTGCGCGGCATGACGCACGACGGCCTGGGCAAATATCTTTCAGATGTTATCGTAAAAGCCCCCGGCCCCACAGCCGATATCGTGAAGCTGCTCAAGGAAACCAGAACAGATGTGGTCGTTTCCTATCTGCCGGTGGGCTCGGAGATGGCCACCAAATGGTACGTAGAGCAGATACTGGAAGCCGGTTGCGCCTTTGTGAACTGCATCCCGGTTTTCATCGCCTCTCAGGAATACTGGGCCAAACGATTCCGGGAAGCCAAATTGCCTTTGCTCGGCGACGATATTAAATCTCAGGTTGGGGCGACCATCGTGCACCGGGCCTTGACCAGCCTGTTTGTGGACCGCGGCGTGCGGATCGACCGCACCTACCAACTTAATTTCGGCGGCAATACCGACTTCTTGAACATGCTGGAGCGCGAACGCCTGGAATCCAAAAAGATTTCAAAGACCGGTGCGGTAACCAGCATGATCCCCTACAACATCGGAGCGGAGAACATACACGTTGGCCCCTCTGATTATGTGCCGTGGCTGTCCGACCGGAAGTGGTGCTACATCCGCATGGAAGGGACCACCTTTGGCGATGTTCCGCTCAATCTCGAGACCAAGCTTGAGGTATGGGATAGCCCCAACTCCGCCGGCGTGGTTATAGACGCCGTGCGCTGCGCCAAGATCGCGCTCGACCGCGGCCTCTCCGGTCCGATCATTGGTCCTTCCTCCTATTTCTTCAAGACACCCCCCAAGCAGTTCCGCGACAACGTTTGCCGCGATATGGTGGAAGCCTTCGTGAAGGGTGAAAGTAACGATTAAGAGTGTGTAAATAAGCAAATCTTGGGGACGCTTGGCAAGTGCAAGCGTCCCTTCTTGTTTAAGGTAGAATCCATCTCATGTCTCGACAAACTACGCCGCTTCTTTCCATCCTGATATTGGCGATCATCATCCTGACCGCCTGCCAGCCCGGAGCCCCTTCCGTGGATGTTAACGCTCAGATCACCGTGGCCGTGCAGACAGCTCTTGCCTCCATTCAGCAAACTCGAGCCGCCGCGACGAAAATACCTACGGAGACGCCTGTACCCACGCCTACCATGCTGCGTACTCCGCCTGCCTTGCCGGCCACATTTTCGACCTCTTCTCTCAATCCCCTGGATACACCTCATACCTATATTCAGGATAGCTGCCAGTATCTTAAGGACAAATGGACCTCGACCAACTCTGTACCCGGTACGGTTGTGATGATGGTGATGTTCCACAGTATCAGCAAAGGCACAGCCACCGCAACGAACGGGATCAGCAACCAGGATTTCCAGAAGCTGATGAATGACATACACGATATGGGTTTCCAGGCAATCTACATGCAGCAGTTAAGTGATTTCCTGTATTCAAATGCGAAGATACCTCAAAGATCGGTTGTTTTGATTCAAGACGATCGTCATGCTGCCCAGAATTTTACCGACCATTTTCTCAGCTTCTTTCAACAATGGGGCTGGCCTGTGATCAACGGATGGATCAGCCTGGACGACTCTATTGGCCGGACAAATTTGCCTGGTAACGTCGCCCTTTCGGCGCAGGGCTGGGTTGATTACCAGGCCCACGGTGTAGTCCATAACATCCCCATCGGCCCAAACTCAAGCGACGACTATATCCACAGCGAGTTATACGGTTCGATGCAGTATATCCAGCAGAACTTTAATAAGACCCCTATTGCGTATATTTGGCCCGGCGGAGGGTTCACTCCCAAGGCGGTTCAGGTCGCGCGACAAGCTGGGTTTAAGCTTGGGTTCACAACCAATCCTCGCGGCCCGGTTATGTTTGATTGGGTTCCTCAAAGTGATCAGAATGATCCACAACGGCCCTACTTCCTCCCCGAGGGTCCGGCGAATGATCCGCTCATGACCCTGCCCCGCTATTGGGATGTGGACGCCCGCACTCACCTGGACAAGGTAAGGCAGATAAGCAACGACGCCGCAGCCTACGCCCAGCAAAACAAGGCCACCGAATTGGAATATTATGACATCATGTGCGCGCCGGAGCTCGGTCCAATTCCGTAATGACGGATGAATGGTCTTCAAGTGGATGGACCCATCCTACCTGACCTATCTCTATTCACGTTTTGCAAGGCTTAAGTCTGCTGTGGTCGACGCCTGCATCTTCTGCAAAATCGTAAGCAGGGAGGCGCAGTCAACCATTCTCTACCAGGACGAGGAAGTCACCGCCTTCCGCGACGCCCACCCGGTTGCGCCGACCCATGTACTGATCATTCCGAATAAACACATCCGGTCCCTAAATGAATTGCTTGACGAAGATAAATCCTTGGTCGGCCATATGTTTGTGGTCGCGCGTCAGATCGCGGCAAATGAGGGGATTCATGAGGGCGGTTACCGCATCATCATGAATACCGGCCCGAACGGTGGCCAGACGGTATTTCACATGCATTTACACTTGATAGGTGGGCAGAGAATGAGACACCTTCTGGGGTAAAGAAACCTCTCGGTTTGAGAGAGGCTTTGGATGCGATTGAATGAAAGTCTACCCTGATGGACGCCAAGGGCTATCTTTAGCCCGCATGATAGACCTCTTGGTCTTGCATGTGCGGGCTGATTTACCCGGCCTAGGGGGATGTGAAACGAAATTGGGAATTTCCGGCGTCCTTCAGTTAAATAATCCGCCTGCACTGCTTGCACTGCGTACTACCGGTGCGCTCTTTCTGTGCGCAAATCCGTTTATTCCGCCCTGCCCCGGTTCATTTCCGGGGGTAATCCGTCTTCTGTTCTTCCCCTCGTCAAAAAGTGTCAGGTAGCTAAAAATAGGATTACTTCTTCAATAATCCGCTCCGCTTGAGTTTGCTTTCCGGAGCCCGCAGGCGGAGCGCGTACCATCCCAGCGCCAGCCCGCCCAGGAGCATCAGGCCGCCGAAGAAACCAAGCAAAGGAGAAAGTCCGCCCCCGCTGTCGGAATTGCCGGTTTGTGAGGCCGGTGCATCTCGCTGCTGCGCGCCGAAACCTACAAAATCAGTGTCTCCGGCTTTTACGTCCAGGGCATAGGTAAGGCTGGTGGTCGGATTATAGTTATCGGGGATCGCCGCGCCGATATTGTAACTACCCTCGGGGACATCCACGAAACAGGTGCCAGGGTAGGTTGCATTAGGATCCGGATTGACTGAAGTCTCCAATGTCTTGGAATATTTTCCGCTGATCTCGGTCACACTGATCGCCCCGCCAACGACGACCGGTTCAGTGGTCTGGTGAAGTGCGTCGCCATTGATATCATCATAGAGCAAAACACAGATTTCTGTGGTCCCAGTCAATGGCGTAGGTGTGATGGTGGGAGGCGCGGAAGTAGGTGTGGGCCCCGCCGTGGCGGAAGCCACCGCCGGTCCACCCGAGCCGACCAGCAGTTTCTGTCCAATCTGAAGGTTCGTACAGTCGCTATTGATGTTGGGATTCAATTGCCGGAGTGTGAAAGGCATTATGTTGTATTCAAGTGCGATGCTGGTACAGGTATCGCCTGTTTTAATGATATGCCAGATATTCCCCGTGGAGTCAGGGGTCTCGGTGGCCTGGGCCACAGGTGCCGCCCAAACAGGCAGCGAGAAACCGAAGATCACTAAGAGCGCCAGAAGAATACTTAAAGAAAATAGCCGGACAAATCTTCATTCTCAAAATTATATCAGGAATCAAAATCCCTCAATTTGCCAGATAGCCGATCTCCGCTCACTGATCACTGTTCACTGCTCACTGCTCACTGCTTACTGCTCACTGTTCTCTGTTCTCTATTCTCTTCTTACTTTCCCTTCCCATATCTCCTTCTGATCTCCGGTAGAAAATAATGATCGAAAAAGGCATCCTTATCGTAATCGGGCTGCCAGCCCCATTCGCTGCGAGCGAGGGCGTCGTCCACATCCTCGGGCCAGGAGTCGACGATGCCCTGACGCCGCGGGTTCGGCTCGAACACGATTTGCGCGCCGGGAAACGCTTTTCAGCGCGCGGTCATGGAATTCACCCGCGGTTAAAGCAAAAGCTGCAACATTGTAAACAACGTGACTGAGATTCTTACGCGGCGCATCCGCCAGCATTAACAGTGACTTGATCGCATCGGGCATGGCCATGAATGAGATTTTTGTATCCTCCCGGACAAAACACGAGTAAGGCTTTCCCTGGGCAGCCGCGTGCAGCATTTCTGGGCCATAATCGCTGGTTCCCCCGCTGGGCAGGGTCCGGGCGGAGATGAGTCCGGGAAACCGCAGGGCACGAAAATCAAGCATAACCGGCGGGTCCGGATCCAAATGACGCTGTCCATTGTATTGGCTGTAATACATTCCAAGCTTTTCACAGTACAGCTTATTGCATCCATACATCGTATGCGGCGTGTTGTATTTATCTTCATTTACAACCCCCGCAGATCTCTTGGCTTCCAGGCTAGGCATGCCATATGTTGCGATCGAGCTGGGGAATAAGAACTTCACAGCCTTCTTGTATTTCTCCGAACGATAAGCGGCCAGCATCAACAGCTGCATCGTCCCTTCAACGTTGATGCGGTGGGCCTCCTCGGTAGCCACCTCCGCCTTCGATGAAAGCGAAGCCGCCAGGTGAAAGATGATATTGAAATCATAGTCATAAAAGGTCTTGATCTTATAAACCAGGTCCCCCTGGACATGCTCCGCTGATAGATCTCTTATCGCCTCCGGCAAAGGCGCAATGTCCGCCGTCACGATCCGGTATCCTCCCCGCTTCGATAGCTCCTGCACTAGCGCCTGCCCAATTTCCCCGCATGCACCGGTCACCAGCACGGTTTTATCCGCCATCGCCTTCTCCTTATATGCTAGAATGGGAAAGAAGGTTTATTTTACAACACCTTATGCTTTTCCATATAAATCTCCGCAATTCTCTAATTATCCCTGCCCTGCTTGGCGCGATCACGCTTTCTTCAGTCTTGAATGCCTGTACTACTCTTGCCAATTCACAGGTCCAGGATTTTGTCCCGGCGACGCTTACCTCTCCGCCTCCCACTCCGACCATTGTCTGGTTCCCCGCATCCGCCACCCCCTCCCCCCAAATTCCGGCTACGAAACAACCGACTCCCGAACAGAAACCCGGCGTGGGCAGCATTGTATTGAGCGACAACTTCTCATCCGCCTCCGATTGGAATACCGCCGCCTCTGATCAAGCCACTGTCGCTGTAAGCAACCATCAACTGACCGTTGCGGTCCAGCCGGGAATATTGGGCCTCAGCATGCTTCAGGGCAGTATCTTCGACAACTTCTACGCAGAGATCACTGCACATCCCAGTCTCTGCCGCGCCGGTGATGAATACGGTTTGCTTTTCCGCGCACCGAATAATGTCGCTTATTATCGTTTTGCCCTTTCGTGTGATGGGACGGCGCTCGTGGACCGCTGGAGTGTAAGGACGGCCCATCCGCTTCATTCTGCCACACCGAGCGCCGATGCACCGCCGGGCGCACCGGGCGAAGTGCGCCTCGGTGTCTGGGCCGTTGGCTCGGAATTTCATTTTTTTCTTAATGACCGTTATCAATTCACCGTCACCGATAAAAATTATCGTCTGGGTGCGATCGGCGTTTTCGCAGTCTCCAACGGGGCCACCCCGGTAACAGTTGCGTTTTCCGATTTGGCAGTATACGATGTGACTTATTCCCTGCCAACCGCCACGCCCATGCCGTGAGGCCGCAACCTACATGCCCAAGAATAAGCTCAATGAACTTGAATTCCAAGACCTGGCTTAAGTTCCAGAAGTCCTGGTTTGTCCACAACCCGCCGCCGCGCAAGAAAGGCGTATTGGTTCATCCCGCCAAGTTCCCTGAGACCATGGCGCAGGAATTCATCGAATTCTTCACTAAAAAAAACGAAAATGTTCTTGATCCAATGGCGGGACAGGCTCCACCCTGGTCGCCGCCTTGCGCGCCGGTCGGAATTCCTTTGGCATTGAGCTAAATCCGAAATATGCTGAGATTGCGGTTCGAGCCATTGCCGGTGAACGCAGCATACTTGCGAAAGCCTGTGAAGATCTAAAGTCCGAGATTATTACAGATGACGCCGGTAACGCTGCAGGACATAAGCTGCCGCTCATCCATTATGTATTAACCTCTCCCCTTACTGGGATATGCTGCGCGCCAAAGGTGCAGCCACTCAGGATAAACGCCGCACCTCCTCGGAGCTGGATGTATTCTATTCCGATGATCCAAAAGACGTGGGGAATATTAATGATTACGCACAATTTGTGGAGCGGTTGGTCTTGATTTATGCGGGGCTCAAGCCTTTGCTTTCAGAACGGGCATATCTAACCATTATCGTCAAGAATGTAAAGAAGGGCGGGAGGATCTATCCGCTGGCTTGGGACCTCGGCCGCGAGCTCGGCAAATATTACACCCTGAAAGACGAAAAAATATGGTGCCAGGACAACCAGCCCCTGGCTCCCTACGGGTTAGGTTCTGCCTGGGTCAGCAATACCTTCCATCATTATTGTCTGCAGTTCAGGAATGATTAATCCGTTGTCCATAAACTCGAGGAGGGTTCGAGTTTTTCTAAATCGCGGCTGTCCCGTTTTTGGAGGGAACTATCGCAGGCAATGTGGATTTCCTTGATTCTTAGAATTAAATCTGGGTAATCTGGTAAATCTGTGGATGAATTGAGTTTTTTTCCCCATTAATCCCGGAGTACATTCTCCTCTAATCATCATGATTGGCATCGACGACCTAATTCACATTCCTTACACGCCCGATCTCACAGAAAGTGGGGTTACTTATGCTTGCCGTTCCTTGCCGCATGTCTTTGTCCGTCGGGGCAGCTCAAGCTCCGACCATTTGCGCGGGACGGCGGCCGGGGTCGCAGTTGAGCTCGCATTCCGTCGCTACCTCACTGAACAAAATATACCGTTCGACGTCAAAGGCGCCTCGCCTTTCACCGACCCCGACCGTTATGACGTTTCGCTGGGCGGACGCCGCTGTGACCTCCGGACATTTCTGATCTCCCATCGTGCACAGATCAGCGCCCTGCGCGCCGACTCCGCGCTCGCGCTCAAGGCCCCGGCACTGGTCCCGCTGGATCAATATTCCGCAGCCGGACATTCCGAAAATGATCTCTACCTCTTTGCCTTCCTTATCGGTTTGATCGCGGCCTCACAGGATGATCTGAAAAAAGCCGCCATCGCATCTCAGCCTGCCTACTTTGTACATGCTATGCCGGCTGCCTGGGTCCGACCACAATCATGGATCCCGCTTGGACAGCTGGCGCTTAAGTCGGAGGCAGACGATGTCCTGACCCTTGAAATCGGCGGTCAGGATCTACGTCGGGAATTTATCACGACCTCTGTGGTGTTGTATCCGCATACACGTTCTGTGGTCGATGCAGATTTTTATTCTCTGGCCTATCTCCACGCCAAATCCAAACCCGGCGGTCGGCTGGGTGTCTTCTCTCCCTCGCGTAAAGAAACCTATCTTATAAAGTCCACCGATTGGAGCAATATCTGGATTTATGGCATGGATATTTGCCTGGCAGGCTGGATCTCCCGCCCGGAGTTCCGCCGGCATGCCAGTTTGATCCCTGAAGGCAGCCGCGTCTTCCAATTGGATCGGACACATACAAAAAATCTTGCGGTATCCATTTCGGAATTAAGACCGCTGGCTGAATTATTTGAGCATGTACACGATTGGCAAGGCCAAAAATAGTTCTCCTTGGGGCGATTTTCAACTCATTTATTACAACGATAGCGGCTTTGACTTTTTTTCAAAGGAACCTCGGGTACTGCGCAATTATTCATAACAAAGTCTTGTTTTATCCCCCGAATTTTGAAAATCAGTTTGCAGTTTTATCCAAAAAGCAATAATGGATCCTTGCGCCTTGGCAGCTTCGCGTTGAAATCACTTTGTCTTTACAGCAAGGAAATCCGTGAATATCCGTCCAATCCGTCTCGCCCCGGTGTTATTCCGGGGGAAATCCGCGTTCCATTTCCACATCGATTACAAGTTTCACCTTGTTAGAACGGATTCCTCGTTTAAGAAACTGCTCATTGAATTCTGGTACACTTTTCGCCATGCTGAAACACCTCCGGACGATCATCCTCGGTCTGGTAGGGCTGCTTGTATTGGGCGCCTTGGTATATCAGGTACCTGCCGTGCAATCGCGTCTTGAATGGCGTATTGAAGTGTGGAGCACCTATCTTCAAAATGTAGTGGTGCCGGTTGGAAGAATGCCGACACCCTTACCATCCACGCCCTTTGCAACTTTTACGCCCCAACCTCCAACACCGACCTCGGTTGCCTCGCAAACTCCTACGCCCACTCTGCCGCCTCCTCCGCCCCAGGCCTCGTTGCAAACGCCAAAATATGAATTGCAGGGAATAAATAACTGTGGTCCGGCCACGCTGGCTATGGCTTTACGGTTCTATGGGTGGTCCGGCGATCAATATGATATTGCCAAAATTATCAAGCCCGTGGATCAGGATCGCAATGTAAATCCGGATGAATTGCGTTATTACGTCCTCAATGATGCAGGCTACCTGGGCGCGGAGTTCCGCGTGGGCGGTAATCTCGATCTCATCAAACGTCTCCTGGCCGCCAATTATCCAGTGATCATTGAAGAACAATCCACCCTTGCCCCTCAGGATGCTAACGGCCCCAATGACGACCGCTGGGACGCGCATTATCTGCTCATTACCGGGTATGACGACGCCTCCGGTGCGGTTACCGCTCAGGATTCCTATTACGGCGCAGATAAGAAAATTCCTTACGATAAGTTGATGACGGATTGGAAACCCTTTAACTATTTATATCTGGTTATCTATGACAAGGCCAAGGATGAGGCGGAAGTCCAATCCATTCTGGGCGCAAATTGGGATCCCGACCAGAACCGGCAAAATGCCCTCGCTATGGCCCAGGCGGACCTCGCCGCCAATCCTGACGATGCTTTTGCCTGGTTTAACCTCGGCAGCAGTCTGGTCTATTTTGAGCGTTATAAGGAGGCCGCCGCGGCCTTCGACAAAGCCTTTACGATCGGGCTGCCTCAACGGATGACGCGCTATCAATTCTTTCCTTTTTTCGCTTATTACAATGCCGATCGGATTGACTATCTAATTACCTTGACGGAAAACACGTATAAGCCGATCCCGGGCAACTACTCAGAGGAGGCCTTGCTCTGGCATGGGTATGCGCTGCAGCGCAAAGGGGATTACGCGGGTGCGTTAGCTGATTGGAATAAAGCGCTCAAAGTCCACCCAAATTACTGCGATGCCGAGCAGGCGATCAACAACTCCAACCAGCCAAATTGCAGTCCTTGAAGTGAAAGTACTCATCCTCGGTCCCTATTTCATGCTTCCTGAAAACAATTTCCCACTCTTCAGCATTCGGATTACAGAGTACTGCGTAATTACGTGTACTGCGGGCTAACAGTATCTAAACTAGTGCTCCATTTTCTACCCTGGAAATGATCGAAACCAGTTTATATATTTATGCAAGGTGGTAGGTTCTTGCCCTACCAAAGTAGTCGGCTCTTTGCCAACCAAGAAGCAGTAGATACGTAGAGACTGTTCTGATCGATATCTGATTTTCTGCAGGGCATTGGACCGCCCTATTCATGTGCCCCATCAGTCTGCTTTATCTGAGCGCCGTACCTTTCTATTGATTACCTGATTGCCCAATTCCAAATTACCTGATTACCTTATCACCTTATCCCCAATCGCCTGGTAACCATTAATTGACTCACAAATTGACCTGTGGTATTATCGCGGACAATCTAATAGCCCTAGATCGGCACTCTTATCCAGAGAGGCGGAGGGACCGGCCCTGCGATGCCTCGACAACCGATCGGCGTTTGCCGAATACGGTGCCAATTCCGGCAGAAGGATGTTCTGGAAGATGAGAGGGCAGCCGTGCCCCTGCGCAAATTGCCCTTTCGAGTTCTGAGAGGGCAATTTTATTTTCAGAAAGGACACGACAAATAATGAGCACTACCTTTATGACCTCGCCCAAGCTGATGTTCACTTCCGAATCTGTGACGGAGGGCCATCCGGATAAGATTTGCGATCAGATCTCGGATGCTGTCCTGGACGCCTGTCTCGAACAGGATCCCATGTCGCGCGTTGCCTGCGAAACGGCCACCAAGACCGGCTTTGTTGTCTTACTCGGTGAGATTACCACAAATGCATTTGTTAATTTCGACGACCTCGTCCGCAAGGTCATTTTGGAGATCGGCTACGATAGCAGCGACAAGGGCTTCGATGGCAAGACCTGCGGCGTCCTTTCGGCCATCGCCAGCCAGAGCGCCGACATCGCCATGGGCGTTGACCATGCCATGGAAGATAAAAGCGGTGAGATGAAGGATTCCGATATTGAACATGTCGGGGCAGGCGATCAGGGGATGATGTTCGGATTTGCCTGCAATGAAACTCCCACGCTGATGCCCATGCCAATTTACATGGCCCATAAACTATCTCGGCGGCTTTCCGAGATGCGCAAAGACAATACCATGCCCTGGCTGCGCCCGGATGGCAAGAGCCAGGTCACAGTGGAATATTCACACGGAAAGCCCCGCCGCATCGATACCGTTCTGATCTCTACCCAGCATGCCCCGGACGTCTCACACGCAGAGATCACCGAACAGGTTATGGAGCATATTATCAACCCTTCCATGCCTGCCGAACTGGTGGATAAGGACTTGAAGGTCTTTGTCAACCCAACCGGTCGTTTCGTGATTGGGGGCCCGATGGGTGATGCAGGCGTTACCGGACGTAAGATCATTGTGGATACCTACGGGGGCATGGGACGTCACGGCGGCGGCGCTTTTAGCGGCAAGGATCCCACCAAGGTGGATCGCTCCGCCGCTTACGCAGCCCGTTATGCGGCCAAGAACGTGGTCGCCGCAGGGCTTGCCGATCGTGTTGAAATTCAAGTGG
The DNA here is from genome assembly GCA_963741325.1 of uncultured Chloroflexia bacterium. GTDB lineage: Bacteria > Chloroflexota > Anaerolineae > Anaerolineales > Villigracilaceae > Fen-1038. The sequence continues at coordinate 911,130 of CAVUHJ010000006.1, forward strand.
CGTACGCCATCGGCGTAGCCCATCCTCTTTCTGTAAATGTAGAGACATTTGGGACGGGAAAAATCGCCGACGAAAAAATCGCGGCCCTCATCAGTGAATATTTCGATCTGCGCCCCGGCGCCATTATCCGCGACCTAAAATTACGCCAGCCATTTTACAGGAAGACCGCTGCTTATGGGCACTTTGGCCGCGACGACATTGAATTTCCGTGGGAAAAAACTGATAAGGCTGCCGCTCTAAAAGCAGCCGCAGGGTTGTAGAAAATATCTTTCCATATTTTGGTTCCAAAAAACACAATAGCGCTCCCGCAATTGCGGGAGCGCTATTCATAAACTCTAAATATCTTATTCGGAAATGTCCGATTTTAACCTTGAACCTTAAACCTTCAACTTTCTACCTTCAACCTTCACCCTGTTTGGAATGTGCATGATAGTGCGATAGATTACAGCGGTGCAGCAGCTCGTGATCGCCCAAAATATCCGCCGGTTGTCCTAAGGCAACCAACTGATGGTCTTCAGAGAACACACCGATCAGGCTCGAGATCTCTTCAGCGATCACCAGGTCGTGTGTGGCCGTGATGATTGTTTTCCCTAATTTTCGCTGTTCAAGGATAAATTCCACCAGCCACGATTGGCTCCTCGGATCCAGGCCGGTAGTAGGTTCGTCAAGCAGCCACACATCCGGCTGCAAAGTCAATAACGACGCCAGGGCCACGCGGCGTTTTTCCCCGCCTGAAAGATGATGCGGCGCACGGTCGCGCAGTTTTTCGATGCGCAGGGCCTCCAGCGCCGAATCCACGCGTCGGTTGACTTCTGCCCGCGAGAGCCCGAGCTGGAGCGGCGCAAAAGCAACCTCCTCCCGAACGGATGGCGAAAACAACTGGACATCCGAATCCTGAAAGACCAATCCCACACGCCTTCGGAAGGCAAAGTTGTACTCGTCTTCGCGCAGCGCCTCCTCGGTGAGCGGGCTCCCAAATGCAAGGATGCTCCCCTGCGTGGGAAAGTAGAGTCCATCCAGCAGCTTGAGCAGAGTGCTCTTCCCACATCCATTTGCGCCCAGGATAACCAGGGATTCACCCGCTGGGACGGTTAGACTAACGTTATCCAGGGCAGTCTGATTTCGCATCATAGGCGAAGGATATATTTTGAATTTCAAAGACAATTTCAGAAGCCAAAGGTTCCATCCTGATCTGGTTTTGTCATGACCACGTACGCCTTTCTCAAAGTCTCCGAATTTTGGGATGTGAGCTGTGTTCCCCAATCCACAGCCCAAAATTCGGCTAAATATGATTTATCGTCCCAGATATATGGCCAGTGCGGCGATCATGGCAAATGTGGACAACCATATCCAGTCTTTCGAGTGCATTTGGAAAGGCTTGAGTGTAACGACTGTCCCACGGAATCCGCGTGATTGCATGGCCAGGTAGACTTCGCTGCTCATGTTAAGCGATTTGCCCAGCAAGGTTGCGCTTACCGCTGCCAGCATCTTTTGGTTCTCAGAGGTGCTTAAGCGCCCAACCACCCGGCTTTTGCGGGATAAGAACATGTCATTCGCTGTATGGAGCAAGAGGTAGATATAACGATAGGTCATACCCAGGATCAATATAAACGCATCTGGCACACGCAGAACGCCCAATGCACTTAATACCGTATTCCAGGGTGTGGTAAGGATCAGCAACAGGGTCAAAGATACCGAAGTGCTCACCCGTAGCAGCAAGAACAGCACGGTAGTCACGCCCGTTTGTGTGATAACCAGCCCGAGAGGCAAACGCAAGAGGGCCGGTCCTGGGGTTATGAACAAAGCAGGCAGGATGATCAAGCCCGTGAAAAATGGCAGCGCCAGCCAAACACGTTTTATGAGGAAGCTTGCCGGGATGGCCGAGGCCCAGGCAAAGATAAACACCAGGAAATAGATGCAACCGATCACCAGCAGGCTGCGCGAAAAGCTGACGCTGATCAACAAGGCTAGCACGGAGAGCACTTTGACGCGCGCATCCAGGGACTGGAATAAGCCATTTCGTGTACTGATCTCTTCGGCAAATAAAGCCCGCTCGAGGGTGCCTGTTATTTCGCCGATGGTATGTTCCAGAATACCGCTCCGCTTATGCGAAGGATTGGCGGAACTACCGGTATTCATATCTTTAGGGGTCAGGCAGCTAGAATACTTATCGAACACGCATCTCTCCATTATTCGCCTGATTTCTCCTTCTTCCCTGTGCCTGAGCCGGTCGTGACCAACATGGTAAACAGCCATACAACAACCGCGATCACCACTACCCCGAGTACCGCGGAAAGTAGATAGCCTAGGTTGGTGTTTCCTAATGCCGGCAGATCATAGCGGGCCAGAGGCGCGCCCCATAAAGTGGACAACTTTTCCAAACCGGCCGGGGCGGATTGAAACCCTAATCCCTTCAATTGGCCGGTCCCCCACTCGCCCCAGGCCGTACCCGGTGCCAACAGCCCGAGCGGTGAAGCCAGCACCAGCACAATAAGGACAACCCACAAGCTCCGCATTTTTTTGAGCCCGCCTGCCTCATTCATGACATACGGCTTTTCAGCAGTCTCGAGCACTCCCATATTGGACCGTTGGAGATAGGCCAGCACAAGCGCGGTTAATAATCCCTCCACCACAGAGGCAACCAGCGCGTGCGGGATTACCATGGCAGGGATCGAAATGGACAGGGGATAGGGCGCATATAGCGGCGAGCCATCGGCAGCCTTAAAAAGCAAGGGCTGGAGTCCGAACTCGACGCCTGCAAAAAATGCGCCTACGGTTACTCCGGTCCAGCCTCCGACCGCTGCACCGATCAATCTGCGGCGCGAAGTTAAGCGGCGTGTTGCTCGAAAACGCACGATAAATGGCAGCCGCAATATACGGGATGACCACGGCCATATTGAAGGAGTTCGCTCCGATGGCCAGGATTCCGCCGTCGCCGAAGAAAAAGGCCTGGATGATCAATGCTATCGAGACTGCGATTGTGGCTGTTTCCGGGCCGAGGATGATCGCTGCCAATGAAGCGCCCACCGCATGGCCGGTGGTTCCTCCGGGCAGCGGTACATTGAACATCATGATGATGAAAGAAAAAGCCGCCAACAGTGCGATCAAAGGTACGCTTCGAGCGTTCATCGTCTGGCGGATCTTGCGAACGCCGATAACCCAGAATGGAAAGACCAGCAGGAACATGATCAGCGAGGTGACGGGGCTGAGATAGCCGTCGGGGATATGCATGGCCGTGGTTCCCAGCCAAAGGAGCAGGGCTCCATAATAGATTGACAACAGTTTGATCTTGGCTGATTTAGCGAACATATTATCAGTTGCCCTTTTTTGAATTGGATTTCTGACAATTGGGACATATGCCAAAGATGGAAACGTGATTATCCGTCAGGACATAATGGCTGACGGACTCGAGCTTTGCATAAATGTCCCTGAACAAAGAATGCTCCACTTCAACCTCTGCGCCGCATTCGCGACAGATGAGATGATGATGGTCGCTCCCTGCTATTTCGTAACTCAAATGCCCGTTCCCCAGGTGCGTCAACCGCGCCAGGTCATTCCTCGCCAGGAATTCAAGCGTCCGATACACGGTTGTCTCCGTAAGGCCGGGCAGCTCGCGACGGGCTCGCTCATAGACTTCAGTAGCTGAAAGGTGTCTGCGTGCGTTAAGCAAAACATGCAGGATTACCATCCGTTGTGCGGTTACACGAAAACCGCGTGAGTGCAGTTGCGGAACATATTCTGAAGCGTAGCTCATGCATTTCCTTATTGCAATTTCTTACAATAATAACTTACATATAGTATACAAAGTCACAGGGATTTTTACCTTAAAAAATAGAGCCGGCAGCAATCGAAAAAAAGGAGATGCGCAGGGCGTACGCCCTGCGCATCTCCTTTTTTTTCGAAATTCTTCGCCCCAGGCTGGAAGCGTGGGGCGAAGGTTTGAGAACTTACTACAGGAGTAGGCGCCTGTTGATACGGGAGGTTACCTTCAGGGCTCCCATATGAACTGCATAATTGCATACAGTCGCGGATTAGCATTTGTGTAATCCATGCCGATCAGCCATGTATGCCAATCCAGGCTGCCGTTCCCTTGCGATCCCGGATAAAAGACCGAATAGAAATTGATGCCGGGGTAAGGCCAGGTAGCCTGGTACGTTGTCCCACCGACTTGAATATTGTCGCAGGTTAAGGTGTAATTTTTGTTGAATACGTTCAGCAGGGCCGGTACAAAGAGTTCGTGAAAAGAGCCTTTGGTTGCCAACCCGCTGCCGGGGGCGCTTCCCCAATCAACCACGAACGTGGTGTCAAAGAGGAATTTTGCGTGTTCACTGTCATAATTTATCGTGCGCCCGTTACGATAGAACCGGGCATCCATGCCGTGCACGGGACTGACCAGCGAGGCCAATAGAGTCCCATTTGCGCTCTGCAGCGCAGACTTGAAACTAGTGATCAGCGCCGTTGCCTGCCCGTCGGCGCAGAAATTGGCTGAGGCGGGTTGTTGCGCTTGGAGGGTCGATCCTGTGCCGGCACTAAGGGTTGGAAAAGAGTTGGGCGTATTCGTCGCGGTTGCCGGAACGGCGGGAGCGATCGTGGGCGGCGGGGTGATGAGCGTCGGTAGAACCAAAATGGTGGGAGTTGCCAGGGGCCCCCCGTAAACTGGCAGCGAGCAGGCTGCCACGAGCAGCGAAACCAGGCTCAAAGCCAACACAAGCACCAGCTTCATATGCATTTTGATGTCCTTTCCGCAAGATCTCCGGTTCTTTCCCTGAACCTATTGTACATCGCGCGGGCCCAAAATCCCACTTTTGGGAGGATCAAACCCCGGCTCAATGTGGTCGAAGAAATCTCTGACATCCCGCCATCGAACAGGCATAATGTGCGCTCGTCGAATTTCGAACGTTAATTTTTCTCCAACAAGTCTTGACAAGCCATTGATCGGGCATATAATCTGGGCAATAATTAAAAGGCTTTGACGAGGACGAGTAAGCGCTGAACCACGGTTTAGAGAGCAGGCGATTGGTGAAAGTCCTGCCCGGGAAGTTCGCACTGAATGGACCTCCGAGCTGTAAGGTGAAAGGGTGCAAGCCTGAGTATCCTGAACGGTTGCCCCCGTTATAGAGCTAGGATATAACCATTGATTGCCAATTCGGGTCAATAGCGTATCCAAAAAGTGAGGCTGGCCTTTTCTCCCCGTTGCTTCATCAGGGAGGTTTTGTTTAAAGCCAATGGCAGCCTAAGCTGGGTGGCACCACGGACATAAGCGTTCGTCCCAATCGGGATGAACGCTTTATTTTTATTCACCCCCACCTCCCTGCATGAAATACCCGAAAAACCGGGATATGCACAGGTCATATGTAAAGGACAAAAAAGATGAAACCGAAAATAAGAACTACCGATGTGCAAATCGCAGGGAAAGCGATCCTGCCCAAACAGGAAATCCACCTGCAGGAACAATTCGTAAGACAGATCAAAGATGATTTTCTTCCGGCCAACCAGGTGTTGGCCCAACAAAAGGACGAACGCACGCCTGATGATCCGGCTCCGCTCTTTGTGCCTTAGCTATACCTCATGAAATACGTTCACTTATTCCACCCGCCCTGAAGAGCTTTATTTTCCTGTGCTCAATCTGGAGACTTGAAACCATCTTGACGATTAATCGCTTATACAATACTGCCTCAAGAGTTTTCAATAGAACCTGACAATCTTTGCGTTAAATTCTTTTATTCAGCAGTCCAATTCGTATATAAAACTTTAAAGGAGCAAACCATGTCTGATCAGACTAAATTCCTGCTTAACGAAACTGACCTGCCGCGTTTTTGGTACAACATTAACGCGGACAGCCCGCTTCCGCCAACCCCGGTCCTGCGGCCCGACACTCTCGAGCCGGTTACCCCCGATTTTCTATCGGTCCTGTTCCCGATGGAAATAATCATGCAGGAAGTCTCAACGGAGCGCTTCATCCAAATCCCCGAAGAAGTCCGCGAAATTTACAAACTTTACCGCCCTACGCCCCTCTTGCGTGCCCGCCGGCTTGAGAAAGCCCTGGATACCACCGCCCATATCTATTACAAATACGAAGGCGCTTCACCCGCGGGTAGCCACAAACCGAACACGGCCATCCCTCAGGCGTTCTACAACAAAGTTGCCGGGACGAAGGCTCTTACGACCGAGACCGGGGCAGGTCAATGGGGCTCGGCGCTTTCCCTGGCATGTAACTTCTTTGGGCTGGATGTTGAAGTGTATATGGTCAAGATCTCCTACCAGCAAAAACCATATCGACGCATCATGATGGAAACTTACGGGGGCACGGTCTATGCCAGTCCCACGGACCGCACCAATTATGGACGCTCGGTGCTTGAAAAGGACCCGAACAGCCCCGGCTCGCTCGGTATCGCCATCTCAGAGGCTGTTGAAGTTGCGGCAACTTCCGGTGGCAAAAAGAAATACAGCCTTGGCTCGGTGCTCAATCATGTGCTGATGCATCAAAGCGTTATCGGCGAGGAGGCACTGAAACAGATGGATCTCGCCAACGAATATCCCGACGTTGTTATTGGGTGCGTCGGCGGCGGTTCGAACTTCGCCGGTATCGCCTACCCCTTCCTGCGTGAGAACTTAAAGAATGGCAGGAAGACCCGCCTGCTGGCTGTCGAACCCACTGCCGCGCCGTCACTAACCAAAGGCATTTACGCCTTTGACTATGGCGATACAGCTAAGATGGCTCCGATCGTCAAGATGTATACGCTTGGGCACGGCTTTGTGCCGCCCTCCATCCACGCCGGCGGACTGCGCTATCACGGCATGGCGCCTTCTCTCTCCGCATTCCATGATGCGGGTTTGATCGATGCAGTTGCCGTACAGCAAAATGCCACCTTCGAGGCGGCCATCCAGTTTGCCCGCTCCGAGGGGATCATCCCTGCACCCGAATCTGCCCACGCCATCCGCGCCGCCATCGATGAGGCCCTGGATGCCAAGGCGAAAGGCGAGAAGCGCGTCATTCTCTTCAACCTGTCCGGCCATGGGAATTTTGATATGGGCGCCTACGAGGCCTATTTCAACGGTCAGCTCGAAGACTACGAGTATCCGGCTGCCGCTGTGAAAGCCGCTATGCAGGAGCTACCGAAAGTAAACATGCCCGCCTAATAAAGAAAGCGAGGTTCCGTTTCATCTGCTCATCCGCCTTAAGAAGAGGCCAGGTTTCCAAAAAGAAACCTGGCCTCAGTATTTTGTATCTACTGCCCCTTTTCATGAAACACCTACTTTTTCGAAGTTCTTCTTCGTCCTCGAAGCCTGCAGGTGCAGGCGATCTTCCTGCAAAAGGTACGTTTCCTCCCAGGCTGAAAACGTGGGAGGAGACTGCGGTGCAAAGCTGTACCCTCGCCAGTGAATACTATATTTGTTATTTCTGCTCCCCAATCGCTACGACCACAATATGCTGGTTCAGGAAACTCGGCGGCGCGCCATCTTTGCCCGGAACAATTTGCCCCAATGTATACCCGCCCGCGATCGGGATGTCCGGTCCGAGAATATCGCGGACCGCAGCAATTTCGGCTCCGGGGTTGGATTTTAAGAGCATCTGCCAGGCAATATCCACCAGCACCAGGGCAAAGACGGGTTTCACCTCGCCCAGCGCGATCAGAGCATGCTGGGTTGCTTGGGCGGCTGCCTTCTCACATGAAGCGCGGCTTCCAACCAGCAGATAAGCGTCTGAACCGTCGCGAATGTTGGCGTTCATCCTGAAGCTTCCGTCAGCTTCCACCCTGATGGGAGCGCGCACAACGAGCTCTTCCCCGTGTTCAACGCCAAGCGGATATAACCGCGCCAGATAACTCAGGGGAGGAAAAGCCCAATCGCGAGCCGGATGCCCAAATAGTTCAGCGTACGTCTCCGAGGCCGGACGCCCATCCAGCGTGCGGAGCCAAAAGCCTCGCGAACGGGTCACGCGGAATTGACTTCCCACCGGGTCCCAGCCGTGAGCATAACCGATCCCCACGCGGATGTTTCCGCGCAGGATCGCGGCTGCCAGGCTGCCCGTGCCGGTCTGGTTGCCCGCTATCTGATATGTATTTCCCGTATGCTGATCCCCGCTTGAAAGCCCTCCTGCAATCGGAACTTGAATTCCCTGGAGTGCAGCGCATAACTGCTCTGCATCGCCGTTGAAACCGTCCGCAAAGAACAGGGCGGCCTGATTGGCTTTATTCCCCGAAATGAGCTGCATCAAACTATTAGCCGTTTCCCGGCCTGATTGAGCATATCCTGAGAACCAGTGCGACTCAGCTTTAAAGTCCCCGCTTAATAATGCCAGGGTCACGGAGTGGGATTGTTGACCGGCGTTGGTCAAACCCGCCGGGGTGCTGAAACCGATCAACGGCGCCTCGCCCAGCAAACTGGCTACCCCGGTGAGCACCTCACGCGGCTGGTATTCATTCGATGAAATAAGGATGCCAAGCCCCGGCGTGCTTACACCGAGGTGATTAAGCGCTTGGTGCGCTGCCTGTAAACCGGCTTCGCGGCCATCGAGAGCCTGGGCATGACCTACTGCAGCTTGAAGAGTCATGCTTAGCCCTCCGCCACAGGAACCGTAAAGTGGAAAGTGGTTCCTTGCCGGTATTCACTTTCGAACCAGATGCGCCCCCCTTGCATCTCGACCAGGCTCTTGGTAATGTTCAAGCCCAGGCCGGTTCCCGGTGCTTCGCGCGCTTTCTGATCCTCAGAACGGAAGAATTTCTGGAAGATCTTTTGTTGATCCTCGGGACTGATACCGATGCCGTTGTCCTTTACCCACAAATGCACCACCATGGTCGCGCCTGCCGGGTCCCAGGTGTTTTTCGCCGATTCTGCGCCAAGCACAAGCACGCCTCCCTCGGGTGTGTATTTGGTTGCATTGCTCACGAGGTTGGTCAACACTTGCCCCAGGCGGGTCGGGTCGCCCCATACCATCGGGAGCTTGTCCGGTAGGTACGCCTGGATAACCTGCTTCTTGTCTTCGATCTGGCGTTTCGTTGATTTCACCACGTCTTCCACAAGGTCGTTCACTCCAACGGCCTTGAATTCGATGCGTAATCGTCCCGGCCTCGATCTTGGAATTATCGTTCAAGTCTGAAACCAGGGTGGCCATGCGTTCCACATTGGAACGGATGGTGTTGAGGAAATTCGCCTGCTGGGTATTGATGGCGCCCACGGCGCCGGCCGCCAGCAGTTCGGAATAGCCCTTGATCGAAGTCATTGGGTTTTTCAGCTCATGGGCTACAAACGAGACAAATTCACTTTTTGCCAGGTTGGCCCGTTCTATTTCGCCGTACAGCTGTGCGTTGGAGATCGCGATGGCCGCATGGTCGCTCAAGCGGTTGAGGAAGGTCAGATCTTCTTGTGAATCGCTGGTGCTCTCCAGCATCAACAGGCCGATCACGGAGGCCTCACGGCGAATGGGGATCACGATCTGGTTGTGCGCCTCGGGCAGTAAACTGCCGGTCCCGCCCGCCTCGAACTGCACCCGTTGTGGGACGCCGGTTGTCACGGCCGCCTCTATGGCAGGGACAGTATCCAGCGCCGCGTCGAGGATTTCCGCGTAACCATCCTGCGCCACAACATGCAGCCTGCCTTCCTCCATCATACCTATCAGGCCGGCATCCGCATGGGACTGCCGCAGCGCCCATTCGAGCGTGATGCGCATGGCCCGATCCGTTTCGAGGCTGGCATTCAGCTCGCGGTCGATGCGCTGCATGACCGAGAGCTCTTCCACGCGCGCGGCAAGCTCCTGGTCGGTCAATGTGTACAGGCGCGCATTTTCCATGGCAACCGCCGCCTGTCCCGCAAAGGCAGTCAGCAGCGTTTGATCTTCTCCCACGAACGGCAAACCGTCTAGCCGGTTAATGACCTCGATCACGCCAATCAAGTTATCCTTCACGCGCAGGGGCACTGCCATAAGGGCCCGCGTCTGGAATCCGGTCAGGTTATCGGTCTCCGGGTTCCACTCCTTCGAATGTTGGACATCGTTCTCGATGACCGCCCCCCCGCTCGTAACAGTACGTCCCACGATTCCTCGGCCGGGTTGTATCCGTTGGCCCATCAGGTCTTTTGCCACCGGCCCGGCAGTAACGCGGAAGATAAGTTCGTTGGTCTGGCCGTCTACCATGAAAAAGGTTCCAGCCTCGCAGTTCAGGATCTCGACCGCGCTCTCGAGGATGTTTTGCAGCAGCGGTTCCAGTTCAAGTGTGGATGTCAGTTGGCGGGTCACCTCGTTCAAGGTGCCGAGCTGGCGGGCGCGCTGTTGCGTCTCCTGGAGCAGCCGCGCCTTAACGATGGCTCCCGCCGTCTGATCGGCGATGGCCTGCAACAATTCCAATTGACTGCGCGTGTAGATTGTGCCGGGGTCATGGCTGCCAACGCTGAGGGCTCCGATCGATTCGGCGCCGGCATTGAGCGGCACACCCATCCAGGCAAATACGCCCTCCGAGGCAGGCACGAGCCCGCGCGCCTGGCATTCTTTTAAATAATCCTGCGTCAGGATGGGGCGCCCATGGCGGATGATCTCCGGTCCAATTCCTACATTGGATGGGAAGGGTATATTCTCTCGTCCCGTCAGGCGATCATTATTCTCAACGGCAAATCCATAGTAGTAGTAATCGTTGTCTTTGTTATAAAGCGTAATGTAAAAATGCGAAGTGGAAATGATCTGCGCGGTCTGTGCGTAGATTAGCTCGAGTACGTCGTCAAAGGTCAAGGTGACGTTGACACCCTGCGAGACGCGCGTCAGTGCATTCATTTCCTGCACCCGGCGTTCCAGGTTCGCAACCGTCTGCACGCGCTGAATAGCCACGGAAGACTGGTCGGCCAGGTTCTCGAGGAAAGCCAGATCGCGCGGCGTGTAGGGCTGCCCCGAGAGTCGCGGGCCGAATGCCAGCCAGCCCACCGGTCGATCATGTCCGTGCATCGCAATAAACAGGCGCGCGCCCAGCAAAGTGAGCCGCGCCTGTTCCGGCTTCAGGCTGGGAGGCAGCGCCGACAGATCAAGATATAAAGGCAAACGTTCCTGCTTGAAATAATCAACCAGCGGGCTATCCGACGCAAATTGGATGTCAGTGCTGGCGCGGTTGTCGTCGGCCGTCAGGGCTATGTACCGGTCATTGGGTAAATCGTAGGTAAAGATATGGATCGCGTTCGGTATCAGCGTGGAAATGATCTGCCTGCGAAGCACCTGGGATATAGTCCCCAGGTCGAGCGCTCCCGTCAGGTCATGCGTAAAATTCTGTACGCTTTCCGCGTAGACGCGTTGACCCCTGAAGAAGGTGGTGTCCACAAAGGATTGCAGTCGCAGCCTTATGGGATCCAGCAGGATCGCCAGCACAAACACCAGGCCGCCGATCCAGAAGGGATTGCTGGCCGGCATGGCCGTCCTGAATATCATACCCAAGCCCGTGACGAGCAGGGCATATCCGCCCACGATGAAGATGGATAGCAGGATATAGATGACGCCCTGGCGCACCCAATCTTCGGCGCGCAGCAGGCGGAAGCGCAAGATCGTATAGCCCAGAGTGAGCGGGAACAACACGATGGGCAGAAATAGATAAGGGGAAAACTGCAAAAGATTCAATGGCGAAGTCAACAGCCAGATTGTAGCTGGGCCAAAAGCTGCCACCGTTCCGGTGATGATCATGCGCGCTTGCGATTTGACCACCGGGGATTGAGCCTTGAACGCATAATAAACATTTGCCGATATATAAATGAGGCTGCTCAGGCCCGCAAACGCATAGATCCAGCGCCAGGCCACGATGTAAGCCAGCGGATGCGCAAAATTGTAGAGAGTGGTGAAAGCATAGGCGCTTAATCCGGCGGCGGCAAGATAACCCACCCATCGCAGGTAAGGACGCCCTGCCACAATGCGCGCTTCCTGCGGAAACAAAAGGGCCAGGTCTATTAACGCGCCGCCGCTCAGCGCCAAACCGAGAGTCCAAAAGGCCGTGAGGTTGTGGGTCGTGTTCAGGTCGAAGAACGAACCGGTGATAAGGCTCAACGAGGCGGACAGGATCGCAAAGGACCGCCCCGCTCTCTCGTTGTGGCGCATGCCGAAGATCCACAGACTGATCGCCAGGAATAGAAAACTGATGATCGCCGGCAGAACGAAGTACGTGGTCCGATCGTCGGTTGGGAACGCGCTCAGCTTGACTTCTAGTTTCTTCTGCGCCGCCCCGGACTGGATGACGACTGGTATCGTCTCACCCGGAAAAAACCCGCTCAGGATCCGCTGCACATCTGAGGCGCTCCTGACTTCGGTTCCGTTGACGGATACCAAATGATCGCCGAGCTTCACGCCCTGGTTGTATAAATCCCAGCCCTGGCTTTCGCCGCTGGGCACCGCCCCGTTGAACATCAGGGTCTGCTCATAGAACGCACCCAGGAACGGGGCTTTCATCCAGGAGGCAGCCAGGATTAGTGCAGCTACAAAGGCTCCCAACGCAGCCAGCTGGTAAACGGACACAACCGCCTGAAGAATGCGATTCCCAAGATTGGTGGAGCGCCCCGATTGGAAGGTTTCGACCAGGGCAACACGCGCAGAATCGGTAGTTTTGATCACGTCATAACCTCTTAAGGTCAGCCAACTCAAAAATTGTACTTACATTATATGGGAAAAGCGTAGTACTTTCATAACAAAGGTAATCATAGGAAATAAGGGGCAGGGAAATTCAATCCCTGCCCGTTCCGGAAGCCAAAGCAAGAAAACTCGTTGAATTCTTCTACGGATTGACCGAGATCAGCGTGGTACCGCCGTAGACAATCGCGCACCACCCAACCATGGGATCTGTGAGTTCCAGCCAGGCCTCGCTCGACGAGATCACCTTGACGCTTTTGCCTTTGACTACCGTGCCGGCCGCCAGCGCCCCGAGTTTCTTTGCGGTCACGCTCGGTTTGACCCGCACGTTCACCCCGCTCGGCGCGACCACCGTGCCCTGATATACCTGCGTGCCAGGAGGGTTCGTCCCGCCAAGCTGGCTGGCAAACCAGTCGGAAAGGATATCCACGTCAACCGGAACGTTTACCCCGGTGACCTGGCCGTTATCGTCATACTGCCAGACCGCCCATTGCGTCCAGCCTGTGGGAATGACGCTGGCAGCCGGCGCGCTGAAATTATCGGGTTTATCGGGGTACCAGGCCACCCACAGTGGATAAGACCCCGACCACGCCGGCGTCTTTCCATTTTGGTCGGTCACGAAGGACCATTGATATTTGCTCGTATAGATCAGCGGTATTTTGCCCGAAAAAGCCTGGGCCCGATCCAGCCAGGTCTTGATCGCCGCTGCCGCGGCCCTTTGGATTTCGGGAGCCGCAACTTCCAGGCCTTCCACGCCCAGGGCGGGCGGCATATCCGTTGGCAGGAATCCCCCGGCCTGCGCGATGGCCTTCTGATAATTCTGGAACTGCTGGCCGGCGTCCATCTCGGCATGGAAGAAGTGATAAGCCCCGCGCCGGATGTTGAGCGCCTTTAAGTTGGCCCAATTGGACAAAAAGGTGGTGTCCAGGGAATCCACCCCCTCGCTGGCCTTGCAGATCACCAGGGTCGGGAGCAGGCGCCACCTGCGACCAGTCCACCTGGCCCTGCCACCTCGAGACATCCAAAACCGCGGGTTTCTTAAGGTTATATTTCATATCGTCGTCTCCTTACTGGTTGGATACGCTGTCCTGCCGGGTCCTTGCTAGCGTGCTTGGTCCTGCGCAACGCTTTACTTAAGGTGAGCTGCTTACAGAGTACTGCGTAATTGCTTGTACTGCGCTCTAACAGTATCTAAGCCAGCGCTCTCTTTTTTTACCCTACAAATGATCGAAACCAGTTTAGATATTTATGCAAAGTGGTAGGCTCTTGCCCTACCAAAGTGGTCGGCTCTTTCCCGACCAAGAAGCAGTAATTGTATCCCCTGTTCCATTAATGTACATCCAAACAAAAGCCGCCCCGTGCGGAGCGGCAATCATTCTGTCAACAATTCATATCGCTGGCGCCATGAATTGAAAATAGGCAAATCCCAGCGCGAGCAGCAAATAGACCAATACCGCTGTCCAGCCGAAGCCGTTCATCACGCCGGAGAGCGTTCCGCCCGCGGCGATGATAAAGCCTACCAGATCCCCGATCAGGTTTGCACTGACGATGGGCCGTGTGCTGACGCTGTTCAGATTCCTGCCCATCCAAAGTATGAGCCCCACCACCAGCAAGCCAACGCCGAAGAACCGCGCCAGCAATGCCTCTGATGAACTGGTCCCGAAACCATAGATTGAATTCATGAACTCCGGCGCCAGGAGCAGGCCCACCGCATAGATGAGAGCGACCACCGCCGCGATCATGAAGAATGTGCGAAGTCTCATGAGCTTCTCCTGTTCTGAACAAGTCCGGATTTGCAAATACAACCCCTCTTCTTAATTCCCGATGCGGACGCTCACGGGTTTCTCCAAAAGGGAAAAAGTTGCTATAGCCGTCCTTCAATTGTTTCAAATGGATCCAAAGAATCTTCGCGTCCTTGCGTTAAATGCTTTTTCACCAGGCTCGATAGAGTCCCACGCTTACTATCCAGCCAAATACCTCGCCAGGCTCCCCTTGTCAGACCCAAGCCAATAGTCCAGCCATTTTGAATCAAGCGACAAGAATCCAGCCGTCGAGTCCTGGTGTTGATCCTCCATATCCAGCAGCACCGCGCGGTAACGATAATGGTCGTACAGGTCGAGCACATGCACCGCGTAGGCTTCGATCAGTGTTGGATTGTTCGAGAGGATCAGCAGGTTCTCGTCGTTCTCGTAGGAAGCCTTAAACCCCAGGTTATGACTCCCGAACACCACGAAACCCTTCGGCGAGAGCGGGTCTACCACTACGATCTTGTCATGGATGATCGCATGCCCGGCCGACAGCAGCTCGGCCTCGAAACTGCCGACGAGGTCACTCTTGGTCAGCGCCGCCGCCCGCACGATATGGATGTTCCCCTGGTCGTACGTAGCCGGGTTGTTTGGCTTCGGTTCGGTTTTGGTGGGCGCCACGTAATTCGGCATGGCGGTTGGGTCGCTCACCGCGCCGTAAACCATCAGCCTGGAGTTGCCCTGCGCTACCGTAACCGCCTGTTCGATCACGCTCTGCTTGCCGGAGCGGCCGGGCAGGAAGACAGCAAAGAGGATCACATCATTGGCCTGCTGCATCCGGGCATAGATGTCCACCAGGTCAGGCGGAACCGGGCTCTTACTGGTCTTGGTTTTGTTCTTCGTGTTCGGAGAATACCAATGGCTTACGATGGTCCCGTCGTTGAGGATGATTGGGTCCGGCGGTTTTGCATCCGCCGTGCGCAGCGCAGCTCCCTGGGCATTCACGGTTTTGAATTTCGGCGGCTGCGGCGCCTTGAAGGATTTTGTATCCTCGAGCAGTTGGTCCCAATAGTTGCAGTAGATCTTTGCCAGGTCTTTGGATTCGATGATCACGGCATTATTGCTTTGCGCGCACAAGCCGTTCGGCGTCCAATTCGTGCTGCCGGTCATCACCGCCTGGGGCGTTCCGTCACCGCCAACCAGCACCGCAAACTTGTTATGGCCGATACGATCGTTGTTGAACATCCGGTCATGGATCTCAAATCCTGGCACATTGTGCAGCTCAGCCCGGAAGGGCTTGTTGAGGTCATCCCACTCGGGCGGGTTGCCCTCCAGCCCCGTGTTTGACAGGATCAGACGCACGCACTGCTTATTTGCGACCAGCGTATCTTTGAGCTCCATATCCGACAGTTCATACAGCGCCAAACGAACCTGCGCCCCAGGGTCAGCGCCGCCCCGTTCCAGAAGCTCACGCAGCATCCCCAGCACATCGCCCGTGAGATAGGTCCGTATCTTGTCGCCCTCTTTTTGAATGTGTTTTTTCAACACCTCCGGGGTGACGGCTTCGCCTCCCTGCTCGAGGGCTCGCGACAGCCACTCCGCGGACAGGATCCCGTTTGTAAAGGTCGACCGGATATCCCCGTGTTTGGTGGTGATCGTGACTATGTTCGTCTCAATAGCCTGATCCGCATACGCCAACGGGACCGGCGTCCCTTCGTACGGATTGGCTTGAGGGTCTACGACCACCGGGTCGAGCCCCGGCCTGGCAGCGACCAACGGACGGATGCGATATTTCACACTGACGTCCCCCGGACGCAGATCGGCGCTATCGCGCCGCTTGCGCACTGTCAAGTCACGCCATAGCAATTTTTGGACCGGCCAAACGCTGGTGGTCTGGGGCAGCCATTTGGGGTTTGACTGGCCCTTAAACGGCACCCACACCGCCAGCCCGCGCACCTCATTTGTATCGGTATACACCCGGTTGATCTCGAACCCGAGACAGCCTTCTATCGTCTCGTCCAGCCTCCAGGCTACAAAAGCGACCTCGTTATTGGCATAAGCCTTTGCAGAAACGATGTGTCCCATAATCCACCTCTTCTCCGCTGATATGAGATGGGGCAAGAAATCATAAAAATTGCTTGTGATCAAGCCGCGCTCTACAAATTAGTATACTGCTCCAGATTGGCCAAATCAAGAAGGGCTTGAGATTTTAGATTGAGCTACCAGAGTAACATATTCATTCACTAAACAAGTACTTCTTAAGTTCTAAAGAAATCTCCGAACATCTCCGCTTATCTCCGCCGTCTCGCCCCGGCGCACTTACGGGGTTTATCTCTGGTCATCTCCGCCGTCTCGCCCCGGCGTACTTACGGGGTTTATCTCCGGTTATCTCTTCAGTCCTCAAATATTCAGTGGCGGCTTCAACCCATCCGGTATCGGCGAGACATAGTCCACCGCCGCGCGCCGTCTCTTGAATTCCTCCTTCGCCTTGCGGACCAGTTCCGGGCTCTTCATAAATTCCACCGCGGCCAGCGCCATGACCTTGCCCGCGTACAACATCCCCTTATGACCGATGCCCGTCCTGCCCTGCGCCACGATCTGCCAGGAATGCCCCGGCGTGCCCAGCGCCGAACAAACGGTGACGATCTGCCCGGTGGGAGCCACCCAGGAGACATCGCCCACATCGGTTGAGCCGGGTTGGACGATCTCCGTCTTAAAAGGCGGGAGCACGCCTTCATACAGCAGCGTGCCCTTCATTGCGCTTACCGCTTCGGCATCCAGGCCATAGGATGGCGCAGATTCTTCGAAGCTGTTGGAGGGGATCGTCTTGGAGATCTCTCTCGCAAACGCCTTGTCCTCATCGCTGAATTTAGGCGCGCCGACCATTTCGAGATTCTTTTGCAGCACATTATTGATGGTTTCATTGAGCAGCAGGTTCGACATGCCTGAATACACTTCGATGTCGAGCTCGGTGCCGGTCATCAGCGCCGCGCCGCGTGCGATATCTTTGACCCGTTCGAACAACGGATTCAGCTGGTCGGTGCGCGGGGCGCGCACGCTGTATAACGAAGCCGCTTCCGCGGGGACAACGTTCGGCGCGGTCCCGCCGCCGTTGGTGATCACATAGTGGACGCGCGCATCGGGGATCATGTGCTCGCGCAGGTAGTTGACGCCCACGTTCATCAGCTCCACCGCATCCAGCGCGCTGCGCCCGTTATATGGGTCCGCCGCAGCATGCGCGGGTTTGCCGTGGAATTTGAATCCCACCCTATAGTTGGCGAGGAAGTTCGCCCACTGCGTGGCGTTGAACGAATCGGGATGCCAGGTCAGGCAGATATCCACATCATCGAAGAGACCGGCTTTTGCCATAAAGGCTTTCCCCGCGCCGCCCTCCTCGGCAGGACAGCCATAATAACGGACAGTCCCCTTTAGCTCGCCAGCGTCCAGCGCCCGCTTGAGCGCGAAACAGGCCGCGATGCCTGCCACGCCCAACAGGTTGTGTCCGCAGCCGTGACCCGGCGCGCCGCTCACCAGCGGCTTCCGGAACGGGACGCACTCCTGGCTCAGCCCCGGCAGCGCATCGAACTCGCCCAGCACACCGATAACAGGCCCCGCGCCTTTGGAATAGCTTGCGACGAAAGCCGTGGGGATATGCGCCACGCCCTTGTCCACTATGAAGCCCCGTTCTTCAAGCGTCTTGATCAGCAGTTGGGATGATTGCACCTCCAGGTAACCTATCTCTGCAAACCCCCAGACCGAATCACTGAGGTCCGTAAAAGTCTTCCTGTTCGTCTCGATCCATTCCGCAAGATCCATGCAATTCTCCTTTTTCGTTTATCCAACTTGCCGCCCGCCCGAAACCACCTCTTCTCGCCTCCCCCAAATCCATGGACAATTTGATTGGTCGTCAACATGAATATCTATCATGGATTTGGGGGATCGCGAAGCAGGCCGCAGGCGGAGGGGGTCTTCTGCCTGTTCGTCTCGATCTGATCTTGCCATTATCCTTTGCTCTTATCTCTTATCTCTTGCTCTTATCTCTTGCTCTTATTTCTTGCTCTTATTTCTTGTTCTTTTCCTTATCTTATCTTTTATCTCCGTTCATCTCCGGTTATCTCCGTTCATCTCCGGTTGTCTCTTCTTCCCTCAAGGCAGCGACTCCCAGACCTTGACATTGGAGATCTTGCAGGACGTCCAATATCCGGAATTGATGTCCGAGACCACACCGTAATACAAATCTCCCATCCCCAGTAATTTGGTTGTAAAAAGAGTGTATTGACCCACCAGCGCCCCATCTACCAGAACAGAGGCGCGGTCTCTGTCTACAGCCAGCGAAAAATGGGCTTTCGATTTATCCCGAACATCAACGATCCCGGTTCCATGGGTGGTTCCAAAAAGCTGGCATTGACTTAACCCGGCATAACAATACCCCATGCGCACAGCGTCGTTCGTCAGGATCGCCGTATATCCTTCGCTGTTATTCTGCACCCGGTAGGCAAAGCCGCAGCCAGTGTAGTTCGGATACGTGGTCGAACCGGTGCTGTCCAACTCGATATCAGCCGACAGTGCAAAATCCTGGGACTGCTGCCCTGCCCGCGTGAAATCAAACACCTTGACGGAGGGCCTCGTTTTCGAAAAATCATCCAGAGAGTGCAGCTCACCATTCTGGAATGGTAAATAACCCTTCACATAGAAATCTTGAACGTCAGCCATCACCTGGCTCGCCGCCTGGGTGGCAGCGACGTCTCCGGCCGGCACGGGTGTCGAGGTATTTTCCGCCGTAGGCTCAGGGGGAGCACTGGTAGGAGACGGGACGGCTGTGTTGGGCGCTATGCCGGTTGGAAGCTCGAACGGCGCCTGCGTTGGCCCTGCCGTCGGAACTGCGGCGGTAAAGAGACTGCACGCCAGAGTAATCGAAGCAAAGCCGGCAATGACAGCCCAAATATGACCTGGACGGTTCTTGTTCATGCACTTTCCCTCCCGCTGATGAATGAAAATCAAGAGCGACACGATCTCCCTCGATATAGTACATCAAATCCCACCGGCATGGCAAGCGACTTTACCCAACAAGGTTTTCTTATCTCTTCAGCCCTAAGCACCTACCCGAAATCCATTAGGCTTCTCTCGCCGTTCCCTTTTGCCTTTATCTCTTGTTCTTATCTTTTGCTCTTATCTCTTGTTCTTATCTCTTGTTCTTGTCTCTTGTTCTTATCTCTTGTTCTTATCTCTTGTTCTTATTTCTTTTTCTTTTCTTTTATCTCCGTTCATCTCTGGATATCTCCGCCGTCTCGCCCCGGCGTATTTACGGGGTTTATCTCTGGTTATCTCTTAATCTCCGGTAATCTCTTTTTCCTTGCCTTCTTCTTCCGTTGATCATTCCAGCGCCAGAAACCTGGAATAACCAAAGCCGTAACAACAATGCCTACGATCCATTTCCAATCCAATGACGCCAGCCACTGGGTCATGGTTACTTCCACATTGACGTCCGATTTATAAGTCTCGATGATAGTCCAATAATCCTGTCCCTGCGCCCTGACCAGCCGGGATATCACCATCGTCAGCTTCTGCGGACCGGCCTTCCGCGCAGTGACCGTCCACTCCCATTGGGTCACCGTAGTCGTGCCAATGGGCTGGATCGGATCATCAAGCATCGGCTGAATGGCAAAGGCAGCCGGGTCCACCGATAAAAGCTCGGCTTTCATGAAGGGCGTGATGTCGATCGTGGCGGTGACCACCTGCCCGCCCTCCGTCACCTGTTTACCCAACTGCGCCGGCGTCTCGACCGGGTTGAGCAGCAGCTGAATGGTCGCCGAGCCGTCCAGCTTCATCGAGGTGGGCGCGTTGTAAGCAATGCTCGATTTCATCGACTCGCTCAGGCTCTTATCGATCTCATCGAACTGCGACTGCAAGGAGCTCCCAGGAGCTTGCTCCGTCTGGCTGGGCTGCGTTGCACTCGGCTGTGGCTGCAAGGTTGCGGCTTCCTGGGTAGAGTCTATAAGCCGTCGCCGCCGCCGGGGCTGTGCTTCCAGGCGCTACCGTGGCCACGGGCGTGGGTGCGGGAAACGGAGTTCTGGTTCGCCCCGCAGCCCGCCTGTGCAAGCGCCAGCAACAAGCCAATGAACAAAAGGCGTCTCATGTTTTGCTCCTGCGTATATCATATACAAAACACGAGACAGTTGCAACCATCTCTTTACAGCACATGACCCTGCTGCTGTTCCTTCAACTGGGGTCATCATCCGCGAACCACTTGCTTTATTCATCGGTGGCCCGTTGCGAATGAAGCTCCACGTATTGTTCTTTGCCGCCAAACCAATCCAAAACGTGAGCACCTTGCAGGTAGGCTGGATTTCCCGAGAGGATGAGACCGTAGGATGAATACTTCCCAATCGCGGAAATCCTTTACAAACCCGTGCTTTTGCGGATTTTGATGTACATATGCAATGACATTCCGGAATTGGCGGTCGCTGGTAACCATCGACGCGTCCGAAGGGATGTTGAAACAGACTTCCGGTTCGCCCATAAGCGGCATTGATGCCTTTAGCGTAGGCGTTGAAGAAATCGGAGAATTTCCTGCTGGCGTAAGACCCTAAAGGTTTTCTCAACTTATCATGGCTCTGGTTCGCACCAACTCCTGACTTAACAAGTTGTTGGACCGCGGAAGAAACCTTTAGGGTCTTCATGTCACGACGGATCTCCTCTTCTAACCTGATCCTTACCAACAGATGAAAATGATTTCTCAACAGGCAATAGGCAAAAGTCTCCGCAACCGGGTCAATATGCCGGGCATATAACAGCATAAAATGCTCGTAATTCCGCTCTTGCATGAAGATATTCTCGCGGTTTGTCCCGCGATTGTAAATATGGTAGTAGGTGTCGTAAAGTAATGGCGATGGACTAGTCATCTGGTTTTATCCCTAAAGATTTCTTAATCATAACGTTCGTCAGACCCTAAAGGTTTTCTCAACTTACCTTCGCTCTGCTTTGCAAAGAGCCTTAGCTTACCATGACGGTTGCCTGCAAAAGAAACCTTTAGGGTCTTTTCCTCGAGAGGAATTCTCCCCGCACCAAAATCATAACGCTCGTCAGACCCTAAAGGTTTTCCCAACTTACCTTCGCTTTGGTTTGGAGACAGCCTTGGTTTACCATGACGGTTGCCTGCGAAAGAAACCTTTAGGGTCTTTTCCTCGACAGGGAATTTCCTCTTCCAAATCATAACCTTCGTCCGTCCCTAAAGGTTTTCTCAACTTATCCTCAAGCTGGTTTGCAGAGACTCCCGACCTAACAAGTTGTTTGACCGCAGAAGAAGCTTTTAGAGATTGTCTGCAAACTCAATCTACATCTGTTCTGGTGTCATTGCGAGCCGTTCTTTGGCGAAGCAATCTCCTGTTGAGCCCCAAAAATCGGGCTTTTGCAGATTGGTTGGCTCACCGGAGATAACGGTTTGCGATCACATAATTAGTTTTCAGGCAGTCTCTTGGGTCTCTTTGTCACGATGTTTCTCTCACCCACCTACAAATTCCTTGATGTCCTTCTCCAGATCGCGCGCACGGGACCTGTAGC
Source organism: uncultured Chloroflexia bacterium (assembly GCA_963741325.1). GTDB lineage: Bacteria > Chloroflexota > Anaerolineae > Anaerolineales > Villigracilaceae > Fen-1038. The sequence continues at coordinate 933,021 of CAVUHJ010000006.1, forward strand.
CCACTATCCCCGTCAATCCGGCCGCTTCCCGGGCTTTCTTTATTTTTTCCAGAGCCAGGTCATTATTGCCGCAGGAGACATAACACCGTGCCAGGTTCATCATCGCCTTTGCGGCCGTCAGATGATCATTGATATTGACCGCGATCTTCTCCGCTCCGAGGAACAGGACAATGGCGTTCTTAAAGTCTCCTCCCTGGGATCGGTCGCGCTGGATAACATTGAAGCCAGTCCATAATCTAGCAGGAAACTGCACTTTTGAATATCGTCGAACGTTTCGGGCAGAAGACCGGCTCGTTGATAAAACTCGATGGCTTCAGCCAATTTATTTTGCCTTTGGCGGAGTCGCCCCATACACCAGGCAGCGCGATAATAGAATCCACTACGGCCCATGAATTGCGCCCAACTGCCAGCATGTCGAGGGCGCTCGACGCGTAGAGCTCGATTTCCTGCTCTTGTTCGTGGTGTCAATTGCCCACCAAAAAAATATTCAAAGACCCGATCGATATTTTCCATGGGTTGTGTTCGCAATTGGTGAAGAATTCGTGACGGATAATTTTCATGGGCCTGTTCCATGAAGATCTAACGACATCCCCGCATCCCACGGCGCAATGCCTGGGATAGATTGACTTTCACTTGTCGTTTGAGTTCATCAGATACACTGATCCTGATAACGTTTATCACCGCAGGCGTCGTCCGCCATCCACGCGTATTTTTTGGAGAAATCCCTATTGGCCGCCAATTCGAACAACAAGGATACCAGATAGGGTATCACGGGCATAGCCAGCATATCAGCCACGCCGCCATAGAACCCTTTCATGTCAGGGACCTTCTTAGCGAAAAATGAAGACGGATCCTCGATATGTTTTTTTAGGATATTCTTGCGGCTGTTGTACCATTCCTGGGTTTCTTTGGAAAAATCCGTATCAATAAACTCGGTCTGGGGGAACTGCCCTAGCGAATTCACCGGCTCGTCCTTGCTCGCTCCCGGATATCGCAGAACGATGATCTTTGGGATGCGCGCTGCGATCTCTTTCAGGCGGGGCATGATATCGTCGTCCCACCCGCTGTAACCCGCGATGACCAGCGCATGCCCTTCCAGGCAGCGCTCGATCAAATCCGATTTCCAATCAGGCAGTTTTTTGGTGTTCTGCAAGGTGAACTGGAGCGATTCTGGAGAGCGGATTGTGCCGTGGATCTTGAAGTAGATTTGTTTGGCCTCGGCGGAAACGACGTCTCCCTGCAAGACGACGCGGCAAAAATGAGGCGGCAGGCATTGATCCAGATACTCATCAAAATTTGTGGTGATAATGTTGTTGACGATTGTCTGGCGGCATAGTTCGGCGATCACCTTATGGTTAAGGTTCGGCTGGCCGCGGTTCACGATCTGGAGCGCGGAGGAAATAAATTCCAGCGAGGTGTGGTTCAGGACCCGTTCCCAAAATGTTTCGGGACGAAAATTGAAACGGCGCAGCTCCCCTATCTCGGTCTCGGTATCTGCCACATCCCATTTTTCCGATTTCATCCTGGCAAACAAAGCTTCACAAAAGCCGATCTGCATCTCCCGCCAGATCGGTGCATACGCAGGCGCCTGTTTGGATATCCCTGCCCCTAGGAACAGGTTCACAGGATCCAGAAGTTCGATTCGATTGATAAGCATGGTTTTTTATCCCTGAACAATTATTTTTGTCCGGACTTACCATTCCCCTCCCCTATTCGTGTTTTCCGAATGCGGATGGGGTTTCAGCTTCGCGATGCGTCCCTATTCAATCCTAATGCATCAAATTAGGATTGGCTATTGATTTTAGATAAAATTTACCTATAATATCTATAAAGCAATGATGTCTGAGTTCACTCTTAAAACCTTTATGAAGGAAGATTAGGCCCGGAGCAAAAAAATCCCAAAATCATTCTTTTAGTGGAGGTGTAACATGTCGCTCAATAGAACACTTGTTGGAGCTGCGGGCGGTGTCATCGCAGGTTTAGGCACTCATGGTGTATTGCTTTCGTTTTTACCAGCCGCATGCCAAAATGCCATATTAGACAAATTGCCAGATCAGCAGATAATTCAAATTTGTCCCCGGTTTCGACGATAGCTGGCTGATCTTAACCGTCGTTGTGGGCGGCGCGCTATTTGGAGTGATTACTTACTGAAAGATATCCTGCAATTCATTGCGGAGAAATTAACACCTGATAATTAGGATCTGACTTGTAGCTGAGCAAAGTAAGATCCGTTTTGGGCTCTAAACGATAACAACAACTTTCGCAGGAACAGCTTCTTCTCCATTGCGGATAATACCTGCTTGGGGATTTTAGCAGCCTGAATTACGCCGGCCACCCCACTCCGGCCTCATCACAGACCGAATGCCGGGAGCAGGCTATTACATCCAATTCCCTCTTGGTTCAGCCTGCAACTGTCTGAGCGATGAGAACCCGTCAGTTATTCGGCTCCAATGCGCAAATTACAGCCTTCATAACACCTTCCATATCGTCCATCACTTGCTTGTTCCAAAAGCGGATCACCTTATAGCCTTGTGATTCCAAATATGCGGTTCTTTCCTCGTCATACTCTTCCTGCTCCAGGTGCTGACTTCCATCCAATTCAATAATAAGCTTTCGGCGTGGAGCGCAAAAATCCACAATATAATTTCCTATGGCGTGTTGATTACGAAAGTGAACATCATCCGACGCATGTTACCACGCAAATACTTCCAGAGCTTTGCTTCAGCGGCTGATGTATTCCGATGCAAGTTATGTGCGCGCCCAAAGATCTCAGGTGTAGTACGTTTGGCTGCATCGAGACTCTACACCCAACCCCACCACCATCCGGCGTAGAGTGCCCCTCCAAACCCAAATCCGATGGACGGACTTAAGAACAATTGTGTTCATCCTAATTTCATTCCCCTATTCGATCATGGATATGGGGGAGGACGGGAGGGGGTCACATCGCCCCTAACTCCAATTGTGTCGCCGATGCCGGATACTTTTTATTCAACGTAGCTTTGTCATTAGCCTTAAGAGTGCGGCTGTACTCCTCGAGCAAAATGCAATCGTGTTCAGATAATGGCCGGAAGCCGTTAGCCTGAAGGGCTTGACCTATTTTCTTTCCCTTAAATTTGATCCGCTTGCCGCTGGCGAACGTCAAAAGCCAAAGGATGGCGGTCATATCAGGTTGCGAAATGATCGAGAAAATCTGGCTGCGACTCTTATTCCCCTTGAAATGCCACTTGCCCCACTTCATGGGTGAGGGCTTCGGGTCCACATCCTGAACATAGATCCGCTCGATAAGTCTCCACTCCTCCGGCGCATCAGTCCCGCCTGAAATAACCACCCAGAGCCAGTCTCCCCGCCTCACTGTATTATGCATCTTATTGCTGTCGGTGGTGTGATTGCTGCTGGGTTTATACCCCTCCTTCGTGTCCTCCCAATAGCTTTGCCAGTACACCAAATAATGTGACATGGTTTCCTCCGCACTCTACTTCATCACACTAAATTGTAGCATTTTCCCTGGTCGTATACTATTCTGTCTTTTCTGGTTTTTCCTTTGCGCTATCCATCTTGGACCAGAACTCCTTCCGGCTTTCCTCCTTAACGACTTTCCATGCTTCGCCCAGTACAGCGTCCACAACCCATCCGCCGTGGCGGACTGTAGCCACGCAACAAAACCATCCCAGGTCCTATCACCAACATGGTAGCTAATATACAAAACTAATTCCATAAATGGTCACTATGTGCCTACCAACACTAAGGGTGTTATCGGAATTAAGCCCGACCTCTTTGAGCAGCGTTAAAATTAACATCCTTGAAGTTCCCCAAATCGTAACGGAGTTTTATCTTTTCCGTGCTCGTGCTCAGGATGCGGATATTGCCACTCTTGTTGCTAATATCCTTAACATAAAAATCGATGGGAATATTCACATCATTAAATTGAATGGTAAACTCAATGGCTTTGTAACCCAGGACATTTTGCCCCTCGCTAAATTGAAATGCCATTCCGGCATAACCAGTTTGTCCTTCAGGCACGTTGTAGTCCAACATGTAAATAGGGATATGGGGCAATTCCGTCATAGGCCAGATTTACAGTAGCAAACCCGCCCAGGTTCGCAGCATTTCCATAATAAGCAAAAACTCTTTGAGGGATTTGCTCGATTGCCAACGAATTTGATTCCGCTGTGGGTGTACGCTGGCTGGCCTCATCTGGTTTACGTATAAATTGCCAATATACTGAAAACAGGTTGCCAATAAGGCTAATGATGGCAACCAGGATCGTCCCTGCTACTGTTATTTTTGCCACTGTGATCGTATCTTGCGCTTTCTCAGTCATATCCGCTCTCCGCTCTCTTAGAATTCCCTTTGAACGCCCATTCTAAAATGCCTTATGAGGATTTCACCGCGCCTCTGGTCAAGTACAACGACTGATATTTGAAGAACAAAAGTCCTTACCATCCGTCATTGTCGAAGATCCTTGTGATCTTCAAGGGCGAGCGCTTTTGCGTAGCACTTCGGCAAAGCGTTTCGAAGCTGCGAAGCAATCCCGTGTATTTAGAGCACGAACTTGAGACATTATTTATTCAAAAACCAGTAACAAGGCAATTTAGCTCTGCTTTATCGCGCTCTGCGAAAATCAGTTCTCCCGGCTCCGCTTCACATATCCCCGCCCAAATCAATATCGCCGCAATAGGTGATATTCGACGGAATATGCTATCCCCAACTTGCTTGCCGTACACTACAAAAGCAATATGCCCTTCAATTGTATCCAGTCGCAACCCGGCATCACCGAGTCTGGATTGCACGGCATCTCCTCTCTCGGCCCGCCCCCCTTTCCTATTCAGCAAATTGATGGTTTCAATGAACACATCCCAGGGCAGGAAAGGCTGGGCCGAAAGGTTATCTACCTCGATCCCGGCATCGACTAGTCTCGCGGTAAAAAACCCTTCCTTCAGCAAGGGGATTAATATCGGATTACTGGTTTCCCTGAATTTGCCTTTGATAATACCGACTGCTGTTATTCCATCCATGATTTCCGCCGCCCTTATTCGTTACATTCGTTTTTGACACGAATTCATTCATCGGACATTCAGGACAATTCGGCTCAGATGCCTGACACCATTCTCGCCCAATACTCCACAAAGCATTATCCAATTCGCCCGGAAAGGATGGATTCATTCTACTGCGCTGCTCGCATCGCAGACTTGACATCCAGACCCTCGCTAACTCCCAGTCGATAAAGAACAAGCATAGTATGCGTATCTGATTTAATATCCATGAAACTCTTATCGGGAAATTTTACGTAGAAAATGCCTTTTCGATCAAAAGACCCCATATTAGCAATCCCCTCTCCAACACCATAGATAGATTCTAGTGTCTGCTTAACTTCCTCAGGCTGGCTTACCCTCCCAAATTTTAGATGCATCCCCATTACATTCTCTAACGACGATTTTTGTAAGATCCCGGATCGTCCTTACGGCAGCACTTACATAATGAGGTCTCTTTGGAAAGCGATAATAATCGTTGACCAATTCCTCCAATGACATCTTGTAAATAAGCTTCGGGTCAAGATGGCCTAACTCCATCTTCATATAATAAGGAATCGTCCAAATGATCTCCGCCTTGGTTCCTCTATCAAGACAGGTAGCGATCAGAAAAGCATAGGGATCGGTTGCGATCAACGGCGCCGCCTCTGGGATAAGAGTAGGAAATAATTCCTCATTCGCAACCTTCTCCCCGTAGGCGAGGAGTTCTCGTGTTATTTTGGTCTGTGTTTCACTGTCCATCAGAAGCAACCCTTTCTATTTGTTGAGAAATTGTAGCTGTTTTCCAATCGGAAGTCCTTAAAGCGGAATTTCCACAATTCGTTATATAAGGCAACAGATATTTCCGATATTTTTCCCCAGCCAGAAAAACAAATTGATCATTCTGCAAATCAGTCTTCTCGGATAATTGCCTCAAGACTCCCTCTGCCCACTGCTTTATTTCCGTGCTCGACATCGTATTGAGCGTAAGGTCATACGGTTCGATCTCATCATCCAAACCCACAAGCCCATATTTCGCAGAAAGAACGAATATCTGATCAGGCGCGAGCTTCTCCGCATATTGAAGTTCCTTTTTGAAAAGGTCGCTGATATAGAGTTCTCGCGCCCTGGATTTCTGCTGGCGTTTCCTGCTTGCACAAGATATGAGAACGATTTTTCTCATGCTTATGGCTATGTCTTGGAGGCATATGGCTTCCACTCTACGCAACATCAGATCAAAAGCTTCTCTCGCTTTCGGAATCCTTGCTCCCTCCAATTTTGTGGTCAAGGTTTTGGGAGCTTCCTTGAAAATATTAATAGCCAGGATTTCTTTACGCAAAGCGGCGATCTGCTCATCGGGGAGATCTAAATTACCGAAATAGATTTGAAACGTGTTAGGCGGAAAGCCGTAAGCAATAGTTGCAAGATTCTCTTGCTTAGGCAAATAAACGCGAATAGAAAAGCCGGAAGTTCCCCAGTAAGTTGTGTGTCCAGGTTCATGGCCGATGTTTAGAATATCTGTGAAGAACGGAACTGCTTCTGAGTTACATTTGGAAAGAAATTCATCCTGATTTGTGAATTTTCGACCAGCTTTTGTTTCACGAGCCGTCTCGGTATTGCCGATCAGCCGCGGAACAATGACTTTCTGCTCTTTACCTCCCAGGAATTGCTTCACTTCGACTGCCAGAACTTCAACATTGTTCATTTGCTCGTTCAGGAACTCAACCAATTTTCGTAATTCGGTGGGAATGCTGTCGGCAACAAATATGAGCCTTACTGTTCCGGATTTCAAGTTTTGTTCAACCTTCGTCCAATATTCATCCACCTGGGAGGGATCATCGGATTCGGTTAGGTTCAATATTTCGCTCTCCAACGATTTTCCACTCTTTTTCGCAGTTTCCTCCGCCGCCTTCTGAAGAACATCAATTTTCCAATAGGAAATCCCATTGGCCGCGTAGTCCAACATTTGCGCCACCACTTCACGCCGGGCGCGGGTATCCGAGGATCGTTTGCATTCTACGAAAGTCGGGATACCATCCTGATCGAGGAAAAGATGGTCCAGACTCCAGCGGCCCGTTTCCGTCTCGCTTCCCGGCACTCCAAGTTCACGCGCCACCAATAGCCATCGGCGAGGAGCATCAAAGTCGATCTGATCCCCTGGAATAAGATCAGGATAATTTGCAAGTAATGCCTGCAAATCATCCTCCTTGACATAGCTTGTCTCTGCCATTGGCGTCAACTTCCTTTCTCCCTCCACAAGAAAAATCCTGGCACTCTTCATATCAGCCTCCATCATTTTCCAGAACGCAATAAACGTGAGTGCATAAGAATTCGATCTGTGATTTACTGATTTGACGGATTCAAGCGGCGGACAAGAATACCCATGTATTCACTTTCCCGCTGAGTCTGGTCCGAGATAGCAGCGAGAAGCCAGAGAACCTCTCCAATCGCCGAAAGCATAAGTCCTTGAAACCCAATCGCACCACCGGCAACCAGTTTTGCCATCATTAGCAAGCCTGTCATGTCAGGAATTATGCTGGGCGCCGATTGCTGTGCAGGTATCGAACCAAAAAGCCCAGATACAGCTATCGATGCCCCGATCATGATAATGATTAAGCCCAAGACCATAAAGACCGCCGCAATAATTCGAGCAAAAGTTTTCATTGATATATCCTCCTCATTGTTCTAGATTAGTTTGCCTATCTTCAATCGCCCCATCCCGCCTCTCGCTGATCCGCCAATCTCGCTTGGCGCTTTTTCTCCACTTCACCTAGCTTGGACAACTTCTCCGTAATCTTCTTCCGCTCTGGTTCAGAAAGTTTTTCTCCCTGCCAGATGTTTCCCAACTCATCAGCCAGGCGGTTATAAGTCCAAACCGCTACCGAAGGATTTTCCACAAATAACGGACTTCCTTCATTCGCCCAAACCACCGCGGCATTCACAAATACGTTCAAGCCGTCTGCCTTCAAGAAGTTCTTCAGCCTGTAGGCATTATTTAGAGCCTGACGACTTGGATTTGCTTTCGCAGTCATCCACTTTTTACCCTGCCAGTACTCCCAGGTTTCTCCTACGTTTCGATACTTCCCACGAAAATTCTTAACTTCCAGAACCCAAACCCCTGGCGGCCCCATTAATACAAAATCCAAGTCGCTTTTATTTCGTCCAGGGAGGCTGATATTCCGGAATAAATGCCAGTTTCCATCCAAGGCTTGAATGATGAGATCGGATACTCTTTGCTCGCCATCTTGGCCGTGGCGATACTCTTCAATCTGCTTATCCAGCCTTTTTGTAAGCCGGTCGGGAATGATATTTACCAATAATGCTAGGAAGATGAATACACACACACCGATGACAAGTGCGATGATGCCTGATGGGGTTGACACAAAATCGCTAAGTGGCCTGGCATTGGGGTTCGGCCTTGCTGACATAATCGTTCCGAGAACGGCAATAACCAGCATTGCGCCAAACATGAATCCAAGTACCAATCCCTCGAACAACATAAGGAATAATTGTTTCCGTTCTGCGTAGCTTCTCCCACCAGAAACTAAATGGACAAAACCTGGAGAACGAGCAGGTTCCTTGACAACTTGTTCAAGACGCATGAGCGACAGTGCAATTGCCGCTTGCCGAACTCTCTGATTCCACGCGAATTCCGCCGCGTAGCCCAGGTCCTTCAGTGATAATTGTTTTGACTCCACAAGGGCCCCCATTGTTTGACCCTTATACGGCATAAAAGGCCAGACAGTGGCACGAGCTTTATCCAAGGTCATCCCGATCGTCATGGGGTCTGCGATCGGGTACGGTTGGCGAATTTTGCTTCTCAACCTTTGTGTCTGCGGGTTTATCAGTCTCGAGGAGCACTTTTGCGGCTTCCTTTAGGTTAGGGTTGTATGCCTTTTGTGCTGCCCATTCGAGCCTGTCTCGGGTTAGAAAACCCTGACCCAGTAATTCCCCGAGCGGACGCGGATTATTTTTCAACCACAAGACCTTTCGAGCTTCTTCAATGTTCATTGTTCCTCCTATTGATATTTGAAAAATAAAAGTCAATCCTATGCGTCATTGTCGAAGATCCTCTGCGATCTTCAAGGGCGAGCGCTTTTTCCCGGGCAATCCCGTCTTCCCGGAGCAGGTGCTTGTAACATTCTTTATTCAAAAAACAGTAACCATACTCTCCTTCTATGGTCCTCGTCAACGAATTGAATGCCTGTTTTCTTACGATCTTTATTGCAAATCAATGGGAATAGCTTTCAGCAATCCGAACTGCGTCTTGAACAAGTTCTTGGTTTTCTTCCAATTCTTTCTTTGTCAGTTGTATTTTGATTATCATTGGCTGAATATGTTTAGTGCATTCAATAGCCCTGTTCTATGAATTTCTCCATCATGGTATCTCTTTCTTCGCCAACCCGTATTTCTAAGAATAAATATTGACCCTTTCTTGGATGACACCCCACACTAAATTTCTTCCGGAGGTTCCGATAGCAATATGTCCCTTATTATAGGTAATTCTAGGCTCCGA
>CAVUHJ010000007.1:0-934871 GCA_963741325.1 uncultured Chloroflexia bacterium
GAACTCTTCGCAGGTACGCGTGGGAGAGATCTTTCGCGCGGCCGTGGGGCGATTGGCCTCGGCCATCATCGTCGCCCATAATCACCCATCATCGGATCCGACTCCCAGCCCGGATGATGTAGCAGTAACGCGCGCCATCGTCCAGGCCGGAAAGCTTCTCGACATCGAGACCCTGGACCATCTCATTATCGGCCAGGGAGGGCGCTGGATTTCAATGAAAGAGCGTGGCCTCGGCTTTTCGTAGGAGCGGAGAATGAAAGCGAAACAACTATCCATGACCATGGCTCCGCCGCTTATTTCGAAAACTCCACTTCAGCTCCTTGATATGACGTGGTTGGACGTAACCGGCATCGCGGCTGGCACAGGCTTCACTACAAAGGTAGCAGTGAGCATCGCCCTGTCTGATGCCCTGCAACCCATCGCCAGCCGAAACAGAGGACGACTATGACCAGCGCCTCTATGATGCGCTCTGGCACGCCCACTTCTACCTCTCACTCGATCATAGTCAATCGGCCACCTACAACTTTCGATTTCCGCGCAAGCACTGGAAGACCGAAGAGGTCAGCGAGGTCAACCTGCATTTGCATATCGAAGTCGGCCACGAACAAGCCTATCTGGGCTTGCTGGACGATTTCTAGACAGGAGGCAAGGAATGGCTTTCTATCTCGGCAAACGGCGGCAGGGCGATCTTATCCTGTTCCGCTCGTCCAACCTCCCGACCAAAGAAACACACGGCCATCTCTTCACGGCGGTCATCGGTCCGTTCAAGAGCAAAGTCGGGGCCAAATACTTTGCCCGCTACCTACGAGCCATTGTGCTGCCTTGCACGTCAGAGCAGATCGAACGCCTGGCACGCGCAGACCCGCGCATGGAGCAGGCCATCATCGAAGAGAGCCTGAGCACGGAAGAACTATCCGCCGCCCAGGAATGTGACGCACAAGATCAACTTGAGTATTCCCCTCATACCATTCAACAAGGAGCCATCGAATGTCCTATCACACTGAACACCTGCGTTTGAAACCTGTGCTCGATCTGGCACGACAGCTCGATATTGCCACCAATCCGGAAGCGAAGGCGATCTTCGAAGCCGGTAATGCCGGCTTCCAGGTTTGGTGCACCCCATACGATCACCCTCAAGGTTGGAACGGCATCAACATGCACCCTGGCGCGTTCTCCAAACCCTGCGAGTATGTTGGTAGTGCACATTGGAAATGGGAGGACGAAAGGATCGTGGCGTTGGAAATCGAAACCAGCGCCGTGCGCCGCATGACGGCATGAATGATTGTACGTGACGTACCGCAGGTTGAGGAAAGTACCTGCGAGGTCATCCGGTTTACCGAAAAGGGAAACCTGAACGGGAAAATAGCACGCCGGAAAAGGGGTGAACGGGAAACCGTTTACCAGAAGGTGTCACCCCAAGACCTGGATGATATGGGTAAAGCTAAACTGCTTGAAGTCCAGTGGTAAGTTGGAGACTAGTCCTCCCTTGACACAACGGTTGAGGTCAAGCCCCGACAGCAGCATCTTGTAGAGGCTGAGAGTTGTGAAATCCTCCTGTCGGGAACAATGGTCAATGAGACCTATCAAACCACGAAAAGACACCCTAAGTCATCCTGATAACGTCATTCATGACTGTACTGCGGGATCGCCTACGGGGCGCGAGCCCTATGGCGACGGAAACTCCATAGTAGTCGGTGGTGTAACGTCCACCCAAGGCGGTTGGGAAAGCCAACCACAGGGCGAAGGGAGTTAGGAACTATCGCTTGAAAGAAAATGGAGGTATGCGCAATGCAAAAAGCCGAACAAATTCTACAAGCAATGCGTAAGATGGGTGAAAAACGAATCCCCTCGACGCGGGTATATCGAAGTCTATTCAGCGAGGATTTGTTTCTTGCTGCATATGACAAGATTGCTCGCAATCGTGGTGCGCTGACTGCGGGAACGGAAAACGACACGGTGGACGGAATGAATCTGGATCGCATTCAAAAAATCATCGAGCAACTGCGAAACGAACAGTTTCAGTTTCCATCCTGCCCGTCGAATTCAAATCCCAAAGAAAAGCGGAGGGACACGCCCGCTCGGTATTCCCGAACTTCACGGACAAGTTGGTGCAAGAGGTGCTGCGAATGGTGCTGGAAGCCTACTACGAACCCCGGTTTCGGGACAGTTCGCACGGCTTTCGTCCCGGACGCGGATGCCACACGGCACTGAGCAAGTCTGCAATACAAGTTCAAAGGCGCGGCGTGGTTCATCGAAGGCGACATTCGCGGATGTTTTGACAACATCGACCATGAAGTCCTGATGGCAATTCTCGCAAGAGACATCCAGGATGGCCGATTGCTCAATCTGATCCGGATGGGACTGAAAGCAGGATATATGGAGGATTGGCAGTACAACCGCACCTACAGCGGAACTCCCAGGGCGGTATCCTCAGCCCACTCCTGGCCAACATATACCTGAATGAACTGGATGCTTACATCGAAGACGTGCTTATCCCGCAATATACACGCGGGAAAAGGCGTGCATCGAACCTGGAATACTGCCAGTTAGGAATACGACATCCGAATATGCGCGGAAAGCAGGCGACGCAAGAACAGTTCAACGAACTTGAACAGCAACGCCGCAACAATGCCGTCTCAAAATGTGAATGACCCAGATTTCCGGCGGTTGCAATACATCCGCTATGCAGACGACTTTATCCTGAGTTTCATCGGGCCGAAGTCGGAAGCAGAAGAGATCAAGACGGCCATCGGCACGTTCTTGAAAGAAAACCTGCATCTCGAACTGAGCGCATCCAAAACCCTCATCACACACTCGCGCACAGAACACGCGCGATTTCTAGGATACGACATCAGCGTGTACCACGCAGACGACAAAATCTCACCCCGAAGCGGGAACACTCACCAAAACCCGAAGCGTCAATGGATGTATCAGGTTCGGCATCCCGTATGGCAAGGTCGATGAGTTAGCAAAACGCTATCTGCGTGGCGAAAAGCCAATTCACGAAGCTGGATTGCTGGCGTTCTCAGACGCTCAAATCATGGACGTTTACCAGCAGCGGTTTCGTGGTGTGGCAGAGTACTACAAATTCGCCACCGATAGACACGCACTTGGCAAAGCTCAAGTACGTGATGGAAGTTTCCCTGACAAAAACACTGGCGAACAAGTTCAAAACCACCGTTACAAAAATCTACCAAAAATACGGTGGAAAACGCACGGTACAATGGAAATACCTATAAAGTTCTGGTTGTGGAAGTACCAACCAAAAACGGAACACGGTATATCTACTGGGGCGGTATCCCTTGAAGGTCGTCAAGCCCGGCATTGAGCCACATTGATGACGACAATCGGGACGGCGAAATGTTGCCCTCAGTTCACGTACTGACCTGATCCAACGGCTACAAGCAAACGAATGTGAAATCTGTGGATCACAGGAACACTGCGAAGTTCATCACATTCGGAAACTGGCTGACCTGAAAAACCGTTGGCGCGGACAGAAAGAGAAACCCGACTGGGTGATAAGGATGATCGCGATGCAAAGAAAAACACTGGTGGTGTGTGCGAAATGCCATGTAGCAATTCATGCAGGGAAACCATTACCCAATCGAACGCACTTGAGTTCTGGAGAGCCGGATGATGCGAAAGTATCAAGTCCGGTTCGGAGGGGGGTCTGTGGAAAAGTGTCCTGCAAAGGTAACTCGCCACTTTCCTACCCTACTACGCCCTGGCCGATCAAAAGCCGGGGGAGTACTGCAATCTGAAGCAAATTCCCAAAGCGTTCCACCGCCTCACGATCTTCAACCGCGAGGCGGATATCGCCTGGCTGATGGAAAAGGTGACCTGGTTGTTTCAACGGGCCGGTGTGCCTTTACCGCCTTTCAGCTACGAACTGGCCCCGGTCACAGATCGCAGACCTTTTATCCTGGCGCACTATGTTTCAGATGAAAGCGAATATGTGGTGGTCGTCTCGCCGGAGCAGGATCCCAACGAGTTCTGCCAGCCAGGTTACGAAATCACGCATACGCTTGAAATCGGGAATGCAGACGAGTTTCCTGTGGATGTGATCCTGCGTCCCGAACAGGAATTCCTTGAGCCAGACACAGAACCAGATGAGGGTCCACTGGTGGAAGCCTATGAAAATTCAACCCGCCTGCACGAAGACGACTGGCTTGAAGCGAATTTCGAAGATCAAGTCAGCGGCTGGCAGGAATAATTCCGCAATCGAGAGGGCGCCGATGGGCGCCCTCTCTCGTTATCAAGGAGAACCGAATGACAACTACAAACGTGATTTTCAAATATATGTACCGTGACGCCAGCAACTACAAGCTGCACGGGGAGGCCATCTTCACCAACCACACCCTGCTTCCACTTGAAGAAATCGAGAAACAAATCCGTTCCTGCCTGAGCGATGGTGAATATTTCATCGCAGGACAGGTCAACATCGAGGAACGCTTCTTCGATGTACTGCACGAGGACGATCATCCCTGGCATGAGTTCGAAAGCGTGGAAGAGACCAGCATAAAAGCCTTCGATCCCGAGAATTGGAAGCAGCACCAACATCTCCGCGACATCCGCGAATTCATCGCCGACCTGGAAAAGGCACATCGAAGTGACTGGGATGAGCATAACGTGCGCGCCGATGTGGCACGCCTGCTTGAAAAACGGAAGAGCGAATTGAAGAAAATCTTTGGAAGATGGCAAGGACATCCTGGAATGAACAGCCCCTCCATGGATGGCCGGAACCGCCTTGACTCTTGCGGATTATCCGCTATACTGATATACGGATTTACAGATTGGAGCAGAACATGAATAACACGTTTCAAGTACAAGTCGTCCGGCGCGGGATCATCACCCTCCCCAAGGAATTGAGGGATCACAACCATATCGAGGAGGGCGACATGTTGACACTCATTGACCTGGGTGATGGTGTCGTCGTCATGAGCCCGCAGCGCTCACGCGTCGATGAAATTGCCAACAAGCTCGCCAAGGAATGGCAGGATTCAGGAGAGTCGCTTGAATCCATGTTAACCACCCTGCGTGAGGTCCGGGCGGAATATGAACCAAAAAAATCTTAGGATCTTTCTGGACACCAGTGTCCTCTTTGCCGCTGTGCTCTCTCCAACCGGAGGGGCGCGCAAGTTGTTTCTGCTAGCGGAAGCAGGAATCCTCAGATTGGTAGTCGGGCCAACTGTTCTCAAGGAATGCGATGAAGTTATCCGGCGTAAAGCGCCCGGATCGCTGCCCACATTGGCACAATTGCTGGCGGCTGCGCAAATGGAAACTTCTGCCGCCCCCACAAGGAGTCAGATTAAAGCGGCTCAAGCCTATGTTCGCTACCCACCTGACGCACGCATACTGGCCGAAGCCATCCACGCCAAACCGGATTGGTTCATAACACATGACAAGGAACATTTCCTGAGGAGTAGCGGCAAATTCAACCTGCCCTTCGAAGTAGGCACGCCTGGTGATCTCATTCAAACATTCAAGGATGACTTCACCTTGCTTTAGTTTATAAAGATACTCAAACACAATTGGACTGCGGGACCGTCATACGGTCCCGCAGTTTTTATTTACAAGGAGATCCATGAGCAATCCAAACCCTGAGCTGGTGGTCCTGCCTTTCCGGGCAACGCTTGTCGGAACCTCAGATCCTTTGACCTTCATGCAGGTCGTCGTCCTGTTGAATAACGGACTGAGAAAACACATTCAAATCGAACGCAGTTACCCCGGCGCGCCCGAGGCCATTGGCTGGACGGTCTTCCATCGCACCTCGCGTGCCTATTGCTACGAAAATGAGCCGGTCTTTCGTACCGAACGCGGCGCACGCAGGCATATTCGCAAGGTCTATGCCATCCACTATTCGCTAACACCGACGACCTGATGACCTACTCCCACATTCATCTGTAAAGGAGAAAAGAATATGTACGACTATATGCTGGAAGAGATGGCCGATGCCATCTCAATGGAACTTCGTGTGGATAACGCGGAGGTTCTCAGCATCCTCGGCCGCTACTGGCAGGACAAGATCGCGCACGTCTGGCAGGTGGAGGACGTGTTCGAAAGCGCCCGCCGCGCCGGGAAACCCATCACCCGCGAGGATGCCGTGGAAGTCCTGCATGAGGTCTTCGACCACCTTGACTCCGATCTGGGCATCACCTGGATGACCCTGGAGGTCGCGCTCGAGGACTACCAAATAGACTTCCGCTCCCTGCCCGTTGACCAGTATCCCAATGTGCATGGGGTGTTCAAGGTCTGGCGTCAGGGTGACCCTAATGCACGACAGTTCGGGGTTGTGCCAAATAGAGTGGACGGCAACCTGCCGGAAGCCCTGGCCTTTGCGAAAGAGTTGGCGGAGGAAAACCCCGGTGTACCGGTGTTCGTGGCCTGCGAACCCGACTCGAAAAGCGAGGCCAAACCCTGGCTGGCAGTCACTTGGAAAGACGGTGAAACCGAACCCAGCGTCGAAGAAAGCGAATCGACATCGTCCAGCCTGACTGTTTCCTCGAAGGAGTAACCTATGTACGAATGGACCGAACCTTACGAAGACTTGCGACACGAAGCTAAATAGACAATTGTCTTGCACCAATCAGTGACAAGACCTGCCATTCCATTGGCAGTACCTAGGTAGACGTGGGAGCGTAGCAATACTCTCTTGCGAGAGCTCTACTAACAATGCAACCCCCGGGACTTCCCGGTACCGAGTTCGCGAGAATAAGGTATGCCCCAAAATGTGTCCACCGGGCGGGAGCTAGGGTCTGGCAGCATGGTTAACAAATGTGAACGCTTGATAAACGCCGTTAAGGGTCACAAGCTGAAGACACAGGCAAGAGGCTTGAGC
Source organism: uncultured Chloroflexia bacterium (assembly GCA_963741325.1). GTDB lineage: Bacteria > Chloroflexota > Anaerolineae > Anaerolineales > Villigracilaceae > Fen-1038. Next base: position 6,839 of record CAVUHJ010000007.1, read on the forward strand.
CAAAAGGCATGTAGTGTGGTACTGGGGTTGTTTTCTCCCCTCTCATGGGCATAACACTACCGGTGAACAGAGCGAACCTAAACTGCTGATTATTGTCTATTTGGAACGTGGAAACCCCATAATCTCGCCTCTTCAAAAGAGGCAGGGAAGTCGTAAGGCAACCTGCTGAGATTGTGGGCACAGGAACGTGGAAAAAGCGAAAGCCAATCTGTAATGGATTGGATAGGGATTGAGCTGTGAAACAATATTATCCCACGGGAAACCGGGCTGACTTCCACAGGGTCTCTAATCACAAGAGAACTTGACAAACCGCTGAAAGAGGCAAAGCAGATGAAAGCGACAACAAATCAACAGACGCTTGTGCAGCCTCTCGCCAATCCACTGACTGGCATACCATCGACTGGTACAAAGTCAACCAAGAAGGTGAGGCAGCTTCAAGTGGGTATTGTGAAGGCAACACAGGAAGGCAGGTGGGGCAAAGTGAAAGCATTGCAACATTTGCTGACCCACTCGTTTAGCGGCAAAGCGTTGGCCGTTCGACGAGTGACGGAAAATCAAGGCAAGAAACACACCTGGAGTTGACAAGGAAACTTGGGACACGCCCAAGAAGAAAGCGACGGCCATCCTTTCGCTGAAACAAAGAGGCTACAAGCCCCAACCGTTACGGCGAAAATACATCCCAAAGGCCAACGGCAAGAAACGCCCTCTCGGTATCCCAACTATGAAAGATAGAGCTATGCAAGCTTTGTACCTGCTAGCACTCAATCCAGTGGCTGAAACCAAAGGAGACCCAAATTCCTACGGATTTCGTCCGCAAAGATCAACAGCAGATGCGATTGAAGCATGCTTCACCTTTCTTGCCAGGAAAGATGCGGCGCAATGGATATTGGAAGGCGACATCAAGTCGTGCTTTGACTGGATAAGTCATGACTGGTTATTGGCAAACATTCCTCTGGATAAAACCATGCTCCGGAAATGGCTGAAGGCTGGCTTCATGGAAGAAGGTGTTCTACACCCAACCGAAGAGGGAACTCCGCAAGGAGGCATCATCTCTCCGGTGTTGGCTAACATGACTCTCGATGGATTGGAACAGGAGTTGCAGGCAAAATTTCCACCCGGACGACGGGCGGGAAGAACCCCCAAGGTTCATCTGGTTCGGTATGCAGACGATTTCATCATCACGGGTAGCAGCAAGGAACTGCTGGAAAAAGAAGTACTCCCGCTGGTCATGAGCTTTATGAACAGACGGGGACTGGAACTCTCTTCAGACAAGACCCGGATTACGCATATCGAAGATGGCTTCGATTTCCTCGGTCAAAACGTACGAAAGTACAAGGATAATTTAATCATCAAGCCATCCAGGAAGAACCTGAAAGCGGTCCTGGACAAAATCCGAAAAGAAGTGAAAGTCAACAGGGCAGCAACAGCCGGCCACATGATTACCCGGCTCAATCCGATCATCAAAGGATGGGCAAACTATCATCGGCATGTCTGTAGCAAAGACACCTACCACTACATGGGTTACGCTCTCTTCAATCTGCTATGGCGATGGGCGAAAAGACGACATCCAAACAAGGGAGCGCGATGGATTAGAACAAAATATTTCAAGTCCATCGGCAATCGAAACTGGGTCTTCACGGGTGAGATGGGAGGAGCCGATGGCAAATCCCGGAAAGTTTACCTACTGGAAGCAACATACACCCAGATTAGACGGCACGTGAAAATCAAGGGTGATGCTAATCCGTATGATCCCGCTTGGGAGGGCTACTTCGAGTATCGCATTGGCGTGAAAGTAGCTAATAACCTTAGGGGTCAGGCAAAACTTCTAAACTTGTGGAGATCGCAAGACGGCACCTGTCCAGTGTGCGGTGACAAGATCACTGAAATCACCGGATGGCACTCCCATCATATTGTCTGGAAGTCCAAAGGTGGTAATGACACCATAGCCAACCAGGTTTTGCTACACCCGAATTGTCATCGTCAGGTCCACAACCAAAAATTGACCGTAGTGAAGCCGCGTCCTGCAAGGGCGTAATAGAGGCTTGAGCCGGATGAGATCGAAAGTCTCACGTCCGGTTCTTAGGGGGCTGGGAGACAGTAATGTCTCCCGGCTACCCGGCGAGTACCTGAAAGAACGGATTGAGCCTGGTGATGAAAGCGCAAAAGGCGGCTACGGAGAAAGGCAAGGTGCTGCTCTCGACCTTTGAACAACTCTGGCTGCCTGTCCTGAACGACCTGCCGGATATCGAATACATTGGGCAGGAATGCCACCGCGCTCCTTATGGCACGATTAGAGCCCATGCCCAATCTACCCTTTCACGGCGCCTTATGGTTCACGCCCAAAGTTGGCATCGAATTGCCTCCATCCTTGACCAACCCAAAGGACTGGCATCCAGCTAGCGCGGCCCTCGATTTGAACGGTCGCCTGGTGCGTATCCAGGTGCAGGCTATAGAGACCGAGATCACCTTCACGAGCATCAACCTCAACCTGAAACCTCATGAGCTTCTGCGGGAGCTCAACCGCGAACTGGTGCGGGCGAACGCCGGAGTCTATGTGTGGAAGGTAGAGCCGGTGAACGAAACGTCCAATGCAGTGCGTCATCTCTTTCCGGATGGGGACATTCCAACGCTCTCGAATGCACATACCCGTGCAGACGTTACCGGCTACGCCCTGCTGGAGGATCGCCCCTATCAGCACACCCTGTTATATGTCGGGGTGGCCGCGCACAAGACCAGCGTGGAAAGCCTGTGGGCCTCGCTCGTGCGCGGGCGAGGTGCGTGTTCCCTGAGAGGCGCATCCATCATCACGGATGGAGAAGTACGCATGCTGGCCCAGGCCCTTCCGGATTATGGGGTTATGCACGCCGGGATCATCTGCCGCAAGGCGCTCCCCGGACAGTGGGAAGCGAAGGATGACTCGGTCTATGCCCTGGTATTCGAGCAAGGCATGGATCTCGAAATCGAATTGCAAAAGGTTGCCTTGAAACGATTGCAGGAAGCGTTAGCCTTCCCTATTCCTGAAGAATGGGCAAAAACAATTTGGGAGTACGGGCTGGATGCAGGATACATTCAGCGACTCGAACACCGCCGGTGACTGTCGCGGCGGGGTCAAGATGGATCTGACCAAGCCCTGGCAGGAGTTGGTGCAGAACCTGCTCGAACAGGAAGTCTTGATGATCCAGGAGGTACCTCATGTTTCAAACAATCCGGCTTGATAGAGGTGAACCGCTCGGCTTCGTGAACATCGCCGCGCGTTTGATCTGCAAAGTCAGATAAGAAAATCAAATCCAACTAAATCCCCTGCACCAAAATGGTGCAGGGGATTTTATTTTCCAAAAGGAGTCTACTATGCGTCCTCCCGCAATTGAAAGGATGGGTTATTACCCAACCGCGAACTCATGTCGTGGAATTGCTCAAAACATATTTCAAGCCCGCAGAGAGTGGGCGTTTGCTCGATCCCTGCGCCGGTGAAGGCACGGCCGCTTCCATTCTGGCGAAAGCCTTGAACTGCCAGAGTTGGGGAGCGGAATTATCTCCCGCGCGTGCTGCGCTGGCTTCCGAAAAGATGGACCGCCTCTTCAATGCCCCCTGGGGATCCTGTCATTTGACCAGCGAGTCCATCACCCTGCTTGTTTCTCAATCCACCCTATAGCTACGACCGTCTTGGCGATCAGAAACGCCTGGAACTGGAGTTCCTGAAATCCACCACACCCAAACTCATCAGGGGCGGCGCGCTTGTTTACATCGTGCCTCACCACCTGTTGGGCGATCTGGATGTTTCAACATACCTGGCGGGTTATTACGAAAATCTGACGGTGTATCGGTATCCGGATACGGAATTCAATCAGGTCATCGTGCTGGGTGTGAAGCGTTTGAAATACAAGCTGCCTTCGAGCGAGGAAATTGGTGAAGTGCGGGCGTGGGTTGAGATCGAACCGCCGATGTTGTCCGCTGTGGTTGAACCCAGGTACATACTCCCGCCATCTTCCGATAAAGGGGCGGGAGGGCAGCCGGTGCGCTTCACCCGGTTGGACTGGCAGCCGGAAGAAATCGTGGACGCGACCCAGAAGCGCGGGGTGCTATCCACGAAGGAATGGCTCGACCTCCTTAATCCCACGCGTGCCTCCGGTGAGTTCAAGCAACCGGTCATGCCCTTAAAGAAGGGGCATATTGCCATGATGATGGCCTCCGGCATGATGGGCACATTGCGCTTGAATGATGATGACGGCAAGCCCATGCTGGTGAAGGGCCGTGTGGTGAAGGTCACCGAGAAGGTGGAAGAGACAACCAGCAAGGATGGCAAGACCACGACCGAGACCTTCCGCGACCGCTTCGTCTCGACGGTGGCCATCCTGCGTCAAAGCGGAATCGAGATCATTGACAAGGTGGAGCCGCTCTCGAAGTTCATGCACAAGTACGGCGACCAGATCGGCGCCCACATCCTGTCCACCTATCGCCCGCTGTATAACTTCGATCCAACGGCAGAAGAAACTGCCATCCTGGATACGTTGGGAATAACCCGTAAGCCATTACCAGGTCAGGAAAACCAGGAATGCTGCCTACACAGAGACATGTAGCTGCGGCAGTTGCCAGAGCGATACGGAACCATGGTGTTGGTAATCTTCAGGGAGAAATGGGATGCGGGAAGTCCATCAGCGGTGCGGCAGTTATGGACTTGCTGGATGCCTATCCCGCCATTGTGCTCTGCCCGCCGCATCTCGTTCCCAAATGGATCCGTGAGATCGAAGAAACTATTCCCGGCGCAAAAGCCATGGAACTAACTCGCATAGGTCGCAATGCCGATGACCCTGGCGACGTCAACGATGTGCGTCGCTTCCTGCAACTCTATTCTGAAGGAAAGCTGGGCAAGAAACCTGTGGCGGTCATCGCCCATACCTCGGCGAAGTATGGAGCAGGCTGGGAACATGCCGTGGTTCGCAAGAAGTTTGTTGACGAGGACGATGGCAAGGTATTTGAAGCCCTGACCTGTCCAGCAATGTGGCTCACCGATCCAGATCGATCAACCCGGCGGAATCGTGATCACAGCAACCTCTGTTGATCAGTTGGGTGACAAGCGTCGTTTCTGCAAGGCTGAAATATCAGGTTACGAATTGGATGACGATGGACGGTTGGCTCGTGATGAGCATGGCAATCCGGTTTGGGGAAAGCGTATCTGCGGCGCGCCCTTGTTCCAGTTCACCGGGCGGCGCTGGGCCATTGCCGAGTACATTGCCAAGCATGCCAAGGGCAAGTTTAAGATGCTCATCGCCGACGAAGTTCATCAGTATCAGGCCAAGGCTAGCGATAGAGGAGTCGCTTTTCACCAGCTTGTTAAAGCAACCCGATATACCCTGACCCTGACAGGTACGTTCTTCGGCGGAAAGAGCACGTCCATCTTCTGGCTGCTCCATCGTTTGAACGCAGGCGTTCGCAAAGACTTCGCCTTCAATGATGAGAAGCGCTGGGCGCGGTTGTATGGTGTGCTGGAAATGACCCGCCAGAAGAAGCGCACCACCGAGGATGACGATGAAGACGGTTTTACTGGCAACCGCCGCTACCAGAACCAGGCAAAAGAGAAGCCTGGCATTTCGCCCGCCATTGTGAATCGCCTGCTGGATACAACTGTATTTCTGTCCCTGAAAGATTTGGGGTTGGCTCTGACCGCGATGACACCTCGTATAATATCCAATGACCGTAAAAGCCAAAGAAATGATACCGTGAGGCGGAATAGACAAATTCTCCCTGCTGAGGTGCCACCAGATATTGACGCAGATCAATCCGGCGATAAAAAGGTCAGTCTGGAGCACCAGACGCGGTTGGATTCGGCAGTGATGATATTGGTCAATTATCTAATCTCCATTCATCCTGGAAATTGAAAGGATCTTCTCCAACTCTTCAAGGCAAGGTGAAAATTATGCTATCATTATTTTATGGATTTTCTCACGACGCAGCAGGCAGGCGAATTCCTGGGGGTCAGTTCCCAGCGCATCCTCGCACTAATCAAGATCGGCCGATTGCCCGCGGAAAAAGTTGGCCGGGACTGGCTGATCGCTCTGCAGGACCTGGAGCGGTTTGAAAAGCGCCCTCAAGGTAACTTCAAGCTGACGGCCGAACAGGTCAAGGAAATCCGGTACATGGCGAAGGATGGGAAAACGCCCCTGGATCTGGCAAGAAAATTCAACGTTTCCGTAAGAACAATTTATCGGCATATGCTGAAGTAATCAGGTAATTTGAATATTGGATACGTCTATTTTTTATTTTGCGTTTGTGACAATATTATTTGTTATATGATATAATATAGTCATATACTACCTAGATTGTCACTTGGATTCCACAGAGGTCAATATGCCCATCCCGAAATTCTTCAAAACCGAGTTTGATACCCTGGCAACCAATAATGCCATCGGCCACCCCGACGGCGAGTTGGCCTACGGCTATTTGCGCGTCTCCTCGGCCGGTCAGGCGGATGAGGGCCGATCCGGCCTGCCGAGGCAGATCATGAATGTCCATGAAGCGGCATTGAAAAACAGGGTGAAGATCCCGTGGGATTTTCTTTTTGCCGACGACGATTCGGGATTCGATTTTGCCGATCGCCTGGATCTATCCCGCCTTCGAAAAGAGTACAAATCATCCCAGCGCAGGGCAAAGGCCGTCGTGATAGAACATCTGGACCGTTTGTCACGCAATGCCGACTGGCATCAAGGTTATTTGTTGGATGAGATGAAACAGTTTGGGATTCGGCCCATATTTTGGAAGCAGTTTACGTCAAGAATTGAACGCGCCGTCATGGGTGCGATTGCACAGGATGGCATGGAACAGGCCAAGCAGCGCATGGCCGAGGGGAATATTCATAAGGCCAAGGATGGCCGCGTGACCGCCAGGACCCCCGCCTACGGCTACAGGCTCGTCGATTCGATGGGAAGAGAAGGAGATACCGCTAAGAAAGACACCCACTATGCCGTTCGCGAGGATGAGGCAGAAGTTGTCAGATACATTTTCTCAAAAGTGATAGATGGTTATCCGCTGCGACGAATTGCGATCATGCTGGAAGAAAAATATGCTCCCCCCAAAAAATTTACTAATTGGGAAAGTAAGATGGTCGCGGTGATTGTCAAGAACTCCGTCTACAAAGGGGAATTCATCGCTCATCATTATCGCGAAGTGAAGATACCGGTAAGCTCAAATACCAAGAGCCTCACAGAAACTACGGGGAGAACAGTCACCCGCAAAGTTCAACGCCCGCCGGAAGAATGGATCATCGTTCCTGTACCGCCAATTGTGTCTATCGATGATTGGGATACAGCCAATCGAATGCTGGAGAAGAATTATCAGATGGGCCGTCGGAATGCGAAAGAACCATTTCTGCTCACAGGCCTGATCCAATGCGCCACTTGCGGTTATAGATATATTGGGGGTAGAAAAACTGTAATTAAGGGCGAAAAGAAACTCGAATATCACTTGAGTTTTTATCGGTGTTCTTCAAAGAATTCTCGCATGCCAATTGTCAGTCAAAGAATTGGTTGCCATCAAAGCCAGATCTCCAGCCGTGTTTTGGAGGAAGTCCGTTTGGTCTGTCATCTACCAGGTACTTCTTGATCCCCAGATTCTCATTGGCGCTTTAGAGAGAGAATTCAGAGGCGAAAGAAATGAACAAATTAATCAGCAGATCACATTTCTCGAAAACCAAAACAGAGAATCAAAACTCGAAGATGAGAAACTTTACAAGGCTTATTTAGCCGAAGTTTTCGATGAAAATGAATATGCCGAACGTCGAAAGCTGATTAAGGACAATCAACAAAAGCTTCTCAACGAAATCGGTCGACTACGCGGAAGCTTGATGTCACGGGAACAATTTGAAGAGCGAAAGCAGGAGATTATTTTGATTTCCCGGAATGCTGCCAAGAATGGCCTGGTGATGGATGCACCCTTTGAGGTCAAACAACGAATCATCAAGACCATAGTGGACAAGATTACCCTCAATGTGGATGAAGGCTGGTTTGAGTTGGAAGGTGTGGTGGATGGCAAACACTTACTGCAGAACACAAGTAATAATGATCAAGATTTCGACCCAGGCCAGGAAACTGAAGATATTGTGTGTATCCCTATGGGCAGGGGTTCATCGCGGCCACCAGCATGAAGTTCGCCGGAAATGTCAATGAACCCTGGGCGCGGCTGATGGTCACCACCTTATCTTCGATCGGTTGGCGCATGACTTCGAGCACCCGGGTGCCGAATTCGGGCAGTTCATCTAAAAACAAGACTCCCCTGTGTGCCAGGGATATCTCGCCCGGATGTGGCAAATTTCCGCCGCCAACCAGGCCTGCATGGCTGATCGTATGGTGCGGCGCTCTGAATGGTCGGGTGCGGACCATCATCTCCGGCGGAAGAGCGTCGGCTACCGAATAAATACGCGTTACATCCAGCGCTTCTTCGATGGACATTTTAGGCAGGATTCCCGGCATTGCTCTTGCCAGCAATGTCTTGCCCGCGCCCGGAGGCCCTATCATAATTACATTATGTCCGCCGGCCGCCGCGACTTCCAGTGCGCGTTTAACGTGTTCCTGTCCTTTGATCTCGCAGAAATCGGTGGGAGCTGGCCCGGCGACCGCCTCTGCTTCCAGGTGCGGTTGCGGCTGGATGGCTTGCTGATTGATGACATGCTGGTAGAGGTCCCGCAGAGACAGCACCGGGTACACTTCGATATCGGGAATGAGAGCCGCTTCGGGCGCGTCTGAAGCCGGCACGAAGATCCGCTTGAATCCATTTTGACGCGCGCTGGCCGCCATCGGGCAGGATCCCGCGCGCATGTCGCACAGTTCCCTCCAATGACATTTCCCCGATCACCAGCGCATCGTCCAGGCAGTTCGGTGGTATCAGGCCCTGCATTAGCAAAACACCGATGGCGATGGGCAAATCGTAAGCGGGACCTTCTTTGCGGACGGACGCGGGCGCAAGGTTCACTACAATCCGCTCGCGTGGATATCGAAGGCGCGCATTCTTTACCGCGGTCTGGACGCGCGACCGGCTTTCCTGTACGGCCTTATCGGGCAGGCCGACAATATCGGTACCGGGCAATCCCTGGGTAGAGTCCACTTCGACTTCAACGATCACGCCTTCCAGCCCTATCACTGCACATGAATACACCCTCGCTAGCATCAAATGAGTGTAGTCGAGGCTTAACATAAAGTCAATCGTCAACAATGTAATTGGGTGAACGATGGCCAAGAAATTTGAGCCGGGCAAATGTACACCTGGGGAGTCCAAAAATGAAACCAGTTATAATTCCCGCCCGAGAACCGGATTATGAGATCGCTTAAATCGATTGCACGCTATCTTTATTATCTTTTCGTCCTGTTGACATTCTTGAGCAGGAGCCTTAATGGCGGCTTTGGCCATGATGAAAACCAGTTCATCGCCGCCGGGCAGTTGTTGGCTGATCATGGTCTGTTTCCTTACCTAAATTACCCCTACACTCACATGCCTTATGGTGTGTTGTTCTATGCCCTCACCGCCAGGCTATCAAGCTATGATTTTCTGGTGGGTCGAATTTTGAACGCCGTTTTTTGGCTGGTCTGCAGCTTGTTAATTGTTTATATGTTCAAGCTCTTCTGGCGGGCGCTGCCCACCTGGGCAGGCATCCTGTGGGAATTCATCATAATCTTTATATTTCTCAATCATCCATATATGTCGCTCATAGACGGCGTTGCTCTCAATCACTCTCTCGCCACCGTTTTCAGCCTGCTCGCCTTGATCTTCTTTATTCAGTTGATTCAACAGGAAAATATATCTTTTTGGCACGCTTTCTTGTGCGGGGTTTGTATTTGTCTGGCTGCTTTCATACGGTTTAACTACGCCAGCCTGATCGTGGTTCTTTTTATATTGTTCGGGATGGTTAAATTAATTCAGGATCCTCCGCACATTTCGAAGACGTTATTATGGTTTTCGGCGGGTCTGATTTCCGCCGCCCTGCCTGCTTTGGCATTGATTTTTTTTGCTCCCAACGCCTTCTACTACGGAAATCTCGTTTATCCCAGGCTTAATACACTTTACTATCAGGACCTGCTCTTTAAGGTGGACATGGATCTCGGCACAAAGATTAGCGGATTTGTATCCCACATTTTATCTTCACCCATTGATTTTATTCTCTACGCTTTATTACTATTTATGGGACTCACATCCTTCATACTATATCTTCGTAGAAAATCTCCTGTCGATCTCGGCAAACTGGCTCTAGCGAGTTTTGCCTTCACTTTATTTCTGACGGCCTTCGCCCCCACCCCCACTCAACAGCAGTACTATTTTGCGCCCCTGCCTTTTCTGCTCGTGATCCTGGCTGTTGTCGGATTTGAGATCTATCAAAAAAACAAACTGGGCTTTTATTCTACGATCCTGCTTGTGCTTTTTGCTCTGATCCCAAGTATTAGCTTCACGAATCCTCTCACCGACCTGGCATACTTGTCCAATCCATCTAAGTGGACTCCCATCCAGGTCCATGACTTTGCAGAGGGAATGAAGGAATATGTGCCCAAGGGTCGGATCCTTTCTCTCATTTCCATGATCCCGCTTGAGGCCGGCTATGACGCCTATCCCTTCACAGCCACGGGACCGTTTTCATGGCGCACCTCTTTATTGTTGACCCCGCAGCGACGCGCCCTATACGGTGTCGTCTCGCCTGAAGAATTGCCCGGTTTATTGAAGCAGGACCCTCCGGATGCGATTTTGACCGGGTTCGAAGATCCGAATGCCGGGTTCATCAGAAATGATCCGGGTACTCTCGAAACTCCCTTCATTAATTACGCTAAGGAAAACGGATATAAACTGGTCAGCATGCCTGCGCCCTTTATATATCGCCCACTCTCCTTATGGATCAGGCAGCCTTGACTTCTCCGGACAACCCCACTGACAACTCTGCAAATGCCTTTTTGCAATCTCAAATCATCCCCGATTGCCTGCGACCTTCGCTTATAGCCTCAAACCTGAAAAACTCTCCAAGGCCTCAAGCGCTCGATACGAACCGGATAATAAAAAAGCCCCTCACGGGGCTTATTATTACAAGTGAACCGGACGGCCTGTCTGCGCCGACTCGATCAGCGCCAAAATGACAGCCGTATTGCTGCGGCTGTCAGCCAGGCTGATCCGCGGCGGTTTGCCAAGCAGGATCGCATCGGCCATATCTTCCACTTCCCCAATATAAAGCTCCTGTCCCTTGATCTTTATCGTCTCGGTCTGGTCTGCACGTGTCAAAAAGACTTTTTCATTTAGCCCGGGTTTGAAAGGATCAGGGATATTCAAGGTACCTTCGGCACCCACGATCTCAACCTGCGCCCGTGACGGTGATTTGAAACCGCAATCAAATTGGGCGTAGCGTTCGTTCGGGAACCGCATCTGGCCGAAGAACGAATCATCGGTTCCACTCGCTCCCAACACCTGCCGGCCAAACACTTCGATGGGTTCGGTACTCATGATCGTCCGTGCATAGCTGATGGGGTAGCAGCCAACATCCCAAATGCTGCCGCCGCCCGTCTCTTTCTTGGAACGGATGTCGTTCTTGCGTTTTAGAGTGAAAGTGAAAGCCCCTTTGAAGCTCTGCAGCTCACCCAGCATTCCGCTTTCCACCATCTCTTTGACTTTCAATGTTTGCGGATGATGACGGTACATGAAGGCTTCCGCCAGCACTTTGCCGGTTTCTTTTGCAGCGGAGATCATGGCGTCCGCTTCAGCCAGAGTCAGTGCAAACGGCTTTTCGCACAATACATGTTTGCCGGCCCGCATTGCCCTGATGGTCCATTCGGCATGCAAGTGGTTCGGGAGTGAATTGTAGATCACATCGATCTCAGGGTCGTTGAGCATCGCTTCGTAACTGCCGAATGCGCGCGGGATTTTCCACTCCCTTGCGTACTCATCGGCGGTTGCCTGGCTCCGCGAAGCCACAGCCAGCAGCCGGTTCCGTTTGGATGCGTTGAGCGGGGTTATCAAAGAACGATTAATATTGGCCGTCGAAAGCAGACCCCAATTCAAAATACGGTTGGTCATAGGATTCTCCCTGAACTCGAATGATATCTTGCGGTCGTCCCTTTAATACACATTGCTCACTACTCTTTTGATACCTGAAAACACGTTGATCGAACCAGCTCTTTTCTTTTCTCTTCTTCTCTTTTCTTTTCTCTTCTCTTTTCTCTACTCTCTTCTCTCTTACCAGTAATGGTGTACCAACTCACGAATGCGGCGGTCATAAAGCTCCCTGGTTTTGCGCATGGTTTCTTCGGAAAGCGCAGGGAATTCAGCGGCTCGTATATTTTCTTCGGCCTGGGCCACCTTCCTGGCCCCGGGGATGGCGCAGGTCACTGCATCGAACATCAGGATCCATCGCAGTGCAAATTGTGTCATGGTCATCCCTTGGGGCACCCAGGCCCGTAGCTCTTCCACGGCCTTTCAACCCGGTTGAATAGTCCACGCCCGAGAAGGTTTCGCCGCGGTCGAAAGATTCGCCATGTCGGTTGAACCCTCGATGATCGTCCGCTTCGAATTTTGTATCCGGCTTCATCTTGCCGGTCAACAGCCCGCTCGCCAGCGGGACCCGCGCCAGAATGCCGACTTTCCGTCGTTTGGCTTGTTCGAAGAACAGTTCCGCCGGACGCTGCCGGAAGATATTAAAGATGATCTGCACGCTTTGCACATTGGGGAATTCAATGGCCTTCAGCGCCTCTTCCACTTTTTCAACGCTTACTCCGTAATAGCGGAGTTTTCCCTGCTTCACCAGATCATCGAGCACGCCGAAGACCTCCGGCCGGTAATAGACTTCGGTCGGCGGACAGTGTAGCTGAAGCAGGTCAAGCGCCTCGGTATCCAGGTTTTTTAGGCTCCGCTCCACGAACGCGGTCAGGTTCGTACGGTTGTATCCGTCCGCCGTATGTGGGTCGAGTCGCCGTCCCGCCTTGGTCGCCACGTAGATCGTCTCTTTGCGCTCGCGGCGCAGTTGGGCCACCAGTCTTTCGCTCAGCCCATCGCCGTAAACATCGGCGGTATCGATGAAGTTCACGCCCAGGTCAACGGCCCGATGCAACGCGGCCAGGGAAGTCTTGTCGTCCACCGAACCCCAGCTTCCGCCAATCGCCCACGCCCCAAAACTGATTTCAGATACTTTCCAGCCGGTGCGGCCAAGTTCGCGATATTTCATGTTACCCATCCAAATCAAAGATGTATGTAGCTCTACCTGGTCAGTGTTCCGCTCTGCGCCTGCAGCTCTTATCCCTTGAGGGCTCCGGCCATCAGGCCGCGCAGGAAATAACGTCCCAGGAAGATGTACACCAACAAGTGTCGGCAGTGCGGCCAGCAAAGTCGCCGCCATCAAGACATTCCATTGCACCAGCTGGCTCCCCGCCAGGTTATTAAGCGCCACCGTGACCGGCCAGTGCGATTGATTGGTCAGGATCACTGCGAACAGGAATTCGTTCCAAATATACCACCCCTCCCGTTTATCAACCACAATCTACTTCCTGTTCTCTACCATCTATTCTTTGCATCATGGAACTGGATATAATCTGCGGATGCACCGGCCGCCTCCCCTCTTCCGCTGGACCCGTTCATCTACAATTCTGATGAGCGGTTTTTTTCTTGTCATCTTCCTCATCATCTACATTTGGTGGCCGCTGGCTGAAGAGGTGCTCTCCTACATTGATTGGAAAGGTCCCTGGTGGCTCTACATCGACTGGCTGCTGATTGGCATTTTCCTGTTCATGTCGCTGACCATCGTGGCCCGCGCCGACTTGCGCCGCGACAGCCTCATCCTTCTGGTGGCTGCCATCGGCGGCCTCGTAATCGAATCCTGGGGTACGCAAACCAATCTCTGGTTTTATTACACCAACGAACGTCCTCCGCTGTGGATCATCCCCGCCTGGCCGATTGCCACCTTATCCATAGATCGCATCACGCGCGCCCTTGGCTATTTCCTTCCCAAAGGCAGCCCCAAACCGTACCGCATCCTATATTGGGTCACCTTCATTTCATTTTATGTATTGATGCTCTTCTTTGTTGCCCCGACATTTGATAAATCCTATACCGTTCTCGCCCTGCTTGCTCTGCACCCTCCTCATCCTCACACCCACCGACCATCGTTTGGCTTTCCTGACCTTTATTGCCGGTGCGGGTCTCGGTTATTTCCTCGAGCTGTGGGGCACCACCCGCCAATGCTGGACCTATTACACCTTTCAAACCCCGCCTCTTTTTGCGGTTCTGGCGCACGGCATGGCCGCTGTCGCATTCTGGCGGGCAGGATTACTGGTCAAATTGATAGGTCAAAAATTACAGCTCCGCTTCCCCAGGAATGATCGCGAAGCAGCCGGATCGTAACTGCTCAGGCCTATGAGGAGAGAACCGAAAAAATGATGTGCGTGGGTGCATACGCACATCATTTTTTCGGGATCTTCTTCTGCGAAGGCTACTGAGCCTGAGCAGTTATATCAAATCTGTGATTTACTGAAATCAGTTCCCGCTGGGATTATTGCTGTTGTGGCAAGCCAGGCATGTAAAGGTGGTTACGGTAACCGGATGACAGGTACGACAGGTTGCCCCACCATGATTGACGCCGCCTTCTTCTCCGAAGCTCGGATGCGAACGGTTGAATTGTGCCGGGCTCCAGGCCGCCGTGTTATGGCATGAGGCGCAGTCCGTTCCGAGTATTCCCGCATGGAAGGCGGGATCCTGATGGCAGGAAACACAGGCAGTGCTTAATCCCTGGAACTGTCCGCTCGCGTGGCATTTGGCACAGGCCACATTTGCATGCGCACCGGTGAGCGGGAAATTTGATTTATTGTGATCGAAAGTAACATCATTCCAGCTGGTGGTTTTGTGACATGCCGAACAGTCCGTGCCAAACTGGCCGTTATGAGCGTCTTTTTGTTTATGACAGGAGTAGCAATCTGTCGGCGTGCCTTTGAAAACATTGTTTACATGACACTGTGCGCAAGGCACATTGTGCATGCGCGCCGGTTAAGTTTAAAGGCGGCCAGGTTATGATCGAATTTCGCCGGCGTCCATCCCTGGGTCGTATGGCAGGCTGCGCAGTTCTGACCGAACTGCCCGGCGTGTGGATCGTTCTGTTTGTGGCACGCGAAGCAGTCCTTCGGCGCAGCTGCAAAGTCTGCCAGCGCCAGCGCATGGTTATGGCACTTTTCGCAGGTCACGTTCTCATGCTTTCCGGTCAGCGTGAAAGCAAAACTGGCATGACTGAAATCTTGCTAAAGCGGTCCACCCCATCATGACAAGCCAGACAATTCGGACCATAGGCAACAATATGAGGCTGCATAAACGCGATATCGATTTGGCCATGGCAGCTTACGCAGGTTTTCTGGGTCGAACGTCTTGATGTCGACGGTATGACAATCCTGGCAGGTAAACGCCGCCCCGTTGACGTTTTGTGTATGGCCCTTCAGCGAGAAGCCCAATCCTTCATGCGGAAACTGCTTACTGGTCATATCGACCAGGGCCGCCGTTGGCGCCCCTGTGATCGGGATGGCAGTCGTAACATGCCAGAGACCGCCGAACCTTTACTGGCAAGCTGTCCATGCAGGGTGGCAACCTGGCGCATCTGCGCGGCGATGTCGATATGGCACGCCGTACAGCGGTCTGCCATGGTCGCTGTATCCCAGGGGGCGGTATGGCAGGCGCCGCAGTTTCCGCCCGTCTCCGCATGCGAATGAACATTTCCCAGAACAGCGCCGGTTTGGTGCGCATTTAATGCGCCCGGGCTGAACAAGGAACCGCCCTGAGTAAAAGCAAAACCGGCGATTGCCAAGAGGGTGATCAGTGCGGCGATGATGCCGGTTCCCGTCAGACATCCAAGTCGTTTTTTTTGCATATTCCCCTGCCCTCTTACCTCAACAGCAGGGCGTAATAGATCGCGCCGCCGATATGGACAAAAGCCGCCGCGAAGAGCACCATGCCGAGCGGGATATGTATGGTGTGCCACAAAGCCATCAGGCGGCGTGGCCTGTTTCACGGCTTCGGTGGAGAGTCCGCTTTCGATCTCGACGCCGTCCGCGGTCCGCGGGATGCGGGTATAGATATAGCGACCGATGAAACCACTGATCACGATCACGATCGTAAAAAGCGTGATGACCCCCGCCAATCCATTGAACTTCCACGAGGTATGCAGCAGCACCATGTAAGGTCCGACCAGGCCGGTAAAGATATGAAATTTCAGCCAGTCTGACATGCTGTCCCCAGTGCGCCAAACGACTGCGTTTCCGCAGGCTGTACAAGATCTCGGTCATCAGCATCAAGATGAAACCGAGGATGCCCAGGCTGAGTCCAAATAATTCCCTGGCCGGAGGGATTTGCCGCGTAAATAGGATTACCGCGCCGTAAAATACTGAAATGATGATAGCCGCAATAAAAGCCCCCCACAGCTCCCAACCACCTCGAAACATAATAAGCCCTCCGTTAATTCTGTCCCTCTCCCAGGTGAACAGAATTTAACGATCTTATGATGCGTGCAGTTTCTTCCAGCCCATCCAGTAATCTGAAATAATGTTCGGCGATCGCTGCATCCGTTTGATAGCAGTTGTGATCGGATCGGTGAAATATCCACCTCGCCGGCGATCATTTTCTCCAGGGGCAGGGACAGAAGCTGGTCACCCATGACCACTGCCCCGAGCAAGGTTCGTTCTCCAACCATCAGCCGCACATGGTTGATATCGAAGGCGGTTTGGACCGCCATGGCATCCGAAGGTACCCGCCAGGACTTCGCTGTCGCCCCGGGCGATGCCGACCACGTCTTCATCGCGACCTTTTCCAACTGCACCGATGATCGTCGTCGTCAAGCCCGCCAGCCGGGTGACATTGGACGGTATGGATTTGATATAGGCCGTTTGCTTGCCGGCCATATTCAGCCTGCTGCCCAGCCCTGGTCACGGGCCGTGCCCCACAGGCTGTCCAGGATGCGCATGACCGGAACGCGGATCATAAACCTGGGCTGCATCACCGGCCGCATAAATATCGGGGACATTGGTACGCATATATTCGTTGGCCAAAATACCGCGATCAACAGCCAGGCCTGCCTGCCTTGCCAGTTCAAGCCGAGGTACTACTCCGATCGCATAAGCGACGAGGTCACATCGGATAACGTGTCCATCCGCCAGGCGGACCGCCTGTACGTGCCCCCGGCCCTGTATCTCTTTCAATTCAGCGTGGTGGTGAACTTCCACGCCCTCTTCCTTCAGGCGCTTCTCCACAATCTGGGATTCGCCTTCATCTAAAACATTGCTCCAATAACGATCGGCTCTCAAGAGGTAATGAACTTTCGTACCTCGGGCGATCAAACCCTCCACGATCTCCAGGGCAGTAATTCCCCCGCCAACTACAACCGCTGTCTTTCCGCGCTTGGCCAATTTCAAGATCTTGCGGGCATCCTCCAAATGATCGAGTTTAACCACTTCAGGTAATTTTGCACCTCGGACCGCCAGAGGAGTGGCATGTGCGCCCGTCGCAAGGAGCAGACGGTCGTACTCAAGGATGGAGCCATTTTCAAGGTTCACAAGGTGGCTTGCTGGAGAGATGCGAGTGACAAGACCCTTGACATAATGAATTTGAAATTTGCGAAACTCATCGGCAATTTTCGGAAAGAGCTGTTTGTCATTCACTTCCCCCGACAAATAATAAGCCAGGCCGGGGCGGGAATAATAGCCGTTCGGGTCATCGCCGATCAGGGTTATCGAACCGGTGGTATCCACCGATCGGATTGCTTCGATGGCGGCGATCCCCGCCACGCCCGTACCGATGATGACGTATTTCATTCCGACCTCGTTACAAACAGATCGGTTTGCTCGAAGCGCAGCACGCCGCGTGGGCAGCGCATTACACATTCACCGCACGTCAGGCACTCGCTGTGAGTAATGGCTTCATTCCGCCAAACATGGAGTCTGACGTCGATTTCAATCGGGCAATAATAGGAGCAGATTCCGCACTGCACGCAGCGCGCAGGTTCAGGTACAACATACCCACTTGTCATTACCGCGCGCCGGCTGGGGCTTAACCCAAATAAATCTTTGAATGTCATAATTTTTCACCCGGTCTAACCATCCTACCCATAAAATAATTAAGGCTCATACCGGATTGATTATAGGCCAATGTGAAACGATAAAAAAGGACTTAGATGGTGATAAATAGCCTGTTTTCGGGATGATGTTTAGCTGGAAACAAGACGGGGCGGCCTTTCCTTGCGCCCTTTAGTAGTATCCACCATGCTTGTTAAAATATATCCGGATCCCTGCCTAAATATTTGATACTGATCATCTCTTCTCCAAGATTCCGAACTCGCTCCCCGCCCTTTTTCTAAAGAATAATCCGCGTAAATCCGTTCCTTCCGCGCAATCCGTGTTCTATTTGCCCTCACCCGCAAAATGCAATCGCCGTCTCCAGGTAGATCTCGGCGCAGTCTTCTACGCTCTGTAGATCAACCCATTCCTCGACCGCATGTGCCCCGGCGCCTGAAGGCCCGAACAGGATCGAAGGGATGCCTGCCGCCCACAGCGTCGCCGCATCAGTCCAAAAAGGCACGCCCGTTGAATTCAGGAGTGCGTTTAAGCACCTTCTCGGCCGATCCCCTGACCACATTTACGATAGCGGCATCCTCCGGGGTTTCCATAGGCGCGCGGTCGAGGCCTCGCCTGATGATCGCCTTAAAGGACGGGTCCGAATGCTGCAATCGTTGTATGATCTCTTGCAGCTCCGCTTCGACCAGTTCCGGGGTCTCTCCCGGGATCGTGCGGCGTTCTACGGACAGCCTGCAGCGGTCCGGGTAGCTCGATAGCTCACGCCCACCGTTGATCAGTGCGGCATGCAGCGAGCCGCTGCCGAGCCACTTATGTGTCGGGTGGGAACGCAGCGCCTTGTCGAGCTTCTCCAATTCCACAAGTACGGCTCCCATCTTCACGATCGCATCTACACCCAGGTCCGGGCGTGAGCCATGCGCGGCCACCCCGATGGTTTCCACGTCCAACCAGACAAATCCCTTATGCGCCAGGATCAGGTTCATCTCGGTAAATTCCGCGACGATGGCCGCATCGGCATGGTAATGCTTGGGGATATCGATCGTACCCAGCCCCGCATATTCCTCGTCCATCACCGCCGTTAGGATCACATCCCCGCGCAGGCGTTTCTCCTTTGCAGATTTCACCGCCAGCATACTGGCAGCCAGGCCCGCCTTCATATCATAAGCGCCGCGTCCATAGAGTCGCCCATCTTTGACATACGGCTGGTGAGCTCCCGTCATGCCTTCGACGCCCACCGTATCGACATGACCGTTCAGCATCAACGATTTGCCGCCCCCGCTGCCGCGTGCGATAACAACTACATTCGGCCTTCCGGGGACGGGTTCGTGCAGATGCACTTCCAGCCCGGCCTTTTCCGCCCAGTTGGCAATGTATTGCGCGATCTCAGCTTCTCCCCCTCCGCCGGGGATCAGGTCGGGGTTGATCGAATTGATGGCGACCAGGTCGCTTAGAAGTTGTTGAGGTTTATCCAAAGGCCTGCTTCCTTTTGTTAGACTGGATTCATTATAGCAAATGTCGGCATCTACTCACAGTTCTTCGTGAAGTATGCGAAAAAAAGGCCTTGTGCTGGGCGCACGCCCAGCACAAGGCCTTTTTTTGGTATCTTTTGTCCCAGGCTGAAAGCGTGACGTGACGGAATGCGAAGCATCAGCGCAGCGATCCTGTGGACGCGGAGCGGTAGCACCACCAGTGTCACTTCCAGCGGTATCACCACCAGTAGATACCAAGTTTCTTTTTCGTTAAATACGAAAGAACCATTAGTTATGCCTGAAAGTCAAATTGCACCTGAATGCTATAATACTTTCCGGTTCGTGAAACGATGCAAAATAGCCGTAATTCAAGGTTTTCCCGAAGAGACTTTTTGAAGCTGGCAGGTGTGGCCGCGGGGGCCCTGCTCCTGAATAGGTCTGTACCCGCGCCGCTTTCATCTGCGCATATTTCGGGCAGAGCTAGCCTGCCAAAAGCCGCCGCCCCGCCCAGAATACTTTGCTTCGTCTTGTGGGACCACCAACTCGCGCAATACAACTACCAGCCGCGCAATCTTAAGGATCCTGTGCCCGAGACCTGCCCGCTTTATTCTGGTGCAAAGAATCCGGTAACGCCTGCATGGGAGGCCTATTGGAGGGGTATCCTGCATCTTTGCAACCCAACCATGAGCGATGCCGATTTCGAGCACTCCTGGAGCAGCCTGGTCGGACCAAGCCGGGCCTTCACGAATGGCACCGATCCTGCCTCAGGGGACTTTGCCTTGCACAGCCTCACCTGCGGAGGCGCCACGCACGAAATGGTCACCGGGATCCCCGAGCGGTCGCATATGCGCATTTACACCCTGAACAGCAAAAAGGAACCTCCGCCGATCCCATCCAGGCCTGAAGAGATCGACATAACCCGCCACTTCTTCGCAACCTCCGGGAGCAATATCCGTCTGCCCGACGGCAGCTATGCAGTCTACGGTTTCCCCCAGTTCGAGAACTGCATCGTTCCTTTGGTAAGCCCCTCGGATACCGACCTGATCGATCTCTCGCGCATCAAAGTCGTCACAGCCATCCAACGGCCCTACAACCCTTAGATCTAAACTTGTTGCTGTTGCCCTTGCAGGAGCACCGCGCCCAGCCACAATCCCCAGATGACGCTTAACAACAACTCTACCAGGTTTAGGGTTGATCCCAGGCGTGATGCCACAAAGAAGGAAAGTAACCGCAGCAGGCCGGCCGCAATAACGAGATAGCCCAGGGCCACCGGTAACTTGCGTGTCTGAACTGCCGCCGATCCCCATAGCAGCAGACTTAAGCTCCCTGCGAACGGCGCCGAACTGAGCAGTCCATTGATCACGATCGTTGCCGACACGAAAGACCCCACAGACAGGCTCGGCGCTTGCGCGTTCAGGCTCCTTAGCGTGGATACCATCGCGCTGCCGAACATCCCGTAACTGATCCAAAAGACCGAGCTGGCAAGCGCCGCAGCCACTGCTAACTGCATCAACATGGAGGGTTTGCCCTGCAGCCGGTCATAGACTCCCAGGGCAACAACAACCGTCAAGCCGAAAACAAGGAACAGGCCATAGTACGTCTTCAAGACCGGGGAGGTGATCACCGGCAGCACCTTCTCCGGACTGTTCAAATCCCCGGGCCTGATCCCGATGATCGGCAGCATAACCAGCACAAAGAACAGGACGACGATGAATCCCAACGCCTGTACGATGGAAGCGATACCGGCAGCCTTCTGCAGACCGTTCATTGGATACTCCTTGGAGATCATCTCCCGATATTTGCCTGAGCCCTACATGCTTGTTTGCGTTAGAGATTGGATCGGTTTGTGATTCTTGCGTCGCATCCCCGGGATCCAAGAATCCCTAGTAGGGCCCACAAACTGACTTCAATAATATCGAATTTTGGACCTTCGCCTAGTATACTGCAAGCTCTAACCCCCTCGTTTTTGCTTTTGGAAAGACCTTGCCAGCCCGCAATTTAACTCCCGCGTTCTTGATCGAAGACGATACCCGCAGGGTACGCAGGGGGAACCATGATCAGCATCGGTTGCATTATGCCCGCCTTGGTTCCAGGATGTCCTTTAGCATTGATAGGTTATCCTTAAGTTGTTTATTCATGTGTTTTTCCAGCACACCCCCATCTGGCTGAAGGGAGATATTAACCTGGCTCGCCTGTGTGGATACGTTTACTTTAGTTGCGCCGTTCTCTGGCTCGAATGTATATAAAGTGCGTGAATACAGAGGGCCTGAGCGGGACTTAAATCCGTATTTGCTGTTCGGCTCGTATTCGGTGATCTCGAAAGTGTTTTCGATCCGGCGTCCCATGAAATGGCCGATGCTTCGGAAGAAAGTTCCGACTTTTGCGGCCCCTTCAGAGATCTGGGCAGATTCTAAAATCCCATATTGCCATTGAAAGTCGTTTTCCGGCGTACTGATGAAATTGAATATCTCTTTGATGGGGCGGTAGATTAGCTTGTCTGAAATTAAGTTGATCATTTGCTATCCTCCTCCGGAGATCCTTGCCTATTTATCGCGTCCGGGCTGTGAAAGGTCACCCCCGCGTGACGGGGGTGACCAAAACCTTAAGGTTCAAAGAATGGGGCTACGCGCCCCGCAACACTCTCGGTTTTGCAAGCCCCACCTTCAACGAGTACTCGTTGAAGGAGTAATCGTTAAACCGGTTGACGGCCTTATCTGCCTCGCTTTGTGCACTCATCGTTAGGTACCCATAAGCCTTGGACTCTCCATTATCCCGGCCCTTCATGATCTTAAGGGAGGTGACTTCACCGACTTGCGAGAACAAAATCTTCAATTCTTCCTCGGTGGTTGATTTGGATAAATTACCGACATACAACATGACGTCCATTGGACACCTCTTTCTTAGCGGTTGCCAGTAAAAAAAAGCCGCCTACCCATAACAGGGCCGGCGGCCAGGACACCACACAAAACCAGTTATCAATTTTCAAACTGTCATATTCATTGTAACATGATTGGATGACCCGCCGGGCGTTCAACGACTGTGCTACAGAGTGCTGCATGATTACGTGTACTGCGCTCTTTCAGTACAAGGTACTGCGCTCTTTCAGTACAAGGTACTGCGCTTTTTACAGTACAAAAAGTACTGTGCTCACAAGTATCTAAACCAACGCTCCATTTTTTACCCTACAAGTGATCAAAACCAGTTTGATATTTATGCCAAGTGATAGGCTCCTGCCCTGCCAAAGTGGTAGGCTCCTGCCCGACCAAAGTGGTCGGCTCTTTCCCGACCAAGAAGCAGTAAACTTAAGCAGGTCATGCCATGTATAAAACAAAAAGCACAAATGTAAATAAACTTTCCCTGATCCGAAAAGGATAATCCCTATGATCATACGTTTAGCCGAAGGATCCCTTAAGACCCGCTTTGGCGCTTATACCCAAATACTTTATTACGATGGACAAAAAGAAAGTATTGCCCTTGTCATGGGCGAAATTGCTCACCGGGAGAATGTTCTATGCCGGGTCCATTCTCAATGTATACCCGGACATGTTTTTAATAGCATTGAATGCGACTGTCGCGATCAAATGGAAATGGCGCAGCGCCTCATTCAGGAGGCCGGCAGCGGAGTTATCATCTGGCTCGACCAGGAAGGAAAGAATAACGGCCACCTGGCCCTCCTGGAAAGTCGTAGACTCAAA
This sequence comes from uncultured Chloroflexia bacterium, assembly GCA_963741325.1. GTDB lineage: Bacteria > Chloroflexota > Anaerolineae > Anaerolineales > Villigracilaceae > Fen-1038. The sequence goes on from CAVUHJ010000007.1 coordinate 30,053, forward strand.
GACCAGGGCTTATCGCAGGCCGAAGCCTATGTGAAGCTTGGCTATTCCGCGGATGCACGCAGCTACATACGAGCCGCCGAGATCCTGCGCGAGCTGACAGTTCAGTCAATTACCCTCCTGACCAATAACCCCGAAAAAGTATCCCAGCTGCGCGCCGATGGCCTTGTCATCGCAGGCATTCAGCCTCTTGTATAATGAGAATGTAACTACCCACTGCCGCCGCATGAAATACCCGGAAAAAATGTAGGGGCAGGTCTGAGACCTGCCTTTATGGGTCTGAACCCTGCCCCTATGGATCTATCCGATGACCCTGCTGAAATCCCCGGCAAAAGGATGTTGTGCGTTTGTGCCCCTGCAGACCTATTCTATGCCCTGCATGAAACCCCCGGAAAAAAGGCTGTTGCACCTTTGTACCCCTGCAGACCTATTCTATGCCTTGCATGAAAGCCCTGGCAAAAAGTAGGGGCGGCGTCTGAGACCCGCCCCTATGGATCTATCCGATAGCCCTGTATACCCTCCCCGGAAAAAAGGATGTATGCGAATCCCGGCCCGAGCTCCCCAGCGACCCTGCCTGAAATCCCCGAAAAAAAGGATGTGCGCCGGGCGTACGCCCGGCGCACATCCTTTTTTTCGTAATTCTTGGTCCCAGGCTGAAAGCCTGGGACCAAGCTAAGAGCATATCCATGTACCCACCTTCCGATCTGCTTGAAAGACTTAAGAATACCCAGCGAAAGCATAAAACCTTGCTCATCGGCATCGATGGAGTAGGTGGAGCAGGGAAGACTGCGCTCTCAGAATCCCTGAAACAAAACCTGTCCGCAGCATGCATCGTACAGTTGGACGACTTCTATTCTCCCGAACTGAATGGGGCCGATAGAGATCGTGTCTTGGAACAGGTACTTCTACCCTTGGAAAACGATATCGTTGCAAAATATCAAATTTATGATTGGAGATCGAACGCTCTGAACGATTGGTGTACGCTCAAGCCGGGTGGAATCGTGATCGTCGAAGGCGTATCCGCACTACACTCAGACTTTGCAGACAAATATGATTATAGGATTTGGATAGATTGCTCACCTGAAGCAGGTTTTCGCCGGGGAGTTGCCAGGGACAAAGTTAGGGACGGCGTTGACAACACCGGCAAATGGCGAAACATCTGGATGCCTTTGGAAAAGGAATATGTCGAATCGCAGCAACCCCAGTTGCGCGCCGACTACATACTTCACACTACCCCCTGAGCGCCCATCAGAAGATCATTCTGATCACAGTTCCAGACAATGCGCATCCACAGCCCCCATCAGTCGCCGTAGGAGATTGTCTCCAATCTCTCTGGGGAAAGGCGGACCAGGTTACTAAGAATTGATATCGGAAGGCTGAAGATCAACATGGTGCCCGCGACTTGCCATGGGCTCCAGGTATATTCATAATAGAACAACGGCGAGAGATTGAGCCCGGCCTTTCGCAGTTCAAGGTGGATGACCCAGGTAAGCGCCAGGGCTGAAAAGACCGCTCCGGCGGCTGACCAGCATTCTTAATGATCCGGAGCGCATCAAACTGCCTTGCGCAAAACCAAAGGCTGCCAGCATGCAGCCTGCCAGGAACAGCAGACCGTACAGATCGATATTGGCCAGCAGAATATCGTACGCAAGAAGTCCGATCGAAAAGATCGCTCCACCTGTGAGGGTTGCTATCGTTAGTCGTAACGGCGCCTTTAAACGAGGGAAACGCTCTACAATTAGCCGGATCAGCAGGATCCCCATGCCGAAAAAAGCGCCGAGAAACAGGCCTCGCTCCAATGAGACTGAAATGCGAACGAGGTCCAGATAGTCAGGGAAACGAATGATTAGGTAGTTTTGGATCCCGACGCTGATTGCCGAGCCGAGATAAGCCATCAGGAATACGGTCAGGAGCGAAACCGGCCGGTCAATGACGCGCCCCAGCATGAGTTTTGCTGAAACGGTTCGGCGTGTCTTGGCCGGTATCGAAGCAGGTAGGCTGCCTGCTGCTTTTTGAATTTCCACCAGGGCCGGGATACGTCTGCTTTCATCTGCGTTCTGGTCAATGAGATTAGCCGCCGTGATCGAACGGATCTGTCCAATCAGTTGCGCGGCCTCATCCCCCTCCTGCGTGTCTTCCAATGCCAACAAGGCCAGCGCACGATCTGCTTCATCATTGAAGGCGGTTGTCCGCCATTCGCCGGGCCCGGGAGAGAGTTTGCGCAGGGCCCGCAGGGCCTGTTTGCGAAGCGATGCTTGGTTGGCGTTGCCTGCCGTTTCGATCAGGTTCTTGATCATCCTTCCCGGCAGGCTTTCCTTCGAAGCGGTCAGCCTTTCATCATGTATCAGATGGCCCACCACGCGGGCCGCGCTGGCATCCTGACCCCCGGCGACCAGCGGACTCGCTATATCCATCTTCAAGGCCACATCATCGATCTGTTCCCACCAATAGTCGTCGTCCAACCCAAAGGCCAGCGCGCTGTGCAGCATATAACGCTGCATGTCCATCGGGATCGTGGCAGCCTTTGCCTGTTTATGCTCCAGATTGATGAAGGCAAAATGGGTCAGCCGCAGAGCCTCTATATCTCCGTCTGACTCCCAACTCATCAGGCTGCGCCTGAGCAACTCCTGCGCATCAATTGCGCGGTTTTGAAATTCACCTGCCGATGGATCGGAGTGAAGCGTAAGCGGGTCGATCCCAAACGCGGCGCCCAATTCACGCAGCGCACCCACGACCGATCCAGGCCTGGAGGCCGGGTCGGCATTGGTCATCCAGCGCAGGATCTTCCCCAGGTCAGCGGGAAGCTGGGGATTAAGGGTGCGGGGATCCGGCAGCTCGTCCTGCGAATAAAGTTGGCGCATACCCAGGGACTTTTCACCATCCCAGGGCAGGTGACCGGTAAACATTTCGAACAACAATATTCCGAAACTAAAGATGTCGGATTGTTTGGTCATTGCCTTCATGGCATGCTGTTCCGGAGGCGCGTAAGGCGGGGTTCCATGTCCGGTATGCAATTCCCTGGCTGTGTTGGAGATGAAGCGGGCCAGTCCAAAGTCGCTGATATAAATATTGTGGCTGAAATCGAGCAGGATGTTCGAAGGTTTCAAGTCCCGGTGGAGTATGTTCTGGTCGTGCAGGAAGTCGAGCGCCAGGGCGATATCGGCTGCGTAGCCCAGGGCTTCGTACAAAGCCAGCTCCTTTTTCTTTAAGCGGTCACGCAGCGAGCCTCCCGGTATGTAAGGAGACACCGCATAGTGGACATTTTTCGTCAGTCCGTAATCGATAGATCGGGAGGACGTGCGGGTGGCGCAGCGACACCAGCTTCTCCACCTGCTTGTCGAATACTCGATCTTCGACCGTCTGTTCGTCAAGCTCGTTTAGTTCGATCAGCTTGATGGCAACAATGCGGTTCTGTTCCAGGTCCACGCCCGACCACACTACGCCCTCTCCGCCCGAGCCGATCTGCTCCAGCAGTTGGTAGCCCAGAAATCGTGCCTTGGGCCGTAGGTCTTTAAGGAAGATACGGTTTACAAGCATGGTCGGGGATTTGTTCTTCTGAAATGATTAAGACTCTATCCTTATAAAGCTAAAGTATCTTTTTTGGGGGGCAGCTTGCTGCGCACCCAAAAAGATCCCTGTCTAACGTTTACCGATAGGCTTTAGCTCACGTAACGCAGTCAACCATCAAGACCCTGGGGCAGTAATCGGAGTCAGTCGTTCGGTTGTGTTTAATATCGAGGTATTGTCTCAATGGTGTTTACCATTACCATTACCGTTAACATTGCCATTGCCATTGCCGTTACCGTTGCCGTTACCTTTGCCGTTGCCATTACCATTGCCGTTACCGTTGCCGTTACCTTTGCCGTTACCATTGCCGTTGCCATGACTGGGGATGGGTGTATCCGAAGTGACCATCGGCGTCGCACTGGTTTCATTTGATATCACCGCCGGGGTCTGTATGGTGATCGGTGTGTCGATGGTGCTTGGAGGCTGCGGATCAGATGCGGTGGGAGGCAAGGCAGATGGGATGTTGGATGGACTCGGCATCAGGCCGGATTGGATGGTCACCAGCGCCTGGGGTCCAGCTACCGTTGGGATGCTGTTCGGTGTGCAGTTATTTCCGGTCATCGTGCAAACAACCTGCAGTTCAGCCGGTGAGAGAGGCCCCGGTTTGGAGGGTGGTCCGATCGCTTCATCCCCGTTGGCGCCGCCCAGATTGACCGTGACTTCCTGTCCTGCTCCGAAATACTGCGTCTGTCCGTACGAGGTGATCTCCCCCACACCCGTGTACAGGCCGACCTCCATGTTTCCGTTGCTGTTCGCCTTCAAGCTGGCGTTCCCCTCAGGGTCAAATCCGTCCCGTTCACTTCGAACTTCCACCCTGCTCCATCCGGCATGTTGATCAGGATCCCATCGAAGGGCACCTTGTCGCACATGATCTGCCCCAACTCGCTGGAAAAGTAAAACGATTCCATTCCCTCCGATTTCCTATCCAGCTCCGTATTCCCGAAGACCATCAGCGTGGCCGTCTCACCTGGCACCGAGCCTGGCACATTGGCGGGCACCTTGAATATGGCGATGCCCCATTCCTCGGTTTGCGGGTTCAGCGGAGCGGCTGAGATGCTCTGGATCTCGGACACATCCGCCACATCGCCGCGTCTTGAGAAGCGCTGGGTGGCACGGGGCGCCATTTGCGCCTGGATGGTGACATTGCCATAGCAGGCTTTATTTGCGCCGATCCGGTTGCAGACGTTGCCGGTGAAGACCAAGGCCTGATCGATCAGCTTCTGGCAGCTGGCCGCGTCCGCAGCCGCCGGCTGGTGGTTATTGCGATAAAGAGCGAAACCCCATAGGCCAATCATAAGAGCCCCGAGCATCCCAAAAACGGGGAGCACTATCCGCATCATCGAACCCTGACCGTTTGTTCTTCGATTGGAAAACCTGTTAGTTGGGGAATGGTTTGTGTCCAAACCGGGTGTTGAGGCAAACTCTTGGCTGGCCTCCATGGATGGGCCCGACCTGCTAAGGTTCTCCGCCTTCATTAGTCTGGCATCAATAGGGTTCCTTGATCTGGTCATGACTTGGCGAGTCCCTCTGGTCGTTGATTTCTTGAATACTTATTGTTGAAAAGCGATTAAGATCCGCATCTTTCCCAGGCGGATCTGCGACCCGCTTTTAATGGGAAAAGGTTTCTGGGGCGGAAGGGCTTGCCCATTTACCCAGGTACCGTTGGTGCTGTTAAGATCAATTACGTTGTAAACTGCCCCGTCTCGTCGGATCATTAAATGCCGTCTCGAGACCCCTGAGTCACAGGCGTTGTAAGGCGTAAGGTCAACGACTTGTTCTCCCGCCTCCTCGGTTAATCGACCGACGACAAATTCCTTATCCAGGCGTATTTCAATAGGCCCGGTTTGGTCGGGTACATAAAGCGCGATGCCTTCGGCCGGCGCTTCGCGGCTTACTTGCTCTATTTTTTCTTCAGGACCAGTAGGAAAGAATTTGGTTGCCTGGTCTACCTTGCTGTTTGTTAGATAGGCTCCAGGTGCAGATGCGAACGGTTGCCCGCAGTGCTGGCAAAAAATCGCATCCACCGGGTTTATTAAGTGGCAAAAAGGACAGAATTTATGATCGTTTAGTTCCATTCCAGCGCCCGCGCAGTTCCCTTTCGGTATCTCGGAATAAGCCCTACCCTCAGCTTAATATAACATGTGAGTTGGGATCACGGATTTACACAATTGCAATGTAATTCGGCTGCGCCACACCTCGTCCTTTTTAGATAAGGAAATTGGTGTAAGGGCACATCGCGGATGCGCCCCTGGCGCTTCCTCAGCTTCATTGAAAGAAGTAAACTCATGTCAGCTCAACAACCTATGTCAATGCGTACTCTCGGAAAAACGAACATCAAGGTCACTCCCATCGGGCTGGGAATGATGGAGTTCGCCGGCGGCGGGGGCCTGATGGGTTCAGCCTTCCCTGTGATTGCCCAGGCCGAAAAAAATGCAGCAGTCAAAGCCGGGCTGGATGGCGGCATCAACTGGTTCGATACCGCCGAGCTTTATGGGGCGGGCGTGTCCGAGGCCTCGCTTGCCGCGGCTCTAAAAGCCGCAGGGAAAAAGGATCAGGAAGTCGTTGTGGCTACCAAATGGTGGCCGCTATTGCGGACGGCCCGCAACATTCCCCGCACCATCCAGGACCGCATCCGCTTTTTGGATGGCTATACCATCGGTCTCTACATGGTCCATCAGCCGTTTAGCCTCTCCTCGCCCGAAGCGCAGATGGAAGCCATGGCAGACCTGGTTGAGTCAGGCAAGATCCGCTCGGTCGGTGTGAGCAATTTCAATGCCGACCGCATGCGCCGGGCGTACAAAACCCTGCAACAGCGCGGACTTCCCCTGGCGGTTAATCAAGTCCGATACAGCCTGTTGGATCGTTCCATCGAAAAGAACGGCATCCTCGATACCGCTGAAGAACTCGGCATCACCATCATCGCCTATACCCCCCTGGCTTCGGGGTTGTTATCCGGCAAGTATCACAAGGACCCGGAACTGTTAAATAAGAAACGCTGGATGTGGCGCCTCAGGTTGCAGCGTGGTATTGCCAAAAGCCGGCCGCTGGTGATGGCCCTGGAAGAAATCGGACTCAAATATCAGGCCACACCCGCCCAGGTTGCCCTGAACTGGGTGATCAATTCACACGGCGACACCGTTGTGACCATCCCCGGTGTCACCAAAGCTCACCAGGCCCGGGAAAATGCCGGGGCCATGAAGTTCAAGCTGTCTGCCGATGAAATGGCCCGGCTGGACGAGCTTTCACTAAACCTGAGCTGATTGCCCTGCCTCTTATTAATTTCTCCATTGTACTTTTGGCCGGAGGGGGGCAAGCCTGCCCAAAACCATAGTTCCAGTCTTCATCACGCTTGAAATTCCTGAACGGTTCGCGTTCGCTCGCAAAGCACTCTCGAGCAAGGATCATCCATTAATATCGCTTTGCATGCCTGTAAAAATTCCGTTATGAAAAATACCTGATCGCTACCAGGATCCAGAGACCGATGACGGCCGCGATGGTTTCAGGCACGGAGTTAACGATCGCGAGTAGTACGCCGCCCCACGAATAAAAAAGTAGGTAGGGAGAAAGGCACGGAGAAGCAGCCATGGCATATTCAATCTTCCGTTTCCTTATGGATGTGACCAATAGTGCCAGCCCAACCGGAATGGACATTGGCCACAAACTGGCGTTGTAAAAGACTCCGATAACACTGAATGAATAGCTTGGCCAGAATCCAAATATGGCAAAGGAAAGCAAAAGCACGATGGTAAAAGGCGCAAACGTTTTGACCACCAGTTTCCACCCGCCTTGGCGCCAGGCCTCGATCAACCAGAATGGGCCGACGGCGATTCCAATTTGGGGTTTGATGGATATGAAGAATAGACCCAGTTGTGGGGGAAGGATAAATCCAATGATAGCCAGCCAGTCCATGTTGCCATTAAGCAGCAAATGCAGTACAAGCGGTGAAACCAGCAGAAAAACAATGGCAATGGGTTTTGCATTGAGACGATGCGCCACGAAGGCGTAGGAGGCCAGCCCACAGAAAATTAACATCACCCTCCCAACCGCTTCAGGGAGTAAAGCGAGGGGGATCAACAAGATCAGCGTCCAGGGTGCATGGACCAGATAAAACCTGCCGTATGGCGAATGCCCGGAAAGAAGTGTTAATGTGGAGGGGCGGAACGTCGTTGTCCAATCGACGGCAGGCGGCACGATAGGCGCAATCAGAAAACTTAGCGCTAACGCCGCGCAGATCGCGATGAGAATGGCCAGATTATTCCTCGAAATGATTTTCATATTTGCCTGCCCTCCCGGACTCCATTTATTATTTCCTCACCGGTTCCACACAATTCTCGCCCATGCACTGGCCCCGGTTTCAAGAACAGGATTGGATTTTCACCTGGTATCCGGGCTGATCCCGCATAAAACAAGGGCTCTTTATGATCGGCGCACAACGAGTTTGCGCTTGGAAAATCTCACGGGAGTTTGTAAAGCGTGTATGCTCCATTGGCGATTTCTTTTTCAACCGTCAAATTCGCCACGATGAGATCGAGTAGGGGCCAATTTGTCGTTTCCCCCTCCGGGTCGTTTTCACGGACAAAATCTTCCCCCGCGTTATAGATCAGCAGGTCTGTATAACCTTGATCATGCCATGTCTGAAGCATGGACAGGCTGTCGGTGTATATGCTGGAGTTGTGGGGCCATCTGTCTATTACTTCGTCCGAGTCACAGCGCGGTTGGCAGTAATAACCCCTCGTTTCCCAAAGCATGAGTACGTGGCTGTTGGCTGGCAGGCCCTGTACGGTTTCCATCGCCAGCGCATAGGGTCCAAGGTTGCGCAAAAGGTAACTGTGTTCATCCTCCAGATGCAGGCTGTATAAAAAGGGATTCCGCGAAACAAAACTTTTTCCCAACGAAAACGCATTCAGGCCGAATAGCAAAATTGCCAGCACGCCGATCAACATTCCGAATCGGATGCTTGTTAATTTTCAGATTCCAGATGGCATCCATCCCGGCTCCTGCCAAAACCGCCCACGCTGCAAAGAATGCAAAATAGAGTCGGGTTTGGATAAGTAACCCTGAGATACGGCTTCCTACTGCCCACAGCACAAATCCGGCTGCTGTTATGATGGCTGCGGTTAGGATCGCGGTTCTCTGCGCTTGGCTTCTCGATTTCCAGTTGATCCAGGCCAATGGACTTAATCCCACCAGGAGTGGGCCAATGTCTGCTGAAAATCCTTCCTTTCCACCTATTCCGAGAAAGGTTGCTTGCCAGGGGAGCAGGATCACAGCCCTCCAGTCCCTCCAGGCGGGAGCTTTCTCGTAAATGTTGAGCCGAATTTGATCCATGGCGCCGGACGGAAATAGGAATGGATAAAAGGGGTTCCCGGTGCCCAGGAAATTTTTGATCCACCATGGCGAGCTGGTGATGGCTGCCGTGAGTCCCAGGATAAAAATGTTGGAAATAAAGGTTTTCCAGCCTTGGTGTCTTGGCATTAACCCCAGGACCAGGATGGCGCCGATCAACACAACTCCGGCTGAGTATTTTGTCCCGATGGCTCCGCCGCAGAATAGACCCGCCAGTATAAGCATCCGGCGGTCTTGTTTCTCAAGCCAATGGGTCAGCGCCGCCAGGGCTGACCATCCGAACAGCAGGCCCATCCAGTCTACATAGCCCGTTGCTAGTGACCAACTGAGAGACCCGCCGGCTAACACAGCGGCAACCGCAGTCCATGCCGCAACATTGTTGAACTTGGACTTTACATAGCCCAGGAGCCCCAGCAACGCCACGGCGCCGACCAATACGCCGGTGACGGCGGCTGCTTCGATGCCCGCAATTCGTATTGCCGGCAGATAGATCATTTCGGTTAACTGTGGCATTCCCCAAAACATCGTATCGGCCAAATAAGTGATGTGGCCGTTTTGCAGGTACGCGTTCGGAAGCGCGAAATGATAGGTAAGAGTGTCCCACTCCATCGGTGGCGCTAATGCCACCGCCAGGCTTTCACAAAGAATGAAAATCGTCCCGGCCGCCATGACTTTCTCGTATTTGCCCTGGATGGATGTTTGTAATTCGGAAAGGTCTTTAAGCCAGGTTAATGACATCTTTTCGCAACGCAATAAAGACAACGGCTATGGGGATAACCAGGGGAATAAGGCTGGTTCCTATTGTGGCCCCCAGCGCCAGGATTCCGATGCTCAATATGATTATCCCTAATGCAGCCGCCAATCCGAATCGGATCAATCCGCTGACCTCTGAATGCCGCAGCAAACGCTCGCCAATTCCTCCTGCCATAGCGAGGATCGCAAAAGCAGCCAACACCTGCCACAGACTCGAAGGATATCCCGATAAGATCTTGGGCTGAGAAAAGTTTATGACCGTACAAATAGCCGATAATGCTCAATAAAAGGCTGGCAAGCCCCGCTGAGCCATACAGGATGATCGCTCTCACACTCAATTTATTCATGCTGGTTTCAAAATGCGAGAGCCTGTGTACACGGCCGGACGGCGCAGATATTGGGCAGGGACCTCACGGCTTTTCCCTGTCCAGGCGGCTTTGACCGTCTCATTGAAGACTTGTTGAGTTATCGGATTAGATGGGTGCAATTTGTTTTATCTCTCCCTCGCGTTTTATCGCTTTATATATTTTAGGCCTCCCGGAACCGAAAGCCAATTACTTATCTACCTATTTTCATATGCCTTCTTTCCCTATATTCTAGGTTGTTTAGTGTTTGTCTTCCTATACAATTTCGCAAACTCGATACGCGTTGCACACAATGCAAAAACGGCATAAGCCGCGATCCGCCACAGACAGATTTTAACTTGACTTAGAACATTTATTCCGCGCGCTAGAATACCCGCTCACCACCCCTGCATAGTATCCAAACAAAAGGGGCCTCCCCTTACAAACAAGTCTGCCAGCCTCAGCCGTTAACTCGACCTCTCATTTCATCATCTCTCTGATATTCAGTACTCCGATTCACCCCGCAAATCATCTCAATCATAGCCCCTCAGAAAATCATTCTAATCACAGTTGCATACAATGCCCCCCGCATCAACCAAAAATCAACATGTTATCGCAACATGTTACCAGGGTTTGATCGTCTTTACCGGCTGCGATCGAAGATTCCTAACTCAAGGCATACCTTCAGGATTTGCGGATCGAAGTGCTTCCCGGCCTCGGACTTTAAGTATTGGATCGCCTTTTCCTTCGACCAGGCATCGCGGTAAGGACGATCGGAAGTGACTGCATCCCATACATCCACAATCGCAAAGATGCGTGCAGGCAGCGGGATCATTTCGCCTTTCAAGCCGCGCGGGTAGCCTGTGCCGTCCCATTTCTCGTGGTGGCAGTAGGGGATGTCAATGGCCGCTTTCAGGTAACGGATGGAGGAGAGCAGCTCGAAGGCCAGCGACGGATGCTTCCTCATGATGTCCCATTCTTCATCCGTCAACGCAGCCGGTTTGAGCAGGATCGTATCGGGGATGCCCATCTTGCCGATGTCGTGCAACAACGCCCCGCGGCGGATGCTGACCAGATCCTCATCCTTGATCCCGAACAAGCCCGCCAGTTCCATGGTCATTTCCGTAACGCGCAGCGTGTGGCCCTCGGTCTCTTTATCGCGTAGATCCATGGCATGCGACCAGCCTTCGATGGTGGCGTCATACGCCAGGGTGAGTTCGATATTGGACCGCTGCAGGTTTTCGAACAGGTACGCGTTGTCAATTGCCAGGGCCGCCTGGCCTGCCAGGGTGTTGAGGAAATCGAGCCATTCCTGGTCCGGTTCGAGCGGGGTTCGATGGAAAACCTCCAACACGCCCTTGACGCTTCCCTTGGCGACCAGCGGCACCCCGAAGTAGCACATAAAATCCTCGCCCGCCAGGTAAGTGCTCAAGACCAGGTCATCTGGCCGATACTTCAGGTTCGGGATTTGGATGATTTCACGTTCGAGGGCCACACGTCCGGCATAGTTCTGGCCCAATCGCACATTTGCTTTTTCGACTAACCGGGTGCGGAAACCGACCCCGGCGCTGTATTCCAGAAACAGGGTGGCGTTGTTCAACAACAGCACATCGGCAGCATCCACCCTCAATTCCCTGGTAGCTTGCCTGAGGATCATGTTCAGGCTGTTAGGCAGGTCGAAACTGGAGGTGACCACCTGGTCGATCGCGCGCAGCGCAGCCAGGCGTTGGAGTTGACGTTGGATCCTTTGCTCTGCCCACCTGCGTTCGGTGATATCGATCAACGATATGATCACCCTGGATAAGGAATCCTCATAGCCGAGGGCGGCGGCCCAGCCCAATTCGATATCGATCAGCCTGTCGTCAAGGGTTCGATTCCTCCCTTCCCATCTGAAGCTGGTTTTGCCTGCTGCAACGTCCACCAGTTCCTTCTGAAACTCCTGGTCCGGCTCGTTTTTAAAAGCCCTGCCAGGCCTTCGAACAGGTCTTCTTTTTTATCTGCCCCCAATAGCTTCATCGCTGCCTTGTTGACGTCCACAACCTTAACGAGAGCTGCACATTCGGCTACCACTTGCGGGTGCGAGTTAAAGAACTCCTGGAAGTTTGTTATCCCCTCGCCTTGCAAAGCATTCAACCGTCGCTTAACTGCTGAGAAATCCTCTTCCAGGAACGCTGTGGGCAAATCCTCGAAAAATCCTCTATAGCGCGCCTCGCTCTCCTGCAGCGCCTCGTTCACCCGAAACCAGTCGGTGATGTTCCGAATATTGCACTGGATGACATATCTGCCGCCGGCCAGGTAGACATTACTGACGAATTCCACCTGGATCAACTGCCCGCCTTTTGCCCTGAGCGGCAGGTTTTCGTAGCGCACGAACCCTTGCTCCTGCAGCACCTTGAATTCGAACTTGCTCTCCCCCACATCCCGGAATGCGCCGACTTCCCATAATTTCTTTTTCAAAAACTCTTCGCGTGAATATCCCAGCATATCGATCAGGTAAGGATTAACATCGTCGATTGCGCCGGTCTCCGAGTCCAGGATAAGGATGCCGTCCTGGGCCGACTCGAACAGGCGGCGGTAACGAAGTTCTGAATCCATCAGAGCTTGAGATGGAGTTGTTTCTTGTTCTGCCGTTTGAATTTTCGGTTGGTTCATAGTCTTAACATCCGGTTTTACCCGGCTTTTCCCGCTAACCGGCGCTTTCTTATTCAGGGAGTTTCTTTTCATGCCAATCCCATCATCTACAGGGCCAATTGGTCATCTATACCGATTCTACTCTTTTGTATGTTGACATTAATATCAGATTGATATTTATTTCTGGCCTGACATTCTCGGTTGGGCCAAATTTGTATTTTATCCGGCAGGAGGACCTTTACGGTCTGTCCATGAGAGGTGGAGAAGGAGAGGGCATCGGAGACCGGGCACAACGTCCTAGGATACGCTGCGCTATGTTGTGCCCCTACGGGCCTGGGCAGAACGTCCACACGCTGCGCGGTACAGTACGCTACCCACACAGGGTACGCTTCGCTATGTTCTGCCCCTACAGGGCTCCAATGACAAGGGGTGAAGAACGAGATTGCTTCCTCGGGGAGGGCGCCCTCGTCGCAATGACAAGATGCCTGGTATATAGGTTGTTAAGGTGCGGAAGGTTGAAGGGCGAGATTGGTTGGTTGCAAGGGGCACGATATATCGTGCCCCTACCGGCCGCCGATGACAGTGGGCTAGAAATTTGTATCCATGGCGAGGAGGGGATCGAGGGGTTGGATGATGACGGTGTCGGTGTGGATGAACCAGGCGAGGCGGTCGAGGATGGCGGTGAGGGAATCGGTGACGGGGATGTCGTCGTGGATGAGGAGGCCGTTCTCGTCGCGGCGACCATCGGGGACACCCCAGCGCATGATCTTGGCAGGACCGGTGAGGATCTCGGACTCGCAGGCGGCGTATTGGCGGTCGGTCTCTTGGCAGGGAACGCAATCCCTGAAGCGCCCGGTGTTGATGATGGCGAGGAAGCCATAGCCCAACTCACTCTTCACGGTCTGAGAAAATTTAACAGGAATCACACGCGTGGGAAAGGCTTTGTCGAGCATGGCCCAGAGGCCTTCGCCGACGCCGGTGGCGTCCATGACAATTTGCTGAGGATGCCATATTTCGGCGAGGGCTTTTAGTTTGCCAAAGATCGTTAGATGGTTCAGGCCGGTCCACTGCTGGAGGCCGATGGCGCGGTAGGTGGGGGCCTGGAGGGTATCCAAAGTGGAGAGATCTACCTCAAAAATGCGCAGAGTTACGGCATCGCGCGCCGCGATTCGACTCTAATTCGACCCCTCCCGTCATTCGAGCGATCAAAGCTCAAGCTGGACTCTTCCTGTCCGGCTACATCGAGGAGGAAGGCGATAGGATTTCGCGATTTTTGATTTTAGATTTTCGATTGAGGAATTGGGATTCTCAATGCGGCCCGGAGGCGGTTGAGCATCGCCAAACATCAGGGCACGGTGGGCGGCGGTGAACATGCCGGAACGGGCTTCTATATTCTCGCAAAAGTACTGGGTGCGAACCAGAGGATGATCGCGGCCCAGTTTCTTGATCTCGTTCTTCAGGAATTTGGCATAGTATTCATTGTGACGAGCCACGCCCTCGCCGGTGATGACGAAGACGCGCTGAAGACCGTCGCGTTTTTCCAATTCCAAGGCGGCCTGCTTCTCGCGTTCGAGGAGGGTATCGCTGGTCCAGGAGGTACCGGAGAAGACGCGAGTGGCATTACCGGCGGCGGCCATGGGAGCAAAGCGCTGATCATAAATATTCTTTGGCACGTCCTGCGCTTCGTTGACAATGAGCAGACGATCGGCGGTGGCTCCCACGACACTGGCGGCAGGGTCGGCGGAAAAGTAGGCAACGCGGGAGGACACGAAACGGTACATATACCCGTGGCTCTGCCGAAAATTGCCCTGCGATAAAAAACGGCCGTTGGGAGGCGCGGTCGCGGAGGCGGTCCATGGCGTTTACGGTTTGAGGGCGGAAGGTGGGCTGGGCACAAATGATCGAACAGCCGATCTCGGCAAGGCGGGCGATAAGGAAGAGGATGAGGTCCGCCAATAATTCGTCCTTGCCGGATTGGCGAGCGAAGATGATCACGAAGGTCTCGCCGTCGCGGTTGATCACCGAGTTGAGAATGGCATTGGCGGCCGTGAGTTGATAGGGACGGAGCTGGATGCCAAGCAGCCCGTCGGCGAAGTGATTGAGGCTGCGGACCTTTTTGCGCAATTCGGTGCGCTCGTGGCGAGACAGCTTCGCCACCAAGCGCGCGGCGTTCGGCAAGCGTCACCCTACTTGACATGCTGCTCTTCGTTGACCTGGCGGATCATTTCCATGACGGTCATGAAGGCTTCCTTCTTATCCGCCCCGAGGACGGCATTGTGGTGGACCATGGCGACGATCTTGGCCAGATAGACCGTGATGGCCTTTTCGTAGCTGAGCCATTCTTCGGGCGGGGCGGACTGCTGTTTGAGAATGCAGTCTTTCAAACGAACACGAGCAAAGGCCAGCTCGTCGTCATTGTGATCGAGCGGCATAGGCCCGACTTCTTCGTCATCCTGGATGGATATATGCTGAGAATAGATGCCGTGCTTGATGGCGTTTTTATTGCCGGGTTGGCCGCCGCCTTTGCGGCCCGTGGGTTTGTAGGTCATGGGTAGGCTCCTTTTGTTTCATGTAGCAAAGTGGAAAGTCAGGTGTCGGTAACAAGTTGAAGGTTCAAGGTTCCAGGTTCCTTGGCAATGTTGGTGAGTGGCTTGGCAAAAAAATGGTCAGGCGCCGGAGGGTTCCAGGATGAGTTACCTTTGATTGATTATACAGAACAAATGTTCTGAGTCAAGTTAAAACGGAGATCCGTGGAGTATCGTGGAGTATCATGGCTCATACACTTTTTGAAAAACGGGCGATTTGGGGGCTTTTGGCGGCTAGTGGCCGCCGCGCCCGAAGGTTGAATTTCTTTATATTTATTATACAGAACAAATATTCTAAGTCAAGTTAAAATTTATTCCAACGTGTATCAAGGTTCGTACACTGTGTGCATTGTGTGCACTGTGTATCCAGTTTTGGAAAAAAACGGGTGATTAGGGATTAGGCGATCAGGTAATGGGGATGGGAAAATTGGGGGAGCGATATTTGAGATTCGAAATTGGGGATCAGGTGATCAGGCGATCAGGTACCTGGTGATTAGGAAGGGAAAGTGCGGTGTCTGAACCATGATTAGAATGATTTTCTGAGGGGCCAGGATTCTGATCGGCTTCGACGGATGCTTGGATTGCAGGTCATCATTCAAGCGCCTTCTGGCCCTTGAGTAAACCCGAGTCAAGGCATACTTTTACGATCTGAGGATCAAAATGCGTTCCCGCGAGAGAGCGGATGTGGTCACGCACCTTTTCCTCGGGCCAAGCCGCGCGGTAAGGGCGGTCAGAAGCCAAAGCATCCCAGACATCGACAACGGCAAATAACCGGGCCGCGAACGGGATGTGGTCACCACGCAGGCCGCGCGGATAGCCAGACCCATCCCATTTTTCGTGATGGCAATAGGGGATATCCAGTGCAGGCTGCAGATAATGGATCGGAGAAAGCATTTCATAAGCAAACGTCGTATGCTTTCTCATTATTATCCATTCTTCATCGGTCAGCGGCCCCGGCTTGAGCAGAATTTCATCCGGGACACCCATCTTACCAATATCATGCAGCAATGCACCGCGGCGGACATGAACCAGTTCCATTTCGAGAAGGCCAAAGTGACGCCCCAGCTTGACCGTCATCTCCGTCACCCGTTGAGTATGGCCCTCGGTTTCCTTATCACGCAAATCGAGCGCCCGGGACCAACCCTGAATAGTGGCATCATACGCCTGGGTAAGCTCGAGCATTGGAAATCTGCAGATCCTTGAATAAGGACGAATTATCGATTGCGATAGCGGCCTGGCTGGCAAGGGCGTTAAGAAAATTCAACCAATCGTCATTCGGCTCAAGTACGGTACGAAAGAAGAGCTCCAGCACGCCTTTGATCTGTTCGTTCACGATAAGGGGCACAGCGTAGTAACCAATAAAAGGTTCAACCGCCAGTGCTTGTGCAAGACGCGGATTATCATTGCGTCCGGCCAAATTCGGAACATAAATTGTGCGCCGCTCGAGTGCAGCACGACCGGCAAGACCTTCTCCGAGATGCAATGGTTCTATATTTTCGAAAGCAGAGGAACGAAAACCGCGGCCGGTGACAAATTCAAGCTCCTGGGAAGAGGGGTTGTAGAACCAAACTCCGGCAGCGTCCACTTTTAGTTGTTCCGTCGTATGCAAGAGCAGAATTTCCAAGCTGGCGACCAGGTCAGGGCTGGAAATAATCGCCCGATCAATTTCGCTGAGGGCAATGAACTGCTGCAAGCGACGCTCGGTTTGATCACGGAGCAGCATACGCCGAATGGCGATTGCGGCCAGGTCCCCGATACTTTGAGCCAGGCGGATCTTTTCCGGTGTGAATGGCTCCCGCCCTTCCTTGCGCGCCTCGCCCAACATGAGCAGGCCAAGAAAATTCGCGGATATCGGGGAGGAATCGCTAATCCGGAGGGGAATAAGGCAGAGAGATTGGATAAAATCCAAAAGGAGCGCCTTTCTTTCGGCGCTGCTGATCCCCTCATCACCGGCGCGTAAGATCATAGGCTCATTCTGTTCCAGAACACGTTGACAGTACGGTAAGGAAATAACCGGATTTCGGTCGCCAATCCCCAGATCGAGATCAAGAACCCGGACGGGATATGCGGCGCGCATTACATAATTCTGATCTTCCAGGAGCGCGATCCTGGAGAACGTGGTGCGTATGCTTTCGACGGCGTGGCGATTCACGAGATCGAGGATGGCATCCAGGTTATCTGCCTCTGCCAGGGAATGGGAAAGTTCAAAGAGCATAGCGAGCTCTTCATTGCGAGTTTTAATTTCTTCCTCTGCCTCTTTGCGCTCAGTGACGTCACGGTAATTGATGACAACCGATTGGACCGCCGGCTCGTCCAGAAGATTAGTCATAAGCCTTCCATCCAGCGCCAGGAGCCATCCTGATGCCGCAAGCGGAACATGGCCTCCTGGACGCTACCAGGATGTTTCGCAATTTGTTCCAGTAGTTGGGCTGCGGCTGCCCGTTCGTCAGGATGAAACAGATCGAAGAGGTTCTGACCTATAAACGAGTTGGGCGGGTAACCGAGCGGCCGGCGCATATTAGGACTTTCATAGGTTAGAGTCCCATCCGAGTCAACCAGCGAGATTTCTTCCATACTGTGTTCCACGAGTGCCCGAAAACGTTTTTCACTCTTTTGTAAGGTTTCCTCCGCTTGCTTCCGCTCGGTAATATCCCGAAAATTGAAAACGAATGCCTGTACACTCGGCTCGGCCAACAGGTTCGTGATGGTGCTCTCCAACCAACGCCAGGATCCATCTTTATGTCGGAAACGATACTGAGTTGTGACAAACTTTCCCGGTTCCCGGGCCAAACCCTCCATTAATTTCAGAAGGGCTGGCAGATCGTCGGGATGCGTGAATTCTGCCGGGTTGGTACCAATCTGATTCCTCCGTAGGCGTACCCCAGTATTCGCTGTGCAGATGGGCTGAGGTACTTCAACAACCCGTCGGCTCCTAATAATGTGATCGCATCCGGCGCATTTTCGATCAGGGCGCGGTTTCGAACCTCTCTTTGCCGAAGTTGCTCCTCGGTAAGCTTTTGCCTGGTAACGATAGCTCCTGTCAACAATGTGCTCGCATAGACACCGAACATCAAGAACTGGAGTTCCCCCAGGGTGGAAGTGTCCAGTTTATACTGCCAAATTGCAAGGATGGTTCCAAAATTCATCACTACGATGGCAAGGCTGACCCGCGAAAAACCATTTTTCAGGGCAATCCAGATAAGGGGCCCCGCCATCAAATAGAAAGGCTGGAAACCTCTCAAGGCCGGTATGCCAAAGACGAGATACAGCAGGACCGGTATACTGATTACCTGCCCAATGGATTGAAGCGAAGGTCGATGAAGAATAATTTGTTTTTTTGAATTCGCCCATCCTCCATCAATGAAGCGTTTCAACCATGGCATCACATGCACCAGGAGGAAAGGTGTAAAGACCAGAACGCCGATCATTTCCCCGATCCACCATTGAAGGAGCGCATTGAAATATTGGGATGACGGTATCATCCGTCACCGACGAAAGCAGATACGGAAATCAGCGCCAGGATCGTGGAGAGGATGGCTGAAGAGAAGATCAACCAAAGGGTATCGCGTAAGTTTTTCAATTGAGGGTCGATACGGACCCGGCGGCGTAAGAGGAAAGCATCGAATCCGTAAAGGGCGGAAAGAAAAACCGCCCAGACCAGGATTGGCCCAAGCGGAGACGAAAACCGATAGATAACGAGACTGCTGATGAGCGACGCGATGGTAAAAATAGGTGTAAAGCCCGCGCCGAAGGTCAGGAGGAACGCCAGGCTCAAGCCATCCGGCGGATACCAGGCAACTACACCGGGGAATAGCTGTAGAGTGTATGTTAGTTGGTCAAGGGCGCCAAATGTGATCAGGTAGAGGAGCAGGACGATTACCCAACGCAAAATCTTGGGCAAATCGAACCGCTTGAAATTTGAACGGCCAAGAATTGTCATTACTGAATAAAGCCTTTGCTCCCAAGAGTTACCAATACCAGGATCTATTCTACTGTACTACTCCATGATTGACTTTTACAATAACTTTGCATTTTGGATGGGTTGACCCCCTCCGCCCTACGGGCACCTCCCCCGCTGAAAGAACCCAGTGCAAGCAAATGCGCGCAGAATTGATTGAATCGAGAACGTTATTTTAAATCGCGCATTTAGGGGAGGAAAGACTCTGGCGGTGCGCGATCAGCCACTGAAAGAACCCAGCGATAGAAAGCAGTGCAGGCAGTGCGGGCAAATACCCTACAAAGATATGATTGAGAGAGTCAATTGAATCAGGGATTTGGGGGAGAGCAGATGAGGAGGGTTTCGCGCGCGCAAACCATTTGTGAATTTCAAGCGCAAATGATGCCCGATGCATTGATATGCTGGAAATCCAGAAATGCTGTCATTTTGCTTGTGGGATAGTATACTTTACATAATCTACCGAAAATGTGAATTTATCAGCCTAACTTGCAGTAAGGTGAGGATGTCCAGATATGAGCACTTATCGGGAGGTTGTCAAGCGGAGGTGAGGTAAGCAAGAAAAGATTGATCGGCTGTACAATCGTCCCGCAGCCTTGTGCTCGCTCCAGCAGAGGAGTTAATACATATGAAGGAGTATAGAGAATATAAGGAAACACCAAATTTCAAGCTCTGGCTCGGGGACGATGATATATTACGCTTGAAGTGGACTCCCGGCACTTACATTACGCTCGAACTAGCAAAGCTAAGTGTCGAGCCAGTTACAGCAATCGTCAAGGAGAAACCGTACCCGCTCTTGGTGCTTCTGGATGGGATCAAGGGAATGGATCGCGAGACGCGAATATACTATTCAGGTATGGACGGCCCGAGTGCCGTGGGGCTCGTGGGCGTTTCCCCTATTTCTCGTGTTATTGGCAATTTGTTCATCGGGCTTAACAAGCAAACGCAGTTGAATTTGCGGATGTTCGCAAAAGAAGAAGAAGCCCTGATATGGCTAAAAGGCTTTATAAAATAAAAAACTCACCGCCAGAGCTTTCGGATCCTCGAGTAGAAAAGATCCTCAGCATGCTCACCCTGCTGGCAGCCGAGGACCTCAGCGCGCGAGTTACTCCGAGTGAAGCCGGAGATGAACTCGATGGTATCATGGTGGGCCTGAACGTGTTAGCGGAGGAATTAGAAGCGAATATCATGCGTCTCAATGCGCTGCTTTCCGACCAGGCGCGCTATGTTGGGGAATTCCGCATCCTGGCCGAAATGAGCAGTCTTTTACAATCGGACACGACGGCAGAGGAATTGTATTTGGTGATTGCCGACTTCCTGGAGCGTCTTTTCCCATTGGCAAATGGGGCACTATACGTTTACAGCCCCTCACGAGATGATTTGGAAAGAAGATCTGCCTGGGGTGGATTTCCTGTTCAGCAAGAAGAGGCTGTATTCAAGTCAAGTGACTGCTGGGGAATCCGGCAGCGGTCGCGTATATATGGTGCGGGACATGAATGCGCGCATGAGGTGCAGCCACGTCCCGGAGTCACTGCAACAAACCTATCTATGCGTTCCAGTATTAGGAACGGACGAAATCATCGGACTCCTGCACCTGCGCTTTGCGACGCCTGAAACTGAGACAAAGGGGGCTGAGAGGCCGGAGGTCTTCCAAAGCGTGTGGGAAGAACGGGAGCAAATCGCTGTCACAGCGGGGGAATACATAGGGTTGGCTCTCGCCAATTTTAGGCTCCGGCAAGCACTGGAACGGCAATCGATCCGAGACCCGCTGACCGATATGTTTAACCGCCGTTATCTTGAGGAGACGCTCGAGCGCGAGATCCGACGTGCCGCACGCCAGCCTTCTCCCATCTGCTGCCTCATGATGGACCTTGACAATCTAAAACTGATCAATGACGCTTACAGCCATGCGGCCGGCGATGCATTGATACGGGAATTTGCAAGACTGCTCAAGGAGAGTATTCGAGGCAGTGATTTTCCGTCCCGGTATGGGGGTGACGAATTCACACTCATCCTTCCCGACACCACGCTCGACGAGGGGCAATAACGCGCAGAGCAGATACACAAAAAGGTTAAATCTCTGCATGTGATCTACAACGACAATGACCTGGGACTCATCACAATATCCATTGGGCTTGCCGCCTACCCTGATCATGGGGATACGGTTGAGACATTGCTGCATGCTGCGGACCAGGCATTGTATAACGCGAAGCAGACGGGCAGGGATCGGGTCGAGGTTTTTCCATCGACCACAGAGCCGTAAAGCGCTGCCGTCTGCGGTCATGGTCTGGAACCATGGCTAGAATGATTTTCTGAGGGGCCATGATATTTTGGGCGGGTGACTCCCTCCGCCCGGTATCTCCCCCAAATCCTCTACAAAGACACGAATGAGAAAGTCAATTTAAATCACGGATTTGGGGGAGAAAGGGCATTGTCGGAACTGTGATTAGAAGGACTTTCGGATCGGCTTCGGTATCCGGCGGGGCACAGCACGTTGTGCCCTGGAGCGAATGGCTTTTTCAAGGTCGCTTGACAAAAAATAAAAAGTAGGTCCTTCTCGGTACAATTGCGAGTGCCAACAAGCAATCTAGCGAGGAGGACCTGAAATGCATTGTAGCACTGGCAAGGTCAAGCAGGAGTATAGTGCCGCAGGGGTAGTGTATGATGTGGGGAGTGTCTATGAGCGCTGCAAAGCTCACGGATATACGGAAAGCGCGGGGGAAGCTGTATGGTTTAGAAACGGTACTGATGATCATTTTGATGGCGAAGTTGTGCGGGGAAGATACGCCCAGTGGCATGGCCGACTGGGGGAAGAATCATGCAGAGCAGTTGGTGGAGTTGTTGCACTTGAAACGTGTAAACATGCCGAGCCACAGCACCTATCGGCGGATCCTGGCGTATGGTGTATATCAAGAGGAGGTCGAGAGATTGGTGGCAGAATACAATCAGGGCGGCGAGCATGGAGAAGTGTATGCCTGATGGGAAAGCCGTGCGCGGGATGCGCAAGAAGGAGAAGGAGGGCAGCGAATATCTGTTGAGTGTCTATGATGTGAAACAGGGGAAGGTTCTGTCGCAGGTGGAAGTCGGGCGAAAGGAAAACGAGATCGCCAAGGCGCCCCAAGCCCTAAAATCGGTAGAAATCTCACGAAAAGTGGTCACCGCAGACGCACTGCACACCCAAAAACGACTTCAGCTCAAATTGTGGAGCAAGGTGGCGACTACGTTTTTCCTGTGAAAGAAAACCAGCCCATGCTGCACAACAACATTCAGCAACTCTTTGCGCCTGAATATCCAAAGCGTGGGTTTGGGAAGATTTAAACCGATTTCCTCACCGTTCAAAAAGTCAGCAAAGGTCACGGGCGCATTGAGACTCGCATCCTTACCACCAGCGAAATGCTCAACCCCTATTCGACTTGGCCAGGCCTGGCGCAAGTGTATCGTTTGCAACGACACTTCGAATGGTGGCGTGCTGGACGCTGTTATCGTACTTCCCATGAAGTCGAATTCGGCATTACCAGCCTGTCGCGCTCGAAAGCCACCCCTGCTCGCTTATTGAATATTCGCCGCACTCATTGGGGGATCGAGACGGGTCTGCACTATCGCCGCGACGTGACCTTCCTAGAAGATGCCACTCGAATGACGATCGGCCAAACTGGAAAAGTGATGGCCTCGATCAATAATCTTGTTCTGGCTCTGATCCGACAAGCACAGTTCAACAATGCAGCCCAAGCCAGACGGCGCTTTGCCGGGCATGTCTCCGATGCATTTTCAATCCTAACTACTCCGTTTTCTCGACCTTGAAAAAACCATGCCCTGGAGCGGTTCAGGTCTTGACATCGAAGGCATGTTCAAATACTATTCATAGCACAAATGAGCGATGAACAGGCTGCTCACCGCTCAGAATGTTCTTGTAATTCCCGCATCGTAGCATTTACAATATCCGTCGCATAAAACCTGGTATGGCCTGCAATCCCAGAAAGGAGTTCCCATGACCCATCCTCAACCTCAAGGCTTTCTCGCCGTCCCGTCCACTGGCAAAGGACCCGGTGTATTGGTCCTGCATGCCTGGTGGGGGTTGAACGACACAATCAAGGCTTTCTGCACGCGGCTGGCCGAGGCCGGTTTCGTCGCCTTCGCCCCCGACCTCTATCATGGCAAGGTCGCAGACAACATTGCCGATGCGGAAGCGCTTGGCAATGCACTCGACGCCAACCACCTCCAGGCCGAGGCCGAGGTCGCGGACGCCGCACTGTTTCTCCACGAACGTGCCGGACAAACCGACCGCGGCCTGGCAGTGATCGGCTTCTCCCTGGGTGGCTATTATGCGCTGGACCTCGCCGCCGCCGACCCCGAGCACATCCGTTCCGTCGTCCTCTTTTACGGGACCGAGGGCACCTGGGCATCGACTTCAGCAACTCAAAAGCAGACTACCTCGGTCACTTTGCCGAGAACGATCAGTATGAGACGCAAGTCCAACGTCGACAGCCTGGAGCAATCCCTGAGGCGCGCCGGCCGCCCGGTGACTTTCTATCGTTACGCCGGCGCCGGACACTGGTTCTTTGAACCTGATCGCTCGCAGGCATACAACCAGGCGGCAGCCAGCCTGGCCTGGGATCGAACCCTGGCCTTCCTAGAATCGTTCCCCCCGCCCGTAGGGGCACGATACATGTTCTGGGGCGGTAGGGGCGCTATGGGTATCGTGCCCTTTCTAACGCTAATCGCTTACCGTGCCCCTACTCGTAATGCTTTACCCCGGGCCAGGCCTCCTGGATGTTGGCGTGGATGCCGCGGGCGATAAAGATCGGCGCGTTGTCCTCGTAAGACATGCAGTAGGTGCAGGAGGTGCTGCCCGCGGGTGTGACCGAGTCGAAGCCGCTGACGAGATCCGTCATCGGAATATTGACGGTGATGAGTACCTTCCCGCTGCAGCCCTGCGGGCCCCAGATGAAGTAGTTGTTGTGGCCGCTGATGGCTTTAGGCAGCCCGAGGGCGGGGCCGTAGAAGTCGATGGCGCCGGCTTCACCGTAGTTGCTGGTGAAGACGCAGGCTTCGGCCTGCTCCTGAGGCGTGAGGGTGGAGTAGGCTTGCTTAACGGAGGCCGCCAACTCTCGCCAGCCATAGCGATCGGCAAAGACCTGCGGGTAGCTCGGAGGAGCCGCCGCTGATCCGTAGGTAGGTTTGCGGTGGGCAGGATGGGGATGGCGAAGGGAACGAGCAGCAGTCCCGATATGCCGAGGATCCCGATATACGCCGGCTGGAGCCAGGCGAGGCGCGGATGCTTCTGGGCGAGCAGGCCAAGAGCGTACGCGCCGGCCGCGAAGAGGGCGGGGAAGGCAGGCGAGAACCAGTAGACCTTGGTTTTCAGCGCCGCGAAAAGAAGGAAGACCAGCAGGCTGGCCCAGCCGAAGACGCGGTAGGGTCTGCCGCTGGCAGTGAAGAAGAGCAGGTAGAGGCCGCCCAGCCAGAGGAAGAAAGCGAGCGGGTTAACATCCACGATTTGCTGCACGAGGAATTCAACGGGGCTGAGCTGCTGGTAGGTGCCGCCCTTGCTGTAGTTGCGGGTGAATTCGAGGGTGGGGAATCCGTGAGCCGCATTCCAGAAGATGTATGGCGAGATGAGCAGGAAGGCAAGCAGCCCGCCGAACAGGAGCCAGCGGTTGAAGAGCAGCTTGCGCTGGTTGGATAGCAGCATGCCGAGCACCAGGGCGGCAGCGTAGAAGCCGACCGTGAGCTTGTTGAGCAGGCCCAGGCCGGCGAAGAGGCCGAAGAGCAGCCAGAGGCGCGGCTCCTGGTCCTTGATAATGCGCACGAGCGGTCCAGGCGCATAGGGTCCACCACAGCTGGTCGAGGGGGTCCATGCCCATGAGGCCGGAGGAGCCGATGAAGACGGGGCCGAGGGCCGCGGCAACAGCCGCCAGGGTCTGAGCGAGGCGGCCGCCGCCCATTCGTGCGACCATGTCAGCGGTGAGCAGGATGACGAGCGCACCGGACAGGGCGGGCAGCAGGCGCAGGGCTACAAGCGATGGGCCAAGCAGCAGGCGCACTCCGGCCGTGACCAGAGCGACCAGCGGCGGGAAGTCCACGTACCCGAAGTCAAGGTGGCGCGACGCGGCAATGTAGTAGAGCTCATCGCGGAAGAAGTTGTCGTGGGCGCTCACCCACATGTGCAGGATGAACTGCAGCAGGGCGATCAGCAGTATGGGCCAGCCACTGGAAAGCCAGGTCAACCCGGCGGAGAAAAAGGATCTAAGTTTGAGGTTCATGTGACGAGTTTACTTGATTTTAGATTGACGATTGTTGAGATTGTGCTCGGAGTGATTTGGCGGCCAATTCCAGGAGCCACTATTAGGTTAGCGACAGCTGGCCGGATGGTTTTCATCCACCAGGTTAATGGACGCAATAATTTTATCGCATCTTACCATGGATATTCTTAGATGAAACGGAATCGCATTTACTCAGCCCGCCGTCCCACGCTTTCAGCCTGGGACTAGAATTCCCGAAAAATGAAGTAGTGGTTACACGGGATCAGTCCTTAAAGTCCCGGAAAGAGGATTACTTCCTCACCTGATTACCTGATCGCCTGTTTCCCAATTACCTGGTCTCTAATCCTCTCCCTCCCTTTTAGTAATTTCAGTCTTGACTGAAATTACTAAAAGAAGTAAAATCGCCTGCTGGAGTTAAAAATGAAAAACACCGACCCCCCTGACAGTAATACCCTACCCATGAAGATCACCCCGGAATTGAGCAAGTTCATCGAGGGCATGGGCCTGTACTTCCAGAACCAGGGGGTTCCCCGCATCGGCGGGCGCATCCTGGCTTTGCTGATGATCTCACATGACCCCCTCTCGGCGGAAGATATCGGAGCCACCCTCCGGGTAAGCCGCGGCAGCATCTCCACCAATATGCGCATCCTCATCGCAGGCGGGCTGGTAGAAAAAGTATCGATCCCTGGTCAGCGCCTCACCCTGTTTCGAATTCCCGCCGACCGCGCTGGAACGCATGATCGAGACCAGGATCCAATCTTCGCTGGTCTTCAAGAAGATTGTGGAGCAGGGTCTTGCTGCCCTCACCACCGAGCACTTCGCCCGGCATCGCCTTGAAAGCGCCAAAGAGTGGACCGATCTGCTGATCGACACATTCCAAAATGTGATTGACGATTGGCATGCACACCGGCAATCCGAAACGGAAAAGAACAGCAAGAATAAACCTTCCAAAATAACCAACGGTTCATTGCGAGTGGCAAAAACCCTGCCTCAAAAGAATTGATCCATTGGAACGGCATGGTTTTTCGATAAAGACTTATCCGTGTTAATCTGCGGAATCCGCCTGCACTGTGTTTTTTTGAGTGCGTTATCCGTGTACGAAAAGAGTAATCAGCAACCCTCTCTTAAAGTCACCAAGCAATAAAAGGAGTACCCAAATGCAACTTTACCTGCGCCTCGCCTGGCGTAATATTTGGCGTCACCGCCGCCGGACCATCATCATCGTCGCAGCCATGGCGCTGAGCCTGGCCATGATGATGATGTATGACGGCTTTATGGACGGTTTCAACCAGGCCATCTATGGCAACGCCATCCGTGTGCTGGGCGGCAACATCCAGATCCACGCCGCCGGCTACCGTGAAAAGATCGATACCAACCCGCTCCTGCCCCTGGCGAACGATACGGCCGTGGTGCAAAGCGGCCCAGGCCGAACCCTGACGTGATCGCCGCCGCACGCCGCATTACCACCGGCGGCCTGGCCACCAATCACGAGGGCGCCTTCCCCATGAGCATTATCGGCATCGAGCCCGAAGCCGAAGCGCCGGTCAGCCTGATCGCCTCGCACATTGCGGCCGGCCGCTTCCTCACGTCGAACGACCAGGACTCGGCCCTGATCGGCAAAGGCCTGGCGGATGTGATGGGTTTGAAGGTCGGCGACCGTTTCACTCTGGTCGGCAGCGACATCCACAAACAGAACCGCCAGCGCACCATGACGGTGATCGGCATCTATAATATCGGCCTGGCTTCCAACGAAAAGAGCACCCTCTACATTTCATTGGGCGAAGCGCAGAGCCTGTACGGGCTGCCCGGTCAATCCACCGAAGTGGATGTCACGCTTGAAAAAGCTGGGGCAGGAAAACGCCGTGGTGGCCGCCCTCGCCCCCGCCCTGCCCGGTTACGAAGTGGAATCGTGGGAGCAGAACTATCCCGAGCTCACTTCAGCGGTCAATCAGAAGACCGCGGTGATGAATGTTTTCAGCGTCATCATCACCTTGATCGCCGGCATCGGCATCCTCAACCTGCTGCTCATGGCCATCTACGAACGGACGCGTGAGATCGGCTTGTTGGGCGCCATGGGACTCAAACCGCGCGAGATCGCCCTGTCGTTCATCCTCGAGGGCACCATGATCGGGGTGGTGGGTGTCGATCGCCGGCGCCGTGCTGGGGTTGGTCTTTAACGGCAGCTTCAGCGTGGTAGGCTTTGATTTCAGCCAGTTCAGCACCGTTACCGAATATATGGCCTTGATCAGCGGAAAGGTGTATCCGACTCTCGGCCTGGGCAGTCTCTTGGGCCGCGCCCTTACCATCATCGTCATTGCCACGCTGGCCGCCTGGATACCCGCCACCGAAGCCGCCCGCCGTGAACCCGCCGAGGCCCTGCATTATGTATAGAGGCAAATACGCGTTATGCCCCTACAGTGAGAACATAACATGATCCAACTACTTAAAATGGCTATACGCAATCTAGGGCGCAACCGGCGCCGCACGCTGCTTTCGGCCCTGGCTGTCGCTATGGGACTGGCCCTCCTTCTTTTAATAGCAGCCGTCCTCAACGGCGAGATGGGCGGCGCCCTGCAAAATTCCATCCAACTGCAAAGCGGAGATCTGCAGATCCGCGCCGCCTCTTATGATGAGAACAAGGTCAGCCTCGATTGGAAAGACCTGGTCGCTTCTCCGCAGCAGGTCGTTGACCAGCTCAAGACGCTCCCTCAGGTGGTCGCTGGCAACCCCGCGGCTGTTTGCCACCGGCATTGTGACCCTGGGTGAGAATTCCCGGGGAGTGCAGGTGATCGGTATCGACCCCAACTCCTCGGCCAATCAGATTTTCCGGAAGGGTCTGGTCTCCGGAGATTTCCTCACAGCCGATGACCGCGAAGGCATCCTGGTCGGCCTGCCCCTGGCCGACAAGTTCGGGTTGAAACCCGGGGACCAGATCAGCCTGCTGGTCAATACCTCCAACGGCGACGTGAGCGAACAGCTCTTCACCGTCCGCGGCATTTACACCACCAACACCTCGGCTTATGACGAAAGCACCGTGTTCATGCCGCTCGCCAAGGCGCAGACCATCACCGGCGCACAGGACCATGCCAGCACCATCTTCATCATGTTGCAAAACCGCGATCAGGCCGATGCCGTGGCCGCCGCCTTGAAGTCGCCCGACTTATCAAATCCTCACCTGGCGCACAATCGAATGAATTGATCATACAGACCGAGGATTTTGCAAATGCATTCCTGTACTTCATCTATCTGATCATCCTGGGCATCACCGCCACCGTGGTCACGAATACGCTCATCATGGCGGTCTTCGAGCGCACGCGTGAGATCGGCATTCTCTCTGCCATCGGGATGAAGGGCCGCCGCATCATGGCCCAATTCCTCACGGAAGGCGGTCTCATTGCCATCATCGGCGTGATCGGCGGGTTGATCCTGGGCGCCATCGTGGTTGCCTACTTCACCAGATTTGGCATCTCCATTGCCAGCGCAAAGGTCACCGGCATCCTGATGAGAGACACCATCTACGCGGATCTCACCCTGCAGGATACGATCGCTATGACGATCCTGACCTTTGTCGTCACCATCCTCGCCTCGCTCTATCCGGCTGTGATTGCCTCGCAGATGGAACCCGTCGAAGCCCTGCACGGATAATAGAACAACATCACACCGACTCTCCCGGCAAACTCCTTTTCCCTGATGGGATCGGGCCAGGGGGCAAGGTCGGTGGTTCAAAGGAGAAAAAATGGAAGTAACAAAAGTTGTCAACGCTACGCGCGATTTCAAGATCGGCGAGGTGGAAACCCATGCCCTGCGCGGCGTGAATCTTTCGATCGACAAGCGGTGAATTCACCGCTCTGGTGGGTCCCTCCGGTTCGGGCAAGACGACTCTCTTGCAGCTCATCGGCCTGCTCGACCAGCCCACCAGTCGGGCACGGTCTTCATCAATGGCAAGGACGTCACCGGTCTCAACCGGAACCAGCGGGCCGACATGCGCAAAGGCGCCATCGGATTCATCTTTCAGTTCTTCGCCCTCATCCCCACCCTGACGGCCTACGAGAACGTGGAGATGCCCCTGCTGCTGAACGGCGACCAAGCCGGCCGAGCGCCGCGCCCGCGTAACGGAAATGCTCGAGGCGGTGGGCCTTACCGACCACGCTCATCACCGCCCCGATCAATTGAGCGGCGGGCAGCAGCAGCGCGTGGCTGTGGCCCGCGCTTTGTCGATGCACCCCTCGCTGGTGCTGGCCGACGAACCGACCGCCAACCTGGATACCGAGAACGGCCGGCAGGTGATGGAGATCATGCAGAAGCTGAACAAGGATACCGGCGTCACGTTCGTCTTTGCCACACATGACCCGCGTGTCATCAAATATGCAAAGCGCATCGTCACCCTGCGCGACGGTCTGATCGTCGAGAACAACGGCGCCACCGTAAAAGCATAGGTGATCGCAAAGCAGTATAGGGATTACAAAATGAAGAAATACATCTTATTCATATTGATCTTATCGGCGCTGCTCTTGACGCGCCTGCAGCCGGGAATTCGACGCCCACCGCCATCCCCACCGTGGTGCTGAACAGCAAACCGGCCTCGGCTTCAGGCGGCGTGACCGCCTCGGGCGAGGTCGTCCCGGTGCAAAAAGCCTCGCTGAGTTTTCCGATGACGGGCATCGTAACCAGCGTCGCCGGTTAAGGAAGGGCAAACGCTGGCCGCGGGTCAAACCCTGGTGACCCTCGATACCACGATCCTGGACGCCAAGGTCAAAGAAGCGCAGGCCAACCTGGCTGCCACGCAGACCCAGGTCAAATATCTGAAGCGCATCGGCACCGACCAGGAGCATATCGACTCCGCCCAGGCAGACGTGGACCAGGCGCAGGCCTCGCTCGATTCTGCGAAGGCAACCCTGGCGCAGGCCACCCTGACGGCGCCCTTCGCCGGGACCGTTGCCTCTGTTGAGATCTCTCCTGCTGAAACGGTCATCCCCGGTCAGGTTGTGATCATGATGGGCGACCTGTCCAATTTCCAGGTCGAAACCACCGACCTGAGTGAACGCGATGTAACGAACGTCCAGGCCGGGCAGACCGCCAACGTCTCTGTCCAGGCCTTGAACCAGACTTTGCCGGCAAAGTAATCGACGTTGCCCGCGTCTCCACCACGGTCGGCGGCGACGTGGTTTATAAAGCCACCATCCAACTGGATAACCAGCCGAAAGGCCTGCGTGGGGCATGACGGCGGACGTGGAGATCAACACCGGAAAGTAATCGTGAGAAATAAAATGAAACGAACGTATTCATCCATGCTGGCGGCAAGCATTGCCCTGGTGCTGATCCTTGCCGGATGCAGCAGCCCAACTCCGGCCGCGCCCCTCCCCACTGCAGCTCCAACGAGTGTCTCTTCCCCGGGAACGGCAACGGCCTCGGTCGTTGTGGCCCCGGTGACCAGCTCTGATCTGTCTTTTGTTATCTCGGCGCCGGTTAAAGAGGTGGATGTCAAGGAAGGCGACAAAGTATCGGCCGGACAAAAGCTGATCGTGCTGGACGCTCCCGACCTGGAGTTCGCCGTGACCGGCGCCCAGGCCGCGCTTCGCTCCGCCCAGGATTATGCCTTTCTTCAACATTATGCGCGCAAGACCTTGATTGGGAGTAAATTCGTATCTCTCAATGGGGCGCCCGAGCTGCGGCAAAAGGCGGATTCCCAGGTTGTGCAAGCGCAGGCTGCGCTGGACAGCGCTCAAGCGGCGCTGGCCCAGGCAACCCTGACCGCGCCTTACGATGGGACCGTTGTTTCGCTCAACGTGGTGCCGGGTGAGCTCGTCCAACCGGGACAAGTGGTGGCCGTGATCGGCGACCTGACCCATATGCAGATCGAAACAACCGACCTGAGCGAACGCGAGATAGCCAGTGTGCAAATCGGACAGACCGCTTCCGTAACCCTTAAGGCTTTCGATCAGGCTCTCACCGGCAAAGTGATCAGCATCGCCCCGATCGGCGAAGAATCCAAAGGAGATATCGTCTACAAGGTCACCATCGCCACTCGATCACCAGCCCGACGGCCTGCTGTGGGGCATGTCCGGTGACGTGGATATCAAGACGAAATAACGTTAGAGCCCGCTGCCCTGACAGTTCAGGAAAGAGAGAGCCGGGATGAAACTAACCGATGTTTCGAAAACCGCAATCGTGACCCTTCGAAGCCATGTGGCGGAATCGCAGAAAACCAGCCCGCTCCTCGAGGATCCGATGGCTGAGTATTGCCTCGATCACCTGGCCTCCTTTGCGTCAGAAGACGAAAAGGCGCTCTTATTCACCAGAAAATTATCGTCCACTCTTACCAGGCACATTGCTATCCGAGCCAGGAAATACGACTCGATCATCAATGATTTCATTTCAAAGAATCCGTCGAGTACCGTGGTCAACCTTGGGTGCGGCTTCGATACAAGATATTGGCGTATCGATCATAGGAAATGCGAATATATCGAGCTTGATCTGCCCGAAGTAGTGGATTTGAAGAAAGCCATACTCAAAGGTCAGCCTGGTTATGAATTGATCGCTTGTTCGGTCCTGGATACTTCCTGGATCGACAGGGTCACATCGAAAGGGAATAGCAATATTCTTTTGGTTGCAGAGGGCTTATTCATGTACTTGCCCAAAGCCGGTGTCATCGATCTTTTCAAGGCTTTCTCCGAAAGGCTTTGCCAATCGCAAATTGTGCTTGAGGTGGTAACTGAAAAATACACCAGGGGGTTTTGGAAAAAGATCATGATCATGAAGACGAAACGAGAGCTTGGTTTCGACTCTGGTTCTTCCTATGATTTCGGAATCAGGAACGCGTCGGAGCTCGAAACCTACGGGAAAGGCATAAAAGTCATCAACGAATGGTCTTATGTGGAAGACCCTGATATCCGTCCACGGATATATAAGTATATGGGTCTCTCACGAACACAGTGGACAATAACGGCAGCCATTAATTAGAACTAACTGTTCAGGCCGCCGGCATAAGGGAGGCTATGTAATATCGATGTGCCGCGTCCCAAGATCGCCCGGTAATTACCCACGGCCCTGCATGGAATACCCGGATGCACAAGACATCCGGGCTTTTTATTTTAGATCGAAGTAAATTACAATAAAAACCAGGAAATCCCTAAAAGTCTCAAAGGCCATCAGGGATTGAAGCAAAGGAAAATCTAATGACCCTTCCGACCAAGATCGTAGTCATCGGCGCG
Organism: uncultured Chloroflexia bacterium; assembly: GCA_963741325.1. Classification (GTDB taxonomy): domain Bacteria; phylum Chloroflexota; class Anaerolineae; order Anaerolineales; family Villigracilaceae; genus Fen-1038. Next base: position 62,705 of record CAVUHJ010000007.1, read on the forward strand.
GGCAGCGCTCAATTCGGCGAGAACACCCTCTCGGCCCTGATGCGCTCGCCGAAGCTGCGCGGCTCCACGATTGCCCTGGTGGATCGCAATCAGGCCAGCCTCGATATCGTGAAGCGCCTCGCCGACCGTTTGAACCGGGAGTGGGACTCGCAGATGACCATCAGCGCGCATTTGCATCACCGTGAAGCGCTGGAGGGCGCGCATTTCGTAGCCTCGGCCATCGAGGTGGGCGCGCGTGAGGGGCTGTGGCGCAGCGACTATGAGATCCCCCTCAAATACGACGTCCACCAACCTTATGCTGAGAACGGCGGTCCCGGCGGGTTTGCCCATGCCGCCCGCAACATCGGGCCGGTCATGGAAATCGTGCACGATATGGAACAGGATTGTCCGCAGGCCTGGTTCATCAACTTTACCAATCCGATGGTGCGCATTTGTGATGCGGTCAACCGTCACAGCCTTATTAAGGCGGTCGGGTTATGCCACCAGATCTACGCTGGCTATGTAATGGTGGGAGTGGCGCTTGCAAAAGAATACGGCATCGAGGTCCCGCCTGAATTGACCGGCATGCACGCCGCAGTGGACCAGGCGGCCGCGCATGAAATCCTCAAGAAGCAGATATTGCCATTGATCGAGATCCGCGCGGCGGGCCTGAATCATTTTACGTGGGTTCTCTCCATCCGCGACCGGAAAACAGGTGAGGACCTATATCCGCTCTTTCGCAAACGGTTCTTCGAGCTGGATCCGCAGTTCGAGCCGCTCACGAGGGACATCTTTTCGGCCTTTGGCTTGTTTCCCGTTCCAGGCGATACCCATCTGTGTGAATACCTGCCCTGGGTCTCCGATCCGCAAACGAGGCCCTGGCAAAAATACAATATCCGTCTCTATGATTGGGACATGATGGCTGCCGTCCGCGATTTTGAGCTGGACCGCCTGAACGAAATGGCGAACGGCAATATGACCATCGAGGGGCTGCAGGAAACAGATTCCGAAGGGGCGCTCGAAATGATCGAGAACATGGCGGGGGCGGGTACGCATTATCACCTGGCAGCCAATCTCCCGAACGTGGGACAAATCTCGAACCTGCCCTCCGGCGCGACGGTCGAGACTCCGGTATTGGTGGATGGCGCCGGAGTCCAGCCTGTGCATAGCGGCGCGCTGCCTGAACCGATCGCCGAGCTCTGCCGCCGGGAATTAGCGGTAGGCCAACTGGGTGTGGACGCGGCCGTCGAAGGAAGCAGGGAAAAGGCTTTGCAGTGTTTGCTGCTGGACCCCATCATCACGGATATAGACACGGCCAAAAAAGTGCTGGACGATTATCTTACAACCTATAAAGAATACCTGCCGCAATTCTGGAAGCAGGCAGGCTCATGAACCGATTCCTGAAAATCCATCGGCGGATTTCGCAGATTGGGCAGATCATTTATCTAAAGTTCGTGGAAATTTCTTTGACGTAGCGCGAGGTGAATATGGAAGAGCACCACGATCATGAACATGAGCACGGACATGAACACGAGCATGCACACGAACAGGCGGAGGACAGCCTGCTCGGCAGGCTTGCTCATTTCTTCACGCCTCACAGTCACGAATATCAAACAGCAGCCCTGGACCCTGCTCTTGCCACCGACCGGGGCATTCAGGCCGTCAAGATATCGCTTTTGGCCTTGCTGGTTACCGCCTGCTTCCAGGTGCTCATCGTTACGGTGAGCGGCTCCACTGCCCTGCTGGCCGACACGATCCATAATTTCTCCGATGCGTTGACAGCCATCCCTCTTGGACTGGCCTTCACCCTCTCGCGCCGCGCACGTACCACGCGTTATACCTACGGCTATGGTCGCGCAGAAGATATTGCCGGAATGCTGATCGTGCTGATGATCTTCCTGAGTTCATTGGAAGCCATCTACCAGTCCGTCCTTAAACTGATCCATCCCCAGCCGGTCTCGAACCTGGAATGGGTTGCAGCTGCGGCCTTGGTCGGTTTTCTTGGCAATGAATTCGTGGCGGTCCTGCGCACCCGCACCGGGCGGGAGATCGGCTCCGCGGCTCTGATCGCAGACGGCACACACGCGCGCACCGATGGCTTTACCTCGCTCGCGGTATTGGTTGGCGCGATCGGCGCCTGGCTTGGGTTTCCCCTGCTCGACCCGTTGATCGGCCTTGGCATCAGCGTGGCGATCCTGTTCATTTGCTGGGATACGGCCCGCGACATGTCTTATCGAGTTATGGACGCAGTGGATCCGCAGATACCGGGCCTGGTCGAGAAGGTAGCCAGGGCCACAGTGGGCGTCATGGATGTCCATGATGTAGCCGTCCGCTGGGTTGGGCATCGCCAACGCACCGAATTCCATATCACGGTCGACTGCCAGATGACAACCTGCGAGAGTCATGCAATCGCGGAAACGATACGGCATCAATTATTCCATGCCATGCCCGCCCTGGTGGATGCCACAGTTCACGTCGATCCCTGTGAATGCGAGCGCTGCGGCGATCCGCACCCTACGGCGCATCACACTTCGCCCTCATTGGTCGAACCGCTTGAATTTGGAGTGCTGACATTCTCAGTAGATGAACTGAAAATCGGGTGCGCCTAATAATTTGCAGCTCTTATGCCATTGTCTTCGAAGATGCGAAAGAACGCCCTCATCTTCGAAGACAATAAATTCCGAAAAAATGATAGTGGGCTGGGCGTACGCCCAGCCCACTATCATTTTTTCGGGTACTTCAGGGCAAGAGGGCGGGAAGAGAAAATATTTCCTGGTCATTTTGTCAAGATCGATCGTCGTGATTGTAAAAGGCTGGCAAGACAATTATTTCTTACAACTTTAGCCCGGATTGGATGCCTGGGACAAAAGATACCCAAACACCAACGAGAAATGGATGAATAGGAAATTCTCTAAAGGTTTTGCATCTTCATAGCGAACTGCGTATGAACATTTTGTTAAGGTTGAGCCTCATGATTCACATGCAGGACGCAGCTAGCAATGAATTTTTTCAAAAGGGAATCATAAAAGGTCGCTTTATCAAATAAAAACATCCATCAACGATGACGAATGTTTTTATTTTGATAAATCCATCATCGCTCATATGATTTATCGAACCTTAAAATTTCAAAATTGATGCCTAAATACAGGCTAAAAGCCTTGAATAATTCTATATATGGCGGTAATATACCAATGATGATGACAAATACAATCATCATCTGGATATAACTCTTCGATCAATCATCGAAGCAAAAATCTTTAACGATGAGTTGATCCAATCAAGATCAATAAAGAGAATAAGAATGTACCTTTGTGTTCTAAGCAGTCTTCCTGAAGAACCGGATCCTCCATACGATCCATCCCCTCACCTCGAGGGACGGAAGTGGAGACATCATGTTGTTCAGAACACGAATGTGGAAGACCAGATCAAAACATTGATGGACGACGGCGTGGATGTCTTCATCAACCTGTGTGATGGCACACCCGATGAACCCGTGGCCGGCATCAAACTCGTCAAGGCCATGGAAAAATTGGGCGCGGCTTTCACCGGCGCAGACTCGTCCTTCTTCGATCCCACCCGCCAGGAAATGAAGCGCGTGGCCGCACGCGTGGGTGTTCCAACACCTGCGTCCACTTTCGTCAAGTCGATGGCCGACGTTGAACGCGCCAGCCGTACTTTGCGATTCCCCATGCTGGTCAAGCCGCCGCATGGCTATGCCAGTTTTGGCATACGGAAAGATTCACGCGTCACGAACGTCGAGGACCTGAAGAAACAGGCAGCGATCACCATGAAAGATGACGGCCGGGCCCTCATCGAAGAATTCATCGATGGACGTGAATTCACCTGCCTGGTCGCGGAGAACCCGGATGACCCGGCCCACCCATTCACATTCAAGCCGGTGGAATTCATCTTCCCCGAAGGTAAATCTTTCAAGCACTATGCCATGAAATGGGTTGAATATGACAGGATGAAGGTTGTCCCGATCGACAACCCTGATTATGACCGGCGTCTGCGCGAATATACGACCAGGATCTTCCAGGAATTCAAAGGCAACGGCTATGCCCGCTGCGATTTCCGCCTGGGCAAGGACGGCGAAATCTATATGCTTGAGATCAACCCGAACTGCGGCATCTTCTATCCGCCCTTCGACCCCGGTTCGGCAGACTTCTCCTTGTTGAACGATCCCATCGGCCATCAGGGTTTCATGGACTTGATCATCCGTTCTGGGCTCAAACGACAGGCTGAAGCCTTGCGGGTTGTAGCCGCAGCAGATCGTCAGCAAGCGTGAAATGGTAAAGCAGGAGATCACCAAACCGCAGACCAAACGGCAGGCGGTCAAACGCGAGACGGTCAAGCGAAGCGTAACATCACGGACTAAACAATTTAGCAAGCTTTTCTTCAACCCGCCTGGAAAACCATCGATGGTCTTCCAGGCGGGTTGTTTTGTTAATGAAGAGCGAGCAAATTCCTGCAATGGCCTGCCGCTTTTTCGCAAGACAATTCCTGAACCGAAATCCACATGATGGACGATTCCTTGTGCGACTGTCATAAGGCCAGTCCGGATATTTATGCAGGCAGCAGTAAAATAAAGTGGGTATTCTCAATTGGCTTCATTGAAAATATCTTCCTGCAAAATTCATATTTGGACCTGTGATATTAATACTATCGGGCAACTATAAGGCAGGATACTGCACTCTGCTCATGATCAATCCAGGAGAAGGAGATTATCATGTCTTTCCCACAGATTTTCGAAGTCGCCGTTGGCTTGATCCTCATCTATTACATCATGGGCGCCATTGTCTCGACCGTCACCCAGATCGTGACTGAATCATTGGAAACGCGCGGCGCGGCCCTTGAAAAGTACCTGCTGCAAATCGCCGGTGACAAGACCGTTGACCTGACCAACCTGCCTCAAATCAAAGCTTTACGGCCCATCCGCTATGCAAATTGGTGGAATGTGCTTGGGGCGGGTACCGAGGAAAAGAAGGTCGAAAAAATACCGGCGGATACCCTGGTGAATGCCTTCTTCGATATCACCGGGCTGACGGCCCAACAGAGCATGAGCGCCGAGGATTTGACCGGCCTGATCAGCAAACTTCCCGAATTCGGAGGGCAAGCAGGCCCTGCTGCATTGGATCACAGCAAGGCGTGACCAACATCAGCGACCTACGCACCCGGACCAACGATTACATATCGGGGATCCTCAACCAGGCATCCTATACTTTCAAGGCCAGGGCCCGCAGTTTTGTGATCATCTTTTCGCTGTTGATCACCCTGCTCTTCGGAACAGATAGCATCCAGCTGGCCAAAGATCTCTGGGCGGATGCCGGACTTCGGGCTGTTGCGGCCCAACAAGCCAGTCTTCATGACTTCCCAGCCGGCACAGGCACAGGACATCACCGCATTGTTCAATCAAATGGGCTCGCTCTCCTTTAGAGTGGGCTGGTGGCAGGCACAAGACCTGCCCGCTTCGAGGAACCCCATCGATTGGCTTAATTTCATTCTGTTGAAATTGTTGGGGCTTGGCATCACAGCCGTAGCCGTGTCGCAGGGATCGTCTTTCTGGTACGATCTATTAAAGAAAGCGACCGGTACGTCCTCAGATGCCCAGGTGCTGCCGCCAACGACGTAAGCGGCGGGCCTGCAGGCTAATGTAACATTTTTTAATGGCTGAATAATCCCTGGGTAAGAAAAAGTCTCCGAGCTAAATCTCGGAGACTTTTTATTCAGATTGCCACCTGGCATAGACGGCTTGCGAGAGCAGGCGCCAGGCAGATTTTTCGCGGGTCACCAATTCCCCATAATCCATTCTTCCTTTACTATTTCCAATCATTTCCTGCAAAACCTGGCCGACGTGAATAGCTGAAGCTTTTATCGCATAAACCGTGACGATCACAAACAGAGGCTCGTCACTTAATATCGCGCGGCAATCTTTGAGCAATTGCGGCAGGGATTTATAAACCTCCCATACCTCCCCTTTGGGTCCGCGGCCAAACTTGGGAGGATCCAGGATGATGCCGTCATATCTGGCCCCGCGGCGGCCTTCACGTTCGACAAATTTACAGCGTCATCCAAAATCCAGCGGATGGGTTTATCTTCAAGCTTCGAAAGCGCCTGGTTTTCACGCGCCCAGCTTATGGACTTCTTCGACGCATCCACATGGGTGACTTGTGCTCCCGCATGCAGCCGCTGCCAGGGAAGCCAGGCCGGTATAACCAAACAAGTTGAGAACTTTATCGGTCCCTGTTTATCCCGCTCCACGCGAAGATTACACTTTTGTAATAGCTGCCGTCATAAAATCCCAATGAGAAGCGACTTCAGGAAAGACCCCCAGGTGTCGTCCGGGGGTCGTCATGGCCCAGAAACGAATTTGCTTGCTTCGTGTTTCAGGGGCATCATCAGCATTAGATGTGAGATCATAGTTCATCTCCCATCGTTCGGGAGCATTCTTCTTGAAAACCCAGTGTCCGCCGCTCTCTTCATTGTTAGGTTGGAAGGTCGCATGGGCCTTTGCCCAGTCTTTTTCAGGTAAAGCTCGTTTCCACATGGCTTGAACTTCGGGGCGAATGAAAGTATAGGGCCCAAAGCGCTCGAGCTTCAAGCCCATCGCCCGAATCAAGCAGTTCATAATCATGCCAGTGGGGTGATTCAAGCAAAGTAAAGGTGGGATAAATATCCATCGCGGGTGGTCAATAAGTCCTATCTTTTAAAAAGGATGCCTTAAATCTCTTGTATTCCCAAAATAAATCATGTACAATGTGGGAGAAAGTGGTAAGAAGTGGAAGGACGCCGGAACCCCGGCGTTCTGCCATTAAAAAGGGATTAGCACATATGTTCTTAGGCCAGTACCAACATACACTCGATGATAAAGGCCGCCTGATGATCCCGGCGCGCTTTCGAGAATTGTTGGAAGGCGGCGCCTATGTCACCCAGGGGTTTGACCGCTGCCTGATGGTATTGACCGAACCTTATTTCCAACAGGTTTACGACAATGTCAACACCATGAACCTGGCCGACCCCAATGCACGTTTGCTGCGCCGACTCATCTTCGCAAATGCTTATCCGGTCGAAGTGGATAAGGTCGGGCGTGTGCTCGTTCCACAAAACCTTCGCCAGTTTGCGGGCTTGAACGGCGAAGCGATCGTAGCCGGACAGGGCGATTATTTCGAAGTGTGGACACCGGCGGCCTGGGATGAACAAATGAAGCGCATCCAGGATACCGAGGCGAATAACCAGCGTTTCTCTACATTGGATCTTTCAAGCAAGACAACCAAATAAGAGCTCGTATTCATCTGACATCACCGCCAGCATGAATGACTCTGCAACACAAACCTGTACTTTACAAAGAGATTATACACGCGTTGCAGCCGAAAAATTCCGGCTGCTACATCGATGGGACAGTCGGAGCGGGCGGGCACGCCCGCGGAGTTTTGGAGGCCTGTGCGCCGGACGGACGTCTGTTGGGTCTCGACCTGGACCCTCAGGCGTTAGCGCTTGCACGTGAGACCTTGGCTCCTTACGGCAAGCGCGTCGTACTGGTCCAGGCCTCCTATGTTTCCCTCCCGGAGGCCATGCAGACATCTTGGCTGGGAGCTGGTGGATGGCATCTTACTGGATCTGGGAGTTTCTTCGATGCAGATGGATACACCCGAGCGCGGTTTCTCCTTCCAACACGAAGCGCCATTGGACATGCGTTTCAACCAGGACACAGGGACTGACCGCCGCAGAACTGGTCAACTCCCTGCCTGAAGCGCGACCTGGCCGACCTGCTCTTCAAATATGGCGAGGAGCCGCAAGCCAAAAGGATAGCGAAGATGATCGTCAGAGCCAGGCCGATTGCAACCACAACCCAATTGGCAGAGATCGCGAAGCGAGTGTATCCGGGCCACAGCCGGATCCACCCGGCTACACGGACGTTCCAGGCTTTGCGCATCGCCGTGAACGATGAATTGACAGCCGTCGAGAAACGTGCTCCCAAAAGCAGTAGCAGCACTTCGGCCGGGCGGAAGGCTGGCAGTGATCTCGTTTCATTCGCTGGAGGACCGCATCGTCAAGGAGTTTATCCGGATGGAGAGCAAGGATCAAATCAACCCGCCTTATGAACAGATTTACGAGGTCGAGCGCAAGGCAATTTTGAAGGAGATCAACAGAAAACCGATTACGCCCGATGAAGAAGAGATCAAGGAGAACCCTCGAGCACGCAGCGCAAAATTAAGAGTAGCAGAAAAGATATAGGTATCGAACGAGCAGACTATGAACATTCCTAATGTCAACCATACTGTTATCAATTACGTTCACGCTTATAAACAGGCTCCCTGGCGACATCCAGCGCCAGTGGATCGGCACCTTCCTGCTGGCCGTACTCGGCCTTGCCATGGTGGCGGCCTTATATCTCGACGTCACCGCGCAGGCGGCCATCTCTGGCCGGACGATACAGGATATGACCAGCGAGATAATCGCCAACCAGCAAGCCAATGCCGACCTGCAGACCAAACTGGCGGAGTTGACTTCCAACAGCGTCATGGAGCAACGCGCGACAGACTTTGGGTTATGTACCGGTGGATCCCACCCAGCTGCAATATTTGGTTGTTCCGGGCTATGCGGCACCGGAGCCTGCAATACTTTCCGGGCGTCGGCACTCTAAGACCAAGCGCGCCAAGCATCCCGCCCGAATATACCGAATCGCTAATCGACTGGCTAAACCAACGTCTGCGCTACTTATCCAACCGCCAGCATAATCGGAGTTTCGCAATGAGAGAACAATATTCCTGGCGTTCGCTGCTTTTGGCCGGGCGTATTAGGCTTTATCGGGGTCCTGATCATCATGCAGATCATTCGCATTCAGAACAGCCCTGAGGCGGCCGTATTCCGGGCACAGGCCAGGGAATATGCCAATGTACTCAAGACGTATTATCCGGACCGCGGCGAGATATACGACCGCAATGGTCATCTGCTGGCCGGAAACAAGACCGTCTATGAAGTGGGCGTGGAACTCAGTTATGTAAAAGACAAACAGGCCATCGCCCTGGCAGTCGGCGCGGAACTTGGGTTGAATCCGGACGATCTTTACAACCAAATGGCGAATGCGCCGGCCGGCCAGCAATATTTGATCCTGGCCAATTATGTTGCTGCGGATAAGGCCGATCAACTCAAGAAGCTGAAAGACGCCACCGACGCAAAAACGGCCCCCGGTGAATATCAGCAGCCTGTCCGGGCTCGAATTCACGCCTCATCCCTCAACGCAGCTATCCGGAAGGCTCGCTGGCCTCCAACTTGCTCGGATTTGTCAGCCACGAAGGTCGTGGTTATTTCGGGATAGAAGAGAAGTACAATGATCTACTGGCAGGCAACCCCGTCCAGGTATGGGTGCCCACCGATCCGAACAAAGCCCTAGATATCCCGCGTGTCCCCAACGGCACAACCCTGATATTGACCATCAATCGCGACCTGCAGGCGTCCGTCGAACAAATCCTCGACGCATCACTGACCAAATATGGCGCGGTGCACGGAACCATTGTGGTCATGGATCCGCGCAACGGCGAGATCCTGGCCCTCGCCTCCTCCCCACGCATGGACCTCAACCAGTTTTGGAATTATGGATCGATCTATCAAAACGCCAGCGAATTTGACCGGGCTATCGGCCTGCCCTACGAGCCGGGCTCGGTCATCAAGGTCCTTACGATGGCCGCCGCCCTCGATACCGGCGCGGTGGTTCCTTCCACTTCGTTCCTGGATACCGGCGCCATTCTTGTCGGCGGTGCAACCATTCGTAACTGGGACGATCAGGCCTGGGGACAACAGGACATGATCGGCTGTCTCCAACATTCGCTGAACGTCTGCCTGGCCTGGGTTGCAGAAAAAATGGGGGCACAGAACTTTTTATAATTATATGAATCGTTTTGGGTTCGGGCATCTCACCGGCGTTGACCTGGCCGGAGAAGCAGCGGGCCGCCTGAAGGTTCCCGGGGACGGCGATTGGTATCCGGTGGACCTCGCCACCAATGCCTTCGGTCAGGGCATATCGGTCACGCCGATCCAAATGATGATGGCTGCCTCTTCGGTTGCCAACGACGGCCGAATGGTCACGCCGCATGCCTTATATGCAATGGTACGCGACGGAAGGCAATATAACGTGCCGGCCCAATATGCCGGGTCGCCCATTTCAGTGGATACGGCGCATACTCTCAACCAGATGCTGGCCATCTCCCTTGAAAACGAATCATCCAGCGCGACTGGTGCCCGGTTATCGTATTGCCGGCAAAACAGGCACGGCTCAAATCCCCGGCGACTTACGGCTACGAAGCCGGTGTAACCAACGCCTCCTTCATCGGTTGGGGTCCGGTGGACGACCCGAAGTTCATGATCTACGTATGGCTTGAACGGCCATCCGTCTTCGATCTGGGGTTCCGATACGGCCGCCCCGGTATTTTCACAAGTTGCACAACAAACGGTCCTTTTGCTCAACATCCCGCCCGACAAGATCCGGAAGTGAAATCGCACAAACCATAATGTTGACACTTGCCGATGCAATCGAAGCTTTAACCAATACCCGTCCTGAGGCCTCCGCCATCATCACCGAAGCGGCGATCGACTCGCGGCAGGTGATCCCGGGTTCGCTTTTCGTCGCCATCTCCGGGCGAACACGTGGATGGACACGACTTTGTTGACGAGGCATTCAAGCGCGGGGCTTCTTTTGCATTAACTCAGAGGGATATGGATACTTCCTTCCGGACACTCGACTTGCGCGGCGGTCTGGCATCTGAACCCGCTCCCGACCTGACTCCTCCGCTCTGCCTGCGTGTGGACAATACCCTGATTGCCCTTCAACAGATCGCGCGCTTCTGGCGCCGTAAACTCGACCTGCGCGTGATCGGCATCACCGGCAGCGTCGGCAAATCAACAACCAAAGAGGTTGTCGGGCAGGTGCTGGCCGAACGGTATCGCACACTGAAAAGCCCGGGCAACCTGAACAATGAGATCGGTCTTCCTTTAACGATCCTCCGCTTGGGAGCCGGTCATGAACGGGCCGTGCTTGAAATGGGATTTTATGTCCCCGGTGAGATCGCCTTCCTGTGCGACATTGCCCTGCCGCAAGTGGGCGTGGTAACCAACATCGGAACCGTCCATGCCGAGCGCGCCGGTTCGCAGGAAGCGATTGCCCGCGGCAAAGTCGGAGCTGGTTCAAAAGCCTGCCCCCCGCCCCGGAAGGGATCGCCATCTTGAACTTCGACGATCCACTGGTGCGAAAGATGGAAGAGAAAACCAAGGCGCGCATCTTCTTTTATGGGCTTTCTGCAGAATCCGATTTATGGGCCGACCAAGTGGAAGGCCTGGGACTGGATGGTATTCGCTTCCGGCTGCATTACCAACGCGAGATCATGCACGTCCACATCCCGATGATCGGACGACATTCCGTTGAAACCGCTTTGCGCGCCGCCGCGGTTGGCTTGGTGGAAGGTTTGAATTGGCAGGAAATCCTGCACGGCCTGCGGCAGGGAAATTCACAGCTGCGGCTGGTTGCGGTCCGCACCGAAACAGGCGCAGTCATGCTGGACGATACCTACAATGCTTCCCCAGAATCAATGATGGCTTCGCTCAACCTGCTGAGTGAACTTGAAGGTCAGCGCAAGATTGCCGTTCTGGGGGATATGCTCGAACTGGGTCCCTACGAGCAGCAGGGACACGAGATGGTCGGGCCTGCGTGCCGCACAAGTTGCAGATATTCTGGTAACTTTTGGGCAGCGCGCCCATATGTATGCAAACGCTGCCCGCCGTGCGGGCATGAAAGCCACCCAGGTTATCGAATTCGAGGAGAACGCCGCCATCATTGAATGGCTCCAGAAGAATTTGTCAAAGAACGATGCAGTGCTGCTAAAAGGTTCGCACGGTTTACGGATGGATCGCATCCTGGCCGAACTGGAGGTTGATTAATGAAACAAGTCGCTCTGGCCCTCAGCCTGGCCGGGTTATCTTTTATTATGACGGTCATCTGGGGCGGGCCGCTGCTGCGCATTCTGCGTCATTACAAGATCGGCAAGATCATCCGGGTGGAAGAGCCGAGCCATCATGCCGTAAAGATGGGCACGCCCACCATGGGCGGCGTGATGTTCATCGTACCGGTGCTTCTGCTCACCATCCTGCTCAACGCAGTGGCCTTGATCGGCTTCACCCAAAGCGGCGTCGGGCGTTCAGTGCTCGTGCCTATGATCGTGATGGTTGCCTTCGGAATGCTGGGCGCTGTGGACGATTGGCAGGGAATTCGCGGCAAACGCAAGGGCGAGGGTATGCGCGCCCGCACCAAATTCATTTTCCAGGTCATCCTCGGGGTTGGCACGGCCTGGGTCCTGAAATATCTGCTGGGCGTGCCGGATATGTTCGTCCCGGGTATCAAAGGTTTCTTCGACCTGGGCTGGTGGTATGTGCCGATCGCAGCTTTCATCATCGTCAGCATGTCGAATGCCGTAAATTTCACCGACGGTCTCGACGGCCTGGCCGGTTTGATCGCTGCCACTGCTTTTGCCGGTTACGGAATGATCGCGCTTAACCAGCATCAGGTCTACCTGGCGCGTTACTGTTTTACCCTGGTCGGCGCTATGTTCGGCTTCTTATGGTTCAACGTGCATCCGGCCGAGCTGATCATGGGCGACACCGGCTCGCTTGCCCTGGGCTCCACCCTGGCTGTGGTTGCCCTCATGACCAGCCAATGGGTAGTTCTGCCTATCATCGCAATCATCCCGCTGAGCGAGATCGTAAGCGTGGTCATACAAATCGCATACTTCAGATACACAAAAGGGAAACGTTTTTTCAAGATGGCTCCGGTCCACCTCCATTTCGAATTACTTGGATGGAGCGAGACGCAGGTGGTCCAAAGGTTTTGGTTGATAGGCCTGCTGGCCGCCATGGTAGGGGTGGGCCTGGCCCTGGTGTAAACAATGAGTGATTGGAACGGTAAACGCGTGCGTGATCCTGGGAGCCGCCCGACAGGGTGTGGCTTTGGCGCGCTGGTTGGCGCAGCATGGCGCTCACGTGACCCTGAGCGATAAACGTCCTGAAACGGAACTTGCCTCCGCACGTGAAGCCCTGAAAGAGCTGCCCATTGAATGGGCCGCAGGCGGCCACCCGCTCGAATTGCTCGAGCATGCCGACGTTTTATGCATTTCAGGCGGGGTTCCTCTTACCCTCCCGATCGTTGAAGCGGCTGTCAAGCGCGGCATCCCTCTTTCCAACGATACCCAGATCTTCATGGAAGCCGTTCCCTGCAGGACCGTGGGGATTACCGGATCCGCAGGCAAGACCACGACCACAACCCTGGTTGGCAATATGGCCAAAGAACGCTTCGGGGAAAAGGCCTTTATCGGCGGCAACATCGGCGATCCGTTGATCAGCTATGTAGATCGACATGCAGCCTGATGACCTTGCAATCCTTGAAATTTCATCGTTCCAGTTGGAGCAAATGACCGTTTCGCCGGATATCGCCTCCATCTTGAACATCACGCCCAACCATCTGGACCGTCACGGCACGCATGGAAGCCTATAGAGCCGCCAAGGCGCGCATCCTTGAATTCCAATGTGAGAAGGATATTGCCGTCCTTGGCCGCGATGATGCCGGCGCCTGGAGCCTGCACGACCAGGTCAAAGGCAAGCTGCATTCGTTCGGTTTCAGCAAAATGGACGAGGATGCGGAAGGCACTTACTACGACGATGGCATCTTGTATCTTTATGACCATCATGTCGATATCCCGCTTTTGCGCCGCGAACAGATCGAACTGCGCGGCGAGCATAACGTATTGAATGTGCTGGCCGCCTTTGCCATCGGCCATGCCGCAGGGTTCCCGCTGGATGCCATGCTGACAGCCGCAGAGGATTTTCGGGGCGTGCCGCACCGGCTCGAACTCGTGCGTGAAGTCCACGGTGTGCGCTGGTACAACGACTCGATCGCCACCGCCCCGGAACGGGTTGCTGGCCGCCATGCATTCGTTCGAAGAGCCGGTCGTACTTCTCCTGGGCGGACGCGATAAGAATTTGCCGTGGGAAGACCTGGCGGGGTTGATCCATGAACGCGTGGATCACGTGGTGATTTTTGGCGAAGCAGCCGACAAGATTGCCAAGGCAGTAACCAGCGAAGGTCCACAGGAAAAGACCCTACACGCTCGAGCGCGTAGAACATCTGCATGACAGCCGTTGAAAAAGCGGCGGAAGTTGCCGAAGCCGGCGATGTCGTCTTATTTTCACCCGGTGGAACCAGCTTCGATGAATTCAAGGATTTTGAAGAGCGAGGAGAAAAATTTAGATTATGGGTGCACAAGCTTTCATAAACGAACGTCCGATTACCGAAGCGCTGCCGGTCAGGAAGCCGGGCCGCAGCCTGGACCTGCCTCTATTGGTGACGACCATCGCGCTGGTGATCTTCGGGTTGGTCATGATGTTTTCGGCTTCATGGGATTATTCCCTGCTGGAGTACGGCTCAGCGATGTACATGTTCGAACACCAGGTGATGTGGCTCGGCGTGGGGCTGACTGCAGCTTGTCTGTTATCGCTTTTCGATTACCATCATTGGCGAAAGTTCGATCATCCCTGCCATGGGGGTGACGATCATCCTGCTGGCAGCGGTCTTGTTCATGAATGAGATCCGGCTCGGCGCAAAGCGTGCTTTATATCAGGGTTCTTATCAGCCTTCCGAATTGGCAAAAGTCGTCACGATCATTATATTTATCGGTATGGCTGTATGCAAAGCGGCAGATCTGCTGCACGATATTTCCCTCGGGTTGTTTCCGCTGGGCGTGATCCTGGGTGTGATCGGCGGTTTGATCTATCAACAGCCCGACTTGAGCGCGGCAGCCACCGTGCTGATCATCGGCGGCTTGCTCTTCTTTCTGGCAGGCGGCGATTTGAAACAGATCTGCGTCCTGCTGATTATTGCCGTTCGCGGCCGGCTGGCTGGTGGTGCAGATCAGCCCTACCGGGCATGAGCGTGTGACTGAGTTCCTGGCCGGTTTGAAAGACCCAACCCAGGCTTCCTATCACGTCCAACGTTCGTTCGAGCGCCATCGTAAATGGAGGCTGGTTTGGCGTCGGGATCGGACGCGCACAATCGAAATTGACCGGTCTGCCGGTACCCCCCACAGACAGTATTTTTGCCGTGATCGTGGAAGAACTCGGCGTTTTTGGCGCGATTATTCCTGATCGGCATGTATGCGATGGTGATCTGGCGCGGGCTGGTCATCGCCCGGCGCGCACCTGATATGCTGGGCACGCTGCTTGCCACCGGCCTGGTGATTTGGATCGGGCTCGAAGCCAGCATCAACATGACGGTCATGGTCGGACTGCTGCCGTTCGCCGGCAATGCCCTGCCATTCGTCAGCGCCGGAGGTTCGAACCTGGTCTCGTCTCTCGCAGCAATCGGGATTTTACTGAATATCTCCCGCCAGAGAGGCGAGATATCCAACGAGGAAGAAGGGAGATCATATAGTGCGGCTGTTAAATCTGCGCGGGTGGAACCGGAGGCGGCGTGTATCCCGCCCTCGCCGTGTTCCAGGCTTTGAACGCTAAGCAAACAGGATGTCGAAATTCTTTGGGTCGGTGGCGAAAGCGGAATGGAAACTGAACTGGTGAAACGTGCGGGACTTCCCTTACACCTCCATCCCTGCAGCAGGCCTGCATGGTGTGGGACTGCGCGCGTTACCGCGCAACCTGACCCAGCTCGCGCGCGGTTTGCTCGCCTCCCAAAAGATCCTGCGCGATTTCCGCCCGGATGTTTTATTCTTCACCGGAGGTTACGTAGCCGGACCGATGGCTTTTGCGGGTCTGCGCGTTCCCACCCTGCTTTACGTCCCCGATATCGAACCGGGACTGGCCCTGAAATCCCTTGCATGTTTCGCCGACCGGATCGCGGTCAGCGCAGAAGATTCGCAAAAATACTTCACCCGCAAGGTAGTCGTAACCGGTTATCCATTACGTCCGGAACTTGAGGCCTGGACTCGGAAAAGCGGCCGTGCGGCGCTCAATCTGAATGACAGCGACCCCGTCCTGCTGGTGGTTGGCGGCAGCAAAGGCGCACGCTCGATCAACCAGGCTCTCCTGCCACAGCTCCCTCGCTTGCTTGAGATGACCCAGGTGGTGCACGTCACAGGTCAGCTCGATTGGGAAACGGTGGAAACTGCAACGGGCCAGACTGACCTCCGCACAACAGGACCGTTATCAAGCCTATCCATATCTACACGAAGAGATGGGAGCGGCGCTGGCCGCCGCCGATCTGGTCATCGCACGAGCGGGCGCCTCTGCATTGGGAGAATTTACATTCTTTGGTCTTCCGGCTGTTCTCGTCCCCTACCCGCATGCCTGGCGGTATCAAAAAGTGAATGCCGATTATCTCGCTCAACGCGGCGCAGCAGTCATTGTAAAGGATGAACTCCTGCAAAGCGAACTGTTGGAGGTCGTGACGGATCTGCTCAAGAATCCATCCAAGCGCCAGGCCATGCAGAAGGCCATGAGGTCGCTTGTGCGCCCTCATGCTGCGCGAGGCCATCGCTGAGCAGCTCCTTGAAATGGGAGGAGCAGCGTAAATGATGAGCATTCTCTATGTCTTATGGATGTACGTCATTCTCTTTGCAGTGATCGGGATGCTGCGAGGCTGGGCAAAGGAACTACTCGTGGGTTTTAGCGTGATCCTGGCGTTGGCTCTCAACCTGCTGCTAAAACAATATATTCCCATCGTCAGGGACCTTCCCGATGACAGCGTTTCATTGTTCTGGATCCGAACCCTCATCCTGGTTGCACTGGTCTATTTTGGATATCAAACAGTTGCAATCGTCCCTCACCTGGCATCCAAAGCCACACGCGAACGCCTGCAGGATGCACTGTTTGGCGCCATCCTGGGTGGCGATCAATGGTTATCTGATCGCCGGAACGATCCTGTTCTATATCGACCAGGCCAAATATCCATTTCCAGATATTATCAGCCCCCCACCGGCGGAATTGGCCGGTACCATCAGCCAGATGATGGCCTATATGCCGCCTCATTTGCTCGGCGTGCCCGGCATTTACTTCGCCGTAATCCTGTGCCTTTATCTTTGTCATCGTCGTCTATATATAAACTGAAGACTGAATTCTGACATGACACACGTCCATTTCATCGGCATCGGCGGCAGCGGACTTTCCGCAATCGCCCGTCTTTTGAAAGATAGCGGATACACCGTTACCGGCTCAGACCGCGTCCTAAGCCCCTTTGCGGCTGATCTCCAGGCGGCCGGCGTGACGGTTTACATCGGGCATCATCCCCGCTACATCCAGGGTGCAGACTGGGTTGTCCGCTCTTCCGCCATCCCCGATGACAATCCGGAGGTCGTGGCTGCCCGACAGGCAGATATCCCTGTTTACAAGCGCGCCGATTTCCTGGGCAAATGGATGGAAGACAAGACTGGCATCGCCGTAGCCGGGACCCATGGCAAAACCACCACAACGGCCATGATCGCCTTCGTATTGTCGGAGCTGGGCCGCGATCCATCCTTCATCGTCGGCGGAGTGATGAACAACTATGGAGTCAATGCCCGGGCTGGAAAAGGCAGCCTGTTCGTGATCGAAGCCGACGAATACGACCGCATGTTCCTGGGCTTGAAGCCGCGCATCGAAGTAATTACCAATCTGGAACATGACCATCCGGACTGTTATCCGACCTTCGAGGATATGGAGACGGCCTTTGAATCTTTCATCTCCCTGCTCCCCAACGACGGCACCTTGATCGCCTGTATCGAGGATAAAGGCGCAGGCTTCGCTCATAAGCCGGGCCCGCCGCGTGGGCCGCAACGTCATCGCCTATGCGGTGCAGACTGAGATGACCATCAAAGCGCAGCATTGGATCCAGGCCCGCAATCTCAAGGCGAATGAACGCGGCGGATTCGATTTTGAAGCAGTGATCAATATCGGCAAAGGTGGATATCGTCCAGGTGAGCCTGCAAGTGCCCGGCAGGCATAACGTTCTGCAATGCCCTCGCAGTGCTGGCTGTCACAGCAGTGCTGGGTCTATCCCTCAGGAAGCAGCCGGGGTTGCGCTCGGCAAATTTACCGGCACAGGCCGCCGCTTCGAAGTCAAAGGGCAGAAGAAGGGCATTACGGTGATCGACGATTATGCCCATCACCCTACCGAGATCAAGGCCACGCTGGCTGCCGCACAGAGCGCGTTACCCAAAGCAGCGCCTCGTGGCCGTCTGGCAGCCGCACACCTATTCGCGGACACAAGGCACTTTTCCAGGATTTCAGCCGCGCCTTCGAGGATGCCGATGAAGTCATCGTGACCGAGATCTATGCCGCTCGAGAGGCCAAGCAGGAATTCTCTTCTGCCGAAGTCGTGACGTGCCATGCCGCATCCTGCGGCGCGTTTCATGGCATCGTTGGAAGAGACGACCAGATATTTACTCAAACATCTCCGCAAGCAGGATGTTCTGCTCGTGCTCTCCGCCGGTGACGCCGATCAGGTCAGTGCAAACGTGCTGGCCGGTTTATAAAAGCGAGGTGCAAAATGACTGAAGAAAACGAAACAGACTTATCAATCAGTAACCCTGGGACTGCCGGCATTAAAAATGGTTTTGGTGCATGCGGGAAATGATGCACAAAATGCGGTGGCAAATTCCGTTTTTGCAGACAAAACGAAGGAACAGCTTGAGAAAGAGCAAGCGGTCAGAAAGATCATCCGGCATCTAAAGGTCGATCGCTAAGTCGCTCCGGAAATCATATTCTTTTCCGAATGCACCAGGTATCAGAAACCCAATGACCAATCCCGCCCCGCTCGCGGATGTGTTGGCTGCCAAGTTCAGTGACAGGGTAAGAGAGAATATCCCTCTTGCACCTTACACTTCTGCGCGCATCGGCGGACCGGCGGACGTGCTCATCACAGCCAATTCAGCCGATGAACTTGCTGAGATCATGTCTTTGCTTTGGAAGGCGGATGCAGATTATTTTATCCTTGGCGGCGGCTCGAACGTCCTGATCAGCGACAAAGGCGTGCGCGGGATCACGGTATTGAATCGAGCAAAGGCAGTCCGGTTCGAAAACGAAGGCCAGCCCAAGGTCTGGGCCGAATCGGGAGTCGTCTTCAGCAATCTGGCCAACCGCTGCGGCTCGAAAGGTTTATCGGGTCTCGAATGGGCTGCCACCGTGCCCGGCACGATCGGCGGCGCCGTTTATGGCAATGCCGGCGCATTCGGCGGAGACATGGCCGGCAATTTGGTCTGGGCAGAGTTGTTGACCGAGACCGGGCGTGAGAAATGGCCCGTCGAAAAGATGGGTTACGGTTATCGGACCAGTATATTGAAGCGCCGTGAAATAAAGGCAGTCGTTCTATCCGGCCGAATTAACTTTAAAAAACGCGACAAAAGAGGAAGTCCCTGTTAAAATCGAGGAATTCAGCGAACAGCCGCAAGACCACCCAGCCGCCCGGCGCTTCCATGGGTTCGATGTTCAAGAACCCGCCAGGCGATTTTGCTGGCAGGTTGATCGAGGCCGCGGGATTGAAAGGCACTCGAATCGGCAAAGCTGAGATCAGCCCGTTGCATGGAAATTTTTTCGTCAACCACGGCAAAACCGATGCAAGTGATATCCGCGCGCTGATCGAGTTGGCGCGGAAGACCGTGAAGGATAAATTTGGCGTTGAGCTTGAACTGGAGATCGAGTTGATTGGAGAATGGGATTTAAACGTCAGCGTTTAACCCAGCAACATTATGGTAAAGAAAAAACTCCACATTGCAGTGATATTTGGCGGACGCTCCGGCGAACATGATGTCTCGCTGATGTCTGCGCGTAACGTTCTATCGGTGCTTGATCCTGTGAAATATGAAGTGACGCAAATCGGCATCACCCTGGCCGGCCAATGGCTGACGGGCGAGGATGTGATCGGGAAATTTGAGACCGGGAAGACCAAGGAACTTGGAACCGGCCTTGGTCTCGCCTGACCCATCACTGCGCGGAGTTTACGTATTGCGTAATTCGAATTATGTAAAACTCACAGACGTCGATGTTTACTATCCCGGTCTTGCACGGCACCTTCGGTGAAGATGGCACGATCCAGGGTCTGTTCGAAATGGCAGATGCCGCCTATGTCGGTGCGGGTGTGGTAGGCTCGTCCGTCGGGATGGACAAAGGCGTGTTCAAAGACGTGATGCATACTCAACAATATCCCCTCGGTCGAATCGATCATCGTGCTGCGTTCGGAGATCGAGAAAGACATCAATGCGGTGATCGAAAAGGCCGAAAAAGTGAGCGCTTATCCGATCTTCACCAAGCCCGCCAACCTGGGCTCATCGGTTGGTGTGACGAAATGCCATACACGGTCCGACCTGCAGGAGGGTCTGCTGGAAGCGGCTCTCTATGACCGCCGTGTGCTCATCGAGCGCGGCGTGGCAAATGTGCGTGAGATCGAGGTCAGCGTGATGGGCAATGAGGATCCCAGGGCTTCCGTTCCCGGTGAAGTCCTGCCCAGCCGGGAGTTTTATTCCTACGAGTCGAAATATGTGGACGGCACTTCAGGCCTTGTGATCCCCGCTCCCCTGCCCCAGGAGACAACCGCCCGCATTCAGGACCTGGCCGTGCGCGCCTACAAAGCCATCGACGCAGCCGGCATGGCCCGCGTGGATTTCTTCATGGATAAGGATACGGGAGAGGTGTATCTGAACGAACTCAATACCCTCCCCGGTTTTACCAAGATCAGCATGTACCCCAAACTTTGGGAAGCCAGCGGCATGAGCTATACCGAACTGGTGGACCGTTTGATCGAGTTGGCGCTCCAGCGCAAAGCTGACCGCGCCCGCACATCACATTCTTATCGGAGTCAGACATGAGCAGCAAACGTGATCTGAGCCGCGCCGAATTGGTGCGCACACGCCTCCGCGCAACAGGCAAAAAAACGGCCTGTACTAACCTCCGCCGTTGCCACGCGGAACCTGCCTCCGGTCGTCTCTCGGGCGGGCGCGACCTATGCCGTGCAGCAGAAGGCCAGCACCTCCCAATACGAAGCGCCGCTTCCAGGCTGCCTTCTCCATGCCGGGTTTTGAAATGCGCATGCCTGCCATCAGCCTGCCTCGGGCCGAAGTCAAATCACGTTTACTTTCGCTCTTCCTGATGTCTCTTACTGGGCGCCGCGCTTTATCTCGCCTTCACCTTGCCGGAATTCCAGGTGACCAGGCGCAGATGTCTACGGCAACCAACGCATCAGCGCCGATGAGATCAATTCAGTGCTCAGTTCCTCCGGACAGCCCATCTTTACACTTATGCCTTCCGACCTGGAAACCCGCTTGCGCCTTAATTACCCCGAGCTGGTCTCCGCAAAGGTGACATTGGGACTGCCGAACATCCTGACCGTAAATATCGTGGAACGCCAACCCGTCATTTTATGGCAGCAAGGCGGCGGCTTTACCTGGATCGACAGCAGCGGCGTTGCCTTTCGACCGCGTGGCTCGGCAGATAACCTCATCCCGGTGAATGCACTGGCTGCTCCCCCACCCGGCGTGCTCCGACAGCGAACGACCCGCTGTCTCCACTCCCTTATCTTTCGGCGGATATGGTCAAAGCCATCCAGACCCTCGCCCCCAGCGTCCCATCCGGAACGACCATGGTCTACGATCCGCAGAACGGCCTTGGCTGGACGGATACACGCGGCTGGCAGGTTTCCTTTGGCAGCAATGCAAAAGATATGGCTTTGAAATTGCAGGTTTATCAATCGCTGGTCAATTCATTGACCCAAGCAGGGAATCATTCCAACCTTCATCAGTGTTCAATATGCAAACGCACCTTATTACAGGATGAGCCAGTAACATGGAAGAGATTGTTGTAGGCATTGACGTCGGTACGACCAAAGTATGCACGCTCGTCGGGCGCGTGGAAGGCGAGAAGTCCATCCGCATCATCGGTGTGGGCATCGAACCTTCGGATGGAATCCGCAAAGGCGTGATCGTTGACCTGGCCACCGCCACGCAAGCGATCAAACATTCGGTCGAACGGGCAGAACAAACCTCCGGCCTTGAAATCACTTCGGCCCTGGTCAGCCTGGCAGGCGGCCATGTTTCGTCGATCAACAGCCGCGGCGCGGTGGCCGTGCCCGGCGGCATCATCGACGCTTCGGACGTGGCACGGGCGCTCGACCAGGCGCGTGCGATCGCCATCCCGCACGACCGGGAGATCGTGCACATCATCCAGCGCGGCTTCAGCGTGGATGGACAGGAAGGCACCCGTGCCCCGCTGGGCATGCACGGCTCTCGTCTTGAAGTGGAAGCGCATATCATCACCGCCGCGGCAGCCACCGTTGATAACTTGCGTCAATGCGTCAGCGCGGTCGGGCGTGGAAGTCCAGGGCTTTGTGTTAAATCCGCTTGCATCTGCAGAGGTCGTCCTGACGGAACAGGAACGACAGATGGGCGTGGCGGTTTGCGATATCGGCGGCGGAACCACCGACCTGGCAATTTACGTGGATGACGACGTCTGGCACACGATGGTCCTGGCAGTGGGCGGCAACCACCTGACGCAGGATATTGCGCATGGCCTGCGTTTGCCGATCACGCAGGCCGAAGAAGTCAAAAAACAGCAGGGACATGCCGTCCGGGCGGAAGTCGGAGCCGAAGAATATTTCAGCATCCGTCCGTTTGGCGAAGACCAGCCGGTCCGCATCAATCGCCAGGATCTGGCGCACATCATCGAAGCGCGCACGGCCGAAATGTTCGCACTGATCCTGCAGGAGATCAAACGCTCAGGTTATGACGGCCTGCTCCCGGCCGGCATGGTCCTGACCGGCGGCACGAGCGCGCTGCCCGGCATCAAGCGCGTGGCAAGTGAAGTCCTGGGTATGCCGGTCCGCACCGCACAGCCCGAGAACCTGATCGGTCTCGTAGATCGGCTGAACTCACCCGCTTACGCAACCAGTGTCGGACTCTTACACTGGGCATTGATCATGCATGAACATGAACTGGCATTCAACACGCCGCGCTCGCATAGAGATCGGCGCATCGAAAGGAGAAAAAAATATGAATTTGGACAATGTCAAAGACTGGTTAAAGAGGCTACTACCATAGTAGGGTAGAAAAGCGGTCATTTTTACTCTCCTCAGTTATGGAATGTGATGTTAAAATTACATCACGTTCTCCAGGACAAAACAAAATCGGTACACTTTATATTCTCATGGAGGAACAAATGGACTCGACCAGAAAGCATCAACCCGTTGAAAGCTTTGCCCGCATCAAGGTCATTGGCGTAGGCGGCGCCGGCCAGAACGCCGTCAACCGAATGATCGATGAGGGCATACAATGGCGTGGAATTTATCGCTACCAATACCGACGCGCAGGCGCTGGCCCTTTCGAAAGCGCCCACCCGTGTCCGCCTGGGCGATAAGCTCACGCGTGGCCTCGGCGCAGGCGGCGATCCCGAGATCGGACGCAAGGCCGCCGAAGAATCGGCAGACGAACTCTACAACGTGCTCAAAGGCGCCGACATGGTCTTTGTCACCGCCGGAATGGGCGGCGGCACCGGCACCGGAGCGGCACCCATCGTTTCACAGGTATCCAAAGAATGCGGCGCGCTGACCATCGGCGTTGTCACCCGGCCCTTCACCTTCGAAGGCGGACGCCGCGCACAGGCTGCCGAAGTGGGCGTGACCAAAATGAAGGAGCATGCGCATACGCTCATCTCCATCCCGAACGACCGCCTGCTGCAAATCGCCGATAAAAAGTCCAGCCTGCAGGACGCCTTCCGCCTGGCGGATGATGTTCTGCGCCAGGGCATCCAGGGCATCTCGGAACTGATCACCGTGCCCGGCCTGATCAACCTCGATTTCGCCGATGTACGCGCCATCATGTCCGAAGGCGGCGCGGCCCTTATGGCGGTCGGCCGCGGTTCGGGCGATGAGCGCGCCAAGCTCGCTGCCGAGCAAGCCATCTCCAGCCAATTGCTCGATATTACGATTGACGGCGCACGCGGTGTGCTGTTCAACATGACCGGCGGCCCGAACCTGACCCTGTTCGAGGTCAACCAGGCCGCCGCCATCATCCGCGAGACTGCCCACCCGGATGTCAACATGATCTTCGGTGCGGTCATCGACCAGGAGATGGGCGACGAAGTCCGCGTGACGGTGATCGCTACCGGTTTCGAACGCAGCGGTGTACCGCGACGCGCCCTCGAGCGCCTCACCACCCGTACCGAGCGGCCGGCTTCCCATACCGGGATGTTAGCTGCGCCCGCAGCTTTCATCCGTCCGAGCGAATCGGTCAGTGTCAGTTCGGACCAGAGACCGTCCTCGGAATCCAAGTCAATCACCCCTCCGGCCACCTATGGCAACGATGATCTGGATGTCCCGACCTTCCTTCGGAACCGGAGATAATTGTCATCAAGAATCTTGTGCAGGTTAATGCGCCTGCGCAAGATTGAATGAATTTGGTCAGTCCATGATAATAGGGATACAGAGCCCCTGTATCCCTATTTATGTTAAAATACAATCGATGAAATCCACATCGCCCAACCCTGCAAAAGACCATCTCTCTTATCGCCTGCATCGCAAACAGATGTGGACGCAAATCCTGCTTCCCATTATTTTGACCTTCCTGGTTTTTATAGCTATCATCGTCCTCACCAGCCTTGCCACTTTCCGAGGCAACGGAGACGTTGGCCGCTGGGCCGCCATCTCCACCATCTGGCTGGTCTTGCCGGTAATGATCGCAGGCTCATATTTCTGATCCTCCTGATCGCCGTGATCTATCTTCTTTCGTGGCTCACGGCGATGATCCCACCCTATTCCTACCAGGCCCAGCATATCGCCTATCGTATCGAAAGTGGCGTCAAACGGTTTGCCGAAATGTTCAGAAAACCGGGGCTGGCAGTTCAGGAACTCGTCAGGTTCGTTCGCTCCTATATTGAAAATGCAAGGAAATCGAATTCCGCGTAGTTTTGAACTGCCTGGGACACGATCGTGGGCTAACCCCCAGGCTGCCAGGCAGGCTGCGTTAACCTCCGCCGGGTTGGAAATAAGTGGAAAGGAAGTCTTGAATTATGTCAAATAGAGGCAGAATTTTATTTTACGGTGCCTTCATCGGCGCAGTCACAGGCCTGATCGCGGCCATGCTCCTGAACCGCCGCGTAACGAAGGATGAGCGTTCGACCGCTATCACAACCGGGGAGGGGCTTAAGCTGGGGATAATGGTATTCGGATTACTGAGAGCCATTGCATCACTTGGAGACGATGATAAGAAATAACAAATCCCAGGGGTCTGGCAGCCGGTCTCGGGGATTATTTAATGGAACGCGAAGAGCCAACGCCGGGATGTTCTTCGATTATCAGCCGAACGGCCCATTTGATTTAGCCAATCAGAACCAAATTTTGGCGGTTGGCCAACTCTTAAAAACAACCCGGGAGCGATCGTCATGACTTTCCCAGTGGAGGGTTGGAAAGGATCTGCCGCGGTCGCCCTCCGACAAACAGCCGATGGACAAGTAAAAGGTCATATCTATGGGCAAGATTCCCTGGTTGAAAAGGCCCAACAGCAGGCACTGGCCTGCCTTTCATTGGATGTCCCCGCTGAGAATTGGCCGCTCGTAGGCAAGCGAGATGCAGTCATCGGCCAATTGCAGAACAAATATGGCTTTGTACGTCCAATCTTATTCCATTCACCCTATGAAGCCGCCGCCGGTTTTGTTATCGGTCATCGCATTACGATTAAACAAAAACAGGCGGTGATGCAATCGATGTCGCAGGAACTCGGAGAGCAGATAGAAGTTGACGGGCAGGTTTTTCATGCCTTTCCCGACCCGCACACGCTTCTAACTCTTGCAGCCTATAGAAGTTTGAGTGAACTGAAGATCGAGCGCTTACATGGGGTTGCCAAGGCAGCACTTGATGGCCTATTGGATCGTGACAGCTTAAGATCTCTCCCAATAGACCGGGCGCTGGTTATGCTCAGATCTATTTCAGGCATTGGCCCATTTTTTGCACAAGGAATTCTATATCGTGGTGCGGGACTCGTCGATGAGGTCACTAGTGACGATCTCACCCCCTACGCAGTACAGGCCGCCTATAAATTGGAGAAACTACCAAATCACAAACAGGTACTTGAGATCGCGGCGCTCATGGAAGCCCTTCCGAATGTGGGCAACCGTTTTGCTTCATATCTGGTTACGCCGCGAAGTTGGCCTGCCCAAGAAACGCACTTTAACCTTGGAATAGCGAGAGCTGCTCTTGGGAACAAATGGATCGGACAATATCCCACAACAAGAATGGGGGAGAAACCCTTCTTACATATTGGCATATCGACCCCAGATCATCTTCCCAAAAAAAAAGAGAACATGAAACAGAAACGCGAACAAAAGTCGGAGTTGACGAAAGAGAAAGAACCATTGCGTTTAATCGGACTAACCGATGGGCTATTCGCGACTGTGTTGACCTTGCTTGTCCTGGATCTAAGGATTCCGGATATCTTGAGTTCCGGCAATGGCGACATTCACGCTTTCATCAAATGGCTCGGCCCGCATCTATTCAGTTACCTTCTGACCTTCCTGGTTTCGGGCACCTATTGGTTCTCTCAGCACCGGGACTTTGACTTGATCGTCAAATCCGACCGCCGGTTGTTAGGCTACAATCTGCTATTCTTAATGTTCATCGGCCTGCTGCCGTTCAGTACAGCCGCAATCAGTCTTGCCCCATTAGGGAGCAGCATCTATCCCTTCTATTGGGCCATTTACACGACGAATCTCATATTTGCAGGCATCATGCTTACCCTGACATGGCTTTATGCCAGGAGCCATCATCTCGTCGATCCGTCTACGACGGATGAGCAGAGCCGGCTCATTATCCTGAGGCAAATGGTAATTCCAATTGTTTTCCTGTGTTCGATTGTCACGGAATACCTTTTCCCGCAATATGTTCTTGGTCCTTTCACCCTGCTCATAATTCCGCTGGTATTAACCTGGGTCGATCGTTCTTCTGCTCACGTCGAAGCGGCGGCTCAACCCAGCAATGGGTTGACCGAATTATTATGGCGAGCCGGCTCCACCTTGCCTTGGATCATAATAGTTGGCCTGGCGGCCTGGGCAATGATTTCCTAAGTAGTCGTTAGTAAGTCTCTCGACAATGTCACATTTTCAAGATCTCGTATCTACTGGTGGTGATACCGCTTTGCGTCACCCTTTTCGTCCCACGCTTTCAGCCTGGGATTAGAGATTCTGAAAAATGAATATGGACGGGGGAGAACACCCCGTCCATATTCATTTTTCGAGTAAACATTGGCGGGACCGTGAGTAGTTACAAGATCTCTATACTTGTTTTATGCTTTTCGGGGCTTCGCGAAGCATAAAATCCCCGCTCTTGGTCTTGGGGGACTCCGGAGGAGCAGCCCACGAGAGAGCAGCAGGATTGTGTTTCATTATTTTCGACCGACTACCTAGATGCAGGCAGGAACAGCGAATAGTATTTCGAAGTCTGTCTTCCTATGCCTTCGTTTCTATCAGCCGGTGATCTTTCCCTTCAAATCTTCCGCGGTAAACGGTCCGGGCTCGGCCATCAAAGCCGTTGCCTCTTTCAGCTTTTCCCAAACATTCCAAAGCAGGACACCACGCACGCGCCCGTCTCTAAGATAATAAACCACGCCTTTCTGGAAGGGCTCCTGCCAGTCGGAGAACATCTCGAGTTTTGAGCTCAGCTCCCCCACCGCCTCATAGCCCAGCTCGAACAAATCCGAATAAAAGTAAGGCGTGTGAGTGTAGGCCTCGCCTGCACCCGCCATATTCCGCCCGGCCTGCTTCCCCATCATCAACGCGTTATCTTCATGCTCCACGCGCAGGCTTTTCCCCAGCGTCGGATGCGGGAACATGGCAACGTCACCCGCCGCGAAAATATCCGCGACGGAAGTCCGCAGATGGTCGTCTACCACAATGCCATTCTCTACCTTCAGATTGGCAGACTTGGCAAGCTCGATGTTTGGGCGGAGTCCGATACCCGCCACCAGGCTGTCTACCTCGATCTTGCGACCGCTGCGGGTGAGAGCCGTGAGGCTGCTTCCGTTCTTTTCGATGCCGCTGACAGTATCCTCAGGAATGAGCTCGACACCTTTCTTCCGGTAGAAGTCGCTCAGGAATTGCGAGAGATCCGGGGGATAAACCTTCTCTCCGATTGAATGATCCAAAAAGACCATCGTGACCTGTTTGCCCTGCATCTTCAAGGCAGCGGCCAGCTCAGAACCGATAAAGCCTCCGCCAATGACAAGGAAGCGCTCCTTGCGTTCAACCAGGGCCCGCAAACGTTCGAAATCCTGAAGCGTACGGTAGTAGATGATATGCTCCTCACCAAACGGCAAACGGATGGGAGAACCACCGGTAGCCACCAACAGCTTGTCATAAGTGTATTCATCGCCATGATCGTCACGGATACGTTTTAGGTTGGGATGGATACGGGTTACTTCACGGCCCAGATAAAAATCAACGCTCAGTTTGTCGGTGCCGCGCCAAACCTTGGCAAAGGGGCGGCCCTTCCACATGCCCTTGCTCAATGGCGGACGGGCATAGGGCATATCTGTTTCGTAGCCGATCAGGCCGATCGAGCCATTGGGGTCGAGCTCGCGGATGCCGCGTACTGCCGCGTCAGCGGTCATTCCGCCGCCAATGATCAAATAGGTGTAATTCTTCATAAATCCTTCCTCCGGTCTTTGAAAATGCAAGGCATTGTTATTGGATGGAAACGGTGCGGAACATATGGACAATTACTTGGATCAAAACACAAGTGATGATACTGCCGAATCAAATCGCTTATTCCTTATAAGCGATCCAAAACATAGACTACAAGTAGCAGTAGATTATTCCGTCAGGCTATTTTAGAACATATCAGGCCTTTAAGGTAGGTCCCCTCCGGGAAGCTTAACGCCACCGGATGGTCCGGCGCTTGCGCCAGATGCTCGATGATCTGTGCCGCCGCGCCGGCATCCAGCGCGGCGCCCGCCACAATTTTCTGAAAAAGCGCCGCATCCACCCCTCCTGAACAGGAAAAGGTAACCAGGATCCCGCCGGGGCGCAGCAGTTTGAACGCCAGCAGGTTAATATCCTTATAGCCACGTGCGGCTTTCTCGGCTTGAGAAGCAGTTGCTGCAAATTTTGGGGGATCAAGGATGATCATATCAAACGCCCGCCCTTCATCACGCAGCTTGCGCAGGACTTGAAATACATCGCCTTCACGCAGTTCCACTTGATGGATCGGAAGGCCATTGAGCGCGACGTTCTCCCGTACCAAAGACAATGCAGCTGACGAGGAATCCACGGCTAACACCGATTTTGCCTCTCCTGCCAATGCATTGACCGTAAAGCCGCCTGTGTAACAGAAGCAATCCAATACTTCGCGCCCCTGTGCCAATGCGCGCACATGTTGGCGACTAATGCGCTGATCGAGGTAGAAACCTGTCTTATGACCGGTTGCCACATTGACAAGGAACTTAAGGTCGTTTTCGCTAATCGTTATTGTTGAGGGCGCATCTCCTCGGATTATGCCGCTGCGCGATGGCAGCCCTTCCAACTCACGCACATCGGCATCGGAACGTTCGTAAATATCCTTCAACCGTGTTTCTTCGAGCAAAAGATCGGCCAGGAGCTCGCGCCAGGATTCAACGCCGGTGGTCAAACACTGCATCACTAATGTATCGGCATACCGATCAACGACCAGGCCCGGCAAATAATCCGATTCAGCATGGATCAGCCTGAACAGAATCCGTGGATCCATGCTCCGGCCTCTCGCCCTTCGGCAGGGTGATCAGTGCAGAGCGCATGCCAAGCGCAGAACGAATCCGGCGGCGAAAGAAATCGGCATCCACCTGCTCGTCGGCATCAAAAGTCCACACGCGGGCACGGATTTGTGAATGAGGGCTGTAGAAGCCGCGAGCCAGGAAGGCGCCGTTTGCC
This sequence comes from uncultured Chloroflexia bacterium, assembly GCA_963741325.1. Lineage (GTDB taxonomy): Bacteria > Chloroflexota > Anaerolineae > Anaerolineales > Villigracilaceae > Fen-1038. The sequence goes on from CAVUHJ010000007.1 coordinate 92,585, forward strand.
GAGAGCACCTCCAGGGTTCCACCGGCTGCCGTTTCTTCATCTACTTGCTGCACAGCACCTGAAAAGATCCAGGGATGACGGCGCAGCAGTGATTTTTCGCGTCCAGGTTTGAGAATGAGAGCGGCCATGGGGTTAATCTTACTGCAAAAAGAATCCGAAGCGACGAGGCCCGGACTCCGGGCACTGTAACCCGACGTATAATCAAATGATGACCTCCCGGCTGCGAATCAACTCTTTCATCCTGCCTCTCACAACCCTGGTCTTGATCGTGGCTCAAATCCTCGGTCCGGCCGCGGTGTGGAAAGGGCTGCTGGTGGCACTGGGCGGGTGTTGGTTGATCAGTTATTTATGGGCGCGTTCGCTGCAGAAGAACCTGCATCTGGACCGCGCTATGCGTTTTGGCTGGGTACAGGTCGGAGATAAACTGGAAGAACAGTTCATTCTTTGCAACGATGGTTTTTTCCCTGCCACCTGGGTAGAGATCAGTGATCAGTCTACTTTGCCGGGTTACTCGATCGCGCGCGCTACAGGCGTAGGCGGGCAAAGCCAGAATATCTGGCACACTACGGGGCTATGTTATCGCCGCGGCGTCTATACGCTGGGGTATACTACCATGCGGAGCGGCGACCCGTTCGGTATTCACCGGGTGGAAATTGTTCAACCTGAAGCGGTCACATTGATGGTGATGCCGCCTGTGATCGCACTGCCATCCATAGAAATCACACCAGGCGGATGGCTGGGCGAAGGGCGGCCTCGCCCGAATGCCTCCGAGCAAACGGTGAGCGCGGCGGCCGTCCGTCAATATGCACCCGGCGATAGTATGCGCCTGATCCATTGGCGTACGACTGCGCGCCTCAATGAGCCTTACGTCAGGACGTTGGAAGGCGCGCCGGCCGGAGATTGGTGGATCGTACTCGACTTCGACAGGCTCGTTCAGGTACATGGCGACGAATCGGAAACGACCGAGGAATTGGGCGTGATCCTGGCTGCCTCGCTCGCAGACCGGGGCCTGCGCAGCGCACCGCGCAGTTGGAATGCTCGCAAGCGGCAAGGAACCAATCTGGATGCGTCCTGAAGCGGGTGAGCACCGCCGTTGGGAGATACTGCGCGCTCTGGCCCTGCTCGATCCTGGCGAGACCTCTCTGGCAGGACTTTTGGAAAGCGCGGCGCCGGCATTAGGCCGTCAGGCCAGCCTGATCATCATTACCCCTTCGATGAAAAGCGAATGGCTCAAGCCGCTTGCAAACCTTTTCTGGCGCGGGTTCACACCCACCGTCATTTTGATCGATCCGGCTTCTTTCGATTCCCTCACAAGTGACCCGGCCAATACCAGGGCTCGTAGATAATCTGCTGGTCGATATGAATATCCCCCACCACATTGTGACCCGCGACCTGTTCAATCGGCCCGACGCGCGCCCCGGCCCACGGGGCCAATGGGAATGGCGCATTATGCCCACCGGCAAGGCTGTCCCCGTGCGCCTTCCGGGCGACCTCACCTGGAAGAGCCTGAAATGACAAGCCTCCTGCGACGGCTTTCTACGCGGGAGAACAGCATTCTCCTGCTCACGTTAACCAGCCTGGTTTGTCTGCCTTTTGCCCTGCGCGAGGCGGTGCGCGATGCTGCTTCAAGCCTTTTGCTGCCGGTAACCATTCTCGCCGCCCTACTGGCTTTCGGTCTGGCTTCCCTAAACATTAATAGGCGCTGGGCGGCCTTTATTCTGTTGGTCTGCGGACCCCTGATCCTTTTCACCCGCATTGCGCACATGGGCGATGCCTTGTTCGCCATGGTCCGTGAATCCCTCCTTATCGCCTCCAATATCATCCTCTCCGCTCAGGGTTTTACAGGTTCTTCCTTGGATTTCTCCACCTGGTTTTCAGCGGGGAACGTTTTTTCCGGTCAGGCAGGCGCGTTTGTTCACCGGCTGATCGTTTGGATGGCGGGCATAACGCAAGGCAAGCCCGTGGGCGACCTGGCCTCGAGGGCCTTCGTTTGGAGTCTTGGGTTGTGGCTGGTTGCAGCCTGGGCGAGTTGGCAAATACGCCGTAACGGAAAAGCGCTGGTCGGGCTTACTCCGGCCACAATCCTGCTGGCGCTTATCCTCTTCAATACAGCGCCGAAGTCAGGCATCTTGTGGTTATATCTGAGCGCGTTTCCTCTTAATGCTTGGGATCATCAACTACGAGAATCTGGTCACTACGTGGCAACGCCAGCGCAAGGATTTTTCAGACTCCATTTGGGAGGATTCACTGACCGCAACTTTGGCCGTGGGTTTAGGGCTGATTTTGGCCGCTTATCTGGTCTCTACATTTTCCATTAAAGAGATCATGGATCGGATGCGTGAAAGGCCGGCGGCAAGCGCCAACTCTTCTTCATCTTCAAGCCAAGGTACAGTAGCCGGAACAACCTCCGAAGTCCAGGACAGGCTTCCGGAGAGCCATGCGATCCTGGCCGGGCCAACCTTGTCACAAGATGTCGTCATGTTGATCACCACCGGGGATTTTCCTCCCGTGCCACATGCGGTCAGCGTGGATGCGCCGCGTTACTATTGGCGCACTGTGACCTACCAGAACTATACCGGTTCGGGTTGGGTCAACCCTGACATCACGGACGAAAAGATCCAGCCTCACCACATGCTTATACAGATCACGCCGACAGATTATCGTATAGTTCATCAGGCCGTTACGTTCCCTGCAGGGGCAACCCGGCCCTATATTGGACCGGTGCATTGGTCCAGTCCGATACGCCCCTGGAGATCACATGGCGTTCTAAGCCTCTGGGAAACCTCGCTGCTGCCGGCTTTGATCCGTTATTGGGTGCAGACATGGTTGGCGGCTTGCTCTCCCCCGGTTCAGGCTATGCCCAAAAGTACACCGCCGAATCGATTTTGCCAAACGTGAGCGAAGACGACCTGCGGGCCGCGCCCGCCAGCAGCCCGGCCTGGGTTAGCCAGCGATATTTGGAATTACCGGACACGGTTCCGGAGCGAGTACGCGCGTTGGCCCGCGATCTCACCGCCAACGCCCCCACACCTTTCGACCAGGCCCTTGCCATCGAGACCTATCTACGCAAGTTCCCCTATACGCTCGAGGTCCCCGCCCCACCCATCAACCGGGATGCTGCCGATTACTTCCTTTTCGATTTGAAAAAGGGATACTGCGATTATTACGCTACCGCTATGACCGTATTGGCGCGGGCCGCGGGCCTCCCGGCCCGTCTCGTCATCGGTTACGCCAGCGGCACTTATGATCCGTACACAGCCCAATATGTAGTCAGGCAAGCCGATGCACATGCCTGGACAGAAATCTACTTTGCCGGGATTGGCTGGATCCAATTCGAACCTACAGCCAGCCAACCGGCCCCGGCCTGGTTCGGAACCGGCCAGACCTCCGCCGCAAGTCCCTCACCGAACCTCACACTCCGCAGATCTGGGATCAAGTTCCGGCTTTGTTTGCAGGCCGTTTCAACTTTGCCTGGAAACCGCTCGCCGCTTTGTTGTTCCTTTATCTCTTGTGGATCGGGACTGACGGCCTTCGGTTGGGCCTCTCTTATCCATCTGACGCCATCCGGCGTGTGTTCCAGCGGCTGCGCAATCTTGCCCGCCCCATGCAGTGGTAATCCGTCTCCAGATGAGACAGCCAGCGAATATGCCATCCGATTGACTGCGTACCTGGTCTCGCTCCAGGGTTGGAATCGCCTGAACAAATGGCTGCTCTCGCCTGCAACGGCGCAAATCGGTTCCTTAACGGCTCTCTATACGCAGAGCCTATTTTCGCCTACGCCGTTGACGCGTGCAGATATCCGCAGCGCCGCACAAACCTGGGGCCGCCTGCGCTGGCGGCTGTTCCTGGCGAATATCCTGCTGGCGTGAAGGGTCCGTTCCTCTAACCAGTGAACCTCTCCATCCACCGCTCGGGATTATTCATGGATGTGAAACCGAACTGGCGATATAAGCCATGGGCATCGCGCGTTGCAAGCAGAAAGCGGCGCAAGCCTTGAAGGTCGGGATGCGAAATGATGGAAGCCATCAGCCATTTTCCAATCCCCTGCCCACGATAATCCTCATGAATAAAAACATCACATAACCAGGCGAAAGTGGCATAATCGGTCACCACCCGGGCAAGTCCGATCTGACGCCCGTTATCGTATATACCAAAGACCAGGGAATGCCGCAGTGAAAGCTCGATGCGTTCACGCGGCCTGCCCTGCGCCCAATAAGCCCGGGAGAGAAAATCACAAATGGCATCCAGGTCGAGCAGCCCGGATCGTACTGATGAGAAGGTTTTCCGATGGATTCAAAGTATTTGCCATGCGGAGTGTATCATGAAGATCGGAGGCAGGAATATTTGGCAGGTTATTTCGTTAATAATTCTAATAAGTATCGGTTTAAAGTATCCCATTATCAGTAGAAAGTGAGAGAAGAAAAATGAACAACGAACAGCGTCTTTCGGTAGATTTCCCCAGCCTTGTCATACAAAGGCCTTTTAGCTTCGTGACCGGGCTGCTGGCCAGCCTCGTGATCCTCGTAGCGCTTGCGCTCCGGCTAGCCGGTAATATATATCTTGAGCAGCTGAACTGGATCGACACGTTTACCCCGGTCATGATCGGGATACTTGTGCTGCGCGCCTTATTTAGCATGCGGCAGGACACCGACCTGCAGGCCGTGTCTATCGCATTGATCGGCGCACTGTCTTTTATCTTTATCTATGAGGCCATCTACAAAATATCCTTTTATGGGTTCCCGTGGCGAATGCCGCCCGCAGAGTTGAGAGACTTTATGATCCAGTCCGGTACCGCGCTCACAGCCCTGGCAGGCTTTGCCTTTGGGAAATTCAGGCTGGCCGAACCGAGCCTGATCTTTCTGGCTCTTTTCGTGCTCTTATACGTTTTTTGGCTCCTGGTTGGTTTCCCCCAAGTGGAAAATGGCAAGAATGCTTTCTACGCAGTGATCAATATTCCATTCACATGGAATATGATCTACGCAGTAAACCGAGGCACAAAGGTATTGATGTTCCTGGCCTATTTTTTCTTTTATTCCGGACCTGCAAAGGATAAGATTTTCCTGGCTCGGGCCGTTGCCGTCGCTAAACACGCAGAGGGCGACGTCTGATCCATGCAACCGGCGGTATTATGGGTGGAATTAGCACAATGAGCAAAAAAGCAGCTATCCGCGTTTGCCTTGGAATTGCAGCGATCATCGCCGGAGCTAATTTGTATTCCGCCTATAGAGGCTGCTGCAAGCATCCGTTCTGCTCATAATCCAGCCACAGCCCCGGGTTTCGTGACCGTTAGCCACGACAAGTTCATGCTTAACGGTCATGCCTACTATTTTGTCGGTGCTAATTTCTGGCAGGGAATGGAACTGGGAGTGGATGGGCCCAAGGGCGACCGGAAGCTGCTGGTCCAGGAATTGGACAGCTTGCAGAAGCTGGGGGTCACCAACCTGCGCATCATGGCTTCCTCGGAGGGTCCTAACACCGAGCCACATCGCATGACGCCGGCGTTGATGACCTCACCGGGCATATACGATAAATCCGTCCTCGACGGGCTTGACTTTCTCTTGGCAGAGATGGGTAAGCGCGGACTTAAAGCCGTTATGATCCTCAACAATTTCTGGTACTGGTCCGGCGGCATGGCTCAATATGTCTCATGGGAAAACGGTACCTCCATTCCATACCCGGGGGATTGGAACGCTTTTATGAATTATTCGGCAGGATTTTATTCTTGCGCGCAATGCCAGACCTGGTATCGAGATTACATCGAGATGATAACAAATCATTTGAATCCATATAACCGGCTAAAGTACCGCGATGACCCCACGATTTTCTCGTGGGAGCTTGCTAACGAACCACGCAGATATCCGGATAGCTGGATCGATGATACCGCCGCTTATATCAAGTCGCTGGACCCCAACCATCTGGTCACAACCGGTTCAGAAGGGACCCCACCCGGGGAAACGATTGATTTTAAAAAGACCCATGACGGGCCGGATATCGATTACGCTACCATTCACATCTGGCCTCAAAACTGGGGCTGGTACGATCCGACGAATCCTTCGACCTATGAAACCGCAGAAGGGAAGGCGCGTGATTACTTCGAGCAGCGCGCAGCGGATGCTGCGGCCCTGGACAAACCGCTGGTTCTCGAAGAATTCGGACTGGCCCGCGACTGGGATCCCCTGCACGATATTTATAACCCGCTCTCCCCTACCAGCTACCGGGACCGTTTCTACACAGCCATGTACGCCGAGGTTGATGCATCCATATCGAAAGGCGGACCCTTGGCCGGTGATAATTTCTGGGCCTGGTCCGGGCAATCACGACCTGGTGATAATTGGGTCGGTGACCCTCCACATGAAACACCGGGTTGGTATTCCGTCTACAATACTGATAAGTCAACGCTTGCTGTTATTTCAGAGCATGTTCAACAGATGCTGCACGCTCAGCTCCCGGCCTTATCAATGGCCTTCCCTTCAGATCTTTTCCGATCTCCAGAACTAACCAGACCGTAGACATCGAGATGAAGCAAAAATCCGCTGCTTGCCCGGCCGGGCAAGCAGCGGATCTGTGTTATTTTAATAGGATCGATCTCAGTCTTATACGATCCCGCTGGGGGCTTTACGCAGCGCGGAGCGGATCATTAGAAATTCCGTGATGTTCTCAGATGTGATCAAGCCCACCAACTCTCCGGCATGCGTGACCGGCAGGGTCCGGGCGCCGCTTTCATTCAGGCGCGTAAGCGCCGACTCTACCATTTCGTGAGTGTCCACCTCGGGTACATCCCGGCGCATTACTTCCGTGACGGACGCGTTTTGTCCTTTTTTGGTAAGGGCCTTGATAAAGGTCTCGCGGTCAAGGATACCGATAAGATGCCCAGCCTCCACAACCGGGAAATCCTGTTGTGAACCGGCCAGGATCAACTCAACGACACGGGCCAGGGTATCGTTCGGAGATAAGGCTTCATAGTGTGTCAGCATCGCCCGGCTGACGGGAATGCCTCCGAGCGAGTTCTTGATCTGCGCCATGCTCGCCTCCTGCTCAGCGCCAATCCAAACGAACAAGGCGATGAAGAGCAGGAACGGATCGGTAAATAGACCGACAAACCCAAAGAGAAAGGCCATGGCCTGCCCTACGCTGGCCGCGATTTGCGTGGCTTTCGTATGGTCCATATTCATCGCCAGGATCGCCCGCAGGACGCGCCCGCCATCCATGGGGAAGGCCGGCAGCAAATTAAAGCCAACCAACAAGAGATTTACGGTCAGCAGACGCGTAAGGAAACTGCCGGAGGCGATATTCAGGTCCTGAATAGTAAGCGGACTGTGGGTCAGCAACAAAAACACAAACAATAGAGCGGCGATCACCAGGTTCACCGCGGGGCCGGCAAGCGCCACCCACAACTCCTCGTATCGGGTTCTCAGGTATGCGTTCGAGCCGCGCAACGCCGCCTATGGGGTAAAGCGTGATGTCACGCGTCATGATCCCATATCGCCGTGCAGTAAGCGCATGTCCATATTCATGCAGCACAACGCACAGGAACAAGACCAGGATGAATAATATGCCGCTGATCACCGCGCCCCAATTTTGAAGCTCAAACCAATAACTGACCGCCAGCCAACCGATGATCAATAGAAAGGTGACGTGCATGTAAATATCAATTCCCCATAAACGGCCGATCTTCCAGGACCATTTCATAAGTACCTCCAAAATTCAGCTGGATCAGGGAACACTCAGTTGAGAGCCTATCCCCGGCTGCGAAACAGATACCGCACAACCGGAAGAGAGAAATTCCTCCAAAGCCTGATCCATTAAAATTAAAACGATTTTACAGCCTGAAAATGACGACGGCGTTAAAGAAATATTATAGTTTTGTAACAGCGCCGGCTGCCTTCCACCCTGGACGGCTTGGATGCCTGCGACCAGCATCCTGATTGCGATCCCGGTTTGCCAGAGATCTTGTGAAAAAAACGAACCTTTCCAGGTTCGTTTCAAACAACGCTCAAATCGCGGGGCTAGCCCCAATGCTCGCTATTCCGCCCGATCCCCATCTTTTTCTAGATGATCCCGATCTGCTTTCCGGCGGTAACGATTACATCCATGGCCCGCTCGATTTCTGCGGGCTCATGGGCGGCGGTGATGGTTGCGCGCAGACGCGCCGATCCTTCAGGCACGGCCGGCGAGACCACCGGCAGGACGAACACATCATGGTGCTGCGCTTCGCGTGTCATCACAAAGGCTTGCTCATCGGAACCGCACAATATGGGCACGATGGCCGTCGTGGTCAACAGGGTGTCGAAGCCCGCACTTTTCAGCCCGCCTATAAAGAGCTGGGTATTCTGGTTCAATTTCTCGATCCGCCAGGGCTCGTCCAGAATCACCTTGAAGGCCTCGTTGGCGGCAGCAGCCTGCGCCGGAGGCAGGGCTGCGGAGAAAATATAGGCGCGGCTGGCATGCCGTAGATAGTTGATCAATTCCTTCTTACCGGCTATATATCCCCCGACCGACGGGATGGTCTTGCTCAAGGTACCCATCTTGATATCCACCACATCTTCGAGGCCAAAATGTTCCTCGATGCCCCGTGCCCGTTTTGCCCAAAACGCCCACCGAATGCGCCTCATCCATCATCAAATACGCGCCATATTTCCGGCAGACTTTCACCATATTCGGCAGGTCGATCACGTCGCCGTCCATCGAAAAGACCGCGTCGGCAATAACCAGCTTCGAAACATCCTCGGGGATTTGTTGAAGCCGGTGTTCCAGATCTTCCATGTCGTTGTGTTTGAAACGGCGGAACTCCGCGCCGGACATCAGGCATCCATCCACAATGGAGGCATGGTTCAATTTATCGGACAGGACATAGTCGCCCCGCCCCATTAACGTGGAGACCACGGTCAAATTGGTCACGTAACCTGAGGTAAAAGTCACCGCGGCTTCCGTATGTTTAAAGTGGGCGATAGTCTCTTCGAGCTCGTCGTGCAGGGTGAGGGTGCCTGCCAGCATGCGCACCCCGTTCGTGCCCGTGCCGAATTTATCCACGGCCTTTTTGGCGGCCTCGTTGATGCGCGGGTGGCCGATCAGGCCAAGATAACTGTAGGAGGCGTACATCCCCATTTCGCGGCCGTGCACCAGCACTTTGGCGCCGCCCCGGATTTCTTCCATTGGCTGATTATAAAAATATAGATCATTGCTCTTGAGCATCGAAACGCGGTCGGTATACGCCTGGATACGGCGCGTGACGGTATCATCTTTGTTGAAATCCATACCTTGGCTCCTGATAGAACTTTCTCGAGAGAATGCCTCTTAAATCTGCGCTGCGCCTGTTTTGCGGATGCACATGATGGACGGGACGGATCTCTTCCGCATTTCCGTCTTCGCTATGGTTCCGTCTAGAAAGGCTTTAAGAAAACAGTCTTCTCAGTTAGACTTTTTGTATCTACTCACTCAGCTTTAGCTTTTCCCCTTCCGTTATCACGGAATGGGAAAAGAGATTCCGGAAAATGAATATGGGCGAGAGAACACCCGCCCATATTCATTTTCCGGGAAAACCAGCAACGGGAGGGTGAGTAGATACGACTTTTTGAGGTTCCCCAAAACCCAAAAGCGTTTTCGATCAACCGCGGCACAACCGCCGCGACCAAACAAGTTTAGTCGAGCCAAAGATAACTGTCAACGCGGGCCCGTATCGGCAAATACCTGGTATTCTGTGAACTCCACCGGCGCTACAAGATTGGGATACAGCGTACCCGTAAAGCGATCCACGGCTTCAGAGTTGGCATGGGTATCTCTGGCGTCCGCGTCGCGAAAGATGAAGATATGCAGGAACTTGACGGGTCTTCATTCTCCTGCAGGGATATGTAGGACAACGTGTCCGGCTCGTGGACACGGACATACTCGATGAACACGCGGATCGCCTGCTGGCAGATCTCAAGCGCCTCTGGCCTGACCTCGAAGCGCGCCGTTTGATAAATTGACATTTACGACCTCCAAAACACCCCGCTGCCCGGCGGAAAGATGCGTCCGAATTGCCAGGCATTCTCTGGGCTTAGGCGATCGGTTTGACCATCAAGGTTGTTGCACCGCCTCCACCGGGATCGGATAAGGATATTCGCCATCCGTACGCGCTGTTCATGACCCCCTTCATCTCGTCGGTCAAGTTTATCTGGAAAGTCTGCGTGATCGTCTGCTGCGAGTTTCCCTGGACATTCGCGATGACTGCCGTTACCTGAAACTTATAGAGGCCGGTACCCGTGAAGAATTCACCGGTCCGTGACCCAGGAGGATAAAAGCAAATCGTATGCGAGGCGCTGCTATACCCACTCAAGGCTCATCGGCGTGAAAAAGTCTCCAACCAACAAGGCATTGTCCTGCTTGCCATAGTATTGGGCAAAGTAGTCTGTCTGCAGGTTTTCCGGTTCATAAGTGACTATTAGCTTGAAAGACGTGACCGTGCCCGGCCGGGCTCCGCGGTTGATCACCGTCAACGGGACAAAAAAAGCCTCGTTACGGCTCCCCGCATCCACCACCTGGGTAATATAGGGTGCAACCACGAAATTAATATCCGGTGATTTGAGATAGTTGACGTAAAGGTTGAACATGGATAATAACAATGAAAAAATAGAGATGCCGATCGGGAAGAACTCGGTGGCAATGATACGCAGGCAGCCTTTCGAAGGTTCCGGTTTCATAAACGCTCCTCCTTGATCTGTCCAGCCTGAGAGGAAATAAGAGCCTCGGGGGTCTAAACGGGCTCAAGCACTATGATCGGGATTCGACGGGTCGTCATCTTTTGGTAATCGAGATAAGGCGGGTGTTTCTGGGCGGCAAAGTTCCACAGGCGGGTATATTCCTCCCCGCCGGCTTCGCGCGTGCGCACCGGGATGGTTTTCCCTTTCACCTCAATCGTCGTACGCGGCTGCTTCCTGAGATTCAAATACCAATCGGCATGCCGGTCTTTTCCCCAATTCGAGGCAACGATCAGGTAATGGTCTTCATAATCAAAATAAGCGATCGGTATCGAACGGGGTTGGCCCGACTTGCGCCCGACGGTATGCAGGATCAGGATAGTCTGCGATCCCAGCTTGCTCCCGATGCGTCCTCCAGCTGACACGGATCAGGAAGGAGTTAATAGCCATAAACCATTTGATCAGAATATCTTTCATGCCTTTCCCAATCTCTTTAATTCCTGCTCACTGATGATCTTAACGCCCAATGATTGGGCCTTCTCGAACTTCGAACCCGGCTCTTCTCCGAGCACCAGGTAGCTTGTCTTCTTGCTCACGCTGTCTGTCACCTTGCCGCCCTGCTCTTCGATGAACTCTTTTGCCTGGTCACGTGAGAAATTGGGGAGGGTCCCGGTGATCACGAAAGTCATCCCGCTAAATTTGCCCTCTTTCTTCTTTCCCGTCGCTTCGCCTTTCGGCCACACCCCGGCCTTCTTCAGCTTGGCTAACACTTTCTGGTTGGCAGGCCGCTCGAACCAATCCACGATGGCCTCGGCGATGTTTGGGCCCACACCTTCGATCTCCATCAAGTCATCCACCCTGGCTTTCGCGATGAGAGTCCAGGTCGCCAAAATGACGCGCCAGGTCTCCGGCAACCACTTCTCCCACGCCGCGGACCCCCAACGCAGTCAGCAGCCGGCTTAGAGATTGGCGCCGGGAGTTCTCTATTGACGTCAATAAATTATCAGCGATCTTACCGGGCGGTTCTTTTTCGGTCTTCCTGTCTTTTTTCGTAACCGCTTCCAATATATCTGCACGCTTCAAACTATAAATGTCGGCTGCATCCTTGACGGCGCCGGTCTCGATCAGCTTTTCCACGATCTTGGTGCCCAACCCCACCATATCCATGGAGCCGCGCGAGACGAAATGCTCCACATTTCTCATCAATTGGGCGGGGCACGCGGCATTGACGCAATACCAGGCCACCTCACCTTCCAGGTGCTCAACCGGCTGGCTGCAGACGGGACATTTCTTCGGCGGGACGTATTTTTTTTCGCCGCCGGTGCGCACATCCGTAACCGGGCCGATCACGTACGGGATCACCTCCCCCGCACGTTTGACCAGCACACGGTCTCCAACGCGGATATCCTTCTCGGCGATGTAATCAAAGTTATGCAGGGTGGCGCGCTCGACCACCACCCCTCCGATCTCGACCGGTTCCAGCACGGCGTTCGGGATCAATACGCCCGTCCGCCCCACCGAGACGCGGATATCCAGCAGCTTCGTGGTCACCTCGCGGGCCGGGAACTTGAAGGCGATCGCTCCGCGCGGGTCTTTGCCCACAACCCCCAGCTCGGACGCCACGTTCAGATCGTCGATCTTGATGACCATCCCGTCGGCTTCATAGGTCAATTCGTCGCGGCGGGTGTTCCATGTCTCGGTATAAGCAATGGCCGATTCAATGTCCTTGAACTGCCGCGCCACATCGGTCACCGGGAAGCCCAGCCCGCGTAAGTACTCCAGCAGCTCCCATTGCGAGGTCGGGATCTTGCCCCCTTCCGAATAGACTGATCTGATACACCAGCAGGGTCAGCGGACGCGAAGCCGTCAGCGACGGGTCAAGCTGGCGCAGCGACCCCGCCGCCGTGTTGCGCGGATTCAGGTACGTCTTCTGGCCCGCCTCTTCCAACTGCTCATTGAGCTTCTCGAACTCCTTGATGGGAATGAAGGCCTCACCGCGCACAACCAGATATTTGGGGACCTGTTAAATTGGAAGACTGGGCGACCGGTATCTTGAGCGGTATCGCCTGTACCGTCCTCAGGTTGGACGTAATATCTTCTCCCACCTCCCCATCGCCGCGCGTCGCGCCCTGGACAAACAGGCCATCGCGATAGTGCAGAACCACGGACAACCCGTCAATTTTCGGTTCGACCACAAATTTTCCCGAGGCCACTCTTTCGTCCAATTTGCGGACACGCTCGAACCAGGCCCGTGCATCCGCCGCGCCGAAGGCATTAGCCAGAGAGAGGATCGGCCCCGGGTGGCGGAGTTTCTCGAAACGATCCGCGGGCGCAGAACCGGCGCGCTGCGTTGGCGAATCAGGTGTGATCCACTTGGGATGCCCGGCCTCGATCCCTTTAAGCTCATTCAGCAGCTTGTCATATTCTGCGTCGCTGATCACCGGAGAGTCGAGCACATGATAGCGATGGTTGTGGAAGTTGATCTGGGATTTGAGTTCTTCGTAACGAGCGCGCAAAGAGTTGGCGTCCATGCCCAAATTATACCCAGCTAATCAGACAAATGTCGGTAAACGATGGCAATTCCGGGTTCAAGTTGTAATGCCAGTTCCAAGTTCCTTGCGATATACTTCAGCGCATGACCCAACGCATCGGCATCTTCGGCGGCACCTTCGATCCGCCTCATCTTGGGCACCTGATCCTTGCCTCCGAAGCCCGCACGAATCTTCAATTGACGCGACTTTTGTGGGTGCTCACGTCCGTTCCCCCTCACAAGACAGACCAAAGGATAAGCCCTCTTGAGGACCGCCTGGCCATGCTTAATCTTGCACTAAAAGATGAGCCCGATTTCGAACTCTCCACGATTGACATGGATCGGCCGGGCCCGCAATATACCCTCGACACGATCAAGCTGCTGGCCCTGCAGTATCCGGACGCTGATTTGATCCCTTTGATTGGCGGGGATTCCTTACGCGATCTGCCCACCTGGCATCAGCCTGCAGACCTGGTGGCAGCCTGCCAGGAGATCGGTGTGATGCGCCGCCCTGGCGATTCCATCGACCTGTCCATATTGGAAAAACAAATCCCCGGCATCACGGCCAAGGTCCACTTTGTTGACGCGCCCTTGTTGGAAATCGCCTCGCATGAGATCCGCCAGCGTGCGGCAGAGGGCCTGCCGTTCCGTTATTATCTGCTGCCCTCCGTGTACAAATATATCGTCGCGCACAAGCTATATTCGAATTCCGGTTGAGGCTGCCTGTGTTGCCAGAATCTTTGAAAAAGGCTATAATACCGCCTGCAAATCGGGGCGTGGCGCAGTCCGGCTAGCGCGCTTGCATGGGGTGCAAGAGGTCGGAGGTTCAAATCCTCTCGCCCCGACTGAAGACCGTAAAGACACCGTCCATAACCAGAAAGGATGGTGTTTTTATATCCCCATGTTGAAACAACTCAGCGATAGTTACTTGCCTTCTACATTCTTGCCGACGCATGGCTGGACTTTATACTATTACGACAAGCCGCACGCGCTGTGCAGAACTTTCAACCCTTAGTCTAATAGAAGCTTCGATAAGCCTGCATTTTTGTAGAGTTTCGGGTACTTGTCTAAAAACCTGCTTGAGCAGGCTGACACCTTTCTTAATTGTATATAAGTAACAGCGCACCCTGCCAATGCCAGACGTATAATACGAACTCAGAAAATACCGCTGGGTAATTTGGTCTAAATTCCATCTTCAAGAGAAGGAAAATGAATCTTAATTTTGCAAGAGTATCTATAGCTGTTTGTGGCTTCTGTGTACCACTCATCATGATCGGACAAATGTGGGCCTCGGCTCCTTTCCTACTGGGCGTGGTTGGCATCCTTTATTATGTTTATCTCAATAAAAACACCGATAATAATCAGAAGTGAATTGCAGAAACTACCTGTGATGCTGGAAGGGCGACAATTCACGACTACTTGCCTACCGAAGTAGGCAACCATTTTGACGGTGTTTTTACGGCGTGGCGCAGTCCGGCACCGCTTGCATGGGGTGCAAGCGGTCGGAGGTTCAAATCCTCTCGCCCCTATTGATAATAAACCGTTGATTTACATCAACGGTTTATTCTTTAACCTTACCTACCGGTTCTGGTCGGCGTACTTCAACCAGAGATACGTTGCGATCACACCTGCCAAACCGGTCAGCAGCACGATCCAATAACTTATCGGCGCCAGGGGAGTTTTCCCCTCCGCATATAACATAGGCACGGCCCACGGAAAGTATTCACCCCACCCTATGATTATCACCAGGTTTATCATGATCATCGTCAGCATCGCAACCCCGATCGGCAGCAGGTAACCACGCCCTATACTGGCAAAGAGCGCAAAGGGGAGAACAGCTGGAATCACCAGGCACGCCGTTATCAGCACGAGGGCGCTCCCCTGAAGAACAACGCCGACCGAGGCCCCCGGGAGCTTGAGGATCGCGCCCATGGCAAGCCCGGCAATGAAGATAACCATTGTAAGCATAGCTGACCAGATGGCGGTCACGATATATTTCGCCAGGATTATGCTCGAGCGTTGAACCGGCACAGCCAGCATATCTTTCAACGTGCCATCCGCAAATTCACGGCCAAATATCCAGCTAATGATCAGGATGAACAAAATGATTCCCGGCTGCGCCAATCATCTCGCCATAGACTTTCATATAGGCCGTCCAATCAGTTGCAGCATAAGCGACCAGGTTGGCTTTGGCGCTGACCAGGCCAAGCTTTTGGGAAATCTCCGGATTCCTGGAGACGAAAAGCAAGAAGGCAATCCCCAGTGGCATAAATAAAGAGCCCAGGGCAGTCCACAAGGGCATTTTGGAACGGATCGCTTTTCGCAACTCGATCCAAATCATATCTGAGAGATTATTCATTTCGCGGTCCTCCATCCATGCCAACCAGGCTGAGGAAATAATGCTCCAGTTCCTCTTCTTCTACCATCAACTGAGTAGGCGGCGTCCCGGCGTTGACCAGCAGGCAATTAATGTCATCAGGGCGTTCAACCGAAGATGTGTTCTTCAGTTCAATGGTCCCATCCTGCAGGATCTCGGAGGGCTGCCCGGCGGCTATCAACGCCCGGTGAGCCGACTCGATATCGCGCGTCCGCAACAAAAGCCGCCGCTTTCGATTCCGCTCCAGCTCATCGATATTCAATTCCTGAAGCAGGCGTCCCTGGTGGATGATCCCTATCCGCTGGGCAAGGCGCGAGACTTCAGCCAGGATATGACTCGACATGAAGACCGTCACGCCTTGCTCGCGGGTCAGTTCCAGCAGGAGCTCCCGTATCTCTACGATCCCCGCGGGGTCGAGACCGTTGGCGGGCTCGTCCAGAAAGAGCAGTTTGGGACTGTGTAACAGGGCTTTAGCCAACCCCAGCCGCTGCGCGTTACCCTGGGAAAGGTTCCCGGTCCGCCGGTTGGCGTAGGCGGCAAGCCCCAGGCGTTCGATGATCCAACTAACGGCTTTTTGCGGGGTTCCGGGGTGCAGCCTGCGAGCAACCTCCAGGTTCTCGTAAACGCTTAGCTCAGGATAACTGTGCGGTATCTCCACCATATAGCCCACCGACCCCCAGGGTTCCCGGCTGCCCAAACGTACCCGGGTCTGGAGCACATTGGCATACCCAGTGGTCGGCCTGATCATTCCAAGCAGCATTCGGATCGTGGTGGTTTTCCCCGCCCCATTCAGGCCAAGGAAGGCATAGATCTCTCCCTCCGCCACCCGCAGGGAAAGGTGATCCACGGCCTTCACATCCCCATAGTATTTCCCAAGGTCTTCTGTTTCGATCGTCAGGTTCATTTCAGGTTCCCTTCTTCTGGATTCGATACCGGGTTGCTTGTTTTTTGGAGCTTCAGCTCGACCTCACCCAGATAGAAGGCTGCGAGCAATTCCAGAAGCAAATCCGTGTCCCCGCCAAAGCTGTTCGGACCCCAATCCGCCTCATGCAACATAGACAGGACGAGCGGATATAACGAGGTAAGGATCTGCTCGGACTTTACTTTGATAGGTATGCCCGCGTTCCGGCAGTGAGAGATCACTTCTTCAAAGAACGCCTGATCGCTGACCACGTGCTCCTGGAATTTATCGGTGGGTACCCTCCGAAAAAGCAGGTCATAATCGCCCCCGGTGAGAGACTGCAATATGGGGACGGCTTCAAAAAGGCCAAAGGCCTTCTTCAAAATGGCAAATAGGCGGGCCCGCGGGGATGGACCTGGCAGGTCAATGACCGCCAATAATTCCTGCCGGACGCGTTTTTCGGCCTCTTCTATCACATCCATGAAAAGCGCCTCTTTAGACTCATAGAAATTGTAAAACGCCCCTTTTGATATGCCGGCTGCCTTCGCGATCTCTTCGATGTTGGTTTTCTTCAGCCCGTATGCAGAAAACATCTTATAACCGTGCTCCAGGAGCCGCTGCCCGATCAACTCTTTTTCGTGTTGAGTAAACCCTTTTGGCATAATTCATCCTTTTACTATATGACTATAAAATATTTACAGTCATATAGTATTATACCACAACTTGTTCCCTCTAAAGAGCAATTTGTTCTGCCCATGTCGCCGCCGACACCTACACCCCACAAGCTGTACTCTAAACATCACTCTCCCCATAGTGAAAAAAAACGGCACTAAGGGCGCAAATTATCAAAAAATCTTCGCGCCCCTAACCTCTTGCCTGACATGGAGCCTCAGGACTGAATTTCAAATTAGAATACTCATCATGGACGAAAATCATCCCCGGCTTCCAACCAACCGCAATGCCATCATCAGTATGGTCTCTGCGATTTTGACGCTGCTGTCGTTCTGCATTGCCGTTGCTCCCATCCCCTTGACCGGCCTGGTTTGTTATCCTGCCGCAGCAGGGTTAGGGCTGGCTGCTTTGGCGACAGGCCTGGCGTCTTTGCGCCAGATCCGTTCGAGCGGCGAGAACGGACGGGCCTACGCGTTGGCAGGGGCATGGATCGGCGGCCTGGCGACCCTTGCATCCTTGTGTGCGATGGCCCTGGGCCTCCTGTGGATACCGGTAATAGCGAACTTTATCCGTCAAGTCTCAAAATAGATTTATATTTAGAATCTTTGTATCTACTGGTGGTGACACCGCTTCGCGTCACCCTTTTCGTCCCACGCTTTCAGCCTGGGACTAGAGATTCCGTGCAGGGAGTACACCTGCACCTTCGGAAAATGAATATGGAAGGGGTGTTCTCCCCCTTCCATATTCATTTTTCGGGCAAACAGTGGCGGGACGGTGAGTAGTTACAAATCTTTGATATCTACAAATCCATCCGCAGATGTTCAGGACTGTCGCTGATTTTTGGCTTACCTGGTGTCCAGTTTTCGGGATCGATTCAGGTTCTTCACTAAAAAGTAAGACGGTGAAAATCCACCGGATCTGTGTAGTGCTTTCCCGATTCTCGAATATCGAGTATCGAACTTCGAACATCGGATTCCATTAACTTGAATTTCTTCTACTGGCTTTTTAGGTTGGTTTCGATTATCCTTATGTGGGAGTGGTTAAGTCCCGGCGGGCTTCCTGGTCTTCAAAACCTGTGGCGGGTCGCGTTGCGGGCCGCGGTGGGTTCGACTCCCATCCACTCCCGCTGACCGACCCCGAACAAAAAGACCAGGGCCTTTTGCTAAAATCATCCTCCAAATAGAGGTAAATCATGCCTATGCCTGAAACTGAAGTGCTCAACAACCTGGTCTCACGCGTGTTTCCGTGTCGACGACGTCACACTTGGCGAGCCGGCGCGCGGCCTGATCGCCCGATATCGTGGCCAAATTATTTCCGAAGATACGGTTGCAGCTTACGATCAACTGGCAGATTCTTTGAAGAACTATGAGATCACGCCCCTGTTCCGCCTGGACAAGGGCCAGCAGGTGATCTATCTCGTTCCGCGCAGACCCGACCCGAAACCGGCGCGGGTTTCCATAAATATCATTCTCTTCGTCCTTACGGTGCTCAGCGTCTTGTTCGTGGGGGCGCAGCCGACCGGCCAGATGCCAACCGATACCCTCGGCCAGATCCTCTTTTTTGTGAAGGCTATGTTATCCGGCTGGCCCTATGCGCTGAGCCTGATGTCCATTTTGCTGGCCCACGAATTTGGGCATTATCTAATGAGCCGGTATCACAAAACGCCTGCCACGCTGCCTTATTTCATCCCACTCCCCGTCCCGCCCCTGGGTACCATGGGCGCCGCCATCCTGATGCAGGGCACGCCCAAGAACAAGCGCGTCCTGTTCGATATCGGCGTGGCCGGCCCGCTGGCCGGGATCATCGTTGCCATACCCGATATTGTTCTATGGACTTTCACTTTCACATCTCGACGTGGTGAGACCGGTGGGTGGCATGGTGGAAATGGAGGGGAATTCCCTTCTCTATTTGCTGGCAAAATATCTGACTTTTGGAAAGCTCCTGCCTGCACCCGCCAGCCTGGCGGGTGCCACTCCTTTTTTGTACTGGCTTAAATACTTCTTTACAGGGCATCCTATCCCAATCGGAGCTACCGATGTATTCATTTCGCCGGTTGCCTTCGCGGGCTGGGCAGGATTATTGGTTACTGCCCTGAACCTGATCCCGGCCGGTACCTTGGATGGCGGTCACGTGGTCTACTCCTGGTTTGGCGAGAGGGCGGCAAAAGCCTTCCCTGTTATTCTCCTCGCCCTTCTGGCCCTGGGTCTATTCTGGAATGGCTGGTGGATTTGGGCCATCCTTCTGTTGTGGCTGGGGCGCGTCCATGCGGAACCGCTCGACCAGATCACACCGCTCGACCTCGGCCGCCGGGCGATCGCCGCGCTGGTTATCCTTATCTTCATCCTGACCTTTAGCCCGGTCCCGTTTGCCGTGTTCAGCGGATTATGACCTCACCCTGCGGGCATGATGCAAAACACCACGGACCTCCGCAAAGTACGGCGTACTTTCCGCAAAGCATAACGGACTTTCCGCGAAGTACGGCGGACTTTCCGCGAAGTACAGCGGACTTTCCGCAAAGTACGGCGGACTTTCACTGCTGCTTATAGTCCTGCTTACGGCCTGCCAACCCGGGCTCGCGGATTTAACTTCCACGCCCTCCTCACAAGCCACTGCGACCGCGCACCCGGCGCCTACTCCGAAGCCGGGCCAACAACTGGGCATTCCGAAGGAGGCCCTTAAGGGAGTGACCATCCAGGTTTGGAACCCCTGGTTTGATGTGGAAGCAAACCTGTTCCAGTCGCAGGTTAACGAATTCAACCAAACCAATGAGTGGGGCATCACAGTCCAGTCCACGAACCTCATCAATTACACGCAACTATACGATAACGTAACGGCCTCCCTGCCTACGGCGAACCGGCCTCAACTGGTGATCGCTTTTCCCGAACATGCACTGGCGTGGGCATCTGACGGCCAGGTGGCCGACCTAAATCCCTATATCAACGATCCACAATACGGACTCACCCAGGCGGAGGTGCAGGACTTTCCTCCGGTGTTCTGGTCGCAGGACCAGATCGGCGGCAAGCGAGTGGGGGTCCCTGCCGAACGCTCGGCCCGCTTCCTGCTCTATAACGTCAGTTGGGCCAACGAGCTGGGCTTTGATGCACCGCCCAAGACTTCCGATGATTTCCGCCAGCAGGCTTGCCGCGCGCACCAGGCCATGCTGACGGATACCGACAAGACGAACGATGGTCAGGGCGGCTGGCTGGTGGATACAGACTCCATGACCCTGCTCTCGTGGCTGACGGCCTTCGGGGGCGGCATTCTGGATGGCAACAATTATCGCTTTCTGACGCCCAAAAACATAGCGGCGCTGACCTTTGTCAAACAGCTTTACGATGACGGCTGCGCGTGGATAGCCCAACCGGATGCCAACCCTCTGACAAATTCTTCGGCTACCGGGCAGGAATCACCCTCCGCTTTTGCGGAACGCCGGGCATTGTTTGCAACCGCCAGCCTGGAGGAATTATCAGCGTACACCCGGGCCATGGGCTCGGCCGGTAATACGGATGAATGGACTGTGCTCAGTTTTCCCGGCGATATACAGAGCGGGCTGGTGATTTACGGCGCATCTTATGTCTTGCTGAAATCCACACCTGAACAGCAGTTGGCATCCTGGCTTTTCGTGCGCTGGCTGCTTTCGCCCGAAAACCAAAAGAAATGGGTTGAAGTGACCGGTTTATTCCCGCTGCGCGACTCGTCGATCGGACTGCTTACTGACTATAAGAACAGCCATCCACAGTGGAGCGCGGCGGTCGACCTGCTGCCGCAAGCGCAAATCGAGCCGCAGTTGGCATCCTGGCGCAAGGTGCGCGTCATGCTGGGCGATGGGTTTGAGACCATGTTCAGCGCCAATACACCGGCCGGCCGGGTCGCCGAAATCCTGGCGATGATGGAATCGACCACCGCGGGATTTGACCAAATAAATCAATAACTCAACTCGCATCGAATAGGAGCCACTCACTACACAATTTTTCACTTACACAGAAAGGTCTTTTCACACACATTGCATTCGCCAAAGGAGACTGCGTCATCGCGAAGATGACCATCTCTCCCAATGACCAAATTTCGTTGATCCTGTTCAGGGGAAGAAATTCGTCGATCAACATTTAAAATCTTGCGGAGATAGGTTGGGGTTGAAAAACATCGGCTATCTCTGAAAAAATTGATTCAGAATAGGAAAAAAGAATGGAATACACACAACTTGGCCGTACCGGCCTAAAAGTCTCGCGGCTTTGCCTCGGTACAATGAACTTTGGTCCGAAAACCACCGAACAGGATTCATATGCCATCATGGATAAGGGACTCGACTTGGGGTTCAATTTTTTCGATACAGCCAATGTCTATGGTTGGAAGCTGGGCGAGGGGATCACCGAGCAGATCATTGGCCGCTGGTTTGCCCAGGGCAACGGCCGGCGTGAGAAGGTGGTGCTTGCCACCAAAGTCTATGGCCGCATGGGCAATTGGCCCAACCAGGGGCGCCTTTCAGCGCTTAATATACGCAACGCCGTAGAGGGCTCGCTCAAACGGCTGAAAACAGATCATATCGAGCTCTACCAGATGCATCACGTTGACTTAAAGACGCCCTGGGAGGAAATCTGGCAGGCCATGGAAACGCTCGTCCAGCAGGGGAAAGTGCTTTATATCGGATCTTCCAATTTTGCGGGCTGGCATATCGTGAAAGCCAACGAAGCCGCAAAGGCGCGTCACTTCATGGGCCTGGTCTGCGAACAAAGCCTGTACAACCTCAAAGATCGCATGGTGGAGCTGGAGGTCATCCCGGCCTGCCGTGATTATGGCCTCGGTCTGATCCCCTGGAGTCCGCTGGCAGGAGGCATTCTGGGCGGCGGGGTCAGCGGCGCAAAACCGGGCCGCCGCGCCGATAAGGAACGCCGGGATGATGCCAGGAAATACGCCAGGCAGCTCGCATCCTACGAAAGGTTCTGCAAAGGATTGGGAGAGAAGCCGGCCGACGTTGCACTGGCCTGGCTGCTGGCGAACCCCGTGGTTACCGCGCCGATCATCGGTCCGCGCACAATGGAGCAATTGACCGGCAGCCTGCGCGCGTTAAAGATCAGGCTGGGTAAAGCCGAGCTGAAAAAGCTTGACGAGATCTGGCCGGGGCCCGGCGGTGAAGCGCCTGAAGCCTACGCGTGGTAAGCCTGCTCATCGAAAATTAGGGTCGATAAATCCTCGTTACAGATATCCGCCTGGCGTTATGCTGAGCCTGCTGCGCGACCTGCTCCTGCTGCGCCGGCGGAACTTCCACGAAGATTCGCGCGCGATCATGGCCGGCCTCAAACCCTCCTTGCGGATACAAGGCGAAGAATATATCCCCTCCAGCGGGCCTTGCGTTTTGACTATGAACCATTACACGCGGACCGGCTTTCACATCTGGTGGGCAGCCCTGGCAATCTCCTCTGTCCTATCCCCTCCGGTACACTGGGTCATCGCTGGTGAATGGACGGCGCCCGGAAAGTGGTATGAACCCTTCAAGAGCGGTATCTCGCGTTTCGTGTCGGAGAGGTTGGCCGCATGTCTACGACTTCACGAGCATGCCTCCCATGCCGCCTCGTCTGAAAGATGTGGCCGCGCGCGCAGATTCGGTCCGTGCTATGCTGGCTTATGTGAAACGGAATGAAGGATCTGTCATGATCGGGCTTGCGCCTGAGGGCGGCGATCAACCGAGGGAGTGCTGATGCGGCCGGCGCCCGGTGTGGGACGATTTTGCCTGCTGCTGGCCGCCCAACATCTGAAGTTTGTACCGGTGGGAGTTTATGAAAGCAAGGGAGAATTTTATATAAACTTCGGCAAAGCTTTCGAGTTGAATGTTTGTCAGGACCTATCGCCTGAGGCGAAGGATCGCGCCGCGGCAGAGATCATCATGAACAAAATAGCCGGCTTGTTGCCCCTCGAATTTCGAGGTGAGTTTAACTAACTGGACAATGTCATATTAGAAGAAATCGGACACCTTTTGAATAATGTGACATTTTCAAGCTAAGATCCTATCCGTAACCCGGGTGCGGATAGGGTCCTGACGAAACTGGTTTCCGTCGGGCCGATGAAAGAGAGTATTTGTGAAAAAGAACCTTTCGCTGATACAAATGCTGGTGCTCAACGCGTATTGGGTGGGACTATCGTTCATGTGGAACGCGCTGCATCCCATCATCCTGCCGGCGAGTCCTGCTCAACTTCGTGCCGGACGCCCGAAAAAATACCTACCTCGGCTTGTTGACCTTTGCCGGACTGGTGATCGCCATGTTCATTCAGCCGCTCTCCGGCGCAATCTCAGATGGCTGGGCTTCCCGCTTTGGGCGCCGCCGTCCATTAATGGTATGGGCACACTATTCGATCTTGTTTTTTTGTCCATCCTGGCCTGGGGCGGCGGCTTCGCCTGGCTGATCGTCGGATATATTGGCCTGCAGTTCAGTTCGAATATCGCGCACGGTCCGCTCCAGGGATTATTGCCGGACCGCGTCCCGGAAAACCAGCTGGGTGTGGCATCCTCCCTCAAGACTTTCATGGACATGTTCAGCCTGATCATCGCCTCGCTCCTGGCGGGGCGATTGCTCGATCCGCAGACCCGCAACCCGACGACCATCATGCTGGTCGTCATCGGATTGCTGGTGATCTCGGCGTCCATCACGATCTTCTTCACGCCCGAAGAACCGACCCATGACCGGCCTCGCATGAACTGGGGATCACTGCGCGCTCAATTCAAAATTGATTTTCGTCAAAACATGGGATACTGGTGGCTGATTGCGGAACGCGCCCTGTTCTTGCTGGGAATATACGGTGTGCAAGCCTTTGCCCAATATTATCTGCAGGATGTGCTGCGCGTGCCCGACCCGCCGAAGCAGACCGGCGACCTGCTGGCCTCCATCACCCTGGGCCTTGTCGTCCTTGTGCTGATCGGCGGCTGGCTGACCGATAAGTTCGGCGCGAAAGATAATCCTTTATGTGCGCCAGTTTCATCACGGCGTTCGGAATGATCCTGATGCTGCTGGCGACCGATGTGCGCGGCCTCACAGTTTTCGGAAGCGTGGTCGGCGCCGGGATCGGATTGTTCCTCACTTCCAATTGGGCGCTTGCAAACCGTCTTGCGCCCAGTGAGGAGGCCGGAAAATTCCTGGGTTTGACAAACCTGGCTACGGCCGGCTCGGGCGCCCTGGCCCGCCTCGAAGGCCCGGCTCTTGGACTACCTCAATGCGGCCTGGCCCGCCGCCTGGGTGGGCTATAAAGGGACTGTTCATTTTTGGCGCAGCCTGCATGCTGCTGAGCATCCTGTTCCTGAGTAAGATCCGGTTAGGGAACGAGGACCGCGTAGCTCTGCGACCCTACTCCCTTCTTTCGCCTCATCCCAGAGCAAGTCCATCTCTTCCAGCTTCATATCCGATAAATTTCTACCCTGATTCTTTGCGCCCTGTTCCACATAACCAAAGCGCTTCTTGAATTTCATATTCGTCCCGCGCAAAGCGGACTCGGCATCCACTTTCTTCCAACGCGCCAGGTTTACCAGGGCAAAGAACAAATCACCCACCTCAGCCGCCAGCTGTTCCTGGTCGTTGGCCTCCTTTACTTCCCTGATCTCTTCGGCAATCTTGTCCAGCACGCCTTCGATTTCCGGCCAATCGAACCCAACCCGCGCAGCCCGGTCCTGATATTCCTCGGCCTGTGAGAGGGCCGGCAGGGCTAGCGGGCACGCCATCCAACAACCCTTTGTCTTGCTTTCCCTTCTCCTTTGCGTTCCTTCTCTTTCAACTTTTCCCAATTTGCCAGAACCCCATCCACGCCGTTGACTTTGGCGTCGCCGAACACATGCGGATGGCGGCGGATGATCTTGTCGTAAATCCCTTTCACCACATCGTTGAGGGTGAATTCGCCCTCTTCACTTGCGATCTGGGAATTCAACATGATCTGCAGAAGCAGGTCGCCGAACTCCTCCCGCATGGCAGCAAAATCGCCGGAATCAATGGCGCCAATGGCTTCATACGATTCTTCCAGCATATGTTTGCGCAGCGATTCGTGCGTCTGCTCCCTGTCCCACGGACAGCCGTTCGGCGCGCGCAGATGGGCCACGATTTCCTGGAATGCCTCCAACGAAGTCCCTTCGCCCAGCGAGGGGACATACAGCGCGGTCAGCAAGCCGATATGCTCGCTGCGATCGATTTCATACAAGGCCAGTTCTTCGACGATTTGGTCTTTTGTCCCGGCATTGTGAACCAGTTTCACGGGATGTTCATCGGGATAGATCGCGGTCAGCGTGGATTTCACTTCCGAAGCGACCAGCCGCGAATAGATCTGTGCGATCAATACCGGCAGGTCGGGTGCAAAGGCAGGCACATGCGCCGCGCCGAGGGTCAGCGCGTCGAAGAGGGTCAGCCGCGGGTAAGGGTCAAGGCCCAGGGCAGAGAAGGTCGGCTCGAGGAACGAAAGCCCTTCCACGATGCGCAGCGCCAGTCCCTCCGGCCGGGCAAGGCGGGCAATTTCGGGACAAGTCGCTTCGGCGACAAAGGGATGCCCGGGCACGGCATAGATCACACCCTCTGCGCGCCGGCCAAGCTCCAGGATCTTTTGCGTGATGGCCGCGTAGACTTCATCGAACGTAGTCGCCATTTTCGTACAACTCATCAAAGGAATGGATCTTGACCGAAGCCGGAAGGCCGGTCACTGTGGGATGCTGGCGCGTCCGCAGATAAATCTCGTCTGCTGAAGAAAGCACTTCCCAGGCTTCACGCGTCAACTGATCCGGGTCACCGGGGCCAAGACCGAGCAAAGTTATTCCAGGCATGTCTTTTCTCCAGTTAAATGACAGTAATGCGCAACTCCGTATCGCGCAAGACGAGAGCTTGCACAGACGATTACGCATTACGAATGAGCGTTCTTACGGACGATTTAACGCTTGGTGTAAGTCGGGGCCTTGCGGGCGTTCTTGAGACCTGGCTTCTTGCGTTCTTTCACCCGGGCGTCGCGAGTCATCAGGCCAAACTTGCGCAGGGACGAGGTCCAGTCGGCATTGATCATCACCAGGGCGCGCGCCAGCCCAAGCTTTACCGAGTCGGTCTGGCCGGAAACACCGCCGCCGCTCACCGTGACAGTGACATCGTATTTTACGGGTTCCTCGCCGCAGGCTTTGAAAGCCATCAGGATGTCGTTCATGTCACCCAACCGGGTGAAATAAGCCGCGGCATCCTTGTCATTGACCACAAATTTGCCGCTGCCGCTCATCAGGCGCACGCGGGCAGTGCTTTCCTTGCGGCGACCGATACCTTCGTAATATTGAACTGCCATGAGTACTCTTTCCTTTCTACTTGCCAAACCTGGATGATCCGGGAGAATTTCGAGCTTTACTGATCCTCGATCGTTTATTGCTCAGGACACAACCAACGGCTCGGGGTTCTGCAAACCGTGAGGATGGTTCGGACCGGCATAGATCTTCAACCGTTTAAGCAGGGCGCGCCCCATCTTGTTATGCGGAAGCATGCCCCAGACTGCCGCGCGCAGGGCACGGTCCGGGTGATCCTGCAGCTGGTCACGCAATGAAACGGACTTCAAACCGCCCGGAAAGCCGGAATGACTGTGGTAGATCTTGGTGTCCAGTTTCACGCTGGACCTGGTGCCGGTAACCGTTACGCGTTCGGCATTGATGATCACGACATAATCGCCCATCTCTACACCGGGCGTAAAGGTGGGTTTATGCTTGCCAAGCAGTACGCTGAGCCACGTGCGCTGCAAAGCGGCCCAAATTCTGGCCGTTGGCATCCGCCACGTACCACTTGCGATCAATTTCGCTGGCTTTTGGATAATACGATTTATACACTTTCGTTCTCCGTTTCAAACATGTTGTTGTCAGCCAAGCTCGGGAACTGCTTGCCAGGGCATTGTCCTCTCAGCTTCGGCTGACAATGACAGCCTATTAATAAGTTACTTCGACAAGAGTCAATCCATGTGCAGGAGCAAGTCCCGCGGGGATCACGTTTTTAGCCTGCGGTCTTTCCAGGGCCTTGACCACAGCTTCCTTCGTCGCATCTTCCCTGCCCCACAGCCACCTGGACGAAGACCAGCCTCCGCACCATATGATATAAAAACGCCTCGGCCCGGACTTCGAACTGCCACTCATCCCGGGATAGCCTGTTTCCACTCGGACAGGCTCACGGTACGGACTGTGCTGCCTTCGGCATGCGGCGCCGAACCAAAGGCCGCAAAATCATGCTGGCCTAAAAAAACCTGTGCCAGTTCGACGAGGCTGTCTTCGTCCATCGAGGGCCATACCCGCCAGGCCATTCTCTCGCGTAACGGGTCCCGGACTTGCCCGCAATACAGGCGATAACGATAGCGTGCGAGAGGTTGCATCGAAACGCGGGTGGAATTCCTCATCGGCGACTTCGAGCCTGCTTGCAGCCATATCTGCAGGCAGGCCGGCATTCAAGCGCCCGCAGCAGGGATCCGAGGCCGTGCTTCCACTCCAGGTCGAAAGCGGCCACCTGCCCGGAGGCGTGCACACCGGTATCGGTACGCCCGGCCAAGATCACAGAGCGGCCCAGCCAACCCAGGCACGCAAAGCGCTTTCTCAAGCTCGCCCTGCACCGTCCTGTGTTTCGCCTGCCGCTGACTGCCTGCAAAAGCGGTGCCGTCATAAGCAAGGATCAATTTGTAACGTGCCATGGCGGTTGACAGTTGCAGCTTGTAGTTGGCTGCCAACTCTCAACTTTCTGCAACCGACTATTCTTCGACCAGTTCGAGGATCACCATCTCCGCCGAGTCGCCGAGGCGCGGGCCGAGTTTCATCACACGGGTATAACCGCCATTTCGATTGGCGAAGCGCGGGGCGATCTCATCGAAAACGCGCTTGAGCATCTGGTTATCGCCCAGCTTGGAGATCACCAGCCGGCGGGCGGCAACTTTTTCGGAATCACTGCCGTTGGCGCTGTTGCGCGCGATGGTAATGATGTGTTCCGCCTCACCGCGGATCGCGGCAGCTTTCGCCCTGGTGGTGCGGATCCGCTCATGGGTGAAGAATTGCTTCATCAAGTTGCGCCGCAAGGCAATGCGCGCGCCCTTGGTCCTGTCAAGTTTATAACCTGCTACATTATGTCGCATTTCTCAATTACTCCGGGGGTTGATCGTCTTTGAGGAAGCCTTTTTCGTGCATCTTCTGACGCAGTTCATCGAGGCTCTTCTCGCCAAAATTGCGGATCGACATCACCGCCGATTCGCCTTTGTCGAGCAGTTCGAGCACATCACCGACGTTGGTGATGCCGGTGCGCTTCAGCGAGTTGAACACACGCACCGAAAGATCGAGGGCTTCCACCGGTGTCTCCGCCAAGTTCACTCGACAGGCGGCTGCCGCCCACTTCACGTTCCGTGACGACCGTCAGCATTTCTTCATTGATACCGGCGATCAAACGCAGATGATCAATGATAAGCTTGGCCGAGGTGCTCAACGCGCGCTCGGGTGAAATCGTGCCATCCGTCCAGATCTCAAGGATCAGCTTGTCATAATTCGTGCTCTGACCCACACGGGCCGAGGTCACTTCCCAGTTGACACGCTTGACCGGGCTGAAGATGGCATCCACCGGAAGCTCGCCGATGGGCATATGTCCGCTGCGTTCATTCGCCGGCGAATAACCGCGATTGCGCTCGACGGTGAATTCGATATCGAGCTTGGTCTTGGGGTTATCCACCGTAAACAGATAAAGTTCGGGGTTGACGATCTCCACCTCGGCCGGTGCAACGATATCGGCCGCGGTGACCGTGCCCTCGCCGCGCACTTCAAGATGCATGCGGGTGCTTTCCACTCCATCCAGCTTAAGCCGGATCTGCTTGATCTGCAGGGTCACCTGGATGACATCCTCACGTACGCCCGGGAATGTCGCTGAATTCATGCAGCACATCGCCGATGCGTATGGAGGTGACTGCCGCGCCATCCAGGGATGAAAGCAGCACACGACGCAGGGCATTACCCAGCGTCACACCATAGCCGCGTTCCAGCGGACTGATAACGAATTTACCGTAATTTCGAGCCTCAGCTTCGCGCTCGATCTTCGGCATAACCATGTTCGTGATACCTGTCACGGTTCACCTCTCCCTTTTAGAAGCAGAAAGCAAATAGATGAGGGCAGCAAAGCCATCCACACCACCTGAACGCAGCCAAAGAACTAACGGCGCGAATAATACTCAACAATAAGCTGTTCGTTGAGAGTGCCTTCGATCTCGGGACGGTCCGGCATACGAGAGACCGAACCCGCCATCTTTGCGATATCACGGGTCAGCCAGGCCGGAGACGTGCGCTTCTCAGCGAACGCGGGCATTCCAGTGAAATAGGTCAACTTGCTGGAGCCTTCACGGACGGCGATCTGGTCGCCTTCCTTCAAAAGCATGGAAGGGACATCGGTGCGACGGCCATTTACCGTAAAATGACCGTGGGTAACCAGCAGGCGGGCCTGCGAGCGGCTGGAGGCGAATCCCAGTTTGAAGACAACATTATCAAGCCTGGATTCGAGGATCTGCAGAAGGTTCAAGCCGGTCAGACCGCGGCGGCCAAGAGCCGTCTCGTAATAACGACGGAACTGGCGCTCCAGAACTCCGTAGACACGGCGCGCTTTCTGCTTGGCGCGCAACTGGCGGGCAAAGTCCGACTCGCCGGTGCGGCTTGCGTTCCGACCGCCTCGGCCGGCAGTCTTGCCATGCTGGCCCGGGAGCAAAGGCGCGTTTTTCAAAGGCACACTTCGCAGTGAAGCAGCGTTCGCCCTTCAAATAAAGTTTTTCGCCTTCACGCCGGCAAAGTTTGCAAACCGGGGTAAGTGTTTTTGCCATATTTCTACTACCTCACTCTATTAAACGCGGCGCTTCTTGGGAGGCCGGCAGCCATTATGCGGGATCGGTGTAATATCGGACATCGAGCGTACCCTTAATCCCATGGACTGGACGGCGCGGATTGCGTTTTCACGCCCGGGGCCGGGACCTTTTACGAACAGGTCCACTTCCTGAATGCCCAACTGCTGGGCAGCTTTGATCGCCTGCTCGGCAGCCAGGCGGGCTGCGAAGGGTGTGCTTTTGCGCGAACCCTTGAAGCCCGCGGAACCGGCCGAACCCCAGGCAATGGTATTGCCTTCGGAATCGGTCACCGTCACAATCGTATTATTAAAGGACGCAAAAATATGCACCTGCCCGGAGGACAGGTTGCGTTTCCCTTTTTTGGCGCCACCGGCTGCGCGGCGGGCGGAGCGAACACTTTGAGCCATAATTCATCAACTCCTGTTTTACTTCTTACCGCCACGGCGGCGTCCGCGTCCAGCAACTGTCTTTTTGGTGCCCTTGCGGGTACGCGAATTTGTCCGGGTCCGTTGCCCACGAACAGGCAGGTTACGGCGATGACGCAGACCGCGATAAGAGCCGATTTCGATCAGGCGCTTGATGTTCATCTGCGTTTCGCGCCGTAGATCGCCTTCCAGCTTGTAATTCTTCTGGACGAATTCACGGATCGCGGTAACTTCGGCCTCGGTCAGATCCTTGATACGCGTATCAGGATTGACTTTGGTGGCGGCCAAAATTTGACGCGAGCGTGTCGGCCCAACGCCGAATAAATAGGTCAGGCCAACTTCTGTCCGCTTGTTGCGGGGTAAATCAACGCCTTCAATTCTCGCCATAAGTCACTTTAGCCTTGTCGTTGTTTATGCTTTGGATTTTCGCAAATAACGTAAACATGGCCCTTGCGCCGCACAATCCGGCACTTGGCGCATCGCTTGCGAACCGAGGGTGATACTTTCATGATAACTATCTCCTTACTTTTTCATGCAGCCAAATTAATGATTATACTTTTTGTTTTTTCTTCCGTCCAGTGCAAATGTTTTCTTCCAGACAGGTCAAGGGACAGTCAGGAGCAGAGGATCTCCTTCGGTGACGGCTACCGAATGCTCAAAATGCGCCGTCAATGACTTATCTGCCGAGATCACAGTCCACTGGTCGCGTAAGACCCGGGTTTCGTGCGTCCCGATCAGAACCATCGGTTCGATTGCGATGGTCATTCCAGGACGGAGAGGCATTCCGGTTCCCGCGGTCCCGAAATTGGGGACCATCGGTCCTTCGTGCATCTGCCGCCCCACGCCGTGGCTCGTGTACTCGCGTGTAACGTGCAAGCCCCGGCTTTCGACGTAATTCTGTATCGCTGCCGAAATATCACCGGTGCGGTTTCCAACCCGCATCTTCTCGATGGCCGCATACAAGGCGGCTTCGGTGACTTCCAGCAGACGCTTCGCCTCCGGGGAGATCTCCCCGACCCCGGCCGTAAAAGCCGAGTCCGCTACAAAGCCTTCGAACACCGTTCCGCAATCAGCAGAGAGATATCGCCCTCGTGCAAAATGCGCTTCTTGCTCGGGATGCCGTGAACCAGTTCCTCGTTGACGCTCGTGCAGATCGAGGCCGGATACGGCGGCTGGCTGTAGCCTTTGAAAGGCGAATAACAACCGTGTTTCTTCAGCACGTCCTCAGCAGCCGCGTTGAGGTCCGCTGTAGAAACTCCGGGTTGTATCAATTTTTTAACGGTCGCCATGATCTCGGCATTGATACGCCCCGCCTGACGCATTACCTTCAATTCGTCAGGGCTCTTCACGTGGATCTGGCGTCCGGAATTCATAACTTAATTCTTTATCGCCGACAGCAGGGCGGCCGTCACATCTTCGATGGTTTGCGTGCCGTCAATTTCAACCAACTTATTCTTGACCGCGATAATAATCAACCAGCGGCGCGGTCTGTTCGAAATAGACATTGATGCGGCGCGCTACGGTTTCAACCTTATCGTCCTCGCGCTGGTAAAGATCCGATCCGTCAATGTCGCATTTGCCGGCGACTTTGGGCGGATTGAATTTCTGATGATAGATATGCCCCTGGGCCTTGCAGGTCCAGCGACCGCTGGCACGCTCGATCAGGACCTCGGGCGCGGCAGTGATGAACGGGACAACATTCACATCGCCTTTGAATTCGGCCAGCATCTTTTGCAGTGCGTCCGCCTGCACCGGGGTACGCGGAAAGCCATCCAGGATCGCTCCCGCTTTACAGTCCGGTCGGGACAGGCGGTCTCTGACCATGGCTATCGTCACATCATCCGGGACCAGTTCGCCCTTGTCCATATACGACTTGGCCTGTTTTCCCAGAGCCGTATCGTTTTTTATATTCTCCCGAAACAGGTCCCCCGATGAGACATGCCGGAGGCTGGTTTTCGCAGCGATGATCTCGGCCTGTGTGCCTTTGCCTACGCTTGGGGGGCCGAGCAGAACGATGTATTTTGCCATGTTTTTGCCTTGATTATTAATGTACCAGCAGCGTGTCCTGATACCCGTGAAGCTTGAACTCAGCTTCGATATTAAGGAAGGTATCGCGGACCACGCCGACCACGATCAGCAATCCTGCGGAGGAAACCAGGAACAAACCGGCCGAGGAGGATGACGTGCCTATATTGAATAAAGCCAGCAGTTTGCTCAAGAGGAACGGCATGGCAGCTACAACGCCGAGGAAGAATGCACCTGGCAGGGTAATGCGCTGCTGCACCTTGTTGAGATATTTCTGGGTCGGTTCGCCGGTATGCACACCCGGGATCTGCGCGCCGACCTTCTTCAGGTTATCACCATAATTCTGCTGTTCGAACAAGACCGAGGTATAGAAGAAGGTGAACGACACCACCATCAGGAAGTACAACAACCAGTAGACCCAGTTGTTGGTGCCCGTCCCGCCCAGGGTGCTTTGGACGCCCAGGGCAAAGCCCTTGATTGTCGCGTTCGTCGAACTGGTGAAGTAGCTGGCAATAATCGCCGGGAATTGCAGGATGGCGCTCGCAAAGATCAGCGGGATCATTCCGGCCAGGTTTACCATGAGCGGCAGGGTGCCTTTTACCGGCATGGACATGCGGCTGCCCATGCGGCGTCCCGGATACATGACCGGCACATTACGGCGTCCCTGCTGAACAAATACGATGGCGAAGATGACCAGCACGATCACGATCAGTGTGAAGGTCATCAGGAACGCGGCGCTGTTCGGGTCGGCCAGCAGGCTGATCAGGTTGCTCGGCATGCGCGCCACGATGCCTGCAAAGATAACCAGTGATAGTCCCTGGCCCCGGATGCCGTATTCGGAGATCAATTCACCCAGCCAGATGGCAAACATCGTTCCGGCGGTCATTGCCAGCAGGATGGTGAGGGAGGGCAGCCATAAGTCGCTGCTAAAACCGAAAGGCACGATCACCTTATTCAAAGCCTGGACCGAAAGCGAATTGAAAATGTTGATCTGGCCGATGGCGGAAAGAGCGGCCATCGGTACGGCCAGGAAATAGGTCCAACGCTCCATCCACTGGCGGCCTTCGCGTGGGTCTTCCTGCATGCGCCGCTGCAGCGCGGGGATAATGGGGATCAACAACTGTAAAATGATCTGGGCGGTGATATACGGGTAAACGCCCATGGAAAGCAGTGAGAAGTTGGATACCGTACCGCCTGAAAGCAGGTCGAGGAAACCGAGGAAACCACCCGAGCCTGCTCCGCTGGCGCGAAAGGCCTTCAGCGTGGCAAAATCCACACCCGGTACAGGTACATTGGCAGCCAAGCGATAGAGAGCCAGGATACCCAGCGTGATCAACAACTTCCGCCGGATGTCTTCTGACTTCCATAAATAACGCCAACCTGAAAATGCCGATTTCATGTGGATCTCCTCGTCACGCTGCTACTGGATCATCTCAACGGAACCGCCGGCCGCTTCGATCTTGGACTTGGCGCTTGCGCTGATCTGATGGACTTTCAATTTGAGCGCGACTTTTAATTCACCGCGTCCCAGGACTTTGATCGGGTTGCGCGAATCCCGAAGCAAATGGGCCTTTTCGAGGGATTCCGGGTTTACTTCTGCATTTGCCTTGAAGGCTTCGGCCAGTTGATCGAGATTGACCTCATTAAAGGTCACCTGGTTCGGGGGGGTAAAGCCTTCGCCACGAATGAACGGCAGGCGGCGATAGAACGGCAGGTTCCCGCCCTGGCGGTACAGACGCCCGCCTTCCCCGGAGCGCGAGCCCTGGCCCTTCGTCCCGCGTCCGGCTGTCTTGCCCTGACCGGCGGAGATGCCGCGTCCAACGCGTTTACGATTCTTTTTGGAGCCTGTATTGGGTACAAGGTCATGTAATTTCATCGCAGCTTACTCTTCAATCTTCAAAAGATGGATGATTTTGGTCAACATGCCGCGCAAGGCAGGCGTGTCTTTATGTTCGACCGTTTGATGCATGCGGTGCAAACCCAGGGCAAGCACGGTAGCTTTCTGGTCTTTGGTGTAGCCGATGGGGCTGCGCACCAAAGTAACATGTATGGTTTTGCCGGTGGATTTCTTGCTTAGGCATGTCTGCTTCCTCCGCTCCCAGAACGGCAGCAGGTCTTCAACCTTCTTGCCTCGGCGCGATGCTTCGATCTGGGCAGATTTCAAGGTAAAGAGCGCGTCGAAGGTTGCCATTACCACGTTCAGCACGTTGGCCGAACCCATGGATTTGGTCAGGATGTCGCGCACGCCAGCTACTTCGAGCACTGCACGCACGCCGCCTGCCGCGATCACACCGGTACCGGGAGAGGCAGGCTTGAGAAAAACGCGCGCCCCGCCGACCTGTCCAAGTGATTCGTGCGGAATGGTGGTACCGGATAAGTTCACAACGCGTATGTTCTTGCGGGCGCGTTCAGAGGCCTTGCGCATGGCATCGGGCACTGCATTGGCCTTGCCGCTGCCCACGCCGATCGAGCCCTTTTTATCGCCTACCACCACCGTTACGCGGAAGCGGAAGCGGCGGCCGCCCTTCACCACTTTGGCAACACGGGCGATCTCGATCACACGCTCTTCAAAACCGTCTTGTTGTTCGACGTTGTCTTTTTCTGCCATATCAACTCCACTCGGCCTAGAACTGCAGGCCGCCTTCGCGCGCGCCGTCTGCTAAAGCTTTGACGCGTCCAATATATTTGAAGCCGCCGCGATCAAACACGACCGAGGTAATACCCTTGCTCTTGGCGCGCTCGGCCACCGTCTGGCCCACCAGTTTGGCCTGTTCGGATTTTTTCAGGCCTTTGACTTTTTCGCGCAGTTCCTTATCCACGGAAGAAGCGGAGACCAGGGTATGGCCCTGCCCCATCGTCAACAACCTGGGCATAGATCTCGGTTACACTGCGGAAAACAGCCAGGCGCGGACGCTGGGCCGTACCGGCCAGATTCTTGCGCACGCGTCCGTGACGGCGGAGACGGGCTTTTGAACGAGAATTTTTAGCCATGACTTACTTGGCTCCTTTCCCGGCCTTACCAGCTTTGCGGCGAATATGTTCACCCAGATAGTGCAGGCCTTTGCCATGATAGGGTTCGGGCGGACGCACATTGCGAATATTCGCAGCGATCTGGCCAACCAGTTCTTTATCGAAACCCAGCACTTTGATCTGGCGGGTTTTCGTATCTGTTTCAAATGAGATCCCGGCCGGAGGTTCGACCTTGACCGGATGAGAATAACCGACATGCAGGGCCAGGTTCTTGCCTTCCATCTCTGCGCGGTAACCAACGCCGTCCACTTCGAGGACAACTTCAAAGCCCTTGCTTACGCCGTTGACCATGTTGGCGAGCACGGCGCGCGTCGTGCCATGCAGGGCGCGTTCTGCCGGGAGATCAGACTTGCGCGTGATGACCAGCTGGTTATTCTCCATCGCGATCCCAATCGAGCTGGAAAAGGTGCGCTGAAGTTCGCCTTTCGGGCCCTTCACATGGATGTTGGAACCTTTGACATCCACCTTTACGCCGCTCGGAATTTCAACCGGCAATCGTCCAATACGAGACACTTTGTACCTCCTGCCTTCTACCAGACCTTGCAAAGGATCTCGCCGCCCACGCCCAACTGGCGGGCGCGTGCACCGGTCATTACACCCTTGGGCGTCGAGAGGATGGCAACGCCAAGTCCCGACAATACCCAGGGGATATCCGTCTTTTTGGAGTAGATGCGGCGGCCCGGCGTGCTGACCCGCTCGATGCCGCTCAAAACGGGACGGCGCTCGCGGCGCTCGCCCACGTATTTAATCTTAAGACGCAGCACTTTAAAGGTGGTCTTTTCGTCATCCACAACTTCAAAGCTCTCGACGAAACCTTCGTCCTTCAAGATCTTGGCGATTTCCGCCTTGATCTTGGAACTCGGCATCGCAACCTGTCCCTGCCCCGCCATCACAGCGTTGCGCACACGAGTCAACATATCAGCAATCGGATCATTTATAGTCATGACCTAACCTCCACCCGGTTACCAGGATGACTTCACGACGCCAGGGATTTTGCCCTGCAGCGCCAGTTCACGGAAGCAGATGCGGCACAGGCCGAAACGGCGTATATAACCGCGTGGGCGTCCACAACGCTGACAGCGATTGCGCACCTGAACGTCATTGCGCCGACGGAGTTCACGATATTGCATGCATTTCTTCGCCATACTTTACGATTCCTTCTTGCTAAACGGCATTCCGAGCATCTGCAGCAAGGCACGCGCGTGCTCGTCGGTTCTGGCGGAGGTCACGATCGTGACTTCCATGCCACGCAGTTTGTCGATTTTGTCGTACTCGATCTCCGGGAACACCAGTTGGTCCTTCAGACCGAGGGTGTAATTCCCGCGTCCATCGAAGGCATTGGCCGAAACGCCGCGGAAGTCACGCACACGCGGCAGTGCAATGTTCAATAAGCGGTCGAGGAAGGCCCACATGCGGTCGCCCCGCAAGGTGACCTTGGCTCCGATCAAGCGGCCTTCGCGCAGCTTGAAGTTGGCGATGCTCTTGCGGGCCTACGGTCGTTACCGGCTTCTGGCCGGTGATGATCGTCAGGTCGCTCACGCCGGCTTCGAGCGCCTTGGGGTTATCCAAAGCCTCTCCCAGGCCGATGTTGACCACCACTTTCTCGATCCGCGGCACCTGCATGACGTTCTTGAAACTGAACGCCTTGAACAAGGCTGGGGCAATTTCTTTCTGGTATCTTTCGTGCAATATATTCATCGTCAAGGCTCCACGACCTAGTCAATCAACTGTCCACAGCTCTTGCAAACACGGTGTGCACCGGTCTCATCGCGTTGGATGCCAACTCGGGCTGCTTCACTGCACTTCGGGCAGACCAGCATCACATTCGAAATATGGATCGGCCCTTCGAACTCGATGCGTCCGGGATTAATCTGGCGCGCCCGCCTGGGTCTGGATCTGGCGCTGGTGCTTGATATGGATGTTCACACCCTGAACCACCACGCGATCTGCATCCATCAACACATTGATGACCTCACCGCGCTTGCCTTTGTCTTCGAGGCGGCCGCTGATAATTTCAACAGTATCGCCTTTGCGGATCTTTACTCTCATTGCATAACTCCTGCGCCAGCCTTACAGCACTTCCGGGGCCAGCGATACGATCTTCATGAACTGCTTATCGCGCAGTTCGCGGGCAACGGGCCCAAAGATGCGGGTGCCCTTCGGGTTCTGGCCGTCGGCATCCAATATCACTGCGGCATTATCGTCAAAACGGATATACGAACCATCCTCGCGACGCCATTCTTTCGTAAGCCGGACAATCACGGCATGGACAATCTCGCCTTTTTTTACTGCGCCCTGGGGAGAGGCGGACTTAACGGTGGCCACCACCATGTCACCGATATGTCCGTATCGGCGCCTTGAGCCGCCCAGCACATGGATGACCAGCAGTTCGCGGGCGCCGCTGTTATCAGCGACCTTCAAACGAGACTCGTGCTGGATCATGGCTGAGCTCTCCTGCTCGGTCGCATCCGCGGCCGGGATAGTCGGCAGAAGCGATTGCATCAACACCGGCATCCGCAGTACGGATCTCACGCTTGATGACGGATTCAACCACCCAGCGCTTATCGCGCGAATAAGGACGTGACTCCACGATCTGGACGCTGTCCCCAATTTGGCAGCCGATCTCGTCATGTGCCTTCACACGCTTGCTGGTATACACGACCTTTTTGTACAGCGGATGGCGGAACTTGCGGACGATCTCGACCACCACGGTTTTGGTCATTTTGTTGCTCGTGACCTTTCCAACAATTCGACGACGATTATTCATGCTTTACCTTCCGTAGCGGCCGCGCGCAGAGCTCTGATTAAGGATCGTCTCCATGCGGGCAATATCGCGGCGCAGGATGCGCAGGTGGCTGGTGTCGGTTAACTGGCCGGTCACTTGCTGGAAGCGAAGCTTCATCAATTCCTCATGCGCATCGGAGAGTTTGGTGCGGATTTGTTCCACCTGCATTTCCCGGATTTCTGGACTTTCATCTTTTACTCTCCTGCTTCGTGACTGCTCACGACCTTGGTCTTGATCGGGAATTTGTATTGTGCGCCCTTCAGCGCCGCAATCGCCTGGTCGGCGGGGAGACCGCCTACCTCGAACATGATTCGACCGGGCTTTACAACGGCGACATAATATTCCACCCCGCCCTTGCCGGAACCCATGCGGGTTTCAGGGGGACGATGGGTATACGCTTTGGCCGGGAAAATGCGGATCCAGACTTTACCGCGGCGCTTCATCTCACGGACGATCACGCGGCGGGCGGCTTCGATCTGGCGTGCGGTGATCCATGCGGGTTCGAGGGCCATCAGGCCGAACTCGCCAAATGAAATCTCGGCGCCTCGCAGGGCTTTTCCTCGCATGCGTCCGCGCATTTGCTTGCGCCACTTTACACGTTTTGGCATCAACATAGCAATAACCTCATCTTCAGGGATCAGAGAGTGGAGAGTAGAGAAAAGCCCGGGTGTGTCCTGTTCTCTATTCTCAATTCTCCGGTCTCTACTCACTAACGTATACGCCTTCGGTTGTTTCCACTTTCTCTTCAACTTCAGGCACAACTTCGCCTTGATAGATCCAGACCTTTACGCCGATCTGACCATAGGTGGTCAGGGCTTCGGTCCTGGCA
The DNA here is from genome assembly GCA_963741325.1 of uncultured Chloroflexia bacterium. Taxonomy (GTDB): domain Bacteria; phylum Chloroflexota; class Anaerolineae; order Anaerolineales; family Villigracilaceae; genus Fen-1038. Next base: position 131,669 of record CAVUHJ010000007.1, read on the forward strand.
AAGTCAATGTTGGCACGCAGGGTCTGCAGCGGAACGCGGCCTTCCCGCAGCCAGACATCCCGCGACATTTCCGCGCCGCCCAGACGTCCACCGACCATGATCTTGATGCCCTTGGCCCCCTGGCGCATCGCCTGTTGGATGGCACGCTTCATGGCACGGCGGTAGGCGATACGGCGTTCCAATTGATCGGCAACGTTACGAGCAACCAGTGTTGCATCGGTGTCGGGCGATTCGATTTCTTTGACGTCGAGATCGATCTTCTTACCGACCAAAGCCTCGAGCGCTGCGCGGATCTTCTTCACGCCTTCGCCCTTGCGGCCTATCAGGATGCCCGGCTTGGCGGTGTGGATGGCGATCCGGATCTTGCCCGGGAATCTTTCAACGTCCACACGTGAGATACCGGCCTTGCCGTTCAGTACCATCTCGGGAAGTTCTTTGCGCAATTGAAGGGCGCGGGTGTTCATCGCCGCGCCGCCTTTGGACGTACCGCCCAACAATAAGATGCGGATGCCAAAATCCTGATGAAGTTGTTCGCGGTACGTCTTGCCCTCTGCGAACCAGCGCCCTTGCCACGGCTGGTTGATCCCAAGACGCATACCGATCGGATGTACTTTGCGACCCATAATTCCTTCAGTCCTTTCTTACGACCCGCGCTCGCGCAGGACGACGGTGATATGCGATTGGCGGCGTAAGATCGGCTTGAAGCGCCCTCGCGCTCCGAAACGGCGCCACTTGCGAGTGGGTGCTTCATTGGCAAAGATCTGCGCGACATACAACTCGTCGCGGCTTACGCCAAAATTCTCTTCCGCGTTGGCCACCGCAGACTTAAGCAGTTTGAGCACCGGCTCACCCGCACGCTTATTGACAAAGCGCAGGTTTTCAAGCGCCTCATTCGCACCCAGGCCGCGCACCGTATCGATCACCAGGCGCACCTTTTGGGCGGATTGGGGCAGGAAATTAAGTTCAGCCTTAATGTCGGCCATGACTTAACCTTCCCGCTGCCGGTGCAGCCGGCGCCGGTGCGGCAGTGGCCTTTTCGGCAGAAGCAGACTGATGGCCGCGGAAAGTGCGCGTCGGTGCGAACTCGCCGAGGCGGTGTCCTACCATGTTTTCAGTAATATAGATCGGTACATGCCGGCGTCCATCATGGACGGCGATCGTGTGTCCGACCATCTGCGGGAAGATCACGCTGGCCCGGCTCCATGTGCGAATGACTTTCTTTTCGCCTTTATGGTTCATGGCCTCAACGCGTTTTAATAGTTTTGGCTGAACGTACGGGCCTTTTTTAAGGGATCGAGACATATCTACCTCTTACTCTCAGCGCCTAGCGGCTCGTCTTGCTGCGGCGGCGCACGATGTACGGATCGCTCTTCTTATTGCGGCGGGTTTTCTTGCCAAGCGTCGGTTTACCCCAGGGACTCTTCGGACCCGGGAGACCTATAGGCTGACGGCCTTCACCACCACCATGGGGATGGTCACGTGGGCTCATGGCCGAGCCGCGTACAGTCGGGCGAATGCCCTTGTGGCGGTTGCGTCCGGCCTTGCCCAGTTTGATATTGCTGTGATCGAGATTTCCAACCGTGCCAATCGCAGCATAACAAACCTGGTGGATCAAACGCACCTCACCGGATGGCAGGCGGACTTGTGCGAAATCGCCTTCCTTGCCGAGAAGCTGCGCCGACCCGCCCGCAGAGCGGACGATCTGCCCGCCGCGGCCGGCCTTCAACTCGATATTGTGGATCAAGGTACCGACCGGAATATGGGAGATCGGCAGGTAGTTACCCGGACGAATTTCCGCATTCGGGCCGGAGACCAATGTATCGCCAACTTTCAATCAAGCGGAGCCAGGATGTAGCGTTTTTCACCGTCGGCATAATGAAGCAAAGCCAGCCGGGCGGTGCGGTTCGGATCGTATTCGATCGCGGCGACTTTGGCCGGAATGCCAAATTTCTCGCGTTTGAAATCCACCACACGCGACCAAGCCGGCGATTGCCACCGCCGCGATGCCGGACGGTGACACGGCCATAAGAGTTCCGGCCGCCGTGACGTCCGAGCGAGACCGTCAGGATGCGTTCAGGCGTGGACTTGGTAATTTCTTCAAAGGTGTAACCCGTCATCCCGCGCTGACCGGGGGTTGTGGGTTTATATTTTTTGACTGCCATTACTTCACCCCTTCAAAGATCTCGAGGGTTTGTCCCTCGGCCAGGGTAACAATTGCTTTCTTGAAACCGGATTTGCGCACCAGGAGCCTGCGCGATTTTGCCCGGCGTCCGCGTTTGGCGGGTGCGTTCATCACGTTGACGCGCACGACTTTCACATCGAACATCGTTTCAACGGCATCTTTCACCATCGTGCGGGTCGCATCTTCCGCGACCTCGAACGAATACTGGCCTAGTTTTCCGGATTGATAACTGGATTTCTCGGTTACCAGCGGACGGCGAAGCACTTCATAGATCGTCGTCATGGTTTACTCCTTGCCCAAATGCGCCGACAGGATGTCGAGCGTTTGAAGCGGCAATATGACTTTTTCATAGCCGAGCAAATCGCGGATATTGACATACGAGGCCAGCAGGATCTTGGCATCGGGATGTTGTTCCCCGCTCGCGTCACATTATCATAAGCGGCATCTTTGGCTGGCATCAGCAGCAGTGCGCTGGATTCGCCCACCAGGCTGTTCAATGCCGACGCCATGACCTTGGTCTTGAGTTCATCGAATTTCAACTCGTCCACGATCACGATCCCGGCCTCCGCTGCCTTGGCAGACAGGGCCGAACGCAGCGCCGCCTGGCGCATTTTCTTCGGCATGGCCTGCGCATAACTGCGTGGATGCGGCGTATGGATGCGACCACCACCGACCCACTGCGCTGAAATCGTAGAACCCTGCCGAGCGCGGCCGGTGCCTTTTTGTTTCCATGGCTTACGCCCGCCGCCTGCAACTTCGCCGCGGACTTTCGTCTGATGAGTACCCAGACGCGCGTTTGCCATCTGGCGCTGATAGGCTTGATGCATCAGGTCGATATTCACTTTGGCTTCAAAGATCGCGGCGGGCAATTCCACCTGCCTGACCTTCTCACCCTGCATGTTAAGAACATCTACTTTCATGGCTATTGTTCCTGTATCCTCAGCGCCTACTGCTTGCGCGTTTCATTCAGCACGACCATACTGCCCTTGCCGCCCGGCACCGCGCCGTGCACACCGATCAGGTTGCGTTCTGCATCAACCATGACCACCTTCAGGTTCTGGGCAGTGACACGATCCATGCCCATGTGGCCGGCCCGGCGGGAACCGCGATAGACACGACCGGGAGTGGTGCCGGAGCCGTTGGAACCCGGCGCGCGGTTCCGGTCCGAAGTCCCATGGGTGGCGTCCATTCCGTGGAAGTGGTAGCGTTTGACCACACCTGCAAATCCCTTGCCTTTGCTCACGCCCACGACATCCACGCGTTCGCCAACGGCAAAGACTTCAACGGTTACTTTGTCGCCGACTTTCACATCCGGGGTTTTTGTGCGAAATTCACGCAGGAAACGCAGAGGAGGGATCTTGCTGGCGTTGAGATGCCCCAGCTCGCCGTTGGTGAGACGCTTGGGGTGCACCTCCGCAAAACCCAGCTGCACCGCGGAATAACCCTCCTTTTCCGGCATGCGTATCTGGGTAACGTAACATGGCCCAGCTTCGATGAGCGTCACAGGGTATGCGACGCCTTGATCATCGAAGATCTGGGTCATGCCGATCTTCTTGCCAATCAGCCCTTTTAACATGGTCGGTTTTTCTCCTTCAAAAGTTTTTGCGAGACTGTCAGACGGGGCTTCGTCTGCATCATCTCCAGGCAGGGCAGTCAAACGATTTGGCGGGATACGCAGTTTTTTGTTATCCCACGCAGAACCGTTCTTGCACTGTCGAATTATCGAGTTATATAATAGATAAAAATTAGTGATCGTTCAGGCTAACCTGAAAATTATCGCTAAAAATATCTTCTGACTAAATCTTGATTTCGATGTCCACACCCGCAGGCAGATTCAAGCGCATCAGCATGTCAATCGTCTTGGAGTCAGGATCGAGAACGTCGATCAGACGATTATGTGTGCGGATTTCAAAGTGCTCGTGTGAGTCTTTATCGATAAATGCAGAGCGACGTATTGTAAAGCGTTCTATCTTGGTTGGCAAGGGTACGGGACCAACAACTTGAGCTCCGGAGCGTTCGGCAGTCTCAACAATGCGTTTGGCGGATTGATCGAGAACTCGGTGATCGTAAGCCTTGAGGCGAATGCGGATTTTTTGTTTTGTCATAGCTGGCCTATTCATTAATCTTGGTAACGACACCGGCGCCGACCGTCAAGCCGCCTTCACGGATGGCGAACTTCGAGCCCTGCTCCAATGCCACCGGCACGATCAACTCCACCGTCAGGTTCACATCATCCCCCGGCATCACCATCTCCACCCCCTCCGGCAGCGTGATGTTCCCCGTCACATCCATCGTCCGGATGTAGAACTGCGGCCGATACCCGTTGAAGAACGCCTTGTGCCGCCCCCCTCTTCCTTCTTCAGCACATACACCTGCGCCAAAAACTTCTTGTGCGGCGTGATGCTCCCCGGCTTGGCGATCACCTGCCCCCGCTCCACGTCCGTGCGCTCGATGCCCCGCAGCAGCAGCCCCAGGTTATCTCCCGCCAGCCCTTCATCCAATTGCTTGTGGAACATCTCCACCCCCGTCACCACCGAGCTCGTGTTCTTCTCGTGCAGCCCGATGATCTCCACCGGCTCCCCGATCTTGATCCGCCCCCGGTCCACCCGCCCCGTCACCACCGTCCCGCGGCCCTTGATCGAGAACACATCCTCCACCGACATCATGAACGGCTTTTCCATATCCCGCTTCGGCTCCGGGATGTACTCATCGATCACCCGCAGCAACTCCCGGATGCTCGCATACTCCGGCGCATTCGGATCCTTCGACGTGCTGTCCAGCGCCTGCTTGGCACTCCCGCGCACGATCGGCGTCGTGTCCCCCGGAAATCCCTGCTTCGTCAGCAGTTCCCGCAGCTCCAACTCCACCAGCTCCAGCAGCTCCGGGTCGTCCATCATGTCCACTTTGTTCAGGTACACCACGATGCTCGGCACTTCCACCTGCCGCGCCAGCAGCACATGCTCGTGCGTCTGCGGCATCGGCCCGTCCGGCGCCGCCACCACCAGGATCGCCCCGTCCACCTGCGCCGCTCCCGTGATCATGTTCTTGATGTAGTCCCGGTGCCCCGGCATGTCCACGTGCGCATAGTGCCGCTTGTCCGTCTCGTATTCCACGTGCGCTATGTTGATCGTGATCCCGCGCGCTTTCTCTTCCGGCGCATTGTCGATCTGATCGTACGCCTTGAACTCCGCCTTCCCCAGCAGCTGCGACACTTTCGTGATCGCCGCCGTCAGCGTCGTCTTCCCGTGATCGATGTGCCCCATCGTCCCCACATTCAGATGCGGCTTGTTCCTCTCAAATTTCTGCTTCGCCATAATGAACTCCTTATGAAAAAAAGAAAACAGTTATGCTGTTAGAATTTCTTCTGCCACTGACTGCGGTACCGGCGCGTAGTGGTCGAATTCCATGCTGAAAACACCGCGGCCCTGGGTGGCCGAGCGAAGTTGGGTTGCATACCCAAACATCTGAGCCAAAGGCAGCAGGGCACGGACAGCTTGTGCATTCCCGGGCCGAACTTCCATGCCCAGGATATTGCCGCGACGGCTGTTGATCTGTCCCATTACATCGCCGAGAAATTCCTCCGGAACGACAACTTCCACTTTCATCATGGGCTCGAGCAGGACGGGGCCGCCTTTATGCACGCCTTCCTTGAAGGCCATGGAGGCCGCCATCTTAAAAGCCATTTCGTTCGAGTCCACTTCGTGGATAGGAACCGTCGAACAAGGTGACCTTCAAATCCGTCACGGGATAACCGGCCAGGACGCCGCTTTCGGCAGCTTCCTTGACGCCTTTTTCAACGGCAGGGATATATTCACGCGGAATCGAACCGCCGAAAATCTTATTTTCAAAAACAACACCCGAACCGCGCTCACCGGGGTCCATGGAGATGACGACATGACCATACATGCCGTGGCCGCCGGATTGCTTGGCATATTTAAGGTTGACTTCGGGCACCGGGCGTGTAATCGATTCGCGATAGGCCACGCGTGGGGCCCCGACATTGGCCTGGACGTGAAACTCGCGCAGCATGCGGTCTACGAGAATGTCGAGATGCAGCTCGCCCATCCCCGAGATGATCGTCTGGCCGGTATTTTCATCTGACCGGACACGGAATGTGGGGTCTTCTTCAGAAAGTTTGCGAAGAGCTTCGCCCATCTTTTCCTGGTCGGCTGTGCTCTTCGGTTCGATCGCAATCGAAATGACAGGTTCAGGGAAGGTAATGTTTTCAAGGACGATCTGCTTGTTGTCGCAAAGCGTATCGCCGGTAAAGGTCTCTTTGAATCCGAGAGCTGCCCCAATATCACCGGCACGGACTTCCGTGATGTCTTCGCGGCGATCGGCATGCATGCGGATCAAGCGCCCGATGCGTTCGCGCTTGCCTTTGGTCGAATTCGTCAACATTTGACCCTGGGAAATAACGCCCGAGTAAACGCGGAAATAAGCGAGACGACCCACATAAGGATCGGTAACAATCTTAAAAACCAGGGCGCTTAAGGGCGCATCATCCCTGGGAGGCAATTCAATGGTAAGTTCATCTTTGCCCGGCTCGGAGCCTTTAACCGGCGGGATCTCTGCCGGTGAGGGCAAATAATCGATCACAGCATCCAGAAGGACCTGAACGCCTTTATTCTTAAGGGAGGAACCGCACAGGACGGGATAAGCTTTATTCTCGACAATCGCTTTGCGAAGTGCTGTTTTCAACTCATCAATGCTGATTTCCGCCCCTTCCAGATACTTGACTGTCAGGTGATCGTCAAGTTCGGCGATCTTCTCGACCATTTGCAGGCGGGCTTCCTCGGCAGCTTTTACAAGTTCGGCAGGGATATCGATAACCTTCGGATCTTTCCCAAGATCATCTTCCCATATGACCCCCTTCATTGTAAGCAGGTCGATTGCACCTTTGAACCCGGCTTCGATACCTATCGGTAATTGCAGCGGGATGGGGTTTGCGCCCAGGCGATCAATAATCGATTGGATGGTGCGCTCGTACGAGGCGCCAATGCGGTCCATTTTATTAACAAAACAAATACGCGGAACCCCGTAGCGGTCTGCCTGTCTCCAGACGGTTTCGCTCTGAGGCTCCACGCCTTGAACTGCATCAAAGACGACCACACCGCCGTCAAGGACGCGCAGGGAGCGTTGGACTTCGGCGGTGAAATCAATGTGGCCGGGCGTATCGATCACATTGATCTGATAGCCTTTCCACTCTGAAGATATGGCCGCTGAAACGATCGTAATGCCGCGTTCACGTTCCTGCGCCATCCAGTCGGTGACGGTTGTGCCATCATCCACGGAACCGATGCGATGGGTCTTCCCGGTATAGAACAAGATACGCTCGGTAGTGGTCGTCTTCCCGGCGTCGATGTGGGCAATAATCCCAATATTTCGATACTTTTCAAGCGGAAACTCGCGTGCCATTCTGTCCTAATACACCTAATAATTAAAAGTTTTTGTATATAACCAGTTAGATACGATAATGGGAGAAAGCGCGGTTCGCTTCAGCCATCTTATGGGTTTCATCACGTTTGCGGATCGCGGTGCCGGTTTCGTTGGAGGCGTCGATCAACTCGGAAGCCAATTTGTCGGCAAACGAACGGCCGCCACGCTCCGTCGCCGCAGCCAATATCCAGCGCAGGGCCAGGGTAAGCCGCCGGTTTGCGGCAACTTCCATAGGCACCTGGTAGGTCGCGCCACCCACACGCCGGGGGCGGACTTCCATGGCCGGGCTTACATTTTTAAGCGCCGTCATCGAAGACTTCGAGCGGGTTCTTCTGCGTTCGCTCCTTGATCAGGTCCATGGCCTCATAAATTAAACGCGTGGCCGTGCTTTTCTTGCCGCGTTTCATGACATGCTGGACCATGGTTTGAACCTGGACGCTGTTATAGCGCATATCGGGCGGGATTGGCCGTAGTTCTGGGTTTCCACGTCTCATGGTTTATCTCCGTTAATTTACTTCGGGCGTTTCGCGCCATACTTGGAGCGGCCCTGTTTGCGATTAGCCACACCGGTCGTATCGAGCGAACCACGCACAATGTGATACCGCACACCCGGCAGGTCCTTTACACGACCGCCGCGTACCAGCACCACTGAGTGCTCCTGCAGCTGATGGCCTTCACCGGGAATATAGGCCGTGACTTCAATGCCGTTGGTCAGCCGCACACGGGCGATCTTGCGCAGCGCCGAATTCGGCTTCTTGGGGGTCATCGTGCGCACAACAGTGCAAACACCGCGCTTTTGGGGCGCGCCCTTGGCCTGCCGCACACGACGCTGCTTGTGGCTGTTCAGCGTATATTGCAGCGCAGGAGCCTTGCTTTTGGCTTTCTTATTTTTGCGGCCCTTGCGGACCATTTGGTTGACTGTCGGCACGTTTGCCTCCGATTACAAATTCTTTCACAAAGACTTTTTGCAAGAAATGAGGCCATCAGAAACAACAATGATGGCCTCATTTGTAGCTGCCATGGTATAGGCGGGAATGTGGCCGCCTGTTTTTGCGAGCAACGGCGGATTATTCTAACATGCGGTTATGAACGCGTCAAGAAAAACCGCATACTATTTCCGTCTATCGTTGCCACCAACGCCCAACTCCATCAGCCCGGTGCCCAGTTTTGGCGGATGGGTCTTTTCTTCATCCTTGCCAAACTTGACCACATCCCCACCTTCATTGATCGCCTCAACGGCCAGGCCGAGCGATTGGAGTTCCTTGACCAGGACTCGGAAGGAGGCCGGAATACTTGGCTCTTCGATCGGCTCACCTTTGACGATGGCTTCATAGGCATTGACGCGACCCTGCACATCATCCGATTTAACCGTGAGCATTTCCTGCAAGCGTATAGGCCGCGCCATAGGCTTCCAGCGCCCACACTTCCATTTCACCGAAGCGCTGGCCGCCGAATTGCGCCTTGCCGCCCAAAGGCTGCTGCGTAACCAGGCTGTATGGGCCTGTGGAGCGCGCATGGACCTTATCTTCGACGAGGTGATGCAATTTAAGGATGGTCATCACGCCCACCGTGACAGGCTGATCGTAAGGCATGCCGATCTTGCCGTCACGCAGGGTTTGCTTGCCCAGGATCGGCAACGGGAAGCCCGTCTCACGCGTCACATCCTGTGCCGCCGCGTTAAGGTTCGCGTCCGAAACTTTCTTTGTATAACCGAGGCTCTCCATCCAGAGCCGCAGACAGGCATTGATAGCGGCTCTGATCCACATCAGAATCCCGATTAGCGGTCTCTTCATCCAAGGCTGCCCAGGATCAGTTTGGGATCATACTCCCGATCACGCAGCCATTCCTTCGCAGCCGAGTGTCGGGCATAATCCACATCGGTTAATTTATAAACGTCATACTTGCGTTTACCCAGCCAGGATTCCAGATACAGGCGGCGGACTTCATCGTCATCCTGGATCGACTCCGGGTCATACTCCTGTTCTTTGATCCATTCCCAGGCCGCCTGCGCAGATTCTTTCCAGGCCTGGTCCACGATCCAGGCACGCGCCAGCTCGGCTTCGATCTGTTCCTCGGTCGCTCCGTCAAAGACCGGCGTGATGGCGCGGAAGCCAAGCCGCTTTGCCGCCCATCCCAGATGGACTTCGAGCACCTGGCCGATATTCATACGACCTGGTACGCCGAGCGGATTCAGGATGATATCGACCGGCGTTCCATCTTCAAGGAACGGCATATCTTCCACCGGCACGACCTTGGAAACAACGCCCTTATTGCCATGGCGTCCTGCCATCTTGTCGCCGGCCGTGATCTTGCGGCGCTGCGCCACGGAGACGCGCACCATCATATCCACGCCCGCCGAGAGGTCAGAGTTATCCTCGCGGGTAAAGACCTTTACGTCCACAACCTTCCCGCGTTCGCCGTGCGGCATCCGCAGGGATGTATCTTTCACATCGCGCGATTTCTCACCGAAGATGGCGCGCAGCAGGCGCTCTTCAGGCGTGAGTTCCTTCTCGCCTTTAGGAGTGATCTTGCCGACCAGAATATCGTTCGGCCCGACTTCAGCGCCAATGCGGATAATTCCGTTCTCATCGAGGTCCTTGATCGCATCCTCACCGACGTTGGGGATATCACGTGTGATCTCTTCCGGTCCCAGCTTGGTATCGCGTGCCTCGACTTCATATTTTTCGATATGGACGGACGTGAAGCGGTCATCCTGGACCAATCGCTCGGAAAGCAGGATCGCATCTTCGAAGTTGCCGCCTTCCCAGGAGAGGAAAGCCACAACCACATTCTGGCCCAGGGCCAGTTGGCCGCTTTCCGTCGAGGAAGAATCGGCGATGATATCGCCCTTCTTGATAACCTGCCCCTTTACGACCGACGGCCGCTGGTCAATACAAGTCGACTGATTCGAACGTTGATATTTGCGCAGCTGGTAATTATGCAGACCGCCTTTTCTTTCCTTGACGACGATCTTGCTGCCGGTTACCGAGACGACTTCGCCATTTTCTTCCGCAACCACAACCTGCCCGGAATCAAGGGCAGCCGCGCGCTCCATGCCGGTGGAGACCAGCGGGATTTCAGGGCGTACCAAAGGCACGGCCTGCGCCTGCATGTTCGAACCCATCAATGCCCGGTTGGCATCGTCATGTTCAAGGAAGGGAATGAGCGCGGCGCTGATACCCACCACCTGGTGCGGTGCAACGTCCATATAATCCACCGCTTCAGGGGTGGAGAACAAAAAGCCTGAGTGATAGCGGCAGGAAATGCGCTCGCGTACAAATTCGCTGATCTCGGTCAACGGCGCGTTAGCCTGGGCAATGACATATTTATCTTCCGCATCGGCGGACAGATAATCGGTCTGGTCGGAAACATAAGGAACGACCGGCACTTCATTGCCGATCTTTGCGAGGCGCTTGGCCAGGCGCGCATCGATCACTTCGCCGGCCTTGGCAAGTTTTTCCTCGGTCTTCGGATCGATCACGGCCTCACGCAGAGTGCGTCCGATCAATCGCTCATCGTCGCCGGGGAACGACTTGAACACCTTGCGATACGGCGTTTCAATAAAGCCGTATTCATTGACCCGCGCGAACGAGGCCAGACGTCCGATCAAGCCGATGTTCGGGCCTTCAGGTGTCTCGATCGGGCAAATGCGTCCATAGTGAGAATGGTGTACATCGCGCACATCGAAGCCAGCGCGTTCACGACGCAGACCGCCAGGGCCCAGGGCCGAAAGCGTGCGCTTGTGCCGCAGCTCCGCCAGAGGATTGGTCTGGTCCATGAACTGGCTCAATTGGCTCGAACCGAAGAACTCGCGTAAGGCCGCCACAACCGGGCGGATGTTTACCAGGGTCACCGGCGAAAGCTGTTCCTGGTCGCGGATCGACATGCGCTCTTTGATCACGCGTTCCATACGGCGCAAACCGATGCGAAGCTTGTTCTGGATCAACTCACCCACCGTTTTTACACGGCGGTTGCCCAGGTGGTCGATATCGTCAGGCGGCTCGACGCCGTTGTTGATCTGGATCATGCGGCGGATCAGCCGGATGACATCGTTCTTCGTCACGGTACGGTGCGGGATGGGAATATTGAGATCAAGCTTCTGGTTCAGCTTATAGCGGCCCACACGCTCCAGGTCGTAATGGCGCTGGTCAAATAATTGTTCTTCGAGGAATTGTTTGGCATTATCCAGCGTCGCCGGGTCGCCCGGGCGCATCTTGCGGAAGAACTCGATCAGCGCGGCTTCCGCGATCGTCATACGGCTGGAAACATCCCACTCGGGTTCCTGCTTTAAAGTGGAAGGGATGAACATGCGCTCGGGGTTGTTATCCACATCCTGGAAGATCGAGAGCAGCTCTTCATCCGTGCCGAGTTTTAGCGGAGTGTCCTTGATGCCATCGCCCACTGCGGCCAGGGCGCGCAGGAACACGGTGATCGGCACGGTGCGCTTGCGGTTGAACTTCAAGATGATGTAATCGCTCTTGCGGGTCTCGAACTCCATCCACGCGCCGCGGTCTGGGATGAGCTTTGCCATTGCCAGAGGGCGGCCCGTTGAACGGTCCGCAGGGGCTTCGAAGTAGACACCCGGCGAACGGATCAACTGCGAAACGACCACTCGTTCCGTTCCATTAATAATGAAGGTGCCCTTGTCGGTCATCTCGGGAAAATCGCCGAGGAAGATATCCTGCTTGATCGGTTCGGGGACATCGGGACCGGCCAGTAATACTGAAACATACAAAGGGCTGGCATAGGTCAAATCGCGCTCGACGCATTCCTCCATCGAATGCTTCGGCTCGCCAAACCAATACTTTAAACCCCATTGTTTGGCCTCGGGGCTGCGGCTGGGGAAGAATAACTTCATCCCCTTGTTATATGATTCGATAGGCGAGACTTCATGGAAAAGATCGCCGAGACCTTCTCTTTTAAGTCTTTCGAATGAATCGAGTTGTATGTCTATTAAATTGGGAAGTCCGAGCTTAACGGGAATACGAGCGTAATTCTTGCGGGGCAAAGACGCCATGCGGCTCTCTCCTGACCTTGTAACTGGTTAATTTAAACAATTTTACCTGCCCCACCCTAGCAGGACAACGACCTCACATTATATTTACTTCCGCATGAGAAGTCAAGCGCTTTTTTGACCAATTTGCGTGTGAGTAGGATATGCAAGGCTCCCCGGACGCTTGCCGGCCCGCCTCGGACCTCTATTCTCAGTGCGAATTAAGGAATAAAGGGCGATTGGGCCTTTGGCGCTTCCAATTAATGGCCGCGTCGAGAGCCCATACGAACGTTCAACTCCCTGGCAAATCCTCGGTTAGCACTCTAAACCGGAGAAGGTAGTGACTTTATAATAGCATGGCGAATCCCTGATGGCAAGCTTCGTTCGTTTCTTCTCCTTATCAGATGTGTTTTTCATTATGATATCCGAGCAGTGGAGGCAGCATGGCACAGGCTCAAGTACAGGTAAATGATAGGCGGGAAATATTCGGTTGGGCAATGTACGATTGGGCCAATTCGGCCTTCAGCACAACCGTCGGAACGGTTTTCCTGGGACCCTATATTGCCTCGCTGGCCGCCGACGCAGGCAAAGCCTTTCCGGATGGCATGGCCCGCCTGGGGAGTATTCCGATAGCGCCCGATTCATTCATTCCCTATTGCGTCTCGATCTCCGTGGCGCTTCAGGTGCTGTTCCTGCCCATCCTGGGCGCCATCGCAGATTATTCTCATTTGCGAAAACGGATGATGCAGATATTTGCCACGATCGGCGCGCTGATGACGATAGCGCTTTTCCTCGTGTCGGGGAATCTATGGTGGCTGGGCGGTTTATTCTTCATTCTGGCAAATCTGGCTTTCGGAGCCTCCATCGTTTTCTACAACTCTTATCTTCCGGATATCGCCAGCGAAGATCAACGTGATCGTGTTTCTTCGTTTGGCTGGGCCATGGGTTATCTCGGCGACGGCATCCTGCTCGCCCTCAACCTGGCCTTTTTTACCTTCCACGATAAACTCGGGATCCCGACCGGCCTTGCCATCCGGATCAACCTCGCCTCAGCCGGTGTTTGGTGGCTGGGCTTTTCATTCTTCACCTGGGCGCGCCTGCACCCACGTCATGCGCGCCGTCCGCTCCCGGCCAGGGAAACCTATACAAGTATTGGCTTCAAACAACTTGGCCGAACTATTAAAGAGGTCGGCCACTTCCCGGAAACACTGAAGTTCCTGGGCTCATACTTTTTATATAACGACGGCATTCAAACCGTAATTGCCGTATCTTCCACTTTTGCGGCCGCTCCGCTCTTGCGAGGCGGGCTCGAGCTTGACCTGAGTACGCTTACCAAGGTTATATTGATTATCCAATTCACGGCCTTCTTCGGCGCGCTGTTCTGGGGCAGGTTGGCGCTGTGGGTCGGCGCAAAAAAAGCGATCATTATCAGCCTCGCCATCTGGTCGGGCGTAGTGATCTATGCCTACTTTGGATTGAAGGGGGATAACCGCGCGCTGGAGTTCATGCTTGTTGGGTGTGGTCATTGCTCTCGTGCTCGGCGGATCGCAGGCCATCAGCCGCAGCCTTTTTGCGCAAATGATCCCCACCGGCAGGGAGGCCGAGTTCTACTCGTTCTATGAGATCAGCGACCGCGGCACATCCTGGATCGGTCCCCTGCTCTTTGGCCTGATGAATCAAATATTCGGCAGTTTGCGCCCCGCTATTCTTTCCCTCATATTCTTCTTCGTTGTGGGTCTGGTTACCCTGCCCCTGGTTAACGAGAAAAAGGCAATTCAGGATGTGAAGGATTACGAGGTCGGCCACGCACAGTAGTGCGTGGCGTTCCTATTGATATCTGAAAAATAAAAGTCAATCCTATTTGTCATTGTTGGAGATCCTTGTGCTCTTCAAGGGCGAGCGCTTTTGCGAAGCACCTCGGCGAAGCGTTTCGAAGCTGCGAAGCAATCCCGGGTTTTGGAGCAGACGCTTGTGACATTCTTTATTCGACAACCAGTAAATCAAATTATTCTTCTCGAGAGCGTTTTGTCTACCTCGGTCGAAATCGATGTAGAAGAATAAGTCAGGCCGTTTCCGTAAACTTCGGGGAAATTTCCCTGTCTAAAGAACTCAGTTATCGGGGATGGAGAAGATATCCACCCAATAGATCGTTTCCCGTATTTGCACGGATCAAGGCTGTCCCGATGGAAGGCAGGTTCAGTACGTTGGGATAGATGAGGTAACGGGGCGACCAATCCGGTCCATATTTATCTTTGTAGGCATGCACGCCTTTGAAATTGTAGAATTGATGAACATGTTCATATATGTAGGCCAAGGCGCGCTCGATGGCCGGATCTTTCTGCTTTTCACCAATGCCGGATAACGCACTCAGCCCAAAATTAAACCGGCCGCAGCCCTGAGCTTTGGCCCAATCAAATAGAGAAACAAACAGAAAATCCATTTGCCCCTTCTCGGCCTGGGCCAGGTGGCGCATCATATCCACGGTGACTTCATTGGCCTGGAATTCCAGGATGATATTGGCAAAGGCCTCGACGAGTCCATCCGGATTGCGCACGATCAGGATCGGACACGTATTCAGGTAAGCCTCATCAAACCAACCTACTGAAAAACGCATTTCGGAAGTATTGTGACTTGAAAGCCATTCATTGCTTATCTCGTTGAGCGTGTCCATCAAAGACCGGGCGTGTGGCGGTGAAAGGACTTCGGCCACATATCCAAGTCGTTTCATCTTGTTGACGGAGGATCGGAGGCTCTTTTTCGAGCCTCCCTCCAGATTAAAGCATTCGAGATCAACCAGCCCTTCCTGGCCGATTTGAATGGAATGAAATTCGGCGCACTGATACAATTTTAGATAGTCTGGCAGCACCTGATAAAAGGCAGGCAGCCAATCATTGCGGGAACAGATTTCTTTGAAGCCGTCAATAGAGGCGGAAAAATCAGAGTTAGGGCCAATGGGGTCACCCAATACCAGCGCAGTGCGGCCTTCAACAACATACGCAATAATCGAACCGCCTGGGCTGAAGTAAAAAAGCTTGTCGTCCAGAAGGGTAAGGCGGGCCAGGGAGGTATGTCCATATGTTCTTACAATATCCCAGGCTCGGGCACGTTCGGCTGGTGAAGGGCGATGACGGGCCAATACCGGCCGGATCAATAACAAGAGGGCGTACCCGGTTGTCAAAGCGCCGACAATATAGATCGAATCTGCAAAGTAACGGCCAAAACCGGTAATGGGCTGGAGGCCCGGATCGTAAAACTGCGTGAACATCACAATTGTTTGACGCAGGGATGCCCAAAGTCCAAAACTGGACCCGGAAGTGTCTATCGAGCAAATAAAAACCTGTCGTGCCATAAACGACCGTAAAAACCAAAGCGGCTAACAGCGTCGAAAGCGCCTGCCTGATGGAGGGCGGGTCGGAGCGCGCATGAAAGTGTGAACGTAAGATCAAGAGGATGATCAAAAGCAGCGCGGCCAGGCTTGCTTCTTCATAATCCAGCCCTTTGAGCAAATGCGTAATGGCAGAGACCGCCAACACCAATACAGTCAGGAGCCAGGCCACGCGCTTACGCCGCCAAAGGTTCACCGCCAGGAGCAACAGGGCAAATCCCGCCAGGGCCGAGGTCAGGTGGCCGCCCTGAGCGACCTGAAGCGGCGAATATTCTTCCAATAGGCGCAGGCGGTAGCGCATGGTAGGCGTGACCGCGGCCAGGACGTTCACGATGCCCATGCCGGCCGTCAGCAAGGCGACAATTCGAACGCTGACGGTCTCTACCGAAAATCGCCTGGAAAGCAAGCCTGTGCGCACGGCCTCTCCTTCCCGCTGAAAGCCGCTTGACGGTTACAACTTCGGCAGGACGATCGATTGCTGCTTTTGGTATTTCCCCTTCTTATCGGCATAAGAAATCGTACACTCTTCATCGGCCTCGAAGAAGAGCACCTGTGCAATGCCTTCATTGGCATAGATCTTGGCAGGCAAGGGAGTTGTGTTTGAAATTTCGAGCGTTACATAACCTTCCCATTCCGGCTCGAAGGGCGTAACGTTGACGATGATGCCGCAGCGCGCATACGTGGATTTTCCGATGCAGACCGTCATCACCTTGCGCGGGATGCGGAAATATTCGATCGTGCGGGCCAGGGCAAAGGAGTTCGGTGGGATCACGCAAACGTCGCCGGCAAAATCCACCATGGATTTGGGATCGAATTGCTTGGGATCCACGGTCGCGCCAAAGACATTGGTAAAGATCTTGAATTCGCTGGCTACACGGATATCGTATCCATAGGATGAGACGCCATAAGAGATCACCCCATCCCTTACCTGACCCTCGGTGAAGGGTTCGATCATTTTTTGTTCGATTGCCATCTTCCGGATCCAATGATCAGGTTTAAGTCCCATACAATCCTCCGAATTATGATTCCCAATGCTCGGAATATCGTATCCAAATTTACGATACTCCGCCTCTCTCTTCCATCGTCTTGCGGATTTCTTTTTCGATCTTATCCGCTTTCTTCTCGAAATCACGCAGTTCCTTCAGCATCTTTTCCCCGGCCGATTTGTCGTCCAGCGAATTCAAATTGATCCGAACGTTATATCCCGCGGCAGTCAACGCGGCGCGTGCCAATGCGGCACCGGACATGGCATCGCTGATGGCATTCAGGTTTCCGATCTTTGCGCAGCGTGCAGCGAGCTCCATCACCTTGACCGAGTTGGCGACCGTATGCAGGGGCACGTGTGCTGCGTTCCAGGTCGCGATCTGGATGGCAGCCCTGGCGCTTTTTTTGCTGCTCCTCGGTATCTTTCGGCAATCTTAAGTGCGCCCATCACCGCTTCAAAAGCCGCGGCAATCGTCTTCGACCGCATTCGTTAGTTCCTTGCGCAATTCTTCGGCTTGCACCCGGATCGCCTGCATCTCCGATTCAACTTCGGCATATTTTTTCTTGCCAATGGTAAGACCGGCTACCATCGCGGTCAGCGCCGCGCCCAGTGCGCCCGCGTAGGCCGCTGCCGACCCCCCTCCCGGCGCAGCGGTCGCAGCCGCCACCTGGTCGAGGAAGGAAACGTCATCCGCCTACAGGTTGAGGTCATCGCGGGTTGGGTGTGTCCGGATTGATAAAGCCGTGAACTCGAGAATTTGATCCGGATTGAATTGATCGAGCTGTGTATACCAGACGGCCGCATCCACCAGCGCCTCCTGCGGGATCAGACCCACCAATTCACTGTGATGGATGCCCACACCGTACCGCTGAGCTTCGCGCCGGATCATTTCCACCACGCGCCCGATCGGCGACTCACGGAAATTGGTCAGGTTCATCGAAACCTGCGCGCGCCCGTCGACGGAGAGGCCCAGCGCTTTGACATAGCGCAAGCCGCCGGAGGATTGCCGGATGGCTTTGGCGATCTTCTTGGCAATATCCACTTCGGAAGTCGTCAGATAAACATTGAAAGCGATCAGCGGGTTGCGCGCTCCGATGACGGTCGCGCCGGCCGTTCCAAGTTTCGGCGGGACCGAAATCAGGCCTGCGGTCCGGATTCGGTTTCGATCTCGTGCCTTGAGGCCTTCATATTGGCCCTTGCGGATGTTCTCCAAATTGATCCGGTCCGGACGAGTGGCGGCAGCTCTCGTATAAATAGACCGGGATCTGCAATTCACGCCCCACCCGCTCACCCAGTCGTTTCGCCATGGCAACGCATTCTTCCATGGTCACGCCCGAAATTGGGACAAAGGGCACCACATCCGTCGCGCCGATGCGCGGATGCTCACCCGTGTGCTGGTTTAAGATCGATCAATTCGGAGGCGGTCTTGATGGCCTGAAATGCTGCTTCTTCCACGGCCTCCGGCGTGACCTGCATAGCTGAGCACTGTCCGGTTGTGGTCGAGGTCGGAGGAGCGATCAAGCAGTCGTGCGCCTTCAACGGAGGTGATGGCCGCTGCAATTTTGTCCACCACTTCGGGTCGGCGGGCTTCAGAAAAGTTGGGAATACATTCAACAAGTTGAGACATGGGTATTTTGATTACAGAAATATGATTTTCGACAATGAGGCAATTATAAGGGATGAAGCGTGGAGTGACGGGAGTTTGGTTTCTAAGTCATGGGGTATTTTTGTCGGCAGACCTGTATAATCGTCTTCGTGCTTATCCCTGAACAAATCATTTCAGACTTCGAGCTGCGCCGGAATAACGGCGAACCGGCGCCCGCAAATATATTGCCTATGACGGCATCGTCTACGACGTGACAGACTGCCCGAAATGGCGCGGCGACCTGCATGAGCAGCTCCACTTTCCCGGCCAGGACCTGACCTCGGAATTCCCGGACGCGCCGCATAAAGAGGAAGTCTTCAAACACGACTGTGTGAAGATTGTTGGAAGGTTGAAGGGCTGAGTACCCTGCCTGAAAGTCATGGATTGGCTCTAACGTGGATTCAAATCCATGTGACGAACAGTGTTTACCAAGTATTCCTGGCCGAAGTACAATAGTGTCATGCTAGGCAAGGCAAAACTTCTGCAGATACGGTCACAACGATTTGTAACCCTGTGTGGCCGCATTTTCCACAATACAGATCCGCAGTATTTCCCGCAGTGCCGAATATCACGGCCGGACGATCTACTTTTGTACAGATTCCTGTCTCGGCTGCCTTCCTGTCTGATCCGCAGGGATTTTATATGGCGCATCGTAAGTCCGCCCACAAAACCGGGTCTGCCGATCAAGTAAAGTTAATTAATGGTAGGTGTTCCATGTTGGCTCCACAAAAATCCATCCACTACGAACGCTATGAATTTAACAAATGGGTATCCTTCGATGCCGAAACCATCGTTGAGGCCCCCGTTTCCTTGACCGTTAACGGCAGGCCTGGATCACTTTCATGTGCACGCCGGTCGAATCTCGAAGCCATGGCCGTCGGTTTCCTTTACAATGAAGGCATCATCGAACAAATGGAGGAGGTTGCCGATGTACGTGTCTGTGAACATGGCGATAACGTGGACGTTTGGCTCAATCACGATGCCCAACAGCCCAAGTCGTGGCGGCGGACTTCGGGCTGCACCGGCGGCGTTACGGCAGTCGATGCATTGGCGCGCCCCGATGTCTCCTTTGATGAAACCAGGCCAAAATTCAGGCCCGAGGCGATCGAAGCAGCTCGTTGAGATGTTGTTTGAGTCGCAGGAGTTGTATCGTGAGACCGGTGGGGTCCACACCTCGGCCTTAAGCGACGGAGAAAAAATGCTCCTTTCGGCAGAGGATATTGGCCGCCACAACACCCTGGACAAGATCGCGGGCCTATGCCTGATGAACAATGTCTGGCCTGAGACGCGCATCCTGATCACAACCGGGCGCATCAGCTCTGAAATGCTCCAAAAAGCGGCGCGCCTGCAGGCGCCGATCCTGATTTCACGCACCTCCCCCAGTTCGCTTTCGATAGAAATGGCAGAGCGATATGGGATTACCCTGATCGGGTATGCCAGGCGGCAAAGATTTAACGTTTATTCAAATGCACAAAGAGCCGGTTTTTAGGTGGAATAAATAATGCCTTGTCACGGTCTATTTGGTAAAATCAAATCCATGTTTCAACGAAGACCTCTTTGCTTTTTGCTTCTCGTCCTTTTGCTGAGTTCCTGCTCCCCAAACGCGAATAATCTGCCTGCAAGCTATCCCACCTACAATCCCTTTGTCCCATTGCAGGGCACAGGTCTTGCAACCGACATTAAACTCGACCGGCTGCCGCCTTCCCCCACCCGTACACCGGGCCCTACACCAACACGTGCGCCGCTTTCAGTGACCATCCCAACCCATAACCCGGACGCACCCTTGGTCACGCCCACGCCGGATATTCCCAGAAGCCTGCCAACACCCCGCCAGGATACAAATCAGTATACGGTCGTCGCCGGGCGATACGCTGGGTTCGATCGCCCAGACCTATGGCGTCAGCGTCGAGTACTCTGAAGCAGGCGAATGGCATTGACCGATGAAAACGTGCTCGCCATCGGTCAAACCTTGAAGGTCCCGCCGCCTGAACCGGTTACACCCGGCCCCTCATTCAAGATCATTCCCGATTCTGAATTGGTCTACGGCCCTGCCAGCGCACAGTTTGACATCGACGCCTTCATTCAAAACAAAGGCGGTTATCTTGGCAAGCTACACCGAGCAGGTCAATGATGAAACGCTGACCGGTGCGCAGGTCATCACACAGGTCGCACAGGATTATTCGGTCAACCCACGCCTGCTGTTGGCTTTGCTCGAATATCGCAGTCAAGTGGGTGACCAGTGCCAATCCGGCAATCCTCGATTATCCTCTGGGATTGGCTAGATCGGATCATGTCGGCCTGTATCGCCAGTTGACCTGGGCGGCCAATGAACTCAACCGCGGATTTTATTTATGGCGGCGCAAACGCCATCGGAACCTGGGTGCTGGGAGATGGAAGCGTGGTGCCGATCGATCCGACCATCAACGCCGGCACTGCCGGCGTACAGAATATGTTTTCCATTCTGGATGACCGTACAACCTGGGATACCGATGTGAGCGCTTTTGGGTTATTCCAAACCTATTTCTTCTTATTCGGTAATCCGTTCGACCTTGCCATCGAGCCGTTGATCCCGTTGAATCTTTCCCAGCCGCGCATGGATGTGCCTTTCGAACCTGGCGCGATCTGGGCTTTTACCGGTGGTCCGCACGCCGGTTGGGATTCCGGCTCGGCCTGGGCCGCGATCGATTTCGCCCCTTCCGATGTCATGGGCTGCGCAATGAGCGCACAATGGGTCACGGCCGTTGCCGATGGTTTTATCGTCCGGGCCGATAACGGCGCAGTCATGGAAGACCTGGATGGCGACGGTTACGAACAAACCGGCTGGGATGTACTTTATATGCACATGGCTGCCCAGGACCGTGTGGAAGCCGGCACGTATGTTTACACCGGCGATCGTATCGGTCATCCTTCCTGCGAAGGCGGCATTGCCAACGCCGCTCATCTGCACCTTGCCCGAAAATATAACGGCGAATGGATCCCTGCGGATGGCTCACTTCCGTTCAGTGCTTGGCGGATGGGCTTCCAGCGGAAACGGTACCGAATACGACGGTTATCTAAAGCGGGGCACATCCACGCTGGAAGCCGCCGAAGGCATAAGCGATCTGAATCAAATCTCGCATTACTCCGACCGGTTCATAAGCTGCTCTTTTCAACATGAATTCCGACCCGCATTACCCCCCCATAAATGACCATCCGTATCATGTGAATTTAATTACACAGGTATAATTCTCAATACGGATTCTCATGTGAGACGCTTCATTCCCATATTCTTCATTGCCACTATATTATTAACTTCCTGCGGCCAAACGCCCTCACTATGGGGAACATATGCTACACCCACCTCTGAATTGTTTTTCCCAACCATGTTCGTGCCGGAGCCGCAGCCGGCTACTGCCTCTGCCGACTCATCCTCCCCTCCCGACCGGCACATTTACTCCGACACCCACCCTGATCCCCCTTCAATCCTCGACTGCTCAATCCCCATTTAATGGAACACCGGACGTTGAAACGACCCTGACTGCCACCTTTGACGTACCCGCTACCCTTTATTATTCCCAGAGCGGAGATGACCTCACAAGTCTGGCGGCGCGATTTAACGTTGATCCGTCCGAGATCACGGGCAGATATCCCCTGCCGCAAACACGGATTGATCGCGCCGGGCACCTTGCTCGTCATTCCTGATCGCATCACAGAAAAAACCACTCCCAACATTCAGATCATCCCCGATAGCGAAATGGTTTTCTCTGCCACGGCCATGGACTTCGATATCGCCACTTATGTCAAAAATTCCGGCGGCATTCATCAGCACATTATCGCGAATATCTCGGCTCTACCGGCTGGACAACCGGTTCGGATGAGATCAGGCGCCTGGCCTATGAGAATTCCATAAACCCGCGGCTTTTGCTTGCCCTGCTGGATTATGAAGGTCGTTGGGTGCATGGCCAGCCGGTGGATGCCCTGCATACCGATTATCCAATGGGCTATCAAAATGTGCTTTACAAAGGAATGTTCAGCCAAATGGTTTGGGCCGTCAATCAGCTCTCCATCGGCTATTACGGCTGGCGGGCCGGTACCCTGACCGAACTTAATTTTCCGGACGGCACAAAACTCCGCCTCGACCCGCATTTGAACGCAGGTACGGTTGCGATCCAATACCTGTTTTCGCAGCTGCACAGCCAGTCGCAGTGGTCGCAGATGCTCAACATGAAAAGCGGCTTCCCCGCCATGTATACACAGATGTTTGGCGATCCCTGGGCACGCGCCGATACGGTCGACCCGATATTTCCGCCCGGTCTGACCCAGCCCGACCTTTCCCTGCCCTACCAGCCCAATGTCGAATGGAGTTTCACCGGCGGTCCGCACGGCGCCTGGGAACATGACGGTTCGCTGGCTGCCATTGACTTCGCTCCATCCACCGATCATGGCGGCTGCGACCCGACACCCACCTGGATCACTGCGGCCGCGCCCGGCTTGATCGTGCGTTCAGAAAATGGTGTGGTTGTGGAGGACCTGGATGGTGATGGTTACGAACAAACAGGCTGGGACTTGTTATATTTGCATGTCGCTACGGTTGGGCGGGTAGCCCTTGGGACGTATGTGCAAAAAAATGACCGTATCGGCCATGCTTCCTGTGAAGGCGGTATAGCCACGGGCACTCACCTCCACTTTGTCCGCAAATATAATGGCGAGTGGGTGGCTGCCGATGGCCCCATCCCTTTTGTCTTGACGGTTGGACCGTCCATCAGGGCACCCTGCCGTATGAAGGTACACTGACCAAAGATAATAAGACGATTATAGCGGACCCGGTGGGTCAGCTGAAATCTGTTATTATCCGTACATCGAATGATCAATAAACGTCTCATTACAACTCTCGCCGCCATCGGAATTTTGCTCTCCGGATGCGGTTTCCAACATAACCCACAACCCTTCCCGCAAAACAACCCCTTATCGCTGCCTTCCGCACCAGTGGAGCGGCTTCCGGAGCGCGGCGCAGCCACTCCGCTTCCGGTTCGTCCCAAATTACGCACCCGGTCAATTGGTGGATTACATTGCCCAATCCGGCGATACGGTGCCTGCGCTTGCGGCGCATTTCAACACGACCATCCCTGAGATCATGGCGGCAAATCCCATAATCCCTGCCGGCGCAACGACCATGCCTCCCGGGCTTTCCAATGAAGATCCCCATTTACTTCAAAGCCTTGTGGGCCAATCCGTTCAAGATCATTCCGGATGCTGCTATATGTCAACGGGCCCGCGCAGATCGGGTTCAATACTTCTGCTTTCGTGGATTCACAGCCCGGCTGGCTGAAAAATTATGTTGCCTATGCGGGCGGCGAATACCGCACCGGTGGCGGAGATCGTGGATTATGTCGCCACGAATTACAGCGTCAGTCCCCGTTTGTTATTGGCAGTCTTGGAGTACAGTACCGGCGCTCTCTACGCAGCCGACCCTGCCTGACAAGAAATATATATTGGATTTCCCACAGCCTTATTATGCCGAAGCGCCTTGAACCTGGCCTATTTGCAATTGGTTTGGGCAGCGGATACGCTCAACAACGGCTATTATGGCTGGCGCGCAGGCACCTTGACGGAGTTCGATGAGCCCGATGGAACCCTGATCCGTCCTGATCCATGGCAGAATGCCGCCTCGGTTGGCATCCAATACTATGTTTTCCCGGACAAAATCCGGGTGCAGAGTACGATACGGCAGTCGGTCCGGATGGTCTCGCGAAAACCTATCAAGCCCTTTTTGGTGATCCATGGGCACAGGATACCAAATACATTCCCGGGAGCCTGGAACAACCTCCTCTCCAGTTTCCTTTCCCGGCCGGCCAGATCTGGACCTATACGGGAGGTCCACACACGGGCTGGGGTTCCGTAGGGTCGCAGCCCCTGGCAGCCGTGGATTTTGCACCGCCCTCGGAGCATCACGGATGTTTCACCCCCGATCCACAGAACTATGCCATCGCCGTGGCAGATGGCCTGGTCGTCCGTTCCGGCCCGGATGGCATCGTCCTGGATCTGGATGGTGATGGTGACGAGCGTACCGGTTGGGTGATCTATTATCTCCATCTTTCGAACACAACGCGCATGCCTTTGGGCAAGGAGCTGCACGCCGGCGATCTGATCGGTTATCCTTCCTGCCAGGGCGGCGAGCTTGTAACCGGCACCCACGTCCATATCGCCCGGAAATATAACGGCGAATGGATACTGGCCGATGGCCCGCTGGGCTTTAACTTCGAAGGATGGAAAGTCTATAACGGGAAGGCAGCCTACCAGGGTACCTTGAAGCGCAATGGGATCACTGTTACGGCTTGCGCCTGTTCGGATTTTAATTCACAGATCAGATCTGATTACGCCCCCTAGATTTCATCTATCTACCTCGATAAGGTCACATGAGAAGAAATCCCCGATTTTTGGGATATGGGGCGAACACCCTCCCCATATCCCAAAAATCGGACACCTTTTGAATAATATGACATTTTCAAGCTACGCAAATCACTACATAGTTCCTTTTTTCGGAATCCTTCGTCCCTGAGCAGGCGCTTTCCCTGCAAAGGGGATCTGCCAGCTCGCCTCAAAGGTGGCATTCACATTTCTTTCCGCGAGCATTGCGAAGCGGCCTCCCTACGAAGTACACCGCCCGTAAACAAGAAATATTCTTTACAAATTAGTGTTGGTATGTTCCCTGTTTGACCAGGCTTTGCTTGCCATTCCCCTCATCCTCATAAATCGAATAATGTACGTCTATGGGGAAGGCTTTTTCAAGCATCGCATGCACCGGGCAGTATTTTTTTATGGAAAGGTCAATTGCCCTCAAGAGGGATCTTCATTAATATTGCGGCCGGTAACCACATACTCAAGCACAGGCGTGTGAAATCACCTTGGGATACTCGCTTGCCCGCTCAGCCTTTACTTTCACGTCAAAACCGGATACCTGCTCGTGCTTCTTGGTGAGGATCGAGATCACATCCATGGCCGTACAGCCTGCCAGTGCGATCGCAACCAGTTCCACCGGGCCGACACCGGTTTCGGGACTGGATTCGCTGTCCAGTTTTACCGGATACCCGCTATCGGCCATCCCCGTGAAGATCAAATCCTTTTCCCAGCTTACTTTGGCTTCCATATTCTCTACTCCTTTATCACCGAAGTAACGTATCGTTCAAGATTTGCAGCGCTTATCGCGCCAACCCAGGCCAACTTCACCTTACCCGCCCGGTCGATAACATAGGAGCTGGGCAGGTTCTGCGTCTTGAAAACATGATCGGTGGCCTGATAGGTGGGGTCGAGCCAGACTGGAAACGTCAGCCCAAACTCCTTTGCGAAGGAAATGACATCGCTTGTCGGGTCGCCATCTTCGATCGCGATCACTACAAATCCCTCTTTTTCATGCTTTGTGTAATAGGCCTGCAAGAGAGGCATCTCGGCTTTACAAGGCGGACACCAGGTAGCCCATAGATTAACCAGGATGACCTGTCCGCGATAGTCTGAAAGCGAAGACTTGTTTCCCCGTATATCATTCAATGATAGTGAAGGCGCATCATACTGCACCTTCGCTGGGATGGAGGAAAAATCCGTCGGCTGGGTCGGGTCGTCTGCCGGCCTGTTGGCAAGCACAAACCATGTGGTAACGCCAAGCACGATCAAACCTACACCGGCCACCAGTAAGCCCAAATACCCGCACCGGAATTTTCACCTGTCAGCTCGCTTCGAATTACTCATTTTTTGGGGTATTCCGATGGACCTTCCCGAAAAAGTAGATTTTAGGGTCGGCTCTGAAATCACAGAATTTTTCGCATTAAGTACTTATTTCTTTCTCATTTTTGAGTGCACCATGAAGTATAACGCGGGAGCGGGAAGTGGAAGCCCGGAAAGGGATGAATGTCAGACGTTTTAGGAAATTCATTACTAACCACCCGCGTTTGAAGCGCGATACTATGTTGTGATAATTAAAGAATCAAATATCAGTGTATTTTCTGGGCATTTTGATCAAACTCTTGGAAATTTGACTTGCTGCTGCCGATAACTTGAATCGAGAATCATGCAAGAAGTTGAGGATCTAACGTTATTGAAGAATTTGACTCGCGAGCAATATGATTTGCTCGTTCCTCTTTTTGAGCCCTTTACCGTCCCAAGTGAGACCGTGATCTTTAAACAAGGGGATGCGGCTACATACTTGTATGTTATTTTGCAGGGAAAAGTAGCCATTGAATATAAACCGTATGATGGGCCGAAGATCACCGTCACCCACCTGCACGATGGGGATATCTTTGGCTGGTCTTCCGTCGTCGGGAGCCAGACCTATACTTCGGACGCGCTCAGCACTGAAAAGGTTGAAGGGCTCCGCATTCGGGGTACGGATCTGAAACGACTGTACATGGAACATCCGGATGTCGGCCGGTCGGTGCTCGAAAAACTGGCCGAAGCGGTCTCGCCGCGCTGGATAGATGCCAAAAATCAAATCCAGAATATACTGCAAAATAACGTGTATCAGCGGGGATAACCCCGCGGAGCAAAATGTGAAAGAAAAAAGACCTCTTGCAAAATCCTGCAGAGGTCTTTTCTGTTCAGGTGTAAGCAGGCGCCCGGATCTAGTTTCGTCGAGTAAATTGAAAGATCAGGATCAAACCGCCGAGAATCAGTACGGTTGGCCAGATGAAATTCAAACTCCCCGAAAAAGGCGTGCCAATCAGGGCTCCCATTACAAGCAAAACGACTCCCGGAATATAGGCCCACTGCAAGGACGCCAACACGGCTACAAGTAAAAAAGTCAGGCCAAGGCCAAGCAGAAAGAAACCGCCCGTCTCGCGGCCGCCATATATGTTGCTCAAGACCGATACCAAACCCAATGTGAGCAGGACACCGCCGGGGATGATGGCCCACCAGCGCTCTCGTCCACTGAAATAGACCGCCAGGAAACCTAATCCCAGAAACCCGAGAAAGAAGAGGCCGCCCAGATCCCCGAAGAGTCGAGGCAAAAGGCTATCGGCGGCAAGTCCCACCAGGGCCATACCGGGGATAACCGCCCACCACTCTCCGCTCATATTGTTAGCAAAGCGATAAAGGAAATAGGCCCCGCCCGCCAGAAAAACCACCCCCCAGAAGAAGTCCGATGCCCCGCGGAACAAACCAAAGCGCTCCAAAAGCATCAGCCCCCCCAGCAGGATCAGTGCTGCGCCCAGCACAATACGGAAATCTATACGCTTCATGGTATCTCCTAGGCTACTTTCAAGGAGGTCGCCCCACCCTCGACCTTCACCTCTACGTGATACTTGGCAGTATCGTAATCTGCCGATTGATAGATCCCTCCATCGCGACGCGGGAAGCGGGTTTCATCGATATTCAGCGAGCCCACACTTTTCGTCCGGAATCGCAGCGCCACACCCTCGGGCACGTGCAAGTCTATGCCGGCCGCGCCGGCCTCGATATCCACTAACGCGTTTTCCACGTGCGCAGGGAGCGTGAGGTCCATATTGCTTGCGCCGCCCTCGAATGAAAAATAAGTGACATGCAGGTCGCTGAGATCGAGGTCGAGGCGGCTTGCCCCGGATTCGATCTTGATGGTTGTTGGCAGGTCGGGGTTCAGGCGATATTGCCAGACCCCGCCTTCGGGGCCTATGAAGGGAATAAAGCTCGGCCCGGCGTCGATCTTGACTTCGAGCCTATCCCCATTTAAGCGGCTCGCTCAATTCATGCCCACCCCAACCATGCCGGTTAAAAAGTCGCCTGCATTCGCGCCTGAGCGTAAATCGATCCGGCCGACGCCATGTTGGATCGATAAGCTGGCTTCCTTCGCCCCTTGCATCGGTACCGAAAATTTCTCGGCATTTTCAAACCTTGCGCGGGTGAAAAAACCGCCCGTCAAGATCCACACGCCGAGGGCAATGATGAACAACGGCCAGAACCAGCTAAATATATCGCCGACCAGAACACCGGCAGAATTAAGAAAGAAGAGGATGCCCAAAAGTACAAGCAGACTGCCCCAGAAGATTTCACTTCGACGCATTCTAGCCTCCACTCGAACCGCGCGACCGGACCAGGCCGCGCCCGATAATATACAGTCCCGAGCAGTATCAAGAGGGCAGCCGGGGTATACGTTCCCAGGATATTAAGCCGCTGGAAGAATGCCGCGAAGATCAGGAACAAAACGGCACTGACGACCAGCAAATTGATCCCACGGCCAAAACTATGCCGCGTATCTTCGCCCAGCAGGCCGGCCAGAATTGTTCCCACGCCCACAAAGCCGGGGATGAGCGTCCACATGAACGACCAGGATTCCCAGTCGCTGGAGACATTCTGATAATACAGAATCCCCCCGATTCCGGCTACGATGCAGGCCGGGATTGCCATGTTCGCCGCACCGGTCAGTAGACCAATGACCAGTATCAGCAGGCCTGCCCCGATTACGTAGAATGGCCATTGGAATTGAATTTCCGCCCAGGCTTTGAGAGCCGGCACCCGCTGTGCGGCCACAAACCACAGGCCGAACAGGATCAACAGGGTCCCAAGGACTAGTTGCGTTCGATTTTGCCGATTCATTACATTCTCCTTGATATTGTTTACAAAATGAGTCTATAACAAGTTCAGATTTTCGCCAATGCCCAACCTATTCGGCGAGCCAGATTCTTGCCTGGTATTCGCAAGCGGCACTGTCAAGTTTAATTTACGCATGATCCGGCCCCGCGTTGCGCATTTTCTCGATCCAATTCGGGAGATGGGTGCAAGCAGCAGTATAATGCCTCAACTACTAATAGGAGTAACAATGTCGCTTCCTGATTTCGACGGCTGGGCCTGTCCTCTGCCTCTGCAAAACTACCCAACGATTGTAATGGGACACGGTGCCGGCGGCAAAATGATGAACGATCTCATCCGCCATCTCTTCGCGGCCGAATTCCAAAACGACCTTCTCGGGCAGCTTTCGGACTCCACCACAATTGATCTCGAAGCAGGGCGATTCGCCTTTACGACCGATTCCTTCGTCGTCAGCCCTCTCTTCTTTCCGGGTGGAGACATCGGCGAACTGGCGGTCAACGGGACCGTCAACGATCTGGCTATGAGCGGAGCGAAACCACTTTATCTTTCAGCGGGCTTCATTCTTGAAGAAGGCCTTCCCATGGAGACATTGGGCCGTATTTCCGCTTCGATGGCCCGCGCCTGCAAAATTGCCGGCGTGCAGGTCGCGACCGGTGACACCAAGGTCGTCAACAAAGGGCAGGGCGACGGTATCTATATCAACACCTCCGGCATCGGTGTTGTACCCAAAGATGTAAACATCGCGCCTGTGAACGCCCGGCCGGGCGACGTCGTGATCGTCAGCGGGACGATGGGCGATCATGGCATTGCCATCATGTCGGTGCGCGAGGGCTTGAAGTTTCAAACCCAGATCGAAAGCGATACGGCGCCTTTGAACGGATTGGTCGAGTCGATGCTGGATGTGACCAGGGACATTCATTGTCTGCGGGACGCCACCCGTGGCGGGTTGGCCGCTGTGCTCAATGAGTTATCGGATGCCGCGAAATTGGGGATCGAATTTGATGAGGTGAAAGTGCCGCTTCGCCCGGAGGTAATCTGCTGCCTGCGAGATGCTGGGGCTGGATCCTTTTTTCATTGCGAATGAAGGGAAATTAGTTGCGATTGTCCCGGAAAAATACGCGGAAGGCATCCTCGCATCCATGCGCAAACACCCCTTTGGCAAAGATTCGGCGATTATCGGTAAGGTGGTCAGCGAGCATCCCGGCATGGTCGTTGCCCGGACCTCCATCGGTGGTTCGCGTGTTGTCGATCTGCCCGCCGGCGAATTATTACCGCGGATCTGCTAACAATCCTCAAGAGCACAACACTTTTGCAAGTTCCTCTAAGCCCTCGAGATCATCGAGCTCGAGCCATTGCAGCATGATTCTTTGTACGCCTGCTTCAGAGAGTTCCTGTAATTGCGGTTTGATCTCCTTCCCCATATCCTGCGATGATCCCGCGTCCGCGCAGTTCCTCCCGGGTGCGGCCGCGGGCCTCGAGCTTCTTCTTCAACCCCCGTTCATCCTTCGCAAATACACAGCCCGTCATCATCGAACGCCGCACAGACTCCGCGGTGCGGCCTCCCGCCGACAGCAGGCTGTCCAGGTGGTCATTGGCTTTCTTAAATTGTTCAGGCAGCAGCAGGTTGGCATTCCATTCATTGGCATACTTTGCCGCCAATGACAGGGTCCGCTTAAAACCGTTGCCTCCTACCAGGAGCGGCAGGCCGGCCTTCCTTAGCGGATGTGGCAGGACCTGGGCTTCATTCAAGCGGTAATACTGTCCCGAAAAGTGTACCGGTCCATCGGATTGCAGCAAGCGGCTTACGCATTCCAGGCCCTCTTCAAACCTTGCGAAACGGGCCTTTATATCAAGGAGTTCAAAACCGAACAGCTTGTGCTCGCGTTCCTGCCAGCCTGCTCCCAGCCCAAGCGTAAGGCGTCCTCCTGAAAGGTCATCCACCGCGGCAGCCATCCGGGCAGTAACCGCCGGGTGGCGAAAAGAAAACGGCGTCACCAGGGGTCCAAATTCGATCCGCGAAGTGTTTGCTGCCAGCCAGGTAAGTGAAACCCACAATTCAAGTGATTCCCGATCGGGCGGCTTCGCATCTGTGAAATGGTCGGAACGATATAAGCCCACAAATCCAAGTTCTTCCACAGACCTGACAATTCTTTGCCACCTCTGCCAGGTCAGCCCACTCTGCCCTTCTATCATGATCGCAACTTCAAGCATGCAGGCCTCCGAAGTTCATTTGCACAAGTCCGGCAACGCCAGCCATTCCCCCTTTTGCGTGGGATGCCCGGCTGCAGTAAGTTTGCCATTTTCCACCAACCGCCCAACAGCCCGGGCGGTCAACTCATGGCTCCATCCCATCAACTTATGGATGTCTCGTATTTGCGCCGCGCCCACTGAATTGAAATACAGCTCGAGCAGCTTGCTCCGCGCCTGCACTTCGCCGATGTGACGCGCCTGCTCGGGCAGTTCAGGGTATTGATACGCTGAGATCTGATAGATAAAGGCATATTTCCACGAGCCGGCTTCGGCAACGCCAACCGGTAGGATCTTGAAATCCATTTGCAGATCTTCCAGGGCGCGGTTCCATTCGGATTTTTTTGCACTTGTCATCCGCGACGCTTTGCGAAGGGAGATGGAATCCAGGGCGCCTTCTTTTAATAGGGCATCATAAATATTCTTGGCTGCCAAAGTCATACGCCCTTCTTCATACGCAAGCAGGTGGTCTTCTTCAGGGGAGCCATAGTTGCCGGAGAGGGCATAGAAATAGGGCGCGATCTCCAACGAGATCATCGTCGCTTTGCGATGCAGGATTTTTCCATAATACCAAATGCGCTTGGAAAGTGCATTGTCCTTCCAACCCCAGGTGACATGGCCGGGATCGTCATGTTGGTCGGCTACGGGACGTTCGCCGGCCACTGCGGTCCACAGGCTGGGAAGGTCAATCCCTTTGATGGGCCAGAAAAACACAAAGCCCCGCTGATTGACGAAGGTCAGGGCCTGGGGTGGAGACGAGAGGGGTTTGGCAGGTGGAAGATGAAAGGTTCGGACGTGATGCGCTCTGAACCTCTTGAGGTCAATGATGGGCACGCGGCGATTTTAGCCCATGCAGGTTAATTTTGCAAACCGACGTATAATTCTGAAATTATATGTCCCTTGGCATGCCACCTAAGGATCGTATTATCCGGGTCTATCCGGATCTGGAACGTCTGAGCCGCGCCGCCGCGCAGCTCTTTTTCGAACAGGCAAGGCAGGCGGCGCACGAGCGCGGTCGTTTTCTTGCGGCGCTCACGGGGGGCAGCACACCGAAGCGTCTATTCCAATTACTGGCAGAGGATAAGACTGGGCAGATTGACTGGAAGATAACCCATCCATTCTGGGGAGATGAACGTTGCGTTCCGCCCGATGATGCCGGATCAAATTATGGACAGGCGCACGAGTTGCTGCTGGGTCACGTGAATATTCCCGAACAAAATGTCCATCGGATCCGTGGCGAGCTTGGGCCCGTTGAAGCCTCTAAAGATTATGCTCTCGTCCTTAGGCAGTTCGCCTCCCCGCCGCTCGATTGGCCGCGTCTTCGACCTGGTATTGCTCGGCATGGGTGAAGACGGTCATACCGCCTCGCTCTTTCCCGGCTCACCGGTGGAGACGATAGGCTCGACCCTCGCAGTCACCGCCCATTATCAAGATCGTCCTGCCGAGAGGGTAACGCTCACGCCCCCCGTCTTCAACAGTGCCAGGCTCATCCTGTTTATGGCCGTTGGCGAAAACAAGGCTTCAACATTGAGCAAGGTATTGAACAACGATCATCAACCCGGCCTTTATCCCGCGCAGCGGATTGCCCCGAACGATGGCTTACTGATCTGGCTGCTGGACGAAGCGGCAGCCAGCAAATTGCCGAAAAATTTGTTACAAGGTGCTGCATAATTTCAACGGATATTTATTCGAGAATCAGTAGACGCTGCCTGAATTGTGAACACAAGATGACAAAAAGCTCGGCGTGAAAGCGCCCTCCCGGCGTCTTTAGCTGGACTCAAAGTAAGATTATTCGAAGTAAGAACAGCAATAATGGGATGAATTCTATCTTGACTATGTTACATTAAAAGAAATCTCCGATTATTGGGATATGGGGCGGTGTTTACCCCGCCCCATATCCCAAAAATCGGACACCTTTTGAATAATCAAACATTGTCGAGCTATTTGGAGGTATTGATTTATGGAACTTGCAATGATCGGTTTGGGTAAGATGGGTCTGAACATGGCTACCCGGCTGGTGCGCGGCGGTCATCAGGTGATCGGATACGCCCGCAGCGAAGAATTTGTCCAGGCTGCCATCAAAAATGGCGCGCTGGGCGCGCGTTCTTTGGAGGAAGTAGCAAGCAAACTCAAAGCGCCTAGGGTTGTCTGGGTGATGGTGCCTGCGGGTCAGGCTACGGACGATACGATTGAGAAATTATCAAACCTGCTTGCCAGAGGGGACACGGTTATTGATGGCGGTAACTCGAACTACAAAGATACGATAAGACACGCCGCGGTGTTGGAGGAAAAGGGGATCGACTTTCTTGATAGCGGCACCAGCGGCGGTGTCTGGGGTCTTGAAGAGGGCTACAGCCTGATGATCGGCGGTCAGGCTAAAACGGTCGAAAAGATGCGTCCCATTTTTGAAACGCTGGCGCCGGCACCGGACAAGGGCTGGGGCTATGTGGGGCCGCATGGCGCCGGACACTATGTCAAAATGGTGCACAATGGCATCGAGTATGGAATGATGCAGGCCCTGGCAGAGGGCTTCAACATAATGAAGGCCAAGCAGGAATTTGGTCTGGACCTGGCAAAGATTTCGGAGATCTGGCGCTATGGAAGTGTTGTCCGCTCATGGCTGCTGGACCTGACCGCCCTGGCCTTGAAAGCCGATCCAACACTTTCCGACATCGAACCCTGGGTGGCAGATTCCGGCGAGGGCCGATGGACGGTGGCAGAGGCAATCGACCACGATATCCCGGCGCCGATCATCACGCTGGCTTTACAAATGCGTTTCGTCAGCCGCGATGACGAAAATTATGCGGCGCGTTTACTGGCCGCCATGCGCAATCAGTTTGGCGGGCATGCCGTAAAGAAAGCAGATTAGGCTAATCCGGCGGAATTGGTTGGTTTGGCAATGCTACCTTGCAGGAGATTCCCGATTTTGGCGTCTGAGGCGGAGTGAATACCTGGCCTATACCCAAAAACGGACTCCCGTTGAATAACATGACCTTGTCAGCCTATGTAGTCGGTCGAGAAAATTTGACACACCTAAGGTGCTTCCGATGAGCTTCGCGAAGCACTCTGGAGGAGCAGGCCCGAAAAGCATAAACAACTTTAAGGACCTACGAACGACTAGATAGATGATTTTCATTACAGGTGCACACATGAATAACATTCTTCCAACTTCAATTGTCATCTTTGGCGCATCGGGCGATCTGACCCAGCGAAAATTGATGCCCTCCTTGTTCAACCTTTTTCGCAAGGGACGCCTGCCCAAAAATTTCAGGATCACGGGCTCCGGCAACACCGGCTTTACCGATGAGCAGTTCCGCGCACATCTCTTGGAGGGTTTGAAGAAATTTGCTTCCTTCCAATATAAGGATGAAGAATGGGCGGCTTTTGCGCCCAACCTTGCCTATCATCAAGGCCGCTACACGGACCTGGCCGATTTCAAAAAATTGAGTGACAACCTGGGTAAATGGGAAAATGGGACGGCGCAGCGCCTTTATTATATGGCGACCCCGCCGGGCATTTTCACAAATATCATTGACCTGCTCGGTCTCACCGGTCAATTGCATGAGAACGGGGGCTGGCGGCGTGTGGTGATTGAAAAACCCTTCGGTACCGACCTGGCGACGGCCCATAACTTGAATGAACAGATCCATAAGACGCTCGGCGAGAATCAGATCTACCGCATCGACCATTATCTCGGCAAAGAGACCGTCCAAAATATATTGGTGACGCGTTTTGCAAATACCATCTTCGAACCGCTTTGGAATCGCAACTTTATCGATCATGTGGAGATCACCGTCAGCGAACAGGTCGGTGTTGAGCACCGGGCCGGATACTATGATACGGTAGGTGTGCTGCGGGACATGTTCCAGAACCATCTGCTTCAGCTGGTGACTTTGGTGGCAATGGAACCACCGGCCTCTTTCAAAGCCGATGCGCTGCGCAATGAGAAGGTCAAAGTTTTGAGCTCCATCCAACCCATAATGGATGAAAGCATCGCGCTCAATACCGTGCGCGGACAATATATGGGTTACCGTGAGGAAGAGGGCGTTAAGCCCAATTCAACTACACCCACCTACGGCGCCGTCCGGCTTCAAATTGATAATTGGCGCTGGCAGGGCGTTCCCTTTTACCTGCGTTCCGGCAAATGCCTAAAGGAGAAGGTTTCGCAGATCGCGATCGAATTCAAACAGCCTCCCCATATGCTTTTCCCGCGTACCGACGGCAAGATGACGCCCAACGTTTTGGTGCTTTATCTCCAACCGGATGAGGGCATTCATTGGCGCTTTGAAGCCAAAGTACCGGACACGGTGGCCGATATGCGTTCTGTGGATATGGAATTTCACTATGCAGACTCCTTTGGACCAAGTTCCATCCCTGAATCTTATGAGCGTCTCCTACTGGATGCTCTCCAGGGCGATGCTTCGCTCTTTACCCGCGCTGATGAAGTAGAGACAGCCTGGTCGTTGATTGACCCGATCCTGCAGTCCTGGGAGGCGGATGAGACCCCTCCCCTGACCTTCTACAAGCCGGACACGTGGGGGCCGGCCGAGGCCGACTCTATGCTTGCCCGGGATGGTCGCACCTGGATGCAGGATGTAGCCCGGCAGATGTTGGAAACCTAACGGAACCCTTTTCACGGGTTCACAAGTACCCTGTAGCGTAAACAAAAACTCTTCGCCATAAACGGCGGAGAGTTTTTTCATTCCTGCTAATAGTAGGGGGTCGCCAGAAAAAAATACAATTACGATATTCAAAGGCAAATATCAGCAACCAAACACTCTCGCAAACGTAAATCTCCACATGAGGCTGACTATCCTATCCTTCTGACCAGGACAAAGACTCTCCCGAAGTAGGAGGGGATTTTCGATGGAAAGCTATATCATTCGGTTAGATAAAACACAGAGGAGAATTACATGAAGAATACTAGGCTTTTTACGTTTGTGACGATCATCACCCTGGTGGCGTCAAGTTTGTTATTGACTGCCTGTGGAGCAGGGTCTGCAGCAACCAGCACCCCCGAAGCGGTCCCGACCGTCAAGGCAGATAACGTCATCGTATCTGAGGGACGGGTGGAGCCCATTCACTATGCGGAAATCGCCTTGAATACCAGCGGGTTGGTCAGTGATGTGTTGAGCAAGGAAGGCGATCAGGTTACGGCGGGCCAGGTGATCGCCCGTTTGCAGAACAGCCAGGCCCAAACCCTCGAAACCGCCCAGGCCAATGCCCTCCAGCAGTTGACCGAGGCCTATCAGGCAGTGCGCGACGCACAGTTCAAGCTGGATAACTTCGACATCCCTGGCGATTTTTCAGGCATGACTTCCACTCAGGCTGTCCAAATGACCTTGGATAACCTGAATAAGGCCCGTGATGCCTTCGAGCCCTACAAAGACCTGAGCGAGAAAAGACTGAAATTGACCGGTTCGGAAGAAGAGAACGGGGTCGTGAAAGATATTGCCAAACAGACCAAGAAGCGCATGGATGATGCCTGGGAAAAATATCGCAAGGCCGTCCAATGGATGGATTTGGAATCCTCCCTGCAAACCGCCAAATCCCAGCTCGCACAAGCGCAGACCGACTACGATAGCTTGCAAGACCCCTCGTTTGCCGAAGATACCGCCGCTACCCGCGCCGCTCTGGCCAATGCCGAAGTGCGCGCCCCGTTCGCCGGTACTCTCACCAATCTGGATCTCAAAGTGGGAGAGTTCGCTACCTCCGGTCAGCCGGTGCTGACCATCGCCGACCTCACCGGTTGGGTGGTAAAGACCACTGACCTGACGGAAATCGACGTGGTCAACCTCCACGAAGGACAGCCGGTAGACATTGCGCTGGATGCTATCCCGGAACAAACCCTCAAAGGCAATATCCTTTCGATCAGCCAGAACTATACCGAACGACAGGGCGATATTGTCTACAAAGTCACCGTCCTGCTCACCGACAAAAATCCCGCCATGCGCTGGGGCATGACAGCCCAGGTCAAATTCCAGAAGTGATCCAATCTATTAGTGTGGCAGCAATCCTGAAGAGAGAGGTCGTATGGTTTCGTTACCGTTCCTGAAAAATAAACAACCGCGGGTGGTTCCGAGAGAGCTCGTAAGCAAGGCAATGATCGAACTCCACAGCGTTCAAAAATCTTACAAGACCGCTGTGGGCGATTATCCGGCGCTAAAAGAAATAAACCTGACCATCAACGCCGGTGAGTTTGTCAGCGTGATCGGCAAGTCGGGCAGCGGTAAGACCACCCTGACCAACATGATTACCGGCATTGACCATCCGACTTCAGGCGAAGTGTGGGTAAACAATACGGCTGTCCATACCTTGAGCGAAGGCCAAATGGCCCGCTGGCGCGGCAAAAACCTGGGGATCGTCTTCCAGTTCTTTCAGCTGCTGCCCATGATCTCGGTGATCGAGAATGTCATGCTGCCCATGGACTTCTGTAAGTCCTACCCCATGCGTGAACGCGAACCGCGTGCGCTTCACCTGCTCGACCTGGTAGGCCTGGCAGACCACGCCTACAAACTCCCCTCTGCGCTATCGGGTGGACAGCAGCAGCGCGTCGCCATCGCCCGCGCCCTGGCAAATGACCCGCCCCTGCTGATCGCCGACGAACCCACCGGCAACCTCGATTCAAAGACTGCGGAGTCGGTCTTTACGCTCTTCAATGAGCTTGTGTCCCAGGGTAAGACCATTATTATCGTTACGCACGACAGCGGTCTCGCCAAACGCACGAATCGGACCGCCTTGATAACGGACGGTGAGATTGTCAACGAATATTTGGTAAAAGCGCTTCCTACTCTTACACCTGCTCAGTTGTTAGCCGCCACGCGCAGTGTCAAGCCCCGTATCTATGAACCGGGCGCAATGATCCTGGCAGAAGGCAGGAATAACGATAACTTTTACATCGTTTCAAAGGGGATGGTGGAAATTGTCCTGCCGCGGCCCAATCAATCTGATGTGGTCGCCTTGCAGCTCGGGCCTGGAAAATATTTCGGCGAAATGGAATTTTTCCATGAGCATAAGAACCTGGCATCGATCCGGGCTTCTGAAAGGACCGAGGTCGAAGTCCTGGCATTGGATTATGAGGTCTTAAAGGCCCTGCTGAACGAGTCCGAGCCGACGCTGCGAAGCACTGAAGTCAGGCCGCTGACCTGCATGAACAGGAAAACCTCGAAAAGCGAGGATTAACCCAATGAGCAGCCGCTGGAAAAAAGTCTGGGCGGATTTCTGGAGCAACAAGACCCGCACCATTCTGACCATTCTGACCATTGCCGTTGGTGTGTTCGCCGTTGGTGCTGTAAGCAATATTGGATTGCTTATGGTAGGCGACATGGATGCAGACTTTCTCTCGGCGAATCCCGCAGAGGCACACATTTACGCCACGCCCTTGAATGACGATCTGGTGAAGATGGCCAGCAAAGTCCCGGGTGTAAAGGCAGCCGAGGGCCGAACTATTTCAAGCGTACAGCTGGTCATGCCAGACGGGAGACTGATCTCCACCCAGGTCACCTCGGTTAAAACTCCGGATGCATTGAAGGTGGGAACGCTCAAACCCGCCGATCCAAAAGACAATTCTCTTCCGGCGCTTAATGAGAAGGAAGTTCTGCTTGACCGCTCAGCCGGTACGCTCAACATTAAACCGGGTGATACCATCACATTCAAACTGACTGATGGAAAACTCCGCGAGCTCCGCGTGGGCGGCTTCGTTCATGATGCCACCGGGTTTCCATATAACATGGCTAATTATGTGACTGCTTACGTCACACCTAAAACCATGGAATGGCTGGGCGGGCCATCGGATTTTACACAACTGGGCATTAGCGTTACGGAGAACCCTACAGACCAGAAACATGTGGAAGAAATCGCTCAATCGGTCGCGGATCGCCTCAAACATGGCGGGAGTACGGTTTCTTTCGTTGATGTCTATCAACCGGGCCATCACTTCGCATGGAGCGTTACACAGGGCATTATGTTCGTATTAAGTATCCTTGGCTGGCTGACAGTGATGCTGAGCGCATTCCTGATCATAAATACCATCACCTCCTTGATGACCCAACAGACGCGCCAGATCGGGATCATGAAAGCCACCGGAGCAAGCACCAGCCAGATCGTGGCGATGTATATCGTCCTTATAATGGGCTTCGGGCTGGCTTCATTGATCATCTCAATACCGCTGGCTGCTTCGCGGAGTTATGCTATCGTCGGAAGTATGGCGGCCTATCTGGGTTTTGATCAGGGGCCGTTTAAGGTGTTCCCGGAGGCTATTATTCAACAAGCCTTGGTCGCCCTGGTTGTGCCGCTCCTGGCAGGCTTATTTCCCCTTATCAGAAGCGTTCGTATCACGGTACGAGAGGCTTTCAGTGATTATGGGTTGGGCGGAAATGCAAAACCGAAGACCGCCTCGGTCAACAAGGCCACCGTGCTTATCCCGCGTCCGATGCGTATTTCGTTGCGAAATACGTTCCGCCGCAAACCACGCCTTGCTCTCACCCTGTTCACGCTCGTGTTAGGCGGTGCGATTTTCATCGCGGTTTTTAACTTGTGGGCTTCGTTCGATAAAACCATGCAGGACATCCAGGGATATTTCCTGGCGGATATCAATGTATCCCTCGACCATGCCTACCGTTTTGATAAAGTTTCAGCGCTTGCCGAAAGCGTGCCCGGCGTAAAAAGTGCGGAAGGTTGGTTGGAGATCAGCGGAACCCTGATGTCTGATAACAAAGATGACACAGGCACCCAGATCCTCTTCGTCGCCCCCCCTTCCTCCTCTACTCTGATCAAACCCATTATGAGCCAGGGACGCTGGGTGAATGCAGGCGATGAGAATGCGTTGGTTGTCGGCAACCAATTATTAAAGATAAGGCCTGATCTAAAGGTTGGCGATTGGCTGACGATCAAAATAAATGGAACGGAATATAAATGGCACGTGATCGGTTTCTACCAGTTGACGGGCAACGTTAATCCTCCGCTCGTCTACACGAACTATGAATATATCAGCCGCTTAATTGATCAACCCGGACAGGTGTATTCGCTGCGGGTTATAACCGCCAGTCATGATGCAGCCAGCCAAAAGGCGGTAAATGACCGGCTGCAGGCGCTTTTTGATGCGAACGGCATTAAGGTTACTTCCATGCAGTTAAGCACGGAATGGGCCGCACAACAGAAATCGCAAACTGATCTTTTGGTCTATTTCCTGCTCTTTATGGCAGTCCTGATCGCCATCGTGGGTGGCCTGGGGCTAATGGGCACCATGAGCATCAACGTCCTGGAACGGACGCGCGAGATCGGCGTTATGCGTGCAATCGGCGCTTCGAACCTGGATATTCAAGGCATCGTGCTCGTGGAGGGGATGATCATCGGCTTGATAAGTTGGGCTGTCAGCATACTGCTGTCATTCCCGATCACGAATGTGCTGGCGTTCGGCGTAGGTACGTCAATTATGCAGTCGCCCATGCCTCCGGTATATGATTTGAAGGGCATCTTCGTATGGCTGTTCGGCATCCTGTTTATCGGGACGATTGCCAGCGCTTTGCCGGCCCACCGGGCCTCGAGCCTGACGGTCAGAGATACCTTGGCCTACGAGTAAACCGGCAAAAGATTCTCAGAATATTATTCTTTCTCATTGACTTTCTACTGGGCTGTCAGGAGAAGAAGGCAACTATGGCAAACAAAAGGGTCGAATCCACCACCTCCAGGACGGCAGAGTGGACCTGCCTTTCGCGGGCAATCTCATCGCTGGAGGCAAATAGTTGTTATAAAAGTGACGATACGATCGCGTTGCGGCTCTTACCCAATCGTATCAAACTGATGATCGGTATTCCTCTGGTAAGGAAACTCTTTTGGAGGCTTGTTCCTGCAAAAGGGATGTATGAATATGTTATCGCCCGGACAAAGTATATTGATGCAGTCTTCGCAGAAGCTCTAGCCGACCGCTTCGATCAGATCCTGATTTTCGGCGCGGGATTCGACACGCGGGCCTTGCGATTTGAGGGAATTGCCGGGACGACAAAAATATTCGAATTGGATGCATCCATCACACAGGCGGCGAAGATCGGCCAGTATCGGAAACGCGGCTTGAACATTCCGCCAAACCTGACGTTCATCCCAATCGACTTTGATAAGGATTCCCTTCCCGCCAAACTTGAGGAAGCCGGGTTCAACCGGCATAAAAGGAGTCTCTTTGTCCTGGAGGGGTTGCTTATGTACCTGCAGCCCGAATCCGTGGATGAAACGTTTCGCATAATTCGGGATTTTGCGGGAGCCGGCAGCCAGGTTGTCTTCGATCATGTGTATTCGTCGGTGCTCCGGCATGAAGGTCTCTATGATGATGAGAGAAAGATCGTGGACCAGGTGTCGAAGGCCGGTGAGAATTGGAGTTTTGGCAT
Source organism: uncultured Chloroflexia bacterium (assembly GCA_963741325.1). Taxonomy (GTDB): domain Bacteria; phylum Chloroflexota; class Anaerolineae; order Anaerolineales; family Villigracilaceae; genus Fen-1038. The sequence continues at coordinate 173,457 of CAVUHJ010000007.1, forward strand.
TGAGCAGGGCGGCATCAGACAGTTCTTATCCACATACGATTTAAGGTTATGTGAACAACGGGCGGCCCAACAACTGGAGCAGATGTATTTTAGAGACCCGACCGGTAAGCTGGTGGGACATGTCAACGGCACTCATTGTCTGGTAAGAGCTGAGAAGATATAGAACTGGACCGGAAGTAAAAAACTATCGCTTTACGCTGAAAATCTTCACGGGTTGCTGCTTGCCCTTGAATAGCACAGGACCCAGGCCCTCTACGGAGATGCTTTCCGGCAATCCCTCGCAGGTATTTTCATCGATCAGGATCGTGCGGCCGGCGACCTTCGTATGCGCCTCGATACGCGCCGCCAGGTTGACTGTGTCTCCAACGCAGGTGTAAGTGGCGCGATGTTGGGTCCCGGTATAGCCCGCGATCATCTGCCCGGAAGCAATGCCAATCCCGATCTTTATCTGCGACCGGTTCAATGCGGCCTGGTCTACATTGAAGATTGCCAGGTTATCCACCATATCCAGCGCCGCGCGCACCGCTCGTTCGCGATGATCCTCCATATTGATCGGCGCTCCAAATACGGCCATCAAACCATCCCCCACCATTTGGTTGATGGTGCCTCCGTGACTGGATAGGGCATCGAACATCAAAGCGAAATAATTGTTAAGCAGTTCAATGGTGACTGCCGGCTGCTGGCTTTCAGCGATACTGGTGAACGAGCGGATATCCGCAAACATGGCGGTGGCGACTACATACTTTCCGCCCAGCGCGAACCCGCTTTTCATCAGCTCTTCAGCCACTTCGGGGGTGGCAAATGTGCGGAAGAGTTTTAGCTGCTGGTCACGCAGGCGTTTCTTTTCCAGGCTGGCATTGACCCGCGCCCGCAATAATATCGGGTTGAGCGGTTTGGTCAGGTAGTCCTCTGCGCCCATCTCGATGCATTTAACAACCCGATCAAGTTCGTCCGAAGCCGAGGTCATGATCACGGGGACGTCCCGCAGGCTTGAGTCCTGCAGCAGCGCCTCGAGCACCTGGAAACCGTTCATCTGGGGCATATCGATATCCAGCAGCACCAGATCATAAGGTTTGGCGCGCAGCATTTCCATGGCGATCTTGCCGTCTTCCGCCAGTGCAACTTCATGCCCCTGCTGTTCGAGGCCGTGTGCCAGCAGCAGCCGATTAACCCTGTTATCGTCTACAACCAGCAAACGGCCTGGCTCCCGCGCCGCCGTCATTCGTGCAGTTCCTGCAACTCTTTGGCCACGACCCCATAGGCATCTTCCAGTGTTTCCAGGCGGCTGCCGATTTCATTAAGCTTATTCTCCCTGCCAAGCGTTTCCAATTCTTTTGCTAGCAGGGACAGACGATTCGCCCCAAAGGTGGCGCTGTTCGATTTGAACGAGTGCGCCGCGCGTCTGAACACCTCCGCGTCGTTGGATTTTAGCGAGGTCCTCATTTCTTCTATAAGATGTGGGGCATCTTCCAGATAGGTATCGATCAGCTCCCCGATGAAGTCAGCGCCGGACATTTGTTTCAATTCTTCGAACGTGGTCACATCTATTTCAGTAGGTGCCATGGGTCCCTCCAAAAAGTAGGTCACTTATTCTTTGCCTGCCGGCCGGTTGTCTTTTTAGCGGCCGTTTTTCGGACAGCCGGATTCCTCCGCAGCCCTCGCCGCGCTCTTGGATACGGGTTTTGTGGCTGGTTGGCGGGAGGATCGGTTTTTTCCGTTTTTTGAAGAGCTTCTTCTTTGCCTGATTACCTTCGCCTGGTTTGCCTTCGATGGCCTCGCGGAAGGTCTGACGCTGTTCAGCGCGCCGACCAGTTCAACCACACGAATGGGCTTGGAAATGTAATCGTCCATCCCGGCAGCCAGGCACATCTCACGGTCTCCCTGCATGGCGTTGGCGGTCATGGCAACGATCCGCGGTTGGCTTAGGCCGGCCAATTTCCGTGATGGTGCGGGTCGCATCCAGGCCGTCCATCTCCGGCATCTGCACATCCATAAGTACAACGTCATAGGTTTGCCGCTCGACGAACTCAACAGCTTCCAATCCGTTCGAAGCGATATCTGCCGCGGTAGCCCATTTGCTCGAGCAGTCGCAGAGCCAGCTTCTGGTTCACGGCATTATCCTCTGCCAGCAAAATGCGCAGCGGGTGTTTCTTGGCGAACTCCGTATCGAGCACAGCCTTAACCGGCTCCTCTTTGGGAGAGACAACGTGTCGCGTGAAGATGCCCGCCAGCACGTCAAACAAGCTCGAAGGCTTTAGGGGTTTGGTTAAATATGCCGCAAAATCCAGGTCACCCGCGTCAACTTCACGACGTCCGAGCGAGGTAAGCAGGATGATCGGAAATGGCTTCAGGCCCTTGATTTTGCCGATGTGGCGTGTCAGCATAACGCCATCCATCTCCGGCATTTGCAGGTCGAGGATCGCGAGATCAAAAGCCTCACCCTGCTGCAGCCATCTGAGAGCTTCCTGGGGAGATTCGGTCTCACGCGGCTGAAGGCCCCATTTCTCGGTTTGCAGCATGAGGATGCGGCGATTGGTGGCATTGTCATCCACGATCAGCACGCGCTTCCCCTGCAAGGCGGGTTGAATTCCTTTGAGATCGCGTGTTGTCTTGCGGACTGCAGCGGGAGCGACCTGGGCTTCGATGCTGAATGAAAAGCTCGAGCCCCTGCCCGCACCTGCCGATTCAGCCCACATGCTGCCTCCCATCATCTCTGCCAGCCGCTTGCTGATTGCGAGGCCGAGGCCTGTGCCTCCATATTTGCGCGTGGTGGAAGAATCAGCCTGGCTGAAAGATTCAAAAAGCCTGCCCATTCGGTCCGGCAGGATCCCTATCCCCGTGTCCCGGACAGAAAAGAGCAGCTCGCTATCGTTTTTGCCTTTCCTGACCGAAAGCACCACCTCACCCTTTTCGGTGAATTTCACCGCGTTGCTGAGCAGGTTGAGCAGGATCTGGCGCAGGCGGGTTACATCCCCGCGAATGCCGGCGGGCACGTCGTCATCGAAAAGATAGGCCAGGTCAAGATTCTTTTCGACGGCCCGACCGGCCACGAGGTCGAGGGCAGATTCCACACACTCACGCAGGTCGAAGGGCTGGTGCTCCAACTCCATCTTGCCTGCCTCGATCTTGCTGAAATCCAGGATGTCGTTGATGATGGCCAGCAGGGCGTCGCCCGAGTTGCGAATGGTTTCAGCGTAATCGCGCTGTTCCTTATCGAGGTCGGTATCCATCAGCAGGCCGCTCATGCCGATCACGGCATTCATGGGCGTGCGTATCTCATGGCTCATCGTTGCCAGGAAGGAACTCTTGGCCTCGTTGGCGGATTCGGCCGCAGCCCTGGCCTGCTGGCCTTCGGTAAATAATTGTGCGTTCTGGATGGCAACGGCCGCCTGTCGTGCAAGACCGGTTAAGAAATTAAGGTCTGCGTCGTTGAAAGGATCGGTGGAGCGCCACACCGCCATCATCCCCCTCACCCGATCCCCAATCAGCAGGGGCGCGGCCATCAGACGTTCCACTACGACATCTTCGGTGCCCGGGATCGTGACGGTCCGCGGGTCATTGGAAGTATCGTTGATGAACTCGGCCCTGCCCTGCTCTGCCAGCGTGCCGATAACACCTTCGCCCATTTGGATCACATCAGTTTTGATCGCATCAGCCAGGGTACCCAGCGCAGTGATGGCCCGCATGGATTTATGATCCGCCTCTATAAGATAAACGGCGCTGGTATCGGCTGCTAGTAGCTCCCGGGCCCGCTCAGCTATCTTTTCCAGGACGACAGCCGGTTCAAGCGATGACGAGATTTCACGGCCCACCTCAGCCAGCGCGGACATCTCGTTGGCGCGGCGCTGTGTTTCCAGGTACAGCCGCGTGCTTTCGATCGCAATGGCGGTCTGCCGCGCAACACTTACCAGGAAATCCAATTCTGCCTGCGTGAATAGGCCTTGCGGATGATCGCGCCAGACCATGATCCCACCGATCGTTTGCCCGCGCGAGATCAGAGGTGCCGCCATCAGACTTTCCGGCTCCTCTTCTTGTGCTGGCGTGCCCGGTATATGGACTGCCCGTGGATCACGGTCGGGATAATTAACGATTTCAGCTGTACCGCTTTGAAGGACGTGACCGATAATCCCTCTTCCTGGTGTAATGGTCAGGGCCTTCATTCCATCCCGGTATCTTCCAAGGGCGACTGCGGTTCGGAAGCTTCCTCCGTCCGCTTCTCGTAGTGTGATGGCGATATCGCGCACATGCATGATATTCATGGCATGCTCGGCTATGCGCTCCAACACAGGTTCGAGTTCGCGAATGGCAGCGATATCGCTGCCAATCTCGGCCAGCGTGGACATCTCCCGCGCCCGATGCTGTGTCTCTGCATGCAGCTGCGCCGTTCGGATGGCAGCCCCGGCATTCGCCGCAATCGTATTCAACAGGCGCAGGTCATCGTCATCGAAGGCGTTCTCTTCGGTTGTGGATTGCACACTGATCACGCCAATGCCTTGCCCGCCTGCCATGATCGGCACCCCGAGATATGATCGCGCCTCCCGTCCGACAGGTTTGGTTCCCAGCTCAGCGCGTCGCTTTTCAATGTCCCGGTTGATCAACAGGGGTTCGCCTGAAGTGATGATCCTGCTGGTGAGGCCCTCCCCGAACTGAAGCGAGCTGAATTCTTCACCGTATTGGTACGGGAAGTGGATAACGTTTGTTTGCCGGTCGAGCAGGGCCACATAGACGATGTCTGCCTTGAACGTTTCGAGCATCTGTTTCCCGATCAGTTGGATCATTGCATCCGCATCGGTTTCAGACACCAGGGCGTTGCTGACCGTGTTGATGACTGCTAGCTCTGCGGCACGTTGACGTTCGGCCTCGAACAAGCGCGCATTTTCGAGCGCGATGCCCATGCTGCCGGCTAAGGTTTGGAGCAAGCGGACATCCGATTCAGAGAAGGCATTCTCCTGTTTCAGGTTTTGCAGGCTGAAATAACCGTTTACCTGCGAGCCGATCCCAAAGGGAACAAACAACAGAGCCTTGGGGGCTGCTGTGCCCGCAACTATGGTTAAGCCAAATTCCCTCCCGCGGTTGATGGCATCGTTATTTATCAGCACCGGTTGATGAGTGCTGATCAAATGCCTGACGAGTTGGCTGAAAGGCAGCTCCTCGTTATCATAAACTCTCTTATTATCATCATAAACATAAGGTACTTTGGAGCGCTGTTTTTGATGGTCGAAAGTCCCGATGATCACCGCCTCGGCTGCGGTGAGGTCGCGGATCTTGTCGCCCACCAGATCGTAAATAGCCTGCATCTCGAGCTTTGAAGCCAGCCCTTCCTGTACGCTGTTGATGATCTGTAGTTCAGCAGCTCGCTGCTGTTCCGCTTTGAAGAGACGGGCGTTTTCAAGTGCAACGCTCATCGAGTTGGCAATGGTTTCGAGCAGTCGGACGTCTGAATGAGAAAACGCATATTCATGATCCAGATCTTGGAGGACGACCGCGCCACGCATCACGTTTCCCACCATCAGCGGCACATAGACCGATGATTTTGGATCGTCCGTCCCCGGCACCAGAAAACTGCCGACCTTTCGGGTTTCTTCGTCCATGTTTTCATTGACAACTATCGTCTTATGCGTCCTCAGCAGTTGCCCAAGGAAACCCTGGTTATTTATCTTCAGAGGCGATAGGTTTAATCGCTTGCCATGCTCGATCATGAAAGGGGCGCTGATCAAGTCCGTCTCGGGATCATAGGGTCCGACCGAAATATCGAATTGCGGGAATACCCTGTGCAGTTCCTGGCCGACCATCTCATAGATCGCGTTAATATCCAGCTTGCTGACCAGCCCCGCCTGAATGCTGTTGATGATTTGTAATTCTGCGGCGCGTTGCTCGGTCTCTTTGAGCAGCCGCTGGGTTTCATCGAAGAGCCGGGCGTTCTCCAGCGCCACGCTCATAGAGTTGGCAAGCGTGCTGAGCAAACGCACATCGGAGTCGCTGAAAGCGTTTTCCCGGTCGAGATTTTGCAGGGAGATGATTCCTTTGGCCGCCGCTCCGACTACCATCGGAACGAAGAGCAGGCTCTTTGGCTCCTCGCCCTCCAGCACTGGCTCTTCACCGAGCTCCATGGTTATTTTCTGGTAATTCTCATTGATCAGCCAGGGTTGACGCGTGTCCACAACCCTCTGCCGGAAACGATCAATGGGTATCGGTTTTCCGATCAATATCCGCTCGCCGCGTTCGATCACGTAGCGGTGATCGATCTGTTTGGTTTCATCGTAGTAAAGGGAGATCAGTGTGGCCTGCGCATCGAAAATCTCTCTTATTTTGTCTCCCACCAGATCGATGATCGCCTGGAATTCCAATTTGGAGGCCAGGCCGCCTTGCACGCTGTTGATAATGGCAAGTTCCGAGGCGCGTTGTTCGGTTTCTCTCAGCAGCCGCTGGGTTTCATCGAACAGTCGGGCGTTTTCCAATGCCACGCTCATGGAATTGGCCACCGTGGTGAGCAGCCGGACATCTGTGTCACTGAACGCATCCTCGTGATCGAGATCGATTAGATTGATCACGCCTTTTGCTTCCTTTCCAACGATCAAAGGGACGTATAGTGCAGATTTTTCCGACGCCGTACCCGGGATCGTGTAGCTTCCGAGCTTCGCAGCTTCCTCTTCCGCGTTCTCGTTCATGAGCAGGGGCTGGCGCGTGCTCAGAACATGATGGGTGATACCCGCCTGCCCGCGCATAATTGGTTCTATCGCAATACGTTGACCGCCTTCGGTGGTGAATGGAAAGTGAATCAAGTTAGCGGCCGAGTCATATATGCGAATCCCGACATCTGCGTTGGGGAAGATTTCGCTAACTTTGTCTCCTACCGCGTCGTAGATGGCCTGAATGTCCAGTTTTGCGGCCAACGCTCCCTGGACGCTGTTGATCACCGCCAGTTCCGCGTTGCGTTGCTCGGTCTCCTTCAGCAGGCGCTGGGTTTCATCGAAGAGTCGGGCGTTCTCCAGAGCAATACCCATCGAGGCAGCTATGGTTTGCATGAGGCGTACATTGGTTTCATCGAACGCATCTTCGTGCTCATAATTTTCGACTGATATACCGCCTATCACTTTGTCGCCGGAGATGATAGGGACAGTCGCCATCGACTTTGAAATCTCCGTCCCAGGCACATTGATCAAACCATACTTAAGGCTTACTTCCGTTGTTTTCCCAAAGATCGGCAGGTGATTCTCTTGTTGCTGGCGGAACAACGCACTGGGTTTCATCGGCGGAATATTTAGCCGCTGGCCGTGCTCAAATTCATAGAGATAATGCACAAGGTCAGCCTGTTCGTCATACAAGCGAATGCCAATTTCGTCGGTGTTCAAGATGGTCCGGAGCTTGTCTCCTACCAGGTCCACAATTGCCTGCAAATCCAATTTGGAGGCCAATCCTTCTTGCACACTGTTGATAATCGCCAGTTCGGCGGCACGCTGCTCGGTTTGTTTAAGCAGGCGGGCAGTCTCCTCAATAGCGCGGGCACGCGTTAAAGCACTGGCGATGTGCTGGGCTACAAAGGTCAGGATTTGCTCATCCTCCGCGTTGTAAACAATGCCCCTTGTATAGCTTTGAATTCCCAGGGCGCCCAAGGTTTTCTCCCCGGTCTTAAGAGGCACAAAGATCGCGTCCTCAGATAAAGTGCCAATGATTTCCAATTCGCCGGCTTCCAATAGGCGGGTATTGTCACGTGCGGCGTGCAGCGTATTCCCCGTGCGCATAACGTATGAAGTCGCACCCTTATCTTCCTTGTACCGAACAGGGGCCCAGGTTGATCCGTCAACATCCACTTCGTCCACATGGTAAGGCCAGCTCAATATGCCGGTGGCCTGGTCGTACAGGGCGATGAAGATATTTTTGGCATACATCAATTCGCCGATGGTGCGGTGGAGGGCCTCGTAAAATTCCTGCATATCAGTCGTCGAGCTGGCAGCCTCGGCGATCTTATACAATGCTGCCTGCACCTGTTCGGTGCGTTGATGCTCCGCTTCACGTTGGGCAAGTCTCGTTTCCAATTCTTCAACGGTTCTTTGGTTATCGATCATCGAACTCTCCTACTGTTTATTTGAGGCCTGGTCGGCAGGTTAGGATTCAGCAATAGTCGGTTGATATCCTGACGATTCGTGCTGGAATAGCCAAAAAGACCGACCAAAATAGCTGGGTCGGCCGAAGGCGATCAGCCTCAGATCCCGCACTGAGCGCTGAACCGCGAAAGCGAAATCCCAGAATAGGGGCCTGGCTGGGGAGCACACTACTCAAGGCGAAGCTCAATTGTCCCGCTGAGAGGGAGGCAAACGAAGGATTGCGGCAAACAGAAAACATGGATGGCCGTGTTTTTTGTCCACCAGTCATACCGAATACGCCTCCATGCCATTAATATGCGGTAGTTTACATTTTTGGTGGGGATTAGTCAATGATTCTATGCTGGATAATGTCGGAAGACACAAAGGGCGCGTCCGATCGGGCCTGGAGCCCAAAGTTGATTTGCTGAACAGTTCACTTCAAGGTGAAGATCCGCCCTATCCAAACTGAATACGATCGTTTCCGCCCACCATTTGTTTTCAACATCTTTCATCCACAGAGACCCTAGGCCGCGGGTACAACTTTGTATGAAAGCCTAATATCTTCCCCGGTTATATACGGCTTCCGGATTCGCCAATTGATCCTCCCGCGCCGGAAACACCTGCACGGCGCAGGCCTTGAACTCGGGGATCAGTGCTTGCGGGTCAAGCGCGTCGTTAGTCAATAAATTCGCAGCGGCTTCGGCAAAATGCATGGGGATGAACACCACGCCCACCGTGGTTTTCTCCGTAACGTTGGCCCGCAGGATTACTTCGCCCCGACGCGAGGTCACTCGCACCGTCATGCCATCGGTGATCCCGTGCATGTCTGCATCGGCCGGATGGATTTCAATACGGGCCTCGGGATAAGTCTCATCCAGCGCCGAATGGCGCGTCATCGTGCCGCCATGCCAGTGTTCGAGCAGTCGGCCGGTAGTCAGAATGAATGGGTACTCGTCGTCTGCCTCTTCCATTACTGGCACGAAATCCAGCGGCGTGAACTTACCCCTGCCGCGCGGGAACGTATCCGTGAAGAGCGTGGGCGTACCGGGATGATCCTTGTCCCACACCGGATACTGCAAGCCCACTTTGTCGATGCGCTCATACGTCACACCGGCAAAATCGGGCACAACCTTTGCCATTTCGGCGAAGACCTCGGCCGGGGCGCGATAATCCCATTTGGCAGAGGTAGGCCTGCCCAGCCGGGACTCAAGACGAGCGGCAAGATCGCACAGGATCTGCCAATCGGGGCGCGCCTTACCGCGCGGCGGCTGGGCCGCCCGTACGCGCTGCACGCGCCGGTCTGTGTTGGTAAAGGTCCCATCTTTTTCAGCGAAAGGCGTGGCGGGCAGGAATACATCTGCAAACGCGCCCGTCTCGTTGATGAATAGATCCTGTGTAACGAGGAACTCGAGCTGCTCGATATGCTTGCGCGTGACGTTGAGGTTTGGGTCGGACATCATCGGGTTTTCACCCATGATGTAAAGTGCCCGCACGCCGCCGGGGTGCGCATGACTTAGGATCTCGGTTTGGGTCAGGCCCAGTTTGCGAGAGAGGCCGCCCGGCTCGATATTCCAGGCTCGTTCCCATTTGACGGCATTCTCTTCGTTATCTACCCTCATGTAGCCGGGGTAGTGGAAAGGCATGGCGCCCATATCGCTTGCGCCTTGCACGTTGTTCTGCCCGCGCAGAGGGTTGAGCCCGGTGCCCTCGCGCCCGACGTGACCCGTCAGGAAGGCCAGATGGATGAGCGCAAGTGCACTGGCCGTGCCGTGTGAAAGCTGCGAGATGCCCATCCCCCAATAGATGGCGGCATTCTTCGCTCTCGCGTACAACCGCGCAGCCTTGCGGATATCCTCGGCCGGCACTCCTGAAATTTCCTCCGCATACTCTGGCGGAAAATTCTCGAGCGTAGCCAGGAATTCAGTGTAGCCTTCGGTGCGGTCATTAATGAAGTCGTGGTTGACGAGGTCCTCTGTGACGATCACATTCGCCATGGCCGTAAAGAGGGGTACATTCGTGCCTGGTTTCAATGGCAGCCATAGCTCGGCAAAGTCCACCAGGTCGATGCGCCGCGGATCGGCCACGATCATTTTTGCGCCATACTTCTCGACCGCTTCTTTCATCTGCAGTGCAATGATGGGGTGGTTCTCACTCGTATTCGAACCGGTGACCATGAACACATCGTTTTGGATCACCTGCGATGCCGTGTTGCTCATGGCCGACGAGCCCACCGCTTGCTGCAGCGCCACCACGCTCCCCGCGTGGCACAGGCGCGTGCAGTGGTCTACGTTATTGGTACGGAACTGGGTACGAAAGATTTTCTGCAGCAGATAGTTATCTTCGTTGGTGGCTTTCGCGCAGCAATAGACCGACATGGCATCGGAGCCGTCCCGTTTGTAGATCTCGACCAGCTTATCGGCGGTAAGATTGAGCGCCGTGTCCCAATCGGTTTCCACCCAATCGTAATCATGGGTCGCCTCGGGTGAACCCGGAGTCGGCGCTTGGTTTCCGTGACTCACAAAGTCCGCATCGCGGATCCCTTTTAGCGATTTCCCCTCGAGCAAATAACGTCTCACCAAAGGTGTCGTGATGCGCCTTGGGTGATAGATAAAGTCGTAACCGAAACGGCCTTTTACGCATAAGTTACCGTGATTGACCGGTGAGTCAAACGGTGAGGTGACTTTGAAGATGAAATCGTCCTTGACGTGCAAATTCAAGGTACAACCCACCCCGCAATATGGACAGGTGGTTGTGACTATTCGATCCGGTTTGATCATCGTGCCTCCAAAACGTTTAAGCGTTCCAAAATAAACGTTGAAAGTTCAAATGTTAAATGGGCTTCCGTTTCTTCCTCCCGGTATTCATTACACCGATCTCCTGTGGGCTGATGCCCTGCTCGAGCATAAACTCCCGTTTCGGCTTTAGAGCGCCGGTGGGGCAAACACCCACACATTGTCCACATAATACGCAGGTGGTTTCAGGGATGCTTTTATCGAAGAAGGTACCGATCTGAGTTTCGAAACCTCTTCCGTTAAAGTTGATCGCAAACGTAAATTGCGCGTCGGCAGCACAGACTTGCACGCACCGCCAGCATAACAAACACTTCGAATAATCGCGCACATACATCGGGTTATCGTCTTTGACTTCAACTTCACGCCTTTCCGCGCCGGGAAAGCGATTTGCATTCGCACCCGACTCTTCCAGCATGGACAGGATTTCGGGAGCATCCGATAGGTCCATCGTCGAGGAAAGCATCTCCAAAATGGTGCGCCGTGCTCTGATCACGCGTTCGCTCCCTGTCTTCACCTGCATGCCCGCAGCCGCCTTTGCTATGCAGGCAGGCTGGAGCAGTCTCTGGCCTTCCACCTCTACCACGCACGTCCTGCACAACGCGTTGGAGGTAGTCGCCTCATGGTAGCAAATGGTAGGGATATCGATGCCGACCTGTTTGGAGGCTTCGAGCAGCGTCGCTCCCGGCTCAATTTCGACCGGCTGTCCATCAATTGTCAGTGATATTTTTTCGGCCATATGATCTCCAAAGACCGCAGAAGTTATCAGCGCTTAACCGATTTCCTGCCGCGGCTTCGCCTTTTCCGCGTCCGCAGCCGGTTTCTTCGCATCTTTCGCTTTCGCGCCGCCTGCCGGTATATGCACCGGCGAACCCGGACTTTGCACAAAAAGATTCGGCCATAATTTAATGGCAGATAACACGGCGCTGGCAGCGGTCTGACCCAGGCCGCACAGGCTCGCGTCGGTCATCGTCCAGCCCACATCCTGCAGCCGTTCAAGATCGCCTTCCAATATCCCGCCCATTGCGATGCGGTGCAGGATTTCTGTCTGCCGCTGGGTTCCCATCTGGCAGGGATAACACTTTCCGCAGCTTTCATGTGCAAAGAAATGACCGAGGCGGGCCAGTACATCCCTTAGGTCGCGCGTCTCATCGAAGACCATCACTACGCCTGAACCCAATGGCAGGCCCGCTGCGCGCAAATCCTCAAATGTGAGCTTTACGTCAAGTTGTGAGGCGGAAGCAAAAGCGCCCGCCGCGCCTCCGAAGAGTACGCCTTGCAGTTTCCTGCCACCCAAAACCCCGCCGGACAAATCGAGCAGTTCGCGCAGTGTCACGCCGAACGGGACTTCATAAACGCCGGGCCGGGTCACGTCACCCGATAAACAGAATAGCTTTGGGCCGGGTGATTTTTCTGTCCCGATCCGCCGATATTCCGCCGCACCTTTGGAAATGATCAACGGCACATTGAACAAGGTCTCGACATTATTGATGACCGTCGGCTTGCCGAACAAACCAAAGGTCGTTGGGAACGGAGGTTTAACGCGAGGGAAACCGCGTTTTCCTTCGATGGATTCAAAGAGCGCGGTCTCCTCGCCACATATATAAGCGCCGGCACCCAGGCGGATTTCGATCTCGAACGAAAAGCCGGAATCTTGAACGCTTTCACCCAGGTAACCTGCGGCGCGCGCCTCATCCAGGGCATTCTCGAGTACAGGCAAAATATAGGGATACTCACCGCGCACGTAGATGAATCCCTTATGTGCGCCTATGGCATAACCTGTGATCAGCATCCCTTCGATCACGCGGTGCGGATCATCCAGCAGCAGCACGCGGTCCTTGAAGGTGCCGGGCTCGGACTCGTCCGCGTTGCATACCAGATATTTCGGCGCTCCATCGGCTTTGGCCGCGCCTTCCCACTTAACGCCTGTGGGGAAAGCTGCGCCTCCGCGTCCCACCAATCCCGAAGCCTTGACTTCCTCAACGATCTCTGCCGGCTTTTGGCTCAATGCTTTTTTGAGGGCAGAATACTCGCCGTACTGCGCGAGCGTAGTTGTCCCGCGGCCGCAATTTTCTGTTAATAGATGAAGACTGCCGCCGACAATGGAATCCGGCCTGCCCAATTCATAGTTGCCCGTCGCAAGGTTGATATTCGTCTCGGCCTTGTCGTCTACCAGGGCCGCCGGCGCCTGCTCACAAAGCCCAAGGCAGGGGCTGGCCTCAATGGTCACGGAGCCATCGGCAGTTGTCTGCCCCGGTTGAATGCCGTGCTGGGAACAGAGGTGATGCAGCAGGTCTTCCCCGCCCTTCAGCCCGCAGGCCTGGTCGGTACACACGCGAATAATGCGTTTACCGACCGGCTCGTTGTAGAACAGTGTATAGAACTCGATCACCCCGTGGACCTCTGCCAACGGAACATGAAGTGACCTGGCCACTTCGGCGGTAACCGGCTCGGACAGCCAGCCATAAGCTCGTTGGGCCGCATGCAGAGCCGGCAGTAAACCTGGACGTCCAAGAGGGATATAGGGTTCGATTAGGGGATGAAGAGCCGCAAGATCTATATCAGACATAATCTCTCCGATTTAGGGAGTATAGACCCAAATGAAGGCGCGTGCAAGCATCGGGCCGGCGCCTCCAAAAAATGAAAAATAACCGCCGCTCGAATTTAGCGACGGTAAACATTTGAACGATCTTCTACTGGCGGGCGCCGGAAATATAATGCTCGAGCTGCGAGATCATGTATTGCTGATAATCTACCACTTCCTTGAGCACATCCCTTACCGAGATCAAGCCTAATAACTTTCCTTCTTCATACACCGGCAAATGGCGGATGTTCTTGTCGATCATGACGGCCATGCATTCCTCAAGCGACTGGCTGGCTTCGACGTATAGGACCTCGCTGGTCATGATCTCGCTCACCGCCGTGCTCTTGGCCGTTTTCCCTGCCAGTTCCAACTTGCGGACACAGTCCCGCTCTGAAAGTATGCCGGTCACTTTATCGCCGGTGATCACCAATACCGCGCCCGTGTTCTTGTCGGCCATGACTTTCAAAGCATCAAGCACACTCGCATCGGGCCTAACCGCAAAGACCTGACTGCCCTTTTGCCGGATTAAATCACGAACATTGATCATGGCGGTCTCTCCTCTGGCTAAGATTTCGCAAAGTATAGACTCGAATCAAAAGGCTGGCAAGCGAAAAATGACGCACCTACGTATAAGCATCCCCCGGTCTGGAGCTACCAGTTGAACGCAACCACCGCAACTGTGAAAGCTGACGCAATCACGATAAACACCGAAGCCGCGGCCGTAAAGTACTTCTGGAACTTGTTATTGACGTGCGATCCCATAAGGTTCTGGCTGCTGGTCAAATTGATAAGATAGTAGAAGACCAGCGGCAGGATCATGGCGTTCAGCGTCTGTGTGGCGATCGCAAAGTGGAAAAGCGAAATGCCCGGAATGGATGTGATCAGCGCAGCAGCCACTAACTGGACAATGAACAAAATGTAGAAGGTCTTGCTCTGCTGATAATCGCTGTCCAGGCTGCCGGACAGGCCGAAAAACTCCGAGAAGGCATAGGCTGTCGAGAGCGGGACGATGACTAATCCCATGAAGGCCGCCGCCAGGATCCCGATGGCAAACAGGCTGCTTGCCAGGTCGCCGGCAAATGGGCGGATGGCCTGGGCCGCCTGCTCTCCGGAGGTCAACGGCACCCCCGGGCAAACAACGCCGAGGCCGTCGCCACGATCATGAAGAAGGAAAAGAAGTCGGTCAGGAACGCGCCCCAATAAGTCTCGAACTGGGAATATTTGAGCGTATCCTTATCCATCTTCTTATCGAAGGCAAAACTGCTGATGAAAAACTGGCCCCAGGGCGTGATGGTTGTGCCGAGCACACCCATTCCAATGATGAGATAGCTGCGAATATACTGGCTCGTCCAGGTGACGCCGTGCGGATAAAGCAGGTTGCCCAAAGCCAGGCCCCAATCGGGCTTGGCCTTTACTGCGGAAATAATGTAGGTCAGATAGAACAACGAGACGACCAGCATTATGTTCTGTGTAAACTTATAGTTGCCCTTTGTGATGAAAATGAACGAGATCAACAGAATGAAGATTACGAACGGCGCGATCGGGATGTTGAGCATCCCGCTCGTGGTCTTGATCGCAGAGACCTCGACCGTGATTGTCCCCAGGTTCGCAATGAATAGACCCGAGGAAGATGAATAGCGAGACCTTGACGCCGTATTTTTCACGGATCAGGTCGGCCAGGCCCCGGCGCGTTACGATGGTCAATCGCATACCCATCTCCTGCGTTATGCCAAGCAGGACGGTAATGATCAGGAGAGGGAACAGGATGGTATAGCCCAGCGTGGCCCCCGCGATGGAATAGGTTGCTACTCCCCCTGCATCGTTGTCCGCCATGGCAGCCACCGTCGCGGGCCCAAAGACCGAGAGGAGCAGGATAACGCTCCGCAGCCAGCGGTTCGTCGCCCATTTCTGCCGTAGAACGACGAAAGCCTCCTTCATTCGTGGGAACCAAAGAAATGGGGCAGGCGCTTCTTCCAGGCAGTGGGCAGTATTTTATCGAGTGCATCGTCTGCCGTGACGATGCCGTGCATGCGGTTTTCCGCATCCACTACCGGGACGGCGATCAGGTTGTATTTACCAACCATTTGCGCGATCTCGTCTTGCGGAGCATCCAACTCTACGCTGACCACACGCTTATGCATGAACTTGGTGATGGGCGTTTCGGGCTGGGGCAATGATCAAATCGCTGAGCGAGAAGACGCCGATCAGATGCTCGGCTGCATCGGTTACATAGACGTAATAGATCAATTCAGCTTCTTCACCGACTTTCCGAAGGTGCTCGATCGTTTGGGCGGCGGTCATGTCCGGCGTAACCGTGACATATTCGGTGGTCATTAAGCCGCCTGCCGTATCCTCGTCATAGCTCAGCAGCTCACGGACTTCGTCTGCCTCTTCTGTATCCATGAGTTTGAGCAGGTCCTGGCTGCGCTCTGGCGAAAGTTCATTCAACAGGTCTGCTGCTTCATCCGGGGCCATTTCTTCCAGTACGTCGGCCACTTTTTCGTCCGTGAAGTGCTCGATCAGGTTGGCTTGAAAATCCGGTTCGACTTCTTCTAGCGTATCGGCTAATTGCTTCAAATCGAGTTTGTTAAGCAGATCGCTGTGTTCGGCGCGATTAAGGTCCGAGATGATTTCAGCGATATCTGATGGATGCAGGTCGGCCAACTTGTAGGCGGGAACCTTTAGTCGCATGGACTGGTCATGGATCAGGGGCTCCACAAATTCCCATGAAATGGTGCCCGCCGATTGGTCGCTCTTGAAACGCCTGGCAGTCCATTGACCCAGCTTCTCCAGCCCTACACGACGCAGGATGCCGAGGATCCCGATATCCACATTGCTCACGACCACATCCCCGTTGACGCGCACCAGTTCGATGTCATTGACGCGCACCACGCGGGCGCCGTCGGTATCGAGGATTTGCTTGTCGAGCACATCCTGAACCAGCCGGATATCGTCATCGTGGAATCCGTAAGCCGGGATATCGGCAAATGGTCGCTTCAAGGGGATCGCTGCAGAGAGAAGTGCCGCCAGGTCTGAATACGGGAGAGCATGATCCCCGTTCGCGTCATGCATAATAATGGCATCCACAACGGGATGCGAAAATTCTTTGATGGGCCGTGCTACCAGGTCTTTCAGGACGCCTATTTGGGTCCCGTCGATATCGGTTACCGGGCGGCCGGTCAATTCGCTGATAAATGCCATGGTACCTCCTTACCGGAAATAAAAACCACCTTGGATCTTCTCCGAAGGTGGCTGTTGGCAGAGGCAGCGGATGGATTTGTTTTCTTATACCGCGTGAGGCAGGAGGAGGCGGCGCGTTCGGACACAATCCACTCGCACTGGGAACAGTCGAAATTCGGAGACGGTTAAAAGAATCAACATTGGGCGCAATAAATGGTCATCCGCGTCCAAGGCCATCACCTCCATTCCGTCTTTCACAGGATTCATGTTCATTCTAGCCTTGCGACTTATACCCCCGCGCTTGTTGATTCGTCAAGAGTGCAAACCCTTCAATTTGGAAATGGAGTTCCAATACCCGGATTACCCACGGCTTTCTCAAAGCAATGTCAGACAAAAGCTATTTAACTGCCAGCCCGCGAAGTGCGCTGAGAAAACTGTAAAACTTTGCGAGCTTGGCGTTCTTAGCGGTTTTATTTACTACGACGGCAATCGTCATCGCGACATTGAGAAAGCCCTGCCGGATTCCCTAGGTAGGATTGATTTCCTGAAAAAGAATGGGTACAATGAAAATCAGAAGGTGGCAATCACTAAGGCGAGGGAAGGCACAGTCACACCGTTTCGACTCGCAGTGTGGGTAAATTACCGGTAGAAATCAACTGGAACAAAAATACAACGGCATCTCGCGTGCTTGGCAGCCTCTTCCCGCAGAAATTCTGGCAGCGAAGAGAGGCAGTGGGATTGGTTATTTAAGTCGTAATTGCATGGGAGACGGGAGGGCTAATAATCCATAACTGAATCTTCAGGATAGCAGGGCAGGTATTCCTCAGGATAAGTATAAAGCTCGGTTGATTCATCGAGTGATTCAAAATCCACCGGATCAACTGGTGCATAGAGCACCGGAATCCCCTCCCTTTGAAGCAGATAATAGGTCAACTCGGCATCTTGTTTTCGGACAGTAAAAAGGAGTGTATCAGCGGAGAAATTGTAAAGCAGGCCCCAAACCTGCACGCCTTGATTGATCAGCAATCCTTGATTTCGTTTCTGCTCCAACCAGCGCTGGCAGGTATTCCAAAGTCACCTATGGGGCCCCAAAGAACGTCCTGAATAAAAGCCAGGGTGGGTGTTATCCAATCGAAAGCACAACCTACATTTAGAAGTGTATTCAACATCGCCAGAATTTTTTAGATCATATGTTCTAATTTTAATTCGCAAATTCTCGTTCGTCAAGGGGATAGGAAACAAATAGAATGTTCAATAATTTTTCCTGAGGGGTAGTTTACGGACTTATTGCGGCATTTGATTATTGGCTTTATTTTCAATGAGATCCGCCATGAACGGGCCAAATGGGGGAACCAATATCGAACCCTGAACACATATTCAGATGCAGGAACAGCCAAGTTTGACCGCCGCAAGGATCGTAAGAGGCAGTTGGCTGGGGGCCTTCGGCTGCATATTCTGGACTATTGTTCTCATCGGGGTGATGTTACCGATTATGCTTTATTTTGCCAGTCTAATAGGGGGATTCCGCCTATATGAGCTCTTGGTGAGATCGTCACATGCAACCATATAATATTATCCAAACCAAAAAACCTCCCGTTTCGCCTCGGTGCGAAACGGGAGGTTTACAGTCGGGGCGCCGAGATTTGAACTCGGGACCTCACGGACCCGAACCGTGCGCTCTACCGGTCTGAGCCACGCCCCGAAAGCACGAAGCATTATACTGCTTCTTTTTTGATTTTGTGGACCGGAATTCAGAAGAAGGTAGATCAATACAAACGCAGTGTTCAGTTATCTTCGCAGTGCTTTGCATCCACCCCGGAGGCAGGGACTTTCCAGATTCCTACCGCATATCATTTATGGATTGAGCGTTACCGGCTGGCTGAAAACATACACCGGCCCATTCACAACATCGTCGGCCTGATGAACATAGATACGGGCCTGCGTCGTTTCACCGACCTTATAAGGAAGGGTCGTGTTGAACTGCTGCGCCTCAAGCGTTGGGAACGTGAGTATACGCGCGCCCAAAGTTATGCCCGCCTCTGAAACCAGCTCAACGATGACGGGCTGATGGTTAAAGGGCGTGACCTGTCCGTCCACCGCCAATACGCCCCCGGAAACCACGCTTTTCGGCGTTAGATGAAACAAAGAGACTCGTTCATAGATTGTATTTCCCGCCGGGTTGATCTGGCTGGCCCCGCTTGATATTAGCAGCACGCGCACGGTATCCAGCGACTGCACGCGGCCCAATTGATCCTTGGTGCTCACCTGGATCACACCGACCTCCGCCGCGGCACGGATCTCGAATGGTATCTTCAGCGTAAGGGGATCCCCCGTCGGCTGTCCCGGCACTGCTTTCAAAGTCCGGCCTAGAAGGCGTCCGTCCTCGCCGAACAGATCCACTTCGACCTTTTTGCTATCCCCCGCCACGGCGACCATTTGGATTTCTATCGGTGAAGCGACCCTCGAGCTCGGGCCCGGCTTGTTGATCTGGATTGCCCCCAGAGAGAACCCCGGCGCCGGGGTAAGTGTGAAGGTGGGTGCAGGTGTCGGCGGGATGATCGTGGGCGTTTCAGTGGGTGGAACCGTGGGAGTGATCCCCGCTGAGACAGTCGCGTTAATCGATTGGGCTGTGAGGTATATAACGGTTGGAAGGTAATCCGGCGGAAAGGGCGTGGGCGCTGGATTGGTCCCGGGCAGAACGCAGCCCGTTAATAATATCGAGAGAGAGATGATGAGAAGATATTTGCGGAGCATAAGCAGCAAAATAGACGCCCTCCGTATGAGGGCGTCCATCTTTCCTTTTTCTTGTGAGATTTACAGCCCATATATGTCGGAGTACTTGTTCTTCAAATAGCGGACATAGGGCTCAGGAGGTGATCTTCGAACCGGTCACCTTCTGGACAAGAGCCTGCGGATCATATTTGCGGCCGTGCTTATGGATATTCGTCCGTAGCCAGCCAAGCAGTGCATCGAACTTCCCTTTGCGGATCTGGGCTTCGAGATCCTTGATATCCTTGTTGATCTGCTCCCACAATTGGGCGGAGACCAGGTTGCCAAGAGCGTAGGTGGAGAAGTAACCAATCGAACCGATAGGACCAATGAATATCCTGCAGGACGCCCAGCGCATCGTTTGGCGGCGTAATACCAAGGTATTCCTTCATCTTCGAGTTCCAGATTTCCGGGAGGTCCTTGATCGCGGCTTTGCCTTCGACCATCGCAATTTCAAGCTCCAGGCGGAGCATGATGTGCAAATTATAGGTGGCTTCATCGGCATTGACGCGGATAAGGGAAGGCTCGACTTTATTAATCCCCTTATAGAAGTTCTTCAGGCCCACTCCCTCCAGCTGCGAAGGGAAGACCTTCTTGAGCTGGGGATAAAAGAATTCCCAGAAGGGCAGGGACCGGCCCACCAGGTTCTCCCACATGCGCGATTGGGATTCATGGATCGCCAGCGAAGTCCCATGGGCCAGGGTGGTGCGTTCGTAATCAGGGTTGATTCCCTGTTCGTACATCCCATGTCCGGATTCATGCATGGCGCTGAACAAGGTCGCCAGGGGGTTCTCGGCCTCGAAACGATTGGTGATACGGACATCGTTTATGCTGAAGGAAGACTCGAACGGATGCGGAGCCTTATCCATCCGTCCGCGGCTCCAATCATAACCAAAGTTCCGGGTGATCTCCGCGCTGAAATCCCAAACCTTGGCCTCTTGATATTTCTTGTGCAGGAATTTGTCATTGACCTGGGGCCGCCCCGCGATCGCCTTGATCAGCTCCACTTGTTTGGGCCGCAGACCGTTGAAGATGGCCTGCACCTCCGCTGTCTTCATACCCGGTTCATAGTCATCCAGCAGTGTATCGTAGGGATGGTCCGCCGGGGGAAAGAAGCTGACATATTTCTTTACCAGCTCGACAACTTTTTCCAGGTGCGGCCGGAAGATTGAAAAGTCCGATTTCGACCTTGCTTCTGCCCAGGCCTCGTAGGCCCTGGTTGTGACGATGGCCTGTTCCGCAATAAACTCGGAAGGCACACGTACGGCCTTGTCGTAATCACGCGCCGTAACCCGCACCATGGCCGCATCATCCGTGGGGGCATCGGCGCCCGCGAATTCGCGCTTTCAAATCGTCCAGTAGTTTGCCGACTTCTTGCGAAGTGGCTTTCTCGTGCGCCAGCTTCCAATCGTCGCGAGCTGTTGGCCCCGCGCTTCCCCGCCCCCAACCGGCATGTAGGTCTGCTGGTCCCAGCCTAACAGGCCTGCCGCATTGTCCAGGTCGGAGACCTCCCCCATGATTGTTTTCAGTTGATTCAATTTATCGGACATCCAATGCTCCTGGTGAACTTATCGAATTTTGAGCGTTTTTGATCAAGATCTTTGGAACGAATGCCTTGTCTAAAGTGAAGTCAATTTACTTTCCACCTGAGCGGTTCGCCGCGCAGGGCGGAAAGCACTTCGTTGGCAATATCCTGCGCAGCGCGTGCCTGTGCTTCGACGGTTTGCGCCGCAATGTGCGGCGTGGTGATCACCCTGGGATGCTTGACGAGGTCCGTCGCGCCGGGTGGCTCGGTGGCAAAGACATCCAAAGCGGCCGCAGCCACCTTTCCGGAATTGAGCGCCGCCAGCAGCGCAGACTCATCGATGATTCCCCCGCGGGCCGCAGAGACGATCCGCACGCCGTCCTTCATCTCCGATAATGCCATCTGGCCGATCAGGTCACGCGTCTGAACGTTTAGCGGTAAATGCAATGAAATAAAGTCGGACCATTCAAATAATTCCTGGAGCGTTGTCGGCTCTCCGCCGCGGGCCTTGATATCATCCTCCGAAACGAAGGGATCATAAGCGATCACATTCATCCCAAAGGCTGCGGCGCGCTTGCCCACTTCCATACCGATGCGGCCATAACCGATGATCCCCAGGGTCTTGCCGTTCAGCTCAACACCTTCGAACTCTTTCTTGAGCCACTCCCCTTTTTTCATCCCGGCGTCTGCACGAGGGAATTCGCGGGCCGCAGCCAACAACAGCCCGAAGGTTAATTCTGCCACCGCCAGCGTGGTCGAGACCGGCGCATTGACCACGATAACCCCATGTTTTCTGGCGGATTCCAGGTCGATATTGTCCACGCCAACACCGGCACGCCCGATCACTTTGAGCTTCTGTGCGGATTCGAGCACCTCAGCCGTGACTTTGGTACGACCCCGCACGATCAGGGCGTCGTAGTCGCCGGCAATCTTAACCAGCTCGGCCGCGGAGATGCCCGCTTTATCGTCCACGCTGGAGCTGGCGCGAAGAATGGACTGGCCATTATCGCCCAGTCCATCTGTGATTAAGATCTTGAATTCTGACATATCCTTATTTTACACGATAAGTGAGAAATGAAATCACCGGGAGCCGCATCCTAAACTCAAAGAGGGATATCCCGCACACATCCTCGCTTCTGAGATATGATGGCTTTCCCTGCAAACTTGATCCCCCAGGCTGAAAGCGTGGCGGCCAGGGGTGAGTAGCTCGACAATATCACATTAGAAGAAATCCCCGATTTTTGGATATGGAGCGGGGTGAACGCCGCCCCATATCCAAAGTGACATTTTGAACAAGGACATTTCAAGGTAGATAGGTTACAAGAAAGCAGCCTCTGAGGCCTTTTAGACCCGGCTCAGGATCAAGGGGTCGGCCGATAGATATGCGGGTAGATCCAGGCGCCAAAAGCCTCCGTCCGATTTCCAACTCCGCGGACAGCCAGGCCAAACTGCACGGTTTTACCGGCGATGCCGTCCAGCGGGAAGTCAATCACTACGGGTGCATCGGTAAATCTGTAGGGCCAATTCGTCACCCCGGTTTTCCCATGCTCATCATAATATTCAAGCGAGAAAACCACGTCACAAAAAGTATGAGCCTTGCACGAAAGCACGGTCCTGAAGCGATCACCTTTCTGCACGCTGAAGGGAGGGTATTTGCTGAATATAGTCTCAGAATTATCCTGCGGCGGATAGGTAATGAGCGTTGCCAGCGTATTCCCGCCAATACTTTCGACAAAACCCATACTTGAGTTGGCTTCGCTCCCCGGGCACGGCAGCTTCTGGGTAATGGGGGTGAACCATTGCGCGCTGCACATGCTTGCCACAAAATCCAGCGCCGTGGTTCCAGGCCCTTCCGTGGGTAAACCGACGCTGCTCAAATCGGGCGTAGGCGACGGAACGATCGTTGAGGTCGGAACGGGCGTCTGAGTCGGGGGTTCTGTCGGAACTTCGGTAGGTGAGACCGTGGAGGTGACGGAGCTGGAGGAGGGCTGGTTGCCGTTTAGCAGCCTGTTTCCCAACTGCATCTTGCAGCCACTTAGTAGCAGCCCAAGAAAAAGAAAAGGCACAATTTTTTTCAGCATGTTTGATGTTCCTATTGACCTTCTGGTAAATTGATTCTCACCGCCCATCATTACCAGACGAACGGGATCAGGCTCCTGGTTCTTTTTTTATAAGATAGGTATTCTTCGGAAAAGTGCTTCATCAAGATTACTTCTTCGCCGCGTACTTTCAGCCAGATCGTTATCCCGATAATGAGAAAACCGATGCAGGCCCCGAGCGTTCCAAACGACAGCGCCGTACCGAACACCAGGGTGAGGATACCCGAATAAATTGGATTCCGGACATAACGATAAAGGCCCGACGTAACAAGCTCATGCCCGACCTTGATGGCAACCGCTCCGCTCCAATTTCCTGCCAGTGTCCTCCTTGCCGCGATCGCGATCATAAGGCCCGCCACAGCAAAGATAACGGCCAGGGCATTGAATACCGGGAAATGCGGAATCACAGGAATAGCGAGCATTTTGACCGGTACGCCGGCCCCGGCGAGGAGCCTGAAATCGAGTATGAATAACGCGCCGATCAGCAGCAAGATGCGATACCCATATCCTGCAAACCATCCTTTTGTTTCCTGGTTGGGTTTTGCCGACCTGGCGCTGATGAACCAGTAAAGCATGAAGATGATCCAGCATGCCAGAACGATTTGTTGTATCAAAGTCATGGTATTCGTCAATGTCCTGCAGCAGGTCTTGGGAGGTTTACCGAATAATCGTATGCCGCATAGCTTCTGGTCCGAACCGGATCATGAAAGCTGAAATCTACTCATAGCGCAGCGCCTCGACAGGTTCGAGACCCGCAGCACGATTGGCCGGGTAAATGCCGAAGAACAAACCCACCGCGGCCGAGAACAGCGTGGCCAGGATAATCGAATCCGGCCCGACGATCGGTGTGAAATTATTACCCGTGGCAACTGCAACCCGCCCCACGATAAAGGCGATGAGCCAGCCAAACATAATTCCCACGATACCGCCGATCAAGCTTAGCAGCGACGATTCTGCCAGGAACTGGATCAAAATGTCGCGTTTGCGCGCACCCAGGGCCTTGCGCAGCCCGATCTCACGGGTGCGTTCGGTGACTGAGACCAGCATGATGTTCATAATGCCGATTCCGCCCACCAGCAGGGATATCGCCGCAATGCCGCCCAGGAAAATAGTGAGGACTCCGGTTACGGTTTGGACCGTGCTCAGAATGCTTTCCTGGGTGAATACTGTAAAGTCGTCCTGCCCGATTGGAGATTGGTGCCGGGTCCGCAGGATCTGGGAGATTTCATCCGATGCAGCCGATACTGCTTGGAAATCGACCGCCTGGATATAGATCACGTCAACTGCATCCGGGTTTTTCCTGGAAATAAGGCGCGCCTGGGCCGTATTAAGCGGAATGAGAACTTCATTATCTTCCGATCCGAACGCGCTACCGCCCTGCGGAGATAGCACGCCAATTATCTTGAACGGCTGGTTCGAGATGCGTATTGTTTCTCCAACAAGTCCATCGCGATGCCCAAACAATTTGTCAGCTACATCCACACCGATCACGGTGACTGAGGCTCGTCCAAGGTTCTGTTGGTCGTCGATGAAACTGCCTTCCAGAAGAGTAATGTTGCGGACCGGTTGGTACGACGGAGTGACGCCAACCACGGTGGTGCTTTTCGTTTGACCGCCAAAATCTGCCACACCGCTGCCTTGCAAAACAGGCGCAACGGCCTGGATATCCGGCGCCGCATATTGATCCATCAGCGCATTTGCATCCCCAATCGTTACCGGGCGCGGGGGTCGGGTATTAACGGTTTGGGTATCCCTTGCGCCGCTGAAGACAAACAATAAATTTGTCCCCACCTGGTTAATGGAGCCTGTGATGGATGCCTGCGCCCCGTTCCCAACGGACAGCATGGCGATTACGGCCGCGACGCCGATCACGATGCCCAGAACGGTAAGACCCGAGCGCATCTTGTTTGAATTGAGGCTTTCAAGCGCCTCGATCATCACCTGAGATAGGTTCATAAGTTACCTTCCGGGGTTTCTTCCACCACACCATCGCGGATCCGGATGATCCGCTGCGCCTGCCCGCCGATCGTGGGATCGTGAGTAATGATAATAAGGGTCGTACCGCGCTCCTTGTTCAGGTTTAAGAGCAGCGTCATGATCTCCTTCCCAACGTGGGAATCCAAATTCCCCGTCGGTTCGTCGGCCATGATGATCGCCGGTTCGTTGACGATCGCACGCGCGATCGCAACCCGCTGCTGCTGTCCACCCGAGAGCTCCATCGGGCGATGATTGATACGGTTACCCAATCCAACGGCTTCGAGGGCGGCAGTGGCGCGTGCCCGCGTCGTCCGCCGTCCACCAGGCCGGCATATCGTAAAGGCAGTTCCACGTTGGAGAGAGCCGACTGCCGCGAAAGCAGGTTGAATGATTGAAAGACGAACCCTACTTTGTGGTTGCGGATATTGGCGAGTTGGTCATCATTGAGCTTGGCTACCGGCTCTCCATCTAAAAGGTATTCACCGGAAGTCGGCCTGTCGAGACATCCCAGGATGTTCATCATCGTGGTTTTTCCCGAACCCGAGGGTCCCATAATGGCAACGACTTCGCCGCGATTGATCTTCAAGGAAGCGCCGCGTAATGCCTGCACCTCCACCTCGCCCATTTTATAGACCTTCACCAGGTCCTGGGCTTCAACTACCCAATCCATTAACCGCCTCCATTGGCGCGGAAGGCCCCGCCGGGCTGTGAAGGCGGATTCAAGATGACCAGATCGCCTTCCTTTAAATCCCCCGCCGGTGACAACGCTTGAAGTATCGGAGGAAGCGCCAAGTTTGATCGTAACCTGCTGGGGCAGACCATTCTTTAGTATATAAACGGATTGGCTTCCATCCACTAATCGAACTGCGCGATTCGGTACCAGCAGTTGATCCTTGATTTGCTTCGTGACAATATTAACTGCAGCGGTCATGCCTGGCTTGACTTGTGGATCGCCGTCCGTAAATTCTGCCGTGACCGTGAAGTTGACGGCGCCCGAGGATGTATCCCCAGCCTGTGAGACTTCTGTGACCTGACCGTGATATGTTTTGTTTGCAACGGCATCCAGCGTAAGCGTCACCGGTTGATTAAGCGCAACATTATTGATATCCACTTCAGATACCTGCACATCGATGAGCAGGTTCGCGAGATCATCCTCACGGAATGCGAGGCTGGCCGCGTTGGCCTGGTCGCCGGGCAGAGGGATAGCCTGGGTCACCGTGCCATCGAAAGGCGCGATGATACGGGCCGTATTCAACGTAGCCTGTGCCGCATCCACTTGGGCCTGCGCAGCCGCCAGGTCATCCTGGTTGGGCCCGCCTTGTACCCGGTCGTACGCGCGTTGAGCATCGTCCAACTGGGCCTTCTTCAGAGCCAGGTCTGCGTCGGCATCCGTTATGGTCTTCGGGTCCGGCTGCCCTCGATACCATTTGACAACCGGTATCAGATGGGCCCCGACGGTCTTGAAGTAAACCTTCTCGATCCAGGTTGTTCCATTCAAGGTATTGCGATAATCGTTGGCCTTCTTGTAGGCGTCCTGGGCATCGCGCAGGGCGATCCAGGCGTTGGCGCGATTCGTATCCGAGTCCATCAAATCAGAAAGGGATTTCTGAGCCGTGACCAGGTCCGACTGGGCCAGGATTACATTCTGTGGCAGCGAGGTCGAGTCGAGGGTGGCGAGCACGTCTCCCTTATGGACCTGATCGCCCACTTTTACATTGACCTTGTCTACTACGCCGCTGATCTGCCAGTTAAGGGTCGCACTTTGCGCCGCGCGCACACTTCCGGTTGCTCCGACGCTGGCGGTCAGCTCGCCGCGCGCTACCGGTGTAGTCTGAAACGTAGTGGTGGCATTCGCATTTCCTCTGGATCTAACAACCAGGAACAGGGCGATAAGGACCACGACCACGCCGATGATGATCCACGTCCTTTTACTTATTCTTGAGAAAAAAGCTTTCATTTCGAGTCTTCCTCCAACAATGGGGTGAGATCCCACGGTTCATCTGAACCAAAATGGGTGGTAATCGTTAAACCTAAACCGAGACTAAGATAGACAATCACAAAAAAAACGCCTACATAGGGAATACGAATCAAGGGCAGTAGAAGTAGCAGCCCCAAAGCCAGTGATATGGCCGGCGAAGAAGCCTGCCAACCGGTCCGGCTCAACAGACTGCGCCCAAAAGCATAGACCAGGGAGAGATATCCCCAGACGGAAAGAAAAAAAGCAGCGATTGCCGCAAAGATACTGAAAGGGAAGGTAACGCGCGCCAGGACAGCGCCGATACCAAACGCCAGGATCAATAAAACAAAGCCAAAACCGAGCAGCACCAACTGGATAAGATGCGCCCAGCCCAGGGTTAGGGCCTGCCGCATATTTCGTACCTGGGTCGGAAAAAGATAAAAATTCGCGAGACCGGCCAGGAATAAAGTGATGAAAAGCCCTATCGAGGAGACCCAGGCCGGCAGGCGCGATAACGGTTCATCCAATCTGAATGAATTCGGCTGCTGAATCTCAAGACGTGTGATCCCCTGCCCATATTCCGGGCGCAAATTCAATATAAATGATGCTCCCCACAATCCGAGGGCAATCACTACCATTACCATAACAGTCAAACGCCAACGTGTCATTTTTTCCCTTTATCCGGTTCTACTCTAGCCCGGAGAGTCTACGACCCCTATATAAACTTTATATTAACTGAGTTAACCAAAACGACTCTCGAAAAATGAATATGGGCGGGATGTTCTCCCCGCCCATATTCATTTTTCGAGGAAACCTCTGTCCAGCGGCGGGCAGTTACGGAATATCAATGTCGTAACTTCGTATATTGTTGCATCGGGTTCTGGAATGCCTGCCTGTCTAATGCACAGAACATCGCAAGGCACAGCAGGAGAACCCCGATCCAAACGGAAACAACCAACGATGAGTCGAGTAGGTTCTGGAAGGAGAGCATTCCGTTCCACAAATGGTCCAGCATCTGACCAGACTCGAGGTTGAGATAATCCATGCTTCCGGCCAGCCATGGCGCTCCCGAGGAATACAGCTCATTGGATGAGAGCCACGCGGCGGCCGGCGAGATCAGCCACACCCCGCCTAGGGTCAACACACTGGCCGCGGTCCATCGCAAAGCCTGTCGGCGGCGATGTCGGCCATGGATGGCCGCCTGTATGTGGGCGGCCAGTTCGGGCGAGGGGACATGTCCCGGAAGTGAATGCAGCATCTTGTCCATCTTATCCATGATCTGCCTCCTCAATTTGCTCGCGCAGCCTCTGTTTTGCACGCCTCAGGTGGGTGCGGACCGTATTCAACGGCAGCGAAAGTGTCGACGCGATTTCCTCATAGCTCATATCCGCATCGTAGCGGAGTGAGATCACCGCCCGATAATCGAAGGGCAGTGAATCAACGGCCTCTGCCAGGATTTGCAGTGCTTCCTTCTGGTCAACTCTGTCCTCAAGATTCGTATCCTGACGGCTGGTTTTCTCCAGCACACTCTCTGCATCCTCGTCCACGATGCGCCTTTCCCGGCGGAAGCGGTCGCGGGCCAGATTGGATGAGATGGTCGCCAGGTATGGCAATAGGGGGCGGTCTGCCTCGTACTTTGGCAGGATATTCCAGAAACGCCAGAAAGTCTCCTGCACGATCGACTCCGCCTCCAGCGTGTCCGCGGTCATCCGGCGCACAACCCGATAGAGCCGAGGCGTATATGCCTCCACGAGTCCGGCAAACGCCGACTCATCCCGTCGGCGGGCACGTTCGATCAGGTCGTTTTCAGTGGGGACGGAATTCTTCATTAATGGCACGCACGAGAAGCGAAAAAGTTTCAGTTCCAGCTACTATAACCTCTTTGCAGCCAGGGTCAAAAAAATTCAGTCTGCAGATTCTCCGAAGGCTGTGGGACCACAAGATTTTATGGAGTCTGGATCTCCACTGCACAAATAATCCAAAAGTCCGGTTGGCAATACAATAACAGGCTAGTGAAGGATTGTACAATAGCATACAAAGCTGTTCTTTTCTCACACAAAAACCGGGATGATTGTCGTATGTACAGATGACATTAGAGCCTGTATTCACCGAGTGGCTTTGAGTATGATGATTCTAGGCGCTTTTCACGCCAAGTCTGGAGCACTTATGCAAGCTGTTCCCAGTGAATTCCTTGCCATCGACAGAAAAGAACGCGCAAATAAACCTTTTTATGATCTGGATTTGCGTCCGTCCAGACTTCGCACCGGCGATTTTGAAGACGTCGTCATTGAATTTAATCCAGAACGAGCCATGGTTCAGGCCTCGCGTTGTGTCCATTGTCCGGACCCCGCGCCGTGCATGCTTGCCTGCCCGGCGCACAACGATATCCCCTCCGCCATGTGGCTGATCGAACAAGGCAAGTTCCTGGAGGCCGCACAGATTTATCACCTCACCAGTTCCCTGCCGGAGGTTTGCGGACGGGTTTGTCCGCATGAGCAATTATGCCAGGGATCGTGTGTTCTTAACAAAACGCATGAGCCTGTATTGACCGGCGAGCTTGAGGCCTTTGTCGAGGACTATGAACGCCGCAACACAGGTTATTCGATCCCGGCTGGCGAGTCAACCGGGAAACAGGTTGCGATCGTCGGGTCCGGCCCCGCTGGTGTATCCTGCGCCGATATCCTCGTCCAAAAAGGATATGCCGTAACCATCTTCGATTCAAAGCCTGTCTCCGGCGGCCTGCTTGTGTATGGCATTCCAAATTTTAAGCTCTCCAAGAAGGTCTGGTTTGAAAAATGGAGCGAGTTCGAACACGCCGGAGTCAAGTTCATTCCCAATACCTATATCGGCAGGGATAAGACGATTGATGGATTGTTCAATGAAGGCTTCGAGGCTGTCTTCATCGGTGTGGGCTCCGAAGTCGATGCCAAAATGGAAGATACACCCGGCACAGATCTCCCGGGGGTCTACCAGGCAACCGATTTCCTGATCCGCGGCAACGTAGCCAAGGACCTGCTTCCCGAAGAAATGAAGACGCCTCTAATGATCGGCCGGCGCGTCGTAGTCGTAGGCGGCGGCGATACGGCTTCAGATTGTTTAAGGACTGCCCTGCGTTTGGGCGCCGCCGAGGTGACCTGCCTTTATCGCCGTACCGAGAAGGAAATGCCCGGCGGTAAAAAGGATCGTCAGATGGCCCGCGATGAAGGCGCCAAATATCGCTTCCTCACCCAACCCGTGAAATTCATCGCCGGTGAGGACGGACATCTGGCCGCCGTCGAATGTATAGAAATGGTGCTGGGCGAACCGGACGCCAAAGGCCGGCGCCGGCCCGTGCCGGTCCCGGATTCCAACTTCAGCGTTGCCTGTGACACGGCGATCCTCGCACTGGGCTACTGGCCCGATCCTATCATCGGCAAGACCACCACGGAGCTTGATACACATGATTGGGGGCTCATCAGCGTCACCGATAAAGCCACGGGTGCAACTTCACGCGCAGGCGTATTCTCCGGCGGCGACTGCGTGACCGGGCCGGATATCGTCGTCACCGCCATGGTCGCGGGGCGCAAAGCCGGGTTGGCGATTGACGAATATCTCAAGAACAAGAAACCGGCAGCTGGCGCTTAGGTCGTGCTTTGCAGGAAAAGTTATAAAAGATCCCGGAGACGGCCGCATAGGCCGTCTCTTTA
Organism: uncultured Chloroflexia bacterium; assembly: GCA_963741325.1. GTDB lineage: Bacteria > Chloroflexota > Anaerolineae > Anaerolineales > Villigracilaceae > Fen-1038. The sequence goes on from CAVUHJ010000007.1 coordinate 204,107, forward strand.
TTAACGGTCTCGCAGGCGGGGTTCCTACGCGCCATCCCCAGGATCTGATGTTGGCAAAGTACTCTTATCGGGGGCTAAACAATTATGGTTATAATCCCGGCCATGTTTTACCGCCTGAGCCTGGCGCTTGAATGGTTGATATTGTCTGCAATCTGTCTGATGGTCTTAACCTACAGCGCGCCGCGCCCCATGGATGAAGTCGACCGGGTACGCGCTTATACGCGTGACATCGAATTCGATTATGTCTCATGGATGCTGGATGCCGCTCGATTAAAGATCGAACAAGGCGCGGTGGGCGTGCCGGGTTACCTCAATAGGGAATCGAGCAAGGTCGCGGTAACGGACTACCTGCACGTCACCCAACAGATCATGCAAGCCGAAGCTGCCATGGATAAGATCTATGTCGATCCCGCGATCACGGACAAGGTCGCGGCTTCTTCACAGATCCGCTCGCAGCTTAAAACCCTTGACGCACAGCAGGTTGCCCTGGCCCCCATAGCGGAAGCCATCTTGCAAGGACAGGTCAGCCTGGTTGCCGCCGACTTTGGGCTGACCACGTTGGGTCAACCCATTCCAACCGTCCTGTATCACTCGACGCCCCTGCCATATGCCCTGATCGTTTCACCGCGCAATCACATAGAACAGACGGCGAACATTTCGGTCTTGCCGGGTCTCACAGTTGACGAACAGGCTGCCCTTGAGGACCGCGTTGATAAGGGCCTGGATGTGTCCTCCCTGGTGGTTCCGATCGGCGGAGTGGGCGTGTACCCAACCATGATCATGAGCACCACCGATCTGGTATGGCTGACCAGCACGATCGCACATGAATGGACGCATAATTATCTTGAGTTCCGGCCGCTGGGGTTGCTCTACGACCATACCCCCGAGTTGCGGACCATGAACGAAACCACTGCTGATATTTCCGGAACCGAGATCGGCGCAGAAGTGATCAAACGCTTTTATCCTGAGTTGGCCAACGCGGCCCCTCCCAACCCGGACCTGGTCACCTTTCCTCAGGTTCATCCCAATCCGGGAGGTATGTCGCGTCCACCTTTTGACTTCCGCGCCGAGATGCACACTACCCGCGTAAATACCGATGCACTGCTCGCCGCGGGCAAGATCGCCGAAGCCGAAGCTTACATGGAACAGCGCAGGCAGATCTTTGTCAGGAACGGATACGACATCCGCAAACTGAATCAGGCGTATTTCGCCTTCTATGGCGCGTATGCCGACGTCCCCGGCGGCGCGGCCGGCGAAGATCCGGTCGGCCCCGCCGTCCGCGCCTTGCGCGCGAAAAGCAAATCGCTGGCCGACTTCATCAATCGTATCGCCTGGATGACTTCATTCGACCAACTTAAGAAGGCTGTGGGACAATAGCTCGACAATGTTACATTAAAGGAAACCGGACACCTTTTGAATAATCTAACATTGTCAGGATAAAGTTCAGGTCAATGAGTTGAGGGAGTCTATGCACACAAAGACATTATTATTTTTCATCGGCTCGCTTCTGGTTCTGCTTATCCTCACTTCCTGCTCCGCAGGGCAAACAGCGACTGCTACCCCATCGCCTGCGCCAACCCCTATTCCCCCTACGGCGACCTCGGTGATGGGCTGTTCAGCAATTACTACGGAACCGACTCCGAACGTATCATCTGCCTTACCGCCGATCACAGCTGCAGATTACGTGAGCGGGCCGGCTGATGCGTCGGTGACCATGTTGTGGTATTGCGATTTCCAGTCAGCGCAATGCGAGGTTTTTAACAAGGCTCTCGACGAGCTTCAAAAGAACCACCCAAACGATTTAAAAATTGTCCTGCGGCCGTTTCCCATCCCAACCAGCATAGTTGCCTCGCTTGACAAGTCGCAAATCTCAGCTCAAGCCGCGTTGGCAGCTGGAGATCAGGATAAGTTCTGGGAAATGAGAAATGTTTTGCATACGAAGTATGCCGATTGGGTCAAGCTCTCCAGGGACCAATTCGAAAAGTGGGCAACTGACCAGGCGGTCAATTTGGGGCTCGACGGGGCTAAATTCGCACAGGATTTGAAAAGCTCGGGCACCGAAGCCCGGGCTCAATCCCTTTATGATTCAGCGACACGACTGGGGATTGCCAACCTGCCGACCGTCTTTATCAATGGCAGCTTGCAGTCGCGGGCCGCTCTTAGTTATGAAGGTCTCGATTCCACCATCAGTCTGATTGCCCTCGGCTCCCGTGAATTTAAATCCTGTCCACCCTTTAGCATTGATCCGGCAAAACAATACACCGCCACCCTCCATCTGGAAAAAGGCGATATAGTGATCCAGTTATACCCAAATGTGGCGCCCCTGGCGGTGAACTCATTTGTGTTCCTTGCAAAGAATGGCTGGTTCAACGGGGTAACTTTTCACCGCGTGATCCCGGGCTTTGTGGCCCAGGCGGGTGACCCCAGCGGGACCGGACTTGGCGGACCTGGTTATTTCTTTAAGAATGAGATCAGCGCCGCCCTTGAGTATGACAAACCCGGCGTGGTCGGCATGGCCAATTCGGGTACGGATACGAATGGCAGCCAATTCTTTATTACCTACGCGCCGGCTCCCACCCTGGACGGTGGCTACACTATTTTCGGTCAGGTGGTCAAAGGCATGGACGTGGTTGAAAGCCTGACCCCGCGCGACCCCTCCCAGACTGCTGGTCTACCGCCTGGGGATAAGATCCTCAGCGTGACCGTGGAGGAAAAATAATGGCAAGCCGTGGAAGAGACTGGCGTTCCATCCTGCTGGGTATCGGAAGCCTCGCTGGCGCATTGTCGGCATTCGCAATTACGGGGTTGACGCTTCTTTATGCAGGCTTCGGTTTCACTCAGACCGGCTCGGGCCCGGCTGGCTCGGACATTTTACAGGCGATGGTCATTGCCAGCGCCATCCTGTTCACTGGCGTAACTTTTTTGCCCGCGGCTTATTACAGCTTCCAACGCTTGCGTGGGGTGGAAATAGCCGCAGCCGCGCCGAAACTTTTAAAAGTTTGGCAGGGCCTGCTGTTGCTCCTGGTGTGGGCCGGTGCAGCTCTGCTCGCGCAGTTCCTGGTGGACAAGGATATTTTTAAGTGGTTCACACCGCCTCTATATTTATTGGCGATCAGCATCCCGGTTTATTTCCTGATCAGGTTGGCCTCGGGTGGATTGACCCCCGGCTCACGGCAGCGGCTTTGGGGCATCCCGGTGGTAAGCATTGCACTCGGCACAACCTCGTCCATTGTCGCCGAGGCGGCTCTCCTGATTGTCGGCTTGATAGGCGGCGCCATCTACCTCGGTGCTCCACCCCGAGCAGTTATACATCTTCAGGCAAATTGCCGGACAGATTACAAATTCAGCGAACTTGGAGACCGTATTGAATACGGTCGAACCCTGGCTCAACAGTCCCATTGTCATTGCGCTTGCCCTTCTTTTTTTCTCGGGGCTGACACCGGTCATCGAAGAGGCCGCCAAGTCGATTGCCACATGGACGGTTTTCGATCGTCTCAGCTCGCCTGCACAAGGTTTTGTCATCGGCGCATTGAGCGGCGCCGGCTTTGGCCTGGTTGAAAGCCTGTTGGCTTCATCGACGCCTGATTCGAGTTGGGCAACTACACTGATGGTCCGCGGCGGCAGCACCATGATGCACATCATGACCGCCAGCTTCACCGGTTGGGGCATAGCCTCGTTCCGTGCCAATAAAAGCCTGCTCCGGTTGTTCGGCTCGTATGCTCTCGCAATGTTCTTGCACAGTTCATGGAACGCGGCAGTCATGATGATCTTGTTCGGAGGTCTGCGAATATCTTCCACACCTGGCAGCACAGATCCGATCGGCTTGGTTCTGGTATTCATTGGGAGTTCGGTGCTGGGCATATTATGCCTTACCATCCCCGTAACCCTGGGATTCTTGAACCGGCGGTTTCGAAGGACCCTCGCTCCGGCCCCCATGGAAGTATCTGGTCCGGATTTGACAGAGATTGGCCCAAAGCCGGGCAATGGCACGGAGGGGGTACAATAATTTCATGTCATTTACAATCACTTCCTCCACTGCTTGTGATGGGGATATTGCCGAACTGGTCGGTCTGCGGCATAAACATTTCATTATTACGCTGAAAGCCGGCGCGAAATTCGAGACACATCGCGGCGTGCTGTTGCACGACGATCTGATCGGCAAACCCTGGGGTACGCAGGTTTTCAGCCATATGGGTTCCCCTTTCTTCTTGCTTCAACCGTCGCTTGCAGATCTATTGACCGACTTGCCTCGGTCCACTCAGATCCTTTATCCCAAAGACATCGGTTTCATTTTGGTGACCATGGGAATCGGGCCTGGGAAAAAAGTGATCGAAGCCGGCACGGGTTCCGGCTCGATGACCATTGCCCTCGCTTACTCGGTCAGCACGGAAGGCCGCGTTATTTCCTATGAAGTTCGTCCCGATATGCAAAATCTGGCGAAAAAGAATCTTGAGCGGGTGGGTCTGGCCTCACGCGTGGACTTCAAGCTGCGCGATCTTCAGGAGGGCTGCGATGAAACCGATGGTGACGCCTTCTTCCTCGACCTGCCGAATCCCTTCGATTACATCCCCCAGGTACGCGCCGCCTTGAAGCCCGGCGGCTTCGTTTGCAGCCTGCTGCCCACGGTCAACCAGGTGGAGCAATTGCTGGTAGCCCTGCGGCGCGAGCGTTTTGCCTTTATCGAAGTCTGCGAGATCCTGGTCCGTTATTACAAAGCCGAGCCCACCCGCCTGCGCCCCACCGACCGCATGGTAGCGCATACAGGTTTTCTGATCTTTGGACGAAGGATCGAGCCAAGCGAAGACCCACGCGGTAAGGAATTATCGGAAGAGCTCGGAGCAAACTATCTAAATGAATGAACTTTCCAGGCATTCCCTTTTTATCGAAAAGGTTTAGGAAGGAGATCCAACTTATGCGTAGAGGTTTCGGTCGTCCCCTTCGGCGGGCATTCGCCTCCAATATTCCGCCCCTGCTCCAGCGTGCCAACGAATTAATGTCCACCGGCAATTATGTGGAGGCGGCCAGCGCCTTTGAACAATTAGCCCGCGCCGCCGAAGCGCGCGGCGGGCCCCGCGCGCCTTTCTTCTACATCCAGGCCGGACGCGCCAGGGTTATGGCCAGGCAGACTGCCGGGGGTGTGGAATACCTTGAACGCGGACTTGGCCTCTTTGCAACTCGCGGCCGCGACGGGAAGGTTTTCAATGTGGGCAACCGGGTCGTGGGCGAATTAAACCAGCGCGGACTGACCAGGGAAGCCCAGCATGTCGCCGCTTACATTAAAAGTCTTCTGCCTGATTACGATGGGGCACAGGGCGCTGCCTCGGCCTCCAAAAGGCCGCCCTTACCCACTCATTGCCCCGGCTGCGGCGCGCCGGTGCGCCCTGACGAGGTCGAATGGTTGGACGATATTACTGCCGAGTGCGCCTTCTGCGGCAGCCCGGTCCGCGGAGAAAATTAACGGACAGGAACACCCGGCAGTCTCATCCTCTATCCGACCCCTGCATGAAATTCGTGCGCTGGATGGGCGGCGCGCCTGCTCTATGATTGCTAAATGAATCTCACTGAAGAGACTATCTCACACAAACTGCTTGAGGCCATCGAAGCCGCCGGGCCTTCATCGGATGGCTATGCCGAGATCGACCTGACCGATGAAACGCGTCTTAAATGCGCAGCCGTGCTCGTCCCGCTCTTATGGGATACAGACCAATGGCACCTGCTCTTTACGCGCCGCACAGAACGGGTCGAGAGCCATAAGGGGCAGGTCTCTTTCCCCGGCGGCGGTTGTGACGAAGGCGAGTCCACACCGGAGGAAACCGCCCTGCGTGAGACCGAAGAAGAGCTGGGGATTGACAGGCGGCAAATCCGCATCCTCGGCCGGCTGACCAACATGATCACCATTTCCAGCTTTCGCGTTACACCGGTTGTTGGAATCATACCGTGGCCCACCGTTCTGCGCGTGGGTCAGGATGAGGTGGAGCGCGTATTCACGATACCCCTCAACTGGCTGGCAGACTCTCGGAACCGCTGGGAATTTACCATGCCGGGCCGAAAGCGATTTTTGATCGCTTATCATCCCTATGATGGAGAATTGCTGTGGGGCGCTACCGCGCGCATGACGGTTGATTTTCTCAAAGTCTTAGGCCTGTAGTCTCATCGAAAAACGAATATGGGCGGGAGTGAACACCCCCCAGCACAAAAAAGAGACGACCAGAATTCTGGTCGTCTCTTTTTTGTGTTCATCAAGAAGTTTATTTCTTCTTCTCGGTTTCTTCCTCAGCCTCTTCCTTCTTACCGCGTTCCACCGAGAGCTCAGGTTCGGCGCCTTCTGCTTCAGGCACCACCGCGCCTTCGACCACCGCAACGGGAGCTTCAACCTCGATCTTGGCGTACGTGGCGTTGACGACCATCTCGTCCCCGTCATCCAAAATACGCACCTTGTCGCCCAGTGAGAGGTCGCGAACATGGATGCTGTCGCCTACTTTGGCAAGCGGCGAAATATCCACGGTGACGTGGTCCGGCAGGTCTGCCGGCAGGCATTCCACCGAAAGGGTATGCAGACCCGTGACCAGGACTGCGTCACTGTCCTTGACGGCCAGCGAGAGACCCGTCAGTTCAATGCGGACCTCGGCCTTGAGCTTTTCAGTTAACGATACGGCCAGGAAATCCACATGGATCAGGTTACCCTTGATGTAGTTGCGCTGTCGTTCGCGCACCAGCGCCGGGTATTCCTTGCCGTCCACATCGATAGTGACCAGGCTGGACGAGCCGACTTTGCTCAGGGTCACGCCTGCACTGCGGGCTTCGAGCGTAATATTCACCGGCTCAGTATGGCGTCCATAGATCACGCCCGGCAGCTTGCCCGCGCGACGCAGGGCTCCCACTTGTTTGCCGATTACGTCGCGTTTAGTAGCTTTAAGTACAACTTTCTCCATGCTTGGCTCCTCGAGCGCCTCTCACCCTGCATTCGCTCCCGCGGGTTACCTTCGCTCTTTAGTATATATTTAGCAATAACGGACCAGGCCGCTGCTGCTATTCAACAATTTCAATCGTCGAAGAAATGCGCCTCCTTGCTCAGGAGGCGCAAGTCGAACGGCCTGAATTTTAGCCGGACGAAGTGCTTTCGTCAAGGCAGGACAAATTCCGGGAGATTCCACTCGAAGGGCGGATAAACAATTCCATTTTCGGTGACGATTGCCGAGATCAATCTACTCGGCGTTACATCGAAGGCCGGGTTGCGCGCTGTTGCTCCTTGCGGCGAGACCCGTTCGCCGCGGAATTGAAGATCAAGCACCTCATTCGGATCACGCTCTTCTATGGGAATTAGGCTCCCCTCCTTTAACGAAAGATCTATTGTGGATGTGGGCACCACCGCATAGACCGGAACCTTGTTGTCGTGCGCCGCGAGAGACAGCATATACGTGCCGATCTTGTTGGCAACATCGCCGTTGGCAGCTACGCGGTCCGCGCCGAAAAAGACTTTTTGAGCTTTACCGATGCTTAGAAAGTAACCGGCCATGTTGTCGCTGATGATGTCATATGGAATGCCGTACTGCCCCAATTCCCAGGCTGTCAGTCGCGCGCCCTGCAAGCGCGGACGGGTTTCGTCCACCAGTACGTGCACGCGTTTCCCCTGTTCATGTGCCATACGGATCACCCCCAGGGCCGTGCCCCAATCCACGGTAGCCAGCGCGCCGGTATTACAGTGATGGATCACTGTATCGCCATCCTCGATAAGCGCCGCTCCGTATGCGGCCATCCGTTTGTTGATCTCTACATCTTCATCGGCCATCTTCTGCGCTTCATCCAGCACGGACTGGCGAAGGCCGTCCACATCCAATTGCTTTTGCTCGATGCTTCGCATCATTCTGCCGACCGCCCATGATAAATTGACCGCTGTCGGTCTTGCTGACTTAAGGGTATCGGCAGCAGACCGCAAGTCTGCGATCAAGTCAGTGGCTGTGGTCGCGGCGGATTCGCGTGCTGCCAGCGCAAGCCCAAACGCACCCGCCGCTCCGATCGCGGGTGCGCCGCGTATGACCATATCCCGGATCGCCCGGGCAACTTCCGTATGCCTCTGATAAGCAACGATCTCCAGCGCCTCCGGCAGGCGGCGTTGGTCGATCATCCTGACTTCATCGTCTTCCCAGAAAATAGTCCTCATGGCGCCAATCATTTCTCACGAACAAGGGATTACCTGGCATACTCGTCGAATTGTAAGGTTGGGCATGGATGCGCGTCAATGTCGTAACGGTATAATATCTGGTATTAATTAAGCACCCTGAAAAAAAGGATGTGCGCAGGGCGTACGCCCTGCGCACATCCTTTTTTTCAGGATTCTTTGCCTCAGGCGATAAGTCAAGCGTACCGAAGATGGCGCAGCCTGGCCATTTACAAAAGCTGGAACCTCACCGAACCAGGAGTTTATGAAAAGATACCTCTACTTCACCGTCTTTGTATCCGGTATGACTACGCTGGCCGCGGAGCTCTCCGCTTCCCGCTTGATCGGCAACGTATTTGGCACGAGCAACCTGGTGTGGGCCAGTATTATCGGCCTGATCCTCATCTATCTAACCCTGGGTTATTTCCTGGGTGGTCGTTGGGCAGACCGCTGGCCGGAGCCGGCTGCCATGTACCGTGTATTGGCCTGGGGCGCGTTCACCTTGGGCGTCGTCCCCTATATTGCAAATCCCGTTTTGCGTTTTGCCGCCAAATCTTTCGAAGGGTTGGATGTGGCGGTGTTGCTCGGTTCGTTTGCGGCCGTTCTTATTTTATTCATTGTGCCGGTAACTCTCCTCGGAACCATCTCGCCTTTTGCCATCCGCCTCAGCGTGGATGATCCCAAGACCTCCGGTGTGACTGCCGGTACGATTTACGGCATTTCCACCCTCGGGTCATTCATCGGAACCTTTCTGCCGGTGCTTGTCACCATCCCAACTATCGGGACGCGCAATACGTTTTTGGTATTCAGTCTTCTGCTTCTTTTTGTGGCGTTGGCCGGGTTGGGGAGATATGGCAGCCGGAAGCTTCTGCTCCAGAATCTGTGGATGCCTGTGGTGCTGATCATTCTCGCCGCTCTTTTAACTGGGCAGTCTCTCAAGGACAGCACCGGCCAGATATATGAAACCGAATCAGCTTATAACTACATTCAGGTGCAGCAATCCCAGGGTTATACGATGCTGCGGCTTAATGACGGCGAAGGGATACACTCCATTTACAATCCAAACACCCTGAACTACGGCGGGCCTTGGGAACAGTTCCTGGTGGGGCCCTATTTCTATTCAAATGCGCAGCCGTCAGATGTCCACCGCATTGCAATTGTCGGGTTGGCCGCCGGTACCACGGCCCGGCAGGCCACGGCCGTCTATGGTTCCATCCCAATCGATGGATACGAGCTCGACCCGAAGATCATTGAGGTGGGCAGGAAATACTTCGATGAAAACCTTCCCAACCTGATCGTTCACATTGGCGATGGCCGTTGGAATCTCGAGCAGAGCCAATATACATACGATATTATTGCCGTGGATGCTTACCGGCCCCCGTATATTCCGCCGCACATGACCACGCAGGAGTTCTATCAGATCTGTTACGATCATTTGTCGCAGAATGGTGTCCTCACTATCAACGTCGGCAGCGTGCCGGGCGACCGCCGCTTGATTGATGGGTTGGCGACCACGATGGCTACCATCTTCCCGTCGATCCACATTATGGACATTCCCGGCACCTTGAACACCATGATCTTCGCTACCAAAGGCCCAACCACCGCCGCTAATTTCGCTACCAACCTGTCGCTCTTTTCCCAACGCAGCGGCATTCCCCCCTTATTGCTCTCGGCCATGCAAACGACATTTGCAAATATCAAGCCGGGCTACGAGACCACGCAGGTCTTCACCGACGACAAGGCGCCGATCGAATGGATCGTCGACACCATGGTTGTGCGGTTTGCCTTGAGCGGACAGTTGCAGGGTTTAGGACAATGACCTGCGCAAAGTATACAAAGCCAAGGCACACATCCAGGGCAGCAATCAAGAGGATAATCCTGACTTTCTGGGAGGCAGCCGCCCCTTGACCATGGCGTCTCCGTGTTGGAGAATTCGATCATGAACAAACTTTATATCTTTCTCTCTTGGCTGATTACCCTCTTCATCCCGCTAGCGTTGATCGGGTTGGGTGTGCGGGTCCTGCTTACACCGCTCTTCCCAAATATCGAGTACCGTCTGCCGGACTTCCCCCCCGATGATTATGGTTTCACAATACAGGACCGTTTGCATTGGGGGCCGTACGGCATTAACTATCTGCTCAATAATGCGGACATCTCCTATCTCGGCGATCTTAAATTTGCAGACGGCAGTTCAGTCTTCAATGAACGCGAGCTCAGCCATATGCACGACGTCAAGGCTGTGACCCAGGGATTCCTTCGTGTTTGGTATATAGACGTGGCCGTCCTGATCCTGCTCGGGTTATGGGCCTGGCGTGGCAGCTGGCTGCCGGCTTATTTGCAGGGCCTGAGGCGAGGTGGCTGGCTTACGCTGGCGCTGTCCGCGGCCGTGGGAACGATTGCCACCATCGGCGCCAGCGGATCGGGCGACCTGTTCTGGCAATTCTTCAGCGATTTCCACGGTCTCTTCTTTAAAGGAGACACCTGGCTCTTTGCATACTCCGATACGCTCATCCGCCTGTACCCGCTGAAATTCTGGGAGGATGCTGTGCTATATATTGGCGTGGTTGCGGCGCTGGGCGCACTTGCCCTGGCCTTCGGACTGAGGAGCGGAACCAGGAAGACGGTTTGAGGGTTGCTTCATATATATATGCTTCAGACCCAAATCTCGGCGTTCCAATCCAGAGAGCTCTGATTTCGGCAAAATAGGTTCTCCCGTGTCTGGCGGGGACCATCCGCAAATTACGCAGATTTCACCGATTTTTTTGGATAAATATGAGTAATATGGGAAATCTGCGGATGGATTGAGTTTCGTTCCGGTTAAGTAGGCGAGAACCCAAAAATAAACTCCGAAGTCTCAACTGCATGATGTATAATCTCGACGAGGAGTCAACAATGTCTGACACTTTATCACTGGAAAATCGCATCGCTATCGTGACTGGCGGCGGGCGCGGCATTGGTCGAGCCATTGCCCACGAATTGGCCCGCCGCGGTGCGGCCGTGGTCGTGAACGACAAGTCTGGCGAGAGCATTGTATGTGGTGAAATCCAGGAATTCGGGGGGAAGGCCAGTTGTTTCAAGGCCGACGTTTCGGTTTTTAGTGAAGCCCAGAATCTGGTAAAGTTCACGCTGGATACATTTGGGGATTTGCATATCCTCGTGAATAATGCCGGGATTACGCGCGACGGGTTGATCCTGACCATGTCGGAACAGGATTGGGATTCTGTGCTCGGAGTTAACCTCAAAGGCACTTTCAATTGCTCCAAGGCCGCTGTCAAACATATGATCCGTAAACGCTATGGCCGCATCATCAGCATTGCCTCCGTCGCAGGACAAATGGGCAACGCTGGACAGACGAATTATGCTTCTTCCAAGGGCGGGCAGATTGCGTTCACCAAATCTTTGGCGCGCGAAGTAGCCTCACGAAATATCACTGTGAATGCCATTGCGCCAGGCTTCGTGGACACTGAAATCCTCAAGGCGATGGCTCCGGCAATATTGGAGGCCGCCGTCAAAATGGTCCCTCTCGGACGCAAGGGTAAACCGGAAGAGGTCGCCTATGCAGTCGCTTTTCTTGCCTCTGACCAGGCCGCTTTCATCACCGGTCAGGTGCTCGGCGTGGATGGCGGCATGGCGATGATGTAATTATTTTATCTATTTACAGCTCTTGGTAAAGTACCTGAAGAAAAAGGATCAGACTTTGAGTAGGTTTATAACCAAGGAGATAGGATGTTAGATCATAATCGCCCTCCGGGCAAAACCACGGTCTCGCCGGAAGTACTGACCAGCATTGCGCGCATGGCCGTTTTGAGTGTGCCCGGCGTAAGTGGCATGGCGCCGGTTCCCGGCGGCGTGGATCGCATCTTTCGCAGAGGCTTGGATGATGGCGTGCGTATCGTCGTCCATGAGAACACAGTGCTGGTTGATATTTATCTCATCGTCAAGGATGACATCAATATACGCGAAGTGGGTCGGAATGTGCAGCAGCAGGTGTCGCGTGCCATCCAGGAGATGGTCGCCATGGATGTCGCACAAGTGGATATTCACATTGAAAATATTGCCTACGAGGGAACTGAGGCCTGAGATTCCATGAAGCCCCGAACCAGGGCACGCAGCCTGGCCCTGCAAGCACTTTACGAAATTGATATTGCCAACCATCCTCCAGCCGAGGTGTTCCAGAACCGGCTGCAGGATTCTCCGCTTTCGGAGGAGCTGGCCGAGTTCGCCCGCCAGATCACCTTCGGCGTTTTGCCTCTCACCCACGAACTGGATCAAATCATCGCCAGGTACGCGCCTGAATGGCCGTTCGATCAGATTGCAGCCATCGACCGCAACATATTGCGCGTGGCTTGTTGGGAGTTGGCTGTGCAGGGAGAGACGCCGGTTAAAGTTGCGATCAATGAAGCAGTGGAGCTGGCAAAGATGTATGGTTCCGATAGCGCGCCGCGTTTCATTAATGGAGTCCTCGGGAGCCTCGCCGACCATCAACACGAGATCGAGCAGCAGCTTAAGAAGGCAACCCTGGCTCTGCTTCTGAAATCTGAGCCGTCTGATCCTAAAGGTTAGTGAATGGAATTTCTGGGTATTGGTCCTTCTGAACTCCTCTTTATTGTTATCATCGCCCTCATCATACTGGGACCGAAAGACATGCAAAAGGCGGGGCGCACTCTCGGCAAATGGATGAGAAAAGTCATCACCTCCGACGGCTGGAAATTATTCCAGCAGACTTCGCGCGAGATCCAGACGCTACCTACCCGGTTGATGCGCGAAGCCGCGCTGGATGAATTGAAGGAAGTTCAAAAGGACCTCAAGCAGCCATTGGATCTAAACAGCCCTCCCTCCGAGACAGCCGCACCCGGGACTCCACAGCCGGCCCAACCGGACCAGCCCGTTTCACAGCCGGCTTCTGAGCCGGAACATAGGATCCTGCCTTCGCCGCCGCCTCCGCCCTCTCCTTCCGATCCTGAGGAAAAGAATGGGTAAATTCTTGCGCGGAGTTTGGCGGGTTATTACGTTTCCATTCCGCGCCTTGTGGTGGGTTATCACGCTTCCGGTCCGTGTCTATCGCGCAGGAAAACGCTTCATGCTCACCGAACCGGAGGAGCACCCACTCGGGGATGTATTCGTGGACCTCACTCAGAGCGAGCAGGCGCGCCAACTATTTTGGGATCAGATCGAGGCCCTGCGCGGCCATCTATTGCGTGCCGTGCTGGGGATCATGGTCGGCGTGGGTATCTCCTTCATCTTCACCGACAAAATCGTGCAATTCCTGGCGATACCGGTCGGCGGACTGAAAGCGCTCAAAGCCATCGAGGTGACCGAATCGATCGGCGTTTTCATGAACGTGGCCTTGCTCTCCGGTCTTGCGATTGCGCTTCCGTATGTGGCATTCGAATTCTGGTGGTTTGCCGCGCCCGGGTTAAAACCGCGCGAACGCTTGTTTGGATTGGTCGGCATTCCTCTGGCGGCCATTTTTTTTATCGGCGGCATAGCCTTCACCTATTACGTTCTGCTGCCCAGCGCCCTGCCCTTTCTGCTCAATTTTTTGGGCATCCAGGCGCAGCTGCGGCCCTCCTCTTATTTTTCTTTCATTACCGGGCTGATGTTCTGGATCGGCGCGGCATTTGAATTCCCGCTCGTAATCTATGTGCTGACGGCCATCGGCCTGATCAAGCCGGATGTCCTGGCGAAGCAGTGGCGCATCGCGATCATCATCATCGCCGTTGTAGCCGCCGCTATCACCCCCACGGTGGATCCGGTCAATATGGGGCTGGTCATGCTGCCCATGATCGGGTTATATTTCATCAGTATCGGTTTGAGTTTTATCGCCTATGGTGGACGCAGGAATCCATCTGAGAAAAAACCAGTTGAGGAGGGATCCGAATGAAGCCCAAAACTCGAAGCGCCGTTTTTACGGCTCTCTGCCTTGTGGCAGCCGGCAGCCTGGCCTGCACTTTTTCCTTATTTCAAATCCCAACCATCCCGGCCATCTCCACGCAGTTGCCTCCCGCAGTCATCCCCACCGCAACGCTGCTGCCCAAAGCCCAGACCGTCTTTAACATTACCCTGCCCGAGGCTCTGCTTCCCGGTGAAAGTCTGGCCCTGAGCGTGCTGGATGAAGTAACCGGTCTGTCGCTTGCACCGGTTACCTATCCGATGCAATCTGTGGACGGGACTACCTATACCGCCACGCTGGCTCTCCCCTACAATGCAGTGATTAAATACCATTATCTGAAGCTCGGCAGTTCCCAGGCTCCGGAAGCCACGGCGTTGGGTGAGCCGATCCGCTATCGTTTGTATTATGTGGCGGGCCAGGCCGAAGTCAAAGACATACTGGCCGGTTGGAGCGACAAAACCTATTCGCGGGGAACTGGCAGCATCCAGGGCCGCGTCCTAAACGTGGATACGGGTGTACCGATCCCCAATATATTGGTCACCGCGGGCGGCGAGCGTTCGTTCTCTGATTCCGCAGGTCGTTTTGATCTCGAGGGCCTTCCCACCGGCACCCACAATATGGTGGCCTACGCGTTGGATGGGACATATCAAACTTTTCAACAAGGCGCGACCGTCGCGCAAAATCTCAGTACTGAAGTCGAGATCAAAGTCAAGGCGGCGCCCCTGGTGCATGTCACGTTCTACGTCTCAGCACCGAAGGATATCCAGGGCGCCCCGATCCGCATCGCCGGTAACCTGCTCGAGCTTGGCAACACCTTTGCTGATCTTAAGGGCGGGCTGAGCACCATCGCAGACCGCATGCCGGTCATGGTGTTGCAGGCTGATGGACGCTACAGTGCAACCATCAGCTTGCCCGTGGGGGCTTACATCCAATACAAGTACACCCTCGGCGATGGCTTCTGGAATGCCGAGCATAATACAACGGGGGAGTTTCAGATGCGCGAGATGATCGTTCCCGCCCAGGACCTCGTTGTTCAGGACCAGGTGCAGACCTGGCAGGCCGGAACATCCTCACCCATTCTGTTTGAAGTAACGGTCCCCTCCACCACACCCGCGGGTGACCTTATCTATATTCAGTTCAACCCCTATGGTTGGACCGAGCCTATCCCCATGTGGCCGTTGGGCCACAATCAATGGGCTTATAAATTGTATGGGCCCCTCAACACGCTGGGCACGCTTCGGTATCGCTACTGCCGTAACGGCCAATGCGGAAGTGCCGACGATGTTTCCACCGCCGGTGACTCAGCCCAGGGCCGCGAAGTGACAACCAGTCTCACCGGGCAGGACATTCAGGATACCGTAACCGGTTGGGCCTGGCTGACCAATACCGAAGCGAGCGCGCTGGTGGGCTCAGCCATCACGGCCCGGGGATCCGGGTTTGTAAGCGGCATTGAATTCCAGTCAAGCTACCAACCGAATTGGTCTTACTTCAATCCCCAGGCAGTCCAGAATGTCCAGGCCTTGGGAGCGAATTGGGTTTTCTTCACACCCAGTTGGACGTACACTCGCGCCTCTCCTTTGGAATTCGGTCTGGCTCCCGAACAAGACCCGTTCTGGCTTGATTCTGCTGTTATGGTCAGCCAGGCGCGTGCCATGAATTTGAACGTGGGCATTTTCCCCATCCCCCATTTCCCGGCTACTCCGGCAGATTTCTGGACAAAGGCGCCACGCGATGCAGCCTGGTGGCAGGCCTGGTTCGATCACTACCGGGCTTTTGCCGTCAACTTCGCAGACCTTGCTGCTCAGACCGGGTCGCAAGCCGTGATCCTGGGCGGTGACTGGCTTGACCCTGCCCTGCCTAATGGGACTTTAGCCGATGGCTCTCCCTCGGGCGTACCCTCGGATGCAGATGCACGCTGGAGCGCGATCGTGGCCGAAGTACGCCAGCACTTCAGCGGCAAAGTGCTGTGGGCCTTACCCTATAAATCCGGCAATACCCAAACCTCGTTGAGCTTTTTGCAGGCCACGGATGGGATCTACCTTTTATGGAACGCGCCCCTTTCGGTGCAGCCCGGTGAATCCAAAACGGACATGGCAAACCAGGCCGGACAGATCCTCGACAATGAGATCTCCCCTCTGGCCTCGGTTGTGAATAAGCCCATCTTGCTGGCGCTGGCCTACCCCTCGGCCAACTGGCGGAGCAAATGGTTGCCTTGATGACGGACAAGGTGGCTGTTTGGATTGGACCGCCCTCAATGAGCCCAATAATCCGGGCTCTATCTCCATTAACTTGCAGGGACAATCCGATCTCTATGAAGCCATGTTGAGCCTGATAAACACGCGTCCCTGGGTTGGCGGCATCATCAGCCGCGGTTATTATCCGCCTGCCGCGCTGCAGGATAAATCTGCCTCCGTGCATGGGAAGCCGGCTGCGGACCTTTTATGGTATTGGTTCCCGAGGTTGACAGGTGTAGTGAAATAAACAGCTTGCAACTGCTGCTGGTCTCCCCCAGCACGAATCGTCGAAAAAAGGATGTGCGCAGAGCATACGCCCTGCGCACATCCTTTTTCGGATCCCTTCGTCTCAGGCTGAAAGGGTGAGGCAAATGAACGGGAGATTCTATTCATCTTTCGATGGCCGGAAGGTATAATTTCAGTAAATCACATTTTTATTTTTGAGGGCGCCGCATTAAATCAAATCCCTAATATTCTGTGATTTGCTGAATCTATTTCAAAAGGAGCGGAACATGTCAAAAAGAACAATAGGTATGGGACTCATAGCGCTCGGTGTAATCGTGTTGATCGTTTCTTTGGCAGCCGATTCTTTGGGCCTTGGCGGCGTCCGGGGATAGGCTGGAAACAACTAACAGGGGCAGCGGTTGGAGTGATCGTAGCAATTGCCGGGGGATGGTCGTTACGAAGCGAAAAGAGCAAGTAGAAACAAAGATTTTACAGAGTACTGGTAACTTACTCACCGTCCCGCCACTGTTTACCCGAAAAATGAATATGGGCGGGGTGTTCTCCCCCGTCCATATTTGTTTTCCGAAGGTGCAGGTGTACGCCCTGCACGGAATCCCTAGTCCCAGGCTGAAGGCGCGGGACGAAAAGGGTGACGCAAATGCGAAGCACGCGAAGCGGTAGCACCACCAGTGTCACTTCCAGCGGTATCACCACCAGTAGATAGAGTGCTGCGCAATTAACTCAAATTGCTACTATGGTATTCAAACACTAGATTTGTCAAACAGCTTAACGCAAGGACGCAGAGTCGCAAAGAATCCTCAAAAAACTTCGCTTGTCTAGGTGGTAGGCTCATCTGCCGTCAGTCACGGTCATTTATGATTAGCTCGCTATAGGTCCAGGCTGCCGGATCGATTTTGTTATCCTCGGCCGGGGCCTCTCAGCTAATCAGTTGATCCCAATTCAGGGTGCTCATGCCGAAGCGCCGGAATAGCGCCGTAGGCCGATCAGCCAGATGACCCGCGAAATCCCTAATAAGATGATGGCTGCTACCAGCGCGCCGACCAGTGTCTCGGTAGTGAGCCGTCCGGTAAGGGCCTGGGCGGGCACCGTGGTGGCAAACGCCACCGGTATCACAAAGGTCAGGGCAAAACGCAGCCAGCCGGGATACAAGCTGATCGGCCAGCGCCCGGCCTCATACATGCTTTGGAAGATCACCAGGATATTTTCCACGCGCACGAACCAGAACGAAAGCGTGGCAAGGATCACCCAAAAACTGTAGATGATGATGGCCCCGGCCAGCAGCATCAGTCCGAACGACGCGGCCTGCCCCGCCCCTACTTTATCTCCCAGCCTTACCAGCGCCGTGGTCAACACGGCAACCCCCATCACGATATCGATCAACTTCCAGATATTCACCACCTGGAAGCTCATCAGGAACTGGGCATCCTCAGGCTTGACCAGTGTAAAGTCAAAAGTACCGTCGCGCACGGAGGTAATAAACTGCTCGAGGCTCGGGCTGATCACCAGGCTGATCAATCCTCCCGTAATAAAGTAAACGCCAACCAGGGCCAGCATTTCATTGGCCGTCCAGCCTGCCAATGAGGATGTATACGAGAAGATCACCGCCAGGCCGGTTAGTGCTGTAGCCAGTTCCATCAGGGACTGAAAGAGCTGTATGTAAAAATTCACGCGATAAGCGAGCTTCCCCCATAACGCTGAGCCGAAAATAGACGCCGAATAGGCGCAGGTAATTCATGCACCCACCGCCGAATATACGCGGATGCCTGCCCGCCAAACTATCCTCACCAAACCCAGGCTGATGACCAGCCAGACGGCCTGTGCTCCCAGGCCGGTAACCGCTTGAAGAGGCGTGAGGCGGCCGAGAATAAGCTCCACCGGGAAGCCGATCATCCAGCGGAAGGGTAGGATGTCAGCCAGGATTTGGATAGGCCGGGGAAAGAGCGATAGTGGTGCGATTTGACCTGAAAGGAATAGGATCAGCACAAAATAAACCTGATTGAAGGCGCTTACCCGTGTGGTCCAGAAAGCCGACTGTGCCAGTGTCCATTCGATCAGAAACCGCACCAGGAAAGCCAAAACCAAGGACGGCAGGA
Organism: uncultured Chloroflexia bacterium; assembly: GCA_963741325.1. Classification (GTDB taxonomy): domain Bacteria; phylum Chloroflexota; class Anaerolineae; order Anaerolineales; family Villigracilaceae; genus Fen-1038. The sequence continues at coordinate 222,731 of CAVUHJ010000007.1, forward strand.
AGGCCAGGATTGTCCAGGGATGGAAGACGGCGGACGGTTTAAAGAGCAGCGCCAGGCCTCCCGCAATGATCGCCATGACCGGCAGTGTGATCAGTTTGGATGATATGTTCTCGGCAATATCCGCGTGGATCGGATGTACCGGCCTCAACAGTGCAGGCGATAGCAGCCCTTCCCTGATGCGATATTCATACTCATACATGATCCACGTATAAGTAACCTGATTGACCAGCATAAATACAATGAAGTAAGCAGCAAACTCTCCGGCCGTATAGTCCCCCACACTTCCGCCTCGGGACACCGAGACAGTTGACCATACTACGAGATAAATAAGAGGCTCCAGCACCGAGCTGATCATCCAGATGAAGAGCGAGGCCCGGTATTGCAGCATGGAGGCAAACGTGGTCTTGAACTGCTGGATATACATGAGCGCCAGGTCTCTCATGCTGGCTCCTGTGCAAAGACCCGTTCGATCACTTCCTCGATCGGCGGATCCTCAACCAGCAGGTCAATCACTGGGAGGTTCGCCAGCAGCCGCTCGGTGACGCGCGCTGTCTCGGCTTTGGGAACCCGCAGCGTGATATGCCCGTCCTCCCTTGAGACCACCTCTCCATAGGCGCGCAGATCGGCTTGGATATCATCCAGTTGCACTACGATTGTCTTATGGGCCGTGAACTTTTGGACCAGGGAGGACAGCTCGCCGTCGAAGAGCAGCTTGCCGTTGTGGATGACGATCACGCGGCGGCAGAGCGCTTCGACATCTGCCATGTAGTGACTGGTAAGCAGCACCGTGGCCCCGAACCGGCGGTTGTATTCAGCGATGAATTTACGGATGCGCCGCTGCATGGTCACATCCAGTCCGATCGTCGGTTCGTCGAGGAACACCACCTGCGGGCGGTGTAGCAGGGCCGCCGCGATCTCACATTTCATGCGTTCACCCAGCGACAGGTTACGGACGGGCTTATGCAGTAGCGGTCCCAGTTCCAGTAGTTCGGTTAACTCCTTCAGCATCAGGTGATAGTCTGCAGGCGGAACGCGATAGATGGCCCGGTTCAGCTCGAAAGAATCCAGCGCGGGGATATCCCACACCAATTCGTTGCGCTGTCCCATGACCAGCGTGATCTGGCGCAGGAAAGCTTTATCGCGTTTCGAGGGGACATAGCCGAGCACAGTCACCTCACCCGACGTCGGGTGCAAAAGCCCCGATAGCATCTTCAACGTAGTCGTCTTCCCGGCCCCGTTCGGACCCAGAAAGCCTACCACTTCGCCGGGAGCCAGGTGGAAGGAGATGCCATCCACCGCTGGGATCTCCTCGGTATGGCGTACCACCAGGCTCTGGAGTGCCGCCAACACCCCGGATTCCCGCTTGCTGACCACGTAAGTCTTATGCAGGTCTTTGACGTGAATTGAAGCTGAGGTCATGACATCTAATACTTTCTATCCTATTGGTCATTGATTATATGCCCCATTCTGCCTTGTCGAATCAAGCAGGCATAAATTTTGGTTACTCCCCACTGCCCTGGCAGGATGTACCCAAACGCATCCATTTTTACTTAGTATTGTTTAATCCCCAGATTGTATAATCAGCGAAATTTCTTTCCAACAACCGGGTCGCCAACGGAGGATGGATGTCGCATCGTGGTTTATTAATAGGCTGGGTTACGGGCCTGATCGTTATTGGTTTGCTGGCCGCCTGGTTCACCCTGCGGCCGGCTCTGCTCAATAAGAATGAGGCGTTTACCGGATATCAGCAGATCCTTGCCATATCGAACCGATCCCAGGGTGGTAAACTCCCCGTACAAGTGGGAATATCTATCGAGAAGATCTCCGATTTTTCAATAAAGACCGTTTCCTGGAATGCAGACTTTTATGTCTGGTTCAAATGGCAGCAACCCGCCAATGATCCGTCTTTCAACCCCGGTGAGGCATTCCAGGTAGTCACGGGAACCATTCAGAATAAACAAATAATTGTCAACATGGTGAATGGGGACCAGCATTATGTTCTCTATCGCGTGTCGGCCAGTATCAATTATCCATTCAACGTTGCGCGCTATCCAATGGATGATCATCTATTGAGCATGTTCATTCAGGACCCCATCCATCCTCAAATCCAATATGTTTCTGATACGGCAAATTCACGCGTCGATCCCTCCGTCCGTATCCCCGGCTATCATATCGCACGCACAGTAATGGGCGCCAAGGATGTCTCTGAGAATACGACTTTCGGCAATCCGTCCGGTCCGAAACAATTTGCCCAGTTCGGGTATGGTATTTTTATATTTCGGCAGGGATTCGGTTTCTATCTCAAATTATTCCAGGCGCTTTTTGCCGCCGTGGGCGTTGCCCTGTTATCTGGATTCTTCAAAGCGCATGAGGAAATTCGGATCGAACTGCTGGTTGGCGGTTTCTTTGCAGCGGTGGCGAATTCCTATATCACTTCGACCTATCTGCCTGATACCGGCACTATGACCCTTCTGGATCAAATCAACCTTATAGGGCTGGCGACCATTTTTCTCTGCCTTATCCAGACCGTCATTTCATCCAGGTTCGCAGTGAAGGGGGAACAGGAATTTTCTCGTATATTTGACCGCGCCTCTTTTCCCCTCATCGCGTTCATATATATCGCCCTCAACATAGCCCTGCCCTTTGCCGCCCAGATCAAATAGTAGCTATGCCGGATACAATGCTGAGTATCTTGTTTCAATAAATCAAGACTTCGAGCAAGTTTCGATCTTTGGTGTGTGCGGCTCACATATCAAAGATCAGCGTCCTCTTCACACTTCTGTGATCTTCGAATTTGTTGATCGATCAAAATCTTCAAATGCTGTACCGGAGGAGACATGAAAAAGTGCAGGCAAGGTCCTGGGTCGATTATTGATTGGCGTGGTTATCATTGCCCTCCTGCTTGTGGCCGGCGGGCTTTTCTATTTCAAGAGTTATCTGCCTGATACCGTTGCGCCCAGGTCCTTCCCGCAGATCAATGGTGATCTCCATCTGCAGGGCTTGGATGGCCCCGTGGATGTCTATCGCGACAAGATGGGCATCCCCCATATTTATGCAAGCACCTCGCACGACCTGTTCTATGCCCAGGGCTACGTCCATGCCCAGGACCGCTTCTGGCAGATGGATGCCTGGCGACATATTGGTTCCGGCACACTTTCCGAGATGTTCGGGAAGGGCCAGGTGGAAACCGACGCATTCCTGCGCACCCTCGGCTGGCGCGAAGTGGCCCAGGCCGAATGGGACGGCATGGGTCCCGAGTCGAAGTCCATCCTGCAGGCCTACACCGATGGCGTCAATGCCTATCTCAAAGATCATAGCGGTACTTCGCTCAGCCTGGAGTATGCCGTGCTCGGTCTGCTCAGCCCGGCTTACAAAATCGAGCCGTGGACTCCGGTCAACAGCCTCACCTGGGGCAAGGCCATGGCCTGGGACCTGCGCGGCAATATGGATGAAGAGATCGAACGCGCCGTCCTGCTCAAGACGCTTACGCCGCAGCAGGTTGAACAGCTCTTTCCTCCTTATCCTTCCGATCATCCGATCATCGTCAACAAAATTGGGGATGGCACCGCCTCTGCGGATCTCAATGGATCAGTCTCTGAAACCCCAATGGTTCCTGACTGCTGCTCTGACTGCCGTCCAACAGAACGTATCCTTGCTGGACGCTGTGCTGGGCCGGCAGGGGGACGGGATCGGCTCCAATTCCTGGGCCGTGTCCGGCGCGCATACCACCACCGGGATGCCGATCCTTGCCAACGATCCGCACCTTGGCATCCAGATGCCTTCCATCTGGTATCAGGTTGACATGCACTGCCAGCCCAAGGGCGATCAGTGTCCCTATGAAATCGGCGGCTTTTCCTTCGCGGGAGTGCCGGGCGTGATCATCGGCCACAATAGCAATATTGCCTGGGGCTTCACCAACACCGGTCCGGATGTGATGGATTTGTTCATTGAGAAAGTCAATCCCGATAACCCCAACCAATACGAAGCCGATGGCAAATGGGTTGACTTCCAAACTCATACTGAGACCATCAATGTGGTCGGCGATAAACCCGTTACCATCACCGTGCGCTCGACGCGTCACGGACCGGTCATCTCCGATACCTATGGGCCGCTGGAAGACACAAATAAGGATAATGCTCCTGACTTTATTCCCTTTAAGGATCAATCGGGGGTCTTCTTGCCTGACCATTACGTGATCGCCCTGGCCTGGACCGCCCTCACTCCTTCCAGCCCTTTCGAAGCCATTTGGGGCCTCGATAAGGCCCAGAACTGGGACCAATTCCGCGCCGCAGCACGGAATTTCCACGTCCCGGCTCAGAATCTTTTATATGCCGATATTCAAGGGCAACATCGGCTATCAAATGCCGGGGGACGTGCCGATCCGCAAGAATGGCGATGGGCGCTTCCCGGTGCCCGGCTGGAACGGCGAATACGATTGGACGGGCTTCATCCCCTTCGACCAACTGCCTTACACACTTAATCCCGCAGAAGGCTACATCGCAACAGCCAACAATGAGATCCCCCCGGCGGGTTATCCTTATTTCATCACAGCCGATTGGGATTATGGCTTCCGCGCTAATCGCATCGTGGACCTGATCAAGAACGCGCCCGGCAAGATCGATATCTCCTACATACAAAAGATGCAGGGCGATATGTACGATGCGAACGCTGCAACTCTTGTTCCCCTGCTTCTCAAATTGAACGGCTCATTCCGTGGAGATCAATCCGCGGCCCTCAACCTGCTTAAGACCTGGGACTACCAGGCCCGGTCGGACTCCGCGGCCGCGGCCGTGTTTGAATCTTTCTGGCGTCATCTTTTGCAAAATACCTTCGACGACGATCTGCCCAAGGCTTATTGGCCTGACGGAGGTTCGCGTTGGAACGAAGTGATGCGCAACCTGGTCAAGAATCCCACCGATCCGTTCTGGGATGACAAATCCACAAAGGACGTAGTCGAGACGGAAAACGACATGCTGAAGAAATCCCTTGCGGATGCGGTACAGGAGCTCGATGGCAGGTTTGGCAGCGATCCTGCCAAGTGGAACTGGGGCGACATGCATGCCGCTACTTTCCGGAATCAAACCCTGGGCGAATCGGGGGTCGGTCTGATCGAGGATTTGTTCAACCGCGGCCCCTTCCCCGTTGGCGGCGGCGAGGCGATCGTCGATGCAACAGGCTGGTCGGTGGTGGATGGTTACGAGACGAACTGGCTGCCCTCCATGCGCATGATCGTGGATATGAGCAACCTCACCAATTCGCTCACCGTCCATACCACGGGCGAGTCGGGTCACGCCTACAACCGGCATTATGCGGACATGTCCCCGCTGTGGTCCAATCTCCAATATTATCCGATGCTGTGGGATCAAGGATCAGTCGAGGCGCAGTCCGAGGGACATCTCAGGCTTCTGCCATAGGCCCAAAAAACTCGTACTTATTCACATTCGAAGAAGCCGCCGAATTTTGGGATGTGGACGGGAAAGCACCGTCCACATCCCAAAATTCGATATTCTCTGCCTCCACTTTAGAGGTTCAGCTTGCGACATGGATGGATCTCAGCTTGATTATTTAGAGTCCAAGCTCGCTAAGGACAGCAAATCTTAATCCTTTCTTTGCGTTCTTCGCTCCCCTGGCGTTAGATCTTTAATGTCTGTCCGCCCTCAGACTTTATAGGAGATCGTGGAGCTAGGCAAAGCGGGTCCTGCGGATCTCGGAGCGCGGCGCAGGGAGGGCCGGGGTGGGGTTTATGTGACTAAAACCGGTCTCAAAATAGGGTGCTGTCACATTTTGCGGCGGCGGTGCGGCCAGCGATCAAGGAGCCTGCGCACGGAACAAGAAGAGCAGCTCACCGCCCTCATGACAAGTCGCAGGCAGGTAATTGACATGCTGACCGTGGAAAAGAACCGTTTGGTGACAGTCCGAGCCAAAATGCGCAACCGAGATTGAAACGCACCTCCAGTGGCTTTACAACAGCTTGAAAAAACTGGACAAGGAGATCGAAGAATTTGTGGAAAGCTTGCCGGTTTGGAAAGAAAAGGATGCCTTGCTCCAAAGTGTGCCTGGCATCGGACGCATCTCCTCGGCCACTCTGCTGGCCATGTTACCTGAACTGGGACTGCTCAATCGCCAGGAGATCGCAGCCTGGTGGGGGTGGCGCCGGTCAATAAAGACAGTGGCCAGAAGCGTGGTCGTCGCAGAGTGTATGGTGGCCGAGCTGATGTGAGAAGTGTTTTATACATGGCCGCTTTGTCTGCCAAAAAATTCAATCCCAGTCATTCGGAAATTCTATTGCGAGAAGGGCGTTCTTCCCGACGAAGCAATCTCCGACTCGCCAGCAGACCTATTTTTGAGATGACCAGTAGTTCTCAAAATCTATTTCTTTAACTGGCGTTAAATAAAAAACTCGGAGGTTTTCAGAAACCTCCGAGTTCTATTTTGTTTCACTTTACGGCAGAACCAGCACCTGGCCGACCTGTATCAAATTGGGGTTGGCTATATTATTTTTGGCTGCCAGTGCTGGAACGGTCGTGCCAAATTTTATGGCGATCGAATACAGCGTTTCGCCGGGCTGCACGGTATAGGTCCGCGTTGGTGCCGGTGCGGAGCCGCCATTACCTTCCTGCGGAATCGCCACCGGCGCCGGGATAGTCAGCTGGTCGCCGATCTTGATCAGCTGCGGATTGGCGCCCACCAGTTCACGCACGGTAACGCCATACTTATTTGCGATCGATTCGAACGAGTCGCCTGCAGCAACAATATGTGATTTTGGCGTCTGGTCCATAGCCGGGACTCCCGGCAAATTTGTAAAGATCATCGAGCGCGCCGTTGAAAATATCCAGGTTTACCTTGGTATTAATGCCGTTCAGGTTGCCTGTTTTGCTGTATTGCCAGAAGGTCCAGTTCATCCAGCCCCGCGGCATCAGGGGGGTCATCCCCGGAACGTACTGGTTCGGATACCATGCCAGCCAAAACGGATAATCTTTGGTCCAGGCCGGCGGTCCGCCGCCCAATTCAGAGAAATTCGTTTCCAGGAATGAGACCCCGGAATAGATGGCTGGCTTGCGCCCGAAGGCCTGTTCCACCTCGTCAAGCCAGATCTTGGCCTTGGCAATGATCTTATCCTTGGTGGTTGCGTCCGGCACTTCCAGATCGATTGTCATGGGCAGCTCGCCGTTATCATTAAGGGCTTTTACTGCATTGATAAACCGGTCAGCCTGTTTCTTCCCATCCTGGTTGGGATGGAAGAAACAATACGCCCCCCGCAGCAAGCCGCTGGTCTTGGCGCCGACCCAGTTGGTCTCGAAAGTCGGGTCTGAATAGGTCTCGCCTTCAGTTGCTTTGATAAAGATAAAACGTTGACCCGTGGCGCGAACCTTGGGCCAGTCAATCCCTGAATCCCAATAAGAAACGTCAATCCCTGGTACGGTGGACACGGGTTCCTCCTATGTTGGCTCGACTCTAAACCTCAACCTTAAAAGGTTAACACAAATCATGAACAAACGCAATGGGAGTATGTTTGCAGACTTGAAATCCGGAATCCTTCTTTTGAAAAGCCTCTGGTTTTTGAAAGGCTTTAAGAAAGGCGTAGTTTAATCTAACCCTTCCCCCCTCAATCTGATTCATGGTATAAGTTTTCTACCCTGCGGTGTTCGCGTTATTGCCCTCACGTTCTGAGCCAACACCTATTATCGGGGCTTCAATCTTTCAGAAACGACGCGATAGGCTAGAGCCAAGGCGGAGTTTCCGGGTCGGGGCCCATCTGCGAAAGCAGGTTCAAAACCTAGCAGTACACGGCACAGGCGGGGTCTGTCTTATCATATCTGTTAGAGATAATAAAATGTGACGCTTCCCCGTGAAGGCGTCACATTTTATTTTACCAATCACCGTATCTGGCCACCGCCCACATGAAATACATCCCAACCATGACTCTCCCCTAATCTCATAATTCTACTTCGCAAAGCACCCTGTGGGTTTCATTTTCCCCTCCCTTTAGGAGAGGATGGGGTGAGGTTTTCCTCGGGTTCAAATAATGCACAAGATTAAATTTGGGGTTAAATCATATTTGGATTCTTCGTCTCAAACTGAAAGCGTCGGGCAAAAGTATAAGCCGGTACAAACTATTTACGGCGCCTGATGGATTGCAATGGCTTCCCTCAATCCAGATTCGATGGCGCCTTGTATCCAGGCATGATGCAGCGAGGTATGCTCGCCTCCAAAATGGATGCGGCCTTCCGGTGCAATGATCGGATCGTACAATAATGTTTGTTGTTCCGGGTCGAATAAGGCGAATGCCCCGCCTGCAAACTCATCGTCGTGCCACATCCATGAAGCGCCGACTTCGAATTCCTGATTGACTTGTGGATGGATCTGCGCGACATCTTCGAGCGCCTGCTCGATCCGGTCATGGTGGAAGAGCGAGCCCCAGCGCTGCGCATCCTCCGACCAGGTATAGCTGGCAAGTATCACCCCTCGCCCCGTTTCACGTCCGTGATCGGGATAATACAGGTTACGGATGGGCAGGTCCGTCATTGTCCCTCCGCCAAAAATGCCCTCGTCTTCCTCCCAGAAACGCCGCTTGCATTGGAAGAGGATCTTGGCCGAGGCATCGTAATGCAGTTGTCGAATGGCGCGTTGTTTGGCACGCGTGAAGGGCTTGAGCACTTCTATATGGCGCAGCACCGGAAACGGCACGGTGATGATCGCGTAATCGCCCTTCTCTTGGAAGCGCCCGCCCGCTGTCTGATAATGGATGGTTACCTCCTCCGGTGATTGATCGATGGCGATCATTTTGGCCCCGAAGCGGATATTATCTTTAAGTTCCGGCAGAAAGGCGTGCGGCAAACGGTCCGTGCCGCCCTGGATCTCGATCATATTTGTATAATAATTTCCCGAGTTCTCGCGAAACACCTCAAGGAATGACGAATTCATCACGGATTCCTGATTTGCGATCAGGCCGTACATCTCGATCGCGCCCTCAGACCATCCGTTCGCTTCGAGAAATTCACGCGTGGAATATTGGTCATACTTGGAGACGATTTCATCCCAGGCCGCATCCCCGCCTTTTTCCAATAGATCGATCAAAGGTCTGATGGTCTTTACCCACAACATTCCCGCCGTGCAGCCTGCTTCCTCGTCTGAGACATCGAAACCGAGCAAGGCCGGGTTGGCATTCCCGTCTGCGATTCGGATCTTCCTGCCGCCAATATAATAATATGCATTGGGGTTATCCATTGTGAAGTCATTGGTCTTGAGCCCAAACTTCGCGATATATTCCAGCGTCAGCAGGTGCGCCCGCGGAATGCGCATCGCGCCGACTTCGGCATACAGTCCATCGGTAAAGGGCTGGCGCAGCGTATAAACTCGTCCGCCCACGCGCTGTTGGCCCTCGAGGATTACCGGGTTGTGCCCTGCGCGTTTTAGCTCATAGCCTGCAACCAATCCGGCAACACCTGCTCCGACGATCACTACCTTCTTCGGTCTGCCTGCCGCCTTCTGATTCTCGTTGAACCGAACCGGCATTCCGTTGCGAATGACATCCAGATAATCTTGAATGGAATGTGCAGGTTTCACGGCTGCCTCCTTTGCGAATATGACCTATCTTATCCACAAAACTGGGCCTTGGCACTCACCCGTTTTTCCTGCCTGTCTTGACGACTCTCATTCTGCGCGTGTACAATCACGCAAAAGTTACAACTAAATAACGGAGAAAAAGCGGCTGGGTCTCATTGCAAAATGAGATCACGAGGTGGAGGTTCCGTCCCGCGAAGGACGTGTTAATCCCGGCTGACGGGAAAAAATCGGATTGATCAGCGGATTCCTCCGGAGTTTGTCACAGACTCCCTTCTCCCTTCCAAAGAAAGCGCCAGCAGTAACGGCTTAAATAAAGATCCGTTGCTCGCCGCCGAAAACCACACGGTAACGAGTGGGACAAGGCAGGCGCAGTGACCAGGCCAAAATGTCTTGCACTAGGCCTGTTTAGTGTGGAAGGGCTGCTTTGATTAATGGCATATTGCTATTCAGAAGGCACGCCCTCGCGTGCCATTTTGTTTAATATGAGGTCGCCTATGACAACCAGTCGTTATCACATTCATACCGATACCGCCCTGCCTCCGCCGGGAGGCTATCCGGCCGAGTTTCTCATCGCAGAAGGCGATACCTATGTTAAATATGGCCATGCCGTCTTCGAGGGACGTACCCAGCGCGGCGACGATTATTGGACTGCTGAGATCATCACGCAGACCTGGTATCAGGCCGAGACCGGCCGTATTCCCATTTCAGGTGCGGGCTATGGCGGTAAATTCGCCGGCGAGGGATTCGATGGTCTGTGGCTCGATATGTCCGAGATCGTGCGGCCCACCCGCGACGGTATTCATGGTCGCGAGTATATTTCGACCCAGGTTGATTTCGGAGCGGGCCTGGAAAGACTCGTCTTCGAAAACGGTAAGCTCATCAGCACCCTGCCGACCTGGTTCAGCCTGCCCATCCCCGTTATTTTTGACCCCTTGCCCATGCCTTTGCCGGGCCGTGGCGCGCTCAAAGCGATCAGCCGCGCGGCGGCGCAGTTGAAGACTCTTGCCCTGGTCACTCCCGCCGATGTGGATTCTGACCTCGAGACCTCCAATCTCGGCCTCCTTCTTACTACCGAAGAATTAAATAAAACCTATGGCTGGTCGCCCCGTTACGTTGAAATTGATGGCGTCTTGCCGGAAAACGCGAGCGCCATTCTGGAACAGGCGATCGCGCTCTACCCTCAAGCGGTGATCGGCTTCCGATTGAATCTGACCCTCAGCTCTGCAGATACCGCGCTCGCCTGGACCAAGGCTGGCCTGCCCGTCATCCACCTGGTCGCCGATGAGGTTGGCCGCGACCAGGCCGGGCGTCCGGTCACCGAAGCGTTGCGCGATGTACACACCGCTTTGGTCAAGGCCGCACTGCGCGACCAGGTCACGCTGCTCGTCTCGGGGGGCATCGGCGCAGCCGAACATGTCGTCAAGGCCATCGCCTGCGGCGCCGATGCGGTCGCGATCGACTTCACCATGCAAATCGCCTGGGGCTGTTCCCTGTGGGCGGATAAATCCAAGTGTCACGTGGAGAATGAAGAGATCGATCCGGATTGGGGCGCTCAGCGATTGGTTAACCTCCTGAACGCCTGGCGCGACCAGATGCTCGAAGCATTGGGTGCCATGGGCATGCGTGAAGTCCGTCGTTTGCGCGGCGAGGTCGGCCGCACCATCTGGCATAAGACCGAAGAGGCCTTGTTCAAAGAGAACCTGGGCGGCAGCAAGCCCTCCTCCAGTTTGCGAAAATTGAATATCTTTACCGGCGAGGAAGGCGATTTCCGCTGGGCGCAGAGCCTGCTGCTTGCTTCGCAGCAACAAGCGCGCACGGGGCAGCCTCCCATCGGCATCGAATGGGATTATCGCTTCGGCGCCTCCGGGGGCGGCTTTGACAAACTGGCTTTCGGTTTTGAGTTCGATATGGATCCTGCTGATCCCTTCGTCGCTGACCCGAAAGAGGTGGATCTGTCCCTGCCCCTCAACCGCCGCGGAGATACGCCGTCCAAGTGTGACCCTGCCCCTGCCCTGTTACGGCGCGGGCATGTCTTATGGTTCGGTCAGCCTGCCTGTCATGACTGCGCGTGCGAAGGCCGCAGTCGCCTTGAACTCCTTCATCTCCACCGGCGAGGGAGGCTATCCCGATGAGCTGGCGCAGTACTGGGACCATATCATCACCCAGGTCGCGACCGGGTTGTTCGGAGTGCGTGAGGAAACCATCCAGCGTGCCGCGTATCGTTGAGATCAAATATGCCCAGGGCGCAAAGCCCGGGCTCGGCGGGCATTTGCTGGGCAACAAGAACACCGAATCGGTTGCTCGACTACGCGAAGCCGTGCAAGGGACTTCTCTATTTTCACCGTTCCCCTTCCATAGTGTTTACTCGGTTGAGGACCACAAGAAGCACGTGGACTGGCTTAAGCAGGTCAATGAGCACGCCCTGATTTCAGTGAAGGTCTCCACACCCACCGATGTGGACATGGTGGCGGTTGGCGCATTTTACGCTGGCGCACATATTGTTCACCTGGATGGCGCCTATGGCGGCACGGGCGCCGCCCCGGAGATCGCAAAGAAAAATATCGCCATGCCTATCGAGTATGCAATTGCCAGGGTGCATAAGTTTCTCGTCCAGGAAGGGATCCGTGATCAGGTTACGCTGATGGTTTCAGGCGGCCTGCGTTCAGCCTGGGATATTGCCAAGGCCATCGCTTTGGGCGCAGACGGGGCGATTCTGGGAACGGCCGAATTGGTGGCCATCGGGTGCGTCCGCATGGCGCAGTGCGAGAAGGGCCTGGGTTGCCCGTTCGGTATCACAACCACCGATCCCGAGAAAGCCAGGCTGGTGAACGCCGATGAGGCCGCGCAGCGCATCGTCAATCTGTATACCGCCTGGTCCTGGCAGCTGGCAGGCATCCTGAAGACCCTTGGCATGAAGTCCATCGGTGAATTGCGCGGACGCAGCGATTTGCTCTTCTATCTGGAGTAGGAAAGGAATTTCGGCAGACCCTAAAGGTCTCATTTGCCGGACCAAACACAAATTTAGCCGGATATGTTTGCCTGAAAAGCGTCGCTGAAGGCAGAGCAGACCTTTAGGGTCTTGGCAGAACTATATGAATGTCAATAGCCAACATCAAAGGCGTTTACTTTGTTCGGTGCCAAGTGCGCAAGAATCGGGTGGCTCTTTGTGACGGAGATCTCTAAAATGGGAGCACATTAACCAAAGGAGACTCACATGAATATCACTGTCACAGATTACCGCCAATTGAATGAAGATTATCTCCGCATCGAGCAGGCTATCTTGTACCTTGAAAAGAATGCACACAGCCAGCCTGAGTTGAGCGAGATTGCCGGCGCCATAGGCCTGAGCGAGTTCCACTTCCAGCGCCTGTTCACACGCTGGGCCGGCATCAGCCCCAAGCGCTTTCTGCAATTCGTAACCCGCGAAAACGCGAAGGAATTGCTGGACCGGTCCGAGAATCTTCTCGATACCACGCTTCAAGTGGGGCTTTCCAGCCTGGGCCGTTTGCACGACCTGTTCGTCACTACCGAGGCCGTTACCCCGGGCGAATACAAGAGCCGGGGCGCGGGTCTTACCATCCGCTACGGCCTTCACCCAACTCCTTTTGGGAAGTGCCTCATCGGAGTTACGGAACGAGGTATTTGCCAGTTCGGCTTCATACAGACCAGTGAAGGCCAGGCCCTGGACGAGTTGGTCGAATACTGGAAGCAGGCCCGGATGATCGAAGATTACGATGCAACCGCTCCGCTGATCGGGCCGATCTTCGACCTGAGCCGCCGCGGAGAACAATGCCTTGCACCTGCACCTGCGCGGCACGAACTTCCAGATCAAAGTCTGGGAGGCGCTGATGCAGATCTCGCCCGGGAGTGTGACTACCTACGAGCAGATCGCGAAGCAGATTGGGCAGCCCGATGCCAGCCGGGCGGTTGGTAACGCGGTCGCTCACAATCCGATTGCGGTATTGATACCCTGTCACCGCGTCATCCGCAAGCTGGGCGAGTTTGGAAATTACCGGTATGGAACAGCGCGCAAAAAGGCGCTGCTGGTGAGCGAGTTTGCCGCAATGGATGCTCGATAGCAGGCAGCTGCTTTCGGACAAAAGGAGATGAATGAAAGTCAAAGTTTGGACTGCGCTTTTGGCAGTTTATATCGTTTGGGGTTCTACCTATCTTGCGATCAGGTTCGCTGTCGAGACGATTCCCCCGTTCCTGATGGCCGGGACTGCGCTTCTTGATCGCCGGCCTGATCTTATATGTCTGGCGCCGGTTGGCAGGGGATCCCAACCCCACTCCGCGCCAGTGGCGTTCGGCGGTTATTGTGGGCTTGCTGCTTCTGTTGGGCGGCAATGGCCTGGTCAGTTGGGCGGAACAGACATGTAGCATCTGGTATCGCGGCTCTGATGATCGCATCCGTCCCCCTCTGGATGGCCTTGATAGATACCCTGCGCCCCAAAGGGATAACACCTGATTGGAAGATCATGCTGGGGTTACTCTTGGTGGTTTTGGCGGCCTCGTCTTGCTGGTCACTTCGTCAAAAGACGCCAGCCGCTTCCGAAGGGATGAATCCGGTTGGAATCGGTGTGCTGCTCCTGGCTTCCTTATTATGGTCTCTCGGCTCGATATATCAGTCGTGATGCGGATATGCCTAAGTCGTCGTTGCTGGGCACCGGCATAGAGATGCTTGGCGGCGCGGCAGGCCTGTTCCTGGCCGGCACGTTTACGGGTGAATGGTCGGCCTTGCATATCGCGGGGATCACAATCCGTTCTCTTCTGGGGTTGGCCTATCTGATCACGTTTGGTTCCTTGGTCGGGTTTGTCGCGTATGCCTGGCTTCTGCGTAATGTCCAGCTCTCCCTGGTCTCCACCTACGCCTACGTCAACCCCGTGGTCGCGATCTTCGTGGGTGCCTGGCTTGGTAATGAATTGATCAACGGACGCATCATCATCGCCGCGCTTATCATCATTGGTTCCGTGTTCGTCATCAATATGTCGAAACAAGTAAAGATCACTCACAAAAAAGAAGAGATCCCTGCATCTGTGGCAGATTAAGAGAGGCATCGATGAATGACAGGATGAGTTCCATATCGCAGCAAATCCTCAGGTCGCGGAGGGAGTTGCCCGGGCTTTTTGAGCTTTCCCCGGAGAGAAGGCGCACTGAAGATGCTGCCGAGGGCGGCTGCGGCGTGCTCGGGCTGGCTGCCAATGTCCCCGTTTCAGGCAGGCATGTGCTCACGGCCTCCACACAGATGCATAATCGCGGCAATGGCAAAGGTGGGGGCATTGCCATGGTCGGGCTGGATCCCGCCCAGGCTCGGTGTGGACCGGGCCACGCTGCGCAGTCATTACTTGCTTCAAATTGCGCTGCTCGATCCCTCCGCACGTGCCGAGGTCGAAGCTGAGTTCATCACGCCGAATTTTGACGTTGCCAAAACTTACGAGTTGCCCCACCTCGACGATTACCGCCAGGTGGATGGCTTGGATGTCCGCCCGCCCGATGTATGGCGCTACTTTGTGAGAGCCAAACCGGCCGTCTTGGCGGAGTTCGCGGCAAAGAACGGCTTCTCATGCCCTTCCATACTCGAAGAATCATGGACAATGCCGGTGCAGGTCCAAGCATCAGTCCGCGGGCGCTCGAAGATGAGTTCGTTTATCAAAACTCGTACAAGCTCAATGTTAAGTTCTATGCCAGCCTCGGCGAAAAGCGTGCCTTCATGATGAGCCATGGACGCAACCTGTCGGTGTTGAAAATAGTTGGATACGCCGAACAGGTCGTCGCTTATTACAAGCTCGAAGAACAGACCGCTCATGTATGGATCGCTCATCAACGTTTTCCAACCAAGGGACGCGTCTGGCATCCCGGCGGAGCCCATCCGTTCATCGGCCTGAATGAGGCTTTGGTCCACAATGGCGA
The DNA here is from genome assembly GCA_963741325.1 of uncultured Chloroflexia bacterium. Classification (GTDB taxonomy): domain Bacteria; phylum Chloroflexota; class Anaerolineae; order Anaerolineales; family Villigracilaceae; genus Fen-1038. The sequence goes on from CAVUHJ010000007.1 coordinate 238,209, forward strand.
CTTTGCCAATTATTACGCGGTCAGCGAATACCTGCGCCAGCGCAACATCGGCCAGTTGTTCCTGACCGATACCGAAGTAAGCGTTCAACTCTTCGACTTGTGGGATCGGGTCTACGAGTACCCGCTTGAGATCACGCTCGAAGCGATGGCCCCCACCACCGAACACGACTTCGCCATGCTGCCCGCCGAAAAGCAGTCGTTATACCGGGCCGTGCAGCGCACCCACATCCACGCCTCGCCGGACGGCCCGTGGTTCTTCATCGTTGCCCGCTCCAAAGCCGATGAAGATCAATTCGAATTGCTGGGCATCACGGACACTTCCATGCTCAGGCCGCAGGTATTTGCATTATTCGAAAATAGCCGCGAGAACGAAGCGGGTGAAAAAGTTCAGATCGGCCTCATTGCCAGCGAACGCCAGGCGATAAACGCTTGCATGCGCTCCCTGGCCTGCGAGGATGATCGCTTCAAGCCCCTGGCCGATAAATACTGGAACGCTCGTGGTGGTTCACACACCGATGGCGGCGCGTTCCGCTTCTCCGTCACTCCCCGGCGCTGTGCCGATGGGAGGACAGATGCGGGAGCGGGCGTCGAGTTAACCTGCACCAACAAATTTGCCCGGCCCGTCACATTGATGCCCGGGCGCATCCACGCGCCGAAGGATCCTCGGCCCGAAAAGGCGGCCGAGGTCTTCCGAACCCGCTGGGCCGGCTCCATCCTTCACGCCTATGATGATGGCGGTCCGCTGACGGCCTGGGATTCGATCAAGCCGCAGCTTGCAGCCGGTAATTGGGACGAATTAGCCTGGGGTCTCGGCTGGTTGGCCGACTTCGGCAAGGCCGGCCCTGACGAATGGGACTTCGCCCGCGAAACCCTCACTTTGCTGCGCGACCGCCGCACCGAGATCGGGGACAAGAAACGCGCCTCCTTGTTGACATTGGTTGATAACGCATTGGTCTGTCTTTTCCGATCATTCGATTCAGGATCAGCATGGCTATGCCTCACCTGGGATAAGCGCGCCGATCTTGGCTGCGCCTTCAGATCCCTGTGCAACCCTTGTCCTCGACGCGCTCGGTTTTCCTGCAGAAGGCGATGAGTCCGCCGCGCGCTATCTGGTCAATGCGAATAAAATGGGCTGGAAACGGTTCGTGGTTTACAACTGGCGGGGCGGGCGCTTCGCGGCCGTCGGCCTCGGCAGGAACACGCAGGGTGTGCGCATCGATTTATACGGAGAACCGGCGATTACACCGGCTCCGGCCTGGACGGCGCGGAGGTCTATATCCACGCCGATGGGCAGGATCAACTGGGCCAGATCATGAAAGACGGCAAGCTTGTGATCTATGGTGATGTGGGTCAGACGTTCTTGTACGGAGCCAAGGGTGGAGAGATTTACGTGCTTGGCTCCGCGGCGGGACGTCCGCTGATCAATGCCGTTGGCAAGCCGCGTGCGGTGATCAACGGCACCTGTCTCGATTATCTGGCCGAATCCTTTATGGCGGGCGATCCATACAAAGGAGGCGGTTTTGTCATCCTGAACGGGGTGGGTTATACTGAGGATGGAAAACTGACCGATCTGCCCTCGCCTTATCCGGGTGGCAACCTTGTTCTCTCTGGCATCCGGCGGCGCAATCTTCATTCGCGATCCGCGCCGGCAGGTCGAAGCGGACCAACTGAACGGCGGCGTCTTCGCCGATCTAACGGAAACAGATTGGAGGCTGATTGAACCATATCTTATTGAAAACGAAAATTTGTTTGGAATTAAGGTCGAAGATTTATTGACCGTGGACGGCATATCGCAAGTCGCCATCCGAGATCTATCGCAAGGTAAGAGTTTATACAACCGAAACTGTGCTCGTCGAAACCGAAAATCGATAGGAGGTAAATATGAACTCAACGGAATTGCTCAAGCGTGTAAAGGATGACAACGTCAAATTCATCTCATTGCAATTTTCTGATGTGACCGGGGCTGTGAAGAGCGTGGATATGCCCATCAATGGTCTGGAAGGCGCCCTCAAGGATGGAGTTTGGTTTGATGGCTCCTCCGTGGAGGGTTTCGCCCGAATTCAGGAAAGCGACATGCTGCTGATCCTCGACCCGGAGACCTACGCGGTATTGCCCTGGACCTCTCCCGATTTACGGCGTGCCCGCATCTTCTGCGACATCTTTACTCCAAAAGGCGAACCCTTCGAAGGGGATCCACGCGGCACCTTGAAACGGATGCTCGCCAAAGTCGAAGAACGCGGCTGGGTTTATAACGTTGGCCCGGAGCCTGAGTTCTTTTTATTCAAAGGTACGAACGGACACGGAGTCCATCCGGTCCCACACGATACCGGCAGTTATTTCGATTTCTCCGCCGACGACGAGGCCGCCCACGTCCGCACTGCCTTGATGGATGCGCTCGATCAGATGGGCCTCGAAGTGGAAGTGGGCCATCATGAAGTGGCTCTCGGCCAGCATGAGATCGACTTCCGCTTTGCAGATGCGCTCAAGACCGCCGATAATGTTTTGACTTTGAAATATACGGTCAAGGCCATCGCCGCCCAGCATGGTCTGACTGCTTCGTTCATGCCCAAGCCGGTGTTTGGCATCAACGGCTCGGGTATGCACTGCCATCAATCGGTGTTCGATAAGAAAGGCGTCAACCTGTTCTTCGATCGCAAAGATGAAGTGCACCTGTCAAAGACAGCCTACTCCTTCATTGCCGGGCAGCTGGCGCATGCCCGCGCTTTGGCTGCGGTCGTCGCCCCCACAGTCAACTCCTACAAGCGTCTTGTGCCCGGTTATGAAGCCCCGGTCTACATCGGTTGGGCGCAGCAGAACCGCTCGGCTTTGATCCGCATTCCCCGCTACACCGAAGGCCGCGATAAGGCCGTGCGCGCCGAACTGCGCTTCCCCGACCCGTCGTCAAATCCGTATCTGGCCTTCGCCGCCATCCTGGCCGCCGGGTTGGATGGCATCGAGAAGGGGATGACCCCGCCCGCGCCGCTCAACAACATCAACCTGTATCATCTTGACAAGGCCGAACGCGCCAAGATGGGCATTCATGAACTGCCCGGCTCCCTGGCCGAAGCCCTGACCGAATTGGAGAAGGACGAAGTCGTGAAGTCCGCGCTCGGGTGAGACCACCTACGAAGCCTTCGCCCGTGCCAAATGGGAAGAGTGGGATGAGTTCCGCCTGCGCGTGAGTGATTACGAGATCGAACGCTATCTCGAAGCAGCCTAGCCAAATCAAAGACTATACAAAACCAGCAGACCCAGGTTGCTATTATAACCCTGGGATCATGTCGGTTTAATATGCAGACTTCAATCGATACCGACATTCATTTTCTAATGCTCCCCCTTTGCAAGCGCCTCAATCTCTTTGCGCGTTGTATATTCCTGAACCAGCTTGCCATCTCGCATTTGCAAAACCCTGTCCACATATTTACACATCGTAGATCATGGGTAACAATAATTCCGGCCCGGTCGTTCTCATGGATCAAAGCCGCAAAAGTTCGGACCACCTGGACGGCGCGCTCGGTATCAAGGCTGGCCGTGGGTTCATCGGCCAACACCACTGCTGGGTTATGGATCAGAGCCCGTGCAATTGCCACCCGCTGCTGCTGACCGCCCGACATTTGAGGTGGTAAGCTGTGAAGGCGGTCTTCCAAACCCAGCCGCGCAAGCAATTCTTCTGTGCGGATATGGCCTACTTTATCCAGCCGGTTGTTCAGACGCAGCATGAACTCGACGTTCTCACGGGCCGTCAAATACGGGATGAGGTTATTGGTTTGAAATGTAAAACCGATGCGGGACCGTCGCAATTTCACCCGTTCCGATTCGCCCATCTTCGATAACTCCTGACCATCAATAAATACTTCGCCGCTTGATGGAATAAGCAGCGCCGCCAGGATGGAAAGCATGGTGGTCTTGCCCGATCCGCTGGGCCCCACTAACGCCACGAACTCGCCGGTTTGGACCCGGAATGAGACGTGGTCAACGGCGTTGATCGGCGCCCCGTCAAGCATAAAAGTTTTTACAAGATCACGAACTTCAAGCACAACTGGTTTCATCACTTGACCTCACTGCAACCGTAGAGCTTTAAGCGGTTCAATCCGAACAGCATAGATAATGGAAACCAACCCGCCGACCGGACCGATCAATAATAGCGCAACGATCGAAAGGAAAGAACTCAGTCCGTTGAAAACAAGCGGAATGGTCGGCGGAAATCCCAACGAAAAAAGATACGTCATGCCGCCGCCGATCGCGACGCCGATGGCGGTCACTGCAATGATCTGGATCACAGCTCCGGCTCCCACAGCCGCGTTGGAGGATCCGATGGCTTTCAATACGCCGATCTGCGGAACCTTCTGCAATATCTGGATTTGAAAAAATCCACCGATGACCAAAATACCGATCAATAATGTGAATACACCCTGCGTCTGTACCGTCCCTTGCTGTGCCGAGTAGCCGGGAATGGCATTGATCGTGGTAGGGATATCGGCCACTTCGATGTTCGGAACCTTCGCAAGCAGCCGCGCCTTCATCGGTTCAATACCCTTCGGATCCTGCAAACGGACGGCGATAATATTTGGGTGCGGCGTATCGTCCTTCAAGTCGGCTGCCGATTGTGGCCGAATCTTCTCCCAGCTGTTGGGTGCAACAAAAATGGTCGGTTGAAAAAAATAAGATTGAGCTTCGGTGAGGCCAACCACCCTCAGATAATAGAATTCGTCCGTGGTACCCTGCGTGGAGCGTATCGTAATTTCATCGCCGACCCCGATCCCGGAAAGCAGTGCAACCTTCCGATCGATCACCACTTCGCGTAAGTCTCCCGGTGTGAAAGGCACGGCCTTCCACAATGGGCGGCATTCCCGAATGCTCCGGTTCCGCGCCAAGCAACGATACTTTGAGAGGGCTTTTGATCGAAACGATCTGTGTGGTGGATGTGTAAATCGCTCCGGCATCCGCCACTCCGTCTACACGGCGGACTGCACGGACGGTGGTATATTCAAGTTGGCTGGATGAAATGATATTATCCGATTTATCAAGAAAGACGATCAACTGGGCGTCAAGATTGGCGATATATTGACGATTACCGTTGGCGAGTCCCTCGCCCAACGCAGCAATGAACAATACCAGCAAGGTGATCAATGCAATAACGAGGCTGACGAGCAGGAAACGACCGCGATTGCGCCATATCTCTTTCAAGGCAAGATAGGTTGCGAGAGAAAGTGTTTTCATTTTTTGGTTTTAAGTTTTCCTGATTTGTGCTGCGGCGTGACCGGCTTCTCAAGAGGCATTTTCCAATTGGCGCCCATGACGCCATGTAAAAGCAGGTCCACGGGCGGGTGATCGGCAATGTTGTCATAATAATAAGGCAGGCGGATTCGTCCATTGGTGCCGATGATAAATATCCCTGCCAAGTTGCAGCGCATCCTGGCCCGCTGGCGGCCACTCGGTTCTCCAGCCTTTTTCACGCCGCAGCCGCAGATTGGACAACCAGACGCGAGGCGAAAGGAAAACCTGCCAAAAGTTTGCGCGCTCGAGTCCATAGGCCCGGTACGCTTTGCGCTCCGGGTCCGCCAGGCAGGTCACCCCGGGTGCATGATCCGAGCAAAAAACCTTTGCTTCCTCCGGCGTTCCTTGTGTCACGACAACGAGGGATAAACCGTTGGATTCCATTTCTGTCGAAATGCCTGCCAGCGTCTCGATCATTTCCTTGCACTGCGGGCAGCCAAAATGCCGGGCAAACGCCAGGATTACAGCCTGCTTTTTCCACAGAGAAGAAAGCTTGACCGGCTTGCCTTCCATACTGAGCAAATCAAGTGTCGGAGCCGGGTCGTTGAATTTGAGGTGAGAAAGTTTTGCCATATCGATATTCTAGCATCCCCCTGCACACATTGAAGGTAATTGATAGGTTTGTGAGCTTTTTGATGAGAGAATGAGAGTTGCGTTAAGAGGAGGTTTACACAAGAAACACAGGTTGGGAAATGAGTTCGGTAAATTAACACGATTCCTTAACTGCAAGTTCACACGACAATATCTGAAACCTTTTTGATTACGGCGCTTGTCTCTTTCCGTAATCGCAGGCGGATGGATCGCCGCAATATCGATCTTCCCGGCCTCCAGGAATTTTGCAAACCGTATCAACCCCAGGGCCAGCGCCGATGCAAATGCCCCATCCTTCACAGGCGCATCTTCTTCAGGCCAAAAGCCCCTGATTTCCAGGGTCATGGTCGCTCGATCCAATTTCGGGTCAAGCCGCGCCACCAGGTCGTCTCCATACAAGATCGGCAGCGTGTAATATCCCCAGCGGCGTTGATGACGGGTTTATACACTTCCCAAAGATATTCGAAATCGAAAAGCTTGTTCGCCCGTCCCCGCGCGCTGACAATATCCAGGGGCGCGAGCAAACTGACTTCGTCCAGGGTAGTCGGCCCCTTCGTTTTCCAGGGCTTCGGAACCTTGCCGGCTTCAAGGGCTTCGAGCAATGGGATATCCTCGCACAATACAAGGAATTTGTCGCTGCTCCCCTCAACCCTAAGCGGCGCAATCAACCCCTGCTCGATGGAACGCTCCAGCCTTTCACCCATTTCCTCACGCACGATCTTGCGGTGCAGGTAATATTCGAGATCGGTCTTCCATCTTCCCTCGTTGAGCAGCCCCTTGAAGGCGATGCATTTGCGTGCAAAATGATCTTCTGCGGCCTTTTCAGTAGCGATATAGTCGAATTCTTTGGGCGCGATATTCTCACGAAAGTCATAAAAGCGTTGAAAGCCTTCGCGGTGATGGATCATCAATTCCCCTGACAGCCACATATCGTACATGGCCAGCGAGGTTTCCTTCCGTCCCCGATAATTCCAGGCCCCGAGGGAATTCCCCTGAAAATCGCGGTTCCCTAATGTCCCGCGTTGTGCCAGTTCCGCGCGCACTTGCTCGAACAGCCCCGGGTGCGTAAAGACATGATCTTCAACGCGCTTATCGCGGCTGCGCTTCTCCATATGCAGGCGCCAATAGGGCAGCTCAGACATGGGATATACATTCAGGTGTCCGCCGTAATCAAAGAACTCACGGTCCCGATACATCACCTGATACAGATATTCAGGTTTGTAATCCAATACCCGGCTGTGCAGGACGATATCCTGGCTGCGTGCGATCACAGCCAGCGGGTCGAGCTGAACCGCTTCGCAGCTGTGGATGGCCTGTGCCGTCCCCCGCCTGCCTTTCCAGCGCCGGCCCGGCCACAAACCCTGGCGTCCGAGCACGAAGCGCCGGGCAGTCTGTTTCGAAATGACGATGGGATTCATACGTTATATTCCCTCACAGCTATCCGTAAAGTACCCGCCTTTCGTCCCGGGCTGAAAGCGTGGACGGGGATGCAAATCGATATCATTCTTCGATTCTATCCCCCTGGCTTTTTGGAACGGAGATAACCAGGAAACGAACATCGCTTTGCGATAAATTGGTAAATTGATGAGGCACGCCCGGAGGGATTTCCAGCCCCTCCCCCATGTGCAGCGTTACGCTTTGATCCTTGAACACCATCGTCCCCTGGCCTTCAAGAATGAAAAAGAATTGCCGCGAGATTTGATGATAGTGCATCACTTCGGCGCATCCGGCAGGCACTCGCTCCTGGATCACGCTGACCTCCTCGCAGTTGAGCAAACGCCAGCCATCGCACGCATTTCCCCACAGATAATGTTCCGCGTTGAGAGTCGAGATAGGCAAAATCATAAGGCCGCAGGTTCGGATTTTGCTTTTTCCATCAAACGGCAGAACGAGCACAGGTCCGGCGTGGACGTGGGTTGCCCGCAGTTCGGACAGGGGTGCAGGTGAGCCTCGGCTTACTATTGTGCTCGGCGAACAATCCGCTTTGGCGGGCTTCGAGGAAACGCAAATAAAAGGTCAGCTTGGCGCCTGGGCGGTCGTTCTCCAACTTGTTGAGCAGTTCTTTATAGTAGATCGAGGTCGAGCCTTCGGCAAAGGACATTCTTCATAGATATATTCGATGCCCCGCAGGATCGCGTAGGAGGTCATCTCGCGTTCATACAGGCGGCAGAGTGGCTTGGCCTTGCGCGCCATCCCCGGCATCTCCGGCAGCACCGGCCCCTGCCGCAGCAGGAAATCACCCGACCATTGCAGCGTATTTCCAAAAAGCACGGCCGCCTCATCGTCCAGGTTATGTCCGGTTGCCAGCACATCATAGCCCAAGGTCACGCGCCATGCGGTTCATCTCGTGCCGTTTGGCCAAACCGCAAACGGCGCAGGGTTTGCCGTGCCCGCGGTGACTGATCTCGGCCAGCACCGGGATGGGCTGGCCATATTCTTTTTCAATATCCACTACATGAAGCTTCAGATTATGTTCATCGGCAAACTTCTGCGGCCAGGCGGTGTGACTCCGCCGAATAGCCGAACCCTCCGTCGATGCCGAGTCCGAGGTAGAGCCCGTCTGCCTGATAACCCAGGCGGACAAGGATATCCCACAAGGATAACGAGTCCTTGCCGCCCGAAACGGCCACCAGGATCTTCTCGTCGTGGGTAAACATTTTGTATTTTTTGATAAAACGTTCGGTTTGCTCCGGCACCCATTCAAGGTAATGCTCTTTGCACAGGGCCAGCCTGTGCTGGCGCATATTGACCGAGGCTTTTTGTCCGCATTTTCTACATTTCATCGGCAAACTCCAAACCGGTAAGTCTTTCTATGGAGAAATCGTATTACCTGCTCGCTTCCCCCCGAGATCACCTCCACGAGCTTGATCACTTCGCCGTCCTTCAGTATCTCGTCTTCCAGGATGATTTCCCCGTTGCGCGTGGCGATCACCGACTCGGGAATGATATTGCTCTTCTCCAATGCGGAGAGCAGCGTCATACCCGGCTTCACTTCATATTCCTTGGCACGCAGGATCAATTTGACCATGTCTTTTCAGTGAGGGTTTTCATTCTACCATAGGCGTCTTGACAGGCGGGCCGTGCTTGCCTGTACTATGGTAAACGCAAAAAGGGGCACGGCGTTGCCGTGCCCCTACTTTTCGAATGAACGTAACTTACTGCCTCCGCATGAAATACAATTAATCTAGTATAGTCAGGGGTATCATGCGAATCGGAATGATGGCAGACGCCTATAAGCCGCATGTCAGCGGGATCACGAATTATATCGACCTGAATAAACGCTATATCGAAAAGGCCGGGCATGAGGTCTTCGTCTTCACTTTCGGCGATCAGGATTACCACGATGACGAACCGCGGGTCATCCGGTCGCCCGGGCTTCCCCTTGTGGACACCGGCTACTATTTATCCTTCAGTTACAACCGGGCAGCCAAGAAGCTTTTGCAGACCATGGATGTGGTGCACGTGCATCACCCATTTTTGAGCGGGCGCCTGGCGTTGCGTTATTGTGAACCGCTTCCATATCCCCATCATTTTCACCAATCACACCCGTTACGACCTGTACGCGCAGGCCTACCTTCCGATCCTGCCCGAAGAGATCAGTGACGGTTTATTGCAGGCTTATATGCCGCCTTTTTGTGAAGCCATGAATATGGTCATTTCCCCTTCGGCCGGCATGGCGAACATCCTGCGCGAAATGAACGTTACCAGCCCCATCACCATCATCCCCAACGGTGTGGAGCTTCAGCTTTTTTACAAGGCCGAACCGATGTCACGCGCGGATTTTGGCTTTACTCCCAGGCGATATCCTCTGATTTACACCGGTCGCCTTGCGACTGAAAAAAACCTGTCGTTTCTTTTGCAGTCCTTTGCGGGTGTCGCCCAGGCGCTTGATAACGTGAATCTGATCGTTGTAGGGGGCGGAAACAAGCAGCATCGAATCCGACATTGCGGGAGCTCACGTCACAGCTTAACATTGGCCATCGCGTGCGTTTCACCGGCATGGTGACCTATGAGAACCTGCCCTCCTATCTTGCCATGTGCGATGCATTCATCACGGCCTCGGTAACGGAAGTCCATCCGCTTTCGGTGATAGAAGGGATGGCCTCCGGGCTGCCCGTGATGGGCATATCCTCCCCGGGCGTGAGCGATACCGTCGAGGATGGCGTAACCGGCTTCATCGCAACCGAAGACCTGGCCGCCTTTACCGCCAAGCTGACCCGCCTTTGTCTGGATACCAGCCTTGCGCAAACAAATGGGCGCTGCGGCCCGGCAGGCATCCACTCGACTATGCCATCGAGCGGACCACGCAGATCCTGCTGCGAACATTACGAGCGGCTTGTCTCCGGCACGCGGCCGCGCAGGGAAAAATGGGAAGTACGCCTGCGGGGTTTGCTGGAAAAATATCTGCAATGACACGCAATCAGCGCGTTGGGAAATGGGGCGAGCAAGCCGCGGCAGATTATCTTGAAGAACGCGGCTATGAGATCGTGGCCCGGAATGTTCGCACGCCGTATGGCGAGATCGACTTGATCGCGCACAAGGACGGTTTCACGATCTTTGTCGAAGTCAAAACACGCACCTCGAAAACATTTGGCCCACCGGAGATTGCGGTTACACCGCGCAAACAAGAACATATGCTGTCCTGCGCCGAACATTACGCCCAACAAAATGAAATAGACCATTGGCAGATCGATGTGATTGCCGTGGAAGAGATGGATGGCAGGACGGAAATCACGCATTTTGAGAATGCAATCTGAACCATCACCCTGACTTCACCTCGGATAGCAAATGAAAGGCTACCTCCCTTGATCTTGCTCGTTGGCCCAACGGCTGTCGGCAAGACAGAGATCGCCATCCGCCTCGCTGAACGGATTGACGGCGAGATCATCTCGGCCGATTCGCGCCTTTTCTACCGCGGCATGGACATCGGTACAGCCAAACCCTCGCATGCAGAACAATCGCGCATTCCCCATCATCTGATCGACATCGCCGATCCCGATGAAATCTTGTCCCTGTCGGTCTTTCAACATGGCGCAGCGGGCTATTTCGGAGATTCAGACGCGCGGCAAATTGCCTCTGCTGGTGGGAGGCACCGGGCAATATATCCGGGCAGTGACACAGGGTTGGACGCCGCCTGAGGTGAAACCGCGATCCACAAGCTGAGAGCATGAATTGGAGAAGACTCAAAGAAGAAAGGGGGAAGGAATGGCTTTACGACAAGTTGAAATCGCTTGATCCTGAAGCGGCGGAGAATATCGATGCTCGGAACGTGAGACGGACCATCCGTGCATTGGAAGTGATCTTCACGACCGGCAGGAAATTTTCCGAACTAACGTGGGCAGGGACGATTCGCCCTATCACCTGGTTACGATTGGCTTAAGCCGTCCACGCCCTGAACTTTATGCCCGCATCGACGCGCGGATCGAAGCGATGTTCGAGCAGGGTCTGCTGGATGAAGTCAAAGGTCTGCTTGCAAAAGGCTTATTCGCCCGAATTACCGACGATGTCTGCCATCGGGTATCGCGAATGCATCAGAGTGATCGAAGGGCAGTGCAGCTCTGGATGAAGCAAAGGTCGCCATGCGGCGCGCCACGCGGGTCTTTGTCCGCAGGCAGGCAAACTGGTTCAAAGAGTCCGATCCAGACATCAAATGGTTCTACGCGGGCGAAGAGGACGTCACACAGATGATCGAATCATTCATCAACGGACGCGCTCCACAAAGAGTGGATCGGAACACGAATTGACTTTTGATTTTTTCCAGCATATACTCTGATTAACCGCCAAAGGAGGAACCATCATGAATGATCGTCCATGGATCGCACATTACGACAAAGGGGTGCCAGCGACCATTGATTATCCCAAAGAGCCGCTTTTCCATTTCCTGGAAAAGTCAGCCCGAAAATATCCCGACCGCGCCTGCACGATCTTCAAAGGCGCGGTCATTTCATTCAAAGAGATGAACGACATTACCGATCACATTGCAGCCGCCTTGGTGGATATGGGTGTGAAGAAGGGCGACCGCGTCGGAATTTTCATGCCGAACATCCCGCAGTTCGTAATGGCTTACTTTGGAATATTAAAGGCGGGCGGCGTGGTGGTGGCTATCAACCCAACCTATCCGGTTAACGAAGTCCTGAAACCCGTTAAGGATGCCGGCATTGAAATCATGTTTGTCATGAGCCGGTTCTATAAAACCGCCAAAAAAGCCCAGGCGAAGACTCCGGGCTGAAGAAATTGATCGTTACTAATATAAAAGAAGCCCTGCCGCCCGTTCACGAGGCTGCTGTTCACTCTCGCCCGGGAGAAGAAAAGCGGCGATCGCATAGAAGGCTTTGGCTGAGAGGTGATATGTGGATGCAGGACCTGCTTGCGAAATACCGACCCAGCCAGCGGCCCCAGGTGGACAGTCGGGCCGGAAGACACTGCGCTGTTCCAATATTCCGGCGGCACAACCGGCGATCCCAAAGGCGGCCACGGCTCTGCATCGCAACGTGGTCGCGAACACACTGCAGGTCAAGAATTGGTTCGTGATCATGGAAGATGGCAAGGAAACCTTGTTGATGGCCATCCCCCTCTTCCATGTATATGGCATGGTGGCAGGCATGCTTTATGCAATCGGCATAGGCGCGAGCATGGTGATGATCCCGAACGCCCGCGATATCCCGGATGTTCTGGAGAACATTAACAAATATCACCCCACCACATTTCCCGGGTGTACCTTCTTTATACAATGCCATCAATAATCATCCCGACGTTAAAGGCGGGAAAGATCAATTTGCGTTCCATCAAGGCCTGCATTTCCGGTTCGGCTCCGCTGTTGCGCGAAACCAAGGAGAAGTTCGAAGCAGTTAAGCGGCGGAAAGGTCTTCGAAGGGCTACGGCTTGTCGGAAGCGCCAACCGCCACGCACTGCAATCCGCTTGCTGGGCGTGAATAAGACGGGCTCGATCGGCATGCCCCTGCCTGATGTGGAATGCAAGATCATCAGCCTGGATGATGGCGAGACCGAAATGCCCCTGGGCGAGATCGGTGAGCTGGTGATCCACGGGCCGCAGGTGATGAAGGGTTATCATAACGATCCGACCGGCACACGCAAATGCCCTGCGCACACTGGCGGATGGCAAGACCTGGCTCTTTACCGGTGACATCGCCCGCATGGATGAAGATGGCTATTTCTATATTGTTGACCGTAAGAAGGAATTGATCAAACCCGGAGGTTTCCAGGTTTGGCCGCGCGAAGTGGAAGAAGCGATTGCTGCTTATCCCAAGGTGCTGGAAGTCGGCGTGGCCGGCATTCCCGATCCGTATCGCGGTGAGACGGTCAAAGCCTGGATCGTGCTCAAACCCGGCGAGACGGCCACGCCGGATGAGATCAAGGCCTTCTGCAAGGAACGCCTGGCCGCCTATAAAGTACCGAGCCATTATGAATTCCGGCAGGAACTGCCCAAGACCACCGTGGGCAAGATCCTGCGGCGCGAATTGGTGAGACAGCACAAAGAAACAGAAAGCGTGAAGGCATAACGCTGCCGCGTAAAGCATTGATCCAGGATACAAACAAGAGGCCTTCCAATAATTGGAGGGCCTCTTTTTAGACTTTTATTAATTGGTAGGTACTGGCACCGGCACCAGGGCTGGTTGCGGCGTACCGCTCTTCTTCGGGAACGGCGGGGGGAAGATCGCTTCGAACTCTTCACGCGTCATGGTCTCGGCCTCGAGCAGTTTTTGCGCCACGCCGTCGAGCTGCCTGCGATACTTGGTCAGCAGTGCTCTTGGCCAGGCTCGTATGACTCTTCGACGATCCTGCGGACTTCCTGGTCGATCTTTTCGGCAATGGCTTCGGAGTAATCGCGTTGTTCCGAGATCTCCCGTCCCAGGAAGATCAACTCTTCCTTTTGTCCGTATTGCAGCGGTCCTAATTCGCCGCTCATTCCAAGGCGGGTGACCATGGTGCGCGCCATGCGTGTCACCTGCTCGATATCGTTGGAAGCGCCGGAGGTAATATCATCGAAGACAATTTCTTCGGCCACCCGTCCGCCCAGCGCATAGGCCAGGTTGGCCAGCATCTTCTTGCGTGAATAAAGCACCCGGTCTTCATCAGGACGGAACCAGGTCACACCGCCCGCCTGTCCGCGTCCTACAATGGTAACCTTTTGAACCGGATCCGCCTCAGGGATGGCATTCGCCACAACGGCATGACCGGCCTCATGGTAGGCAATGATGCGTTTCTCTTCGTCCGATATCAAACGGGACTTTCGTTCGGGTCCCATCACCACACGCTCGATGGCCTCTTCGAGCTCGGACTGCCCGATGGATTTCTTGTTGCGCCGGGCCGCCAGGATCGCGCCTTCATTGACCAGGTTCTCAAGGTCAGCGCCGACAAAGCCCGGTGTACCGCGCGCCAGCGACGCAAGATCAACGACGGGATCCAGCGGCTTGCCTTTTACATGGACTTTGAGGATCGCCTCACGTCCTTTGACATCCGGCCGGTCAAGCGTCACGCGGCGGTCAAAGCGGCCGGGGCGCAGCAGCGCCGGGTCGAGAATATCAGGGCGGTTGGTGGCGGCAATGATGATGACGTTGGTATCGGTATCGAAACCATCCATCTCAACCAGCATCTGGTTTAAGGTCTGCTCGCGTTCATCGTGCGAACCGCCCAGGCCTGCGCCGCGCTGCCGGCCGACTGCATCGATTTCATCTACAAAGACAATGCAGGGTGAATGACGTTTCGCCTGATCGAACAGGTCGCGTACACGGCTGGCGCCCACGCCGACGAACATTTCAACGAACTCGGAACCGGAGATGGAGAAGAAAGGCACACCGGCTTCACCCGAGACTGCTTTGGCAAGCAGGGTCTTGCCCGTTCCTGGAGGCCCGACCAGCAGCACGCCCTTGGGAATCCGCGCACCAAGCTGGATGAACTTTTGCGGCTCTTTTAGGAACTCCACAACTTCCGCCAGCTCCTGCTTGGATTCCTCGATGCCGGCCACATCTTCAAAGGTGACCGTCGGGTGTTCACCGCTGAACATGCGGGCCCGCGATTTGCCGAATGCCATGGCAGCGTTGTTGCTCCCTTGCGCCTGGCGGAAGATGAACCACAGCACACCTGCCATAAAAACGATCGGCAGGATATATAACAGGCTGCTCAGGATTCCTGCCCATTGTGACGGCGGCTTGACTTCGATCTTGATATTCGAAGAAGAAAGTTGCGCGGGCGTCACGCCCAGGCTGATCAGTTGATCCACCAGCGTGGTTGTCGGTTCTTTATTCGAGTCCGCTTCCTTGCCCGACTTATAAACGATATGGATGGTGTCATCACTATTGATAATGACCCGGGCAACAGTGCCGCTTTGAATGGCATTGGCTACTTCGTTGATCGTCAATGGCTCCGGGGTGCTGCTGCCCTGTCTGAAACCGACATACAGCATGGCGCCGATCGCCACGATCAGCAAGAAGTAGATAATAAACGATTGAGTACGATTAGAATTCACAGATTCCTCCAGAAAATCTTGCGGGGAAGATTATACCAATCTAGGTCCTCTAGCGAATAGCCTAAAGGAATTATTTATATGATTTTCTAATAAATTGCTCATCTCGTCCCAAGGGTAAATACGGCGTCGGAGACTAGATAATTTCCATTTCCACCGGGCAATGGTCGGACCCGGTACATCTTCATGGATGATCACATCCTTCACCCGTGGGATGAGCGCTTCCGAAACCAGGAAGTAATCGATCCGCCAGCCAATCCCCCGCTGGCGGGCTCCGGAGCGATACGTCCACCAGGTATATTGGACGCGTTCCGGATACAGGTTTCGATAAATATCCACAAAGCCGTGATCCAGGTATTTTTGCACCCAGGCGCGTTCTTCCGGCAGAAACCCGGAGGTCTTTTGATTTTGTTTGGGATTCTTGAGGTCGATCGGGGCATGGGCCGTATTGAAATCGCCCGTAATGATCAGTTTCTCTCCGTTTTTATGAAGCTGGTCGCAAATGCGGAGCAGGTAGGAATAGAATTCAAGCTTAAAGTCCACACGCTCCTGCCCGCGCTGACCGCTCGGGAAATAGACGTTATAGAACACCAGGTCCCCGTGGCGGGTGCGTACCACCCGCCCTTCAATATCGAATTTCGAATTATCCAAGCCCAGGCTGATCTCATCCGGCGTGTCCCGATAAAACGTCGCCACGCCGCTGTACCCCGGACGTTCCGCCGGATTCCAGGCATAAGGCATTTTCAATGACTGCTGTTCGTGCGGCTGTTAACTGCTCCGGCCTCGCTTTGACCTCCTGCAAACACAACACATCCGGCGAGTGCGGCCAGATCTGGTCAAACGCATTCTTTCCCAGCGCCGCGCGAATACCGTTCACATTCCATGTAACATCTTCATCTTTTCCTATATACTGCATTATGGTAAACTACTGAAAGAAAGCCCATGGACGATAACAAGTCGACAAAACATATTTTATGTATCGAAGATGAACCGGAGATGATAGACTTGATCCGGCTTATTCTTGGACGTCGAGGGTTTGATGTGACAGGTGCGGCAGGTGGAAAAGCAGGCTTGTTGGCCGTCCGCAAAGAACTACCCGACCTGGTATTGCTCGATTTGATGATGCCGGATATGGATGGATGGGAAGTATATCAGCAAATGAAAGCCGACGAATCGACGCGGCACATCCCGGTCATTGTTGTCACGGCCACGGGCCCAAAGCATTGACAAAGTCCTGGGTCTGCATATCGCCAAAGTGGACGATTACATCGCCAAGCCGTTCAGCCCGCAGGAATTGTTGAACAGCGTCGAAAAGAGTCCTCGGCCAGAAAAACACGGCTCCCTGAGCCCATCCCAGGCTGGGGCCGCGTCAATCCATTAGATTCTGACTAAGCCAACGAAATCCATTCTTGGGTTGGGTGGGGCAAAACCTGCCCTCCTGTTTGTGTTTAGCGCGTTGAGATCATTGCCTTTTCTTGTGCGTAAATCTCTTAACTTGATTTCATCACCGATCGAGAAAATGGTTAAGAGCATTGTACAATACCCTGTATTTAACTATGCCTCCGATATTTTCATACAAAACCTGGATAAACAGATCAAGGCGCCAGCCGCGGGTCAGATACTGTGATTCCTTTCTCTGCCGCCTGCGAGGGTTAATGTTCCGCACGCAGCTCGCCCCGGACGATGGCTTGCTGCTCGTCATCGAACATGATTCACGCCTCGACTCGTCCATCCATATGCTGTTCGTCCCGTTCGATTTGGCTGTATTCTGGATCAATTCGCAAATGGAGGTGGTGGATAAAGTGATTGCCAGGTCCTGGCGGCCCGCCTATTTCCCTGCCCAGGCCGCACGTTACATTCTCGAAATCCATCCCGCCCGCTTCGACGACTATGAGATCGGACATAAAGTAGAATTTCAAAATGCGTAAACGTTTTTTGATCCTGGCTTTGATCGCCAGCCTTTTATTCAACGTTGGACCCGCTGCCGCACAATCCGCTGGTTCCGGGCCGGTTTATGTCGTTCAGCCGGGAGACGCGCTTTCTTCCATCGCCGCCCGCTTCAAAGTCTCCTTGAGCGACTTAATGTCCACCAACAACATCAGTGATGCCAACAGTATCTCTGCCGGTGCACAATTGACGATACCCGGGCTGGAAGACATCACGGGGACATTGACTACTGAAGAGATAGGATATGGGGATAGCCTGAAAAGCCTGAGCCGTCGCATGCAAATCCCGCTCACCTTTTTAAGCCGCTTGAACCGCATCACGAGCCCCATGGAACTGTATGCGGGTTTGAACGTGGTCCACCTGCAGGACGATACCGTCAAACCCCTGACAAATCGTCTCTCACTCTCAACCGGAGAAACTCTGCTCGAGGCCTCTGTAAAGGCCCAGACCGATCCGTGGGCATTATCCGCGCTCAATTCTCTCCAGGGCACCTGGGATGCCCTTCCCGGAGACGTTTTGTACGCGCCGGGCAGCGGTTCGGCGAATGTACAGGCCAACGGGTTGCCCGCTGCATTTGTCAATGTTAAGGTTAACCCATTGCCCATCACCCAGGGCGGGACGGCAGAAATTGTCGTCCAGGCTCAACCGGGTGTTCAGTTGAGTGGTTTGCTCGTGGACAAACCCCTGCACTTCTTCCCGCTCGGGGACAACCAATATGTGGCCCTGCAGGGAACGTATGCACTGCTTGACCCGGGTTCCTATCCACTGCAGCTTGATGCTGCTCTGCCCGATGGGTCGAAACAATCCTTTGAACAATCTGTGGTCATACAGTCGGGAAATTATCCGACCGACCCCCTTCTGTCGGTTTCCGCCGATACGATTGATCCAACTACCAATGACGCGGAAACACAGGAACTCGATAAGCTCACGGCCCCCGTCACGCCCACGCGCTACTGGCAGGGTGGATTCAAAAACCCGTCGCCTGATTTTCCCGATTGCCATCCCTCCCTTTTTGGGGATCGAAGGAATTATGTGGGCACGGGCACAAATGAAACCTACCATTCATTCCATTCCGGCCTTGACTTTTGTGGGCCGTGTCGGAACACCCATCGATGCTGCTGCTGATGGCGTAGTCATATTTACTGGAATGCTTACGGTCCATGGGAACACGACCATCATCGATCATGGCTGGGGGATATACAGCATGTACTGTCACCAATCTGAATTCGATGTTCAGGTGGGTCAGCAGGTGAAAGCGGGCGATCTGATCGGCAAAGTGGGCTCCACCGGCCGTGTGACCGGTCCCCATCTCCATTGGGAGATCTGGGTTAATGGGATTGAAGTGAATCCAATTGATTGGCTTACTATCACCTATCCATAGAAGCCTTTCCATTGAATGAGGCCGGTATATAAGACCTTTGATCGCTCTCCCCTCATTTCAACCTTATCGCAACAACAACTGGCGACTATCTGCATGATAAGTCTCGCATATGGTGTGAGTCCGTCTTGCTATTCGCCGTTGCCTTGCATGGAGGGCGAAGATCTGAATTATCAAATTTGATCAGGGGTGAATTACCGCAAAAGAATCCGCCGCGCACAAAACAATTACCTTCAGTAAATCGCGTTTTCGATGAATATCTTTTTTGGGATGCACGCCGTGCAGCCTATACCTCAAAATACGAAATCATCTTCCTAATCTGTGAATTACCGAAATTAATAAATGAAAATTCAGACAAAAGCTCTTGACCGCATAGTGAAATGAAATTATCATTATGTTTTAATAATTGAATAAGGTCTTTATATGGTGTTTATACAGCCGCGAGCGGATCCATGCAAAGTATGGAAAGATTTCGCGGTTTTCTGTATATTTTTATAAGCCTGGTCAATGATTAACTGAAGGAGGTGAACTCGACATATAGATAGCCTTGTCGGCTGATAGTGGTACTACCCGATGCAGGCGATCCTGCCGGCGACGGGCCAAAGATTCAACAAACTTATTGGAGGAGTAAGAAATGTCTAAACGCTTTCTCGTTTTGATGTCTATATTGGTTGCTGCCAGCATGGTGTTGGCTGCCTGCGGCGGCGGCGGTGGAGCTGCCAAGACATTGAAGGTCGTCTCCAGCCTTCCGATGACCGGTTCTTCCCTCACCCAAACCCAAACCATTGTAAATGCCGAAGAGCTCCGCCTGGCCCAGGCCAATAATCAAGCTTGCGGCGGTAAGTACAAGATCTCTTATGAGGCCTGGGATGATGCTTCTGCTGCTCAGGGCCAGTGGGACCCGGCTGTGGAAACTGAAAATGGCAACAAAGCTGCCGCCGATCCATCCATCATTGCTTACCTCGGCACCTTCAACTCCGGCGCTGCCAAATTATCCATTCCGATTCTCGATCAGGCCGGCCCGCTGGTCATGATCTCGCCCGCCAATACGTATCCTGGTTTGACCAAGCCCGGATATGCCCCTGGTGAGCCTGATGTTTACTATCCTGCAGGCGTCCGCAACTATGCACGCGTCGTGACTGCCGATGATGTTCAGGGCAAGGTCGATGCGACCTTCATGTCCACTCAGCTCGGCGTCAAGACCGTCTATATCCTCGACGACCAGCAGTTGTACGGCAAGGGCGTTGCAGATGTGTTCGAGAAGACCGCCAAGTCGCTCGGCATAACAGTCCTGGGCCACGAGGGTATTGATACCAAAGCCGCTGATTACAAGGCCCTGATGACCAAGATCTCCACCAGCAACAATGGCAACCCGCCCGATGCCATCTTCGTCGGTATGGTGATCGACAGCAATGCCACCCAATTGCTGAAGGACAAGGTCTCCATCATGGGCGATAACACCAAGGTCAAGTTCATGGGCCCGGATGGAATTCAGACCCAGGCCATGATCGATGGCGCCGGCGCCTCGATTGCTGAAGGCATCTATGCTTCGGTCGCAGGCCTGCCCTTTGACAAGCTGAATGCTGCTGGTCAGAAATTCCTCACGGACTACGAAGCCAAGTATGGCAAGCTGACCGAGCCCTACGCTGTTTATGGCTACGAGACCATGAATGTTCTTCTGGCTGCGATCGAAAGCGTCTGCGCCTCCGGCGGCGATCCGACCAACCGCAAAGCAGTCACGACTGCAGTCTTTGCCACCAAGGACTTCAACGGCGCGTTGGGCACCTGGTCATTCGATGCCAATGGTGATACCAGCTTAACCGATATGAGCATCTATCAAGCCAAGAGCGGCTCCTACGTAGCCGTGGGCACGTTCAAATAGCTTCTTGGTACGTTCAGGGGCGGCATTATAATGCCGCCCCTATCCTTTTGCCTTAGGGCAGGAAGAGATAGTCAGGAGCAGAATGTCCACGAAGACTAAAACTATTTTGAGACAAATCCTTATCGTTGTCTCGTCGCTCTTTATATTAGTCTTTTTGCTTGGGCCCATTGCGGGGTTTGATGTCCCCAGTATCGCCAAAACAATTCAAGCCCAGCCGGTTCAGTTGGTTCAATTTCTGATCGTCGGCATCGCGAACGGCGCGATCGTTGCTATTATCGCCCTCGGATATACGATGGTATATGGCATCATCGAGTTGATCAATTTCGCTCATGGTGATGTGTACATGTTCGGGGTTTTTTCCTCCCTGACTATACTTATCTCTTACTGGAACTCTTACCACCAAGGACCCCATTCATATCATATGGGGAATAGCGCTTGCCCTGGTGGGTGCCATTATTTATTGTGCTGTTATCAATGCGTTAGTTGAAAGGCTTGCCTACAGACGCCTGCGCAACGCACCGCGCCTGGCGCCGCTGATTTCTGCCATTGGCATGTCCTTTACTCTGGAAAACCTGGGCTTGATCTGGGCCTCGCAGGCCTGGCTCGTGCCCTCTTTTGGTACCACGGGCGGCGCATCCCAGAAGGATTTCCCAGACCTGCTCAGTCGCCTGTTTCAAGGGCTCGGCATCAATGTCAACCTGCTGGCCTCCTGCGGGATCGGCCTTGCGATTAACCATCAAGGATTTGATGGTCATCGTGCTGGCAGGTATCTTGATGATCGGCCTGCGCTTGTTCATTCAAAGGACCTCCCTTGGAAAGGCCATGCGCGCCACCGCCCAAAACCGTGATGCGGCAAAAATGATGGGGATTGATATTGACCGGGTCATCTCGGCCACTTTCCTGATCGGGGGTGGCCTGGCTGGAGCAGCAGGTCTCATGGCCGGTTTATATAATGGTACGGCCTGGTGGTTCATGGGCTTCCGGGCCGGTCTGTTTGCTTTCACCTCCGCCGTGCTCGGAGGCATTGGGAATATCACAGGCGCCATGTTGGGCGGATTCTTAATTGGTCTTCTGGCCTCCTTCAGTGATGGTTATTTGAATGCCCGTTGGACGGAAGCCTGGGTATTCGCGATCCTTGTTCTCATCCTCGTCCTGCGCCCCTCCGGTTTGCTCGGTGAGCAGGTGGGCGAAAAGGCTTAAGAGGTGCTTCCATGCAACAGAATATAAGATCCGGCATCACCTTCGGCATTATCGGTGGATTGCTGGCCTTTATTTTTGGGGGCTGGTCGGTCGGCGTGATTGGCATCCTGATGGGCTCCGGGCTTGGGTTATCCATTAGTGGTCGCCTGAAACGCGGAAGCTCTTTTTACAAGACTGCCATGCTGGCCCTTCCCGCGGCCGCGGTCTCGGGAGCTGTGCTTCTTGTATTAAGTTTGTTGCAAAACTATATAGTCGCACCTGCCATCGGTGATCTTCCGGCAGATCCAAGCATAGTGATACCGGCCAATTTGATGGGGGTACTCGGCGGTATTTTGTTTGCATTGATCATCGCCGGCCTTCACGGCCTGTCAGAAAAACAGGAAAGATCGGAAAATTGATCGTGCTGGCAGTGATCGTTATTTCTTTCCCCTTCGTCGATAATTTTACAGGATTGCGTTGGGTGGCCCAGGTAATTTTTGCATTGATCTTCGTGATCCTGGGCATGGGCTTGAACATCGTGGTGGGTTATGCCGGCCTGCTCGACCTGGGTTATGCCGCCTTCTTTGCCATCGGGGCCTATACCACCGGCATCCTTTCCTCGCCCCTTCATAATATCCACATCAATTTCTGGATTGTGATCTGGATCGCGGCCGCTGTCGCCGCTATGTTTGGCCTCGTCCTGGGTGCTCCCACCTTGCGTCTGCGCGGCGACTACCTCGCCATCGTTACATTGGGATTTGGTGAGATCATACCCGGTCGTATTCCGCAATTTGATCGATGTCACGATCCAGGAACCGCTTACCTGTTGGATCATCCCCGGAATACAAAAATTATTCGGAGCAACCTCGACCGTCTCCTGCATCGTCATAGCCAATCACCTGGACCTGACAGCCGGGGAACAGGGTATCAACCCCATCGGCCGCCCTGTTTTGCCGATCATCGGACAGTTCACAAACGCGCAGCCGATCCCCTGGTATTTCCTGATCATCGCCATCATCCTGCTTTCCATCTTCCTGATCAATCGTCTGCGCGCCAGCCGCCTTGGCCGCGCCTGGATGGCGATCCGCGAGGATGAGCTGGCCGCTGCGCAAATGGGCATCGATCCGGTCCGACCAAATTACTGGCCTTTTCAATGGGCGCCACCTTCTCTGGTTTCGCCGGGGCATTCTACGCGGCTTATATTTCCGGTATCTTTCCGGGCGTCTTCGACTTCAGCGCCTCGATCCTCATTCTTTGTACCGTGATCCTGGGTGGCATGGGCAACATATACGGTGTGATCGTGGGTGGCCTGGTCCTCCTGACCGCCGACCGCCTCTTCCTCCCCGCTCTTAAAGACTTCCTGGGAGGGCTGCTCAACCATACTTTGCTGCCGGCTTTGGCGTCCAATCCTACTTTGCAGGCTGCTGTGGCGCAAAATGCAAACCCGATCTTGTACCGCTATCTCTTATTTGGCCTGACCCTCGTGATCATGATGGCCGTCCGGCCTGAGGGACTGGTGCCCAGTACGCAGATCCGGCAGGAAATGCATGCGGCCGAAGAAGCACCCAACGTGGCCGCCTACTCGACGAAGAGTTAGGAGACCAGCCGTGAGCCTATTTGAAGCCCATAAAGTTACCAAGATGTTCGGCGGCTTGACCGCCGTCAACAATGTGGATTTCACCATTGAAAAGGGAATGATCGCCGGTCTGATCGGTCCAAACGGCGCTGGCAAGACCACCTTTTTCAATGGTCTGACTGGCGTTTACCCGATCACTAGCGGTGAAATGGTCTTTGATGGAAAGGACATCACCAAACTAAAGCCGTTCCAGATCACTGCTCTGGGCATTGCCCGTACCTTCCAGAACATTCGTCTTTTTGCCAACATGAGCGCCATAGAAAATGTACTGGTCGGTGAACATGTCCGGCTGCATTCGAACCTCGTCGGGCAGATCATTCGCGACCCGGCGACAATGAAAGAAGAAGCGAATGCTCGCGCAAAAGCGCTGGATATGCTTGAGTTCGTCGGGTTGCGCCGGGAGGATGCGAACGTAACCGCCAAGAATCTCCCCTATGGCCTGCAGCGCCGGCTCGAGATCGCCCGCGCCCTTGCCTCCGAACCCAAGCTTCTGCTCCTGGACGAGCCCACGGCCGGTATGAACCCGAACGAGACCCTCGACCTCACAAATTTCATCCAGCGCATCCGCACCGAACTCGGCTTGACAATTCTGCTCATTGAACATCATATGCGCGTGGTCATGGGAATTTCGGACCGCGTTTCCGTGTTGGATTATGGTGAAAAGATCGCTGAAGGCAGTCCGGCTGTTGTCCAGAAGAATCAGCGGGTGATCGAGGCCTACCTCGGCAAAGGCACCGTGACCAAGTAAAGGCAGGGATCAAATAATGCTTGAACTCAAAGATGTCCATACTTACTACGGCAATATCCATGCCCTGAAAGGTATCTCGCTAAAGGTTGAAAAAGGGGAGATCGTCTCGCTGATTGGCTCGAACGGTGCGGGCAAAAGCACCACCCTGCGCACAATCCAGGGAATTACTCGTCCCCGCTCCGGGACGATTATGCTGGAAGGCGTAGCGTTGGAAAAATTACCTCCGCACGAGGTTGCAATGCGAGGCGTGGCTCAAAGCCCCGAAGGACGCATGATCTTCCCCCGTATGACTGTCATGGAAAATCTCGAAATGGGCGCCTATGCCCGCAAAGATAAGACGGGATTCAGCGATGACCTGGACCGCGTATTCAAACTATTTCCTCGCCTGAAAGAACGTGTCACACAAAAAGGCGGCACCCTCTCCGGCGGTGAGCAGCAAATGCTCGCCATGGGGCGCGCCCTTATGGCCCGCCCCAGCATCCTTCTGCTTGACGAACCTTCGATGGGCCTTTCGCCCATCCTGGTCGAGTTGATTTTTGAGATCATTCAAACCATCAACAAGGAAGGCACCACCATCTTGCTGGTGGAACAGAATGCCCTCATGGCGCTTTCCATCGCGAACCGCGGCTACGTGATCCAGACCGGCGAGATCATACTGACCGACGCCGCCGATAAACTTAAAGAGAACGAGATGGTGCGCAAATCGTATTTGGGCATTATATAATCCCGGTTTGATCTACAATAAAGCGCAGATATCTTCCATCGCCTTCGCATGAAGTATCCAAAAAGGAGGTGCGCAGGGCGTACGCCCTGCGCACCTCTTTTGAATTTTGCCCCAGCTTTAGCTGGGGCGAAGAGAGTCAGTTGACCTCTGCGCTTTTGCTTGCGTACAAGGAGCCCATATGCTCATCCTGACCGGAGACGATCTTCACAAGCCTTCCCATGAAAGAGACCATCGAAGCAATGAAGCAGGCCTTCGCTTCCCTCTCCGATGGAACGGCGCAGGTGCCGCTAAGGACTCGCCTATCGATCCCTTCGCAGGATGGCCTTAGCCTTATCATGCCTGCCTTTGTCAAAGGCAGGTAATGCCGGCGCACTTGCCGTCAAGGTTGTTTCCCTGTTTCCTCACAACCCTGACCGCGGCCTGGCCTTTATTCAGGCTGCTGTCTTGGTGCTGGATGCGGAGACCGGTCGGCCGGTTGCCCTGATTGAAGGCAGCGCGCTGACGGCCATCCGTACCGGTGCCGCCGGTGGTGCCGCGATTGATTTGCTGGCACGGCCGCAAAGCCGCGTGCTGGCAGTGTTCGGCGCAGGTGTCCAGGGTCGCTCCCAACTGGAAGCAGCCTGCACCGTGCGAAAGATCGAGACGGCCTTCATTTATGACCCGGATCCAAAGCGCGCCCAGTGGCTTCGTGGACGAAATGGCAGGCCGCGGCCCTATTCCCAAAGACTTGCGCGTGGCGAAAAATTCCGCTGAGGCCGTGAGAGACGCCGATATTATCTGTACGGCAACCACCGCGACCAATCCCGTTTTTTCAGATGGAGACCTCAAGCCTGGCGTACACATCACGGGGATCGGTTCCTACACGCCCGGCATGCAGGAAGTCCCGGCAGAGACTGTGAAGAGGGCCAGGGTCTTTGTGGATTCTCGCGCTGCCAGTCTTGCCGAGGCCGGTGATCTGATCATTCCGCTGCAGGCCGGATTGTTCGATGAATCTCACATCTCCAACGAATTAGGTGAGGTTGTGTTGGGGCGCAAGCCCGGCAGGGAATCCGCAGAGGAGATTACCTTCTTCAAATCGGTCGGCGTGGCAGTGCAGGATGCTCTGGCAGCCCAGTCTGGCGCTTGAAAATGCCGGAAGAATGAAGCTTGGCCAGGTGGTGGACTTCTAATGGAATTGCCACTGACAGCGGATATCGTAATTATCGGCGGCGGTGTGATGGGTGCCAGCGCCGCCTATCATCTTGCAGCCCGCGGGATGAAGAACATCGTCCTGCTGGAGAAGGAAAAGTTCTTCGGTCAGGGTGCAACAGGCCGCTGCGCAGGCGGGGTCCGCTATCAATTTGCCACTGAGATCAACATGCGACTTTCCCATGGCCAGTCTGCCCATGCTCGAACGCTTTAAGGAAGAAATCGGTGAGGAGATAAATTACCGTCACTGCGGTTATCTTTTTGTCTTGAGCCACGAATCGGATGTGGCCGTGTTTCAGAAAAACGTGGAGGTTCAACACAGGCTTGGGATACAGACCGAATGGCTGACTCTGGACGATATCTGCAAGCGGCTGCCTCTTATGCGCTTCGAGGATGCATTGGCAGGCGCCTTCCATGCCAAAGACGGTCTTGTGGATCCCAACAGCGTCGTCATGGGATACATCCGGGCCGCAACCAAATTGGGAGTCCAGGCCTTTAACAATGTGGAGGTGACCGGGTTCGGCATCAGGGCTAACCGCATGCAGACTGTGGAGACCAGCCTGGGATCCGTTCAGACGCCTTTGGTCCTGAACGCAGCCGGCCCATGGTCAGCCCATATCGGGCACATGGCCGGGTTGGATATCCCCATCCAACCCATCCGCAGGCAGATGTTCACCACCACCCCACTCCCTGAACTTCCCGCCGATTTTCCCTTCGTGGTCGACTTTTCCCAGTCGCTGTATTTCCACCGCGAAGGGCGAAGGATTGCTGATTGGGATGAGCAATCCGAACGAGCAGCCCGGCCTCGACCAAAGTGTGGACAAGGATTTTGAGTTGGTGAATTTAGCAGCAGCCATCTCAAGGATGCCTCTGGTGGAAACGGCCGGCATGGTTTCGCACTGGGCTGGGCTTTATGAAGTGACACCCGACGCGCATCCCATCTATGGCCGCACGCCTGTTGAAGGCTTTTACCTCCTGGCCGGCTTTTCCGGGCATGGATTTATGCACGGTCCAATTTCCGGAAAGCTGATGGCCGAGTTGATCCTGGATGGCAGGTTTTCCAGCGTCGATGTTTCAATGCTTGATCTGGCGCGTTTCGAGCAGGGTCGTCTTATTCGAGAATTTAACGTTGTCTAAACATTTTATGCAAGTCTGCATCTTCGCTAGGCTCCAACTTCAGCCTGCTTCAGAGGATGCTGATTAATTAAAAGGAAATACGCAGGGCCTGCGTCTCGCAAACACTTTTGATTTCAGATATTTCAGGTCAGGCCGAAAACAAAAATATAACCGTGGGGGAATTCTACGACAGGGATCTTACACTTCAAATAATTTCATCTTCGTATCCCAGTTGCACCCGCTAAAAAATCGGCGAGATTGATCTCGCTGATTTTTTCTATTATGCCTAAATTCTGCAAGAACATATCCCAAATTGTATCCAAGCGTCTATGATTTCGAGGTTTCTGAAATTTGGATAGACATAGTAATTTGATGAAAATACTTCTATTTTTTTTTGTTTAGCTAATAATTACATTAATCACTGGACAGGAAATATTCCAACTCGTAATATGAAAATAGTCCATCGCCCGGGAGGGGTGATGGACAACTGATTAACCGGCACCATCAATTTCAAAGGAGGAAGAGAAATATGTACAAACGCATGTTTTTTGTTTTCAGCTTGCTGCTCGTTGCCAGCATGATCCTGACCGCTTGCGGTACACCCGCAGCCGGAAATCAGGGAGCCGCCCCCGCTGCATCCGACAACCTCATCAAGATCGCCACCCAGTCCCCACTCTCCGGGGATCAATCGGTCGTGGGTGTGGATATCAAGCGTGGCGCTGAGCTCGCCCTCGGCCAGCTTGCCGGGCCGTTGACCAGCATGGGCTTCAATGTCCAGCTTGCCCCGTTCGATGACATGGCTAACCCGGATACCGGCGTTGCGAACGCCAAGCAGATCGTGTCTGATCCCGCCATCCTGTGCGTGGTCGGTCACTACAACTCAGGCGTACAGATCCCGTCATCAGAGGTCTATCACAGTGCAGGTTTGGCGAATGTTTCGCCTGCCAACACCAATCCGAAGGTCACCACTCGTGGCTATTTGGAAGTCAACCGTATCGTAGGACGTGATGACGTGCAGGGCGTGGTTGGCGCTGATTTCGCTGCAACAAAAGGCGTCAAATCGGTCTTCGTGATCCACGACAAGACCGCCTACGGTCAGGGTATTGCCGAGTTCTTCAAGCAGGAAGCCGAGAAGAAGGGCATGACGGTCGCCGGGTTCGAAGGCACCGAGGAAAAGGCTAACTTCGACTCCCTGATCACCCCGATCATGGCTGCCAATCCCGATCTGATCTACTTCGGCGGAATGTACTCCCAATCGGCGGTCCTGTTCAAGCAGGCACGCGACAAGGGTTACGCCGGCATGTACCTGAGTGACGATGGCTTCGACTCTTCAGATGCTACCAAGATCGCCGGCCAGGCCCTGCTCGACGGCACAGGCACCTACTATTCAACAGTTTCTGGACCTGCCTCTGTCTATCCTGACACCGCTAAATTTGTGGCCGATTTCAAGAAGGCTTACACCTCCGATCCCCAGCCTTTCGCTGCTCAAGGCTACGACTCCATGGCCATCTGCCTGAAGGCAATCGAAGATGCCGCCAAGGCCAATGGCAATGAGATGCCCAGCCGGGCCCAGGTTGCAACTGCCGTGCGCGCCCTTAAGGACTTCAAAGGCATCACCGGCACCTTCACCTTCAACTCGATCGGCGACCCCATCTCCGCTCAGTACTTTGTGATCCAGGTCACATCACCTGATCCGCTCAAGTGGAGTTCGAACCCGATCAGCCAGACACTCAATATCGCTCCTCCCGCTCCGTAAGCCGGTTCCAAATACAGACCTCCCGGCCCCTCAAGAGAGAGGCCGGGAGTATTTTCATCTTATGGAGCACCCATGAAAAGATTCTTCAAAAATTTCAACACGCGTGAGTTGCTTCGCCCGCTGGGACAGATGTTTGTCTTCGCCCTTGGCAGTGCCGTGGTCCTTTCCGTCATTGTCCTGGTCCTTGCCCTGATACTGGACAAAACCATCGTGGGGCAAACTATCCTGTCTGCATTTTAAGGTCTCGCTTTTTACCTACACACTGGTGAACCTGCCCCAGGTACTGATCGACGGCCTGACCATTGGCTTCGTTTACGCGGCGATCGCTCTCGGATACACAATGGTATACGGGGTGCTCGAATTTATCAATTTTGCCCATAGTGAAATATTCGCAACGGGCGCTTTTGTGGGTGTGGAAATCCTGATTGCCCTGAAGGCTACCGGCATATTGGACTCTGTGCCTCTGGTCATGGACTATGTATTCCTGGTCCTGGCCATCCTGGCAGGGATGGTCGCAGCCGGCGCCCTGGCGGTCACTGTGGAACGGGTGGCGTATCGCCCTTTCCGCGGTGCAGCCCGCTTGGTCCCGTTGATCTCAGCCATCGGCGTCTCATTTTTCCTGCAGGATGCGATCCGTCTGGTGGAAAGCCTGACGACCGGCCAGTTTAACCGTATTTTTCCGACCTTTGGCAATTTCGACAGCCGCATGATCTTCGGAAATGTTAAGATGGGTGCCACGGAAATTGCGATGGGGCTATCCGTCAAATCGCTCATTGTGATCGTGGCCGCGGTGCTGATGTTGATCGGCCTGAACTATTTTGTCAATGCGACCAAAATTGGCAAAGCGATCCGCGCCGTTGCGCAGGACCGGCCAACGGCCAGCCTGATGGGTATCGACGTCAACCGCATTATTTCGACGACCTTTCTCGTCGGCGGTTCGCTGGGTGGGGCTGCCGGGCTTTTATATGCCCTTAAATTCACCCGCATCGATGCCTTTGTCGGGTTTTATCCCGGCCTTAAGGCTTTTACTGCCGCCGTGTTGGGCGGCATCGGTAACCTGACGGGTGCCCTCCTGGGCGGCATTGTGCTTGGGATGCTGGAAACCTTCGCAGGTGCTTATATGTCGGCCTTCACAATGGGAGCGGCCGGCGCTGAATACAAGGATATTTTTGCTTTCGGAATCCTGATCCTGGTGCTTATTTTCCGCCCGAACGGTCTGCTGGGCGAGAACGTCAGCCAGAAGGCATAGGAGAACATCATGGCTCAGTATTCTCTGAAAAATCTTTCCAGGTTTGTCCAGCAAGGGATTTGGCCTTATCTGATCACTGGGATACACATGCTTGTGGGTACGCTGCTGGTCTACTCCAGCCCGCGTTCCATCATTGCATTCCTGATATTGATCACTTCATTTTTCTCGCTCTACTATTTCAAGGCGGATATCCGCTTCAAGTTGATCGTCGGCGCGATCCTGGCTTTGGGGATCATCCCGGTTTTGGGGGTTCGAAACATTTTCTATCTCGAGGTTATTTTCCAGATCAGCGTATTTGCCGCCCTGGCTCTCGGGTTGAACATCGTGGTGGGGTTCGCCGGGTTGTTGGACCTTGGTTATGTGGCTTTTTATGCGGTCGGCGCCTACTTGTGGGCATTTTTCGGCTCCCAGCAATATTATGTTCTGCCTTTTGCTCCCGGCACCCAGCCCGCAAATCTTCCTTTCCTGCTTCCGGGCGATGCGTTTTATTTGTTCATCTTTGTGGCAATCATCGTTGCCGGTCTGACGGGCATCCTGCTTGGCCTGCCGGTCCTGCGTCTGCGCGGAGATTATCTGGCGATCGTCACGCTCGGTTTTGGCGAAGTGATCCGTGTGCTCGCCAACAACCTGGATAAACCGCTTAACTTCACCAATGGTCCCCAGGGCATCACACCCATCCAGCGTCCAAGCCTGCCGCCGTTCGTCGTAGACGGCTTCAATGCTGTCTTCGCCAGGCTGATCGGTCACCCGGCCGATATCGCTTCCTTATATAACGTCATGTTCTACTTGTTGCGCTCTGATCGTGATCATCGTCATCGTCAATGTGGCCAGGCGCCTGGAAGATTCCAAGATCGGGCGCGCCTGGGCCGCTATTCGCGAGGATGAAACTGCCGCCATCGCCATGGGGGTTCCGCTGGTCAAGATGAAACTGGCCGCCTTTGCAGCCGGCGCATCCTTCGCCGGTGCCATGGGGGCCCTGCTGGCCGCCAGCCGTACTTTCATCAGCCCGGAATCCTTCTCGTTCATGCAGTCCATCGGCGTGCTGTCCATGGTCATCCTGGGCGGGCTCGGGCAGCATTCCCGGTGTGATCCTGGGCGCGGCCACGGTCACCATTTTGAATCTGCAGATCCTGCAAGGCCTGTCGCTGTATCTAAGCCAGTTGCGGCAGAGCGATGCCGTGATACCGATCATCAACTTTGCCTGGAAGAACCTGTCCACCCAGCTTGACCCCGCCAAATATCAGCGGCTTTTATTCGGGTTTATCCTGGTTGTAATGATGATCTTCCGCCCTACGGGTTTGATCCCCGCTAAGCGCCGCAAACGAAAACTTGTTTTAGATAGTCGATGAGCCGGAAGAATAGGGTGAGGCTATTATGGCGCTTCTAGAGACAACCAATGTTGTAAAACGTTTTGGCGGACTGGTAGCCGTCAACAAGATGAACTTCACCCTCGAAAAAGGTGAGATCGTAAGCATCATCGGGCCGAACGGCGCCGGAAAGACCACCTTCTTCAACACCTTGACCGGCATTTATCAGCCGGAAGAAGGCAAGATCGTCTTCAATGGGAAATCGCTTCTGGGCTTGCGCTCCGACCAGATTGCCGAGCGGGGCATTTCCCGTACTTTTCAGAACATTCGACTATTCAGCAACCTGTCGGTGATAGAAAATATCCTGGTGGGCATGCATACGCATCTGAGGCAGACCCCCGTCGAAACCCTTCTGCAGCTGCGTGCTTTCAAGAACGAGGAAACCGCCGCCGAGAAAAAGGCGGAGGAACTGTTGCACTACGTCGGCTTGAAAGGCATCGCGCAATGAGATTGCCATGAACCTGCCGTACGGCGCCCAGCGCCGCGTGGAGGTCGCCCGTGCCCTGGCTTCTGACCCGCTGCTGCTGCTTTTGGACGAACCGACCGCCGGCATGAACCCGCAGGAAACCGAGGATGCCATCAAGCTCTTCCGCCGTATCCGTGATGAGAAAGGCGGTAACCGTGCTGCTGATCGAACATGATATGCGCGTGGTGATGAATATCTCCGAACGCATCTCCGTAATGGATTATGGAGAAAAGATCGCAGAAGGCATCCCTGCTGAAATCCGCGCCAACCAACTCGTTGTCGAGGCATATCTGGGACGTGACAATGCAACCGCCGAGCCGCACGAGGAGAAAGTGCCATGAGCCTGCTTAATCTTGAAAATATTCATAGCTATTACGGCCGCATCCACGCATTGAAAGGCATTTCTCTTAACGTTGACGAGGGCGAGATCGTCACTCTGATTGGCGCCAACGGCGCCGGGAAAAGCACCACGCTGCGCACCATCTCCGGTCTGATCCACCCCAAACAGGGCCGGATCACATTGAAGGACAAGGACATATCGCATGTAAATCCGCATCAGATTGTCGGATGCGGGTGTGGGCCATGTCCCGGAAGGGCGTGGCATCTTTCCCAAGTTGACGGTCAAGGAAAATCTGGAGATCGGCGCCTTCGTGATTGACGATGATGCCGAGGTCGAGCGCCGCATGGATTACAGTCTCAAGCTGTTTCCTCGTCTTCAGGAACGGCTCGACCAAAAGGGCGGAACCCTTTCGGGCGGCGAACAGCAGATGCTGGCCATTGCCCGGGGCCTGATGCTCAACCCGCACATCCTGATGCTCGATGAGCCCTCCATGGGCCTTTCGCCGGTCCTGGTGAAACTGATATTTGATATCATCCGGCAAATGAATGCAAATGGCACAACCATCCTGCTGGTCGAACAAAATGCCCTGATGGCTCTTTCGATTGCCCATCGTGGCTACGTTTTGCAGACCGGTCAAATCGTGCTAAGTGACACTGCCGCCAACCTGAGACAAAATGAAATGGTGCAAAAAGCCTACCTGGGCATTGAATAACCTAATAGGCCCGTTACAACGACTTTGGGACCCGGTTTCCTGAACCCGGGTCTTTTCTTATCATCTTTGAGAATCATCCGTAAACTTGTAGTGGCGACTTAAGTCGCACATACTCCTTCCCCTCTATGCCCGCGATAACGAATGACACAACTGGCTAGGTAGGGTGAGCCGCCGGCTCGCCCACCTGCTCAATCTGCGGATTGCTCTTCCTCGCCGATCCCGTTGAGACTCGACCCACAGGTCTCTTCGCCCACCCCGCGTCCGCACCCTTGCATTCTCAATCTAAAATCGTAAATTAGAAATCTGAATTTGAAAATCGCTCCGCTCCGCCGAGTGCTTTTGATCGCAGTCTCCCCCGTATCACAAACGATTTTGTTCCTCCCGCTCTCCATTTTCAACTTTCTACTTTCTACCTTCCACTTTCAACGTTCCAGTTTCAACCTTCTACCTTTCCCTTTCCACTTACACGAATGAGAACTGATTCAAGAGTAGAATATGGTTTAATCCTCGACGAGGATACTCTAGATCAACGTTTCTTCCTTCTTGTTGCACTCATGTTTGCCGGTTAAGCGCCGGCCTTACCCAGGTTACTAATTATGCCTTCTGCAGAGATCATCACGATCGGTACGGAGATTTTGCTTGGCGAGATCGTGGACACCAACACCAGGCATATCGCCCTCACCCTCCGGGACCTCGGCGTGGATATTTATCGTACCATTACCATTGGCGATAACGCGGACCGCATCGCATCCACCATCCGCGAGACGATGCAGCGCGCCGAGATCATCATCACCACCGGCGGGCTGGGCCCCACCGTGGACGATCCTACCCGCGAGGCCGTCGCCAAAGCAGCCGGCATGGAAACGGAGTTCCGTGAAGATCTATGGGAACAGGTCGTGGAGACCATCTCGCGTTATGGCCGCAAACCGGCCGAAAATCAGAAGCGGCAGGCTGTCGTGCCCAAAGGGCGCTATCGCTGTGAAGAACCCGGTAGGCACCGCCCCGGCGTTCATCGTTGAGACGGAGCGCAGCACCATCATCTCTTTACCCGGCGTCCCCAACGAGATGGAACATATCCTGCATGAGTCCATCATCCCCTATTTGCAGAAGCGCTTCGATCTTCGCAGCGTCATCAAGGTCCGTGTGTTGCATTGTTCCGGCCTCGGCGAAGGCATGATCGATGAAAAGATCGGCGATCTCGAAATGCTGGCCAACCCCACCGTTGGCCTGGCTGCCCACACCGGCGTGGTGGACGTCCGGATCACGGCCAAGTCGGAGAGTGAGACAGAAGCCGATCGCTTGATCGCTCAGATCGAAAATGATGTGCGTACGCGGCTCGGCAATGTCGTTTTCGGTGCTGATGAAGACAGCCTCGAAGAAGTCACGCTGAGGGAAGTCGCCAGGCGCGGTTGGTCACTGGTTGCCGTTGAAGCTGGGGCTGGATGGCCTGCTTGCCCAGCGGCTTCCCAGGACGGTTAGTCTGTTGGAACTGGATCCGGGCGCCTTGAAAGATGCAGTCCGCCAGGCGCGCGCAGATGCCAATGCAGACGTGGCTCTGGGAGTGAGTGCTCATCCCGATGACCGCTCCGCAGAGATGGTCCTGATTACGGCCCACGGCGAAAAAACCCATCGCATCACGTACGGTGGGCCGCCGCGCAGCCTCCCCCAGTGGGCGGCGAATCTTGCTCTCAACTGGCTGCGTACCACTGCCCAGGAATTGCCTTGATGCCTCCTTCAAACAAGAAGAATTCGGGTTGGGTATTGTTGGCTTGGGGCTTGAACGGCCTGGGGGTACTGGCTTTACTGGGTGTTTTGATTTTCTATTTATCAGAAAACCCGGCGCATGCCGCCGTGGATACGTTCGCCAGTCCGGGAGCTCCCCGCCCTACGCGTACCCCCGCGCCTACCTCATTCTACCTGCCGACCGTCACAGCCCAACCCCCAGGCGACCGAAATTGAAGATTATTCCACACCCACGCCTTTTGTATTTGCGTACTCTAACGCCGCCACAGCTCTGATCGGTTATTCCGTCCAGAACCGTCCTATTCAAGCGTATTCTTTCGGACAGGGCGAAAGCCAATACCTTATCGTTGCGGGGATTCACGGCGGTTACGAAGGCAACACGGTTGACCTGGCAAATCAATTGATGGTGTATATCAGCCAGCATCCCGAAGCCATATCCAGCGGCTCGACTCTCTATATCATCCCCGATATGAATCCCGATGCCGTAGCCCGTGGCCGAAACGTGGATGCCCGCGTTAACGCCAACGGCGTGGACTTGAACCGTAACTTCCCCACCCCAAACTGGACGGCAAATTGGGATCACGACAATTGCTGGAATGATCGCCCCACTACCGGCGGCACATACGGCGGCTCAGAGCCCGAAACCAAGGCAGTGATGAACTTTATCGTTTCGCACCATATTCAGGCCATGATCAGTTATCATTCCGCTGCTCTGGGTGTCTTCCCCGGCGGCGTGCCCTGGGCAGCCTGCTTCGGAGGATTTGGCGGGTAGATTGGGCCAGGCCACCGGCTATCCTTATCCGCCCATTGATATCGGCTGTGTCTATACCGGTACCCTCGCAGATTGGGCAGTCGAGAATGGAGTTGGTGCGGCCGTGGACATGGAACTGGCCAATCACCGTGATTCCGATTTCAATCAAAATCTCAAAGCCATGAAAGTCCTGGTGAATTTTAATCAATAGGGCTATATATACCTGTGTGCAATCATCAGCACTTCACGTAAGAGTACCCGATTTTGGGGAATGAAGAGTGCATACGCACTCTTCATTCCCCAAAATCGAATTTCTCTTAATCTTCGTAATCTATTGATTATCAAGAAAAGGAAAACAACATGAAAACCGCAGACATTCTTCTTACCAATGCTCACGTTCTCACCATGGATGAATATCTAAATCAATACAACCCCGGTGCGGTGGCCGTGGTCGGCGATAGCATCGCCGCGGTAGGGCCTGAAGCAGACATCAAGAAGGAATACAGCGGCAAAGAAACGATTGATTGCGGCGGCAAGGTGCTCATGCCGGGCCTGATCAACGCGCATACCCACGTCCCCATGACGCTTCTCCGCGGCCTGGCAGATGACCTGCGCCTGGACGTATGGCTGATGGGCTACATGATGCCCGTCGAGCGCGAATACGTTTCACCCGAATTTGTCCGCCTGGGCACTTCCATTGGCTGTGCCGAGCTGATCAGAAGCGGCGTGACTACTTTCAATGATATGTACTATTTTGAGGAAGATGTCGCCAAAGCCACGGCCGCCGCCGGTATGCGCGCGGTTTGCGGACAGACCGTTTTGAAATTCCCCACGCCCGATGCGGACTCGTATGAAGATTCAATGGAAATGGCGCGCGACTATATCAAGCGCTGGAAGGATCACCCGCTGATCGTCCCGTCCATTGCGCCGCATGCGCCTTATACCTGTACCAACCGAGATCCTGCACGCCGCCACCGACCTCGCCCAGGAGTTCGATGTGCCTTTGCATATTCACATCGCGGAGACCGCCCTGGAAGTGGAAAATATGCGCAATGAGCAGGGCATGCCGGTCGTGCCTTATGTAAAGAAACAGGGCTTGTTCGAAGCGAAGGTCATCGCCGCCCACTGTGTCCATATAGACACCGGCGAGATGCGCACGATGCTGCATGCGGGTGCGGGCGTGGCGCATAACCCCTCCTCGAATTTGAAACTCGCTTCGGGTTTCGCGCCCGTGGTGAAGATGCTCGAAACCGGGCTCAACGTCGGCATCGGGACCGATGGCGCCGGCCTCCAACAATGATCTCGACATGTTCGAGGAGGTCCGTCTGGCGGCCTTCATAGCCAAAGCCGTTACCAATGACCCCACCTCCCTGCCCGCCTCCACCGCTCTGATCATGGCAACCCGCCTCGGCGCCCAGGCCCTCCATATCGGGCATCTCACCGGTTCCCTGACGCCCGGACCGCCGCGCCGATCTTGATACTCGTCAACATCTCGCCTCTGCACAATTCGCCGTCGTTCAAGCGCGCCGCCGATAACACCTATGCCCAGATCGTTTACGCCGGTAAATCAACGGATGTCAGCGATGTAATGGTCAACGGGAAGTGGTTGATGCGCGATCACGAACTTCTTACGCTGAACGAAGAAGAGCTTCTCGGGCAAGCCGCCGAGGTTGCGCAGAAGATCGATATGTTCCTGGTCGAGCGCGAACAATCGGTGTTGTCAAAACTGATCGCCTTGGGCGGCTCGATGGAACAGGAGTCGTTCGAAGTGCAGGTCAAGGTCAGGATAACGGACGACAAAACCATCGTCCAGGCGCTAAAGCAGCCCGGGATCGAGATCGTCCGGTATCGCCATTACCGGCAGCACGATAATTATTTCGGGTTCGATGATGCCTCCCAGGGGCGCCTGCGTTATCGGGAGGATGATTTTCTTGATCCAAACGGGACGGTCACCAATACCCGTGCCCGTCTGACCCTGCTCGGTCAAAAACGGGAAGACAAATTCGAGCACGATGTCCTGCTCTCGCGCAGTCGTTTCTTTGCCCCCGCTGCGCAGGGCTTGCGTTTCTACCGCGAGTACTTCAAACCCCGTGGAGGAGACGCCGATCACGAAGGACCGCGAACGCTGGCTGATCAAGTTCAAGGACACGGAATTCTTCGTCAACGTGGACGAGATGCTCGAGCCTGCCTTGGGGCATTTTGTCGAGATCAAGTCCCGCACCTGGAGCCGCAAAGACGCCGTAGTCAAAGCGCAAGTTGACCAATGAGCTGCTGGAAGTCCTGGGGATTGCCAACAGCCAGACTGTGACCAACGATTACATCGAAGTCGTAAACCAGAGTGAATAAATAGAATAAATGTAACGCCTCATTGCTTCTTCAAAATCTCCCCGCCCTTCAGGGAATGCCGAGGGCACCCGGGGTGAAGGTAGGGGCGGGTTTTCCCGTAGCATAGGATCCCCGCTCTTGATCTTGGGGGACCCCCAAAGCGTAGCGCAGGGTGGTCCAACCGCCCTGTAGCCCTATAACCCGCTGGGACGAGTTCTTCGTGAGCAAAACGAAACCCCGATTGCACACTGGCTCCGACGATATACTGCCCGTTCCTGACACATTGGGTCGCCGTCCTTCTTGCCGCCCTTTTTGTCATCACAGCTCTCGCCAGCCTTGTATCTATTTCAATGTGGAACGGCGCGCCTTCGATCCGGGGGCTTACCAGGACGCGTTGGAAAGCCAGAATTTTTATCGTCAATTGCCCGCCTTGCTCGGCGAACTACTCGCTCA
Organism: uncultured Chloroflexia bacterium; assembly: GCA_963741325.1. GTDB lineage: Bacteria > Chloroflexota > Anaerolineae > Anaerolineales > Villigracilaceae > Fen-1038. The sequence continues at coordinate 276,521 of CAVUHJ010000007.1, forward strand.
GGATACCGGCGGAAGCCTGCCTTCCTTCCTCGGGCATTTATCGGCAAGCCAGTGGCAGCTTCTGATTCAGGGCAGTATTGCCTGAACAGCAGCTGCGGTCAATGACCGAAGATGCATTGGGTCAATTCTTTGCCTATCTCAATGGGGAGACGGATACTCCAGGCATATCCCTGCTTCCGTTGAAAAATGGTTTGTCCGGCCCTGCAGGGTTGAATGCCGTTCTTACCCTCATCCAATCCCAGCCCGATTGCACAATCCAGGAAATCTTAAAAATACTATCCTCGTTCGGACAGGAGCTTTGCAACCCGCCGCGCGAGGTCCTCAGTTTGCTTCATCCGGTTATTCAACTCCAATTGCAGGCAGCCGCCTCCCTCATCCCTGATAGTGTTTCCGTGCTCCCGGCCCCAGTGAGCGCAGCCCTGGAGCCCGTAGTGACTGGCCTGAAGACCTTCGCGCGTGTTGATGCGCCTCAGCCCTCTCGTGCCCCTCGGACTCCTTCTCTTGCTTACGATTATTAAAGTGCGGACCTTCAAAGGTTGGTTGGCTTGGTGGGGTTGGCCGTTTCTTACTCACTGGTTTGTTTGGCATGCCTCTCGGCTTCGCGGGCGCGCCTCTCTTTCGCTGGGGCATTGAACACTGGCTGTCGAAACGCATAACTCTGACCTTTACTCCGGAAATCACTGCCGCCCTTCGCTCCCTCGTGGACGCCACCCTGCGCGAGATACTCAAACCTGCCGCCTGGGAAAGTCTGGCGCTGTTCATCCTCGGCTTGGTAATGATCCTAATCTCGGTCTATTTAACCTATCGCACCAAGAAGAAGCGCAGCACTTCACTATTTCATATCCGGGTTACCTAGAATGGCTCCACTATGTTTGGTGGGAATTGGCTCAAATACAAAGGGGAAAAGAGGCGCGGTTTGATGGGCCTTTCCCTTTGTGACCTTCGTGCCCTTAGTGGTGAGATTTCTACAGAAAACTTTTCCATCTCCGCCGTTTCGCCCCGATGTACTTACGGGGCTTATCTCTTCTAATCTCCGCCATCTCGCCTGATTTGCTTGGCAAATCATGTACTTCCGGGGGCCATCTCGCCCCGGTGTACTTCCGGGGTTTATCCCCGGTCATCGCTGCCGTTTCGCCTCGGTGAATTTATAGAGTTCTCCTTCGTGTTCCTTGGTGCCCTTAGTGGTTAAAAATTGGTAAAGCTTACCTAAGGTCGAGCGGTAGAACTCGCCAGAGAGTTCGTTACGGGCACAAGTTCTGTAAATGCTCTTCGAAAGTCTGGGTAAAGTTGTGATAACCCGAGCCGTCACACCGTGCGCTAAAGTAAAGGTATGGTGTGTCTGCCGGTGATGCTACCGCTTGCACTGATCTCAAGCCGGGGTTGTCGATCGGCGTCGGAGGCAGGCCGTCGTGGAGGTAGGTATTGAAGGGCGATTCATACTGGAAATCGTCGACATTAAGTGGATTGGTCCACCAGGTTTGTTGAACCGAGTTATATCCCAGGGCGTACTGGACCGTGGGGTCTGCATCCAGCTTCATGCCAATTCTCAGCCGGTTCAGGTAAACAGACGCGATCAGCGGAGCCTCCTCTGCCTTCATCGTTTCACGCTCGACGATGGAAGCCAGCGTCACCGCCTGATAAACACTCAGGCCCTGGCGCGTAAATCCCTCACGCAGGTCGCTGCTGAGGTGCAGGGTGAAGTTCCGCACTAGTTCGTCAACGAGTTGATCCACCGTTGTGGCACGCGGCAGGATATAGGAGTCCGGATACAGAAATCCTTCCGTTGAGGAGGCCTCCGCTAAGGCATCGAAGCCGGGGTGCGGCGCGTTGGCCTTGGCTATAAAAACATCGGGGGTGATATTCAAACCGGAGGTCGGGAGCGAGGCTGCGATCTCTTCCATCCGCCAGCCCGGTAAGATGACAAAGGTTACATCGGCGGGTGTGGCATCCTGCATTTTGCGGGCAATATCCACTATGGACATCGATGGGCTGAGCTTATAGTTCCCGGCTTGGATGCTGGTGTCGAGGCCCGTGTAGATGAGGTAATCACGGAACATGGAGCCGTCGCGGATCAGGCCCGATTCTTCCAACTTTGTCGCTATCGAGAATATCGGCTCATTTTGCTCAACCATAAAGGCCTGTTCGGGCGCACCCGGGTTAATGGGCCTGGTTAGCAGTCCATCGTCCCAGAGCAGTTTGGCGGAGTATTGAACCACTTGCATGGGGCTTAATCCCGGCGCAGGCTGCCCATAGGACCTTGCAGCCAGGGCCGGAATACCGGCGAACAAAAATCCAAGGACAATGATGAAACCAAGAAAGACTAGGATGCGGCGCATGATTTTGTCCGGGATTTACCGGTCGGGATCTCGATTTGCTTCCAGATAAGTTCGCAGGATGATTGCAGCTGCCAGGGCATCGATCGAACTGGCACGCCTTTTGCGCCCCATTCCCGCTTCAATGCGCGCGCTGCGCGCGTCCTGGGAACTGAATGATTCATCCCATAGCACGATCGGAATTTGTGTTTGGGTCTTGAGCGCTTCGGCAAAGCGCGCCGCGCGGCGCCCTGCCAGGTTGGGACGGCCCTCTTCGTCGAAGGATTGGCCGATGACCACAAGCTCTATGGCATTTTGTTGGATGAGCTCCGCAACTTGCGCGGCGTCTATAACGAGTGAGACATGCTTGATTACTTTCAAAGGGCTCGAAAGCGTTCCCGTCGGGTCGGATATTGCGATACCGATCCGTTTTTCGCCATGGTCAACCGCAAGGATTCGCACTAATTCTCCGATGAAAACTATTCGCAGCACCTTTCATGGTTTTCAGGCACATCTCGCTATTCGTCCTGGGTCTCTGAAAGCCTGGGACGACGATTCTTCGCTTCACAATCTGGGTCATTTACTTCACCGTGATTCCAAATGGGATCAGTGGCAGCCAGGGCCACCACGCAGGGAATAATTTGATCACGGGGTCGTTCGCCAGCGGAAGCCTTGCGCTTAAGACCCGGGCCGCGCTCTTTGGTGAGAGACCGCGGGCCAGCGCGTTAGCCTGCATCAGGTCAATTTGGTGCTGGGATTCCCGCTCAACCTGCAGGTCAAAATGCGAAGCCCCTGCCCCGTCCAGTACAGGCTTGCCAAGCGGCTTGAATGTCAGCGTGTCGGGAAGGGCTGTAAATCCCTCTGGCTCAGATGTGTTTAAAGTCGTTTCGGCGAGTTGGGTCAATTCGTCGCCTGAAAGATATTCTGCGCTGACGGGGACGCGCAGCGTCAGCGTTAACAAATTGCCGGCCTGGCCGGAGGGCGGGTCGTAGGTTTCTTCAGCCGGCTCCCCCATTTTCAAAGTGTCGGCCAGCAACAGGCCTTTGGATCCGATCGAATCGTTGATCTGCTTTTGGGCCTGGGTCATAAGCTGGTCCATCAATACGCTGCGCACTCTCTTATGATCGTTTTCTGAGGGTGCCGTCGCGACCTGGTCAGTTCCTCCCGAAGTGGGCTCAGGGTTGGTTACTGATGCCGAAAGGGCTACGCTGCCATCGATGACTTGGAGTGTATCGGCTGGCAAATTACCGGCCGCGCCGGCTTCCATCGCCTCGATGGGCACCTCAACGATTACGTTCGCCTTTCCGGTCAGATGCGTATCGTTCAAAGTCGCAAATTGCACGGGCGCCTCGCCTACATTATGGATTACCGTCCCCGCCGGTATGGTGACATCTTGCTGCGTCAAATTCTTGAAGCGCGCAATCCCGCTGGCTTTGTCCTGGGGTATGGATGTTTGCGAATTGATCCTGGCAGATTGTGTCCCCGTCACGGTCAGTGATATTTCATGGGCTGGCATGCTGCCGGTGATGCTGACCGATTTGATGGTGGTGCTCGCGGTGACGGGTACCGTGATGGTCTGCTGTTTCGATATCGGCGTAAGTTTGATCGTTGCGCGTGGGATGAATAAAGCGGTGATGGAGAGGAACGCCAGCACCCCTATGCTAAAGGCTCCAACGCGTGTGACCGGCTTCGATCTCCAATCTGGCTCCTTGGGTCTTGCCTCATCCTTAAGCTCTCTCAGCTTTGGCCGGGCCGTCCGGTTCGCACCGATGACTCGGTCTGCGTCGGGCGGGCCAGGCATCGCGCTGTGCCGCGGCGGACGATTCGAAGACCGGGATGCCAAACCCATGTGCATCACGCCGCACATTGGAACGATGGGTCACCACACCCAGGTCCGCCCCAAGATAACGGGCATGCTGCTGGAGGATGCGCAGGTCTACCGGCCGGAGCGAGATCTTTTCGAACTTGGGCCACACCAGCAGGATACGGGGCGACTTGGCCCACGACATGCGGTCGCGGACCGAGATCAAATCATCATGCGATTCGAGGGTGATGATCTGGGTCTTCATTCGCGGTGATTATACCCTTACCCCAAATCCCCTGACCCTCTCTTTGTTTTGGCATTGGTATCATCTAACAGCCCCCCTGGTGGTTTGACCAAAAAATGAATATAGGCGGGCGTTCTCCCCGCCTAGATTCATTTTTCAGATTCCTTTGCCCCAGGCTGGAAGCCTGGGGCAAAGCTTGCGGTATGCAGCCGTGCAACTACCCGTATGCTATGGGTAGTTGCGTTATTGCATTATCAGCAGCACAACCACGTTCTGGTCTATCGTTGTGACCGTGATCGAAAGTACGCTCGAATCCTTCGTGAATAACATGATGCCGCCCTGGGAACCGCCTTGCGCGCTGAACGACGAGCTCCAGCCGAGGGTCTTGAGCTTATCATTGTAGAAAGTTTGTACGTCGGCTTCCGTCACGCCGCTGGCCTTGAAGCTGTAGGTAGTCTTGTTGAACTCCTGGCCTGCCGTCGCCTGCGACATGATCGGTATGTCGTTCCATGTACTGACCGGCGTGCCCGTCGGGTTAAGATACTGCCCAAGGGCCGGCATGGAGGAAGGCAGGGCCTCCAGGGTCTGGATGGGCATGGAAGTTGCCACTGCCTGCGCCGTTGACGCAAGGTTCTTTGCGTCATTGATGGGATTGGTGATTAATCCGCACCCAAGGCTTGCAAGGATCAGTACCGATAATAAAGATATTCTCTGAATGAGTGACATATCTCTCTCCTTTTCGGCGCAATCATAAAACACTTCGCGTTTCTAAGGGGAGGGATAAATGTACTACGGGCTGCTACGAAGCATCAAGCGAGGAAAACTACGCGAGCATCGGCAACTTACTCTTTTAGCTCTCCCCTACTTGGTGGGGAAAAGCACAAATGCAAGGGTACCCGGTAAGTGCATGGATTTGCTCAGCACATCATATAGACTACCAAATAAGCAAAGACGAAGTGAGGCGCGATCTAATAAGTTTTCTTCCTCACTTGCACTTGCGCCAGGTGCAAGTGTCGTCACCTTTGTGTACGTGTTTAAAATCTTCCCTAATAATGCTGGGCCACCCCTTTCGAATATTCGTCATACAATAGACTCCGTTCGAAATTCTCCATAGGCTTCGCGCTTGCCGGGAATTTCACAAACTGCAGGAAGAAGACCTGCGAAATTTTTGTTATTCCATTCATCGCTTCCGGAAGGCATCGCATCCATGTCAACAAAGCCCTGGTACCACACCACTACCATCTATCAAATCTATCCCCGCTCCTTCTACGACAGCAACGGCGATGGAATTGGGGACATCCAGGGGATCATCCAAAAACTGGATTATCTCAAGGGTTTGGGGCTCGAGACGATCTGGTGTTCCCCTTTCTTCGGCTCGCCTCAACAGGATTTCGGCTACGACATCTCGAACTACACCGGCATCGCTCCCGAATACGGGAGCATGGACGATGCTCGGCAGCTGATCGAAGCGGTTCACACGGCGTGGGATGAAGATCGTGTTCGATATGGTCATGAACCATACCTCCATCGAGCATCCCTGGTTCAAAGAATCGCGCCTCTCGCGCGATAATCCCCGGTCTGACTGGTACCTGTGGCGCGACAAACCGAACAACTGGCAAAGCGTCATCGGCGGCAGCGGCTGGCATTACGCCAAAGAGCGCGGCCAATATTATTGGGCCAGCTTCCTTCCCTTCCAACCCGACCTGAATTACAGGAACCCGGAAGTCAAGCAGACCATGTTCGATGTTGTCCGCTTCTGGCTTGCTGAAGGCGTGGACGGGTTTCGCCTTGATATTTTCAACTCCATTTACAAGGATGCAGATTTTCGGGACAATCCCTTTTCCTTCCAACTCCTGCCGAAAGCGGATACCTCATCAGGCTACTTTCAAGAATCGAAATATACGGTTAACCTGCCGGAGAGCTTTGGGTTCGCCCGGGAGCTGAGGAGCGTGTGCTCGGAGCATGGGGAAAAGATGTTGCTTGGAGAAGTAAGCGGGCCCAGGGACGTCATACGGAAATTCCTCGGATCGGAAAAGAACGATGGACTGGGACTGGTTTTTGACTTCGGGATGCTGGCTTTCGATTTCAACGCATCGTATTTTTATCGACTGATCAGGGACATCGAGAGCAAATATCCCGACCCCTTTATGCCTGTCTATGTCTACAGCAATCATGACACCAGAAGGAGTCTGAAAAGGCTGGGCGGCGATGTGCAAAAGGCCAGGGTGCTTCAATTAGTTCAGCTCACCGTGCGCGGCGTCCCCTGTTTGTACAACGGTGAAGAGATCGGGATGACGGACGGAGCAATCCCCCTCTCGCAGGCCCTGGATCCCCTTCCCCATAAGTTTGGACCGATCCTCGCGATGCGTCCTCGATAAGATGGGTTGGACGATCAACCGCGATGAAGTCCGGACCCCGATGCAGTGGAATGCATCTAGGAACGCCGGCTTTTCAACCGCAGAAAAGACCTGGCTTCCGGTCAATGCAGATTATCAAACGGTGAACGTTGAAAACGAAGAGCAGGCCGCCAATTCCTTGTTGAACACGCTTCGCAGGTTGTTGGTTCTCCGCAGCGGATCTTCCGCTCTCCGCGCTGGTTCCCTCGAACTAATAGACCGGAAGAGACTACCCGAACCTGTTCTGATGTTTAAAAGAAGATCGGATAAAGAAGAAATTGCGGTGGTCGTCAACTTCAGCAAGGATGAATGCCAGTTTGAATTCAAGGAAAACAGTTGGGCGGAGACTTTTCAGTCTCAATACAAATGATAAATTAGGGCCTGGTACGATCAAGCTCGACGGCTTCGGCGGTTTGATTTTGAGGAAAGCCCTTCCATAATTTAGCCGTAAATGCCTATTGACCTTACCTGGAGTATCCCCAAAAAAGATGTGCGCAGGGCATACGCCCTGCGCACATCTTTTTTGGGGATTTTCTTCGTCCCAGGCTGAAAGTCTGGCACACCGTAGGGCAAATTACCATCGCGCAGCATGCCGCCAGCGGTGCGAAGATGATGAAAGTGCGATATGCAGTGGTAAATTGTCAGGTCTGATTAGATTGCGCTCAGCCAGCCCGTAGGGCTTCCATGAACTTAGCAGGGGCTTCAGCGCAAGCAGCCCTGTCGGGTTACCGCTCGTTTCTTCCCTAAGTCTCGGATCTCGCGGCGAAGGCGCTTTAGGCACGTAAGCCGCAGATCTGATGAATCTCTAGAAATCAACCTGGATCAATTCGTATTTGTTCATTAAGATTCGTGAAATCTTTAAACCAAAAAGGGTGCAGGACTCGCCCGCCCCTTACTGTTTACTTCAGCTTCTCTTCTACTGCTTTGTCGGTCTTCGCCAGGGCCTCGCCCACCTTCGATCCCTCAGGCAGGCTGCCTTGTGCCAGGTTGGGCCGTCCGCCGCCGCGGCCGCCGATGGCCGTGATCAGGTCGCCTGCTTTCAGGTTGCGCTTGACCAGGTCCTCTGTAACCACCGAGATGACGTGGTTCCGGTCGCCAGCACCGCCGCGCCGTTACTGGGATATTTCTCGCGGAACTTATCGGCCAGGGCCCGCAAGGTTTCGGCATCCGCGTTCGAGACCTCCAGCGCCAGGACAGCCGCCCCTTTCACGGTATGGATATTGGAAAGTTGCAGATTGAAAGTTGAAAGCGCCGATTGCGTCCGCAGGCTTGCGAGTTCTTTTTTCAAGTCCGAGACTTCTTCCTGCAAACTCTCCACTTTTTGTGGGACATCTTCAAGCGACGATTTCAAGATCGAGGCGCTTTGTTTTAGGATTTTGAATCGCCGCGCGATCAGGTCATACGCGCCGCGGCCCGTCACCGCTTCGATGCGCCGTACCCCCGCCGCCGCCGAGCCTTCGCTGACGATGAGGAACGCGCCGACATCCGAGGTGCGCTCAAGGTGCGTGCCGCCGCACAGTTCGTAGGAATATTTTTCCTGCTGTTCCACGGCTGCAGTGGGGGTTACCAAAGCCTGGTCGCCGGGTATCTCGGTCTTGCCGACCATAAGTCTGGCAGAGGCTGGTGTAATTGTGATCGTGCGCACGGTTTCGCCATACTTCTCGCCGAATAAAGCCATCGCGCCTTCGGCAATCGCGTCTTCGCGGGCTTTCAACTTGGAGATCACTTCCATATCCGCCGCCACGGCATCGTTGACGATCTTTTCGACCCGTTCGATCTGTTCGGGGGTCATGGCTTCGGGATGGTTGAAGTCGAAGCGCAGGCGGTCGGGCGCCACCAGCGAACCGGCTTGCACCGCATGCGGGCCCAGCACCTGGTGCAGCGCAGCATGCATGAGATGCGTGGCCGTGTGATTTCGCATGATGTCGTGACGTCGAGGCATGTCCACTTCGGCAACGGCCTGGTCTCCGACCTTGGGCTGCCCTGAGATCACCTCGCCCGAGTGCACGATAATGCCCGCCGAAGGTTTGCGCACGGCGTTGATTTCGATCTCCCATCCTCCCTCTTCCACAGAGAACGGCGGCAGCGATCGGATGCTGCCCTCATCGGAAACCTGTCCGCCGGATTCAATGTAGAAGCCGGTCTTCGGCAGGATGATATCAACCTGGTCGCCAAATGAGGCGGATTGAACCGGCCTGCCCGTTGAGGATCAACGCCAGCACTTCACCTTCCACCCGCGGGCTGGTATAGGGGTCATATTCCACGCCGTGGTCGTCAAGCCGCCCTTTCCTTTGCAAGTCCTTCAGAATGCCCGCAAAGAACTCGGCATCTTCGCCGCCCATCTTGCCCATGGCCTTGCCGCCGCCCGAGGCGATGCGATGCTCATCCATGCCGGCGCGAAAACCCGCCTCATCCACGTCGAGCCCCTGTTCGCGTGCGATGTCGCGCGCGATCTCGAACGGCAGGCCGTAAGTGGCATACAGGTCAAAGGCGCGGTGACCGTCCAATGTGGAAGCGGAGGATGCCGCGGTTGATTTTTGAGCGTTTTTTTCGGATCCGCTCGCGGAACGAATGCCATCGAGCAGGTTCTGCAATTGCGCCGTGCCTGATTCAACTGTCCGCGCAAAGCGCATCTCTTCTCTCGTCAAATTATCCAGGATCGCGCCCCGGCTCTTTTCCAGCTCAGGATAGAACGACCCGTAGGTTGCGATCACCGCCTCCGCCACTTTGGCAAGGAACGGTTCTTTGAGTCCGATCTTGGTGCCGAAGCGTGCCGCCCGTCTGATGATCATGCGGCAGATGTAGTTGCGGCCAACGTTGCCCGGCACCACCCCATCCGCAATCAGGAAGGCGGCCGAGCGGGCGTGGTCGGCAATTACGCGATAAGGCGTAAAGTCGGCCAGCATTTCTTTTTCGGTATGTCCCGTAAGCGAGCGCAGCACCTCGAGCGACTTGGCGAATAGGTCGGTCTTGTAGTTGGAGTCTACGTCCTGCAGAACCGAAACGATTCGCTCGAACCCCATGCCGGTGTCCACATGCGTGGCCGGCAGCGGCTCGAGCTTATCCGGGCCGAGACGGTTATATTGGATGAACACCAGGTTCCACAGCTCGAGGAAGCGGGCGCAATCCCCGTTGACCCTGCAGACGTGACCCGGCTCGCCCTGCTTGTCGCAGTACTCGATCCCCCGGTCGTAATGGACCTCAGAACACGGGCCGCAGGGGCCCAGTTCTGCCATCTCCCAAAAATTATCTTTCCGGCCGAAGTAGAGCACGTTTTCTTTCAGGAAGCCGGGTTGGGCGCGCCAGAAACCCGCCGCATCCTCATCGGTAGGGACGTTCCCCTTATCGTCCTTGAAGACCGTCGCCCATAAGTGGGTCTTGTCCAAACCCCAAACGTCGGTCAGCAGCTGCCACGCCCAGGCGATGGCTTCCTTTTTGTAGTAATCGCCGAATGACCAGTTGCCGAGCATCTCAAAGAACGTATGGTGCGTGTCGTCGCGGCCCACGTCGTCCAGGTCATTATGTTTGCCCGCCACGCGCATGCATTTCTGCGAGTCGACGGCGCGCTTATAGGGACGCTTGTCCGTGCCCAGGAACACATCCTTGAACTGCACCATGCCCGAGTTGGTGAACAGCAGGGTGGCATCCCCGCCGGGCACCAGCGAAGACGACGGCACGGCGGTGTGTCCATGCTCGACAAAGAAATCAATGAAGGTCTGGCGGATTTGTGCGCCGGTGATGGTTTTCATAGGAGCTCCATAATTGGAAGTGGGGGAATTATCAATAGCTAACGAAAGAATATCCGATTTTTGGGAGTGAAGGGTGTGTACACACCCTTCACTCCCAAAAATCGGACTTCCTCGCTCATTTCGTATCTACTGATTATACCAAGTGCGGCGAAAGGTGAATGATATTGGAAAGAGATCCATCCATCTTTCCTCCTATTATTGACAAATCGGTCCAGATTTTAATGTGCTTAACATTTTCCCGTGCAATAATGTCACAAATTTTGGGCGGTTCGCCCGTTTCTTATTCTGGCCAACAGGCCTCTTCTTTGGACTAAAGAGGCAATCCAAAAATAACCGAGGAGAATATTCATGGATGGTCATCATTTTGGTTGGATTCCCGATCTTCCCGATCAACGGGACTTTTTATTCTCAGCCGTTTACGCCAAAGCGCCGGTGCTGCCCGCCTCCGTCGACTTAAGGGCCGCTTGCTCACCCGTCGAAGACCAGAAGAAGCTCGGCTCCTGCACGGCTAACGCTCTGGTCGGCGCCCTGGAATTTCTGGAGCGCAAGGATGGCGTGCCCTTTGAAGACTTGAGCCGGCTCTTTGTATATTACAACGAGCGGGTGATCGAGCATACCGTTTCCTCCGATTCCGGCGCCATGTTGAGAGATGGGATCAAGTCTCTGGCAAAGCAGGGTGTCTGCGCGGAGAGCGATTGGCCTTATGTTCTCACGCACTTCAAGGAGAAACCGCCGAAAGCCTGCTATACCGAAGCCGGCCTGCATCTCATCACCTCCTATCAACGTTTGAAAACGCTGGATGATATGCGCTCCTGCCTGGCGGCCGGATATCCTTTTGTGTTCGGGTTCACCGTCTACGAGTTTTTCGAATCTCCCGAGGTGGCCCAGTACCGGTGTAGTGCCGCTGCCTGCGCCAAAGGAGACTGTTATAGGCGGTCATGCCGTGGTGGCAGTCGGCTATCACGATGCCGATAAGCGCTTCATCGCACGCAACTCATGGGGAAGCAGTTGGGGGCAGCAGGGATATTTCACCATCCCTTATGACTATCTGACAAATTCAAAGCTTTCCGGTGATATGTGGACGATCCGCCGCGAACAGGGAGAGTAATCTGTATCAAAATGGGAGAGAAGTGAAACCGAATAATCCGATCGAACATGTAATTATCATCGTCAAAGAGAATCACGCGTTTCGACAATTACTTCGGCACCTTTCCGGGGGCTAACGGTGACGCCACGCTTGCCCACGCGCCCGATCCCCCCGCCAGCGACCCGCCGCACGATCACAAGGCCTGGCTCGAGCGCGCGAAAGGAGCTGTCCGCCAGCAGTATCATGAATCGGACATTCCGGGTTACTTCTCCTATGCGCGGGAATTCACTTTATGTGACAACTATTTTACGGAAATTGCGAGTCAATCAGAACCAAACCATTTGATGCTTATTGCGGCAAGTTCGCCGATCATTGACAACTCTTCCGCCCACCGAACGTACCAACCCCAGGCGCCTTTCAAGATTCGCTTCATTGCCTGCCAGTCTTACAAAAGCGGGTCTAACATGGAAGAGCTATGGCGATCCAACGTTTAATTACTTTAACCACATCACCGGGTTGAAGAACAGCCCCAATATAGTCGCCTGGAATCAGTTCGATAGCGATGTATCAGCGGGCAAACTGCCGGGTATTTCCTGGGTCTACGCCCCCAGTGAATTCAGCGAGCATCCACCCTATGGCAGCGCGGCCGGTAATGCCTTCTGTGGCGCCGGGAATGCAGTGGACCGTGGATCGGGTCAATCAGGTCGCCAAAAGCAATCTATGGGCGAAAACGGCCATCTTTATCACCTGGGATGATTGGGGCGGCTGGTACGATCATGTTGATCCACCTGCTCAAAGACAAGTGGACTAAAGGCGGTCCATCCGGTACAACTTATACGAAATACTCAATTCAGTTATGGTTCACGTGTTGGCCTGCCTGGTGCTTAGCCCCTTCGCCAGGAAAGGCTACATATCCAAAGTGTTCCACTCGCATGTTAGCATTGTAAGGTTTTGCGAAGTAACTTTTGGGATCAATCCGATAAATGACCGGGATAAAGCTTCGGACGATATGTCGGACTGCTTCGATTTCAGACAAACACCCCTCCCGCCGCCCGAGTCTCAAAAGAACGTGAGAAAAAGCACAGAGTGAGCGCCATAGGACAAATATCTGACAAGGTGGTCTTGAAATTCGGCTGTGGATATTGTAAACCCTGAGCAGCTCATCACACTTGATTGAGGGATCCTCGAAAAATGAAGGTGCCCATGCTGCGACGAATTAGGAGCCACAATATCCTCAACGGGATGCTATTTAGCATTTCTGAGTTTGTACGTTCACCGCACTTGATAATAGCCCCGTTCGCAGCTTATTACATAATTCACGGGAAGCTGCTGTATGCCGGAATTTCTGTTGGGATTATTCTAAACTGCCTGACAATTGTGACCTGTTGGCCTGATTCAGCTTCAGACGGGGAGAAGGATCTCGGCTTGCCCCGACTATACAATAAAGACTATCGTGAGCGGGTTGCCAGGGAGAATCCACATCTATTTAGGGATACCATGCTGTTGGTCGCCACAATATTGTTGCCCTTTGCCTTACTGGCCTTGACTTTGTGCAGAATTGCTTGTAATCAACGTAAAACATGGGTAGTAGGCCGGCCTCACATCTTCATGAGGTTCATTCGGCAACACAGCAGAATCTGATCGAGAACTTACTGGCCAAATCTTGGGGTATTAGTTCAAGGTCGTTCTAAGATTCAGCTGCAAGAACTTGCTGGGCAGTAAGAAACAGTGTATATTGTCCTCGACCTGCTGGCAGTGGCTTAGATACTTTTATGAGTTCTATCCCCAGGGATAGTTGATATCAGGCCTTTGATACCATAAGCATCTTAACCTGGAGCCAATATGATTTGTGCGATCCTGCCTGACGTCTTCAGCACCGAAACCCTCCTCAACAATCTTTCTGAAGCCGATTTTGATTTGAAAGAGGTCTCGGTGATAATGCAGGATATCGCTCAAAGGGACAAGATCGCCAAAGATCTTGGCCCCTTGCAGGGTGTGGAGTTGAAGAAGCTTGATGAGGCACTGATCAAGGCCGGCATGTCAGAGGAAGGCGCGGGGAAATGCCGGGACTCAATCACCAACGGGCAGGTGTTGGTCGTTATGAACGTAGCTGAAGAATACCTGGCCGCGGCCATGGAAATGTTTCAGGATCACTCAGCCCGGTTGATAAAAGGATAACCTCATGAAGAATCGTAAGGTGCCTCCCGTTCTAACAATTGTCGTAGTGATAATCCTGTTTATTTATTATGCCCTGACCTCGAATAATCCGGGAAGCACGCCGGCAACCCCAACCGCTCCGGTACCTGTAACGCCCAATTCCAGCGGTACCATCGGCCAACGTACGAAGACAGACGGCTGTGTATCCACAAATGCCATGCCCGATTCTGCCTGCACACCCGGAGCGATATTCCCTGATGCCACCAAAGATAAGATTTGCGTGCCTGGCTATTCGTCCCAGGTACGAAACGTCCCTGATTCGGTCAAAAATCAGGCTTATGCAGAATATGGGATTACCTCTCATACCACGGGGCAATACGAGGTGGATCATCTCATATCATTGGAGCTGGGTGGCTCCAATGATATTGCCAACCTTTGGCCTGAGCCCGCCGACCCGCGGCCGGGTTTTCATGAAAAGGACAAAGTGGAAAATTACCTGCATGCCCAAGTCTGCAGCGGCAGCATTTCTCTTCAGGAAGCCCAGGCAAAAATCGCCAATGATTGGTTCTCCGTTTATCAAAGCCTTCCCTGATTGAGCTCCCGGAAGAAACGACCATCGCAAACCATATCAATCGGACGATGGAAATCGTTATGATAAACAAGAGCAAAGCCGGTATGGAGCAACCTTCAAAATAACGGATTTGCATTGCTGTCGAGCCGTTAATATTATCCAACGACAACAATTGCGGACGACTTGACTTTAGAATATTTGTTCTGTATAATTTCCCCTGCCAATCCCGAATTAAGCTCCGCACATCCTGTAGTCCATTACACTGAACTTCTCTAATCACTGATTTCCGCTCTTATCTCTTCTTCTAATTTCCACTCGCTTATCACGAAGAGCACGGCTAGACCACTCTCAAGCGATTCGCAGGGCGATTTCTCAGGGATGGAACGAAGGACCATCCAGATAACTCCACAAAATCGTCAGCCGAAGTGTGGGATCGGGTTTTACTCAAAGTGAAAGCGTTTGCCAACAAATAAGACAATGGTTTCTTATTACTGAAAGGATGATTTAGACATGGACAAAACACTGACTGCCAAAGCAACGATTACGATTAACGCCCCTAAATCGAAAGTCTGGGAGGCATTCACCACGCCCCGTCTCCTGAAAAAGATCTTCTTCGGAGCGGATATGATCACAGACTGGAAAGTGGGCAGCCCCATCATCTATAAGGGTGAATGGGAAGGCAAGCCATATGAGGATAAGGGTACGATCCTTAAATTCGTGCCGGAACAATTATTGGTTACGACCCACTGGTCGCCCCTTTCTGGCGTGCCGGATACTCTTGAGAACTACCACACGGTTACGTATGAATTGTCGGGACAGGATGGCGTCACCCGGCTCACGATCACTCCAGGACAACAATGCTACGGAAGATGAGAAAATGCACTCCGAGCAGAACTGGAAAATGATGCTGGACAACGTGAAAAAAATGCTCGAAGAGTGAAAAGAGCAAAATCAGATATTTCGCAAATTCGCAATTTACTGAATTTCAAATAGCCGTCTGACATTTTCCTCTCCATAGTCAAACAAAAGTTATCCTTAATCCGCTCAGATAGTTGGTTTCCCAATCTGAGCTGGTTAACGAATCCGTTTGGCGTGGGCATACACGAAACAGAATTGGACGGTTTCGTTGTTCCTTTTTTTTCAAAAATCCGCCTGCACTGCCGGTAATGTGTTTTTCATTGCGCGCTTTCAGTGTGAAAAATCCGCCACATCCGCTGAATCCGTGTTCTATTCTTCGCCTCGCCTAAGTGTCAGGTAGTCAGAATTTTGATAATCTGGGGGCCTTGGATTTTTAATGGTAAGATTCGTGCGATGCAGCTCAACCTTGCCCTCGCTCAAATTGCAACCAAACTGGGGGATGTTCAATTTAATCTGGAGAAGCATCTGGACTTTATCGAGCAGGCCAGAGCCCAGAAAGCGGATTTGATCGTATTCCCCGAACTTTCATTGACAGGTTATGTGCTGCAGGACCTGGCATCGACCGTGGCTCACCGGCCTCTGGAAGATGACCCGGTATTTCCAGCCGCTTTTCAAAGCCAGCAAAGATATCGATATCGTGGTCGGCTTCGTTGACGAGGACTCTCGTCACCGCTTTTATATCGCCTCCGCCTACCTTTCAGGCGGACGCCTGCTCCATGTCCATCATAAGCTCTACCTGCCCACTTATGCCCTGTTCGATGAGGGTCGGTTCTTCACCCGCGGCGACTCGCTGCGCGCTTTCGATACGCGCTTTGGACGTGTCGGGCTGCTCATCTGCGAAGATTTCTGGCATGCCTCGCCGCCCTATCTGCTATGGCTGGATGGCGCCGACATACTGCTATTCTCTTCCGCTTCCCCGGGCCGCGGCTTGACCGAGCACGACAAACTGGAGACGGCCTGGTGGGTGGAGGGCGTCACTCAGGCCTATGCGAACCTGTTCACCATTTTTGTCGCTCACAGTAATCGCGTTGGCTATGAGGATGGATATAATTTTTGGGGGGGGTCACGGTTTTCGACCCGAACGGCGAGCGGATCGCCCACGGCCCGTATTATGAGGAGGCGCTGACCATGGCCTGCCTCGATCTCAATCAACTCCACCGCACGCGTGCCCGCCTGCCTCTACTGCGCGATGAACGCGCAGATCTTGTCCAGAAAGAACTTAATCGTATCCTTTCCAAATGAATATAGATCTGACGATAAACACCGACCTCGCCCGCAAAATACTGACCGGTTTTCTGAAGAGTGAAATTACCAGAGTGGGTTTCACCCGCGCAGTGGTTGGCCTATCTGGCGGGATAGATTCGGCTCTCTCCTGTGCGCTGGCTGCGCAGGCCCTGGGCCCGCAGAATGTTCTGGCAGTGCGCATGCCCTATAAATCCTCGTCGCCCGACTCGCTGGAAGATGCCGAGAAAACGGCTCTCGGTCTTGGCGTCCAGATGGAGACCATCGAGATCACGCCGATGGTTGAGCCGCTGATCCAGCGCGAACCGCAGATGTCGAAACTGCGCAAGGGCAACCTGATGGCACGTGCCCGCATGATCGTCTTATACGATCAATCCGAAGCATTCAAAGGGTTGGTGGTGGGGACCAGCAATAAAACGGAGATCCTGCTGGGTTACACCACGTTGTGGGGCGATATGGCTTCCGCCCTCAACCCGCATTGGCGATCTGTATAAAACCCAGTTGCGGCAGCTTGCCTGTTCGCTGGATATTCCAAAATCCGTGATCGACAAACCGCCCTCCGCAGATTTGTGGCTGGGGCAAACGGATGAGGCCGACTTCGGGTTTACCTATGAAGAAGTGGACAAGCTGCTCTACTTATTGGTCGACAAACGCTGGAGCTTGGAAGACTGCATCGAGGCCGGTTTTGATAAGGTTTTTGTCGAGAATGTCATCGATCGGCTTCGCCGCAGTCAATTCAAGCGTATGATGCCTCTCATCGCCAAACTGAGTGCCCGTACCGTCGGATACGATTTTCTCTATCTCCGCGACTGGGGTACGTAATACAATTATCGGCGCTTCACAAAAGAATAACCGCTTGGCGGGGATGAAACTTGCGCCGAAAGGACGCCCCTCATCCCCAAAATAGCGGACTCCCTCGCTCATTTCGTGCTGTATCGATTACGTCAACCGGAAGGCAGGGCAAGGCAAAATGCCTTGCCTTTATTTTTTGGCTCTTGCATTTTGGAAGGATTCCTCCACAGTTAACGTAGATTTCATCGTTCTCTATAATTGAATTTGCATAATCTGCGGATGGATCGAGCGCTTTAGAGCCTTATTATCGTTTACCCAAAAGGATAGTACTGTAATAATGCTTCATATTCCTCCCGCCCTTAAACACCGCCAGTTTACCCTGCTCTGGCTCGGCTTGATAATTTCCATGGTCGGGTCACAGATGCAGCAATGGGCCTTGTTCTGGCACATCAGCCAGTTGAGCCGGGACCCGATTGCCGTCAGCATCGTAGGCGGCGTCCGCTTTGTCGCCGTCTTATGTTTCTCGTTGATCGGCGGCTTGGTCGCGGACCGTGCCAACCGCCGCATGATCTTGTTCGTCACCCAAAGCATTTCGCTGCTTGTAGCTTTTGTGCTGGGTCTCCTGACCTTTTTCGGCGTCATTCAACTCTGGCATATCTATCTGCTCACGGCCATCCAGGCCTCCGCCATGGCATTTGATCTGCCCGCCCGCCAGTCGCTGGTTCCAAACCTGGTTCCGCGTCAGGATTTGCCCAATGCCTTCTCACTCCAATCCATTGCGTTCAGCATCGGCGCGATCGTCGGCCCGGCATTAAGCGGCGTGGTGATCGGTTATTGGGGACAGGCAATATGCCTACTTTATCAATGCACTCTCCTTCCTTGCCGTCATCTTCGCATTGATCTTCATGGGCGCGGTGCCTCAGCAGCGAAGCCTGTCCGCAAAAGGACTAAAGGCCGCGCTGATTGATATTCGCGATGGGATTCGATTCATTCGCAGCCAGCCGTTGATCTTGTCCAGCATGATCCTCGATTTCTTCGCCACTTTTTTCGCCTCTGCCAACACGCTGCTCCCCTACTTTACCCAATATATCCTTCACGTCGGAGAAATGGCATATGGCTGGCTGGCAGCCGCCTCATCGGTCGGGGCCGTGGCGGTGGGTTTGATCGTTTCCCAATTCAATAACGTTCGCCGCCAGGGACAATTGTTGATAGGCTCGGTGGTGATCTTTGGCCTGGCAACCATCCTGTTCGGCGTTTCCCGCATTTACGCCATCATTTTCATGGCCCTGGTCGTTGTCAGGCGCAGCAGATTCGGTCAGCACGATCATCCGCAACACGATCCGCAATCTGAACACTCCCGATTCGCTGCGCGGACGCATGACCGGTGTTAATCAAATTTTCTTCATGGGCGGGCCGCAGCTCGGTGAGATCGAAGCAGGCGCGGCCGCCCAGTTCTTTGGCGTTCCGTTTGCCATCATCAGCGGCGGCGTGGGGACCATTCTGATCGTCGCATTGATTGCCGCCCGCTGGCCGGTTCTGCTTCGCTACAACGGCGACGAACCCATCCAGGCCGGGGCTCCCGCCGATTAGAAGGCTGTTTATTATCGAAAACTCTTTTAGGAATTAACCATGTATTGAGTAGCGGAGGTTGACCTGCGTACGCTCCCACCTTTGCCCCTATTTCAACAATGTCAGGATCTGTGCTGTACGACATTGATTTATTCTCACAATGTTAACCTGAATTCGTATAGGTCTGCTCGTCACCCTACAGTTGCCATACGAAACCATTAACAAATTCAATTTGGCTGTTGACTTGCCCCTTGAATCTGGCTATACTCAACGCAAAGGAAATCAGCTTATGCGAGTTGCTGCAGGTGTTGAGTTGGTTCAATAAGAAGGTAAGGCACGCGTGCGTTCGCGTGCCTTTTTTATTTCATATCCGAAAGGAGATTGAAAGATGGATTCTGGAATGATAGGCAAGATCGAAAAAGCCAAGCGTTATGCCGAGGAGCGCGACCGCTTCCGGTTCAATTCGTTCGACCTTACGTTCCACGGTGACAATAACAGTCACCAAGTGAAATTCGAAGACGGCAAGTTCCAGTGCGATTGCGAGTTCTTCATCACTCACCAGCGTTGTGGACACACAATGGCGCTTGAGATCATCCTTAAGGACATGATCCCCGCCCCGGTCAAAGTATAGATAAAAAGCGAATATCCAACTGCCCTCCACTCCGGTAGAGGGCAGTTTTTTTTACTTGTTCACAGCCCCTTTTTTCGTAGACGTCATCCTCACGAGATCCAAGGAGCAGGTTTTCTATTTTATAGTTACGCGTAGTAGCCATTGTAAAGGGAGGCTTCTCTCGTGATTCGCAATGAGGATTGGCTTTAGTGTACAATCCTGCGCATGTCTTATCGTTTCTCACGGCGTGATTTTCTCAAGCTGGGCGGCCTCAGTTTGGCCAGCCTCGCTTTTGGACGCCTCACACCTAATTCCCCGCTTGCCGCAGCAGACTTTACAACCTTTGATGACAGCGACCTGATCCGCATAGCCGGTGCGCCAAAAACGATCAGTATCAATATCACGCCTTCCTTCAAAAGCGCCATTTACCGGTGGTGCGAACGGGATGAGTTGATCCATGTTTATGAGGAGGTGGTGGCCGATGAACCTAAATTCAACCCGGTTTGGTATCGCGTCTGGGGCGGATACATACATCGCGGATCGTGTCCAGCAGGGTCAAGTTTGACTACAACCAACCCATAGACTCCATCCCCGAAGGAACAAGGCTGTTGGCCGAGGTTACCGTCCCGTATGTTCAGGTCTGGCGCTATACAAAATTTAGTAATTGGACCAAGCTCGGGTTCCTCTTATACTCTGGATCCGTGCATTGGATCGAGGCCGTGGAAGACGGGCCGGACGTGCCCTGGTATCAGGGCCCGTGGTATCGCATCTTCGATGAATTGATCGGTTATCCATATCATGTTCCCGGCCGTCGGGCTGCGTGTGATCCCTGCTCAGGAATTGGATCCCGATCAGCCCCGAAGTGCCCTGGGAGGATAAACATATCGAAGTCAATTTGACCACCCAGACCTTGAACGCCTATCGAATACGGCAAGATCGTATTTCAGACCAACATTTCGTCAGGCCTGCCCGGGCCCTACTTCCACTTCTGTCGGGCAAATTCAACATTGACCCCAAGACGCCCTCCAAGCATATGGGCAATGGCGATCTGTTCGCCGGTATTGACGGCTACGAACTGCCCGGCGTGCCCTGGACTTCCTTCTTCACCGGGGATGGCCAGGCATTCCACGGCACCTACTGGCATGAAAACTTCGGCTCGCCGATGAGTCACGGCTGCATAAATATGCGGACCAACGAGGCCAAATGGTTATTCCGCTGGGCCCGTCCGATCTCCAAATATGACGCGGTCAACACGCCGGGGTTCGGCACCAGCGTGGAAATTCACTACTAATATGCCCTCTCTCACCTGGCCCTCAAAACATCTGGCGGAACCGCAACCGGCTGTTCTTCTAAAAGACTCGATTATCTACCCGGGCGGCTTCGGCTACCCGAAGACTGCCCCTGAAAGCCGCCTTATTCTGGGAGACAATTTACCCGTAATGGCGGCTTTGCTGCCCGAATATGAAGGCCGCATCAATCTGATCTACGCCGATCCCCCATTTTTTACAAACCGCAAATATTCCACTCGTATTGGCCGCGGCGAGGACTCGCGTAAGCCCGAAAAATGGGTATTGGCCGAAGGCTATCAGGATTCCTGGACCGATCTGGATGCTTACCTTGATTTTCTCTATCAGCGCTTTGCACTGATGTACCGCTTGCTGGCGCCCAACGGGACGCTTTATCTCCATCTCGATTGGCATGCAAATTCTTATGCCCGCATCTTGTTGGATGAGATTTTCGGGTCTGACCATCTGCTGAATGAGATTATTTGGACTTATCACGGCCCCTCCCCCATCCGCCGCGCTTTTAACCGCAAACATGATACGATCCTCGCCTATGTGAAGGACAGCGATTATACCTTCAACGTGGATGCCGTTCGGGAGCCTTACAACCCATCCACGGTGCAAACATTTAAAGCGTCATCCGAAGGCTGGCTTTGGCAAAGTGCCCGATTTGGAACGGGGCAAAGTCCCCGAAGATTGGTGGTATTTCCCGGTAGTCGCCCGGCTCCACAACCAGCGCACCGGCTATCCAACACAAAAGCCTGAAAGTCTGCTTGAGCGTATTATCCTGGCTTCCTCCAATCCGGGTGATCTTGTGGCTGATTTCTTCTGCGGTTCTGGCACGGCCCCGGCTGTTGCGGCGCGGCTTGGACGAAGGTTCATTGCCTCCGACATTATATTCCGCGCGGTTCACACCACACGTCTGCGGTTGAGTGGTTTGCCGGTTGAGCCTTTTACACTTGAGCGGCAGGATGGATTCTGCTTTCCGCTGATCGAATCATCCAAATTGAAACTGGATATCCTGCCCGATTCGCTCCATGTAAACGGCCGGCTCGACCTTGATTACTGGGAAGTGGACCCGGCCTGGGATGGAAAGATCTTCAAGAGCGCCGCACAGGCTCAACGCCCGGTCAGGAGCGGCGAATTATCCCATGAAATAAAAATAAAAACCGGACGCAGTATGTGCGTCCGGTTGGTCACGGTCCAGGGGGAAGTGCTTCAAAGAGAGCTAAACGTCTAGTCGGTACCCAACGCCGCGTATCGTCTTAAGGAATTTCGGTTTGAGGGGATCAAGCTCGATGGCACGCCGCAGCCAGGATATATGCACGTCCAGCGTGCGCGTATCGCCAGTGTAATTGGTATCCCAAACTTTTTTGAATAAAGCTTCGCGTTCGACAACTTCGCCGTGCTTATCCATCAGGATCTGCAGGAGCAGTACAAGCCGCGGCGTGAGCTTCGCGTTCTTGCCCAGGCATTTCACACGGCGGTGTTCAACATCCAGCCGCAGCGGGCCAACGTGCACCATGTTCTTCCCATCGCCGGGCAGAAGCGGCTTGATGCGGTTCGCCAGTTTTTGAGCGGTGAAAGGCAGCACCAGTACGGCATCTGCAACATCCTTGCCCACTTTGGCTTCCTTTGCAAGCACCAGGATGATGGGATACTTGGCATTCTTATCCCGAATCGATTGGCAAATGCGCAGGCCCGTGCTGCGCAGCGATGCCGCATTGACCACGACCAGGCTTGGATTGATCTTTTCCAGGCGCGTAACAGCCACACTCCCACTGGTGGCAGCATGAACTTCAAAACCCTTCTTCTGCAGATCAGTTGCAAAGGAAGGGATATCGGCGTGTCGACCTTCAATGACCAGCAGAGAATCAGTCATGGATATGGCAGGATAATTGCTAAATATGGTATCTTAATTTCTTAAGGGTAAAAACATTATACACCAAATCTTAACAAATGTTGTCAACCATATGTACTGCCCTTTAACATTGGACGTTTTTACCATGGAATTGGTAAAACTGTGAAGAGGAAATTCGTTGAGCTTCGTTATAGTTTAAGATCATAAGAATGCATATTCGCCTTATCTAACTTAAGTCCAGCTTGACGCTGTCTCTCCAAATCTGGTATAGTCTGCGGGCTTCGTTGCGGGGTGGAGCAGTGGCAGCTCGTCGGGCTCATAACCCGAAGGTCGCAGGTTCAAGTCCTGCCCCCGCTACCTTGATGAAAAGACCGTTTTATAAACGGTCTTTTTTCTTTTATCGATGCCCTGGTGAATGGATCATTGGTAATTCTTATCTGCATAATCTGTGAAATCTGCGGATAGATTTACAGATCTTGTTAATCCCACAGCTTGATCAATACATCGTCGGACGAACTCCTACCATTTCGTGTCCGCCGTCGTGCTGATGCCTGCGTGTTTACCGACCCGCTTATACATCGTAACATTCGTAAATGGCTCACCCAGGATTCCGTCATGGATGGCCCACGAGCGCAGACGGATGCTGTTCTCCGCCTGTACAGAGCGAAAGGTCGAATCATCGAGTCGTTTGATCAGATCGCCGCCCTCTGAAAACCCGGTATGGATGCGTTCCATCAACTTGCGTCCTTGTTGATAGGAAAAGCCATAGCGCTCAAAGATCACCGCATTATGATAGTACAGCGGCTCGACGAAATACAGGTCATGTCCCAGCTCTTCAACAAAGTTCTCGAAGGCAATGACCGCCGGATTCAAGAGACGCAGGCCGTGCCGCACTTGTCCGGGCGCGAGACCCGCCTCGAGCGCCGATTTCTCGGCCTCGAGGTTCCGTCCAAGCGTGCCAAACCGGGTGGGACGGCCATCTGGCATTCTGTCCACGTCGAAGCGCGGCGAGTTTGGGTCGTTCAGGATATAAAGCAGAACATGGATCTGCCCGTTGACCGTATCCGTCAGATGACCGTATAAGATCGGGTCGGGAAAATCGGCTTGATGGAAAGAGTGCCAGCTCCACAGACGGGTTCCCCGGTGCCCATTTGGCCTGGACCAGCGAACGCCCCTGCGCATCAACAAAAGATCGAGGCAGGTTAAAGCGCTCGAGGAGTTCTCTGGGGATCAAGTCACAATAGATTTTATGTTTCTGGTCTTCAGGGAGCTGGTTGATCCCGCCAATGGTGTAGGGTTGGGTCATTTCAAATATCGGGTTGCATGGATTTTACAAACTCAGCAACGCGGCTTTATCTGTATCTACTACGCCTTCTGCAAGATCTCTGAATTCTCTTTTCTCTCTTTCTCTTATCTGTCTTTCTTTTCTCTGCTCTCTATTGTCTCCTTATCTACTCACCTGTCTCTACTCTTATCTTACTCTCGTTTCTCGTTCCTGCTCACGTGCCTGATCGCGTTTGGCGATCACCGCCCGTTTATCATAGGCTTTCTTGCCCCGCGCCAGTGCGATCTCGATCTTGGCCCGGCCATCCTTGATATAGACCCGGGTTGGGACGATCGTCATTCCCTTTAAGCGCACCGCATTCCAAAGCTCGCGGATCTGTTTCTTATGCAGCAGCAGGCGGCGTTTCCGTTTCGGGTCATGGTTAAAGCGGTTGGCCTGCACATAGGGCGCGATATGGGCTTCAACCAGCCAGGCATTTTGGCCGTTCTCGATATCCACATAAGCTTCGGCCAGGCTCACCTGCCCCGCCCGGACAGATTTGATCTCGCTGCCTCGCAAAGCAAGACCCGCTTCGAATTTCTCAAGTAGGAAATATTCAAACCCAGCCTTGCGGTTGGTTGCGACAACTTTTACTTCCTCGGACATGATTTTCATTTTACTGCTTTTTACGGTTGTCGGGAGTCTTGCATGAAATAACCCCAAAAAAGGGAATTATTCATCCCCATTTCCAGATCGCGATCCCTGCCAGCATGCGGGCCGCGGCAAACACGAACAACGCCCCAACCAGGCCTATCTGAGTGGCCACCAGGGGACCCAGCAGCGAGCCTGCCAGGATACAGCCGTTCAGGATCACGTTATACCAGGCCAGGTAAGCCGGGCGGTCGTGCGCGGGCATATGTTCGAGCAGATAATTGGCATACGCCCCGCCCACCAGTGCCCAGCTCAGGCCTCCCAGCGCCGAGACCCCATAAAAATGCAGGGGTGTGGTCGAAAAAGCCATCAGGAGCGGATAGAATCCCATCCCGATCACGCCCAGGGCAGTCACGGTTTGATGACCAAGTTTTTAACAGTCGTCCTTAACTGGGTTGACCCAACCAACACGATCACATAAAACAAAGCGGAGCCGATACCGATCTGATCATCGGTGAGATGAAGTTGATTTACCTGATATAAGGGGAATAAGGGCAGCGCCAGGTATTGCGACAGGTGGAATCCCATCATGACCAGCAGGACATTTCGGAAAGGCGTGGACCAGATATCGGCGCGGATGGCTGAGGCAAGGCTTCGTCTGCCTTTTGCGCCTTCGACGACTTTAACTGCGACTTGTTTGGATGCAAGCTGGTCAACGATCGAGGGAGGCAGCGGCTTTACAAAATAAAGATGCAGGCTGCTCATCGCCGCGCCAAAAAAACCGAGCGCAAAAACCACCTGGTATCCGAGGGGAAATGCCAGGTTTTCCAGCAGGTAGCCGCTCAAAAGTGACGAGACTATAAAAGCAACCGACAATAATACGTTGCGTACCCCTGCTACGTGCGCGCGGTATTCATCCGGGACGGCCGAGCCGAATAACGCCGTGAATCCCACATTGAGCGGCGTCAACGGGATTGCCATTAAGAGCGCGAGCACGATCAAGGCCCAGACCTGGCCGGTATCATTGAAGACCCAGGGCAGCAGGACCCACAAGAGGAAACCGAGGCGGTAGACCACCGAGGTCCAGAAGATCGTCTTCCCGATAGGCCGTTTCACGATCCAATGGCCGGCAGGGATCGCCAGCATGAGGCCCACCAGCGCCGCGCTGGCATCCAGCATGCCGATCTGGAAGCCATTGCCGCCCAGGCGGGCTGCATAGATTTTCAGAAAGTTGATGGATGACCCGGCCAGTACCCCGTACCAGCCCATATCGAAGTATAGGTGGTAGAAATTCGCCCGATATTCTTTTGGAATGGAGCTTCTAAAAACCTTGGAAATCACGTGGATGATTATAATGTTCCAAAAGGCAAGTGCCACGTGTCAAGTGTCATAAATAGTATGCGCCGAATGCTTGAAGAAGGCCTGTGATATCGATGGCCCTGACAGACCATAAAGACCCCGATCGCACCTTACACTGCTCATGCTTCAGGGGTCTATGTTCTCGTGCCGAAGCTCATCCCTGCCCGCAAAAGGATTTGAAAATATGCTCGGACTCCGCGACTTCTTTCAACTTGACCCACCATTACCTTCTTGAACCACGGCTCTTTCGGTGCCACCCCCAAACCCGTCTTCGAGGCCTATCAGGCTTGGCAATCGCGACTGGAACGCCAGCCCGTGCTGTTTCTCGGTCGTGAGCTGGACGGACTGTTGAAAGAGTCGCGTCAGGCGCTGGGGGAATATCTCAATGCCGAGGCCGATGATCTTGTCTATATCCCCAATGCAACGCACGGCGTAAATATCGTCTCCCACAGTCTGAGGCTTGCAGGCAGGTGACGAAATATTAACCAGTGACCATGAGTATGGCGCTTGTGATTACAGTTGGGAATTTATCTGTCAGAAAACAGGGGCGAAATATATCCGCCAACCCGTTCCACTGCCCGTTCGGACCGAAGACGAGATTGTAGAGCAGTTTTGGGCCGGTGTATCTCAACGGACAAAAGCAATTTATCTGAGCCATATCACCTCTCCAACGGCCCTGCGACTGCCCGTGGAAAAAATATGCCGGCTGGCAAGAGCAGCCGGCATATTGACCATTATTGATGCCGCACATTCCCCCGGGCAGATCCCGGTTGACCTGCAGGAAATGGGTGCCGATATTGTTTTCGGGAATTGTCACAAATGGATGCTTTCGCCGAAGGGCGCAGGCTTCCTATATGTTCGTCGCGAAATCCAGCCCCTCATCGAGCCCTTGATCGTGAGTTGGGGCTTCAACCCCGCGCCCGAAACGACCACCGGCTCACGTTTTGTTGACCTCTTCCAATGGACCGGCACAAAAGACCCCGCTGCCGCTCTGACCGTCCCAAAGGCTATGGAATTTATGAGCGAACACAATTGGGACGAAGTGCGGCTTGAATGCCATGAGCTGCTGCGCCAGGCCATCGAGCGGATCTGTGAACTGACCTGTTTGCCTCCGCCCTATCCGCTCGATTCAGATTTTTATGGTCAGATGGGAATTGCCCCGCTCCCCCACTCCGACCTGCCGCTCCTCAAAAGTCGTCTATACGATGAATACAAGATCGAAGTGCCTCTGACCGAATGGCAGGATCAACAATTCGTTCGCATTTCCGTGCAGGCCTACAACAGCCAGGATGATATTGATTTGTTGGTAAAGGCCTTGAAGATTCTCTTGCCTCAAGTTGCCATCGACTAAATTGGAGTTATATGCTCGTCGCTCCCACATGAGATACCCAGAAAAGACTAATTCATCGTCCGGGTGGAATATCAATCCCGATTGTTTGGATTGCGCTCAGCCAGCCCGTAGGGCTTCCATGAACTGAGCAGGGGCCTTAGCCCGGCGGGCAAAATCAAGAATCAGTTTTGACAGACCTCCAGGCTGAGAGCGTGGGACGAAGGCATAAGTAACCACAACATTTACAACGACAGCAATTCCAATACGGCGAGATAATTTGTTTGCTTAACTTTACAGCAATCCTTCTTCCACCAGCAGTCTACGCCAGATTTTCTCTGCCCTTGATTTTGAAAACCTTTGTGTTCCTTGGTGTTCCTTTGTGGTTAAAAATAGATAATCTACCCAATGTATTCAAGAAAATCTCTTCCCTCAACCTCATAGCAACCCTTCTTGCACCAGCAGTTCCGCGTTGTAGATCGAGCCGCCCGCCGCGCCGCGGATCGTATTATGCGATAGAACCACAAACTTCAGATGGAATAGCGGGTCCGGCCGCACTCGCCCAACAGCCGTCGTCATGCCCTTGCCGGTCATCCGGTCGAGACGAGGCTGCGGCCTATCCGCCTCGTACCGGACGCTGATCACCGGGCTGGGTGCGGATGGCAATTTACAGGCGGAGGCCGGGGCCTGATATTCGCTCAATGCATGCATGGCCTCTTCGGGGAGACAGATGCATCCAGTTCCACGCTCGCACATACCGTATGTCCATCCGCCACCCCCACCCGGTTGGTGTGTGCGGAAAATTTCGTATCGGTCAGCTCAACGTTTGAATCCACGAGCTTGCCCAGCATCTTACGCGGCTCCCATTCCACCTTTTCTTCCTCCCCGCCGATATAAGGGACCACATTATCGATGATGTCAAGCGAAGGGACTCCGGGATACCCTGCACCCGAAAGCGCCTGCAGCGAAACGACGAAGACCCGTTTGAGACCGAATGAATCCTGCAGGGCTTTCAGGGCTACGGTCAGGCCGGTGCTGGTGCAGTTTGGATTGGTGAGGATGCATCCGCTCCAGCCGCGGGCTTGCGCTGTCGCCGGATAAGCGCAATGTGGTCCGCGTTGACTTCCGGCAGCAGGAGAGGCACATCCGGCTCGCGGCGGAAGGATGAAGCGTTCGAGCACACCGCGAATCCGGCAGTCGCAAACTCAGGTTCGAGGTCTTTGGCCAGGTTGGCAGGCAGCGCGGAAAAAACGATCCTGGCGCTGATGGCTTCAGGTGTCGCCGGGGCTACAACCATATCGCTGTGCCCAGGCCGGCATGGGCTCGGCAAGGATCCATCTGCAGGCTTCTGAATAAGGCTGGCCGACGGATTTGTCGGAGGCGGCCAGCGCGATGACTTTGAACCAGGGATGGTTATCGAGCAGGGATACAAATCGCTGGCCGACTGAACCGGTGGCGCCGAGCACGGCAACGGGAATTTGAGGCATGTGAACTCCTTTGTATTATTTATGGACGATTAAGCTGATGCAGAGCTTTGACCGCGGCTTCGGTAGCGCTCGGGTTCGATGACCATGCTGATGGACACTTCCGATGAACCCTGGGCAATGGCCAGCACATTGATTTCCTGGCTGCCCAGCTGGCTGAATATCCGTCCCGCGACTCCCGGCGTGCTGCGCATCCCGGCTCCTACCACCGTGACGATGGTCACATCTTCCGTAGCCCACACACGATCGATGTCTCTTTGCTCGAGTTCATGCTTGAAGACACCTTTCAAAGCAGACAGCACGGCATTTGCAGATTCTGCAGGGACTGCAAAACAGATGGATTGTTCTGACGAGGCCTGCGTAATAAGAGGAACGCTGGTCCCGGTCGATGCCACGGCTGCAAAAGCCCGCGCAGCCACCCCGGGCACGCCCAGCATACCGCGGCCCTCGATGGTCACCAGTCTTTGTTTGGGGATGGCAGTAACAGCCTTGACCACTTCGTCTCGGTTTCTGGGGTTTCTTCGTGGAATGCCCGTTGACCACCAGTCGCGTTCCGGGATGGTCCGGGTTGAACGTGTTGCAGATGCGCAGGCCAATGCCCGCATCGATCACCGGTCGGACGGTTTTCGGGTGAATTACTTTTGCGCCGTAATAGGCCAGTTCGGCAATTTCGCTGTAGGTGATTTCCGGTAGCGTGCGCGCCTCGCTGACCAGGCGCGGATCGGCTGTCATCACGCCGTCCACATCCGTCCAGATCCAGACATCATCCGCCGGCAGCACTGCCGCCGAGGATGGCTGCAGAATAATCACTGCCGCCTCGGCCCAGCGTTGTAACCACGCCTTCCGGCGTGGCGCCGATAAAACCCGTTACCACGGGGACGATCCCATGTTCGAGCAGGGGTCAGGATGATCTCATGCGTGCGCTGCGTGGTGGCCGAAAAATCGGGATTGGCATTTTGGAAATGGTTGTTTGTGATGATAAGTCTCGGTTGCTTCTACATACTCTGATGGGAAGCCTGAGGCTGTGATCGCGGCCGATAATAGACGCACGCTCATTCTTTCGCCCAGGGAAGCAACTGCATCCAACGCGCGCGGTGTGGCTTCGCCCAGCACGGCGATGGCCTGGCATAAAGTGATAAAGCTCGAGATCACGGCCGAGATTTCCTTCCTGACCTCCGCAAGCTTGGATGGATCGTTGATCAGCGCATCTGCTATCGCGAAATGCGCCGTGCGCAGGGTCTTTTCAGCCGTCGATAACCCTCGTACGCTGCCGCGCGCTGCCTTTTCGGCGCTGTCGAGCAGCAGGTCGGTCACCCCGGTCAGTGCCGACGTGACCACGATCACAGACCGCCATTGGGCTTTGCTGTGGCAGACGATCTGGATCGCTCTCGTCATGGCCTCCGTGCTGCCGACAGACGTGCCGCCAAACTTCATAACCAGTGCGCCTCGTGAAGATGATTTCTCGCGTGCCATGATCTTGAACCTCCTTCAAATAAAATAAAAGCACCCCATGTGCATGGGGTGCTTTTATGTGCCGCCGGACTGGATTATGCTGGCTTGCTAACCCTGTCCAAACGTAACCACCCCGGGGGAACCCGATCGGGTGGTAGTAGTAGTGGTGGTCATCAGGGTGCGCAAATTCAGAACGTTCATATTGGCCGCAACTATACCACTCCGTCCGTCAAGGTCAATGCTCATGTAGGGCAAGCTGTCAGCTTGCCCGTAGCGCAAATTGGTAATTTGCCATCCCTCTTGCTCGCGTTCAAGGTTTATGCAGGCATTTCTCTCCACAGTCCTCTTGCTGGCTCCACCCGAAAATGAAAGTAGGGAAAATTGGTAATTTACCATCCCTCCTGGTCACGTCCAAGGTTTGTACAAGCATTTCTATCAACCGCCCTGTCGTTGGTTAGACCTGAAAATGAAGATAGGCAGGGGCGCCCTGCCTATCTTCATTTTCAGGATTACTTTGTCTTCGAAGCTGCAGGTGTTCTTTCTGCAGCTTCGAAGACAAGATACGCCTATCACTCAAGAGGTATAATGCGGAAATTTTATGGATCGGAAAATACAATGGATCTCAACCGGCAATTTGAATTGATCCGCCAATCTCCAACCGTCGCCATGGGCGACCGTGTCAACGCGCTGAAAGCCTCCGGGCAAAAGATCATCGGGCTGCAGACCGGCGAGCCCGATTTTCCGACCCCCGCCCCGATACTGGAAGTGGCACTGCAATCCATGAAGGCCGGGTTCACACGTTACGCACCCAGCCGCGGCATGCCCGAACTGAGAAGAGCCGCCGCCGAAAAACTCTCAACGCGATAACGCTGTATCCTATGACCCTGAAGCAGAGATACTCGTTACGCATGGCGGCATCCATGCCTATTATCTTGGCAATGCAGTCCATTTTGAACCCGGGCGATGATGTCCTCATCCCCGACCCCACCTGGGCCACGCATGTCAACATGGTGTCCATGCTGCGTGGGAATGTCGTTCGTGTGCCCGCCTACCCGGACGATGGATTTATCCCAACCTTCGATGCCTGGGAAAAAGCGATTACTCCGAAAACGCGGGTCATCGTGTTGAATTACCCATCCAACCCCACCGGCGCCTATCCCACACGCGCAGTATCTGCAAAAGCTGCATGATTTCGCCGCCGCAAATAAATTATGGATCGTAAGCGACGAGGTCTATGAAAATTTGTATTACGGCGAAAAACCCACCTGCGCCGCGGCCTTCGATGGTGCCAAAGAGCATACCATTCTGGTGCACAGCCTTTCGAAAACCTATGCCATGACCGGCTGGCGTGTGGGTTATCTTGCCGCACCTGCGCAGGTGATTGAAAATGCTTTGAAAGCCGGACAGAACTCGATTACCTGTGTGGCCCCATTTATCCAAAAAGCCGCAGCCTTTGCACTGACGGATGCTGGCATCCAGCAGGCGGTGATTGAAATGCGCGCCTCGTATGCACAGCGACGCCAGGTCGTGCTCAGGGTTGCGCGTGAGGCCGGCGAATTACCGGTCCACGTTGCGCCGCCGATGGGAGCGTTTTATTTTTTCCTGGATCTGCGCGCATTGAACATATCCTCGCAGGAGATCTGCGAACGTTTGCTGGAAGAGGCCGGTGTGGGTGTGGTGTCCGGTGCCGCCTTTGGCGCGCAGGGCGAGGGCTTTGTCCGCATGACGATAGCAGCTCCCGAGTCTGGAAGTGGAAGCGGGTATGCAGGCAATCCTGGGCTGGGCGGAAAAGGCGGGAGGCTGAGTATGCGGGTCGCATTTCAAGGAGAGGCCGGCGCTTATTCCGAGCAGGCAGTGTATGGTTATTTTGGCAAGGTGGAGGCAGTTCCTTGCGAATCGTTTGATCTGGTATTCGAATTTGTCGAGCTCGGAAAATGTGAGACCGGCATGATCCCGATAGAGAATTCGCTGGCGGGCAGCATCCATCAGAATTATGATCTGTTGTTGAAGAACGACCTGCACATCACAGGTGAGTATTTTCTGCGCGTGCGGCATTGTCTGATCGGCTTACCCGGCGCTCAAAAAACGGACATCAAAAAAGCCATCAGCCATCCGCAGGCCCTGGGGCAGTGCGCCGGATACTTGAAGGACGCACGGCATCAAATCCGAGGCCGTTTTCGATACCGCCGGCAGTGTAAAGATGCTCAAGGAATCCGGCGCACACGACACGGCCGCGATTGCCTCCCGCCGGGCTGCCGAAATATACGAAATGCAGATCCTCGACGAGGACATAGAAGACAACCCTCGAAAACTATACGCGTTTCCTCAGCATTGCTCCTGAAACCGTTGTCACCGCCGTGCCGAGGCCAAGACCTCGATTGTGTTTACGTTGAAGAATCAACCGGGCGCTTTATTCAATGCCCTGCGTGTTTTTGCCCTGCGCAATATTGATCTGACCAAGATCGAATCCCGCCCTCTGGTGGGCAAACCCTGGGAGTATTTGTTTTATATCGACTTCCTCGGGGCGGCCGGTGCAGCCTCTGGTGGATGAGGCGCTTGCAGCAGCTGGACGGATATGCGCTCATGCTGCGAGTGCTCGGCTCATACCCGCGCTTCAAAGGCACCTAGAGCATCTTGTGCAGCTCATCCGAGCGACTTGGCATTAAATCTTGTTGTTTTTGTTTTAGTAATTTCATCCGTGTAAATCCGCCTAGTCTGCGAAATCCGTGTTCCATTTTTTGCACCACTATCGATTTTGCCCCTTGACGGAATTCGCGAATACGCATATAATCGAACGAAATCTAATTACTGCCATGAACCTTATTTCCTCCACCCTTATTATTGTCGTACTTCTTGCGGTCCTTATTATTAAGGATCAATTTGTGGTTAGGATGGCTAAGGTGAAGGTGAAGTAAGCACACTTAACTCAGAGGAACATAAAAACAAGAGCCGCCCTGACCACAGGCGGCTCTTTTGTTATATCCCAACCCCGTCCCATTTTCGACCTTATCCCAAATGGGAACAAAGAGAGAGCCATGCGATCAGATACCATCAAAAAAGGGTTATGAGAAGAGCGCCGCATCGTGCCTTGCTTCGCGCAACCGGCATGCGGGAGGAGGATTTCGACAAGCCGTTCGTTGCAATCGTCAATTCATACGTGGATATCGTACCGGGCCACGTGCATTTGCAGGAATTCGGGAAACTTGTAAAAGATGCCGTGCGCGCCGCCGGCGGCGTGCCCTTCGAGTTCAACACCATCGGCGTGGACGATGGCATTGCCATGGGCCATATGGGCATGAAGTACTCCCTGCCCTCCCGCGAATTGATCGCCGATTGCGTCGAGACCATGATCGAGGCCCACCGTTTTGACGCCATGGTCTGCATCCCAAATTGCGACAAGATCGTGCCCGGCATGCTGCTGGCGGCCATGCGCGTCAATATCCCGACCATCTTCGTCTCAGGCGGGCCGATGGCGGCCGGCAAGACCCCCGAAGGCGAAACCCTTGACCTCATCTCGGTCTTCGAAGGCGTCGGCGCATTCTCGGCCGGCAAGATCGACGAGAAGCGTTTGACCACGCTGGAGAGGTTTGCCTGTCCCTCCTGCGGTTCCTGTTCCGGTATGTTCACCGCCAATTCGATGAACTGCCTGATGGAAGTGATCGGGCTGGCGCTGCCCTTCAACGGTTCGGCCCTGGCGAAGACGCCGGAACGGGAAGCATTGGCCCGGCATGCCGCCTCCCAAATCCTGACTTTGATCGAGCGTGATATCAAGCCGCGCGACATCGTGACGGCGGAAGCGATCGACGATGCCTTTGCCCTGGATATGGCCATGGGCGGCTCGACCAATACCGTCCTCCACACCCTGGCGTTGGCGAATGAGGCTTGCATCGATTATCCGCTCTCCCGCATCAATGCCGTGGCCGAAAAAGTGCCGCATATCTGCAAGGTCAGCCCGGCAGGCAAATGGCACATGGAAGACGTGCACCGGGCGGGCGGCATCCCGGCCATTTTGAATGAAGTCCAACGGGGGACAAACATGCTGCATTTCGATAGGATGACGGTAAGCGGCACGAGCCTGGGGGAATCGATCAAAGGCGTAGAGATCAAGGATGAAGATGTAATTCGTCGTTATGACAATGCCCATTCGAAGCGCGGCGGCTTGGCGATTCTGTTTGGCAACCTGGCTCCCAAGGGTGCGGTCGTCAAGGTGGGCGGCGTGAGCGAAGCCATGATGAAATTTGAAGGCCCGGCAGTGATCTTCGAATCCGAGGAACAGGCCATGGCCGGCATCCTCGGCGGCAAGGTCAAAGCCGGCGATGTGGTGGTCGTCCGCTACGAAGGTCCGCGCGGCGGGCCGGGCATGCAGGAGATGCTCTCACCCACCAGCGCCATCATGGGCATGGGTCTGGGCGATAAAGTGGCGCTCATCACCGATGGCCGCTTTAGCGGCGGGACACGCGGCGCCTGCATCGGTCACGTTTCACCCGAGGCAGCCTGCAGGCGGGCCCATCGCCGCGCTGCAACCCGGGGATATGATCGAAATTGATTTGAACGGAACGCAAGCTGGATGTCCGCTTGAGCGAGGCAGAGATCGATAAGCGCTTGGCTGCGCTGCCGCCCTTCAAATCCAAAACCACAAGCAAATGGTTGAAACGCTATGCATATTTTGTGACCAGCGCAGATACCGGTGCAGTGTTGTCAACAGACTTACGAGGAGAGATCATGAAATTAAGCGGTGCTGAAATCTTATGGGAATGTATTGTTCGGGAAGGGGTGGAGGTGGTGTTTGGTTATCCCGGCGGGGCGAACATGCCGATCTACGATGCCATGCTCAACTATCCCATCCATCATGTGTTGGTGCGGCACGAGCAGGGTGCCGCGCACATGGCGGATGGTTATGCACGCGTCAGCGGCAAGGTGGGCTGCGCCATGGCTACCTCCGGACCGGGCGCGACCAATTTGGTGACTGGCATTGCCACCGCCATGATGGATTCATCCCCGGTCGTATTTATCACCGGTCAGGTCGCAGCGCATTTGATCGGCGGCGATGCATTTCAGGAAATGGACGTGACCGGCATCACCCTGCCGATCACCAAACACAATTACCTGGTTACCCGCGCCGATGAGATTGCCGAAGTGGTGCGCGAGGCCTTTTACATCGCCCGCAGCGGGCGTCCCGGCCCGGTGTTGATCGATATCTGCAAGAATGCGCAGATCGAAAAGACGGAGTTTGTTTATCCCGGGGAAGTCCGTTTGCCCGGTTATCAGCCCCATTCCCATGCGCCGAAAGCCTCCCTGGAAAAGGCTGTGGAATTGATCAAGAAAGCCCAGCGCCCGGTGATCTTATGCGGGCACGGCGTGCTCGTTTCGGGTGCGGAAGAGGTGCTTCAGCATTTTGCCATCAAAACACAGACGCCGGTGGCCAGCACCTTGCTGGGGCTCGGAGCTTTCCCGGCCTCGCATGCGCTCAGCCTGGGAATGATGGGCATGCACGGCGAGGCCCATTGCAATCTTGCCATCCAGAATGCCGATCTGCTGCTGGCCTTCGGCATGCGCTTCGATGATCGGGTAACCGGCAACTTGAAATCCTATGCGCCCGGCGCACAGAAAATCCATGTCGAGATCGATCCCTCCGAGGTGCACAAGAATGTGCACGGCCGATTTGCCGCTGGTCGGTGACCTGAAAACCGTCCTGACCGACCTGGTGCCCATGGTGGATGAATACGACCACGAGGAATGGCTGGCTCAGATCGCCGATTGGAAAACGGAAGCGCGATGGGCGTTCGATCATGTCCTGGCCTGAGGACGGCAAGTTGTACGTGGCGCATCTGGTGCGCGAATTATGGGAAGCGACCGGCGGCGATGCGATCGTCACGACCGATGTCGGCCAGCACCAGATGTGGGCGGCGCAATATTATTTCCTCGATAAGCCCAATCGCTGGATAACCTCCGGCGGGGCGGGCACCATGGGGTTTGGTCTGCCCTCCGCCATCGGCGCCTGGTTCGCCCATAAGGACCAGGAGATCTGGACGGTCGTGGGCGACGGCGGTTTTCAAATGACGCAGGCCGAACTTTCCACCGCGGTGCAGGAAGGCGCGAACGTAAAGATCGCCATCATGAACAATAACTTCCTCGGCATGGTCCGCCAGTGGCAGGAATTCTTCTTTGAAAAGCGCTATTCAGCCGTCAACATGCTCACGCCTGATTTTGTGAAGATCGCCGAAGCGCACGGCATTCCCGCCCGGCTTGTGACAAAGCCCGAAGAAGTGCAGGAAGCGATTGCCTTTGCACGCAATACGCCCGGCCCGGTGCTGCTCGAATTCCGTGTGGAAAAAGAAGATACCGTCTACCCGATGGTTCCCACCGGCGCCGCCCTGCACGAGATGATTCGGCGGCCCATCCGGGTGGAAGAATGATAAGGAGTTTGTTCATGCAATATACCTTTATCGCCTTGGTTGAAAATAAACCCGGTGTTCTCAACCGGGTGGCTTCCCTGTTCCGCCGTCGTAACTTCAATATTGAATCTCTGGCGGTGGGGCGGACGGAAAACACCGATGTCTCGCGCATGACCGTTGTGGTCAATTGTCCCAACGGCGACGTGGACGCGCACAAGATCGAGGCCAATCTGTACAAGCTCGTCAATGTGATCGACGTGCAGGACGTCACCCATCAACCGTCGGTGACCCGCGACCTGGCATTGATCAAAGTCAAGGTCGGCCCCGAGCGGCGCGCCGAAGTCAATAACCTCGTGGATATTTTCCGTGCCCGCATTGTGGATGTGGCTGCCGATTCCGTGATCGTGGAGATCACCGGCACCGAGGACAAGATCGAGGGCATGGTCGAGCTGCTGCGTCCGGTCGGCATCGTGGAGATGGTCCGCACCGGCCAGATCGCCATGACCCGCGGCGCGAATACCGGCATCCGTCGTTCCCCTGGCGCAAATGGTATACGATTGGCAGCGAGCCGAGCCTGTGGATGTTATGGCAAATTGACCATATCCATTGTAGATCATTTTGATCGCAGGAATTATTCTACTCGAACGCAAATAACAGTGCATCTCAAGGAGAACAGAAATTATGGCAAAGATCAATTTTGGCGGCGTGGAAGAAGACGTCGTTACCCGCGAAGAATTCCCGCTCGAGAAGGCCCGCGAGGTGCTGAAGAATGAAGTCGTTGCCGTGCTTGGCTACGGCGTGCAGGGCCCGGCGCAGGCCTTGAACATGCGCGATAACGGCATCAAGGTGATAGTCGGGCAGAAGCAGGGCAGCGCCAGTTGGGACAAGGCTCTGGCTGACGGCTGGGTACCGGGCAAGACCTTATTCTCCATCGAAGAGGCCGCCGAGCGCGGCACCGTGATCCAGTATTTGCTATCAGATGCGGGCCAGCGCGCACAATGGCCCAAGATCGTCGAATGCCTGAACGAAGGCGATATGCTGTATTTCTCGCACGGCTTTTCCATCACCTACAAAGATCAGACCGGTGTGATCCCTCCGCCGCATGTGGACGTGGCGCTGGTCGCACCCGAAGGGATCGGGCCGCAGCGTGCGCGCCAACTTCCTGGAAGGCTCCGGCATCAATGCCAGCTTTGCGGTCCAGCAGGATGCCACCGGCCGCGCCAGGGAACGCACCATCGCGTTGGGGATTGCCATCGGCGCAGGATATTTATTCCCGACGACGTTCCAGAATGAAGTCTACAGCGACCTCACCGGCGAGCGCGGCGTGCTCATGGGCGCGCTGGCAGGCGTGATGGAAGCGCAGTACAACACCCTCCGCTCGCACGGCCACACCCCCTCCGAAGCCTTCAATGAGACGGTCGAAGAGCTTACGCAATCGCTTGATCCGCCTCGTCGGTCAGAACGGCATGGATTGGATGTATGCCAATTGTTCCACTACCGCCCAGCGCGGCGCCCTGGATTGGAAGGACAGGTTCCGCGATGCCGTCGCCCCGGTCTTCGATAGCCTTATACAAGAGTGTGGTTAGCGGCGTCGAAACCGGCATCGTCCTCGATAAGAACAGCGATCCGGATTACCGCGAAAAACTGGATGCCGAATTGAAGACCATGCGCGAATCAGAAATGTGGCGGGCAGGCGCGGCCGTCCGCTCGCTGCGGCCTGAAAATTGGAAGAAATAATATTGGAATACTGCAGTCTCGAAGGCAGTCATTGGGACAATGTCATTGCGAACGGAGCGACTGAAGCAATCTCGGACTCGCCAGCCAACATATTTTTGAGACCAGTTCTAGTTCTTGCGAAGTACCCGGTGTAAGGAGAAAACATGTCAGACTATGTCCGTATTTTCGATACAACCCTGCGCGACGGCGAGCAATCGCCGGGCGCGACCATGACCTCCGCCGAAAAGCTGGAGGTGGCCCAAAACCTGGCGCGCCTCGGCGTGGACATTATCGAGGCCGGCTTTCCCGCCGCCTCTCCCGATGACCTGGAAGCCGTCCGCCGTATAGCACGAGAGGTAGGCAACCCTCCGGCCGGTGCACCCGGAAGCCAGGGTTCCGATTATCGCCGGTCTGGCCCGTGCCTCGAAAGGCGACATCGATAAGGCCTGGGAGGCAGTCCAGGATGCCAAGCATCCGCGCATCCATACATTCTTGGCGACTTCTGAAATCCACATGAAGTACAAGCTCAAGATGGACCGCGAAGAGGTGGTCGAACGCGTTTCGCAGATGGTGGCTTATGCGCGCTCACTTATGCGCCGACGTCGAGTTCTCGCCGGAAGATGCCGGCCGCTCCGATCCCGAGTTCTTATATCTCGTCTTGGCGGAGGCCATCAAATCCGGTGCAACCACGCTCAACATTCCGGATACGGTCGGTTACACCACCCCCGATGAATTCTTCCAATTGATTGACGGGATTATCAAGAACACACCGGGCATGAACGAGAACATTATCGATCTCCGTTCATTGCCACGATGACCTCGGCATGGCGACGGCCAACACGCTGGCCGGCATCCGTGCCGGCGCTCGTCAGGCCGAAGTGACCGTCAACGGCATCGGCGAGCGTGCGGGAAATACCTCGCTCGAAGAAGTCGTCATGGCGCTGCGCACGCGCCAACCCGTCTTCGGCTTGGAAACGGGCATCGACGCCAGGCAGATAGCACACATCAGCAAACTGGTCAGCAACTACACCGGCATCGTCGTCCAGCCGAACAAGGCCATTGTCGGTGCGAACGCCTTCGCCCACGAAGCGGGCATCCACCAGGATGGGATGCTCAAGCATCAGACCACCTATGAGATCATGCGGCCGGAGGACGTGGGCGTGAATCAGTCCAAGTTGGTGCTGGGCAAACATTCGGGCCGCCATGCCCTGCGCTCGCGCCTGGCCGAAATGGGACACTCGCTCGATGAAGTCGAGCTGGATAAGGCCTTTACCCGCTTCAAGCAGCTGGCCGACCGCAAGAAGACCGTTGTGGATGCCGACCTCGAAGCCCTGATCGCCGACGAGTTCTATCAGCCGCGCGATGTCTATTTCCTCGACGGGCTGCAGGTTACCTGCGGCACCATGGGCATGCCCACTGCCACTGCCCGCTTGCGCGCCCCCGACGGCAAGGTCTACACCCAGGCCGCGACCGGCACCGGCCCCGTGGATGCGACCTACAAGGCCATTGATGCCATCATCAATGTTCCAAACACCCTGCTCGAATTCAACATCCATGCCATCACCGAGGGCATCGACGCGCTGGGCGAGGTCACGGTCCGCATCAAAGGCAGCAATGGCCAGCACACCATGGATGCACAAAAAGAAACCGAATTCCCGCGCGTCTACGGCGGTCACGGCGCGGATACGGACATCATCGTCGCCAGCGCCAAGGCCTATATCAATGCCCTGAACAAACTCATCATCGCCCAGACCGAAGGCTTGCAGATCGTCCAGAACGATTATGGTGTAATGCTCGGATAATCTGTATCTACACACTCACGCTTGCATACCCAGGATGGGCATTAGCCCGACAAAATGAATCCCTCCTCCCCTTCAGTAGGTCAGGTGGATCTTTGTGACACGATAGCTAACCAAATAGATACAGATAATCTACGTGGAAGCGACTCCAGTCGCTCCTGCAAAAACCTAGAAGGAGAGAAATCACTATGACCACTCAGAATGAAAACCCGGACTTTTCCCGCACTGAAGACTACGACCCGTTCCCCGAACCACACACCATCCCCTCCGGCTGGGACCTCAGCGAGCTTTTATCCCCGCCCCAACCTGCCCCCGTCATCGAATCAGACTCCAACCCTGATCTCGACCCTCTCTAGCCCTCTCACTACTCTCCACTCTCTTTTCTCTACTCTCTTATCTCATCATGCCAAAAACTCTCTTCCAAAAAATCTGGGACTCGCACGTTGTAGCCGAACAACCCGATTCCCCGGCCGTCCTCTATATTGACCTGCATCTCGTCCATGAGGTGACCTCCCCGCAGGCCTTCACCGGGCTGCGCCAGCGCGGACTCGAAAGTCCGCCGGCCCGATAAGACCGTCGCCACCATGGACCATTCCATCCCCACGCATGATCCGTCGCTGCCCATCGCCGACGCGCTGGCTGCCGCCCAGATCAAACAGATGGAAACCAATGCCTCCGAGTTCGGCATCCGCTTATATGGCATGAACAGTCCCAACCGCGGCATCGTCCACGTGATCGGCCCCGAGCTTGGGCTTACCCAGCCGGGCTTCACGATCGTGTGCGGCGACAGTCACACCGCCACGCACGGCGCGTTCGGCGCGCTGGCCTTTGGAATCGGCACCAGCGAAGTGGAGCATGTGCTTGCGACTCAGTGTTTGCTTCAAAGGAAGCCGAAGACCTATGAAGTCCGCGTTGATGGCACCCTGCCGAAAGGCGTCTCTGCCAAGGATATTATCCTTGCGCTCATCGCGAAGATCGGCATCGGGGGTGGCACCGGTCACGTCTTTGAGTACACCGGCTCCGCCATCCGCGGCCTGACCATGGAACAACGCATGACCATCTGTAACATGTCCATCGAAGGTGGCGCGCGCGCCGGCATGGTCGCGCCCGACGATACCACCTTTGAATATCTGCATGGACGTGAGTATGCCCCCAAGGGTGCCGATTGGGACAAGGCCCTGGCCCGCTGGAAATCCCTGCCCACCGATGACAGGCGCGGCCTACGATAAGTCCGTCACGCTGGATGCCTCCGCCCTCGAACCGATGATCACCTACGGGACGAATCCCGGCATGGGCATGAAGATCACCGAGCGCATCCCCACGCCCGAGTCCTTCAGCGATGCCTCCCAGAAAGCCGCGCTTGAAAAAGCCCTGGCCTATATGGGTCTCCAGCCCGGCCAGCTCTTGCTCGGCCAAAAAGTGGACGTGGTCTTCATCGGTTCCTGTACCAACTCGCGTATCTCCGATTTGCGCCTGGCCGCCTCCCTGCTCAAGGGTCGCAAGGTCGCCGGCGGCACCCGCGTGATGGTCGTGCCCGGCTCGCAGGATGTGAAGAAGCAGGCCGAAACCGAGGGCCTCGATAAGATCTTCAAGGAAGCCGGCGCCGACTGGCGTGAAGCGGGCTGCTCGATGTGCATCGCCATGAATGGCGATCAGCTGGAACCCGGTCAGTATGCCGTGTCCACCAGCAACCGTAATTTCGAAGGTCGTCAGGGCAAAGGCGGGCG
Source organism: uncultured Chloroflexia bacterium (assembly GCA_963741325.1). GTDB lineage: Bacteria > Chloroflexota > Anaerolineae > Anaerolineales > Villigracilaceae > Fen-1038. The sequence continues at coordinate 318,290 of CAVUHJ010000007.1, forward strand.
GACATTCCTCGCCTCGCCGTTGACTGCCGCCGCCACTGCGTTGTCGGGCGTGGTCTCGGACCCGCGGACGTTATTGAGTTGATCATGGTCACAGACGAAGTCTGGAAACTGCCCGCAATTGTAGATCGGTATCTTATCCTTCCGGTCCGCCATCCCCCTGGTGCCGGAACAGATTGGCGTGATGATGTCCATTTTAAAGTCGCGCCCTGAGCCGGTTGAGAATTTCCTGGATCTCGGCTGCGGCGATGGGATTCTCGGCCGCCGCGATCCTGGGCACCTATCCTCCGGCCCGTGGGGTGCTGGTGGATTTCTCCGAGCCCATGCTTGGGCAGGCGCGTGAGCAGCTCAAGGATTATAAGGATCAGCTCACATTCTCGAATCTCGATTATGGCGATCCCGCCTGGGTCAACGCGGTACAGCCCCCAGGGCCCCTTCGATGCGCTTGTGTCTGGCTTTTCCATCCATCACCAGCCCGACCCGCGCAAGCGCTCAGATTTATCAGGAGATTTTTTCCCTGCTGAAGCCGGGCGGTTGGTTCATCAACATCGAACATATCGCGCCTGCCTCGCCTTTGGCCACCGACCTGTTCAATAATCACGTGATCGATGGATATTATGCCATCGAGCAACGCAGCGGTGGCAAACGGACGAGAGCCGAGATGGCCGACGTTTTTATGAAGCGTCCTGATAAGGATGCGAACAAGCTTCTGTCCGTGGATGTGCAGTGCGACTGGCTGCGCGGAATGGGTTACGAGCAAGTGGATTGCTACTTCCGCATCTATGAATTGGCTGTCTTTGCCGGCCATCGCCCAGCATAAAATCATCAATCAGAAATCTTAAATAAAATCATGGCTCATTTCTCCTCCCTCAAATCCCCTCTTGTTCCTCTCCCGTCAACGGCGAAGCGGCCCTCTCTGCCGGGCTCCGTCCAGAATCTAAAATCTATAAATCAGAAATCACAAATCCTCTTATGGCTCATTTCTCCACTCTTACCTCCCGTGTCGTCCCCCTCCCTGCCAACGATGTTGACACCGATCAGATCATCCCTGCCCGCTTCCTGAAAGCCACCGACAAGAAGGGCATGGGCGACAACCTCTTCGCGGACTGGCGCTACAACGCCGATGGCTCGCCCAAACCGGATTTTGTTCTGAACAAACCGGAGTCTAAGGGTGCGCAGATCCTGCTGGCCGGTGACAACTTCGGCTGTGGCTCTAGCCGCGAGCACGCTCCCTGGGCGCTGACCGGCTACGGGTTCCGCGCCGTCATCAGCACCTCTTTTGCGGATATCTTCCGGAACAACTCCCTCAAGAACGGGTTGCTCCCCATTATTGTGGACGACGAGACTCACAAAATGTTATTCGATCTCGTGGAAGAAGTGCCGAACGTTCAGCTCACTGTTGATCTTGAAACGCAAACGCTTTCCTTCGACGGTGGCTCGGTGACCTTCCCGATCGATCCGTTCAACAAGACCTGCCTGCTCAACGGCGTTGACGAGCTGGGTTACATCCTCGGATTTGAGAAGGAGATCGCAGCTTACGAAGCAAAATGAACCTGGTTACTTTCCTTCTGATTGAAGAATACCCAAAAAATGAAGATGATGGGTGTTCTTCCCATCATCTTCATTTTTTGGAATCTCTTTCTCCTTCCGTGACAACGGAAGGAGAAAAGCTCGATCCAAAGTGGTCGGCGTCTTCCGACCAAGTGGTAGGTGCTCTCCCTACCAAGGAGCAATATGTCAATGATCCAGATCTACGACACTACCTTACGAGACGGCACCCAGTCCGAAGGCTTCACGCTTTCGGCCAACGACAAAGTCCGCATCGCCCACCGGCTCGACGGCCTTGGCGTGGCCTTCATCGAAGGCGGCTGGCCCGGCTCCAACCCCAAGGACGTTGAATTCTTCGAGCGCGCCCGCGACCTCGAATGGAAGAATGCGCTCATCGCAGCCTTCGGTTCCACCTGCCGCGTCAAAGGCGGGCCCGAAGACGACGCCAACATCAAAGCCCTGATCGATTCTCATACGCCCGTCTGCACTCTCTTTGGCAAAACGTGGACGCTGCACGTTACCGACGTCTTGCTGACAACCCTGGACGATAACCTGCGCATCATCGAGCAGTCGGTTGCCTATCTGAAAGTCCAACGGCAAGCGCGTGATCTACGATGCCGAGCATTTCTTCGATGGCTACAAAGCAGACTGCGACTATGCACTCGAGACCTTGAAAGCCGCCATCCGCGGCGGCGCGGAAACCGTGGTCTTATGCGACACCAATGGCGGCACCTTGCCCTGGGAATTGGAGCACATCATCCGTGAGCTGAAGCCCTCTCTGGCGCATCCCTTTGGCATCCACACCCATAACGACTCGGAGTGCGCGGTGATCAATTCGCTGATCGCCGTGCGCGAGGGCGCCATCCAGGTGCAGGGCACCATCAACGGCGTCGGAGAACGCTGCGGCAATGTCAACCTGATTTCCGTCATGGCTAACCTTGAGCTGAAGATGGGCGTATCCCTGTTTGCCCGAAGGAAAGATCGTCCAGCTTAGCGACCTCTCCCATTTCGTTGCGGAAGTCGCCAATCTCACACCCGATGAGCACCTGCCTTTTGTCGGCAAATCAGCCTTTGCACACAAAGGCGGCGTGCATGTCGCGGCTATGCGCCGCAACGAGAAAGCCTACCAGCACCTCGACCCGGCCCTGGTCGGTAACAAGATGCGCGTCGTCGTCTCAGACCTATCCGGCCGCGGCAACATCCTCAGCACTGCCGAAGAGCACGGCGTGGAAGCCGGCAGCAACGAGAATGTGGTCGGGGTGCTCAACGATGTCAAGACGCTGGAAGCCCAGCGGCTTCTCGTTCGAAGCCGCCGAGGCCTCCGTCGCGATGATGTTGAAACGCCAGCAGGCTGATTACAAGCCGCCCTTTGAGCTGCTCGACTTCTCCGTCAACGTCGAGCACCGCCAGGGACGCGGCATCTTTGCCGAGGCCACGGTCAAGATCAAGGTGGAAGGCGAAGTGGTGCATACCGCGGCCGAGGGCAATGGCCCGGTCAATGCCCTGGATGCCGCCTTGCGCAAAGCCCTCATTCCGAAATATCCGCAGATGGCTGCCTTCCATCTCTCCGATTACAAGGTCCGCATCCTGGATGGCGAGAACGGCACCAAGGCCATCACGCGTGTTCTGATCGATACGCAGAACGGCACGAAACGCTGGAGCACCGTCGGCGCCAGCGCCAACATCATCGAAGCCTCCTGGTGCGCCCTGGCCGATTCCGTGGAATACGGTTTATGGTGGCGCATTAATGATTTGCCTTCTCACTCGCTATTGGAAAAATCCCCAAAAACCTTCCACCTTTGCAGTCTCTGCGTTGATTTCCCTCAAATCGGTCATTTCAGCAACTTGGGATACATATGAATTTCAACATCACCCTCCTCCCCGGCGACGGTATCGGCCCCGAAGTAGTCGGCGAAGCCGTGCGCGTACTGGAAACCATCGCCAGCAAAACACGGGCACACCTTCACATTTACCGAGCGCCTCATCGGCGGCTGCTCGATAGACAAGTTCGGCTGCTCGCTCACCGACGAGACTCTCGCCGATTGCAAAGCCGCCGACGCGGTTCTGTTGGGCGCGGTCGGCGGCCCGAAATGGGATGACCCCTCCGCCAAAGATCGGCCCGAGCGCGGGCTGCTGGCCTTGCGCAAAGGGCTCGGTGTGTTCGCAAACCTGCGTCCGGTCAAGGTTCATCCCGCCCTGATCGAACTCCTCGCCGCTCAAACCCGAAAAACTGCAGGGTGTGGACATCCTGGTAGTCCGCGAGTTGACCGGCGGCCTGTATTTCGGCCAGCCGAAACTGCGTGAGATGAAAGATGGTCATGAACATGCGGTGGATACGCTGGAATATTACGATTACGAAGTCCGGCGTGTGATGGACCTGGCTTTCAAGCTGGCGAAAGGCCGCAGAAAAAAAGTGACCTCGGTCGACAAAGCCAACATATTGGAATCGTCGCGCATGTGGCGCCAGATCGCAACCCAGATCGGAAAGGAGAATCCCGATGTGGAACTCGAACATGTGCTGGTGGATACCGCCTCCATGAGATTGATCACCGGGCCCGCCCGGATGGATGTGATCGTCACCGAGAACATGTTCGGTGACATCCTCACCGATGAGGCCTCGGTCTTGGCTGGCTCCATGGGAATGCTGCCCTCGGCCAGTTTGGGCGAAGGACAGTACCGGGTTGTATGAGCCGATCCACGGCTCGGCCCCGGATATCGCCGGTCAAGGGCATTGCAAACCCCGTCGGCACCATCCTCTCGGCTGCCATGCTGCTGCGTTATTCGCTCAAACTCGAAGACGAGGCCGCCTCCATCGAAAAAGCAGTTGAGTCTACGATTACCTCGGGTGCCCGCACAGCCGACCTCGGCGGAAAGTTGTCCACCCGTCAGATGACGGACGAAATCATCAAACATTTGTAAGTTCACCTTTTTTGGAAGAATACCTGTACCTCTCACATCTTTTGCCATATAAGAGCGCAGCTTCCAGTTCGCTGAGCCCTTATCAAACCGAAAGGAGAAAGTATCATGAGCATGGAATCGAAATACATCTGGATGAACGGCGAAATGGTGCCGTTCGAAAAAGCAACCCTGCACTTTCTAACCCCCGCCCTGCATTACGGCGCGGGAGTGTTCGAGGGCATCCGCGCCTACAACACCGCCCAAAGGCCCTGCCGTCTTTCGCTTGAAGGAACATGCCGAGCGCTTGTTCGATTCGGCGCGCGTGCTGGGTTTCAGGGAACTCCCCTGGTCGGTGGACGATGTCAGCACGGCCATCAAGCAAACCGTGAAGGCCAATGACTTCAAGGAATGCTACATCCGGCCCCTTATCTACCTGGATGGCGGCGGCTGGAATCTGAGCGTGGATTTTGGCAAACCCAGCCTGGCGATTGCCGTTTGGGAATGGGACAATTACCTGGGCGAAGATGCGCTCGCCAAAGGCATCCGCGCCAACATCTCCACGTTTACCCGCCATCATCCCAATGTGATGATGACCAAGGCCAAGATCACCGGCAACTATGCCAACAGCATCCTGGCCAAGACCGAGTCGATGCGCCTCGGGTTTGACGAAGCCATCCTGCTCGACCCGCAGGGTTATGTCGCCGAATGCACCGGTGAAAATCTCTTCCTGGTGCGCGAATGGCAAGGTCATAACCCCCGTCCACCGCCCCGGTGTTGGAGGGCATCACACGCAACTCCATCTTCACGCATTGCCACCGACCTGGGCTATGACGTCGTCGAGCAGCCGGTCTCGCGCGATCAGCTCTACATTGCGGACGAGGTCTTTGTGTGCGGCACCGCGGCCGAGTGCATCGGCCTGAGCGAAATTGACATGCGCAGGATCGGCGACGGCAAGACCGGCCCCGTGACCCGCGCCATCCAGAAGGTTTTCCACGAGGCCATCCGCGGCAAATTGGCGCAATACGATAATTGGCTTGCCTACGTGGACGAGACCGCCATCATCAAGCAGCAGGTTTCCGTAAAAGCATCTTAAATCCAGATCTCCGAGACCTTTACTGGAATTCAGTCGCACAGCTTTCTGAAGTCTCCGAATAAAATAGATGCATGCGGGGCATATGCCCCGCATGCATCTATTTTATTCGGTTCCATTCGCCCCACTCTGAAAGTGTGGAGCGAAGATGTGATTAACACTTATCTTCCGTGATAGCTGTAAAGTTGCTGGTGCAAAATTCGATAGGAATCTACCCCGGTCTTACCCTGGCGCTGCCGTGCTTCCGCCGCTTGCCCTGGCAATGAACGTTCCATATTAGAGTATTTTCTTGGCATTTTAACCTCTCTCGATCTTACAATCCTAATTCAAAAGTCAGTTCGGTTTTATGGGGGGAAAGTTCAACCAGGCTTAATCGATGGGGTTTGATTTCATTCCTATCATTACAACGCAAAGTAGTACCTGTATGGTCCTCGGCAACTTATCCCTCATCCCCAGCCCTTTCCTTTTCGGATGAAGGAAATCCCCTCTCCCGCCGGGACGCGAAGCGGTAGCACCACCAGAGGGCTAGGGTGAGGGAAAGCTTGGCAGGGACGAATATCACAGTACTGTAAATCTGAACCTTGCGCCTTATTCCTATTCAAGCCTCCTTTAATGAATGCTCTTGCTTTCTGCTGACGCTGACCGTCAATGGCCCAAAGCAGGCGCACTTACAGTTCGGAAAGGTAATACAAATGAAATAGAACAAGCATCAGATTGGTTTACAATTTTTTTGATACGGTAGGACTGCTGTGCCAAGAGAAAATAAATTCTTTCTTCCTAAGGTCTTGCCTGCCTGGTTGGAAATATCTTTAACTTCTTTGATGATCTTGGGTTTGGCAGCGCTTACCCTGACCATGAGCAATCCCAACCGCTGGCAGGACTTACTCTTTCCTGCTGTTATAGGCAGCGTTCTTCTGCTGGTTATGGTTTATTGGTTGATCCACATTCGGCAAGTGGACCGGAAGCTGACGCAGGAACGAAATCTACTTCGAACATTGATCGACAATCTTCCCGACCGCATCATGGTAATGGATATGCAGGGACGTAAGACGCTCGCAAACCTGGCAGATTTGCGGGCAAGTGGGGGAAAAACGATGGAAGATGTGATCGGTTTAACCGACCTCGAGCTCTATCCCCCTGAACTGGCAGCAGAATACTGGGCTCGTGACAGGGCAACTTTAGATACCGGAATGCCGATCATAAGTCATGAAGAACGTGGGCTGGATGCCGATGGTAACCCGGTTTGGGTCTTGTCAACCAAGGTGCCGCTGCGCGACGAGCATGGAAATGTCACAGGCCTGGTGGGCATCGGCCGTGACATTACCGAGCGCAAGCGTGCCGAGGAAGCATTGCGGGAAAGCGAAGGACATATCCACAGTCTGTTCGATAATGCAACGATCGGCATGTACCGCACAACTCCTGACGGGCGTATTCTCCTGTCAAACCCGGCGGGAGTGCATATGCTTGGCTTCGATTCTTTTGATGAGATGGCAAAGCGAAATCTGGAAAAGGACGGTTCCGACGCGGCTTATCCGCGCAGCCAATTCCGCGAGAGACTGGAAAATGAAGGAACCGTGATTGGTCTTGAAAGCACCTGGACAAAAAAGGATGGTTCAATCATTTTCGTTAGTGAAAGCGCCACCGCCGTGCGGGATACACAGGGCAACATCCTCTATTATGACGGCACATTTGAAGACATCACTCGCGCGCAAACAGGCCCAGGAAGCCCTGCGTATCGCCGAAGCAAATTACCGTTCCCTCTTTGAAAACTCGCCAGTCGGCATCTATCAAACCACGCCGCAGGGACGCCCCGTGACTGTCAATCAGGCTTTGGCGCACATCGTCGGATACAATTCGCCTCAAGAACTGCTCGACGGTATTGACAATGTCGAGCAGCAATTCTATTTGGATCCAGCCTCCCGTCGCGAGTTTCAACGCTTGATCGAGGAGCAGGGTCGCGTCCGCGAGTTCGAATCCCAGGCCCGCCGCCGGGACGGCGAAATCATTTGGGTCCAGGAGAGCGCCCGCGTGGTCAGGGATGCAGACGGAAGCACTCTCTGCTACGAAGGTTTTATGACCGACGTCACCGAGCGTAAGCAGGCGGATGCGGAGCTGAGATACCTGAGCACCTACAACTCGTTGACCGGTTTGAATAGCCGCGGCTTTTTTATGGTGGAGATGGCGCGGCTCGAGCGGGGACGGAATTTCCCGGTCAGCATTTTAATGGCCGATGTAGACCAGTTGAAGAAAACCAACGACCAGGAAGGTCACGCCGCGGGAGATGCCTTGCTTAGGCGCGTCGCCCGGGTGCTGACCTCCGCCTTCCGTGCAGAAGACGTGATCGCCCGCATCGGTGGGGACGAGTTTGCAGTGCTGCTGCCCGGCGCCGACGCGGCCTCCGCAAAAGTTTCACTGCAGCGGGTGCGGCAGGTCATTCAGGAGAACAATGCCGCAAACACTGGAACACCGATCCGTCTCTCGCTTGGTGTGAGCACTGCCGAGAACCCCACACCCCTTTCGGCCGTCCTCAAAGAAGCAGATGCGAATATGTATCGTGAGAAGCGGGGAAACCATGCCTCATAAGAAAATCAGATTGTCAAGAATTGGCAGACAGGCAACTCCGGACCGGACCTGTTACCCTTCCTGTCCTGTCGTTCGATATCAGGAAGAACCGCTTGTTTTACAGAGTACTGCGTAATTGCGTGTACTGCGCTCTTTCAGGATCTAAACCAACGCTCCATTCTTTGCCCTACAAATGATCAAAGCCAGTTTAGATATTTATGCAAGGTGGTCGGCTCTTTCCCGACCAAAGTGGTCGGCTCTTGCCCTACCAAAGTGGTCAGCGATTGCCTGACCAAGAAGCAGTATTTCAGGTAGGGCGCTACGGCTCACGAGTTCCTTGCTGGACCCAGGCAGAGTCGCCCCATTTATGTTGCCGAATCATTCATCCGAATTCACGTTAATTAAGGGTAAACCCCGGCATCGCATCCGGCGCAATGGGAACTGTGTCCGATGTCGTGCCATCCGCAGTGTTGAGGGTCACGTCAATCCTTTGGGATCCCCAGAGGTTCGAGCCGGAGAAAGAACAGGAATCAAGTGTCACTGGGTCTACAAATCGAAAATAATTCGCACGGGTCAGGAATCTGCCGGTCCATCCGTCCCAATCCTGGCCCATCCCAGCAAACAGCTGATAAGTGCCGGCGGGGATTCTGACCTGGCTTACGGAATCATTCGAACGAACATACACCGCCGCCACAACGGCATGGGTGTCGATCTCCGCCAGGATCACAACGCCATCGAGATCAGGATTTTGATTCTTGGCGTGTAGTATGCAGCCACTCCCTGCCTCTACAGGCCGGACCGGTAGGTATTGCTCATTATTCTCGCTTCCTGCGGGTTGATTTTTGGATAAAGCGGTAGGAATATCACCTGTCCCCCGTCGATCGGGCTGGGTAGTGGGTTGCAGGTTCATGGTCTCTGTAGGCAGCGCCGTTGCGGTGGTACGAATTGCGGCAGGAGAACCACACCCGCTCAGCATAACCGTTAGAAACATAAATGCAAGGAGCGCTGACTGCATTGATGACTTCATGAGACATCATCTCCTCCTGGTTTGATCGCGCAAGAAAACCCCTAATTGGGATATCAGGCGGTTATCCATTATTTTGTATTGGTTCATTTAGTATACGGATTTCGCCCCCTTTGCATCACGTGTCATTTGTAATGATCTCACAGTGCGCGTTCTCACCGCCGCCTGCCCTGAGGCACATGGCACGCATTCCGAAAACCCATCAAAATCCCTGTCGCAATCTAGCAGATGGGGATTTTTGTTCCTCCTCTGCAGGGACACGGCGCTGCCGTGCCATCTGCGGCGCAGTCGCAGCCGTCTGAAACACTATTACAACAAACCTCCTGCGCCATGAATACCACTAATCAGCGCCGCGGATTGTTTTATGAAATGCAATCGTCCATGCCAGGCAATACACGCCCACAAAGATAGAAATGATAAAGGCTGCCGAGATGGTGATGCTGCGCATCAAGAAATGCCCGCCCGCAAACCACGATCCGGTCATAACGCGCGAATATATGATTGCACCTTCAACCACTGCCAGAGAAACAAAGGCGAGAACAAGAAATAGTGTCCGTATCCTACCGGAAAAACGCGCCGGCAGCTGATCGCTTTGAGGGGCCGTTGGAATCCATCTGATGAACCAATAAGCCAGCAGGCCGATGCCCACTAGCGTTCCCAGGTCTTGCAGAATTGTGTAAAGCGGCGTTCCGCCAATGGGAATACTGAGGAAGGCAAATTGCTCGACCATCCATCCATAATCATGCGTAAACGAATCCCAGATCACATGAGTTAACGAACCAACCAGCAGCGAGAGCAGGATGATGCCAAAGTGCTTTAGGGGCCCAAAGGAAAATCCCTGCGCGGGCCTGACCAGACGGCGTTGTAACCTCTCTGGGAGAGCGGAGAGCAAAGGCCATTTCACCAGGGCATGGAAAAGCCATAATAAAACGAATCCCACCGGCACATCGAACAGGATCAAACCGGGCGCCGTATACATAAAATATGGCCCGGGCAGAGGAATAAGATAACCAAAATCAGGGGCGACGCTGGCAATGACAAGCGCAGAAAAAACCAGGCCTACTCTGCTAAAAGGGATGGATGCTGCCGGATGAGCAATCGGGTTTGGCATGCCTGCATCACTGCCCTGGTGATGAATATTCAATAATCATGAAACCGTTGCAAAGCCTTTGAGTTTCTCTATTCATTTATGACGAATGGCACCGCGGGCAGGTCTTCAAACTTAAAGGTGATGATCTTTCCGAGGCTTGTAGCTTTGATGCCAAAATTAAATCGCAGGTAACTCTCGCTGTCAATTTTCAAGGACTCGCCCCTCAATTTGACATAGGTGCAACCGGCGAACGTAAGGTTGAGGAGATCCGCTGTTTGTGCCTTGGCAACCGCAAGAGCACCCCAACACGTCGCAGGCCAGGTTTTTCCCTGTTCATCAATAATCACGTCATTCGCCAACATAGTTGTCGGATTTGTTGTGGAATTGAGATTCTGGACCTTCATAACCACGTCAAACATAATATAGCCAGGCTTCGGGATATAGGTAGTCCCTGCAATCGACATGCTCTTTCGGAAAACTGCTTGAAGCACCGTGGCTTCCCAATTGTCACTTTTTAGATCTTCACCGATGGCCGGAGCAGGTGTCGGAGAAGGAGTTGGGGAGAGTGTTGAGGTTGGTGTAAACGTGGGCAATGGCGTGGATGTTGCCGCGGGTGTCATGGTTGCGGTCGCCACCGCCACGACGGACGATCGACTGGGACCACAGCTGGCAGCCAATACGCACAGCAATACAAGACAGATCGATGCACTTTGTTTTTTGGTATTCATCTTGGACTCCTACCCTCTCAAGAATTTTGCCGCCCTCTATGCGAACCATAGGGCTTTGCAGAACTTCTCCAACTTATTGATTGTGCAGCCCCCGCGTTATTCGCCAAACTGGGGTGTTAGGCCGCTCTCCATGGATCCGTGTGGATTAATCCAGTATACAAATTTCGCCCCCTTGCATCACGTGTCATTTGTAACCATCTCACGGTGAGCGCTTTTACCCCGCCGGCCCTGATGCATATTGAACTCATTCCAGGGGCCTATGAAAATCCCTGTCAGCGATCTCTCCTCCGTAGGGGCACGGCGCTGCCGTGCCCTCTGCGACGCAGTCGCAGCTTGTCTACGAGGAACATAGATTGATAAAGAATGTATCCAGCCTTTAGCCGTATAAATCAGACTCGCCTTTTCATTTAGGAAGCGAAGCAGAATCCCCTCCAGAGCGTCGCGAAACATCGCTGAAGCGAGCCGCGCAGCGTGTGGCCGCCGAACGCCACCACGGGGTAAAGTCTTAATTACACCCAATCAGCCTCCGAAATAGGAAAGGCGACTCAACGCTCTGCTTTGGACGCGCCCGGAACGCCTCGCGATGCTCGAATGTTCCTCATTACCTTCCTTCCTCGTCTCGTTCTTGACAAAGTTCCGAGCATCGCCAGTCGCTACCTCGGCACCAGTACTTTGAAGAAGCCTTCGAACATCCTGGTAGTGAAATTCCTGCCGGGGACAGGGGGCGGCTCTCTGAAGGTCAGGACGTAGCTGACCCCGGCGCCCGGCGGGCAATTCTCGGACCCGAAGAAGTATCTTCCAACAGACCTGGCCTGCCGGAACTGTGAGCTCGAATCGGCATAAACGACCTTGTTGGGTGCCACGGAGGCCTCCGCCTTTTCTGAGAACAGGACGAAGATCTCGGGCTGGATGATCTTGGTGTTGTCGACGCATATGGGGCCGGCGGTAGAGCTGCGCGCGTAGTCCAGTGCCGGTAGCAGGCCTTCATAGTATTCGCGCTGGGCTACTTCCCTGTATTCGGTGCCATGAAAGTACCCGGTGAACAAGGCAAAAGCCGTCAGAAATACAGCCAGCGACAGGACGAACAGGGCTTTATTCCAGGTCATTAGGAATTCAAGCGCAGCCGCGCACAACAGGATCAGAGCCAGGATCAAGACATTATTGTGACCAAATGTAGGACTGATCAGTAGGCCCAGAATGGCAGTGGGTACCAGCCAGGCCAGCAGCAGGCGTCGGGAGAGCGCATCCTTTGTGCTGCGGGAGAAGACCACGGCGCCGGCCAGGCTCAGCGGAAACGTGAACAGATACAGATAGCCGTAGGGATATCCGGAGCTGGTTGAGTTAGCCGGCCCCTGACTTTGGGTGATGATCATTCCGAAAAAACCCGCGGCGTTCTGAAGAAAATGCTGGAGCGGCGCCGGCTGGAGCACTGCCACCTCGGTGGTGATGCGTGAGACTGATGGAAAGCGAGGGATGGTTAGCAGCCCAAGGTGAATGGACGGCAAGTCCAGCACATTGATGATCATATACAGCGCCGCTGGCATCGCGAGCACCAGTAGCAGCGCGATGCCGGCAGCAAGGTCCTTCAAGGCCACGCGCGATGCAGCCCACAAAGACGGGATCGCAATCAGGAGAAACAGCGGAACAATAAGATAAGAAGTCCAGTAGGAGTACAGGCTGACGCCCAGAACGAGGCAGGCCAGGACGAACCAGTGGTTTGCCGCCTCCGTTTTGAGCAGGCACGCGAATCCAAGCAGGAATAGAAAGGGCAGCAGGTCCGTCTCGTGGGCCCGGCGCGAGATGGCAATGTGCCAGGGACTGATGGTCAGGAGAAACATTGCCAATAGGCCGAAGTCGCGCCCGCGTAGTTTTCGGCCTATGGCATAAACCAGCGGCAGCGAGAGGATCCCGAAAACGAGCATCGGCAGGCGGACAACCGTGGGGCTAAGGCCCGCAGCGGCAACCAGCGGCATCAGGGTGTAAGCGTAGAGTACGTCCGTCCCGCTCCCAAACGAGATGAACCGGGTCGGGAACGAGACGCCGTTACGGTCTACGCCGTAACGGTACAAACTCATAGCTTCCACCCCGTTCTCGGCCTCGTCCTGATTCAGACCGCTGGCCACGCTGCGATATCCCCATGCCCGGGCATAGATGCCCAGGGCTATTATGGCAGCCAGCAGGGCCCAGTGTTTCCATGAGCCCGAAAAGGTCTCACGGATCTTGATGAGCAGGGCCCACGTCCACGCTAAAGCATCAAAGTCGGAAGCCACTTGGTCCCTCGGCGAACAAGCATTTCGAATTTCGATTTAGACGGAATAAGTCACTAACTCCCTGAGTGGAGTGGGGTATAGAAGTGCAATTGGCAGTTGTCTGTGGAAGCCCGGAATAGCAGGCGTTATATTAAAATATATGAGCGGGTTTTTTGGAGTATATCATATGCAAGAATCATACCATCCCCGCGCATGGTTACCAGTGGCGCCTGATTTTGCCCCGATGACAACCCGATAACAGAAATATCCTTGAATGTCAGCTGGTTGCCCTAGATGATACAGACCTCGGGGATCTTTCCTTACGCATTAAAGTCGTAAACTCTCGAAGAAGACCCCCGAGGTCTTCTTGGAAATAATCCACGCCTGCAATCTCGCAGGCGAGGTTATTGTTCATCCGTGGGGTCTCAGCGATGCCATGACCTCTGCGACGTAGTCGCAGCCGTTTGAACGACGATTAATTTGATCAAAAGTATAAGTAAAAAGAGGGACCTCCGTGGTCCTGTTAAAAATATCTCCGCCGTTTCGCCTGATTTGCTCGGCAAATCATGCACTTACGGGGTTCATCCCCGGTGAATTTCATCTCTGCCATCTTGCCCCCGGCTGTCGAGCGCATCTTCAAGCGCGAAGTTTCGAAGAACCCTTTTTCCTCTCCCCGTGTTTCCGTGTTTCCGTGTTTCCCTGCCTCCGTCTTTCTCTATCTCCTTGGAACCTTTGAGATATTTTAGCTATAAAAGATTCGCAGCATGACCCAATTCTGACTCAAGTCATAGATCGCGATGCCGATCAGAAGCAGACCGCCAATGACGTTGATGAGCCGGCTGTGACGGGCGAATAAGACTGTCAGTTGGCGCTGGAGCGACCCGGAGATCAAAGAGAGGATCAATAACGGCACGCCAAAACCCAACCCGAAGGCCACGAAGATCCAAAGTTTGCTGATCGCCTCTGCTGCCGTGAGGGACAGGGCAAATATGCTGACTATGAATGGCCCGGAGCAGGGCAGAGCGATCGGGCCGTAAAGCAGGCCATACAGGAAAGCATTAACGTACGGCTTGCGCAGGACAGGCACCTGGATCTGGGGTAGGCTCTTGAAGGGATTGCGATCCACTAAGAGCAAAATGCCGAGCAGCAAAATCACGAAATCTGCCAGTGGAATAAGGTAGGCCAGGGTTCGGCTGATGGGTATGGACAGCAGGGCGATCAGACCTCCAAGTGCAATCATCATTGTCAGCACACCGATCAGCACGAAACAGCCCAGAAAATAACGCGGACGCATCCCCGACTCTGTTTCGGTCTGCCCGCTCAGGTAGGCCAGGAAGCCGGGGTACAGCGGCAGGACGCACGGGCTTGCAGTCGCGAGTAAGCCAAAGAAGAATGAAGTGATCGCAATACTCATCAGACATCACTGCGCCAGATACGGAGCCAGTGTCCTCTGGAGTGAGACGGCCCCCTTCATTGGACCAAAGGGCAGGCTGTAAACGCCGCCTTGTCGATCGATGAAGAGCATCGGAGCCAACGGCGGAATTCATGAATTCACCGTCGTACAAATTGCTTAGCGCCCGGTCTACTTCCAGCGGTGAAATCGCAAAATACCAGTCATAGCCATAGGTATCTGCGTATTTTTTGAGCGAGGCTGCATCTTCGTGCAGATCCGTATCCAGGCTGACGAGGATCAGGTCTTTTAAGTTGCCTGTCAGGCCTTCCAGCTTTTTTACTTCATTTTCCTGGTATACACAGTTGATACACCACTCTGCCATGGTTTCGAGCAGTACCACTTTTCCGGCGAAGTCATGCATGGAAAATGGCTGACCGGTGCGCACGTCGGTCATCTTGAAATAGAACCAGTCTGGTGTCGTGGTCGCTGTGGGAAGGATGGTGGCGGTCGGAACCAAGGGAGCAGCTGTCGCTGCAATCGAGGCTGGCTTAGGGAGTGCAGCCGGTACGCCGCAAGCCGGCAGGACCAATAAGCCGATTAGGAGGATTATGATAAGGGAAATACGCAGGCGGGTTCGGATGTACATGATTTCTCTCCTAGTTGTAAAGACATAATGAACTCATACCTACAAGATATAGAATGACATTATCCAATATTAATCAGACAGAATAAGTCATTTTATCATCCAATTTCATCGCCTCGATTTTCAAAAATAAACTATAGCCCCAGGCGACATATTTACCCCAAAACAAGGGGCTAGAAGTCCACAGGTTTCGATTGTATTCGGCCCTAATGGTCAAACGATGAAGCAAAACAGCGAGGCCAACACCCCCAGACCTCGGGGCCTTTCCTGACGCATTTAAAGTCGTAAACACTCAAAAAAGACCTCCGAGGTCTTCGTGAAAGAAATCTCCGTCCATCTCCGTTCATCTCCGGTAGATTTCATCCTCGGTGAATTTCCTCCTCAATGTTCAAAATTCCTCCTCTTGACTTATCCCCCTCTCGCGCATAGAATACTCCCCAATAACATATCCAAAACGCTGACGAGGACGAGTACGCTTCAAAGCGATTTCCAGCGAGCCGGGTAGTACGTGGTGGAAACCAGGCAAAAGCGCAGAAGCCGAATGGCCCTCCGAGTTGAAAGTGAGAACGCGCCGCAGGCGCAAGTAACACAATTCGGGACGCTCCCGTTATAGGGCCAGGGTATAAATCTCGCAAGAGACCGTACCTGAAAGAGTGAAGCTGGCCCCAATTCCTGTTGCATCACAACAGGAATTTTTTTATTAACCGATCAGCTTTATAGCCTGGGTGGCACCACGGGAGTCCCCTCTCGTCCCTATGGACGGAGGGGATTTTTTTGTTAACGGATGTCCAAATCTTTTTATGTCTACTGACGCCTTCCTAAGATCCCCGAATTTTTGGATGTCGGCGGGAAAACCCCGCCCACATCCAAAAATTCGGAATTCCCTCCCTCCCCTTTAGGGGATCGCGGAGCACAAGCGAAGCGAGTCCTGTGGATCCCGGAGCGCAGCGGAAGGCAGGGGTGGGTCCCTGTAGAGCAGATAGCTCTTTTCAAATGAAGCTTAGAGAATCTTTGCGCAGGTTTGCGCTAAATCTTTTTCAATAATCTCATCCGTGTTTATCTGTGGTTAAACCTTATTCGATAGTAAAGGAAAACAATATGTTACTCGAAGCTGCAACCATAAAATCAATCGTCCGTGAGCTCCCCGCCGACCTGGAGACGCCCGTCAGCGTATATCTTAAGCTGCGCGGCCAGGGCGAATCATTTCTGCTCGAATCCATAGACGGCGGCGAGCGGATCGCCCGCTACTCCTTCATCGGTATCTCCCCACGCGCAAAGTACCTCCTGCGGAATGACCATATCCAGGTTATCGAGAACGCCCATGAGCGGGCACTGCCCTTCTCCGATGACCCGCTCCGCGTCCTGGAGTCCGAGCTCAAGCGCTTCCAGTTCTCCCCTCAACCGGGCCTGCCGCGTTTCATCGGCGGTCTCGTCGGCTACCTCGGCTATGAGGCCGTTCGTTACTTCGAGCCTACCCTGAAGGCCCACCTCCCCGCGGCGACCTTACCGGAAGGCATTTACCTTTTGGCAGACACCATCGTCGCCTTCGACCACGCCCGCCGCTCACTGTTCCTCATCGCCAATGCAATTGACGGAGACGAGGCAGCAGCAGAGGCCAAATTGGAGGAAATAATCGCCCGCATCCAAAAGCCCCTGCCCGCCGTAACCTCGAAGCCGGTTTCTGCTACCGAGATTCATTCCAACAAAACCCAGGCCGAGTTCGAGGGAATGGTCCGTTCAGCCCGCGAATACATCGCGGCCGGCGACATATTGCAGGTCGTCCCCTCCCAGCGCTTCACACGCCCCACCAATGCCGAGGCCTTCGACATCTATCGCGCCGTCCGCCGCATCAATCCATCCCCCTATATGTTCTTTTTTGACTTCGGCCTCGTGGACGGGAAACCGCTACATCTGGTGGGCGCCTCGCCTGAAATGTTGGTCCGCCTCGAGGGCAGGCACGCCTCACTCCGCCCTATAGCTGGGACGCGTCCCCGTGGAGCGGATGCCGCTGCTGACGCCGCCCTCGCCGAAGAGCTGCTGGCTGACCCGAAAGAACGCGCCGAGCATGTGATGCTCGTTGATCTAAGCCGCAACGACCTGGGGCGCGTCTGCGAATACGGCTCGGTTAGCGTCCCCGAGTTCTTCAACGTCGAGCGCTACTCGCACGTCATGCATATCGTTTCTCACGTCGAGGGGACTCTGCGCTCTGATAAGTCCGCCTTCGACCTCGTCCGCGCTTCCTTTCCCGCTGGTACCGTCTCGGGTGCGCCCAAGGTGCGGGCCATGGAGATCATCGCCGAGCTTGAAGGCGAGCCTCGCGATATCTATTCCGGCATGGTTGGATACTTTGGCTTTGACGGCGCCATGGATACTTGCATTGCCATCCGTACCCTCGTTGCCCATGGCGACCGCGTCACCGTGCAGGCCGGTGCTGGCATCGTCGCCGATTCCGATCCCGCCAGTGAATACAACGAAACTGTCAACAAAGCCAAAGCCATGCTACGTGCCATCGAAGCCGCCGAGACCAATGGATAACGCCATGCTGAAGCTGGGCTTTTTCTATTGCGGCAGCGGGTTTTGCGATTTCGTCATCACACACCCGAAACCAAAAGTCTGGCTTTTGCTTCCGTTTTTTTCCCTTAGTGTACTTTGTGATCTTTGTGTTTAAGCGTTTTGTGTTTAGTCGTTCTAAAGACGCAACCCGAAAGGAACTCTTATGCTCATCCTCATAGACAATTACGACTCCTTCACCTACAACCTCGTCCAATACTTCGGCGAACTGGGCGCGGAGATCCGCGTCTTCCGCAACGACCAGGTCACCCTCCAGGAATTGATCGCGCTCAACCCTTCCTCCCTGGTGATCTCCCCCGGGCCCGGCGATCCCGATGACGCCGGCGTTTCGAACGAAGCCCTGCGTTACTTTACAGGCCGTATCCCCGTTCTGGGCGTCTGCCTCGGCCATCAATGCCTCGGTGCCATCTACGGCGGCAAAGTGGAGCGCGCCCCGCGCTTGATGCACGGCAAGACCTCGCTAGTGACCCATAACGGCAGGGATATCTTCAAAGGCGTCCCATCACCCTTCGAAGCCATGCGTTATCACTCCCTGATAGTCAATGAACCCGTTCCCGCCGAACTGGGAGTGACCGCCTCCACCGCCGAGGGCGAGATCATGGCCCTGCGGCATAAACTGTATCCCACCTTCGGTGTTCAATTCCATCCCGAGTCGATCCTTACCGCACACGGGAAAACGATCCTCAAGAACTTTCTCGAAATCAAACCGTCAGTTTCTATGAAAACAGGAGAAAATGCCATGCTTAAACCATATATCGCCCAGGCCATCAACCGCGTTGATCTCACGGTCGCAGAAGCTCGGGAAGCCATGAATATCATCATGACCGGGCAGGCCACGCAAGCTCAGATCGGTGCTTATCTCGTCGCACTCCGTATGAAAGGTGAGACCGTGGAAGAGATCCTGGGTTCCGCTCAGGGAATGCGCGCCAACGCCGTAAAGGTAGATCTCGGCGACCGCAGCACTCTCATCTACGATACCGCTGGTACCGGTGGCGACGGTATGCAAACCTTCAACATTTCCACCGCGGCCGCCTTCGTCATTGCTGGCACCGGGCGCAAGGTCGCCAAACATGGCAACCGCGCCGCCTCCTCGCAGTGTGGCAGCGCAGACGTTTTGGCCGCCCTCGGCCTCAACCTCGACTTGAGCGCCGAACAGGTCAGCACTGCCATCGGGGAGATCGGCATCGGGTTTCTCTTCGCCCCCAAATTCCATCCTGCGATGAAATATGCCATTGGGCCCCGCAAGGAGATCGGTCAGCGCACCATCTTCAATTTGCTCGGGCCTCTTACCAACCCCGCCGGAGCTGACGTTCAGCTCATCGGCATCTATTCTCCAGCTCTCACCGAACCGCTTGCCAATGTTTTGAATGAGCTCGGTGCCCGTGCAGCCCTCATCATCCACGGTGCAGGCGGAACGGACGAAGCTTAACCCCTGCGGTCTCAATCGTGTCAGCCACCTGAAAGACGGAGCGGTCCGCACCTACGACTTGGATCCTGCCGAATTGGGTTTCGCGCAGGGCCACAGTCGCGGACCTGCGCGGCGGTACTCCCGACGAAGCCGCACTGATGATGCGCGACCTCTTCACCGGGAGACTGAACGGCGCCCGCCGTGATGCGATTCTGCTGAACGCTGCCGGCGCCATCGCCGCCGAGACGGGCGACTTCAAGTTGGCTCTCGCCGAAGCCCGCGCATCATTGGATGATGGCCGGGCCCTCGGTAAGCTTGATGCCCTGCTTGATTACAGTAAATCCTTCGCGCAGCCAACCGCGGCATGACAGACATTCTTGCAGAGATCATCGCTCACAAAAAGACGGAGCTTGCCCGGCTCGATGTCCAGGCTTTGCGCCGCGCAGCGGAGCTGACTCCCCTGCCCAGGGATTTCCGTGCGGCCGTTTCCTCCCCCTCCACTCCTTCCGTAGACCCATCGCAAGTTGCGAAGACAGGCGTGAGGTTGATCGCTGAGCTAAAACGTGCCAGTCCTTCTAAAGGAATGCTGGCCCCGGACATCGATCTTGTTGGAAACTGCCGGTATCTACATGGATAACGGCGCCTCTGCTATCAGCGTACTAACCGACGAGAAATATTTCCACGGCCGGCTTCAGACGCTCTACGACCTGCGTTTTGCGCATGGTGCGGCGCTTCCATTTCTGCGTAAAGACTTCATCATCGCCGAGCCGCAGATCTATGAAACTCGCGCCAACGGCGCCGACGCAGTTCTTCTCATCGCCGCGGCTTTGACCGATGACGCGCAGTTCGCCGGTCTGCACGCATTGGCTCTCGAACAGGGTCTCACGCCTCTGGTCGAAGTCCATAATGAAGCCGAAATCGAGCGCGCTTTGCGTCTGCCTGATCTTCGTCTGGTCGGCATCAACAATCGTGACCTTGCCACATTTAAGGTCTCTCTCGAAACCACCGAACGTTTGCGTCCATTGATCCCTGCGGACATCACCGTGGTATCCGAGAGCGGCATCTTCACTTCCGGCGACGTGGAACGTCTTGCAAAATCCAGGGTTGATGCCGTCCTGGTTGGTGAAGCCCTGATCACCGCCCCCGATATTGCGGCCAAAGTGAGAGAGCTATCCGGCCAGAATGTTCCAAGATTCGTGTCATCATGATTCATGCCAATGTAACAGAACTGTAGGGGCACAACACGTTGTGCCCTGGCCGCTGACATCGTACTCGTAGAGTAAGCAATCCCCTGTATCCATGCAAACTCTCGGCTAGATTCAATCCAGCTTTCGAAGACACGCACTGACCCCGGAAAAGGACTTTTGTTTTTCAAAAATCGCTAACGGAGTTCGCCCGGCCAGCCCGGAGGGCTTCCATGAAATGACGCGAAGCGGTGTCACCACCAGCAGGGGCTTTAGCCCCGGCGGGTACATCCAGAATCAGCTTTTACGTTTCGCTAAGTTGGAAAGTTAAAAAGTCATGACCATCATCAAGATCTGCGGTATCAAAACTCTCTCAGAAGCCCTGTCCGCGCTGGAAGCCGGTGCGGATTACCTCGGGTTTAACTTCTATTCAAAAAGTGTCAGGTTCATTGAAATGCGAGAATTCGCCGCCATCGCCTCTGTCCTAAAAAAAGAAAACCCATCCATCAAACGCGTCGGTGTGTTTGTTAACTCCCCGGCAGATGAGATCCGCTCCTTATTGAAAACCGGCGACCTGGACCTCGCACAGCTCCACGGCGACGAATCTCCCGAATTCTGCGCTGCCTTTGGGAACAAGGCCTTCAAGGCCTATCGCGGCGTCCCGGATGCATCTCTAAATCCCTACATTCGGAATGAAGCCCCTGCCCTTCTGGTAGATGCAGCTGTTTCGGGCTCATACGGTGGAACCGGCTTCACCGCCGATTGGTCCGCCGCTGCCTCGCTGGCAAAGCACTACCCGCTTTTGCTGGCTGGTGGCCTAAATCCCGATAACGTTGCCCAGGCCGTTCGGCAGGTAACCCCCTGGGGAGTGGATGTCGCCTCGGGCGTAGAATCAAGCCCCGGAAAGAAAGACCCCGTCAAGATGAGATCCTTCGTCCAGGCCGTGCGTTCTGCGCAGGCGGAACCCGCACATGATTAATTTACCTTCTGCAGTTAACCACCCGGCGCTTTTCCAGGGACCCAGCCGTTCTCTTATCCTGGCAGTGAACTAGGACAACAAATTTTGATTTGCTCTCCTTCGTGCTCTTGGCGTCCGTCGTGTTTAAATCTTTTCTCTTGGCATTCTTCGCCTCCTGCTTTTCGATCTTTTCTCAGCGAATAAATCTGCCTTATCTGCGCCATCTGCGGATTGCTCTTTATTTTTCTCTCCTTGGTATCCTTAGTGCCCCTGGTGTTTAGATCTTTTCTCTTTTCTCTTTTCTCTTTTTTTCTCTTTTCTCTTTTCTCTTTTCTCTTTTCTCTTTGTGCTCTCCGCATCTTAGCGTTTCAATCTTTTTTTCAGAGAATAAATCTGCCTAATCTGCGCTATCTGCGGATCGCTTTTTTACTTTGTGTTTATTTTTTTCAATTGACTTCCATTTCATCCCGGAGAAATAATGGCAACTACCCTCTTACCCACCAAGTTTGGTCCCTACGGCGGACAGTTTGTCCCCGAGACGTTGATGCCTGCCCTCATTGAGCTTGAGCGGGCCTTCGTCGAGGCGAAGAACGACCCCGCCTTCCAACAGGAGTTGGACAAATTGCTCGCCTCCTACGTCGGGCGTCCTACCCCGCTCACCTATGCTCGGCGCCTCTCTGAGCAGCTGGGCGGCGCCCAGATCTACCTGAAGCGCGAGGACCTGGCCCATACCGGCGCGCACAAGATCAACAACGCTCTCGGGCAGGCACTATTAGTCAAACGCATGGGCAAACACAGGATTGTGGCCGAGACCGGCGCTGGGCAGCACGGAGTGGCCTCTGCCACCTGCGCCGCGCTGCTGGGGCTGGAATGCGTAGTTTACATGGGCAGCGTGGACATGCAGCGTCAGGAGCCGAACGTCTTTCGTATGCAGCTGCTCGGCGCCGAGGTACGCCCGGTGACTTCGGGCACGAAGACCCTCAAGGATGCGATCAATGAAGCCATACGCGATTGGGTCACCAATGTGCGTGATACGCATTATTTGCTGGGCTCTGCCCTGGGGCCTCATCCCTACCCGACCATGGTGCGCGAGTTCCAATCGGTCATTGGTCGCGAGGCCCGCGAGCAAATACTGTCCGAAATAGGCCGGCTGCCCGATACGGTGATCGCCTGTGTGGGCGGCGGGTCGAACGCCATCGGCATCTTCAGCAGCTTCCTGCAGGACGAGGCCGTCGAGCTGATCGGTGTGGAGGCTGGTGGAGACGGCATTGCCTCCGGGCGGCACGCCGCGCGCTTTGGCGACCCTCTCGCGGCCGTGTGGGCGTGATCCACGGCACCCAGACTTATGTTCTGCAGGATGATGACGGCCAGATCGCCGAGACGCACTCCGTTTCGGCCGGGCTCGATTACGCCGCCGTGGGCCCCGAGCACGCTTTACTCCGCGATACCGAGCGTGCCTTTTACACCTCGGCAACTGACGAGGAAGCCCTGTCGGCCTTCTCGCGTCTGTGCCAGACCGAGGGCATCATCCCCGCCCTCGAGTCCTCCCACGCCATCGCAGAGGTGGTCAAGCGCGCCCCGCGTATGCGGAAAGATCAGGTGATCCTGGTCAATCTCTCCGGCCGCGGCGATAAGGATCTGAACACTGTGATCAACGAGCTCCACGAAGAGCTGAAAGTTGGTATCTGATCCATCGCCGTTGAATCCTTACTCGGATTTTTATCATAGTATTCATCATATTCTCTTTAGCCAATTCTTCTTCCAAAAGATGCCCGATTGCCCATTCGACCCTATTCGAATTCGCAAGTCATTTTTCAACAGGATACTATTCTGCAAACCGAGAAATCATGAACCGTATTGAAACCGCCTTCAAACACAAACCCATTTTCATGCCTTATTTTCCATTGGGATTCCCCTCTTTGGAAACATCGTTGGACGTCATCGAAGCCCTTTCCAAAAACGGCGCAGATCTCATCGAGGTGGGTCTTGTCCTTCTCCGATCCCCTTGCCGACGGGCCGGTAATCCAGAAGGCCACGCAAACCGCATTGGAGAACGGCATCACCGTAAAGAAGTCGCTGGGGGCCGTTGCCGAGCTGCGCCGCCGCGGCGTGACCATCCCGTTGGTGATGATGGGCTACTACAACCCAATGCTTGCGTATGGATTGAAGAGCTTTATTGAGGCCGCCCGCCTTGCCGGCGTGGATGGTTTCATCATTCCCGACCTGCCTCCCGAGGAAGCCGGCGCATTCAAGAAAGCACACGGCGATAAGAGTTCACCGGATGCAGACTTGCCATTGATTAGTATGTTGGCCCCCACCACCCCGCCTGAACGGATGGAGTTGATCGCAAGCACTGCGCAGGGCTTCATCTATCTTGTCAGTGTGACCGGTGTAACGGGTGCGCGCAAAGATGTGCCCGAGGGCCTGGGCGAACTGGTGCGGCGCGTGCGCCAAAGATCATCCCTTCCGGTATGTGTGGGATTTGGCATCGGCAGTCCAGAGCAAGCCGCCGCGGTCGGTGCCATGGCAGACGGCGTCATCGTTGGCTCCGCCTGTGTTCGGACGATTGGCGATAGTCCGTCTCCCGTGCAGGCGGCAAAGGAATTCGCCTCCAGTTATCATGCCGCGCTGATGCACATCAAACCGATATAACAACTCACCTTCCCATTAAGGGTTCCCCCGAGAATTTGCCCAGGCTA
This sequence comes from uncultured Chloroflexia bacterium, assembly GCA_963741325.1. Lineage (GTDB taxonomy): Bacteria > Chloroflexota > Anaerolineae > Anaerolineales > Villigracilaceae > Fen-1038. Next base: position 342,332 of record CAVUHJ010000007.1, read on the forward strand.
TCAGCCTGGGGCAAAGAATTGAATCTCCCTCTTGACGGAACCTTCCCTCTCGCATAGAATACCGTCCAATATGCTTAAGTCGCAGTCTTGGTTTGCGTACTACTTTTATTACGGCCTCCGAACCACGGTTGCCGTTGGCGGCGCTTAAGTAGACAGAGTAGAAACCTGGATACATAAAGAGCGAGACCATACGGTCTCGCTCTTTTTTATTACCCATTCTTACGCGAACGACGCGCCTGAGTCGTTCCACCTGGAGGAGAGAGCATGACCATTCGAGGAGTTCGTGGAGCGACTACTGTTCCGGCTGATCAACCCGAGCTTATTCTGGATGCCACCCGGGAATTGCTGGAAGCCATTCTAAAGGCCAATTCAGGCATGTATCCGGGTGATATCGCAAGCGTTTTTTTCACAGTAACCAGGGATCTGGTATCGACGTTCCCCGCGCAGGGCGCCCGGCAAATGGGCTGGGGACTCGTCCCTATGATCTGCTCGGTCGAGATCCCGGTGCCTGGAAGCCTGCCGCGCGTGATCCGTGTCCTGGTGCACTGGAATACGGACTGCGTTCAATCCGCTGTCACGCATGTCTATTTGCATGAGGCAGTTAAGCTCCGTCCCGATTTGATCGCGGCGCAGTGAGACCACGAGCCTCAGAAACTTTATCTTACAGAGTACTGCGTAATTATCTAAACCAGAATGATGCCATCTACCTTATAAATGCAGAAAACCAGTTTAGAGAATTATGCAAGAAGCAGTATATGGAGACGCTAGCAATGATGATCATTATGAAACCCAACGCAACACCCGAACAGGTGGAAGAAGTAATCCAGGTCATTAAGTCCCTCGGACTTACTCCGCATCTTTCGCAAGGTGTGGAGACCGTTGTGATCGGTGCGATCGGAGAAAGCCACAATATTCCCAACGATCGTTTTGAAGTCCTCGATGGGGTTGAGACGGTCAAGCGCATCACCCAGCCGTTCAAGCTGGCCTCCCGTCAATTCCATCCGGAGAATTCCGTCTTCCCGTTGGATGGTTTTCAGATCGGGGGCAATGACATTGCCATCATTGCCGGGCCCTGCGCCATCGAGTCCCGCACACAGATCCTGGAAACAGCTCATGCCGTCCGTGAAGCCGGGGCCAATGCCCTGCGCGGCGGCGTTTTCAAACCCCGTACTTCTCCGTATGCCTTCCAGGGACTCGGCGAGGAAGGGCTGGAGTATCTTGCCGAGGCTCGCGAACAGACCGGCATGCCCATCGTGGCAGAGATCATGTCTCAGACCCAGCTTGACCTGATGGTCAAATATCGTAGACGTGCTCCAGATCGGGGCGCGCAATATGCAGAATTTCAATCTGCTGCGTGCCATCGGTGAGACTCGCACCTCGGTCCTGCTCAAGCGCGGCCTTTCCGCCACCATCGAGGAATTATTGATGTCCGCCGAATACGTCCTGGCAGGTGGCAATCGCCAGGTGATCTTGTGCGAACGTGGCATCCGCACCTTTGAGACCGCAACCCGCAACACCACCGACATCAACGCCATCCCCGTTCTCAAAGGCCTCACTCACCTCCCCGTGATCCTTGATCCGAGTCATTCTACCGGCAACGCCGATTACGTTGCCGCCGTTGCTCGCGCCGCAGTCGCCGCCGGCGCGGACGGGCTCATCATCGAAGTCCACCCCGACCCTGCTCATGCTTTATCTGATGGCAAGCAATCGCTCAAGCCCGAGAAATTTGCCGAGATGGTCAAACAGGTCAGGGCCATTGCCGAAGCGATGGGACGCCGCATAGCTCCCATCAACCGCTCGGTTGCGGCAGGCTGGTGAACATGTCGGAGGATGGCTTTTCACTCCAGGATTCAATTGTCGCGATCATCGGGCTGGGCCTGATGGGCGGTTCGCTGGCCCTTGCGTTAAGAAAACATTGCCGCGTTGTTTATGGGATCGATTCTGACCCGGCAGCGCTGGAGTTGGCTCTCTCAAGAAATATCGTCGACCGCGCCGAGTCCGATCTAGCCGGCCTCCTGCCCCAGGCCGATCTCCTTATTTTTGCAACGCCGGTCCCGGTGATCCTTTCCCTGCTCGGACAGTTGCCGGATCTAATGTCAAACCGCTGCGTCGTGTTCGATCTGGGTTCCAGCAAGCGCATGATCATGAGCAAGATGTCGACGCTGCCGGGACGCTTCGACCCCATTGGCGGGCATCCAATTTGTGGCAAGGAAAAGCTTTCGCTCGAGAATGCCGAGGCAGACCTATATCGATCTGCTCCCTTCGTGCTGACAGCGCTGCCGCGCAGCACTCCTCGCGCTCGCAGCGCCGTTGAGCAGATCGTTCATGCTGTTGGCGCGCATCCCCTCTGGATGGATGCCGCCGAGCATGACCGCCTCCTTGCGTTCACAAGCCATCTTCCTTTTCTCCTTTCGTCGGCGCTGGCATCAGCCCTTGCTCCCCTGCCCGCCGGGCAGATTTCCGCCTTATCCGGGCCAGGCCTTCGGTCTACCAGCCGGCTCGCCGGGACCCCGTCTTCCATGATGTTAGGTGTGCTTGAAACCAATCGTGAAAACGTCCTCGCCGCCCTCGACCTTCTCCAAAAGGAATTGAACTCGTTCGAGTCCGCGCTTTCTTCGGAAGACTCCGATAAACTGCTTACTCTGCTCGATCGGTCTCATCTCGCTTATCAAACCTTTGCCTGAGAACCATGCCCGCTCTTGAGATCACTCCTATCTCCCACGCTCTCCGCGCTTCGGTGCAAGTGCCCGGTTCCAAATCGCTGACCAATCGTGCCCTGCTTATCACGGCCCTTGCGGCAGGCAGGACGCGCCTCACGAACGCTCTTTTTTCAGACGATACACATATCTTCGTGAAGGCCCTGCAAACCCTGGGCTTCGACGTTCGGTTGGATCCGGCGCGCAATGAAATGATCGTCACAGGTCTCGATGGCAATATCCCCGCGAAACAGGCCCAACTTTATTGCGGCAATGCAGGTACGGCCGCCCGTTTTCTCTCCGCTTTTCTCACCCTGGGTGATGGCGAATTTGTCCTGGATGGCGATGCACGTATGCGCGCACGCCCCATTGGCGATTTGGTCTCAGCTCTAACCCAATTGGGCGCGCACATGGAAATGCCGTCCTCTAATTGTCCGCCAATTAGAATATCGGCTTCGGGCTTGCCCGGAGGCCAAACCTCGATTGCAGGGGATATTTCCAGTCAATTTCTTTCAGGTTTATTAATGGTTTCTCCCTACGCCCGGGGACCCGTCGAGATCAAGGTCATAACGGATTTGAATTCCAAGCCTTATGTAGATCTGACCCTGGCCGTGATGTGTGACTTTGGTGTCGAGATCGAACGCGAAGGCTATCAACATTTTCGCTTGCACCCTGCGCACTATCAAGCGCAGGGATCGTACGCCATCGAATCCGACGCCTCCGCGGCTTCATATTTTTTTGCCGCGCCGGCCATTTGTACGGGGACGGTTCGCCTGGAGAATATTACCCGCCGCTCCAAACAAGGGGACGTTGCCTTTCTGGATGTTCTTCGGCAGATGGGTTGCCTGATCTCCGAGGGCACGGACTACGTCGAAGTAACACGTTCCGGTCCGCTGCTCGGCGTTGATGTGGATCTGCGTGACATCCCCGATACCGCCCAAACCCTTGCGGCCGTTGCCCCTTTTGCCTCCACCCCCACACACATCCATGGTATCGCCACTTCGCGTCTCAAGGAAACCGATCGTATCGCTGCGACCTGTGCCGAGCTGACCCGTCTCGGTGTTAATGTCGAAGAGCATCCCGATGGTCTCACCATCCATCCCTGCAATTCCTTTCGCCCGGCCATTATTCAGACTTATAACGATCACCGCATGGCGATGGCTTTTTCGCTCATCGGTTTGCATGTGCCCGGTGTAAAAATTGAGGATCCCGGGTGTGTTTCCAAGACCTTTCCGAACTATTTTGATGTGCTGGGGACTTTGGGATGATCCGCCTCGGCCTGATCGGCTGCCCTCTCGACCATAGCCTTTCTCCGGCGCTCCATAATGCCGCGCTGCGAGCCTGTGGCATCCCGGGGGACTATACTCTCTTCCCCGTTGCTCCGGGTGATATAACGAGCCTTGCTGCTCTGCTAAGCCAGGTTCGTTCAGGCGAATTAACCGGTCTGAATATCACGGCCCCTCACAAACAAGATACAATCCCATTACTGGATGAATTGACCCCGCCCGCGCGTGCCATTGGCGCGGTCAATACAATTTACCTCAAAGGGGATAAGCTGGTGGGTGATAACACGGATGCTCCGGGGTTTATCATCGATTTGAATAACTTTCTTCATCGAAGCGCTGCTTCCCGCGGCCTGGAGGAGGTGACAATGGAAAAGTCAGCCCTTATCCTCGGCGCAGGCGGTGCTGCCCGCGCCGTTGCCTTTGCTCTCGCAAACGCAGGTTGGACCATCACCATCGCCGCCCGCCGTCTCGAACAGGCCAAGGAGCTTGCAAACTCTCATTGGCAAGCCATTCCGTACGATGCATCGCATATCCTTCCGTTTCTATCTGCTTTTCACCTGATCGTGAACGCGACTCCTGTCGGTACCTACCCAAATACAGCCGCCTCTCCCTGGCTCGACCAGGTGGCCTTCCCAAAAGGCGCCGTGCTTTATGATCTCATTTACAACCCGCGTGAAACGCAATTGGTCAGGCACGCGCGAGCTGCAGGGTTGCGCGCCAGCACAGGGATCGGAATGCTCGTCGAACAGGCCGCGTTAGCCTTCGAGCTTTGGACCGGACAACACGTTCCGCGCAGCGTTATGCTCGCTGCAGTCAGCCAAATCGATCTCTGACCGCCTTTCCTGAATTCCTTTTCTCGGAGACTTTATGTTACGGTTTCTTACTGCAGGCGAATCCCATGGCCCGGCCCTCACCGGGATCATCGAAGGCATTCCCGCCGGCTTGGCGCTTTCTGCGCGGGGTGATCGACCATGAACTGGCCCGCCGCCAGCAAGGGTATGGTTCGGGTGGTCGCATGAAGATCGAAAAAGATACCGTCACTATCCTCGGCGGAGTGATGGGAGGCAAAACCACCGGCGCTCCTATCGCCCTCCAGATTCTCAATGCCGACCATGTCAAGTGGAAAGGTAAAGCCGTAGAGCCGATGACGGCCCCGCGTCCCGGTCATGCAGATCTCACCGGCGCAATCAAATACGGTTATCGCGATCTGCGTCCGGCGCTCGAGCGTGCCTCTGCCCGCGAGACGGCCATGCGCGTTGCGGCTGGCGCGGTCTGCAAACATTTTCTTCAAAGTTTCGGCATCGTCGTAGGCGGATACGTTCGGGCCATCGGTGCAATTAATGCCGACCTCGGGGATATGCCCTACCTTGAACGTTTCGAACGCGCTGAACAGAGCGATGTCCGCTGTCCAGATCAGGATGCTGCAGGACGCATGCGGGCCTCCATCGAAGCGATCATGCACGCCCAGGATACACTGGGTGGCATCTTGGAGATTATCGCGCTTGGCGTTCCCGCCGGATTGGGTTCCTATGCCCAATGGGACCACCGCCTTGAGGCGCGCCTGGCAATGGCGGTCCTGAGTGTACAGGCCATGAAAGGCGTGGAAATTGGCGATGCGTTTGAGAACGCAGGCCTGCCCGGAACAAAAGCGCACGACTCGATCAGGCTCTCCACGCCGGAAAATCAAAAGGGAGAAGACGGGCAGGATACTTCGCTAACAAGAGAAACAAATCGGGCCGGCGGCCTCGAAGGCGGTGTGACCAATGGCCAGCCAATCGTGATACGCGTCGCTATGAAGCCGATCGCTACCACGCTCAAACCCCAGCGGACCGTGGATCTGGGGACGGGTCAGGAGTCTCCAACCAAATACGAACGTTCGGATTTTTGCCCGGTTCCGCGTGCCGTGCCGATTCTCGAAGCCATGACTGCCTTTATACTGGCCGACGCCCTCATCGAAAAGCTGGGCGGTGACTCGCTGTCAGAGATGCAGCCGCGCTTCGAAATCCCTGCGCAAGGCAACCCTCCAGGATTTGCCAATGGACAATTCCACACATGTCTGGTGGGACTGATCATGGGACATATCTTTATATACGGCCCGCCTGGGAGCGGAAAAACGTCCATTGGAAAGGTGCTCTCCAAAAACCTTAGCTTGCCTTTTGTCGATCTTGACGACCGGACGGAACAGGCAGCCGGTATGGATATTTCGCAGATGATTTCCGAAAGAGGGGAAGCCGCCTTCCGTGACCTTGAGTTTGAAGAGTTGAAGAAGATCATATCTGAGCTCGATTCGGTCGTTGCCCTCGGTGGCGGGACTCTCCTGCGCGACGAGAATCGAACGTTGGCTGAAACATCTGGCAGTGTCGTTTACCTGGATGCCAACCTCTCCACCCTGCTTGAGCATCTGGCAGGCAATGCCCAGGGCCGTCCTTTGCTCCAAGGCGATCTCACAAATAAGCTAACCGCCCTGCTCCGGGTTCGAGCGGATCATTACGCTTCCTTCCAAGACCGCGTCAAGCTGGATGGCCAGGCTTTGGAGCAGGCAGCCTGGCAAATTCAGATCGAACTGGGGCGCTATCACCTGCGCAGTATGGGTGCTGGCTACGATGCCTTCGTCCGATCCGGCGGCTTAGACTCGCTCGGCGAAATGCTTCGTGCCCGCGGCCTGCAAAAGCCGATCGTGGTCACCGACAAAAATGTTGCAAAGTTCCATGCGGATCGCGCGCTGGTATCGCTGCAGGGTTCAAATTACAGGCCCAACCTGGTAACCCTGCCCGCCGGTGAATTTTCCAAGACGCTGGATAGCATTGCCGAACTCTGGCGATGCTTCCTGGAGGCAGGGTTGGACCGCAGGAGCACCGTTGTGGCCCTTGGCGGTGGCGTCGTCGGTGACCTGGCCGGGTTCGCCGCCGCGACCTTTATGCGCGGAGTGAATTGGGTGGTGGTGCCAACGACCTTGCTTGCTATTGTTGACTCCTCTCTCGGAGGGAAGACGGGGTTCGACCTGCCCGAAGGGAAGAATCTGGTTGGCTCCTTCCATCCCCCTCGGCTTGTATTGGCCGACCCTCAGGTGCTCGAGACTTTGCCTGAAGCAGAACTATGTTCGGGACTTGCAGAAGTCGTGAAGCATGGCATCATCGCCGACCCTCATTTGTTCGACCTGACTGCGCGTGGATTGGAGGTCGTAAAGAGCGACCTTCTGCAAATTGCACGGCGTGCCATGGCAGTCAAGATAAAAATAATAGAAGAAGACCCCTATGAACAAGGGCTACGAGCCGCTCTGAATTTGGGTCATACTGTCGGCCACGCGGTTGAATTGGTCAGCGGTTATCGCTTGCGGCATGGCGAAGCCGTGGCGATCGGCATGGTGGCCGAGGCCAGGTTGGCGGAAATCTTGGGCTTGGCCGGCAAAGGCTTGTCGGAAAGGATCGCCGGGGCCCTTTCATCGTTGGTGTTGCCTATCCAAATCCCTTCTGACCTGCCCCATCCGGAGATCATACACGCCATGCAGTTTGATAAGAAGAAAGCCGCCGGCCTGGTCCGCTTCGCTCTTCCCGTGGAGATCGGCCGGGTTAAGGTGAACGTGGAAGTGAAAGATCTGGAATTGTTGTTCGAGGAGGATTGAATGAAGATCCTGGTCTTACATGGGCCAAATTTAAACCTGCTTGGCAGCCGCGAGCCTGAGGTATATGGTCGCATGACATTGGATCAGATTGATCAGCGCCTCGTAGCGTTGGGCCGCGAGTTGGGCGCAGAGGTGCGTTCCGCGCAGTCGAACCATGAGGGCGCCCTCATTGATGCCCTGCAGGATGCGCGCAACTGGGCCAATGGGGTAGTTTTCAACCCGGGGGGCTATACTCATACCTCGGTGGCTTTGCGCGACGCCATCACTGCAATTGAAATTCCGGTGGTCGAAGTTCACCTCTCCAATGTTTACGCTCGCGAGGAGTTCCGCCACAAATCACTTATTTCGGCAGTGTGTGAAGGGAAGATCACGGGCTTCGGCTGGCATTCATACACTCTGGGCCTAAGGGCGATAGTTGATTCGATCAAGCAGACCGATCACTAAATGATTTTCTCGGCAAGTTAATGTGCATTCGCTCTTAAATAGCGGCATCCCTCTCCCGGCGGGATGCGAAGCAGTGTCTCCACCAGAGGGCAGGGTGAGGGGCTCTATGGGCTCATTTTTCCTCAAGGCTCGGAGACTTCGCACGTCGCACCTTCCTTGCCTGATCGCCTGATTACCCATTCCACGAAATTGGTGTATCATAATGATGTATCGATAGGTGGGATAGTTATTGCATTACGGCAGCAGGAAATCGCTGCCTTTCATTCTCCATTTGGAGGTCAAATGAGTTTCGCTCGAAAGACATTAGTGCCCCTTTTGATTCTTGCCTTGTTGTTGACTGCCTGCGGCAGCGCCGTGGCTACCTCCACACCTGTGGATGCCAACTCCATTTCCACCTCATTGGTGGGCACCCTGGTCGTTTCCCTGTTTCAAACCCAGACAGCCCTGGTTCCGCCTTCGCCGATAGCTATATCTACAGACGTGCCCCCCACTCCTGCAAACACGTTGATCTTTCCGACGCCTAATATTCCAACTCCAACCCTGGTCTACTACTACCCAACTCTCACGCCCAACCTCACACCCACCGTCACCGGGACACTACCTACCCCGACAATTAACGCCGAACTCTCTGGCTTTCGGCTGTAACAACCTGGCCTTCGTGCGCGATGTGACCATTCCGAGCGGAACGGTTCTTAGCCCAAAAGAAGATTTCGTAAAGACCTGGAAAGTGGCCAATACCGGAACCTGTGACTGGGTCTATCAGTATCAACTTATGCTGCTTAGCGGAGATGCGTTTAACGGAAAAACGGCCAAGCTCGGCAGAGTAGTAACTGCCGGACACTGGACCGAACTTTCTATAGGTCTGGGCGCTCCAAGAAACCCGGGCACTTATACCAGCTATTGGCGGATGGCAGATGCAAATGGGAACATGTTCGGATCCTCCCTGGCTGTTTCCTTCGTCGTAGGCTCCCCAACTTCGACAAGCGCCCCTGCCACGAACACGGTAGCTCCAACCTCAACGAATACGCCCTCTAATACTAATACGCCCACGGAAACTCCCTCCCCTACACCGTGAGGCAGCAGCACCCCCTCTCCGTTTGGGACGCGAAGTGGTATTACCAGCAGTGTCTCCATCAGAGGGCAGGGTAAGGCAGGTCCGCGACGCCAGTACTTGATCTTGATTTTTATGCCTTTGGGTTTTGCATTCAATACTGAAAGAAAAAGTCCTTTAAGACTCTGCAAAATCAGCATAATCTGCGGATGAATCTTTTCTTTTTGCCAATTGGGTCGGGATATGAAAAGGTTTCTGGTTTGTTTCTTTTCTTCCATGCTCCTCTTCAGCAGCCTGGAATTTGTGCCCTCCGGGTTCGTTAAAGCGCGTGGGCCGGTTCTCCCTCGCGCCCAGCAAACTCAACCAACTCCCGGCGATTTGATCGGTGCAGTTAATGATTTGCGCATCGCTTATGGCCTGCCGCCCCTGAAGGTTAATTCCATCCTGATGTTTGTTGCCCAATCCCAGGCAGATTATCTGTTGGCAACTCAGGGCGGTTCAGGGCATGGTCGACCCAATGGAATGAGCCTAACGGAGCAGCTTTTGTCTCTGGGATATCCTCTGGGAGGCGATCTGTCGCTCGGCGGCTATCGTTCTGAGAACTTTGTCTTTGGGTCCGGCGACGATGTTCAATCTGCGGTCCAGGCCTGGTTGGGCGATGACGCCCATACTAACACGATGCTTTCGCCCAATTATTTGGATATCGGCGGCGGGGTGTCTTTCGGCAGTGACGGCACGGTGTATTACGTGATCGACACAGCCCGCCCCACCGCCAGTGGCAAGCCGCAGGAATATACACCCGTTGCCCCCGGGACCGTGGTAAGTGGCATAACAGTGAACGGTACGCCCGGAGTTGACCAGTTCATGGTGCCCGTTACTCTCAGTACGCCCAACTCAGGCGGGCTTGTGATCCATCAAGTGCGTTATGGACAGACTCTCTGGAGCCTCGCGATCGCTTATAACACTACGATCAAGCAGATCCGCGATCTGAATGATTTACCCTCGAATGATATTTATTCCGATCAAAAACTGCTGATCCGCAAGGAGAGTACTCAGACTCCTGCGGTTTCACCCTCTCCCGTATCCGAGATCACAGAGCCGCCGCCTGTTTTACCAAGTTCGGGGACCTCTTCGACCAGGACCCCAACTCCGGTCCCGCTCTTTCCCGGCTCCGACCCGAAAAAGGATAACATCCCTTTGATCATGGTTTCGATCTTCGCGGCGCTCTGCATCGCGGGCTTTGGATTTTGGGCAAATAAAAAGAGAAGCTGTTATTAGGCTTTCTTGTAGCTGCCTGACAGTTTCTATAAAAGACATCCGGACGAACGTGAAACGAATCTTTTTTGCTCTGACTTTCCCAAAAAATCCGCTTGCACTGTGTACTACCTGTGCTTGCACTGTGTACTGCCAGTGCTTGCACTGTGTACTACCCGGCGCGCCTTATTAGCGGGGTCATCCGCGTTAATCCGCATCCCGGTTTAATTTCGGATCGAGTCTACTAATCCGCCGGCGTGCTTGAAACCCCCACCCTTTGGGAGCGTATAATTTAACCGAAGCTTAGGGCTCCTTCTTGAAGTTCAACGAAGCGGAGAATCGTCGTACAAAATGCATTCTCCAAATGGTAGTTGTGGGCGCGGAGTATGCCGACCTTCGAGGTCTTCTAAGCAATACATAAGAAGAGAATCCGTGAAATCTGTGTCTTCCGTGTACCAACCGTTTTTTGCTGAACGAACCCGAAGCTCAAGTAAAGGGTAAGTATTTGATTATGCATGCGATCAGGATTTCAATATGGATATTTCAGTTGCATTAGGCGGCGGCGGGGCAAAGGGCAATAGCCACATTGGTGTCCTCCGTTTCCTGGAACAGGAAGGATTCCGCATCCGCGCCATTGCCGGGTCAAGCTTTGGCGGCATGGTGGCTTGTTTTTATGCTGCTGGTTTCCATCCTGCTCAGATCGAAGAAATATTTTCGAGTATCGACCAAACCCGTTTGTATGACCGCAGCCGGGACGAGGGTTCGTCGCTGCTGGGCCTGTCCAGGGTCGGCAAATGGCTTGAGCATAACTTCGGGGAGCGGACCTTTGATGACCTGGTGATCCCCTGCGCAGTCACTGCGGTTGATATGCGCACTTCCCGAGAGATCGTTCTGCAAAAGGGCAGGGTGCGCGATGCCATCCTTTCAACAATAGCAATACCGGGCATCTTTCCATCCTTTTTGGTGGAAGAATTCGAGCTTGTTGACGGCGCCCTGCTCAATCCCGTCCCGGTTGCGCTGGCGCGTTCGCTTGCTCCCTCCTTACCGGTGGTGGCCGTCACCTTGGGAGAGCCTCTCGGCAAACCGCCCCGTTCGGTCCCCTTCCCGTTGCTGGATAACCTGCCTACTCCCTTGGTCTCCGGGCTGACCAATCTCCGCGTCGCAAAAGCCTTTGATGTTTTTATGCGCTCGATCGACATAGGCAGCCGGCATATCGCCGAGCTTCGTTTCCAAATCGAAAAGCCCGAAGTGATCATTCATCCCGAAGTGGATGAGATCGGCGCACTCGACCGGGTGGATGTCCACGAAGTCGTAAAGCTCGGCGAGACGGCCGCCCGGGCCAAGCTGCCCGAATTAAGGCATGCAACCGCCTGGACCACCCGCCTGAGGAAAGACCTCTTCGGAGATCATCGGTGAAACGCGACCTTCGTGAGTTTGCCAAACAGACCAACATCCGGCTTGCCATCGGCGCGATCGTGTTGCTCTTCGGGGTTGGCCTCGGCTTGATCTATCTGATCTATGGTCCCGGGGCGGCGGGTGTCGGTCTCCTGTGTTTGTTCGGCGGCCCTTGTACCCATTGTCCTCATCATGTTTGCGCTCTATGGCATAGATTGGATTGTTAAGCGTGCCCGTCCAAAATGATACCGAGCTCGTTACGTTTCAAAACCGGGTATTGCGCATCAGGCCGGCCGCGGGAAAAGCTCCCCGTTTGCTGGCGCTGATCCACGGCCTGACGGGGGATGAAAACTCCATGTGGGTTTTTGTACGGAACTTTCCGGATGACTACTGGATTGTCGCACCGCGTGCTCCCTATAACGCAGAACCGCCTGAAGGCGGTTATTCCTGGCAGCCGTTGCCGCCCGGGTCGAAAAATGAAGATCAGAGGACCCACACTCTGCGGGATCTTCGCCCTGCCGCTGAGGCTCTGCTCTCGTTGATAGACGCATATGCGGCGGAAAACGATCTCCAGGCCAGCCAATTCGACTTGATCGGGTTCAGCCAGGGCGGAGCCCTTACGAACACACTCGCCCTGCTTCACCCCGACCGGATTCGTCGTGCCGCAATATTAGCCGGATTTATGCCGACAGATGCAGACGCCTTCCTGCCAGAACAGCCTTTAAAGGGCAAGCCCTTCTTCGTTGCACATGGAAGCCTGGACGAAAAGGTGAAGATCAGAATCTGCCCGCAGCTCTGTCGCCATGCTCGAAAGAGCCGGAGCCGACGTAGTGTTCTGCGAGGCTGAAGTGGGCCACAAAGTGAGCGCCGGCTGCCTGCGTGGGCTCGAAGATTTCTTCTGCAAAATGAAGCCCGTTTGGGCTGCTGCGCGGCTGATCGCTTGAAGATCGCTCAGCAGCCCGTAGTGGTTCCATGCACTGACGCAAAGCGGTGTTACCATCAGCAGGGACTTCGCGAAGCACCCTGTGGGTTAGTCCCGGCGTAAAAGATAAAGATCCATAATTGACAGTTCACTACCTGCTACCTATTTCAGGCTCTGCAACAAACATTACATTAACGCCTCCTAACTCTTCCGTTGACGCCCCAACCCTTTACGTGTATCCTTATCCGAACTTTGTAGCAACTCATACTCTGTTGGAAGAATAACCTAATCTCCCTTCTGCTCCACTTTGTTTCAAGAACGCCCGAAACTTGTCTCCACTTCCACTTTGTGGGAAGGACACCCGAAAGAAATGAAGGTACTGGGTGTTCTTCCCAGTACCTTCATTTCTTTCGGAACCTCTTTTCCCGTTCCGTGACAGCGGAACGGGAAAAGCTGTGAAGTGCAGCATTATCTCTATCAGTATATAATGCAAATGAGAACTCACTGTTCCGACTGCCACTCTTTTGGCAGAATGCCCGAAACCTGTCTCCACTTCCACTCTGTTGGAACGACACCCGAAAAATGAAGGCGCTGGGTGTTCTTCCCAACGCCTTCATTTTTCGGAATCTCTTTTCCTTTTCCGTGACTAACGGAGAGGGAAAAGCTATGATACAAATGCGAAACAGCCAAAGCGGTATCAATACCAGTGTTGCTTCCACAGGTATCAATAACAGTGAATACCAAATCTCTATCCCAGGTATATGGTGAAACATAATGAAGAGACTCACATCCCCTTCTCGTCGCGACTTTATCAAACTGGCTGGCCTCGGTCTCGGGGCCCTCGCCTTCAAGCCGCCCTTTTTCCAGGCACTCCCAACCCTGCCCCAATTCCCCGCTGGCGATTATTTGGGAAGAGTCGCAGTGACCCCCAATTTCTATTCCACCGAGCTTAGGGCGCAGCCGAATGAGAACGCCGCAGCCATCCGCAACGTGAATCAGGACGAAGTGGTCGTCTGGCAGCGCGAGGTTATCGGCTCCACTGCGCACGGCGGCGTCAGCACACGCTGGGCCCAAACTCCCGACGGATTTATCTATGCCTCCCATCTTCAACCTGTCCGGAATCTCCCAAATAAGCCGATGAACGGCTTGCCTGCGGGCAAGGGCGGTTTCTGGGCCGAAGTAACCGTACCCTACGTCGATCTGATGCTGCCGCCTGGCGCCTCACCTATCTCGCCGGGTGTCAAATACACCCTTCAAACCAATCAGCCGCTGCGTTTGTATTATGGCCAGGTTGTGTGGATCGATCAGATCGGAGGCGGAGCCAACGGCACCGTTCTCTACCGCTTCGATGAGTCACCCGGTCATGGTTACGGATATGGCGACATTTTCTATGCGGAAGGCGCTGCCTTTCATCCTCTGACGGAAGCAGACGTTGCGCCAATTAGTCCCAACGTAGATCCGGCCAACAAAAAGATCGTGATAGATGCCACTCCCGGGCGCCAGACCCTGTCATGCTTTGAAGGCAAAAGCGAGGTCTATTTCTGTCGGATTTCGAGCGGCTATGGCGAATCATTCTCGACCCCTCTTGGCGATCAGCCTGTTGCCTGGAAAACATATTCGATCCATATGGCAGCCAACACGGGTTCTGACAGCGGATACGATACGATGGCGGTGCCGTGGCCGGTGTTTTTCAATACCAACGCCGGCGCGGCCATCCATGGTGTATTCTGGCACAACGACTTTGGCGTGCGCCGATCGCACGGCTGTGTCAACGCCGCACCTGAGGATGCCAAGTGGATATACCGTTGGACAACTCCCTTTGTTTCCCTGGATCAGAGCGAGATAAGGCTTGCTTGGCCCAATGTCGGAGGCAGCTTTAGTACGAATGTGACAGTGGACGAAACCAAGGCCTAGGGAATGGATATTTCAGAAGTCAGCCTCGGCCTGGCTTTCTTGGCGGGGCTTGCCTCCTTTCTTTCACCTTGTGTCTTCTCTCTCGTCCCGGCCTATGTTGGTTATCTTGGCGGACGCGCCGCCGGTGGGGAGAACAGCCCGTCAAACCGGTGGTTGACATTTGCACATGGCTTGGCCTTTGTGTTGGGATTCAGCATCGTATTTGTCATTCTGGGAGCGGCAGTCTCGGTTGCCGGTGGTTTCCTTTTTAATGTTCGCACCTGGCTGGCAAAGATCGGCGGAATTGTTGTCATCATCTTTGGCCTGCATATGATCGGTGTTTTTCGCATCCCTTTCCTCGAATACGATACGCGGGTCGCTACTGCTCCTGACCCAAAATGGGGTTTTCTTTCCTCCGCCTTGCTGGGTGTTTTTTTCTCGGCCGGTTGGTCGCCGTGCGTTGGCCCCGTGCTGGGTACAATTCTGACCATGGCTATCAATGGCGGTTCGGTTGCGCTTGGGGCAAAATTACTGAGTGCTTATTCCGCCGGACTTGCCGTCCCTTTCCTGGCTGCAGCTCTGGGCATTGGCTGGGTAACCACTACCTTGCGCAAATACAACAAGGTCATGCATTATGTTGAAATCGCGATGGGTGTGGTGCTCGTCATTGTCGGTGTCCTGCTTTTTGCAGGCGTATTTGAATTGATCGCCCGGTACGGTTATTACGTTAACTTTGGATTATAGGTTTATAGGTTATGGCTGAGACAACTCTGATCAATGTAACGCTGTACACACGTAAGGACTGCAAGTTATGCGATGAAACCAGGAAACATCTCGAGAGCCTGCAGAAGAAATTTCCTCACCGGTTGGCGGAAGTGGATATCGATTCTGATCCGACCCTCCAGAAGGCTTACACCGACCTGATCCCCGTGGTCGAGGTGGGTCCCTATAAACTCAAGGCGCCGATCACAAAACAGTCCCTGGAGATGACCCTCGGCGCAGCCAGTGACCGCCGCGGCCAGCTTACGCAGGTAGGCGGCGAAGCCTACGAGCAACGCGTCCGCCAGGGACAAACGATCTCGGGCAGCGACGGAATATATTTCTGGATTTCGAAGCATTATCTTGCCCTGCTCAACCTGATCGTGTTTCTATATGTCGGTTTGCCCTTCCTGGCTCCCACGCTTTTGGAGATCAACGCGACGGGCCCGGCTCGTTTGATCTATACGATGTACAGCCCGCTCTGCCATCAATTTGCATTCCGGTCTTTCTTCCTGTTCGGCGAGCAGCCTTATTACCCGCTGAAGGAAGCGGGCGTTGCAAACGTCAAGACGCTCGACCAGGTCACTGGCTTCCAGGATCTTGCCAATCCCTACAGCGTTTCGCGTTTATATGCGCGCCAATTTACGGGGAATCCAACCGTGGGTTATAAGGTAGCCTTGTGCGAACGGGATGTTGCAATTTATGGTGCGATCGTCCTCTTCGGCCTGATCTACGCTCTGACCAAACGCCGCCTGCCTCAGCTGCATTGGATGCTCTGGATTCTGATCGGCCTGGGCCCCATCGGACTGGATGGTTTCTCGCAGTTGTTCAGCCAGTTTAATTGGCCGTGGCTGGCTCAGTATCTGCCCTATCGTGAAAGCACGCCTTTCCTGCGCGTGTTCACCGGTTTTCTTTTTGGCTTCACAACCGCCTGGTTTGCCTATCCAAATATCGAAGAGTCGATGCGGGAGACTCGCCAGTTCTTCATTAAGAAATTCGCCGTGGCCAAAACGGTCTCGTCCCCTCAGGCATGAACGCTAAGAAAGTAATTTGAATACCCGAATTTTAGAATGTACGCGGCATACTCCGATCCATACCCCAAAGTCTCGATTTTTCTCCTTCCCCTCTAAGGAATCGCGAAAAACAAAGAGGCAGCTATTTTACTAAAAATCTCCGCGTAAATCCGTTTGCACTGCGCTTTTTCAGTGTCTAGTCCGCGGAATCCGTATTCCATTCTTCGCCTCAAAGTGTCAGCCAGCCAGAAATTCAGTTTTGATCCCTATGGAGCATTCCGAAATCCATGACCTTCGCTAATAACAACGGAATCCGTTATTACTCGTTTGACATTTTCCCCTCTTCGGTGAAGCAGGCAGTCTTTACCCGCCAGGGAGGCATCAGCCCTGCGCCATGGAATTCTCTCAATGTCGGTGGAACCGTCGGGGACGATGCGGACCGTGTCCGCGAGAACCGCGCCCGTTCGTTTGCCGCCCTGGAGCGGCCCTTCTCCTCCCTCTTCGATGTTTGGCAGGTCCACTCTGCCGATGCGGTCTTTGCGGATGCACCGCGTCCTCCGGACGTAGAGCATGCCAAAGCGGATATCATCTTCACCGATAAGCCCAAAGTTACGCTTTATATGCGTTTTGCGGATTGTGTCCCGATCCTTCTCTACGATCCCCAAAAAGGCGTGGTAGGCCTTGCACATGCAGGTTGGCTGGGGACTGTGCGCGGCGTATCCAGCGCGGCCGTGCGCGCCATGGCTGCGCGCTATGGGTCACAGGCCGGGGGATATCATGGCTGCCATCGGTCCATCGATCGGCGTCGATCATTATGAAGTGGGGCCGGACGTAATTTCACAGGTGGAGCAGTCCTTTGGACCGGATGCAAATCGTCTTATCGAATTGCGTGACGGCAGGACCCATCTCGATCTATGGGCCGCCAACCGCATCCAGCTCGAAAAATCAGGGGTCGAAAAGATCGAAGTAGCCGGCCTCTGCACTGCCTGTCACCTCGACGATTGGTTCTCGCACCGTGGGGAAAAAGGCAAAACCGGCCGCTTCGGCGCTCTGATTGCATTACAATCTTAAAGCCCCCGATACGTTTGCATCTTTGTTCCGCGCCCATCTCTCGCCGGGATGCGAAGCATCAGCGCAGCGATCCTTTGGACGCGAAGCGGTATCTCTTCCAGGGGCTCCACCAGAGGGCAGGGTGAGGAAAGGCCTGCGGCACAAATCGCGAGATTTATTCCGATGGCATCCCTAAACGATCTGTAAGCCAGGCGCAACTTTCCCTGCACGACCCGATGTGTATAATAGAATAGACTTCTTTGATAATTTCGGAGATCCCTGAACTTAATCCGCAGATTGCGCAAATTCCCCGTCTTTTTTCTTCAATCTCTCTAATCTGCATTATCTGCGGATTTATTTTTTGATTAAAGATAGCCTCGGATTCGATCCACGGTGAATTACATGCCTGATCTAACCTCTTCCATCCGCGAACGCTATGAGAAGGTCCTTGATGTCATTTCCGCCGCGGCGCATAAAAGCAAACGCAGGCCCGAGTCCGTGCGCCTCGTGGTTGTCACCAAATTGCAGCCGCCTGAGGTTATCCAGGCTGCCGTTGAAGCCGGCGCTCAGCTGCTCGGAGAAAATTATGCCGACGAAGCTGCCGAAAAAATCGCGGCCTTGAGCCTTCAATCTGGAGTAGAATGGCATATGATCGGCCACGTCCAAAGCCGGAAAGCGCCAGTGGTGGCCCAGCATTTTGCTCTCGTTCATTCCCTGGATAGCCTTAAGCTTGCCCAGCGCCTTAACCGCGCCGCGGCCGAGCTTGGACGTACCCTGCCTGTCTTGCTTGAGTTCAACGTGAGCGGTGAAAAAAGCAAACACGGCTGGGATGCCTCGAACGAAAACCTCGTGGAAAGATTTGTTGGCCGATGCAAGCGCGATTGCCGCGTTGCCGGGCCTTGGAGTCCGCGGTTTAATGACCATGCCCCCTCTCTCCACCGACCCGGAGGCCGCGCGCATCTACTTTCAGAAATTACGTCGGCTGCGCGATTTTTTGTCCAAGCGTGTTTCCCAGGCCGGGTGGGACGAGCTTTCCATGGGCACCAGCGCTGATTACGCGGTGGCCGTCGAAGAAGGTGCTACATTAGTTCGGATCGGGCAGGCCATTCTTGGCCCACGGCCCGATGCGGAGGATAAATGAGCTTTGTGATCCTGGCGCAGTTGATCAATCAGCTGGCCAATTTGCTAACCATCCTGATATTTGTCTGGGCGATCCTTTCGTGGATCACACCGCCCGATAATGCGGTGCGTCAGGCTCTTGACAGGATCGTTGAGCCAATGCTGGCCCCCATCCGTCGTGTGATACCGATGGCAGGCATGATGGATTTCAGTCCGATAATCCTGATGATATTGATCGAACTCATTGCCAGGGTTCTGGTCAACGTCATTCTATCATTCTGAAGAGGTGGAAATGCCAAAACGAAATTTTCATCTGCATGATGGAAAAGTCGGTTCCGCGCTGGCCGTGCGAATTACCCCGCGCGCTGCCCGCAACAAGATCGTCGAAGTGATGAGCGACGGTACCATCAAGATCCACATCGCCGCGCCGCCCGTGGACGGGGAAGCCAATGAACAGCTTCTTCAGTTTCTTGCGGAGATTTTGAACATTCCCAAATCGCGGATCGAAATTGTGGCAGGTGCCTCAGGCCGCGATAAGTTGGTTTCCGTTATGGACATGGACGCCGAAACCGTCCACAAACGGATATTGGCGCACTTGGATTGAGAGGATCGTTGTAGAGCCGCCCAGACAGAAAGTCTAGGATGGCCAGCATAATGTAGGGCAAATTGATGATTTGTCCTGCGTAAGCGAACTGCTGGGTCTTCGCAAACCATAACATCTTCGTTCCTGATTTTTTGGGGGAACCCGTGAACCCAATTTTGTCCCGAAGCCCGAGACTTCGGACCTCACACTTTTCCTCCCCAATCACCTGATGGCCGAACCTGATCCCCAATTACCCGTTTCTTTTGAATCCTTCGCAAGTATTAATAATTGTGGGATAATCCCGCAAATTTTGCAACTACATACCCTCTATTTGAAGAATGCCCGAAAAAAGAAGGTAATGGGTGTTCTTCCCATTACCTTCTTTTTTTCGGATTCTCTTTTCCCATTCCGCGGAAGCGGAATAGAAAAAGCTATAAGCAATTGACACGAAACAAAAGCAAAGCCATATCACAATCACAGCTAAGTTGCTCTTTCGGGGACTGAGCTCCCGAAAAGCTAAACAAGCATAAAGGTTTAGCGAACGGCTACATAGTAGATCCAAAATTTGAGGGTACCAACGGAGAGAGAAATGCCTAACATTGTAGACCAGGTTTCGATGGGAGCAATCGTCCAGGTCCGCGATCGCTTGCTAGAACAGCAGGCCCACGGCCGCAAAATGCTGCGGCTCGAGTCCGGCGACCCATCGTTTGACATCCCTGCCTCGGCGCGCCAAGCCATGGAAAAAGCATTGCGAGATGGTCTCACCCATTACACCGCATCCACCGGCATCCCCTCACTGCGCGATGCCATCTTCAAAAAAGTGACGACTGAAAACAAATTGAACATTCCGGATGACGATCACGTCATCGTGACCAACGGCGGAATGCACGGACTCTATATTATCTTCCGCGCCTTGCTGGAGCCCGGCGATGAGGTCATCTTACCTGACCCCATGTGGACGGAAATCGCTGAGAATATCCGCCTCGCCGGAGGAAAACCCGTCCCTGTGCGCCTCCGCCTCGAAAATAACTATCAGTACGATCCAGTCGAGATGGAAGCCGCCATTACCCTCAAGGACGCGGGCCATCTTTGTGAACACCCCGCAGAATCCGATCGGCGTGGTTGCAGGGCGCGAAACGCTGGAGGCGATCGCCGCCCTTGCCGAAAAGCACAACCTGATGCTGGTCAGCGATGAGGCCTATGAGCATATCATCTTCGATGGTCGGAAGCATGTCAGCCTGGGCTCACTGCCTGCCGCGCAGGACCGCACCATCAGCGTCTTCTCGCTATCCAAAACCTACGCCATGAGCGGCCTGCGCCTGGGTTATGTAGTGGCCACCCAACCGCTTGTCCTGGAACGGATGAAAAAGCTGGTGCGCTGCACCATCAACGGCGTGAACTCCGTCGCCCAACATGGCGCAGCCGCTGCCATCAACGGCCCGCAGGATTTCACCCACAGCATGGCGCTGGAATACCAGAAGCGTCGCGACATCCTATTTGCCGCGCTGGAAGAAGCGCCTTATGTCCAGGCGTTCAAGCCAGGTGGGGCATTTTATCTTTGGGCGCGCATCCAACCTGAGTGGCCCGGTTACGATGGGAAGAAAGATGATTGGTCAATGACCAATTACCTGATCGATAAAGCCGGCGTGGGTTCTGCCCCTGGTTCCGCTTTCGGCGCGTCTGGTGCCGGGCACATCCGCTTCGCATTCTCCTGTTCAACAGAACAAGTTGAGGAAGCTGCTCGCGTCCTCCCCGATATCTTGCAAGCGGCCTAAAGAATTTTAATTAATTCATATAAGGTTGGAAGAATGCCCCGAAGCCCGGATATCTCATCCCCCGCGGACTTCGCACTGATCTCCCAATACTTATTACCTTATTCCCAATCACCTGCATCTTATTCTCTAATCCTCTAATTCATCTCTTCCCCATCTACGATCCCACACCATACAGCCTTCGATAAATAGCATAGATCTCATAAATGCTCCTGATGTAATCACGCGTCTCCTGGAAGCGCACCGACTCAAGGAACAAGTCCGGGTCGCCCTGCGAGAGCTTCTGCCAGTCCAGGGCATTCCCCAGGCCGCCGTTATAAGCCGACAGGGCGGCATACAGGTCACCGTTCAGGGAACTGCGGTTCGAGGCCAGATAATACGCACCAAAGGCAACACTCACATTGGGGCGATAGAGTTGTTCTGGGTCGTAATTGATAGGCCAGCCCAAGGGAATTGGCTATTCCGGCGCCTGTGCCGGGTACGATTTGCATCAGGCCGCGCGCTCCCTGCGGTGGAATTGACAAAGCCCAGGAACAGACTCTCCTGTCGCACCACGCTGAGCAGAAATAGGGGATCAAAGCCGTTTTTCTGCGCTGCGGGGATGATCAAGTTCGCTGTAATACAGGCCATACCGCACGTGATTGAAATAAGCCGGGGCGAGCATCGATTTAGTCTGATCATTCAGTCCGGCTAGCGTCAGCACCTGGCGGGCCGCCGTGATCCCGGAAAAATAATCACCCAGGTCCAGCAAATAGTTGGCGAGTCGGTACGTTGAAACAGCATCGGTGCTGATGGAATTTCTCAGGTCTTCGAATTCCAGGTGTGCGTCTTCATATTCACCGAGATCCCATAATTCCTTCCCGCGTATGATCCGCGGGTCCGAAGCCAGCGCGCCCAGGCCTGTGAAATCGGTTTCAGCGGGCAGGTTGAACGTCAGCCGCATCCAGGAGTCGGCGGCTTTGCGCTCCGAGGCCAGGTCAAGGTTAAGGTTGGTTTTCGAAGGAGGCGTAAAAGGTGCGCGGCCCATCAACAGGTCGCTGGCCCGTTCGCTGTAATAACCGCCGGGGTCGGCGTTTTGGGCCTGCTGCCAGGCGGTTTGCTTATCCGCCGCACTGCCCAGCTTCTCCTGGGTTTTGCCGATCCAAAGATAGGCGCGGGCCTGGTCTTCGGGAACAACGGCCTGCACCAGGCTGCGTTCCATAAGTGGAAGCGCAGCCGCGTAATCAGCCTGGCGGTACTGCATGATGCCCGCAAAGAATACGGCCGTGGAGGCCTGGTTATAGGTGGGATATTCAGTGGAGACGCGCTCCCAGATCTTGGCCGCCTCATCGAACCGGCCATCGTTTTCCAGGATGCGCGCCGCGGTCATCAGATGCATCCGGGGCGCCGCTCGAGGACGGAGCCGCTTTCACGTAATCGAGCAGGGTTTGTGCGGCATCGGGATACAAATTGAGGTCCGCCCATTGTATGGTGGATTTTTCGTCCCAGGCATCGGCCCATTTTGGGTTGGATGAATAGTGTTGTATGAAATAGGTAAATTCATCCACTGCTTCCTGGTACTTCTGCAGTTTTTCCAGGGCGTATGCCCGATAGTAGTGAGCCGTCCCATCGTTGGCCGGGTTGGCAGAAATATAACGGTCCAATGAAGTCACAGCCACGGCATACTGGCCGGCAAAGTAATCCGTCAGCCCGCGGTCGAGATCGCTGACTTTGACATTGGCATTGACCAGCTCGATAAGACCAAGATACGAATAGTAGGACAGGGGATAATTCTCTACTGCATGTTCGAACCGTCCATAGGCCTGGTCCTTCTGATTGAGCACCAAATAGGCTTCTCCAGCCTGGTAATCCATCTGCGCCCTGATGTAATCGTTGGTCGTGTTGGTTGCGATGTTGTTGTACAAACTGAGAGCCGAAGCGTAATCGCCGATTTTTGCATCCGTTTGCGCGATCTTGATCTGGAGCGCCTGTGCATCATCCAGGTGCGGTGCGGCCTGCGCCGCCGTGTAAGCGGACAGCGCATCGGGATAGTTTGCCGCAGCAGAAAGCGCGTCGCCCCGCAGCTCTTGGACGTAGGAATCGATCACGCCCGGCCGTGCAGTGAGATACGCTTGGTAAGCCGCTGCTGCATCGGCGGGGCGCTGCATGGCGGAATAACACTGCCCTTCGACAAAATTCGCAGCGGCCAAATAAGGGGAGCTCGGATAATCCGTATTGAGCTGGTTCAGGGTCGCGATCGCATCAGCATAGCGGGTGTCTTCATACTGGGCGCGTGCCAATCCCCATAATGCTGCAGCTTTGATATTTGGATCATTCGTATCTCCGACAGCAGCCCGATATTCGGACATGGCCGTATCCACGTCGCCGTCGAACAGGGCCTGATCGCCGCTCCCCACCCGGGCAATAGGTACCGGCGTCGCAGTCGGCGATGGAACTGGTGAGGGAGTGAAAGTCGGTGTGGGTCCGGGAGTATTCGTTGCCGCCGGCGATTGAGTGGAACCGAGGGGAAGAAAGCTGCAGCTCAAAAGAATTGCGCCGAGGCCAAGCCCCAAAAGGACGCGTAAAAGGCGTTTCATGACATCTCTTATACTGGCAAAAAAAGGGAGTGTCAAGCAGGCGATTCATGATCAGAATGTGTAGAAAATAATGCTGCGATTAACATAAGAGACTTCTCCTAGCCCAGAAACCCGGCGCGCGGTGCCGTAAATCTGCGCTTTTTGAGCTTTCCCTCTCCGCCCGGTGTTTAGTGATGTCTTGTTTCGCTCTTGTCATATCAGCTGGATGAACCCGACTTGAAGTTTTTTCAACGAATCCGGGCTAATCCTTCGACTCCGCTAAACCCGTGTTCTATTTTTTATCGTTATCTAGAAGCGCTTGGTAGCTGGAAGATTCTGTCCTCATAAGATTCTAGACAATATCATTACGGCATGATAAACTTTTGCCCGCTGACCTCGGCGCACTCGCAAGAGTGCGCCTTTTCCTGCAAATACAACCTAGCTCATGGCAAAGCCTCCCACGCGGAAGCCAACGCCCAAAGCATTAAGGGAATATGGATATTCTTCTAACCGGCTCCGTTGCTTACGATTATCTAATGACCTTCCCGGGCCTGTTCAAGGAACAGATCCTGCCCGAACGCATCGCCTCCATCAGCCTTTCCTTTCTGGTCGATTCCATGTCACAGGCAGCGCGGCGGCATCGCGCCCAATATCGCCTATACCATGGCCTTGCTCGGCGAAAAGCCGCGTATTATGGCAACCGTGGGCGATGACTTTGCAGATTATCGCGCCTGGCTCGAGTCGAAAGGCGTGGACACCAGTCTGATGAAAGTCATCCCCGGAGAGTTCACCGCTTCTTTCTTTGCGACCACAGATCGGGCTTCCGCTCAAATTGCCTCTTTTTATCCCGGGGCTATGGGCTACTCCGCCTCTCAATCCATAAAGGATCAAGCCCAAAAGCCCGACCTGGTGGTTGTCTCGCCCAGCGCCCCGGATGCGATGATGAAATTCCCATCGGAGTGCCGCGACCTTGGAATTAAATATCTATATGACCCGAGTCAACAGGTGCTGCGCCTCGAGGGGACCGAGTTGGCGCGCGATATGGAAGGCGCCTACTTCCTCTTCTGCAATGACTATGAATTCGGGTTGATCTCCAAGAAAACCGGTTGGGATCTGGCGCAAATGCTCAACCATGTCAAAGTGCTGGTGGTGACGCGCGGGAAAGACGGCGCAAATCTGTATACCGACGGAGAAGAATATTTCATTCCCACCGTGCCGGAACGCGAGATCGTTGACCCGACCGGGCGTTGGCGATGCCTTCCGCGGCGGTTTTCTGACCGGCTATTCCCGCGGCTGGGATTGGACCCTGTGTGGCGAAGTGGGTTCACTCGCCGCCGTTTATTGCCTCGAATGCCGCGGCCCGCAGAGTCATGCCTACACAAAGCAGGAATTTGTGGAGAGATTTAGGAAGCACTTCGATGATAAAGGCAGGATGGACGCGTTGCTGGGTCGATAGATTCGGCCTCGAGTTCCGAAAACCGTTATCTATTCACACTCTATTGGAAGAATACCCAAAAAATGAAGGTGTAGGTGTTTTTCCAACACCTTCGGCGGAACGGAAAAGGTACCACGCAAATCAGGTTCACCACTGGCAGCCACGAAAAATAAAACACAAGAACTGAAGGAGCAAACATGAGCGATAATTTTGATATCAAAGACATCGAACAGGCAGAAGGCGGCCGCCGCCGTATTGACTGGGCGGAACGGGAGATGCCCGTGCTGCGCCAGATCCGTGAACGCTTCGCAAAAGAAAAGCCGCCTAAAGGGGATTCGCCTTTCGGCCTGCCTGCACGTCACTACCGAGACGGCCAACCTGGCCCGTACCCTGCATGACGGCGGCGCCGACCTGGTGCTGACGGCTTCCAACCCATTGTCCACGCAGGACGATGTGGCCGCCGCCCTGGTCAATATGTATGAAATACCGACCTTTGCCATAAAAGGCGAGGACAACGTGACGTATTACAAACACATCGGCGCTGCCCTCGACCATAAACCGCATATGACCATGGATGACGGCGCCGACCTGGTCTCCACCATCCATAAGGACCGTCGCGAACTTTTGAAGGATATCATCGGCGGCACTGAGGAGACCACTACCGGCGTTATCCGCTTGCGGGCGATGGCGGCCGATAATATGCTCAAGTTCCCTGTCATCGCAGTCAATGACGCCATGACCAAGCATTTCTTCGATAACCGCTACGGTACGGGCCAATCCACTCTGGATGGCATTATCCGGGCCACCAATGTCCTGCTGGCCGGCAAGCGCTTCGTGGTGGCCGGCTATGGCTGGTGTGGGCGCGGCCTGGCCTCGCGTGCCCGCGGCATGGGTTCGATCGTGATCGTCACCGAGGTCGATCCGCTTAAGGCGCTCGAAGCCACCATGGACGGCTTCGAAGTGATGCCGATGGAAGATGCGGCCCGGATCGGCGATATCTTCTGCACTCTGACCGGCGATATCAACGTAATTGACAAGAACCACTTCGAAGTGATGAAAGATGGCGCCATCGTTGCCAATTCAGGTCATTTCAATGTCGAGATCAATATCCCGTCGCTGGAAAAGATGAGCAAAGGCAAGCCTAATCTTGTCCGCCCATTCGTGGACCAGTACACCACGAAAGACGGTCGCAAGATCAATATACTGGGTGAAGGCCGGCTGATCAACCTGGCCGCCGCAGAAGGCCACCCGGCCTCGGTGATGGACATGTCCTTTGCCAACCAGGCGCTGGCGGCTGAGTATATGGTCAAGAATGCCGATAAGCTCGAAGCGAAAGTCTACTCTGTCCCAGCCGAGATCGACGCCGAGATCGCGCGCATTAAGCTGGAAGCCATGGGCGTGAAGATCGATACGTTGACCGATGCGCAATTGAAGTATCTCAATTCGTGGCAGGAAGGCACGTAAGTCACAGGTCAATTTTCAGATACAAATAATCAGCGAGCCTCGCGGAAAAATCTGCGAGGCTCGCTGATCTAATGGGTAATCCAGGCGGCAGCCGTCAAGCCTGGATATCCTGGAACCTGTAACTCTGCAGGATTTCATATTAAGGATGATTGCCGCATGTTCTCCGTAATATATAGAGTCCCTGAGATGGTTGTATTTGCCGCATAGCTGGCGATCCATACATCATAGCTGCCTCCCGCCGGGTTGTTGAAATCAATCGTCGGGTTAACGGTGCCAAACGAATCGTCAACACAATAAAAATTGCCATATGGATCATCAACTACCATGGCGGGGTCGCCATTGGAGCCGACAAAATATATGCGCAGCAAACTGCTGCCTCCTCCCCCAAAATTAATGCGCAGGTCGGGATGGGTAGTGGCAAACCCGGAGCAAGCTGCCGCCCAGGTAGGAAACATCAACATTACCCCCGGTGGTCATGCCTACCGAGTATGGATCAGGTGAAAATCCCGCGCTAAGATTGGCCTCTCCATAATTTGCGCTTGCTGGTATAGTCCAATTTCGGGTTAACGGGCACAACCTGAATGGGGCGACAAAGGTGATCTGCCCGAGTGGGAAATGAAGGTGCAGTGTGCCTGACGTAGTCGCAACCGTCGCCGGAGAAGCCGGCGTGTTGGTGGGCTTGGGAGTCTTGGTTTTTTTAGGTTTGCTCGTAGGTGGGTCCGAAGGAGCAGTCGTATTCGTGGGGGTTGCCTGGGCCTGCAGGGTTTCTACTGCAAGCGTAAGCGCCGCCTCGACGCTGATCCCTTGTTCGGCCGTAGGGGTTTGGGCCTGTAGAGTCTGAGCAGCCAAGGTCAGAATGTTTGTCCCCTGAGCATCGGGTGTGGATGTCGGCGCGGGGGCGCCGAAGTTGCATGCCAATATGGCAAGGATCAACAGGCCGCCCGCGAAGATTGGATAAGGCTTATTCCTCATAATTCACCTCTAAGGTAAAGACTTGAAGTTCCGGTAATTATGAGGATATTATGGCATAAAGGAAATCGAATATCAAGTGAACCATATTTCCCATGTCAAACACGCTTTCGCGGTATCCCCCAAGCCGGGTATGGGGCCTTCAAAAAAAACCGCGGCTTGCTACCGGCCATCGCACAGCTTACGCACGGTGGGGACATTGCAGTTGCTCTTTGGTTTTAGATTAGGTTTCGCGGGCGTATTCAGCGCGAGGCTATTTGAAGCAGCTTACCGACTTCTCAATCTGCTGGGAATTTCCCGCGGCGTTAAATGCTTCAATGGCATAGGTAATGGTCGGAGGCGTGCTGCCGGTTATTACTAATCCAGCCATCGTGGTGTCGTCTGAGAAACTGGTTGCGTTGGCGGCCAGTGTGGCCAATTGTGTGCCGTCCCGATAGACCCTGTAGCCGTCTTCATTGGTAGCCACGTCGGTCCAACTCAAGTCTACGTGGACTTTGTTTTCAAAGATCGGCGTACTTACCAGGGTACAGGTGAAGTCAACATTAAGATTCACGGGGGCAGCCGGGAGTGCTGGGGTTGGACTCGGAGGCGGGACCAATTCGGGGAGCCCGCCGATATTTCCACTAACGGTGGCATATTGTCCCCACAGCCAACAGGTTCCACCCGTGGGGTTGTCGATGATCCAATAGTTCGTGATCGAATACTTGCCGACAACTTGCGCACTCTGGCCTGGGCCTAGTGTACTGACCAGATCATAATCTGTACCGGGGCCGGAGCGACAATTGGTAGCCGTACTCACCACTACCGTCGGCACAGACGGAGTAACCGTGGGAGTAATGGTAGGCGTACTCGTGGGTGTAGGTATAACGCTGGGGACCTCAAGAGTCGACGCTTGTGCCGTGATGGTCCCCGCCAAGTCAGTCGGACTCGGACCCTGAGCAGAGGGTAAATTGCAGGATAGGATGGCCAGGATCAACATGCAGGATGCCAGGATCGGATATAGTTTCCTTCTCATGATGCACCTCTACGATAAGAACGTGTATTTGTGTTATTCAATGAATCACAGAATAACCCGGAAGGTGCCGATGCTTTGAGTCTGCGCGGTGCAGTCGCATCTCACACCAAGAACCGCTCTTGCTCTTGCATATTTAGCTGGCAAGCCATAGACAGGCTTATTCATCGGGCTTGCGCCGCAGGAACCAGACGAACATGACGATGACTGCGATCACTCCAAGCAAGGCCAGCACGACGAAAAATATGAGCTGTGCGGCGCTGCCAAGGGTGGTTCCAGTTGGGATCGCGGGCACAGGAGTCGCGTTGCCCGGTACAGAGGTACTACCTGAACTTGCGGGGGTTTCCGCGCCTGGAACTAATGTGATCCCAATCGAAGGCGGGTTGAGAGTCGGGATAGATATATTGATTGTCGGTATGGGCGCCTCGATAGTGGGCAGGGTAATTGAGGATGGCACACAACCGGACAAAATCAATCCAACGAGTAAACAAATGCCCAAGCAAAGAGCCCGGTACTTCATAGTTCAGCCTCCCATCATGCAAAGTCGGTCTGCTTTTTGTTTAACGAATGAGCGCAGGGGTCGTTATCCCTTATAAAACAGGGGGAAGAGCCTTATTTGAATGCCCATCTTCCGAAGTCATTGAAAGTCTGATACAATTACTTTTGTACGCCGAACCCTTCGATATCATCAGAAAGCCTCGGCCCCCTGGTCGGGGTTTTTGTTTGTAAATTTGCCGTCAAGACCTTTATAATTTCTCCCCTAGACAGGGATCTTGCTCGATCCCATACCAAAGGAATTAAATGCTTATCGAACGAACTGATCTCCGAAATATCGCCATCATCGCCCACGTTGACCACGGCAAAACCACGCTCGTTGATTTCCTCCTGCGCCAGGCCCACACCTTTCGCGAAAACCAGCTGGTGGCAGAGCGTGTTATGGACTCGAACGACCTGGAACGTGAGCGCGGCATCACCATCCTTGCCAAGAACACCGCCATTATCATTATCGATCCGGTGACTAAGACAACCGGTCAAGATCAATATTGTGGATACACCTGGTCACTCCGATTTTGGCGGCGAGGTGGAGCGTGTCATGAATATGGTAGACGGCGTTCTGCTGCTTGTGGACGCGGCTGAAGGGCCCATGCCTCAAACCCGGTTCGTGCTGAAGAAGGCACTCGAAATGGGGCATAAAGCCGTGGTGGTAATCAACAAGGTGGACCGCAAAGATGCCGAGCCTGCTCGCGTACTCAATGAGACTTTTGACCTCTTCATCGAACTCGGGGCAACCGAGGAGCAGGCCGATTTTCCGATTATCTATGCGCAGGCAACTGCGGGCCGCGCCGGCCTTTCTCCGGAACTAGGGCCGGACCTTGAACCGCTATTCGATGTCATTCTCCGGCACATCCCTGCTCCGCACGTCGATCCCGATGCACCCTTGCAGGTGCTGGTTACTACACTGGGTTATGACGATTATCGCGGCGTAAC
Source organism: uncultured Chloroflexia bacterium (assembly GCA_963741325.1). Taxonomy (GTDB): domain Bacteria; phylum Chloroflexota; class Anaerolineae; order Anaerolineales; family Villigracilaceae; genus Fen-1038. The sequence continues at coordinate 372,114 of CAVUHJ010000007.1, forward strand.
GGCAGTAGGCCGGGTATTTGCCGGCAAGATCCAAGCCGGGCAGAAAGTGGCGCGTATTACGGTAGAGGGAAAAATACTGCCGGAGTGGGCGCGCTATCTTTACACTTTCCAGGGTTTGAACAAGGTTGAAGTCGAAGAAGCCAGCGCCGGAGACATTATTTCCCTGGCCGGCCTCGAAGGCATTGCCATCGGCGAAACCCTGGCCGACCCCGCGAACCCGGTTGCCTTGCCCACTATCAAGGTGGAAGAGCCGACCGTCCGCATGACCTTCGGTGTAAATACGTCCATTTTCTCGGGCAAAGAAGGGAAATGGGGCACGTCTCGCCGGCTCCGTGAGCGTCTCTTCGACGAACTGCGTACCAATGTAGCGCTGCGCGTGGAAGAAACCGAATCTGCCGAAACCTTCCTCGTTTCCGGGCGCGGCGAGTTGCATCTGGGTATATTGATCGAGACGATGCGGCGCGAAGGCTATGAATTTCAGGTGTCCCGGCCGGAGGTCATCTTCCACAAGGCAGAAGACGGATCTTTGCTCGAGCCTTATGAAGAAGTCCATATTGAAACCAGCAGCGAGACCGTGGGCGCAGTGGTTGAAATGCTGGGAGCACGGCGAGGCAAGATGCTCGACATGCAGGATACCGGCCAGGCAACTACACGTTTGACTTACATTGCCCCCACCCGCGGCTTGCTCGGTTTCCGCTACCAGTTCCTGACCTCTACGCGCGGTGCGGGCGTTATGCACACGGTCTTTCACAGTTACGATGAAATGGCCGGCCCGATAACCACTCGGTCAAGCGGTTCTATCGTCGCGATGGAAGCGGGCGATACAACAGCCTACGCGCTAAAGTCCGCAGAGGACCGAGGCACCTTGTTTTATGGTCCCGGCGTGTCCGTTTACGAAGGGATGGTCGTTGGCGAAAACTCCCGACCTGGCGATATCCCGATCAACGTCTGCCGCAAGAAACATTTGACCAACGTGCGTTCCTCTCACGGCGATATGGAAATCCGTCTGACGCCGCCGCGCCAGATGAGCCTCGATGAAGCCGTTGAATATCTGGCTGACGACGAGCTGCTGGAAGTCACTCCCCTGTCATATCGCATCCGCAAACGTATCCTCAAAACTGACGAACGCGGCAAGCAAACCAAAAAGGCTAAAGAGCAGTTGGAAGAGTAATAGCCAGTAATGTGTGATGCTTGCTTAATAGACATTACAGGTCTTGCAGAAAAAAATCTGCAAGACCTGTGGTTTTATTCAGCAAAGTGTATCTACTCACGCACCTTTAGCTTTTCCCCTTCCGTGATCACGGAAGGGGAAAAGAGATCCCGAAAAATGAATATGGGCGGGGGAGAACACCCGCCCATATTCATTTTTCGGGAAAACAATAACAGGACGGTAAGCAGTTATAACAAAATGGGCTTTAGAAAACCTTCCGGCCCCGACCCTTAGATTATTGGCCGCAGGTAAAAGTAACCGTGCGTTGTTGAGATACACCCGCATCGTTGTAAGCTTCGATAGAATAGCTCATCTGTGCGCCAAGCGCATAATTCACAGTGTCCGTATATGCATTCGAGTTAGGCGGCAAATCGGCAATCTGGGTGCCGAGACGATACACATGGTAGCCGTTCTCATTGTTGGCATTATCAGTCCATGAGAGTTTCGTTGTGACTGAGGTATTGTCACAAGAAAAACTGTAGACAATGCTTCCAGGTCGGGCAGGTACATTATTGGTGCTGGCCTGCGGCGTTACTTCAGGCAGATTATCAAAACTACCGGACGGTGTCGCATCCTGAGCCTGGATAAAGCAAATATCACCGCTGGTTGGATCTTTGACGAGCCAATAGCTGTCGGCCGAGTCCTTGCCCACCAGATCCACAGTAATACCGGCATTGAACGAGGCTGTCACCTTGAAGTCCGGGCCAGGGCCGCTCCTACATTTAGAGTTATCCGTATTTATATGCAAAGTGGGTTTGACGGTTGGGGTCGCTACCGCGGGAGAGGCAAAAGGCGTGGAGGGCAGCAGCCCTTGCGCGGTGGGCCCGCCATGTGCCTGCAAAGTCATTGCCACAATGGTGGAAGCCGCGCTCAGCGGATCAGACGGTGAGGGTGGGGCCTGAACTCCAAGATTGCAGGCGGACGTAACAAACACCAAAACGCTGATAGCCAGCAAAAATATTCCGGTCGGTTTCATTGTTTAACCTCAGGTTTGACTCATTTTTTACAAATCGAGTTGATGGTAATTGATTTACGTGGAGAAACACCGACGTCGTTATAAGCTTCGATGCTATAAATCAGCTGGGATCCAAGGTTGACTTGCGTAGTATCTGAAAACTTAGTGGTAGTGGCGGGCAGATCGGCAATCTGGGTATTAGCCCTGTAGACGCGATAGCCGTTTGCATCATTGGCAGTGTTGATCCAGAAAAGGTTGATTTTGACTTCATAGACATTGCCCTGAACATAGGCACAAATGAAGGGCCAGCTAATGTTTCCAGGGATGGTCGGTACTTTTTGAGTGCTCGGCTGAGGTGTAACCTCCGGAAGGTTCTCGTAGCTGCCGCTGGGTGATGCATCCTGGGCCAACACCCAACAGGTTTCCGGACTGTTAGGAACGGTCACAAGCCAGGCGCTGTCCACCGTGTGTTTTCCGATAATATCCACAACCGTGCCGGGCATGAAGGTAGTTACTACCCTGAAATTTGATTTCGTACCCGTCCGGCACTGAACGTTATTATTGATATACAAGACTGGCTTGGCGGTGGGCGTCGCGGCCGCGACCGATGCCTTGACAGCAGAACTCTGAGAGGCCGACTGAGTGGCAGCCTGGAAGGTCATAGCCACGATAGTGGATGCCAGACTGCCGACTTCCGGAGATGGCACCGGTGAGGCGACGTTTCCATTGCAAGCTTGCAGGCCCAGAAACAATGAGGCTGAAAAAATCAAAATCGTTTTTCGTAAGATCATCCGGTTATCCTGATATGCTATTATGACCGCTCTAGCAAATTATTGTTGCCTTGAGCGCCAGATTGTTAGTGTGCCGTATAGGATGCTCCGGACACTGTAATTTTATTCTACCCTACTCACCATCTCCTTCCATCCAGCTTGCCATATAATCCTGCTTTTCCAGCTCAACGGCTTGACGAGTAAGCTGCAGGGGAAAGAATGTATCCACCATCACTGCCAGCTCGTTGGTTTCCTTTTTACCGATGGAGGCCTCGGTCATACCCGGCTGTGGGCCGTGTGGGAGGCCATAGGGATGCAGGCTGATATCATACTGGTCGATCCCCTTGCGCGACATGAAGTTGCCTTCGGCATAGTATATGACTTCGTCCGAGTTGATATTCGAGTGATTATAGGGGGCCGGGATGGATTCAGGGTGATAGTCAAAGAGCCGCGGGACGAAAGAGCAGACCACAAAGTTGTGTCCCTGGAAGGTTTGGTGGGCAGGCGGAGGCTGGTGGACTCGACCCGTTATCGGTTCGAAGTCGCCGATGTTGAAGATCCATGGATATAGATAGCCATCCCAGCCGACGACATCGAAGGGATGGTGATCGAGCTCGTGGCAGGTTAACCGGTCCCGCACCTTTATGCGGACATCGAATTGGCCGCGCTCCGTATGCGTTTCCAACTCGGCAGGGACACGCAAGTCACGCTCAGAGTAAGGCGCGTGCTCGAGCATCTGACCATAGTCATTCCGATAACGCCTGGGGGGTTCGATTTGCGAGGGATTTTCGATCGTGAAGAAACGGGCCTCCGGTAAGTCGAGCTGCATCTGCCAGGTCGTCCCGAAGGGAATAACGATATAGTCGCCTGAATGAAACGGCAGATTCCCAAACTGCGTTTTGAGCGTGCCGTTGCCTTCGTGCACCCACCAGGTCTCATAAGCTTGTGCGTTGCGGTAGAAAAAATCCATGCTCCTGGTGGCGCGCGCCACACCAAGGATGACGTCATTGTTGCCAAGCAGAGGAATACGAGCCGAAACGGGATCCGCGCCGAGGGGAGCCTGATGCGTCTTGAAAGCACGGTGCCGGATCGGACCGAAATCCACGAAATCGGGCTTGATCGAACCCATGTCTTCGATCTTCGTCACGCGGGGCGGAAGGAAATGATGGTAGAGAATTGACTGGATGGAGGAAAAGCCCTCCAGTCCCATCAATTCTTCGCGATAGAGTTTGCCATCCGGCTTTTTGAACTGGGTGTGCCGCTTGTGCGGAATTTGTCCAAGTGTGTGATAGAAAGGCATGGGACCTCCTTTGGTAAGTCAAACACCTATAAGCTTAGTAGGGAAAGCGCTTACCACCTATGGGGAAACTTTTAAAGATTTGATCAGCGAATCCAGGACAGCCAGAGACGGAGCAAATGAATCATCGGATGTGGCGTTCAATTTGTCGCTCACAGCCTTGAAGTAATTGTCATAATAGCTGGGGTCCGGATTGTTGTAGCCGGGGAACGGTATTCCATCGGCGGGAAGCTGGGCCGAAGGGTCATTCCCGTTCACCAGGAAAGCTGCTTGGATGGGGAGGACGGCAACGATATAGTACTTTCCGTCGCTCGTCAGGCCTTCAAAGTGATAAAAGGTACCGTTGTTTGAAACCGGCCCGACTGCCTGCCCATATTGGGTGATCATCCTCACGCCGGAGCCATTTTGAAACTGTATGAACTTGGCCTGCGCCGCAAACATGGAGGCGGCATTGAAATAAGGAACTTGAGGCAGCTTGTCATTTGTGAGCGGAGTGGTAGGACTGGAAAGCAAAGCCTGCAAGCGCTGCAGGCTGATGTTCGCACCTGCATAGGCGTTGGCATAATCCTGCGCCGGATAGACATCCAGCAGGATTTCGGAAAAGTAACCAGCTGGAAGGTTATAGTCGTTTAGTTTAAATTCCAAGTGCTTGGGGGCAACCGCCCAAGGTCCGCCGTTCTGCTCGTCGGTAGCGGGAATAGTCTGTGAAGAGGCGCCGCTTGCCAGGTCCTTTGGAACGACAAAGCTGACGTTATAGTATGAAACCTGCACACCCTGCAGTTCGGGAGCAGGGGTGGCCGGTACAACCGCGGGCGTCGCGGAGGCCATACTTTGGAGCGTAGCTGCCACGATGGTGGAGACGTTTTCGGTCGGTACGGCGGGCGTACCTGACAGGCTGCAAGCCAGGACCAGTGCAGTTGTGCAAAATGCAAAAACGATCTTTAGATATCTGTGCATGTTTTCCCTATTGAAATGAAATGGATTGGATAAGAGCGTCTAATGTGCTTAACGCAGGAGTGAACCGATCTGCCGCGGAATTGTCGATCAATTCGGTGACCTGCTTGAAATAATCTTCGAAGCTCGAGCCCGGAGCGTTATTCGAAGGAAACGGGATGCCGCCGGTGGGTACGACGGAAGCAGGATTATTGTCGCCGGGCAACGATGGCAGGTTCGTGGGCAAAATAACTATAACGTAATATTTGCCATCAGCCGTGAGACCTTCGAAGTGATAGAACAAACCGCTGTTGTTAATGGGCGAAACATCCTGCGCATATTGTGTAATCACCCGCAGGCCGGAACCGCCCTTGAATTGAACCACTTTTTCCTGCGCTGCAAAAACCTGACCGGCGTTATAAAAAGGGACATAGGGCAGGACATCATTAGTGTATTGCACATTCGGTTTTGCCAATACAGCCTGCAACCGCTTAATGCTCTCGGCTGCCGTTGGATTAGCGGAAGCGTACTCTTGCGCCGGATAGATAAATAACTGTGGGACCAGGTAGGTATCCACAAAGCGATAGCCCTGAATGGCAAGCTGCAGGTGAGCGGGAGCGATGTCCCAGGGCGCACCGGATTGATCGGTCACCACATCGACATTCTCAGCGATCACGCCCCTACCCAACCCCGCAGGGAGGACAAATCTGATCGGTGAGGCCAGAATGGGAATCCCATTTTTCGCGGCTGGGGCAGCGGTCGGAGAAGTTGAGGAGGATCCTGAACCAGTCGGAGGGGTCAAACTACAACCCGCGATGACAATCAGGGATGCAATGATCCCGATCGGTCGCAATAAATTCCTTGATTTCATCCGGTTAATCCTGGCCCAGTCGCTGGTATTTCGATCACCACCACGCTCTCCTGCTCGTTCGGATCATTGCGGGCAACAACCGCTATTACCTCTTCCGTATCGCTTAGATTTACGGGCTGATGCGGGACGTTCGCGGGATAAATAAAAAATCACCGGCCACATTGATACTCGAATGTTCCAGGTTTGCCCATAGCGAGTTTCGGCACGGCCCTGAATTATATAGAGCGCAGTCTCATATCCATTATGGTAATGAGGCGTGGCCTTCCCGCCCGGCGGGATAACTACAAGATGCATGCATAATTTCGTCGAGCCGGCAGTAATCGCCAAATTCCCTCAAAATTGGGCAATTGCTGTTTGGTGAGATGAGTGCCCTTGGGGTGAATCGTGATACAGGACGGTCTTCGACCATGATTAGTTCCCTACCTTGTTTCTTAAAATGCCAATGCGATGGATCTCCAATTCAACCAGGTCGCCCTTCTGAAGCCACGGACCTTGGGCTTTGGTAATCTCCAACAGACAGCCGGTGCCGACCGTACCCGAACCAATCACATCGCCCGGCAGGAGAGTAACCAACTCCGAAGCGTGTGCCAGAATGTCGCCAAAGGACCAATAGATATCCTTGAAATTGCCGCGGATCTTTCCACGCCGTTCACACGGGCACACATCTCCAAATCATAAACCCCGGGCCGGCCAACGGATCTATCCGCAGCTCGTCGGCCGTGACGATGCAGGACCCAACGTCGAGGCAAAGTCTTTCACTTTGGCGGACCCAAGATCCACCTTCATTTCTGGCGCTGTATATCGCGCGCCGACCAATCATTAAAGACCGTATAGCCAAAGATATGACCCGGCGCTTCCTCAGGCTTGCGGACCCGACCCGGTTTGCCGATGACCGCGGCAATCTCAAGCTCATAGTCCAATTCCTGAAGTATAAGGGCGGATAAGGGATCTCGTCATCAGGTCCGTAGATGTTATTGGGATTGGTGAAATAGAAAATGGGAAACTTGTACCATTCTTCCGGCACCTCGCGACCGCGATTTGCATTGGCAGTTTTGACATGCGTCTCAAAGGCATAGGCATCGCGCAGGGTGGTGGGGCGCGAGAGCGGAGCATGAAGCCGGGCCCCATCGAGCGGGACCCGGCTTGTATCCTGAAGGCTGCGTATACGGGTAAGCCCTGCGTCGCCCGCTTCGATCAAGTCCATCAACGAGGCGAAAGGCAGCGGACTGAATGCCGTCCTCCAAAAGCAAACCGGTGCGGGTGGAGGTGGTTGACGTGGAAAAGGTTACGAACTTCATTAGAGGTTGCCCCGCTGTTCCTGCTCCAGTTCGAGGGCTTCAAAGAGCGCCTTGAAATTGCCCTTGCCGAAGCTCTGCGAACCGTGCCGCTGGATCACTTCGATGAACATGGTGGGGCGATCCTGGATGGGCTTGGTGAAGATCTGAAGCAGATAGCCCTCGTCGTCACGGTCCACCAGGATGCCCAGATCGTGGACAGCCTGCATATCCTCGTTGATCTTCCCGACGCGCTCGGGCAAGATCTCGTAATAGGTTTCAGGCACGCGCAGGAACTCCACGCCGTTGTCCTTCAATTGGGTGACCGTCTTGACGATATCACCGGTGATCATGGCGATATGCTGCGCGCCGGGGGTGAGATAGTAATCGAGATACTCTTCGATCTGGCTCTTCTTCTTGCCCTCGGCGGGTTCGTTGATGGGGAACTTGACACGGCCGTTGCCATTCTGCATCACCTTGGACATCAGGGCTGAGTATTCGGTGGAAATATCCTTGTCGTCGAAGTGCATAAGCTGGCGGAAACCCATGACCTGATGATAGAACTTGACCCACTCATTCATCTTACCGAGCTGCACATTGCCGACAATATGGTCTATGGCAGCCAGGCCAGTGGACTGCGCTTCTTTGTCCTTGATCGGCCGATAGGTCGGCGCAAAGACGCCTTTGTAGTCGGCCCGATCCACAAATACGTGCAGCGTTTCGCCGTAGGTGTAAATGGCCGAGGTGCGGTAGTGGCCGAAATCATCCTTTCTGCTCGCGGGGAGTCCAGGCGGATTTTCCACCGCGCGAGGTGGTTTCCTTCCAGGCCTTTTCCACATCGTCCACTTCCAGGGCAATGGCTTTGACGCCGTCGCCGTGAACCATGTGGTGCGCAGCCAACTCATTGGTCGGTGTGTACGGTGCAGACACGACAAAACGCGCCTGCCCTGACTCCAGCACATAGGAGGCGAATTCGCGGTTGCCGGTTTCCAGGCCGGAGTAGGCCACGGGCTTAAAGCCATAGGCCTTCCACCAGTAGAACATGGCATGTTTGGCATTGCCCACATAGAAGTGGACGTGGTCAATGGCCTTGATCTGGAGGAAGTCGGCTTCTTCGGTTATGGGGCGAGAATCGGTTGCCGGTGCGGATTTAGCCGCAATCTTAGTCATAGCTCTCTCCTTTGGATTGCCCGCCTGAATACCAGTATTACAGGCAGGTACCAGTAAATTTCTCCGAGTTGATGGAGTGATTTTACGACAAAGGTTATCCGTTTGCAAATAAGGTAAGTTGGGGGGATCAGGTGATTAGGGATCAGGTGATTGGGGATGCTTCGGCGACCCGTGTCGCCGAAGTGGGCGACGTTCGCTTGAGGCTCACTCGCCCGAAGGTGATCAGGGATCAGAGGAATAGGGATTGAGGGGTTGGGAACGGAGGGATTAATCTTAAGAAAGCGCAGATTTACGGGAGTGCGCGCCGAATTCGACTCTAATTCGACCCCTCCCGGGGCAAGAGTTTCAGGTTCCAGGTTCCAGGTTTCATTTTGGGGGTTCCGGCTACAGGGGTGCTGGTCAGTAGTTGCATGGGGCAAATTGACAATTTGGCCCATGGGAGAGATAGGTCTGTAAAGTGCAGAGTTACGGCAGGGCGCGAGCAATCGACTCTGAATTCGACCCCTCCCGGGGCTGCTGCTGCCTGGCGTGTGAAGCGCCTCTGAGAGCAAAGAGTACGCGAAAAATACCTGATTTACGGCACCGCGCGCCGGGTTGGAATCAAGGTCGAATGGTTCCCAGGCCGGGGAAAGTTCCAGTTTGAAGTTGCAGGTCCCAGGTTGGCTTCGGTGACGGTGGTAGCATGATTTGAAGAGTGGAGAACGATGGATCCCTGATTGAAGATTTGGGAGACGAAGACCCGTGAGGGGAGGAATAAAAAGGCAGATCGAAGGGAGCTCCCGGCGGGTTTTGAATCAGGTCTGAATACTCCCGGCTGCCGTTGGCAGTCAGTGAGAGCCATATTTTTCCCAATTAATATTGAGTAGAAAATCCTCGTTTTTTTCGAGGGTCGAATACAATTTCATACTCCCTGTTTCGGCAGGTGCCAGTTGGATGCAGAAATGGTTGACGAAACAAGGTATCCGGTTCAATTCCGATTCAAAATCCTCCCGGAGGCCGGGCAGACCTAACCCCCGGCTGCTGCGCGATCCCTAATGGTCGGGCGAGCACCGACCACCTAGGGAAGGGGAGTTGTGCCGGTTTCGCTTTGTTCGTTCCAAAAAAAAAAAAAAAAAAAAAAAAAAAAAAAAAAAAAAAAAAAAAAAAAAAAAAAAAAAAAAAAAAAAAAAAAAATTGCCACCCGGAAGAACGCCGAGCGCAGGGGAACGCAGAGGAACGAATAGTTTTTTAGGCAAGGGGAATGAATTGATAGGTATGACCCAGTGGTGCGGGGTGACAGGCGACAATGAAGACGGAGGACATGTGCAGAGGCCTTTCAACGCACACTCATTATATAGAACAAATGTTCTTGAGTCAAGCAATAAGAGAGCTCTTAGCGTATTAGGCTGAAGCGGGGATCACAGAGTTCGAGAAAAGCAAGGGGAATGGCTATTCAGGCAATTGGGAAGGGGCGGTCGGAACCATGATTTCTGTGATTGAATGAGGACTATGATGAGGGTTGGGCGTGGCGATACAATGGCAATCGGGAGACGTTGCGGTCTGTGCTTCGGGGGCGCTTCCGCGAAACGCCCAAGGAGCAGGAGACTCCTCTTGCATCCCCGCAAACCCCGTGGCATATATGCAAATAAAGAAAGAGGTAACATGGAATTTAGCACTCTTTATCAGGAACTTCAAAATAGCACAGAGATGATCCGTGCTTTATTGTCAGGAGTCGCACCAGAGGCAGCGCGCCTCAAACCGAGTGCGGAGTCGTGGTCGATTCTCGAAGTGGTGTGTCACTTATACGATGAAGAGCGCGAAGATTTTCGAGAACATCTCGATTTCATTCTTCACCGCCAAAATGAAGAATGGCATGCGATTGACACCGAAGGTTGGGTAACAAAACGAAAATATAACGAGCAGAACTTCGCTGAGATGCAGGAAAAATTCTTTGTCGAACGTGAAAAATCATTTGCATGGCTCAATGGATTACTGAATCCAGATTGGGAGAAAACCTATACAACTGAGTACCGCACAATCAGCGCGGGAGAGATGTTCGCCTGTTGGGTCGCGCATGACAATCTCCACATCCGCCAATTGGTGGAACTCAGGCGCATGAGGCTGGAAAATATCACAAAGCCTTACAATCTCGAATATGCAGGTGATTGGTAACTGAATAGACGCAAATCAAACCAGCTAAAGCGCAAGGGAGGAGACCTTGCGGTCGAGTCTCGGCGGGGTCAAAACCGATTTTCGATTTCAGATTTATGATTTTAGATTGAGGATGGGCTAGGCAGATGATTAATACACGGTGGGCAAGGAGAGCTGGCGGTTGTGTCTCGGCGGGGTCGAAGTCCCCAAAGAGCAAGGACGGGGATGTATGCTTCGCGATCGCCGAGCGGGGAAAGAGGGATCGGGTGATGAGACAATTGGGAAGGGATATCCGAAGCATGATGTTTGTGATCGAATGAAGAGTTTGATTTGGACGCGCAGCGATGGATATAATAGGTATAATAGGTATAGCTTTGGGCGGTGATTCGGCGGGGTTTTAGAAGATATTCGATCTCAGATTTCCATTTTTAGGTTGAGGATGGGGACACGATTAAGATATGGCGGACAAGGAGACCTTGCGGTCATGTCTCGGCGGGGTCAATCCCCTGTGCTGCGCTTCGGGGATCCCCTAAAACCAAGAACGGGGACGATGTGCTTCGCGATCGCCGAGCGGAGCGCCGAGAGGGCTTCGCATGGCTTGAAGTTGATTTCGTCAAAGCGGCATTATCTCATCCCGCCCACTTGCAGCTAAGGCAAGCCGTTAGGCGTTTTCTTTTCGCCATATGAACGGTAGGGGGCATACCGAGTTGGCATTGCATAAGCCGGTGAAATCGCACAGTGAATCCGGGGCATGCCGCACAGCGAGAGGGAGGAAAAGCGCTGTGGTTGGGATTGTACTTTAAGTGTTCGGCATGTTCCGTTTTGCTCTCAGTTTTCTTTGTGATTCTCCTTTCAGTTCAATGCGATGAGCATTATGAACGAGACGATCTAAAATGGCATCCGCCAAAGTAGGATCAGGGATACGGCGATGCCAATCGGCAATGGGGACCTGGCTGGCGATCAGGGTGGCCGTGTGCCCGAAGCGGTCATCCAGAACTTCAAGAATATCTTGAGCGTTCTGAAGGGTAATCGCATCTCTCATCCAATCATCGAGCACCAGCAGACTGATCTTGGCCAGAGATGCGCAACACATGGGTCAAAGAACCATCGGTGCGAACCTGAGTGAGAGTGTGGAGTAAACGGGAAGTGCGGTGATAACGCACCGTGAACCCATTGCGGGCCGCGGCCGTTCCAAAGGCACAAGCCAAAAAAGATTTTCCTGAACCGGTTGGGCCGAGCACTATCATATTCTGGCGGGAGGGGATCCAGTTGCATTGTCCCAGCTCAAGAATGGAGCGGCGCTCCAAGCCGCGGGCAGGCGAGAGGTCCAGATCTTCCAGGCTGGCCGACATCGAAAAGGCCGCAAGCTGGAGGTTACGTCGAATGCGGTTCTCGCGGCGTTGCGTGCATTCATGCTCCACCAGCAGAGCGAGGCGCTCTTCGAAGGCCAGGTCCGCATACTTGGAATTGGATTGCTGCTCCTGCAGAGCCTGGCGAAAAGCAGGCAGGCGCAGCTCGAGCAGTTGTTCATTGAGCGTTTGTAGGGTCATGGTTTCTCCTTAGTGATAATAGCCATCGCCGCGCACATTTTCATGGGTGGGCAGAGGATCGGCGGATACGTCCCGGGCAAGATGTTCCAATTCGGATTTCAAATCCTGGTAGGTCAATAAGTTGGCAGGTAAAAGATGCTGGCAAGCCAACTCAACCTGCGCCTGAGGATGTTTGCGCGCCAGATCCAGAACGCCCAGACAGGTACGAAAGGCCTGTTGCGGATAAGGACGGGAGCGCAGCACGGCCGTCATGTAGGCCGCGGTCTGCGGACCGATCTTGGCGGCTTCACGCAATAACCAATCTGAATCGGTATTCAATACAAAGCGGTGATGGGCAGGCATGTGGTCTGCGCAGGTGGAAAAACGGCCTGGAACGTGTGCTGAGAGGATGGATGGCAACTTGTTGATTGTGATGAAAGACCTCCAGGATCCGTTCGGTGGCACGCATGCGAACTTCCTGGCCCACCAGGGTATGCGGGACGCTATAGTAGTGGCCTTCAAAGGCCACGTGATAATCAATGTTCACGCGTGCATTTTTCCAACGGGCAAATACATAGGGATGTTCAGGGAGTGGCAGCAAAGCAGGCTGATCCAGCTCTTCGAAAAGTTGGCAGCGGGATTTTCCCAGGTGCTGCATTTCCTTTTGGTTGAGAGCTTCCAGCAGGGGCGCCATCGCACGCTGGGCTTCTGCCAGGCTGAAGAAGGTGCGATCACGCAGAGGCGCCAGCACCCAGCGTTCCACGTTTTGTACCCCGTTCTCCACATGGGCTTTATCTTTAGGTTTCTTCACTCGGGCAGGCAGAACCGCCACATGATAATGCTCTGCCAGTTCCTGGTAGCTTGGATTGAGATCGGGCTCATAATAGTTGGGTTTCTTTACGCCGGATTTGAGGTTATCTGGACGGAGGATCTTGGGAGCGCCTCCGAAGAAAGCAAAGGCGCGCACATGCCCGCTCAGCCAATGCTGGAGTTCCTGCGATGGCTGAATCTCGGCATAGGTGTAACTGCTCGCTGGCAGCACCGCGACAAAAACCTGGGCTTGCGTGATCTCACCGGTTTCCGGGTTGGTGATCGGCACAGTCATCCCGGCATAGTCCACTTCCAGGACTTCGCCGCCTTTATGCGGGAGACGCATGCTGGTGGCATGAGCTCGGTTCCAACGTTGATAAAGTTCCTGAAACTGGCTCCGTCCATAACCGTCTGGATGTTTCTCGCGATATTCCTGCCAGAGCAGTTTCAAGGTAACCCCTTGCCGCGAAAGCTCTCGATGAATCTCCTCCCAATTCGGAATCGGGCGCTTGGACCGATCGGTTTTTCACCTTCCGGAAATAACTTCTGATACAGTTCTTCTTCACTGCAATTTTCCGGCAACGGCCATGCCCATCCCGCCTGTTCAGCTCGCGCAATATATTCCCCGACTGTGCTGTTGGAAACCTGACAGGCCCGGGCGATCGCCCGGTTGGATAAACCGATTTCATATTTCAATCTCAAAATTTCTCGTATTTTGCGCACGGATAATCGCTCCTGGGTCATCTTCCTGCCTCCTCATTGTTGATGAGCAGACAGAATACCCGATGAGTTGGATTTTCCAGCGCTTTTTCTCCCCCGCTAAAATGTGCGGCATGCTCCGGTTTCAGTGTGCGGCATGCTCCGGTTTTGGTGTGCGGCTTATTCCGGTTTTACTGTGCGGCTTGTTCCGGTTTATGCAGGCATCGGACGCATCCGTGAAAAGCATAGGAGGAATTATGAAAGCTACTCAAATGAACAATAGGTTCAAAACTTATTTGGGAGAAAATCCCAAGTTCTGTTCACGGTGTGTATTACCTGAAAATTACCCTGGCATTTACTTTGATACAACTGGAGTTTGCAATTTTTGTAAAATAGACTTTATTCAGAAATAACATTATGATCGAAGGATGCTGACATACGAAGAGCTAAAAATCAACCCAAGGCGATTTCTGTTATTGACCCCGTTAACACAAGGATGAGAGGAGATGTTACATGCTTATCAGCCAGCCTACCAGAAAAAGTATGCGGCGTCAAAGACGATAGCAGGAAAGGCGAGGAAAAGGCAAGCCGGTGGAGGTCGCGAAAGGGTCACTGGAGGGCATCGAACAGAACTAGAATTTCCATTGGTGTATCAGAAAGGCTATCCACTTCAGGCTATCCAAGGCGAACTGTAAGATAAGTCAGGGGGCGGGCCAATGAATCGATCATCGTTTACTGCCGATCTTAAACAAGCCTTGGAAGATCTTCGGAGTATATGCCAAACAAATGCAGAAACCGACGCAGAAAGAGAAAGATGGAAAGATTCCGCCGCTTCGATCATTGATGGAACCGAAAGGCGTCGCCAGAGACCGAAAAAGGCTCAAAAACAGGCTTTGCATTACAGCGGCAAGAAGAAAATCCATAGCGACAAGAATATAGTGATTGCAACAGTAAAACAACAAAACAATATGTTCAGCCAAACCTATCCTGGGAAAACGCATGACAAGAAAGTTGCAAGCGCCAAAGCATGCATACCCGCAGCACATGACGTTATATAAAGACACAGGTTTTCAAGGCTATGAACCTAAAGTAGGTAAACTGTATGAGCCGAAAAAAAGCCACGTAAGAAGGAACTGACCGCCAAAGAGAAACAGAGCAATCGTAAACTGGCACAAATCCGCGTCAAAGTGGAACATGCAATTTCAGGCATCAAGCGCTCTCGGATTGTCGGAGGATTGTCCTGCGTAATACCAAAGATAACTTTTCCGACTTGGTCATAGTAATGCTTGTGGACTACATAATTACCGTGTCTGAGAGATCATCAAAAGAACCTCTAAAATTATGACCCTAATGTTTACTACGGATAAAGTCTATTATACAAGAAAGAGAACTATCGTGGCACGGAAGCCCTTGAAATGAATTTAACCCCGTCCACACATCGAAGCAGCCGGCACACCTGTGTTGTGCCAGTCAGTGGAGGTAAGGACAGCACCTATGTCCTTTATTATCTTACGAAAGTACTAGGGCTAAAAACGATTGCGGTCAACTACGATAATGGGTTTACACATCCGCAAGCCACGGAAAACCTACGGCAAATAACCGGGAAGTTGGGAGTCGAATTGGTTACGATACATGGATTTCACCAAGGAAAACTCTTAATCGGAAATCTAAAAAGCTTTTTATACAAAACCTACACCTGCCATAATACACTGATGTGTACCGGTTGCAGGGTTAGAATATAGGCAGCACATACAAAGGTAAGCTCGTAAGCATAACACTGATCACTTTGTTGTATGGGATGGAGCCGGTTGAAACAGCACCATTCAAAGCCTTGTTTCTCGAGGAGGATGGCGGTTCCTAAGCCAGGGTCTTGTAAAAAACCTTGTCGCAAAATCCGAAATATCTGGTACATGGTGGCATGACGATCCAAATTATCGGTTTACATTCATAGTTATTCGAATATTCGCAAATAGGGAAAGTATTTTACAATTTTCTACATCCAGGCATCCGGCAGTCACAACTCAACTATATTGAATACAACCGATAGAACAAGAAGTTATCGACACCCTGTTGGTTGGTGGGAGTTCAAAACAAAGAACTCCTGGCAATTCGATTGCCAAATTAATCCATTACAAAGACCGAACTTTGCTAGGCTTTAGCCCTTCGAAAGCTCTCAGCGCCCAAATACGAGAGGGAGACATACTCGGAAAGTCTTGATTTTTGCGGCAAGAAAAGGAGAAAGAATCCTTAGACTTGGAGAACATTCGCGGGCTACTTTCAAAAATCGGAGCTAGTGAACTTATGCCTCGCTTAGAAAAACTTGAAAACAACTTCGTTATTCTCCCCGGTGTAGCCACCTAACAATGCGTGCACCCCGTCTTCGCTACGCAGCGCGGGGCGAACGGCTGGACGCTGGGGATTCTGGCGCCATTTTCAAGCATTTTTCTGGCTTCGAGTTTTTCCTGCTCCCAAACAGAGTCCACGCCCGCCCCAGCGCCATGCTTCGCGAACGCAAACCGTTGGGCGGTATCCTTTACGCATTCTCAATAAAAATTAGTGTGCCGAAGGAGTTCCAATGAAAGATATACTTATTATCATAGGCGTATTCCTTCTTTTTGCTATAATAATACTGGACCAGCAGTCGCAATACTAATTCGCATGAGGCGACGAAAAAATTCCATTCCTAGTTCCAATCCTTCAGAAGCCTTGCCTCAATCAAAAGAAGAAAAAGCAAGTGTAATGAAGGTGGCTACCCCAAAGGAACAATTGCGAAGGAAGAGGCAGATATAGATCAGAAGATCATCAGCGGTTGTGGGGTCGCTGGCGCTGCCGTATTTCTTATTTTGAACTTTACCACTGGGGTTGTTCCAGGAGGCTTCATTGGTGGAGGAATTGGCGGTGGACTTGGAGCAGTTGTTGGTATGGTTATCATTTCATTTCGGCGAAAAGTTGAGCCGATAGAGAATGAAAAAGGAGAACCTGAACCAACGAAAAAAACGGCTGCACCCCAAAAAACGTCAAATACAAAAAAGGGTCAATCAGTGCGAAAGGTTACAGGGATTACGATTTGTCCAAATTGCGAAATGAAAGTTATACCCAAACCTGATGGAACTTGCCCTAATTGCCAATCAAAAATCATGAAGCATTAAATCAAACCGCCCAACAAAGCGTGCAGCTGACGTATGGGAGTCGGTGCGATTTACAAGCATTTTTCTGGCTTCGAGTTTTTTCTGCCCCCAAACAGAGTCCACGCCCGCCCGCCAACCAACCACTAACGCACACCGCTCGGCGGCTGAGATGCAATTGCGATGAGTTTGTGAAATTAAATGTAGTACCAAAACAGTCGAAAGGAGTACACCATGAACCGCAAGTCGTTCACAACGATACAAGTTGCGCTGCTGTTTGTCGGTTTCTTACTTTTTGTTCTGGTAGTATCAAATCTGCCCTCGGAATATTGGAGTGCCGGGTCGGTTGGTGTGCGCTGGTATAAGCTCAATGGACTGGAAGTGGTGAATGGAAAACCGCAGTACAAGTTGGATCCGCCGGAAACAGGGGGAGGACCCACGGGTGCTGAGTTGACACGTCTTGCGCTGAAGGCTGATCCTAATTTTTTTGAAGCGAGTCCGGTGGGTCAATACACTCACCTGGTTTCTTATGAGAAATTCTATCCGGTCGCACCACAGTTTACGCAAAAATATGACGGTGCATTAATAGGTTTACTCGCATTCAAAGTAACCCCCAATCTTTCCAATTCCGTGTATGGCTATATTGGAGCGTTTGTGAGTGTGGTCATCGGTCTCATATTGGTCGGGATCGGTCGCTCGAAGACAAAGCAAAGGGCACAGGAGCTCTCCCGGAATTCTCTCAAGCCAGACAAGGTCTCTTTGCAACCGAAACAGGGTGAGGGGCAAGATAGAGGGTCAAAAAAGACAGCAGATTCGCCTGAACAACCACTAACGCCGGAGAGACTACAAGTTGTTCATCCTGCCGACGAAATCATTTGTTCAAAATGCGGGTGTGCTGGATTGCCCAAAGACAGGTTTTGTCGAAAATGTGGAAATCCTTTGCAGTAATGGGAATATTGTTTTTTTTTCCGCCGAACACAACGCCTAGCTGACGGTGGGGTCGAGGCCGATTTTCGATTTCAGGTTTATGATTCTAGATTGAAAGTGGGCTCGGCAGCTGATTTATGCGCGGTGGGCAGGAACCTTACGGTCGTGTCTCGGCGGGGTCGCAGACCCTCGCCGAGCAGGGCACTATGAATTGTTCAAAACATTGACTGTCATTTTGAGCATTGGCGGCATGATAGGATGCACTGCAACAACACGTTTTTCCTGGGCCAACCGGCCAACAACGGTTGGGAAAGTCCCTCGAAACTTGGAATCACATCCACACGGGTTGAAGTGTTCTGTGATGACCCAGACACAATGATCGCACGGCTTTAGAAGCAGGTGCAACCGGTATTCTTGATATCCAGGATAACCAGAGGCCATGGGGAACTCATCGGCAAGGTGCATTCCGAGATCCGTTTGGACATATCTGGTTCGTTGGCGATAGGTCGCCACTGAGTCGATATTCTGGTTAGCATCGGTTCAGTCTGTCGTCGTGCTAAACAGGTCACGGCACATCTATGGCTGCCCACCGATTAACAGCAGTGTCAAGAGATAAGCTACAAAAAGTCTGAAAATAGATAATGGGTGGAAAACGGTTCCGAAAGATCTCCTTCGGGACTGTTTTTTTATTGCCTGGGATGGTGGTATTCAAACTGGAGACAGTTGTCCACGCCCCGCCCTATTCCTTGTTTTGAGAGTGGGTTGTTTGTGCTTATCGGGAGCGCTGCGTGGATCACTGATCTTTTGAAGTTCAGGTCTCAGGATCAACAGGTCAGCTTCACTTGACAGCCGGCGCGGATGTTTGGGGGCAAGCGCCACACGGTTCAGGTCATGTCCAATTCCAAGCCGCCTCAAGGGTGGGTTGTGCAGGCAGACCTTGCGGTCGAGTTCGGCGGGGCAGGGCTTTGTGAACGCCGAGCGGTCGGTGTTTAGGCTTTGTGTCCTTAAAATTACAGATGCGAAATGTTCGGGTGAATGTGATATTTGTCACTGTTGGAAATACTCAAGTGGCTCAATAATAATATTGGTTCAGGCCTTTCTTATGCTAGGGGAACTTGGTGTTCTGAATTCATCTGAAACAAGCATAAACAATCCGACGAAGATCCGCGGTCAACCTTTAATACCAAGACATCGAGTAAGGCGAGGAAGATTGCGGTCGGGTCTCGGCGGGGTCGGAGACCCTCGCCGAGCAAATAATAATTAATAGTTGGGTGCGCTCTACTAAATCAGCGCGTCAGTGAGTAAAGGAGTCCGTCAATGACAACACCAACGCCAGATGATGAGCATGTAAAAGCACAAGTCTCGAAAGAGCTGGAAGATGCTAAAACCTTAGCGAAAACTCTCAACTTTGAAGAAGTTAAGAGTGGCGAGTGGTTTATCAAATTACTACAGCAAGTCGTAAGGGCTTATGACCGTAATGCAAGGGCCACCTATTTCCAAAAAAAGTACCCCGGCCTGCCCCCGGATGAAATCGCAGATATTCTTACTTCGGTAACAGTAAAGTACGCCACTATCGCTGGAGCAATTGCAGGAGTTGCCGCAACAGCGGACGAAATCGCCGCCATAAGTTCGGCAGGTCTGACAGTCGCGTTATTTGTTGGGAGCATTGGCGCAGAAATGCTGTACCTTTCCAATATTCAAATGCGGCTTGTGCTGGATATGTCGGTGCTGTATGACTTACAGTTAGACACGGAAGACCCCGAAGATATACTCCTAATTTTCGGGTATGCACTGGGCGTCGCGCCCGCTGAAGCGCTTGGCAAAGGTTTACAAGCTGCGGCGCGTGCAGGCACAGCAAACGCAATCAAGAAAGTGGTGAGCAAAGGAACCCTGGAGGCCCTGCAAAAATTCGCGCAACGGCTTGGCTTCAAAATTCTGCAAAGGACAATCATCAAATATGCGGTTCCCGTTGCTTCTGCCGCTGTGGGTAGTGGCTACAACTATATTGCCACGAAGTCCGTTGGGAAAATTGCCAAAATCCATTTCAAGAACAGGGGTAAAGTGACTGACGAATTGCGGGCAGTCATTTCAAAGCAAAATATCTACGATTTAGCTATTCCTGCCGCCGCAATGTTTATGGCGCAGGTTGACGGCAACGTATCGTCCAAAGAAAAGGAACTCTATCGGGCCATGCTTTCGCGGATGTCCTTTGAAGAGCATACGCCCGCCGATTTCAACAGGCTCGTCAGCGATGAACACAGCATTCTTGACGCAGTATCGCAAATAGAAGATGCCGAATTACGAAAAGCCTTGATTGAATTGCTAACGCTGATGGCCGTCTATGACGGCATATTGGCCAACGAGGAGCGCGAATTTCTAACAAGTGCCGCTGAAAGATTGGGTGTTTCGTTGGATATAGAGCAAGTGGAGAAGCGAGCAAAAGAGTATCAGGTCATAGTTGAAAAGAACTTGCTTGAGAGAACGGCGGGAGCAATGGGTGGTGCGGCAGTAGCGGCAATTGGTATGGCAGGACAAACTGCCAACAGACTCAAGGATGCACTTGGAAAAGCAGTGAATCGGCAAGATAGCGGTAAATCTTCCACCTCCCCGGCCTCCACACAGGATGATCCTGTAGAGAGACTAAGAAACTCAAGCAAATGTTTGAAGCTGGGCTGATAACTCAGGGCGAGTTCGATACGAAGAAAGCAGAAATCTTGTCTAGCATATAAGCGTAAAGCCAAGTATAGGGGCGCACCCAACCCGGCATGCAGGCGACGCGCTCCGCTAGGCCAATCAGCGGCGGCGTCCCGAGCAGTTTTCCGTTTCCGAGCGTGGGAGGCGTCCCCGCCGCGCGCGCCTGATGCCCACCGTTGGGCAGTTTTTTTATTTTTTGTATCATCACCATTTAATCTAGACTTTTGTCACCATTTTCCTCGGACGCTAACAGAACTCCTGGCAATTCGATCGCCAAATTAAGTCATTACAAAACTATCTTTACCGAACTTTGCTAGGCTTTACCACTGCCAATGACTACCACAGCGCCCAAGTACGAGAGGGTATGTTACTCGGGAACAGGCTCTGGAATTTGTCGCAGCACAAAAAGGCGAAAGATCCTTGGACTTGAAAGAACATTCAAGCGCTACCTTCAAAAATCGGAGCTATTGACCTTATGCCTCGCTTAGAAAAACTTGAAAATAATTCCATTATTCTCCCCGGGGTAACCACTTAATAAAGCGTGCAGTCCATAAGCGAGCGGCTGGACGCTGGGGATCGCCCAGCGCTCATGCGCTAGGGCTGGGCGATGGTCGTACGTGCACCGACCACTTTGTTCGCCTGGCGCTCACTCGCCTGATCTGCGGCGCCTACGGCAAGCATTTTTCTGGTTTCGAGTTTATACTGCTCCTAAGCAGAGTCACACCCGTCCCCTGCCATGCTCCGCGAACGCTAACGGTTGGGCGCCTGCATAGCATAATAAAAATATTGTCGTTTAATAATAGATATCTTACATGACATCAAAGTTGCTCTATGAATTGTTCAAAACATTGACTGTTATTTTGAGCATTGGCGGCATGATAGGATGCACTGCAACAACACCTACATCAAAGTCATTACCTACTGCTACTCCAACAGTATGTCAGCCATCTCGGATTCAGACATCCAATATTGAATTTCCTGAAATCCAAGGAACGATGAGTACTGAGGGCGAGATGTGGGCTTTACTATTTTTCGACAAGGCACATGCTAAAGAAGATCTAAAAATCGTCTGGAGAATAACTGGCTTAGGCAAACAATTCACTGTTCAAGCTAGAAATGAAGACGGAACGGTAGTTTCCCCAACCTGGGGTCCCGAGTATCATGGAGGTTCCACTTGGGAGCGTCCAGGCTGCGAATGGGGAACAGGTTTTAATTTTCCCAAACCAGGCTGTTGGACACTAACAGCAACTCGTGGGATAACAATAGGTGAGATTCGTCTTGATATATTAGCACCGTAGAACCGCGCCCACCGATCAACAGCAGTGTCAAGAGATAAGCTACAGAGAGTCTGAAAATAGATAATGAGTGGAAAACAGTTCCGAAAGATCTCGTTCGGGACCGTTTTTTTTGTTGCCTAGGATCGTGGTTTTCAAACTGGAGACAGCCGTCCACGCCACCGCCCTATTCTTTGTTTTCGGAGTGAGGTTGTTTGTGCTTATCGGGAGTGCTGCGTGGATTATTCGATCTTTTGAAGTTCAGGTCTCAGGATCAACAGGTCGGCTTCACTTGCCAGCCGGCGCGGCTGTTTGGGGTCAAGCGCCACACGGTTCAGGTCATGTTCAATTCCAAGCCCCATCAAGAGTGGGTTGTGCAGGCAGACCCTGCAGTCGAGTCTCGGCGGGGTCGCCCCCTACGCCCCGCTAGTGCGGGATCTTCGACTGCGCTTCGGGGGGTCCCCTAAGATCAAGGACGGGGACGTTGTCCCCAAGGATCAAAAACGGGGATGCATGCTACGCGAAGACCCACGCCGAGCGAAAGCACTCCCGCCCTATATTTTGCCTAAGAAACAGGTACATTGCGCCAAGGATAAAGGATAAGGAGGGCAACCATGAAGATAATGTCAATGATAATTACAAATCCCGCCATGTTGAAGGTAATAATGCCCCGAAAAACGAAGTACAAATTGGCTATCAAGTCAAAAAAGGACCAGACTATCGCAAATTGTACCCACATAATATGCTTCAGCGGGTCCTGTGCCGCGAGGATATAGAAAAAACTCGGTACGATAGTGGCAATGCCGATGATCGACTCAAACCAAAGCACGTAACTGGGTACATTCTCCAAACCGGACGGGGAAAGTAGTTTCCCAGGAATAAAGACCAATCCCAGACCTAACAAAATGCCTATTGCCGCATAAACAATCATCGCGATTTTCAAACCCTTTAACATAGCTCACCTCCATTAGCAGAACCAATATTCCACCACGAAATATTTTTCCATCATTCTCGCCAAAAGCGGGTGAAGTTCTTGGCAGATCTTCTTTAGAGTTTAGCATTGGTTTGCCATTCCGCATATATTTTCGCAAACAATTTCTCAGAGTCAAAGAGGGTTGCGCATTGGCGCAGATAATAGCAGGCGGTAGACCTTGCCGGTCATGTCCTGGCGGGGTCGCCCGCTATGCCCCGCTAGTGCGGGATCTTCGACTGCTCTTCGGGGGTCCCCTAAGATCAAGGACGGGGATGCTATCCCCAAAGAACAAGAACGGGGACGTTGTCCCCAAAGAGCAGGGACGGGGATGCTATCCCCAAAGAACAAGAACGGGGACGTTGTCCCCAAAGAGCAAGAGCGGGGATGTATGCTACGCAAAGACCCACGCCGAGCAGGGCCAATCAACCTTCCATTGGACGCGGCAGTCTAGTCTGCATCTTGATCCGGTAAGTGCATCAGCTGAGAACCCCGTACCGGCAGATTCTGCGCCCACCGCCCGTAATGCCAGGCATTGAGCATCTCCAGCCATGATATTTGTGAGAATATTCCTAAAATTGCAATTTTCGTGAATAGTCGTATACTAAATTTATTCCGTGCGCCTTTCGATATTGAGTTTTCATTTGTTTATTGATATCTCTTCGGGCGGCCGAGCTTTAAGCCTCTGGATGAAGCAAGAGTGGCATCATCAATATTATGGGATCTGAAGAGCGATAACAATCACCCCCATTTTCCGGCAATGATCACAATGGCATAACCGCACAGGTTGCCTATATCATGATTGAAACCCGGCGTAGCCTCTACGAGACAAGGCGCATATGCTGCAATGCGTTGGATGCGGCCAACTGCCATATATTCTCAGACTTTAACTTTAGGAGAACAAGACCATGGTTTATCTGAATGTCCGTCACACCGTCGCTGATTATGAAAAATGGCGCCCTTTCTTTGATGCCGACGAGCCCAGACGTCGTACCGCGGGCTCCAAAGGTGTCAACCAGGTATACCGCGATGTTTCCGATCCCAACACGGTCACTCTTGTTATGGAATGGGACAGCGCGGAAAATGCGCTCAAGTTTCTGGATGATCCGGCCTTGGGTGAAGTAATGCAAAAGGCGGGTGTTATCGGCATGCCGGCCGTACGCGCCGTTCTGTCGCGTGTGTGATGAATAGTGCTATTCATATTGTTCGTATCCCCGTCGTTTCCATACTTTAGAAATAGAATGGAGAATTGATCATGTCAGAACAAGATAATATCAAAGCCGCACTGGCATTTTTTGACGCCTGGAATCAAGGCGACTTGAGCAAGGCTGCCCCTTATGAAGCTGACGACTACATGGGTTATACCCCTGGAACATCGGAAGCACTGAATGCTGCTCAGATCAGGGCCTACAACCAAAACTTTCTGACCGCATTCCCCGGTTCCAAGTTCGAAGTGCTGCTCACCGTCGTCCAGGGCGACTATGTGGTCACCAACTGGAAAGTCAGCGGCGGCACACACAGCGGCCCACTGCACACCCCATCCGGCGGCACCATTCCGCCCACCGGCAAATCGGCCGTGGTCATGGGCAGCACAACCGCACAACTCAAGAACGGCAAGGTCACGCGCTCCTGGAATTTCTGGGATATGGCCTCGCTCTTAGGCCAGCTGGGCTTATTGCCGCCGATGTAAGCAACCCACCAGGATGTTCGGTTGTAAATACTCACGCCTTGACCCCACGCTTTCAGTCTGGGGTCAAGGATTCCGTGTACGCTTCGCGGACTACACCTGCACCTTCGAAAAATGAATATGGGCGGGGAAAGCACCCCGCCATATTCATTTTTCGGTCAAACCAGCAACGGGGCAGTGAGTAGTTACAAAAACAGTATCTACTGGTGGTGATACTGCTTCGCGTCACAGAGACCCCACCCCAGCCCAGCCCTCTCCTAAAGGGGAGTGAGAGAAATCCGAATTTTACAGTAGGTGTGAGTAGATACAATCCTTTAGCGTTAAATAGAGAAAGGAACAATACCTATGTCTGCTATCGCCAGCACGTCCCCCAGCAACCGCAATTCGCTCCTTCGTTTCAGTGTGATCGCTGGACTGATCATCGGTATAGTCGATGAGATAATCTATCACTGGTTTATTACTAGTGTCCTTGGTGGGGTCCCATTAATTACTGTATATCAATATATAGCCAGTGGCGCCTTGGGTAAATCCGCCTACGCAGGCGGACTCGCCACCGCCCTGCTCGGAGTGCTATTCCACTACATCTTTAGCATTGTAATCGCTGGCGTTTTTATCCTGAGCGCCGACCGCATTCCTCTCCTACGTCGCTTCGTCATCCCTGGCTCGCTCTTATATGGAATTGGCGTTTTCATTGTTATGAACATGATCGTAACTCCTCTCAGTGCGGCACCTCCATTGCCAGCCCCAACCATGTTCCAGCTAATGGTGACTATCCTAGATCACGTGCTGGTCTTCGGGTTGCTTTTGGGAATCCTCGTGCGGCGGAATGCCAACGCCAATAGATAGTTATCCTATTGAAGTATCAGCAAAACCGCCGCCTAACAAAGCGTGCACTCCATACTCGCTTCGCTCGTCGGAGCGAGCGGCCTGACGCTGGGGATGGCTGGGCGGTGCTGGTGGTGACATCGCTGCGCGTCGCCTGAAGCTCGCTCGCCCAATCTGCGCCATTTCAGGCAGTTCTCTACGCCGTAGCTTTTTTCTGGTTGGACCCCGGTGCCGTGCTTCGCGAAACGCAAACCGTTGGGCGGCAACCCTTGCTCTTGCCATCGCACGCCTTCCCGGAGGAATGGCAATGCTGCAATGTTTGAAGGATTAGGATAAAGATGACGCTGGATCACATCGTAATTCGTCGCGGCAAGGTCGAAGACGCAGCTCGATGCACTTCGATCTTCTACGAGGCATTTAAGGCAAATGCTGAGCAGCACAACTTTCCAAATGAAATTGCGCCTCCCGATAGCGGGACAGTGTCGAGCTGGTCCAAGCGTTTTTCCCACCCCGGCTACTACGGGGTAGTCGCCGAGCTCGACGGACGCATTGTCGGCAGCAACTTCATCGATGAGCGCGATCCAATTGCTGGTATCGGCCCACTCACGGTTGATCCTTCGATCCAAGACAACAGGGTCGGCCGGCGTCTGATGGAGGCTGTTTTGACCCGCTCCGTTGAGCAGCACCATCCCGGTGTCCGCCTGGTGCAGGCAGTCTACAACCTCCGTTCGCTGGTCTTGTATGCCAAGCTGGGTTTTGAAGTTCGTGAGATGCTGGCTTCCATGCAGGGTCCGCCCCTTCAGAAACAAATCCCCGGCCACAATGTACGACCGGCAACCAGGACCAACCTAGATTTCTGCAATGACCTGTGCAAGCGTGTCCACGGTCACGAACGAGGTGCCGAGCTGCTCGATGCCATTGAGCAGGGTACCGCTACCGTAGTTGAGCGAGAGGATCGAATTACCGGATACACAACAGAGATCGGCTTCGGGGGCCACGCGGTCGGAGAAAGCAATAGCGATTTGAAGGCTCTAATCGGGGCCGCGCCGGAGTTCGCCGGCATAGCCGGTTTTCTCGTGCCAACTCGCAATGGAGAGCTGTTTCGATGGTGCTTGCGGAATGGGCTAAGAATCGTCCTGCCATTGACACTCATGAGCATCGGACTCTACAACGAACCTTCCGGATCGTTCTTGCCATCGATCTATTATTGACGCTTTGATCCACAGGTGTCAAACATGGGATTTCAGTTCAAGCCTGCCATAATGAGCAAATGCGCATTGAGATATATGATCTGATCGAAGGGTCACGATAAGAAGTACTTGATAATGTTGGGCATAATCCCCATGATGAGAGAGCAGACGGATTAATCTGATGGCGATTGATTTCTTGCAAAAATACCAACGCCGCCCAGCGATTAACAGCAGTGTCAAGAGATAAGCTACAAAAAGTCTGAAAATGGATAATAGGTGGAAAACAGTTCCGGAAGATCTCCTTCGGGACTGTTTTTTTGTTGCCTAGGATTGTGGTTTTCAAACTGAAGACATTCTTCCACGCCTACGCCCCATTCTTTGTTCTCAGGGTGGGGGGAAAACTCGAATTACATCAAGGTTTCGGGTGAGCGGCGAAAAAGTCCCACATTAGTTTGGTCGCCGAAATGCTCTGCGTAGGCTGGTCACCACCAGGCCAAGCCGGACCCTGGCTGCCAGGCCAGGCATGTTTACCATCGATAATGGTGTAAAGCTCAACGCCGGTTCCACTCGCACAATTCGAATAAACATCATGTTGGATGTCGCTGAATTTTTCCGTCTGCGGGGTAGTCCGACATTTATCGAAGTTCACCCAGAAATCAACCGAGTCCTTTACGGAGGCAAAGGGTACATCTGACAGAGACTGGTCCCCCACACCGCCGTTATAAGGCACGTGCTCATCGGCTGTGCCGTGAAAGTCAATGACGGATACGGGTCCTTTAGGCTCGCAAGGGGAAAGGTTCAACGTCCCCGAAACCGGTCCAATGGCCGCGAATACATCAGAGGCATCACAGGCCAGGCGATAAGAGAAGATACCGCCGTTAGATAAACCTGTCCCATAGACCCGCTTCAGGTCCACTTTGTAGGTGGAGGCCACATCGTCGAGGACGGCACGCACAAAGCCAACATCGTCAATATTCTGTTTTACCGCATAACCGCAACAAGTACCGCCGTTCCAGGTGAGGAGCTTATCGCCGAGCAATCCGGTGCCATCTGGATAAACAACAATAAAGGTTTTCTCGTCTGCCAAGGCATTAAAGCCACTCATGAGCATCTGGCTTTGAGAATTTCCCAACCCGCCATGAAAATCAAATACGATCGGCAGAGCATAGGCGGCATCAAAGGGGACCGGCAGGTGAAGAATGTAGCTGCGCTGCACACCACCAAAAGTGAGAGTATGCACAACATCGTTGGAAGGGGCCGAATTGTTGCTTCTGACACAGACCAGGATGCAAAAGACCAGAACAAGGAGCGCAGTTGAAATTTGCTTCATTGATTCTTGGAGAGATTTTCTTCCAGGAATTTCTTCCAAACGGGATAATCTTCCGGATCCCAGATACGGCGAAGGTCTCGAAATGCCTCTTCCCGTTCCCAGCCGAGGCGGAGGATACGGTATAAAGTGATAAAGCCGGTGGCGCGATAATTTGCCACACAATGAACGAGGGTCTTCTCCGCCTTGTTTGCATCCATAGCTTTAATAAAATCTTCGCAGATTGACGCGCGTAGGGTTATCCCAGTCCACCGGAATGCCGATATATTTCATCCCCAGGGACTTGACCAAATCTGCCTCATCAGGCAAAGCTTTTTCGGAAGAGGGCGGGGCCAGGTTGATGACTAAACGGACGCCGGAATTTGATACGTCCAGCCATTTGCGCGGCAGTGGGCATTCCGCTGCTCAGGAGGGTTTCCGTAAGAGGGCAGAAAGTTGTAGATTTCTTCAAGCATTATGTTTACCCTGCTCTCCGTCCCACGCTTTCAGCCTGGCATGCTGCGCGAAGAACACCTTTTGCAGGAGATCGCCTGCACCTATGGTCTGCCAGGACAAAAAAGTCGGAAAATGAATATGAGCGGGGGAGAACACCCCGCTCATATTCATTTTCCGGCGAATCCAACAATAGGAGGGGTAAGTCGGTGCAAAACATTATTTCACCTCTGCGATCTTAGCGCCCGACATTTTTTGCAGCTCATCGGGGGTCAATTCAAAGATGGCGTTCGGCGTACCGGCGGCGGCCCAAATGGTCTTGAATTGCATCAGTTCCTGATCGAGATAGGTTTCCATCTTTTGCGCATGCCCCAGCGGAGGGACGCCGCCAATCGCAAAGCCCGTAACTGCGCGGACAAAATCCGCATCGGCGCGGCCGATGGGTTCGCCCGCGTAGGCGCTGATCCGTTTCTCGTCCACCCGATTTGCTCCGCTAGTCAAGACCAGGATAGGCTTGCCGGTGGTGCGTCCCTTGAAGATCAGTGATTTGGTGATCTGCCCGAGCGTGCAGCCGGCCCGGTCAGCGGCTTCCTGGGCTGTGCGGGTGCTCTCCTGGAATTCAATCACTTCGCTGGTGAAACCAAGTGAAGTTAACAGGTCCTGTACTTTTTGCGCAGTAGGGCTGAGAGCCATTCTTTTCTCCGATGATAGAATATTACTACCAGTCTCAAAAACACCCTTGTTGCCAATTCGAGATTGCTTCAGTCGCTGGGTCTCGATGGTAGGGCAAGAACCTACCACTTTACGACGGGAAAGCACCGTCTACTCGACCACCGCTCCTTCGCAATGACAGAGGCTTTTTTGGGGAGATGACTAGCAGCAATTTAATGATAACTGATACAGGCAGTGAAACCAGCTACAGGGCTATGAGATACGAAAACCATTGGAGTATAACGGAAAATGCCAAGCGAAAAAGAAGTCTATGCGGAGCACGCAGTCGAATACGAGGCGCTGGTTTCGCGCGAAGATTATCAAGGGAATATTTTAAAGAGCATCCAAGAAATTGTCGCTGTTGAGGGCCTGGATGTGCTCGATCTCGGCGCGGGTACAGGACGGCTGGCCTGCCTGCTGGCACCCTATGTACGGACAATGCTGGCGCTGGACCTGTCGCCGCATATGCTGGGCATCGCACGCGACAAATTGCGTGGATCCAAGCTGGATCATTGGTCGGTCGCGGCGGCAGATCACCGTTTCCTGCCGCTTGAAAGCGGAAGCGCGGACCTGATCGTCTCGGGCTGGAGCGTGAGCTATATAACCGTATGGTATCCCGAACGCTGGCAGATCGAGGCGAACGCCTGGCTGGCCGAGGCGCGCCGCGTGCTGCGAAAAGGCGGAACTATTATTTTGTTTGAATCCCTGGGAGCGGGAAACGATTCGCCCGAACCCCTGGAGCATTTAAAGAACTTTACCGGATGGTTGAACGAAAAGGGTTTTATGGACAAATGGATACGCACGGACTATAGGTTTGAATCAGCCGAGAAGGGCAGCGAGGTCGCCGGCTTTTTCTTCGGGGAGGAGATGAAAGAGCGTATCCTGAGGGAACAGATGACTGTCCTGCCGGAATGCACGGGGGTGTGGTGGGTGGGGGAGGACGTTAGATTTTAGATTTTAGATTGCTGAATAACATGGCTAGGCTTTATGCATTCCCGAACGCATAAACACAAAGGGGAAAAGATTTCAATGCAAAGACGCAACGGAACAAAATGGAGAAAAAGATAATCCGCAGACGATAGAGAAAAGAGATTTACCCCGTTAGTGCATCGGGGCTTAACACGAAGGGCACCCCGTAAGTACAGCGGGGCGAGACGGCAAAGCTACACAAAGGAGAAAAGCACAAATCCGCAGAGGAGGTAGATTACACAGGGAAAAAGAATTTACCACAAAGCACAAAGGAACACCAAGGGGAAAAGAACAAATCCGCAGAGGACGCAGAGCAAAAAGAGTTAGACACGAAGGGCCCCCGGTGAGTACATGGGGGCGAGACGGCAAAGCTACACAAAGGAGAAAAGAACTAATCCGCAGATGACGCAGATTATGAGGATTGAAGGAAAAAGATCTGCGCAATGCGTGGATAAAATTGCGGGTACTAGTTATTTCCGAAGAAGTCCATTCTTACAGCGCAGGGTCCATGTTTCCAGTGCCATGGCATTGATCTTTGCCAACCTTCCTCACCCTAGCCCTCTCCCAATGGAGAGGAACTTTCCGAAGGATTTCTATAGTTTAACCAAGTCACTCTCTTCAAGAAAGTCATCAATCAAATTGGGGATTTGCAGGGTGGCCTCCGTGTTCATCTTACGATAAGCGGCGACTGTCTGGATCCGTTTATTAAGCAGCGTGCGGTCCGCCGCCAACAAACGAAGAATGTAATGCTGGCTGGCATTCTTCAAAGCGATCCAACCCAGCTTATGGCGGCGGATGAAACCCAGGTTGACCTGTTCCTGCCCCGGAATATAAGCGGTTGCGATAAAGGGTTTGCCAAGCGTCACGGACTCGAACAATACGTTTGGGCCGGCCTTCCCCATAACAACATCGGCAGCGGCCATATAAGGTGCGATGTCGCGCGTGAAGGGCAGGACATGGATGCGCTCGCGTCCCTGGAACTGCTGAACCAGCCTGCGGTTGGTGCCTGCAGCGAGGATGATTTGAACTTCTTCCAAATCAAGGACGTGCTCAACAGTACGCGCAAAACGCGCGGCGCCGTCACCGCCACCCTGCAGGAACACGGTAAAACGGTTTTCGTCCAGGCCCAGATGCGAGCAGAGGCACAGGGACCGCGTGATAAAATTGCCCACGCACGGGCCAGCCGGTGAAATGGGTCCGTGCAGGGTCAAAGCCTGAAGCAAGAGCCTGTTGATACGTTTCCTGAGTCGGTGCAAAGGTGGCCTGGGCGCGTTTCTCCGTCAGCCAGGAGCGGTGCACCCCGTTCGGGTCGGAGAAAAGCATCGCGAACGGCAGCCGAATCTTGAAAAGGCGCATGGCATAGATCACTTCGCTGGTCAAAAAGGGGTAGGTCGAGAGGATCAGATCGGGGTTGACGCGACGGATGGCACGCACGATGGAAACTGCAAAGGTATGTTTGGAAAACTCGTGCGCCATGCGGGCACGGCGGGTACCGTCGGTTAATTTGAACTCGGCCTTCCACAACCACAGCGCATGACGGCTAACCGTTCTATAATGAAAGTTTACTGCACGGGGCTGCGGGTCAACAATCACCGTCTCATACCTGTCCTGCACCTGGTCGCGGATGGCTTCGGCCAGACTAATATGTCCACCGCCGGTATGAGAGGCAAAGATCAGGATTTTTTTCATGGATGAGCTGGTTTTGAATTACAAAATCGCCGGAGATGGGCCGCCCCTGCTGCTGATACACGGCTTTGGGATCTCATTCAATATCTGGAAAGAATTGGTCCCGTTATTATGTCCGTATTTTACCTTAGTCATGGTGCAACTGCCGGGCATAGGCGAGTCGCCCATGCCAGCGCCCGGGAAGGATTATCTATGCGCAGCCGTGGAGGCACTGGATGGCCTCCGTCGCGACCTGGGATTTGACGAATGGGACATACTCGGATATTCCACGGGTTCGCGGATCGCCGAAGCTTATGTCCGGACGCATGCCGACCATGTTTGCCAGGCTGTCTTTCTCTGTCCCCTGAAGATAGAGAAATACAAAGTACTGCTCGCGCAACTTTGTTTCGCTTTCGACAGAATTATCCCAGGTTTGATACCCTGGACATTGAGAGGCGCGCGTCTCAAATTCCTTGTTTTGCTGCTGGGCTTCAGCTTACGTCCCGATCCTCATGTCCGCGAATGGCAGAATGAAATCAGCAAAGCATGCGTTGATGCCTTAAAGGAAACCGCAAAGATGGTGATACAGGTTGGTACGAGGCCTTTTTCTGTCCCTGTGCCATTTATTTTGATCTGGGGCGATACGGATATGGTCACTGCCAAGCCGTTCAGGCCTGGGGAACGCGACCATTTCATCAATGCCAACCACGCGGCGCCGATCCTTGAGGCGCGTGAGATTTCAGATATTCTTATTAATTTCCTTCGGAAATTTGCAACTACCTAAGACTTTTGAGCGAGGTCAAGGATAGAACGCGGATAAACGCGGACGAGACGGATTTACGCGGATGAACAAAGGAGAAAAATTGAACGCGGATTTAGAAAATAGAACGCAGGACACTTGCACTGGTGCCAGGTGCAAGTGAAAACGCGGACGAGACACTGAAAAAAGCACACAGGTAAACCGACCTAGAAAGACTTAAGAGAGCTTTAATAAGGCCATCAGAGCATAATGTCAGGCAGCTAGATGAATTTCTTTTGTAAACCTTAAAAATGCCACTGTACCCACGTCAGACTGTTTATTTTGTGAATAATATGCGCTCTTATCTAGTATCCACCTGGCAAGATATCCGGGCCCTGCCACTCAAGCTGATAAGGGACCGCGAAGCTCTTGCGGTGATCGCCTTAACGCTTTTGCCATGGCTCATCCTTATCATCCGGAGGCCCGATCCAAGTAACTTACAACAGTTGGGGGCAGTTATCGGTTTCATTGCTTTTTATTGGTTGATTTACCATCGACAACCACTAAAATCCGAGGCGGTCCGCAAACCAGTTCTTGAGCTAGCGGCTGCCCTGGTGCTGGCTGCCCTCTGGATACTTTACCGAATCGGGGAATATTGGCATTGGTACAGGACTCCTATCCTCGAATTAAACGCCTGCAGCGGCGCCGGAGACGTGGTTATCCTTAAAATGGTCGAGATGGTACTGGTACCTCTGCTCCTATTGCTTATATTAAGATACTCGCTGCCGCAGATGGGGATAAAGTGGAGTAAATCTGCCTGGTTGACTGCGCTCCTACCCATTGCGGCGTTGGTTGCATACGGGTTAACCCATCATCCTGCAGGTCAACTTGCAATTTCTTCGGCCTGCTATTTCCTGGATGCGGGACTGCCGGAGGAATTTCTTTTTCGCGTTTTCCTCCTAACACGGCTCGAGGCGGTTCTGCATCGTCCGTTGTGGGCTCTGTTCGCGGCCTCATTCATCTTTGGGCTTGCGCACGTTCCGATAGATCTACAAGGTTCTTTCGCTCACTGGCAAGATGCGCTGCTGACAGCCTTCACCTTCCAAATGAGCGCAGGCATGGCATTCGGATATGCCTATATGCGCACGAAGAATCTATTACCTGTATCCATCATTCACGCGGTGCTGGATTCTGCGTTGTAGGGCAGGGTTGGTTAAGCCACCAGGCTCTTTTGAGCATGCGAAAGAAAATAGGACACGGATAAACGCGGACTAGACGGATCCACGCGCTGAGAAAACACAGTGCAAGCGGATTAAGAAAAAGGGGAAAAAAGAACCCGGAGGACGCGGACTAGGGGGATTTACGCGGATCTAGAAAGCAATCGTACGATGGCATAAATTGGGCGACTCTCGCTGGGCTTAGCAAGGAGATCGTAAACAAAGCTGCCCAGGCCAAGAAAAATGATGGATAGAGCCTGACGAGTCGCCCCTACAAATGGAACAATGGCTGAAATGGGTACGGGGCTATCTTGAGCTGCTGCATAACGGAGGTTTGAGAGGTTTTGCGGAATCGCCCCTACAGATGGCACAATGGATGAAATGCTCAACGAAGGATCGGGGTGTTTTGGTTTAGCAATGCGTCCTTTACGCGTTCCAGGTGATGACCGTGCATCGGCATTGTTTCCATTTCAGACACAGCGAAGTAATCCGCAGCCGTAGTTTCATCGCTTAGGCCAAGTTTTCCCCCGGTTATTTCCACTTCGAAACTCAGGACGACAATCTGGACTTTATGACCGTCAGGGTATATGACCAGCTGATCGCGGTTGCTGTAGATGCCGATCAGACGCCGGAGCCGGACCTTGAGGCCGGTCTCCTCGAACACTTCGCGCAGGCAGCACTCCTCCATCGATTCGCCAGGCTCCATTTTGCCACCGGGCAAACACCACAAGCCGTTGTCTGCGCGCCTGGTGAGAAGAATCCTACTGCGGTTCTCATCGAAGATCACCGCGCAAGATCCGAGGCGAAGCTCGCCATCCTTACTGATACGGTCGCCATAGATTACCCGCGTCACAATAATCAGACTTCAGAACACCCGGGCCTTCCTTTCCCTCACCCTAGCCCTCTGGGGGAGACACTGCTTCGCATCCCGGCGGGAGAGGGGACATCCTTCCTCCGAAAAAGAAAGGGCCGGGGATGAGGGATCAGTGGCCGAGGACCATACAGGTACAACTTCGCGCTGTAATGGTAGATACCAACCCTCGAAGTCTAAACCTCCTCGGTTTTGATGAACGTTCCGTTCCTTAACTCCACCAGCGTCTGCTGGATCTCTTCCATTGTATTCATCACAAACGGGCCGTAGGGCGCGATCTTCTCCTTGAACGGAAGGCCGGCGATCAGCATGAACCGGACAGGGCTATTTTCCGTTTTGACGCGAATATGGTCACCATCCTCGAACTTGAGTAGATGCACAGCTTCCACGGGTTTATCAGCGAAGACGCCTTCGCCTTCGAAGACATAGGCAAGAGCAGTATGCCCAGCGGGTATGGGTTGGGTAAATTCAGAATCGGGCGCCAGTTGAACCTCCAGATAAAGAGGCGAAGCGGCGATCTCAGTAACGGGACCATTGACAGCGTCAACCGTGCCTGCCACAACGCGGATCTTGACCCCTTCCTTTTCGTAGGTGGGGATCGTATCGGCGTTGACTTCCTGATAACGCGGTGTAGTCATCTTGAGACGGGCCGGGAGATTCACCCAGAGTTGAAAGCCGTAGATATTCCCGCTGGGCCCACGACGCGGCATCTCCTCATGCAAAATGCCGCGGCCGCTGGTCATCCATTGCACATCGCCCGGACCGATCAGGCCAGCATTTCCAAGACTGTCGCGATGCTGAGTTGACCCTTCGAGCATATAGGTGACCGTCTCGATGCCCCGATGCGGGTGCATGGGGAAACCGCGGATCGGCCCCTCCACCGGATCATTAAAGGCAAAGTGATCGAAAAGCAAAAAGGGATCAAACTCGTTGCTGACGCGGGGTGTAATGGACCGGCGAAGCAATACGCCGGCACCTTCGATAACATATTGTGGTTCGATAATTTGGGAGATCGTCCGTGAGTTGGTCATGAAAATTAGATGCAGTGAAAATGGAATGTATTACACAGACATTGTTATTGGCACCCGGGCAAGTATCCTTTTCAGGCTTTGGTTGTAACCAGGTGACTCATCCGAAACATCCAACTGCAGCAATTTTGAAGAGGGAATGGTCGCCAGCCATTCGTCGAGAAAGGAAGTGAACAGAGCCGTATCTTCCGCCGAGGCGATATTAATGCGTTCGCGCAATTCCAGCCGTTGACGGATGACGTCCTCCGTGGCCACCAGATGAACGATGAGAGCAGGAGGAGGCAAAAGGTCACGAGCCAGCCCGTAGAAGCGGCAGCAGAGATCAAATTCGGAATCGGTGAGCAGGCCGCGAACATGGAAGAGGCGGGTAAATCCGTGGAAGTCGAGATCGAGGCCGCCGTCAACCAGGCCCATTTGGGGGGAAGCGTGTAATTCTTTTTCCTGTTCGGTTCGATAAAGAAGATAGTCAAGCTGATTGGCAAGGGCATAGCGTGCGTCGCGTTTGAAGAGCGCCTGGAAAGGCCGCTCGGCATGCTGCTCATATGCAACGGCAAAGTGCCGCGCTTGGGCCAGGGCATTGACCAAGCTGGTCTTTCCCACACCACTCGCGCCGACTACAGCGATCAGCTCCGCCATTGTCACTCCTGACCATATCCGGAATTATTTCTGGCTCTACCGTTTTTAACGGGGAAGTCTTTTACAAAGTCTACACCCTTTGTGCCCCTTGCAACGGCTTGCTGGGTAGGTGGGAAGCCGCGCAAGCTAACAGCTTGCCTTACGTTGAAAACGCGGCGTCGCGCCGTGGCGGATCAGAAGGAGGCGGGTCGTCATAGGTTATCCACAAGCAACATGCCTGCCAGCAGCGCGGTGCGCGGGGCAAGGCTTGGAATGTGGATGAACTCAACGTCCTTTTGATGCGCATGGGCTCCAGAGGCGCCAAAACCGTCGAGCGTGGGGGCAAGGTGCGAAGTGAAATTGCCGTCCGAGCCGCCTCCGACCCGAGCTGCGCCCACCTTGAAGCCGAGCTCAGCGGCTATTTTCTGGGCTGTTTCCAGCAATTTATATGATCCTTCGGAGGGTTCCATCGGAGGCCGATTAACGCCACCGCTGAACTCGTAGCGGGTACCCATAAGCGGTTGAATAGCGCGCAGCGCGGCGTCGATCCGCTCCGCTTCAGGCAAAGACCAGAAGCGGATATCCACTTCCAGATTTGCATTATCGGCGACAACATTCGAAACCGTCCCACCGTGGAATACATTGGGACCGAGGGTGGTGCCCTTGTCCAGATCCTGCAGCTTGATCATTTCCGCAATGAGGTGCGCGGCGCTCACTATCGCGTTCCTGCCTTTTTCCGGCTCGAGGCCCTGGTGTGCGGCCTGGCCATGAACCTGGATCTTGTATTCGCCAACCCCCTTGCGGGCAATTTTCAGGTCGCCGTTCATGAACGGAGATTCGAGCACCAGCACAGCCTTCGCAGCCTGCGCCAAACCCTGGATATATGGCAGCCCGGCGTCAGAGCCAATCTCCTCATCGGGAGTCAACAGAAAATCCACCGTATAGGCCGGCTTTTGTCCAGTGGCCTGGATGGCCCGCAACGCCCATACCGCCTGTACTCCACCGGCCTTCATATCATAAACACCGGGGCCCAATGCTTTTTCGCCCTGAACCTGCCATATATTTTGCCAGGAGCCCACAGGGTAAACGGTATCCATATGAGCAAGCAAAACCACCCGGTCGGCGCTTTGGCCCGGAATGCGGGCGTGCAACACGTCGCCGAATTCGGTGGGATGCCGGTTCGTTTCCCCAAACGGACTGAGCCAACCCTGGTTCACATCCTGGACACGGTTAATACCTTCCAGGTATTTGGACGGCGACTCGATCCGGACAAGCGTCTCTATATCGGAGAGAAGCTCACCGGTATGGCTCTCGAGATACGAAAGGATTTTATTCATCTAAACTCCATGGTTGAACGATGAGAAAGGATTAAAGCTACTGCTCACCCTTTCGTCCCAGGCTTATCAGCCTGGGACGAAAGGTCCGAAAAAATGGATGTGTGCTGGGCGTACGTCCCGCACGCATCCATTTTTTCGGATATTCCATGCGGGGGCTTTCGATAGTTACGGATAAAGAACAAAAACCTAAAGCCTGATGGTTATACATAAACGGTGCAGCCGCGCTGTTCAAGGCGGCGAACCCAGTCCGGGACGGGAGATATCCGGTTCCATCTCAAATCCAACTTTTCAAGGTTTGGCAAATCCCCAAAGCCGGTGGGGAGAGAAGTCAAGCGGTTTGCGCGCAAATCCAGGAACCTGAGATTATTCAACCTGCCCAGCAACTCCGGGATGGAAGTTAATTTATTGTTGCGCAAGTTTAATTCATTCAGACCTTCAAGATCGCCAATCGTTTCTGGAAGCCGGTTTATCAGATTGTCCTGCAGGTCCAGTTTTTTCAGGCTCTTTATTTTACCAAGCAAGGCGGGGAGGAAGGTAAGCCTGTTGTTCATCAGGTGCAATTCCTTCAGATCGGTTAGATCGCCGATAGATTCGGGAAGCAGAGTGAAGCGGTTGTTGTACAAGCCTAAGCTCAATTAAATGTCCAAGCCGGCTGATACTTTCCGGGAAGGAAGCCATTTGATTATCGGTAACGTTCAGATAAATCAGGGCGCCCAATTTTTCAAAAGACGCCGGAAGAGAATCAAGATGATTATTGCTTAGATAGAGGAACGCCAGGCTCTTTAGCCCACCTACCGACTCCGGCAGGGCGCTTAACCGATTATGACCCAGATCCAGCATCTTAAGATCGACCAGATCCCCCAGCCCCTCAGGAAGAAAGGAGAGGAGGTTGTCTGCGATATTTAATATGCGGAGACCTGTTAGTTTCCAAAGGGATTGGGGAAGCCGGGATAATTTATTCTTGTACAGGCTTAGAGTTTTTAGTTGATTCAGCCGGTCGATATTTTCGGGAAGTGAATCCAGCAGGTTATCATCCAAAACCAATTCATCGAGGGTGAACCAATCGCCCCAAGACTCCGGGAAGGCGGATATCTGTTTACCGGTCAGATCCAATATTTTGGGCTGGTCCATTTGCCAAAGTATAAGACCTTTTTGTACACAGATGTCACACTGAAAGAACTCAGTGCAGGCGGTCGAAAAAAGAATATGGACGGGGAGAACACCCCGTCCATATTCTTTTTTCCGGTAAACAGTGAATGTCGTCAGAAAGCCTTTGGCATTGATCTTGTAAAGTTCTGCCAGAAGCCGGTGAGATTGCTCCATCTCACTACCAAAGCCCGGCCGGCAGATGTGTTCCAATCTTTTTCGATATCCCTATGGCAGCGAGGTCCCAGTCCGATACGATCATGATGGCAAAACCGGCACTCCAGGGGTTGAAGACCGGTTCCATGCAGTTCACAAAGATCGTCATGGAGAAAAGTGCAACTATTCGATAAATAGAGCTTGGCTGCGAAGTCCATTTCACAGCCTTTGAAGGCCGGAGAGAGCACACCGAAAGACCGGTCTGGCGACATCTCAAGCATCATGCGAACGCCGTACCCGGCCTGGATGGCAACGGCCGCCTCTTCGACAGTCCACCACCCCGGACGCCTGCAATAGCTTAAACATATCCTGCAATTACACGGCTCCGAGGGAGGATATTTTTCGATGAGGGACTTCTTATGGCTCATCCCTGTTATTATCGCGCTAAACCCGTTCCCTGGCGCAGCGTGTTAGCGCTAAGAGGTAAAGGGCGGGTTTTAAATCCGCCCCTACGATCACCCGCTTCGTAATCTTCTAGAGGCCGAAAAAGAGAATTCCGAATTTTGGGATGTGAACGGGAGCACACCGTTCACATCCCAAAATTCGGAGATCTTGCAGAAGGTGGACTTATCCCGTGACGGGAATTCCCGGGCTTCAGTACTGGAAACAAAAAGACGGCCCGCGGGCCGTCTTTTTGTTTCCATCTTCTTCCGGATTACTTGAGTTCAACCTGAGCGCCGGCTTCTTCCAACTTCTTCTTGGCATCCATGGCGGCATCCTTGCCAACAGCCGATAAGACCTTGGAGCCGGGCGTTTCCGCAAGCGCCTTGGCTTCGCTTAGGCCGAGGCTGGTGAACTGGCGGATGACCTTGATGACGTCGATCTTCTTGGCGCCGGGATCCTTGATAATTACATCGAATTCGGTCTTTTCTTCGACGGGTTCAGCAGCGGCAGCACCAGCACCGGCGGCGACCATTGCAACCGGAGCAGCGGCAGAAACGCCCCACTTCTCTTCGAGGGCCTTGACCAGTTCAGCGGCTTCAAGAACCGAAAGAGTGCTCAGTTCTTCAACCAATTTTTCGAGATTTGCAGCCATTTTATAGAAACTCCTTACTTTCTTAGAGAGATAATTTTATTTAAGTGATTACGAACTTGCAGCATGTTCATTGCAGCAAACTTATGCAGAGGCTGAGCCTTTTCTGAGTACGCGCGAAAGACGGAAGCCAGCGAACGTGCAGGCTCGGCAATCGTGCGGACGAGTTTGGCAGCCGGGGCTTGCAAAACGCCCAGTAATTGAGCGCGGACAACGGGCAGGGGCGGCAGTTCAGATAACACCTTAACCTGGGCGGCGTTCAGCATCTGTCCGGCTACGAACCCGCCTTTGACTTTGACGAATTCCATACCTTTCGTCGCGTCCGACAGCGCCTTGGCCGTGGCGGCGGGATCACTGAAAGCGAACGAGACCGCCGTCGATTTTTCGAGATAGCCGTCCGGCAGAGTCAGGCCTTGATCTGCAAAAACGCGGCGGGCAAGGGTATTCTTGACAACGTGAAACTCGCCGCCGGATCTCGCGGATCTTGGCGCGGATATTATCCATATCCTTCATCTTTGCGCCCGTATATTCCACCAGGATCACCGCCTGACTGCGCTTAAACCAGTCCTGATAAATCGCCAGGACTTCTTCTTTATGTTGTTTAGTAAGAGCCAATGTGTATTCACCTCCTTTCAATAAAAAAGTCTTTGCCACATCCAGGCAAAGACTTTTGAAAGCATCAACCCGATTGGGCTGCATTTTGCTTCGAGTCTCCACCTGGGCAGGATATTAAGCCTTTGACAAGTCCTGTATTATTCACAGGACAGGCTCCAAGGCACCCACCGTCATCGGTAGTGGCTTGCTAAATCAGGTAACGAGTAATTGCTACTCGGCAACCTCCGCAGTAAGGGCCGCGTTGGGATCAATCTTGATGCCGGGGCCCATCGTAGAGTTGACCACAATACGCCGGATATACAATCCCTTTGCACCGGCAGGACGTGCCTTGCTGATGGCATCCATCAACGCGGCGAAGTTTTCATAAAGCTTCTTGTGCATCGAACGAAGCCTTGCCAATCACAACATGGATGTTGGCCGTCTTATCCAGGCGGAACTCCACGCGGCCGGCTTTGGCTTCGCGGATGGCGCGCTCCATATCCTGCGGCGGGACAACCGTACCGGCTTTCGGGTTCGGCATCAGGCCACGCGGACCCAGCACACGACCAAGGCGACCCACTTTGCCCATGGCATCAGGTGTGGCGATCGCAACATCGAATTCGGTAAAGCCGCCTTCGATCTTTTTCAAGGTCTCATCGTCATCGGCGACCAGATCTGCGCCGGCAGCACGGGCTGTGGCGGCACCTTCGCCGGTGGCGAAGACCAGCACACGAACGGTCTTGCCCAAACCATGCGGCAGGACAACCACATCGCGAACCTGCTGGTCGGCCTGGCGAGGATCGAGCGCAGTACGCATATGAACTTCCACACTGGCATCGAACTTGGTGTAGGCAGTCTCTTTGGCGAGCGCCACCGCTTCCTGGGGCGTGTAATTCTTTTCGAGATCAACTTTGGCCAAGGCGGCCTTGTATTTCTTTCCTTGTTTAAGCATTTTATCCTCCGTGGTGCTAGCGGGCCGGGTGGCCCTCCCACATCCTAATCTACGACGTTGATTCCCATCGAACGCGCCGTACCTTCAACCTGCTTCATTGCGCCTTCGACGTCGATCGCATTCAAATCTTTCATCTTCAGCTCGGCGATCTCGCGCACCTGCTTGTGCGTTACTTTGCCGACCTTATCCTTGTTCGGCACGCTTGAGCCTTTTTCAACACCGGCTGCCTTGCGCAGCAAAACTGCGGCGGGCGGCGTTTTCAAGACGAATGTGAACGAGCCATCCGTAAAGACGGTGATCTCTGCAGGAAGCACCTCGCCCTGACGGTTCGATGTGCGGGCGTTATATTCCTTGCAGAAGGCCATGATATTGATGCCATGACCAGCCAAGCGCCGGCCCGACGGGCGGCGCAGGGTTGGCTTTACCAGCTTCAAGCTGGAGACGAACAATTGCCTTAAGTTTCTTTGCCATTCTCGATCTACTCCTTTGTGGTTTTAGCGGGCGATTACGGGACGCCCTCCCACTCAACGTCGGGTATTATAAGCCCAACGTAAGTTTTAATTGATTGTTTCTATGCCTTCTCAACCTGCAGGAAATCCAGTTCCACCGGGGTCTCGCGCCCAAAGAATGAAACCATCACGCGCACCTTCGTGCGCTCCATATCAATCTCAGCGACTGTGCCGCGGAAGTCGTTGAACGGCCCATCAATGATGCGAACCCGCTCGCCAACTTTGAAGGTTACTTTGACCGTGGGCGCTTCGGCTTCCATGCGCTTGATGATCTGTGAAACTTCCTCGGGGCGCAGGGCAGTGGGCAGGTTGCCCATGCCTACAAAACCGGTCACGCCAGGGGTATTGCGGACCACATACCAGGACTCTTCCGACAGGCTCATATTCACCAGAACGTAACCGGGAAGA
Organism: uncultured Chloroflexia bacterium; assembly: GCA_963741325.1. Taxonomy (GTDB): domain Bacteria; phylum Chloroflexota; class Anaerolineae; order Anaerolineales; family Villigracilaceae; genus Fen-1038. The sequence continues at coordinate 414,223 of CAVUHJ010000007.1, forward strand.
TATGGCGCTCCACCGTGCGGCGTTTGCCTTCGCGGACTTCGATCTCTTCCTGTGTCGGAATGACCACATCGAAGATCCTGTCTTTCATCCCCATGGTCTCGATACGCTGCTCAAGATTATGGCGAACTTTATTCTCATAGCCTGAGTAGCAGTGGATCACATACCAGGCCGGCTCGGTGGAGGCTTCAGGAGGCATATCGCCTTGAGCGAACTGGGCGCCTCTGGAACCCGGAATAAGACTGAACTGGCGAGAGCGTTCCGTTGAACCGGCGAGGACTCTTCCGTATTCGGTCTGGGACCGGTTTTTCTTCCGGCAGTTCCTGAGCAGAGGCAGCTTCCGGTTCAGGCTCCGCCCGCGAGGATTCATCCACGGCTTCACTCGTGACCGGTTGATCGGCTGCGTCTTCCGAAATCGGCACCAGTATCCCGCGCAGAATCATCCTGAGCAACTTGCGGTGCTTCAGTTGAATTCGATCATTGGTTCCTGCGGTTCCTCATCGGAATGCTCTTCGATTTCGTGCTCGTCCATCAAAACCTCACGATTGATTAGATACCCAGCGCCGCATTCAACAAACGATTGGCGCCGTAATCTACCAATCCCAGGAATATACCCATCGCAACCATCACGATGATAACGAGGATGGTCAATTGCCTGGCTTCCGCCCAGGTAGGCCAGGAGACTTTGCGCAATTCACCGGTCGTTTCGTTAAAGTAACGTTGGATGGCGTTCTGCTTTTTTGCTCTTTCTGCCAAGGTCGAACTCCTTCGATATTTTCAGGCAAAGACGCCGTGTATTTGCGACGGTTCGTTGCCTATACAGGCCAGGAAGGACTTGAACCCTCAACCGCTCGTTTTGGAGACGAGTGCTCTACCAATTGAGCTACTGGCCTACAACGTCCGGGTCAGGTGACAGGTCCAGAATGCAACATTCGACCGTCAGCCACCTGACGCGTGACACTTACTTGGTCTCGCGATGAAGCGTGTGCTTCCTGCAACGATGGACAGTATTTCTTGAACTCAAGCCGGTTCGGATCGTTGCGGCGATTCTTCTCGGTTGTATAGTTCCGCTCTTTGCAATCACTGCATTGAAGGGTGATCACCGGGCGGACATCTTTCTTTTTGGAAGCCATTTAAACCTTACTTTCTCACTCGTTAATCTTGGTAACGACACCGGCGCCGACCGTCAAGCCGCCTTCACGGATGGCGAACTTCGAGCCCTGCTCCAATGCCACCGGCACGATCAACTCCACCGTCAGGTTCACATCATCCCCTGGCATCACCATCTCCACCCCCTCCGGCAGCGTGATGTTCCCCGTCACATCCATCGTCCGGATGTAGAACTGCGGCCGATACCCGTTGAAGAACGCCTTGTGCCGCCCCCCTTCTTCCTTCTTCAGCACATACACCTGCGCCAAAAACTTCTTGTGCGGCGTGATGCTCCCCGGCTTGGCGATCACCTGCCCCCGCTCCACGTCCGTGCGCTCGATGCCCCGCAGCAGCAGCCCCAGGTTATCTCCCGCCAGCCCTTCATCCAACTGCTTGTGGAACATCTCCACCCCCGTCACCACCGAGCTCGTGTTCTTCTCGTGCAGCCCGATGATCTCCACCGGCTCCCCGATCTTGATCCGCCCCCGGTCCACCCGCCCCGTCACCACCGTCCCGCGGCCTTTGATCGAGAACACATCCTCCACCGACATCATGAACGGCTTTTCCATATCCCGCTTCGGCTCCGGGATGTACTCATCGATCACCCGCAGCAACTCCCGGATGCTCGCATACTCCGGCGCATTCGGATCCTTCGACGTGCTGTCCAGCGCCTGCTTGGCACTCCCGCGCACGATCGGCGTCGTGTCCCCAGGAAATCCCTGCTTCGTCAGCAGCTCCCGCAGCTCCAACTCCACCAGCTCCAGCAGCTCCGGGTCGTCCATCATGTCCACTTTGTTCAGGTACACCACGATGCTCGGCACTTCCACCTGCCGCGCCAACAGCACATGCTCGTGCGTCTGCGGCATCGGCCCGTCCGGCGCCGCCACCACCAGGATCGCCCCGTCCACCTGCGCCGCTCCCGTGATCATGTTCTTGATGTAGTCCCGGTGCCCCGGCATGTCCACGTGCGCATAGTGCCGCTTGTCCGTCTCGTATTCCACGTGCGCTATGTTGATCGTGATGCCGCGCGCTTTCTCTTCCGGCGCATTGTCGATCTGATCGTACGCCTTGAACTCCGCCTTCCCCAGCAGCTGCGACACTTTCGTGATCGCCGCCGTCAGCGTCGTCTTCCCGTGATCGATGTGCCCCATCGTCCCCACATTCAGATGCGGCTTGTTCCTCTCAAATTTCTGCTTCGCCATTTCCTCTTACTCCTTTTCTACAAAGGCATTGTACAGCAATAGAGCCCATGGTGGGAATTGAACCCACGACCACACCCTTACCAAGGGTGTGCTCTACCGACTGAGCTACATGGGCCTGACTTGCTGGCTCCGGCAGTGCCGGTTGTGGGCGGTGAAGGATTCGAACCTCCGAAGTCTTCTGACAACTGATTTACAGTCAGTCCCCTTTGGCCACTTGGGTAACCGCCCGAATGTAACCCTAGTATTCTGTTCGTCTACTAGTCGCTTCGTCCCTTAAGAAAGGCCAAGAGACGAACCGACTAACCGACCAACATGTAGAGCCGACGACGAGAATCGAACTCGTAACCGCCCGCTTACAAGGCGGGTGCTCTGCCGATTGAGCTACGTCGGCAATTAAGCAGGCGAATTATACCAAATTCAAAGCGTGCGTCAATGATTTTGGCAAAATAAACGATATTTAATCGGACCTCTTGACAAAGAACATAATTTGATTATACTTAGAACAAATGTTCAGTAAGAGGTGAATCCGATGACTGCTACTAATCGCTTCGCATTAACGTTTGAAACAATGGCCGAATTGATCCCTGAAATCAGAGCTGCCAATGCCAACGCGGCATTGGCGCTCCCAAAACTGAGCAGCATTTTACAAGAGTATACCCCACTACCGCCAGAAGCCCTATTCCTGGGCATCGCAAATGACGGGTTGCCGGTATTATTGAATTTGCGAGACCCAGTACCCGGACCCGTATTGATTGCCGGCGATGCGCAGACGGGAAAAACAAAAATGCTGCAGATCATCGCCCGTGCGATCGATGAAACCCACGACCCTGAGTACATAAGATATGCAGTGCTGACCGAGGACATCAAATCCTGGGAGCCTTTCGATCTTTCTGCGAACTGCGAAGGCGTATTATCCTTCCACCAGCCATTGACGACGAATTATCTGGATTCACTGGTGGACTGGGCGCATACCAATAAGCAAGACAAAAAATTCATCCTGCTGTTGGTGGATGGGCTGGAGTCATTATCCGAAGACAAGAGATCTTCATCAAATATTCCGCTGGTTATTATTGCGCGGCCCTTCAAGGCGGATCTGGCCCATCGTCACTGTAAATGCTGCCAACCTGTTTGCCGTTAATCAATGGCTGGATTTTTTCGAACGCGCCTTTGCGGACATCTATCAGAGGAACATGACATCCAACTGTTGACCGGTTCCACGAATTTTGCTTTCCGAGACCTGATCTCGGGTTCACAATTCACCATGCGCGAAAACAAAAATTGGCTGCCGTTTTGGCTGCCAAACCTGGAGTAGGAGGCAGATATGCATATCGGAATGTTATGGTTCGACAATACGCCCGGAGTACCGCTGAAGAACAGGATCGAGAAGGCGGTAGACTATTATCGTAAGAAATATCACCAGGAACCAAATCTATGCCTTATTCACCCCGGTATGGTTGAAGGAGAAAAGACCGAATTTGGTCGCATGACAATAAGGCCATACCAACCTGTTTTACCCGGACACCTTTGGATCGGCATTGAGGACAAAAACTAGCCGGAAACCCAATGATCTTTCCACCCGAGCAGTAGTCCGAATTGCAATCCCTCCCGTTACCACTCGCAGACGGGAGGGATTATTTTTAAGTCAGGAAGTAAGCTTTACAAGCGATTATATCCATCGCCCTGGAAGCATAGAAACATCGAAATGCTTCCCTTAGACGACATATACTGCGCTCACCTTACACGCGCCCTATCCTGTGGATCGTGCGTGGCCCGGCAACCAAATAATTCAGTCGGAATCCCATATGAGCGGGCTAAAGATCATTAGCAGAGTAAGATGTTTTCACCGGCGATGGCGCTGAGTGCGAAATCGGCACCTTCCTAGAACGAAAGATGCCAGGCTCTCAACCCAGGGCAACCACAATAGCAATAGCATGGCTCTGGCTGTGGCTGATGCTCACCGACCAGGTGGAAAGCCCAAGTCTTTTGCTTTTTGTTCTGCAACGCCGTATAACTTAACCGTCGGCGCGTTTTGCTCGTCGCCGAGGATTTCTATGTCTTTCCAGGAAACATCACCGATGCCGGTCCCGATCGCTTTGGCACAGGCCTCTTTGGCGGCAAAACGACCGGCCAGTGATTCGGTCTGTTTTCCACTTTGTTCAAGTTCAGCCGGGGTATAGATGCGCTCGAGATAGTGCCTGCCGTGACGGTTGATCACTTCTTCGATGCGGGCTATTTCTATCAGGTCAACCCCGGTCCGTAAAATCATTGGAACTCTGACTGTCAGCCCTCTTGTAGCCGTACGTTCAGTCTGGCAGCAAAAAAACTTGCCGCTACGGGAACAAAAGACACGAAAAGAATAGACGTGTGCGAGGAATGAACCCCGCACACGTCTATTCTTTCGAGTATTTCAAATGGATTTTGAGCCATTACGATGATTTCCAAATATCCTTGTCACGGCCCAGCGGAGCTGATCACCAACCGATCAGGATCAATATATTTGCGTGCGACCTGCAGGACATCGTCAGGGGTTATCGCTTTGACCAAATCGGGATACCGGCGATAATAATCCATTCCCAGATCATAACGTTCAATATTCAATAAGGCGGCAGCCACACCGCCATTCGACTCAAGAGAAAGCGGCAACCTGCCAATGAAATTCGATTGGCTATCCGCCAGTTCTTTCCTGGTGATCCCCTTCCCGATAAATCGTACGTACTCCCCGATTATCAAATCAGTTGCCTTCGCTAAATTGGCCGGATTCACGCCTGCACTAACAGTCCAGGAGCCGGGACCCACCCCGGCACTGATATTGGAATAGACATAATATGCCAGTCCCGATTTCTCGCGAACCGTCTTCCCTACCCGGCCCATCATCCCAAATTGACCGAGCATGGAATTGCCCAGCGCAGCAGCCATATAATCGTCGTCCAAGCGGCGCGGCCCGTTCGTACCGATAACAATATCCGCCTGTGATTTTCCGGGGATCTTATGATGTCGTTTGGCTGTCTTTGCCAGTAATTTCAAGACGGGCAATTGTGGCGGTTCTGCCTGATCAGGGTTCTTCCAGTCACCCAAGGCGCGCGAGACCAGATCTACAGCCTTCTTCGGTTCGACTGCGCCTACGACTGCAACCGTCATACCGCGGGGGCCAAAGGTAAGCCTATGATATTTGGCGAGGTCCGCACGTGTAATGACCGAGATCGTATCCGGGTTACCATCTTCAGAGCGTGCATACGGATGCCCGCGATACAATATCCCATCGAAGATGAGGTCGGCCATATCAGACGTATCCTGCATTCGAACTGCAAGACCTGTCAATAAATGATGGCGCAGTTTTTCAACTTCCGCTTTTGGAAACGTTGGCTGCCGCATCGTTTCAGAGAGCAGGTGCAGAAGGAGAGACAAATCTTCCGACAGAGCATGACCATGAAAACTGGTTGTATGCAATCCGGAGTCAAATCCCAGACTGGCCCCCACAGATTCGAGTTCATAATATAGAGAGTCGAAGGTATGTTCGCTGGTACCTCGCATCAGTGCTGAAGCTGCGAAATCAGCCAGACCCAACTTCTCATCCGGATCGAACAGGCTACCGGCCTGGATATACCCTCCGATCGTAACTGAGGGACTATTAAAATTGGATCGAGTCAGGACCGTGATCCCGTTCGGTAGAACTGCACGGAATATATCCTCAGGTCCCGGGAGCGAACGATAATCATGTCCGGGATGAATTAGTTTGGGTGCTCATGCGACGCCACCCTTCCCCGTAGGAACATAGGTGCCTACGACCCGCGACTGGGGTCGCAAGTAGGCACGCGCTACCCGCTGAACATCTTTCGGTGTGACGACGGACATTTTCTCCAAATAGGATTCAAACCAATCATACGAAGCGAACATCTCTGCATAACCGAGCCAGAATGCCTGGTTTGTGATATTTTCGGTGCCATAGGCGAAATTGGCCCGGGCCTGCTTGATAGCCCGGCGAATCTCCTCTTTTGAAACAAGCTCGTCTTGAACGCGTTGGATCTCACGATCCAAAGCGGTCAGCGTTTCTTCCGGTTTACGTCTGGGATGGACCGTGAGCGAAAGATAATAAAGGAAGGGATCCACTGTGGCGTTCGAGCCCCCGGATAACCCGACGGCAAATTGATTATCCACCAACGCCCGGTACAAACGCGAAGTCTTATTCGAAATGCCGCCTCCGCCAAACATATTCAGATTGGATGGGCCGGCAAGCAGACTATCCAACACAGATAACGGGAAGAAATCCGGGTGCGAGGCCTCCGGAAAACGATAGCCCACTTCCAAATAAGCAGTCTCGCCGGGACCCTCAATGGAAATCCGCTGTTCGCCGCGTTGTTCCGGTTCCGGGCGAGATAAACGAGGCGGGCGTGGGCCGGCAGGCAGAGACCCAAAGAGTTCTTTAAGCCGCGCCAACATCTCCTTTGTATTGAAGTCACCCGCGATACCAATCACTGCATTATTGGGAACGTAGTAAGCCCGGTAATGGCGGTAAAGAGCGTCGCGCGTCATGAGCTTGAGATCGGCCATATCGCCAATGACTTCGTGATGGTAAGAATGGACGCGAAAAGCGGCCTGCTGCACCGCCTCCCCCAGCAGGAACAAAGGCTCATTCTCATTGCCTTCGCGCTCAGAGATCACCACGGTCCGCTCAGATGAAAACTCCTTTTCATCAAAGAGGCTGTTGACCATGCGGTCGGCTTCTAGGCGCAGCGCAAGGTCAATCTTATCGGCGGGCATCGTTTCGAAATAAGTGGTCCAATCGAGGAAGGTGAAGGCGTTGCGCGTGCCGCCATCGCGGGCGACAGCCTTATCTATAAGTTCTGCCGGATATGCCGGCGTGCCTTTGAACTGCATGTGCTCAACAAGATGGGAAATGCCGGTATACGGGGGAACTTCATCACGGGAGCCGACCCGATACCACACCCAGGTTGAGACAAGCGGCGCAGTATGAATTTCCTTCAAGAGCACTGTCAACCCATTGGAGAACGTTGTTCTTGTGAAAGTCTTTGGCATAAGCGACGATTATAAGCGAGAATGGTATCTATCGACCCTTTTTCGTATCTACTGGTGGTGATACCGCTGGAAGTGATACTGCTTCGCATTCGCGTCACCCTTTCGTCCCACGCTTTCAGCCTGGGACTGGAGATCCCGAACAACAACGGGATGGTGAGGAGTTACCTTTTTTCTTAGCAGAAGGAACTCCGGAAAAGCGGACTTGAGACGGGAAAAACGCCCGTTTCAAGTCCGCTTTTTGGGTTATTTTTGTTTGAACGTTGTGTGATAAGGCGTCGAGAATGATTTCCTTCCGACCTTCATTTGCACACCGGGGCGCCACTCAACGTGATGGCGGTGGGGGAAATCATACAATATATGGGTTTCAAGGTTTCCTGCAAACCGATTATTGCAGGATGCAGATCGGTATTCTGCATGGCAATGTCAACCGGCACATTCAACGTGACCGGCACATCAGTTTGAACAGGCACATTGAAATTCAGGGCCACATTCAATGAAGTCCCAGCAGGCAGGGTTACGCTGGCAGGCGCGTCGATATTGAACAAAGCCGTATTGATCTTTACGTGGGCACCCTGGATCAGAACATTCTGCGCCAGCGTAATGTTGGTCGTGGTCTGCACGGGTATCGACATGTTCAAGGGTATGGTGGTCTGGACGGGGATAACGGTTTTGATATGCGCCTGGTCCATGAGTTCAAAATTGGTATACAGACCGCCTAACAGACCCGTACCCAGGTTGGTTACGTCCAAACTTCCAAGCCCGCGGAGCACGAAAACCAGGACGATGATCAGGACCGCATTAATGGTCAATGAAATTATGCTGGCCGCAGTCCAAAAAATAGGGAGGAAGCGATTACCCCCGGTACGCGGACCGGGTTTAGGTTTGGCAGAAGGCTGGGACTTGGCAGGAGACTGAGACTTGGGAGGGGGCTGAGAGGTGACGGCCACGGGACGCACGTCTACGGGTTTCGCTTTGGGGAGATTCATAATCGGTGATTTCCGGGCATCCCCACCTTCTTCTTTCTTCAGGCCGTCAGACAGGATACTCCGGAACCTGTCGGCGGGGCTCCTTTTGCGTTTATGATCGGGCATGGACATACGGCCTCCTTATCAACAATTCGTTGCAAGCCACATCATATCCATATTCTTCCGGCAAAAGATGGTTCGGGCCAGGATAATGGGTGGCTTGATAATGTCATATTATCAACACGGAGCCGATCTTTGGGGTATGGGCAGGGAAACAACCACCGGAAACCCCAAAAAATCGGTATTCTATTTGAATCGAACCTTGTGAAGGTAGATACAGTAGTTCTTTTGGTTCTTGCGTAAAAATATCGAGGTTGATATCGTCAAAACAAGAGAGAGTAACTAAGCCCAGCCAAGGAATCAGTCAATACCCTGTAATCTTAGCATAGATGTGGGAAATCACCGGTTCAGCCCGCGGAGGAAATGTTAACCCAACTCTAACCATAATCCGATAACCTTGATCCGTATCATGGCGACATAGAATCTAATAGAGACCATCTTAGTCGAGGCTGGAAAAGATACTTGTATAGCACCAATTTTTCTTATATAATTTACCAGTTTTGTGCAAAAAAGGGAAACAAGGAAGAATCCAAACCAGAGTTTTGTTTCCTACCCGCAAAACGATGAAATCGAACCTGGTGATCCAGGGGAGAAGCAGCAAAGGCAGGAGGAAGAGTGTCTGAAGAAAATACACATTTTGTCGCGGTAATCGGCGCAGGACCGGCCGGTCTGTTTGGCGCTCGAGAATTGGCCAACCAGGGAGCGCAGGTCGTGATTTTCAACCGCGATATCAAACCGGGTGGTCTTGCAGAGTATGGCATCTATCCTGATAAACATATAATGAAGGAAGGGCTGCGCAAGCAGTTCCGTCAAGTCCTCGAGAACGAAAATATCACGTATTACGGCAACGTAAAGGTCGAAGCGCAGGGCGAGCTTACATTGGACGATCTGCGCGCGCTCGGATTCCAGGCCATCCTGGTCACAGCGGGTGCGCAGGGAACAAAATGGCTGGGCTTGCCAGGGGAAGATCTCAAAGGCGTTTACCACGCAAAGAACATAGTTTATTACTATAATAAACTTCCACCTTTCAGTCTTAAGAAGTTCCGTTTTGGAAAACGGTGTGCAATTATAGGGGCCGGCAATGTTATGGTGGACGTTGCACGATTCCTCATCCGCAGGGTCAAAGTAGATGAGGTTATCTCGGTGGTACGCCGGGGGCCGGGTGAGGTCAACTTCACCAAGGAAGAAGCGCGACATATCATCGCAAATCTGGACCAGGCAGCCTTTGAATCAGAGATGAGGCGCGTGCTCCCCATACTGCAGGCAGTCAATCAGGATCCCGAAGAAGGCCGGCATAAAGTGCTGGATGCGCTTCCCAAGGCGGAACCGAAGTTTGGGGAAACACGTTTTCGCTTTGAATTCCTGTCCTCACCCGTGCAAATGCTCGGAGAGAACGGCCTGTTGACCAAATTGGAGGTTGAGGACAACATGCTGGTCATGAAGGATGGCGAGATTAAATCGCGCGGCACAGGTCACAAACGCACGCTGGACGTGGAAACCGTCATCTTCGCAATCGGCGATAAAGTAGAGGAAGGGTTTGGCCTGCCGGTGGCGTCGAATGAATTTATCAAGAATCCTACGCCTCGCTTCCCCGTTGATAATCATTCCTACGAGGCATTCGATCCGGAGACGAGATCGCTGATCCCAGACGTTTTTGTGGGCGGATGGTCGCGCCGGGCCAGTGAAGGCCTAGTGGGGCTGGCACGTAAGGACGGCATCAACGCATCGAAGGCAGTAGCACAATATCTGCAAACCATTCAACCCGTGACGCCGAACCTGGACCAGGTTGCGGAGAAGATGAAGAATCTTCCGAGACCCGTAATTACAAAAGCCGAGATCAAGAAACTCGAGACCATCGAAGAAGCAGAAGCTGTAAAAGCGCGGGGTGGAAGAATTCAAATTCACGACCAACGAAGAAATGCTACAGGCAATCGGATTAGCGGAAGTCTCAATCTAGCAAAAACTCCCCTCTGCAAGCAGAGGGGAGTTTTTTATTACCAGCTTCAGACCCAACATATGGGCGGGGAAGAACATCCTGCTCATCTTCGTTTTTCGGCGAAACTCATTTCGGTATGGTGAGTGGTTACGGTGAGGCCATCCACGGGCCGCGAATAGATATGATTGGCGCAGAGAAGAGGTGACTTGAGCCGGCTCGTCAGCTATTAGACTTTATCCGTAATAAGATTTCGGGTCATAATTTTAGAGGTTTCTTTCGATGATCGACACGGTAATTATGTAGTCCACAAGCAATCACCATGACCAAGTCGGAAAAGTTATCTTTGGTATTACGCAGGACATCTTTCACAATCCGAGAGCGCTTGATGCCTGAAATTGCATGTTCCACTTTGACGCGGATTTGTGCCAGTTTACGATTGCTCTGTTTCTCTTTGGCGGTCAGTTCCTTCTTACGCGGCTTTTTTTCGGCTGATACAGTTTACCTACTTTAGGTTCATAGCCTTGAAAACCTGTGTCTTTATATAACGTCATGTGCTGCGGGTATGAAATGTCTTCTGTGTCTGCAACTTTCTTGTCATGCGTTTTCCCAGGATAGGTTTGGCTGAGAAAGGATATTCGTTTGGTCTTGACCGTTGCAATCACTATATTCTTGTCGCTATGGATTTTCTTCTTGCCGCTGTAATGCAAAGCCTGTTTTTGAGCCTTTTTCGGTCTCTGGCGACGCCTTTCGGTTCCATCAATGATCGAAGCGGCGGAATCTTTCCGATCTTTCTCTTTCGCCTTGAACTTCTTCGGGTCTCGTTCCGGCAGAACTCCCAGATCTTCCAAGGCTTGTTTCAAGATCGGCAGTAAACGATGGATCCATTCATTGGCCCGCCCCTGACTGATCCCAAACAGTTCGCCTTGGATAGCCTGAAGTGGATAGCCTTTCTGATACACCAATGCAAACAATAGTTTCTGTTCGATGCCCTCCAGTGACCCTTTGCGACCTCCACCGGCTTGCCTTTTCCTCGCCTTTCCTGCTATCGTCTTTGACGCCGCATACTTTTTCTGGTAGGCTCGCTGATAAGCAGGGAGCAAATCCTCGAATTCTTCTGGCGTTAATCCGGTCAGAGACAGAAATCGCCTCGGGTTGATTTTTAGCTCTTCGTATGTCAGCATCCTTCGATCATAATGCTATTTCGAATAAAGTCTATTGACAGGCGCCAGGATCTGCCGTTTCTATGCGCGAAACATTATTGATTTGCTGATAAGAATTGGTATCATTTGGGAACAAACCCGCATTAGGATAGTAGGTGAATTTATAACAAGTGTTTATTTGCATATTATCATACGCAGCCCGAGGGACATTAAAATCGTAGGTAACGGCATTTGTCATTGTTTCAAGCACAAAGCGTTGACAAGTTTGGCCGTTATCGCCGCAGTTATCCTCAGCAATGGTTTTGTTATTCAGATCCGCGGTTAGCGTCCGGACGCCATTCGAGGCAGAGCTAAGCGTAAACGCCGCGGTAACAAAGCTGACGATCAACAGAAAGATACCGAGAATACCAGTTAGCAACCTGGTGCCGCGGCCCTGCTTCCGTCTGAATAAGGCGATCCCTATCCCCACCAGGCCAATGACAAAAATGAAGAGGACCGTTTCGAAAGTTCCAAGAAAGGCCTGGAAGGGGCTGGCCGAATATATAACAGTACCCATAAGACACCTCCGGTTCATCTGGATTTTAGGGTCTATTCCACACCTATTCCATGACCTATTGGTCATACTATTTGAGCGTCAACCGGGAATAGGAATTTTGGTATTTACTGGTGACGATACCGGTTCGCGTCAGCCCTCCGTCCCACGCTTTCAGCCTGGGACTAGAAATCCCGAAAAATGAATATGAGCGGGGGAGAACACCCGCTCATATTCATTTTTCGGTGAAACTAGCAACGGGGGTTAAGTCGTTACGAATCTTGGTATGTAGCCACAAAAACCCCACCCCGGCCTCTCTTGGCTGCGCTCCGCGATCACCCAAAGGGCAGGGAGATGATTCCAATTTTTGGGGATTTTCCAAAAGGGGTAAGTCGATGCAGATTTCGAGCAATTGGGGTTATTGAAGTATTATTAACGGCAGAAGGCTAATTGATGTCTCGACGTATTATTCCTGTCTTAGCGATCCTTTTAATATCGATCCTCCTCAGCATTCCTTACGCGCAACAGCCGCACTTGGAGCGCGGCCAATCCCTGCTGCTTACATCCTATACCGACACAAATAACGAGATTTCGGTATCCATTCAACTCACCCGCAAACTAGATGGTTCTTTCATTCTTCAAGCAGCGTTTTCCCCTCCTTCAGGCTATCATTTATACAGCAAGGACCTACCCCGCGACGGCCTGAACGGTCAGGGGCGGCCAACCCTTTTGGAACTTCCGTACAGCAGCCTAATGAAGTCCACGGGTACGCTAAGCGAGAGCGTGGCCTCGGCAATGGTCAGCTACGAACCTGATGGCCCAATGGTCTACCCGCCAGGACCCGTAACCCTAACATTACCGGTCGAACTTCCCCTCGCAAGGGGATGGGTAAAGGATCAAATCAGCCTGACCTATACGGCGTGTACAGCGACCGCTTGCAAGGAGCCTACCGTGGGAAAGCTGGTCCCGGTCAGTGTGCCGGGGGCCCTCTCGATTTTCCCTTGACCAGAATTTCGTTGCTATTCGCCCTTCGTCCCACGCTTTCAGCCTGGCAGCTAGAACACCTGCATCTGCGAGGACTGATGAGATTCCGCAACCGAGCGGTGGGCAGTTACAATATTACTTTGTAAACCCGATGTTCAAACAGGATTTGATCTTCCGCAAACCATTGATGAATGCGGCGGGAACCCTTGGCTTCTCACCCGACTTGCGAGCGCCGCTTCCCTGGGACGACCTCGGGGCATTCGTTACCAATCCCCTTTCTCTCAGGCACCGAAAGGCGACCGACTCTCCCAGCTCCATCGAATACCCCGGCGGATTCCTGCTACACACCGGCTTGCCAAACCCCGGACTCATGACAGCCATCAATAAACACGCGCGGCGTTGGGCCGATTCGCCAATACCGGTCATTGTTAACCTGATGGCTGACCGGCCGGAAGAGACAAAGCAAATGGTTGAGAGCCTGGAAGGAAGAGAGAACGTCGCGGCCATTGAGCTTGGCTTCGCCCCGCTGCTTGCCGATGACATCATTTTGCTCGCCATTGAAATGAGCATGGGCGAATTGCCACTGATCGTTTCATTAGGCGCCGAACAGGTACTAAGCCTGGGCCCGCGTGCGATGGAAACAGGAGCGGCAGCCATCAGCATTGCTACGGCTCGTGGAATGCTGCCCTTGAGCCATGACACTACTTCAGAAGGTAATATAAGACTGATCAGCGGAAGGTTATTCGGCCCGGCTCAATTTCCCAGGTCGCTCGAAGTGGTCCATTCTGCTGCAAGACTGGGGCTCCCCATCTATGGCGCGGGAGGTGTGTATTCAAAAGAGAATGCCGAGGCAATGCTGGCAGCCGGCGCGCTGGGCGTGCAAATGGATGCGGGGTTGTGGCTTCCGCAGGACATAAAAAAGATATCCACTGCTCACGCTGTTGATACTGGAAGCAATCCGGAAAAAAACAGGATGATGAATAGTTACAAAAAAGAGCCTCGTCAAATGACGAGGCTCTCTGGTCGAGTCAAAGAGGTAATTACACGATTTTGACGCTGGCAGCCTGCAAACCCTTGGGGCCTTTTTCGATGGTAAATTCCACCTTCTGGCCTTCCTGAAGATTGCGGAAGCCTTCGCTTTCAATAGCGGAGTAGTGAACGAACACATCCGGGCCACCCTCGCGAGCGAGGAAACCATAGCCCTTATCCCCGTTGAACCACTTGACCGTACCGATTACACGTTCTGACATTTTGCCTCCTAAGACAAAAAGAAAATTGAGTTGACGCAGTACGTCCTTCATCGGTGGTCAAAAAAACGGCTCAAAGCAGTATTGCTTTGAGCCGTCGCATTCACTTCCAACGAAAACCTACTTGCATCCTACGCATATAAATATATCAGTGATTGTCAAAATAAGTCAATAACCAGATTCATTTTTCCAGCCAGATCGTTACCGGCCCATCGTTATGGATTTCCACATGCATATGCTCACCGAATTTGCCGGTTTGCGTGGGAACGCCCTGCTCCGCGCAGCAATTCGACGAAACGCTCCACCAAAGGAGCGGCGACTTCAGGCGCGGCAGCATCGGTGAATGAAGGACGCCGTCCCTTGCGGGCATCTGCATAAAGTGTGAATTGCGAAACGACGATGGCCTCGCCTTTTACATCCAGGACCGAGAGGTTTGTCTTCCCCTGTTCATCTTCAAAGATGCGCAGATTGGCAACTTTCTCGGCAAGAAACCGGGCTTGTTCCTCCCCATCCTGCATGACCAACGCCAAGCAAGATTAATAAGCCTTTCCCAATTTCAGAAATCACGGACCATTCCCCTGCGGGAGCGGATTCGACAGAGACACTGGCGTGAGAGACGCGTTGTAATAAGGCACGCATAACTATTTATAGGATGAGGGATACAAGGGACGGGATAGGGCAATTCACGACAAGCCAACCTGCTCCTCCGTGACTTCTGGATTCCAATCTAGGGCAATTGAACGGCAGCCCGCACTTCTTCCATGGTTTTTTGTGCAATGGTACGGGCGCGTTCCGCCCCATCGTTGAGTATCTCCGTTACGGCCTCCGGTTTGGCGGCAATCTCAGCGCGTTTGGCCCGAAATGGTTCAAGGTGATCGTTCAAGTTCTTGGCAAAGAGCGTCTTGCATTCCACGCAGCCGATGCCCGCCCGGCGGCACTCCACATTGACCATATCAATATCGCTCTGCGGAGAGAAGACCTTGTGCATCGTAAAGACGTTGCAGATATCGGGATTCCCCGGGTCACTGCGCTTGATGCGGGCCGGGTCAGTGACCATTTGCAGGACGCGCTCCTTCGTTTCCTTGGGCGTAGCGGCAAGCTCAATATGATTATTCAAGCTCTTGCTCATCTTCTCTTTGCCGTCAATGCCGAGCACCTTTGGGAATCAGGGTGTTCTTCATCTGCGGCTCGATCAGCACTTTTGTGTGATAGCGATAATTGAAGGAACGCACGATCTCGCGCGCAAATTCCAGATGAGGGGCCTGGTCGATGCCGACCGGCACCACATCCGTCTTGTAAAGCACGATATCCGCCGTCATCAAAACCGGATAGCCGACCAGGCCATAGTTCACATTATCCGGCTGCTGACGCACCTTATCTTTGAAGGTCGGCAATTCCGTCAATTTGCCGAGCGGCGTGACCATCGAAAGGATCGTGTGCAGCTCGGTCACTTCGGGGACGTGCGACTGGATGAAAATGATCGTCTCTTGCGGGCGGATGCCGGCAGCCAGCCAATCGAGAGCCATCTCATAAGTATTTTGCTTGAGATTCTCAGTATCTTCAACCGTCGTCAGCGCATGAAGATCAACGATGCAGTAGACACATTCATAATCGTCCTGCAACGCCACATAGTTCCGGATCGCACCCAGATAGTTGCCGAGATGCTGCCGTCCCGTGGGGCGGGCGCCGGAAAAAACACGTCCCTTTTTTGCCATTATTTATCCTTCAACCATTTTATTGACCAGACCCACGACCTCGCCTTGCTGGGCGTGACGTTTTGTCTGAAGTTTGGAATAGATCAGCTGTCCATTCACACTGACCTCAAAACGGCCGCCGTCCGAAGGGACAAGCGTCACCGTTTCGATCAGATGCTCAAACTGCTTGAGCAAGTCATTTGCCAGGCCAACGGCCCGGTCGGTATAGTGTCAGACTGCACAGTAAACGATCTCGATCTTTAGCATAAGCCCTCCCAAAACAGGACATTTCTGCAAATAGCGGGGCTATGAACGAGATCTTTATTAGAAAATTATAACATGCCAGCCTGCAAGACTATGCATTCGACAACAGGCGCGCTATAATCTTTCATAGCGTATTGAAATAGAAGTAAGGAGAAAGTAATGCCTGTCTACACCTATCGTTGCGAAACATGTGGGGTGCAGTTCGAACGCCAGCAATCATACAGCGATGCACCGCTAAAAGTCTGCCCGGAATGCCGCAAAGAGAAGCCTGAAAAAGGTCATCTCTCCGGTACGTATCATATTCAAAGGTTCGGGATTTTATTCCACCGACCACAAATCCCCCTCCGGCGATATCGGGTCGCTGCCTCCGGCAAAAAAAGAGAAAAAAGACGAAGCCAAGGAATCCAAGCCAAGCACGGAAGCCAAGGATAGCAAGCCGGCCGAGAAAAGCGAAAAATAATACGCATATCAGCAATTAACAAAATCGCCGATCTAAAGTCGGCGATTTTGGTTTAAGCGATCCGGAAGAGTCCAGGGTTCTTATTTCTGAAACAAAAACGAGACCAGACGAGGCACCTGCTTTTTATCGCCAGCGTCCCACCATTCCCGAAACTGGCGGAGCGCAAACCCGCAACCCGCCGCTGCATCGAAAAATTCCGAGAGATGGTGCACAAACGCATCGATCTCGACCTTTTTCTCTCCTTGCTCAAACCGGGCTTTTTTTCCCTGGTATTGACGAAAGGGATGCAGCTCACTAATAAATAGCCGTCCGCCATTTATTAAGGCCCGGTGGGCTTCTGAAAAGACGGGGGCCAGAGCTTCGATATGTTCCAGCACAAGGTTGCAGGTAACCAGATCGACCGAGGCTGTTCTGCACGGCCAAACCTCGGTCACATCCGCTGCGCAGAAAAACACATGAGTTGACGCCAGCTTTTGCCTGGCCTTTTTGATCATCCCTTCGGAAAAGTCCAGGGAAAGCACCAGCTCCCCCAATTCGCGAAAGGAGGGCTGTGTTCTTGCCCGTTCCACTGCCAACCTCAAGGATCGTATCGAAGTGCAGGTTTGCCAGCGTATCTGCGGTGACTACCCGATCCAAATCGCGGGTAAGGTTCGCGTCAGAGTCGTAGGTGGCCGACCACCGGTCGTAAGCTTCCTGGATGTTCATGGACAATTTAGTATATGACAAATTAGTCTGGCTGGAAAACACCCTCGTTACCCGAGACACGTAAGCAGGGTGAGGAGTAGAACACTGGATTGTTAGGCGAGACTCCCCAGCCCACGCACGTGAACCTACTGCGCCAGCCTCTTCTCAATCCGTGGATCAGGGATGAGCCACATGGCAGCCACCAAGACATATAGTGCACAGGAAACCCATGCGTTCACGAAGGCTAACGGGATAGCAACCAGATAGAATACCATCGAAATCTTACCTTTGAAATCACTGCCCAGGGCGACCGCCAGTGTGGACTCCGCCCCATGAAGGGAGAGCAAAGCCCGCACCAGGAGGAAATATGCGCAGGCTGCCAGCAACAGGTCCAATCCATACAAGGCGACAGGCCAAGTGGAGAAATTATTTTCACCCATCCAGCCGGTAGCGAAAGGAAAAAGCGAGAGCCAAAACAGCAGATGCAGGTTGGCCCACAGCACGCTCCCGTTCACACGTTCGACAGCTTGCAGCAGGTGGTGGTGATTGGTCCAATAGATCCCTAGGTTGATAAAACTCAACACATAGCTGAGGAAGACCGAGGACAGGGGACGCAACGCGGCCAGGTCCTTACCCTGTGGTATTTTCAATTCCAACACCATGACGGTAATGATGATGGCGATCACGCCGTCACTGAAGGCTTCCATTCGATCTTTGCTCATACGATAATCCCTATTAACTGATGCCGGGGCAGCACGGGCTCGTTATCACACAAGCTCACTGAAGACTAGAGCAATCTGTCTGCCGGCTTAATATCGAAGCGCCAGGGAGCAAAGGTTATATTTTCTTTGTTTGAAACCAGGCAGGCACTATACTTTATCGTAGCGGATATTGACGTTGGTTTTTCCGTTTCCGAGATCTACACCCTGGACAACGATTGCCTCGCCGCCCCCCTCCGCCCAACATTCCGCAGGCCAACGAGATCATTATCAGTAGATCACGAAAATCAAGGGAAGTCCGATTTTTTCATGGAACGGATCTCCTCAGTTTAAACGAGTTGTACGGGTCATTATACAAACTTCCACTCCGGAATGAATGGCACATTCTACCTATGAGCGCTGCAAAGACCTGTCCAAGAATGCCATCCCGTTTTCAGCATATTCCAGGTACACAAGAACGGATTTAAGTTGGAGCCAGTGCGCGGGATAGAAGTGGTAAGGCGATATCTATAAACAAAATCTGCCTTTAGCCGTGGGCCCAAAGGCAGATCATCTTCACAAGAACAGAGTGACTATTTATAGCGGCGCGGTCTCTTTGAGATCCTGGCGCGGAGGCGGGTTCTTTTGACCGTAGATCAGATCGGCCCCGGCCAGTGAGATCACGTCACCCGGATACAAGATGCTTTGGGTGACCCTTTCCCCGTTGATAAAAGTCCCGCCGGTGGAATTCAAATCGAAAATTATATAGCGACCGTTAATCGCCCGCAACTGGGCATGCGTACGGGATACGCGCGGGTCGTCTATGACCAGGGTATTCTCCACGCGCCTCCCAATATTGACTATAGGCTGGGTGAGGGGGATCACTCTGATGCCATCCACGATCACAAAAGCGTCCTCCGGAACAGTGGCTACATCGTCATCAGGTTTTGCCTGAAGATCATCGGGTACATCTTCCAAACTATCCGCGTCATCCATGATTTCCTCCATCCTCAAGAAAGAACCCGTTTGATCGTCGTATGTTTTATTATAATGAATAAAGAGGGATTATTCAAGCGAATGGCTCGACCTGGAATCTTCATATCTACGGGCCCTGACCAGCTCCGGCATGCCTGGGCCCAGGGTGGGTTTGAAACCCGCCCCTGCCTGCCCCTGCGGCATCCACACACTTCGAGATCCACTAAAGGGGAGGAAAGAATTCGGAATTTTTGGATATGGCCGGGAAAGCACCAGTCACGACCCAAAATACAGCCAGCTGGCAGAAATTGAGCTTTTTTCGTTCCGGCGACCATCCCTTGACGTAGAGAACGCGCCGGCTCCATTTACAAATTGGGTATCGAATTCCGGTGGGCCGCAAGCATGGCCCTGTCTATAGAGCGTGGACTTATCCTGTTTTTTGGTGAGCAGGCGGGCGAGGGTTATATCGGTCAGGATCTGCTCTGAGCGCTCGTAACCATCATCGCACAAGATCATCCCAACATAAGTGCGCAGCCCGTCCGTTAGCCGATCGAGCGACAGGAATCTTCCCAATTCCAGCTCCACGCGGGCTGCAATTTTGCCTGGGATATCTTTCGGGGGGATATCTTCGATCAAGATCAGGAAAAGGCCATCCTCGAAATGCGAGATCGTATCTGTTGGGCGCAGGAGAGCCTTAATAGAGACCGCCATCTTGCGTAAAAATAAGTCGAGTTGAATCTTGTCCAAACGGTTTTGGAGCAATTCAAAGGGTGCAAAATCGACAAACAACGCGCCAAAATGATTCTCGTTGATCTGCTTGGCCCTCTCCAGCGAGTCGGCAAGCCGATTTGTAAAGAATTCACGATTATAAAGATGGGTAACCTTGTCCCACGGTAAATCAGGCATGGCACCCTGCGTTTTCCGCAGACGCTGGACGAGGCTGCTAAGTTGATCCAGGTTAACGGGCTTCATAAGCACCAGATCCGGCTCGACGGGCAGGCTACCGGCCATTTCCGAATGACCTGTGATCACGACCACAGGCACCGTCTTCAGGCGCTGATCGGTGTGCATCTGCTCCAGGATCTTCGTGCCTGAAACGCCGGGCAGGTTTAGATCAAGAAGGATGATATCCGGCCGCGTTGACGCAAGGCGTGTCAGCGTGTCCTTTCCGTTCATCACGATCTCGGTGTGATAACCGGCTACATCAAGCACGTGGCGGAATAAGGCAGCAATATCGCGTTCATCTTCGACGATCAGAGCAAATGGTTTTTCCATATTTTTACGAGTAAGGTCCATTTCTAGAATTTCCTACTTGCTACCAGGTACGGCTTGGAGCGGCAACGTTAACGGCGGCCACCTGGTTCCACATGGCTGGCGCCAGAGACACGGTCTCCAGCGAGGTCTCACTTCAACAAGCTCTGGCCTCTCCTAATATTATGCGGCAAATTCAGTCTGATTTCAATAGCCCGTCCAGGTGATGGGGCTTTCCCGTTCTTCGAGCGGCCAAGGCACAAAAATGCACCTTACAAGGTCTTAATATCTCACAACAAGAAGGTGGGCCAACCCCGGAATGCTGCTAGACTTACTATCCTCAAGGTTATAATCGCCGGGACCGCGGTCATAGTTCCCAGATCGGCGATGATAAAAAGCATTCGTAACTCACCTTCGTCCCACGCTTTCAGCCTGGGCCTAGAGATCCCGAAAACCGGCAATAGGGCGGTGAGTAGATACAGGCATTCTGTTCCAATAATATGTGACTCAGGAGACAAACATGCGAGGCAAGTTTTCTGGCGCCCAACTCAATAAGCTCTTTTTATCACTGGGCATCCTCGGGCTGCTGGCCGTCTCTTCGGTTATAGGGAAGCAACTTGCGGGCAAAGCTCCTACTTTTCCGCAAGTCTCCAAGCCGAACGAAGGGTCAGAGGTTGAGATCGCCTATGCTTCTTCAACCTATCTCTGTGTCGGCGGATGCAGGCCTCATCAAAACTGGATCCTCTTTTACCTGCCGCCCGGCGACATCCGCATGGATTCGTTGAGGCTCAAAACATCACTTTTCCCAGCTCAGATACTTACCGTCGGGATTGCGGGAGGTCAATGCCGGCCAGAGGAAGAAAAGGCCGGATCCGACTGTCTGGTCATGGAATTAAGTCACAGGCTTCTTTCGGCACTAACAGATTCGGGGCTCGTCCCCCTGAGCCAACTGCGCGACACAAATATTTGGCGGCTGGAATATACACGGGAAAAGTAAGAGAAGCATGAGAAACGCAGATATTTGCGCCTGCTCAGGACAAGAAACTCGAATGATGTAGATCCGAGCTCACCAAATTCGAAAGGAATTTTTATATCCACTCAGCTTTTCCCTTCCATGATAACGAAAGGGAAAAACACTCTGAAAAAAGAGGAACTTGAAGCAGGAAAAACGCCCTTTTCAAGTTCCTCTTTTTTCAGATATTCTTGCAGAAGCTGTGTGGGTAGTATCTACTGGTGGTGATACCGCTGGAAGTGACACTATGCTTCGCATTCGCGTCACCCTTTTCGTCCCACGCTTTCAGCCTGGGACTAGAGATTCCAAAAAATGAATATGGACGGGGGAGAACACCCCGTCCATATTCATTTTTTGGGTAAACAGTGGCGGGACGGTGAGTAGTTACTGTGAGTAAATATGAATTTTGTTCTTGATATAAAGGGACCCTAGAACTGGAGACTCCAGGAGCAAATCATATCAAAGGAGATAATTTGACGGATGGAACTCCGTTGGAAGATGTGATTATATTGTCATTTTTGCCTACTTTCATTTAGTTAGAATTAAGGTACCTACTAGTGGTGATACCGCTGGAAGTGGCACTGGTGGTGCTACCGCTTCGCGTCCACAGGATCGCTGCGCTGATGCTTCGCATTCGCGTCACCCCTCCGTCCTATGCTTTCAGCCTGGGACGAAGCAATCCGAAAAGCCTTCAATGGGGCAGTTAGTACCTTCAAATTAAGGTAACTTATGGATGGTAATTATTGAGGAAGACACTTAATGCAAAAAACTTCCCGGTGGCCCGCCCTTAATAACTTTTATCTAGCATGTTTTTTTTCCATCCTGGTGCTGGGAATAAACCTGGCCGCTGTCTACCTGGTGGCCGATCCAGCAGCAGAGAAGCCTTCTATCGGATGTAATTTCTCCCGTCGTTGATGTTCTTGACCTGCACAGCACTATTCATCGCCGCAAAACAATCCACTACCCGCTCAAAGCGCCTTGGACTTGCCTGGGGAACGATCGCCCTGGCCATACTCTTTTATACCCTTGGAGATGTCACCTGGGGAATCCTTGAGGTTGGTCTTAAGCAACAACCCTTCCCCTCCACTCGCCGATGGCTTTTACCTGGCTTATTATCCTGTTTTCCTGGTCGGTGTATTACTCTTCCGGAAAATCCGACCAGCGCCGGCGAGCGGATCAATAAGGCAATGGATATCGGCATAGTAATGGTGGCGGCCATCCTGGGATTCTGGAATTTTCTGATCGGCCCCAGTATTCTTTCCAATGTCGGTCAACCGTGGTTAACGCAATTAATATTATTGGCCTATCCGGTGGGGGACCTGGTTTTGTTCGGGGCGTTGCTCCTGATCATTAACAACCGCTCTACAAGTCAGGATGATGTTTCTTTGCTCCTTCTAGCTGGAGCCCTTCTATCCACAATTGTCGCAGATTCTGTTTTCGACTATCAGTCTCTTCAGGGGACTTATGTCAGCGGCGGCGTGATGGACATCGGCTGGATACTAAGTACCCTGCTGGTTGGCCTGGCAGGCATATACCAAATAACTTCGGGTAAGCTCAGAAAATCGTGCCGGAATATTCCTGCCTGCCAGTGAACTACTCGGCAAATTGAAGGTCATCATGCCGTTCGCGTCCATATTTATGGCTGGCTGGCGCCTATATTTTGCTTATCAAGGGCGGGCTAAAACCGCTGCCGATGAGCTTCCTATCGTTATCCTTGGGTGTCGGCGGGATCATTTGCCTGGTCCTTGTCAGGCAGATCATTACTTTATCCGAGAACAGCAAACTGAATACCCGGCTAAAGAAAACAAACCTGGAATTGCAGATCGAGATCAGCGAGCACAACCGGGTGGAGGAGCAATTATCGTATGACGCCCTGCATGATGCCTGACCGGACTGGCAAACCGAACTTTATTCCTGGACCGGCTCGGACAGGTGATCGAATACGCCAAACGCCGCGCCGAATATAAATTTGCGGATCCTGTTCATAGACCTGGACCAATTCAAGGTAGTCAATGACAGCCTGGGACACCTGATGGGAGATCAACTGCTCATCTCGGTGGCCCGCAGGCTGAAAGAAACTTTACGTTCCAGCGACACCATAGCCCGTTTCGGCGGGGATGAATTTGAAGTCCTGTTGGATAATACGGTTGACGAAAACTCTGTGCTGATCGTCGCAGAGAAGATCAGGGCAGCCCTGCATTCGCCCTTCAAGCTGGAGGGACGTGAAGTGTACATGACAGCCAGCATTGGGATCGTCATCAACCTGGCCGGCTATGAACGCGCAGGGGACATCCTTCGGGATGCGGATATTGCAATGTATCAGGCAAAAGCATCGGGCAAGGACCGCTACGAGATTTTCGACGTCGAGATGCGCACCCAGGCTTTTTCCCGGCTTGAGATGGAGAATGAAATACGCAAGGGCCTGGAAAACCGGGAATTCCAGCTTTATTATCAGCCCATCATGCTTCCTGGAATCCAACCGCCTGGTCGGGTTCGAGGCCCTGATACGCTGGCTTCATCCCAAACGAGGCTTATTATTACCGGCGGAGTTTCTTTCGATCGCCGAGGAATCGGGGTTGATCCTGCCTATTGGGAATTGGGTTACTGCAGGAGGCCTGCAGGCAGTTGAAAACATGGCAGGAGAAATATCCAAACCTGCAAAAAATAAGCGTGAATGTGAACATCTCGAGCAGACAATTTTCACATCCGGATTTTGTCGAAGAGGTCGTACAGGCGCTTAATGCCAGCGGCCTGAATGCAGGTGCCCTAAAACTGGAGATCACCGAGGGCGTTTTGATCAGCAATTATGCGATGGCAAATGAGGTCTTTACGAAACTGCAAAATCTGGGAGTCGAATTTAGAGATCGACGATTTTGGGACGGGCTATTCTGCGTTGGGCTATTTACAGCATTTCCCGATCAATGCGATCAAGATCGACAGGACTTTCGTTAATGAAATGGTTAAGAGCCATAAGAGCACCGAGCTCGTGCGGGCGATCATCTCCATGGCGCGTGAAATGGGCATGGAAACCATTGCCGAAGGGATCGAAACCGAAAAGCAGCTCAGCGAACTTAAGAGCTTATTATGTGGGTATGGCCAGGGTTTTCTGTTATCCCGACCGCTGGATACAGCGGCGGCCGATAAAGTCCTTGCAGATATGGGAGAACGACACCCCATATTTTAGCCACTGAACAGCGTAGGGGAACAGAGCACACATGGGTCAAAGAATTTGAAGTTGATCTTTGGCTTTTTTGCACAAACCGGTAAAGTCGCAGACTTTAAACAAATAATGCACACTTTGGAAAGTGTGCATTATAAACACCTGGAAAAGCTCCTCGCCGAGGACTTGCCTGCCCCCCGTACGGGCTAAGCCCGCCGGGGCGAGACGGCCCTGCCGCAGGCACAGGTGAACCTCGAACCTAGCGGACTGAGGCCCAGCTCCTGCCGATGGGCGATTCTTGTCCCTGGGTGTCGGATTCTACTCCTGAGTCTCAGTCAACTCGGTAGGGGCCGCATTGCTTCATCAGTACGTCTTGCTCTGCCTTCAAGAGGCCCGCCGGAAGCGGCGTTGAATCGCATTACCCCATCTCCGCGGGATGCCACAACTCATCACCGCGTCATCAGCGCGAACACACCCCAGCCCAGGTACTCACGCGTGTAAGCGGCGTAGCGCTCGGGTTCCGAGGTCAGTTGGGCTCGAACCTCTTTCGCCAACTCGTCGTCGGGATTGGCTTCAAGCCATCGGCGCATGGTGAGCCATTTGGCCGCCTCATATCTGTCCCAACCGTCTTGGTCAGCCAGAACCATTTCAACGACGTCATAGCCAAGGTGGCCGAAAGACGCGAGACGTTCTGGAAGCATGAGGAAGTCGGAGATTGCGTTGGCAAGACACCCCTTGGCAACATCTTCCGTCGGCGGTAACTGCCGCCAGTAGGCCTCGCCGATGAGGATGATCCCTCCGGTGCGCAAGCTCCGCGCCAGAAGCTCCATAGTGCCGGCGACTCCCCCGCCGATCCAAGTAGCACCGACACAGGCTGCCACATCGACCTTCGCGTCAGAGACATAGCCAGCGGCATCGCCATGGATGAACTTGACTTGATCGGTGACGCCGAGTTCTTCAGCGCGGAGTTTCGCTTGCTCGGTGAACAACTGGCTCATGTCGATGCCGGTGCCGATGACGCCGTGGTCACGCGCCCAAGTGCACAGCATCTCCCCCGAACCGCTGCCGAGGTCGAGCACTCGGGCCCCCGATTCCAGACGCAGCGCCGCGCCGAGAGTGGCGAGCTTTTCGGGTGTGATCGGGTTGTGGATGCGGTGAGCACTTTCAGTGATGTTGAATATTCGTGGGATGTCCACTGTGGAAAATCTCCTTACGGGTGTGAATAGATTCGGTCAGGGCCCAACCAGAAGCTGATCCGCACGGATGGCCTCAAACAGCTCGGTCAGAGCGGCCTGAAGGCCACGCCAATAAGCGCTTTGGCCCCGGGAATCGGGGCCGGGGATGGAGGACGTTTGATCGAGGGAATTAATCTCTCCCACGATTATCCGACTGATTTAGCGTCTCTTGCGCAAGAAGTGGGGTTCAGAAGCTCCTCGCCGAGGACTTGAACCTCGAACCTAGCGGTTAACAGCCGCCCGCTCTGCCAATTGAGCTAGCGAGGAAGGCGACGGGGATTATACGTATAAGAGAAGGTTGTGTCAAGAAAAATGCGAGGATGTGCTTTTTTGCACAAATCGCAGCCATCCGAAATGAACTCCATGACACCATGATCTAATATTTGATGGCGCTCAGCTCGATGGAGTTTATCAATGCGATGTGTGGCAATGATCTGGCGCACGGTGCCGGTGAGGCCGCGCACCACCAGGCTGTCGGTCTTGGCGCCATCGCCGAAGTAACGCACGCCCTGGAGCAGTTCACCGTCGGTGATGCCGGTGGCGGCGAAGAAGACATCTTCAGAGGAGACCAGGTCATCGATGGTCAGGATCTTATCGAAATCATAGCCTGCTTCCCGGCCGCGGTGCAGCTCGTCTTCGTCGCGCGCAAACAGCTTGCCCTGGATCTCGCCGCCCATGGCACGCAAGGCGCAGGCCGCCAGGACGCCCTCGGGCGTACCGCCAATGCCGATCAGAACGTCCACACCGGAACCGGGCCAGGCGGTCATCAATGCGGCCGCCACATCGCCATCGGGGATGATACGAATGCGCGCGCCCACACTGCGGATCTCGGCGATCATCGCATCATGACGAGGGCGGTCGAGGATGATGGTCGTCAGATCTTCCACATCCTTGTGCATGGCCTTCGCAACCGCCTTGAGATTCTCGGTGATGGATTTCTCGATGTTGATCTTGCCTTTGGCCTCAGGACCCACAGCCAGTTTATTCATATAAACAAAGGGGCCCGGGTTGAACATGGTACCGCGCGGCGCAATGGCCACCGTTGCCAGCGAGTTGGTACGGCCAAAGGCCAGCGGGCGGGTCCCGTCGATGGGGTCCACAGCCACATCCACATCGGGCGCTGCGCCATTCCCCACCTTCTCGCCGTTATACAACATGGGGGCATTATCCTTCTCGCCCTCGCCGATGACGATGATCCCGTTGATGTCCACCGTCTGCAGCACCAGCCGCATGGCGTTGACCGCGGCCGCATCGGCGGCAATTTTATCGCCGCGACCCATAAAGCGGCCGGAGGCCAGCGCAGCGGCCTCGGTCACGCGTGCCAGATCCAGCGCCAGGTTACGAGTAGGTTCTCGTTTTATCCATTTGCCCTCCCGTTACAAAAGAAAGAATCGAATCCAGAAAAAGCCGATCACTGCCGCCCAGATCAGCGAATCGATGCGGTCGAATGCGCCGCCATGGCCGGGCAGGAAGTTGCCTGAATCTTTTTCATTGGCGAAACGCTTGAAGAGGCTTTCGCCAAGGTCACCCAGCATAGCTGGTGGCGCTGAGCACCAAGCC
Source organism: uncultured Chloroflexia bacterium (assembly GCA_963741325.1). Classification (GTDB taxonomy): domain Bacteria; phylum Chloroflexota; class Anaerolineae; order Anaerolineales; family Villigracilaceae; genus Fen-1038. The sequence continues at coordinate 441,542 of CAVUHJ010000007.1, forward strand.
GAGCAGGACGCCCTGCCAGAGGCTGAGCATGCAAAGGGCCGAATTTTGTGTAGGCAAAGGCGAGGAAGCCGCCATAAAAAGTGCCCATGAACACACCGGCAACATAACCCTCCCAGGATTTCTTGGGGCTGATGCGCTTGAACATTTTATGCCGGCCATAGCGTGCGCCGATCATATAAGCGCCCGAGTCGGTAAGCCAGACGATGGGAAAAACGAACATCACCCACCAGGCACCATTCGGCAGCGTATCGCAGGTCAATGATATAGGCCGCGATCCAGCCCAGATAGGTGAAGCCGCCCAGTGTGATCACAAAATCAAGCGCGGCCTGGTCACGGCCGCGCTCATAAGCAAAGAGATGGACCGTCATGGCCACCAGGATCAGCCCGGCGAAGTGCGAATTCAGCCCAGGCAGGCCAGAACGTGCGCATGAACAGGATAAGCAGGGTGCCGCCCACGGTCAGGACAAGGGAAGGCTCGAACTTCATAGCTTGAAATATCTGCACGTATTCCCAGGCGGCGGTCACTACAAAAATGCCCATGTAAAGAAAATACAGCACTCCCCCAAAATAGACTGCAGGCAGAATAGTCACGATCAAGAGCAGGGCCGTAACGGTTCTTCTAACCATGGCTCTTGTTTGCTACTGCTTCAGAAACGCCTCCATAACGACGGTCGCGCTGGCCATACGTCTCGAGAGCACGGCGATATTCTTCCTTGTCGAAGTCGGGCCAGTAGGTGGGAGTGACATACCACTCGGAATAAGCCGCCTGCCAGATCAGGAAATTGCTGATGCGCAGCTCGCCCGAGGTGCGGATGATCAGGTCGGGATCAGGCACACCGGCCGTATAAAGATACTGGCTGACCAGTTCATCCGTGACTTTATCGGACTCCACGCCATCTTTCATCATGTGCTGGATGGCCTGCACGATCTCATCACGCCCGCCATAGTTCCACGCAATGTTCAGGATCAGGCGGTTATTATTCCTGGTCAACTCCACGGCATGCAGGACTTTTTCCTGAAGCATCGGCGCAAGCTGTTCCAGCCGGCCAAGGTGACGCAGCTGTACACCTTCCTTGTGGAGCTCATTCAGCTCACGGTCGATCACATCCTCGAGAATGGTCAACAAACCCCGGACTTCCTCGGGCGGGCGTCCCCAATTCTCGGTCGAGAAGGCGTAAATGGTCAGATACTTGATACCAAACTCCACCGTGGCCCGGATCACACGGCGCAAATTTTCGGTGCCTGCCTTGTGGCCGGCCATGCGCGGCAGGCCGCGCGAAAGCGCCCAGCGCCCATTGCCATCCATGATCATGGCAACGTGTCGGGGGATCCTATCGAGGGGTAAATCCAGGGATTGGTTGGACATAAGAGCAAGGTTCAATGCGGGCTTTGAAAGGTAATTTTCAAGGATCGAATTTAATTTGTTCTTAAAACCTGTCGAGCTTCAGAATGAAGCGTCCCATCGTACCGGCGATCGCTCCCATCCGATGCCTTTAGCAGGCTGGTTCCGGAAGATATCCTGTCGGCATGCTGACGCCGATATCCAGCAATTACACTTCCATGATCTCTGCTTCTTTTTTCTTACCGAGTTCCGTAACTTCTTCGATGAATTTATCGGTAAGTTTTTGAAGGTCTTCTTCGCCGTTTTTCATATCATCTTCAGAGATGAGTTTTTCCTTCTCGAAATCGCGTATATCGTTATGCGAGTCGCGGCGAATGTTGCGGATGGCAACGCGCGATTCCTCCAGGCGGGCATGCACCAGCTTGACCAGGTCGCGGCGGCGGTCTTCGGTCAAGGGAGGCAGGTTCAGGTGGATCACTTTACCGTCGGAGTTGGGGTTCAAGCCCAAGGTCGGAGGCCTGTATGGCCTTCTCGATCTCCTTGAGCGTGGTAGCGTCAAAAGGTTTGATCATCAGCGAACGCGGCTCGGGCACACTGATCGTGGCCAGCTGCATCAACTGCGTGGGAGTATCGTAATAATTGATGATCAAGCGCTCCACAAGAGCAGGGTTGGCGCGTCCGGTACGGATGGAGGCCAGGTCGTCACTCAGATTTTTGATCGCACCCAGCATGCGATGTTCAGCGTCTTTTAGAAGGTCTTTTATCACGGCGGCTCCGGAGGGATTGGTCTTGTTAAGGATACACTAAAACAGAAAATTATGCCATGGGTGAGGGCAAACCGGAGAGCAAATGCCAGCCAAAAGAGAAGTCTCTCAATCATAGAGAGGCTCAAATTCATGACCTGGCGAATAAGTGTTCTGTTTGCTTAATCGGATCTAGATGCTGAAGCTATATTTCCCAGGCTGCCATTCAGGCACTGACCAGTGTCCCAACCTTTTCCCCTTTTAGCGCAGCAACCAGCGCCTTGGAGTCCCAGAGATTCAGCACCAGGATCGGCAGGTTATTTTCCATGCAAAGGGTAACCGCCGTGCTGTCCATCACTTCCAGCCGGCGGTTGAGCACTTCGATGTAACTGAGATTGGAGAACTTCATGGCATTCGGGTTCTTCTGCGGATCGGAATCATAAACACCGTCCACCTTGGTGGCTTTGATCACCACATCCGCATCGATCTCGGAGGCGCGCAGAGCCGCGGCGGTATCGGTTGAAAAGAACGGATTACCCGTCCCGGCTCCAAAGATAACCACCCGGCCCTTTTCAAGATGCCGGATGGCGCGCCTGCGGATATAAGGCTCGGCTACCGCCCGCATTTCGATGGCCGACATTACCCGGGTCAACACGCCTATGCGTTCCAGGGCGTCCATTAAGACCATCGAATTCATCATGGTGCCCAGCATGCCCATGTAATCGGCCGTCGAGCGATCCATGCCCCGTTCAAGCCCCTGTTTGCCGCGCCACAGGTTGCCTGCGCCGATGACCAGGGCCACCTGCACGCCCATGTCAAATACTTCCTTGATGCGATTGGCAATCGACTCGGCTTCGTCCACGTCGATCCCAAAACCCGATTTTCCGCCGATCGCCTCTCCGCCTAATTTAAGCAGGACACGTTTGTATTTGAGTTTGGACATGTGCGGCTCCTTGTTTCCCTCACCTACCGCTCCCAGCTTGGCGAGGGGTCGAGGATAGGTTTATAGAAAAAGGCCAACCAGCAGGTTGGCCTTTCCAGATCAGGCTTGAGTTGTGCTCTCGCCCAGTTCCCAGCGCTGGAAACGGCGCACAATCGACATTCTCGCCGATGGCGGCGACATTTTGCATGATGATCTTCTCGATGGTCGTGCTTTCATCGCGGACATAGGGCTGGCGCAGCAGGCAGACCTCATCCTTGAATTTTTCCAGCCGTCCCTCCACGATCTTATCGACCACCGGGCCCTTCTTGCCTTCATCTTTGGCACGTGCGCGGGCAATCTCGGCTTCGTGCTCCAGTTCGGAGGCAGGGATATCTTCGGGCTTGACATATTTTGGCGCGCCGGCTGCGATCTGCAGGGCAAGCTCGTGGGCCAGGGTGCGGAACTGTTCCGAGCGGGCCACAAAATCCGTCTCACAGTTGACTTCCACCATCACGCCCACGCGGCCGCCGCCGTGTGAATACAATTCGACCATGCCGTTCGAAGCATCGCGGTCGGCGCGTTTGGCGGCCGTCGCCATGCCTTTTTCACGCAGCCAATCCACGGCCTTCTGGAAATCGCCGTTCGCTTCCTGAAGCGCCTTGCGGCAATCAAGCACGCCCGCATTGGTGGCGGCCCGCAATTCTTTGATCATATCAGCAGTAATATCCATGGTGCTTTCCTTGTTCAAGATGACGGACTATTCGCCGGCATCCTTGGGAACTTCAGGTGTTTTCTTCTGCTGGCTTGTCGGCGGGTTCTTCCGCTTTCTCTTCGACCTTGTCCTTTTCAGGCAGCACGTCTTCCGGTTTGCGGGTTGCGCTCAACTTGGCCAGCGTGGCTTCGCCGAGCAGCGCATCTTCGGTGATCTCTTCATCGGTGTCCACAACCTTGACAGGCTTGCGTGGCACGAGGCATTCTCGACCTGTTCTTCAACGCTGTCCCGCGCAGCGGCCTCAGGCTCTTCCTCCTTGCGCATGGCCTTGCCTTCCAACACGGCGTCTGCGATCTTTGCGACCAGCAGTTTGATGGCACGGATCGCATCATCATTCGAGGGGATAACATAATCAATGCCCTGCGGATTGCAGTTTGTATCTACAAGCGCAACAACAGGGATATTCAAAAGATTGGCCTCGTGCACAGCCGCATCCTCGCGGCTCACGTCCACCACGAAGACCAGGTCGGGCAGGCGCTTCATGCTGCGGACGCCTGACAGGCGGATGAGCAGACGATCAATCTCACGCTGGATAAGCAGGCCTTCCTTCTTGGTCAGCTTGCTGATTTCGCCGGTATCACGCAACTCCTCAAGGCGTTGAAGCTCCTGGATACGGGCATACATGGTCGACCAGTTGGTCAGCATTCCGCCCAGCCAGCGTTCGGTAACGTATGGCATGTCTGCGCGGGTCGCTTCATCCTTGATGGTCTCCTGCGCCTGGCGCTTTGTACCGACAAACATTACGGTACCGCCATTGGCAACCGCATCGCGGATGACGTTATAAGCCTGGTTCAGCAGTTTGACGGTCTGCTGCAGGTCAATAATATGAATGCCGTTACGTTCGGTGAAGATGTAAGGCTTCATACGGGGATCCCACTTGTTGGTGCGATGTCCAAAGTGGACGCCGCTCTCAAGAAGGGCTTTCATGGAAACGACAGCCATTATTTCTCCTTAATTTGTTTCCGTTCTCCGAACGCGCAGAGCTTTCCTGGCGCTGGAACGGAGCTGAGTTTAGCGGGGATACGGCCTTATGGCCAGACCCGCTCAGGGATGCTTGATGCCCATCCCAGGCAAGATGTGCTCTCTCTGCAGAATCAATGTCGAGAGAAGCGACGGGATTGTACCATAGATAATAAGGCAAAACTGCCAAAATAAAGCCCCGACGGATTGCCGAGGCTATGTATCTGCTGGTGTCAAGACGTAAACTTTCAGCCATTCTTTCAAGCAACTATAGACAGAATGTCAGTAATTACTGATCTTTATACCACTGCCGTCTGCCCGTATAAGCGCTGTTTGACATTGATCACCCGTTTCCGCAGCTCAGCTTTGGTCTCGATCTGGTTGGCGATTTTCTGTATTGCATACATCACCGTGGTGTGATCGCGGCCGCCCAGCACTTCCCCGATCTGAGGCAAAGAAGCATTTGTCTCTTTTCGCATGAGATACATGGCAACCTGGCGCGGCTCGGCGATCTTCTGCGAACGGTCACGACCCAGCAAGGCATCCACAGTGATCTGCCATTCCTGGGCAACCAGTTCCATGATCTTTCCGGGGTCGATGTTCTGGCGCTGAGGCAAAAGGTCGGCAAGGGCCATTTCGACAAGTTGAAGGGTGAGCGACTGGCCGCTCAGGTCGGCAAAGGCAATGATCCGGTTCAGGGCGCCTTCCAATTCACGGATATTCGACTGAACACGTCGGGAAACGTTCTCCAAAATTTCGTCCGGAATATAACGACCGGTGCTTTCCGCTTTGGCACGCAGGATCGCCAGGCGGGTTTCCATATCCGGAGGCTGGATATCCGCGGCCAGTCCCCATTCGAAACGGGAGCGCATGCGCTCTTCCAGGGTAACCAGCGATTTGGGCGGGCGGTCCGAAGAGACGATGATCTGTTTATCCTGCCCGTGCAGGGTATTGAAGGTATGGAAGAATTCTTCCTGCGTGCTTTCCTTGCCGGCAATAAATTGAATGTCATCCACCAGCAAGACATCGGCCGAACGGTATTTTTCACGGAAGGCCTGCGTGGTATGCGTGCGGATGGCATTGATAATTTCGTTCGTGAACTCTTCCGAGGAAACGTAGAGAACGTTCAAACCGCGTCCATAACAGGCATTCCCGATTGCATGCAGCAAATGGGTCTTCCCAAGCCCGACTCCCCCATAGAGAAAAAGCGGATTATAGGCACGTGCAGGCTTTTCGGCAACGGCCTGGCAGGCCGCATGAGCCAGCCGGTTGCCCGAACCGACCACGAAGGTCTCAAAGGTATATCGTGGATTGAGGGACGAATGACGGGCACGCGGCTCGCCCACTTCAACCTGGGGCTGGGCGGCGGCTTCCGTTTCGGCAGACTCGGCATCTTCCCCCTGCGCTACCACAAAATTGACGGCCACACTTGAATTCAAAATCCCCACCAGGAGGCGGTCCACGGTACTGGCAAGACGGCTTTCCAGCCAATCGCGTGCATAAGCATTGGGCACGGCGATGGTCAGCGCACCGTTCTCATATAACAATGGGCGCGTATCACGCACCCAGGTATTAAAGGATGCCTTGGGCATCTCCATTTGAAGTTGTCCGAGAACCGATTGCCAGGCCTGATCTGCATTCATAATCTGTTTCCTTGAATGAAGTGGTATGGATGAATTAAACTAACCCGCCTGCCATCCGCGGCTTAGATGATGAAAAGGATATTTACTTTTATTTCAACTTACTATTCAGGAACTTGAGATGTGACTTGAATTCACATCCCTCTCTCTCAGCGATGAATTCATTCTAGCAGATAAGCCCCATAGATAACAACACTTTTCACCTACGCTAAGTTAAAAACATCTGCTTTATTAAGGTTGGTCAATGTTAAAAAATCATTAGGCGAAGCCATAGCTTATTCGGTGTGCAATAGAACGCACGTTTCAGCCAACTGCACGACCTCGACTCCTGATCTATCCCCCACATATGGGCATTGAAGGTCAAACAAATCCTCGCTTGTTAATCGCTATGTTAAAGAATCGCACCGCGAAGAAATTTCTTTTCGCGGCATGTGAACATCTGGAATTTGTGATTGAATGTTAAAGAAATTGTATTTGATAGCGATTAATGCTTTATACCACGCGGAACCCATGCAAGAATGTCGTGCCTTCACCAATTGCAGAGGTAATATTCGACATCACCGCCCACTGCATGCGCGCGCGTCTGCATGTTGGAAAGCCCATGACCGATCGTTGTGCTCATTTTTTCCATGGCAAAGCCTTTGCCATTATCATGGATCTCCATTACAACACGCTCATCCGTGGTCCAAAGGTTGATATCCACGTGATCTGCGCCGGAATGCTTGGCTGCATTCGCCAAAGCCTCCTGGCAAATATGGAATAAAGCCAGGGAATTGATCTGCGGAAGGTCATCAGGCTGTTTTTCCAAGCCCTTTCAAGAACGACTTCGGAAAAGGTATTGGCGCGATATTCCGTTGCCAGGCGCTTTAAAGCCGCTCATCAATCCATCATTCCCCATTTGCCGGGGACGCAAATCGAGGATATAGGCGCGAATATCGCGAATAGCCTGGTTCAAGCCGGCAATCGATTCCTTGATCCGCACCTTGGCGAGGTCGGCGTCTTCATCTATAGTCTGCAGGGCATTTTCCAAAGACAAACCCACGCCATAAACGGACTGAATAATGCCGTCGTGCAAGTCCATGCCGATGCGGTCGCGTTCTTCCAGGACGGCGAGCCGCCGTGGCATTTTGATGAAGACGGGCATTTTCAATCGCCAATCCCGCCCAATTCGCAACTGCTCCCAGCAATTGAAGGCTCCGTTCGTCCAAAGGTTCTTCGCTGCGGGTGGCAACACTCAAAACCCCCAACAGGTTTTCGCCTGATTTCAAGGGTAAATAGGCCATTTGACGGAATCCGGCTTCCACCACTGCTGACCGGATAAACTGCGAATCTTTGGTCAGGTCAGAGCGGAAGACCGGCTGGCCGGTTTGGGCCACCATGCCTATCACTCCCTCCCCTTTTTTGAACTGGTTACGGGTCCAGAAGGCTTCGGCAGCCTGGCCGCGGTGCAAAACCATACGGAGCGTTTCGCCGTCATCTTCCAGCAGGAAAATCTCGCCCGCCTCGACTTTCATGTAATTTATTACCACTGCCAGTGTTTTGTTCAGGATTTCATCCAGTTCGAGAGAGGCGGTAAGGGCGGAAGCGATATCGTTCAGCAACGATAAGATCTTCACTGCGGCGCGTCAGGGCCTTATCGCGACGCGTCATTTCATCCACCAGCCGCGCGTTTTGGATGGCCGCCGCCGCGTATCCGGCCAGCATTTGGATGATCCGCTCATCGTCCTCGGTGAATTCGGAATCATCCAGTTTATTGGTAAGGTAGATCTGGCCCAACTGCAGATCCCCGGCACGGATCGGCACACCCAGGAACGAAACCATTTCCGGGATGATTCTTCGGGAAACCCACCGAACGAGGGTCATTTTTGATGGACGGCAAGCGGATGGGATCTTCTGCATCCATCAAGGCGCCGATCAACCCAAGGCCAACCGGCGGGTGAGCAATGCGTTTTATCTCGGTCTTGAGTCATGCCTACCGTGATGAATTGCTTTAATCCCCCATCGTCGTCCACTACCCCTACCGCCGCATAGCGGGCCTCGGCCAGTTCGCAAGCGGTCGCGGCGATCTGTTCCAAAAGATGGTCTAACGAAACATCCTTGACCAGCTCCAGGCTGGCTCGGTGCAGCGCGATAAGCCGTTCTTGCAGTTGTTCACGTGTCAGCAGCATGGCAAAGACACCACAAAACAATTATCCCACATAATTTGATAGGATTTGGCAGAAGGCCTACATAGAATTGTAAACTGCCAGTCAAAAGGACTAATATGACAGACATCGCGAATTCCCGGATTCTATAATTTAACTCTCGATGAGCGCCGCGCCAAGCTCGCCGAATCGGCAGACCTTTCCCCGAACGATCTGGCGGCCTTACGCCTCGGAATGGCGGGCTCTCTGCCGAGGCAGCCGAGCATATGATCGAGAACGTGATCGGAACACACGCCCTGCCGCTGGGAATTGGACTGAATTTTCAAGTGAACGGCAGGGACGTACTTGTTCCGATGGCAATCGAAGAACCGTCCGTCGTGGCAGGGCGCCTCCTTTATGGCAAAACTGGCCCGCGCCGGGGGCGGATTCCACGCCACAACCAGCGAGCCACTGATGATCGGTCAGATGCAGGTCATCAACGTCACAAACCTCGCAGAAGCCAAGCTGAAATTGTACGAACAAAAGGCTGAACTCCTGGCTGAAGCAGACTCGATAGACCCGGTACTTGAAAAAGTTTGGAGGCGGAGCACGTGACCTGGAAGTCCGTATTATCGAAAGTTCGCCGATCGGCGGCTTTCTGGTCCTGCATTTGATCTACGATGTGCGCGACGCGATGGGCGCCAACGCGGTCAATACAGCCTGCGAAAGACTGGCTCCGCAGGTCGAGGCGATCACAGGAGGCAAAGTTCATTTACGCATTTTGTCGAATTTAGCCGATCGAAGAATTGCACGTTCCCGCTGCACAATCCCTGTCAAAGAATTGGCATTCGATGACTACAAAGGTGAGGAGGTGCGTGACGGCATTATCGCCGCCTACGCCTTCGCCGCCGTGGACCCCTACCGCGCTGCCACACATAACAAGGGCATCATGAACGGCGTGGACGCGGTGGTCATTGCCACCGGCAACGACTGGCGCGCCATCGAAGCGGGCGCACATGCCTATGCTGCCCGCTCCGGAACCTACACTTCCTTATCGACCTGGGGCAAAGACACGGATGGCAGCCTGGTCGGAACTCTCGAAATGCCTATGGCGGTAGGCATCATCGGCGGCGCGACGAAAGTCCACCCGGCGCACAGGCTGCCGTGAAACTGATGGGCGTAAAAACCGCCTCAGAATTGGCTGAGATCATTGTTTCAGTGGGCCTGGCGCAAAATCTGGCGGCCTTACGCGCGCTTGCCACCGAAGGCATCCAGCGCGGACATATGTCGCTGCATGCACGGCAGGTTGCGATTGCCGCCGGCGCGACAGGTGATATGATAGAAAAAGTCGCAGCGCAAATGGTGGCGGAAAAAGTAGTTAGAATTGATCGGGCGGAAGAGATTTTGAAAACCCGTTAGTTCGATAAGATATACCGAGGACCTATTTGCTCAACCAGGATAAACAGCATCTCTTCACCCCTGGTGCTCATAAGAAACGAACCTTTGATCTTAGATTATCATGGTCATTTATAGAAGCATGAATGATCAAGTTCACGGCCCCATGCTTTGAAAACATAAAGGAAAATTTATGGCTACCCCTCATAATCACCCATCCCCCACCCTGCTCAAACCCGTAAAACCGGTGGGCATTATTGGCTACGGCGCCTATGTGCCGCGTTATCGCCTGCCCGCCAAGGAAGTCGCGCGGGTGTGGACGGGCGGCAAGGGCGGCCTGCCTATTAAAGAGAAAGCCGTCCCGGCCTCGATGAAGACGTGGCTACCATGTCTATTGAGGCGGCCCGCAATGCCATGAAACGCGCCGAGATCAACCCGCAGGAGCTGCGGGCGGTTTGGGTCGGTTCTGAATCCCATCCTTACGCCGTCAAGCCCACCTCCACCATGGTAGCGGAGGCAATCGGCGCAGTCCCTAACACCCAGGCCGGCGATTGGGAGTTTGCCTGCAAAGCAGGCACCGAGGCGCTGGTCGCGGCCATGGGCTTCGTCGGTTCAGGCATGGCGCATTATGCCATGGCCATCGGCATGGACACTGCGCAGGGCAAGCCAGGTGACGCACTCGAATACACGGCGGGAGCGGGGGGCGCGGCCTATATCGTTGGCCCCGCAGAAGAGGCGCTGGCCATCATCAACTCTTCGTACTCTTACGTCACCGACACTCCCGATTTCTGGCGCCGCCCGGAGGCCAAATATCCCGAGCACGGCATGCGATTCACGGGCGAGCCGGCTTACTTCAAACACATCACGGAAGCGGCTACCACTATGATGCAGAGCCTCTGGCACAACCGCAAAAGATTACAAGTGGGCGGTCTTCCACCAGCCGAATACAAAATTTCCACAACGCGTAGCCTCCCAGCTTGGCTTTTCGATGGAACAAATTCAGCCCGGCTTGCTCGTGCCTGTGATCGGAAACACCTACGCGGGCGCGGCCATGATCGGCCTGACTGCGACTCTCGATATTGCTCAAGCCGGCGACCGGATCTTGATGGTCTCATTCGGATCGGGAGCGGGCTCCGACGCCTTTGACATCCTCGTCACCGACAAGTTGTCCGAGCGGCGCGATCATGGCCATCAAGACGCAGGATTACATTGCGCGCCGCACCGAGATCGATTATGCTACCTATGTGAGGTATCGCGGCAAGCTGGCGATGAAATAACCACCGCAATCGGATATTCGATATTTGGTTGTCATTCGAAAATCGAGGGCTCAAGGCTTGAACATCGAAACCTTGATTTCAACGAAGGTTTGGAAATCATTTATGACTGAAGTCGTCATTGCAGGGATCGGACAAACCGAAGTCGGTGAGCACTGGGATATTGGCCTGCGCGAACTGGCTTTCGAGGCCATCTCCGAGGCCGTAAAAGACTCGGGCGGATTGCGGCCGCAATCAATGTTCGTCGCCAATATGCTTGCGCCGAACCTTTCCAACCAGGCTCACCTCGGCGCTTTGCTGGCAGATTACGCCGGCCTGACCGGCATCGAGGCAGTAACCGTCGAGGCAGCGGGCGCATCCGGCGGCGCAGCCTTGCGTCAGGGTTACCTGGCAGTTGCCAGCGGCATGGCGGATGTGGCATTGGTGGTAGGCGTTGAAAAATTCACCGACAAGATCGGTCCGGATGTTGAGGCGGCCTCTCCACTGCCGGTGATTCCGATTTTGAGGCCGTACAGGGCCTGACACCTGCCGGGCAAGCCGCATTATTGATGAAGCGTTATATGCATGAGTATGATGTTCCTCCGGACGGCTTCGCGGGTTTTGCCCTCACTGCCCACGCCAATGGGGCAGGAAATAAATATGCCATGTTCCGGAAAGCGATCAAGCCGGAAGCTTATTCAAAGGCCGAAATGGTCTGTGAGCCGCTAAATATGTTCGACATTGCGCCCAACGCAGACGGCGCGGCGGCTGTAGTGCTAACCCGGCGCGAGCTGCTGCCGAAAGATTTTGCTCATCCCCTCATAAAGATCGCAGGCTCCGCCTCGGCAGCCGATACGCTTGCAATCCATGATCGCAAAGACCTGCTTTACTTCGAGGCCGCGCAACTCTCCGCCGGTAAAGCCATGAAAAAGGCGGGGGTCATTCTGGATCAGATCAGTTTCTTCGAATATCATGATACGTTCAGCATATACGCCGCGCTCTCGCTGGAGTCGGTTGGGTTTGCAATCCGCGGTCAGGGCTGGAAGCTGGGAGCGGAAGGTGCGATCGGACTCAAAGGCCGCATACCTTGCGCGACGCAGGGCGGACTTAAGGCACGCGGTTTCCCGGGAGGAGCGACAGGCGTATATCAGGCGGTCGAAGCCGCGGCGCAGTTACGAGGCCAGGCCGGAACGAACCAGATCGCAGACGCCCGGTACGGACTGATCCAGTCCATGGGCGGACCGGGTTCCACGGTAGTTTCTCATGTTCTTGCACGCTTAATCAAAAGCTATGTATATCCCTTGCATATTTGTTTTCGTTCGAGCCAGTAGGCCGCTTCGATAAATAAAAAGGAAAGAACTCACCTACGGATTGTATCCCTGCAAGAACAAATATTGCATAAGGATGATACCCGATAGTACATATCGCCACATCGACATGCCCATAATGGTTGGGAGGAAAATGTTATTCAGGGCAATGACCGACAGCGGGACCCACAGAAAAAATGGCTTGCGATAGAGGCAGACAAACGACATCCCAAGGCAAAGCACCAGCCAGACCGAATAGAAGGTTTGATACCCCTTGCCTATCATATCATCCAGGGAACGCTGCAGGTTAATTAATCCCGGGAATAATATATTCTCCTGATCGAAGTAATCGGAATTTAGATTCTCAAAATCAGCTTTTTCACCGGTGACGGAGAAGGTGGCGGGAAACGAAGCCTGCGGATCCAAGCCTTTTTGAATTTTGATTACCAATAATTTCCAGGAAAGCGGAATATCATTACGGATTGAATCAATGGAAGCCTTCTCAAGCAGAGAAAAAGCCTGTTCGCTTGTGTACCCGTGCTTCAGAAGCAGATAATAAATTGTCCACGAGCTGGGCACATTTGATGTATTGCCAAGCCCGGGTTGATATACTGCATTGATTGCTTTAACTGCTGAAGAATTTTGGTCAGCGATCGGTATTCGGCTATTCTCACCGAAATAGATCCAGCCATCAAATAAAACGGCCCCGCCATAATCGCTGATTCCGAAAAAATTGTATACCCTCTCATTGTGAACCGACCAGGCCATAAGAGGAATAGCCGCAATCAGTACCGCCAGTCCAAGCCGCGAGAGGGCAGATATGCCTTTTCGTTTGCTTCCTGAGGCCTGCGTATCGATCGATTTTTCAGTCTTTCCAGTCCCAAAATAACCTTTGCCAACAGAAATCCAATCCCCAGCGACGTTGCCGTAGCACTTTCTGAACGAACAAGTACGGAGAAAGACCCGACCAACAAAGCAGCAATCAGCCAGCCAACCGCCATGGTTTCCAACGCAGAAAGCAATAACGTACAGAAAAGTAATCCGAAGAAAAAATGAGGGACTTCTGATAAAACAAAGTTAGAATAGGAATATAGATCCGGGATCAATACGGTGAATAAGCCCGGCGAAGAATGCAAACCAACGCCTTCTACCCAGCTGCCATCCCAGGCGATAACTAACCGGAATGCAGGCAAAAGCAAGCAAGTGCAAGAGGATCTTCAGGCCCCAGGGATTTCTTCCAAACAGGGCCATGAAGGGAGTGAAAAGAAATGTTGTCCCCGGCCCACGATAGGAGGAGACGCCGTCAAGAGAATGATAACGGATCCAATAGACAGCCCCCTGCAAATAGCTTGGACTGTCCTTTAGGACAGCCAAGGGCACTGCCAGGAAGTTGATGCTATGCAAGACGAGCCCCAGGCTGCAAAGGATGAGCAAACCATCGCGGTGCGAAAGGAACGATTTCCGACTTTTCTGCCCTGAAGTCCCAGATTCGATTTTGATTAATCTCCTGGAGCACCCAGATCGATCCCAATAGGAAAATAACGGTCAACAGATCGGAAATGACCGTTATTGGAATGATCAGGAAATTGAGAAAACCCCAGCGATATTGTGTATCCATGCGGGCGCGTTTCTGATTGCCATCCGGGCCGCTAAGGCCCAAATCCACGCGCTGGCCATCCAAAAGGACTCGGACGTTTCCGCTTTTCGCACTGGACAGGAAGGTTACCCTGATTTGCTCATTGATCGGCCCATTAAATGAGTACATAATGGGCTGTGCGGTGGGACTGTTTGCTATCAACAAACCATCCCGCAGAACCCAACCTCGCATCCCATGAAATTGAGAAAGGGGGACCACATTTCCATACGCGGCTTTGACTTCCAGCAGTTGGACTTCATTTGCGGGTCCCACCCCCAGTGGAATGATTTCCAATTGGTGTTGGACTTCGGGTACTGAAAATAGACGCCAGGTAACTATGGAAGCAATCACAAGGGCGGGGAAAAGAAAAAGCAGCCACCGCCTCCACTCAATTTTCGCAAAATCCTGCCAGACGGGCTTCAATAAGAGTGAGATCAATAAAGCGAAGGCTGGGGCTATCACCAGCACAACCAAAAGCCTGTTTGTCCCAGGGCAATCCCCAATAATTCAACCAGTGATGCAACACACTCAAGGAAATTGATTCGGCCACCAAGAGACGACAAAACCGTTCTGCCAGTTAGTTGAATTCGAAATTTTGTGAAGGGGAGGCGAAATTCCATCTTGTACCGTTATTGAACCCGCGAATTATACACACTATTTAGAAGGGCCCTTTGGAACGGGATTATGAGAATCCTGCCTATCAAAAAAGCAAATAATCAAAGGGTTAGGCAAGCGTTTCACTTGTGGACCGCACAAAATTAGGATAGATCCAGTCCATAAGCGGGCCCATATTTTTGGCGGGAACTCTGATAGTTCCTGATAGTCCTGCCGGATAGAATTAGGCTCGCAGAAAGGATATTAGAAATGGAAATACCCAGACATTGGAGACTCAAACAACAAAGATACTCGCTCGTCGGCGAGGTATGCCCTCATTGTGAGCACAAGATTTTTCCGCCTCGTGACGTTTGCCCGAACTGCGGGAAAGAGGCAAAGGAACTTTATACCTTCAGCGGCAAGGGTGAGGTCTATTCGTACACCACGATCTACGAAGCCCCCACCGGTTATGACGCCAACGCCCCCTACACGGTTGCGCTGGTGAAGCTGGAAGAAGGCCCAATGGTTACAGCCCAGCTAACCGACCTTGACAACGCGTCCGTGAAAATCGGCATGCCGGTCGAAATGGTAACCCGCAGGATGCGCAATGACGGTGACGAGCGGGGCGTGATCGTATACGGGTATAAATTCCGACCTGCGTGGAAAGCCACCACTACATATGGATGAATTCGCCCGAATTGACAATTATTTCCTATATATACAGGTAAATTCTTAAAACAATACCCATACACGATCATGCCACATTTCCCCGAGCTTTTGAAGCCCGGGGATTTTTTTATTGCTTTCGTGAACTGAGCACAACTTAAACATCCATGATTATTATAGGGAGCCTCAAGCTCCGATGTCTGATTACGGTTAGAGTATTGAACTGTACAGGAAATTTCGTCAGACAGTAAACCTTTTCTATCCACTCCAATGTCACGGAAACATTACTTTGAGGAAAATGCCCCCACCCCTCGCTGTCATACTACCCATCGCACTGTGCTAAAACGCTTGCGTGAAATATTTCTCTGCCGCCTTCATAAATTTCTTCGACCAGCCTAATATTTCTTGTGCATCAGTATCATCAATCCCGCCAATCATTCCATAATCACCAATATTGCGTTTATCCTGCGCCTCCAGCAACAAGCGATGGAATTCTGGATTGAGAAGTTTCGTTTTGGCGAACTCTTTTCCATACGCAGCAATTACCGCAGCATGACTTGAAAAACTCATATCCTTCGAAAGTAATAGGGCTTGAGCAACATAAAACATCGAATAGTATGCCGCGCGAAGCTGCAAAACCGGGAAAGCCGTCACGCAATAGATTCGCGGCGGCCTTTTGACTGAGTCGCGCTCGTTCCAGCAGTTCACCAATCTCGGGAATCATATGACAATTCCGTCACGGCGGACATTCATCAGAAACGGCATTTTGCTTTGCTCAAATTGCTGGCGCGAAGCAAACGCTCGTGATATGACCACATCATTTTCTAGCGACAACTTCGCGACAATCTTTGATGTTTTGCGCAACATAACACTGTATTTGAAGTCGTCCTTCAATATAATTAGCACGTCAATATCCGAATCGTCCTCCGCGTCACCGCGCGCCCGTGAACCATACAGAATCACTTTCTCCACTCGTTCACCAAGGGCGATGGTCAAGTCTTTTCGCAGGACACGAAGTATTCGGCGCAACTGTTTTTGCTCCATATCTATATTTTACCCTTTTTCAAATCCCCCACGCTGCGTGCGAACGAAGAAACTTTATTTCAGCTCGTTCTGGAACGAGTGGAGATGGCGCTGGTTGATAAAAAGAGCCAAGGAGCAGTCCATAACACAACCCCAAATCCGGCAAATCTCTTTCACAGTTCTTTCGACCCCCGAAAATTTAGACATACACCACCATGATCACAAACACTTTATATAGGGATCAATTTTCCTAAACACGATTCATAAACGATCATGCCGCATTTCCCCGTGCTTTTGAAGTACGTGGATTTTTTTGTTGCTTTCGTAAACTGAGCACAACTTAAACTGCCTTATACTGACCCGGTCAATAAACTTTTCTGAGGCAGGTGTCATGTGTTGAACTTTTCACGACCGGTTCTTTATCGAAATACTTGGGGATTGCATATTAACTCGGCAAGCTATCTGGATACCCCACCAGAATATCCCGATTGGTTGAATCCACTTCAAAAACAGGAATGGCAAAATCGAGGGCTCGTTGTATGGGATTCCATCAGCCGAGTAGTAACACATCTTTATGCAGGTTACGCTATAAGGATCTTGGAAAACATGAGAGAAACTGATACTTGGAAAACCAATAGTTTCATTATTGGTTCGCCAGCATATCAAACCCCACTCCCGAATACAAGAAGAAAAAAGCAGACTGAAGAGACAAGCATCGAAAGTTCCAAAGGAGGGTTGGTAATAACGAACAAAATTGAACTTTCCCCTGAGCAGGCGAAGGAACTTCTTGATTTCTTGACTTCCGAGGAAGATACGTTGAAGAAAATAGCCACTGATGAAGATAGGGATGCGCGTGAGGCGCTGAGAAAAGTCTTTGGTTTGATAGCTCAGTACGGTAGAAAAATAAGGGAGGGAAAGGAAAAAGGGAAAAGAGAAGAACCTTCCCAAAAGATAATTATCCCAACTGCTATTCCAAAAGGCAAATATTTCACTATTCGCCAAGTGGTAGAGATATGCAATTCCACAGAAAAGCGTGTGGAAATTTGGATTCAGACGGGTGATCTTGATGCGATTGATTTACCTGGGTTAGGAAAGATTGTCGAGGCTGGTAAACTCAATAAATTCTTCAGCAAGCAAGGAAAACCAATCATTTGATGGGTAAGAGGTCGGTTAATTGTAGTTGCACTCCTTCGCTTTTCTCATCCTGAATGCTTACCACATAACCCATGGGCTTGTACCCGCTCCGTCTTCTAGCATACATCCTTGCCAGCACCGGGACTTCAAAATCCACATAATCGTAGATAACTACCTCCTTTTTCGAAACATTCAGCCGATGGAGACGACCAGCGTATTGGATCAACGTTCCACGCCAGGAAATTGGCAGAGCAAGAAACAAAGTATCCAACCGGGCATCATCAAAGCCTTCTCCCAGGTAACGGCCAGTTGCGACAATTACACGCGGTTCGTCATCAGGAATGGCAGCGATTTTCTCTGTCAGTTGCTTTCGCTGCTTTTTACCCATCCCACCAGTCAATACAAACACGTTTTGAATACGCTCAGCCAGCAGATTAACAAGTACATTCAAATGCTCGCGGCGTTCAGTCAGCAAAACCGGATTTCGTCTCGATAATACTGCCGCTACTATATCGTTAACAATCATGCGATTACGCTCATTATCCTTGACAAGCAATGTGTATATATCCTGGATAGATTGCGTCGCTGCATTTTGTAGATAGGCTGGAAGGCGAAAACTTGTCGGACGAACAATAACTTTATGGTCAAAAGGCCGGCTCTCGGCTTGTTTACGGTCATCGACTTTGTAACGGATTGGCCCGCACTGCATAAAAATGATAGGTTGATGTCCATCTTTGCGTGCTACTGTCGCTGATAAACCAGTGACATACCTAGCTTTGCTCTGCCTGACCACCTGTTCAAAACTGACCGCAGAGATGTGGTGACATTCGTCCACAATCAGGTATCCATATTGACCGACAATGTCACTCACTACGCCCTTCTGACTCAAACTTTGCATCATTGCAACATCAATTTTTCCAGTAGGCTTATGTTTGCCACCGCCGATTTGCCCAATTTCTTTAGCCGCTATTTCCAAGAATTGGCTCAAGGTGCCAACCCACTGGTCAAGCAACTGGCGGCGATGGACAATCACCAGCGTATTTACTTTACGTTGAGCTATCATATAAGCCGCCACTACTGTTTTACCAAAAGCGGCTGAAGCAGATAAAACACCTGTCTCGTATTTCAATAGGGCATTAACCGCCTGCTGTTGATCAAGGCGTAATTCTCCATGAAAGTGAAGCTCTAAGGGCATTCCAGAATACCTTTCATCCGTCAATTGAACTTCAACCTTGAGAGATCGAAATATCTCAAGCAATTCGTCGAGACAGCCGCGGGGTAATGCCAGATGCTTTGGGAAATCCTCACAGCAACTGATGATGCGCGGCTTGCCAAATGTTGATAGGCGCATGGCTTGTGCTTGATAAAACTCGGGGTTTTGAAAAGCCGCCACACGGACCAATCGGTTGCGAAGTGATGGCGTGAGATCTGTCTTGGCGATATATATTTGATTGCCAAGCAGGAGATCTATACGCTCAGGGAACGGGCCAAGAATAGGCGTTTCCTTTTGCTTCCTTGATGGTGGAAGAGACCAAGGCCGATCATCACTTTCATCGGTGGCAGGAATACGGATCCCATTCAGTTCCCCTTGCTTATCTGCTTTGCCAACAACTATCTCAACTTCATTATGAGACATCCGCTGGAGTGACGAAAGAAATGCCCACTGATCTTGATAAGGGTTGAACTTTTCATCAACAAAAAGGCTGTTACTGCTCTCGCGTGGCTTTTTCTGCAAAGGTAATGCAATCAGGTTACCAAATCCACCTCTTGGAAGTGTATCCTGACTGGGGAAAAAGCGATCATAGGAATCCAGTCCGATTTCAGGTCGGCGTTCCATTGTTTGGGTTAGTAGAAAAGTTCCCATCTTACGCGCTAACATTGCAGCAACAGGCTCACTAAAGAAAAACCAAATATGCCCGCCATTACCTGACCGCGATCTCTCTACTGCAGCCGGTACATTGAAAAGTCTGCAGGTTTCCAGAAACGCTTGGGCATCTTCCTGCCAGGAAACCTTGTCAAAATCAACTGCCAAAAACCAGCAGGTCTCGTCAGACAACATAGGATAAATGCCAATCGTGAAATCACGTCCCGTTCTGTCCTGAGGGTCTGTGCCCAACAAGTGGTTTCGTATTACATCATCTGTCACTGGTAAAAATTGACGATGAACACAATCTTCGCAGCGGATTCTCGGCTTTTCACAAATACCTTTGACCCATTCGTTGCGGCAAACAGGCTGATATCCCTTTTTGCCAGTTTTCAAACTCTCAAATCTTTTAGGATAAACATCATCTCGCCCCCGAAACAGACTGCGAAAAAGCGCAATTTTTGCTTCTTGGGATGATTGGTTGGTGACCGATAGCGGTATATTAGCTTGTGCAGAACCCGATGAGACAATGGTGCGCTCTGCTTGCCTGAGTTCCGCGATTCGCTCGAGCAACTCCGACCTCTGAGCATCAAGCTTTGCCAAGTCACTTTCTGTTTCCGATAATAAGCGATCGAACTCTTCTGAGTCTTTCAAAGCTGCCTCGCAATAATCATGCTAAAGCCAACCTTTTTTCTTCCAGCGTGCGATGAGCGCACGTACGTCCTTTATAGCGTTCGCCTAATTCGCTGCACACGGGCTTGGAAACTGGCCTGTGTTCCTCGAAATTCTGCCAATTGCTCGAGTTTGTTCAATAACTCTGTGGCCTCGTTATAATTTCGGGCGGTATAGCCGCTTTGCAGGAAAGTTTCGACTTCCTGCCAGACCTGCATCTCACGTTTTGCTAAGCCATGCATTTCTGCGTTGTGTATCTTCCGTTTTTCATCTGCTTGACGGCGGGATTCGCATTCTCGTAACTTATCGGCAGTTTTGATCAAATCACCAAAAGTGCGCGGGCTGGTCTGATGAATAGGGGCTCGCTTCTCCAATGAGAGAAGTTTTTTGCGCAATGCCACGCTTGCTCCAGGCTCACCGTTGGCAATTTTGAGCAGGAACTCGTCACACTCCTGGCGGGTGAGATGGGAAATCAGCAGAGAAAAATCTGCCTGTTGATCAGGAGGCAGGCCTGGGCTGAATTCAGAAGCGGCAGAGATCAGAAACGGGTCGATCCCAAAGAAATCGACCAGCGCTTTAAGCGATGGCGTCAATTGTTTCAATCCAACAGGCAGTGGCGGTTCGGGGTCATTGAAGAAGTTTTCCAGGTCATCTTCGTTTTCATCGTAATCATCGGTCTCGATACTCATGGCCTTGAGCCAGGCAAGGTAAAGAGCGCGATAATCAGCCTGCATAATGTCATCGCGCAGACGTGCCAGTGTGGAAAGCAATCCGCGCTCATCAAACCACTCATCATAGTCTTCCTCTTCGTTCATCTCGAATTCTAAGACCAGAACATCGCTGATAGCCTTGAAATGGATATGGTCTTCATCGCAATAGGTTCCAATGGCGTCAACATCCACCAACCCTTTTGGGAATCGGAACGCAAGATGACGAGTGCCCCAGTTAGTGACGTAAAGATGGGCGTCAAAGTATTTCGCCAATACGTTGATAGGATCGTGTTTGAAATCGCCCCACTGGTAGGTGACTATTGCCTGGCTGGATGTGACATCAATGTGGCTGGAAAGGCCGTTCACCGCCTCTTGCTCGGTATCAGTCAGCGGGCGTTCAAGGGTTTGCCATTCGTAATATTGGTATTCGCTCATCGCAGTCAATATGTTCGATGATAAACTTTATACACAGTATAAGTGAGAACAGTATGAGAAGGAAGAAGTCTTCCATTTCGCAATTTGGCGAGTTGCCGCCAAGGTACCGATTTATCCTAAATCCGCACACAGACGTGCGATTTTCCACCTGCCCGAACTGCGAGGAGAAAACGCTGGTTCGAAAAGTGCCGTTGGTCATTCACGTTGAATCGGAATTTCCTGTCACAATCAATAAACATTGCAGATATTGCCCCAAATGTGACATTCTGATCGTCCATCAGGATGAACTTGAGCACATGCTGGTTCTGTCATTTGAAAAAAGATCGCCGACAGCTATCGGTAAGGAATATCTGGTTCTCGGTACATTGGATATATCGAGTTGGCGAGCAGGGAAGGAAGCACCCATTCTGGTTGAAAATCTGCTCGACCACCTGCATGGTTTCAAAGAACGCCTGGAAGTTGAATATATTCCACCTCACTGGGGGCCGGCGGACGAAAAGAGATTTGTTCCACGAATGAAGTAGGTCATTTTGCGAAGCTATCATTTCACCAAAATCTGCCCGCGGCACATATCAAATATATGGATTAAATACCTGACGGTTGCCCTGAGTTTGCACGGGAAGCATGATGAAGCGGACACCATTGCAAATGAGATTCTCAGACTGTTTTTACAGGTTATGGCGATCAGGAGGCAAATCACGCAAAGCTACTTGAAAAGGCAAGGAACCTTCTGGATAAAATAATCCAAAAGACGGGGTTCCATGTTACTGGATCCAGCGTGCTGTGCGCCTGCCAGATTAATTAATTTATTGAAAGACAACAAACCGGAGGGAGCCCTTTCGTGGTTAGAGATGTGGAAGCAGGGATATCCCGATGATCCCGGCTGGAAAAGTACAAAGAAATCATGAGCATGATGGGCACGTTCTCAAAACCCAAAAAAGGATTCTTCAAGCACGGGCGCAAAACAAAGGGCCTTCCTTACCGAGGAAGAAAAGCCCATGAAACCTGGCAAATATGACCGTCAAGTGCAAATGTTGATTGCTGGTCTTGAACTACAGGAACTCCAGCGGCATACCTGGATGATGGCGGAAAGCTTTGGGCTAGACCGCCGTATTGAAAACTACCGAGGCATACGCCCCATCGGGTTGTATAAGTGGGACATAGAACTATTGCTTATGGTCATTGATTTAGCGCTTCAGGATGCAGAGCTTTATCCTCATCGCGGCAACAGACCCTATTTGGCAATGGAGAATCTACAAAAACGCCTCCAAAAAACCTACAGGGAATATTTTTAACTGATGTTACGCAGCCAGGCGGATTGGCTGCAGTGAATTGAGCCTTTGATAGGCCGATTGAACGGCAGAAAAATAGAGTTTAGACTTGAGTGCAAAATGATTTAGGTTGGTAGAACTTTGCAATAATTCGAGTTTGATACAGCCGCACAAAGCGGCGAAGAAATGATTGGTTTGAGTTACCACAGTCTGAGTTGGCGATTTTTCCAAAGAGGCGTTTTGTTTCAAGGACTTGTGATACGGCTCAATGTTCCATCGTTTGCGATAGATTGATATGATTTCGTCGCGTGTGAGTGTAGTATCGCTGGTCACCAAATACTGAATGCCGGTACTGCCATCTTCGTTTTCGAAGACTTGCCAAGTTTATGCCTTTTCAGGCCAACTGCGTAAGGTGAGTTTGTAATTCCCAATCCACGCGTCTCGTAATGGTTATCGGATATGCAATAGGCGCAACTGACATCGAAAAGAGAATCGTTGGGTATTTTAGGTTTAGTAGGTTAGTCAAGAAAAGTGAATTCCTGGCGGCGGATTCCCCGCTTGGATTCTCGGCTGATCCTACCTTTGTCCAATTTCTTCGCCAAATACCTTGACAAAACGTTCGCTTCTCTGTAAAATTAGAACATCTATTCTAATGAAGACGAAACTATCCACATCCGGCAGAATCACTATCCTCCTCGGCAAACAACAGGCTGAAACAGGCGAGCGCATATCCCCGCGCAAACTGGCGGAGAAAGCGGGGGTGCCAAAGGATTTCATCTATCGCCTCGATTTGGGGCAGGCGCGCCACATTGATCTTGACGCCCTCGCCCGCCTGTGCGCCGCTCTCAACTGTCAGCCACAGGATATTCTCGTCTGGGAGCCCGAACGTGCCGAATCCGTTTGACATCCTCCCGTCCCGCCTTTTCAATATTTTGGCCACGCAGGGCTTCGCCAGCCTCCAGCGGCATTATATGGCGATTCTCATCCGTATTTACAGTCTCGCCGAGTTCAACCGCTTTGGCCTGGCGCGGGAAACCGTTATCGCCGAGATCGTGGATTACCTCAAGGAATCGGACGCCGAAAGTGAAGTAGAAGCAGATATGGCAAATCAGACCGATGCCGAGGGGGATTCTGCGTCATCAGCAGGGACCCAGCCTGAACATTACTACGCCACCTACCTCCTCCGCCGATTGGCCGAATCAGGCTGGATCGAACGCGAGCAGCATGCTGACTATTCCGAGACCATCATCCTGCCCGATTACTCTTTCACTTTGCTCGAAGCTCTGCGCTCCATTCAAGAACAAAAGCCGCGCGAATTCAAGGGGCAACTCTACGCCGCGCACCAACTCATCACTTCCGCAACAACTCACAAAGATTTTTCCCCTACTCTCGCCGTCTCGCAAACCTACGAAAATATCCGCCAGGTGGTGCGTGGGCTGAACGAATTGAACCAGAACATCCGCCGCTATGTGGAGCGCGCTACAAGTCAAATGGAAATTGCCGACCTGCTGCGCCTGCAATTCGATGATTACACCCAAACACTCGGACCTGCCTATCATGCACTGAAAACATCCGACAATGTCTCGCGGTACCGTCGCGACATTGTCAACCAAATCCAAGCCTGGCTGGTGGATGATGACTGGCTCTCCCGGACCGCCGAGGAACTTGCGGCACAAAGCCGCCTCTCGCCCGCGCAGGCCGAACATGAAATTACGCAATCTCTATTGTTCATCGTTCACCAGCTCGAAGGACTCGACCCGCTTCTCGCCGATATCGATGCCCGCCATGCGCAATATCTCCGCACCTCCCTCCGCCAAATCCGCTACAAGTTGGGAGGCGCCGATGGCAATTTCAAAGACCATCTCGTTTCGCTCGCGCAAAACCTGTCTGCATTGCGCGCCCAAGGGCTGGACGAACTTCCCGAAGGCGCCCCTGGCTTGCGTCAAATGCCCGTCCGCGTTCCCGACCTGAAAAGTTTCTACACCCCGCCCCAGCGCCGCGCCCCCTTCACTCCCGATTTCATCATTGACCCCACCCTGCATCCCGACGACCTGGCCGCCCTTCACGCGCTGACCATGCGGGATGTGAGCCAAGCCTTCTCGCCCGAAAAAGTCAATCGCAAAGTTCTGGGTTTCTTCAACGGACACAAGCGCATTCCCGTCGCCGAAATCCCCGTGCGAGAAGACCTTCACTGGCTTACCACCATCATCGCCTATGCCCACCATCCTGAAGTTAATTATGGGCTTGAAGTCTGCAACGGCGAACCCGTGCAGGTTGGTTCGTATCGGGTGATCCCTTTCGATTTGGTCAAACTCTGATCCGTGCGACGTGTTCCATTTTTCTCCTTTCTCCTGCAACGGAACACGCGTGACCTGTCAAAATTCTGGAAACAACCATGACCATCACTCAGGAAACCCTGTTGGCGGATATTCCCGAAAAATTTCGCCGCGATGTTCCGCGCATCGTCAACCGCCTGCTCGGACAAACCTTCCTCTATCAGGATGTGGACGGCGACAAGGAAGATTATTACTTTGTCCATCGCCACCGCGCTGTGTTTGAATCCGTTCTGGCGCTGGCAGGCTTCAGTCTCCTGCACGACGACTATCACCGTATTTTCCAGGTCGTCTCTGAATATAGTTATAGCCGCGCCCGCTACAAACTAGACAAATCACTGATGATCGTCGTCCTCCGCAAACTCTACGAAGACAAAACCGAACATCTCAACCTCGCCAGCGACCCGGTGGCCACCATCGGCGAAGTCCGCGAAGAGTACCGCACCATCACAGGCAAGGAACGCGACCTCGGCATGGGAGAATACGAAGCCCTCCTGCGCCGCCTGCGGTCCATCGGCTTAATCGACACAATCGACGGACGCAACATAGACGTGCGCGACGCCGAAGCCCGGTTGCGACTGCGCGGCTCCGTCCGCCTCATTCTGCCGATCCAATCCACCATCGATCTGGAAGCATGGCTGAGGAAGTATCGAGCGGGGGATGTTAAATCCGAAAATGAAGAGAGTGACCTGTCATGAAACTCCTCACCCGCATCCGCCTCGTCAACTGGCATCTCTTTGAAAACACGACCATTGATTGCCGGGGAACCACCTATTTCATTGGCATCAACGGCGCAGGCAAATCCACCGTGCTCGACGCTGTACAATTTGCACTTGTGGGCGGACAGCGCGATGTGCGATTCAACCAGGCAGCCCTTAGCGGCGGCAAGCGAACTCTGCCAGTTACGTGCGCGGCGAGCTCGGCACCGAAAGCCATCGATATTTACGTGGAGATGCGACCGGCGTGGTTGCCCTCGAGTTCAAAAATACCGATGGGACATTTTTCACAAACGGGGCTGTCATTGACGCCTACGAAGATGGGCGCAGTCCAGATGTGGCGTATTTTATCGTTCACAATGCCATACTCAATGATAATTGGTTCTTCAAAGCGCCGGGCCAGCTCTTCGACACGCGCTCGTTCAAACGCCATCTCGAAAATTTTGTCTTGCCGCCCAATGCGAGCGCCCGCGTCTTTACCCACCTTGAAGATTACCGCGTTCACCTGCTCAACCGCCTCGGACAGCTCAAAGATACTTTCCCTGCCAAAATCGTCAAAGGGCTGGCCTTCAGCCCGCTCACCGACATTCGCTCCTTCGTCCATAACTATCTACTCGACGAAAACCTGCTGGATGTCAAGACCCTGCAGGCTCAACTCGAAACCATGCGCCACTTTGAAGTCCCTCGCCGCGGACGTGCGCGAACGCATCGACTCTCTCACTCGCATCGAAGAGTTCGACAAAGAACGCCTCGCCAATCGCCGGCGCCGCATTACCAACACCTTTGTGGCCCGCCGCGCGCAGGCAGATGTTTATCTTGACGAGCTGAAGGAACGCCGCCTCGAACTGGACTCCGCCAAACTGGAATTTCACCGCGACGAGATCCAGCGCGACGATCTTAGTCGAAGCCTGCGCTTTGCCCAGTCTGCATTGACCGACGCGGAAATCGCCCTCCGTACCGACCACACTGCTCAGCGCGAAAAGGAATTGCGCGACAAGATCGCATCCCTCACCGCCGAACAGACCAGCCTCAACCAGCGCCAAACCGATTTCGACCGCTGCCTGGCTGCCGAACTGGCCGACGTCAAAAAACTCCAAAAGCTCCTTGCCGCCGACAAGATCGAAAAAATTGTTGCTCTCACAACTTTCATCGCAGACAAAGGCGCACAAAAAACGGAACAGGCAATACGCAGCACGCAGCAATCACTCGCCGTGCTCGGCGGGGCCTACTCCCGTGAACAAACTCTCCTGAACGAACGTGCGACCCAACTGAAAACCGAAGCCGCCGGGCTCGAAGATGAAATTCGCAAGCTCCGCACGGGCGACCGTGAGACTTCTGTCAAAGCGGAAGCCCCTCATTCGGCGCGCCTACGTGAAATCCTGCGCGCCGAACTCGGACTCGGCGCCAACCAAGTCGTTTACCTTTGCGACGTTATACAAATTCCCAAGCCTGAATGGCAAAATGCCGTTGAAGGCCTGCTCGGATTCAAACGTTTTACCCTGCTCCTCCCGCCCGCCTACTATGACGCCGCCATGCAACTCTACCAGAAGCATAAAGACGCCATTCATGGTGCGGCGTTACTGGATGCTGAGAGTATATTGCAGCATAGAACCGGACAGCCGCCGCGCAATGTAAACTCCCTATCCTCTGAAGTGTCTACCGAGGACCCTGTCGCCCACGCTTATGTGGACCTCCTGCTCGGCTACTACGCCAAATGCGACACGCTGGAACAGCTCCGCACCCATCGAACTGCCATCACAAGGGAATGTTTCGCGCGCCGGAACTTTACCGACAGTCACCTAAACCCACAGGTGTATCAGCGCTGGTTCATTGGCGATCGTGCCGCACCGCGACAGATCGAACAGCGCAAAAGTCGCATCGATGAAATTGCAGGCGAGTTGAAGAACCTCAGCCAGCGCGAAACTGCCTTGAGCGAGCGCCTGGCCCTCACGCGCGATAAGATGCGTCCTCTCGTCGAACTCGAAACTGCGCTCCCGGCCCTCAGCCGGCTCACCCCCTTGAAAGCCGAGCTTGCCACGTTCGAAAAGGAACTTACTGCGCTGGATTCTCATACGTTTGAAACCCTCCGGGCCGAGGTGGAAAAGCGCCAGGGTGAGTGTGATCAATTGCAGGCGGAAGTCCGCGCCGCCGAACGGAAACTGGGGAATCTCGAAGAGAAGGTCAAGCAGATCGAAACGGAATCCATTCCAGACCTGGAAAGCAGCGCAGATGAATCCATGCGAAACGCGGAAATCGCTGCTCGTCCTGGAAAATGCCGATGAGGAGACAAAATCCGATGTCCAAAAAGAATATGAACGTCGGCGCGAACGCCAGCCTCTCGATGTGATTCTGCAGAATGCCAGCCGTTACGAAAACGACTATCAGGCCGCCGAAGGACGCTCGCGCGACCGCCTGCGCGAAGCCAAACAAGCCTATTCCATGCGCTACGACTTCGGCACCGATGACACAGACGATGCAACACGCTACAGGACGGAACGTGACAAACTCGTCAACTCGGAACTCCCACATTACGAAGACCAAATCGCCCGCCAGCGTGGACTGGCCGAGCAGGAACTCGTCGAAAACTTCATCCACCGCCTGCGCGAG
The DNA here is from genome assembly GCA_963741325.1 of uncultured Chloroflexia bacterium. Classification (GTDB taxonomy): domain Bacteria; phylum Chloroflexota; class Anaerolineae; order Anaerolineales; family Villigracilaceae; genus Fen-1038. The sequence goes on from CAVUHJ010000007.1 coordinate 469,660, forward strand.
CAAATCGAAGACGCACGCCAACAACTGGCCTTCCTGAATGGAACGCTTGCCAATTTACGCTTTGGCGGTGAGCGCTTTGAATTTGTCAGCCAGCCCGCGCCTGCCCTGCGCCAGGTTTTCGACATGGTGATGGACAGCCAGCAGATCATGGGCGATTCGCTTTTTGACTCCGATTTTCGCCAGAGGCACCAGCAAGGCTGGGATTTGCTCTTCGAGCGGCTCACCCACACTCACGACGATGATCATGCCGAACTACGCGAATTGCAGGACTACCGGAACTATCTGCAATATGACATTCGCATTCACTACCCCAACGGAGACCGCGCCCTCTTGAGCCAGATCAACGCGAAGAAGAGCGGCGGTGAGACTACCACGCCATTTTACGTGGCGATGGTGGCTTCGTTTGCCCAAGCCTATCGCCTGAATCAAGCCCGCCCATCTGATACCATCCGCCTGGCCCTCTTCGACGAAGCCTTCGGAAAGATGGACACTGCCCGTACTGCCTCCGCCCTGCACTTCATGCGCGAAGCGGGCCTGCAGGTCCTGCTCGCCACCCCGCCCGACAAATCAGGTTCGCTTCTCCCCTTCGTGGATAGCGTGTGCACCGTTGTCCGCAAGGACAACCACTCCTTCGTCATCGAAATTGACAAGAGCGAGATGATGGAAAAGTTGGAGAGCCAGTGAGAGATGGAGCTTTCTTTTATTCCTTCGCCGGATGTGACGCTCGTACTGAATACCTTGCTCGACATTCTCGAACGTCGTCATTCGCCTAGTTTCGCCTTGAACGAGTTCGAAGAGACGGAACACCCAACACACATCCCACGGCGCTCACGTTCCATAAAAGTCACTTTTGCCGCTCTCCCCCTCTCTCACTACTTTTCTCAAACCGACCCTGAACCGCGTCTCGTTGCCAACGAACAATTAAGCCTCCTCGAAAAAAATGGATTTGTCCAACTCATCTGGCTTCCCAACGAAACCAACCATATCCTCCAAGCCGTCACTCTCGCGGAACAAGCATCCCATAACACGCTATATACCATCCTCCATCGCACTCCCCTGGCCAATCAACGCGCTCATCTCGAACAACTTCTTCTCGCTGAAAAATTCCGCTTCCAGGGTGACTGGCGCGCCCACGCGATTAATTACGTCCTGAACCAACTCAAAGCTAAAAAATCCCCTGCTCCATTCAATCTCATCGATTCCAATCTGACCCTCGATCTGCTCACTGCATTACAGAACCTGCCCACGCTGGCGGCCGAGACGCCTTACCGGGTCTTCAGCGTGCGCACCTTCAACGACAGCAAACGTCTCGAAGCCATCAAAAGCCAGCTCGTGAGCCTTGCCCGCCTCGGCAACCCCGAATGGAAGCATCTTCCCGCTGCGGAAGTCTTGCGCGAATTGAACCTCGTTGCCAATCCAAACTACATTCACTTCTCGGGTAACTGGCAATTCACCACGGAGGACGGCGAGGTACTCAACCTAAGCGGCTTTATCCCATCCGTTGGTTTCCCGGCCGCTCAAACTGCTGCTCTTCAATCCGTCCGCGCCAAATCCGTTCTCTGCATCGAAAACCTCACCACCTTCCACCAATATATCCGGACAAAACAAGCAGGCAAGTACACAGAGGAACAGCGAGGCAAGCGCCTCCTCACCCGGCACCATGCTATTCTCTGCACATACGGCAACCCCTCTCCTGCCATTCGCCACATCTTGCGTCTCATTCCCGAAACTACTCCCATTTACCTCTGGTCTGATCTGGATTATGGAGGCTTTAACATCCTTGCGCAACTCCGCAAACAAGTCGGCCTGCGCGTCCAGCCTTATCTGATGGACATCGCTACATTCGATAGGCACGCTCATCTCTCCCGCCCCCTAACTCAATCTGACGTTCGTAATCTCAAACGTCTTGCCCGGAATCCCGACTTAGTCGACATCCACCCTATCCTTGAACATCTCCTCAAACGGGGGCTCAAATTGGAACAGGAAGCAATCCAGATTTGAGGTCTGAGGTTCCAAAGTCGTTATTTGCCAGATGATTGATTCGGGGCTCAAGCGACAAAAACCAGGCTATAGTTCTACAAGAATCTGCCCCGCGCGGCATTTATCAAATATACAGGTATAAATTCAGGCCGATCTGGACTTAATTAGTCAGAATTATCTATATAGAATAGAACAGGCGAAAGATTTTTTCCGTCTGTTTTTGTTTATCAAGAAAGCAAATTATCCAGATCACCTACTGGAGAATGACATCCACGCTCAATGATCTTTGCCAGTAGCCGATTGGCCTCTTTCAGAGTGATTTGTCGGCCGAAAAAAAATGATCCCAGCTTTACTACAGTCGGGCGAGTTGGTTTTGCAATGCTGGCCTGCGCTTGTATTTCTCCTTGGTCTCCCCCAAATACTTCTTCCATTCATCCGTTTTCCCCAACAGTTTGTAGGCTTGTTTCGCGCGTTTGAGCCAGGCGGCAGCAATCGGATAATTCTTGCTTTTGACCTCAGTCATTAAACGATCTGCCTGCTTCAAACTGATTTGGACGACCCATTCCGGCCGGTGGGGCATGACACCGTCGGCCACTGTTTCGATGATGGGGTACCACACATCATGGCCCTCGGCCACTTTGATGGCTTCATCCCATTCCTTTTCCAACAATAGCACTTCGGCCAAAACTTGCTTATCATACGATTTGTGAAGTTTTGCCATCACCTCCGGGCGCAAGCGTCCCCAACCTGACTCGGCCAATCGCCTGATCGTCTTATAGGTTCCAAGCGATGGTTGCTCCGGAAATGCGGCCAGCCAGGCTGCCAACGCTTGTTTTGTCCGTCCCTGAGCCTCCTCCATCGGTCCTAACCATTCGCCCAACCCTACCTTTGGCCCATTCAATTTTAGGCCGTGTTCGCCAACTTCAATGGCTTCGGCAACCAAGCGTGATTCCCGCAACCGCAGCGCTACTTGCCGAATCTCTTCGGCAGAGGTTAGATGCTCCTTGGCATATTTCACAGCATCCGTCATCTGTTTGAGATCACACAACTTAAGGGTGTAACGCAGATGACGCTGTTCTTTCTTACATAGGGCGAGATAATCCTCGGTGCGGCCTTGCCGGTCAAGTACATTCAACTTGGCTTCGGTGAGATCACTGAGACTGGCTACAGCAGGCCAGTCCCATTCATGAAATTCATATGCAACTTCCTCGTCCAAGTCATCGTCTTCATCCCAATCATCCGGCTCATCATCCTCGTTGACTTTAGACGTTGTCATCCGAAGAGTCACCAGCTCCCCGGGGACATCGTTCCAGCCAAACTTCGCGGCCTGAATAGCAATGTGTAGGTTGCCTTCCATTCCGTAATCACCGGCATACTTGATCAATTTCTCGAGTTTGCCGGTCAGTTTCGCCCGTTCGACCTGGCTAAGTTCCATGCTCAATATTGCTTCAGCCAACAGCGTGCCCAGCTCGCCTACGTAGCCGCCCAGCTCGCCGTTCGAGTCGTCAATATACTCAATGGCTCGGCTGGCTTCTTCCAGCAATACGAGCAGAATCTCGAGCGCGGTCTCGGCATTCCCCGCGTCCAGGAATTTCACGACCGATTGTTCTACTTCGCGCAATTGATTTGCCAGTCCACTTACATGCCAATAGGCCTCCGACATTCTCATTCCATCTAGGCTATGGACAATGCCGTTAATATGACGGCGGTAGACCTCGATGTCCACTTTCATGCGTTTCTTCCTGGATCTCGAGGGAACAGAGATTAAAGCCTCGATCCGATCATACAGTTCTGGCTGTTCCTGCATCAATTTGGTTAGAATGGCGAGGAGATCGTTGGGATCCAGGTCAGCTAGGAGTTCCGCTGGCGCTTTGCGTACGGCGAATGATTTTGGGTGGTGCAAATATGCAAGTAACAAGGCGACAATGTGCTTGCAGAAGCCGCCAAATTCGTAGGGACACGTACAGGATGCCTCAGCAATGCCAGCCTCGTCCAGCTCAACTTGTACCCGGTAATAAGGCGCAAACGTGCCGGCGCACTCACCACTTAATAGGACTCCCTGAATAGCAGTGCTCGAGATCGCACCGTCTCGATAATATTCCTCACCACGATGAAAACTTTCCAGTCCGGCTCCTGCGCGGATCATGCTCTCCGTGATTTTAGGTAAGACCATAGCTTCCTCTATCGGCAATCTAGGATGGATTTTACCTCTCTCTGGTGTTCATCAAAGTAAGGACAAGTCAATCATAATCAAATGCAACGATTTTTAACCAGTCCAAGAATATCCATCTATTGTATGAACATATACTCGAATGATTGAGTAAAAATGGTATAATTATTATATAATGCCTTTTGAATACGATCCAAAGAAAAGCCAGAGCAATCGTGAAAAACATGGGATTAATTTCGATGAGTCCCAAGCCTTATGGAGTGATGAGGATCGTCTCGAAATTCCCGCCAAAACGTTGGATGAACCACGCTACCTGGTAATTGGAAGGATCAGTGGCAAATACTGGTCAGCTGTCATCACATATCGAGGTGAAAACATTCGTATCATCTCGGTACGACGATCACGCGATGAGGAGATAGAGCTTTATGAAAGCTTCTGAATTTGACGAAAAATTTGATAGTGGCGAAAACATTCTTGCTCAACTGGAGGTTACTCGTGCCCGTCGACCTGGAGAGGAAATCAAGCGTATCAACGTGGATTTTCCTTCTTGGATGGTGGCTGCTCTTGACCGAGAAGCGCGTCGCTTGGGTGTAACGCGCCAGTCCATTATCAAGATGTGGCTAGCGGAACATTTGCAGCAGGAACAGTAAACCTGTAATTTGGCAGATCGGAGGATATCAAATATAATCATCTTACGGGCTACAGCTCCACCAAAACCTGTCCTGCGCGGCATATATCAAATATACGGGTATAAATTCAGGCCGGCCACGTTCGTTAGACAATAGCTCCCACAAATCTTCGCTTCGTATCAAACCGCTCCTCTTTTATAGAGGAGCGGTATCCGATTTAAATAGGCGGTTTACTGAAACTAAGGTCGTGATTACGGGGCTCCTAATTCATTCCGTAGCTAGCGCTTCTTTTCCAATTGCCACAAGATAAGCATCTTCAAGGTTGGGTTCCACCACTACTGCATTCTGATGCGGGGTAGTGGGGCTGATGAGCCGCAATGTCACACCACTTGATTGCTGCACCATTGCGCTAACCGGCACGCTTTGTTGCAATTGCAGAGCGGTCGCGGCGTCAACGGTAAGAGACCATACCTGCCCGGCTGCGCGCTTTAGCAATTCACTTGGGGTTGTATCAGCAATGATATGCCCGCGATCCAGTACGACGAGTCGATTGGCAACCGCTTCCACATCCCCAATGATATGCGTCGAGAGGACGATCAGACGGTCCGTGGTCAAACTGGATAAGAGCGTGCGGAAGCGCACCCGTTCAGCCGGATCCAGCCCCGCAGTCGGTTCATCCACGATCAAAAGCTCCGGATCATTGAGCAAGGCTTGCGCGATGCCGACCCGTTGTTTCATCCCACCGGAATAGGTTTGTAGCTTACGATCTGCCTGCTTTTCCAGATTGACCAGCTCGATCAATTCATCCACGCGCCGCCGTGCAATCGCATCCGGCAGTCCCTTCATGGCCGCCAGGTATCGCAGGAAATCACGCGCACTAAATTCCTCATAGAGACCGAATTCTTGGGGAAGGTAGCCCAATACCTGACGGATTGCCTGGGCATTCTTGCGAATATCCTTTCCATTCCATGTGACCGTTCCGGCGCTTTGTGGGATAAGCGTTGCCAGAATGCGCATCAAGGTGGTTTTACCCGCGCCATTCGGCCCAACCAGCCCCACCATTTCATGTCCACAGGAAAGGGAAATATCTTGCAGCGCCGCATGCTTGCCATATTGTTTGTTCAAATGTTCGATGTTTAGTTCCATTTTTATCTCTCTTTTCTTAATCCAGCTCATTCCGAAACCGCCGAAACCCCGCTACAGCCATCATAACCAATAGAATACCGACGAAAGCTTGAATGTATTGGGATAACATCCAGCCATTCAAATCGGGAAGAGTTGCCTGGAGATTTTGGATCCAAGAAGCCCTTTGACCTAACGGGATAGATGCTAGATTTGCATTGGCTGTTTGGATCAGCTGGGGGATCAAAGTACCTAAAATATTCATGCCCGTCGGGTTAATTCTCAGGACATCCCCCACCGTAAAGAACAAAACCCAGCAGATTAAAATTCCCAGCATGATCATTCTTGACTTGCGCGGCCAGAGCGTACCCAAGCTAAAACCAATCCCGGCAATCAAGATCGTGGGAGGGATCACGATTAAACCCCACACGGTCACTAAATTGATCAAAGTCGGCTGTGGGTACTCCGCATTTCTAAGATGCAGGATCGATCCCATAAGCAAAGCCGCGAGCAACATCAAGACGGCCTGGCCTAACACAACGGTTAATATCGCGAGAAAGCGGCCCAAAACATAAGCCGGTGTTGGGATGGGTGTTGCCATCAATATTTCGTGAACACGCTTTTTGTAATCCCGGGCCACTCCTTCAGTCACAACAAATGGCAACATGAAGGCAAATACCAACATCAATACCACCGTGAACTCATAGAGCAGCCCAACTGCACTGGTGCCATAAAGAGTAAACGGCAAACCGGTTTCAGTACCCAACTCCCAGGCGTGTTTGAACCACATCATTCCCATGAAAAAGAGAAAGCTTGCCAGACCAAAGCCCCAGTTCAAAGGTTTGGCGAACATCCGCCGCATTTCCCAACCCCACACGCTCAATAAGGGGAACGTACGATAACCTGAATTATTGCCACGCTCAGTTAATACAAAGGGCCTCGATTTCATCCTTTTCTCCTTATCCATTCATAACGCCGCGGAACCGTTTGAAGCTGATCATTGTTAGGAAGCCGAGAAGCAGGCCAATCAGCGCCAAAGCTGTGAAGGGTCCAATCCAAGGTTGTAAGTCAGGGAGACTTTGCTGGAGGCGCAAGATCACCTCCGCCTTTTGGACGGCTCCCACGATATTTCTTAGCCCATTTTCTGATAAATCCTGAAACCGCTTGTATGCCAGGGTGATCATGCCGGCCCCGGTAGGATTCCAATAAGCTCGCCCGGTTCTGATCAGATCAGTAGGATCGTTATCAAGCGCCAAAATGATCCATGCCATACCGGTTGCCAGCTTGGGGATAGCCGTTAGGCGCGGGAACAGGGTTCCCAAACAGAAACAAAGACTGCCTACCAGCATCCCTGCTGGGAGGGTCAGGCGGACCCACAGAGATAAAGTGATGAGCGGATCGGCAGGTGGAAATTGAGAGTAGATCACTGGAAGAGCTATGTTGACCAGTAGTTGGGCGACCAACAAGGAGGTGGCCAGACCCAGACTGATTAGCAATACAGCCAGGTAACGACCCAGTATGTAGATGTAGGTCGGAATCGCAGTGGTCATCAGCAGTTCGTGCATTCGCTCCTGGTAATCATGGGCCACTTGATCGGTGACCAGAAAAGGCAGCATTATGCCAAAAATCAACATGAGATCATAGACCAGCTCGGCCAACTGTCCCACAGCAGTGGTTCCCAGGATATAGCCCCACTGATTACGAACTCCCAGAAGCCCAATGAAAAAACAGAAGGCAGCTATAGCCAGCGCCCAATTGGATCGGCCAGTTCCAAAATGTTTCAATTCCCAGTCGGCAACCTGGACAGCTTCTTTTAGCGCTTGGGCAGGTTTAAACCTGCCTGTCAATGCATTGGTTTTTATAATTGTCATTGGCTCTCCTTTGCGGCTCCCATTGGTTTGATTAGCCGCTCAATAAGCCCTTACGTACCGGCATACTCAAAAGTTCGCAAACGGCGCTTGTTTGCCGGGAAGCAGTCCAGAAATGGCTTTAGGCAGAAAGATGATCAGCGTGCCAATCATCACCAAACCTGCCATGCCAAACCCCAATTCAGTCATCGTGGAGAATGTGCTGATTGAGCTTTGAATGCCGTTATGGCTTATCATTGCCAAAATCAAAAGTGCCAACCAGCCCGTATAACTTAGCATCGCGGCATAATGAATGGATATTCTGAGAGAAAGTAACAGCGTCAGCCCAAAGACCAATAGCAAAGGCGCTGTCCAGTGCAGGGTCAATGCCATAATTCCTTCATTATCATGGAATGACAGAATCAGACTGGCAATCAGGCCCAGTACAGTGTTGTAGCCCAGCACAATGATCAGGCGCGCAATGGTAAGTTGCCGTGGCGAAGGAGGGCAGGCAAGTTCAAATTCGAGAACATTGAGCCCTATTCCTCTAAAAACACCAGCCGCCCCCAGATAACATAACAAAGGGCCGATAATTTGCAAGGTCACGGCGCGACTTAGACTGGCTTCGCTTAGCGCCAGCAGGCATCCAATGAAAACAATTATTGCCGAGGTGAGCCAGAACGCCGGGCGCATTAGATTTACCTGTGTGCGCGCTACTTTCAGTAACAAGGTCAATTCGCCCCATATCCCCTGATGGTTTTCACGCAAAGCCTCTCGCACTAAGTAGCGCTGTTGAAACAAACAACACCAAGTGCTTCGATAAACTTTCGCTCTCTGCCGAGGTGGGTAAAGGTGCTTGCCATTCGTCCAGAACACGCAGTGTGCGCGCCTAGTTCCTGCTCGTCTTCGAATGTTTCTCCCTGCTCATGCAGGAACTCAGCCAAATGTTTGGAGGGTTTAAACGGCCAGTTTTTCATATCTACACTTCTTCCTTTTTCATAACCAGAAGGTCGCGGAGGCGATGCGTTCCAACCGACAGACGCGACTTGACCGTACCAAGCGGCAGTTCCAACGTTACAGTAATTTCTTGTAAGCTAAGACTCTGGTAATAGCGTAATAACAGCACAATTCGATATTCTGGGGCAAGTTGTTGCAATGCCCACATCACGATCCGCCCCCGGTCAGCTACTTGTGCAATATCTTCAGGACCAGGGGAAACGTCCCTAAGTTCCAGTTGCGTTTCATCTTCTACGGATTGAATCCGGCGGGATGCAGGCGAACGGAAATAATCGCGAGCTAGATTTGTGGCAATGGCATACAGCCAGGGTTTGAATGGGCGGCTAGGTTTAAAGCTTGTTTGTCGTAGCAGGCGTACGAAGGTCTCTTGGACCAGATCCTCCGCTAAAGAACGATCCTCATCCACCAAGCGATAAAGGTAACCAAGTAATGGGCCATGATAACGCTCGACCAACTGTGAGAATGCTGCCTGCTCGCCAAGCGTAGCACGGCTGGCGAGCTGCTCGTCGCTTAATTGGTTTGCCACAGGCTGGGTTAATGGATTGTCATGCTTTGGCATCTAATAGCCAGTACGGAATAGCACTGTTAAAGGTTCGCCAAACGGATTCGATTGAGGATTGGATACATTACTACGAGGCCTGCATTCTATTCCAAAGACCTCCGGAATGATAGAAATCTATGCAGCTATCCAACGTTGGGAAATCTTTCAAAAAACGCATTTCATCCCCCTTATATTTCGACAAAGATTTGCCCAGCGTGGCATATATCATGTATACGGGTATAAATTCAGGCCCGCTGTCCGAGCCTAACACAAAGAGAACGAGTAGGGCGCCCTCCAATTGGAGGGCGCTTTTTTGTTGCGAATAGCAAAAGGCATCGGTATAATTGTATTTATGCTTTAGGGGTTTTTCACGTGTTTTCTTTATCCCGTTAAATGATACTCATAGTTAAATTAAAAAAGCAGGCTAAGACCGCGCGCAGCGAATGGCTGGGAGTTGGCATGTTTGCAAGAAGCTTTGTAGTCTTGAGAGTCTTCTGCTCCCAAGAGGATGGTCCATGTCTCGCCCGGTCGCCGCTAACATGAGCCGTTGGGCGAAAACGGCAAGCAGGACAAATTGGATAATGGTGGATCGTGTACTGCCGAGCGTCATTGGCGGAATGCGCAGAGCGGATTGAGAGAGGCAAGCGAATATCTGGCACCATAAATTACATCATACAACGAGGCCACGATGAACAAAACAACAACCACGGACCTGGATAAGAGGATTCTCTGGGGATGGATCGCCATAATCATCCTGGCTGCCGTGGTGTACACAGTCGGCATCTCGCACGAGAGCTTCTGGTATGACGAGGCATACTCGTCGGTCATCGCGAGCTATCTGCCATGGCAGATTCCAGCGCAAGTGATGGTGGACAACCATCCTCCGCTCTACTACATTCTGCTGAGCCTGGTGCGGATGGCGCTGGGGAACTCGGAATGGGCTCTGCGCTCACTTTCGGTGGCGGGAGCGGTGGGGCTGGTGGCGCTGGGGGCGGGTCCGGTGCGGCGGATATTCGGAAACCGCAACGCGTTTCTCTATGCGATTGTGGTGCTGTTCACGCCAGCCATACTCATCTATGCCCACGAAGCGCGGATGTACTCGCTGGCGATCTGCGCCGTGACGGCCGGCGCGTTGTATGGGTATCTGGCGGTGACGGAGAACCGCAGTGCGCGATTGGGCCCTGTTCGGCGTGGCGACATTGGCCGGAGCCTACCTGCATTACTATGGACTCATCGCAGCCTTTTTCCTGCATGCGTTTGTTTTTTTCTGGCTTTTGATCAAACGGCGCGGGCAGTTAAAAACGTATCTGATCGTCGGAGCGGTCGTTGTCGCTGCGTATCTTCCCTGGCTGATCGTCTTCATCCGGCAGACGCTGAGCGCACATAAAGCTTTTTGGTTGGGACCGCTCTCGTGGGATGCGATCCGGGTCGCTTTCATTCAACCGTTCGCGTATAGAGAGCAATTCCCCGCCCTTACGTTCGCCGAATTTCTATCAGGCGTTACGTTGACCCAATACCCTGGCCTTCGCGTTGGCCGTAATCCTGTGTATCAGCGGGCTGATCATCGCCTGGCGGAAGGGCGCCGAGCGGGAAGCCGGATTTGGCCGCTTTGTTTTCCTGGCATACCTCGGGGTAGTGATCACCACGATGCTGGTTTCCCTGTTCTTGATGCCGCTTTTCTTCTCCCGCTATCTCCTGGTGGTGTCGGGGTTGTTCCTGCTGCTCGTGTCGCTGGGCATGGGGATGCTGCCGGGCAAATACCTGCCCTGGATCGCGGCAGGGCTGTTTGCTATATTGAATGTCTTCACCATCAAGGATATCTACACCCAGTATTTCAATCATCCGATGCGACAGCTGGTGGAAAAGCTGGACGGCGCCATTCAGCCAAACGACCTCATCATCACTTCCGATTCCTATTCCCTGGGGCCGGCGTTCTATTACTGGCCGCAGGCGGTTCACTATTATCAGAACAATCCCATACGAAGCCCCATGGGGAGATGTGCTCAATCCGTTCGTTCCTCCGCTGCATTACGAAAAAGACCTGCCGGAATTGCTGGCGACGCATAAAACGTTTTGGTATATCACTTGCAACACCGGTGCGTCCATGCCATCGATGAAGTGCTGAAGGGCGCGCAGGGGTGGGTGCCGTCCGGCATCCCGGTGAGAGTGGTAGAACCATATTCCCCCATCAATTTTTACGGCGCAGAAGTACGAGCATAACGGGAATGCAAAAACGCAGCCCGAGGGAGCGTTGACCGTGTACGTGACCGGTTTGAGACCCAACGGGCAAAATGTGATCTTTGCCTTGTTTAGGCATGGCCCCCTCATCCCTTCCGAGCCGCCGGCCTATGCGGGATGGGTCAAGGTGGACAAGCCGGAAGAGGCCTACACCTTTCAGTATCTGCCGTATGGGGATTATGCGTTGGTCATATTGCACGACTTGAATGGGAATAACGCATTCGATGCGGATCCCCAAACGGGGATCCCGACGGATGGATTCTCCATTGTCAACCTGGACAAGGTGGAACCCTCTCTGTCATTCAAACAACCTATAACGTTCGATCAAGTCAAGTTCCAGGTGGACCAACCCGAAATAATGATCGAGGCGCTTATGGGCTATCCTCCGTTCGGCACAACGGGAGGATAATCTCCGGTTTTCAAAAGTTCACCCTCTTTCACAGAAGGTGCCGTATGCAGGTTCAAAAATATTTCATCAAACCATCCCCTGTTCATTGGATTATTATTCTTGCCGCGGCGGCGAAATTTGCCTTGCATATGATTTATGCTCCCGGCTATGGCCTTTTTTTTGACGAACTCTACACGATCGCTCTCAGCCGGCACCTGGTGTTCGGGTACGTGGATCTGCCGCCGCTGGTTCCTGCCCTGGTGGCGCTCAGCCGGGCCCTGCTGGGAAATCTTCGCCATGTCATTTCGGCAGGGCATTCTTATTTCATTATGCAGTCCGTATATGATTCCCCTATCACTGCCTAAGCGTACGCCAGAGCCGCTCCAGGCCGATCAGGACCAGGATCACCAAAAGTGTCATCCAACCAAAGGACATTTGGATTCGAAACATTCGCCCCGCAACAGCCACCAGAAAACCCACTCCCAGCGCCAATGCCAGACTCTGGTAATGCCTCTTCTCCAGCAGGTCAACCGTTTTATCGGATGAGATATCCGTACGTCGTTGATCCCAGAGAACGCCATCCCAGCTGGCAAGCGCCAGGGCTGCGCCGAGTATCATCAGCTCAGGCGAGACAGATGCTAACAACCCGGCTATAGCAAGGCAGACAGAGAGCACCAGCGCCACCACCGCCAGACCTCCGGATCTCCACTTGCAGGCAAGCAACCAGGTTACCAGGGCAAAAAGAATTCCCAGCAAGGCTATCCACTGTCCGGCCATTGCATAACCAACCGCCAGACTGGTGACGCAGGCGATTAGAATAACGAGTTTGAGGATGGTTCGTGAGAACATCCCAGCACCTCTCTAGCGTTCATTTTGGACATGACCATGGCGGAGCGCCGTGCGCACCAGTGGGGCAAGCGGCTGGCTGACCTGCCAATCGATCACTGGGATCCACAGTTGGGTGATCCTGCCGATTTCCAAGCGGCGTTCCACCTCAACAAGACGGAAAGCCAACTTGGTAGTAGGGTCGGCAGGAAGCGTGCCTCTAACATAATCAAGCGGGTCCGGACTGATCAACAACACCTGGTGCCCATAGGCTCGGAGCCGGGGGAATAAGCGCCAATCGCCTCCCATTAGCGGGCTAAGCACCAGGATGAGGGAATGACTGGAAAACATATTAACAGGAATAAGTTGAAGGCTGTCGAGGCCGTCATCCGCTTCAGTGGAGGCCTGGCTCAGTGCATGCAGAATCCGGTTGAGCTGCACTTTGCCATAGCCAGGAAAAAGGCTGACGCTATGCTTTCCATAGATGAGCAGGCTTACCCGGTTCCCCTGATGTAAAAATACATCGGCCAATGAGGCGGTTGCGCGGACGGAATTCTCGAACAGGCTGTCTTCTCCCACTTTCACATCCGTTTTTTGCCGGGCGTCCAGAACTAGACCGATATCGGCGATCTCCTCCTGCTCAAATTCTTTGGTAAAGAACTGTTCCGGGTGGCGGGCTTTCCGCCGCCAATCGAGCCTGCGCAACGGATCCCCCGCATGATACTCACGGACACCCCAAAAATTCGTTCCACTTCCGGCCAGATGCGCCGGGACCGGGCCAGCCGAATGCAGGGTGCGTTGAGGCCGCAGGGGGAAAGACCTAAACTTTTTCAGGACAGGCTGTGACTCAACTTCTGCAGGAACTGGCAGATCGAGCCTGGCCTCGATCAGACCGAGCGGATCGCTAATTACCACCCGGATCTTTTCCCAGGCAAAGCTTCCGCGCAGAGCCTGGAAGGTGTATTGAAGCCTGGTACTTTCTCCCGCCTGCAAGGCTGCCGACTTCTGCATCCGCCCATCTTTAACACTCATTCCCGGCTGAAGCGGATCAGCAAGGCACAGGTGCAGGGTTTCTGCTCCGCGGTTGCAGACGGTCACGCGAACCTGCACGGACGTAATCTCACCCAGGCTGGTCTTTTCTATGTACCTAGTTGCTTGCAGATTGATCTTCCCCACCAAAGGCGACTGCAGGATCGCGATCGCTAAGTAAGCCAAGAAAGGCATAGTCATCCAGGCTATGTCGCCCTTTTGAGTTAAGAGGGCGGTCAGCAACAGCCCAAATATGATCAAGATCAGCGGCAGGGATCTAATGTTCATGCACAGCCTGGATCAAAGGAACCGGGACCGATGCGATCACTTCTTCGATCACCGCATTCTCGGTTTTCTTTGTTCCCCACAGGTTGGGGTCCAACACCAGACGATGCGCCAAGGCGGGTTGGGCGAAGGCTTTTATATCATCGGGAATGACGAACTCCCGACCTTGAATGGCAGCCCAAGCGCGTGCCAGCTTGAGCAAAGCCAGTGACCCGCGTGGACTGACTCCCACCTCAACCTGGTTGTGCTGGCGCGTTGCAGCCACCAGGTCCACCATATAACGACGCACATCCTTGTCAACGTAGACATCCTCCACCGCAGCCAACATGGCGCAGAAGGTTTCGGGGCTGATGACGGCTTGCAATGCCACCCGATCCTGCTTCCGCTCAGCCCGCCTCTTCAAGATCTCGGCCTCCTCCTCGGGCTTGGGGTAACCAATGGAAAGCTTTACCATGAATCGGTCCAGTTGGGCTTCCGGGAGCGGGAATGTCCCCTCATACTCGATCGGGTTTTGGGTAGCGATCACTATGAAGGGCTTCGGCAGCGGCAGGCTTTCGCCCTCCAGAGTGACCTGGTATTCCTGCATGGCTTCCAGGAGGGCAGATTGGGTTTTGGGTGATGCCCGATTGATTTCGTCGGCAAGCAAAATATTGGTAAATAGAGGTCCCTTGCGCAATTGGAAAATGTTGTGGTTGCTATCGAAGACGTATCCACCGGTGATGTCACCGGGCAACAGATCGGGGGTAAATTGGATACGGTTGAATTCCAACCCCAGAGCCGCGGCAAAGCTGTTGGCGATCAGGGTCTTGGCCAAGCCAGGATAGTCTTCCAGCAAAATGTGGCCGCCGGAGGATAGAAAGGCCGCCATCAGCTGGGTGAGTACTGTGTGCTTCCCAATAACCGCCTTTTCGACTTCCTGAATTACCTTAGCCGAGAAGTCGGCTACCTGCTTAATGGGCATCGAAGTGTTTGTCGTCATGTTTTTTCTCCATCGAAAATTCGATAAAGGTGAGAACAGCCTCAATCGATTGGTAATACTCGGTCACATCCCGGCCCGTCCACCGGCGCGCCCACTTTTCTGGAACGTCTCGGATGGATTGTAGTGCCTGCGATAAGGTGGGTTTGCCGCCAGGTGGCTCGACAGGGTAAAGGAAGCGGTATATATGATCGGGAAGAGGTATCTGGCGCTTCTGTAACTCTTCGTCGACCTTCCAATGGGGCGTCTCCGGTCGCCTCGAAGTGTACATTGCAGCAAGCATCTCCCTCAGGCTGCCCTTCATGGGATCGGCTTTTTCCACCTTATCCCCGGATAACCGCAGCAATACCCGCCAATAATTGATGTTGTCCATGGTGGAATTGGAGGCGGGTGGCGGAAGGAGCTTGATTTCAGTCAGTTCCTTTGCTAGTTGGAAGAAGGCATATACAAGAGCCGAAACTATCAACAGGCCCCAGTAGATCCGTTGGTCAACACTCAACACAACCTGCCAGAACAACCAGAATACGAGTGCAACCGGCCTGACGAAGTTATCCAGGAGGAAAGAACGGAACAGGATCCCCAACAGCAGGCAAAGCCCAACCAGTAGGACGACCAATCCAGTTCGTTGAGAAAGTTTCATGTCAATTTAGCGATCTCCTTGTGCGGCTGTACTTCAAAATGGCGTTCAAACAGTCTAAGGCCCTTTGTTCGTCCTCCGGACCAGCCAGCTGGCCGCCGTAACGGATGGTCTCAAAAAGCTGTGTCAATTGATGTACCGGAGCGTGAGGGATACCCCTATCCTCCACCAAGCGCTCGAATTCCCGCGCCGTCATAGTCTGCTCCCGCGCAATCCCCTGCTCATCTTGTAATGCCTGGCTCATTTGCAGGTAGCATCGCACGATGACATCCTTTAGATCAGAAGCGGATTGAAGTGCCTCGATAGCTCGCTCCGCTTCGCGCTCCAGCCGGTCAGCCGGGGTGGTTGGTTTGGTGGACTGCAGAACGAGCCAAGTTCCCAGCAGGACGATCCCCACGGCTAAGCTGATGCAAACCAGCCAGAGCAAGCCAGAAGGCAAATCGCCAGCTGACAGGCCCGAGATATTTAGGGCTGGTGGAAGGATTTCTGGTGCAACCAGGTCTGCATCGATATGGACATTAAGCAGGGAGAAGAGCACGTATAGCGCCATCACCCCCAGCGCAGCCATGACGATTATCGGCAGCAGGATCTCCTTCCACGGGATCCCCTTGATGAGCAGCTTGTAACCGCCGTATGCCAGAACCAGTATAAGAACAAACTCCAGGATCGCCTTGATAGAAGTACCGACGGAGATGGATATTGTTGGCGTTTGATCGGATGGCAACGTTTCCTGGTGCCATTCTTGAAAAGGCAGGGGGATTCCGGGTTTGAACTCGAGCAGGGGCAAAGCCGCCGCGATCAAGACCGTCACGATCATGATCAAGAGCAGGGTAGCAAGAGTCTTGCCTTTTAGGTCGCCCGTCATTCCCGACTCAATCTGTTATCATGCAATTCGCACCATTTAATAAAGTGGAGAACGGGATGCGGGCAGCGAAGCCACCCGCCGCCGCATCCTCTCCCACTTATCGAATTGATACCCACGGCTCGCTGCTAAAGCAAGGCCGTTCGGTTCGAGCTGAAATTTTCTGGTTTCCCGCCACCGATAAGCATACCCCGTGATCAAAAGCAGTAACCACTAAAGTAGAAAGGGGGAGCGCGGCGCCCGCCTGGCAATATTTGCAGGAAAATAGAACCGCCGATTTGCATCGCGAAACGCGACCAACAGTTCGGCCGCGCCCGTGTGCTTCGGCTGGCAGAATCCCTCGCTGCGGCTATTATACCTGCTGCGGTCGCCTGTGATGATCTGCCCTTCTGCTATTTTAGGAGGCTCAGATGGGGAAAACAAAGTAATTTTGAAATGATCCACCAACTTTCGAATAAAAAGCACGTAAATCTCGTTAAGGAATCGAAGTGCAAACCAGAGAAGAAGCTCAAGGGTCCAGGCCCAGCGCACAAACCGAGGCATTGCTGATCGCAAAAGCCCAAAATGGCGACCGTAATGCTTACGGAGAACTGGTCCAATGCCATTACCCGTACGTTGTACATGTGGTCTACCACATGTGTGGTGACGCGGAACTGGCGCAGGATGCAACCCAGGAAGCCTTCATCCGAGCCTGGTTAAACCTGGCTGCCTTTCGACCGGGAACATCCTTGCGCAACTGGCTGTATCGTATTGCCGCCAACGCCGCACTGGACGTTCTCAGGCGCGACACTAAAACTTCTGAAGCCGATATCGAAACACTGGCGATCCCGGACTTGCAGGCGGGTCCCGAAGCTGCACTTTTACAAAAAGAACGTACCCTCGCCGTCCAGCGGGCCATTCTTTCGCTGACGGAGGCCGCCAGGGCCGTCCTGGTGCTGCGCGAATATGGCGGCCTTTCATATCAGGAAATCTCCACAACCCTTGATATTCCGTTGGGCACAGTGATGTCGCGGTTGAACTATGCCCGCAACCAGTTGAGAGCAGTTATTGGAAGCGCAATTCATCCAGAAGGAGGCCGAAAATGACTAAGCATATGACCGAATGGCTGGGCCCTTACCATGACGGTGAACTGCACGGCGCACGCCTTCGCCAAGTCGAACAACACCTGTCCGAATGTACCGAATGCAAGAACGAACTGGAAGAAATGAAGGAACTGTCCGCCCTCTTACATGAGGCCTCGCCAACGGTGCACTTCCTCCCCGCCGAACGTTTTGTGGCCAACCTCAACCTCAGCCTGCCTCGCCAGCCCGAGCGGCCTCGATCCGGCAGAATACTTGAAATCGGCTGGTGGCTGATCCCCATCAGCCTGCTAGGCGCATGGCTCTTTATCCAGGTCACATTTTCGCTCAGTTCAGTTGCAACAATCGCATCGGACACCGGGTTGCTCGGCGGCAGCTTTTCCTGGTTGCAGGGCCACCCAGTCCAGGCAGCATGGTTCATCGACGCAATAGGCCTGTTTGGGAATCAGATTGGCCTATCAGGGCAATCCATCCTGTCGGTACTGAACGAGGCTGATATATTCTTCACCGAATGGACAAGGCTTTTTCTCTGGGAGACGCTTCTGGCCTTTACCTACCTGGCCTGGCTCTTGTTCTGGTGGCTCCGTCACCCGGAACTGCCGGCCCAAAATGCAGGCAGGCTCTCCCAATCCTAAAGTGCAAAGCGGTTCAATGCGCGCAGTAACCGTTCAAATGCAAGACAATAATTCATAAGGAGTGCAAATCATGTTAGACATCAGGAAAATCCTGCAGCGTTCCTGGCAGATATTGTGGAACTATCGTACTCTGTGGATCTTCGGCTTCATACTGGCGGTGGCCATCGGCGGCAACAATTTTGGCAGTAACAGCGGCTATAGATTCAACAACGGGCAAACCAACCAGCCGCCTAGAGTCCAAACTCCTGGAGGTTGGGAGGGGCTGCATGGCAATACTTTCGCCGAGAAGCTGAATGATGCTTTCCGGCAGGCGGGCGCCGCAATTTTGAAATTGCAGGAGCAGCATCCGGTTGAGTTTCGCATGGGCATCGCCGTGGCCATCACGTTGTTCGTGGTGATCTTGCTAGTGGGCATCGTCATCGCAGTCCTGCGCTATGTGGCCGAGACTGCCTCCATCCGGATGGTGGACGAATATGAACAGACGGGACTGAAGGTCGGCTTCAGGCAGGGCTGGAAGTATGGCTGGTCACGCTCCTCCTGGCGGCTGTTTCTGATCAACTTCCTTGTGCATCTCCCGGTCCTTGTATTGTTCGTCGTGCTGGGCATACTCGCCTGGTGGATCTTCTCTGCCATCCTGGGCGGGGTGCAATCGGCCATTATCAGCAGTTTGATTGTCAGTATTGTCCTGGCCTTCCTGTCCATCTTCGTCACCGTGATACTGATGGTCGTGCTTTACGTGCTGCGCGACCTGGCCTGGCGGATGGCTGTGCTCGAAGATACCGGCGTAATGGAATCCCTAGGCAAGGTGACCGCCCTGGTAAGGCGACAGTGGAAGAATGTCGGATTGATGTGGCTGGTAATGATCGGCATCCGGATTGTCTGGGCAATCGCCTTCTTTATCCTGATCCTGCCCTTGCTGGTAGTGTCCATCCTCACGGCAGTGGGCGGCTTGCTCGTGGCGGTCGTGCCATCTTTGCTGACCGCCGGGATTGCCAGCCTGCTCTCGGCCCCGGCTTATTGGCCCTGGGTTTTCGCCCTCGTCATTGGCCTGCCATTCTTCTTTCTGGTGACCTTCTCGCCCATCTTCCTGGTGAGCGGCTGGGGGCAGATCTACCAGTCCAGCGTCTGGACGTTGACCTATCGGGAGTTGAAAGCCCTTGAGACCGTAACTCCGACTACAACGGAGGGACCAAACCCTGAAGCTGCTCAGTAACTCAATTCAAAAAATCGCCCTGCCGAAATCGGCAGGGCGTTTTTTGTCAATGTGCACTAACCCTTTAAATGAATTTTCGTTATACTTAGCCAATATTTTGAACATCCTCTCGGGGAGAGAAGAAGTGCCTGTCGTTGCTCACTACATCAAGAAATGGCATTTTCGAAAAGTTGCCAATTATGCCCGGTGCTGTAATATCTCTTTCATAAATATGTTTTGCGAATCACCTATCCTGTTTACACTAAATTGAATCGACCAAACTATAAAATGCCCACTCCTGCGTCCATTCTCAAAGAGACCTTCGGCTACGACACCTTCAGGCCCCTTCAACACGAAGTCATTGAAAACGTGCTGGCACGACACGACACTCTCGCTGTTATGCCAACAGGCGGCGGAAAGTCGTTGTGCTATCAAATCCCGTCACTTCTTTTTGGCGGCCTTACGGTCGTGGTCTCACCGCTCATCTCATTGATGAAAGACCAGGTGGAGCAACTTCACGCCTTTGGTATTGGCGCCTTATTCCTCAACAGCTCACTCGCGCCACAGGAATATCAGGAGAACATGGATCAGGTGAAAAGCGGCAAAATAAAACTGCTGTATGTCGCGCCTGAAACGCTCCTCACCCAGCGCATCCTCTCCATGCTCGCAGGGCTGAAGGTTGATTGCCTGACAATCGACGAGGCTCACTGCATTTCGGAGTGGGGACACGACTTCCGTCCCGAATACCGGCAACTCGTCGAAGTCCGCCAGCGCTTCCCAGGCGCGGTCTGCCTGGCGCTAACCGCTACAGCCACCGCGCGCGTGCGGCAGGATATTCGCTCTACACTTAAGTTCACCACCACTAATGAATTTGTCGCCAGCTTCAACCGTGAAAATCTCCACCTGGAAGTTGTTCGCAAGCGCGAACCCATTGATCAAACCGTTCAAATGCTGGAACGTTACAGGGACCAATCGGGCATCATCTATTGTTTCTCGCGCAGGCAGGTGGATGAACTCGCCGCGTATCTCGCGGGCCAGGGTTATTCTGTACGGCCTTATCACGCCGGGTCTGGAGGATATGGAACGCCGCAAGAATCAGGAAGCCTTCATCCGCGACGACGCACAGATCATCGTTGCCACCATTGCATTCGGCATGGGCATCAATAAGCCTAACGTTCGCTTCGTCATTCACTTCGATTTGCCGAAAAGCATCGAAGGCTATTATCAGGAGATCGGCCGTGCGGGACGCGATGGCCTGCCTGCGCATTGTCTTCTCCTTTACAGCTATTCGGACGCCGCCAAGATAAGATATTTCATTGGCCAAAAGGATGAAGCAGAAAAACGCGTCGCCATGCAACACCTGGATGCCATCGTGCGTTACGCCGAAGATGAGACAACCTGCAGGCGCAAGCCCCTGCTCAACTACTTCGGCGAATCATACCGAAGCCGACAATTGCTCAAACTGCGACAACTGCACCTCCGTACCCAACGTGTTGACAGATATCACAGTCTCTGTGCAGAAATTCCTCTCGTGTGTAAAGCGTGCGGATGAACGTTTCGGCGCGGCTCATATTGTGGATATTTTGCTCGGCTCAAAAAACGAAAAGATTTTGAAATGGGGGCATGACCAACTTTCCACGTATGGCATTGGCGCGGAATTGACAAAGCAACAATGGATGTATCTTGCGCGTCAACTTGTGCAAATGGGTTATCTGAAACAGGATGGCGAGTATCGCACATTGAGTCTCACTCAAAAGGCACTGGACGCGCTCAGGAACCGCACGCCTATTATGGGCGTTGCCCAGGAAGCAACGGGACGAGTCCGCAAAAATGGGAAGAAGAAAGAGGAGCTGGAGTATAACCACGCATTGTTTGCCATCCTGCGCCAGAAGCGCAAGGACATGGCAGATGCAGCGGGGGTGCCTCCCTATGTCATCTTTCCGGACAGAACGCTGGCAGAAATGTCAGCGTATTATCCCCAATCAGCGGAGAGTTTACTCAACATCTCCGGCGTGGGGCAGGTGAAAGCGCGTCAATATGGGGAGCTGTTTTTAGATATCATCAAATCATTTTGCGAAAAGCACGGGCTTGAAGAACGCCATGCCCTCCTCTCAAAAAGGCCGAGGGGAGTTCCGCATCCATTTCTTCCAATGGAAGAAAAGGCAGGGATGAAGATGAAATTAGCGAACATACCCGGCTTGTCGGACAGGCGTATAACGCAGGAGAAACGATTCAAAACCTGATGAAACGATACCAGGTTCTGCCGGGGACCATCCTGGACCATTTAACCAAGTTTGTCTCGGCAGGAAATACCCTCCGAAACGGGGAAGACTTGCCATTACTGACCTCCGCAACGCCCGAACAAAAAAATGCCGCCTTTGCCGCATTCGATGAGCTTAGCCCAAAACTTCTCAAACCCGTCTACGATAAACTGGATGGATGCTTGAATTACGAAGAATTAAGAATATTGCGAATGCTATATCTGGTTTCTCACGGACAGTAGATCATGCTCAACCAAGTCCTGAAAGAAGCTCAGCCGCGCCAAACTGCATGAAATCTGGCTCAAGGCCAAAGCAGCTGAACCATTCGACAGCGAAGAAGAGGTCGTCAGCTTGCCAAAGTCATGCACGAACATATCGAATACCGTCATATTTGGGAACGATTGGATGAAGGTCAGAAGATGATGAGGTTATGGAAAATGGCATACACACAATATTGCACGTCTCCATACATGCGGCAATCGAAAATCAAACTATCACAGGGCAACCCGCCGGAGGCACAAAAGGCGTCTCGAAGGATTATTAAAGCGCGGCGCAACCCGCCATGAGGCGATCCATGCGATTGCTTATGAATTCAATATGGAATTATATAAGACCCTGAAATTATCGAGCCCATTTAACAATATCGCCTATAAACGTCGCCTCGAAAAGCTGGCTGGCAAGAAACGGTTCTAAGAATCGCCCTTGACGCAAATGACAAGAGAAGATTTCAAGGAAAGGCTGAACGGCGCAAATCGTTATGAGCAAGGCCAAATTTCGGCTTATATTTTCATTACAATACGCGCCGCAACTCGCCTTACGCCTGTTGGCAGGGCGAATTTTTCGTCTACAACGTAAAGTTGTATAATGCTGACTACCCACTCTTTCGAAACATAATACAGCATCAATTCCGCGCCTTCACAAAGCAATATCGCACAATAAATCGACCAAAAAGCAAAAACCGCGAACCCGTGGGTCAATCGAATTGTTTTAGAAAAACCTGATGCCCAGTCTCACTCCCCGAGTCCTCGATACCTACCCCTTCTCTCGTTATGCCGACGCAAAATCCATCCAACGTGGCCGCGCCTATTACAACGATGACCGGGTCTGGGATGTGAGCCTGTCCAAAAACAATAGCAAGGCTGTTTGCCAGGTGGATGGCGATTCGGGCGAATATGTGGTCGAAATCGAACTAGACCAGAAATCCGGCGAGCTGTATTTTGTTTGCGACTGTCCCTATGCGGAAGACCACTTCTGCAAACACATGGTTGCGGCCACGCTTAAAGTTAAGCGCGCATCTCAAAGGCGAAGATGATGATAATGATTTTGAGGATGACGACGAATTGGAATTCGCCTCCTTCCAATCGACAAAGCCAAAATCCGCTCAAAACTGGCAAAATAAGCTCAAAGAAACCCTCGCTCTGGCTCCGCGCCGCGCACCTGCGAACAACTACAACCGTTATGTTGCGCTCGTGGTTATGACCCGCTCTCAGCTCGGGTATTATGGCTATCGACAATCTTCCCCTTCCTACTCTTATGCCCTTGAACCTTTCATCATCAAGGCCAACGCATTGAATCTTCTTCACGAAAACACTTTAAATACCCCGCAAGAGATCAATAGCTTTTTGGATTCCAACAAAAAATGGATCAAAGCGGGCGCAAAAATGTACCAACAGCTGAACCCCGCAGGCAGTTTGAATCTCACCCCTGAGGCCGTTTCTTTCCTTAACGTCATGCAAAACATCGGGCACATGTACGGGATCGGTTCAAACGGGATGTCCATGTTACTCTCCATGCTTGCCAAGCTGGAGGTACCCGTTTTTCTTGGAGGCTTCTATCCCGAGAGGATAGACCGCCGCCTGCATATCCTGCCGGAGCCTGTGGACATAAAAATCGACATGCATCGTATCGAAAGCAAACTTGTGCTGCAGGCAGGCTTTCAAAATAACGAGACCTTTACTCTCATCCATAGAAGAATCGAGGCCGTTGCAAACAACCCGACATGGGTCCTGATGGACGATCATGTTGCCCAGTTCCGCGACCCCCAGCTGCTTTCCATTCTCGCAACGTTCCCTATCGAGATTCCCGCCTCACAAATAAACATTTTCCGAGAACAATATTTCTCGCGCATCGCACAGACATTTCCCATTAAGAGCGATCTCGTCCACTGGCGTGATACGCAAGCGGAGCCGGTTCCGCGTTTGTATCTCCATGATGATAAAGAGAATATCCTGCGCGCTGAGCTGCGCTTCAGCTACAACGAATACGAACTGCCAGCCGCGAACCCCGGGGAGAGTTATGCGGTGGAAACTGTGCCGGATTCCTGGGACCTGATCCGCGTCCATCGCAAGCTTGAGCGTGAACACCATTTGTATCAATTGCTCACCGATCCCTCTTTCCGCCTCAAACGCGTAGGCGCAAACTATCCTTTCGGCACATTCCAACTGCGTGCCCACGCTCACCCCTTCGACTTCCTTATGGACTCCGTCCCGCGGCTCACGCAGACGGGTTTTGAGATTTACGGCGAAGAAGATCTCAAGGTCGGCAGGGTCAACCGGCATATACCCAGCTTGCGCGTGAACATCACGTCGGGCATCGATTGGTTTGACCTTAGAACCATCATCGAGTACGGCGACCAGCAAATTTCTCTGCATGATGTCCGCAAGGCACTAAAACGCGGCGAGCATTACATCAAGCTGACCGACGGTTCCGTCGGTCAAATTCCCGAGGAGTGGCTGGAGAAATACAGGCATTTGTGGAATCTGGCGGAGCAAACCGAAGACGGATTCCGTGTCAGCGACTTTCACCTGCCTTTGATCGACGCCCTGCTCGAAGAGGACAACACGCTTCAGATCCCCGCGGACCTGCCTCTCCGCCGGGAACGCCTGCGCGCCTTTGAGCAGATTGCACCCCAGCCGCTCCCACGAGGCTTTACAGGTGAATTGCGTCCCTACCAGAAACATGGTTACGATTGGCTGCACTTCTTGAAAGAATATAGATTTGGCGGCATCCTTGCCGACGACATGGGATTGGGCAAAACTGTACAGGTTTTGGCTTATCTGCAATCGCAACGGGAGCAGGCTCCGGTTCAAAATGCCGCACTGTTGGTTGTCCCCAAAAGTTTGATCGTCAATTGGCAGCGAGAGTCCGAAAAGTTCACACCAAATTTACGCTTCCTTGAGTATATGGGGAACTTCCGTAACAAGGACACGACCATCTTCAATGATTATGACATTGTCTTGACTACGTATGGCACCATGCTGCGGGATATCGGGACCCTGCGGAAGTATAAATTCAGTTACGCCGTTCTCGACAAGTCGCAGGCTATCAAAGATCCGCTGGCAAAGAGCGCCAAGGCGGCGCGCCTGCTCAACGCCGAACATCGGCTCGTGATGACAGGTACACCCGTTGAGAACAACACCTTTGAGTTATGGTCACAGTTTGCATTCCTGAACTCAGGTCTGCTGGGCAGTATGGACTACTTCAAACACGAGTTTACCAACCCCATCGAAACCGGCGGGGATGAAAAGTCTGCCGAAACTCTGCGGAAACTCGTGTACCCTTTCATTCTGCGCCGCACCAAGGAACAGGTCGCTCCCGAGCTGCCGCCCCGAACCGAACGCGTGGTGTACACAGAGATGGTTCCATCACAGAAAAAGTTATACTCACAGACGCCGCGAGCATTACCGCGCGGAACTGCTGGGCTTGATCGAAGGTGAAGGCATGAACGACGCGCACTTCAAGATCCTGGAGGGCTTGCTGCGCCTGCGGCAGATCGCCATCCACCCGGCGCTGGTGGACAACAAATACAAGGACGAAGCGCCCAAGTTTGAGGTCCTGCTCGAAACGCTGGATACTTTGCAGGCCGAGAATCACAAGGCCCTGATCTTCTCTCAATTTGTGGAAGCGCTCAAACTGGTAAAGCGTGAACTGGATGAACGGAAAATCAAATACCTTTATCTCGACGGGAAAACATCCAACCGCCAATCACGCGTGGATCTGTTCCAGAACGATCCATCCATCCCATTCTTTCTCATCAGCTTAAAAGCGGGCGGTGTGGGCTTGAACCTGACAGCAGCCGATTATGTTATCCATCTCGACCCGTGGTGGAACCCCGCCGTTGAAATGCAGGCCAGTGACCGGGCCCACCGCATTGGACAGGATAAACCTGTTTTCATTTACAAGATTATCACGCGCGGCACTGTGGAAGAAAAAATCCTGCAATTGCAGGAAAAGAAACGCGCGCTCGTAAAAAGTCTCATTTCCAGCGAAGCCAGTTTCTTCAAGTCATTGACAAAGGACGATGTAAAGATGTTGTTTGAATAACCCTGTATGAGGTCGGGGTTGGTTGTTCAGCAACTCCATTGAAAAAGCGTGTCGCCTTGTCGAAATCGACAGGGCAATCTTTTATGCATTAATAATTTAGCGGTAGATTGAAAAGATGGCCTTTACACATCCAGATATTTCAAGGCCTGAGCCAGTGTTGAAAAGGACAATTCTTTCCTCGGGATCAATCCACTTTTGTTGAACAAGCTTTTCAAGCGCGGCCAGCGTGGCGGCCCCTTCAGGGGCAGGAAAAATTCCTTCCATCCTGCCGATTTTGCGCTGAGCATCCAGAATGGCCAGCATCGCTTACAGCTATCGCTATCCCCTTGCTCTCCCGTAAGATCTCGAGAATGAGGGCATCAGCAAAGCTTTTTGGCACGCGCAATCCGGAGGCCAGGGTATGGGCATTCAACCAAAAATCACAAAAGGACGCACCCTCTTCAAATGCTTTGACGACCGGTGCACAGCCATCGGCCTGAACCGACACCATGCGCGGCCTTTTTGTGTTATTCAACCAGCCCAATGCTTCGAGTTCTTCGAAGGCTTTCCACATGCCCACCAGGCCGGTACCGCCTCCGGTGGGGTAGATGATGACATCGGGCAGAGTCCAGTCAAAGGTTTCGGCAAGCTCATATCCCATGACCTTCTTGCCCTCCAGGCGATATGGTTCCTTGAATGTTGAAAGGTCGAACCAACCTTCGGCTCGAGCTTTTTCGCCCGCCATGCCGGCTGCATCGCTGATCAGGCCATCCACCAGCACTACTTCTGCACCCGCGATACGGCTCTCTTCGATATTGGCACGCGGGGTATCTTTTGGCATATAGATGAGAGCTTTGATCTTCGCACGGGCCGCATAGGCGGCCATTGCCCCACCCGCGTTCCCAGCAGTCGGGATAATCACTTTTTCAATTCCAAATTCCTTCGCTTTGGAAACGGCCGCGGCAAGGCCGCGCGCTTTAAATGACCCTGTTGGGTTTTTGCTCTCATCTTTAACAAATAGATTGGGAAGCCCGAGTTCGCTTGCCGATGCTCGGAACATCCAACAAGGAGGTATCCCCTTCTCCCAAAAAGACAAAGTTTTGTCGGATCCTTCAACAGGCAGGAGTTCATGCCAGCGCCACATGCCCGACTGGCGTTGACGGATGGCGTCACGATCCAGGTGTTTACGGACATTCTCCAGGTCGTAGCGCGCCAATAAAGGTGATTGACAGTTGGGGCAAAAAGTATGGATCTTCATCGGAAGAGAATATTTCACCGCAACCCGAACATTCCAACTGTGAATAAAATGAAGTAGTCATTGGAATTTGTATTGCCGTTCACTGGTGGATGAAGATGCATTTTTATCCTGATAGATCGCTAGCCAATATAATCTTTATAGCCACCGGCGATCATTGAGGGGATTCAACAAAACCTTCGACCCTCGCCCAAAGTTCACGAATATTGATCGGTTTGGACATATACACATCGCAGCCAGCCTCGAGCGCCTTTTCCGCATCGCCTTTCAAGGCATTGGCGGTGATGGCAATGATCGGAACATAGGCTAAACTGCTCTTGCCGTTGGAGCGCAGCCGCCTGGCAACTTCGTAGCCATCAATATCCGGCAGGTTTATATCCAGCAGGATCAGATCGACATTCTCGCTTTGCGCGACGGAAAGTCCCTCCAAACCATCTCTTGGCTCCGAAAACATGATAGCCATGCGAGTTCAGCACTCGCTTGACAAGCAACAAGTTATCCGGGTTGTCTTCGATATATAAGATGTTCTTTTTCATAGTCGTCAGCATCCTTATTCTATATTTTTTTCTTCAAGGACTTGGATAACCTGGTCTACAAACTTTCGAGGCTGCAATGAACCTTTTTGAAACACGGCTTCGATATGACCGTTCAGCCGTTTTCTCTCTTCCGGGCTGATGTCTTTTGCGCTCACAACAACGATCGGCAGACTTCGTGTCCGAGGATCCGAACGCAGTTCTTCGACAACGCCGAAACCATCAATTCCGGGCATCATCAGGTCTACGACGATCAGGTCGGGTCTTTTCTGGCGGGCCATTGCCAGGCCTTCCCACCCATCCCTGGCATGGAAGAGGCGGTACGCCTTGCGGCTTTCCAGCAGACGACGGATCAACAACGCGTCGTCCTCATTATCATCAACAATCAGGATGGTTGTAGTTTTCTCATCCAGGTTTTCAAGAGCGGCCTGCAGACCTTCACGCGGGGCCGGCGCCTGGCTGTCACTCAACTGAACATCCACTGCAAATTGTTCGCCCAGGAGATGTTTTTCCACCGGGAAGGTATGTCCTGTGCAATTCACAACGACGGTTTCGTCCTTCTGGATGGTTCCATTGCCCATCAATTTTTCAAGGCCGGCAAACGCCACCGCCGTGGCGGGCTCAACAGCCGTGCCTTCGGCCTCGGCCAATGAATGCATGGAGGCAAAAGCTTCGGCATCAGTGACCGATTCCATCACGCCGCCAAATTGTTGAGTAAGATTCCATAAGTAGGTGTAGCTTTTCCCCGGGTCACCTGTGGAAAGGATGATGATGCGGGTGTTGGGGATGACAGGTTCGGCTACGCTCCGCCCGGCCTTGAATGCATGAACCATGGGAGCGCAGCCTTCCGCCTGAATGACCGCCAGCTTGGGAATATGGTTGATCAGTCCCATCGCGTACAATTCTTTAAATCCCTGGTATACGCCTAGAGGTCCGATCCCGCCGCTCACAGACTGGATATACCAGTCCGGAGCAGACCAGCCGAGTTGTTCCACAATCTCATACGCAATGGTTTTCATTGACTCACGGGCAGGGATGGAACTTGTTCCCCGATCAAGCAGCAGGTGGCGGCGTTGGGCAAACTGGGCGGCGATCTGTTTTGTCTGATCGTAACTGCCGCTCACGCGGATGACCTCCGCTCCAAAGAGCGCCGTCTCACGCAGCTTTTCCTGCGGGACCAGGCTGGTCATAAAGACCCATAACTTGATTCCCGCCCGGGCACAGGCCGCAGCATAAGCAACAGCAGCATTACCAGTGGAGGCGATGACCGCCTCGCGTACGCCGCCCTCGACCATGGCAGCCACGGCAACAGCCGCCTGCCGATCTTTGAAGGAACTGGTTGGACCGTAGCGTTCATCCTTTATATATACCCGCTTATGTCCTAGCGCCGGAGCGTAACGTTGTGAAAGCCATAACGGTGTCCCGCCTGCCGGATAAAGGTCGAGAGCCGACGGGTTATCGAGTGGAAGGATATCCTGATACCGCCACATGTTGAGCGGGCGTCCGGGCAGGCCGCGTAAGACCTCTCGCTTAAAGCTGTCATAGTCATAACGCCCTTCCATCCATTGAGAACCACAATGGATCGCAAATCGCTGCTTCAAAAGGCTGGTAGGGTTGCTGCTTTCCGCAGATGATGCATTCCAGGTACTTCGGTCTGGCCATGTTATTTTTCCTGTTTCTCGATCGGTTCAGTGATCCTGGCTTCAATAGGCAGTTCTACATAAAAGGTGGAACCCTCGCCGGGCACACCGTTGCTTTCGGCCCACAAACGACCGCCGTGCAATTCGATCAAGCGACGGCTGATGGGCAGACCCAGGCCGGTACCGCCCGCTTTGCGCGTTGAGGATGTATCGATCTGTGCGAATTCCTGGAAGATCGCTTCCAGCTTATCGGGCGGAATGCCCACGCCGGTATCTTTTACAGTGATCAATACATTTTCAGTTCCCTGTCGCGCAGGCATGAATGGTGATCTTGCCTTTTTCAGTAAATTTGATGGAGTTGTTGATAAGATTGATCATGACCTGGCGAAGGCGAGTGCGGTCAGCAAATATCTCCACTTCCTTATCGGAGTCGGTCATCGACAAAGAGCGCAAGATTCTTTTCGCTGGCCAAGTGTGGATGTAATGCTAAGCACTTCATCCAAGGTTTCATCGAGCATGAACCTCTCAGGGGACAGGTTTAATCGTCCGGCTTCGATCTTGGCCATGTCGAGCACATCATTGATCAGATGGAGCAGGTGCTGGCCGTTTTTCTGGATCAGCTGCAGATCGTTTTGCATAGGTTCTGTCAGTGGCCCATCAATTTCCTCAAGAATAACATCCGAAAAACCCAGGATGGAATTGAGCGGCGTGCGCAGCTCATGGCTCATGTTTGCCAGGAAGGCGGATTTCAGACGATCCAATTCCTGCAATTCCGCTGCCCTCTTTCTAAGTTCCGCGTTCAATCGCAAGGTCTCGAGGTGAATGCTCACTTGAGCCGCTACAGAGGATGCCAGATAGGCGGCCTCCGGTGGAACTTCTTCCCAGCCGGCCATGGCCAATTGGCCGATGGCTTCGCCGTGCACTGTCAAGGGCTGTACGAGATTCAGCTCCTGGGGCAGAGCTGAATCTCCGAAAGATGTGACCTGATTGGAATCATAGACAAAACCTAATGTGGTTTCATCCTTGCCAACTGTATAAGATTCCCAGTTATCCCGAGTTAGGCGGCGGGTGGCTTCCTCAGCTTCGGCTCGGGCGCGGGAGGCATCTGCCAGCAGGCGAATGCTTTCGACCTGCTGTGCGACCTGGTGAGCGACCGCAGCCATCAGTTCTTTGTCGTCGTTCGTTAATGGGTGAGACGGATCGGTCTTGATATATAGTCCGCCAACCTGCTCATCCATCACGGCCAGGGGCTCGTGAAACCCGGAATTGACGGGGAGTTTCTCCCCATAAGGCTCGACGGAATCCTGATCGTAAGCATACCCAATCCGTTGATTCCGGTGGATGGCATCCAAGTAGGA
Organism: uncultured Chloroflexia bacterium; assembly: GCA_963741325.1. GTDB lineage: Bacteria > Chloroflexota > Anaerolineae > Anaerolineales > Villigracilaceae > Fen-1038. Next base: position 500,461 of record CAVUHJ010000007.1, read on the forward strand.
GTCCCACCCTTCGTGCATGAAGCGGCGGGTGGCGATTTCCGCCTCAGATCGCGCGCGTTCCGTGACTGCCAGAAGCCGCAGGTTTTGAATTTGGAGTGAGGCTTGTTGAGCCACCGCGTTGGCAAGATTTATCTCTTCCGTTGTCCAAGCTCGCTCGGGCGGGGGTTCAATCTGCATCTCCCCAATAGTTTGTCCGCTGGCCGTCAAGCGGGCAGTAATGGCATGATCAGAGATAGGCATGTTCGAAGGGGAACCATGATTCGACCTGAATTCATCACCTGTATAGGTATAAGCTATATGCTCCTTCTCATATATAGCAAGAGCGCCTGCAGCGAGCTCTGTATTTCGCGTGCCAGCGGGGAGAACAGTCTCATGTACGGCGGAGGCAGATTTTTTGCCATCCAAAAACTCTTTCTCCAGCTCGCCCATCCGGGTACGCAGAGATTCAATCTCAAGCCGTATTTTCGGAGAATCACTAGCCGGATCAGCCGCAAGGCGTTGTATATCCGCAAAGAGAGCATCAAGCCGTTGCTGGTAATTATGGTTGAACATAGATCAGTGTCTCCTGTTCCGGACGAGGCTCATGACGATGATAGGCAGCCTGCTGTCGATCATCCAACACGACCGCAAGGTCATCATCCGCCGCCGTTATTGCGATCTTTTAAACCCAATTGGGCAATGGTGAGCGGAGCGCCCAGGGCATGGCCCAGTTCACGAGCAGCAATTTGGAGCACTGCCTCGACTGTGGTCGCGCTTTGAATCTTTCTGGTTAATCACATTCAATGCGGTTTCGCGCTCCGCTTGATGCTGTGATCGCGAGAAGGTTCGAGCGTTCTGAACAGCGACCGCAACCTGGGATGCCAACGTCGTCTGGATGCGAATATCATCTTCCGTGAAGTTATCGACTTTCTCAGACTGCACATCAAAAACCCCGACGACCCGGTCACCCACGATCATGGGCACTGCCATCTCGGAGCGGGTTTCAGGCAGCAGCGGATGTGGCAGGAAGTTCGGCTCAACGCCGCACGTTGTTTACAATCACACCTGCGCGGTTCCGGGCTGCCTGGGCCACAAGTGATTGTTCACGATTAAGCGGGATGTTGCGTCGTTCGGCCACCATCTGCTTCCCCACTTCACCCGCCCCAGCGGTCAATTTCAGTGTGTCACCCGCGTCATCGAGCAGATAGACGTGCGCATGATACAGATTAAAGGTTTGTTTTGTGAGATCAACCACTTCTTGCAAAAGCCGGTCGGTTTCCAGGATGGTGGCGGCTGCCGTGCTCACGCGTGCCGCCAATTCCAATTCGGTGGCACGCTTGGCCAGCGCTACTTCGGCCTGCTTGCGTTCAGTAATGTCCTGATTCGCGCCGTAATATCTAATGATGCGACCCTGTTCATCCCTATCGATATGGATGACAACTGAGATATAACCGATACCACCATCCGAATAGACAATTCGGTGCTCCAACTGCGTGCTGTAGTGCTGATCCTTGGAAGCCAGAGCCTTCTCGATAGCAACGCCCACTACCGGTACATCGTCCGGATGGACAAGGTGTTGAGCATATTGGGCCGATGAGATCTCATACCCACCCAACTTCTCTGCGGTGGTGTGGAAGATCGAGTAAAAATGGTCGTTGAAATGGAAACGGTCTTTTTCAACGTCATATTCCCAATTTGCAAGCTTAGCGATATCCAAGGCCTCTGACAACAATTCCGTCGTATGTTGTACCGCCTCATAAGCCTGCTTGCTCTCAGTGATATCCTGGTTTGCACCATAATATCTAATAATGCGACCCTGGTCATCCCTATCAATATGGATGACAACCGAGATATAACCGATACCACCATCCGAATAGACAATTCGGTGCTCCAACTGCGTGCTGTAGTGCTGATCCTTGGAAGCCAGAGCCTTCTCGATAGCAGCGCCCACTACCGGTACATCGTCCGGATGGACAAGGTGTTGAGCATATTGGGCCGATGAGATCTCATACCCACCCATCTGCTCTGCAGTGGTGTGGAAGATCGAGTAAAAATGGTCGTTGAAGTGGAAACGGTCTTTTTCAACGTCATATTCCCAATTGGCGAGCTTGGCGATATCCAGCGCCTCTGACAACTGTTCCGTAGTGTGCTTTGTTGCCTCGTATTGGCGAACGTTTTGGATGGCGATCGCAACCTGATCGGCGATTGACCTGATGAGGACTGCGTCCTGTTGACCGAGACTCTCAACAATATTATTTTGCACATCCAGCACGCCTAATAGCTTTTCACCGATCATGATAGGTACGGCAATTTCGGATTTGGTTTCGGGCAAAAGAGGATTAGGCAGCCAAGCCCGGTCTTGCGTCGTGTCGGGGACAAGAACCATATCTTTTGTATGCGGCGGCACGTCCAACCAACCCTTTACCTTGGGGCACTCTGTGGCCCTGAGCCAACATGGTTTTCCCGGCTTCGCCAGTGCCGCCTGCCATGACCAGATCCCCACTTACTTCGTCAAGAAGATAAATATGAGCATGGTAATATCCCAAGGCTGACTTTAGTTGCTCCACCACTTCTATAACCAGTTGCTGAGGATCGAGGATGTTCGAAAGGCGGCGGCTGACTTCAGCAGAGGTAGCCAGCGCTTTGGTGCGGTCAGCCACGCGTTGTTCCAGTGTGCCGATCAAATCGCGCAACTGGGTCGTCATATGGTTAAAGGCTGTAGACAGACTGACGACTTCCTGGGGCCCGCTTACTGCCGTCTGCAATTCCATTTCGCCTGCCTGCGATACGGGTAGCCGTTTCAGTCAGGTTGACAAGCGGCACCGAAAGTCGGCGTGCTATGGACACTCCGACCAGGCCGGCCAAAAGAGCCATGACCAACAAGATGGCAATAGTTATCCCGACGTTCTGAATTACACCCTGGTATGCCTCCTGCCATGGCAATTCGGTCACAACGGCCCACTGCGGGGTACCGAGGGGAAAGTAGGTTCCGACGACTGCATTTCCAAGCAGGCCGGTATAGGAAGTAATGCCCGGCGTTGTATCGGCTGCCTGGCCCGGATTGTTTACAAACTTGGACACCTCACCGACTTTTTTTACGTTTTCCCCCTGCAAAACACGGCTAGTATCATGGAATGCGATCAGATTGCCCTGGTTGTCCACAACGTAGGCATAGCCGCTCTCGCCAACCTTAAGCTGGTCTACGAGATCCCACATGAATTTCAAATCTACTTCTGCGATCAAAGTCCCTTGAAAATCGCCAATGTCATCTTTCACGGGAATAGCGATGGAGATCAGAGGTTCACTGGTTGCCTCGTCAAAGTAGACCGGGCTGATAAATTGCTGGTCTTTTGAGGTCTGGGTTAATATATCCCCGCTCCATAGAGAAATGAACTGGTGTGACAATGTTGACGAAACGCGAGAAACCTGAGCCACCTGCATTCCACGGCTATTGAACAGGGCAAACTGTTGAAAGGCCGGATCAAGACCCAGCAAACCTTCCATAATGTTCTTTTGCGTTACTATGGTGGCCGTGAGTGGGCTGGAAAATTTGACGGCTGTGTCCAACTCACTGAATTTTTCCAGGATGTAACTGCTGACGGTTTTACTGGCCTCTTGAGCAATGACTTGCTGTCTGCTGGAGAGTGCAGCCTGCTGCGATTGAATATTCAAGCCTATTTGAAGAGCACTGGAAATCAAAAGCACCAAAGCGCTCAAGGCAAAAAGGCTAATAGCCAGCGTAGTCGCCAGGCTTTGCGCAGACCGGGGTCGATTGAACCTAAGTTTTTTCAGCATACCTGCCTCACATCTCGTATTTCTTTGCGGAGACACCAGCCCGTCTCTGCAAGCAATCTGTCTAACGTGATATCGTGGCTAGACCAGAAAGTAAGCAGTGTTGACGGTAATGTCCTTATAAAGTCGATTCTTTTTCTAAATCCTATTAAGATTCAGTTATTTGATAAGTTGATCTGCCTGTTTCAACAAACCGCCAGGGACCGTCACTCCCAGCTGTTGAGCGGCTTTGAGGTTGATCTGGAAAAAACTTTCAGACGTGTAGACCGGAATGGTGCCCGCAGAGGTGCCTTTAAAGATTTTGTCAGCTATGAGCGCAGATTGTTCACCTGTAGTCTTTGAATCGGGAAGCAGGCCAAAGATTGTTGGATAATCTCCACCGGCATCCATTAAAGCCCCGCCAATCGGTACCTTATGCTCATAACTAAATTTGCCCAGTACGGAATAAAAAACCGGGGTAATAGCGAGAGGCTCGGCGATCATCAGAATTGCATCTATCCCGACGCCACCTGTGGCGGTAAAGCTATCCAGCTTGGCTTGAAGATCTACCGGACTCGTCGCTCCAAATTCAACCAGTTCCACTCCCTTTTCTGCTGCCTGTGGACGAATCACGTCCAATTGGCCGGGCACATTCGGATAATCTTTGAGATAAGGGACGAAGATCCGTTTCACGTTCGGGACCAACTGAAGCAGAATCTCCAATCGTTTGTTGGCAATATCGGCGCTTGGGAAGCGCACACCGGTGATATTTCCACCCGGCGCACGGATACTGTCGATCAGATTTACTCCTGCGACATCCGTGAAGGCCATGGAAAAAAGGACCGGAATGTCGGTGCCCTGAGCGGCTGCTTTTGCTTCCATGGCCGCCTCAGTGGGGAACACGAAGATCATGTCCACTTTATCATCCACAAATTTTTTGGTGATGGTCTTATAAGCCGCCGTGTCTACATCCGTCGATTGAACATCATAGGAGATGTTCTTGCCTTCTACATAGCCTAATTCGGCCATTTTGGACTTAAAGCCATCGGTTATAGGAGCGAAGGCTGATAAGCCGGATAGGATACCAACATGGTATACCTTCGTCTGTGGGGCAGTACCACACCCGCTCAAAAACATGGAAAGCACAATTATCCAGGTGATCAAAACCCAAACCTTTTGAGATTTCTTTAGAAAATTCTTTGTGTCCATCCTATATATCCTTTCTAGCTGATATTCCTGTTTCGATCAAGAATTTATGACAACGAGCGGTTCACAGTTGCCCAAGAGGCAGGGTCATCGTAAAGCAGGAGCCCTTCCCCAGTTCACTTTCTACACTTATCTTGCCGCCGTGCTGTTCGATAATCGATTTTGCGATCGCTAGTCCAAGGCCATCTCCTTCTTCACCTTTCAAAGCTTCGCTGCCGACCCGATGAAATCGGTTGAATATGAGCGGAAGTTCATTCGGCGGAATGCCACAGCCCGTGTCTTTTACATTGATCAGCACCGTCTCTGGTTTCATCTCAAGAGACAGGCAGATCGAGCCGCCGTTCGGCGTATATTTGATGGCATTGCCAACCAGGTTCCGTAATGCCTGCTTTAGCTGGAACGGATCTGCATTGATATTGGGGTGTTCTGCTGGTACTTCAAAATGGAGAGATTGTTCCTTGGCATTGGCCTGCGGTTGGAACTCATTGGTTATTTCAGAGATCAGGACGCTCACATCCACCACTTCTTTTTTAAGGATCGTACCTATCTCCTGCCTGGTCAATTGAAGCAGGCAGCGCACCAGGCCATCCATATTTTCTGCCGAAGACTGTATACGACGGGTATATTCGATCTGCTTCTGGTTGAGCGGGCCCACCCGTTGGAGCAGCTCGGCGAACCCCGAAATGACAGATATCGGGTTTTTTAAATCGTGCGAGACTGTGGAAATAAATTCATTCTTTACACGTTCCAGGTCCTTGAAATGGGTGACATCATGCAGAATTGCCACATAACCGTCTTCCGGGATGGGAGTAACCAAAGCCGTGAAAACACGTTCGTCCGCCAGGATAATTTCGCCCGTTATTTGATGACCTGAAGTGCCGGCCTTCCCCAGAAGCTCAATCAAAGCGTCATATTTGCCACCAGGAGTCAGCGGTTTACCAAGTTTTACATTGTCATTAGCAAACAGTTTCTCACCGGCCGGATTAAGCGACATGAGACAACCATCCACATCGAAAGCAAGGATGGCTTCGGCCGCGCATTGCAAAATGGCGGCCATTCTCTGTCGTTCCTGTGACATGCTCGCATACAACTGTACATTTTGCAGCGCGATCGCCGCCTGGCTGGCAATTGCCTGTAATAAAAGTTGATGTTCAGAATTGAAATAACCCGGCCGTTCGTGGAACAATACGAGAAATCCAATCACATCCAGGCGGCCAAACATCGGAACCATGATCACGGAACGGATGGGAACATTCAGCCATGGTCTGCCAATGAGGGTCATTGTGTGTATCATTGATGATCAGGCCTTGATGATTATCCTTGAATTGATTCAGAAGATCATCCAATGGGGGAAGCTGTACTTCAAAAGCGGGCAGGGTGGTTGGGGATAACCGGAATTCTTTGCGGAGTGGTCCCCCAGGATTGAGAATAATCACGTGTCCCAACATGGCTCCCAGAGTTTCGACTGAACGGCGAAAACGACATCGGCCAACTCATTCATGTCGAGGCGGCCGCTGAAATCTTTGCCGATTTCAGGCAGCACACTCAGTTCTTTATATCTGCGCCGGATGGTGCTTTCGGTTTCCTTGGCTCGTAATTTCGTCCGGATGCGGGCCAACAATTCGCGTCGGTCGAATGGTTTGGTTACATAATCGTCAGCGCCCAGGTCCAGCCCGGTCCGCACATCCACCGGTTCAAGTCGGGCAGCGGTAAGTATGATGACGGGGATATGTTCAATCGCCGGGTCTAGGCGTATCTCTTTAAGCACTTCAAAGCCGTCTTTATCCGGCATATTCACATCGAGCAGGACCAGATCGGGCATTTCCGAACGGGTTAATTCAAGCGCTCTTGTCCCATTGTTCTGCAGTAATAATTGAATAACCTTCATTAACCAGGTAACGTGAAAGGAGGGATAAATTATCCGTAATATCATCAGCGACCAGGATCTTAGTGGCGGGTCGAACCTCCGCTGCCTGATTCAGCAGTTTTGAAGGGCCCAGATCCTCGAGCATTTTGCTGACGATCTGACGAATGTACTCGGGGCGAAATGGTTTTATGATGGTTTCATTCACCTTTAAACGCCTTGCACTTTCTTTCAATCCGGGTACATCATAAGCAGTGATCAGTATCGTATATGTCGGTCGTCCCCCTGGATGTAGCTGCAATTTTTCGATCAATTGCAGCCCGTTCATGTCCGGCATCATCATATCGGTGATGAGCAGGTCTACGGCACCCTCCCTGACTTGTTCCAGAGCCATCTTGCCGCTGGTCGCCGAAATGACCTCGATCTTTGGCCCTAATTGAGCAGATGGCACGCGCCAAGGTGGTGGCCGTCCCGGGATGATCATCTACGACCAGAACCCGGGCTTGAGGAAGGTTGACGGAAAGGGTAGGCTCAATCATGATATTTAGCCTAATTTTCCTTGAAATTCCTGATTTGGCAGATTGCTATATGGGATATAAAGGTTGGCAAAAGTTGGAGAACCAAAACCCGCTTCCAATCTGGACTGGAAGCGGGTTCCGACATCTGAGCGATCAGGCACGGAGAACTAATTTATCACAAGACGATAACCGACTCCCGCGCATGTTGATCAGATAAATGGGCTGGTGCACATCTGGCTCAATCGCCTGGCGGATATGGTGAACGTGCCACTTGACAAGTTCCTGAGCCTCCCGGGAGTCCGCCTGATATCCCTGTGCTTCCGCAACCAGGGTCTTGTAGTCGACAACATTGGGGGCGCGGCGTGCCAGGACAAGCAGATAATCAAATGTAGCGGGCGGGAGGTTTATCGTGCGCTCGCCGATGATCAGGCGACGGGTATGCAAGTCCAGTGTCAGTTTGCCCCGGGTAAGGAACCGTTCGCCGGCACTTATGGCTGTGGAAGCCGGGTCTGTATGACCGACATCCATCGCGCTCCAGGCCCTTTAGTTCATGTTTGCAAGGCATCCATTTGCAATTGAATATCGTGCTTGCGCCGTTCCTTTTCCTGCGGGCATGAGAATGGCATGCGTGCGATCGATTAACGCCTGCGGCTTAAGCGGCTTTAGAAGATAATCGACCGCCCCTTCACGCACAGCTTCTATTGCCGAGTTCAAGTCAGGTTGGGCAGTGAAAAGAACAACCGGCAGCTCAGGAAATGATTGTATGAATGACTTTCAGTACCTCAAGCCCGCTCATATTCGGCAGACGAATATCCAGATAAACCAGGTCGAAGGATTCTGTTGTGAAAGAAAATCCAGCCCTTCCTGACCCGTCGCCGCCGTTGTGACATCCAGACCGGCGCGCTTGAGGATGCGGGCCAGGGTTTGGCGCAAGACAGCTTCGTCATCGATGAGCAGGATATGACCAGAGATCGTTATTTCAACTCCTTCTTGATCTTGGGAAGCCAGACCTGGAAGGTGGCTCCCCCGCCGGGGTTGTTCTCAGCCTGAATTTCACCGTTATGCCGGCGGATGATATCGGCGGTGATGGTCAGGCCCAGACCGGTACCGTTTTCCTTATTGGTGATAAATGGTTCGAAAATATGAGGCAGGATCTCCGGGTCGATACCGGCCCAGTATCTGTTAACCGAGAACAGGATTCTATCCTGTCCTGGTAATCGTTGGGTATACACGGTTAAATGCCCGCCGGTCTGCATGGCTTCTACCGCGTTCATGAACAGGTTCAGGACGATCTGCCGGATCTGGTCAGGGATACCCGGAACCACAGGTAATTCAAGGTCGGGGATGAATTCAAAGGTAATATTCTTATGACGCATGTGGTTGGCAGTAAGGGCGGAAACATCCACAGTAATATTGTTCAATTCGATATCCTGAAAGTCTTCTTCGCGAGACGGTCGATAAAAGGCGCGCAGCCTCTTGATCATGTCCGCCATTCGTTCGGTTTCTGATAAGACGATTTCCAGGTCCCTGTGACCCTGTACCGACAAATGCTCTTCGTCATTGACCAGGAAAAGAGCATTTTGTATCGCCTGCAGCGGATTATTCAATTCGTGCGAAACCGAAGCCAGCAATCCGCCCGATCACCGCCAACCGCTCGCTTTGAATCAATTGGTCGTGCGTGAATCTTTCCTGGCTAAGCGAGGTTTGCAGCTCGCCGTAAAGGTTTGCCTTTTGCAACGCGACAGCCAATTGATCGGCTACAGTTATCATTAATTGCATGTCGCGTGAAGTCAGGCGATCTGGCGGGATTTGCTGGATATCCAGTACACCCACGACTTGATGATCAACTTTGATGGGTACCGTCAGTTTTGATTGGGTATCAGGCAGCAGGGGATGGCGGACGAAAAAGACGACCTGTTCCACGTCATTCGTCATAAAGGGCTCGCCGGTTTCCGCCACATGCCCGACAATGCCTGTTCCTATCGGCAAATGGTATCCCTGCTCTCTTAGAAAATCGCCGATCTTTCCGCTTCCATACCGCGCAACCAACGCATCGCGCTGATGATCAACAAGAAATACCTGCACATGATAATATCCAAAGTTTTTCTGCAAAAGATCGACAACATTTTTCAAGAGTTGATCTGGATCCAGGGAACCGGCCAAACCTCGACTCACCTGATAAAGGGCATTGATTTCTTTTAAATCCTGCTGGGTGGTTTGCAGCAGGTTTGCGTTTTCAATGGCAATGGCAGCCTGGGTCCCAAGCGCTCCCAGAAGCCGGCTTTCATCAGGTGTAAACGCATTGGGTCGCTGATTCTGAATGCTTATGGTTCCAACATAGCGCTCATTGCTTTGGATCGGGGCTACGATAAGGGAACGGAATTTTGCGGGTGTTTCCTGGCTCAAAAAACGAGGGTCCGTTTGGGTATCTGTAATACTAATCACCTCTCCTGACAAAATTGCCTGTCCTGCCGCCCCCTCGCCCAGCCGCATGTTTAGTTTTGTTTTGGCTTCGGTTTCAAATCCGGCGGTTGCCCGCGGGATAAGGATTTGTTGTTCATCGTCGATCAAATGCAAGACTGCATTTTCAACTTCGGGGATCAACTCCCTGGCCGAGTCAACAATTAGCTGCAGCACTGTTCCAAGACCAACGCGCTCGGTTTCGCTCAAGACACGTTCTATCGCGGCAAGGGCATGGGCCTCCTTGAGCCGTTTTTGTATCTCGATATCCTGTTGGACAGTCAGAAGCGCAAGCGCGATTTGATTACCCGCTAATTCAGCATAATTGATCTCCGTGACGCTGAACTTGCGCGGAGTGATGTATCCAATGACCATTGCCCCTAATTTATTTTCGCCCGCCAATACTGGAATACAAAGAGCAGATTGAATTAGGAGCTGTATCTTTTTTAATCCGAGCGGGATTGATGATGGTTGCTGAATCCGGCAGATCATCCAACACCAGGGCTTTTCCGGTTCGCAAGACGGATACGATCAAGCCTGATTCACTTAGATCCAACTGTACATCGGAAAGAGATCGATCCAACGGCAGAGTGGATGCCACAAGGATCGCTTGTTTTTGTTCGGGGTCCCAACGAAAGAAGTGAGCGCGATCAGCTTCAAATAATTCGGCCAGGTTGGTAACCAGATAATAATATGTGTCATCAAGGCTTTTGGAGACCAGAATATTCTGGGTCGCAAGGTTAACCAGGGCAAGATATCGTTCGTGAGAGCGTAATTCGTCGAGGGCCTGGGCATGATTGACCAACTCGTGTTGTACGCGACCGGCAATATAACCCAGAAGGATAAGAATCGAATTTCCCGGCCAATAATCTATGATCCAAGAATACCACGCACCGCCTTGTTGGAAGGTAAGGAGCGCCATATTCAATGTTATAGCCATGAGGCCCGCAATCACCCCGGCATTTATCCCAAAATACCAGCCTGCCAGAGCAACGGGTATGGAGATCAAAGCAGAGGCTATCAGGCCAAATATATCGATTAGAGGATGCAATACCAATATATATAGAAATGTAAGGCCTAATATAAGTGCAAGCCGAGTGCGCGGCAAGCCTATTTTTAGGCCCGATGGTTCTGTAGCTTCAATTTCAGCCCTGATCACTGATTGCATACGTGCAGATTTCTGTTTATAGTTTCCCGGAGAGACCTTTACGAAGATCAATCCAATGTTCGTGTATCGTCGACGGCCTAAACTCTGAGCTCACGATTCGACCAATTAAGGCCTTATCTATCCGGTAAAAGACCGCTTTCCTCAACCCCGTTGGAAATTCGTATTTACATTAATTTTACTTTATACAAATCATCCTGTATGAAAAGATGTTTATTCGCAATAAACCTGCAAGGTACCAAGTCAAAACAAAATCCAACAAGGAGCATTCAGACCTTTAGACAGCTTTACTCGTGAATCCCCTAGGCAGGTAATTCGCCCCCTGCCGATAAGCATTGATCCTTTTTACCAAAAGCGAATGGGACTGGTAGCACCAGTCCCATTCGGTTAACTTTTGCGCAGGGAGTCCCGTATCGAGATGGATGCAGCCGCGCCCTCCCCTACCGCTGAGGCAACTTGTTTCGTGCTGCCGTAACGCACATCACCGGCAGCAAAGACACCGGGCACACTGGTCTCAAAAGGCAATGCATCCACCTTGCCGCCCCCTGCCTTATCATGCACAAAATCATGACCGGTCAGGATATATCCATACTTATCGGTTTCCAAATAACCCTTCAGGAATTCCGTATTGGGCTGTTGTCCGATAAAAATGAAGGCGGCGGCAGGATGGATCTCACCGGTTTCACCTGTTTTAATATTATGGATCTTGATCGTTTTCAATTTCGAGTCCCCGCCTTCGAATGCATCAACTGTCGTATTGTATTTCACCTCCATGCGCGAGGTGGGTTCATTAACCTTATCGGTTGCAATCTGGCTGGCAGTCAAACGATCGCTGCGCGCCAACAGGATGACCTTTTCAGCAAAGTTGGTGAGATGCAGACCTTCTTCCACCGCCGAGTTTCCACCGCCTACGACTACGATCTCTTTTGAGCCTTTGTAAAATGGACCATCACAGGTGGCGCAGAAATGAATGCCGGCGCCAATGTAATCATCTTCACCGGGAACTTCCAACCGGCGGTAGGAGGCGCCGGTCGAGATCAACACGGCGCGTGAATGGTAATGCTTGCCATCTGAAGTGTAGACTTCATGATAGCCATCTTCCATCTTGAGCTGTTCAACATCCTGCGCCTGCAAAATCTCCACGCCGAACCGGCGCGCCTGTTGGGTGATGCGTTCAGCGAATTCCTGGCCGCTGATGCCCTCGGGAAAACCGGGAAAGTTGTCCAGGCCAACGGTTATGCCAACCTGTCCACCCAAGCCCGAGCGCTCGATCAACAGCGTATCTGCGCCCTCACGCGAAGCATAAATGGCCGCAGTCAGGCCTGAGGGTCCGCCACCAATGATGATGAGGTCATAATATGTTTTCTTGGCCTCGGTCTTAAGTCCAAGCTTCTTTGCCAATTCGGCATTGGACGGCTCGACGAGAAAGGAACCATCTTCGAATACGACCGTCGGAATAATGCGTTTTCCGTTGTTCTTCTGCAGGACGAACGCTTCACCATTTTTATCCTGTTCAATATCCACCCACTGATAAGGGACGAACTGTTCGCCGAGAAATCTCTTCGAGCGGCGGCAATCGGGACACCAGTAGGCGCCATAAATAGTTACTTTTGCTTCAGCCATAAATTCTTCCTTTACAAATAAGATATATTGTATCTGCTCACTTCTTCGTCTCACGCTTCCAGCCTGGGACGAAAAAGTCCGAGCAGGGAGACACCTGCACTTTCGGAAAATGAACATGGTGACGGAGAATACCCCGCCCATGTTCATTTTTTTGGTAAACCATCAACGGGGTTATAAGTAATTATGATTAATTTTCATGACGGAGTTGAATGAGAACCAGTTCCACTAAGGGCATCCGTTTGCTGCCAGGCTCGCAGCAAAGCTGCCACGCTCCAGGCCTGGGCGATACAGCCGCGGGGCGTAAAGGGCGCATCGCCGTCGAAAATTTCGCTGATACTCCCCAGCCCATGCGTGGAAAGGTTATCGAGAAGCGGCATCAAAAACCTGCGCGCACTTTGCGGATCTTTGTAGACTTTCAAATGAGCGCTAACAAAAGGGCCGATCAACCAGCCCCAGACGGTCCCCTGGTGATAGGCTGCATCACGCTCCCGGCGAGAACCGCCATAATGACCGATATAGGCCGGATCAGAAGGCCCAAGGCTGCGCAATCCATACGAGGTCAACAGGTGGAGCGAACAGGCATCCAGGACGGCTTTTTGTCCGGGGCCGTCGAGCAGGACGGGTTCGCGCTCGTCCCCTTCCGGGAGAGAGACGGCAAATAATTGGTTGGGTCGAAAGCAGGCGTCATTGCCATTTGGGCCGTCGATTAAGTCGAAGCAATACCCAACTTCTTCGTTCCAAAAACGGCGGAAATTATTCCTGACTTTTTGAGCAGCCTCCTTGTAGATTTTGGATGGCTGCCCGAGGCGATCGGCTAAGGCCGTCATCAGACTCAAAGCGTGATACCACAATGCGTTGATCTCCACCGGCTTACCGATTCGGGGAGTTACCACCCAGTCATCAACCTTTGCATCCATCCAGGTTAGCTGCACGCCCGGCTCCCCGGCAAAGAGCAGGCCATCCGCGGGATCGGCATGGATATGGTAACGGGTTCCACGCAGGTGCCAATCAATGATCTCCTGCAGGGTCGGAAATAATTCCTTCAGCAACGCATCGTCGCCTGTGGCGGCATGATACGCTTGAACAGCATCGAAATACCAGAGCGTGGCATCCACGGTGTTATACACAGGATCTTCTCCGGCATCGGGGAACCGGTTGGGAAGCATCCCTTTATCCACATACCGGGCGTATGTGTGCAGAATGCTGCGCGCAATTTCCGGGCGCCCTGTTGTGAGCGTCAAACCAGGCAGGCTGATCATCGTATCGCGGCCCCAGTCACTGAACCAGTGATAACCGGCCAGGATGCTGTGACCGCTTTTTCCACCAACGCTCTCGCGGCGGACGATGAACTGGTCCGCAGCTAAAAGGAGATGGCGCACAGAGGCCGGAGCATTATCCAGAGACATGTCTGCTTGAGAGACGATCCCAATCTCGTATTTTCTACGTTCCGCAAGGGCTACTTCGGAATCTGCGTCTGTGTCGACATTTGTGCTGGCCAGAACGGTCAGCGTGCCGCCTGGGAGTAACGAACCTTGGAATTCTGCTGCCAGGAAGTGGTCTTCGAGCCCGGGAAAGCCACGGTACTGTTCCACCGAGAGAGAAAAGCCCCGGTACCACTCGCTTCGAAGCTGGACTTCTGCATTGGCACAACGCACATAGAAAGGGACCGCCTCTTCGGAAGCCAGGACTTTTATCCCGTGATCAACAGGCTCGATGCGCAGCGGCGCGCTCCCGAATGTCTCGCCATGAAAATCGCGATAATTTACGAGCACCTTGAAGCTCAACCTTACAGGATAGAGACCGCGCAGCAGTCTATAGCGAACATAAGTCGTGTTCTCACCGGGGCGCATCCAAATCCGTTTTTCGAGCAAGGCATCGGCAAAGGCAAAGTTCCAGACGGGCATAGTCCCATCCAAGCCAAATTGCTCGATCCGCTTAAAGCCACTGGGATTGACCGACCCATCCGCCCAGCGGTTGGCAAAGAGCTCGACCGCTTCACCGTCATAGGTCGCGGTTTCTTCCAGCTTGCTCAGTAATAATTTGCGATCAAGAGGCGGCTTACAGGCAGCAATGAGCAGGCCATGATAGCGACGCGTAAGAATGCCCGAGATGGTGCCCGAAGCAAAGCCGCCAATCCCATTGACCACCAACCATTCATGGGAGTCAGCCGAACTCGAGGTTGGCGCAGACCTCCCGGCCCAAGCTCAGAAAGGACGCCGGCTCACCCATCTTTGGCTTTCTCTGCATGCTGCTGGATCAATTTCGCAACCAGGCCCGTCCAGCCGGTCTGATGACTGGCCCCGATGCCTGCGCCATTTTCACCATGAAAGTATTCATGGAAGGGGATGTAATCGCGCCAGTGCGGGTCGTTCTGGAAGGTTTCATTGGCCCCGAAAACGGCGCGGCGTCCATTTCCGTCCCGCACGAAGATACTGATCAAGCGATCGGACAGATCATCTGCGATCTGATCCAAACTCATTAACTGGCTTGAGCCGGTAGGGCATTCCACCAGGAAATCATCGCTGTAGTAATGATGGAACTGCTGGAGCGATTCGATGATGAGATAATTCACCGGGAACCAGACTGGGCCGCGCCAATTGGAATTGCCGCCGAACAGTCCGGTGTTGGATTCGGCCGGCTGATATTCGACCGTATATGTGGAACCGTCCACCTTCAGAGAATAAGGGTTTTCAGAATAGATGCGGGAGAGAGCCCGAATACCAAAGGGTGAAAGGAACTCGTTCTCATCCAGCATGCGGCTTAACACGCGTTTCATACGATGTCCGCGCAGTATCGCCAGCAGACGGCGCTCGCCCATGCGCGGCTCATTCCAACGGGATACCAGCTTTGCCAGTTCAGGGCGGTGCTCAAGGAACCATTCCAAACGATGCTTGAACTCGGGGACTTTATCGAGCAGGGACGGTTCGATAGTCGTGACCGCAAACAAGGGGATCAAACCGACCATCGAGCGGAGCTTGAGCGGCATATTTTCGCCGTGTTCCAGATGCAGAACATCGTAGAAAAATTCATCCTGCTCATCCCACAGTGAGATGCCTTCTCCGGCGATGTTATTCATTGCGTCGGCAATATACAGGAAGTGCTCGAAGAATTTGAGGGCGATATCTTCGTAAGCAGGGTTATGGACGGCAAGCTCCAAAGAAATGGTAAGCATGTTAAGACAGAACATAGCCCATCCAGCTGGTACCATCGCTCTGTTCGATATGGCCGCCGGTCGGCAGCGGGGCGCTGCGATCAAAGACGCCGATATTATCAAGGCCCAGGAATCCGCCCTGAAACACATTTAAGCCTTCGGCGTCCTTGCGATTCACCCACCATGTAAAATTGAGCATCAACTTATGGAACATACGCTCCAGAAAAGCACGGTCGCCTTTGCCATGCTGTTTCTCGTCGATCTTGTAGACACGCCAGGCGGCCCAGGCCAGCACCGGCGGATTGACATCCCCAAAAGCCCATTCATAGGCCGGGACCTGGCCATTCGGGTGCTGGCACCATTCCCGGCCCAGCAAGAGTAACTGCTGTTTGGCAAACTCAGGATCGAGAAGCGCCAGGGGAATGCAGTGAAACGCCAGGTCCCAGGCAGCAAACCAGGGGTATTCCCATTTGTCGGGCATGGAGAAAATGTCCGCTGTGTTGAAAGTGGCGCCATTCATGGTTACGGCCTTTTTTGCGTTCCGGTGGAGGGGCGGTTGAGACGGATCGCCCCGCAGCCATTCCTCCACGTTGTAGTGATAGAACTGTTTCGACCATAACATCCCGGCAAAGGCCTGGCGTTGGATATTGCGCTCATCTTCGGATAAGGTAACAGGTTGAAGATCAGCATAGAATTCATCCGCTTCGGAGCGGCGAAGGGATAACTCATTTTGAAAAGGATCCAAATGGATCCTGGGTTCCGGGATCTTCCGGATCTCTGGCGGCAAAAAGTCTCAAGCGGATCTCCGCAGGATCCACCAGGCTTTACCACCCGATGATATAGGGCGGCCGCTTTGGTGCCTTCATTTTCAGGATTAACTGCGTTTGTACGACCGTCAACCAGGAAGGCATGGAACGCATCTTTGACATAAGGGCGTCGAATTGGGCGAGCCGAAGATACGTTCGGAATTGGTTTCGTTCTCGGTAAACAGCAGGGCATCGGCCTCCTCACAGGCAATAGATAGCGGCCAAGGGCAGCATGATCGGCCCGGATCAGCTTGAAGCCTGCCTCCTGGTTTCGATGAAATGTCCTTCAATGAAGGACGGGGGATTTTGTCATGTTCCAGTCCCCAACTCCAGGTGTTGCGAAACCACAGCGTGGGCAGGAGATGCAGCTCGGCAGGTTCCGGTCCGCGATTGAAAGCATTAATGGAAACCAGGATATCATCGGTTTCCGCCTTGGCATATTCGATAAATACATCAAAATAGCGATTTTCAGCGAAGGCGCCGGTATCAAACAATTCGTATTCAGGCTGGCCTTTGCCACGCCGATGGTTGGTCTCTACCAGGTCCGTATAAGGGAAAGGCCCGCTGTGGATATTTGTAGAGCATCTTCATATAAGAATGGGTCGGCGTGGAATCAAGATAAAAATAATATTCCTTTACGTCTTCTCCGTGATTCCCTTCCGGGCCGGTGAGCCCAAAAAGGCGTTCTTTGAGGATGGCATCCTGCCCGTTCCAGAGCGCCAGGGCAAAGCACAGGCGCTGCTTATCATCGCTGATGCCTGCCAGTCCATCCTCGTTCCAGCGATAGGCGCGCGAGCGTGCATGGTCATGCGGAAAATACTCCCAGGCCGAACCGTTCGAACTGTAATCTTCACGGACGGTCCCCCAGGCACGTTCGGCCAGATAAGGCCCCCAGCGTTTCCAGGCGGCGGGGTCCTGATGCAAGCGGCGTGATTCCGGATCATTTTTCATGGTTTCCCTGATGTTAATCCATCGTATCTTCTGGCGGTGATACCCGTAGAGACATCGCTTTGTGTCCTGGATGGATATGCTGAACCTATTTGTCGATGAAACCATCAACCGGTGATGACCAGCTGGATTGTGCAGGTGACTATTTCTGGATCCATAAGATGCCGACTTACGGTTAGAATTAATTCGGTACGAGACCGCCGTTCACATTATATAGCCAGGCTTGATCCCAGAAGTACAAATACCGCTGCACGCTACGACAAGATTTCAGAGGATCACTTATTGGAGGCACATTATGGTTGAAAAACATACCCGAGGTGAATGGCATGGATGTATCGTGTGCGGAAAATTATACGAGCTTTATGCCGTTTACGATGCCAAAGGCAAATTCATCGACTGCAAGGTGATGAGCGAGGGCGGGAAACGGGTACCGAATCCGAACCGCCCCCTGGTGGCCTGCGAGAGGCATTCAGATGAAGAGATCGAAGCAGCGGTGATCAGAGTATACGGCAAACAAAAAGAGGAAGATGAATAACCGGGGGTACGCTTCATTTAGCAGATTCCTCGTATTTGCTGGATAGATACCGCTTCGCGTGCAAGGCCGCCACGCCGGCTGCCTTGGGCCAGGGCGGGTTTGAAACCCGCCCTTACCTTCACCCGGAGCGGATCGAGAAAATTCCGAGATATTCGAAGAGGCGTGAGTAGATGCGAAACCTTCCTGCCAACTAGCCGGACTTCGCCAAAGCGCCGAGCTGAGTCAATAGGCTTACGCCATCCTCCTCTCCCCAATGCTCCACAATCATCCCATCTTTGATGCGGACGATATACATGCCTGAATATTCGACCTGGATGCCGGTCGCGGCGATACCCATAAAATCGCCAGTGTGCGTACCCGTCATGGTTATACGTGCAGCCACTTTATCATTTTCGGCAATCAGGTCCTCGATCACGGTATGATAATCAGGGAACCCAAGCAGCATAATGCGATGTGCAGCCCTGGCTCCCTGCAAGCCGGGCGGAATGCCGGGCATGATCCTGGGTGTGAGAAGGTCATCCACCAGGACCTCGCTCAGGGCTTCAAGGTTATTGTTGTTATAGATCTCCTGATAACGTCGCACAAGCTGTCTATTTTCTTCCAGCGACATTTTTTATCCTTTCACGCGGCCATTTCCCGCAGCCGGCGGGAGACGCTGCGCAATACGGCCAACGAGACCTCGGGGCGCTCACGCAGGATCTGCTTGAAGGTATCCCCTTCGATCGCGAGCATGCGGACCTCGCCCTGTGTAAACAAGGTCGCCGAACGCGGCGCAGATTCTATGATGGCCATCTCACCGACAAATTCACCGGGGCCGCGCTTCGCAAGGGTTTGATCTGTGCCGTTCACCGAACGGATGACCTGCACATGACCGTTCACGATGATGAACATCACATTCCCCTCCTCGCCCTGATGAAAAATAGCCGTCTCAGCCGGATACCACTGCTCACCGGCAATCCCGGCTACCTGCTGCAGATCATCGGGAGAGAGATCGGCAAAGATGGGCACTTCCCGCAAAAGCAGGACACGTTCGAGGGTCGAGACGGTTTGCAGAGTATCCATGGGTTTCACCTCGCCAAATTTAACCAAAGTCTCAACAGCAGATTTGCAAATAAGGGCATCGGGACTGGACTTTAAACTTACCAAACTCGGAATGAATTCCCGCAAGTCCAGCTCCTGAACCGCGCGGATCGCCAGCGCACACAACCAGCGATCTCCGCCATCCAGGAAAGTTTTCAAGGCTCACCGAGGGCGGAAGGTGCGCCGGCTCTTCATCCAACAGGGAAAGGATCCCGCGTGCCAGCGACTTATCCCCAAGGGTTTCCAGGGCTTCCAGTGCGGCCGCGCGAACCTCAGGGTCGGAGCCGCGCAGGCTTTTCCGCACCAAATCCATCGTACGCGGATCGCCGATCAAACCAACCACCTTGACCAGGCGGCTCTCGCAGAGATCGATCTTATTCTGCAGGGTTTCGCGCAGAAGAGCCACGGCCCGACCGGATGCAGGTAAGCTGGCCCGCTGGACAAAAAGGGTGCGCAACTGGGCTATTTCCTCGCGAGCATAGTTACGCAGCCGGTCTGAAGTTTGAACGTCTCCGGGAGAAAGCGCGTCCAAAGCAGCGTCACAAGCGAGCTGATCTTTGGAATTAAGCACATCCAAAACCAGGGCGCGATGATCAGCACCGCCACGTAAAGATTCAGCGGCGGCCTGTCGGACAGAGGCATCGGGGTCGGATAGAGCGCGACACAAGCGCCTGAGCGGCAGCCGCATTCTTGAAGCCCGCTCATGGCCCGGCAGGCGGCCTGCCGAATAGCAACAGACGAGTCCTGGAGGGCCACCAAGACCGGAGCAACGTCCAACTGCCCATCAAAGTAAGCTGACACACGGCCGAACGTATCAAGTGAGGCCATGCGAAGCTCAGGCTCGCCATCCTGTAACCACTTGCTCAGGCTGGGAAGCGCGAGTTCACCGCGCCCCAGTTTAGACAGCGTTACCACCGCTTGCGTCCGGACCTTGATCGAGGCATCTCCGAGAAACCCCTCAAGTTTTTCCAAAAGATCTGCGAGAGGGTACCAATTCGAACTGAGTCAGCGCAACCAAAGCCTGGCAGCGAACTTCCGGGTCAATGTCTTCAAGCGATGCGGTGATTGGGTCCAGGGCTGAGAGAGCATACAGCTCTCCGAGGGCGCGCAGGACGCCGGCGCGCACCCCAGGCTCGGGGTCTGAAAGCTGACGCGCCAAAGCCGGGATGGCCGAGGCGTTCTGCATTTTCCCAAGAATCTCGGCAGCAAGGCGGCGAGCGGTAGGCTTGGGATCCTGCAGGGCGCGGGTGGCCACCTCCAGCGCGGCCGCGTCACCTTGCAGGCCGGTAAAGGCAGGCTCGTCCAGACTGAATACCTCCAGACGCCCGGCGCGCAGGGCGTCGATCAATGCCTGCCCATAGGCGGCGCGCATCCGCCAGACCATATAGCCGCAAACCAGGGTGACCAACACACCCATCAAAAAGATCTGGGTAACGGTCAGCATGCGATCGCCAAGGATGAGCAGCAGGCCTGAAAGCGCCACACCGGCCTGGGACGGAACGCCATTCGTGAAAGGCAAGCACCTGTCCGCGTTTTTGCGAGGGGACAACGTTGAACAGGGCGCTCCAGGCGGTACCGGCGATCCCCGAAAGGATGACCAATTGCGAGAAGCGGGCAAGCACCGCGCCGGTCAGGGAATACTGGCTGGCAAAAACAAGGAACCCAAACATATAAACCAGGGGCATGAGGAACACACTGTTAACGATGCCCAATCGCCCGTAGATACGGTTAGCCAGCAAGAGTGAAACCAAAAAGGTAACAGCCGTGGTGATGCTGCTGAACAAGCCAAGAAAACCGGCCACGCCGGCTTCGTCAGGGAAAGAAGCCGTGACGACCTTATTGAACGGAAAAGCGATCGCGAAGAACAATATCGAAAACAGGACGGAAGCATAAGAGATCAACCTCATTAAAGAAGAACCGCGCACAAAATCAAAGCCCGAGCGCAGGTCGTTCAACAGACTCGACTTCTTGGCGGTCACTTTGGCGGGACCAAAATATTTTTGGGCAATCGAACGCGTGAGAAAATAAGCCAGACCAAGCAGGACAGCATAGAAGATAAGCAGGTTGTCCGTGCCCAGCATTTTGGCAATGAGGCCCGTCACCGAATTTCCCAAGACGCTGCCAAGGATACCGGCACTGGCATACAGCGGGAACAAGCGCTTGGCCTGGCGCGCGTCGCTGACCTCGCCGGCCAAGTTCCACGTGAACGTGCCAAGCATAAAATCCATGCAGCTGACCGTCAGCCATAAGAACGGGATATAACAGTGAAAAAGGACGGACGAGGGCCAGGCGCTCAATGAGGAGTAGAATGCCCAGCCCAAGGATCATGCCCTGGAAGAAACGATTGCGTCCGAGCCGTCCCAGGCCGGCAGAGTAACCCAGGGTCAAGACAAAGGTTATGCCGCCCAGGATCAAATACATATAAGGCAGAAAATCCACACCGAAGCGCAGGAAGAACAGAGCGGAGGCAGCATTATCGCCCATGCCCTGCCCTGCCTGGATACAAAGGAACAAGGATCCCGACCAGCAGGACAAGCTGTCCTTCTTCCGGGCGGACTTTCAGGAGAGAGGCTAGCCGCTGCATGGGAATCTCATCAGTTCAGCACGGCTTTCACATCGGGCATTATTGATAAAGAATTCCTTCAGACCCAGAACTTGCAGGCGATCGGCAATGAAAGAAGCGTTCTGCCGCGCTTTTTCCCGACAGTGCATTCGCTTCCACTATCATTGCCCGCTTGTGATTCAATTTCGGCCAGCAGGGAAAAGATCTGCCACAGGCTTCGCCGGGAATCCAAGCCTTCGGCTAGGGTTCGAGCCTGAAGGAGCGCCTGCCGGGCCGCTTCGGTTTGTCCCAGCCCCAGCAGGCCTTCGGCTTTGTGCCACAACACCTCAGAGATATCGGCTCGGATCGTGGCGGGTATCTGCGCCTGAAGGCTCTCAATGATCGAAAGGGCTTTTGCAAAATCTTTTTGGGCAAGCGCTAATTCGACGTTTGCCATTTCAATCATGATCGTATAACGTGCATAAGGGATCGAAATTTGTTCCAACTTGTCTGGCCCGGCTGTTGCTTCAGCCTCTGGCAGATCCCCTTTGAGAAGCTGGAGACGCACCATCATCGCAACCGGAAGCGATTTCCATTCTGCCCATTTTGCAAGGGCAATGCTCAGAGACTTCACGGCACGTTTCAAGACCTTTCTCAATATCCCCAAAAGAACCGTAGACCCAGCCGAGCTCGGCGCGCTCGGCCACCGAGCTGGCAAGCAAGCCGGCCTGATCGCCCTGGCGAATGCTGTCCTGCATAAGCGGGATGGCCCGATCCGCTTCGCCCCGATCGAGGTGTACGAAACCTAATAGCATATTGTTATAGGCCTGACCCCATAGATTACCGGTCGCTTCACTTATCTCCATTGACTGAGTGGCGCAGTCCAATGCTCCATCGTAATCACCGGCATGGAACCGCGCCTCGGCTTCTGCGCCAAAGCTATCTGCCAGCATGGATTGATTCTCGAGTGCCCGCCATAGGGCCCGCGCCTCGCTTACAACGGCATAGCCCTTCTCGAATTCACCGGTGCAGGTGTAGACCCGCGTCAGGTCATTCAGAATGAACGCCAACTGCTCCCGGTCGCCGGTCCCACGCGCAAGGGCCAGAGCTTGCTCTCCGTGCTCGACTGCTTTATTGATGACCTTGGAGAATAGATAATTAAGCATCAGGCTCCAATGCAATTTCGCCTGGGAGGCCTGGTCACCTATCTGCTGCGCAAGGTCAAGCGCCCTGAAGAGCATTTTCTCGGCCAGACAGGGGAGAGTGAAGCTGCGTAAAGATCGAATAGATGGTTGCACGCGCAGTCAATGATTCCAGTTCGAGGGCACGATCCCCATCCTCATGGGCAAAGGCCTCCATCTCCTCATAATTTGCCAGAGCCTCGTGAGTGGCGCCCATCCATTTCCAAGGCATGACCGAGCTTCCTGTAGAGCGGCCCGATCTGATCCTTGCCGGCGTCAATGCGTTTGGCAGTTTCAAGCGCCCGGGTGTAGTGTGTGGCAGCCTCGGCGTTGGCATAAAGATGGTCGGCTTTCTCACCGGCCATAAGATCATATTTGAGCGAGCGTTCATCTTCCGCATTGTAAAAATGATAAGCCAGGAGAGGCGCATATTCTTCGAGCCGGTCTGCATGGAAACCCTCCAGGATCTCACCGATCCGCAGATGCAGGAGGCGACGGCGCTTGAGCAATGTGGAGTTATAGGCAGCTTCCTGAACGAGGACATGGCGGAAGATGTATCCTTCCGGCTCGAGGGGCTGGATCAAACCGGATTGAGTCAATCTGTGAATATGGTCATCCAGGCCGCCGTTAAGATTGGAGAGGCCGCGCAGCAAGCGGAGATCAAAGGAGCGGCCGATCACGGAGGCCATTTGCAGCAACTGTTTGGTGTCCTCGGGCAGGCGATCAATGCGTGCGCTCAGCACTCCGTTCAGAGTGCCCGGCAGGGAAAGGCTGACATCCTTATCGGCAATCCGCCAATGGCTGTTCTCACGAACGATCTGTTTCGACTCGATCAGAGAGCGGATCATTTCTTCGACGAAGTAGGGATTGCCCTCCGCCTTCTTCAGGATCTGCTCGCGCACCGGCTCCGGCAAACCCTCGTGCTCCCAGCAGATTGGCCAACAGCATCGAGGCTTGATCCTCCTGCAGAGGCTCCAGGTTGACCTGGCTAAATCGGTCCTTGATCTTGCCGCGGATCGGCTCGACAAAAGCCGTATGATTATCGGGCCGGGTCATGCAGATAAATAACAGGCGCTGCTGCTCAACGAGGTCGGCCAGGTTTATGAGGAGAGTCAGGGAGGCTTCGTCTGCCCAATGCAGATCGTCGAAGATCAAGGCCAGGGGCTTCTCACGCATAAGGCCGCAAAGAAATCCGCGGACGGCTTCGGTCATGCGTCCGACAAAGTCTTCGCCTTGAAATCCTGAGAGAATCTGCAGGCTTTCCGGGCTCTCGACGGCCAGAATGGCTTCCAGGAACGGGAGGCGCTCACCCGGCAAGCCGCAGTCCTGACAGAGGGAGTGCAGCTTTTCGCGGACCTCAGTCGGAGGGTCCTCCGCACGAACATTCAAGGACTGTCGCAGCACCTGACGCCAGAGGAAATAACTTGTGGAGCGGGCATATGAGAGCGCATCGCCCCTGAGCCAGGTGACCTGTGAAGCAGCCTCCAGTTTTTGAACAGCGGCTACGAGGGTGGACTTGCCCAGACCGGCTTCGCCGACAACTGCGGCAAAGCTTCCTTCTCCCTTGCTCAGCCGGTTAAGAAGCCCTTC
The DNA here is from genome assembly GCA_963741325.1 of uncultured Chloroflexia bacterium. Lineage (GTDB taxonomy): Bacteria > Chloroflexota > Anaerolineae > Anaerolineales > Villigracilaceae > Fen-1038. The sequence continues at coordinate 524,880 of CAVUHJ010000007.1, forward strand.
GAACAATGAGAGTTGCGCGGCACGGCCAACGAGAGGAGAAGACAATCCGTCCAGTCCACGCAGGTGCCCGGGAGTCTGCTTTGCACCAAGCACGCGATAGGCTTTGACCGGCGCGGACTTGCCTTTGACTTCGATATCGCCTAAGGCCTCAAAATCAAAGAGAGGCGCGACGAGCTTATAGGTCTCATCGGTTACCTGAACCGTTCCCGGCTGGGCGGTCTGTTCCATGCGGGCGGCCAGGTTGATGGCATCGCCGATGGCCGTATATTCCATGCGCAGATCGGAACCGATCTCACCCACCACCACGAGGCCGGTATTGATGCCGACGCGCAGACCGAACTCGATCTTATGCTTGATCTTCATCTGCTCGGCGTAGGCTTTGATGCCGGACTGGATATCCAAGCCGGCCAGGATAGCGCGCTGCGGATCGTCTTCATGCGCAATGGGTGCGCCGAAGAAGGCCAGGATGGCATCACCCATCAGACGCGGGACAAGGCCTTCATATTTATAGATCGGGGCGATCATGCGCTCGAACGCGCCGTTGATGATCTCGGTCCAGACTTCAGGGTCCATGGTCTCCGCCGCGGCAGTGGAGCCTTTGACATCGCAGAACAACATGGTGATGACGCGCCGCTCGCCAGCCAGGGAGTTGCCTGAGCGGGCAGCTTGTAATTTAGCGATCAGCTCCTGGGGCAGGTATTGATCTAGAAAGCCGGTTTTCGAAGGCTGATGTCCTTTCCCCGTTCCGGGAGCCGCGGCTAATGCAGCGCCGCAATTCATGCAGAATTTGGCGCTATCGGGATTAGCCGTTTGGCAGCTGGGGCAGTTCATTCGTCAGTAGTCAGTAAGCAGTAACCGGTGTGCAGTGATTAGGGATCAGTGTTAGCGTTCAGCGTTCAGTGATGCAGTAATCAGTGTTCAGTAAGGGTTCCCCGGGAGAAGGTGTAGAGCTGAGCTTGATCCGTTCAAGGTGTAAAGTGGATAAGTTGGGTCATATTCTAGCATAAAAGAATTGGGGATTAGAGAGTGGAGAATAGAGAATAGAGAATAGAAAGTGGAAAGTGGAAAGTGGAGGGTAGAAAATAGAGAGTAGAGAGGTGAATAAAGAGGAAAGCAAATGAGGGCGGAAAGCCCGCGTGAATCAACCAGGGTTGGATAAAGTGCCAACCCTGGTCATGATGGTGGTGACTTTTTCCGGGACAGGCTGCCGGCCCGATGGTGTCTCCAATCGGGCCAAGGCGGAGGCGGAGCTGGCTGACCCTCAGGCGGGAATAATCAGTGTATCTTATGCAGCTACGCCCAACTTAAATTCGTCCGCGTCCCCATAAGAAGGCGACAGTGAAGAACGCGTCCATGACAACCACGGGCCAGGCTATGGCGTTGAAGGTTCCGCATAAGATGGCGAGCAGAGTTTGAATACCAGCCAGGAGGTGGGCAAAGCTGAAGCCAAAAATGATGCGCGTCTTGCATGGGACCCGCGGCAACATCTTTAGCCAGCCAGCCAGCCAATAATGGCAAGACTGAGAATGAGCCCGCCGGCAACATGGGCGAGGCGTTAAGCCGGTAGCATCGGTTTGGGTTCCGAAGATGCCGAGGATAAGAGCGGGAGTGAACAAGAAGCCCAACCCGAAGAGGACTTGAACAACCACATTGGCAATAAAGAGCGTACGCATTTTCATTTTGAACCTCCGATTTGGCGACCACAAATAAGATTTTGGGCGAATGTAACTCCTATTGATATTCTTGATGTCAGCAATGACACCGGTTATCTTCTATATAACGGGAAAAGAGACTAAATATGTCCGCAGATTTCCCGAATTTCGCAGATTCAATTTTAGAAATCGATGAGATTTACCTGATCTGCGGCGGGTTCCCGCCAAAAAAAGGAAAGCCTTAGCGCCGACTACCTGGCACGGTTAAGCAATGCGGAAGAACGAAGGGCAAGCGTATAATCCATATACCATTAGCCTACTTAAGCGTATCAATCGCTGAAATGCGCAGTGCGACTCGTGTGGGCTGAGGGTGGTACCGATCCGGCTTGAGGTGCTGCAGAATAAGAGGTTTGAGGGGCCCTGAAGAGTCGCCCCTACGAATGACATTGTGGTTGAATGCGGCCAATCTAAAACCGGGTAGGTGGGACAGGTGAACATTACAGGTACTCTCCTATTAATCTTGTACTTCAAGGAAAAAGGCTGTAAGATGAAGAAAAGGTCAGGCCACGCAGCAGGGGTTTTGGAAAGCCTCAGTGATTCAGCACGGCAATTAATGGATATGCATTAATCGATATTGCTGTGCCAGTGGAGACGACGAGGGTTCAGCGAGAACCATCGGATCGTGCACGGTCAAACGGGAAACAAGGTTTAGTGGTATTCATACCGGTCATTGTTGTTCCTGGTCTTATGAAGGAGAATGCTATGAAATCAAGAAGCTCATTTAGTTTGATAATGATGCTGGCCGCCCTGGTATTGTCGCTTATTCCGGCGGCCACGATAACCGCCCGTCCCGCCCTGGCCTTAAGCACTTGCGATGCGGCCCAGTTCGTTACGGACGTGACCGTCCCGGATAATTCCCTGATCAACGCCGGCGCAACTTTTGTCAAGACGTGGCGGCTCAAAAACACGGGGGTGTGCCAGTGGACTACCGGCTACACTCTCGTCTTTGCGAGCGGGGAGAAAATGGGAGGCCCAGACTCGGTAGCCTTTCCGAAAGCGGTGCTCCCGGGACAAACCGTGGACCTGACGGTTACGCTGACGGCGCCCAATGCATCCGGAACTTTCAGAGGCAATTGGCAATTAAAGAACGCATCAGGAGGGCTGTTTGGGATCGGCACAAGCCATTCGAATCCATTCTGGGTGCAGATCAAAGTTACTTTGCCAACACAGAATGTCACGGCCTATGATTTCGTGGACAATATGTGCTCGGCCCAATGGTCGTACGGCGGCGGACCGATCCCCTGCCCGCTCAACACGAATAAACTATTATTCGGATATGTTAAAGCAATCGATAACCCCGTTATGGAAAATGGCACCACCTCTCCGATTCACGGCCTTTTGACCATTCCTCAAAGCCAATATAACGGCTTGATTCGCGGGTCGTTCCCGGTAACGGATATTTTCCGCGGCGATCGCTTCCAGGCATCGATAGGCTGCCAATTCAATGCCGTGAATTGTTATGTCACCTATGAGCTTGAGTACCAGACCGGCGATTCTTTGTTCACGCTTTGGAAATCGAAAGAAAAATATGACGGACTGGTCACCCAGGCAGATGTAGACCTGACGAAGATCGCCGGTCTCAAAAATGCCCGGCTGGTCCTGACGATTTTGTCAACCGGTCCCTATGAGGGCGACCAACCGTTATGGGTGGCCCCGCGTATTGTACGCGCAGCAGCTGCACCTGTGACCACTCCGACCCCGATCCCACCTACCTCTGTTGCGCCCACTGTTGCACCAACATCCGCTTTGGGGTGTGATCGCGCTCAATTCATTTCGGATATGAACGTACCGGATGGGACCGTTTTTACGCCGAACGCACCCTTTACAAAGACCTGGCGATTGAAAAACGTCGGAACCTGTACCTGGACGACCGCATACAGTCTCGTCCTTGCCAGCGGTGACCGGATGGGCGGGGCAGATACCCTCATCCCTCTGACGGTGTCCCCCGGCCAGATAGTAGACCTCAGTATTAATCTCACCGCGCCCAACCTTGCGGGATCTTATCGCGGTTACTGGCAATTCAAGAATGCCAGCGGTGGATTGTTCGGGATTGGCGCAGATGGCAACCAACCCTTCTTCGTAGATATCAAAGTCTCCGGCACGGCGAGCGCCACGCTTGACTCCTACAACTGCGCCGGCCACATCCACACCGACTCCAACCGCTACCAGCTCGACAACCGGCAACTGGAGCACGTTCCAGAATGTCAAGTACGGCTTCTCCTTCAAGTTCCCGCCCGGGTCTTCGGTTTCCAACCAGTCGGATACCGGCGGGCACCTGGACCTGCCTGTTACGGCCGGCACGAACCTGCTGCGAAAAACCCTGGATGTGAATGTGGCGGAAGGTGTGAGCCCGTGCAAGAGCCCCGGGACCAACCCGACCGTTACTTCAGAGAATGTCACTTTCAACGGCATTCAGTTCCTGAAGGAGACATGGTCTTCAGGGGCCGCCGGCCATATGGGCGACTATGTCGCGTACTCTACGGCAAAAGGTACTGCCTGCATCAGCCTGACTTTTCTGCTGTGGTCGGTCAACCCGGGAGTCCTGGAGACCCCTCCGCCGGTCTTTAACATGGCTACCGAGACAGCCGTATTCTCGACAATGCTGTCGACATACGCAAATCAATAGAGCGGCCAAACGGCGCAACCCGACGCATTTGCGGAGATATAGCTGCCATCGCTTATGGTGTCAGGCTGATCATGCTGTCCAGAATCGAACACAGGAATCATAGTGCGATCCAGTACTTAGGCCTTTAACGCAGCTTCAAAGGAAGCGTCACAGTATCAACAAGTTGTCAAAGGAAGCTTTTTCATGTGACAGTGAAAATGGTCCTGATGGCGAACATGGATCTATTTAAAAGGCAACTTCTGGATAACCTGGATAGTGGCAACAATTGCCAGGCCTTGGGTGGCCAGTAGGCGAGATAATTGGCCGACTAGTAATTGGATCTTTGAGGTGAAATCCAAACAAGTAAGGCACTGGTATGTGGGGCGGCTGATCTGGATATGCTCGTGGAACAGTTATGATCTCACCCCCAAATGCGGAAGATATTTAGAATTCTTGATACCGCTATTTGGATTTCAGCGGAAATACCAGGATGGTTCAATTGACCTTCGAACCGACAACAGCCCGCTGGCACGTGCCGGGTTATTCGGTGGTTTTTTGAACTTGTTGCGAACAACTCGGATACCCTTATGTATCTGATAATATTGGTGTTTATCGATTGACATCTGATAAAGCATTGCTAACCTGAAGGTCTGATTGAGGACTATGTGGCTAGCAAGACTTATAGGCCGAGGGCGAGACGACAGCCAAACGATAGGCATGCATTTATTGCCATCGCTGAGTTACGTCAGGCTGTTGCATTGGTTCAGTAACTATATATCTGAGAGGTTGGTTGCATGGAGGAATCGAAAACCATAATAGGTGATCCTTCCAGCTTCGAGCCGAGCGAGGAGACAGTGTAGTCGCAGCCGGGTCAAAGACCCTCGCCGAGCGGGAAAGAAAAACACGGGAAAATGAGCTTGGGCGACTTAACCTTAAGGCAGCCAGATCATTTGAACGTGATTCAAATGATGAAAATGATGTCTACAGAACAAGAACCTCTAACCGCTAGGTTCGAGGTTCACAGCCTTGGCCAAGAGCTTTTGCCTGAATCTATCAAGTTTGCCTCCGGTATTGCGCCGGAGGCAAACATTGTTTATACTGCGGCAGCGTGCCCAGGATTGGAATCTGGTGCACAAAGAATTGGAGTCACCGTATGCCCACCGATCCATTCTTCCACATGCAAGTCCAGGACGTCTTCAGCATCCGCAATCGCGGCACGGTCCTGACCGGCGAGATCGACACGGGGAGCTTGAGAACCGGCGATGAGGTCGTGATCCGCGGGGTAAACGGGGACAAACGGGCAGTCGTCACAGGGATCGAGGCGTTCAAGAAGACTCTGGATCAGGCCAATGCGGGGGATACGGTGGGGATCTTGCTGGCAAAGATAACCAGGGCTGATGTTCAACCCGGGGATGAATTGCTCAGCCCCGATTCCGGCGGTTGACCCGGCCGAGTATTCCCTCTACCCCAGTGCTCTAAAACCTTCATCCGCAGATTTACGCAGATTAGGCAAATTCAATTTCAAGAACCAATGAAATCTGCATATGTTCAGAGGGCCCTCGCCAATCACGGAAGAGCGGGTAAATTTGACTCTCTGGCGTCTCATCCGCTACAATCGGACAATGAAAAAATCAGAACCTGTATCTAATACAATGAAAGGCAAGCGTATCCTGATCACGGGCCCTACGTCGGGCATTGGGAAGGAGATCGCGATCCAACTGGCTGACCTGGGCGCTGAGCTGATCCTCGGCTGCCGCGACCTGCAAAAGGGCGAGCAGACGGCGACGGAGATCGCAAAACGGACGGGATCCACGAAGGCCCTGGTGATGCAGATCGACACTTCGAGCCAGAAGTCCATCAGGGAATTTGCCGATGCATTTCGCAAAAAGTACCGCCGCTTGGACGTGCTCATCAATAACGCCGGCGCCAACCGCGGGACATTGCCAAAGGTCAACAGCGCAGACGGCATCGAGCTGACTTTTGCCACAAACGTGCTCGGCTATTTCCTGCTCACCCAGGAGCTGCTGGGGGTGCTGGAGAAGAGTGCGCCGGCGCGCATCGTCAATGTGGCATCCACCTTCGCCAGCGATCTCGATCTGGATGACCTGCAGTTCGAGCGCCGCCCCTTCGAAAGCTTCAAGGCTTACGCTCAATCCAAGGCCTGCAACCGGCTGTTCACCTGGGCGCTCGCGCGGCGGCTGGAGGGAAGCGGCGTGACCGCCAATGCCATGGCGCCGGGCCTGATCGCGGAGACCGGCTTGTATCGCAACGCCCCTCCGGAACTCCTGGGCCGCCTCCGCCAGTATGGCGCGGGAAGGACGAGCGAGCAGGGAGCCGATACGGCCACCTGGCTGGCAAGCTCCGCGGATGTGGAAGGGGTCAGCGGAAAATTCTATGAGAACCGTAAAGTGAAACGGTGTGAATTCAGGAACAAGAAAGACGAAGAAAAACTGTGGGGTATTTGCGAAGAGCTGGTGAAATCTGAAAAATGAACCTGGGCCGGGGAAAGCACCCGGCCTATTTTTATTTTCGGCAAGACCAGCAAAGGGCCACCCGTAGAAACGATAATTGTTTGTAAATTCGCATAAAAGCCCTATAATGGATTCAGGTGAGGGTTCACCAACTAGGGAAGGGGCCAACTATGCGGAAAAGACTGCTGCTTTCAATGGGGCTGGCTGTTTTGTTGCTTCTTATCCTCCCAGGGCAAATATCTTATGCCACTCCCAATCCGCCGTCGATCCTGATCAATGAATCAACCAAGGAATGTTACATCGGCATCCTGGGCGACGAATGCTTCTCGTGCGCCCCAATGCAAGGCTGGAAATTACTGGATACAAATGGGTACTCCTCGGGGCCACTAAGCTGCCCGGCGGGCTTTACAAAAATCGACCGGCCGCCTGAATTGAACTGCTACCGCTCCAAAAGCTCGTTTTGCTGTGGAGGTTCGCCGAGTCATGGTGATTGCGAAGATATGGTCGTCAATGCCACACAGCAGGCTTGTGCTTTTGTCCCGGACATCAAGGCCTGTATCCTTCTGCCCAAAGGCTGGAACGAACGCCCGACAGATATCCCTGAAGGGATTTGGAGCTGTAACTACCAATATCATTGGGTGGAGAATGTCCGCTGCCTGACCGGTCCGGCAACACCGCAACCTCTTTTTGTTGATCATGCGCCGAACCAGAACTCAGATTGGATAGCCGTGATCGGCCTTGGGCTGATTTTGCTCGGCGGCTGGGCGATGGTCTGGCTGGTGAGAAGGAAAAACAATCCCTAAAGAGGCCAGGGCGACTCGTCTGGGCTGACGGCGGTACTGATCTGGTTTGAAGGGCTGCATAACAGGAGGGTTGAGAGATCCTGGAGAGTCGCCCCTACATACAGATATTTAAATCACCCCTCTGTGAGTAGATACGCATTTTCAAGTGGCCATCAAGACGGTCTCAGCGGACTCTAGTTCAGAATACATTGGAATTATTGCGGGGATGCCGCTTACTTCGAGCACTCCGTAAACGTTTGGCACGGCGTTTATCAGCGCCATCTTGCCATTGCGCTTGGCAAGGGATTTGGCGGTCAGCATGAAAAGCCGAATGCCGATGGAGGCGATGTAGTCAACCCCGGATAAGTCCACAACCACGCGGACCTTATCGCCCGCACAGCAGCCGGTGAATTTGGTTTCGATCTCGCCGGTTCCTATGATATCCAGTTTCCCGCTGAGCTTGATCAGGCGGATGCCGTTGTCCATTGTAGAGAATTGAAGTTCCATGATCGTCACCTGTCGCTTAATAATATGGCAACTATGTTAAGGTCTGTGAAAAATATTGTTAACAACAAGTTATGGTATGGGCCATCCGACACTCTGAAAAAGGGAAGAGGATCACCCCTTTAGTACAGCGAGGCGGGACAAGCGGATTTTTCGTTTACAATGATGGACAGGCCGACATCGAAAAAGGAATCGCGTCCATGGAAAAATACAACTTTGCGATCATACACAGCAATGGCGATCACCAATTAACCGCAGATCTGGTCTGCTCAGACACGCTCGAAATCGAAATCCTAAAGAAAGACATGCAGCTGATGGACCCCAGAACGGTTTTCAGGGGACGACGCTTATTACCCTCCAAGAAATCCATAAGATGGCAAATTAATATCGCCAGAGACGGAGACTTGCGATACTGGTTGGTCCAATGGCTGTGCTCGCGGGGCTGGGAGCCGATCTATATGCAAGATACTTTCGGCGAGGGCGACGCGCGTTTTTATTTCAAGCGGCCGGCTAAATAGATCGTGTTTGGCGTAAAACCTCACCCCCGGCCATAATACTGGTAGTGGCACCGCTTCGCGTGCTTTGCACCCTACGAGGAGAGGGGAAAAACGGATAAATCGGATTCGAGGTGAGTTATTTTGCGGGTACTCGGTGCGGACAGGGGTACTTACAGAGAATCTGCTCACAGGGGTTCCATGAGACTAGGCCCGCATGAAGGTGCCAAATTCTTTTTGCCAACTTTGTCGTTCCTTTACAGACTCTTTACATAGGCGCGCTATCCTTGGAGCATGAAACCGAAAACAAAGAATTTCGGGTAAATCAAATCAAAGGAGTCTGTACCATGAAGAAGACAATTTTTGTAATGTTGCTCGTTGTTGCTGCATTGGCTGTATTATCGACGGGGATAGCTTTTGCTCAAACGCCCCAACCCGTGAGTCCTGGCAATGGGAATGGAATGAGATTTGGAGGCGGAACCGGCCCAATGGGTCCCTATTATGTGAATGGTCAGGAAGGTCCGTTGCATGAGTACATGGTCAACGCAATGGCCGAAGCATTGGGCATTCCTGCCGCAGATTTTGAAGACTCGCCAGGATTCAGGCAAAACAGCTTATCAGATAGCTCTCGACCTGGGAATTTCGGCAGACAAAATCCCCGCACTCTTGAGCGATGCACGCGCCAAGGCGCTGGACAAGGCTGTGGCTGATCAGGTCATCACCCAACAGCAGGCTGATTGGATGAAGTCCCGTGGCGCGGGAATGGGACAGGGTAACTGCAACGGCACGGGAAACCCCATTGGTCCCGGTTTGGGTCGCGGCGGACGCTGGCAGCAGACAAATCCCTAAGGCCTGAAACTTAGGAAAATAAAGGCCTGGTTGGAAGAAGCGCCAACCAGGCCTTTTTGTTTTTATACAGTCTTCAATTTTCCCAGTATATGGGAGCAGCTGCAGGCCGCTGAGATTTTCGTCTACATTCTCTTTATGCAGAGCGCCAGCCCGTTAAGCCGCCCTAAAGACCGTTTTGTTTTTTATATATACGGTATGAAAATTGGAGCAAAACATAAATCGTTGATTATTGGGTGAGGATCCAAAATGAATTCTACTGCTTCTTGGTCGGGAAAGAGCCGACCACCTTGCATAAATATCTAAGCAGGTTTTGAACATTTGTGAGGTAAAAAAACAAAGCGTGGGTTTAGATACTAAAAGAGCACAGTAGACGTAATTATGCATTACTCTGTAATATCCTCGGCGAGGAGCTTTCAATAATAACGCGGAACCCCTTGACTTTTTTGTTTGTGTTGAATTCCAAGAAACTTTCCCGCGATTCAGATCACGACGGGCTCGACGGACTGTAACATCAACAGGTCACTCAGCTCGTTTGTTATAAGGTCCACGGAGGTGCGCACGGGGAGGCTTAGGCCCTCGCCCATGTCAATGGAGGCAGGCTGAATGCCGAGCAGCACGATATCGCAGGCCAACTCAAGGGTCAAATAGCCGGCCAGCATCGAGATCGGCATACGGTGGGTGGAGGCCGACATCCCGTCAATTTCATCCATTGCGATCCAACGAATGGTCGCCGGGAGCTTTGCCCATCTCGGCCGCATCGATGAAGAGGATCAGGCCGGGCTTAAACGTGCGCAGATTCCCGGTAATATTCTCAGGGGCCTCGCCGGCATCGATCACAAGCGTCTCGTAGACGAGCGGGCGCGAGCCATTTACAGCCTGCTGCAGATCGTGCAGGCCGCGAGCGACTAGTGAACCGGCGGCATCGTCGCAGCGCAGCTCATTGCCAATGCCGACGATGGCCACGCGAGGTAAACCGTCCGATTCAGCCAGGCTTACTCTCAGCATTTTGCTGAGCGAGTTTTGCCAGGGATACTCTGGATGTCTTCAGATTTGCCATAGTACAGGGTGAACTCCTGTTTCCCGAGTGCAGCGTGTTCCCAATCATCATGGGCGAGGTTGATGCATTTGAACTTGCAGCTTACTTCACACTGGCCGCAGTAGAGGCAGCGTTCCATGTGATAGGTCATCACAAAACGCTTGGCGGCGCGGTCGAGCGTGATCAGCTCGATGGCCTTGGCCGGACAATCCTTGACACACAGACCGCAGCCGGTGCAGGCGACAGGCGAGAAAGTCAACTTGCCGCGATAACTCTCAGCAGGCTGAGTGCGCTCCTGCGGATATAGCTGGGTAGCGGGTTTGATAAAAAAGGATCTAAAGACATCAGCTGAACATCGTTCCGATCATCATAAGAATTTACCTCCACACAATCATGACTGCGATCTGGACCAGGCCCAACAACGCCCCGTAGCGCCACCAGAGGCCAACCGTCTGGTCAATTCGCAGGCGGGCAAGCAGGGATTGCAGCAGGGCCATCAAGCCCAGCAACGCGATGGTCTTGATAAGGAATATAGGCAGGCTGGTTAGACCGCCAAGATAGAAAGACGGAGACCAGGGTGAGGCCGATGATCAATTCAACGGACTTCCCCGAGGTTGAAGAAAGCCAGGCCGCGCCCGCTGTATTCCGTCAGCGCGCCGGCAACGATCTCGGTCTCCGCTTCTGGGGCATCGAACGGAGGCAGCTCGAGCTTTCCCATCAGGCCGATCAACGCCACCACAAAGCCCACCGGCTGGGTGAGGATCATCCAGTGCTGCGAAGCGTAGGTATTGATCTCACTGATCTGCCAACTGCCAGCCGCAAGGGCCGGGCCCAGCAAGGCCAGCAGGAAAGGCGCTTCGTAGGCGCAAAGCTGCGTCAGCGTGCGGGTCGCGCCGACCAGGCTGAAGCGGCTGGTCATATTCCAGCCTGCCAGGCCAACGGACAGAGTCATCAAGGAGAGCAGGTAAAGGGTAACGATCAGGTCTCCCTGAAAACTATAGGAGGGCGCAAAGCCCAACATGGGGACATACAGCCCGGCGGCCAGGGCGCCCGAGATGGCCGTGATCGGCAAGCCAAAGAACAGGAGGGTCGTCATCACGGGCGGTTCGATCTGCTCCTTGGAGAACAACTTCACAGCGTCGGCCAGCGGCTGGAACCAGCGCGGCCCGACCCGGTTTTGAAAACGGGCCACCAGCTTGCGGTCCATCCAATCGTAGAGGAGGCCGCCCAAAAGTATGGTGAGTCCGGCCGGGAAAATCAGAAGAGTGAAGAGACTGCTTAAGATGTTCACTGGTGCTCGCTTTTGGTGGCTAAGTTTTTGTAGTGTTCAATCCCATATTCACGAAGCTCCCGCCAGGTCCAGGTGCGCTCCTGGTCAGGACTGCCCAGAGGCACTACATTCACCAGGCGGTCATTGCAGGAAAAGCAAGGATCCATGCCGGCGATCATCATCGGGATGTCGGCCAACTGATGCCCCACGGCTTTTTCCAGCACCGAGGTCCAGTTGCACAGGCTGGGAGTACGGATGTGAACGCGGGCCGGATATTCGGTGCCGTTGCTTTTGATGAAATAGAAGAGCTCACCGCGCGGCGCTTCGACACGGGAGATGGTCTCACCCGCCGGAACCTTGCGCGGCATGCGAGTAGTCAACTCACCCGCCGGAAGGTTGTCCACGATCGTGCGGAGGGTAAAGCAGCTGACCAGCATTTCTTTCAGGCGCACCACCAGGCGGGCTTCGAGGTCGCCGGCCGTTTCGACGATGGCGCTGATGGGGAAGCGATGATAGGCCCCATACGGCGCTTCAACGCGGATATCACGGATCACACCGGAGGCGCGTGCAGTGGGACCCAGCAGGCCAAAGCGCTCGGCCTCGTCGCGGGTGATGGTGCCGATCCCACGCGTGCGCTGCAGAAGCATGGCATCGGTGGTCACCACTTCAAGATAGTGGCGGACGCGGCCTTCGAGATAATCGAGCCCTTCCTTGATGACCTTTGCATGCTCGAGATCGACGTCGAACTTCACACCGCCCAGCACATTCGCAGAATAATGGACGCGGTTGCCGGTGAGGGACTCAAGGATATTCATCACGGTTTCGCGGTCGCGCCAGGAGTACATGAAGAGAGTATCGAAGCCGGCTTCGTGTGCGGCCACTCCCAACCAGAGCAAATGACTGTGGATGCGCTCCAGGCCCGATACCAATTCACGGATGGCCTGGGCGCGAGGCGGGACTTCCACATGCGCCAGGTTCTCCACGCCCATGCAGTAAGCCGTGGCATGGATGTGCGAGCAGATGCCGCAGACCCGTTCAAAGAGGTACAGGTTCTGGAACCAGTTGCGGCTCTCGGCGGCTTTCTCGATGCCGCGATGGGCATAACCCAGCCGCATGCGCGCGCCGGTGACCACTTCGCCGTCCACAGTGAATTCGAAATGTCCGGGTTCTTTCAGCGCCGGGTGCTGAGGGCCAACGGGAACAATAAAGGTATTCCCAATCTTGGTCGGCTCGTTCGGCAGCGTCTCAGGCATGACTTCTACGACCGGCACAGGTTGATCCTGTTTGAAGTCGGTCCGCATCGGATAAATTTCAGGAGGAAAATCGTCCGGCAGGAACAGGCGAGACTGATCGGACAAGCCCTTTACATCAAAGCCCAGCATTTCGTGAAGCTCGCGTTCGAAGAAAACAGCGGGCGGAATGATATCGGCAATGGTCGGGACACTGGCTTCCGCGGAACGTGGCGCGCGGACGCGCAGGGTGGTCACGACAGAATCCTGTGCAAAATGATAGAGGGCTTCGAGCTGATTCGCCTCAGGGCCATTATCGAGGCCGGTGATGGCGCACAGATAGCCCCACCTGGCTTCGTGCAGGGCGGCAACGGCCGCGTGCAGGTCCTCCGAGGTAACAACCACATCGAGCCGATTTGATTCGGGATGCAGGGTTTCCTTGTTGTAAGGCGCCAGCAATTTTTCGGCTTGCTGCAGAGTCTGTTCGTCGTTCATAACCACTTCTCCTGAACCACCAGCGGTTCCTTAGCGGGGGTAAACGTGCCGGTTTTCAGTGCGCTCAGCAATTGGATGATGCCATCCACGATCGCTTCGGGCCGCGGCGGACAGCCGGGTATGAACACATCCACGGGGATCACCTGGTCGATCCCGCCCAGCGTGTTGTAACAGCCCAGGAATGCGCCGCCGGAGATGGAGCAGGTGCCGACCGCGACGACGAATTTGGGGGCCGGCATTTGTTCATAGATGCGCAGGAGGCGTTCACGCGCCTGGCGGGTGACGGGGCCGGTTGCGATCAAAACATCGGCATGGCGCGGACTGCCCTTCAGCTTGATGCCGAAGCGTTCGACATCGTAACGCGGGGTAAGCGTGGCAAGGATCTCAATATCGCAGCCGTTGCACGAACCGCTGTTGAAATGGACCGCCCACAGTGAATTAAGCCGCGACCACTCCTGCACCTGGTCAAGAATGTGCTTCCACGTTCATGATTGGTTTTTACAATTATTTTTTCCATATACTGTTTATCCTTTATACAAGTAAATCTAAATGTCCAAAATATGCGCTACTAACCCAAGATCAACGCGACCAGTGCGAGAATTAAACCCAACAGATAAATCCCTGCCACCGGCGCGAGGTCGCTCGAACCGATCATCAACACTCCGAGGTGCAGCACCGCAAAGAACAAGGCCACTACAAAGAACTGGCGGTAGCCCGGCGCGGCCGGATAGGGATCGTGCACTTCACCGCTGGAATATGTGGTTGACTTAAAAGTTGCGGCGTGACTCTTCGCCGAGAACCTGCCTGCAAAGCCGGAGAAGACCGCTCCGACGAGCAGGTAGATCACAAAAGCGAGTAAAGGGGTGAGCAGTATATTCGTCATTCCTGATCCTCATCCATTTTCAGCTTAGTGGCTGAACATTGCGATCAACGTATGCGAAGCAGGGACGGTCAGCCAATCCATCAGACCCGGCATAAAGCCCAGCACAAGCACCAGCGCCAAAAGGATCGCCAGTGAAAGCTGCATGACGAACGGCAGGCGCTGCCCGGTCTGCATCAGGGCCGACGGTTTTTCGCGGTACATGATATTGACCAGCGGCGCGTAATAGGCCAGGGAAAGCACGCTGTTCAAGGCTGCAAAGACCACCAAAGCCATGATCCAGATATTTTGCGTGGAAAAGCCCGCTACAAAAATCTGCCATTTAGACATAAAACCGGCAAGAGGCGGCAAACCACCCAGCCCCAGGACGGCGATGCTCAAGGCCAAAGCGGCCAACGGATAGCTTTTGGCCGCGCCGGCCAGGTCGCTTGATATCCAGGGCTTTATGGCTGCCCTGCACGCCGCTCGTAAGGAAAAGAGCGTACATCAAGGCCCCGACCGCAAGGAAGGCCAGGCCCTTCATAAGCATATGGTTGAAGAGGTGGAAGAAGGCACCCTGCGCGCGCGAGGGCCTGGCCGGACTGCAGAGCGATGCCCAGCCCCAGCAGCATGTAGCCGATATGGCTCAAGCTGGAAAATGCAAGCAGGCGTTTCACCTTGGTCTGGCGCAGCGCCAGCAGGTTGCCATACAGGATATTGACCGCGCCGAAGACCATCAAGGACCACGCCCCAGGTAACGCTCATGCCGGTTACGCTCAATGCCCGGAGCATGGCGACCAGACCGGCTTCGATGACAATGCCCGACAACATGGCGCTGATGCCGCTGGGAGCCTGTGAATGCGCATCGGGCAGCCAGGTATGCAGGGGGACAAGCGCCACTTTGACACCAAAGCCGATCACGAACAAAGCACCGGCTGCGAGCAGGACGGGCTTGAAGTGGGCCACACCGGCAACCGTACCCTGTAAAACAGAAATATCCAACACACCGGTGGTGGAAAGCACCAGGGCGATACCGATCAGCACCAGCACCGAACCTGCGGCACTCTGCACGATATATTTCATACCGGCTTCCAGCGAAGCAGGCTCCTCCCGATAGAAGATGACCAATAGATAGGAAGAGACGGCCATCGCTTCGAACCACACCCACAGGTTAAAGAGATCGCCGGTGGAAGCAAGCCCGATGATCATCCCGATCATTGCCAGGAGCATGGCGTAATATTTTTCTTCCCCGACCTCGCCAGCCATGTACGGTCCCGAATACAGCACCACCGCGGTACCGAGTACCAGGGCGGTGCCGGCTACCAGCAGGCTGATGCCGTCCACGCGCATCCAGATGGACTGCACGCCGAAGGTCTGCGAGTGACCTGCAAGAAAGGCCTGGAGGGAGGGCAGGTAAAAAGCCCAGGCAACCAGCATCCCCAGAAGCGCCAGCACGCGCACCAACCAGACAGGGCGTGTGATCCGCTTACTCTGAAGGCCGACGCGGCCCAGCAAGATAGACCACGGGTGAAGCCCACCAGGAGCGACACGATCAAGGATGGAAAAGCCGATGAAGGACCAGGTTGCAATCAGCGCATTCATTTATAAAGCACTCCAGGCAAGGATAATAAGCAAGACGAGCAACGCGCCCACAATACCCACTGCATTCCAATTCAAAGCGCCGGTCTGTGTGCCACGCAAGTCCTCGGCAAATCCGCTTACGAGGCGAACCACAAAGCGGTTGGCCGGTTCAAGGCCAAAGGACGAGTCCGATAAGGGCTTGAACCAGGCAGGTCCATCTGAGAGCGCAGACTTTCGTCCGATGAACCAGAAAGGCGGCAAAGCCGAGAGCCACCACACAGAGGGCCAGCCAGGTGGCAGGGGCGGCCAGGACCGCCGTGATCATCTCAATGAGAGATTCGGGGGCAATATTATGAAAGGGCAGGGAGGAAACAAAGAGTTGATTTGACTCCGCCTGCAAAAAGCCAGGTGGTGAACGTACCTACGGCCAGGAGACCCAATGAGATCTTCATGGCCGGGCCTGCATCGTGAGCAGGCAGGGACTCCCGGGCTTCGCCGAAGAAGACCAGCCACGTCATGCGGAAAGTGTAGAAAGCGGTGAGGGCCGCACCCATCAGCATGGCGATGTAAGCCCACAGCGGCGTACCGGAAAGGCCGGCCTCGAGCACAAGCTCCTTGCTCCAGAAACCATTGAGGATCGGAACACCTGCCAGGCCGAGCGCGCCGATCACGAAGACCGTCCGGACAAAGGGCATCTGCTTCCCCAGCCCGCCCATACGGCGCATATCACGTGTGCCCGCAGCATGGATCACACTGCCGGCGGAAAGGAACAATAAGGCTTTGAAGACTGCATGGCTCAACAGATGGAACTGGCTGGCGAAGATATCCCCCGCCCCAATGGCATACACCATATATCCGAGCTGACTGACCGTTGAATAAGCCAGCGCACGCTTGAGATCGGTGGCGGTGAGGGCCATGAGAGCCGCGATCAGGGCGGAGACCAAGCCTACCAACATGACGGAGGTCTTCCAGCCGGCAACGCCGGCAAAAGCCGGATAGAAGCGCGCCAGCAAATACACACCGGCATTGACCATCGTGGCGGCATGGATCAGCGCCGATACCGGCGTGGGTGCTTCCATGGCATCGGGCAGCCAGGTGTGGAACGGGAACTGCGCCGATTTTGCGGCGGCAGCGACCAGGAAACCAAAGGCCATTACAGACAATACACCGGCGGGGAGCTTTCCATAATTGGCAAGCAGGTCGGCGATCTGATAACTGCCAAGATAGGCATAGCCGATCAGCGCACCCGCCAGGAGACCTACGCCGCCGATCTGCGTAATAATGAGGGCCTTGATGCCGCCTGCCACAGCCTTGGGATCATCGTTATAAAATGAGATCAGACCGTAGGAACAAAGAGCCGTAATTTCCCAGAAGAGGAAGGTAAAGAACAGGTTACCGCTCAAGACCAGGCCAACCATGGCACCGATAAAGAAGAGCACCAGGAAGTAGTAGCGGCCAAGCTGTGAATCTGACTTCATGTAATCCACAGAGAAGAGCACTGCCAGGGCGCCGATCACGGCGGCAATGGCAGCCAGGAATACACCCAGGCCGTCTGCCACGAAGGTAAGCGTGCCGAAGGGCGTGCCAAAGGGGATCGCGATCGCGGCGTGCGCATTTGCAAAAGCGATCAGGGCTAAGGAAGCCAGGCCGGCCGCCACACTAAAACCGACAGCCAATCCGTGCTGGGCCTGTGGATGCTGATTACCTGCGAACCAGACGCACAACGCGCCGAGCCAGGGAAGACCGATCACGAGGAAGATAAGTGTTACAGCCATATCATCCTTTTAATGTAGTAATCTGCGAAACATCGAGGGTGCCGATGCGGCGGCGCACCTGCACCACCAGGGCCAGGGCAACCACGGCAACGATGGTATCGACCACAATGACCGTCACGGCCGTCGACTGTCCCAGGCCGGGGTTACCGCTGACATTGCCCGCCAGAACCAGGGCCAGGATGGCCGACTTCACCAGGAACTGGAGAACCATCACCAGCTTAATGAGATTGCGCGTGATCAACAGGCCGTAGAGGCCCACTCCCAGAAGGGCGACCACTCCAACCAGAATGATATTCGGCGATGTAAACATGATCAATTCCTCGAAGAGTCTTTTCAACATGATCCGATTTTGTTTCGGCGGTCTCGGATAACAGGCCGAGGATCCCCATGCACGCCGGAAAAAATCAGGGCGATCTGAATCCAAACATCCAGGACACGCTGCTCCCAGAGGACGCTCGCCAGTTTGGAAATCACGAAGGAAGATCCCTGCCCAGACAGGGGATAAAGAACCAGATAAGCACGATTGCAACCCCTGCTACAAAGACATAGGCCAGAGGCTTGGCAACGATCGAACCGGGATCGAGAGCGTCTTCACCCACCACACTCAATGCATAGACCAGCAACACCGTAACAAGCCCAGCGCCTACGCTGAGCTCGATTACCGCTACTTCATGAGCGCCGAGCAGATAAAGCACGGCTGACACACAGGCACTGATGCCGGCCAGATACAAGGTTGCGGTGAAAATGCGCTTGGCAACCATAGCTCGATACGCGAAAAAGATAGCCACAATTAAAAGGGCTGTGTAAAAGAGAGGTTCCATTTACATCTCCATTGGCGGTTCGTTGCGGTTATAACCTGCATCCCCCGCACCGCAATCCATGAACCTTTATCCAACAGTACTTCCAATCCGTAAATTTTGTATGTGAATTTCGTAACTATTATATGTGAATTTCATCACGTATGGGCAATGGGTGTAAATAACGTCTCACCTGCCCCTTTTCGCGGCGCAAATCGCCGGTAATCCCACCTGTTTACAGCCATTTTACAAGGATTTCATCCTCCTAAAACGCCGGAAAGGATATCATTTTTGCTCAGAGACTGTCGTGAGATTGATAAAACCATCCTGCGAGGCGGTGCAATCCAGTGGAAGTTTGCCGAGAGCGCACAAAGAAAAGGAGAAACATGAACACATTTGCACGAATCACGGCCTTCGTCCTCATCATTCTGGGTATCCTGATCATTATAGGAGGCTGTGTCCTGGGAGCGACCGGGGCTGTCCGCGCCGTTATGAACGTCGCAACAGCCGCACGGCCGCTGCGCGGAGGCGGATCTCTGGGCGTGATCCTCGTTGTATTCATCTTCATCGAGGGACTAACGGTCACGGCCATCGGAGAAGGGTTGTATCTACTGGCGGACCTGCCTAACAAATTACGGCCCGCTTAGCCGCGAATTTTCTGTACACGGATACCGCGGATTTTTTCATATAGACTCCCTGGAAGGGCTGGGCTTCCTGGAAGAACTCCGTAGATCGGAGTAATCTGCGTCTAGAACATGGGTTGGGGATACCTTTTGGGCGACGATTTTCCGCTTCGTCTAACTTCAAGAACGAACTCTGAAGCCAAAGTACCTTGAAAATGTCACATTATTCAAAAGGTGTCCGGTTTCTTCTAATGTGACTTTGTCGATGTACACAGGGCCGTGAGATAAAGGGCAAGGCAAGCAAAGTTCAATAATAATGGCTGCCAGCAATGGCGGCTTTTCTCTTATAATTACCTTAAATGAAATCAGCACGTTTCAATGCCAGAAGCATCCCCCTGGTCTTTGCAATTGTCACCATCCTGGCATATGGTCTTTTGTTACCGCTGACCGGCTTTTATTGGGATGATTGGCCTTTTGCCTGGATCGCAAAATTCCTGGGCCCCGCCGAATTCATTCCCGCCTTCCGCGGCTTTCGTCCTTTCCTTGGACCGATCTTCTTCGTCACCACCAGCCTGATCCCACCCAACCCCCTGCTCTGGCAGATCTTCGCCCTTGTCATCCGGTTCCTCTCCGGGCTGTTGGTATGGCTTGCATTAAATCAGATCTGGCCCAGGCACCAGCGACAGACGCTGATCGCTTCCCTGCTGTTCCTGGTATTTCCCGGGTACAGCCAGCACTGGGTGGCTTTTACACACATCAACCAGGAATGGATACCCCTGCTTTTTTATCTGCTATCATTCTATTTTACGGCGCCGCGCGCTTCGCAACCCGGGGCATTTTCTGATCCAACACCATTTATGCACTGCTGCTGATGGTCATCGGGATCTTTCCCACCGAATATTTTATCGGGCTCGAGCCGCTGCGCTTCCTGTTCATTTGGGTCATTATTTCAGAAGCGACCCAGGGATTCAGACCGCGCAACTGATCGAAACCTTGAAAAAATGGTGGCCTTATCTGTTGATCTGGATCGCAGATGCGGCATGGCTGGTCTATTACTATAAATCGGGGGCATATATTTCGTACGATGTAACAGCAGTCCCTGGGAATACACGTTGGCACTCAAAAACGTCCCCATTATCTTTGGCGATGCGCTGTGGAAAGCCGGACTTTACGTGTGGGCGCAGGTGCTCGTGCTGACAGCAAAGGCGCTGGCTACCCCAACCAGTCTATTCACTCTGGTCCTGATAGCAGCTACTTTCGTGCTAGGGGTTATTTATTTGCTGCACATCGATCTATCTTCATCAACAGGTTCAACGGAGTGATGAGACCTCAGCGACAGCTACCGTTCTCCACAGGTCATCAACTCCTTTGCAATTCCGGCCCTGATCGCCGGCCTGGCAGGCATCCTCCTGGGACGCGTACCATCCTTTGCGGCCGGGCTGCCGCTGACACTTCAATCCAGCTTCGACCGTTTCATGATCTCGATGATGCTGGGTGGAAGCTTATTCATGGCGGGCCTGATTGAGCTGTTGATCAGAAACCAACGCGCAAAAACTTATGTCTTCGCCCTGCTCATCGCTCTCGGTATCGGCCAGCAATTTTTCAATGCCAACATCTTCCGCCGCGATTGGCAGGGACAACAGGAAATTTACTGGCAGTTCGCCTGGCGCATCCCGGCGCTCAAACCAGACACGGCGGTCATCACCCAGCAAATGCCGCTGGATTACGAGACCGACCTCTCGATGACCGCCGCTCTCAATTGGATCTATGCTGCCGCAGGTCAGCCGCCCAACCTGCCCTATGCGCTCATTTACAGCGAGAAGCGCCTGGGCGGTTCCGTCTT
Organism: uncultured Chloroflexia bacterium; assembly: GCA_963741325.1. GTDB lineage: Bacteria > Chloroflexota > Anaerolineae > Anaerolineales > Villigracilaceae > Fen-1038. Next base: position 545,805 of record CAVUHJ010000007.1, read on the forward strand.
GCCGGACCTGAAGCCGGACACCGCGCATCACACTGCCCTGACCGCGACCGTGACCTTTAAAGGCAGCACCTCGCAGGCCGTCGTGATCTATGTACCGCCGAACGGCTGCCTGCGGGTGCTCGACCCGGCATTCGAGGATGCCGAGACCTACTCTAAATTCCCGAAATCGCTGACCGCTCCGATCGCCATTTCGGACCCTTCACGCATCGTCACCAGCGCGCCTTCGCCGACCCTGCCCGACCCTCCGTTCATCAAAGAACCTGCACATACCTGGTGCTATTTTTATGAAAAGGCTGAACTGGCGCGGCAAACAGGCGATTGGAAAAAGATCGTCGAACTGGGTTCGGAGGCAGGCAAAAGGGCTTTGCGCCGCAGGATGCATTTGAGTGGCTGCCCTTTATCGAGGCCGAGGCGCGAACCGGGGACTTGAAATCGGCGGAAGCGACCGCGCGCCTGGCTTTGAACGAAGATCCGAAATTACAACGCGGCTTGTGCCAGCTCTGGAAGCGCGTACTGGCGAATGACCCGAATGCGTCCGTGTCCCCTTTCATAGGGGAATTTAAATGTGGTCAATAATGCCCATTAAAACATCCAAAAGTTCATTGACGAATCCCGGGCTTTGAGGTGTACTTGATGGTGAATCAGCGCGCGTACCGGGCGAAAAGTGCAGAAAACAAAAATTTCTTCCCGCTTTGGGAAAACATGATTATTCTCAATTCGATGCTTGACGCTTTAAACGGTATATGCTACCATCCTCATGTTGAGGAATACCAAGAGGAGATGTTATGAAAAAGAATTTTAACTTGAGACTCGTCAGTGCACTCTTGCTCGGAATCATGGCGGTCTCGGCTTGCACACAACCTTACTCACAGCCGCCTTTGGCATCGCCGACCCTGCTACCCACCGGTTTGTTCGTTTCTCCATTCCCATCGGGACAAGATCCGCTCCAGATCATTTCAGACCTTGGGACTCAGACTGCGATGGCAGCCACCGGAATTGCCAATGGGACAACGACGCCGTCAACGCCGGTCACGCCGAGCACACCGACAGTTGGTACTCCTCTCACCGCAACCCTCTTCCCGACCTTGGGAACGCCCGGTACGGTGATTGCAACAATAACTCCAATTCCGGCCACTGTCACATCGGGCGGATCGACTGCAACGCCGTACGTTACTGTGTTCGTCCCCACTCCGAGCAGCCGCCCCACAAGCTACACGCTGCAACAGGGCGAGTTCGTTTTTTGCATCGCCCGCCGTTATGATGTGAACCCCGACGATATATTGTCAATGAATGGAATATTCGACAGCCAGACTATCTACCCCGGCCTGACCATCCAGATCCCGCAGACGGGATCCTTCCCCGGCGACCGCTCACTCCGGACCCATCCGGCCTCCTATACCGTCACCGGCAGTAACGATACTACCCTTAACGGTGTGGCCTGCCAATTTGGCGATGTATTCCCCGAGGCTATTGCAAGCGCGAATAACCTGCCGCTCTCTACAACCTTGAACATCGGCCAGGTTGTATCGGTACCATAGAAGATACCTCTCAAGAGAACCAAAGCCCAGGCTTCTGCTTGGGCTTTTTTATTGTCGGCTCAATAGTATACTTTGCACATCGGGCGCAGAAGAAACTTTATCGGCCAATCCCGAGATGTGATAAGCCATCACGTTACGATGATCTTTCCATCATAAAGCCAGATGACAAAATTTCCGGATAATAAGAGAAGGCTTGACAATATCGGGTCCATTAGTTAAAGCACTGATCGCTCATTATGACAGCGTGTTCGAGGGCCCAAATGGCGATTACCCGGCGGTGTTGGAAACGCTCGCGGGGCTAACTTTTGTCCAAGCCGCCTGGAAACCCGCACCGGATAGCAATTCCATTTGGCAAATTGTGGATCACCTGACCGCATCCAAAGCATGGCAGATCGACATACTTGAAAAGGGTGAGGCGGCCTCCCCAGCCTGGACCGAGCCAGGCGGCGAGGAAAGCGACTGGCAGAAGTCGGTGGCGCAACTTAAGGAGGCGCACGTTCGGCTCAAGGCCATACTTGGAAAATTGCCGGAGAAGGACTTATTAGCGATCCCGGACCCCACCTTGAAACAGACGCTGCTGGAACTCTTGCTCTCTTCGGCAGCGCACGAAGCGCATCATAGCGGCCAGCTCGATTATCTGAAAGGCTTACAAGCCGGAACAAAATAGCAATAAGCTGCAGCCTTCACGGTGGACCAGGAAAGATTGATAGAGACCAACATCATCCACACGTGGTATTGCAGTGGTCGCGCCAGCATACTGTGAGGTTGAGTTTGGCTATAATTGAGTGAGGAAACCAGCCCTCCCCAAATCTGCAATTTGGAGAGGGGGAAAGATATGATATGCCATTTGAACTCATAAAATCAGAACCAATCTTGCAGGCGCGCGCGTTCAAGATCAGACGCGATACGCTGAAAACGCCGGACGGCCGCGAGACAAAATACGACATCGTGGAACATGTCGGTTCGGTCACCATCCTCCCCATCGATGCCCAAGGCAACATGCTCTTCGTCCGCCAATACCGGCATGCAGCCGGCATGGATATGCTCGAATTACCGGCAGGGACGCGCGATGAAGGACGAGCCTTATGAGGACTGCGCGAACCGCGAGATCCGCGAAGAGACCGGCATGGCTGCAGGGAAAACTGGAAAGGATCGGAGATTTTTATCTCGCTCCCGGTTATTCCACCGAGTTCATGGCAGTATTTCTTGCGACCGAGCTGAGGGATGATCCGCTTAAAGCCGATGAGGATGAGTTCCTGCAAGGTTGAGAAGATCCCGGTGAAGAAAGCAATTGAAATGGCGGAACGCGGCGAACTGCCGGATGCCAAATCACTGGCGGCGCTGTTCCTGGCAAGGGCGCATTTGGAAAAATATATATAATTTTGGTGAAGGTTCATAAATAATCAGGGGAAACTTGTTTGATTAAGCGGCATGCACATGAGCACGAGGTTCACGAAATTCCCCTATTTTTGTCCGAAATATGACAACTCGCAGGGGGATTCAGGTCATTAATAACTAACGCCAGGTGACATTGGGCGATAAACTCAAACCTTGGATAACTATCTTCGGGCGCAAGTGCCCGTTTTCCAAAGGAGCATATTAATGAAACGTCCGATTGTCACGATTGACGGCAACGAAGCCACAGCTTCGGTTGCTCACCGCTTAAATGAAGTAATCGCAATTTACCCCATCACCCCCTCCTCCAACATGGGTGAATTCGCCGACGAATGGTCAGCCAAGGGCAGGAAGAACCTTTGGGGAACCGTCCCGACCGTGATCGAAATGCAGTCCGAAGGCGGCGCTTCCGGCGCAGTACACGGCGCTCTCCAGGCCGGTGCACTGACCACCACCTTCACGGCCTCCCAGGGCTTGCTGCTCATGATCCCGAACATGTACAAGATCGCGGGTGAGCTCACCAGCACGGTCTTCCACGTGGCAGCCCGCTCGATCGCAGCACAGGCCCTTTCCATCTTCGGCGACCACCAGGATGTGATGGCCGTCCGCCAGACCGGCTTTGCCCTGCTCTCTTCCGGCTCGGTCCAGGAAGCCCACGACTTCTCCGCCATTGCACAGGCCGCTTCCCTGAAATCCCGCGTGCCGTTCCTGCATTTCTTCGACGGCTTCCGCACCTCGCATGAAGTCGCCAAGATCTTCCAACTGACAGACGAAGAACTGCGCGAATTCATCGACGATGACCTGATCCGCGCCCACCGGTCACGCGGCCTGTCGCCGGAACATCCGGTATTGCGCGGTTCCGCGCAGAACCCGGATGTCTACTTCCAGGCGCGCGAAACGGTCAACCCGTTCTATACGGCGACACCCGCCATCACCCAGGAGATGATGGACAAGTTCGCCAAGATCACGGACAGACAATACCACCTCTTCGATTATGTAGGACATCCCGAAGCCGAACGGGTCGTGATCATCATGGGCTCAGGCGGTGAGACGGCTGAAGCAACCGTGAAGCACCTCGCCGAAAAAGGCGAAAAGGTCGGCGCAGTGCTGGTAAGGCTTTACCGCCCCTTCTCGGTTGAACACTTCATTGCATGCTTTGCCCAAGACAGTCAAATCCATTGTGGTACTGGACCGCACCAAGGAACCCGGCTCGGTCGGCGAGCCGCTTTATCTCGATATTGTCAACGCCCTGGTCGAAGGCAAGAGGCCGAACATCAAAGTGATCGGCGGGCGCTACGGCCTGTCATCCAAAGAGTTCACGCCGGCCATGGTCAAGGCCACGCTGGATGAGTTGAAGAAAGCCCGAACCGAAGAACCACTTCACCGTGGGCATCAACGATGACGTTTCACACACCAGCCTCGAGGTTGACCCTTCGTTCTCGATCGAACCCGAAGAGACCGTGCGCTGCATGTTCTTCGGCATCGGCTCCGACGGCACGGTCGGCGCCAACAAGAACTCGATCAAGATCATCGGCGAAGAGACCGATAACTTCGCACAGGGCTACTTCGTCTACGACTCGAAGAAATCCGGCACGGTCACCACCTCCCATTTGCGCTTCGGCTCCAAGCCGATCCACGCCCCATATCTGATCGAAGCCAACCAGGCCAATTTTGTGGCCTGTCACCAGTTCAACTTCCTCGAGAAGTTCGACATGCTCAAGTATGCCAAGCCCGGCGGCGTCTTCCTGCTGAACAGCCTTTTTGGGCCCAATGAGGTCTGGGATCAACTGCCCATCGAAGTCCAGAAACCGATCATCGAGAAGAAGCTCAAGTTCTACGTGATCAACGGTTACGATGTGGCGGAAAAGACCGGCATGGGCGGGCGCATGAACACCATCATGCAGACGGCCTTCTTCGCCATCAGCGGCGTCCTGCCGCGTGAGCAGGCCATTGCCCAGATCAAGCACGCCATCGAGAAGTCCTACGGCAAGCGCGGCGAAGCCGTGGTGAAGAAAAACTTTGCCGCCGTCGATGCCTCCATCGAGAACCTGTTCGAGGTCAAGGTCCCGGCAACGGCCACGTCCAAGACCACACGGCGGCCAGCGGTCCCGAATGAAGCGCCGGATTTCGTAAAGAACGTGCTCGGCCCAATGATGGTATTCGAAGGCGACGATGTACCCGTCAGCGCAATGCCGGTAGATGGTACCTTCCAGACCGGAACCACGCAATGGGAAAAACGCAATCTGGCCTTGGATATCCCGGTTTGGGAATCCGACTTGTGCATCCAATGCGGAAAATGCATCATGGTTTGCCCGCACGCCGTGATAAGACAAAAAATCTACGACGAGAAACTGCTCGCCGGCGCACCCGAGACGTTCAAACATATGCCTTCGAAGTTCAAGGAGTTTTCACAAGGGCATGGCTTACACGGTGCAGGTCGCACCCGAGGATTGCACGGGCTGCACCCTGTGCGTGGAAGTCTGCCCTGCCAAGGACAAGACCCAAGCCGGACGCAAAGCCTTGAACATGGCTCCGCAGCTAGCCCTTGCGCGAGAGCGAAAACAAGAATTGGGACTTCTTCATGAAGATCCCCGACATGGACCGCAAGTTGATCAATCCGTCCACGATCAAGAACTCGCAGCTGCTGCGACCGCTATTTGAGTTCAGCGGCGCCTGCTCCGGCTGCGGTGAAACACCTTACGTGAAGCTGGTCTCCCAGCTCTTCGGCGACCGGACGATCGTTGCGAATGCAACCGGCTGCTCTTCCATCTATGGCGGCAACCTGCCCACCACTCCCTGGGCCAGTGGACTGCCTTTGGTCGCGGGCCGGCCTGGTCCAACTCGCTGTTCGAAGATAATGCCGAGTTCGGCCTGGGCATGCGCCTGACGGTCGACAAGCAAAATGAATATGCACGCGAGCTGCTGCAGGTTGAAGACCTCGCCAAGCTGCTCGGCGCCGACCTGGTGAATGCGCTGCTGAACGCAGACCAGGCCGACGAAGCCGGCATCGACGCTCAACGCAACCGCGTGGTCGAACTCAAGAAGAAACTCAGCGGCTCGAAGGATACGCGCGCCAAGGACCTGATCAGCGTGGCCGACAGCCTCGTCAAGAAATCCGTCTGGATCATCGGCGGCGACGGCTGGGCATACGATATCGGCTACGGCGGCCTCGACCATGTACTGGCTTCCGGGCGCAACGTCAACGTGCTGGTGCTCGATACCGAAGTGTATTCCAACACCGGCGGACAGGCATCCAAGTCCACACCGCGTGCGGCGGTTGCGAAATTCGCCATGAGCGGCAAGGGCCTGCCCAAGAAGGACCTGGGCCTGATCGCCATGGCTTACGGCTATGTCTACGTGGCGCGTGTGGCCATGGGCTATAACGACCAGCAAACGCTCAAAGCCTTCCTGGAAGCCGAAGCCTTCGACGGCCCATCGCTCATCATTGCCTACAGCCACTGCATCCAGCAGGGATACGACATGATCCACGGCCTGGAGCAGCAAAAACTCGCCGTTCAATCCGGCGCCTGGCCCATCTACCGCTACAACCCGAACCTGGCGCACGAGGGCAAGAATCCGCTGACGATCGAAAACAAGGAACCGACCATCCCGCTCTCGCAATATGCCTATAACGAGACCCGCTATAAGATGCTCACCCAGATGGATGAAGCCCGCGCCGAAGAGCTGATGCAGCGAAGCCCAGCAGGACGCAAAGTCACGCTGGACGCTGTATCAGCAAATGGCAGCCATCCATTACGATGCGGATGGAAACGGCAAGCACGAATAATCAGAGATCAAGAATCAGTGACCAGGAGCCGAGAACCATAGCCTGGTCACTGATTTAATAACGTAAATCCCCAGAAAGGGATATGATCATGATCGATCTCTCAACAACCTACCTTGGTTTGAAACTAAAGAACCCGCTCGTCGCTTCTGCCTCACCGCTCATCGAAAAAAGTTGAACAGGTCAAGCGCATGGAAGAGGCCGGCATCGCGGCGGTCGTGATGTATTCGCTGTTCGAGGAGCAGATCATCACACGAAAGCCTTGAACTCGATCACTTCCTCTCGCGGAACACAAACTCCTCCTCCGAGGCGGTGAGCTATCTACCGGATAGCGGGCAATATAGTTTGCTGCCGGACAAATACCTGGAAAATATCCAGAAGCTCAAGAAGGCGGTCAAAATCCCCGTCATCGGAAGCCTGAACGGGGTCTCCAAAGGCGGATGGGTGCGTTACGCCCGTCATATTCAGGACGCCGGGGCGGATGCCCTCGAATTGAACCTTTACTATATTTCGACCGATCCCACTCTGACCGCGCAGGAGTTGGAAGATGCGCAGGTCGACCTGGTCGCCGAGGTAAAGTCTTCGATCAAGATCCCGCTGGCCGTGAAGTTAAGCCCCTCCTACACAGCCCTGCCTCATTTTGTGAAACGACTCGCCGAAACAGGTGTTGATGGACTGGTGCTCTTTAACCGGTTCTACCAGCCCGACTTCGACATCGAAGAACTGGAGATCGCACATACACTCGATCTCAGCATCTCCACCGACCTTCGCCTGCCTCTGCGCTGGATCTCCATTCTGTCGAGCCAGGTCAATACGGATTTCGCGCTGACCAGCGGTGTGCACACTTACCAGAGCGTTTTGAAAGCAATGATGGCGGGAGCAAAAGTCGCCATGATGGCCTCAGAACTGCTGCAAAATGGGATCGGGCGAATCCCGGAGATCCTGCATGACCTGGAAACCTGGATGGAAGAGCATGAATACAGCTCGATCAAACAGATGCAGGGCAGCATGAGTCAGAAATCCGTGGCAGAGCCGGCCGCCTTCGAACGGGCGAATTATATGAAAGTGCTGAGTTCATTCCAAGATCTGCCATAAACAAAATAATAATAAGCCGCCGGGTGCAAATGCCCGGCGGTTTTTTCATTTCTATTCTCCAGGGTTACCGGCCGAACTGCACCAGCTCGATCAGGTTGCCGGCCGGGTCGTGGAACATGACCCAGCGTGAGGCCGGGTTGCTTTCGATGCCCCAGGGCATTTCGATCCGAAGCTCTACAGGCCGGCTGACCATGGCATCCAGGTTATCCACCGAGAGCGCAAACAAGGGGAAGCGGGCGGGCTCGGCACCCTACGCCGGAGTTGGCCTGCCTTTCAGGATGGTCAGATAGACACCGTTCACATCGAAGTGCGGCCGCTGGCCGTGATGGGGCAGCAGGCTGAGCTCTAAAACTTCGCGGCAGAAATGTGCACACGCAGGTACATCTTCGGCCCGCAGTGCGAGTACAGTAAATTTTGCAGACACGGCATTATCCTCCATTGTTCAGCTCTACCCGGGGCTAAGCCCCGGGTAGAGCTGAACAATCAAAAATCAAAAGAGACACCCGATTGGGTGTCTCTTTTATGAGCTCAAAAGAAGTGGATGAATGGCTAACCGGTTTGTTCAACAGGCGCAACAGGAGCATTCTTGCGCTGCCGGAAGGTGATGCGGCCGCGCGTCAAATCATAGGGCGACATTTCCACCGCAACATGATCCCCGAGCAAAATGCGGATGTAGTACTTGCGCATCTTGCCGGAGAGGTAAGCCAGCACGACGTGGTCGTTATCGAGCTTTACACGGAACCGGGTCCCGGGCAAGGCCTCGATAATGAGATCAGCCTGGAACAGCAAAAGCTCGCCGTTCAGTCAGGCGCCTGGCCTGTGTATCGCTACGATCCCCGCCTGGCAACGCAGAACGAAAATCCCCTGCTGGTCGAGAACAAAGAGCCGAGCATCCCGATCTCACAGTACGCCTATAACGAAACCCGCTATAAGATGCTCGTGAAGATGGATGAAGGGCGCGCCGAAAAACTGTTGCAGAAAGCCCAGCAGGATGCGAAGCCACGCTGGAACCTCTACCAGCAGATGGCGGCTATATACTGTGATAGCAACAAAGACGGCGACGGGAACAGCAAGAATTAATCAGTTACCAGTAGACAGTAGTCGGTGACCAGGCAAGGATCAATGCCTGGTCACTTTTTTTAACTATATGGTGGGCGTTGATAGGCACAAGGGTAAATCACTTGGCATGTCCAGCTCGCAGCCAGCTAACATAATCGGCAATCCCCGCCTCCAGGCTGTACTGCGGCACAAATCCGGTATCTTGACGAAGCCTGCTGATATCAAAATACCAGAGGGCTTCCGGCAGGCCCGGCATATGGCCGGCTGGGAGTTCAGCCTCAAATCCGGGGATCACTTTCCTGATCGCGTCCACGATATCATGATTGGCTGTCGGCCGCCCACTGGAGACGTTATAGAGCCGGTGGGTGAGCTTGTCGGCAGTCTGCAGGAGGGCAATTCCTCGGGCGGCATCCTTGATATAACATTGATCGCCACCGTCAGATGCATACACAGATCCAAAACGCAGGCTGTCGATATCAGGCTTACCCCCTTTCAAAGCGGCATGGACCAGCCGCCCTACGAGCGAGCTTCTGGCTGGATCATAGCCGGGACCATACATGCCGGCCAGCCGGACTTCCACACACTCGACATGTGTCAGCAGACCCAGATAACTTGAAAGGATTTCGCCGCATTTCTTGGCTGCTTCCATTGGAAAGGCTGCAGTCATGGGAAGCGGTTGGTCTTCGCACCAGGGCAGCTCTGCTATGCCGTTATACACAACGGGCGCGCTTGCCAGAGTAACGCGCTGCACTCCCCACTCCTGCGCGACCTGGATCACGTTGGCAACGGCGGTCACTGTGGTATGGATATCCTCGGCCAGCTCAAGCGCGTTGGCTCGGCCCACGGGCACGCCACCCGTGACGAGATGGATGATCCCGGTAATCTTATGTATTTTGCCGACGGCACGTAGTGCGCCGATATCCATGATATCGGCCGGTTCGATGAATATCCCCTTCCCGACCTGGTCTTCCAGGAGTTCGGGCACACGGCCTTTTTTGTGCTCCGTGAGCACACAAGCAGCACCCAGGTCCAGAAGTGCTTTTACGGTGTTCGAACCGACAAAGCCAAAGCCACCTGTAATCAATTGCATAGTGATCTCCTTTAGAGCACTCTCATCCTTTCTGCTTCATGGAGGGATGGGTAGAGGGGACGAAATCCAAGCTCGTTCTTGATCTTTGTTGTATCCACAATCCCCTCCCAAGGGTCATCTATCGGGACATCCGCAGAGATGTCCGGCTCGGTCAAACCACCCAAACGCCGGATCTCTGAGATGGGTATAGGGGTGTCATCCGCTACATTGTAGATTTGCCCGCCGGCCTGTGGCTTATCGATGCTTAGCATGATCCCCTGGGCAACATCCACGTGATGAGCCATGTGAAGGCGTTTTGCCGAGGGCCATGCGCGCAGAAGGTTAACTGCCTCGCCCAGATGCGGGTCACCCTCCCCATAGACAAAGGGGAGCCGCAAAATGCACAAGGCCGCGCCCTGATCTACAAAGAGCAGAGCAAGCGCGCGCTCGGCGGCAAGCTTGCCGACCGGATAAAAGCGATCTGACGCAGGCCGCGGTTCGTCATTCTCTCGAGCTGGCCGTCCGCGGCCGGGACCGTAGACCTGATTGGTGCTGATATAGATAAACTTTGAAACGCCGGCCTGCAGGGCTAAACGTGCCAGCGCCAGTGCGCCCTCATGGTTGATTGGGTTGGCTTCCGCCTCGGTCGCGCCCCGGAAGAAGGCAGCCAGATGTATAACGGCATCCAGATCGGCGACCGTGCTCGTCAACGTATCCGGCTGAAGTAAATCGCCGATGACTGCCTCGGCGCCGCTTTCCTGAAATGACTGCGCCTGCTCTTCGCTGCGCACCAGGACGCGCACTCGGTCGCCCCGGGCCAGCAGGCGCGGAACCAAACGGCTGCCAACGTGTCCTGTGGCGCCTGTTACCAGTAATCTCATATTTAGTTTTCTCCTTGCTCTCAGTTGGTGAAGCTATCAGAACTCACAGATCGCGCTCAGTTTACCTGGCGAAAGCGCTTGATCTTGGCATCGATGATCGCCAGTTTGTCTTCGAGCTCGCGAATTCGGACCTGCACGTCGCGCTTGTGCGATTCGAGCAACTCGAGCCTGGCATCCAATGTGACATGACCCTGTGAAGCGAGAGTCGCATACTCTTGCATGCCCTGGATGGACATGCCGCTATCCCGCAGGCAGTGGAGGAACTTGAGGTGTTCGAGATCCGTTTGCACGTACCGGCGATGTCCGCCGGCATTGCGGGCGACCGGCTCAATCAGCCCAATACGTTCATAGTAGCGCAGCGTATGAGCACTCAGGCCCGTGAATTCTGATGCTTCCTGGACGGTAAGTGTTTCCATGGCCGTAGTATAAGGCTTAGAGCGCACTCTAAGTCAAGACCTGTGCGGGTGCAAATCCTAAGCCGAACTGCACCAGCTCGATCAGGTTCCCGGCCGGGTCGTGGAACATGACCCAGCGTGAGGCCGGATTGCTCTCGATGCCCCAGGGCATTTCGATCCGAAGCTCTACAAGCCGGCTGACCATCGCATCCAGGTTGTCCACTGAGAGCGCAAACAAAGGGAAGCGGGCCAGGCTCGGCATTCTGCGCCGGAGTTGGCTTGCCTTTCAGGATGGTCAGATAGACACCGTTCACATCGAAGTGCGGCCTGCTCGCCGTGATGGGGCAAGAGCTCAAGCCCCAGGACATCACGGTAGAAATGCGCACAGGCGGGTACATCTTCGGCCCACAGGGCGATTACGGCAAACTTTGCAGACATGGCATGATCCTCCAGTGTTTGGCTCTGGCCGGGGCTAAGCTCGGCCGAGCCAAACAATCGAAATCAAAAGAGACACCCGATTGGGTGTCTCTTTTATGAACTCAAAAAAGTGGATGAATGGCTAACTGGTTTGTTCAACCGGCGCAACAGGAGCATTCTTGCGCTGCCGGAAGGTGATGCGGCCGCGCGTCAGATCGTAGGGCGACATTTCCACCGCAACATGATCCCCGAGCAAAATGCGGATGTAATACTTGCGCATCTTACCGGAGAGGTAAGCCAGCACGACGTGGCCGTTATCGAGCTTTACACGGAACTGGGTCCCGGGCAAGGCTTCGATCACGACCCCATCTGCTCGAATTTTATCTTCCTCTTTAGCCATACGTGCCTCCAGATAATAGTCCGTAGACTTCGGGAGGGGTCGTCATTTTGGGGGTGCACAGCTTCGCTGTGCACCCCCAAAATAGCGGTTTCCTCGATTTACAGACAGATTCTTACTCGATCTCCCGGGTGAAGGTGCGCCGCTTGATGCGACGAATTGCCTTCTTCTTTTCCATACGACGCTGCTCACTCTTGGAGACGAACCAGCGCTTGCGGCGCACCGTGCTCAGGACGCCGCTCTTGACGACCTTCTTGCGAAAGCGCTTGAGCAGGGAATCCTGCGAACTCACCGCCGCGCAATACAACTAAAGCCATGTTTGATTCACCTCCTTCCAAGGTAGAGTGGGCCGAAAATAAAAAAACTCAGCCATACGCGGACGGCTGAGGGACGTGTTCAAAAGAAACGGGCAAAATGACCTTGCGATCAAATAAGCGCTTCACACTCCTCGAATGTAGTAACGAGAGACTAAAGTCCCTCAACCGAACCAACTTAGTAGATTATATACACAATTCGATGAAGACTGAACAGGGGTTCAGTAGAATGTTAAAAGAAAAGCCCCTCGGCAATAAACTGAAACAACCGCCCCCTTCGGAAGCAGACTTCCATATTTTGGCCTCTTAACGGTTTGTTCAGGCGCTGTGCGTTTTTGCTCCAACTGCCTTCAGGGTAATTTGTTCGCCTGCTTGAGATGATCAACAAATTTTATTATTTCATCGATGTATCTCCGGGGCTGCACAAGGTGAATTTCATGTCCGCCGGATATCTGAACGTACTGTAGATCATCAACGAGCGAGACAATACGCTCCAGATCCTGGTCGTCCATGGCGCCTATCAGTCCCCAGGTTTCATGCCTGTACGCATCCGCCCGCAGAAGAAGCATGGGGCATTTGATCCGTTTCAACGCTTCTTCGGGAGAGAAACCCTTGCTCAAGTCCCCATCTATTGTGGCACGAGAGAAGTCCGTATCATATTCGGACAAGAACTTATTGCCAACTCTCATATTGTATGGGAGAAACGGAGTATCGTAGGGACTATTAGGACGCAGAGCCCGATTTATCCGGTCCAGGAAGAATATGATCTTTATGATGAAGGTGGGAATCTTTAGAAGCTCCGGTTTCCCCTCGACGGGAATCCCCACCTCTGAAAGGTACCGTTCAACGTCCCGTTTTCCCGTCTTCCCCAGGGTATCCACAGCCAATTTGAAATTCCGGGTCATGAATTTCTCGTCTTGTATCCGAGGCCAGATAGACGAGAAAATGGGGGGATCCTCGCTGATGATCGCCAAAACATCTTCGGGCGCATAAGCGGCAAGCCATATAGCCAAGACACCACCGGAGGAGAGACCAGCTACAAGCGCAGGCTGCCGGATGACTTCCTGAATGAAACACTTAAGGTCGTTGCCGCAAATATTGTACGAATATTGACCCGGAGTTCGAGTTGATTTTCCGTGTCCTCGAAGATCAGGGACAAAAATGTGAAATCTTTTTGAAAGCTCCGGAAGAACACATTTATACCCCTGCCAGGACTCCATCTGGCCAGGGATCAAGAGCAGGGGTAGTCCGTTATCAGGACCCACAACATAATTAAGCGTTACGCCGTCGGTGGCGAAGCCCAACTCTTTGAAACCCTGCGGTACTCCAGCTACTGTGGTTCTCCCTAACTTATCCATGGCGCTTCCCTCTCTTCTCCTCTGCCGAACAAGTATTGGCGGCCCCTCCTGGTATGGAGCGAAGCGGTCGTAAGAACTTCAACTCGCCTTATGACGATCTTTGAAATGGAGTGCCGGACTAATCCAGTATACATAACCTTGATACCCAGAATCCAGTGCCAAACATCTTAAAACAACAAACCCACCATTTCAGGTGGGTCATAAAAAGCTCCCTGGCAATGACCTTCAACAACCGCTCGCCTTGGGGACCTAACGCCGGTTTTCACCTTTAGAGATCATCAACCGGGGTTTGCTTATACAGCCAGTTGAGTTCACTATCGGCCATAAATTGATTGGGCCAATCAACCTTCTTCTCTTCCAATCCCAAAAATCCCAACAGCAATTCTGCGAGTTCCCTGGCAGCTTCGTAATCCGGTTGGGAAGCCAACTTCTCTATGATCGCATCAAATCCTTCCGGTTTCTTTTTTGCTTCCCTGGTCCTGGCAATAAGCCATTTGTGAAACGGGTATAACATTTCATTCTCGTTCAAAATGATCCTGCATCCAAAAAGAATAAGCTTTTGGGCGGCCAGAGACATCAAATAGTGATTGTCTTTCTCCAGTCCCTGGCTATAAAACCACTTCCAGGCCAATACCTGGCTGATAAAACGATGGCGTCGAGATCCTTGTTCTTCAATGGGAAATTTAGCAATGTTTTCAAGGGTTGCTTCAAGATCGGGGATCTTTGAAAATACGACTTGAGCTCCTTCGAACGCAAAGCGAGCTGCATCACTCCCCTGTTTTAAAACCAGACTGGAGAAATGATAGATTAGTCACTTTACAGTCAACGTATCCCCCTTCGTAGGTGCAAAGATCCCAACGACTAAAAGCCAACTTTCCATCACGCACTCGTGACTCGTATTCAGCATCATCTACCACAAGAATAATATCTATGTCCGAATTGGGTTTTTCAAAACCGTGTGCTATCGAACCCACCACAAGGATCGCAAGCACGCTTTCCTGGACGGCATATAAGTCTACAAATTTGGCAATTGCATCTCTATGGTGTTGTTCCATATTTTTCCGTCTGTCCATCCTGACATTATGTTTCGCTGTATAGGCGCGGTTCGACCACTGGCGTCACCCTCTGGCGGGCCTTGAATAACTTCAGGAGTCCCACCGGTCTGGCGCATACTGTCTTGGGCACGAGCACGGCATATCACCGCGAGTGAATCAGTTGGCAATAGGTTTCAGGGCGTTATTTATCGCAATATTCCACTCAACGACTTCGCCAAAGGCTGCATAGATCGCATCTTTTTGGGGAACATCGACTTTCGATAGTTCCCGAATGGTATTTGCCGTCGCTTCACTAGCGGAGATGATTTTGTTATCTATCGAAAGCAACCCGGCAGCCTCTACAACCTTGTCGAAAAAATCGGCAGACAACACAATCTCATCTTTCATCCGTGCGACGTCTTTATATTCCAGTGAATGCGCGAGATTTAGTTGAAGTTCGGCTGATTCACCATAGTATCCTACAGCGAATAATGCCTGCCCGCGCTTGCCATAAAGCTTGCCTACATCATTTTTCACTCTTTCGATTAGTTTTTCCTGGTCCGGATACTCAGACACATTAAGTTCATCGGCGGACAACGAGATATGTAATTGCGCGGCAAACTGTACAGCTTCTTTGCCTGGCGCTGCTCTCCGCTCCTTAACGGGCAAGAAGAATGCCCAACTTATATCACCCCCCATGTCCTGAATAAGCGAAGTTGTATCCGCGGATAAGGTGGGCTCTGGAGTTGCTGAAGGTGTAATAGTCGGAGGAGGAGTGGACGTTTCAGTAGCAGTAGCGGTCGAAGTTGGCGGTACTAGAGTTCGCGGTTGGAGTAGCTGGTGCGGCTTGGCTGCATGCCGAGAGGAGCAGCAAAAATATTATGCAGGCCACAGCTCGAATGTTGATGTGTCCCATTTTTTTCATTTGAAATCCCTCCATCTTTGATCCACCTGGATCAAAAAAGATATTCCCCGATCGAGCGCTATGTCAATAACAGTGACGTATTCGTCTATTTTTTAGGAACAGCCAGGTCCCTGCATGTTGAGTGGAACGGAAAAGTTCATGATTGTATAAACCTAGTATACCTCCTTCGGAAATTCTAATTCCGCCCAAGAATAGCTTAATAAAACAAACCCACCTTTCGGTGGGTAATGTTAAAAGAAAAGCCCCTTGGCAATGACCTACTCTCCCGGGAGGTCGCCCTCCAAGTACCATCGGCGCTGGCAGTGCTTAACTACCGGGTTCGGGATGGGACCGGGTGTACCCACTGCCGCACAAATCACCAAGGGACGTTTTCACGACGTTAGTCTGAATAGCATGATGAATGATGTAGAAGTACAGGAAAAGTATCAAGTTCTCCGCACCACGGGATTAAGCCCTCGACCATTAGTACAGTTTAGCTTAACACATTGCTGCGCTTACACTTACTGCCTATATAGCAGGTGGTCTACCTGCGGTCTTACTCCCTTAATTGGGACTACAGGGATCTAATCTTAGGGCGAGTTTCCCACTTAGATGCTTTCAGCGGTTATCTCTGCCAGACATGGCTACTCAGCAATGCCCCTGGCGGGACAACTGACACACTAGAGGTCTGTCCACTCCGGTCCTCTCGTACTAGGAGCAGCTCCCTTCAAATCCCTTACGCCCACAGCGGATAGAGACCGACCTGTCTCACGACGGTCTGAACCCAGCTCGCGTACCGCTTTAACGGGCGAACAGCCCGACCCTTGGGACCTTGTCCAGCCCCAGGATGCGATGAGCCGACATCGAGGTGCCGAGCGAAGTCGTCGATGTGAACTCTTGGACTTCACCAGCCTGTTATCCCCGGGGTAGCTTTTATCCGGTAAGCCACGACCCTTCCACGCGGTATCGTGGGATCACTAAGCCCTACTTTCGTATCTGCTCGACGCGTTGGTCTTGCAGTCAAGCTCCCTTATGCCTTTACACTCTATGGTGGGTTTCCATTCCACCTGAGGGAACCTTTGGGCGCCTCCGTTACCTTTTAGGAGGCGACCGCCCCAGTCAAACTACCCGTCTGGCACGGTCCCCTGCCCGGATTACGGAACAGGGTTAGAGTCTAAATATAATCAGGGTGGTATTTCACTGATGGCTCCACCGAGGCTAGCGCCCCAGCTTCAAAGCCTCCCACCTATTCTACACAGATTACACCCAAACGCAATGCCAAATTGTAGTAAAGCTCCACGGGGTCTTTTTGTCCTGCTGCGGGTAGGCCGCATCTTCACAGCCATTTCAATTTCACCGGGTCCTTCGTCGAGACAGTGCTCTGATCGTTACGCGGTTCGTGCGGGTCGGAACTTACCCGACAAGGAATTTCGCTACCTTAGGACCGTTATAGTTACGGCCGCCGTTCACCGGGGCTTCAGTTCAAAGCTTCGCCTTGCGGCTAACCTCTCCCTTTAACCTTCCGGCACTGGGCACGCGTCAGCCCCTATACATCGCCTTACGGCTTAGCAGAGACCTGTGATTTTGTTAATCAGTCGCCAGAGCCATTTCACTGCGGCCCTCCAAAGCTTGCACCTCAGAGGGCACCCCTTCTCCCGAAGTTACGGGGTCATGTTGCCTAATTCCTTAACGAAGGTTCTCCCGTTCGCCTTGGTATACTCTACCCATCTACCAGTGTCGGTTTGCGGTACGGGCGCTTAAATGTTATGCTTAGAGACTTTTCTCGGCAACAAAACTCAGCCACTTATGCCTTACGGCTCGCTCTTATCTCAACTCAACCGGCGGATTTACCTACCAGTCTCAACGTCTTGATAGATCGCACCTGAATCCAATAACAGGCTGGCCTATCTCGTTGCGTCCTCCCATCGCACACTTAAGCGGTTCCGGAATGTTGACCGGATGTCCATCACCTACGCCTCTCGGCCTCGGCTAAGGACCCGACTAACCCGACGCGGAATGACCTGGCGTCGGAAACCTTAGATATACGGCGAACACGGTTCTCACGTGTTTGTACGCTACTCATGCCTGCATTCTCACTTCCGTCCGCTCCAGTCGCCCTTATCGATCGACCTTCACCGCTGACGGAACGCTCCCCTACCGATTTGACCGCCCGAAGGCGGACAAATCCCATGGCTTCGGTACTATGCTTAGCCCCGTTAAGTTTTCCGCGCAAGGTCACTAGACCAGTAAGCTGTTACGCACTTTTTAAAGGGTGGCTGCTTCTAAGCCAACCTCCTGGTTGTTCCAGTAACCTCACCTCGTTTCCCACTTAGCATAGATTTAAGGACCTTAGCCGATGATCTGGGCTGTTTCCCTTTCGACCCCGAAACTCATCTCCCGGAGTCCGACTGCCATATTCTAGAGTACTGGCATTCCGAGTTTGATTGGGTTCAGTAAGCTGTAAGCCCCTTAGCCCATTCAGTGCTGTACCTCCAGTACTAAACATATGACGCTAGCCCTAAAGCTATTTCGGGGAGAACCAGCTATCTCCGAGTTCGTTTGGCATATCACCTCTACCCACAGCTCATCTTCTAATTTTGCAACATTAGTAAGTTCGGGCCTCCACGAGTGGTTAGACTCGCTTCACCCTGGCCATGGGTAGCTCACCCGGTTTCGGGCCTAATCCCAGCGACTATACGCCCTATTAAGACTCGCTTTCGCTACGGCTTCGGGTGTCACTCCCTTAACCTTGCCACTGAGATTAACTCGCAGGCTCATTCTCCAAGAGGCACGCTGTCAGGCATAGCGGCGCGTCACCTGCTTACGCAGGGACACCGACCCGCTGTTAGCCCTCCAACTGCTTGTAAGCTTACGGTTTCAGGTTCTATTTCACTCCCCTAACAGGGGGACTTTTCACCTTTCCCTCACGGTACTTGTTCACTATCGGTCGCCAAGTGTATTTAGCTTTGGAGAGTGGACTCCCCAGATTCCTACCGGATTAGCGTGCCCGGCAGTACTCAGGTATCCAGCGGGAGGCAATCAGTTTTCGCATACGGGGCTATCACCCTCTATGGCAGGCTTTCCCATACCTTTCCGCTAACTGATCGTTTTGTAACTCCCATGTGCCAGACCCTACAACCCCAACTCTGCAAGCAGAGCTGGTTTGAGCTAATTCCCGTTCGCTCGCCACTACTAGGGAAATGATCTCTTTTCCTCCAGGTACTTAGATGTTTCAGTTCCCTGGGTGCCCTTCCTCAAACCTATGTGTTCAGTAAGAGGATACTGTAGGTTCGCTACAGTGGGTTTCCCCATTCGGAAATCCTCGGATCAACGCCTGTACACGGCTTCCCGAGGCTTATCGCAGTGTCCCACGTCCTTCATCGGCACTTGGCGCCAAGGCATTCACCGTAAGCTCTTAGTAGCTTCTCCACGTGATGCGGAGAAATTGATACTTTTCGAAAAAATTACTTCGGCCTACATCAAATGCTATTCAGTTATTAAGGTGCATACTCACCGTTGACCGGTGACCGCTGCCATTGAATGTCGATCAAGGGCATGGGTCACAATTCAACCTCAATTTTTAAGGAGTGTTGTTCGACAGCAGAGACAAAACGACCCGGCACACACCGCCGGGCCGCGATCAGAACCCAACAAACAGAGCGGTGCATTTTTCTAATTTATGTCTGCGTGCCGTTTAACAATTTCTTGTCTCGCTCCTAGGTGGCAGGTTCAGGCCCTGCCAGAACAAACTCGTGCAAAGGACCCAGTGGAGATGGCGGGATTTGAACCCGCGACCTTCGCCTTGCAAAGGCGCTGCTCTCCCGCTGAGCTACATCCCCAGGACTTGCTGAGGGTTAGTGGGCTTGACAGGATTCGAACCTGTGACCCCAGTCTTATCAGGACTGTGCTCTAACCAGCTGAGCTACAAGCCCAGGGTCATTACACCTCAACAACTGAGAAGTGATAGGAAGCTTGCAAACTTTCAAACCATTGCCCTTCACCGCGAAGGGCGGACTTGGAGCAAGGATCTGTCGTGGGATCCTGCTCGGAAACTCTAGAAAGGAGGTGATCCAGGCGCACCTTCCGGTACTCCTACCTTGTTACGACTTCGTCCTAGTCACCAGCACCACCTTCGACGGCGTCCTCCTTGCGGTTAGACTACCGGCTTCAGGTGTTACCAGCTCCCATGACGTGACGGGCGGTGTGTACAAGGCCCGAGAACGTATTCAACGCACTATAGCTGACGCGCGTTTACTAGCAACTCCGACTTCACGCAGGCGAGTTGCAGCCTGCGATCTGAACTGAGGACAGCTTTGGGGATTGGCTCTACCTCGCGGCTTAGCGACCCATTGTACTGCCCATTGTAGCGTGTGTGTAGCCCTGGACATAAAGGCCATGCTGACTTGACGTCATCCCCACCTTCCTCCGGCTTAATACCGGCGGTCCCGTATGACACATGTAACATACAGCGAGGGTTGCGCTCGTTAGCGGACTTAACCGAACATCTCACGACACGAGCTGACGACAGCCATGCAACACCTGTGCAAGCTCCCTTGCGGGTCGGTCACCTTTCAGATCTCTACCACTTGCATGTCAAGCCCAGGTAAGGTTCTTCGTGTAGCATCGAATTAAACCACACGCTCCGCTGCTTGTGCGGGCCCCCGTCAATTCCTTTGAGTTTTAATCTTGCGATCGTAGTCCCCAGGCGGTGAACTTATCGCGTTTGCTTCGGCACCGATAGTGTTTAAGCCACCGACGCCAAGTTCACATCGTTTACGGCTAGGATTACCGGGGTCTCTAATCCCGTTTACTACCCTAGCTTTCGTGTATGAGCGTCAGAAACAGTCCAGAAGATCGCCTTCGCCACTGGTGTTCCTCCCGATATCTACGCATTTCACCACTACACCGGGAATTCCATCTTCCTCTACTGCTCTCAAGTCTGGTAGTATTGAACGACCTCTCCTAGTTAAGCCAGGAGATTTCACACCCAACTTACCGAACCACCTGCACACGCTTTACGCCCAGTGAATCCGGATAACGCTCGCCTCCTACGTTTTACCGCGGCTGCTGGCACGTAGTTAGCCGAGACTTATTCCTGAGATACTGTCCTATCTCATCTCTCAGAAAAGCACTTTACGACCCGAAGGCCTTCATCGTGCACGCGGCGTTGCTGCATCAGGCTTTCGCCCATTGTGCAATATTCCCTACTGCTGCCACCCGTAGGTGTATGGACCGTGTTTCAGTTCCATTGTGGGGGGTCACCCTCTCAGGTCCCCTACCCGTCGTCGCCTTGGTAGGCCGTTACCCTACCAACTAGCTGATGGGACGCAGGTCCCTCCCAAAGCGCATTGCTGCTTTAGACATCGGTTTCTAAATCCGATGACCACATGCGGTATTAGCAGTCCTTTCGAACTGTTATCCCACACTTCGGGGTAGGTCACCAACGCGTTACTCACCCGTTCGCCACTAGGATACCCTCGTATTGCTACAAAGGCACCTCGTTCGACTTGCATGTATTAGGCACGCCGCCAGCGTTCATCCTGAGCCAGGATCAAACTCTCCGCCAAAAATCACACTCTTGCGAGTGTAAAAGTTTTACGGAAATATTACTGGATTGACAAGGTTGTGTTGCTTCCTATCACTTTTCAGTTGTTAAGGTGCCGTCCAAAAGCCGGCGGATGTTGATCCGCCGCCTCTCCGCCTGTCAAGTCCTTCTAAACAGACGAAAATACCGATGCCACTTTCTGCATCGGCTTGTCAGACTGCAAAACCTCAATCGGCTTGTGTCTCTGACTGGAGACGCTTTACTAAGTTTTCAATGATCTGTCGGGGGGACGAGATCGTTTTGAAATTCACTGGCGAATGATGATTATACGCTTTTCAATAGCTTTGTCAATGGTTATTTGGGCCAATTACCTTAAAATATCGCGATCCGTTTGCGCTGATGTGGACACGCATGGCGAAACCGCCACGCAGGCTTTGCATTATACCCCCTCCCTGGCGAAAGCCGGAGAGGAAAAATGCCGAAAAATAGCAGAGAACGCTTTATTCCCCTATTCCATGGCCTGCCTGCCGGATAAGGCCCTCAGCAGGGTGTTTTGATCGGCATATTCCAGATCTCCGCCCATCGGGAGGCCCGCGCGCTAAACGAGTCACTTGTATTCCATAAGGCCGTAACTGCTGCTGCAAATATAAAGCCGTGGCATCGCCTTCCATGCTGGGATTGGTCGCCAGGATCACTTCACGAACTTCACCCTTCGCCACACGCTCGATCAGAGGCTTGATCTTGATATCGTCGGGCCCGACGCCCTCGATCGGAGACAAGACCCCATGCAGGACATGATAGCGGCCATTGTATGCCCCAGTGCGCTCCAGGGCTAAAACATCCAGGGCTTCTTCCACGACACAGATCAACGCGGCCGCCCGTTTTGGATTCTCGCATATCTCACAGCGCGTCCGGCCCGCCTCGGTGATGTTGAAGCACTCTTCACAAAATGCAGAATTTATTTTTCAAACCGTCCAGCGCTTCTGACAGATCCTGCGGGATTTCTTCAGGCGCACGCAACAAATAAAACGCCAGCCTGGAGGCTGACTTCGGCCCAATGCCCGGCAGGCGTTCGAAGGCGTTAATGAGTTTTTGAATGGGTTCGGGAAGGATCATGATCGATAATCGGTATTCGATATAGTTATTCGAAATTCGGCTGCAGCGCAGGCTGTGAAAAATGAACATGTCGGACACCGTTAAAAGGGAAGGCTGCCGGCGAGGGGCCCAACCGCTGTGAGGCCAGTTCACGCGACTGATCGAGGGCCATATTCACGGCAGAGAGAACCAAATCCTGTAACATCTCGGCATCGGCATCTTTCAACAGGTCGGCGGAAATCTCCACCGACTTGCACTTCTGATCGCCCGTCATAACGACCTTGATCGCGCCACCGCCCACTGTTGCGGCGACTGTCTCCTCGGCCAGTTTGGCCTGCGTTTCGGCCAACTGCTGCTGCATGCGTTGGATCTGCTGCATCATGCCGCTGCCGCCCGGGCCGCCACCCGGTCCGCGATTGAATCCTTTAGCCATAAGCGCACCTCGTTACTCGATAATCGTTAATCCTGGACATCCACGATCTCTCCGCCGTGGTTAAGAGCAGCAGCCACCATCCCGTCCTGTGAGACATCCGGGGGCAGCTTGCCTTTGGCATTCGTCACCACACACTTGATAGTAAGTGTAACTCCAAGCACATCCGTGATGGCCTTGCCGGTTACTTCCAAATTTTCCGGCTTGTCCATCAAGGCACGCACCGTATCGGACTGGAACCCTAAAATCAGCTCGTCTCCGCGCACATCCATGGGCTTGCAGGAATTAAGCAAAGCTTCCACGGCGGGATGGGCGGGCTTGATCACTGCGCGGATATCTTTCCAGGCTTTGGCAATTTCAGTGAGGTCAATGACCGGAGCCGGTCCCGACCCCACCACTTCAGCAGACTTCGCATCCTCTTCCGATGCTTCTGTTTTGGCAGCTTTCGCGGAGAGAGAACCTTTGCCCTGTTTGGCAGCACCCGTGGTTGAGCCCTGACGGTTACCGCCGGAAGCATCTGGTTTGGAAGCCAGACTCTCCGATGGAAGCTCCAACGCTTCGGCCAGAGCTAATTCCAACGAAAGCGAGGGCTGCCATCCACCGCGCGATTCCACGGCCGCATTGTTGAAGGCTTTAATCATACGCAGGACATCGGAGGTAGAGAAAGCCCGGGCATGAGCAGACATCCGATCTTTGATATCCTTGGTCGTTTCGACCTGATCACCGTTGCCTAATTGGATAAGCATGAGGCCGCGTAGATAGTCCACGATCTGCCGGGCCAGCGAGCGCGGATCGGCGCCCGAGTCGAGAGCGTTATGGATCGCTTCGAGCCCGGCAGCAGGCTGATGGTCCTGGATGGAAGCCGATGATATCCAGCACCGTTTGACTCGTTGCAGTGCCCAGTACGGTCTGTGTGAGTTGAAGCGTGATCTTCGTCCCGGTCGAGGCCAATTGGTCGAGCAGGGAAATGGCGTCGCGCAGGCCGCCGCCCGCCTGCCGGGCAATGACCGAGAGCGCTTCGTCATCGGCTTGAATCTTTTCGGCTTTGGCAATCGTCTTGAGCTGACCGATCATCTCGTCCACAGGCACGCGCCGGAACTCGTGGCGCTGACAGCGGGACAGCACTGTGGCCGGGATCTTGTGGATCTCGGTAGTGGCGAGCACGAAGATGGCATGCGGCGGCGGTTCTTCGAGGGTCTTGAGCAGCGCATTGAAGGCCGCCGTGGAAAGCATGTGGACTTCATCGATAATGTAGATCTTGTATTTTCCCTGCGAAGGCGAGAAGTTGATCTTGTCGCGCAGGTCGCGCACATCGTCCACGCTGGTGTTGGAGGCTGCATCGATTTCGATCAAATCCATAAAGCGGTTCTCGTTGACGGCTTTACAGTTATCGCATTGATTGCAAGGGCGCGCCTTGGGATCCTCCGCCAGGCAGTTGACTGCCTTCGCCAGGAGGCGGGCAAGGGTGGTCTTGCCTGTGCCGCGCGGACCTGCGAAGAGATATGCGTGGCCCACACGATCTGCGGCGATGGCGTTCTTGAGCGTCTGGACAATGTGTTCCTGTCCAATGACCTCGGCCCATCCTTTAGGGCGATATTTACGATAGAGTGCCTGAGACATAGTCAGAGTTTAAGGTTGAAGGTTGAAGGCAAACAACGAGAGGGAACTATGACGAATTCTCGATTCATGGAACAGGATAGCTGTACTGCACAACATCCTTCGGATCCGTCAGCAACACGGCTTCCCCTGACTTCCACATGGCTTGATTCTGGCTCCAATAAAGGACAATGGCGGAGTTCGTGCCGTTGCCGGTATGCACCTGCACTACGCCGTTCTTGAACAACTTGAACGGCGGGAACGTGTAGACGTCATTCTCCGCATCTTTGAGATGCCAGCCCGTCAAGTCGAGTTCGCCCTCTCCGTTATACCGGATGACCACTGCCTCCGCGCTCAACGTCCCCGCGCCGATGACACTGACGATCTGC
This sequence comes from uncultured Chloroflexia bacterium, assembly GCA_963741325.1. Taxonomy (GTDB): domain Bacteria; phylum Chloroflexota; class Anaerolineae; order Anaerolineales; family Villigracilaceae; genus Fen-1038. The sequence continues at coordinate 570,500 of CAVUHJ010000007.1, forward strand.
ACGGTCCCCGGTTGGAGGGTCGGAGCCGGCCCTGCTGTACCGCGCATTCGCTGAAACGGTCGGAAGTGTAACTTGCGGCAGGGTCACGGCCCGATAGTTACGGTCGTACCAGTACAGGATTGCCGAGGTCACGCAAGCGGAGACGAAGACATTCAGCAGCAGATAAAGGACCAAACGCCGGCGATCCATATTGAATGAATCATAGCACAAATTAGCGAGACCTCCGAGGTATCTACAAGTACTTTAGATAGAGGATGAACAGCTACCCGGCAGGGTCCAGATTAAATTACCTGCTCAGCCCCAGCGCGACCCAATCCCCCATTTGACGTTTCTCTCTCAGAACCAAACCCTTTGCCTGTGCGGCCTCCACAACCCCTTGTGCCTGCTCTTGCAGGATACCGCTTAAAATGATCTGACCATCGGACTCAAGTAAGTCCGCGAGGCCTGCATCAAACAGACGTATGATCACCGGGGCAAGGATATTCGCCACGACCAACTTTGCGGTACGAAAAGCAAATTTGCCTTCCAGAATCTCTTTAACCGAACCGGCGCCTAATAAAAGTTCCTCGCCGATACCATTGATATCCGCATTCTCGCGGGAGTTCTTTACGGACTCCGGGTCAATATCCACACCCAAGGCGGAGGCTGCGCCGAGTTTGAGTGCGGCTATGGACAGAATCCCGGAGCCGCAGCCGACATCGATAACTCGATAATCGTTATTCGATACTCGGGATTCATCGTCCGATACCCGAATGTCGAATATCGTTTCTTCAATCAATTCCAGACACAATTGTGTCGTCGGGTGCGTCCCCGTTCCAAAGGCCATGCCCGGGTCGATCTTAATGGCAACACGGCCCGGTTCGGGCGAATCCAGCCAGGCCGGCACGATCACCAGGCGTTTGCCGATCAGGATGGGTTTGTAATGCTCCTTCCAGGCCTCCATCCAATTCTGGTCGGCGATGGGAGTGAATACCGCGGCAGGTAAGGGCTGGATCATGCCGAGATAATACAGCGACTCCTCGAGCTTCTGGCGGGTCTCTTCCAGATGCTCATCCACCGGCAAATAGGCGCGGACGGTGATCGGCCCCGTTGCGGTGCCTTCATCTTCATCATTGACGAATTTGACGCCCTGCTCGGTCATTACGCCATTGGGTGCGAAGCGAGCAAGCACGTCGGCGACGGCTTCTGCAAGCTCGCCATTGACCGTTAGAGAAACTTCAAGCCAATCTGCCATAGGGTGTCATGTTCAGTAATCAGTGTTCAGTGAGGAGTAATCAGGCTTCTTCCGGAGGCTTAATGGAACGGAAACTTCGATAGAGGAGCAGATCATAGACGAGTTTCAGGCCGCCGGCCAGGAAGAAGGGAAGGCTGATCAGTGAGGGGATAGATAAGAAGATTCCGGTTAATGAAGGCGAAACTGCCGCGCCAACCGATCGCGCGATGTTCGTCACACCTGCGGCAGCGGAGCGTTCGTCGGGCGCCACGACTGCCACGGTATACGATTGGCGGGTCGGCACATCCATCTGTGAAATGCTGAAACGCAACAGCAGCACGGTGATCGCCAGCGGCAGCGTAGGCATGAGCGGGACCAGAATAAGCAGGATATTGGAGGGCACATGCGTTAAAACCATGGTGTTGATGAGGCCGATCTTATTCGCCAACCGCACGGCCAGCAAGGCCGAAATGCCGGCCAGGACGTTGGTTCCAAAGAATATCGAGCCGATAATGCCCGCATCGACGCCAAACTTGATATAGAACCAGTAGGCCAGCATGGACTGCACGATCAGTCCGCCGGCAAACGCATCCATGGAAAAGAGGGCGCTGAGTTTGATCACCACATTGCGCGAGCGATGCAGGCCGAGCACACGCCGGGCGGAGTCAGCTTGAAATGCGGAGTTCACTTCCACAGCGCTCGAAAGCGATAGGAATAAGATCCCGATGATCAATCCGCCGAGAGCGTAGCCGGTGAGGACGGCCCGATAGGCATCCAACGCTGAGAAGCCGCGCCCCTGCAAAAATTGCGCCAACCAGCCCCCCGATCAGCGCGCCGGTGGCGGTTGCGAAAGACCCAACCAGGTTATACCAGGCAAAGGTCTGCGTGCGTTTTTCGTTCGGAAGCAGCTGGGTCAAGCGCGGCCTGCTCAACCGAAAGGAACGGTCCGATCTCGTTGCCGCTCGGGCTGATGACGCCGATAATGGCGGCGGCCATGAGGACAACGATGTTATGAGAAATGATAAAAACAACGCCTGCACCCAGCATAAGCAGCGCGCCGGTGATGAGCGTGCGCTTGCGCCCAAAGCGGTCTGCGGAGGTGGTGAGCCAGAGAGATACTCCTGCATCCCCGGCCAGTGTCAGCGATAACAGCAGGCCGATCTGCTTTTCATTGAGACCCACTTGAATGAGATAGAGCGCCAGGATAACGGAAAGAAATCCGTAGCAGAAAAGGCGGATGATCCGGGTGGAAAAGAGGGTTACAGCGTCGCGTTGGTTCAAGGGTCCTTGGGGAGAAAGTGATCAGGGATTAGGTAAGAGGGTAATCAGGTAATTTGGAATGCGCGATTGGGGATTGCCCGCCGTGGCAGGATAAAAGAAGGGAATATGCCCAGAGAGACCCATGCCCGTACGGACGGATCCGCCGGAGTTCATTCGCTCTTTGCAGTCTGAAGCCTGCACCAGGCATACAATGCATCGTATAGCTCAAACTGGTGGGCAAGGTTTTCCTCATCTTCGGGGTAGCGAAGGCTGTACCCGCTGGCAAGCGCCTCCAGCCCGCGTGCGATGGGGTCTTTATCGATATCCTCCGACACATCTGCGGCATGGACGATCTTCGCCAGCCGCAGAAGCCCGGGCTCTTTCAAACCATATTTAAGGATGATGGATTCGAAGGAGCAGCGGCCATCCGAGCCATGTCCCAATTCCACTCCGGGCGCATCGAATGGGATGGCGCCGGTCTCTTTAGCGACCTTCTCTATCTGACTGGCCGGTACAAATAAAAATTCCGCTTCGTTGTCAATGAAGCGGGTGATCAACCACGGGCAGGCGACGCGGTCAACATGGACGTGCGAGCGAGTGATCCACTGCATATGGCTCTCCTTTTATCTCATTATGGCAAAGCATCGAATTGGGAATGCTCGAAAGCAGAAAGGGGAAAGAAGCGAAAGGGCCCGTGATGAACGATCACTATTTGTCCGGCAGCATGGGCCCCGAGTGCTGATGGTTCGACTCATTTATTTCACAATATAACGAAACGGGATCGCAATCGACGCACTCAAGCTGCAGCGTCGCATGGGCGATATGGTAGCGATGAAATACTATCTCATTGATCTGGCGCTGTATATCCGCGCCTTCGCTGATGGGCAAATCATCGGTGAGGATATGGGCGGACATGGTACGCAGGTTTTGAGCCAGGCTCCAAACGTGCAGGTCATGAACTCCCAGCACCCCCCTGACCTGCTTGATGTCGTTCACCATGGCTTCCATATCCACATCGCGCGGCGAGGACTCAAGCAGGATCCCAACCGTTTCGCGCAGGATTCCCCAGGCATTGTAAAGGATAAGGAAACCGATCAGCACACTGACGAAAGGATCGAGCCAATTGGCATGCGTGAAATAAATAATAATGCCCGCGATCACCGCACCGATGGTGGAGGCGACGTCAGCCATAAGATGAAGAAAGACCGAACGCAGATTGAGGTCATGCTCGCTGCCCCGGCGCACAAGCAGCGCCGTCACAAGGTTGACGACCACCGCAATGAGGCCGACCACAACCAGAACGCCTGATTTGATCTCAGCCGGGGTTTTGAAACGTTGAAAGGCTTCATAGAAAACCCCGAGGGAGATGAGCACCAGCGTGGTGGAGTTTGCCAACGCCACCAGAATGCCGGCGCGGTGATAACCATAGGTCTTTTGCGAATTGGAAGGGCGGGTCGTCAAACGGACCGCGTACCAGCTCAGGCCCAGCGCGATCACGTCGGTAAAGTTGTGCGCCGCATCGGTCAGGAGCGCGAGGCTGTTGGCAAAGAGGCCGGCAGCGGCTTCCAGTATTACAAACAGGGCCGTCAGGCCAAGCGACAACGCCAAACGCGATATCGTCTGCTCGGCAATACTGCCCAAATGAGAATGAGTGTGGTTATGTTCCATAGTTATAGATTAATCATCGAATAAAAGCCGTTATACCATTTTCACGGATCACCGGATTTAGCGGCTTAGTTCGATCAATTTATTGACGACCTTCCAGGTGCGCGCCGTACCTGTAACCCCAAGCACCTTCTCAAAATTGATCGTCCTCCGACCCGGGCCTGCCGCCTCCCGGGAGTAAGCGTAATACAGCACCTTCCCGTGAATGGAACAACTGTACTCGTCGCCCTCCAGCGCCATAAGCGCCGCAGAGTGAGCTGCATCGGGTTCACCGGACAAGAACATCAAATGACAGTGCTGTTCCTTGTCCCGGCGTTCAGGGTCGAAGGGATTGTGAGCGGCAGCGTCTTCCAACTCGGGCCGGGTTAAAGGAAGACGGGTACCTGATATCCCAGCACGGACTGAAGCTTCTTTTCCAGGAGATGCGCCAGATGTTCGAGGTCGCCATCCTTTGAATCAAACAGGACGTTCCCGCTTTGGATATAAGTCACAACCTCTGTGAGCCCCAGGGATTCAAAAATCGTCCGCAGGTCTGACATACGGGTCACTGAGTGACCACCTACGTTAATGGCGCGCAGCAGGGCTATATAACGATATTGAGAGGCTGTCATGATAATTTCGCATCGAACCCTCGTTCCATGCTTTCCGCCTGGCACGCTTGGCAAAGAACGTTTTTTGCACGGAAACCATCAATGGGGCTATGGGTGGATAAAAATCAATTCCGGTGGATAACAGATTTGAGCAACTGCCATTCTTTAGTCAGCGGGGAGGGAGGGATTCGAACCCTCGGTGGACCGGAGCCCACAACAGTTTTCGAGACTGTCCCATTCAACCACTCTGGCACCTCCCCAGTACTAACACGTCTGCGGGCAAAATTATAGCATAGGTATCCATTACCGAATCACAAAGAGATAGCCGAATGGAAAACGTCCCGCAGAGTTGCAGCTGCGGGACGCCGAGTAACGGAGTAAAAAAGTATCACGTGCCGGAACTATAAATCCACGCTGGAATGCATGGCCGGATAATATACCTCGCGCAGCGACTGCTCTTTGAGTTTATCCATTAATATCCCGGCCGGGGTCGGCTCGCCATGCACAAGGAAGACCTTTTTGACCTTGCTCTTGACCGCCGCTGCATACCGGACCAACAGGTCCTGCCCGGCATGCCCGGAAAGCCCACCGATGGTGGATATCTCGGCGCGCACATCATAAGGCTCGCCAAAGATCTTTACCCGTTTGTCGCGGTCGGCAAGATGGCGTCCAAGGGTATCAGGCGCCTGCCATGAAACAATGAGAATCGTATTCCTGGGATTTTCGATGTTATTCTTCAAATGATGCAGGATGCGACCCGTCTCCGCCATGCCGGAAGCCGAGATGATGATCATGGGTTCCTTGCGCTCATTCAACGCCTTGGATTCGTCCACCGACCGGATATAAGTCAGATTTTTGAACTCCAGGGCCGGATGTTTGTTCTGTTGAACGAAGATGCGCGTTTCTTCGTCGAAAGCATTCCGGGTGGCGACGGAACACGTCGGTGGTGTTGACCGCCAAAGGACTGTCGACATAGACAGGAATGGGTTTAAGGTCGCCTTTGACTTCCATCTCATTGAGATAATAGACAAGCTCCTGCGTGCGGCCGACTGCGAAGGCGGGGATAATGACCTTGCCGCCGCGCGCGATCGTTTTTGTGACCACCTGCCGGAATTCTTCGAAGGCCAGGCGCGGATCGTTGTGCGGCTTGTCGCCGTAGGTGCATTCCATCAATAAATAGTCCACGGGCTCGGGCAGCACGGGGTCAATCAACAAAGGCAAATCGAAACGGCCGATATCGCCTGAAAACCAGAACCGGACCTTGCGGCCCTGCTCGTTGATCTCAAGCAAAACCCCGGCCGAACCCAGGATATGGCCGGCATCGAAAAATTGCGCCGTTACGCCGGGGATGGGCTCGAAGCGCTGCTTGTATTCCACGGAATGAAAATGGCCGGCTACCCGTTCCGCATCGGCCATGGTATAGATCGGTTCCACCGGCGTCTCGCCGCCGCGCAACTTCTTGTTGATGAACGCGGCATCCGATTCCTGTATGTGCCCTGAGTCGCGCAGCATGATATCGGCCAGGTCAGCCGTTGCGCGGGTGGCATAGATCGGCCCCGTGAAGCCCTGCCTGACCAGGTTCGGAAGGTTGCCGGAGTGGTCAATGTGTGCGTGAGAAAGAATGACCGCATCCAGGGTGCGCGGGTCATACGAAAAATTGCGATTGCGGGCGTAACTTTCCTTGCGGTGACCCTGATATAAGCCGCAATCCAGCAAGAGCTTCGAGCCGTTGATCTCGAGCAAATGCTGGGAGCCCGTCACCGTCTGCGCCGCGCCGTGAAAATTAAGCCGCATCCTAACTTCCCAACACTTTCAAGATCTGCGAGCCAAAATGCTCCAATCGCCACGGCGAAGACTGCAGGACGGAATCCATTTCCTGCGGGCCGCGTTCCGCCAGCGCCAATAAGAACGGGCGCGGAAGGACGATATCGGACTCGACATCCATCTCTGCGGCGGCTTTCTTCCGCCAGTCCTTCAATTTATCGAGCCTCTTCAGATATTCGTTATCCGGACGTTGGGCCGGGATCCGTTCCACCAGCGGCTCCTTCATCCCGCGTGCCACCGCCGCAAGGAACTGCTGCCCCCAAAACTGCATTTGCTTGGAGGTAAGCCCGGATTCCGCCAATTCTTCCAAGGTGGACGGCCTGGCCTTGGCAATCTCGACCAGGCTGTCATCATCGAGAACTTTAAATGGAGGACGATCGAGCCCGGATGCAATTTGCTCGCGGCAGGCCAGCAATTCGTTGAGGATCGTCAGATTCGCGTGGAGTCAGCTGCACGGCGCGTGTTGAAGCGCATCCAGGCCGGTGCATCGACCTTTGGCTTTTGTCCATTGGGATGGCAGGCGATCTGGAAATCTTCCAGGGCCAGCTGCCAGAGCCCTTTTTCTTCGAGGTCAGCTTTCAGCAAGTTGCTCAAGGGAATGAGATAATGCGTGTCGAGGCGGGCATAGACCAGGAGGTCGCGTGAGAGCGGGCGCACAGCCCAATCCGCTTTCTGGAAACGCTTATTGACCTTCACACCAAATTTGTCTTCCAGCAAACGATCCAGACCGGCTTGTTTGCGGCCCAGGATACGCCCCGCCTGCATGGTATCGAAAATATTCGAAAAGGTGAAACCATAATCGCGGCGCAGGCAGATGAGATCGTATTCGGCGGCGTGGAAAATCTTCTCGATCTGCGGGTTGGCGAAGATGGGCCCAAGCAGGCTGAGATCCTCCAGCGCCAGCGGGTCGAGGATATAGTCCTGCTCCGTGGTGGAAAACTGAATGAGACACACCCGTTCGTGATAGGCATGCAGGCTGTTCGATTCGGTATCCACTGCGATGCGCGGCTTGTCGATGAAGATCATCGACAAGCTTTACAAAGTCATCTGCAGATTGGACCAATACAGGCTGGGCAAGCGACTTCCAGAGTCATCGGTTTGATTATATCGCCCGTTCCTTTTCCATGACGATGGCCGCCTCGCCATCATTGTAATAGCTCTGCCAGACCTCAATGCGATGATAGCTTTCCTGTTCGTAAAGGCGGATCGCGCCGTCGTTCGAGGCACGCACGGAAAGCCGGATACGCGGCGTTTTCAATTTTCCTTCGCAGGCGCGCAGCAGGCTGCGGCCGATACCGCGCCGGCGATACTCGGGCGCGACCCCGATCGTGGCGATCCAGGAAAACCCTTCGGAAGGATGCGGGTCGCCGGCTACAAAGCCGATCATTTGTCCGTCTTCAACGGCTTTCAAACGGACCACATTCGGCGAAAGTCAAGACTGCCAGCAGGTCGAGGAACGGCCAGGCGTCTTTTTCAAAGCAGGCATGTTCGAGTTTGTTGAGTGCGTTGAGATCGAGCAAGGAGGCAGTAACGATTTCCATGATGAACGAGTCACTTTTACTGCTTGCGTCCCGCTGGGTTGCAATCGAAATTAGGGGAAGCGAGCTGCCCGGCATCGGGCAATGAGTCAAAAGGCCTCTCACAAGTGAGAGGCCTTGATTGTAACACCGGGAAATTCGTTCCTGTTATTTCTTGTCCGCCGACGAACTTCTCTATCATGCCCGGTGAATTCGAGCGGGAAGATATATTTCGTGGAGGCGCCGGTACCGATGGATTTGAGCGCTTCGAAGTACTGCAGGGTCATGGTATTCTGATCGATGCCCTTGGCCGTATCGAAGATCTTCTGCAGCGCCAGCGCAAAACCTTCTGCGCGCAGCTGCTGTGACTGCCGTTCACCTTCAGCGGACAAAATGGCGGATTGCTTCTGGCCTTCGGCCCTCAAGATCGCGGATTGCTTTTCACCTTCGGCCACGTTGATGGCGGCTTCGCGGGTACCGGTCGATTCGGTCACCACGGCACGGCGGATGCGCTCAGCCGTCATCTGGCGGTTCATTGCTTCCTGCACTTCGCGAGGCGGGATGATCTCGCGGATCTCAACGTTCGTTACTTTGACACCCCAGCGCTCGGTGACTTCGTCAAGCTTTGTGCGCAGGGTGGTATTGATATTTTCACGCTGCGAGAGGACTTCGTCCAGGGCGATGCCGCCGATCACGGAGCGCAGGGTGGTGGTGGCCATGCCTGCCGCCGACAGCTCAAAGTTCCCTACCGCGACCACACTGGCCGTAGGCTCGATGACCTTGAAGTACCAAAGGAAGTCGATGGAAATGGGGGCATTATCTTTTGTAATCGAGACCTGATGAGGCACCTCGCGGATCTGCTCGCGCAGGTCAACTTTCCACGGTCGGTCTACAATCGGGATGAGCAGGACGATGCCAGGGCCTCTCGGTGCAGCTCAATACGCGGCCGAGTCGGAACACCACCAGGCGTTGATACTCCGGAACGATGCGGATGGCATTGACCAAAAAGATAAAGCCAACCACCACACTGCGCCAACAAGACACAGAACAACCTGATTCATATTACACTCCTTTGGACGTTACTTATCTGATAAACCTTCTTTTTCAACAATGAGAACAAACCCTTCCCTTCCGACGACATGCACAAGACTTCCAGCCGGGATCGGTTTCTCACTTCTCGCCGACCATAACTCTCCAACTACCTGCACCGAACCTTCTGCCTGTACGGGCGTTTTGGTTTCTCCACGCTGGCCGATCAAGGGCCGAGATATCATGCACCGGTTTTGTTTGCGCAATCTGCAGGGTCTTGCGTACCGAAACCCACAAAAAAGCCGCATAGATTGCAGACGTTACAATGGCAAGCACAGGGTGAACTGAAATGAAGCCCTGCTGGGCGGGGAAGAAAAACACAGAACCAACGGTCAAGCCGATGATGGAAAGCGCCAGCCATATTTCGCGGCGCGGCCCCCGAACAGCAAAAAAGAATGGCACCACGCTCAGCAGCAGGAGAGCCATGGCCCAGCCATTGAAAGACAAATGGTAGACGGCATAGCCGGACAGCACCAAACTAAAGAGAGCGGCGATTTCAGGTATGCCCGTGCCCGGGACGGCAATCGCCATCAGGACGAGGAAAGTCGTCACCACCAGGAGAAGATAAGCAATGTTAGGGTCCAGCAGGAAATCCATGTGGCCTCCATTAGAGAGCCAAATCCATTATACAACAATCGGCTTATACCAGATGGATATACGCTTATGGCAGGCCAAGGTTTTGCGGGGTGTATAATGATGGCGCTTTTATTTTTAACTTCTCCAGCTCTTCCCCTGCTCTTTTTATCTCCATACGGAGGAGAGGCATGCGGAGCCAAATGCGGTGTAAGAGTTAAGGCAGGGGAAGCGGAACCCACGGGAGTCCTCATTGAAATTCAATAAAATTTGTGTCTTAGGCCTGGGCTATATCGGCCTGCCCACTGCAGCCACGTTTGCCGCTCATGGCGTCAAAGTGGTGGGGGTGGACGTTAACCCGAAAATCGTCGATACCTTACGCCGCGGCGATATCCACATCCATGAGCCGGGCCTGCGCGAAACGTATAAGACGGCAATCGACTCGGGCAACCTGACGGTCTCGGCCCAACCCGAAGAAGCCGATGCTTTCCTGATCGCGGTGCCCACCCCCTTCCTCAACGATAAATTCGGTGAATACAACGGCCAGAAATATAAACTGGCCGATATGCGCGCGGTGACCTCTGCGGCGGAAGCCATTCTTCCCCGGCTGCGCAAAGGCAACCTGGTCGTGCTCGAATCGACTTCGCCGCCGCGCACCACACTCGAACTGATCGCGCCGATCCTCGCCCGCTCCGGGCTTGAAGGCCGGCCTCGATTTTCACCTGGTCTATTCACCCGAGCGAGTCCTGCCCGGCCAGATCCTGCGTGAGCTGATCGAGAACGCGCGCGTGATCGGCGGCGTGACCCCCGAATCCGCCCAGGCGGGCGCTGACCTCTATTCGATTTTCGTCAAAGGCGAGATCATCAAGACTGATGCGACCACAGCGGAAATGGTCAAGCTGATGGAGAATACGTATCGTGATGTCAACATCGCCATCGCCAACGAATTTGCCCGCCTGGCCGATAAATTCGGTGTGGACGTTTGGGAAGCGATCCGCCTGGCCAACCGCCATCCCGCGTGTCAAGATTTTGAGCCCCGGCCCCGGTGTCGGCGGACACTGCATCAGCGTGGACCCCTGGTTCTTCGTCGAGACTGCGCCGGAGCTGACGCCGCTCATCTATAACTCGCGCAGTGTTAACGATGCCCAGCCGCGTTTCGTCGTGGAAACGATCAGGCGCGCAGCTGGCAGCTTAAAAGGAAAAAAGATAGCTGCACTCGGCCTGGCCTACAAACCGGACGTTGACGACCTGCGCGAAAGCCCTGCGTCCGAGGTCGTCCGTCTGCTGCAGGCTGAAGGCGCAAAGGTAAAAGCCTGGGAACCTTTCAAACCCGAGGCAAATCTGCCGGGCATTGACATGGCCGCCAGCCTGGAAGCGGCACTGAAAGACGCCGATGCTATCGTGCTGCTCGTCCGGCATACCGAATTCATCAACTTGAAGCCATCGGATATTTCAGCCAAGACCGGCGCCCGCCTTGTTGATAGAACGGTCAATGGCTGGGATGCGGATGAATGGGAAGCCGCTGGATTTAAAATGGTGCGCCTGGGCGTGGGGAAGTAATCAGTGACCGGTGTTCAGTCACTCCGCCATCAAGGTTCTATCTGTTTTTGGGACAAGACCTGAGGCGGTCAAAATGGCGCCGGTGGTACGGACGCTGGCGCAGACCGGGGGCATCGAAGCCCGCATCTGCGTAACGGCCCAGCATCGTCAGATGCTCGATCAGGTTTTGGGTCTCTTCCAGCTCAAACCCGATTACGACCTCGACCTGATGCGCGACGATCAAACCCTGGCAGAACTCAGCGCCGCGATCTTCACACATCTCGACCCGGTGCTCAACGATTTCAAACCGGATTGGGTTTTGGTCCAGGGAGATACCACCACGGTAGCGATCACGGCCCTGCTGGCCTACTATCACCGTATCCGCGTTGGACACGTGGAAGCCGGGCTACGTACGCACGATAAATGGCAGCCTTTCCCGGAGGAGATCAACCGCCGCGTGGCCGGGGTAGCGGCCGACCTGCATTTTGCCCCTACGGAATGGGCACGCCAAAACCTGTTGCGCGAGGGGATAGACGACAAAGTCATTGCGGTGACCGGCAACCCGGTGATCGATGCACTGCAATATGTGGCAAAACAGCCTGAGTTGGAAACGATCACTCAGTTAATTGCCAGATTGGGAATTGGGAAACAAAAGCTCGAAAACCGCAGTCTGATCCTCGTAACTGCTCATAGGCGGGAAAACTTCGGCTCAGCCGCTGGAAGCGATTTGCCAGGCGCTTAAGGAGCTGGCTGCGCGCGGCGACGTCGAAATTGTCTACCCAGTCCATCTCAACCCAAATGTGCAGGAGCCCGTCAACCGCTTGTTGAAAAACGTACCCCACATTACCCTGCTGCCCCCGCTGGATTACCTGCCGCTTGTTCAATTAATGAAGCGCGCCACATTGATCCTTACGGACTCGGGTGGAATACAGGAAGAAGCCCCGGTCTTCGGCATCCCGGTGCTGGTGATGCGTGAAATTACCGAACGCCCGGAAGGCGTCGAAGCCGGCATATTGAAACTGGTAGGCACCGACACGACGCCGCATCGTCGAGACAGCACGCCACTTGTTGGATGATCATTCCGCCTACGAGCAAATGGCAAAGGCGGCCAATCCGTTCGGGGATGGGCACGCCGCAGAAAAAATCGTCAGCGCTCTATTAGGCTTTGGCAATCACTGACCTGAGATCAAAAACCGGCCCATCCACACAGGCTAATTGAGGACCGGTACGGGTTTCAACGGTGCAGACTCCGCATTCGGCAAGCCCCCCACAGGGCATGGGCGTGCGGACCAGAATCTGCGCCTCGCCGCGAATTTTGAGCAGGCCAATGGTTTCCAATTTTTGTTTCATCGGGGGAATAGACTCACGGGCCGCATCAAAAGCCAGATAATCCGCCCAGGCACAGACCTCGCCCAGGGCACGCAAAGGCTGGACTTCCACCTGTAACGGCAAATCATCGAGCTGGTTATCGCAGACCAGGGTCACTTCTGCCTGCTGCCTGAGCGCCTGGTCAAGCAAAGCCAGCAAGCGTCTCGGCGAAGAGTCGTAAGCAACCAGCGCTATGCGCCGTGCCGAGGAAGGTAAGCTGAAGCCGCGCCCAAGCGGGCCGCGCAGATGAAGGCCGGCACCCGGGGTCCAGGACTCAGGCGCGGGCGGCGCGATCAGAAAACCACCATTCCCCATTCTCTGAGGTTCAGCAAATGATCTGGCCACAAAGACCGCAGTCGCCAGCGCTGAATCTGAACCGGGCATATGAGCAAGCAGGTAGGCTCCGGGCGGCGGGACCTGGCGCGGCGGACAGGAAATGTACGCCGCAGGAAGTCCATCCAGCAAGAGCAATTCGACGACTTTTCCCTCAGCCTGCATACTGCCATCGTAACATGGCTTTTTGTGAGCGGCAAGCGATTATAATGATTCGTGCCTGCTCGACAGTCCCGGCTCTCCATCTGCGAGGATGAAAGAGCCTGTTTCCTGACGAACGGCCTGCGATCAGTGCCTGATAGTCAGCTTCCAGTATTCAGTAATAGGAGTTTATGAATCAGAAGAAGCCGAGCGGCCGGCAGATCCGTTTGACAAGCCTGGCCGCCTGCGCGGGTTGAGCCTCCAAACTCAACGCGGAAACGCTGGCGCAGGTTCTGCGCCCCATGCAGGAACTATTTAATCCGTCCGATTATCCCGATCTGCTCCTCGGACTCGCAAGCCCGGATGACGCAGCCGTCTGGAGGCTGGACGATTCGCGCGCCCTGGTCATGACCACGGACTTTTTTACCCCGGTCGTGGATGACGCTTATGAGTACGGGGCGATCGCGGCGGCCAACAGTCTCTCAGACATCTATGCCATGGGCGGAACGCCGTTCCTGGCTCTCAACATTGCGGCCCTGCCCGAGGACCTGCCGGTGGAACTGGCCTCCGATATCTTGCGCGGGGGCGCGGAGAAAGCCCGCGAGGCCGGTGTCGTCATCGCCGGCGGGCATACCGTTAAAGACAAGGAACCTAAATATGGCCTGGTCGTGATCGGCTTCGTTGACCCCCAAAAGATGTTAAGTAAAGGCGGGCTCAAAGTTGGCGATGTACTGGTGCTTACCAAACCGCTCGGCTTCGGCCTGACAACCACCGCCTTAAAACGCGAACAGGCCGAAGAAAAAGATGTAAGAGAAGTAGTGGATTGGATGATGCGTCTTAACAAAACGGCGGGGCAATTGGCCGTTGAATTCAACCTGCGCGGCGGCACAGATGTAACGGGCTTCGGCCTGCTCGGGCACGGATTGGAAATGGCCGAGCAGCGCGGGCGTGGCCCTGGAGATCGATCACGACAAAGTTCCTTTTGTCAGCGGGGCGCGGAAATATGCCGAGTTGGGCGCGTTTGCCGGCGGCTTGTTCGATAATCAATCATATTTTGGACCACGGGTCCAATTTGATGAAGGCCATGGATGAACCCGCGCGGCTGATGCTCTTCGATCCGCAAACCAGCGGCGGGCTGCTGCTCGGCGTGCCGGAAGAACAACTGGAAGCCTTCACAAGACGCGCAGAAGAAGCGCGGCCAGCCCGTGTGGACGATCGGAAAAGTCAAAGAAGGCAAAGGGATTCGAGTAAAATAGACGCAGCAGGAGACACAACCTGTCGGACACAATCAATTTATGTCAGGTATCATCCTCGAAGTCTTAATACTCATACTTTTACTCCTGATCAACGGCATATTTGTAATGTCGGAGATGGCGGTCGTCTCATCCCGAAAAGCGCGGCTGCAGCAGCTGGCCAACGAGGGAAACAAGCGCGCCGCAGCAGCCCTTGACGCTGGCACAAAACCCCACAACTTTCCTTTCCACAGTACAGATCGGGATCACACTCATCAGCGTCTTGTTGGGCGCATTAGGCGGCCCCGCATTCTCGGCGCCCCTGGCAGCCGTTACTTCAACGCTGGCCGGCGATCAGTCCCTATGCAAATACGCTGGCCCTCGGTATCGTCGTGGTGCTCATCACGAGTCTCACCCTGGTGGTGGGCGAACTTGTCCCCAAACGCCTGGCATTACATCAACCGGAAAGAGATGGCTGCGGCCATCTCCGGGCCCATGTCCGTCGGTCTCAAAATTATTCACTCCCCTGGTCTGGATGTTGGGACGCATCACTGAATTTATCCTGGAAATGATGGGCATCAAACCAACCGATGAGCCGCCCGTGACCGAAGAAGAGATCCAGCTCATGATCGACCAGGGCACGGAAGCCGGGGTGATCGAAGAATCCGAGCAGGATATGGTGGAAGGCATTTTCAGCCTGAGCGATTCGCGCATTTACTCGCTGATGACGCCGCGCACCGAGATCGTCTGGCTCGATATCAAGGATACGCCTGAAGAGATCCGCAACAAGATCGTTGAAAGCCCATATTCCCGCTTCCCCGTTTGCCAGGATAACCTCGATATGGTGCTCGGCATTGTCAAGGCCCGTGACCTGCTGGCGCCGCCGGGACTTTCGAGCGAAGGTTTCAAACTCAAAGACAAATTAAGGCCGGCATTTTATGTGCCTGAGACCATGTTCGCTTCGCGCGCGCTGGAGGTCTTCAAGGAGAAGAACGCCGAGCTGATGCTGGTTATCGATGAGTTCGGTGGCCTGCAGGGTTTGCTGACCCTCAACGACATCATCGAAGAGATCGTCGGCGATATCGAAGCCGAACCGCAGGCCACCCAGCGGCAGGACGGCTCGTGGCTGTTGGACGGCATGTTGGAAATGGATGATTTCAAGGAGATCTTCAAGCTTGAAAAGTTGCCGCATGAAGACGAATACGAAACCCTGAGCGGTTTTGTGATGACCACCCTGGGACGCGTGCCGCAGGCCGCCGACCACTTTGAGTGGAACGGCCTGCGTTTCGAAGTCATGGATATGGACGGCCGCCGCGTCGACAAGGTGCTGGTTACCACGCTGCCGCCGCGTTCCAACACCCAGCCCATCAAAGAGCAGAAAAAATAATGGAGACCCGGTCTTCGCCTCGCGCCGTTCCCCCGTCTTCGGGCAGCGGCGGGATGGTGGCTGCTTCCCAACCGCTGGCCGCCGCGGCGGGCGTCGAGATCCTTCTTAAAGGCGGAAATGCAGCCGATGCGGCTGTGGCTACGGCTGCCGCCCTGAACGTAACCGAGCCAACCTCCACCGGCATCGGCGGGGATATGTTCGCCCTGTTCTTCGATGCAGGCACGAAACAAGTCAGCGCGTTGAACGGTTCGGGCCGGGCGCCTGCCGCGCTGACCCTGGAACGATTAGAAAAAGAAGGTTTCAAAGAACTGCCCCCTTATCACGCTTACACGGTAACCGTCCCCGGCGCCTGCGCGGGCTGGTGTGACCTGATCGAAAAACATGGCACACGGACCATGGCGGAAATCCTGGCCCCCGCCCTCCGCCTGGCTGAAGAAGGGTTTCCCGTTGCTCCGCTGACTTCTTATTTCTGGAGGCGCGGTGCGGAGCGACAGCTCCGATCCGCGCCCAACGGCCATGAACTGACCATCAATGGGCGCGCGCCAAAGGCAGGCGAAATATTCAAAAACCCCGGCCTGGCGCGCACTTTCAGGAAGGTCGCAGAAGGCGGCAAGCAGGCCTTCTATCAGGGTGAGATCGCCGAGGCGATTGCGGCAGTTATCAAACAGGCCGGTGGATGCATGACGACCACCGACCTTGCCGCGCACGTCTCCACCTGGGAAACACCCATCAGCGTGACTTATCGCGGCTGCCGCGTGTATGAATGCCCGCCCAACGGGCAGGGCCTTACAGCTTTGCTCGCGTTGAACCTGCTCGAGGGATACGACCTGCGTTCGCTTGGAGCCCTTTCCGCTCAACGCCTGCATCTCGAGATCGAAGCCCTGCGGCTGGCTTTTGCCGATGCGCGCTGGTATATCTCCGATCCTCAATTTACGGATATACCGGCGTCTCCAGCTTCTATCGAAGGAATACGCGGCAGAGCGCCGAAAATTGATCGACCCACAGCATGCTACGCTTGACCAGAAACGCGGCGTGCCGGTCTGCTTCCTCGGATACGGTCTATTTCAGTGTCGTGGATAAATATGGGAACGCCTGCTCGTTCATCAATAGCAACTACATGGGGTTTGGAACGGGTATCGTCCCAAAGGGTTGGGGCTTCACCCTGCAAAATCGCGGCCACAACTTCGAGCTCGATCCGGCGCACCCTAATGCCCTTGCTCCCCGCAAGAGGCCCTATCACACCATCATTCCCGCCATGGCAACGCGCACCAGCGATGAATCCTTGTTTGCCTCGTTCGGTGTGATGGGCGGATTTATGCAGCCGCAGGGACACGTGCAGGTTCTGGCGGACCTGCTGGAGGCGGGCTCGATCCGCAGTCCGCGCTCGACCTGCCCCGCTTTTGCATCGAGGATGGGACATCTGGCGGCGTCGGTGGCCTTGGAAGAAGGGATCCCCGATGGAGTGATCGCTGATCTGGAAGCACGCGGGCACACCGTCCAGAAGGTATCGGGCTGGGAACGCGCCCTTTTTGGCCGCGGACAGGTTATCCTGCGAGATCCTGCTACGGGCGTCCTGACAGGCGGCAGCGACCCACGTGCCGATGGCTGCGCGATCGGCCTGATTTAGTCAGGATTCCGAGCACGCTCCGCGGATAACACCTGCACCTTCGAAAATAAGGACGGGCAGGGATAACAGCCCGGCCTGTGTTCATTTTTCGGCGAAACCCCAATGAGGCTGCGAGTAGACAAGAAATCTTTCTTGTATTAGAGACATTTTTTGTCACATTTTGTTCTGGTGTATAATTTGCGCCCGTATGAGCCCTGACAACCCGTCTCAAAAAACTCAAGTTTGCCCTACTTGCGGAACACGACTGTCAGAAACAGCCGTTCGCTGTCCAGTTTGCGGCACGGACCTGAGACCCAAAGCCAAAACCATCGACACCCTCAGCCAAACAGGAAGAAAGATCGGTGCAGGCAGCGCGTATGCCTGAAGTTACTCTCAGCCTGCCGATCGCACTGGGCCTGCTGGTGCTTTTCCTGGCGGTCGGTGCGGCGGTGGTCTATGCCGGCTTGAGCGCCACGAAACGCGTGGTGAACCCGACGGACGTCCCGACCCAAACCGAGACACTTGCACCCTCAGAGACGCCCACCGCTACGGACCTCCCTACTCTGGCTCCACTGTACCCAACGATCCAGCCACCCTTTGAATACACAATCGCCTCAGGTGATACCTGCGGCGGAATAGCCGTTCAATTCGGAGTATCGGCGAACAGCATTATTATTTTGAATAATCTGCCGGCCTCCTGCAACAACCTGGTCGTTGGACAAAAGCTGAAAGTGCCCTATCCAACGGCCACGCCTCTGCCGGTTGCAACCAATACCTTGCAGGCCGCGGATGCCACACAGGCCGCCTGCGATAAAGTGGCTATAACCGTTCAGGCAAACGATACACTTTCCAGCATCGCCCTTAACTATGCCGTTTCGATGCAAGCCATCAAGGATTTCAACGGCCTGGCAACTGATAATGTCTTCATCGGGCAATCACTCCTAATCCCATTGTGCGCGCGTGCTGCCACTCCGGGACCCACGCCCACCGCGACCATTCCCCCGCCGTACCCGGCTCCGAACCTGCTCCTGCCCAGTGATGGCGCCGGCTTTACCCTGGCCAACGACGTC
Source organism: uncultured Chloroflexia bacterium (assembly GCA_963741325.1). GTDB lineage: Bacteria > Chloroflexota > Anaerolineae > Anaerolineales > Villigracilaceae > Fen-1038. The sequence continues at coordinate 588,907 of CAVUHJ010000007.1, forward strand.
GTCACCTTGCAATGGGCTTCGATCGGCACACTGCGCGACAATGAAGCTTATCAGGTCATCGTAGAGGACATCACCGCCGGCCAGGCCCAACGGATCGTGGATTATGTGACCGATACCAAATATATCGTCCCGACTACGTTCCGGCCGAAAGACAACCTGGCCCATATCATGCGCTGGTGGGTGTCCCCGGTGCGGCAAAATGGAAGCGATGCACAGGGTCAGCCAATTTGGGATTCCGCCGGCGCGGCCAGTGATAAGAGAGATTTCACCTGGGTCGGCGCAGCAGTCGAAGCAACCCCAACGCCATAGCCATTTATATTGCATCCACTTTTCCTTAGCAGGAAGATCGCTGCACCTTCGGCGGTCATTACAGAGGGAACAAAGATATTCTCAAAAAAGAAGATGAGTTGGGACGTACACCCGATTTATCTTCTTTTTTGGGCATTCTCCCGGAAGCGGCGGGTTGCTATCAGGCCCCCATGGATGATATAAATGGTGTCCTATATCAAAGGGCCGCGTAATTCTCCTGACTTTCTTTTTTTCATCAACCACCATGGAAGAATAAGCGGACTCGCAGAATTTCTCCGTGCTTGCGCTTTCAACCTGGAACCTTAAACCTTCCCCCTTAAACCTGGAACAAACAACATGGATGTGAATTACTGGAATGCATTCGCGCATGAGTACGACGACATGGTCATCGATGCCTTAACGTATGGACGGTCGCACCTCATTTCCAAGACTATCGAACGCTTTGCATCACCCGATCTCACTGCGGCGGATTTCGGGTGTGGACCTGGCAAGCTGCTTCCCTGGCTGGCGACAAAATTCAAAGCCGTTTATGGCTACGATTTCTCGAACAAATTACTGGCCACCGCACACAAGCGCTGCAAAGGGCTGGCCAATGTCATCATTAGGCAGGCCGATCTTTCACGGCCTGTAGACCGCATCCCGATGGTGGATGTCGCCATCTCTTTGAATGCGGCTCTCATGCCGGACACCGATCTGCGCCTTAATTTTTTGCGGGGCCTGGCCTCACGCATCAAACCCGGCGGGCATTTGGTTATGGACGTGCCTTCGGTTGAATCCATCCTATATGATGCGTTTCGCGAGACCGAGTGGTACCGCAAAGAGGGACATTCGTCGCGAAAGGCGGAGAAGATGGTGGACGTCAGCAGTCTCACGCGGCCCCGCATGCTGGCCCAGGGCGTGCTTTATCGCGGCGCCGAGCCCACCAAACATTACCTGCGCGAAGAACTGGTCGTGCTGGTGAGAGACGAAATGAAGCTCGATCTGCTGGATATCCTGAAAATGGAGTATGACTGGAAGACCGAAATGGAAGACGAGCAGATGCCTGATTGGATGGGCGAACCGCTTCCCTGGGACTGGCTGGTAATTGCCAGGTCAAGATAATTCCCAGGTGACGACGCTGGGTAGTAGGAGGCCGGGGGATGCGGTTTTTTATTGGTATTTCATGCGGGGGACGGTAAGATACGAATAATCTCTTTCCCTAACAATGCTTCAGAGCGATTGCGGCTAAATTTTGACGCCTGAATACCTTGACAATGTCACATTATTCAAAAGGTGTCCGATTTCTTCTAATGTGGCCTTGTCGAGATACCCATGATTGGGCAGTAAGATGGAATTGCAATGGTAATGCCCTTGCTTTTCTGTTAAGAAAGTCTTATAGTCATGAATTAGGATAAATCTAATCCGAATTACATTTCTTTTTGGGTTTCAGGATCTTTCATGCATGGTTGGCCTTTAGGGTTGGAAGCCCACGGATAACCACCATCAAGACGATGGATTTCAGGCCTGAAGTTAGAGGTAATTGAAATGAATAGTGCAAACAGTACTCAAGGGGGTTACCTGTTGGTAAACTCATTGAGAGCAAAGGCAAAATACTGGAAGTTCCGATCACGTCGCTATTTCAAATAGAGGTGCAGGTGGGTAATGATATTTTACTTAAAAGTTGTGATTAATTTTAACGTAACATAGTCAGAGTCAGCGGATGGACGCACCTATGCCCTTATCCAATGTCCCTCTCCCCAACCTCGCTCCTGACGAGGTAAAGGGATTGCAGGATTATTGGGAGGTCTACGAAGCCCATCGCCAGGAGATCACCGCGCAGCTGATCCACATGGCAAGTGAGCACCCGGAGTTTAGGGTCATCCTGCAAAATACTCCGCCGCGGCGCGCCAACCGACGGAGAAGATCCGGGCATCCAATTACAACGCAGAGCCATCTTCGAGGGCGAATGGGAACCTTATCTCAAAAGCCTGCAGGTCCAGGGCATGCATTACGCGCAGACCGGCCTCAGCTTTCATGCCTGGTTCGAGATCGTCGGCGCTTTTCGCAAGTACATGAGACCGTACCTGCTCACTGCCTATGGGAAATCACCGGAGCGTTTACTGCTCTGCATTGAACGGGGTGGACAAACTGATCGAGATCGCGATGAGCGTGATCGGCGAAAGCTACCTGGAGGCCAAAGAGCGGTTGATCCAGGAGCAGCAGAAAACGATCCGGGAAGGTCAGGAGAGACAACGAGCGGAAGAAAAGTTCCGGGGTCTGTTGGAGGCTGCGCCCGATGCCATGGTGATCGTGGATGAAGCCGGCAAGATCGTCTTGATAAATAATCAGACTGAAAAGCTTTTTGGTTACCGTCCGGATGAGATCCTCAACCAGAACGTGGATATGCTGCTGCCCCAACGTTTCCAAATGAGCCATCCGAACCACCGCCGCGATTATTATGATGCGCCGCGCGTCCGTCCCATGGGCGCCGGGCTGGACTTGAGCGGCAGGCGCAAGGACGGCACGGAATTTCCGGTTGAGATCAGCTTGAGCCCGCTTCAAACAGACGAAGGGCTTTTGGTTACCGCAGCCATCCGCGATATCACGGAACGCAAACAGGCCGAGCAGGAGATCAAAATCCTCAATGGCAGCCTGGAACGGCGGGCCACCGAGCTGGAGGTGACCAATCGGGAACTGGAAGCCTTCAGTTATTCGGTGTCTCATGACCTGCGCGCACCTTTACGCACGATTGATGGCTTCAGCCAGGCATTGATGGAAGATTATGCCAGGGAGCTTCCCGCCGAAGCATTGAATTTCCTGGACCGGGTGCGCGCCGCCGCGCAGCGCATGGCTAAGCTGATCGACGACCTGCTCAACCTTTCGCATATCACGCGCGCTCCCGTTGAGAGCAGGCCGGTGGATTTGAGCGCGCTGGCCCAGGACATCGCCAATGATATTCAACAGACCGGGCCCGAACGCAAAGTTACATTTCTCATCTCTCCGAACTTACAGGCCAACGGCGATTCACGCCTGCTGCGGGTCGCGCTGGAAAACCTGATTGACAATGCCTGGAAATTCACCTCCAAGCTGGAGCAGGCGCAGATCGAGGTCGGAGGATAGGTCGAAAATGGAGAGCAGATATTTTACGTGCGCGATAACGGCGCCGGTTTCGATATGGCCTATGCCAATAAACTCTTTGGGGCCTTCCAGCGCCTGCATGCCGTGACCGATTTTCCCGGCACCGGGATCGGCCTGGCAACCGTTCAAAGGATCATTCATAAGCACGGCGGGCGCGTGTGGGCGGAAAGCGCAGTCGACCAGGGCGCCACATTCTTTTTTACCTTACGATGAGAGGCTGAACCATGGAAGAAAAAACGATCCTGCTGGTCGAAGATAACCCTGATGATGAGGCCCTGACCCTGCGCGCCCTCAAAAAGAATAACATCCAAAATCGTGTGGTGGTCGCGCACGATGGAGTGGAGGCCCTGGATTACCTCTTCAGCACAGGCGCTCATGCCGGCCGCGATGGACGCGAGATACCCCAGGTGATCCTGCTGGACCTGAAATTACCGAAAATCGACGGGCTCGAGGTGCTGCGCCGCGTTCGGGCCGATGAACGCACCCGGCTGCTGCCTGTGGTCATCCTGACTTCATCCAGGGAAGAACAGGATATTATCAACGGATACGGATTGGGAGCAAACTCCTACGTCCGCAAACCGGTGGATTTTAACCAGTTTGTGGAGGCAGTCAACAAGCTCGGCATGTACTGGCTGGTTTTGAACGAGCCGCCTCCGCTCTTATAAGGAGAACGATGGCAATTCCTCTGCGTCTTTTACTCGTCGAAGACTCAGAAAACGACGCCCAATTGCTCGTGCGTGAAATTCAGCGCGGCGGGTATGAAGTTGACTTCGACCGTGTGGAGACGGCTGCCGCCATGCAGGCCGCGCTCGCGCGCCAAACCTGGGACCTGATCATCTGTGATTATTCACTGCCAGCATTCGACGCGCCGCGTGCGCTCGAGCTTTTGAAAGCCAGCGGGATAGACCTGCCCTTCATTATCTCTTCCGGTACGATCGGTGAGGAGACTGCCGTGGAAGCATTGAAGGCCGGCGCTCACGACTTCATGATCAAGGACCATCTGACGCGCCTGGTGCCGGCCATCCAGCGCGAATTAAAGGATGCCGAGGTGCGTCGCGAACGCAGGCAGGTTGTGGATGCGCTGAGAGAAAGTGAACAACGCTATCGCGGCTTGTTTGAAGATTCGCCCATTTCGATCTGGGAGGAAGATTACTCCCTGGTCAAGCAACGGATAGACGAGCTGCACCGGCAGGGGATAACCGATTTCAAGGCCTACTTCGAGAGTCACCCGGAAGTGGTGGCTGAATGCGCCTCTTTGATCAAAGTCGTGGATGTGAATAACGTTTCTATTGAACTATATCGGGCAAAGAGCAGGGACCATCTGCTGGCCAACCTGAATAAGATACTCAAGTCAGAGGGCTATAAAAGTTTCGAGAATGAACTGATCAATATTGCCGAGGGAAAAACAGATTTTCAGTGGGAAGGGGTCAACCACACCCTGGAAGGCAATCCTATTTACATCCACTTGCATTGGTCAGTCATACCCAGCTACAAGGATACCCTATCCAGGGTGATCATCTCCATAATAGACATCACCGAGAACAAAAAAGCCGAGCTGGCAGTTCGTGAGGCCGAGGCCAGGAATCGAACGCTGATCGAGCAGCTGCCCATGATCGTCTATGTCAACTCACCGGACGATATAAGCCATACGACCTACGTCAGCCCGCAGATCGAGCAAGTGCTGGGCTACACACCTCAGGAATGGGTCGCGGAACCCACCTTCTGGCAGAAGGTGTTTGCACCCGGAAGACCGCCCGCAGGTGCTGGAAAGAATTGAGCATATCAATCAGACCGGTGAACCTTTTGATATGGAATTTCGAATGCTCGCCTCCGACGGACACATCGTCTGGTTGCGGGACCAGGCGATCCCCGTCATGGATCCGGAAGGGCGCCCGCTGTACTGGCAGGGTTTGATGATCGACATCACCGAACCCAAACAACGCGAACGTGAATTGGAAGCCATTGCAAAAATAAGCGCCGCCTTGCGTGAAACCCAGACGGTTACATGAAATCCTTTCCCGCCTGCTCGATGAAGCCTTGTCCGTGCTCGGGGCAGATTCAGGCAGTATCTGGTTATACGATCAGGGCAGCGCCGAGTTGAACATGACCATCCATCGCGGCTGGGGCGACGAACCGCTCAGCAAATATCCGCAGGGACAGAATATTCCCGACCTGGTCGTCGCACGCGGCGAGGCGATCGTGGCCCGGGAGTTCAGGAGCGATACCCGTATACCCGAAGAACATCGTCCAGCACATCCCGGAAGGCCTTGGCGGCGCGTGCGTTCCGCTGCTCGCTTCCAAGGCGATCATCGGCGCCATGTTCGTCAATGTTCATTTGCCTCGTGAAATCACGGCCAGTGAGCTGCGGCTGCTCAATGCCCTGGCCGAGATCGGCGGCAACGCCATTCACCGGGCAAACCTTTTGGAACAGACCGTAAAACAGCTCGACCGGCTGGCGGCCCTGCGCTCCATTGATATAGCCATCAGCAGCAGTTTTGATCTCAAAATGACGCTCAATGTGGTCCTGGACAAGGTAATCAGGGAATTGAATGTGGATGCGGCCGACATTCTTTTGCTAAAACCGGAATCATATATCCTCGAGTACGCTGCCGGGCAGGGCTTTTGGACACGGACCATCGAGTCCACTTCCCTCTCCATCGGTGAAGGTCTTTCCGGAAAAGCCGCGCTCGAAAGAAAAATAGTCTATGTAGGTGATCTGCCGGGTGATACGAAACTGATCAAGCGCGGCCAATTGGTGGCCGAAGAGAAATTCGTTTCCTATTATGGGGTGCCTCTCATATCCAAGGGAAAAGTCAAAGGCGTGCTGGAAATCTTCAGCCGGACCGCGGTGACCCGTGATGAAGAATGGCAGCAGTTCCTGGATGCCGTGGCAGGACAAACCGCCATTGCGATCGACAGTTCCTCCCTGTTCCAGGACCTGCAGCGTTCCAACCTGGAGCTGGCGATGGCCTACGACGCCACCATCGAAGGCTGGTCGCATGCTCTCGACCTGCGCGATAAGGAGACCGAAGGGCATACCCTGCGTGTGACCGAGATGACCCTTAAACTGGCGCAGGCCATGGGGATCAACGATGAGGACCTCATCCACATCCGGCGCGGCTCCCTGCTGCACGATATCGGCAAGATGGGCGTCCCGGACAGGATCCTGCTGAAGCCCGATAAACTCACCGAGGATGAATGGGTAAGCATGCGCAAACATCCGGAGTTTGCCTATAAGATGTTGATGCCGATCACTTATCTGCGGTCCGGCGCTGGACATCCCCTACTGCCACCATGAAAAATGGGACGGCACGGGCTACCCGCGCGGCCTGAAAGGTGAACAGATCCCGCTGGCGGCGCGCATATTCGCGGTTGTGGACGTTTGGGATGCGCTGCGCTCCGACCGTCCATACCGGGCGGGCTGGAAAAACGAAGAAGTTTTGAAATATATCAAGGAACAGAGTGGTAAACACTTTGACCCAAAGGTGGTCGACGTCTTCCTGAGCGAAGTGCATAACTTGATCGGCACATCCAGAGAAGTCCACGGCAGCGACTAACCCCAAGCTCCGGCAAGAGGGCAAGCGTTATCTGTAGGTGCTCACAACAGTACCTAAAGTACCCAAATTCTTCGTGCCGGGCTGAAAGCATGGACGAAGAATTGATGCATCAGAATCAATACCAGTAAATACCGTCATCTTCTTTGAAGGGGATCCGCCATCCTCCAAAATCCATCCATCCTTTGAGAGATATAATACCTGCTATCCCGGAGTTCGCGGATCATAGGAGAAAAGGATGGCACATACACTGGTTGACCAATTACGGTTCACCCGCAGCGAATGGCTGCGCGGCCTGCAGGGCATCTCAGACGAAGACGGGGCCCGGCATTTCGGACTCGATGAACTGCATCAGTTGGACGGTGGGTCATTTGGGGTGGCACGAACACCGCTACTTTCTCGAGCTGGCGCAGGGCAAAATGCTGTTCCCGGAATTGAACCAAATATATGCGTATGGCGCGCCGATGAGCACGCCTTCGTTGAAAGAGATGTTGGCGATGTGGCAGACGGTCACGAAAGAGATTGACCCTTACCTCAATACCCTGACTACAAAGTCATTATTAGTCGATCTGCTGCGAGATGGTAAATCGGTGGGACAGAGCATCGGGTCGGCGCTGCGGCGCGTGACTTATCATTACTGGTACCATATCGGTGAGATCCAGGCCATTCGCCAGATGCTCGGGCAAAAAGATCTGCCGGAGTATGTCGGGGATATCGAGACGGAAGCCCCCTATCGCCCGGAATGACGGGCCCATGGATGAAACCCTGCGCGTTGGGGACCGCGTAAAAGTCTACCTCGATTCAAATTTCTGGAAGAGCGACGGCTGGTTCGAGGGGACGCTGAGGCGCATCGATCCATATTCTGAACACCGCAGTTTCTACTGGGTGGAGTTGGACAGCGCCGATCCAGCCTGCCCAGGGCAGCTCAACCAGGCTGGTCTCGGTGCTAAACCCAAAAAATATCCGGAGAGCAAGCTGAACCGAAGAACTTGTGGTACTTGTTTCCTGCCATAGATCATGATTACCATCCTCCCCTACCAAACAAGATGGCCCGGAGAATTCTTAGCCCTGGGGCAAGAATTCAGACAAGCATTAGGCGGCCGGGCCAAACGAATCGACCACATCGGCTCGACCTCCGTGCCGGGACTGGCAGCCAAAGACGTGATCGATATTCAGATCACTGTCGAGTCACTCGAAGCCAAAATCGAAAAAGCCTTGCTGCGCGCCGGGTATCAACGCCTGGTCGCCATTACGAGGGATCATATCCCGCCTGAAGGCGCCCCGGATCCGCTCGAGTGGTCCAAATGGATGTTCAAGCCCTCCGGGCCGCAGCGACCGGTCAACATCCACGTACGTCTTCTGGGACGCGCCAACCAAAGATATCCTCTCCTGTTCAGGGACTATTTACGGTCACATGCGATGGTGGCCGAGGCCTATGGACAGGTCAAGTCCGCTTTGGCCTTTCTTCATCCAGACAACGTTGATGCTTACTATGATGTCAAAGACCCGGTGTGCGATATCATCATCGGTGGAGCGGAAGATTGGGCCAGGACTTCAAGCTGGCAGCAGGGCCCTTCGGATTGTTAGCGCCCCCCTTTTTGAAGAAACCAACCATCAGCGGCACCCAGCGCCTGTGCGAACGGGCCACCTATTCCGCGTCTGAAAGAGACTGATTTGATTTCATGAAGAACCATTGGGCAACAGATTCGATTTTTTATCATATTTACCCACTCGGGTTTTGTGGGGCGCCGGAACGCAATGATTTCAGCTCTGCACACATTCCCCGGCTGGAAAAAATCCGGGAATGGATTGACCACCTGCGCGGGCTGGGAGTCAACGCGCTTTATCTCGGCCCGGTCTTCGAGTCCAGCGCACATGGGTACGACACAGCAGATTATTATCGCGTCGACCGGCGGCTGGGGACGAATGAGGGCCTCGCGAAGCTCGTCGCTGAACTGCATCGGAGCGGGATCAGAGTTATCCTGGACGGTGTGTTCAACCATGTGGGTCGCGATTTTTGGGCTTTCCGTGATCTCCAATTGAACGGGGAGCGCTCTTCATATGTTCACTGGTTCCGCGGCTTGAATTTCAACACTCCGCAGCTCCTATGGCGACCCGTTCGGCTATGAGGGCTGGAACGGCCACTACGATCTGGTCAAGCTCAACCTGGAGTTGGCCGAAGTTAAAGACCATCTTTTTCAGGCGATCCGGCAATGGGTCCGGGAGTTCGATATCGATGGCTTACGGCTGGACGTAGCCGAAAATCTTGACAAGCAGTTCTTGCGTGAACTTTCAGCCTTTTGCCATGGCCTGCGTGCCGATTTCTGGTTGATGGGCGAAGTGGTCCAGGGTGATTACAACGGCTGGGCCAATCAAGAGATGCTCGATTCGGTCACGAATTATGAGTGCTACAAGGGGTTGTACTCAAGCCTGGTCGACAAAAACTATTTCGAGATCGCCTACTCGCTGAAGCGACAGTTTGGCCCTGACGGGCTTTATCGCGGTCTGAACTTGTACAATTTTGCTGATAACCATGATGTGGATCGAGTAGCCAGCAGCCTGAGAGACCCGAAACATCTTTACCCTTTGTATTGTTTGCTCTTTACAATGCCGGGAATTCCTTCGATCTACTATGGGAGCGAATGGGGCCTGGATGCCAGGCGCACTCCAAAAGATGACCGCCCACTTCGACCCTGCCTCGACTTGAACACGCTGCTCGCGAACTCTCCTCAGCCAGAGCTGCCCGCGGCCATTCTACGTCTGGTGCGAATCAGGCTCGAAAGCCCCGCGCTGCGATATGGCGATTACAACGAGTTATTCGTTGCTCCTGAACAATTTGCCTTTTCTCGAAATGCCGGCGACGAAACCATCCTGGTTATGCTCAATGCCGCTTCGACCGATGCGTCCATGGATATTCCTGTGTCACTGCCGCAGGGCGCGCACCTGATGGATTTGCTCAACCCCGGTGATGAATTCCATGTTGAGGGAGGCAGGTTGCATGTAGAGAACCTCCGGCCGTGTTGGGCAAGGATTTTACAAGCGAAGAATTGAATATCGCCGTAGGTGGCTTGATTCAATTTATTGAAAGACGCAGAGCTTTCAAAGTAATTCCTAAAGACAGGAGCTGGCTCCCGAAAATAATATGGACTCACTTTCAGAACGACGCAAAGCAATTCTCTTTATCGTGCTGGCCGCTACACTGTGGAGCACGGGCGGCTTGATGATCAAGGCCATAAGCTGGCAGCCGCTGTGCAATATTGGGCGGACGCAGCATATTTTCGAGCATTGTATTATTGCTCTATGTGCGGCGCATCCCGACAAACTGGACGCGTTGGAAGATACTGGCGTCGGTCAGCCATATCCTGACGGCCCTCCTGTTTATCATTGCCACAAAACTGACTACCGCGGCCAATGCGATCTTCCTGCAGTACACTGCGCCCGTATATATCGTGCTGCTGGCGGCGTGGTTTCTGCACGAGAGACCCACCCAGATGGATTGGGTGTCGATGGTCATTATCTTTGCCGGTATGCTGCTGTTCTTCGGAGATAAGCTCAGCCTTGACGGTCTTTATGGGAATCTGCTGGCAGTCCTGAGCGGGATCACCCTGGCCGTGTTAACGGTATCCATGCGGGCTCAAAAGGACGGTGTGCCTGCCGAGAGCATTCTCCTGGCGAATATCTTCACGGCCGTCGCCGGTTTTCCTTTCGTCCTCAAGGAAGCCTGGACGGTAACGAACTGGTTGATCATCTTGTATCTCGGCGTCTTTCAGATCGGCTTCTCTTTCCTGTTCTTCTCCGTGGCCATCAAACATGTACCGGCTCTTGAGGCAACGCTCATCAGTACGCTTGAACCCGTATTGAACCCGCTCTGGGTATTCCTGTTCATCGGCGAAAAGCCGGGGTACTTTGCGCTGGTCGGAGGGGCCATCGTTCTGGGCGGGGTGGCGCTCAATGCCATCAGCAGCGCCCGCGCCGCGCCGGAACCGGCGTGATCTGTATATCCACGATAATATATAACCATGACTGAGTCTCCGCTTTCCAAACTGCTTGAGCGATCCCTGGCTGTACGCGAGATGTTATTCGATCCCGGCATGAGGCGGCTTTTCGACTCTTCAATGGATTTACCGAAGGATGCCCGCAGCTGGTCGTGGACCTGTATGCGGCTACGGTCGTCCTGAACAATTACGCCGATCATCCCTGAACAGGGCTTCGACTTCATTCGTGAAGCTCAGGAATTCCTGCAATCACGTTTAGCCTGGCTGCGAGCGGGTATTGTGAAGACCCGTAACGGTAATACGCAGGCGGAGAAGCGCGGAAATTGTTGTTTGGAAGCGAACCGGACCATAAGATCAAGGAACAGGGCATCTGGTATGCGGTTGACCTGACCATGAACCGCGATGCGAGTTTATATCTCGACACGCGCAATTTACGAGCATGGGCGATCGAAAACCTTAAGGGCAAATCCGTCTTGAACGCCTTTGCATACACAGGCAGCCTGGGCGTGGCTGTCTTGCGCGGGCGGGGCAGGCCGTGTCATCCAGTTGGATGCCAACCGGCAATTCCTGAACCTGGCAAAGCAATCGTATACCCTCAACGGCTATCCGATCCGCAAGGAGGATTTCATCGCCGCGGATTTCTTCCTCCAGGTCGGCAGGTTCAAGCGGGCCGGCGCAGCTTTCGACTGCGTCTTTATCGACCCCCCGTTTTTTGCAGCCTCCTCCAAAGGGAAAGTGGATCAGGAACAGGATAGCGCGCGCCTGATCAACAAAGTCCGCCCGCTGATCAACCACGGCGGCTATCTGGTAGCCGATCAACAATGCACTCTATGTAAGCGGAAAAGATTATATGCAAACACTGGAGTCCTTGTGTGCGGACGGATATTTGAAAGTCTCCGGACTTATCCCGGTCCCGCCTGATTTCACCGGCTATGAACAGACGGTCATTGGCACGCCGGTTACCGACCCGGCGCCCTTCAACCATTCGACCAAGATCGCGGTCCTTGAAGTGAAGCGAAAATAACAGGGCTGATATGAACCAGCGCTTGACATTAGAAAATGATCAATCAAAATATCGGTCTATATTGCTGCCAGTCTGGACGGCTTCATTGCCAGGAAAAACGGTGATATTGATTGGCTGCCCGCGGCAGACGAGAGCAGGGAAGATTATGGCTATAAAGAGTTTATTTCTTCCATAGATCTACTGGTCATGGGCAGGCATACCTATGAAAAAGTCTTGACGTTTGGAACCTGGCCTTATCAGGACAAAAAAGTGATCGTTCTGAGCAGCGGCGATCCACGCCTTCCCAGAGAGCTCTCAGACAAAGTGGAAGTGCTCAACCTATCGCCTCGAGAGTTGCTCAAAACGCTTGCCGGCCGAGGCGTCTCGCATGTCTATCTGGATGGCGGCAACACGATTCAGCGTTTTCTGCAGGAAGGCCTGGTGGATGAGATGACGATCACCACCATCCCGATTCTCATCGGCGAGGGCTTATCCCTGTTCGGCCCGTTAAAGCAGGATGTAAAGTTTCGATTGGTAGAATCAAAAAGCTTTGGAAATGGCTTTGTGCAATGCAAATACAGGGCGGAGAAATAAGAAAAGTAGTAACTACTCGCCCTCCCATGGTTGGTTTTTCCAAAAAATGAATATGGGCGGGGGAGAACACCCGCCCATATTCATTTACCGCGTATAACAGTGGCGTGCGTGAGTAGTTACGAAAAGTATGGGGATTAACGAGCCTGAGTGGTAGTTCGTAAGTTTATACTTATCTAAGGCTTTTCGGGGGCCAAACCCGCCAAGGAGCAATAGATTTGTATCTAATTGTTTTTGGACGACTGCTTAAAACAGTCGTCCCTGGTCAAAAGTATTCGCCTGGATTTCATCCCAGGGCAGAGGCAGAATATTTACTTGACTTGCTATGCGCATGTGAAATTCACGGCACAGCCAGGGTGCGAGCAGGTTATCGGGCGAATGACAAATAACGTAAACATCCGAACCCTGCCGGAGTTCTGAAGCCAGGTAACTTCCCCACTCATCGAGAAGCGGCGTATTGATCTCCATCTGCGGATGGCCTATGTATCGTAGGAAGGAAAAATCCGCGGTGCGCTTCCGGAGGATGGGGACATCGGGTTTGCGCTCGCGGGCTTCGAGCAGAGTCTGATAGACGCTTCCTTCCAGGATCTTATCGCCCTCCAGGCTGCGTATCGGACGAGTATCAATGACCACACGCGCCATATTGTGATCTGACAGCAGTTTATTAAGGATTTCATGATGTTCCGCATCAAACCAGGCGATATGCCGCACCTCGACCCCCAACCGCGACCTGGCGCGGCCAGGCTTCCAAAAAGGCTTTAAGGTCCTCGAACATCGCCGGCGAATAACTCGGCGGAAGCTGGAGGAACATCGGGCCCAGGCGGGCGCCAAGCTGGCTCATAACCTTCACGAACTGGAGAGCTTCATCCATGTGCTCCACCAACTTCCCGGCATGACTTATGTCGCGCGGCAGCTTTGGGCAGAAGCGAAACGTTTCCGGCGTTTGGGCAACCCATTGGGCTAATTTCTCCTGACCGGGGACCGCATAAAAGGTGGTATTCCCTTCGATAGCGGTCAGCCGGCGGGCATACTCACGGAGAAAGTCGGCGGGTTTCGTCCCGCCGGGATAGAAATTCCCCACCCAACCTTTGAACGACCATATGGGACAGCCGAGATAGAGCTGCATATCAATATTTTATTACGGCTTTTATTATTTTGCGGGCGAGAGCAGACGGAAGTAGAATCAGAAAGAGATTGAATGCGCCGACCAACACCGAAAGAAGGGAAACTTCCTATGAGCCCGATCATTCCTGAAAGCATGCAGGCAGTTCAGCTAGATAAAGATGCGGGCGCGTTAAATGTCCGTGAGATCCCGGTTCCGCGGCCCGGTGCAGGTGAAGTGCTGATCCGAATGGCCGCTTCTCCGATCAATCCCTCCGATCTTGGATTCATCGAAGGCGGGCACGGATACGAAAAAAACTTCCCTGTGGTTCCCGGTGTCGAAGGCAGCGGAACCGTCGTTGCGGCCGGGCCGGGTTTCCTGCCAAAATTGCTTTGGGGAAGGCGCGTGGCCTGCACCAAATCGCCAACCGGGGACGGCGCCTGGGCGCAGTATATGGTTGCACGCGCTTCCCTTTGTGTACCGCTGAAGAAAAATATCTCGTTCGAACAGGGCTCGATGCTGGTTGTCAACCCACTCACCGCCCTGGTCTTGCTTCGACATCGTCAAACGCGGAGGGCATGCGGCCTTTGTCAATACGGCCGCGGCCAGCGCACTGGGGCGGATGCTGGTGCGCCTGGCATTGAAGAACAACATCCCGCTTATCAACATCGTGCGGCGGCCCGAACAGGCAGAGCTGCTTCATTCACTGGGTGCAAAGCACGTGCTCGTCAGCTCCGAGGCAGACTTCCACGCACAGTTGTCCACCCTGGCCCATAAACTAAAAGCCACATTCTTCCTGGACGCCATCGGCGGTGAATTTACGCAGCACTTAATAGATGCTGCCCCGGATGACAGCCTGATCCTGTTATATTCAAATCTTTCCGAGGCAGCCTGCCAGGATCGCACCGCACAGCTTATGGTACCATGACATAAGGGTGGAGGGTTTTTACCTCGGCACCTGGGCCGCCAAACAGAACTTGCTGAAGATCCTGGGTCTCTCGCTGCAGGTGCAGAACCTGGTAAACACGGATTTGCAGATCACCATTAACAAACGCCTGCCTTTATCATCGGTGAATGAGGGATTGGATTTGTACATAAAGAATATGACCGCCGGCAAAATCCTGTTGGTGATCAACCCAAAGGACGGTTCGACTGAACTGCAATGAATGTTGAGCCTTCGATAAACCACCTTCTCGAATTTGCCTGCCCGTCCATCCAATATCGGGTCCGGAAGGAACTTTCCCATCAATCTACCTCACTGCCGGAAATGACTGCCCTGCAGGCCCAAATTTTGCAGGATGAGGCTGTGAAAGAGGTACAAAGCTGGCAGCAGCCCGACGGCTGGCTGGCTTGGGCCTTCCATGGCTATGAAAGCATGGAAATGGGGATTCGGTTGTTGTGCGAGAAGGGCGTGGAGTCGGATCACCCGCTCCTTGCCCGTGCCCTGCACGCTTTGGGATGTGCGTCAGATCGCCTGGAGCGCGGTATTGGGAAAGTGGGTAAAATTCTCGACGACCTGGGACTGGGCGGCCCTCGAGACGATCAGGGCGTATCTCTTTGCTCATGAAGGACAGGAAGAAATCCCTCTCGTCGCAGGAACAGGTACTCCAGGCCCTTTCTGTTTTCAAGTCCGTGACCCAAATTGAATCAAGAGAAGACCTGTATGAACCCTATAGGGACAAATTCGTATTTCGTCCAGGGATTCTCTGGCCGTGCATTTACCATCTGCGCTTATTGGCCTTTACCCGCCGTTGGCGAACCCCCGAAAACCGAGAAACTGATGGTTGAAAGTATTCAACACATGCTAAGGTTATCCCCTCTTCCAAATATCCATGTCCAACATAAATCTCAACTGATCGCTCCCGCCTCTTTCTGCATGGACAATTTCGCGCCGGATATTCATTCGCTGAATGACGGACAATGGATGCAATGGTTCCACCGGACGGAATTATTTTCCCGCTTGGGGATTTCGTGATCGAATCCCTGAACTAAATGAACAACTGGAGACGTTGGCCGGCCTCATTCAAACGGGTCAAGGATTGTTCTTAAAGAGGCTGCATCATCCCTACTTCAAGAGATGGGGGTCATATACCGGGCTGATGCTCGAGAAGGATTGGAAGCTTCCTCAACGCCGCATTAACGACCTGACCTTTAGAAGTCTATTGATCCTGGAAATGTCTCACAGGCCCTCCCTCTGGTAACCATAGGGGAGGTTCGCTTATTGGTAACATATCTGTCAGGAAGCCCTGTTTAGTAAAAGGAGAACAATGAAAAGCCCACTAACAAAAAAATCGGCCATCTTCGCGCTGATGGCGTTGATGCTTGCACAATTCGCATGCAACTTCGGCCGTGCACCTTCCTCTACCACCGCCACCCAATTGCCGGCCGTTGCCCCTCAAGCCACAGCGTCTGGGCCTTCCACCTCGGCGAGCTGTCAGAACGATTATTTCCCGGTCAAATCGGGCGCTACATGGACATCGAACGGGACCATGAGCACCGGGAGCTTTACGCGGATATCCACTATAACCGAGGCGAGCACGAGCTAACTTTCAAGTCCAGACCGTGTTGACAGACGGCGCCGGAAAACAGATCGCGACTATTGAATCCTGGAATTGCACAGGCGAGGGTCTTGTCCAGCTGGGTGGGCCGATCGCTGCCTCAATTCAAAGCACTGTTTGGAGGCGAATCGACGAAGACCCTATCCACCACCGGCGTCACGATCCCGACCCATATTAATCCCGGTGACTCCTGGTCACAGGTGACAGCAATTGGAATTCACTATCCCCAATATCTCCATCACCGGAACGTTCGACTATAACTTTCAAGCCATAGGACTCGAGCAGGTCACTGTCCCGGCAGGGACTTTCAATGCCATGAAGGTCCAGGTGAGCGCCAGATCCGAATCCATAAAGTCCGGCCTGCCGATAACGATCACAGCAGACGGCTTCTACTGGTTCGCACCCGGCGTCGGACGGGTAAAAGGATCGGAGAAAATATCAGCGAATGGGAATTTGGTACAGATGTCGAGGGAGAGTTGCACGTCTTATAACATTCCTTGAGGTCACTCTCCCGTCGGCACCCAGATGTTCTTGACCTGTGTGGCTTCATGCAGGAATTCATGCCCTTCGCCCTGCTCACGGTCCATCCAATCACGCGGCAGGCCGTAACCAACCCAGGTGCGCTTCATGTTGGCAGCAGATTCAAATTCCACATGATAGCTGCCTTCCGCGGAGCCAAAATACCAGACCGAATCCACATCTTCGTGCTGGACGAGAGTCTTGGTCAGATGCTCGCGGTCACCGGTGACGATATTGACCACTCCGCCCGGCACATCAGAGGTATCGAGCACCTGATAGAAGTCCGTGGCGCTGAGCGGATACTTCTGGCTGGGGATCATCACCACCGTGTTGCCGCGTGCAATGGCCGGCGCCATCAAGGAAACAAAGCCCAGCAGCGGGAATTCATCCGGGCAGGCAATGCCGATCACGCCGACCGGTTCATTCACACCGACCGTGATGCCGCGCAGAGTGGTCTCCTGCACGCTGCCGCCGTATTTATCGGCCCAGGCCGCATACGTGAAGAGCCGTTCCACGGCCGCATCCACTTCGGCCTGCGCGGATTTGCGCGTGCGGCCGGTCATCTCCAGGATGCGCTCGACGAACTCGGCATTGCGCGCATCCAGGTTTTCCGCGATGAAGTACAGGATCTGCGAACGGTTGAAGCCGTGACGCATGGCCCAACCGGGTTTGGCCAAATGAGCGGCATGCGCCGCCTCGACCGCGTCGCGCAGGTCCTTGCGGTTGCCATCGCCGACCTGGCCGACGATCTCGCCTTTTGCTCCCAGGACAGCCATCGTATAAGCCCCATCCGGGCGGACTTGTTTGCCGCCGATATACATCTTCGGCGTGCGGTCTACGTGCGGCAGGTTATGTCCATTTGGATGTTCGGCAGCTGCCCATTGGTTTTGCCCACAGAGGGCATGGCAGGCCGGGCCGGGATATGCTCGCCCCACTTCGCAGCTTGCAGCCTTCCGCTGGCTGACGAAAGATCGGGCCGCGGACGCGGCATCCACTTGGGACGCACATATTCGAATAAGCCTTCCTTGCCGCCTTCGCGCCCAAAGCCGGATTCGCGGTAACCGCCAAATCCGGAAGCGCCGTCGAACAGGTTGGTGCTGTTGACCCATACCGAACCCGCCTTGATCTTGCTGGCCGCATCCAGGGCCAGGTTGATGTTGTCGCTCCACACGCTGGCCGCCAGGCCGTAGCGCGTATTATTCGCCAGGGCAACAGCTTCTTCGGGGGTGCGGAAGGTTAAAGAAACCAGCACCGGGCCAAAGATCTCTTCCTGTACGGTGGCTGCTGCCGGGTCGAGGCCGGTGATCAAAGTCGGTTTGTAAAAGAGTCCCTTTTGAGGAAGCTGGATATCCGGCTGGAACACATCCCCGCCTTCGCTGCGCGCCCGTCTTCACCCAGCCATCCACCGTGTCCCACTGAGTCTTGTCCACGATGGCGCCCATGTCTATGCACTTATCCAGCGGGTCGCCCACACGCATATGCTCCATGCGGGCCTTAAGTTTGTGGATGAATTTCGGCGCGATGTTTTCCTGAACGAGCAGGCGCGAACCGGCGCAGCATACCTGCCCCTGGTTGAACCAGATCGCATCCACCACGCCTTCAACCGCCCCATCCAGGTCGGCATCTTCAAACACGACAAACGGAGATTTGCCGCCCAATTCCAGCGACAGCTTCTTGCCCGAGCCGGCCGTCTGCTGCCGCAGCGTGCGGCCTACATCGGTGGAACCGGTGAAGGCGATCTTGTCCACATCGGGATGAGTGACGATCATCGAACCGGCGCTGCTGCTGCCGGTAATAACATTAACCACACCCGGCGGCAGACCGGCTTCCGCCACGATCTCGGCAAACAGCAGCGCGCTCAGGCGCGTGTACGAAGCCGGTTTCAGCACGACCGTATTACCCATGGCGATGGCCGGCGCGATCTTCCAGGCCAGCATCAGCAGCGGGAAGTTCCACGGGATGATCTGCCCCACCACACCCACGGGTTGATAATCGCGCAGCTCGGTTTCCATCAACTGCGCCCAGCCGGCATAATAATAAAAATGGCGGGCCAGCAGCGGCACATCGATATCGCGCGATTCACGGATGGGCTTGCCGTTGTCCAGCGATTCGAGCACGGCCAGCAGGCGATGATGCTTCTGAATATTCGCGCGCAATGGCATACAGATAGCGGGCGCGCACCACGCCCGGCGTTTTACTCCAGGTTTCGAAGGCCGCACGGGCCGCCGCTACTGCCGCGTCCACTTCTTTTTGCCCGGCCTGCACCGTTTCACCCAGCAGTTCACCGTCGGCAGGGTTGTAGGAGGAATAGTATTTTGCGCCCTTGGGATGCACCCATTGATTATTGATGAACAGCCCAAACTTGCGTCCATGTTCATCCAGCCAGGCATTGACAGCCGCCGGCGATTCGGGCGCCGGGCCGTATTCCATTGATTTAAATACATCGAGTAATGTGCTCATGGGTTACTCCAGTTTTTGAAACTCTTAACGCGTCAGAGCGACGAAGATTTTCATCCCATCGGCATGTGATGCCTCGCGGCGTAGTGACCGGTAAGATAGTGATACAGCTGCCGCTCGAGGTCGGTCAGCAGGCTGCTGGCCCCGATGCGGAACAGGTTCGGCATCAGCCACTCATCGCCCAATTCTTCTTTCATCAAAGATTGCCAGGCCATGGCCTGCTTGGCCGTGCCGATGCCGCCCGCCGGTTTGAAGCCGATCTTCGTTCCCGTCCGCTCCAGATATTCGCGGATGGCGCGCGTCATCACCAGGCTGACCGCCAGGGTCGCATTGACCGTTTCCTTGCCGGTCGAGGTTTTGATGAAGTCCGAGCCGGCCATCATGGCCACCAGGCTGGCCTGATATACCTGCTTGAGCGTACCCAGGTCGCCGGTGGCAAGGATCGTCTTCATATGGGCCGAGTCGCCGCAGGTTTGCCGGAATTGTTTAAGCTCGTCGTACAGGGATTGCCAGTCGCCGGTCAGCACGTGGCTGCGGGAAATAACCACGTCAATCTCACGCGCGCCCGCTTCAATCGCCTGCTCGATCTCGCCGATGCGCTGTGGCATGGGGATCTGCCCGGCGGGGAAGCCGGTGGCAACCGAGGCCACCGGGAACATCGGAGCCGCGCAGCGCTTCGACCGCATCCTTGACGCGGCTCGGGTAAACACACACAGCGCCGACCGTTACCTTCTCGTCCTGGTTTCCATCAAAGCCGAGGCGGGCCAACATATCGGGCCGAATGGGCTGTTTGGCCTTGGCGCACAGGCGTTTGATGCGGCCGGGTGTATCGTCGCCGGCCAGTGTGGTCAGGTCGATGCAGGTGACGGCCCGCAGGAGCCAGGCAGCCTGCCAGTCTTTTTTGACCGTACGCCGTTTTGGGCAAAGTCTCAACACGCCGCTCCACTGCGCTGCGGTTGATATGCGCGCCCATCACCCAGTCCAGGTCCAGGGGCATGCCGGGGTTGCGGTTATTTGAGGAAGTCATGGATCAACCTTGTCTTGTATGATGCGTGAAGTAGAAGATATGTCTTGCATCGCTGCGGTTAATATATCACAATGCAGATACTGGGCGCGGCTCGGGAGCTTGTCGGTTCGAGAAAGCACATTGCAAGACTTTTTGTAGTACGACGAAAGTTATTTGGCCATATCGTGAGGAGCATTGCATATTTATGACCGCTTTAACCAGGTGAAATCGGTCATTAAAGCCCCTAAGGAAGGCCTCCTTTTTCTGGTTTGTATACAGAATTGAAAGGTGTAACCTTGGACTGCAAGCAGAACCGGGCGATATTTGACATTATCCGTTGCAAGAGCTGGGCCAAGGACAAAATTCATCGAACATGGACACATACATGATGCCTTCGCTATACCACGCCAATGATCCAACTGTTGATGAGTTCTCCGCTGCAGGGGGTGTGAATTTTTATTTCACTTTCGCTTTTCAACCCATCGTAAATGCCAGAACGCGCGAAATCATATCCTTCGAAGCGCTGGTGCGCGGGCCGGCCGGGGAACTGTCCGCGGATGTTTTCGCCAGGGTGCCCAGGGAAAACCTGTATCGCTTCGACCAGGCCTGCCGCTCGAAGGCCATTCATCTGGCAAAACGGCAAAACATTCGCACCCGGCTCAACATCAACCTGTTCCCGAATGCGATCCACCGGACCGGGTTGAATATCCGCGCCACTCTTCAGGCTTCCATGAAAGAGGGCTTCCCCATCGAGAACATCGTCTTCGAGATCAGTGAGGCGGAAAAGATCGAAAATTACCCGGGTATCATCGAGGTATTCAAGTCGTACAGGGATTTCGGCTTTCAGACCGCCATCGACGATTTCGGGACGGGCTATTCGGGGTTGAGGATGCTGGCAGAGTATCAGCCGAACTACATTAAACTGGATCGAAACCTGATCGCCGACATCCACGAGGACAGTATCAAGCAGACGATTGTCAGAGGGGTCGGAATTATTTGCAAACAGTTATCCATAGAACTGATGGCCGAAGGTGTGGAAATTGCGGAGGAGTATCAATGGCTGCGCGAGGCGGGGATCAATTTATTCCAGGGATTTTATTTTGCCAGGCCGTCTTTCGAAGCGCGTCACCGACATTCATCCGAAATTATTCTGAATTAAACCGGTATGACGTAACAGACATAAACGCGATGTGCGCAGGTCGTTTGCCCTGCGACACCTATTCGATGAGATCCCGATTGAGCTCGAATATCTCAATCGGAGTAATAATCTCAAATCCGTGAATTATTGCGGCCAGGCAAAAGACAAGGCAAGGACCGGTCTGTTACTTTACGGCCCCTTCGGCGCGGTCCCGGATGCCTAAGAGCATGCCGCGCTCCATGATAAAAATACCCGGGTGAATTACGTCCCAAAAACCGCCGACCGCATTCGTGCGGGAGCGCAATAACAGGCGCGAGCTGCCGTCCGGCTGAGGGATGATGACAAACATGCCAGATATCAACCCATTTCCCGTTTTCCTGATGGCCCAGCACAACTGCCTGGTCCGGTTTTATCATCGCTACAGTATAAGGCGGCGGACCCGGTTGTTTCGGGCACATCTTTACCTCGTCCCCTACCTTCAGGTCCTGCCACTCAGAGTGGATGCGATCGGCATTGACGAGCGGGCAATTCAATAGATAGGTTTCCAGCCAGGTATAGCTGTAATAGCCGCCTTTCCCCGCGCCCAACTGCACTATCCAGGGATAGATTTGTTCCGGGCTGGCGTGGATCGTCACCGCGCGGTTAACGAAACTGGCCGGCGAGGCCAAAAGCTCATCGCCGGGAAACGTGGCAGCGATCTCGTCATTGGTCGCGCCCCAACGATCCATCCAGGGCGTGAGCAGGACGATGGCAGCTACAGCCAGAAGGCCAAATCCGATCAACACGGCCAGTATCTTGATTGTTTTTTTCATAATATTTTCTTATCTCCGCATCTAATTCGTTCGGCCCAGTGCTTTATAGCATTCAGCCACGTCCATCAGCCTCGGGTATTTTCTCCCATTCAATGCACTAACATCATAGGCCTTTCAAATCAAAAACTCCCCCGCCTGCGGAGGAGTTTTTACCCTGGTCAAGTGGACAGGCCCGGACACGTTTATTTTTCCAGCCATAGTTGGAAGCCGATGTCACCGGCGTCGATCTTGTATTTGACAAATGGGGTTTGAGCTACGAAACTCTTTATATCAGGAATGCTATAGGCGGTCCTCAACAGCATTTGTTTGAACGTCCATCTTGTCATCATTTCGTCCACGCGGCCCAGGCCCATGCCTTTGATCTCGTGCTCTATCTCCTCCGGCGAAGCATCCCGTCGGAGGTCAACGATGACGGAGGTTCCGCCTGGCCGCAGGACGCGATACATTTCGGCGATGGCCATTACAGGTTCGGTAAAGTTCTTGAAGGCCGCCTGGCAGAACGTGAAATCGAAGGTCTCATTCTCAAAGGGCATCGCGGAGGCATTCCCCTGGCGAAAATCAACTTTGACCCCGGCTTTCAGCGCCTTCTCCCGCGCAATCTCCACGAAGGATTTGCTGATATCGAGACCGGTGATCTGGTAGTTACCGGACCTGGCGAGTTCAATACAGAAGTAGCCCGGTCCGGGCGCGACTTCGAGCACACTGCCGCCTGCAGGGATTTTCGGGGCCAGCTGTGAGGCCATCAATTTGTGCCGCTTAAGATCCTTGAAGGTGAGCCTGGCATACCAGGTTGCAATCGGGCCTTCCATGCCGACACCCTTGAATGCTTTTTTCATTTGCATATTTTTGATTCATATTTATTTCCTTTCATTGAGATATGGATCTGATGCTGATCGAATTAGAAATATTCGGTCAGGAAAAAAATCGGCGAAGTTCATTTGCCACGAGCTCCGGCTGAGCCGTCCGGGTTCCTCTGCTTATCGTAATTCCAGGCAGCCGCGTGACCGAGGCCTTCGAATTCGACACGTTGGACATGCGGCAGAACTTTTTCCAGGGCGTTCAGCGCAGCCTTCAAGAAAACCGGGCTCTTGCTGCCGCCCAGTAAAAGCACCTGGGTGCGAATTTCTTTAAAGGTGTTGAGCTTATCGCTCATCTCAGACACTACCTGAAAATCGTATTGCAGCGCCGGAGCCAGCTTCCTCATCGTTACGTCGTTGGGCCCGGCAGTCTTATCTTCGCTTTTCATCGCCATGCTCGTAAGCGACTCGAGCAGCCTATGGGGTATGACGTTGAAGATCGGTGGTCCCATCTGTGTTGCCTGCATGGCAGTAACGAGGGCTGCGGCCAGGTTGCCTTGCGCCATTTCTTTGTCAAAGCGCGACAACAAGGCAGTTGGTAACCCGTCGATAAACAACGCCGGTTCGTAGACCGCAGCCTTTTCAATGGCAGGCAGGGTCAGCGCAGCCTGCAAGGTGATAATGGCGCCTGAGCTGAGCCCAAAGATATAGCGGGCGCCTGTTTTGGCAAAGAGAGCATCCAGATCTTCAACATCTCTCTGAACCCGATAATCCCTGCTGTAAGGGAGGGGGCTTAGGCCTCGTCCGCGGCGTTCGGGCACGTAGACGGTGAAGGCATCAGAGAGCGCCTGGGCCAGCTGCATGAAGTTTTGAACCGTACCCATGGCGCCCTGCACCAACACCAGGCCGGGGCCCTGGCCTAGTGTTCGGTAACCGATGGCCGTGCCGTCTTTGGAGGTCACTGAGCCGGTCTCATAGGTGGTCTGCTCAGCCATGGCGAATTGATTTTTGATTTCGGTTTTTGAATTCATATGCGTATCCTTTAGCCATAAAATCTTCGGTGATCAATCTGCCAGTTGAGAAAGCGCTCACCGCACTACTCGCCTTGGCTTTGACTTTGACGCGCGCCAGCATACAGTTGCAGCAGATTTTGAATTTCTTATCTCCGTGGTTTATTTTTCATGGGTAACGATGTTCAGATAATATCTTTTGGAGGAGTGAACAGACATCACCCCACACGGGTGATTGAGAGGGTGATTGTAGAAATCGAGTAGGAGGCGGCGGCTAACCGCCTCCTCTCACACCACCGGACATGCGGGTCCGCATCCGGCGGTTCATCAAGCAAGACGCAGTTCTCGATACCGTTCTTTGATACTTTTCAGCCCTGAGTTATGCCAGTAGGCGTTGCTCAGGGCTTGGTTTATCACAGGTGAGGCAGATATGTGCCAGGGGCTTTTGCCACCCGCACCTTCTTGTGCCCATTGTTTTGGGACGCCCAGCTTCACTAACTCTCGATAGCGGGTTGTGTTCCGTTTCCAGCGTTTCCAAATAAGTTGTCTCAGCCGTCGTCGTATCCAGCCATCCAGGTCTTCAAATACGCTCGGGGTATCTGCCAGCCGGTAATATCCTATCCAACCGGTTACATAACGGTTGACTTCTTCAAGGATTTGTTCCAGTTTGCCGCTTCGAGTGCGTTTGGTTAGGGATCGCACCTTTTCCATAAAGCGTTCTTTCGTTCGATCCGCAATACGGACGAGGACGATTCCTTTCCGTTTGAAGAAACTAAACCCCAGGAATTTCACTCGCCGAGCTTTGTCTACCTTGCTTTTCTTGGGATTGACTTTCAGCTTCAACTTCTTTTCTAGATACGCTTTCACGGTCTCCATTACACGTTCACCCGCTCGTGGTGTCCTGACATAAATATTGCAGTCGTCAGCATAGCGCACAAACTTGTGCCCGCGCTTTTCCAGCTCCCAATCTAGATCATTCAGCATGATATTGGACAACAGCGGGGAAAGTGGGCCTCCTTGAGGCGTCCCTTCTTCAGTATCCATCACCACGCCATTGATCATCACCCCCGCATTTAGATAGGCTCGGATCAGCTTCAGTACTCGTTTGTCTTTCACCACTCGAACCACACGGGCCATGAGTTTGTCGTGGTTCACTCGATCAAAAAATTTCTCAAGATCAATATCCACGACCCATTCGTACCCTTCTTGCACATAGGTCTGGGCTTGCCTCACAGCTTGGTACGCGCTGCGGCCAGGTCGAAATCCGTAGCTATGCTCCGAAAAGAGCGGCTCGAACAGGGGCGTCAGCACCTGTGAGATCGCCTGTTGGAGAAGGCGGTCTAAAACGGTCGGTATCCCTAGCTCCCTGACGCCTCCATCTGGCTTGGCGATCTCCACTCGCCGGACTGGCTCAGGTCGGTAGGTTCCGCTTTCGAGCGCTGCCCTGATCTCCAACCAGTGCTCTTTCAGGTAGGGTCGGAGTTCTTCCGTGGTCATCCCGTCGATGCCGGCGGCTCCGCCATTGCGCTCTACTCGCTTCATCGCTGTGTGCAGGTTCTGCTTTTCCCAAACCACTGCCCACAGCCCTGCGTCGGAAGTTCGCTCGTCTCGCATTGAGGACGGCTCGGCCCCCGGTTCCAGTCCTATCGGCTTCACCGACTTCGTTGGCTCCGTGGTATCCCTATCCGGGAAAGGCTGCCTTCTATGTTCATCCTGCAAGCTGCTCAAGTTACTCTTCCTGTCTGATGTTCGGCCCTTCCCATCGGACGGCGGTGGTACTACGGCCTCGGCTAACTCCTGCCATCTCAACCTGACCTCTCAGTCAGGGTTGCCGGTTTTCCGGTGTAAGGGCAGGCCTCCCCAGGTAAGAACGTTGACTTTCCCTGCACCCCTGTCCCATTTACTGCTTCGGCCTTTGAATGCATTGGGCTTCGTTGTTCGTTGCCAACTCGCCCGACCTCACAGCCTCTTATGGACTTCTTGTTCATCAGGTCGCAGGTTTGCCGCCAGCTTCCTTCAGACCTCACCTCACGGGGAGCTCCTTGCCTTTGGCTAATGGTTGGTGCATTCCACCTCCATAAGGGTCTTTCACCCTCTGGTCAACGCCCATGCTGGGCGCACAGCAAAAGCGCCTCGCAAATGCGAGGCGCTTTATATAGTTTGGTTCAGGAATATCAAGCCGCAGCCGGCTTTCTCGATCCTTCCGAGAATATAGTCCGGCGGCAAGCGGCTCCACTTTTTGGTCGGTGACCAGTACCGCGTCCCCACCGCACTTGAGATAGACCGATTTTTCCCCCGCCCCTATGCGGGCTTCCCAATATCCGCCCAGGTCTTTGACCCGGATGCGGGCGCTTGTAAGGTCGTGAATGTAAAAGCGCAGGTCGCCTCCCGCCTTTGGCTCGACGTTATTTCCAGCCATGGTCTCGCAATCGATGTTCATGGCTCCGCCCGCAGAGGCATTCCCGAGGCAGTAAACTTCAGCCAGGGTTACGCCCTGGCCGGAATAAGCATCCACCTGCCCGCGAATACCTTGAACGTTTATGCTCTTCCCCGTATAGATCTTCAAGTTAGAGGCCAGGGGCACAAACACTTCACCGTCGCTGCCTATTTGGACCTCAATGACCTCCTGCGGGTCCTTGTTGCCGGTAAGATCGGGCATTTTAAGATGCACGTCGAATAATACGTGCTCCCCCACGGCTGCCCGGGCGCGGCCGATCTCCGAATCGCTGCGCCGCTCCACTTTCAATCCCCACCTGTTGCTCGTCTCGGCTGAAACAAGATCGCCTTCACGGCCTTTGACAGTGACGCTGCCGCCGGCCTTGATGACCACGGTCGGGTTTGTCCCTGCAAGAATAGATCGTAATGTCATAATAAAAAATCCTTCTTTATGCGATGTTCAGTGCCGGTCAGTGGTTCCGATCACGGCGCCGGTTGAATTGATCGCATTGTAGACCTTCACCGTTCACTGCGCTTCACCCAGCCGGGGTGATTGTGCGGGTGATAGACAGCCGGTTGGGCAAACCCTATCGCAAAGTACTCAGCGGTTCCGCTCGCTGCGCACAAAGATATACGTCCCGATGACCAGGAAAACGAGAAAAGCGACGGTCATAATGCCCAGGTTGAGCAGGGGTCCTTCCAAAACAACCTTGGAGTAATCAAGCTGCCCGATATAGAAGACGCCGCGCGTCAGGTCCACCGCATAGCGCATGGGTGAGATCCTGGATAAGATATCCAGGTATAGAGGCAGCACCTTGATCGGGTTGAAAACACCTGCCAGGAAGAACTGTGGCAGCATGATGAAAGGGAAGATCTGGTCTGCCGTCCTACGGCTCGGCAGGTTGGAAAGGATGATCACTCCAAACGCCGCCGCGAACAGGCAGACAATGATGCCCACCACCATAAGGCCGAATACCTGGCCCAGCGAGAAGCGCACACCGGCGATCAGGCCAAAAACCAGGATCCCAATCCCCTGCACAAGCGCCACCAGCGTTTCGCCCACGATCTTCCCCATGATGATCGAATAGCGTGAAATGGGCGAGATGAAGATCTCCTGGCTGAAATCGTTCTCACGGTCGTCAATCAACGAGACAATGCCCATGGCTGCCGATTGGAACAGCGTCTGGGCGAACACGCCGGTGAATACAAAAGTAAGGAAGTTAAAGCCCAACCCGTTGCCTAAATTGGACTGCATGCTGCCGCCCAGGATGGCAATAAAAAGTAGTGGAAAGATCAGGCTTGAAATCAACCGTGCGGGATCGCGCAGCAGTTTTAGCAGGTCACGATAAGCAATGGTGAGGATCGCGTAGACTTCTCTCATGCGTGCTCCATGATCTCAAGATAGGCATCTTCGAGCGTAGGTATATGGGTCTTCACAAGCGTAAGGGGAGTATCTATCGCCTTGATAACCTCCTGGGCGCTGCGCTGGGTGAGGCTGATCTTAAATAAGGGTGTTTCGGAAAACTCGATGCCCAGGCGCTTCAACTCCGTCCGCAGCTGGCCGCGGTTCTCGGCATCGATCAATAGGTAGTGTTCGATCAGCTTCGCCTTCACCTGCTGCGGTGAACCGAACGACACGATCCGTCCCTGGTTGATCACGCAGATCTTATCGGCTTCCTCGGCCTCCTCAAGATAATGCGTGGTGAGGAAGATGGTCGTGCCGCTTTCGTAGCGCACCTTGCCGAGATATTCCCACAAATTCCGGCGGCTCAACGGGTCGAGCCCGGAAGTCGGTTCATCCAGGAACAGGACGCGCGGTTTGTGAAGAAGGCTGCGGATGATCTCGAGCTTGCGGCGCATGCCCCCGGAAAATTTCTTGACCTGCTTGAACATTTCGTTCTCAAGGCCCAGCAAGGCAGCCAATTCATGGACCCGATCACGGTAGGCGCGCGGCATCATCGAGAAGGTGGGATAGAACGGATACAACCCGTACAGGATGGCATGGAACCGGATATTCTCCTCAGCCGAGAGGTTGAAATCCAGGCTGGGTTGTTGAAAGATAATCCCGATGTTCTGGCGCACTTCGCTGGATGAATGGACCACGTCATAACCGGCAATGCGGACCACGCCTGAGGTGGGGGCAAGCGTGGTCGTCAAAATGGAAATCGTGGTGGTCTTCCCGGCGCCGTTGGGACCCAGCAGGGTGAAGAACTCACCGGGGGCCACATCGAAAGAGATATCGTCCACGGCGTTGATCGCCGCGCCCCGGTAGCGTTTAACCAGTTTTTGAACTTCAATAATAGGCGGCATATATTTTTCCAGTCATTAAAGTAGATTTAACTCGCGGCCCACCTGGCGTGCTTCTTCGCGCGAGTTGATGCTCAATTTTCGGTAGATACTTTTTACCTGCGTTTTGATCGTGTTCGTGGAAACGACCAATTCCCTGGCAATGTCAGCATTGGACAGGCCGGCTGCCAGCAGGCGCAGAACCCGCAGTTCCTGCTGGCTCAATGGCTCGATCAAAGTTGAACCTGGCTTGCCGGGAGCACCAGTATGGGTGAAGGAATGCAGCAGCGTGGTGGCATACAGGCTGAGAGCCCGGTCAGACAGCAAAGGAATGGCGGCCTGAAGCAGTGCAGCCATGCGCGGGCCCTCATCCAGGATTAACCGGCGAAAGCCTTTGGCGTGACCGATCATCAGCGCTTCGCTGAGGAGCTGGGTTGCCTGTGAAAGATCGTTACTGGCATGCTGCGCCAGCGCTTCGATACACAACGCCTCCACCTGGCTGCGAACGCGTCCCTGGGCAACCGCCTCCGCCGCCCAACCCTGCAGGGCCTGAAGGGCCTCATTCGCTTTTCCCTGCGCGATCTGAACGCGCGCCAGCGTAAATACTTCGCGCTCCTTTTGCAGGGAATTAACATTCCTTTCGCTGCCCGTAACGCGGCTCACCCAGCCTGCGGGTAATAGGCCTTCATCCACCAGGATCGCCAAGTGCGCCTCCGTCTCCTGGATGGATGGCAATAAGAGCGGGTTCTGTATTTTCCCGGTCAGTGATTTCAATAAGGCCGCCGCCTGCGCAAACTCATCTTTTGCGGCATGGATATAAGCTAGCTGGATCGTAGTCTCCACCTGAAGCCTTTCATTGGCGCGCTGTATAGCCAGCTCAAGTGCCCGCAACGCAAATTGCCCGGCTGACTCAAGGTCGTTTCGCTCATAAGCGGCTTTCGCCAGGTTCAAATGGGCAGTGCCCTGGTCATCCAGCATGGCTTCGTCGCCCACCGCTTGGGCAATGATTTGTTGATCCATCTCTATGGATTGTTCCATATCGCCTTGCCAGAAAAAAATTTCGCCTAACATCTGGTTGGCGGCCAGTACACCATGGATATTTTGCGAAGCTCCCAGCAGGGCTTTGGCTTCCAGTATGATGCCCTGTGCATCCAACAATTTACCGGCGTCTAGAGCTTCAAAACCGGCATTCAGCAGGCTTACCCCGCGCCAAAACACATCGTATTCAGGCAGCTCTTCCAACGACCGGTGTACATATTCAAAAGACTTTTGAAAATCACCCTGCCATAGGGCGACCATGCCCCGCAGCGCCGAGACCGCTCCTACCCTTGCAACGTTCCCCTCGCTGCGCCAGGCTTGCTCTGCCGCATCCAACAATGGTTCGATACGCGCGGCGGTCGTTATGGCAAATCGGTCAGATGAATACAAGATCACTTGGGCAAAGGTCAGGCAGATTTCCGGGTTATCGAGGATCAGTTCAGCAGGGATGGGCTCGAGCCACCGGCCAAGCGTGCCCATTTCGGTCAAATCATGGATCTCGATATACATTTCGATGAGCAGCATGGCCCGCTCGAAGGATTTGGCGCTGAGTGCGGATTCGATCGCTTCATCGAAGAGCCCGTATTTCTCATACCAGAGGCTGGCCTTTTCAAACAGCTCCTTCAAACTGGCTTCGTCAAGACGCTGCTTTGCCAAATATTGAAGAGATTCGGCAAACAAAGGACTGTAACGATACCAGACCCGTTCTCCGCCGTGCTCAAGCTGCACCAGGAACATATTCTCCCGGTCGAGCCCTTCGAGCATGGCCGCCCCATCGGCAGCGTCGGTAACGGCATCACATAACGAACCGGTGAGCCGCCTGAGGAAACAGGTTTTCATCAGGAAAGTCTGCCTCATTTCCGGCTGGCTCTCGAAGACTTCCTTGATCAGATAGTCGGCCACATAATGGTCGCTGCCGGAAAACGATTCGATCAACTTCCCGATATCCGCGCGGCCTTTATTTTGAAGCGACATTGCCACCAGGCGCAATCCCCCCACCCAGCCCTCGGTTTGTTCGAGTAGCTTGGCGACTGCGCCGGAGGGCAGTTCAGCCCGGAACGATTGGTGCAGGAATTCTTCGGTTTCTTTTTGGCTGAAGCGCAAATCGGCGGCGTTGATCTCGATCATCTCATCACGGACCCGCAGGATACCCAACGGCAGGTCAGGACTGCTGCGTGTGACCATCACCACGTGCAGCGATTCAGGCAGGTGTTGGATCAAGAACGCCACTCCCTGGTTGATCAGATCGGAGCGGATGGCATGATAGTCTTCCAATACCAGCACGCAATCTTCTTTCAGAAGGGTCAATTCATTTATAAGCGGGGTGAGCAGCGCTTCAAAAGACGGCGGCTGGGGCGACACCAGCACCGATAAGGAAGCCTTTCCGATCGACGGGTCAACGGCCCTTAAGGAGGACACAATATACGTCCAGAAGCGGGTCGGATCGTTGTCGTTCTCATCCAATGTGACCCAGGCGGAGAGGAACTCGCGGTTGGCGATCCACATGCCGACCAGCGTGGTCTTGCCGAAGCCGGTGGGCGCGGCGACCAGTATGAGTTTCTTCGCCAGGCCGGCGTCCAATCTCTCGAGCAGCCCTTTGCGCTCGATGATCGCGGCACGCTGGCGCGGCGGCATCAACTTGGTGTTGAGTAGTAAGTTTGTCTTTACCGAAGACGAATGCCGGGGCTCATTCATTGGACGGCAATCATAATCTTGGTAAACGATCAAGTCAACTTGCATCCAAGCGGAAAGTTCCAAGGACCTGTGAGCGTTAAAAAGGCCGTAACATTCTGTGTTTACGGTCTTAACACCGCTTCGATATTATTGAAGCGCCTGATGCCTATTCAGAACGGAGCCGTCTCGGCGCAAAGGATCGCGTGCATCTGCCGCCGCTTACTTAGTGCCCCCATGTCCTTCCTACAACAGGTCCGCAGGTGCTCGAAGGCGCGCCCTAAATGGGAACGGGCTGATCTATTTTGAGCCTGCCTTAGGTTAGGAGAGCTGGAACGATTCGCAGCTACCCACCGGTAAATACTACGACTTCTTCATCCAGGGCCTGGTCATCAACCATTCCTGCACATCGACGATGGCCTCATCATCTTTGGGATGGATCCGCTTATAGGTGCCATCAGACTGCATGAGGCGCGTGCTTGAATTATCCTTAAAGTACGACTCGAGGACATTGTCACGCAGATACCGGATATGGCGGGGATCCTCCACCGGGAAAATGACCTCGATACGGTGATTCAGATTCCGCTGCATCAGGTCCGCGCTGCCCAGGTAGAGCTCCTCCTGGCCGCCGTTGTAGAAATAATAGATGCGGCTGTGCTCCAGATAGCGACCGAGGACGCTGATCACGCGGATGTTCTCGCTGATGCCCTTGATACCGGGGATCAAACAGCAGATGCCGCGTACCAACAGGTCCACTTTCACGCCGGCCTGCGAGGCCTGGTAAAGCAAGCTCGATGATATGCGGGTCCACCAGGGCATTGGCCTTGAGGATCATCCGCGCCGCGTTCCCATTTTTGGCATGTTCAATCTCGCGTTGGATGAGAGCTTCCAGTCTCTGCCGCAAATTGACCGGGGCCACCAGGAGTTTGCGATAACTTGGCTGGGTTGAATACCCGGTCAGGAAATTGAACAGGTCGGTCGCATCCGCACCGATCGCCTCGTCGCAGGTGAACATGCCGATGTCTTCATAAGTAGTGGAAGTGAGATAGTTGTAATTGCCGGTCGCCAGGTGGACATAGCGCCGGATGCCCTCCCCTTCCTGCCGCACCACCATGCAAACCTTGCAGTGGGTTTTTAATCCCAGCAGTCCGTAGACGACATGCACCCCGCCTGCTCCAGCATGCGCGCCCAGCCGATATTGCTCTCTTCGTCGAAGCGGGCCTTGAGCTCCACCAGCACCGCCACCTGTTTCCCGCGTTCGGTAGGCCTTGAGCAGGGAATCGACCACCGGGGAGTTATGTCCCACGCGATAGAGGGTCTGTTTGATGGCGAGCACTTGCGGGTCGCGGGCCGAGGCGTTCAGGAAATCGATGACCGAAGCGAAAGAGTCATAGGGATGGTGGATCAGGATATTTTCCTGGCGAATGGCCGCAAAGATGTCATCGGCCTGCAGCACGTTTTGGAATTGGGCCAGGAGGCGCGGCTTGTAAGGCGGGTATTTCAGCTCGTGGAGTTCCACGACTGTCATAGAGCTGCCATAATCCTGCCAGCCCGAGGGGATGGTTTTGAACAAATACATCCCCGGGCCTGATCTCCAGGTTCTCGACCAGCAGCTCGCGGATATCCTCGGGCATCGACTCGTAAATGGCTACCTGCACCACCGAGCCGAACTTTCGCCGGCGGATGCTTTGCTGCATGGTCTCGAGCAGGTCATCCGCCTCGATTTCCTGTATTTCCACATCGGCATCGCGGATGATGCGGAAAGGGTGCACCGCGACGATTTCCATGCCCGGGAAGAGCAAGCCGATGTTCGCGGCGATCAATTGTTCGAGCCAGACGAAGTAATGGTCGACGCGGGATCGTGCCGTCTTTGCGCGTCGCCCCCGACGAGCGTTTGATCGGCACCAGCCGCGCCAGCGTATTCGGGCACTTTGAGGCGGGCGAATTTCTCGTTGCCCTTCGGGTCGCGAATGACAATGGCAAGGTTCAGGCTCAGGTTGGAGATATGAGGGAAGGGATGGCCCGGGTCGAGCGCCAGCGGCGTCAGGACCGGGTGCACCACCTCCTGGAAATAGGTATCCACTTTTTCTTTTTGCGTTTTGGTCAGCTTGGTCGTAATCCAGGATGTGGATCCCCGCTTTATCCAGCTTGGGAAGAAGCTTGCGATGCAGATAATGCTGCGCCTCATCGTACAGCTCAACGGCCAGTTTGCGGATGGCGGCCAGTTGCTCGCGCGGCGTGAGGCCGTCGGGCTGGATCTCGGTGATATGCGCTTCGACCAGTTTGCGGATGCCGGACACGCGCACCATGAAGAACTCGTCCATGTTCGAGCCGAAGATGGACAGGAACTTCACCCGCTCGAGCAGCGGGTTATTCTCATCCTGCGCTTCTTCGAGGACGCGGCGCTGGAATTCCAGCAGGCTCGAGCTCGCGGTTGAGGTACAGCGAAGGTCGGAGAGCAAGGCTTGCGAATCGACTTCGGTGGATACCATTGGGGATAATTATCCCCCAATTTCCACCAATTGCGCGGGTGAAAGCAGCCAATCCAGCCCGGCGCAGCGTCCATACTGCAGTTTTTCCAGAGACAACCGGCAAACGCCGCCTTTTTTCAAGGTGATCGGAAAGGGTTGGGTCGCCGGAAACCAACATCGAAATCAGGTTGCTCAAGTATGGTTCATGACCCACCAGGGCCAGGTTCTCGACCTCACCGTAGTTCTTATTGATCTCCTCCACCAACTGGTCGGGATAGCCGGTTGGGATCAGGTTATTCGGTGATAATGACTTTATCCTTATCCAGATCGAACTTCTTCGCCAGGATTTTCGCCGTCTGGGCCGCCCGAAGGTAGGGGCTGGTCAGGACCAGGTCGATCTGCACTTCCAGCTCCTTCAGCCCCTGCGCGATCTTGCGCATCTTTTTCAGGCCCTCGTCGGTCAGCGGACGCTGGCTGTCGTCTTCCTGCCCTGCCGGAGGTCCCCGCCGGTTCGGCGATGGCGTGACGGATGATGTAGAGGATCATTATTTTTCTCCCATGGGAAAGGTTGGTCTGGTGCAGGGCGCCAAAAGGTGCTTTAGTTCGGCCTTTGTCTTCGAAGAAGGCCGCGATCAATTCAGTTTGTCGTTTCTTATAATAACGTTGGATCGGTTTCGGGTCAAAGGCCGGGGCGCCTTTAGGAGCATGCCGAAGGGAACTCTCTGCAAAGTCTGCGACGCGTAAAAAGCAGGACTTCCACATCGTGGATGTCGCCCATCGCACTTTGGTGGTCATGCATGCGTTTGAAATAGCTTTCGGGATAATTGGCCAGAATCGGCTGGATCGACCTCGGTCATGTAACGGAATTTTTTGAAGGCGATGCGCAGCCGGTGGATGGTGGCGGCCTGCGCCCCGATCCAGCTTGATCGTAAGCCTGGGTCACCCTTGAATAAGCATTGTCCACCGTCTCGAGCAGGTGAGCCTGAGAAATCCGGCCGGCTCGATTCTTTTTCGAGCGCGGCGCGGATCTTGTCGATGCGCCTGCCCCACTCGGAAGGCCTGGAAACCTGTACTTGTTTACGCGCCGCTGCGCAGCAGGCGTTTTTCCTGCTTCTGCAGATATTCCTGGAAAGGTTTGCAGCTGGGGCAGGCGCTCATGCATCTCGGAGGTCTCGACCAGCATCACCTGGACATCGCGCAGGTCGTCCAGGTTATCGAGCTGATCCTTCAGGAAATGGCGCATTTTCTGGAGGCGCGGATGCGGGTCGATGGCGCGCACGATATCGAGCACGGCCAACAACCGCCGCGCCGCCACCCGCAGGTCATGGACGGCTTCCTCCGAGAATTCCTGGCGGCAGGTCTTGAATTGAGCCCGGTATTCGTTCCAACGCTCGTCGAGCGCTGCCGTCAAGGTGTTTTCAACTTCCGCGGTCCATTATTTCTTATCCATGATTTCAAGTTGTACGCCGAATATTTCTTCGAAGAGCATACGGCGTTTTTCCAGCGCCCATTTCTCAAGCATCAAGTCGCCCCTGCCCTGCAGGCTCAATTGCCAGCATTTTTTCTTTTCCGTCAGGGCGGCGTTTGCGACATGGCTCGTATGGCTCACATCCATGCCGTCCGCCAGCCGGATCAGGGCCGACAATTTGCTGTACCGTGATCCGATCCTTTTGCGGCAGGGCCTTGAAATTCGAATCCTCGATGTTAGGGAAACGCTTTGCGGTGATACCTTACCAGGCTGGCAACCATTTCCTGTTGATGTTCGTTCAGGCCGATCAGGCGGTTGGCCTTCAGGATGTAATAGCCGTGTTTATCGTGATCGATGGTGTTGATGAAATGGCCGATATCGTGGAGCAGCGCCGCCGACTTCCAGCAGCAGCCGCTCTTCGTCGCCCAGGTTGTGGAGCGAACGCGGATTGGTCGAATAACTGTTTGGCCAGTTTGGCGGTCAGGGTCGCGTGCCCGGCATCGAATTGATATTTCTTCCCCAATCGCAGCGCTGATTCCCATACCTGCTCACGACGCGGCGCATGCGGGCCTCTGTTTGAGCCCGTCCGCCATTTCGAGCAGGAGGCCGTCTTTCAAGCCCACATGCGGAATTGCCACCTGCCTCACATGCGCTTCGCGGGCGATCATCTGCAGCACGATCGCCGCCAGGCAGGATCACATCTGCACGGTCCGGGCGCAGCTTGAATTTACGGATGCGTTCCTTGACGCTCATACCGCTGAGCTCCTCGATCAGGTCCTGCAGTTCGCTCAGCGTGATGAGCTTCTCATTCTGTTGTTTGAAAACCTTTTGGCGCAGCCTGCCCAACTCCTCGACGGTTCCCCCGGTGCCGACACAGACATTCACGCGTGCGTTCCCCAGCTCGCGGTCGATCCGGCGGCGGGCGGCTTCGGCATATTCGCGCACCAGCAGGCTGAAGGGCCGCCTGGAACCTGGCAGGGAAAACGCCGGATCTCCTCCGCCGTCCAGTTTTTGCAGCAGGCGCACGGTGCCCATGTTGTAGCTTTCGGTGGAGATCATGTTCTGGTTCTCCGAGATCGTGACCTCCACACTGCCGCCGCCGATATCGATGAGCACGGCGCGCTTGCCCTTCAGGCTGATGGCATTTGGCCACAGCCAGGTGGATCAGGCGCGCCTCCTCGGCTCCACTGATGATCTCGATCTCGATGCCGCTCGTGCGGGAGATGCGGTCCAGCAGGATATCGCTGTTCGCCGCCTCGCGCAGGGCGCTGGTTGCAATGGCGCGGGTTCTGACGACGCCCAGGTCCTGCGGCCACGCGTTCGAAAATGCAGGAAGGCTTCGACCGCCTGTTGGATCGTTTTTTCTCGCAGGCTGCCGGACGCGAAAACATCCTGTCCCAGGCGGACAGGCAGGCGGATATTCTCGATGGGCTCGACCTGCCAATTTTCGTTGACGTTGCCGACGATCATCCGAATGGCATTCGAGCCTGCGTCAATTGCGGCGATCTTCGGCATGAAAGTTATTGTACCTCGGTAGCGTAAACCTCCACCTTGCCTATCAAAAACCTTAGTTGCGCTTCTTCCACTCCGGTATTCAGCGGTCGCCTCATTTGATCGCATGTTCACGATTGCGAAGTGGATTTATTAAGGTTGTACTATCAAGTCGTGTTCCCCGACAACTGGTAAACGATTGATTTCCCATAATTTTCTAACAATGTCGCCTGATAATGTCCCCTATCTTTGTTATCCTGATCCAAACCGCATCATTACCAACCCAGCGGGCTGTCATCGTTGCTCGAGAGCCTGGGCACCGGCCATCCCGCTTAGACCGGATGGCACGGTTACCGGATATCTGGTTTAGCTCAGTACTGCCGCGGCTTCCAGAATGGCCTGAGCCACAGCGCTCGCCGCTGCGACAATGGATTCTGATAGCAGCCGGGCCAGTTCCAGGACCTCACCTTCGACTTGAATTTGACAATCTAAAGTTTTGTTCTGCATATTTGCCTTCCTTTCTATAGTCCATCCATTTATCATCAAAACTACTATAGCAGGCAAACCTTAACACCTCACGAAGGCGATGTTAAGGTTTTGTAAATACGTTTTTCGGTCAAAATCCGGGATTTTTCGTGCCGTACTTGTGCTGAACCCTTATATCCCCTTTGATGGATCAGTGCTCACCTGGATGCCTGGCATTCGAGCCGGCGTCAATGAGCGTTCTTCGGTGTCAAACCTACCGCACTTCAGCGCTAAAGTTCTCAACCTCGTCAATCGGATAGCTCGCTGATTCTGCCTGTCACAATAAATATCGTCCGCTCACACACATTCGTGGTGCGGTCGGCCACACGTTCGAGGTTATGAGCCACCCACAGGACGTAATTGATGCGCTCGATATTCGTTGGTGCTTCGACGACATGATCGATGGCCTCGAAATAGATCTGCTCATATAATGCATCGATCAGGCTGTCTTCCCTCATGATCGAACGGGCAGATTCCATATCCTCCCGGATGAAGGCATCCATGGCTCGGTGCAGCATATCCACTGCCTTGCGGGCCATGTATTGGAGGTCTCTAAGCAGTTTCGGCATCCCCAACCCGCCGGACCGCAAAAGCACAATGGAAATGCCCTTGGCATAGTCGCCGATCCGTTCAAGTTCGGTACAAAGGTCAAGGATCGAGGTCAGCACCCGCAGGTCGTGAGCCGACGGTTTTTGAGTAGCCAAAGCATTGATAACCCCGCTTTCCAACACGAACCGCATGGTATTGATCAGGGCATCATTCTTTATCAGGGCGCGAGCTGTATCCTCATCATTATCCATCAGCGCCGTTGCGGCGGTAACGTTGGCAGCCTCCACCATATAGCCCAGGGTGGAGAGGTCATCTTTAAGATGTTGAATTTGCGATTCCAGGGTATTTCGCTTCATCAGGGAGACTTCCAAAATTATTTTGAAAATGTCACATTATTCAACGGGTATCCGATTTTTGGAGCAGATGACGGGCTGAAACTCCACCTGCTCCAAAAAATCAGCGATCTCTATAAAGGCGATATTGTCACGTTACTATAGCAAACCAGGTTTAACACCCTGCGAAGATAGGGTTAAGGTTTTGTAAATGATGTTGATGTGCAACCTATTCGGCCTTTTATCGTATATAGGATGTAGTTGTGATAAATTGAACAATCATGACCAAATCCTACCGATTTGCCATTGAGACAAAAATGAAAAAGTACCCCGATACAACCCAAGAACTGGCGACCTCGATCACAAAGGCAGCCAGCCTGCAAACTGCTTCTACGATCCGTTTCCTGGCCGACCACGAGTTAATGCCCGATGCTTATCGGGCCTATGCATACTTCCGCTGGGTGGATGACTGGATCGATACAGGAAACAAGGCTAAAAGACGACAGGATCGCTTTTGTGGATCGTCAAAACGCACTTATCCATGACCTCAGTCAAGGTTTTCAACCGCTGGATGTCACGCCCGAAGAGCAGATGCTGGTGGACCTTATCCAAAATGACCGGGGCATCCGCGGGCACAGCGGGTTGCGTACTTACATCCACAATATGATGGCAGTCATGGATTTCGACGCCGAGCGCAGGGGACGGTTGATATCTCATAACGAGCTGAATGTCTACGCGCGCACGCTGGCCGTCGCGGTCACCGAAGCGCTGCATTATTTCATCGGCCATAACTGTTATTCCCCGCGCAGTGAAGACCGTTATCTGGCGGTCACGGCCGCACATATCACACATATGCTGCGCGATACGCTGGACGATAATGCGGCCGGGTACTTCAACATTCCGCGTGAATATCTTGAAGCCAATGAGATATCTCCTTTTGACGTGGAAAGCGAAGCCTACCGCAGCCTGGGTGCGGAGCAGGGTTCAGTTGGCCCGCGACTTACTTCAAGGCCGGCAGGGGATACATGGCCCGGGTTGAATGCTTCAGGTGCCGGCTTGCCGGTTATGCCTACATCGCCCGCTTCGAGGCAGTGTTGGATTCGATCGAACAGGACGACTATCTTTTGCGCGCCCAATACAAGGAATGCAAAACAATAGGCGCCGGCGTGCAGATGGGTTGGTCGACCCTCCGGTCGGCCTTCAATGAGAAAGCGCCTCAAGCGGAATCGACTGCATTATCGGTCAGATAAAGATCCATAATATGAAATCACCTTCTGTTATTGTCATCGGCGCCGGAGTCGGCGGGATTGCCGCCGCCACACACCTCGCCCAGGCTGGCATCCATGTTACCGTGGTTGAGAAAAATTCTCATCCGGGCGGACGCTGCGATCACTTCACGCATGAGGGCCATCGCTTCGATACCGGCCCTACCCTGCTGGTCATGCCTTTGCTCTATGAAGCCGAATTCGCCTCCCTCGGTGTTTCCAGAGAGTGTATGCATGAAATGCTGGGGCTCGCAGCGGGTAGACCCCACCTATCATCTGGTCTTCGATGATGGCAGCGGCCTGGCGCTCACCTCCGACATGAAATCCATGCGCGACCAGTTGGAAGCCATCGAAAGGGGCAGCTTCGACGGATTCCTTCGTTACATGCAGGAGGGCCAGCGTCACTATAATCTGGGCATGGAGCGGCTGGTGAACCGCGATTTTCGAAGCGCCTCCGAGTTCTTTACGCTGAGTAACATCCCCCTGCTCTACCAGATCAAGCCGCTCGCAAGGCACTATGACAATATGTCGGCCTATTTCAAGCAGCCGCGCCTAAAGACTGCTTTCACTTTCCAGGATGTATACATGGGGCTGAGTCCTTTCGAAGCTCCGGCTACCTTTTCGATGATGCCTTATACCGAGCTGGCCCACGGAGTCTGGTATCCACGCGGCGGCATGTATCAGGTAGTCGAGGCGCTTATGACCCTCGCCCGCAAGGCAGGAGTGGAATTCATCTTCGACACCGCCGTGAAGAATATTGACGTTCACGGGACGCAAGCCCATGGTGTGATCCTCGAGGATGGCCAGCGATTGGAGGCGGATACAGTCCTGGCTAACGCCGACCTGCCCTATGTGTATCAGGACCTGCTGCCGGAGGATGGCCGGGCCGGGCGACTGGCGCGCAAGCGCTTCTCCTGTTCAGTCATCAGTTTCTTCTGGGGCGTGAACAAGCGCTATGAGAAGTTAAGCCCGCATACTTTATTTTTGGCGGACGACTACCGCGAAAACTTTAAAAGCATTATCGACGATCTTGCGTTGCCAAAGAATCCCAGCCTGTATATCCATGCCCCTGCCCGCCTCGACCCTTCCATGGCGCCGCCAGGCGAAGACACACTCATCGCCATCGTACCGGTTGGACATATGAACGGCAATGGGGATCAGGATTGGTCGGCCATTCGGGATCAGGCCCGGAAATCTGTATTCCGCCGCCTGGAGACCCTGGGGATCTGTGACCTTGAGCAGCACATTAAGTTCGAAGTTTCCTACACCCCGCAGGCCTGGCAAAGGCACTATAACCTGATGAAAGGTTCCACGCACGGGTTGAGCCATAACCTGCTGCAGCTGGGATATTTCCGCCCTCACAACCGGCACCCTATCTATCACAATCTTTATTTTGTGGGAGCCAGCACTCATCCCGGCACCGGCATACCCACTGCACTGGTTTCCGGCCACCTGGCGGCCCAGCGCATCATGGATGAGCAGGGGCTCTCCGATAAGAGCTGATCCTACAGGCTGCCTCGCAGCTTATCCGGCGCTCTGCCTGGAAATACGAAACCGGGGGAGCGTTACGCGTAGTACGAGTTAAGATCTTTTGGCAGGTGCCAGGTTCAAGAAAAGAAAAGGCTGCCGGCAAAGCACCGGCAGCCTTTTTCCTACGATCTATTCTTTCTTGATTTTTTCCTTGCCGAACAAGGCCGAGTACTGGCCATACCCTTCTTTATCCAGGTCTTCCGCCGGGATGAAGCGCAGCGACGCCGAATTCATGCAATAGCGCTGGCCGGTGGGCGCCGGGCCATCATTGAAGACGTGCCCCAGATGCGAACCGGCCTGCCGGGAGCGGACTTCGGTGCGGGGCAGGAGAAGTTTGAAATCGGTGTGGGTCACAACATTTTCGGATTCCAGGGGTTTGGTGAAGCTGGGCCAACCGGTCCGGGAGTCATATTTGTCCAGCGAGCTGAATAGCGGCTCTCCCGATACCACATCCACATAGATCCCGGGATGTTTATTATCCCAATAATCATTCTGGAATGGAGGCTCCGTACCTTCCTCCTGGGTGACATTGTATTGCTGGGCGGTCAGGCGCACCTTCAATTCCTGCATTGACGGCTTGGTAAAAGTATTCATGCTCAACTCCTATCTACAAATAAACCTTACACGGGTAAAACCGGACTTGATTTATCTAATTTCATGCTGGATTATAGCAAAAATTAACCGGTTTCCAGTCCAAAATACATATGACTTGAATAAGCATTAATCAGGGCCCATGAAGGTTTCATTTTGGTTTCATATCTGTGAGTTAACATAATATCGGTATCGCGGATACCGCCGATGTCAATCTGAGACATGGGTGCGTGTGGAAGGAATTTTTTTATGGCCCGAACCCAAAAACTGAAACGGCAGCGTAACTGGATGATAGTTCTGACGTCCGGGATTTTGACGTTCTTATTATCCCTGCTGCTTATACTGACGGTTGTACCGATCATCTCGCCTTCCGCCGGAGCGGACATCGCAGATGCTGCTGCGCGCAGTCGTCGGCCCGGGACCCGTTGCTGTGTTGGAGAGCGTCTCATTTCAATTACAGGATATATTCAACCAGGTACGCTATCAAGTGTCTGGAGACCAATCGCAGATTGCATTTTCGAACCAGCAGCAGAATCAGAGTCATACCGACTCTTGGCCCGACCACCCCCTCGGCCGGGACGGATCCGATAAACCCCGTCCCCTCAGCCACACCAGTGATTCAGAATACTCCGCAGCCAGTCCCCAATGTCGTTTCGGTAGCGCCCCAGATCGGTTGGCAGGCTTTCGGGCCAAATGTTAATGGAGATGCCCGTCATGGCGCGTGCGCTGCTGCTGTTGGATCCCCAGCGTTCATACACGGGCATAGCCCTGGTACGCATCGATCTTTCCAGGCTTCAACTTCACATGATGCCGGGTTATATTGAACCGGCGCATCCGTCCGGGATCGCACAGGCGATACCCGATCTGGGAATGGTCCCGCCCCCGGCCCAAAGCCAACTGGTTGCCGCCTTCAATGGTGGCTTCAAACAAATACACGGTCATTATGGAATGATGGTGGATGGGATTACCCTGCTTCCACCAAAAGAAGGGATCGCGACCGTGGCGCTCTACCGGGATGGGCAGGTAAAGATCGGCGCATGGGGAACCGGGATAACCCAGACTCCGGATCTCATCGCATTTCGACAGAATTGTCCATTGTTGATTGAGGCCGGACAGGTCAATCAGGCGCTTTACCTTGATAATCGCTTTGCCTGGGGCACCACCGGCAATACGGATATAACCTGGCGAACGGGCCTGGGGATTACACAGGATGGACAATATTTGATCTATGCTGTTGGAAACGGGACGACCGCTGCAACGCTGGCGGAATCGTTACAAAAGGCGGGTGCTTATAATGCGATGCAGTTGGATATCCACCAGTTCTATGCACACTTTTACACCTATCAAGCGAACACCGATCCGAATACGTCGGCGGC
Source organism: uncultured Chloroflexia bacterium (assembly GCA_963741325.1). Lineage (GTDB taxonomy): Bacteria > Chloroflexota > Anaerolineae > Anaerolineales > Villigracilaceae > Fen-1038. The sequence goes on from CAVUHJ010000007.1 coordinate 631,904, forward strand.
TTTTCAACTGACGGGTGACCGCCTGGTAGCAGAGATGATCGACAATCCTCATTTATATTTGACGCCTAATCCGCGCGATTTCTTCTACCTGACCAGTCACTAGGAACCTATTTTTATAGGATCCGTTTCGGGGGTGTGACCGTCTCGGGGTTTATTTCTCCTTCCAGAATGAATTGCGGGAATCTATGGGACGTTTCACGTCTACTGAGTTGATTAATTTGAGTGGACGCTAATAGTATTCTATAGATTCATGATATATTCGGCTGGCAACCATTGATAACAGCAAATGACCAGCCAAATAATACTCAGCATGCTCGCGGTCACACCAACACCCGTCCCCACCGGCCTGTCATCCGGCGGCCCGCCGCTATCGCTGACCCTCATGCTGGCTTGTACCGGTTTTGCCCTGGCTCTTGTCTTCGGCATACTTATTTTGGGATTTATCGCCGGCTCTCAAAGCCGTAAGGCATTTAAGGAGCAAAAGAGCTCGACCGGTAAGCCGGAAAAGAATTAAGCCCGCCTTTGGCGCTCGAGAGCATTTTGGTGAAGTTTTTTACACAGACACCTGCACTTGCACCAGGTGAAACCGTGAACAAAGCTAAAAAGAAAATAATGGGGTATTTGCGCACGAACCTACTCAGATCACTGCTTTCATCCACAACGAAAAGTTTTTAGAAAAACCGACATCAAAGACTCGGGCAGGGAGAGATTAGGGCCGGGCTTCGACGGCAAAATCCACACGTTCTATGCTCCCGGCAACACTCGATACCATAAATGCGAACGGTATGCTTCCGCCAGGTTGGATGCCCGCCGAAGATTCCCATCGGCGCAGGCCCACAACGTTCCCTGCGGCATCATATGCGACAGCGACCACCCAAACCTCGTTGGCGGGCTTTGAGCCGGGGGGCAGATAGACCTGTCCATTCAGCTGTGCGTTGAAACCGGACCAATCCACCTCCGCCAGCGAATTCCGGATCGTGGCCGGTAAATAACGTTCATCACCGGGCAGCAGCCGGATGGCGGTCAGGATCTGCACCTGCGGCCTGGCATCTGGCGGGACCTCGGGCGGAAAAAATACACTCAGGGGCAGCGAACCATTCGGCGGTAATATGTCGAGCGGGAGTAAAGCCGTCTGGCTGGCATAGGGATTGGCCCTTGGCATCCAACAGCGTTACCTGGGCAGTAATGTTCTCCATCAAATCAGAAGAATCATTGTGGGCCAGCACGAAGCACCACAGGCCGCGATCGATCGTGGAGTGGCAGGCGATCTGTTCCACTGGAAACGGAACCGGCGTCGGGGTCGCTTCTCCGGTTAGGTTCTTCGGATTGCTGGGTATCTTGAGCGTGGTCCCCACTGACATGCCGTTCGGGTCGATCTGCGGATTGACCTCTAACAGGGCATCGAGTGATACGTTGAACTTCTCTGCGATCTGGCCGAGCGTATCGCCGGATTTCACTTTATACAGGAACGGCGTCGGCGAGGGGATCGGCGTTTCGATATTGACTACCAGTCCTGCAGGTTGAGCGGGGCTTGCGCTGGGAGTAACGGTTTGATAGGGACGCAGTTCCTTCGGGAGGGGCGTTCCATTTGGAGCCTGGGGAGCACAAGCCGCCAGGCACAACATGCAGATCAGCGCCATCTTTCGCATGGATAAATTATACCGGACGAGAGTTATAATCTCTTCCAGCAACGGTTCAGGCTTCTTCTCTTTTCAGCAGCGATGCCTTGTCTGAAGTCCAAGCCTTGAACTCTGAACTCCACAAAAACATCGAACAGGAGAATATATGCAATATCGTCATTTAGGCCGCACCGGCCTGCGCGTGAGCGAGCTTTCATTTGGGTCATGGGTCACATTCAGCAACCAAATAGACGTAAAAGCCGCGGTGGATTGTATGTCCGCTGCATATGAGGCGGGTGTGAATTTTTTTGATAACGCGGAAGTATACGCCGGTGGGGAGTCCGAGAAAGTGATGGGGGCGGCCCTCAAGAAATTAGGCTGGCGCCGGAGCAGTTACCTGGTCTCGACAAAATTCTTCTGGGGATTAATAAAGGCGTCAACGAATTTAATACCCTTAATCGCAAACGCCTCATCGAGGGCATCAACGGTTCCCTGCAGCGGCTGCAGCTCGATTACGTGGACCTGATCTATTGTCATCGCCCGGACCCCGAGACGCCCATCGAAGAGACGGTTTGGGCCATGCACAACATCATAGAATGGGGGAAAGCCCTGTATTGGGGCACGTCGGAATGGGCGGCTGCGGAGATCGTAGCGGCGCTGGATATCGCCGAAAAACATCACCTGCACAAACCCGTCACGGAACAGCCGCAATTCAATCTGTTCGAACGGGCACGCTTCGAAAATGACTATATCCGGTTCTACAAAGACTACGGCTATGGTTCCACCACCTGGAGCCCATTGGCCTCCGGCCTGCTCACCGGCAAATATAACAACGGCATTCCAACGGACAGCCGTGCCATGCTAAAGGGCTACGATTGGCTGCATGAGCGTTTGACTGACCCGGAGAAGATTGCCAAAGTCCGTGCTCTCGAGCCGATTGCAAAGGAACTCGGGTGTACCTTGGCCCAGCTGTCTATCGCCTGGATCCTTAAGAACCCGAACGTCAGCACTGTGATCACAGGAGCCAGCCGCGTGGAACAGGTTCACGAGAACCTCAAAGCGGGAGAAGTGGCTCCGAGGATCACGCCTGAGATCCTGGAGCGGATCGATCAAGTTTTCGGCATCAAGAAAACCGAAGAAGAGGATTAGTAGTAACTACTCGCCCTCCCATTGTTGGTTTCCCCGGAAAATGAATATGGGCGGGTGTTCTCCCCCGCCCATATTCATTTTCCGGGATCTCTTTTCCCATTCCGTGATAACGGAAGGGGAAAAGCTAAAGGCGTGTGAGTAGTTTGACAATGTCACATTAGCCATTTGTTCTATCTTTGCTGAGTGTGGCTTTGTGACGCAAGCGTGATTTGCGAGAACGAGTTCTATTGACAAGGTGGCTCACGATCAGTTGAGCAGCTTTATCTGGTGAAAGTTGCGGCAAAGGCATCGAAGCGCGCAATAGTTCGCGCACATTGGCAACGGAGAGTTTCGGCAGAGCATCGACTTCATACTGAGCCAGCAGGTCGGGGCTTTGCGGAAAACGCCGCCGCCAATCCAGGCGAGTTTCTGTCACAAACCAGGAAGCTAAGATCGTGAGAGCTAGTTGATGTTTCCAAGCGCGATATTTACGGGTTTGGAATTCATCCCAGCCGAACTCATCTTTCGCATCTTCGTTGCTGCGCTCAATCAAATAGCGATGGGTTTTGCGCCAGGCCATCGTTTTCAGATCAAGCCTTTCGGACGCATTGCTGAGCACATAGGTGATTTGAGCAGCCTCCTTGCGCAGCAGCAGCCATTCCTGGCGTAGTTCTTCCTCATAAACCACCCAAACCCGAACACGCGCAAAGTGCGCTTCCAGATAGCCACGTTCGTTAGCCCGTAAGCGCAGGCTCTGCCACTCCAGCCCGTCTGTTTGACGCAAATCGCGGACTTCATAGGCTGTTCCAACAATTTGTGGTGTCTGGGATGGTTTGCCCCGTTGGGTGAGCGGATGGACGATCTGCGGTTGTTCCAAATAAACTTTCGTGTTGGCAGGCACGTCCCCGTAATATTCGATCCCGGCTTCGTTCAGGTTTTGGCGCAGGATTTCATTCCGTCCATACAAATCATCCATCACCACGGCCTGAAATGGGATGTGCCGCTCCCGGGTACGTTGGATCAACAGCCAACCCAATTCCGGCTTGGTGTGAAAAGCGAGGTTTTCCGGTACGCCTGCCTTTTTTCGTAGGTCGGCATGGCTTTCTTCAAACCAGGCTTGGGGTAGAAACAAGTCTCCGTCAATCCAGGTGCAGACTTCCGCCGTCACCAAAGCCAGAAAGACGCCTACCTGGCTCATCTCGATCTTGCCCAAACGTCCATTGTGCTGACGACCTGCTCCGGCGCTATGCTCGCCCGCCTTTTCTTCCGCACTTTCGTCCAACACCAGCACTGCTTCTTGAAAGGCAGGATGAACCTTGACTTCGTTTTCGACAGCCTCAATCACCTCTTCGCCCGACCAGGAAGAATTACTCACAAAATGCTGTAAGTTCTGCCCCGACGTTTCGGTTTTCCTGCCAACGTTCGCCAAGTTACGCTCTGCTTCCATGCGCAATAATCCACTGATGTACTTCAAACCATACTCGCGCGTGTCTCTGGTTTTGGTGCGAAAATACTGCCCAAAACGCTTGTAAAACAAAACCAGCCGTCCCCCCAGATCGCTTATCTCTTCCCGCGGCAGCCCCCACTGACCATACTCTTTTTTTCTCCATATTGCTCATTTTCCCATAGAACATTTGTCTAATGTGACATTGTCAAAGTAGATACGATTAGTAATAAAAGAACTCCGAGTCCCAAGGAACTCGGAGTTCTTGATCTCGCTCGATAACTCCAAATTGTGCGCTACTGGATTTACGAGAAATATTTCTCTTCCACATCCTGCCAGGTCTCTTCCGGGAGATGCATGTATTTTGTCAGGACGGGGTGGACACGCCTCAGCTCCTGGTACATCCGCTCTGCAATGCGGCGGATCGAAAAATGCGCATTGCGCGCCGAGCGGAGCTGGCAAAAGGCATAGGCCTCTCTTAAATTGAATTGAGCCAGGACGCGGCGGTTGTATCCGTTGGGGACAACGTACTGCGCTACCTGCGGGTTGTATCGATATAGCTTCCTATAGGTTTCATCTGCGGCGTTCATGGCGGTCTCATACCTGGGCTCGAAACCGGCCTCGGTCATCAAACGCGGGGTTGCATACCCAAGCCTCGTGGTGAGTCTCTGCGGCGTTTGCGTCATCATGCGATGTCGTTTGAACTCTGCATAGGCGCCCTGATCCATGGTCAGGTCAAACGTATATACCGAATATTCCAGCTCGCGCAGAGGGATATCGTGCTCGCCCAGGCGGGACAGCAAAGCATGTGCCAGCGCGGCGCACTCTGTCTCTTTGAGCGATTTCACATAACCCAGGGCCTGCGTGAACGACATATCGCCCAGGTGATATAGTGCGGCGCTGAGGACTTTGATCTCGCCGTCCCTGTCCCAATCAATTAACCGGCACCAGTCATCCGGTTTCTCATCATCCATCCTCGACTCTGGATTCAGCCATTTGCCAATTTCCCGGCCGGTCTCCACCAGATACGGCACGGCATCTGCGTACTTTACTAAAGTGGGGACTTCATCCAGTGCAACGGTCTTTACCTTCTCGCCGATCTCGCGTACCTCAACCAGCTCATGTGACAGGAGTTTGCGGATCACACTTTCCAGCACGCGGGCGTTGGCCGTCATTCCCACGTTGGCCAGCGAAGCGGCCGGCAGAAGGAAACGGCAGACATCCACATACTGTGAACGCAGGCGGCGGTCCAGGGCCTCGTCGGATTCGTTCTCACGACGCTGCGCGCGTTCCAGGACGAGAGTCCGCAGCGGGTCGAGAGAATCGTGATAGGTATCGAATAGGAGGCGGCAGGTTGCGATGTATTCGTCGCGCAGGGGGTGACCGTCCAATTCGCTTGGGACGAAGAAATTATCAGTTCCCCATTTTTGATAACGGGTGGATTTTTCTGTGTAGGATGCGAGGCGATTGGATTCGATGCTCTCGATCGCAAGACGCGATACATTCTCAAACGCGACGTGCAGGACGGCATGCTCGGCTACCGAGGCATGACCATATCCCACCACCCACTTCTCGTGGAACTGCGCCGACTTTTCTTCGGTAAGCCCCTGGGCAATCTCACGGAAGGACTCAGGCGAACGGGATGTTTTCGCAAAAGCCACCGCAATGGTTTCGGGGCTCAGCTCTTTAGGAGAAAGCAGATAGATCTGTCGGTCAGGCATGGGGGCTCCTCGAATACGGTCGGGCCAATCATCTCAGCGGTGAGACGGCGGAAATCTGCATTATGACAACGAAATAACAAACCTGCCCGGGGACTGCTGAAATTGTTCCGGACTTACCGAAGAATTTCGCGGCCCTTCTGGACGTCGAGCCTGATCTGCTCAAGCAGCGCATCCACCGATGAGAATTTCAACTCATCACGCAAGCGCTGCACAAACTCCACTTTGATATCCTGCTCGTACAGATCGCGGTCGAAATCGAGCAGATACGCTTCCACATTTGGCGTTTGCTTATCAGGTGTAAAGGTCGGGTTGGTGCCGATATTCGTCATCGTACGGAATTTCTCCGTTCCAATATTAACCCAGCAGGCGTAAATACCTTTGGAAGGGATCACTTTATCTTTGGAATAATCAATATTAGCCGTAGGGATGCCGATCGTCCGCCCGCGCCCATCGCCATGCATGACCGGTCCGTGCAGGCTGTAACGGTGTCCAAGCAGCCTGGCGGCTTCCTCCACATCGCCGACTCCCACCAGTTTGCGAATTTCAGTGGAAGAGATCACCCCGCTTTCATCGCTCACTGCCGGGATGACCTCCACGCTGTAACCCAACTGCCGGCCGATCTCTGTCAGCCGTCGCGGCATTGCCTTCGCGGCCCTTGCCCAGCGCAAAATCATAGCCCATGAACATCTGCTTCAACCCCAGATGCTGTTTCAGCCGTTCCGCAAAATCCCGGGCGGAGGTGTTTGCCACCGAACGATCAAAGGTCTGGGTGATCACCACATCCACACCCAGATCAAACAGCAGTTCGGCTCTTTCATCGGGTGTCGTCAGGCATTTGACTTCGCTGCCGCCGAGCACGGTCGCGGGATGAGGCCAGAAATGTAAGCACAACAGCAGGTGCATTGACTTGATGCGCGCCTGCTGTAAGTTTCTTGATTATTTGCTGGTGGCCGCGATGCACGCCGTCGAAGACGCCAATCGTCAGCCAGCTGTTTTGCAGATCAAGTTGGTCCAGTGAATGAGCGTGGATCATTTAATAACAATACCCTCCGCAGGGCAATCGAATACCAGGGGATCCTAAAGAAGAAACATTGCCTCCCCGCCCTCGTGGATGCAGTCTTCCCGCGGACTAGTTACGGGTTGCCCTTCGTATTTGGGTTTTCTCTATGAGAAAAATACTTTCTTGGGCTGCCATTCCGGATCGCCGCTCTCCCCGGTCACCAGGTCCATCAAGGCTACCAACTCGCCCTGTGTGCTGACGCCGCGCACCAGCCCGGGTTGGGCATCTGGCTGCGGCTTTGACGCGATGTCCATGGCGAACGTCCTCCACTTCATCCGGGCTAAGCTCGACTGCCGGCCATTCAGCCAGCGCTTCGGCTGCAGGGATAAGATACTGATACCAATTACCGGCATGGAAGGCTTCCTGGAGTTTTCTCAAAGGGGTGGCGTCGCGCAGAGAGAAGCGTCCGCTTTTCGTGCGGCGCAGACCAACAAGGTAGGCGCCGCAGCCCAGGACAGTGCCAAGGTCATTCGCCAGCGAACGGACATAGGTGCCGGAAGAACAATGCACGTCGATCACCACTTCCGGCGGAGCCCATTCCAACACTTCGAGATGATGGACGGTTATTTTACGCGGAGCCAGTTCCACTTCCTCGCCCTGGCGCGCCATATCATAGGCTTTGCGTCCCTGCACCTTGACCGCAGAATAAGGGGGCGGGGTTTGCTCGATCTCGCCGATAAAGGTATTAAGCACTTTTTCAAACTGATCTTCGGTCACATTGACCGGTTCATCTGAGTTTGTAAATTTTCCATCCGCATCGAATGTATCGGTGGTAGAACCCAGGCGGATGATCGCCTGGTAGCGTTTATCAGAGGCCGAGACGAATTCGCTCAATCGCACGGCAGGACCCACGAGAATAACGAGCACACCCGAAGCGCGTGGGTCAAGCGTGCCGGTATGCCCGGCCCGGCGCAGACCCGTACCCGGTGCGAACGGCCTGCACAACGTCATGCGAGGTCATCCCTACCGGTTTATCTACAACCAGAACCCCGGAGATGGCATTCTTTACTTCCTGACTATCCATTTTATTTTTCCTCCTACGTCTTTTCCGACGGTAGTAATTTGGACATTAATTGTCCTATTATAGACTTACAGGCTTAACATTTCCTTAGTAGCGTTTAAGCACAGTTTTCTTGATTTCTTCCAGTTCGCCTTCAACATCCGCGCCCGGCTGCGGCCGCATGACCGCCTCCGCCAAACTGCTGAGCCACCTGAGAAACATCGATGCCTGGCACAAGCGCCCGCCACGAAATTTTCACCCGGTTTTTCGGCTGCTCGACAAAGATCAGGCCCACTTTAAAACCATCGATTGCAGAAATAATGTTGATCAGATCGGCATCGTCATTGCCCGAATAACCGGCCGCTTTGCGATCCTGTGATGGTCAGCGTGCCGACAACCATTCCATCTTTCCGTTCCAAATTTGAGAGCCCGGCGCCCCAGTAACGTGCCGCTTCAAACGAGCGGCGCACGAGACCCCGCATGTAAAGATCGGGCATATCCACGCCGGTCTCCATCAGGATGGCGGCCTGACGCAGCGCCTCAGGCGTGACGTTGGAAGTGCGGAAACCGAGTGTATCCGTAATGATACCGGTAAGCAATGCCGCGGCCACCGGTTTCGTGATCTTGATAACCCCAAACCGGCAGGTAGTTTGTCAGGATGGCCGAGGTGGCTACTTCCGTGCCCTCGATCAAATTCAATTTCCCAAATCTCTCATTGGTGACGTGATGGTCAATGTTAATATCAGGTGGCCCAAGGGTTTCAAAAGGCTTGCCTGTACGTTTGAAATCAGCACAGTCCACGGTGATAAAAGTATCGAACGTCCCTTCAATTTTTGTTTTGATCAGGTCTGAGCCTTCCAGGTGTTTGAAAGACGAAGATACGCCATCGGCCAGGACCATCTGCACATTCCTGCCGCATTCTGCAGCGCCAACCCCAGCCCCAGCAGGGACCCCACGGCGTCGCCGTCCGGTCGGACGTGTGAAGTTATAAGAATATTCCCGGCGGTTATCAAGGCGTGACTTGATCGCTTCGATTTAGATTACCATCCATTTTTAAAAGTAAATCCTCCTGATTGTTCGATACACCACTTATTTTATACTATACACTAGGAATTGGGATTCTTTTTTCCTGCTTTTTTTTCGTTTTCATTCCCTTTGTTGCGAATTTCCGCCAGGACCTTTTCGATGCGATCTGCATTCTCGGGGGTGGGATCCCAGTGGAAGCGCAGGCGTGGAAAAACACGCAGTTCCACCCGCCCGGCTAATGTTCGGCGGATAAATCCGCTGGCTGATTCCAACCCGGCCAGGATTTCGGCGGAACGTGCGGGGCCTTCAATGGCCGAGACAAATATATCTGCATATGCCAGTTCCTTATCCACTTTAACGTCCGTCAGGAAAATTTGTTTCAGGCGCGGGTCGCTCAGTTCGCGGATGAGCATATCTGCGAGCTCCTGGCGGATGCGGTCCGCTATGCGTTTGAGGCGGGCTTCTGACGGCATTTGTTTTCGTTACTGGTAGGCAGCTGTAGATGCAAGGCCCAATTCGATATGTCGATCGTGCTACCCGGTCCTTTCAACCATTTATCCGTTCTTTTCCAGCATATAGCAGATCAATAGATCACCAACCTGGATATCGTTGAAGTTCTTGAGGCCCACTCCGCACTCGAAGCCGGTGCGGATCTCGCGGACATCCTCCTTCTCATGCCGAAGCGAGGCCATTTCACCTTCAAAAACCAGGTCGGTGCCGCGATATAAACGCACCTTTGGCATTCCGGTGCAGCTCGCCGTCAACGACACGGCAGCCTGCCACCCGTCCCAGCTTGGAAGCGGAGAAAACAGCCAGCACCTGGGCGCGTCCGATCACCTTCTCAACCACCACCGGCTCCAACATGCCCTTGAGGGCCTTTTCGATATCTTCGGTCATCCGATAGATGATGTCGTAGAGCCGGATCGAAATACCTTCGGCTTCCGCCAAACGGCGGGCAGAGACATCGGCCTGCACATTGAAGCCAACAATAATGGCTTTTGAGGCCGAGGCCAGCATCACGTCATTTTCACCGATATTGCCGGTTTCCGCATAAAGCACGTTTACGGCGATCTCACCCTTGCCAAGTTTTTCAAATTCATTCAGGATGGGTTCGAGCGAACCCTGCACATCTGCCTTGACGATCAGGCTCAGTTCCCGGGCTTCACCGGCTTGAACACTGGCGAACAGGTCCTCAAGGGATATCTTCTTCCTGCTCTGCGCCTTTGATTTATTTGCTTCCATGCGTTCGGCTACAATGGCCCGGGCTTCCTTTTCAGAGGCAACCACCTGGAACACATCCCCGGCGGCCGGGACCTCGTTCAATCCCATCACCGCAACCGGCGTTGACGGTCCGGCTTTTTGGACCGGTTTCCCTTTGTAATCGGATATGGCTTTCATGCGGCCATAAGACTTACCGGCTACGACAATATCACCGGCTGACAATGTTCCATTCTGGACAAGAAGCGTGGCGATCGTCCCTTTGGATTTATCGACTTCCGCTTCGATGACCGTACCCAGCACCTTGCCGGCCGGGTTGGCCCGGATATCGGCGTTATCTGCAACAAGTAAAATACCTTCAAGCAGATCATCGATACCCTGCTTTAGTTTTGCGGAGACCGGGACGACCATCGTGTTGCCGCCCCACTCATCCGGGTACAAGTTCAAGTTCGGCGAGCTGCTGTTTTACACGTTCAGGGTTTGAGTTGGGTTTATCGATCTTGTTCATCGCCACAATGATCGGCACACGGGCAGCTTTTGCATGCGCAATGGCTTCCCGGGTCTGCGGCATCACGCCGTCATCGGCCGCGACCACCAGGATCACAATATCCGCACCCTGCGCGCCCCTGGCGCGCATGGCAGTGAACGCGGCATGTCCCGGTGTATCCAGGAAGGTGATCGTACGTCCTTTTTTCTCGACTTGATATGCGCCGATGTGTTGAGTAATGCCACCGGCCTCACCCGCCGCTACATCCGTCTGACGCACCGCATCGAGCAGCGAAGTCTTTCCATGGTCAACATGACCGAGGATGGTCACGACAGGCGGGCGTGCCATCAGCTTGCTTGCATCCTCATCCGCGATCAGCCGCCGCCAAAGCGGCACTTCACCCGTCTTCTTCCTTTTTGACTTCTTCCTGTGCTTCAGCGACTGCATCAAATCCATACTCGGCCACCACAATCGCGGCCGTATCAAAATCTACGGCCTGATTGATGGTTGCCATGACGCCATTCGCCATGAGTTTTTTTATGATTTCGATTGGGCTTTTTTCGATCTTCTGAGCCAGGTCGCGAATCACAATACTGGCAGGGAGTTCAATACTAGTGCTCATAGGCCACCTCCAAAATTCAAATCATCAAATCAGCAACCTCCCTATTCCTGATCTGTTCTGGCGATGGTCCGTGAGCGAAAGGCTATTCGGTCACATAAACTATTCGCCAGGCGCCGCTTCTACCAGCGTGTTCATAAATGCTTCAAGATGTTCACGGTCGTTTGCGGTCAGGTCAACTTTCAGAGCGTGAGCCAGGCTGCCTTCCAAACCGGCCTCCCAGCAGGAACGGCGATCATGCAGATACGCGCCGCGTCCGGCCAGTTTACCCGTCGGGTCAACCAGCACCCCATCGGCCGTGCGGACGATCCGCACCAGTTGGCGTTTCGCCATCACGGTGCGGCAGCCCACACAAGTCCGTTGGGGAATGTGCTTCACACGCTGAACAGGTTTCTTAGACACCTTCATCACAAGCCGTTGCACTTATCGCAACGGCACTAACTTACTCATCCACACCGAGGTCGTCTTCACCACGTTTATGCTTTTTACGGCCGACGACCTCACCAAGTTCCTCATCAAGCACCAACTCGACGCCTTTCTTCTTTTGTTTCTTACCTTTCTTCTTGGCCGCCTCGTCCTCATCCGTGCCTGAGGGAGTTTGGAAGATCTCCGGCTTCATCTTGAACAATTCATCGAGCGAGACGCCATCCTTGGCATTCTCTTCCTCGACTTCTTCCGTTTCCTTCTGGACTTTGACCGGCTTTTCGACATCACGGCAGCTCTTCGGCGGCAACGGGTTCAGTCACTTGCTCGCTGCAGGCGCTTCTTCCGCAACTCACGGCTTCGGCGATTACTTCCACCGGAACTTCGGGGAACTGCATGGCAGCCAATTGCTCATGGATATTTTGTATGGCCTTCGGACCCACGCCGGCCAAACCAAGCACTTTGTTCTCATCCAACTTGAGAGACATCATCAGGTTGCCGATGTTCTCATAACCCGGCTTCCACCAGGATATTGAAGACGTGTTCCTTAAGGCCAAGCTGATCGAGCGGCATGTTAAAGGCAGCAGGCGGCACCTCAGCCCGGGCCGCAGCTGACCCGCTCTTCGTCCGCACGCACCGCTTCTTCCTTGATCTGCGTAGGTGCGGCGTTCGACGCGGTCAACAAATTGACCGAGCAGCGTATATTCTTCCGGCGTGAGAGGCCGGTTCTCTGCCTTTTTGGTAAGGGCTTCCTGTACCTGCGGTATGCTTTCGACCGCGGCCGGAAGCGCAGCAGCCAGTTCGGGATCGCTTTGCAATTTGGCAAGCGTATCGCCCGCAGCTTCCACCACCGACTTAATGTCAATGCGCCAGCCGGTAAGCTTGGCAGCCAGGCGCGCATTCTGTCCATCGCGCCCGATGGCGAGGCTGAGCTGGTCTTCCATCACTGCGACCGTGGCCGTGCGGCTGCCATCCGTCTCGTTCAAATACACGCCGGTAACCCGCGCCGGGCTGATGGCTTTGGAAATATAAATAACAGGATCCTGATCCCATTGGATGATATCGATCTTCTCGTCGTGCAGTTCCTTGACGATCGCTTGAATGCGAACACCCTTGATGCCCACACAAGCGCCGACCGGATCCACGCCCGGCTGCGTTGCCATCACCGCAACTTTTGCGCGTGCACCGGGTTCGCGGGCAATGGCGCGGATTTCCACGATGCCGTGATAGATCTCAGGGACTTCATTCTCCAGCAAACGCCGCAGGAAGTTGCGATGAGCACGGGAGAGAATGATCTGCGGACCGCGCGAGCCATCCTTGACTTCGAGCACTACGGCACGGATACGGTCATGGACTTTAAATCGCTCGTTCGGGATTTTTTGGTTGGCCGGCAAGATACCCTCGGCCTTCATATCAAGGCCGATGGTGGCGCCCTGCATATTCGTAGCCTGGATGATGCCGGATACGATTTCGCCCGTTTGACGAGCGAAGTATTCCATCTGTGCGGAGCGTTCCGCTTCACGGATACGCTGCTGGATGACCTGCCGGGCCGTTTGCGCGGCCACACGGCCGAAGTCGGCAGGGCGTTGATTCGACGATCACCATGTCGCCCAGCTGCGCCTCCGGGTTGACCTTCCGCGCTTCATCGAGCGTGACTTCGGTCTTTTCTTCCTGTACATCCTCGACGACTTCCTTCTCGGCGAAGATGGTGACTTTACCTGTGTCGGTGTCCACTTTGGCTTCGACTTGTTGGGCGGTGGACGCGTTGACAGCCCGCCGGTAAGCTGAAACCATGGCGGATTCAATTGCGCCTAGGATGATCTCCTTCGACAGTTGCTTTTCTTCCAGTACTTCGCTGAAGGCCAGGGCGAATTCGTTCTTTGGCATGCTAATTACTCCATCTATCCTTATACAAGCAGAAAAGTGGGGGCTGCCCACTTCTCGGTGTGACCAATATTAACGCGACGATGAATTACATTTTAGCATAGGGCAAGAAAAGTTGCAAGATATAATTGCCCGCATGTCAGTAAGGGATTTAAACAAGGCAGCTTTGCGCGGCGAACCCTCCTACGTCTGGCGTGACGGCCAAGAACGACGACTGGACATGATCGTAGAGGCGGCGGGCGAGCGCATCACAGGATCTATTCTTGAAAATGGCTGCGGGGTCGGGATGTACATCGAGCATCTTGCACCGTTGGGCGGAACCGTTTACGGTTTGGAATACGATTTTGAGCGGGCAGGGATCGCCGCGACGCATTCAGCGCGCATCCTCAACGCCGCTTGCGAATCCCTGCCGCTGCCTTCGGAAAGCTTTGACCTGATCCTCAGCCACGAAGTGATCGAACATGTCCAGGATGACCGTGCCGCCATGGATGAGATGGTACGGGTACTCAAGCCGGGGGGCCGCATCGTGCTTTTTTGTCCCAACCGCGGCTACCCGTTTGAAACCCATGGTATTTATTGGAAGGGCAAATATTATTTTGGCAATAAACCTTTTATCAATTACCTGCCGCGCTCCTGGCGCGACAGGCTCGCTCCGCACGTGCGCGTTTATTCCCGAAAGCGACTTGAATAGACTGTTTGACGGCTTGCCCGTGAAATTTATTGAGCGTACCGTTATCTTTGGCGCCTACGATAACCTGATTGTCCGATTCGGTGCGGCCGGAAAGTTCCTGCGGGCAGTATTGCAGATTTCTGGAAAAGACGCCTTTGCGAGGATTGGGTCTTTCCCATTTTTGGGTGATAGAAAAGATCTCTTAGACAAGGAGAATATGCAATGAAACAGATACCGCATCAAACCCGGGCAAAAAGTGGATCTCAGCGATTTTGATCCTGCGGATACAGCGCTTTTCGAGGGCGGAAAAGAACTTGCCCACCAGGAACTGCTCAAACTCACCAAGGAATTGGATACTTTACAGGAACTGCTCTATGCCGAACACCGGCACAAGGTCCTGGTCGTGCTGCAGGCCATGGACACCGGCGGCAAAGATGGAACCATCCGCCGCGTGTTCGAAGGCGTCAATCCGCAGGGTGTGAGGGTCGCCAGTTTCAAGGTGCCCACCCTGCTGAAATGGATCATGATTATTTGTGGCGCATCCATCAAGCCATGCCCGGCAGTGGGGAAATGGTTATCTTCAACCGCAGCCATTATGAAGACGTGCTGGTGGTGCGCGTGCATGAACTGGTTCCGCCCGAAGATATGGAAACGGCGCTATAAGCAGATCAATGCCTTCGAAAAAATGCTGTCTGAAGAAGGAACGACGATCCTGAAATTCTTCCTGCATATCAGCCCCGACGAACAAAAACAGCGCTTGCTTGACCGGTTGAAAGATGAAACCAAACAATGGAAATTCAATCCGGGCTGACTTAAAGGAACGGCAATATGGAAGAAATACATGCAAGCCTATGAGGATGTCTTGAGCCTGACCTCCACCGAATACGCACCCTGGTATGTCGTCCCGGCGGATCGAAAATGGTACCGGGATTGGGTTGTTGCAACGACAATTATCGATACCCTGAAAAATCTCGATATGAAATATCCCAAGCCTGCATTTGATGTGGAAGCCACCTTGCGCGATTTCGATGTTCAGGCAAAGATCCCTTGATCAGCGGTTGGGATGAGTGACATAATTGACTGATCTGAAATACGGCCAAATTCATCGGACGGCGGGAAAGGGTAAATCATGATCGAACCCGGGCAATATCAACGGATCGTGCGCGCCCTGCCTGTGCTTCAGAAGGCGGATGCCGGCCTTATACGCGATTTCCAGCAGGCAGCTTTCTTCGCGAGCATCCCGGCGGGAAAGGATGTCTTTCTGGAAGGCGACCGCGTGGATGCAATTGCTTTATTGATCTCCGGCGTGGTGCGCGTCTACAAGATCGGTGAAACAGGCCGTGAGATAACCCTCTACCGTTTCGGCAACGGGCAGAGCTGCATCCTGACTGCCAACGCCATCCTGAGCCAAAAGACATTTCCGGCGGTTGCCACGGTTGAGAAAGATGCCGAGGCGATCATGATCCCGGCAGACAGCTTCCGCGAGTGGATCCGCCGCTACGACCTGTGGCGCGAGTTTGTTTTCGACCTGCTCTCACAACGATTAGCCAGCGTAATGGAAATTGTCGAGGAGGTTGCTTTCCGCCGGATGGACGCACGTGTGGCGTCCTTTCTGTTAACCCGTTCACGGCTTGCAAACCCAATCCGGATCACACACCAGGAAATTGCAGCGGAGTTGGGCACCTCGCGCGAAGTGATCAGCCGCCTGCTCGAGGATCTGGCGCAACGAGGATTGCTCCGGTCAAGCCGAGGCGAGCTGGAAGTGCTGGACTTCGAGGGCTTGCAGGGACGCTCTACCGCTTAGAGGTATTTATTGGCAGTGACACCGCTTCGCGTCCACGGGGTTTGCTTTATCTATCTCGACAATGACGTATTAGAAGAAATCCCCGATTTTTGAATAATGTGACATTTTCAAGCTAAGCTCCGCATCATCTTTTCGGCTGCTCTTCCAGGAGCAATGAGCAACAATATTACAGATCGGGGCAAATCAGCGCTCAAAGGCTATTAATAAAAGTCTCGCGTTAAAAAGAATAAGGTTTCCCGTTGCTATCAGGAATTAATTCATTGGGATAAACAATTGGCCGGCAACGGCTTGCTATGACATCATTTATATGTGACTTTGTCACATACAGAACAGTCTCATACTCCTATACTGGGGGCAAGATATCCAACTAAAAGGAGATAAAAAAATGAACCCGTTTGTTTCTTTCATGGCTTCCCCTGCCGGCCGCATTACCCGTGTTGTGGCAGGCTTCGCACTGATCGTCTGGGGTCTGCTGGGTTTGACCGGCACGACCGGGATTGTTGTGGCTGTTATCGGTATGGTGCCGCTGGCGGCAGGCTTGTTTGACTTTTGCGTGTTTGCGCCCCTGTTCGGCGCACCCTTAAGCGGAACCAAAATCCGCGCCGGAAGGTAAGGTCAAAGCCAAAAACGCAGGGCCGTTTCTCATCGAAACGGCCCTGCGTTTTATATCCAAATGTGAAATTGTCGTGCCACTCTCCGCCCTTATGAAGGTAAATGAAGGTGACGGGAAGAACACCTCGTCACGTTCATTTTTGGGATATTGCTGGTAATAGACTCGCAGGTGCAATTATCATTTCTTCATGCTGTAACATTGTCGAGGTAAATACCTAAATATCTTCGGCATACTAAATGGCGGCTTCTGCATCAAATCATAGGCTGTCTAAAATCATAGATCCCGTCTTTGATCTCCCACTGGCGATGGCAGTTCGGGCATTGAAGGCAGGCTTTTTTTCTTCAAGCGGGGCGTGCCCGCATTCGGGGCATTTGAAGAAAGCCGGCACGTTTTCCTGATCTGCCGGGGCTGTTTGACGATTCCCGCCCCTGGCCCTCACAAATACGCTGGGGCTCCATTGAAAGAAAGCACCCGTCCATTGAAACAGTGAATCAAAAAAAACCAGTATTGAATTCGGGATGGAACGCTTAAGATTCCCATGCGGAAGTGAGAAACAGTCAGGGTTTTTTCGATCTTGAAATCCAAATCCCTGAGCCAGTTGCGGACAGCCCGCGGGTGGAAATCAAAGTTCAGTTTCGCAAACTCCACAGGTTCCAGCGTAAACGGACTCCACTCCTGCCGCCCAAGCCAGTAACGAAGCATTGCCTTGAGATTCAGCTTGTTGGCAAACTCCAAAATGAAGGTGCCGTCCGGTCGCAGAACATTTCGGACCTGGCGTAAGGCCTGGGGAGCATCCGCCATATGATGCAGGACGCGGATCATCGTGGCCGCATCGAACAGGCCATCGATGAACGGCAGACGGTAGACATCCGCCGCCACATAAATATATTTATCCGATCGGCCCAGTCGCTGCTGGGCCTGCTCCAATTGCGTGCGGGAGAAATCGAGCAGGACGATCCTTTCGAAGCCTGCATAGCGCGGCGTGTTGCGTCCTGCGCCGGCGCCGAGTTCCAGCAAAAGTCGTCCGCTTGCAGGGAGCAAACGTTTCAAAGCAACGGCTTCCACCCGGTCTTCATACTCACGTCCACCCTTTTCCCAAAAAGACGACTGGTAATCGGAATCTTCGTAATTACAAACCGGGGGGTATTCTGTTAGGCATATGAAAAGAGCCGGCTATGTATCAGCTCTTATCAGTGAAACCTATTCCCGTTAAAGCCTCGTCCAATGGCGCGATAAATAAAACCTTTTTCTCTCATCGAATCGGGGTCGTAGATATTGCGGCCGTCGAAAATCACCGGCTTTTTGAGAACGGACTTAAGCAGGTCAAGATCGAGCTGCTTGAACTCGTTCCATTCGGTGACCACGATCACGCCATCACAGCCCTTCGCCATTTCATAGGGGTCTTTGAACATCTCAACAGCCGGCAGGAGCGGGTGTGCGACCGTCCATCGCCACCGGGTCGTACCCGCGGACTTTTGCACCGGCTTTCGTTAGATGCTGGACGATTTCAATGGACGGAGCTTCGCGCATATCATCCGTGTTCGGCTTGAAAGCCAGGCCGAACAGGCCGATCGTCTTGCCCTTCAATCCGCCGGTCATTTCATCCATATGCTTGACCGCCTCGCTGCGACGATCATAATTGACCTGGGTAACTGAATCCAGGATGCGGGGATTAAGACCTTTCTCCTTGGCCATATAGGCCAGCGCCTTTCACATCCTTCGGGAAGCACGATCCGCCCCACCCGAGACCGGCATCCAGGAAATGACGACCGATACGCGCATCATAGCCCATGCCGGCGGCGACTTCCTTCACGTCCGCGCCGACACATTCACACAGGTCAGCCAGCTCGTTCATAAAGGAAATCTTGGTGGCCAGGAAGGCATTGGAGGCGTACTTGATCATCTCGGCCGTGCGCAGGTCGGTGATCACAATCGGCGCCCGCAGAGGCAGGTGCAGCTGGGCAACCTTCTCTGCTGCATCGCGATGCAGGGAGCCGATGACGGTACGATGCGGGTTCATGAAATCGCCGATGGCAGAACCCTCACGTAGAAACTCCGGGCAGGAGACCAGTGAAAATGGGATCGGCTTGGGCTGTGCGCCGTTCACAATATCGGCAACCCAATCCCCGGTCCCGATCGGGACCGTGGACTTGTTGATGATGACCAGCGGTTCCTTCATATTCTCCGCAATGGATTTGGCTGCAGCAGCCACATATTGCAGGTCGGCCTCCCCATTGACACCCGAGGGAGTCCCTACTGCAATAAAAGCGAACTCAGCGCCTTTCATCGCTTCCGCATAAGAGGTAGTGAACGAAAGCCTGCCTGCCTTAACGTTGCGTGTGACCAGCTCATCGAGACCCGGCTCATAAATAGGCATGATGCCTTTTCTCAGATTCTCGACACGTTTCTCGTCCACATCCAGAGCGACGACTTTGTTACCGAGGTCGGCAAAACAAGCTCCCGTTACAAGGCCCACATATCCCACACCGACGACACAGATTTGTTTCATTATTTTCTTCCTCTTTGATATAAATTTACAGGCGTAAAGCTCGCAGCTTTAGATACCTGTTTATATTCCCTTTGGACCCATCTTACGGCTTTGAAGAACATCCCCAAAAAAGGGTTGAATAGACAAACGAGGCTGCCCTTCCGCTCCAGGCGTGTGCCAATAATACTACGGCTTAGCGCTTATGAGCAACTTCTGGTATATTGACCTGATGCGCTTGCTCTTCGTCGCCGATGGACGCTCGCCCATCGCCCAAAATTGGATAAGATATTTTGTCGAACGAGGCGATGAAGTTTACCTGGCTTCTCCGTTTGCCTGCTCGCCGGATTTCCCGCTTGCCGGGCTTGAGATCATACCGGTTGCATTCAGCGGGATGATAAAAACCAACCAGACTTCACATAAATCCGCTTATCGAGGGCTACGGCTCAGTCCCCTGGGTGGAATTCGAAACTATCTGGGTCCGTTGACCATTTCCCGTGCTTCGAAGAGGTTGCGAGGCTATATACAAAGGGTAAAACCCGATCTCGTGCACGCCATGAGAATTCCTTATGAAGGTATGCTGGCGGCAGATGCGTACACGGGTGTGCCTTTGCTCGTTTCGGTTTGGGGCAACGATTTCACACTGCACGCGCCGGCCAACTGGCTCATGCGCCATTACACCTCGTGGACAATGCAGGTTGCCGATGCACTGCACGCCGATTGCCAGCGGGATATTCGTCTGGGAAAACAATGGGGCTTTGAAACCAGCCCGGCCAAAACTGGTGATGCCGGGAAACGGCGGGATACGGACCGAGATTTTTTACCCGCCTTCAAAACCTGTGGAGGAACCCGTTGTGATCAATCCACGCGGGCTCCGCACTTATGTACGAAACGATGTATTCTTTCATGCCATCCCGCTTGTCCTTGCAAAACGGCCCGATGCCAAATTCATCTGTGCTGCGATGGCCGGCGAACCGCAAGCCCTGCAATGGATTGAAAAACTGAGCATCGGCAGCGCGGTCGAATTACTGCCTCCCCTGCCCTATGCCAAAATGGCAGAGGTCTTCCGCCAAGCACAGTTGGTCGTTTCGCCAAGCGTTCATGATGGTACGCCCAATTCCCTGTTGGAAGGCTGGCCTGCGGCTGCTTCCCGGTTGCCGGGGATCTGGAATCAATCCGCGAATGGATCAAACCCGGTGAAAATGGCTTGCTGACCGATGTAACCGATCCGCAGAAGCTGGCTGATGCCATTCTCGCTGCGCTGGCAGATAGGAACCTGCGCGAGAAAGCTGCCGACACTGAATAAAAAAATGATCTTCGAGCGCGCCGAGTATCGGGGCTGCATGGCAAAAGCAGCAGCGTTTTATCAAACGATCATTAACAGGGGAAATAACTGAAACACCTTGGCCGAAAATTGACAGATCCGCCCAGAATCTTAAACGCATTCCCACGACTTGTTTCCAAGTCAGCGGGGTTTATTTATTCCCACTATTAGGCAGCTCGGCGGGGTTAGATCTTAAACTTCCCGAGGGGCTCGCAGAGTCTCGAGTCGATCGGTCAGTTCAATACGACGCACATCTGCAGCGTGACGAACATCTGAAATCAGGCCTTCCCCGCGGGCGCGGAGCTCA
Source organism: uncultured Chloroflexia bacterium (assembly GCA_963741325.1). Taxonomy (GTDB): domain Bacteria; phylum Chloroflexota; class Anaerolineae; order Anaerolineales; family Villigracilaceae; genus Fen-1038. The sequence goes on from CAVUHJ010000007.1 coordinate 652,736, forward strand.
TTGCGAAGTTTCTCGCCGGTTTCGGGGGCGAGCAAAAGCGCCACAGTCGAGCCAACCAGCGCACCGACCATGATCCCGATCATAAAACCAAACATCCTGCGCATAGAAATCTCCTTATGATCTTGTGTTAAGAGGAGAACGGCGAGAACTATTCTCGATAATGATTTCCTCGACAGTGTCACATTATTCAATCAGGGGTCTTTTTGAATGTGACACGGTTGTGATTTCTTACATAATTATTATAGGCGAAAAGAGGTTTTTGTGGAATAATAACAGAGGCCGCGTGTATCTTATGGAACGCGACGGCAATACAAATTCTCAGGCTGTAACGGCGGCGATCAGGGGAAGACCGCAACCAACGGCCCCTACCATTACTGGAGGGTACCATGTCTACAATTGCTCCTGTACTAACAACAGCAACGATGAACCCAGCCGCGGCTCAACGCAGGAAAGTGACCACCAGCTCCTTTCGTCAAAAGAAGGAGCGGGGTGAACCCATCACCATGCTCACCGCTTACGACTATCCCACCGCACTGGCGGAGGACAAGGCCGGTATTGATTCCATCCTGGTCGGCGATTCGCTCGGGATGGTTGTGCTGGGCTATGAAAACACCCTGCCCGTGACCATGGAAGATATGCTGCACCACGCACGTGCCGTCTCGCGTGGAGCAAAATACGCGCTGCTGATCGGCGATATGCCTTTCATGTCGTATCAGGTCTCCACCGAGGAAGCGGTCCGCAACGCCGGGCGCTTCCTGCAGGAAGCCGGGATGGACGCGGTAAAGCTCGAAGGCGGACGTGAACGCCTCGATGCAGTCCGCGCCATCGTAAGCGCCGGCATCCCCGTGATGGGACACTTGGGTCTCACGCCGCAATCCGTCAATCAGTTGGGCGGTTTCCGGCCGCAAGGCAAAACGGCCGTCGCAGCAAAGCGTCTGCTGGAAGATGCACGCCTTTTGGAACAAGCCGGTTGTTTCAGCCTGGTGCTTGAGTCGGTTCCGGCTCGCCTGGCAGATCTGATTTCCAGGGAAATTTCCATCCCGACCATAGGTATTGGTGCGGGCGGGGGCTGTGATGGACAAGTGCTGGTCACTCACGACCTGCTGGGTCTGTTCGACCGCTTCACGCCCAGGTTTGTCAAGCAGTATGCGGACTTCCATTCCGAAATGCAGCGCGCCTTCAGCGAATACATATCTGACGTCCAGGGCCGTTCCTTCCCTGCAGTTGAGCATTCTGTAGAGATGAGCGACGACGAATGGCAGGCGCTTCAAAAAGATATCCAGAAGAAATAGGCAGATGGACATCCTCATCGTAGGCACCGGAGCGCTGGCGGTTTTATTCTCGGCGCGCCTTTCCCGGGCCGGGCAGGAGGTTACACTGCTGGGAACCTGGCAGAGTGGCCTAGATGCCTTGCAGCAAAACGGCGCCAGGCTCGTGGACAGTGAGGGTTTCGAGCAAAGCTTTTCCGTGAAAGTAACGGATAACCCGCGCGACTGCCGCGCCGTAAAACATGCGATCGTGCTGGTCAAGTCGTGGCAAACGGAGCGGGCCGCGCACCAATTGGCCGAATGCCTGGCCGAAGACGGCTTGGCCCTGACTTTGCAGAACGGTCTCGGCAATCGCGAGATCCTTGCAGAGAGACTGGGCGCCGGGCGTGTCATTCTGGGCACTACGACAACCGGAGCAACGCTGCTCGGGCCAGGGCTGGCTCGGCCTGGAGGTGAAGGGCTGCTCTCCATTGAAGGGCACCCTGCTCTGGGTTCGCTGGTGGAGGCCTTCAAATCTGCAGACTTCAAAGTGGAAATCGTCAAAGACGCGAGGTCCCTGGTCTGGAGCAAGCTCGTCATTAACGCCTCCATCAACCCTCTGACCGCTTTGCTGCGAGTAGCGAATGGTGAACTGCTCAACCGTCCCAGCGCGCGCATCTTGATGCACGCGCTGGCCGAAGAGGCTGCCGCGGTGGCCTCTTCTGAAAATGTTCAATTGGAATATAACGACCCGGCGGCCATGGTCGAAGAGGTGGCACGCAGGACGGCGCTCAATCACTCATCCATGTTTCAAGACGTAAAACGCGGGGCTCCCACCGAGATCGATGCCATCTGCGGTGCGGTTACCCGCGTCGGTCAGCGCCATAATATCCCGACACCGATCAACCAGGTGTGCTGGCAGCTGGTCCAGGCCCTGGTTCAAACCTCGCAGGTGGGCTCGCCCGTTCTGAATGAGTGAATTCCCCGCATTCCTGGTGCAATAATTGGGTATCTCACCACCGGCGGGCATGGTAAGATTCAATGAACTCATCGTTGGAGGTTTCCATGCGAAAATGGCTGATAATTCTATTCCTTGGGGGCATATTCGGAATCCCATTTTCCGCACGCGCCCAGAATCCAATCAAGCTGACAACTCTTCAGGTTCAACTGTGGCCCGAATATGACCAGCCCAGCATGCTGGTGATCTATGATCTCAAACTACCTGATGCCGCCATATTGCCCGTCAACGTTTCGATCGGAATGCCGACAAACGCGAACCTGGTAGCTGTAGCTTCCCAGACCTCAGATGGGAAGCTGATCAACACGGATTATATTGGTCCTACTGTAAGCGCTGATCGCCAGATAGTGACCCTTCAGATACAGTCACAGGCAACTTATCATCTCGAATATTACGAGCCCCTGTCCAGGTCCGGACAGCAGCGCGATTTCACATATCAGTGGTCGGGCGATTACGCCGTGGATGATCTCAGCGTCAGCGTGCGCGTTCCGGTTGACACCAATACCATCATTACCAACCCCATCATGAAATCAGCCCAAAACGTGGACGGTTCAGATATCCTGATCAAAGACTTCGGTCCCATCGCAGAAGGCCAGCAATTTGTGCTTCAGGTGCATTACGTTAAGACGTCAGATAAATTAACCGTCTCCCAGCAAAGCGTGCAGCCTGCACAGCCGCTCAGTTCCAACACACCCGGGCGACTGATATTGGCAAATTATCTCCCTTATGTTTTTGGCGTGCTCGGCTTTGCTTTGATCGTGGGCGGAGTCGTGTTTTTCTGGCAGTCAAGCCGCGGCCGCAACTCGCCCGGGCATAAACGACATCGCTCGCAGGAAGGGAACGAGCCGGAAAGCGAAATATATTGCAGTCAATGTGGAACGCGCGCCCGGATGGGTGACCGCTTCTGCCGTGTGTGTGGAACGAAGCTGCGTCATGAGACCTAGAATATGTTCTTTTAAGATGGATGGGTAGAGCCGCATAACGGATCAATGACGATGTTGATTTAGATCCAGAAAAAAACCACCCGAGGGCCACAGAATTGGAAAGGGCACGCGGGAAGCGAATTGGTCATTCTGGAATTTCCCGCAGCAGTATTGGTTCTACTTCTGTTACGCCTAGGCTTTACTTGGTAAGGAGGGCAAAGGGTAAAAGAAGCCCTGCAATTCCCCTGCTGTCCAGGCGAGGAAGGCAAATACCTTCCAGATCTGACATGGTTTCTTTAATATGCCGATCGAAGGCTCTAGCCACCTTGGAGTAGCGTTCAGTGCCCACGTGGGGAACAGGGATGATTCTCATCAAGTCCAGTCAATTAGGATAAAATTGGACAGATTGGATGACATTTGTCTGACGGCTTTTCAGCGTGTATTAATCTCAGCATGTAGAATGATATTTAGGCTTTATCTGTAAATGGAGGCAGGTGTTTACAACCCCTCCCGAAATTTGCGGATAGGCTCCTCGACAATGTTGCATTAAAAAAGAAATCCCCGATCTTTTGGATAATCTAACATTGTCAAGGGCTCTTACTTCATATTTTTTCTCTCGCGATCTGGAGGCAGTGCATGGGACGTAAGAAATTCATGATTGGCGGAGGGGTTATTCTGGCAGCGGTGGTCTATTTGATCTTTTCGTCAACGCAGGCCAATGCCGAATACTTTATGACCGTTAACGAGCTTAAGGCCAGGGGCCAGAGTGTTGTCGGCCAGAACTTGCGTGTTTCAGGCGCGGTCGTTGGAGATACGATCCAATATGATCCGCAAACGCTGACCTTGAGCTTTGAGGTCGCACATGTCACAGGTGATAATAATGAAGTCGAAGCGCAGGGCGGTTTAGGCGCCGTATTGCATGCCGCAGTTATCGACCCCAGCCGGGCAGCGGATCAAAATAATTTATATCGGTCCGAAACCTGATCTGCTCAAGAATGAAGCGCAGGCCATCATGACCGGCCAGCTCGGCGCCGACGGAGTCTTCCATGCGGACGAGCTCCTGCTCAAGTGCCCGACGAAATATCAGGATGCCGTACCGCAACAAACCGGTGGTTGATCACAACCGGACCTGACGGGTTTGGAATCCGTCAGGTCTTGTTTTATACAGGAGTTTTGGATGTTGCCGAAATTGGATATGGGATTTTAGTAGTAGCCTTTATTGTTGCCTTGTACAGCGTTGGCGCTGCCGTTTATGGATGAGCGGACGAAATCCGCCGGTTGGGTTGAATCCGCCCGGCGTGCCATGCTGATGATATGGCCGCTTATCACGCTCTCTGCCGCCACCCTGATCTATTTGCTGATCACAAATCACTTCGAGGTTTCCTTCGTTTATCAGGTGACCAGCCGCGAGATGCCCACCTATCTAAAGATCACTGCCTGGTGGGGCGGTCAGGCCGGTTCATTGGTCTTTTGGTCATGGTTGATGTCGGCTTTTGCTTCCCTGGTCACACTGCGCAAGTGGGATCGCGACCGTGAATTCCTGCCCTGGGTGATCGTCGTCACCTCGCTCACAACCGCTTTCTTCCTCGGTCTGGTTGTTTTTTACGAAAATCCTTTTGCACGCTATTGGCAAACTACGGATGGTCAGATACATCACCAGTTTGTTCGCGCCCTTGAATACGGTTGCCTTCTTTCCCGCCGATGGACGCGGGCCTCAATCCACTGCTGCGGCATCCCGGCATGATCATCCACCCGCCGATGTTGTATCTCGGCTTTGTTTCGTTCGTCATCCCCTATGCGTTCGCAATGGCCGCTCTGATCACGCGGTCGTACCGATGACCGCTGGATCCGCCTGACACGCCGTTGGACTTTATGGGCCTGGTTCTTCCTCTCTTTTGGACTCGTGCTCGGCAGCCGTTGGGCCTACGATGTTTTGGGCTGGGGCGGTTTCTGGGGCTGGGACCCGGTTGAGATCGCGGCGCTGATGCCGTGGCTGACCGGCACGGCTTTCCTGCATTCGGTGATGATCCAGGAGAAGCGCGGCCTGCTCAAGCAGTGGAATATGATCCTCATCATCCTGACCTACGCGCTGGTCATCTTCGGCACGTTTCTCACCCGTTCCGGGGTGCTTTCCTCCGTCCATGCCTTCGCACAGAGCGCGATCGGCCCGGCTTTCTTCGTATTTATTGGTTTCACGTTCGTCGCCTCCATTGCCCTGGTCATTTATCGCTGGCCCCAGCTGCGCGGGGAGACGGAGTTGAAATCCCTGCTCTCACGCGAAGCGCTTTTCCTGTTAAACAACTTGTTGTTTATCAGCGTACTGGTCGTATGTTTCTGGGGCGTGATTTTCCCGCTCATTTCCGAGCTCGTGACGGGCCAAAAAGTGACGGTTGGGCCGCCTTTCTATGATCGAGCTACAGCCCCGCTTTTTGCGAACCCTGATGTTGTTGATGGGAGTCGCTCCGCTCTCCGCCTGGGGTCATTCGACAGTCAAGACACTCGGGCGTGCGCTGTGGAAATCGGCGCTGGCTGCTCTGGTGATCACGGTCATTTTATTCTTCACCTACACCCAAAACGCCATTGCCTTGATTGCTTTCTTCCTGGTGGCATTGGTATTGTTGGTCACACTTCAGGAATTTTGGCGCGGCGCCAGGGCACGCATGAAAGCCCAGAACGAAAACTTCTTTACGGCATTATGGACGCTCACAAGCCGCAACCGGCGGCGCTATGGCGGCTACATCATACATATCAGCATGATGCTGATGGCTGTTGGCATCGTGGGCATCAATATTTTCCAGGTCCAGACCCAGGGCACCCTGCCCGTGAACGGTTCGCTCAAGCTGGGCGACTATACCGTCAAATATGAATCGATCGCTCAATTCAACGGGCCCGATAACAGGCAGGTAACGCGCGCCGTGGTAGGCGTATATGATCAAAATGGCAATTATCTCGGTGAGCTTCATCCACGCATAGATTATTACCCTGATGCCCAGCAGAACATGACCATCCCCGGTGAGCGCGCAACCCTGACAGGACGATCTCTATATCCTGCTGGTGGACTGGCAGCCGGCTACCTCGAACGGTGCAACCTTCAAGATCTTTGTCAATCCGTTGGTCAACTGGCTTGTGGATTGGCGCTTTGGTGTTCTTGTTCGGGATCCTGGTCGCAGCCTGGCCCGACCGTGAGGCTGAATATGTCCCCGAGCGTCCACGCCGCGCGCACCAGCCCAGCGCTGCCGATTGAACAACTAATGGAGTACAAGCCATCCGAACCGAGATAAAATCATGAAGCTTCGGAAGTTCTTGCGCACTTACATTTTTCTTGTTCCTTGTTGCCTCTGCTCTGGCGCAAACAAGAACCTGTCTTCTGCTCAAAACCCAACCCCCTCCGATGATGAAGTCAATCGCATTGCTCATCAACTGTATTGTCCGGTTTGCGAGAACACGCCGCTGGACGTCTGCCCCACCGAGGCCTGCCGCCAGTGGCGCGACCTGATCCGTCAGCAGCTCTCGCAAGGGCTGGACGGAAGATCAGATCAAACAGTATTTTGTAGTCGCAGTATGGCGTGCGGGTATTAGCCGAGCCGCCTCGTACGGGACTTAACTGGCTGGTCTATATCCTGCCTCCGGTAATCATCCTGGCGGGGCGTTCTTTCTGCTGCGCGCCATGCAGACCTGGACCAAAAACCGCACGGCAGCTTCAACTGCAACCTCCACAGTCGGGCGGCAGCGGTTCGTCAACAGAATGAAGCGCCAAACGACGAATATATCGCCCGCCTGGAAGAAGAATTGAAGAAAAGGAAATGATACGGATTGCATAACGCCTGAAGCGGCGGCGCTACCGGGCCTATCGGCAGGAATGGCACTTCCGACTTCGAGGCTGAATCCAATTGGTTCACTGGAGAACGTATGACAGATAATATTATTCCGACCCCTGCCCGGCGCGGCGTCCCGCTCTGGGCACAGATCATCGTCTGGGGGGTGCTTGTTGGACTGCTTGTAATCGTTGCCATAACGCTCAACCGCTCACAACAGGGAACCGTGCAGCCCGGTGACAGGCTAGTAATTTCACAGATGACGATGTTCACAGGCTATGAGCTGAACGGACAGACGCAAGCCATCTCTCCAGCTCTCAAGGGCAAGGTGGTGATGATCAACTTTTGGGCTTCCTGGTGCAAGCCATGTGAACAGGAAGCCGCCGACCTTAGAAGCGCCTGGCAATACTACAAAGATAATGGCCAGGTGGTCTTTATCGGCATGGATTATGTGGATACGGAACCCGAAGCGCGTGCCTACCTCGAAAAGTTTGACATCACCTACCCAATGGCCCGGACCTCGGCACAAGGTTTCACAGTTATTCCGGATAAAGGGCGTCCCGGAAACATATTTCATCGATCAATCCGGGGTGCTCAGATATGCGCAGGTTGGCCCGTTCACTTCCGTGGACGAGATCAAATCCATCATTGATCCACTGCTGAAATAGGAAAGGGGATATGGATCTCGGTGCAATTCTCTTGCTCATCGCACTTCTTTTGAGCGTGGGCTTATACCTTGCCGCTCCGCTGATGAGAAATCATTCGCGCCGCGTACCTCAGGAGACCCAGGAAGTTTCTTCCCTGATGGCCGAGCGCGACCGCGTCATCAACGCCTTGCAGGAACTTGACTTCGATTTCAAGCTCGGCAAAATCCCCGAGGAAGATTATCCTGTTCAACGCGCCGAACTTCTGCAAATGGGTACCGGCGTTTTAAAGAAGCTAGATCAGCTTACCTCCGCAGCTCTCGATCACAGGGCGACGCGAATCTCGTTTAGAGAAAGCTGCCGCGGCCCGCCAGGCGGATCGCGTCTGGAAACAGAGCTGCCGCAGATGACCAGTCAAGCCGATGGATCCGACCGCCGCAAAGCCCGTAAAACAAAATCTGCCGGATTCACCGACTGACGAGATCGAATTCGATGACTCTTTGTCCGCACGTGCGCGAAGCGCGTAAGATCAAATCATGCCGGACTTCTGCCTCTCGCAAGTATGCGGAAAACCGTGTTTTGACTCACGCCTGCATCTCATTTTGTCCACAACTTGCGGCGAAGGCATTGAGATAAAGTATTAGACGTTAGACTACAATAGTCTTCAGCCTTTGGAAGGCTGTGTCGTGAAGTCTGCTTGAGGAACTCATGAAATTTCGCTCTATTCTTGTCATAGCCCTGGGGTCTTTTATCCTGGCGGCTTGTAATTTTACACTTGCCTCCGATATTACTCCTCCACCCGATTATGTTTCGCCAACCCCCATGCCCACCCTCGGCGCATTGTATCCCTGCCTCTGCTCCCGATGTACAAAACGGTGCGACCCTCTTTGCACAGAACTGTTCTGCCTGTCATGGTGATAAAGGCCTCGGTGATGGCCCACAAAGCATGCAATTGCCGGTCACGGTTCCAGGCATCGGTCTGCCCGAAGTTGCACGTTCAGCCTCACCTGCAGAATGGTTCAAAATGGTTACACAGGGAAACCTTGACCGCTTCATGCCGCCCTTTGTCGGAGCGTTGAGCGATCAGGAACGCTGGAATGTGATCTCGTATGTGTTCACGCTTCATACTACTGCCGATCAGATCGCGCAGGGCAAGTCGCTCTTTGAAGCCAATTGCGCAGGCTGCGCGGCCAAGTTCAGCGATCAAACGAGCATGGCGTGCGCTTTCCGAAAACGATCTGGTAAAGATAATCAAAAACGGTGAGGGTGATATTCCCGCCTTCGGAAAAAACTTTACGGATGATGAAGCTTTTGCTGTTGCCGCCTATCTGCGGACATTAACATTTGCCAACCCTGCCGAGAGTGGCTGCCGCTTCTAGCCCCTACGGCGCGAGTGCGATCGAAACACCTCAGCCTGGAAATGGAACTCCTGAAGCTGCAGCTAATTCCGCCGTCCACGCCGGAGGCAACGAGCAGTGGCCGGCGTTGGAACAGTCAGCGGGAGTGTCCAGATGGCGAACGGAGCCCCGGCTGCGAATCTGACGGTCAACCTGCAAGGATTTGATCATGCGCAAGATCAAACCAGCCGGCCCTCAGGAAGTCTTAACTCTGACTGCCACGACTGCCTCCGATGGCTCATATAAATTTGAAAATGTCGCCATGCCGGAGAACCGTATATTCCTGGCCGAAGTGGAATACGCCGGCATCAAATATCAATCTGGCTTCGATGCAGCCAAATCAGACACAACCGAGATCGCTCTGCCCACCGATGAAATTATATGAATCAAGCAACGATCTCAGCCTGTTGAACATTCGACTCAAGTCCACGTTTACACCGACTTCGCCACAGCCGGCACCGTGCAAATTCTTGAGATATTCTCTTTCTCGAACCCAAGCGATAAATCCGTTGTCATTTCAACGGATGGCACTTCCCTTCCATTTATCAAGCTGCCGGATGGCGCGCAAAACGTAGGCTTACCAGGCCGGGCAGGACAGCGCTCCCTTCGTAATAGCCGATAAGGGTATCGCTGTAGTACCCACAGCCACTCCCATATTCGATCATCGCTTTCTTCAACATGCCCTACGATAACAAGTTGGATATCAACCAGACCTTTGCGATCGATGCTCCCTCCCTGGTCCTGCTCATACCGGATGGGATGAATGTGAATGGCACACAATTGGCGAACAAAGGCATTCAAGTCATCCAAAATAACAATTACCAGGAGTTTTCTGCCACTGATTTGAAGGCGGATGAAACGTTGAGTTTCTCGGTCAGCGGTCAACCGGGGACAGGCTCGGCAGCAGGTATCGATCCGCGTCAGGGAATCTTGATCGGCGGTGGGGTACTGGGCGGCCTTTTGATCGTTGCCGGGGTATTCCTTTTCTACCGCGACCGCCGGTCGGAAGATAGATGGACGATGACGGAGCCGGATTCGAGTCGACCGATGAAGTGATGGATGCCATCCTGGCGCTGGATGACCTGCATCGGGCGGGCAAAATTTCGGATCAGGCCTATCAAAACCGCCGTGATGAATTGAAAGAGATCCTGAAAGAAATGAGTTGATTCGGATCTCCCGTTCATTACGGGGTAAACTGACCACCTGAGGCGCCGGTAGGATGATTAAAGTCAGACAACTCGTCAAGCGTTTTGGAATGAAGACCGTCCTGCGCGGGCTGGATTTTGATGTCCAGCCCGGCGAGTTTGTGGCTTTGCTGGGTCCGAACGGCTCGGGCAAAACCACTTTCCTGCGCATTCTTGCCTCATTATCTCATCCCTCCTTGGGTGAAGTTTATATTGCCGGTTATCGCCTGCCGCACCAGGCAGCGGCCGTTCGGGCCAGGCTGGGGGTGGTATCTCATCTCCCTTTGCTCTATGGCGATCTGACGGCCGAGGAAAACTTGCGTTTCTATGGACGCATGTACGGTGTGCTCCGCCTCGACGAGCGCATTACGTGCAGTGCTCGAAATGGTCGGGTCTTGAACCTTCGTCGGCGCGATCTGGTGCGCACATTTTCACGCGGCATGCAGCAGCGGCTTGCCATCGGGCGGGCGGTGTTGCACGACCCCGATGTGATGCTATTCGACGAACCCTACACCGGCCTCGACCAGGATGCATCGGCCATGCTCGACGATGTGCTTGCGTTCGGTGGCCGCACAGGGCCGTACCGTGGTGATGACCTCGCACGATCTGGCACGCGCCGAGGACCTGGCCACACGTTTCGATATCCTCTCGCGCGGTGTGGTTACCGCCTCGGCCACACGGAAGGAAATCGGCAAAAGCAGCTTATTATCGTTCTACAAAAATGCTCTGGCAGCTTGATACCATGGCAACCAAGACCGCCAACCTCCCCCGATCCGTTGCTCAACGCCCCGCCTCCGCCAGTTTCCTGAAGGCCACCCTGGCCGTCGTCTGGAAGGACCTCGCCGCCGAGTTACGTTCCCGCGAATTGTTTTCGGCCATGCTGGTCTTTTCCCTGCTCGTCATCGTGATCTTTAACTTTGCCCTCGAGCTGGATATCAAGACACGCCAGTCTGTGACCGCCGGTGTGTTGTGGGTCACTTTTGCCTTTGCCGGCACTTTGGGCCTCAACCGTTCCATGGCCATTGAAAAAGACCGAGGCTGCCTCGACGGCCTTTTGCTGGCCCCGGTTGACCGCACCGCCATCTATTTTGGCAAAGTCATCAGCAACCTGGCTTTCATGTTGATCGTCGAAGCGATCGTCATCCCGGTTTATTCTTTCTTATATAATATCAATCTGTTCAATCCCGGCTTATTGCTCGTCATCCTGCTGGGTTCCATTGGCTACACTGTAGTGGGCACATTGCTTGCCAGCATGGCCGTCCAGGCCCGCACGAGGGATGTCCTGCTCCCTATCCTGTTGTTCCCGGTGGCCATCCCGGTTTTGATCGCTGCCGTAAAAGCCAGCGGCGGATTCCTGACAGGCGATGACTTCAGCCAACATCCTGCCCTGGATAAATCTGCTGATCGTATATGATGTGATCTTTACGGCCGTTGCATTCATGGTGTTTGATTATGTGGTTGAAGAATAGGTAACCAGGAGCAATGCAGAAGCTGCTATTCCCTTTAATTCGAAGGAGTATTTATGCAAGCTAAACCAACGACCCTGAAAGTTCTCGATATCGTTTCCATCCTTCTTCTGGCGGTTGCCACCTACCTGGCTCTGGTTTACGCACCGGAAGAACTTGTCATGGGACAAGTCCAGCGTGTGTTCTATTTTCACGTGGCGACCGCCTGGACAGCCCTGTTGGGATTTGTCGCTGCAGGCGTGGCCGGAATTGTCTATTTGGTCAACAAAGATCCCAAATGGGATATTGTCGAAGTTGCCGCGGTTGAAATCAGTCTGGTTTTCTTCCTGATCACCATCGTCCTCGGCTCCATCTGGGCCCGACCCATCTGGAACACCTGGTGGACGTGGGATCCACGCCTTACTACCGCCGCGGTCACTGAGCTCATTTACATCGCTTACTTCATGCTGCGCGAGGGCATTGAAGACCCCGATCGCCGGGCCCGCTTTGGCGCCGTTTATACCATTGTGGGATCTTTGAGCGCACCGATCACTTTCTTTGCGATACGGCTTTTCCGCACGATCCATCCCGTTATTATTGGTAGCGGCGATCCCAGCGCGCAGGGCACCTTCGAAATGACCAGCAAAATGCTCGTTGCCTTTATGTTCGCTTTGTTCACATTTAGCGTGATCTTCATCGACCTGTTCTGGAACCGTATCCGCATGGGTCATCTGGCTGCCAGGGTCGAACAACTCAAATTAAGCAGTATGCAATAGGAGCAGGTCATGTTGATACAGGATGCAACTCCGGACACCTCCGCCTATATGATTGCGGGTTATGCAATTTTTTTTGTGCTTATGATCATTTACCTGGTAAGTCTTTTCATCCGTTCACGTAACCTGAATGCAGACCTGACGGTACTGGAAAGCATGAAAGAGCAGAACCAGGAAACGGAAAGCAAATTGAAAGCCGTGCGGGCAAAGCCTGCCAGGCCCGCCAGCGTTAAGCCCCCGCCTGCTAAACGGAAAACGGCCAAATCAAGATCCAGGTTAAGAAGAAAGTCACCAGAAAATAGTAGTCACAAAATAAACAGATTCCGCTATAATAAGAGCGAAATCTGTTTATTTATTCTTCTCAACGGGGTTATGGCAGCCAGCTTGAAGTACAGAACGATTGTAAACGGATTTATCGCCCTACTGCTGACTTTCGGCAGTTTGGGTCTTTTTCCCATTACCTCTACCAAAGCAGCACAACCCGCCACTCCTCCGGGCCCGGACCGCGTCACACCGATCACGGTGGATTACACCGCCTATGATTGGTGGATGGCAACCTGGAACAAGAACAAGGTCGTTTGCAGTTTGAGTGTGGATCACGAAGGCCAGCCTACTCTCGAGGAAATCTATCAGAACTGCGATACCAACGTCTATACCACGTATCGGGACCAGGCGCCCTGCGATCTGGTTGGAGATAAGAGACACTGCGAGGGATATTATCTTTTTCTCGTGGACACTCACAAATCACAACGCGTGATTACGGTGACACTCCCTGCTCCCGAAGTATGGCTGACGCTGGAAGGCTGTGATTCTGTTTCAAGATCCGGGACGAACGTCTGCGAAAATGATCCTATCCTGGTACTAAAAGGCGAAGAGCCGCTTCCGAACGAACATATCGTCGGTATCGAAGGCACCATGGATGGCCAGCCTTTTAAATGTGACCCAACCTGTAAACTACAGCTTGCCGCCACCGATGCCAACGGGGTCCTATTGGAATTCTGGGCCTGGTCAAGTTATGGCGACTCAAGTGAGGTATTCAAGGCGCAGGTCCGGGTGGCCCCGGCTGACCAAAACAATCCCGATCAAACCTCCTGGTATGTAGACGTATTATCAAGTCAATGGAAGGGCGTCCGTATCGCATCCTGCTCCGACACATGGCAGTCGTTCCCGCCCGTTGGGGGGACCCCCGGCCTGGTTGAGCACGCCGCAAGACGCCTCAGAGCTGAGTAGTGATATTCCATATAATTACCTTTCTGCGAACCTGATCCTGCAGGGTACGGTCGATGCCAGCAGCTGTCCGGATGGCGGCCTCCAGCCTGATGGGGGCGCAAACGAATGTGGGCAGGAGGCGGCCCGCGGGGCGGTGGATGAATGGCAAAACCAGTTCGATACCCTTATTATGAATACCGCCCAGGATACGGGCGTCCCTGCTCAACTGCTCAAGAACCTGTTTGCCAGGGAGAGTCAATTCTGGCCCGGGGTATTCAAAGCCAATCCGGATGCGGGGCTGGGACAGCTCACCGAAAATGGCGCCGACACAACCCTGTTGTGGAATCCGTCATTCTATGACCAATATTGCCCGCTGGTATTGTCAGCGGATGCATGCAGCCAGGGTTATCTGCACCTCAAGCCTGAAGAGCAACAACTATTGCAGGAAGCCCTGGTTGGCAGTGTCAATGCCACTTGCGACAACTGTACCCTCGGGATTGATTTGAGTCGGGCAAACTTTAGCGTCGGCGTGTTTGCTCACACCTTGCTCGCAAGCTGTGAGCAAACGGCGCAGGTTATCTATAATGTTACCGGGCAATCGCCCGGCGATGTGGCTTCCTATGAAGATCTTTGGAAATTCACCCTGGTAAATTACAATGCGGGCCCGGGCTGTCTCAGCCTTGCTCTGGGTGATGCCTGGAGCACCGAACATACACTGACCTGGGATGTCCTCTCCACCCATTTCACCGATGTATGTGCCCCCGCGGTGGATTACGTCAACGATATCAGTAAATAAAAACAGAAGCGTGAGTTGGAAGTCGCTGCCACATTCAACGCACTAGCGCTGGCTGACAAACTCGCATTTTTTATCTTATGCTAAACTATAACAGAACCTCCTCGCCATCCCGCAGGGATGGGCGGGGCATTGGAGGCATGCATGTTCACTCTCGTTGAAAAGATCATCTTTGCAATCGGGACGCTGGTCTCACTTTACTTCACCTATCGGGGTTTCGATCGGATCATCAGGATCATTTCCAGCGGTCAAGGCAAGCCTGATTGGAAAGCGGCTTTCAAACGCATCCCGCAAGCCCTGGCCAAAGTTATTTCCTTCCAGCCGGTTTTTCGTTTCCGTTTCTGGCCCAGTCTTCTGCATGCCCTCATCGGTTGGGGGTTTCTGGTCTTTCTGCTGGTCAACCTTTCAGACCTGGTCTACAGCTACACGGGTTTCAGCATTCTCAATCAAACCGGGGCATTCGGGGACATTTACCGCCTCTTTGCGGACATTGCCAATGTGGCGATCATCGTTGGGATCGTCGCCATGGCCATCCGCCGCTTCGTCCTGCGACCGGCGACTCTTTCCACCCGCCAGACGACTTTGCTCAACCCCAAGGCGCGTTTCGGTATTTCGCGCGATTCTGCCATCGTTGCAACATTTATTTTTGTCCACAACACCTGCCGCTATTGTTGGCGAATCCTTTTATCTCGCATTGAACGGGATCCAGGACAAGTGGCAGCCAACTATTTCAGCCGTGGCCCGCCTGTGGTCCGGGACGGATCCGAACGCGCTCCTGATCGGCGAGCATGCCATGGTCTGGCTATCCCTGGGCGCGGTGGTGGCCTTCCTTCCCTATTTCCCCTATTCCAAACATATTCACTTGTTCTTCGCG
Source organism: uncultured Chloroflexia bacterium (assembly GCA_963741325.1). GTDB lineage: Bacteria > Chloroflexota > Anaerolineae > Anaerolineales > Villigracilaceae > Fen-1038. The sequence continues at coordinate 668,058 of CAVUHJ010000007.1, forward strand.
CCCTTCAACATTTGGATGAAGCCACAAAGGCGTTCCATCGGCGAGCTGAATTACATCAATCTTGACGATACGTCCATCGAACAGTTCGGGGCGGCGACCATGAAAGACCTGGGCTGGGAACAGATCATGGACAGCTATGCCTGCATCATGTGCTTCCGCTGCCAGGAGGTCTGCCCTGCCTACAATACCGGCAAGGTGCTCAGCCCGGCCGCGCTGGAAGTGAATAAGCGCTACCACCTCAACGCCGGCGGTGGCGCAGATGTGCCCATGCTGAATATGATCTCAGAAGAAGCGGTTTGGGCCTGCACAAGCTGTGGGGCCTGCGTGGATATCTGCCCGGTGGGGAATGAACCGATGCGCGACATCCTGGATATCCGCCGCAATCTATCGATGATGGAAAGCAAATTCCCGAAGCAGTTGGAGACCGCCTTCAAGGGCATGGAACGCAATGCCAACCCGTGGAATGTTTCGCAAGCCGATCGAATGAAATGGGCCGAGGGGTTGAATGTGCCGACGATCGAGAAAAATCCGGAGCCTGAGATCCTGTGGTGGGTGGGCTGCGCTGCCGCTACGGATGCACGTGCGCAAAAGACTGCGCAGGCCTTTGCCAAAATTCTGAACGCAGCAGGAGTCAATTATGCCGTGCTCGGACAGAACGAACAATGCACCGGCGACTCAGCCCGCCGGGCAGGCCGGGAAGATATTTTCTTCGGGCTGGCCTCGGCGAACGTTGAGATCTTGAATGAGATCAAGCCCAAACGCATCGTGACAACCTGCCCGCATTGTTTACATACGCTTGAAGAACGAATATCCCGCTTTTGGCGGGAACTACACTGTGATCCACCATACGCAGTTGATCAATGAGTTGGTGGGCGCCGGGAAGCTGAAGATATCGGCAAACAACGATCACTTAACGGTCACATTCCACGATCCCTGTTATCTCGGGAGACAAAACAAAATCATAGACGCCCCGCGTACGGCGCTGCACGACGCCGGACTGGTAACGGTTGAAATGCCCCGAAACGGCGAAAAATCCTTCTGCTGCGGCGCCGGCGGTGCACAGATGTGGAAAGAAGAAGAAAACGGCACCTCACGCGTCAATGTAACTCGCTTTGCGGAAGCAAAGGCCACAGGGGCCGGCACCGTAGCGGTGGGATGCCCGTTCTGCCTGACGATGATGACAGACGCCGCCAAAGCGGATGACAGTAAGGTCCAGGTTAAGGATGTGGCGGAGCTGGTGGCAGAGAGGTTGCCCTAGCAGGTAAGCATCTATACATATTCTGCGTCAGAATATTGAGAAGAATATCTGTTTCTTCTCCCACCTCTGCGGGCTTCCATTGATAGCAAGGTTCTTTCTCTCATCTGGATTCGACGAGAGGAGGTAGGGTATTAGTGCTTCAACTACCCACTGCCCCGGCACAAATACCCTAAAAAAGGCCATAGTTTCAATAGATTTCTATGCATTTTCTCAGCCGTCTTAAGCCTTCCTCGATCTTATCCGGCTCATAATAAACACAGCTCAAGCGAACGTAATCTCGCATCCCCGCCTCACTCGAAAATCGCTCGCCCGCCCGAAAATTGACCTTGAACGGCTCTGCCTTCCGTTGAAGAAGTGTGCTGTCCAAATTCCCGGGTAATCGCACCCAGAAAAAATATCCGCCCTGCGGAAGATCATATGTGGTCATGGGCAAATACTTGCGGAGAGCCAAATCCATTGCCACGGCACGCGAGCGGTAGGTCTCGATCAATTTGGCGATGTTTTCGTTCAGTCCGCCCGATTCCAGAATATCTCGAACAATGGCCGAGGTGAAAGGATTCAGTCCCCCGCCGCTGTCGAGCAGTCCGCAGCCTGCGAAGCGTTTGATCTTTTCCGGACAAGCTTGTATCCATCCCAAACGCAGCCCCGGCGCGAGGATCTTGGAAAACGAACCGAGCGAGATGACATTTTTGATATCGGCATATAAGGCAAATGCTTTCGGCGGCTGGTCAAAGTAATTTAAGAAATGATAGACTTCATCCGCCACAACGATGAAGTCATGTTGCTGGCAAAGTTGGATGAGCCGATCACGGCGTTCCAGGGTTAGCGTGTGACCGGTGGGGTTTTGAAAGGTCGGGATGAGGTAAAGAAATTTCGGATGGAATTCGGCCAGTTTTTCTTCCAGCGACTCGATGATGAGTCCGTTCAGGTCGGTCTGGATGGGAACGATCCGCAAGTTGTGGTCGGTGAAGATGCGCAAGGCAAGGAAATATGATGGCTCCTCGACAAAGATAATGTCGCCTGGCTGTGTGAAAAGAGTGCAGATCTGATCCAGAGCATTTGATATGCCGTTGGTCACAAAAAGACTGGCAGGGTCTACTTGTGAGCCGTAACCGCTGCCCAGGAACTGTGCCAAAGCCAACCTGAAGTTTCCGTCACCTTGCTCGGCCCCATATTGTAGAAAGGATGGATCACCCTCCGCAAAGCGGACTTCGGCTGCTCGCCGTATGAGATCGAGCGGTAATAGCGCTAAAGGCGGGTCCCCAAGGCCCAGATCAATGACGCCGGGGAGGATTTGAGATTGAAGGGTTTGTGGGAGGTCTGCCATGGAGTTTTTATAACCCATCTAGGAAGAAAATTCAACCTGCTGTCTCATGCTCTGCCGTAGGAGAGGCGGCCTGATCAAGTCAGGATTAATCCTGCAAGGAAACAAATGCCAAACTTCGAAAATAGAGGACAATATTTGTTTGTCGGTTTTGTAGAGGCCTATTCCCTGGAGCTTCTTCTATCTGCAGTTCGGGAAACCGGGGAAATCTGCAGGCGCGATAACCTGGAAAAAGTGCTTGTCGACCTGAGAGCTGTGGATACTAACGTCAGCATTATGGACAGGTACGATATCGGCGTGCAGGTGAGCAAAGAGATCGGGCGGGAGATCAGGGTAGCAGTCGTAGGGAAGCGCAATCTCCTGAACTACATGGCTGAAATAGTGGCCGGTAATCGCGGCGCAAAAATGAAAGTGTTCTTCAGGGTTGACGCCGCACTGAAGTGGTTGGGAGTAGAAGAGAAAAAATAGAACGCAGGCCTGCAGTTCGATCTTTCGTCCCAATAATCACATTCACTTTTTTTTCTGTACTATAATCCCCCGTAATCAACTCTTAATTGGAGAGAAACATGCCCAATACAAAGGGTACTGTTGCGTTTCCCCTTGATCTTGATAAGAACGAAATCATCAACGATTACCGTCTCGCCTACCAGTCGCGGCAGGCCAGCCTGATCGGGCACCGGGAGGTGCTCAGCGGAAAGGCCAAGTTCGGCATCTTCGGTGACGGAAAGGAATTGGCAAATATCGCCATCGGGCGCGTCTTCCGCAAAGGCGACTGGCGTTCGGGCTATTACCGCGACCAGACCTGGATGGCCATGCTGGGTGTTATGAGCATCCAGCAGATGTTCGCACAACTCTATGCCCATGCCGACCTGGATGCCGAACCCAATACGGGCGGGCGCGGCATGAACGCTCATTTTGCTTCCCGCTTTATTGGCGCCAACGGTTCATGGAAAAATCAAACCGAAATGTACAACACGGCGGCCGATGTCTCTCCCACCGGCACACAGATGCCGCGCACGGTCGGGCTGGCCTATGCCTCGGTGGTTTATCGCAAACTGGCGGAGCTTAAGAAACTTAAAAACTTCTCGCACAATGGCGATGAGGTGGCCTTCGCCACAATCGGCAATGCATCCACCGCCGAAGGCATGTTCTGGGAATCGGTCAATGCCATCGGCGTACTACAGGCGCCGGCCGTCATCACCGTTTATGACGATGGCTACGGCATTTCCGTCCCCAATCAGTTCCAGATGGTAAAGGAAAATATCTACGCCATACTGCAGGGATTTCAACGCGATGATTGCCTGGAGGAAGAATGCGAGCGCGGCTTCGACCTGTATCAGGTACCCGGCTGGGATTACCCGGCGTCTGATGGAGACCTATCAAAAGGCAACTGAAACCGCACGCGAGTATCACATCCCCGCCTTGATCCACGTCACCGATCTAACTCAGCCGCAGGGCCACAGCACCAGCGGGTCCCATGAACGCTACAAAAGCCCGGAACGACTGCAATGGGAACATGAATTCGACTGCATCCGCAAGATGAGGGAGTGGATGATCGAGGAACAGCCTGGCATCCGACCCGGAAATTGCTGCATGGGAAAAAGAGGACTACGAAACGGTGGAGGGCATCCGCAAAACCGCCTGGGAGGAATATCTCAACCCGATTCTGGAAGAACGCGGCCAGGTGATGGATATGCTCGATGAAATCGCAGGTAGCTCGGCTCATGCCTCCGAGTTGAACGATATCAAAGAACGGCTGGCTGCCATGCCTGTACCCTTAAGGCGGGACGTCCATGCCGCGGCGCACGAAGCCTTGCGAGTCTTGCGCACCGAGGAGAATCCATCCAAACAGGTCCTGATGCAATGGAAGAATGAACAGGACGCGGTCAACCTGACCCGCTACGGTTCGCACTTATACAGCGAAAGCGCTTTAAAAGTGAAGGAAGTGAAGCCTGTCTATACGGACAATTCGCCGACCCTGATGGGTTTCGAGGTCATCAACGCTGCCTTCGATGCGGCGCTGGCGCGTGAGCCGCGCCTGATCGCATTTGGCGAGGACGTAGGCAAGCTGGGCGATGTGAACCAGGGTTTCAAAGGCATGCAGGAAAAATACGGCGAGTGGCGCGTTACCGATACCGGCATCCGTGAGGCCACCATCCTGGGCCAGGCAATAGGCATGGCAATGCGCGGCTTGCGGCCAATTGTGTGAAATCCAATATTTGGATTATCTGCTCTACGCTTTGCAAATCATGTCCGACGACCTGGCGACCCTGCACTGGCGTACTGTCGGCGGGCAAGCCGCACCCGTTATCGTGCGCACACGCGGGCATCGCCTGGAAGGCATCTGGCATTCAGGCTCGCTCCTGGCGGGCATTATCCATCTTGTGCGAGGAATGAATGTGCTCGTACCGCGTGATATGACCCACGCCGCCGGCTTCTACAACACGCTGCTGCTGGCCGACGAACCGGCGATGGTAGTGGAAGTGTTGAATGGGTATCGCGTCAAGGAAAAATTACCGGCCAATATCGGCGAGATGACCCTCCCACTGGGCGTGCCTGAAGTGATCCGCGCCGGCAAAGACCTCACGCTTGTCACCTACGGCGCCTGCTGCCGAATTGCGCTCGACGCCGCTGACAAACTCAAGCAAGGCCGGCATCGAGGTCGAGATCGTGGATGTGCAATCCCTCCTGCCGTTCGATGTTCAGGGCAGGATCGTTGAGTCGCTCAAGAAAACCAACCGTGTGCTCTTCGTGGATGAAGATGTTCCGGGCGGCACTTCAGCCTATATGCTCCAGGAAGTGATCGAGAGGCAAGGCGGTTATTATCACCTTGATTCCGAGCCGAGGACATTAAGCAGCACTGCCCACCGCCCCGCCTATGGGAGCGACGGTGACTATTGGTCGAAACCAAATCCAGAGACAATATTTGATGCAGTGTACGAGATGATGCACGAGGTAGATCCCGCAGCGTACCCGCCGCTTCGTTAACCGTCAACCACCAACCGGAGTAAAACAATGGCCACAAAGGTACTTGTCCCAAGATTAGGTGAAGGCGTTGAGGAAGTTACCGTTACCAAATGGTTGAAACAAGTTGGCGACTCGGTCAAAGAGTTGGAGCCACTGCTCGAAATCAACACAGATAAAGTTGACACCGAAATTCCGGCGCCCGCCTCCGGAACGGTCTTGAAGATCGTCGCCGAGGAAGGAGTGCCTGCCAAAGTGGGAGCAGTATTGGCCTTCATCGGCGCGGCCGGTGAGAAGATCGAAGATGCCAAAAGTATTCAGCCTCCGAGCACCCGTAGCGCCGAGGCACCAGATTCCACAGTCCGAACAGAAACCCGCAACTCCGGAGATACAGACTTCGAAAAACTCCGGTTTCATCTCGCCTGTCGTCGCCAGGGTTGCCGCTGAGCAGGGTGTAAATCTGTCCCAGGTTCGAGGCACGGGTCTTGATGGACGTATCACGAAAAATGACGTATTGGCCTTTGTAGAAGGGCGTGAGTCAAAAGGTGGGACAGCGGTCGCCGAACCCTCCGGCCTGCACCCGGCAAATACAGTTCCCTCAGCCGGCGACCAACTCATAAAACATTCAACAATAAGAAGGCAGATCGCCGAGCATATGGTGATGTCGCAGAAGACTTCGCCGCACGTGCTGACCGTCATGGAAGTGGATATGAGCAAGGTTGCCGCGCACCGCGCCGCGAACAAAGAAACCTTCGCCCGCGATGGGGTCAACCTCACATATACGGCCTACTTTATCGCCGCCATCGTTGCCGGTCTGAAGGCCTATCCCATGACCAACTCTTCGTGGACGGAGGAGGGTGTCCTTGTCCACAAATCGGTCAATATTGGCATGGCCACCTCGCTGGGCGAAGAGGGTCTGATCGTGCCTGTCATCAAGAACGCGGATGATATGTCGCTGTTGGCAATAGCCCGCGCGGTAAATGACCTCGCGGATCGCGCCCGCGCCAAAAAACTGAAGCCCGACGAAGTTCGCGGCGGAACCTTCACACTGACCAACCACGGCATTAGCGGCTCGCTGTTTGCGTTCCCGATCATTAACCAGCCGCAATGTGGGATCCTGGGCGTAGGAGCCATCCAAAAACGCGCGCTGGTGGTGGATGACGCCATTGCCATCCGTCCCATGGTCTATCTTTCATTCGTGTTCGATCATCGCATCCTCGACGGCGCCTCGGCGGATTGGTTCCTGAAGAAAGTTAAAGAAACACTGGACAATTGGAGTTAGTGAATAAACATCGAGTAGCACAGCTAAATCGAAAATCATTAAGGATCAAAGATATGATGAGTGAGAATACCGATCGCGCCCAGGTAATGGCTCAGCCGCCATTGGTCTTCTTGGGTTACCTGGCCGGCGCGTTAATATTGAACTGGATCATTCCATTCCCCACGCCCTGGGTCTTGATTTTGCGCATCATCGGCGGATTGGCAGTGGTAGTGGGACTTTCCCTCGGGGGTTCGGCTTTCTCCCAAATGAGGAAGGCTCATACAACCCCGGATTTACGCCAGCCTGCGACGGCATTGGTCACAGCGGGGCCCTATCGCTTTACGCGCAACCCGATTTACCTTGGCTTCTTACTGATCTACCTGGGTTTTACACTGCTGGCAGGAACACTTTGGGGCATCCTGCTGAGTCCGTTCCTTTTCTGGACAATTACAAATGCCGTCATTCGCCAGGAAGAAGACTATCTGAACAGGAAGTTCGAGGATGAATACGCCAGCTACCGGTCACGCGTGAGGCGTTGGGTTTAGGTTGTCCGTAGTTAAAAGGCACCCATTGATTTCTATCACAGTTGCTACTCACCGCCCTCCCATGAATTACCCGAAAAATGGATGTGATGGGAAGAATGCCGATCACATCCATTTTCTGAAGGCCGTAGGTGCAGGCGATCTCCCTGCAAAAGGCGTACTCCCTGCGCGAAATCCTTAGCCCCAGGCTGAAAGCGCGGGGCGTGAGTAAATACGAAACAATAACAGAACAAATATTCTGGTAGAATTTCTAGATACCTATCAGAAGGAGCTTGTCATGCCTATCCAGGAATCCAGCATTCAACTAAGAGTGAAAAACAAGACAGCCACCGCATATCTCGCATCCCCCGAGGCAGGTGGCGCAGGGATCCTTGTCCTGCATCCATGGTGGGGTTTAAACCCTTTCTTCAAAGGATTGTGCGGGCGCCTCGCCGAGCAAGGCTACATTGCATTAGCCCCTGACCTGAGGGACGGCCAGGTTGCAACATCCATTGATGAAGCCAAAGCTTTAATGGAAAGAAGTGACCCACAATTTACACGCGAAACGGTTCTGGCCGCCAAAGATTATCTGCTTTCGCTTCCCAACCGCAAAGGACAAAAGATCGGTGTGATCGGCTTTTCCATGGGCGCGAACTGGTCGCTAATGGTCGCGGCGCACGACCCCGATAAGGTCGCAGCAACCGTGCTCTTTTATGGCACTAATCGGGTTGATTTTGACAGGGTCAAATCAAAAATCATGGGACATTTCAGCGACAATGATGAATGGGAACCGATGGAAGACATTCAGGCAATGGAGACCGGTATGAAAGCCGCCGGGGTGGACGTGACGATCCATATCTACCCGCAGGCAGAGCATTGGTTCGTGGAAGATGATCGCCCCGAATACAACCCCGCTGTGGCCAAGTTGGCCTGGGACCGGACGTTCGAGTTCTTGGAAAGAAATTTGTAACATCGTGATGCTGTTACGATCCGCATAGGACAACAGCGTGAAAAACCGGCCATTTCGAGCTAGCTCGTGATCTCCTACCTGATAGACGAAAACAGGCGGATAATTACAAAGCGCGCGTCGTTTACTGAGATTGCCACCAGGGTGCTGATTAAGATGGATGCGGAAGCAAGTATGACTCCTAAAGAAGTATAAGATCGCTTCCAGGCAGGCTTATTTGAAACGATCTGATACCCCTGCCAAAATCCAATTACGCTAAGCATAGCCAGGAAAGGCTCCACATCCTCTACAAATCGGGCTGCAGCCCAATAATATGATAAAAGGAAGCCAAAAACTAACAAACAGCCGCCGCTCAGGGACAGTATCGTCCAATTCAACACACGGCGGTCATCGTTTTCAGGCGCTGGTCGAAATGTCTTTTTGCTGAAGAGGTCGTATAGAAATATTGTTAACGGAATGATTCCAAATATTATGAAAGGGATCAGGTACAATAATCCTGTAATAGGCTGGGCAGAGTATAAATTAGGCAAGGCATAAGAAGAAAATATCGCTTTTGTATTTCCAAATTCGGCAAATACGTAAGGGAACTGCGATCGAATTTCGACTGGATTGAGGAAATAATTGTATAAATTTTGAAGAATATAAATCGGCTTAATAATGTCGCTATAAAGTCTCTGTAAATTCATTGCACTGGGTATTTGATAAATAAATCCGGTCTCGGTTATAGACCCGAAACGGGCCCAATTGTACCAACCCAACACGACAAGACCGAGGACGAGCGGCAGGCCTAAAGGAATCAGTTCTCTAATTCCTTTGAGTGACCAGTGATTGACATTGAGGATCCACCAAGCTACCATAAGCACGATAAATCCAATCGGCAATACCAGGATCAGTCTGGTGCCAATAGCCAATGCCCATAAGATCCCCGCAAGGACAAGTAGCCAACGGCAGATGGGGCTACCTAGACCTACCACTGCTGCAGTAAATCCGCCCACAAGGAAGAATTGGCCTCCCGTTATGGCTGCCTCGTAAATTCTGGCACTTTTATAGCTATTAAGAATAAAGGTTGCAGGGCTGGCCAGCCCCACCAGAAGAACTGATAACCAGAGAATATATTCGGGCAAATTCCTGAAAAATCGATCCCAGATTACAACAGCCAGCACGCATTGCAAGATATATACTCCGGTCACGAAACCAAAAACGAGCTGTAAATCTCCTACCCGCCAGGGAATTATTGGATGGATCAGAAGCAGCAATAGAGCGGGTACCGGACCCCAATACAAATAGTATTTCCCATGAAAATAGGAAACATCCAGAGGTCCTTGGGCTCCCTTTCCACTGGTAAAAGGGCCGGGAGATGCAAGCGGGTTCGAATTCTCCTTAATCGGAAGATAAAGATTACCTCTTAGGAACCCTCTGGTTAGATCTGCATAAAAGTGGGTTGGCGAAACCCAGCTTACCCATGTTCCCGAACTGACAAACCAAACATAGATAAGTATGACAAGAACTAGAATTGGAAGCGTGAACCAATAGTTCTTTACTAGCCCTGACAGATAAACAACACTGTTTTTGCTCCGGGCGTTTTTGGCAATGGGATGATTTTCCAAGGAAGACAGGATTTTGCGCATCCACCAACGCGTCTCATCTATATAGCGCCAAAGGAGGGCGGAGCAGATTGTAATAAAAACTCCGAAAATCAAGAGAGCAATTCGTATTTTTCCCCAGCCCGAGGACGGATCCAACCCGATGCGATCTGCGAAAACTGCCATCCCCGCCAAGGTAATTCCAATGAGCATAGAGATGAACGGGAAAATAATTCTATTTTTCATCAATCGAATTATAACCTTCGAGTGCAGACATCCCATGAGTGTCCTTTATCGTGCAATTTATTAGCAAAGACAGGAGAATGGAGAGTAGTACAATAGGGGCGCAAATTACCAAAGCGTCGTTTCGGGTGCTCCGTTGGCCCGTAAAAAAACGGCGAGAAGCAATTCCCAGCGTAGGGCAATAATTACGTCTTGAGTTCCTTACAATTACATTTATAGGAGAGAGCATGGCTGAAAACTTCGATGTTGTCGTTATTGGCGCCGGTCCGGCCGGTTACGTGGCCGCCATCCGCGCTGCGCAATTGAGACAGAAGACCGCCATCGTGGATAAACAATGGCTGGGTGGAGTTTGTCTTAATGTCGGCTGCATTCCATCCAAGTCGCTGCTGCGGAATGCCGAGATCGCCCACACCCTGCGCGAACGCGGCAAGGATTTTGGCTTTTCTTTCGAGAATCTCAAGCTGGATTACAGTGTGGCCGTAAAACGCTCGCGCCAGAACTCAGACCGCCTGACGAAAGGCGTGGGATTCCTGATGAGGAAGAACAACATCACGGTTTTCATGGGTGAGGCGAAGTTCAAGACGAAAGATACCCTTGCGGTAACAGACGCAGATAAAAAAGTCACCGAGCTAAAGGCAAAAAACATTATCGTTGCCACAGGCGCAACCGCAGCTGTCCCGGGTGCATGGAAAGTGGACGGCGAAAAGGTCGTTACCTATCTCGAAGCCATCCTGCAGGAGAAGCTTCCGAAATCAGCGGTCATCATCGGTTCGGGAGCGATCGGCGTGGAATTCGCCACCGTGTGGAGTTCCTACGGCGTGGACGTGACCATCGTCGAAATGCTGCCGCGCCTGGTCCCGCTGGAGGATGAAGAGGTTTCCAAAGAGTTGAAGAAGGAATTCGAGAAGCGCAAAATCAAATGCCTGGTCGGGAACAAGGTGGAATCGGTCGAAGCGACAAAAACGGGCGTGAAGGTTAAGGTCAGCGCGGAGGGAAAGGAAACCCTTCTTGAAGCGGACCAGGCCCTGGTCGCCATCGGTTTCCGCCCCAATTCCAAAGGGCTCGGACTCGAAGAAGTGGGCGTAAAGATCAACGAGCGCGGCTTCGTTGAGATCAACGAAAAGATGCAGACCAGCGTTCCCAATATCTACGCGGTCGGCGACCTCACCGGCAAGCTGATGCTGGCACACGTCGGCTCGGCCATGGGCATCGTTGCCTCCGAGAACATTGCCGGCGCGGAGACGGTCACGCTGGATTATGAGATGCTGCCGCGCGCCACCTATTGCCAGCCGCAGATCGCCTCGTTTGGCTTGACCGAGGCGCAGGCTAAGGAACGGGGATACAACTTCAAGGTCGGGCGCTTCCCCTTCCAGGCGAATGGCAAGGCACTGGGCCTGGGAGATTATGCCGGCTGGGTAAAGATCTTGATGGATGAGAAATATGGCGAGATTCTGGGCGCTCACATGATCGGTCCCGAAGTGACCGAGTTACTGCCCGAGCTAACGCTGGCGCACCTGATGGAGCTGACACCGAACGAGATCGCCCGCAATGTTCATGCGCACCCCTCGCTTTCCGAAGTGCTGGGTGAAGCAGCGCACGCGGCAGAAGGCATGCCGATACATATTTAGATCCCATCGGTAAATAGATGAAAATGTCTTTTGAGTGTGCGCAGCGACACCGCCCACCCTCAAAAAAAGTACCGACTCACAGCCTCTCGTAGAGTATCGGAAAAAATGGACATGGGCAGAGCGAACGCTCTGCCATGTCCATTTTCCGTAGGTGCAGGTGCCATTCCTGCAGAGGCGCCATTCGTGCTCGCAGACCGGATGTGCAGGCGATCTTCCTGCAAAGGGTGTTCTTCGCGCAGCATGCCAGGCTGCAAGCTTATGACACAAGGGTGACGCGAAGCGGTGTCACCGCCAGTAAAGACCAATGAAATGTCCCATCCTGACATCTACGGATGGGTTCTTGATAATCGGGCCATCAGGTTCCTCCGGAAGCAATCCGGAGCAAAAACCCTGATAATTTGGAAATACAAGCACCAGGAAGAATTTCCATCTCGCCCCCATTCGGCAAGCAACCCTGATCTTTACTTTTTCCGTCGATTAAAGAAGGTAGGTCGAAAAATAGCCGTTCCGCGCTCTCCCTGACCGGGGAAATATGTCGTATTCCCGCGGTTACGGCTGGGAGCTTGTACATCCCTCACGAAATGGATGGTCACGCCCGCCAGAGAAATGACATCTCCCGGATAAACCACAGCCTGACTCGTCCGCTGCCCGTTGACATATGTTCCTCCCGAGGAGCCCAGGTCAAAGAGCACAAAACGGCCCTGGATGGCGCGCAACTCCACATGATGGCGTGAAACCCGCGGGTCATCGATAACCACGAGGTTGTCGTGGTGACGACCAATGGTTACGACGGCTTGGTTAAGGGGGACTGCTTTCGTGCCTTCGATGATCAGGAAAGTATTTTCAGGCAGCGAATCATTTGTTTCGCCAAACATATCTCTGTTTCCCTTAAGGCCATCGGCAGACGCCGAATTCCTATAAGTGGCATAACTATACAACAATTGCCATTTGTTTACAATCCCGCGTTGGTCAGGGCTCAGGGCTTTCTCAAAGTCGCGATGACGATTGCAGTCGTATTAAATAAAACCGCCAAGAACGCCAGGCTTGCAAAGTTTTACAGTTTTCTTAGCGCACTTCGCGGACTAAGTGTCAGGTTCCAGTCCTGTCATAGCGGTTAAATAGCCTTTGTCTGACATTATTTTGAGAAAGCCGTGGGTCGGGGCTATCGTTTCCTCAAAACTTTTGACCATTACAAACTCCGGGGAAAACTTACGCTTTTATCATAGGTTTCGTATTTTTACAGCCGCAAATCCTGCCACCCTTCCGCCAAAACCAGTTTCCCTGCTTGACTTCGGCCCCACCTCGTTATAAACTCAAGCGGTAATTTCGTTAAATCAACGATTCGTGAGTATGGTTCTGAATTTTAAGAACCAGGCATCCTGTCTTTAGAGGTTTTTCGCCGGAAGGAGGTAGTATGTCAGGGCCATTTGTATCACGCGGCTTCATTGGCAAGCGCCGAGGGGGATCCGAAAAAGCGCAGCGCATTCCCCCGGGTCAGTATCTTACCGAGGATTTCCCCGTCCTCTCGGCTGGCCCCACCCCTCATCTCTCTCTCGACCGTTGGACATTCAAAATAGAAGGCTTGGTTAAAGAAAAGGTTTCATGGACCTGGGATGAATTCCTGAAACTACCCGGCCAGGATTTCGTTGTGGATATCTCCTGTGTTACCAAGTGGACACACCTGGATATGTCCTGGCACGGCGTGAGTGTGGACAGCCTGTTGGAACATGTTGAGCTTGACCGCAAAGCTGCCTTCGTGACCGCTTTCAGCCATGAAGGCTATACTACCAACCTGCCGCTGTCCGACCTGCTCAACGGCCAGGCCTTCGTTGCCTATGAGTATGACAATAAGCCGCTCTCTCCTGAGCACGGCGGCCCGGCCCGGCTGGTAGTCCCCCATTTATATTTCTGGAAAAGCGCCAAGTGGGTAGCCGGTCTTCGGTTCAGCGAAAAAGACCGGCGCGGCTTCTGGGAATCAGCCGGATATCACAACCATGGCGATCCCTGGCAGGAAGAACGCTACAGTTGAAGCTCAGGAGCATGGGATGAGACAACCCCTGGACTGGCAAATTGCCACCCTGAAAGAAATCAGGCCTGAAACCCCTACCGTCAAAAGTTTTACGCTCACGCTGCCGAATTGGCTTAGGCACCGCGCTGGCCAGCATTATGACCTCCGCCTCACCGCCGAGGACGGCTACCAGGCCCAACGCAGCTATTCGATTGCTTCCGAACCCGAACATGCGGAGGCGAAATCGATCTGACCGTCGAACGCATCCAGGACGGGGAGGTCTCCACTTATCTTCACGATGTGCTCGTCCCCGGCGACCGTCTCGAAGTGCGCGGACCCATTGGCGGCTACTTCGTCTGGGAAGCGAGCTTTGTTCCTGAACCGCTGGTCCTGATCGGCGGTGGATCAGGCGTGGTGCCGTTGATGTCGATGATCCGTCACCGCGCGGCCGCCGCTTCAAAGGTTCCGGCGAGGTTATTGTACAGTGCCAGGACCTTCGAGGATATTATTTACTTTGGTGAACTGGAGAAGCTCCGGGCAGACCGCGGCGGCCTGGAGATCTTTTACACGCTCACCCGCTCCCAGCCTCCCAATTGGAAAGGTTATAGTCGCCGCATAGATGACCAGATGCTGAAGGAGCTTATAAAGCCCTTTGGCAGATCATCCCAGGTATTTATTTGTGGTCCAACGTTACTCGTGGAGGCAGCCGCAAATTCATTGGTGAAACTTGGTATTCCGGCTGCGCAGATCCGCACTGAGCGCTTTGGGCCTACAGGAGCTTGAGCCATGGACGAAACCACTTCCGACCTCAACCATGAACTTATGCTGGATGCGAATTCAACCGCAGGGTTGCTCCACGAAATATTCGGCGTGGAGATGACTGCCACGCCAACCGAATGCGCCAACTGCGGAAATGAAGGTGAAGTCGGCGCCCTGCTGGCCTTTACCCGCGGACCGGGCTATGTCCTGCGCTGCCCGGCTTGCGAGAACATCGTCCTGCGAATTGTGGAAACACCGGATGCCATTTATCTGGATGCCCGGGGCGCCGTTTACCTACGTTTGGCGAGGCCCCGGGGGTGAGCAGGCCGGGCGGATGAGAGCAGGCGAAAGCCCCATTCTACATGGGTAGTCCTTTAAGGAGGATCTCGTGGCTGAAGAGCAGACCTTTACACTGACCCAGGCCCAACTCCATTTCGCCATAGATTTCCATGGCAAAACCTGGGAGATACTGGAAAAGAAGATCCGCACGCCGGATGACGATGAGCGGATGTTGGATTACGCGCACGCCTCCCTGGCACATTGGCGCACCGCAGGGACCGAGGTCAGGCATCAGCGTGGAGAATGGCTGCTGGCGCGCGTCTACGCGGTTCTGGGTGAGGGAAACCTGGCCTTGAAACATGCCCATCGCTGTTATGAACTGTTGGAAGGGAACAAATCCCAGATGGAGGACTTCGATATCGCTTTTGCCTTTGAAGCCGTGGCGCGCGCCTTTGCGGTCGGCGGAGACCCGGTTGGCGCGAAGAGATATATCGATATGGCCCAGAAAGCCGGTGAAGCCATTAAGGAAAAAGAGGACCGGGACGTTTTTTTTGCCGAATTCAATGGCGGGAATTGGAATGGGATGAAATAGCGTCAGACGCTGGTCGGCAGGCTGATGACTTGATCAGCAGATCAAACTGCCATAACAAACCAACACTCCTGCGATGGTTATTGCAGGAGTGTTTTATGACTATAAGGGACTTTCTACTTCCTACTTTCTACTTCTCTTTCTACTTTCTATTTTCTATTTTCTACTTTCTATCTTCTATTCTCTACTTTCAGAGCAAAAGAAATACCCACCCCGTGCTGCGGCCTTTAGATAATCTTCATTAACGTAGCCGGGTTGATTAGGCACGGATCATCGTCAATAACATCTTGAAGCGTTTCGTCGCTCTGACGGCATGCGGCTGGTTGGCCGGCATCACGATCGCATCGCCGGCACTCAACGAATAAGCCTGGCCCGAGATACTGATCTCCGCGGCCCCATCCAGAATATGAACCAGTGCATCAAAGGGCGCGGTATGTTCGCTCAATTCCTGGCCGGCATCGAAGGCGAAAAGCGTTACATTGCCGGCTTCTGCTTTCGTGATCTGGCGGCTCACTACTGAACCCTCCTGATACGAAACCAGGTCGGCCATCTTAAGAACTTGTGATTTCGGTGCAATGGTCATGTTTCCTCTGAAATAAGGGTAAAGGGCCCGGACCTGTGCCTGCCGCTCTGAAGGACCTTATTTGATCTCGATTGTATACCCTGCCGGCAGCCGGGTAAAACGCTGTGTGCCGGTGATAACCAGCACTGCACTCTCACCAGATTTCAGCGAAAGCGGAATGTCTGCCGTCTGATCGGCCTTGAACCGCAATATTCTGAACGGTGGTCTTATCGCTGCCTTTGAGGATCAGCGCCAGGCGGAAGGTTTGCGGCAGGGTGTTTTCGATGCGCGCAAAACCATTGGCTTTCCAACCGCCATCGTCTGACTTCAAAATCGGATTTGTAGTGGATCGCATCGATGGAAACATCGTCCAGCAGGAAGCCTTCCCCGTTAATTGCCGCATCGGTAACATATTCAAACCGCAGTTGAATTTTCTTCCCTGCATACTGTGAAAGATCAACATTCTCATTGATCCATTTGGCCGTAGCACCGCCACCGCTCTTTGCGTTGTAGCCGCAGCCATAGGAGTTGCCTGAAGTATCTTTATCCGTGCAGGATGGCGTCTTGACGATGTCCCAATGCTGGCCATCCGTGGATGCTTCGAGGTAGAGATAATCATAGCCGGCCTCCAGGTCATACCAGGTCCAATAGGAAAAATCGAGCGGTCCGCTGACATTGGAGAAATCAAATTCGTGCGTCAAGGTTATATCCGACTCATCGCCTTTATTCGACCAGAAGGCGTAATTGCCCGGAATGCGGGTCGGCAGGCAGAAGCCTGGCCACGGTTGAGCCTTGAAAAGAAAGCGTATGGTCGCCGGTGCAATTGATCTCGATATAGTCCGCACCATATTGATTGACCGAGCGGTTAAGCGGAGATTGCGGGCAGGTTTCAATTTTTTCCGTGACGGAGACCTGCGGCGAATTTTTATAATTATGATACACATAGCGCCCATCACCTACCGAGCCGTCTTTCAAGATCATGGTCACCATCCAATCCATGACCACATCGTCCGCGGTGATCAGCTGGCCGGTTTGTTTATCGGTGATGTTCAAAGTCTTGAGCGTATCGTCCACGCTGGTGAGACCGTTTTCCTGATCTTTGACAAGCGCCTGTGTGGCTTTATCACCAAAACGGTCGAGGAAATAAGTCAGGAAGAGGAACGATTCTCCATAATGGGGGCCGTTCGCACCCGGGTCCGGAAACCAATCCGTCAGGTTCAGGTCCGGGTTACTGACATAATCGAAGTCAAAGAAGGCGGGATAGCCGTTGAGATATTCAGCCAGTACCGAGAAACCTTCGTTCATCCAGGTGTCTTCATTGCGGTCAAGATTCCAGTGGATCATATGTTGGAATTCATGCGCCAGCGTGCCGTAGGTATACTGGATCGCCAAGCGCAATATTATCGGCATTGAAGACGAACATTTCATGACCATTGGAATATTTGTGGACCAGTGGATTGTATTCATCGGGCGTGGAGAAATAACCGGCGTTGGAAGCGCCCGTGCCGCGCGTATAAACAACATAGACATGCGGATCGTTATCCACACCGGGCGTCCATTCGCTGCCGAAGAATTCGCGGTCGGTTGGATATATTTTATTCTCGAAGGTGTCCATCAGGCGTCTTCATATCACCCGGGTTGACGTCCACATTGTCCTGGGCCCAGAAATAAGAATGCGGGGTGATGTATTTCAAGGTCGCATGGATCTGGAAATTCTGGTTGGTATCCACATTGCTGATCCAGAACTGCTGCTGATCGCCCACTTTGAAGGGCAGTTGCAGGCGCAGGTAAGGTATGCGGAACGTTGCAGATATTCTTGAGCCGGCAAGCCAGATCATACAGGTCATTATCAGGAACAATGGTTTGGCTCAAGTGTATCCACTGTCTCGGTCGGGATCGAGTCCGCCGGCGGGCGCGTCACGGGGACAGGCGGTTGTTCGGTCTTCCCATTATTCGACTGGCTTGGCATGGCTGATGTAAGATTTAGATTGTGGGTGATGTAATAGTAAGCATGATCCGCCCAAGAGCCAGCACTACGGCACACACACAGCACAACACGACGACAATCGCAATGATCGCTCCTCGGTTGGATGATCTGAGGTTTGGGTTGTATCCATTAAATCTCTCCTTATCAAATTCCCCCGATATTACCTGAATTCTCTAAATACTGCCTTAGTAAATTTAAGTATCGAATGCTGTAGATTGCACTTCATAGAATCGACCTGACACGAGATTATAAGGTTAAAAAAGTTGGGACAGCAGTTGAACTGCTGTCCCAACCAAAGTGCTGCGTAACCTTGTTTAAGCGGTCGCGGGCTGTTTGGCTTTCTTAACCGCCTGGGCAGTATGGAAAACGATCTGATTCTTCTTTTCATCCACGTCCACCAAAACAGTCGCGCCATCTTTGTATTTGCCGCCGAGCAATTCCACCGAAAGCGGGCTTTCGATATATTTTTGAATGGCTCTGCGCAAAGGCCGCGCACCAAAGGCCGAATCATAGCCTTCCTTGGCAAGCCACTTGCGGGCCGCTTCGGTCAATTCCACATTGATGTGATACTCGGTCAGCCGGTCCTGTACTTCCTTCAGTTGAAGGATCAACGATCTGTTCCATCTCTTCGATGGAAAGCGGCGAGAACATGATGATCTCATCCACACGGTTGATGAACTCCGGACGGAACGTGCCCTTGAGAGCCTTCTCGATCTTATCGTGCGATTCGCGTTCCTCATCGTCTGTATTTTGCTGCAGGAAACCAAGGCTGCCGCTTCTCTTCACATATTCGGTGCCCAGGTTCGAGGTCATGATCAGGATCGTGTTGCGGAAGTCCACCACGTTGCCCTGACCGTCAGTCATGCGGCCATCATCCAATATTTGCAGAAGCGCGTTCCAGACTTCCGGATGCGCCTTCTCGATCTCATCGAACAGAATAACGCGATAGGGGCGGCGTCGCACCGCCTCGGTCAGTTGGCCGCCTTCCTCATATCCGACATATCCTGGCGGCGCGCCGAACAAACGGCTGACCGTATGCTGTTCGCGATACTCCGACATGTCCACGCGCACCAGCGCTTCCTCGTCATCGAACATGAACCAGGCCAGAGCTTTGGCCAGTTCGGTCTTGCCCACGCCCGATGGGCCGATAAAAATGAATGAACCGATCGGCCGGGATGGATCTTTCAAGCCGGAACGGGCGCGGCGGATGGCATCCGAGATGGCATGGATGGCCTCATTCTGGCCGATGATGCGTTCATGCAGGCGCTCCTCCATGTGCAGGAGCTTGGTGGCTTCGGTCTCCATCATCTGGCTGACCGGGAATGCCCGTCCATTGATGGACGACTGACGGCAATGTCATTGACATCCACAACTTCGTCCAGTTGGTGTTCCGATTCCCATTTATCGCGCTTTTCCCGATATTCTTCCTCTTTGCGCAGGCGTTCCACTTTTATTTCGGCCGCCCGCTGATAATCGCGGGAGTTGGAGGCGGCATCTTCTTCTGCCTGCAAACGGTCGAGTTCGGCCTTCATCTCTTTCAAATCAGAAGGCATGGAATACAAGGCAACGCGCAACTTGGCGGCAGCCTCATCCATCAGGTCAATGGCTTTATCGGGCAGGCGGCGGTCGGTAACATAGCGGTCAGCAAGTCGGGCCGCAGCCACCAGCGCATCGTCTGCAAAGCGGACCTTGTGGTGCGCCTCATAACGATCGCGCAAACCCTGAAGCATCTTGATCGTGTCATCCACGGTTGGTTCTTCGACATAGATCGGAGCAAAGCGCCGTTCGAGCGCCGCGTCTTTTTCGATGTATTTGTGAAATTCATCCAGCGTTGTCGCGCCGATGGTTTGCAGTTCACCGCGCGCCAGGGCCGGCTTGAGCATGTTGCTGGCATCCATCGCGCCTTGTGCAGCTCCCGCACCGACGACCGTATGAAGCTCATCGATCATCATGATGACCTCGCCCTGGGCGCGCTGGACTTCCTCGATCACAGCTTTGAGCCGCTCTTCGAATTCACCCCGGAAGCGTGAACCTGCGATCATCGCGCCCAGGTCAAGCGCCACCACCCGCTTGCCGGAAAGGATTTCCGGCACATCATTGGTGGCGATTTTCTGCGCCAAACCTTCCACGATGGCAGTCTTGCCAACGCCCGCTTCGCCGATCAGCACCGGGTTGTTCTTTGTCCGGCGCGAAAGGATCTGGATCAAGCGCAGGATTTCGTTATCACGCCCAATGACCGGATCGAGCTTGCCTTCGCGTGCCAGTTGTGTAAGATCACGCGAATATTTCTCGAGCGTGCGGTAGCGCGTCTCGGCCTGCGGATCGGTCACCCGCTGTCCGCCGCGCAAATCCTGGATGGCATCATAGACCCGGTCACGGGTGAGGCCCGCGGATTCGAGAATGCGGGCCGCAGGCGTGTTGCGCTCGGTCAATATCGCCAAAAAGATATGTTCGGTTGAAATATACTCGTCCTTGAGGCGGTTGGCTTCCTCATTGGCGAGGTCAATAATGCGTTTTACACGCGGGGTAATGAAAATTTGCCCTGCCCCGCCGCCGAAAATATTGGCCTTCGGGCTGGAGCGCAGGGTGGCGTCAAGGCGCTCCACAAGAGCATCTGGGCTGACGTTCATCTTCTCCAGGATCTGGGGGATCACGCCACCGGGCTGTTCGATCAGCGCCAGAAGGATGTGTTCGGTATCAATCTGATTATGGCCGTAGCGCTGGATAATCTCTGCCGCACGCTGGGCAGCCTCCTGCGCACGTTCGGTAAATCGGTCAAATCGCATCATAAGTTAAAGCCTCCGCAGGGGTGGTTTTCACCCCTGCCGTTAATAGGCGCATTATAACAAAGTCGCGTTGGCAAATAGTCTACAGCACGTTAGAGTTCTGTTAAATTTTCCCGTTGTCCAGTCCCCCGACTTACGGCGAGTTTTTCCGGTTTTGGCGAATAATCAGGGCTATAATACACGGAATGGCCTCTATCACGGTTCCGGCCCAGGGTGCTGAAAGCCGGCCCAATCCGTCCGCTGAGCATTCTGCGTGACTTGCCGCAGGTCGCCGACCTGATCGAGTTGTGTTTTTCCCTCACGATTGACGATGAAGGGCAGTCTTACCTCCAACAAATGCGCCGTGCCAGCCACAACAACGAATTTTTACGCTGGGCGGGTAAGGTTGTAGACAGCACCTCCCTGCCACTTTCCGGTTTCGTCTGGGAGGAAAACGGCAAGATCGTAGGCAATGCCAGCCTGGTTTACCAAACCTACAAGGGCAGGAAAATCGCCATGATCGCCAATGTTGCCACCCACCCCGATTATCGCCGGCGCGGCATCGGACGTGCGCTGACCAAGCAGGCCATGATCCATGCCAGACAAAAAGGTGCACAGGATCTATGGCTGCAGGTTCGTGACGACAACCCAACCGCCATCAAGATCTATAGCCGATTTGGGATTCGTCGAACGCGCTCGCCGCACAACCTACCACCCCAAAACCGATTCTACCGGTTCCAACGACTCATCAACCTCCTTTCAGTTGCAAGATAGGGTTCTTAGCAGCATAACCACCCTGCAGCCAAATCCACACGATTGGCCGCTTCAACATGAATGGCTAAAGCGGGCCCATCCTGACGAATTGAGCTGGTATGCCCATTGGGATTGGGATGCGCTCGCCCCGGGTTTATGGCACTGGTTGTATCGCGCTTTTATCGAATTTGACGTTCGCCAATGGGCCGCCGTCAAAGATGGAAAATTACTCGCCACTGTCATTTGGATGCCGACCATCCGCGCCCCCAATGTGCTTTGGGTAGCTGCCAGGCCGGACGGGGACCCTGCCGGTCTGGAGTCTGCACTGCAGGCTGCCTGCCGCGATCTGGTTCATTATCGAAGGCTGACGATCGAATATCCGGCGGGCGAAATGGTGCAGGCCTTTGAGTCGGCAGGTTTCGAAGCATTTCGCACCTTGATCTGGATGCGGGCCGGCGCAACCTCTTAATTCGTTTTTCGTATTTCCTCCTATAGGAGAAAATACAATGACTAGATTCATTCTGCGCTGGGCGATCAATGCCGTAGCCATTTTTCTTGCTGTCCGCTTCGTGCCGGGCATCATCACTTGAAAGTGGCTGGGTAAGCGTGATCTGGCTGGCTTTGATCCTGGGATTAGTAAATGCCTTCCTGCGGCCATTGCTTAAGTTGTTGACCTGCCCACTGATCATCGTAACCCTCGGCCTTTTTACCTTGCTGATCAATACCTTTCTGTTCTGGCTTACCGGACAGATCGGCCAAGTTATTGGCATCCACCTCATCATTAACGGATTCTGGCCCGCTTTCTTCGGCGGATTGGTAGTTAGCGTGGTCAGTGTGGTCATGACTCTGATCTTAAGAGATGAGCTGAAGGGCAGTGCATCACAAGAGTATGTAAGTGGTGTTGATCGACCTATGAAGATACAAAAAGGACGGCCTGCGATGAGCAGGCCGTCCTTTGCCATTTTTCTGAGACTTATCTTAAGTCACTCAAACCGGCAATCCTCCCGCCGATGCGGCCATCTTCACAGCCCGTAGTATTGCCTGGGTCATCGCTTCCGCTGCCAACGCGCCGATCGAAGTCACATCAGCATTTTTATTTCCGGTTGACAGGGCAAAGAGCGTATCTCCATCCAGCATCGTATGCGCGGGCCGGATGGCGCGCGCCAGGCCGTCATGCGCCATCTGGGCGACCTTGGTTGCTTCAGCCTTGGTAAGCCGGGCATTCGTTGCGACTGCGCCGATCACAGTATTGGTCCGTGTGGCAAATCCGAGCGCGGTACGGCCGACCGGCTTTTTAAGCATGGCGAGGGTATCGGCAAAATAATCTTTACCCCCAATACGCAGCGGTCCCACTTTTCCGGATCGGAGACCGGCGACGATCTCTCCTTTATCAGGGTCAATCACATCGCCAAATGCATTCACTGCCACAATGGCTCCCACGATCAGATCCGCCCGCATGCATGCTTGCGCTCCCCAATCCGGATTTCATGGCCAGCGCCATGCCAAACATCTTCCCGACTGAAGCGCCGGCTCCGGCCCCTACATTGCCTTCACCGCACGCCGCATTCGAGGCCGTCTGAGCATGCCTTGTAGCCCATCTCTGCGTCAGGGCGGACATTTTTATTTCCTATTGCCAGGTCGAAAAGGATTGCGGCGGGCACAATTGGAACCCTGGCAATGCCTGTATTGAACCCGATCTTTTGTTCCTCGAGATAATGCATCACACCGCCGGCCGCGTCGAGGCCAAAGGCAGACCCCCCTGCCAGCAACACAGCCTGAACCTTCTCGACTAAATTGATGGGGTTGAGCAGATCCGTCTCGCGAGTGCCGGGGGCGCTTCCGCGCACGTCCACGCCGGCCACTGCCCCTTTGCGGCACAGGAGCACCGTGCAGCCGGTGAGGGCTGCCTCATCCTGGGCGTGCCCCACTTCGATACCCGGTACATCCGTAATAGAACCGGCTCCAGGCATGATATTGGCCTTGGATTCCATTTACTTTACTTATTAGACCTCTTGCATAAGTGATAGATGTGCCATAATAGGCGCATGCGATACGAAAGCGTACAAGGTCTGAAAGAAGAGGATTTCAAAAGGTCCACGGGGGTCCAGCGCTGCACCTTTGAGAAAATGCTGGAAGTGGTGGAAGCGGGGCTGCGTGACTTTGGGAGGCCGCCGAAATTGAGTCGAGCCGATCAGTTGTTGATGACCTTGATGTACTGGCGCGAATATCGTACTGAATTTCATATTGGGTTGACCTATGGTGTCAGTGAAGCGACCGTCTGTCGCACAATCAAGAAAGTGGAAGAGGTGCTCATGCAGTCCAAGCAATTTCACCTACCGGGCAAAAAAGCACTTGCACCGAGCGACACCGTGATTGAAATTGTGTTGGTCGACGTCACCGAACAGCCGATTGAGCGTCCAAAAAAAGACAAGGCAGGCATTACAGCGGCAAAAAGAAGCGTCATACCCAGAAAGCACAGTTAATCGCAGACTGGAACACAGAAGTTATCCTGGCTACGGACTTTGGGAACGGCAACACCCATGATTTTCAGTTATTCAAGAACAGTCGTTGCGTCTTCTCCCAACAGACCTGTCTATTGGCCGATGCCGGGTACCAAGGATTGGCCGAACTACATTCCAATAGCCGGACACCTGCCAAGAAAAGCAAACTGCATCCGTTGAGTCAGGAACAGAAAGCCAGTAATCGAGTGTTGTCACAAAAGCGCATTCTGATCGAAAATATCATTCGTCGACTGAAAATCTTCCGCATTTTGAGTGAGCGCTATCGCAATCGCCGCAAACGCTTTGCACTACGCTTCAACCTGATCGCGGCGATCTACAACAGAGAACTCACTTCCTGACGCTAGCCTACTTTTGCAAGAGGTCTATTTAAGGAGGCGGGCCAGCTCCTGGAACTCTTCCCACTCCTCACGAAAGAAGTGAATGGTGACGTTGTTGAGTTCAACATGATAGGTTGTTTCGCCATCAGGTTCTTCGGCTTTCCAAACCAGGTAATTCTCGGTCTCAGCCAGGGTTTCGGTATGAGGTTCGGTATTATTGTCGGACATTGGATTCTCCTTGGATCTTTTATCGGTCTGAATTCATCTATGGAACTCAAGCTGCTTTCGTTAAGCGGCCCCGGAAGTCACGCCAGAATTTGCGGATGCGAATGAGAATAGGGGAGGCATGCTGCGCAGGCGGCTGGACATCGCCTTCGGGCCACGGTTCAAGATCGAGCATTTTACGCATGGCATAGCGCCAGAGAAGCGCTGCGGTCGCCAGGATCGGTGCGGCCACTACGACCCCCAGCAGTCCAAGCAGGTTCGCCGCAATGAGCGCCGCCACCAGCACTCCCGCAGGATGGACGCGCAAAGTTTGTGCGATGATGCGAGGGGTGATCACGTTATCAAAAGTCTCATCGATCAAGACCGCCAGTCCAACCACCAGGATCGCGTAACTGAGAGGCGTCAGCCCAAAAACAGTCCCCGGTTGAAAATAAGCCACGAGCGCCAGGGTTGTCCAGGTAATGAAGGCGCCAACATAGGGAACAAATTTTGACAGCCCGGCTAATAGGGCAATCCCGATCGCGTAACGCACGCCTAAAATACTAAAGACAATAGTATATGTGATGGCAGTTAAAAAGAATACTATGATCTGACCGCGTAGGAAGGCATTCCAGATACGGCTTAATTCGTAGACCCAGGCGGCGGATGTCCTCGGAATAGCCGGGAATATCAAACCAGACGATACGGCCTCGCAAACCGCCGCTTTCCGCCAGCACAAAGTATGAGATGAGCAGGACAAAAAGAGCCCAGCCAAGGAATTGAGCCGCGCCGCTGGCAACTGTGCTGAGCAGCTCTCCCGTACGTCCCAGCAAAGGCTGTAACAGGCCCAGGATTTGATTGCTTAGTTGATTCAGGTCTAGCTGCCGAAAGTCAATCTGGAATGGGCCAAATTGATAAATGTGCCCTGCCAAATTTTGGATTACGTCGGGCAGCGAAGCCAGGTTTCCCTCGACCGCTGTTACAAGGCTCTCAATTTGCTGTACCAGCCCCACCCCGCCCAGGGTTAGCATCCCCAGCAAAAACACCATCAGGATCAGGTAGATCAACCCCACCGTTAATTGCCATGAAAAATGGAGGAGCTTCTGCAGGAAACTGGCAACGGGATAAAACAAATAAGCCAGCACCAGGGCCATGATCAGGGGGCCGATGATAACGTGGAATTGTATGAACAGGCCCGCCGCGATCGCTACGAAGGTCAGGGCAACGACCAGTTTTGTGGTCGCGCCCCAGGCGGGAGAAGGAGGTTTTTGGAGTTCAGTCATGGGTGGCTTCTCTGTTACAGTTTACTGCGGTTTTTCTTCTACACATATGGCACTTGAGGCTGGTTCCAACCGAAGTTTACACCGCACAGTGGGAATGAAATCCCGGTTCTGCCGAACGGTATTGCTTTGTAACGTGATTTCAGGCTACCCGCATCTTACAGAAGCAAGGGAGCAACGTACTGGCAGCCGGATGAAACCATAATGAATTATATACAAAGAGCAGTGCAATCGATGGCCGTTTAACGCAAAAGAATCTAGATCGTTAAACAAAATGCCCCCGCGAAACCGTCTCGCGGGGGCATTCAGAGAATCTCTTATCCACAACCGGGAATGAAGGGGAAGAAGGTGCACCATAAGTAGTTCGAGTCGATATACCACAGGGCGCCCGCACACAAACAAATGATCACCAGCACGCCTGCGCCAATAAAGATCGGCATCATGTTAGTCCGTTTGGCGACTGCAATTGGAGTAGCAGCGGGAGGCGTGGAATAGTATTGTTGAGGCGCGGGAGCAGGGCTGGGGGCCGGGGCAGGGACAGGGGTAGAGATCGGGTGGGAGAGGTTTTTACGTGCGGATATCATCGTCGCACCGGGGTCCGATGCCAGGGACTCATACATAAGCACGATCTGTTCCCCAAAAGAAACCACGTCCCCCGATTTCAACACGACCGCACTGACCAAACGCTGCCCATTGACAAAGGTCCCGTTGGTGGAACCCAGATCTTCGATCACATATTTGCCGCCCTGAAAATTGAGCTTGGCATGCTTGCGGGATATCTCTGCATCATTGATGGCCACCCCGCTCGAAGAATCGCGGCCAATCGTAAGTTGATCTCCCTCCAAAGCAAAGGTCGCGCCTGGAGTGGGACCGGAACGCATTACAAATTGAAATTGAGCAGCCATATAATCTCCTCCAACAAGCCAGTGAATAATTGCGCTTAGTGTACAAGGTTCATGCCAAAAAGTCAAATAAATTATAAGGATGGCAGGCATGGCCCTTATGTACTGGAAAAATTACGGAAAAAAATTCTAATGTCTGCCGTCCCGGCCAACCTGCTATTCCTTCCGGGTGCTGCAATAAATTCGATGCGTCGGCTATTCCATCTCGTAGCCAAAGATCTCACCGAACGCGGTTGTAACTTCTTGCTTTACTTTCTGCATATCAGGGACAGTTGGAAGCAAATCTGCCAGGCTGACTACCGGATATTCCGCCAGGCCGCACGCAATAATACCGTCCCAGTAGGTCATGTCCGGGTTGACATTTAATGCAAAGCCATGTCGCGAAATGCCGTGCACATCCACTTTGACGCCGATGGCGGCGATCTTGGCAGGTTTCTTGCGTTCCTCCGGCTTGCAGCGCGGACAACGCGAAAAGACGTCGGCCTGTATCCATACACCCGTCTTTCCGGGTAATTGACCGGCTGCCAGCCCAAGCCGCGCCAGGGCTACGATCAATGTCTGCTCCAGCTTGCGTACATAACCGACATAATCCGCCTCCGGGATCCTGATCCTCGCTTCCCCTTCCCCGGCAGGATCCACAGTCGTGGCCTCAGTCTGCAAAGCCGTGTCTGCACCCGCCAGGCCGATATGAGCGATGCCCAAAGGGATCAATGGATAGCCGACCAACTGGCCCGGTCCATGATAGGTAACGTCACCGCCGCGATCCACCCAATGCACAGTCAGGCCGCGTTCCTTGAGCTGCTGGTCGTCCCACAGAAGATTCTCTGCGTGGCCTTTGCGCCCAAAGGTATAAACATGCGGGTGTTCCAGTAATAATAGCGTCGGCGTACGTCCCCCGCCGCGATCTCTGCCGCGAACTTATCCTGCAAGTTCCAGGCGCTTTCGTAATCGATCAGACCGAGGTCGCAAACTTCGCAATGCATTTTATACAATGTCTTCAAAGTTGCTGCCTTTACATGCATTCAGCAATGATTCTTGGAAAAATCTCGGAGGATGTTGAAATGCGGTCATAAATTCTTTTGTGAATTTTGCATTTTCTCAAGCTGATCCAGTCCATCATAGGCTGCTGATTTATACAGATCGGTGAGAGTCGGATAGTTATAAACCGCCCGAATGAATTCATCTATTGTTGCCGCCGGTCATCATCACATGCGAGGCGATATGGATCAGCTCCGACGCCTGCTCCCCGATAATGTGGGCGCCAAGAAGTTTTTTGTCGGCGGGAGAAAAAACGAGTTTGATCATCCCGCTCATATCCCCAATGATCTGTCCGCGGGCATTGTCCTCATAGGATCCCCGCCCACGAGATAAGGGATATTCCTGGACTTGCATTCGTCTTCGGTCAGACCGACCATCGAAATCTCCGGAATGGCATAGACGGCCAGCGGCAGCACCGGCGAGAGGCGCTCTTGATATCCCTGATCAAAGGCATGCATAACCGCTATCCGCGCCTGCTCCATGGAGGTGGCTGCCAATGCGGGGAATCCGATCACGTCCCCGGCCGCGTAAATGTTAGGGATGCTGGTTTGATAATATTCGTTGACCAGGATCAACCCACGCTCGCCAAGTTTGACGCCGACCTCTTCCAGATCCCAACCCCTGGACATTGCTTTGCCGTCCTGCTGCCATCAGTGCAATATCAACTTCTGTGTTCCCCCGCTTTGAAGAGTTAGCTGCGACAAGCCGGTCCTTCACCTCAATGCTCGTCATATGTTCATTAAGCAGGAACTTAAGGCCGATCTTTTCAAGCTGCCTGATCAAACGATCGATGATTTCCGTATCTACAAACTGCAGGATGCGTGCATGCGACTCGATCAAGCGTCACCTGCACCCCGAGCGCGGCAAAGATGGAAGCATACTCGACTCCGATCACTCCGCCTCCCAGGACCGCCATGGATTTTGGGATGCGGCTCATCTGGAGGATCGTATCGGAATCATAGATCAATTTATGGTCGAATGGAATTTCGGGCGGATGAAACGGAGCGGAGCCGGTGGCGATCAGGATGAAATCGCTCGCTAAGCTCTTTATCGCCGTTAGGCGTGGTCACATGCACCGTATGGGCATCCTTGATATCCGCCGGTACCGTGGACCCGGTCAATATGGTGCCGCTCCACGTTATCGGAGATAAGCCGCCGCTCGTTGGTGACCACAATATGCTCGCGGTGCATGAATTCTCTGACCGAGAGGTTTTCACGAAGGGAATAATCGATCCCATACAGGCCTCGCTGTTGCAGGCCGGAGAAATAAAGTGCAGTTTCCCTCAGGGTCTTGGATGGCACGGTGCCGGTATTGATCCCCGCTCCCCCCAAATGTTCGGCGCGCTCAACCAGGGCAACATGTTTGCCAAATCGGGCAGCCTGTTCCGCCCCCTTTTCTCCTGCCGGTCCCGAACCGATAACAATAAGATCGTAATGTTCCATTTTTTAGAGGGATGACTTCCTTATTCAAATACCCTTCGATAAAGATTGGATTCCAGTATTCCGTTCGGATCGCAGCGCGTCTTTAAGTTTCTTGAACTTTTCGATCGTTTCAGAACCCAGGAATCGCATGGTCGATTCTGAAGTGGTCTCGCTGTTCTTGGCAAAATAGAAACGCCCGCCCGCATCCAGCACGATGCGATCAAAATCCTGAAGCATCTGGCTCAACTTTGCCCGGTTGCCGTTCGTCACTTTGAAATCCATCGCCAGGGAGAAACCATCCACCGCGTGGCTCAACAGGAATTTATCGGGTCGATGGCGCTTTGTCACGCCAAGATAAGACGGCAGGCCGCGCTTGAGCGAGAGGCGCAGCATTTCTGTCCAGGCAGCCTCGGCCGTCTCTTTGGGCAGAAATGATTGATATTCGATCAATCCGCCGCGGCCATAGGCCAGTTCCCAGTTAGGAATATAATCCAGCAAAAAGTGAAATGCCGCATGTGATTCGCGGAAGGTATGCCGCGGCAGGCTTGCAATGTACTTGCCGGTATTCACAGCCCAGGTGCCCAGATTGTTCATAAAGGGGCCCATGAAATAATGTATAATGGATTTCGGGAATACGCCAAAGATCCGCGACGGCAGAACTTGATTGTTCAAGCTCATCGTTTTTTCCGGCTGCGGGTCTTCGCCTTCCTTGCAGATAACGAGCTGCATGGATTTGACCGCGGCCCAGAGCCGCTGCCGCCCGTGGTTGCGTCCAGCCAGCCCACAATATAATCGTAAGTCAGGCGCGTTCTCGAGCAGGTCGCTCAAATGCTCGTGAAAATTCCGTGACGGACGGGCATCCACTTCCAAAAGCCCGGAGTAGATCCGCTTCATCTGCAGCGTGATGGAGGTGAAGATGCCCAGCATTCCGAGTCCGCTGATCATCGAGTAGAACAGGTCTGCGTTCTTCTTGGGCGAACAAGTGACTTCGGCTCCGGTAGGCAGGATCGCCGTGAATTCGATCACGTGTTCGCCGATCGGTCCCACTTTGAAATTGTTCTTGCCGTGGATGTTGGCTCCCAGGCAGCCGCCCAGCGTGGTGAGCATGGTGCCGGAGACGACCGGCGGCCACCAGCCTTCCGGCTCGACTTTCTGCCAGAGCTGTTGAAGGGTGACGCCCGGCTCCGCCACTACCTGGCCCGTGGCGGGGTCCCATTGCGTGATGTGGTTCATAGCCGACAGATCAAGGACGATACCGCCGCCGTTGAGCGCAGCATCGTTGTAACTGCGTCCTGCGCCGCGTGCGGTGACCGTCAGGCCGGTCTTTTTGGCAAGCTGGAAGGCCTCGGCAATTTCTTCACTGCAAGTGGGCTTAAAAGATAAGACGGCGCGCGCATGGAATGTCCGAAGTTCTCAAGGGACACAAAATTGCGATCAAGAGTTAGAGTAGTCATAGTGGTTTATCAAAAGGTGTTATGGATCAGAAGTTGGCTCCACAGAATTGTAGACGGGCTAAAAACTCATTCGGCGGAAAAGAACAGAGGGAATGTTCCGAATGACAAACATGATCCAGCTCCAAAACCAGGGCGTATAGATTTGCTGTTTGCGGGCACGTATCGCACGCCAGATATCTTCTGCCGCTTTATCAGCAGTGATGGGGAACATCACTTTTTGCGCAGCTTTCAGCATATCGGTTTGTACAAAGCCCGGTTTGACGGTTATAACATTCACGCCATGCCGCGTAAGACGGTTTCGCAGGGCTTCGAGATAAGTCGTGAGCGCCGCTTTGGACGTATTGTAACCCGGGTTCCCCACCCGGCCGCGGTCGCCTGCCACGGACGAAATGCCGACGATCTGGCCGCTTTTGGCCGATTGGAACATGGCCGCGATCGGGTTGAGCCACGCAAATGCGCCGATCAGGTTGACTTCCAGCATCTGGCGGTCGGTTTCGAAATTGTACTCATCCGGCCCGGGAGGAAAGTTGACGCCTGCGGCGTAAACAACCAGGTCCAGCCCACCCAGTTCTGAAACGATCTGCCTGAGCAGGTCCGGAACGGCATCATAATCGTTCCACATCGTGGACATAAGCCAGCGCTCTCGTCTCCCCACTCGCTTTATTGATCTCGGCACACAGGGAAGTCAGCAGTTCTTTCCGTCGTGCGACCAGTGCCAGGGTATATCCTTCACGGCCAAGTCGGCGGGCCAGCGCTGCGCCCATTCCGCTTGAGGCGCCAATGATCAATCCCCGCCGCCGAGGATGCAAAGGGGTTGCCAGGAGCAAGGACGTTTTTTTTTCCGGCAAGGCAAACTCCTTAAGTGATTTTAGCCTCCTCAAAGCCCGCTTGACGAACTTCGGAATTTGAGGCGCACCTGGAATGGTGGATCCTTTGAAAGGGTCGAAATTATTCAACAGCAGTTCAATTCGCAGTACTTGCGTTGATCAATTTCCAAATCTGAGAAATGCCATACCCAGGTGATTTGTGAACATTCTAACACAGTACTTTTGCTGTATAATCAGGTTTTGGATATGCAATGACTAAAGTGCAGCCTTCGGGGTTTATAATTTAAGGATATTCCACACACTATAATGACTAAAGATGATTTGCGGCTCGAAATTCTCGATCAGGCCCGCCGGTTGCTGGCGGAAGGAGACCATCTCTCCTCCAGCAGAATCGCAGGAGGTCCTCAAAGCTTTTGGCCGTCCTGGTTGAAGCGATAGAGCGGAACGTCGACTCGAAAGATGCGGAAGAAGCAGGCAGCGCGGCTGGCAACGGATCTAATCAAGAACCGAACCCTGGTTTTTACTCTCAAACAACAGGCCGATGAGCTCGACGCACTCAAAAAACTCAGTCTTAACCTGACTTCCAGCCTCGACCTGCAAACCGTCCTGGACGCGGTGGTTACCGAGGCCATGCGGTTGGTCAAGAACGCCCGCTCTGCCCATATTTTCCTCTATACTAATAAAAAACTTGAATTCGGCGCGGCTCTGAACGACGAGGGCGTCCGCAATGTCCCCCTGGCCCTGCCGCGCCCTAACGGCCTGACCTATAACTGTCGCCCGGAGCGAGAAACTGGATCATCGTCGAAGACATGCAAAAACACCCGCTCTATGCGAATACGCCCGGCGGATTGGGCAGGGTTCGATCATAGGTATCCCGCTGAAGATCAACGACAACATAGTGGGTGTCATGAACCTGTCAAAATCAACACGCGGAGGTTTTCCTCCTCTGAATTAAGATTACTGGAGCTGCTTTCCGACCAGGCCGCCGTCGCCATATCGAACGCCAGCCTGCATCAAATAATCAGCAGGCAGGCTTATAGCGATACCGTAACAGGGCTCCCGAATCGCTGGGCGCTGGACCAGCGATTGGATCAGGAAGTGCTCAATGCACGTCGCACCGGTAATTCCTTCGCCGTGATCATGATGGACCTGGATGGTTTTAAAACGGTAAACGATACCCACGGTCATGTGGTTGGGGATCAGGTTCTGCGGACCATTTTCAATTACATGGCAACGGGGCTGCGCGCCACCGATTTCCTGGCCCGTTATGGCGGCGATGAGCTTACCCTTATCATGAGCCGCACCGATCCGGCTTCTTCCCGCATCGTCGTCGAAAAGATCCTTGAAAAGGTCGATAATTTCTCCTATCGAAGCGCCCGACGGTGAAAAGATCCATCTCGGAATTTCATGCGGGATTGCAATTTATCCGATCCATGCCCTCACCGCGGCCGATCTTTTACGCGCTGCCGATGAAGCGCTTTACCGGGCCAAGAAACATACACCGCGGCTCATATCTGATCGCACGAGGATTTACCGGGGAATTGCACAGGGAAGATCCGGACAACAGAAGTGGGGGTATTCGATAATTATTTTGAGAATTGGTCAGAAGGCAGATAAGGATTCTTCCTGCTCAAAGCTTTCCATCTCTTCCCCTGTGAAGGTTTTTTTGTATCTATTCACCTCCCAACATGAAATACCTGAAAAGATGGATGCTTGCAGGGCTATGCCCTGCACGCATCCACTTTGTTGGAAACTATCCTTCACAAAGACGTGATGGGCACAGGCGATCTCCCCGGAAGATCTTTTTGATGAAGCATGCAGGCAGCAAGTTCTTGCCCTAGTAAGAACGCAATAGGCAATAAATAACAGCTCAAAATTCCTCACGAGGAGGGTCTCATGCCCCGCAAAGTCAAGATCATCTTGAACCCGATGGCCGATATGGGAAATGCCTGGAAGGTTGCAAACGATCTGCGGCCTATCATCAATGAATATGGCAATGCCGATTGGAGTGGAACGGTTTATCCCACACATGCCACCGAGTTGGCAAGGCAGGCCGGTGAACAGGGATACGAAATGGTCGTTGCCATGGGTGGGGATGGAACTGTCCATGAAGTCGTCAACGGCATCATGCAGTTGCCGGAAAACAAGCGGCCCATCCTCGGCGTTGTACCCGTCGGTTCAGGCAATGATTTTGCCCACGCGATCGGCATCCCGATGGAACCCGACCATGCGCTGGCTCATGCGCTCAAGGGCGAACCTTCGACGATTGACCTCGGCCTGATGACCGATGAACATGGTCGCAGGGAATATTTCGACAATACATTCGGCATCGGCTTCGACGCGATCGTCACCATTCGAGCGCACAGACTCGTCATCGTACGCGGCTTCCTGATGTACCTGACTGCCGTCATCCAAACGATTTTCCTCAACCATAATCCGGCTCTCGTCCAGTACGAGACCGGCCAGGAAAAATGGGAAGACCGAGTGATAATGACCACATTCTGCAACGGAGGCCGGGAGGGCGGCGGGTTTATGCTTTCCCCCGATTCAAAGATGACGGATGGCGCGCTGGAATATCTCACCGTCCGAAAAGTTTCACGGGCAATGATGTTCCGCCTCGTGCCGGAGTTTATGAAGGGCACCCATCGCCGCTTTACCAAACAAATCCGCATGGGCACATTCAAAAAATTAACAATGAGCGCCGACCGGCCGCTGTACATCCATTCCGATGGTGAGATCTATACCAGCTTTGGCAGTAATCTTCGCAAATTAACCATTGAAGTGGTGCCAGGCGCGTTGAAAGTGATCGTCGGGTAAGATTTGTCTGGGTATCTACAGGGTGCTGCATGATTACGTGTGCGTGTTTTTTCAGGATCTAAACCAATATATTGATTTTCATCCTGTAGATCATGAAGACAATTTAAAGATTGATGCAGGAAGCAGTAAAAGCGGTCCTCGAAGTTTAAGGATAATCCTCGATAATTTGAAGGTTGAAAGTTCGAAGGTTGAAGGTTACAATGGGCCTGCCTGACCTTCCGGCAAAGAAATGCCTGATCTTCTCCATTCCTTTCCAAATTTGATCTCGGATATCTGCGCATCGTCGCAGGATTATGGGGGCTTGAACTCGAATCCAACGATGCGCCCTGCGCGACGAACGAACTCGCCGCCTCCCTTCTTGACCCTCAACTGGTTGCTGAAATAACAGCTTCTCTCCCGTCCGAGGCGAATACAGCCCTCGCCGCGCTGGGTACGGCAGGCGGGCGCATTCCGTGGGCAGCCTTTATTCGTCAGTTTGGCGATGTGCGCGAAATGGGGGCCGGCAAACGCGATCGCGAAAAACCTCAGCTCAAACCGACCTCCACTGCCGAAATCCTTTTCTATCGCGCCCTGCTTGCGCGCGCCTTCTTCGACACAGCCGGCGGTCCCCAGGAATTTGCATATATCCCCGACGAACTGTTGACCTTGACTCAACAGTCAGTTGGGATAAACAGCCCGGTAAGGCAGCATCGCTCTCAACCGAGCCATTTGGCCGCGGCGCAACACCCGGCGAAAGAGCCTATATCCTCCCTGCCAATGACCATATCCTTGACGATGCAACCACGCTATTGGCCGCATTGCGTCTCGGACACGATGTCACACCTGACCCGGTGTTGCTTGGCTTGCTTAACACCGCCAAATTATTGAAGAAGAACATCCCTCAGGCCGAAAAAGTAAAGACCTTCCTGGAAGCCCCCCGCGCCGAAGCGCTTAAAATGCTGGTCGGAGCGTGGCGATCCTCTGAAACCTTCAACGAACTTCATTTGATCCCGGGCCTGCTCTGCGAAGGAGAGTGGAAAAATCAGCCGCTTGCCGCACGTGAATTCATCCTGAATTTGCTGGACGCCATCCCCGCAGGCAAGTGGTGGAATATCAACTCCTTGATCAGCGACGTAAAGAAAAAGGTTCCTGACTTTCAACGTCCTGCCGGCGATTACGATACCTGGTTTATCCGGCGCGAGGCAGATGGACAATACTTGCGCGGCTTTGCCTATTGGGACCAGGTGGATGGCGCCTTGATCCGCTTCTTTATCGTTTCCATACTTCATTATCTGGGGATGGTCGATCTGGCAGCTCCGGAAGAGGGCAAGGACGTTACTGCTTTCCAACCCACAGCTTCCGACCACCAGATTTCGGAACCTCGAAAATGGAAAATTGAAGATCGCCTCGAACGGCAGGATATCTGCATCAAGATCAGTCCCAAGGGCTGCCCGTTATCAACTGGCCCGCTTCTGTGAATGGGATGAAGAAAAACCCGGCGAGATACCGTTATCACCTTACGCCCGCCTCGCTTACAAAAGCCAAGGAGCAGGGTTTGAAAGTTGAGCACCTGATGGCCTTGCTTTCCAAACATGCAGCTGCCGGCATCCCGCCGGTCCTGGTGAAAGCCCTCAAGCGCTGGGAAGCGAATGGGACCGAAGCGCGCGCCGAGACCCAGGTCGTTTTGAGGGTCAGCCGGCCCGAAGTGCTGGAAGAGCTGCGGAAATCGAAGGCGGCCAGGTTCCTGGGCGAGCCGCTCGGCCCGACCACAGTCGTCATCAAGGCCGGTGCACAGTCCAAAGTAATGGCGGCGCTGGCGGAACTTGGGTTGCTGGCGGAGAGATACGATACGGCAGGACAAGAATCACGATCCAGAAGCTGATATCATGGGACCGAATATCACGGCATGTCACAGCAAGAGATGACAGTCGCCTTCACCTAAAATCGCTATAATAATATTACACGATTCCGAATTCACACTATATGGAGAACAATATGTCCAAACTCGATTGGCTTACAGCAAGAGATTGACGGCCTGAAAGACCAGGGCCTCTACAATCGCATCCGCACGATTGGCTCGGCGCAGGGTGCGCGCCTGATCGTGGACGGCAAGGATGTGCTCAACTTCTGCTCGAATAATTATCTCGGGTTGGCAAATCATCCAAAGATGGTCGAAGCCGCACAGGCGGCCACTAAAAAATACGGCATTGGCCCGGCCGCGGTGCGTACCATCGCGGGCACGACCGACCTGCACCTTGAATTGGAAAAACGGCTCGCAAAGTTCAAAGGCGCCGAAGATGTCATTACGTTCCAATCGGGCTTCGCCGCGAATCTCGGTACGATCTCCGCGCTGGTCGGCAAGGAAGATGTGATCTTTTCAGACCGGCTCAATCATGCCTCGATCATTGACGGCAGCCGTCTCTCCGGCGCGCGCATCGTGCCCTACGAACATAATGATCCGACCGCGCTCGATGCGGCCATCCGGGAAAACGCAGGCTCCTACCGCCGCGCTTTGATCGTCACGGACGGCGTCTTCAGCATGGATGGCGACATCGCCCCCCTGCCCGCTCTTTATGAAGTGGCGAGGAAGTACGACATCCTGTTCATGGTGGATGATGCCCATGGCGAAGGAGTGCTCGGCAAAGGTGGACGCGGCATTGTGGATCACTTCGGCCTGCACGGCAAAGTGGATATTGAAATCGGCACCCTCTCGAAGGCCTTCGGTGTGGTCGGCGGACTGGTGGCCGGGGACAAAGTCATCGTCGAATGGCTGCGCCAGCGCGGCCGCCCGTTCCTGTTCTCGTCGGCGGTCACCGCTCCGGATGCGGCAGCCTGCATCGCCGCGGTCGATTTGCTCGAAGTCATCCACCGAGTTGGTGGACAAGTTGTGGGACAACGCCAGATACTTCAAGGCCGAAATGAAGAAACTCGGGTTTGATACCGGCGTAAGCGAGACCCCCATCACGCCCGTCATGCTTGGCGAAGCGCCGCTGGCGCAGCAGTTCAGCCGCGAGCTGTTCGAGAACGGCGTGTTCGCCATGTCCATCGGATTCCCAACGGTGGCGAAAGGCAAAGCGCGCATCCGTGTGATGATCTCCGCCTCGCACGACCGCGATGATCTGGGGCAGGGCCTGGAGGCTTTTGCAAAAGTGGGGAGGAAATTGGGCGTAATAAAGTAGGGGCAACCCAGTCTTGGAGTAAGAGATCGGCACTCAGTCGATCTTTACAACAAGGCGGCGCGTTGCGCCGCCCTTTTGCATCCCTTGACCGGTGTCTATTCACCGCCTCGTCGTATCTACTACCCACCTCCCCATTACTGGTTTTCCGGAATCTCTAGTCCTCGCACATGCAGGTGTTCTCCCTGCCAGGCTGAAAGCCTGGGACGAAACGGTGACGCGGACCGGATCACCACCAGAAGATAAGCACTGGGCCAGGTCTGGTTCACTCCCAGTCCCGAGCCGGTTACCCAGGCCGACATCCTGCATTTGCTCGAGCAGGAAGTCAAGCACAAGGTTAAAGTGATGGTTGGCGGTGAAATGACCATGCGCATGCTCGGGTTGTTCAATCCCGAGATCCGCGAGACCGTCGAGATGATGTATGAATGGACGCAGCCCTTCATCGTTGATACCGACAAGGCCGCAAAGGCTTTTGGCCTGCACCCCACCCCGTTGAAGCAAGCCATTCACGCTACTGCTGAATGGTGCCGCGCAAACGTTAACTAACCCGTTCAGCCAAAGGATGAAATTCATGCCAAAAATCTTTAATGGTCGCTATACGGCAAAGACAGATCAATCTTTTGTGGTTTTCCTGATCGGCATGCGCATCAATCAATGGTGGCGCTTCGATAAATGGGTGCCCGTTGCTTCTGCAATGGTGCCCATGCTGAAAACTTTATTTACGCACCCTGAAAAAGGCTTCCTGCATGCCGAGTTCTTCTGGAATTTCAGCGGGCCTGTGATCCTCCAATATTGGCGTTCGTTTGATGAGCTGGAGAAATTCGCCAGGGAACCGTCTGATCCACATCTGGGTGCCTGGCAGAGATTTAATAGGGCAGTTGGCAAAGATGGCATCGTAGGCATCTGGCATGAAACCTATACGGTTGATCCCAACCAATATGAATGTGTTTACGGCAATATGCCCCTGTTCGGCCTCGGCGCGGCAACGGAACATGTCGAGGCCGTGGGCCGGCGCGAGACCGCCCGCCTGCGGCTTTCGGCCAACCAAAAGCCATCCTGATAGTTCATCAGGATGACTAGGGGTTGAGCCCGACAAATCTGATATTTATGACATTTATCCCTTCCCATCCACCTCTGAATTAGGTATTATTCAGCAACCGGCGCCAGAATTTCAAAGTCGTAGTAGAGCGGACAACCTTCCACTCCTACATTCCCCACCCGGATTTTCAATTGAATTTACGACAGGCGACCTCTTTCTAACCATTGAGGAAACCATGACCCATACCCAGGCCCAAAAGGAAAAACGCTCGGCCGCGTTAAGCTCGGTTGTTGCCGCGATTGGATTAACCACCTTCAAGATCGTGGTTGGCATGTTAACCAATTCTCTGGGTATCCTGGCGGAAGCCGCTCATTCCGCCCTGGATTTGGTCGCCGCCCTCATGACGCTTTTTGCAGTGAGGGTCTCCGACATTCCCGCAGACAAGGAACACAACTTCGGTCATGGCAAGATCGAAAATCTCTCTGCTCTGTTCGAGACCATGCTGCTGCTGGCGACCTCGGCCTGGATCATCAATGAAGCCGTGGATCGCCTGTTCTTCAAGAAGGCAGAGGTTACCACCTCGGCCTGGTCCTTCGTCGTCATGGGTACCTCCATTGCCATCGACTACACACGCTCGCGCATCCTTTACCGGGCTGCAAGAAAATATCATTCGCAAGCCCTCGAAGCGGATGCGCTGCATTTCTCGACTGATATCTGGTCGTCCTCTGTTGTCATCGTGGGTCTGATCGGGGTGACCGTCGGCCGCTTCATTCCGGGGGTCCACTGGATGTCCGAGGCGGACGCCATTGCCGCCATGGTGGTGGCATTGATCGTTATTTTTATCAGCGGCAACCTGGGTTGGCGCACGATACAGGCCCTGCTGGATGCAGCGCCCAAGGGCGTATCGGATAAAATCGTGAAAGTCAGTCGGGAGAATAAAAGGCGTGGAAGATTGTCACGCGGTGCGCATCCGCCCTCGGGGGCAAGCTGGTTCGTGGACCTGCATGTTACGATGGACGGGGATCGAACGCTCAAGGAAGCGCATGCATTGACCGAAAAGATCGAGAAAAAAGTCCAGGGGCTTCTACCCGGACTCCGATGTGACAGTTCACGTGGAACCGGTCGAAATGGCAGAAACCCCCAAACACTGAATAGACTTGACTTGAGTTCGAGATAAGGCAATATAGTAGCGACTTTCGCAACGCACCATCTTTTCAGAGTTGCTCTTTGCTGCAGGCTTCCCGAATTTGGGGATGTGAACGGGAACATAGAAGTTACCAGGGGCACATAGGCCATCTATCAATGCGCCCAGCCTCATTATTATGAATGGGCGGAAAAGTTCCCTGCGCTACAAAAGGATGAAATTCATGCCAAAAATCTTTAAGGGTCGCTAACGGCAAAGACAGATCAACCCTTTGTGGTTTTCCTGATTGGCATGCGCATCAATCAATGGTGGCGCTTCGATAAATGGGGCCCTGTTGCTTCTGCAATGGTGCCCATGCTACTGAACATGTCGAGGCCGTGGGCCGGCGCGAAACCGCCCGCCTGCGGCTTTCGGCCAACCAAAAGCCATACTGATAGTTCATCAGGATGGCCGGGTTTAGCCCTATGACGCTCATAGTCATGACATTCACCCTCTCACCCTGCTCTATAGATTAGATATGATTTGCAACAACGCGTTGAGAAGAAAGCTGCCCATTCTGTTATTTGACATCATCATAATAAATATGTCCTGAAGATCGTAGGACCTGCCGCTTCATTCTTCACCCCCCTTGTGTTAGGACATCGGACATTCATCTCTTCCCAGCCGCCTCCCTCGCAAGTATCATTCATGTCATGCCTCCCAAGATAGTTGAACATGCCGAACACCAGCAAAACCGTGCCTATCTGACCCGGTTTGCCTGGCTTTCTATCGGTGCATCTTTGGCTACCATCACTCTGAAATCAATTGCGTTTATCCTGACGGGATCGGTCGGCCTGCTATCTGACGCCCTGGAGTCGCTTGTCAACCTGGCCGGTGCGATCATGGCCCTCGGCATGCTAACCATTGCCGCTCTTCCGCCCGATGAGAATCATACATATGGGCATGGCAAAGCCGAGTATTTTGCCAGTACCGTGGAGGGGATACTGATCCTGGGCGCATCAGCGGGCATCAT
Organism: uncultured Chloroflexia bacterium; assembly: GCA_963741325.1. Lineage (GTDB taxonomy): Bacteria > Chloroflexota > Anaerolineae > Anaerolineales > Villigracilaceae > Fen-1038. The sequence goes on from CAVUHJ010000007.1 coordinate 708,642, forward strand.
CATTACGGCTATTCCTCGCCTGCTGCATCCCCGACCGCTGGAAGGATTGGGCCTTGGCCTGGCGGTCTCCGCGGCTGCCTCCGTAATTAATTTCATCGTTTCCGCGTCCTGCTTCGGGTGGGTAAAGAACAAAATTCCATCACTCTTGAAGCCGACGGACGTCATCTAATGACCGACGTCTGGACCTCTGTCGGCGTGCTGGCCGGTATCGCAGTTGTTGCCTTCACCGGCTGGTATATCCTGGACCCGATCGTAGCCTTCTTGGTAGCGGCCAACATCATTTGGACCGGCGTGCAACTGGTCCGGCGTTCTGTAGAGGGTCTCATGGACTCCTCACTGTCAGCACCCGAACAAGAAATGATTGAAACAGTTATGGCTAAATATCGTGAGAAGGGCGTGAAATTCCACGCCCTTCGCACTCGCCAGGCGGCTGCCCGCCGCTTCATCACGGTGCATATGCTTGTTCCAGGAGCATGGACCGTCCACGATGCCCACCATATCGCTGAAAACTTCGAACGGGATGTCCGCAAGGGGCTCGGTGTGGCAAATGTTGTTACTCACCTGGAACCGATGGAAGATGAGATCTCTATGTACGACGTTCCGCTCGACCGCTAGCCAATGCAGACGGAAGACAAAAGACCGAGGATCTTTCCTCGGTCTTTTCAAAATTCATAAGCATTTCCGGATCATTTAGGAAACGACATCAATGCTTCATCCAGGCTGGGGTAAATGGGAATGTTGTGAAGGAACCCTGCTATATTCAGCACATAATATACATTCGCGGAGGCTCCTGCCAGTTTGAAGTATAAGGACTTATAAAGCTCGCCGTGTTTCTCTTTTTCCCAGCTTTCTACTTCCTGTTGGGGCGTATAAAGTTTGTAGATGTTATGCAAAGCCGCCAGCCCCGCGCTGGTGATCATTTCGAGGCCCTGTAGGTCCATCAACAAAAAGCGCGTCCCTGAAGCCTGCTCCGATCGGGCAATGTCCAGCAGCTTCTGCTGCGTTAGCGCATCGAGCCGGCCGGCCAGGTGCAAGATCACCACCGGGCCTTCCGTTTTGGAAATTGTCAGGGATTCGCTCATAGGACACCTCCAACGGTAAAATCTTGCGGGACATTATACTCTGCTTTATTTTTTATCCCCCAGGATGGGTTCGTGGCTCCGCTTACCCCTGCATACTCTCCCACTCGCCCAATTTCTCATCCATCTTTTTCTGGACGGACGCATATTCCTGTCCCAGCCGGGTAACGATAGCCGTGTCTGCAGGTGGATTCTCCAACTGGGTGCTAAGTTCGGATAATTGCTTTTCAAGCGCGGCTATCGTATTCTCTAACTGTTGCAATTGCGCCAGGCGGCGGCGTTCTTCCTTTGCCAGGTCCGATGTCTTCCGCTGCCGGGGTTTCGAGGCATTTTCAGGGGCAATGCTGCCCGCCTCTGCTTCGTGCAGGCTTCGAAGACTCTCTGCAGACCGCGCGGCTTCCTTCTCCCGCTCTTCCCTCAATTGAGAATACGTTCCCTTGAAGGCCGTCAGGTGATTCTCTTCCGGGTTAACTTCCCAAATCTGTGTGGCCAGGGCATCCACCAGATAACGGTCGTGAGTGACCAAAAGGATCGTTCCTTGATATTCATCCAACACGGCCTGCAAGACTTCCTGCGAGGGGATGTCGAGATGGTTGGTCGGTTCATCGAGCAGCAATAAGTTTGTATCCTGCAAAGCGAGCTTCGCCAGCGCGAGGCGTCCCCGTTCGCCGCCGGAGAGCATGGATACTTTCTTGAAGGCGTCATCGCCCGAGAAGAGATACTTACCTAGATAATCGCGTCCCTGATAGGGCAGCATTCCTGGGGAAGCTGCAAGGATTTCCTCGAGCACGGTCTTTTCGGGGTTGAGCCCCTCATGTGCCTGCGCAAAGTAGCCGATGTGCAGACTTGCGCCCAGGGTCACTTCTCCCGCCAACGGTTCGAGCTGACCCAGGATCGTCTTGAGAAACGTGGACTTGCCCGCTCCGTTGGGGCCGATCAGGGCGGCGCAATCGGTGCGGCGCAGTTCTATATCGGGGGCACGGAAGAGTAATTTGTCCGGATATCCCACCTCAAGGTCATGGGTGCGGATCACCAGGTCGCCGGAGCGCCGCGAGGAACGCAAATGCAGGCCCAGGTTTGGTGTTGCGCGGACCGGCGACTGGAGGGCGCGCACATGCTTCTCGGCTTCTTCCACACTGAACGGGCTGGTGGTTGTCTCCACATCCAACTGCGACCAGTTCGTGCTGACCACCGCGTCCATGCCAACCTGTTCGATGGCCTGCACAATGCGGGTTAGCCGGCTTAGTTTGCCTTTGGCCTGTTGAACGTTCTGGCCCGAGATGTTCTTCCTGATGTACTCCACATCCTTCAAGAGCTTGTCACGCTCGGACTCAAAGACCTCGACGCGATGGTTCCAGCGATTCTCGCGCTCGCGTAAATACATGCTGTAGTTGCCGCGATAGAACTCCGAGCCGCTCAGGGCCATTTCCAGCAGGGCGTTGCAGGCCTGGTCCAGGAAATAACGGTCATGCGAAACGATGACCGCCGCCCCCTCCCATTGGCTGAGATAGCCTTCCAGCCATTCAACCGCGTTGATATCGAGATGATTGGTGGGCTCATCGAGTAGAAGCAGGTCGGGGTCCGAAAGCAGCAGCCGGGCGAGATAGGCGCGTGTGCGCTGCCCGCCTGAAAGGTGATCGAGTGCCAGCGTGAAGTCGGCGGGGTCGAAACCAAGCCCGGTGAGGACCTGTTTGATGCGGACCTGATAAATGTAGCCGCCCCGCCGCTCGAAATCCTCCTGCAGTGCGCCATACTTTTCCAGGGCTTGCTCCCGCTTCGAGTCATCGGACATCTCTTGCTCGAGTTTTTCCAGTTCCTCCTGCTGGCGGATCAGATCGGCAAAGACCGAGAGACACGCCTCCCAGACCGTACCTCCGAGCTGGAAATCTGCTTCCTGCGGTAGATAACCGATCCGGAGCGACTTGGCGTGCGTCACCTTCCCCGAGGAAGGCTCTTCCAACCCCACAAGGATTCGCAGTAGGGTGGTCTTCCCAATGCCGTTGGGTCCGACCAGTGCAAAGCGTGCTCCCTTCGCTACGGAAAACGAAACGTCATGGAAGATATCTTCCGCGCCGAAAGATTTGGAGAGGGAGGAAACGGTGATAAGAGACATGGCTGTAATGGTTCCGTGAGAAACGCGACAGAATTATAAATCAAGCTTGCGCACCCTTCCCAGGATTGCAGAATCCCCGAAGAACATCGAGCTTCAGCGGCTATTATGACCCAAAATGTGAGCGGGGTAAACCGCCCTGCAGCGCGGGGCGACCCATCCCGGCTCGATACCAATGGACCCGCGGAAAATCTTGTGATAAGCCGGCGATTAATAAATTACCGGTACTTCACGACAGGGTATCCGATTTTCGTGATCTAATGATTATTGGTCAGTGGAACAAAAACAGGATTTTGAAGACACAATTCAAATTAGCAACGGTCTAGCCCCATCGAAACGCCTTTTTCGGGCATGTGGATATCGTTTCACGGCGTATGAGCTGTTGGCAGCCCTATTTCTGGCGACTGTACTCCAATATTACCGTTCCATTTTTAAATCTTCTGACATTGGAAAGCTTCAGGTGTTTCGTGATCTCGATACCTTCAAAAAGCCGCGTTCCGTGGCCAAGTATGAAAGGGTACACGACGATACAAAGCAAATCCACAAGGTCGTGGCTGAACAAGACCTGGTCAAGCTGCCCCGTTCCGTATTTCACAATGTCTTTACCCGGCTGCTCCTTCAGCTTGCGGACTTCTTCGGCGATGTCACCTTTAATGATGGTTGCGTTCCAGGTTGCGGATTGCAGCGTAGTCGAAGCAACATACTTCGGGATGCTGTTCATATAGTCCACGAAGTCATTCGGAACTCCTTGAGCTGACGCTGCCATGCGTGGATACGATTCTGCAAAGGCTTCGTAGGTCTTGCGGCCCAACAGTAATGCATCTGCGGCAAATAGCCTTTCCCTGGCGTAATTGTCGTGCTCTGGATCCGAGAGAAAATACGGTCGAGCCTCTTGTACGATATCCGGAGCATCGACGACACCGTCAAGACTCTGAAACGTGACCTCGATAAGTTTTCTCATTATTCATCCATTGCTCCGGGGATCGGCAACCGACTTCCAGCGCGGAACGATTGGATATATTATTTACCCGGATTCATCCATGTGCCCCTCAGGGATATGGATCGGCTGCTCTTTCCCCAGTTCGAGCGAGCGTTGATACGCCGCCCAAACTGCCCGCGAGATCGCCGTACGGAAGCCCGCCTTTTCCAGGTAATACAGGGCCTCCGCCGAGGTGCCGCCCGGGGATGTCACCTGGTTTCGCAGCGTGGCAGGGTGCCGTTCCGCCTGTTCATAGAATGCAGTCGAGCCTTTGATGGTTTGCAAGACCAACTGTTCGGCGATGCGGCGCGGAAAGCCCATATGCACGCCCGCATCGATCAGCGCCTCGGTGAAGAGGAAAACGTAGGCAGGGCCGGTGCCCGATAAAGCGGTCGCCATGTCAAGGTAACCTTCGTCTTCCACAAAAACCTCGTCTCCCAGCGCGCCGAGCATGGCACGCGCGGAGCATGGCCGCGCCTCTTCACGCTGCTCATCCGAAGTCTCAGCCGATGCCGCCCACACCGTGATCCCCTGCCCGATCTGTCCGGGCGTATTGGGCATCGAACGCACAATAGCCTTATGTTTCAAACCTGTGGCGATCTTCTTGATCGACGCGCCGGCCACAATGGACAGGATCAGGGCCTCGGGACGGATGCTTTTCAGTCCCTTCATTACTTCGCTCAATCTTTGCGGTTTGACAGATAAGACAACTATCTCCGCATCCTGCACAGCGGCCGCGTTATCGATGGTGGCCAGGATGCCATATCTTTTATGTAATTCCTCGCCTCGTTCCGGGCGCGGGCCCGCGGCGGTTATTTTGTCGGGTCCGGCTAATTTCTTGCGCAGCAATCCCGCGATCATGGCTTCTCCCATGACGCCTGGTCCGATGAATGCGATCTTTTTGTTTAACATAGATAATCCCTTCCTGTGAAAAGTATGAATTGATCAAGGGGTCTCACCCAGGAGACGCTCCATGGAGAGCGCAAGGTTATCGACGTATTGGCCATTCGTCAAAAGGATGAATCCCGAACTGTCATCCTTCGCAAAAGAAATATAGCTTGAGAAACCAAGGGTGGCGCCTCCCTTCCAGAGTCGCTCATCAGGTTTGCCGGGCGTTTGATCTCCCAACCCAGCGCGGTCCCCGTCCCCGGATTTCTTCCCACGGATTGCATGGTTTGTGCCAACTTGAGCGAGGCAGACAGCGGGACGGCATCAGGTTGCATGTTTTCGATCAGGAAACGCGTCATGTCCTTAAGGGTTGAATGCAGGTAGCCCGCGCTGCTCATGGCGCCAGAATTCGGGTTCATAGTCCATCGGTGATCCATCGTAACCATATCCTTTGGCAAGCCTGGACCTCTCATCGTCAGTTAGGATCTCACGTGTATCCAAGAGGCCCAAAGGCTGGCTCACTGATTCAAAGGCGAGCGTCCCATAATCACTATTGGCTTGTCTTGCCAGGATATCCCCCAGTATTTCATAGCCAAGGTTCGAATAGATATACTCCGAGCCAGGCGCGATATTGGGCCGAAAGCCGTTCAACCACGCATATATGTCGGAAAAACTATCGGTATAGAGGTCGCGCGGTAAGCCGGAGCGATGAGTAGCCAGGTTGACCAGTGAAATGGGTCCCTTTATAAAGGGGCGCCTGTACACCCGTTGGCAGGTACGCCTGGATCGGATCGGTAAGACTTGCTTCTCCGGCATTGACCGCCTGGGCCAGCAGGATACCGGTGAATAGTTTAGTGATGGACCCTAATTCATAAACGGTGCCAGAGTCAACGGCCCCTCCTCCATCTTTGAATAATGTTCCGTAGTTCAAGAGCATGGCCTGCAGTTGGCCCGACGCCGGGTCACGGAGCACAACGGCAACCGACAATCCCGGATTCCTCGTGCTCTTCATAAAAGTGGCGGCTAAGCGGTCCACCTGGGCTCTGAGCTCATCATCGTTAAAGGTTTGGATATCAGGCGTCGGGGTGGGCGGGTCCTTGGTTGCAGTGGGAGACGGCGTGACTGTGGGGAGTTCCGTTGCTGGACTTGCGGGCGTGCTCGTGACATCAAGCGCAGCCGATGGGTTGCGGGTACCGGCCCCCTTGCGGCGCACGAAGTGAGGCCCACCGCAAGCAATAATAATAAAGATTTCTTAAGCTTATAGGACATCTAATATTTACCTTAAGGGCTATCCGTAAACACCGGGATTTTGGGCCTCGAAAGCTTCCTCCATTTACCAACGATTTGGGATCGGAAGCATTATAGCACTTGAAGAGAGTTGGATATTTGATGTATTCTTCAATCTCGGCCATCAACAATAACAATAAATAGTAAACCACTCATACTCCGTTGGAAGAATGCCCGAAAAAATGCAGGTGTTCTTTGCGAAGCAACTGTCTTTATAGTTTAAGCGGAAACGGACGTTTTCCAAGGGGACGCCAGTGAACGTGCGGCGCCAGCAGATATGTCAAATATATTAGTTTGCTTTCCTTCATCCCCTCGTCATGTACAGGGATTAAGATAAATTTGTTCGGCTCCCATACTTCGGGCAAAGTGACTGCTGCATCCAATCATGACGGAGAATTTGAATGATCCGGGATCGATATCAAAGAAACATGGCTAAAAAGAATATATGGGTTTACCTGGTCGGTGGTCTGGCCGCGCTCGGCATGGCATTGTTTGGCGTTGTTGTCATATTGCCTGCTGCCTCACCCGCCAGCGGTGCGCAAGGAGCCGACCTTTTGAGGGCGGTGCTTGGTCCTCGGGGGTGGCAGATATTGAAGGTGTGTCGTTCCGCATAAAGGACGTCATCTACCAATTTATGTCTGCTCATAATGGTCACAAGGTTCAGATCAGTTTAGCCCAGCCCGCCGTGATCTATCAACCGCCGACAGCCCGAAAACTGGTCCCGAGCAGTGTTGCCCACCACAGTCTGCCCCGGCAGTGATCATTCCACCGGCTGCTGACGTGGTCAGCGCCCTGCCGCAGATAGGTTGGCAGGCTTATGGCCCGACCACGAACGGGGTTCCTCTGATGGCCCAGGGGCTTTTACAACTGGATCCGCAGCGCCCGTATGCAGCGATTGCTCTCGTTCGTATTGACCTGTCCAGGCTGCAGCTTCATATGATGCCGGGATTCCTGGAACCGTCTCACGCGGCAAGTGTCGTGAATGCCATCCCCAACCTGGGGATGATCCCTGTGACCGACCAAAGTCACCTCGTGGCTGCGTTCAACGGGGGTTTTAAAGCTATTAATGGACACTATGGAATGATGGTCGATGGCGTGACACTCTTACCCCCGCTTCCGGGTCTGGCAACGCTGGCCATTTATCGAGACGGGCACGTGAATATCGGAGCGTGGGATGGTGGGATTACTCCGACGCCGGATTTGATCGCCTTCAGACAAAATTGCCCGCTTATTGTACAAAGCGGCCAGATCAACCCGATGGTTAACGTCGTCAATTATGTGATGTGGGGCAATACCATCGGCAACCAGGATATCACCTGGCGGACGGGGATTGGCATCACCCAGGACTCTCGCTATCTGATTTATGCGGTTGGAAATGGAACTTCTGTCGCGACGCTGGCCCAGGCTTTGCAGCAGGCCGGCGCGTACAACGCCATGCAATTGGATATCAACCAGCATTACGCTCACTTTGCCGTCTATCAGCCCAGCGGCAAACCGGGGAACTCCTTGAAGGCGGTCCAATTATTGGATCAAATGGAGTCAGACCCCAACCTCTACCTTGCAGCACATTCACGCGATTACTTTTATCTGACTACCTACTGATCGACAACTTCGACTCTATTCCCTGCCCAGGGAAGAATTTCACGGGAGCAGAAATTGTGCTAGAATTACAGGTGAAAAAAGAAATCCCTTCGTGCCGCCGAGGACGTGATTTGCTTGGCACATCCTGCGAGACGTCCGGGTGCGTTTTTAGTGACCGATATTACGTATTTTAAATATGAATTCGATGTGGAAGTCAACTTACTTACCGGTGAAATATTGAAGCGCCGTCCTGAGGCGTTCCTCTACATCCTCCGGCGCATCATGGGGGAGAGACTGAATGGCGGTCTGCGCTTCCACCACGGAGTAGCCCAGGGCCGTTAGCGCGGCCAGCACCTCGCTGTCCGTATCCGATAGCGAAGCGATTTTTCCCAGGGCGTCTGCCGGCTTGAGTCGGTCATGCAGGTAAAGCACGATCTTCTGTGCAGTCTTTTTGCCTACACCTGGGACACGGCTGAGAAGTTCACTTTCTTCCGAAAAAACAGCGCGCTGGACGGTATCCAGGGTGAGCGTTGATAACACCGACAAGGACACCTTTGGCCCGACGCCGTCAACGCCCAGCAACATGTTGAACAAGTCGCGGTCGGCCTGCGTCTCAAAGCCATAGAGGGTCAACGCATCTTCACGGACAACCAGGTGGGTATAAAGCAGGGCTGCATCCCCCACCTTCATCCGCCCGCGCACCGGCGCCGGGACAAAGACGCGTAATCCTACCCCTCCAACTTCGACAATAACAGCATTATCTTCTATCTGGATGATTTCGCCGCGCAATGTAGCTATCATGCTTCAATTTAACCACAGATAAACAGGGATGTATACCGTTCCCGTAAGTCCCTGAAATACACGGCTGATTAGAATTCTCATCCCGAATTCAAAAGGTGTGAGCGGCGTTTGCCGCTCCCATTCTTTTTTTCGAACTGCTCTCCCAGGCTGAAGCGTGACGCGAATGCGAATGTGCCCCAGTAGGTTAATATCTATGCGTATGCAGGTGTGTGATCGCGATCGCCAACGCGTCGGCAGCATCATCGGGTCTGGGGATTTCGGGCAGGCCCAGTAGCGTCCGCACCATTTCCTGCACCTGCCGTTTGTCGGCGGACCCGTAACCGGCCACCGCCTGCTTGACCTCATTCGGTGTGTATTCGGCCAGGTCCAGCCCGGCCTCTGCTATGGCTAACAGCGCCACACCGCGCGCCTGCCCGACTGTGATCGCCGTCGAGACATTGCGCTGGAAAAACAATTTCTCCACCGCACAGGTATCAGGGCGCTGGAGAGCGATCAATTCTTTCAAGTCGCGATACAACATCAACAGGCGTTGATGGTCGGGAATATGCGGGGGGTTACGATGACGCCAAAGGTACCGGCTTCCAGGCTCCCGTCCGGGGCCAGGCGGACGAGGCCATAACCGGTTGTGGCTGATCCGGGATCGATGCCCAGCGCAAGCGTCATGTTGCAACTCCCCCACTTTTTCTTTGGCAATTCCGAAAAAAGGATGTGCGCAGCGGATAGCGCCTGCGCACATCCTTTTTTTAGGTGTTTGATATGGGAGCGGTGAACAGTTACCGTCATTTATAAAGTCTGCTGCGCGGCATTGCGAAGGTTGGGTCTACTATGCGGCTTCAAGCGCCGATAGCGCTTCTTCGGTCATCTTCAGGTTCGAAAATACATTTTGAACATCGTCCAGTTCTTCGATGGTTTCAAGGGCCTTCATAACATGGACGGTCTGTTCCACACTGAGCTCCACTTCCTGTTTCGGGATCATCCGTAGGCCGGCCTCTTCAGGCTGAACTCCGGCCGCGTGCAGGCGGTCTGCAATATCTTTGAAGGTCTCGACCGGGCCGATGATCTCGATCGTGCCGTTATCATCGACCACATCATTGGCGCCCGCGTCAATGCCAAGCTCAAAAGCCTTATCGTAATTCATGGCGGTGGCAGGAAAGGAAAAGTAAGCCACGCGATCGAACTGCCAGCCTACCGAACCAACCTCTCCCATGTTACCGCCGGCTTTGGTGAGCGCATGGCGCAGGTCCGAAACCGTGCGGTTGCGATTATCAGTGACAGTTTCGACCATCACAGCCACCCCATGCGGGGCATAGCCTTCATAAATGATCTGCTCGAAGACGACCCCTTCTTTATCTTCACCCGAGCCGCGTTTGATGGCGCGGTCGATATTATCCTTGGGCATGTTTTCGGAACGGGCTTTATCCACCGCTAGCCGCAGGCGGAAATTGCCATTCGGATCGCTGCCGCCATCCCGGGCGGCCATCACGATTTCACGCGTTAGACGGGTAAAGACCGCTCCGCGCTTGGCATCGGCTGCGCCCTTTTTTCGTTTTATGGTTGACCACTTGGAATGACCTGACATGAGAACTCCTTACCAAACTACGTACTTGTGAAATTACGATTTAGCGCGATGAATTATACCATTCGAACTTGCGCAGCTAAACGGGCGCGTCTACACAAAAAACCCACACCCATCGCTTTCGGCCCGCTGTGGACAACAATGGCCGGCGGCAATTCATAGATGGGCACTTCCGGAAGCTTCATCCTGGACTTCAAGTCGGCGGCCAGCGTGCGGGCTTCGCCCTCCGCTGCGACCTGCAGCACAGCCAAATGTGCCTCCGCGACTTTGGACATTGTTCTTCGACGATCTCCACCAGGCGCGCCAGGGAGCGTTTGCGCGTGCGCTGCTGTTCATAGGCTTCGGCCTGTCCATTGCAGAGGGCCAGGATGGGCTTGATCTGGATCAACTCACCCAGCAAAGCCTTTGCGCCGCCGATACGCCCGCCTTTTGCCAGGTATTCGAGCGTATCCACCACAAAGTAAAGCCGCCCGCGCGGGATCATCTCTTTGACTACCTTTTCGATCTCGTCGATCCTCTTGCCCGCCTTGGCCAGGTCGTCGGCGAGCAGCACAAGTGAGCCCAGGTTGCAGGACACGCTCAATGTGTCGATGATGCGGATACTCAGGCCGGGAAATTCCAGCGCGGCGGTTTGAGCCGAGCGCACAGTCCCGCTGATCTTGGATGAAGGCGCAAGCACGATCAGGCTTTCCCCGCGTTCCTGCGCTTTCTTGAAAATGGGATAGTAGAGCGCCGGCTCCGGTGCAGCGGTCTTTGGCAGCGCCGCCGAGGCTTTGAGCATTTTGAGAAAGGTCGCGGTATCCAGTTCACCGTCGTCATGAAACGATTGGTCGCCGAAGATACGACTTGCGGGACGTAGGGAATCCCCCGTTGTTTCAGCAGGTCCCGGGGCAGTCCACAGGTAGTATCGGCAACGATTTGAACCATACAGGCTCTCCTGTGGATATTGTAGCGGTTCCGGGCGGTTCCTCCAATTGCCAAACAACCCGCTAAACGGTGACTTTTGTCTCTACTCATACTCCTGTGGATGGTATACCCGTAATTTTGGGATGTGGACGGTGTTTTCCTGTTCGCTCCCGAATGCGAAATCCTCTCCTGCCCTTTCAGGCGTCGCGCAGCGTAGCAGAGGGGGTGACCGTGGCGGGGTTCGTGCCAGTACGTACAATCATTATAGAAAACATTTATTCAGTTTTCAAGCAGAGTGGAGTCCGCTGCCTATCATGGATTACAGCTTCCGAACACTGCGTAAATAGGTTATCGAGTTTCAGCGATCAGACGGTATATAATCTATAAGCCATTGGGACAGGTAATGTTCGCTAAGCGCAACCGTTAGGCAGCTCTTGCGAAGAATGTTTGAGGTGAAAGTCGAAACCCTATGTGTATCGATCGGCTATGGAACCAGTTGAACCTATAAATGCTCTGGAACTCTTTCCACCGTTGAGCCGTGAGTTACTTATCGTTGCTGCAAGGTGCTTCCAGCCGACCGATTGGGCGCGGCCTACGATTTGCTCGCCATGGTCCGTGAAGGATGTGGCGGCGCACTTGCTCGGCGGCAATCTTGGTCGACTGTGGTATCGCAATGAGACATCCACCCTCTGCATACCCGTCCGGAATTATGATGAACTGGTAAACCTTATCAATCACGAAAACGAGTTATGGGTTCAAGCAGCCCAACGAATTAGCCCTGAAATGCTGGTCGAATTTCTTAGTGGCCTGACCCTCTGCTTTATCATCACTTCAGAAATCTTTGCCCAAAACGAGACAGCCAGAAAATCACCGTAGCCTGGGCAGGCAATAGCCTGCCCTCCAAATTGGTTTGACATTCCACACGAATACACCGAAAAATGGCTGCACCAACAACACATTCGTGAGGCGGTTGGCAAGTGGTTGCTTAACAGAGCGGGAATGGCTATTCCCTGTTTTGGACACGTTTATGCGTGGTCTACCCTATGCTTATCGCAGCTTGGAAGCCAGGAATAGCTTAAGATACTTTGGTAGAGATCGCTGGAGACGCCGGGGGAGAATGGTCATTCATGAGAGAAAGCCTGCATTGGCATCTATTCGTAGGTTGCCGCGATCTCCTCAAGCAAATTGCCGTGTGCAGATCGATCAGGATTTGGCATGTCGCCTGTTTACAAAGGTGTCACTCGGGATGAAGCCAGGCGACAGGTCCAAATGGATGGTAATGTGAAGTTAGGAGAACGAATTCTAAATATGGTGTCTATCATGGCCTCATAGCCACACGACAGGTGGTTTGAGCGACTGGTTTACCGCATTTCCGGCCCGACCAAGCGGCTTAAGCACAATTTTAGGCAGTATTGATAGGTAATTCCATCCAATAAGGAATTCTACGCATTGCGTCCATCGAACCAACTACAGGCCAACTCTAACCGAATCTCCTCATCTCAATACCAGGCAGCCTGCAATTCCTTCAACGCTTAGCCAGAGTTTGCCATCCGGCATAAATGCAATTTTGCCAGATTCCGCCGGAATTCGGTATGCCATCACGGTCATCATAGGTTTGCCAGGCGCCCTCCGCCGTCCTTCAGGGGAAAAGCATAAAGCAGGGACATAACTGGAACTCGTCCCTATCCAAATGGATCCATCGGGCCCGATCGCCAGGCTGCTCGTATCAATCATGGGATATGTATGAATTTGGTGTGGGGCCAGGCGTTGAATATTCCACTTGTCGGTGACAGGATCATAGCTTGCCGAAACACTCTGTTGTCGAAAGCCAGAGCAGGCCCCACGAAATCGAACTTACTATCCTCAGATCCACCCAGACTTGGAATTTTTTGTATTTCGCCTTTCGTCAAAGGAATGCTGATCATAGATTTTCCATTGGATATTCGGGCTTCCACCTGGCGGAGTCAGCCTGGCGATCATCAAAAGCAGCGGAGCCAAGATCGAGCCGTAGGTGGACGCGCGTCCCCCACTTTTGTTCCGACAGCGTATTGTATATCCTTCGGGTTTAATAAAGAAAAGCCATTGGTTAGTGAGAGGGTTAAAGGTTGCCAGTTCAGAGGGCGGGGCTTGGACGGCAAACCATACTCTGCCATCCTGCGTGCTCCCAATGCTAATATCACTGGCTGCGATCAAACTGTCCTTGTCCCAGGTTGACCATTACGCAAATCAAGGTAACGGCTGATCATGAATTCTTGCGTGGAAATCCATACTTCGTTATTGCTTCCAATACTAATGCCTTCATAGAGCCCGTCTAATCCGGCGTATGAGACAAATTGATCAGCCTTCGGATCATATTTCGCCGCGCCATTGTACAGCCCAATCCAGAGGGTGCCATCCGGAGCGACAGCCATCCCCTGCGGATCAATATTCTGATATGTTTGCATGAGAGCCCGGCCGCATAGGGAGTGGATGTTGCCGCCAACGGGTCCAATACAAAGCCGAACTGAAAGGTTTGGTCTTCTCCAGTCAGCTTGAAATCTGTGGGCGTTGTGGGTTTATATCCCTGCGGCGCTTCTACTACGGTCTCGCCTTCCCAGCAATTAGAGGCGCATCCCCGGCTTAAATTCGCCAACCGATGCCCTGCCATTTTCATCCGTATACACATCCGGATACCCCATTCCGACCTTTACCCGATCAGGCGGCTTTCGCCCGGATCCACCATCCCATTTGCATTCGCATCGAACCAGACAAATACCTTTGCATCCGCAGATCCATCCACGGCATAGGGAACACAGCCGCAGCTAATAAAGGCGCAGCAAACAACAAAAAGCAGCAGATGGAAAAAAGAATTTAGCTTCATAATATATCCTCCTCAGAACGGGATAAAAGCAAACCGGTGACGCAAACAGTTCTTATGCTATCGATAAAAACCGGGTACTTCATGCGCGGCTTAAGCTTTTATCGATCCTCCCCTCGCAAATCTGTGACTTATGAAATTATATAAACATTCACGGTTGTTACCATAACACTACCATTTTGAATCCTAAACTCGCCAAAGGCGCTCTAATAAGCCTGATTGATTCCAGGCTAATTCAAACACCATCCTGCCTGTCCAGCTCGCAAGGGATCGTCAGGCCCCTGTTTCTCCCAGTATCGGCTGGAAGCCGAGTAAAATCACGAAATGGAAATTGCCAGGTCGTTATTTTATTTCGTGCTGGCAGGACTCTGTGAGATTGGCGGCGGATACCTGATCTGGCTTTGGCTGCGAGAAGGCAAGAGCATCTGGTTGGCGCTTCTGGGAGCCATCGTGCTTATTTTTTACGGCATCGTCCCCACCCTGCAACCTTCACACTTTGGGCGTGTGTACGCCGCTTACGGCGGCATCTTCATCGTCATGGCAATTTTGTGGGGTTGGAAGATAGACAAAACCCCGCCCGATAAGTTTGACTTGATCGGCGCGTTTGTCGCTCTGCTGGGCGTCCTTATCATCATGTACTGGCCGAGGCGTTGAAGGATGTAGATTGGCGACCAGACAGACACGCCCGGAAAAAAAAGAACCAGTCGGCATTGACTGGTTCCCGTTTTATTGAGAGCAGATCATTCGATCTTCGCAGCAAGGGGAGGCGGTGCGATGGTTGCCTGACCACTAACCTTAGGCAGATAGAGAGCGACAGCCAGTCCCAACCCCGCGGCGATGATCACCTGGCTCCAAACGGACAGCGCAACGTCAAGCAGCGTCGGTCGATACCCGTTTTGCCCGGCGGCTGCCAAGGTAGTTAATAATATTAATAGATACCTGGCAAAGGATACGCGATGGCAACGGGAATGGCGACCCGCGCGCTGGCGTCCCGGTCTGGAGGCTGCACGCACCAACCAGATAGGTGCAACCAGCGCCACCACAAAGCGGTAGACCACTACCGCCAGGCTCACCAGATAGAAGGGAGTCGCTTCATTCCACACGCCGTACCGGCCAAAGATGACCGTCGGCAGCAAAAACCCGAGCAGCACCAGGAAACTGAGCCCGCCATACTGGCGTGCGAAAAAAAACCCGATAAAAACCAACAGCAGCAACGAAAGCCCGTCATATAAATACCAAAAAGACATTTGGACGAGGGTACTGCCTGATCTCCTTCAGGCTCAGGATAAAAGGCCAGGTCCAGCCTTCCCAGGTAAAAGGGCCGGTGACAAAGCGGTAGATATAGCTGTAGCCTTCTCCCGCCTATCTGAAGAACGATCAGCACGCCATACAAGCCCAGCCATCCCCAGACGGCTCGGGAAATCTGCCTTCGGCGGATGTTGTACCGGATCAGATACGCCCCAGGGACACTGCGCACGCCAGCGCTGCCAAATATATATCTTCACGCCAATCGCATACTGGTTAAATGAAAACCAGCCAATCAAAGATGCCCAACTGGCCTAGGAAGGTTGGGCTACCGGTTCTGAAAACGCCGGCTATACGACCATAATGTCTCATACAGCAAACCGAAGGGAATAAGCCCCCATATGGGGAACCGGCAGGTAATCAGCCAGGCGAGCAGCGCCGGTAAGATCAAGAAATACGCTGCTCGGTAAAGCACCAGGAAGAACCAATCTTCACTGGATGTTAGCTGCACGATCTGGCTGACGAAGAATATCAAGCCAGGGATCAGCACCAATATCACGCCTTTCCAGGGCAGCGGCGTATCCGGCAGGGCCTCCAGCAGACCAAATTTAGCCTGGGGATCGGTGAGGTGTTCACGAACGGCTGTTACGCCCACATCAACCAGCGTATGCGGCCACAACGACAGAATGCCGAACCAGCCGCGTTCTTTGTATACATCACGGCACTGGTCGGTGAAAAAGTGAAACATCTCCGTTTCGTAAGCTGCGCGGTAGGCTTGGGGATATAAATTCAGCAAAAGGGCGGTAAAACCGACGCGATTATTTAAATCGAGCGGTTTGTTTTCATTGTCATGCCTCCTCAGTTGAGTGGATCGTGGGAAAGCCGCTTGAGGCGTGCGACTTTGCCAGCTTGGGTCAGCCGCTGATTTTCCTGCTGCGCTAACTGGCGCCCCACCGCCGTCAGCCGGTAATAACGCCGCCGCTCATTGTCCAGTTCGGGATCGGGGCATTCATCTATCTCAACGATCAGGCCCGCGGCGAGCAGCCGCTTGATCGTGCCATACAGGGTGCCGGGGCCCAGCTTGAGGCGGCCGACGGTCTGGTTCTCCACGTCCTTCATGATGGCATAGCCATGCTTGTCTCCATCAGCTAAGGCAAGCAGAATGTGGAATACGGCGGGCGTCAGGGGTTGGCCGGGAACAAGGGATGAATTAATACGTGGCATGGCGGTACCTCACTGAAAAAGCAAATATATATCCTTTGTGGATATATCTATTATAAATATAATCACAAGAACGAGAACAATTGTCAAGTGGCA
Organism: uncultured Chloroflexia bacterium; assembly: GCA_963741325.1. Taxonomy (GTDB): domain Bacteria; phylum Chloroflexota; class Anaerolineae; order Anaerolineales; family Villigracilaceae; genus Fen-1038. The sequence continues at coordinate 725,268 of CAVUHJ010000007.1, forward strand.
GGAAATCCAAAAATGATCCGAGAAAAGCAATAGGTGTATATTGCTGGCTTAGAAAATTGGGATTTCGGGATGATGCAGTTTAAAATCCTAAAAGGTACTCCCATGACAGATAGGGACTGAATATCTGGCCGGGTCGCTTAACTTAGCATGATAAGAAATAAGATACGGAGGAAATCATGATCGTCTTGAACTACCTGCTCTATTTTGTATCGGGCGTATTTCTGGATATGAGCCTGATCCACTTGACGGACTTCGACGAAACCAGGCATCACCCGATGATAGCCAGGTCAAAATATCCGAAATTGGCAAGCACTCTCTGGGGGCTGTTCCAGCTATTTTGTGGCATCCTCATACTGTTACTACTCAAATACAAATTCGAGCTACAGCTAAGCACGGCATTTATTTTTCTTGGCTTCGCTGTGTGGGCTGTTTTACTTGGCATTAATTCGCAGCGAAGAGACCGGAGAGAAAAACGCTGATATCGAGATCAAGGGAGGCAGGATCGGCATGAACAAAAAACGCTTTACCGCGTGGGGATATGTGCTGGCTATTCTTCTTGGCGCAATTGGGGGTGGAATCTCCTTGTAGCTATTGCTACAAAGGCAATCCCAAAAATGATGTCCAGGATAATGTCTGGAATGATGCAGAACATGATGAGCCAAATGAAAAGGGATGGCTTCAACCCGGGCGAAACCTGAGACAAAATGATGAAGGGCTTCGTTGAAGCCCAACCAAGTCAAGCATCAAGCAAAGTAGATCCATAGGGCTAGCCCCCGTAGGCATGTCAAACGGTTCGTTAATACCTCTCACTGCTCTTAGTGGTTTTCTCGGCAAGTTAATAGGCATTCCCGGCTCGCTGTGAGGCATCCCCTCTCCCGGCGGGAGGGGGCAGGGTGAGGGATGGCCGCGGTACAAACGGCGCGATCTATTTTGCGACAAAACCATTTGGCCGGTGGAATAACAAAGACAACAAGGAGAATCCAATGAATTCCAATGTGGAAGAAACACGCCGGCAAATGCTGAACCTGCTCGACGAGACTCGCCGCGGAACACGGGCGGTACTTTCCCACCTGAACCCGGAACTGGTAGTTCACACTGACGAACGAGCCTGGCGGGTGCGGGACGTGCTGGGGCACCTGGGCGTCTGGAACGGGGAGGCGGCCCGCTCATTAAGCGCGTATGCCAGGGGAGAGGAATACTTCTGCATTACCGCAAATACGAAATACGACGAATACAACGGTCCCGCCGCCGATGAGCGCAGCACCTGGACCATGGAACAGGTTTGGGCTGAATACGAGGCCTCACACGATCAGCTCAAATTGATGGTAGAGACGATGCCCGCGGAGAAATGGGACGGTGAGATGTTATTTCTCATGGGGTGAGCGCGGGACCGTCGAACAGTTCATCAAAAGGATGATGAAACACGAGAACAAAGGATCACTGCAATTTCATCGTCAAAGCTATTGCGGAATGAGGCAAGGAAAAGTTTTATCCGGCCTTTTGTTGCGCCGCCCTATCTGCCATCTGCGAACGCAGCACGTGGATATCCTTATCCACCGTGAAGAGCGCGCCCAGGTAAAAGATAAAGCATAATACCCAGGCAATGATACAGATCCACAGAATGGCGTCGCCCTTCCCTATGGTGATGGAGAGAAAACCCGCCAGGATGGGTGCGAAGGCCGCGCCGATATTCTCCACAAAATATTCCACCGCCTGCGCCGTCGAACGGACTTCAGGGACGGTGATGTCGTAGACCGTGGCAACCACGTTCGGCGAGGACAGCGGCATGAAGATGGCCGTCAGGGACATCCAGATGAAGAAGGTCGTCCGCTGCTCGATGGGCGTCCGCATGGCAAGGAACAGGAAGAGGGCGCCCAGGATCACGCCCACGCTGGAGACGATGATGCGTCCCTTGTTGGTGCGCTTGAACAGCCAATCGCCGGCCGCGCCGCCCAGGAAATATCCGCCGGCCAGGATGATAATGACGGGCGCCATGGTAAGAAGCACGGCGTTATTGTCATAGCCACGATCTGCCATCAGGTAGCCAAAGAAGAAGAAGGTGATCACGTTCCACGGGAATACGCCCGCGAAGCCCTGCAGGAACACGAACCACATCGTCTTCTTCTTGAAGATCTGCCCCGCTTCCTTCCACGAGAAATGGAACTGGCCGATCTCTTCCATGCCTTCGAACTCAGGCTCGGCCTTGCCGCGCGGCATTTCCTTGACGCCAAAGAAGATAAGGACCGCCACAACCAGCCCCAGTGAACCGGTAATATAAAAAGCCTGCCGCCAGCCTCCGATAAGCGGGGCGATGATCAAGGCCATGATCATGCCGATGAGATAACCCAGCGGCTGCGCCAATTGCAGCAGCCCGTAGATCTTGCCGCGTAAATTGGGACCGAAATAATCGGCCACCAGCGAATATAGGCCGGGATAGGAGGAGTCATCGATACCGGTGGAGGCGCGGGTTACGAGGAAGGTATTATAGGTGGGAGCTATGGCGCTGATCCAAGTCGTCGCGCCCCAGATCAGGGATGCCAGCGCCAGGAGTTTGGCGCGCGCGTAGCGGTCATAGAGGTAACCCCAAATGGGGTACAAGAACTGTGCCGACCAGCAAGGCGCCCGAGTTGATGAACCCCCACTGCTGGTCATTGATGCCGAATTGTTTTTCGATGGTGTCCTGCATGGGGCCGATCATCAACCGGTCGGTTTGGTGCAGCAGCATGAAGAGGAAGAAGACAACGATGACGAACCAGCGGTAACGTGAAGCTTTTTCTGACATGGACACCTCTCCCGCAGGATTTGGGATTAGTGTAAGACAGAACAATATAAAAAGCAACAGCCTCCCGCTTGGGAGGCTGTTCCGAAAAATAAATACCGTCTAGCGGTCGATCAGGAAAAGGATTCCGGCGATCACGGCGCAGATGCCTGCCACTAGGCTCATAATGTTGCCGCCGATATGCACGCCCAGAAGCGCAAGACCGACCAGGATCAAATAAACGCCGAGCAAGATCCATTTCAGGTTACGCATTTTCATACCTCCTTACCTTTAACAAGGGATGGAAAGCTACTTCGCGATTATGCCTATTACAACACTATATTTTTAAACGAGTTTCAGGGGGATTTATTATCGTCTTGAAGGATCTCGCGGGCCAGCTTCTTCAGGGCTTCCATATCGGCGGGGTCGGTATGCGCCGCGCGCCAGTACACGTCGAGCAGGTCCAGCGGAGAGAGGCTGCTCACGGTTTGATCCGAAGACAGGCGGATGCGCGCCTCGATTTGGGGCCGCTTGACCAGATGGAACTCGAAGGTATTCTCTGTATATTTCCGCAGCTCGGGCTCATCGATCAAGGTCTCCAGCTCGCGTGGGTATTCCACCTGCAGGCGGACGATGGCGCCTTCCATCTCTTTCTGTGCCGGGAGAGCTGCTTCCAGTGCTTCCGTTACATGCTCAGCGCTTGTCAGCACGGTTCGCCGGTCAATGAACGGTCGCGCTTCGGTAAGCTTTCTCCATTCAACAGTGGTATTCCCGGGCGCAACGTCTGCAATGACGAAGAAGCGGTCATCGGCGGCCTCGCCAAAGTCTACGCGCTCGATGGAGCCGGGATAGATAACCGGCGGCTGCGCACCCTTGTTGACGTCCTGCGGTTTATGGATATGGCCGAGGGCGACGTAAGACAGCCTCGGGTCCTTTACAAGCGAAGTCGGCAGCACCAGGTCCGCACCCAGCATGACCATCCGTTCGGAACCAAAGGTCGCGCCCTGCACCGAGGCATGCGCGGCAAGGATCGTCGGCAGGGCCGGGTCCACTTCCTGGAGCCATCCTTCGACCAGCTCCGATATGCGGGATTCGATGTTCGAAAAAACTTCCTCCGGTTCCGCCGCATCCATCTCGAGCGAGGCCATTAACCCGGAACGGGCGATCCAGGGCATCGCGATGACCTGCAGGGGCAAACCCCATAGGTCCGCCGGCCTCAACAGCTCGGGTTTGGGGAGGACTTTCACATAGGGCACCTGCAGCGTATCGAACTCCTGGATGGCGTGGGCGCGGCCGATGGCCGGCGACAGGTCGTGGTTGCCCACCAGCAGCAGCGTGGGTATCTTCGCTTGCGAAAGGCGGATGATGCGCCTGCCCCACTCCCGTTGGAAAGTCGGCGCAGGCGAACGATCTTTATAGGCATCGCCCGCAAAGATGACCAGCTCCACTTTTTCGCGGACTGCGGTATCCACGATGGTATCGAGCGATTTCAGGAAATCGAGCACGCGCAGGGGCAGGCCGGTCTCCGGATCGTGGCGGCCATAGTTGGCCATGTCGATATGTGCGTCAGCAAAGTGTAGGATACGCATGGGTTATCTAAGCAGTTTGCCTGGTAGGGGCACGATATATCGTGCCCCGGCAGAGACAGGTAATGTTGTAATCATACAACCACAATGGAGATTCTTGTTCTTCTCTTTGTTCTTGCCCTTGCTTTTGTTCTTCTTTTTTTCCTTCGTGTTCCTTCGCTGTCTCGCCCCGATGTACTCACGGGTGCCCTTTTGGTTAAAAACTATTAGATCTACCTCAGGTCATTGAATGGGTGTTTCAGGAGCAATGCCGAGCGTCTGAAGCTGTTGGATGATAACGGTCATTTTGGGATTAAGGTGGTTGGCCTGTTTGAAATCCGCAACCGCGGAGTTCATGTCTCCGAGCGCTTCTTCGGCCATCCCACGCCAGTAAAGGCTTTCTTCCAGTGTAGGGCCTCCCAGCACCGTACCCAGGGTGGTGTTCGCCAGGTTGATCACATCCTGGTAGCGGACCGTATAGTAATAAGCCCAGTACGGACCGGTCTGGTACCACATCATGCGATAAGGCCGGTCTTTTTGTGGGATCGGCAGGTTGGGATAGAGAGTAAAGGCCTGGTCATAATCAATTGCTGCCTCATTGTACTTCAGCAATTGGACGTCGCTGGTGCCCTTGTTGAACCAGGCGAAATACAGGTCGAGCCCGCTCAGAGTCCTGATATCCTTGTTCGCAAGGTCGAGCGCATGCTGGTTCGCCCACTGTGTGTCTCCCCAGGAGCCGATGATCTTAAAGACATCCTGCTCGTCCTGCGGCGGGTAGGCAACTATGAAAAGATAATTAAATGCGCGCCAGCCTGTGACAAAGTCCGCATAGCTGATCTGCCGGTTATTCCCGTTGACGCCGTCCGGCGGATAGGTATCCTGGTAGATAAAAACGCCCTGGTTGTCATCATAGCCGGTTACAAAGGCGTAATGGCCCAGCCAGGAAACCACGCCGGAGGCATCTTTCTCATATACGCCCTTTTCGATGAGCATCGGGTAACCGGAAGCGAGCAGTTTCTTCAGCAGGTTGATGTCGCCGCCATAGCGAAAAAAAGCGTGGTAATCGGTATCGTTCTGGACGAAGTCAACCATCTCATAAGGCATCACGTTTTTATCGGGCTTGCCGCGCGTGATGAAATCGAGCTTGGGGTCATTGATGCCCGGCTTGATCACATTAATGACATCGTCACGCGAACCCGTCCAGCCCCAGAATTTAAGCGCCATGGTCAAATTGGTTGGCCCGCACAAATTCCAGCCGCCATGCTGGTCCATATAGATCACACCGGGCAGCGAGACGGAGGCGGGTAACGCTTCAGGCGTGCTGGTGGGGGTGGGGCTTGCCCCGGCAGCTGTTGAAACGGGTTTGTGTGTCGGGGAAGGAGTTTGCGAAAGGGTATAGGCCTGCATGGTGGAACGGACGATGGCATTGATCGCGTCTTGCTGTGACTGCGCCGGCTGAAAGACGGCTTGGTCCGGTGGATGGAGATAATAGTTTACCTGGGCGCGCAGGTCGTCCATGCGGCTGGAGAGTCGGCTGTGGACCGGCGGCAGAAAGTAGAACCCAATCCCCAGAACCAACACGATGGGGATCAGCCAGATACGTCTAAAGTTCTTGAACATGAAAAAGATTATACTGCCGCTTGCTTAAGGGCAAGTAAGGGCACGATATATCGTGCCCCGACGGAGACGAAACAGCTGAGATGTTAATGCCTGGCGCCTTTTCGGGGGCTAAGCCCCCTTCGAGCAAGGCGAACAACAATCATAAGTGCAAAAAACAGGCGACCATCTTGCGATGATCGCCTGCCAACTGTTACTGATTATCAGAGACCCGTCCGTTTTCTGACTGATCTCTAATCTCTTTTCTCTATTCTTTTACTTCGCCTTCGACCACATCACCCTCGTCGTTACCGGGTCGATTCGAGGGGCCGCCCTGCGGACCCTGTCCCTCGCCTTGCGCCTGGGGCTGCGGCTGGCCCTGGGCGTAGAGCTGCTGGCTCAGCGCATGGAAGGCATTCTGCGCCTCGTCCGTGGCTTTTTTGATGCGGTTGACGTCGTCGCTTTGCGCGGCCTGCTTCAGATCATTGATCTTGCTTTCGATCGTGCCGCGTTCCGCAGACGGGACCTTATCGCCCAGCTCGCGTAAAGTCTTTTCAAGCTGGTAACCCAGGTTGTCGGCGTTATTACGGGCTTCGATCAGCTCACGGCGCTTCTTGTCTTCGGCTTCGTGGGCGCGTGACTCCTGCATCATGCGATCAATGTCGCCCTTGTTCAGGTTGGTCGAAGCCGTGATCGTGACCTTCTGCTCCTTGCCGGAAGCCTTATCCTTGGCCGTTACGTGGAGAATACCGTTGGCATCGATATCGAAGGTCACCTCCACCTGGGGGATGCCGCGCGGAGCCGGGGGTATCCCGTCGAGGCGGAAGCGTCCGAGCGACATATTGTCCGAAGCCATCGGCCGCTCGCCTTGCAGTACATGGATGTCCACGGCCGTCTGGTTGTCCGCGGCCGTCGAATAGTTCTCTGTTTTGCGCACCGGGATGGTGGTGTTGCGCTCGATCATCTTGGTCATCACGCTTCCCATCGTTTCTACGCCCAGGGAGAGCGGGAGTCACGTCGAGCAGCAAAATGTCCTTGACTTCGCCGGCCAACACACCGCCCTGGATGGCCGCGCCGACCGCCACAACTTCGTCCGGGTTTACACCTTTGTTCGGCTCCTTGCCGTCTGTCAGCTTGCGGACCAGATCCTGGACCATGGGCATACGAGACGAACCACCGACAAGAACCACCTCGTTGAGGCCGGAAGCACTTAACCCGGCGTCCTTCAGGGCTGATTGGAACGGTTTACTGCAGCGCTCAAGCAGGTCTTCCGTCATCTGTTCGAACTTGGCGCGGCTTAGTTTCAATTGCATATGCTTCGGGCCGCTGGCATCTGCAGTGATATACGGCAGGTTGATCTCGGTCTCCATTACGGACGAAAGCTCGATCTTGGCTTTCTCAGAGGCCTCGCGCAGGCGCTGTAATGCCTGGCGATCGTTCCTCAAGTCAATGCCCTGCTGGCGCTTGAACTCATCGGCAGCCCAATTGACGACACGCTGGTCCCAGTCATCGCCGCCCAGGTGCGTATCGCCGTTAGTCGACTTGACTTCGATCACGCCTTCGCCTACTTCCAGCACCGACACGTCAAACGTGCCGCCGCCGAGGTCGAAGACCAGGATCGTTTCATTCTTCTTCTTATCGAGGCCATAGGCCAAAGCCGAGGCCGTGGGCTCGTTGATAATACGCATCACCTCCAGGCCGGCGATCTTGCCTGCGTCCTTGGTGGCCTGCCGCTGGCTGTCATTGAAATATGCGGGGACTGTGATGACCGCCTGGGTTACCGGCTCGCCGAGGTATGCTTCGGCGTCTGCTTTAAGTTTGGCAAGCACCATCGCGCTGATTTCCTGCGGGCTGTACTCGCGGTTCGTGATCGGGATCTTTACCCTTACGTCGTTTGAAGGACCGGGGATCACTTCGTAGGAAACCATCTTGCGTTCGACCTCGGTCTCTTCGAAACGACGACCAATGAAGCGTTTGATCGAATAGACCGTATTTTCCGAGTTGATCACACCCTGGCGCTTGGCAGTCTGGCCAACAAGGCGTTCTCCATTCTTATTGAATGCGACCACCGACGGGCATAAGCGCCCGCCTTCTGCTGTGGAAATCACAGTCGGCTGGCCGCCTTCCATCACAGCCACTACGCTGTTGGTCGTTCCCAGGTCGATACCTATGATTTTTCCCATGGCTCATACTCCTTGTTTGCTGTCGTCATTGTGAGAGCTGGAAGCCTGTAACCGGGTCGAGAACACCGGGCCCTTCCGCATATAAACATATATGAACCTCGCAATGACGGGTAATAGTTTATGTAAAGGATACACGAGAGATGCAAGAAAAACATTAACGCTGTGTAGAAATTAGATTAAAGGGTTTATCCCATATCAGGGAAGTATTGTCCATTTTGCAACAGTTCACGGCTATCAACATCGTAGATAGTAGCACCAAGGCCTTACCCGAAACCATGGCGGAGGCGTATCCAGGCTGTGGTCGGAAAGGCGCAAAGGCGGCTTTGAAAATACAATTGGTATTCGATTTTTTACACGGCAACCTGAAACAGGGTGAAATGCAGGCTGGCAAAGCTGCCGATCAAGGCTATCGAGAGTATCTGAAGGTTGTCGAAGACGGTTCGCTCACGATTGTGGACTTGGGATACTTCTGTTTGGACGCTTTTTGGGCAATCGCCAACCAATCCGCCTATTTTTTGAGCCGGTACCTCTATCCAACGGCCCTGGTGGATGCGTTTGACGAACGAATTGACTTGCTGGCAGTGTTGAAACAGCAAACCGGCCCCAGCGCCGATTTGTCGGTGAGGCTGGGTTGTCGCTCCCAACATGCACTGCCCTGCCGTTTGATTCTCTGCGCAATCCAGAAGAAGTGAGGGTGAAACGCCGCCGTACCGCAAAAGAACATGCTCGAAAGAGAGGCACGACCCTCAGCCAGAACTATTTGTTTATCCTGGGTTGGACGCTGTTCGTGACCAATGCGCCTGCGACCAGGATTAACCTCAACCACATCTATGCCTTCTACCGCATTCGTTGGCAGATCGAATTGATTTTCAAGCTCTGGAAAAGTTACTGCGGTCTCAACCAGATCCGATCCTGGCGCACCGAACGCGTGCTGACCGAACTGTACGCCAAGATGATTGGGATTGTTCTCCTTCATTTCTTGCTCGCCCCCTTGCGGATCCCGGACGAAACCTGGTCGGAACGAGAAGTGAGCAATGTGCGCTTCAAAAAAGTGCTGGAGCGTTTTGCCCGACCTATTAAGCAAAACATTTCTGAGGCCTTGGCTTTGGCTCGAACCTTGCAGGTGTTTTTGATCCATATTGAACAGTTCTCACTCAAACAGAAACGGCGCAGCCAACCTAATGTTTACGCTCATTTGGAAAAACTCCTGCCCTCTCCCCTTACCATGTCACATCGTGTGAAATCCCCCGCATCCGGGAAGTAGCGGTGAGCCGCTGGCTCGCCCCTTGCCACGTTCGTTCCCCGTATCTGGGAAGTATTCGTCTTACGGCTGGCTCACTTTCACCCAGTCATAGGCGGCCGTGAACGGAACGGCTGGCAAAGGAGGCCGCAGAAATCCCGATCTTTCCATCGGTCAAACCGATCCGATTGTCCTGCCAAATTCGCATTTGCGTGCCATTGATGAACGGGGTGAGCATGCTGCCGACGCACGACAGTCCGATCTCATTTGCATCGCCCTTGATCTTCGCCGATTCTCCGCGGAAGAGAGGCGTATAACGCGCCAGGCCCGGCGAGAGCCATTGTCCGTACAGGATCTCGTAGGTCTGGTCGGGATAGATATTGAATTCGTACCAACCCTTATCCTCGGTATAGCGGCAGACAACGCCCATCGCCCCAGTCTGTCCGGCGCGGTCTTCAACCTGCGCGTCCAAACGGATATCGGTATAGTCCGCTACGCTGTACAGCGCATAGACCCATTGGTTCGGCGCAGCCAGGTCGAAGACGAGGAACCCCCCCGCCGCATTCGGAGTGACCTCCGTCTGTCCCAGATCCACCTGTTGGAAGGTCCAATAAGGGAGACTCCCATCGAACTGTTCGGTAAACGTGCGCGGCGCAGGAGGGAGGGTCGGTGTCACTGTGGGCGGCAGCGGCGTGGGGCTGGGGAGCGCCGTCGCGGTCGGAGCGGGCGGTTCGGTAGCTGCCTGGGTGGTGGGCGTGCTGGCCGTGTTGCAGGCTGGCAGGCCGTCAGAAGGATCGCTAGTATGAAGGGCGCAATGCGGCGAATGTTCATGATCCCTAATGATAACAAAGTTGGGGCAGCAGTTGAACTGCTGCCCCAACTTTGCAAGTGGAGATGTTAGGCGTCCCGCGGTAAGGTCAGACTGCGGATACCCGTATCCAACTCATATAGGATCTTGTCCAACCGGCTGTTTCCCGTTTGGCGGGATGGCATCTGTAGCAAGACTTCGCGCACTTCAGAGGTGACGTGTTCGATTGCCCAACGAACTGCACCCTCACCGATGTCTGGATCGCCGGAGTGGTCAAGCTCGAGTGCCAGTGCGGCATAGGCGGCTGGACCGAGAATGTGCTTTGTTTGGTTAACATCCGCCAATGGGTGGGTGTAGGCGCTCGCACGCGGCAAGGCCCGCGGCGCGAGCGGCGGCGGCTGCCGCGGGATCGTCTGCCTCACGTGCAGCGGAAAACGCCGACAAGGCCAGGGAGCGCAACTGAGCCGTTCGCTTTCCCCCACCGGCAAACACCCGAATGCCTTCAATCGCCGCACGGGGTCGGGAATCTGAATCAACGTGTTTTTCAAACACCGACAGCGCTCTTTCGGCGCAGTCTGCGGCCCAGCTCCCCAGGGCCCTAAGCGACTCAAGGCTTAGTGTGAAATACTTGGACTCACGGCCCATCATTTACCTCCTACACCACGAACATTCCAGTATCACAGCCACTGAAAAAGTGTATCGATGCTACCCGTAGTCTTCAGCGCTTAGTATCTACTCACACCTTTTTCAAAATCTCCGAATTTTTGGATGTGGGCTGGAGAGCACCGCCCACATCCAAAAATTCGGAATTCTCTCCCTCCCCTTAGGGGTGGGGCGGACAGGGTGATCGCAGCTGATTATCAATCCAGCTCGCTAAGGGTACCAAATCTTGATTTTTCTTGGTTCTTTGCGCTCAGGTGGTCGGCGATTTCCCGACCATAGCGTAAATTTTAATGTCTGTCCGCCCAAATAGGGGAGGCTGGGGTTGTCTCTGTGACGCGAAGCGGTATCACCACCAGTAGATACAGCGCTTAAAGCATAAGTTGTCCGAAATGGACAACTTATGCTTTGAGCGACACAGTTTTACTGCTGCCCCAATTTAGCGAGTGGAGATGGCGGGAATCGAACCCGCGTCCGAAAGATTCGACCCACAGAAATCTACGAGCGTAGCCTGCCGAAGTTAGTCACCGCTGGGATCTCGGCGGGCAGGTAACCCAGCGGCCATCTGCTGGTCTTTCGCACATTTAGCAGAGTCATGTGCGGCACTCCACCATTGTCTCGCCCGGTCCGTCACCGGGTGGAGAACGAGGACGGCGGACGCGACCTCATCAAGGAGGTCGGCTGTTAAGCGTTCGCCTTATGCGGCGAGGGGCATAGCAGCATATGAAGTGCGATTGGCACTTAAAGTTTTGCGCGGATTTTACGAGTTCGGCGCCGCTCGGCTCGCATTCCGGGACCAGCCTCTCCCGTCGAAGCCTGTCATCCCCATGGCCGGGAGGTACTCCCGATTGCAACGTGATTATAGCATAGGCATATTAGAAGAGTGTTATAGTGAAGGAGCAGCGTAGGGGACTTGAGGAATCCCGTTCCCAGACTTCCCGGAATGGGCGTTTTCGGGCTAAAAGCATACGGTTTTAAGTATGTTATGAATTTGATTCTTTCCAAACTTGCCTGAAAAATGGCTTTATGCTAGACTTTAGCTCAACAATGTCACATTTGAAGAGACCCCAAATTTTTGGGATATGGGACGGGTATTCACCCCATTCCCCAAAAATCTGATCCATCTCGAATGATCTAACATTGTCAAGTTGGTCATCAAGAGGCGCCATGGCTGAAAAGATATTGATCATTGACGATGACGTGGATACCCTGAGATTGGTGGGCCTCATGCTCCAACGCCAGGGATATCAGATCGTCGCGGCCTCCAACGGGGAACAAGGGCTGGCCAAGGCGTTTGAAGAGAAACCCAACCTTATTTTGCTCGATGTCATGATGCCCGACATGGACGGTTACGAGGTCACGCGCCGTCTGCGTAAGAACCCCATCACCAAAGACACCCCCATTCTACTGTTCACCGCCAAGACCCAGTTGGACGACAAGGTCACCGGCTTCGAGGCAGGCGCCGATGATTACCTCACCAAACCGACGCATCCCGCTGAGCTGCAGGCTCACATCCATGCCTTGTTCTCGCGCATGACTCCAAAAAAGACCGAGGAAATAAATACGTCTCTGCAAGAGCACCACGGGCGGGTGGTCGGGATCCTCTCTCCGCGCGGTGGACTCGGAGTCTCCACATTCTCCTCCAACCTCGCCGGTGCGCTCTACAACCGCACTCAGTCGGAGGTGATCGTTGCAGAATTGACTCCCGGGCAGGGCACCCTGGGTTGGGACCTGGGTACCCCCGATCATAAGGAGCTCAACGACCTGCTCCTGGGTAAGCCCGTGGAGATCACAAGGGAAAGGGTTGATTCTGTACTGGTCCCGCATGGGTCAGGGCTGAGATTATTGCTGGCCTCCGAAGACCCGCATGATGTATATCTGACGAACCAGGTCGGTCATTACGAGCCGCTCGTCGCAGGTCTCGCCAGCCTGGCAAGCTACGTTGTCCTGGACCTGGGTGGGGGTCTTCCGCCGTTTGTAGAAAAAGTGCTGCCTTTATGCACCGATCGGATCGTGGTTACCGAAGGCACCCAGAGCACGATCTCTCAGACCAAATTATTGATCGAGGATATGTCCAGGCTGGGCATTGATCCTGCCGCGATCTACGTTGTGTTGAATAACCGCATACGCTCCGATGCACAGATGCCGTGGACGGAAGTCCAGCAGATCCTGGGGCATGAGATCGCCGCAACGCTCACCCCTGCCCCCGAGATGTTCATTGCGGCCGCGCGTCTCCATACGCCGGCCGTGCTATCCCAATCGACCAATATCACCTCGCAACAGATTCTGAAGGTCGCCGATCAGATCCTGGAGCGAGAGAAAGTCAAATGAAGTCCTCGCCGACTTCAATCCAGGATGCCATCGAATTCTCTGCCGCGCTGATCCGTAAAGCACAACGAGCTGTTGTCTTAACGGGTGCAGGTTTGTCCACTCCATCGGGCATACCGGACTTCCGTTCTGAAGGGAAGGGCCTGTGGTCCCACGATGAACCGCTGGAGGTCGCTTCTTTATCCACCTTCCGTACTGATCCCAATAAGTTCTATGCCTGGTTCCACCCTCTGGCAAGCCAGATCTTCGATGCCAAACCCAACCAGGCGCATCGTGCGCTGGCAGAACTGGAAACTGACGGACATATCCATTCGATCATCACGCAGAACATAGACATGCTCCATCAAAAAGCAGGGTCGAGGAACGTGATCGAAATGCATGGGACCCTGGCAACGCTTTCCTGCACCCAGTGTTTTCGACAAGTTGATGCCTTCCCTTATTTGAAACCGTTTGTGGAAAAGGGTGAGATCCCGCACTGCCCGGCTTGCGGTGCGGTTCTTAAACCTGATGTGATTTTGTTCGGAGAGCAACTGCCGCAGAAGGCCTGGTTCGCTGCGCAGCGCGCCAGCCGGGCGTGTGACCTCATGATGGTCGCGGGCTCATCGCTGGAAGTGCTGCCGGTGGCAGGCCTGCCCATGCAGGCGCTTGATCGCGGCGCGCACCTGATCGTTCTCAATAACTCGTCCACCTACTTGGACGTGCGCGCCGATTCGGTTATACAGGGCGACGTGGCTGACATGCTGCCCGCCATCGCGGAACAGGTATTCCATGGCAGAAATTAAAACTGAACGCTTGGACGGCTATCGCCGTTTGATCGAGATCGCACGTGATCTCGCCTCCACCCTCGACTTGGACGAGCTGCTTGATCGCATCGTACGCGCCGCCGCAGAAGTGAGCGGATCGGAAGCGGCTTCGATCCTGCTTTACGACAACCTGACCAGGCAGTTGTATTTCCAGGTGGCTACCAACCTGGATGAACCCACGATGCGCGGGTTGGCCGTGCCCCTGGAGGGAAGCATCGCTGGTTGGATCGTCGTCAACCGCAAATCCCTGCGCGTGGTCAACGCACAGGAAGACTCGCGCTTCTTCGGCAATGTAGACCTGGTCACCGGCCGCCCGACCCAATCGTTGATCGGCGTACCGCTGATCACCAAGAACAAAGTGGTCGGCGTGCTCGAGGCCTTGAACAAAGAGAGGGGCAAGTTCACCGAAGGCGACGAGTCGATGCTTTCGGTGCTGGGCGCGCAGGCGGCCGTGGCCATCGAGAACGCGCGCCTGTTCCAGCAATCGGACTTGGTCTCCGAGTTCGTTCACGAGCTGCGCACACCGCTGGCCTCACTCAGCACAGCCACGTATCTGCTGCTGCGTCCCGAAATGGCGCGCGAACAGCAGGAACAGATCATAAACAACATCCACAGCGAAACCCTGCGCCTCAATTCACTGGCCTCCTCCTTCCTCGACCTGGCCCGTCTGGAGTCCGGCCGCGTGCAGTTCCATAAGACCTACTTCAGCATTGCAGATTTGCTCTTCGAATGCAGGGATATCATGAGCTCGAAGGCCGAGGAGGAGAAAGTACAGATCCACATTGAAGCCCCTGAAGGCCTGCCCCAATGGGAGGCCGACCGCGACAAGTTGAAGCAGGTTATGTTGAACCTGTTGAGCAATGCCATCAAATTCAATCGCCGCAACGGCTCGGTCATCCTGACCGCCAGTGCTGCCGAGGCGAATGTGTGCATCACCGTCCAGGATACGGGCGCGGGCATTCCCGAAGAAGCCCTGCCGCATCTTTTCGAAAAATTTTATCGGGTGCGCGATACCGAGGACAAGGTGGCCGGAACAGGGCTGGGCCTTTCCATCTGCAAACAGATCGTGCAGGGTCATGGCGGACGCGTCGAAGTCAAGAGCAAGATCGGCGTGGGCACATGGTTCTCGGTCATGCTTCCGAGATCGAGCAAGACCCAACCGCGACCGTAACATACAAGAGGACATCTTTTCAGTTACTGGTTTACCCAAAAAAAAGATCTGCGCAGGGCGTTCGCCCTGCGCAGATCTTTTTTTTGGAATTCTTCTATTTCCTACCTTGCGCCTCGGCGGCCGAACTGTCTCTCCAGCATCTCCACTGATAGATGGATCATCGTGGGCCTGCCATGCGGGCAGGTTCGCGGCGAATCGCAGTTCTCCAGGTCGGTGAGCAGTGCCCGCTGTTCCTCAGGCGAAAGGGTTTGCCCGGCTTTGACCGCCATGCGTTTGCAGACGCGCGCCGCGAGTTTCTTTTCGACCTCATTTTGCAGGGGCGCTTCATCTTCTTCGAAGTCTTCCACCAGGGCGCGCAGTGCCGCAGACGGGTTGCTGCCCGCAAACAAGCCCGGCATGGCACGCACCTGAAAGGTGTTCGGCCCAAACTCTTCCACGTCAAAACCGAAATGCGAAAGGGTCGGCAATTGGGATGCCAGCAGGTTGGCGGATGGAGGTGGCAGCGTGATCACCTCCGGCGTCAGGAGGGATTGCGAAGGGATTTTATGCATGTCGTGCTGGGCCATGAGCTTTTCGAACAGGACCCGTTCATGCGCGGCATGCTGGTCGATGAGATAGAGCCCGTCCGGGCCCTCTGCCACCAGGTATGTCGTGCCGATCTGGCCGATCAGCCTGAGCAAGGGAACGCGGTTTAATATGGAAGGTTCGGCGCTGGAAGGCGGAGAGCTTAACGGCTCGCCCTCTATAGGAGGCGTTCCACTTTCCGCGTTCAACCTCTCATCGTGTGCGATCGTCCAATCGATGCCGGGCTGCCTTGTCAATTCGCGCATGGACGCCCCACAATGCACCGGCCACGGGGGGCACCGGCGCATAGGCCAGCAGTCCGCGCCGCACCGCGCGCTGCACGAACCCAAACACACGCTCCTGGTTTTTGAAGCGCACCTCTGCCTTTGCCGGGTGGACGTTAACGTCCACTTCCTCAGGCGCGATCTCGATGAAGACGGCGCCCAACGGATACCGCCCCACCATCAGCATGGTGTGATACGCCTGGATAAAGGCGGAGGTCAGGGGAGTGTCCTGCACCCAGCGTCCGTTGACGAAGATCGTGATGTCCTTGCGGTTCGAGCGTGTGAGCGCCGTGGGGCTCACGTACCCGGTAAGCCCAAGCCCCTCTTCCTGCGCAGTGATTTCCAACAACTGTTTCGCGATCTCCACTCCATACAAGGCAGCCAGGATCGCACGCCGGTCGCCGTCGCCCGCTGTCTGCAGCGTGGGATTTTTGCCTTCGGTCAGTTTGATACGAACGTTCGGATAAGCGAGTGCGTAGCGCGTGACCAGGTTATCAATGGCGCGGCGTTCGGTCACATCCGCCTTCAAAAATTTCAGCCGGGCCGGGACGTTGTAAAACAGGTCTTCCACTCGCACGGCTGTCCCCACCGGCGCGCCGATCACTTCAACCTTCCCTTCGTCTCCGCCTTCGACCCGGATACGTGCGCCGGCTTTCGAGTTCGCCATCTTCGAGGTGATCGTCAGGCGTGAGACCGAACCTATCGAGGCCAGGGCTTCCCCGCGGAACCCGAGGGTGGAGATGTGGAACAGGTCTTCTGCATTCGACAACTTGGAGGTGGCATGCCGCGAGACGGCCAGCGCCAGCTCCTCCGATGCGATACCGCTGCCGTCATCCGCCACTTCGATCAGACGCCGCCCCACTTCTTCGATCGAGATCGAAATGCTTTTTGCCCCGGCATCCAGCGCATTCTCCATCAATTCCTTGACGACTGAGGCCGGGCGTTCGATCACTTCGCCCGCCGCGATCTGAGAGGAGACCTCAGGAGAGAGCAATCGTATCGGCATGGAATCATTATAATCAGTAGATCAGAAAATTGGGTATGTGAAGTTCGAGAAGGGTGTTCTATCCCGACGATAGCAAGGCTGCGTTCCGCGAATTCAGATCAATCTTTCGTGAAGACCAGTTCTAATAACTAATGAACAACGCTCACACGCTTATAAATGAAACGCGTCCTCTTCAGATTGGTTTCCATCGCTTTGCTGTTGTCAGCCTGCGCCCCTCCGCCCAATGCTTCAACGGCTGTATTCATTCCCGCCTCCACATCAACCGTTACACCTGCGCCGGCCGTCGCACCTACATTCACTGCCGGTCCCTCAGCCACCCCTGACCCTTATTGGAAATACACCATTGATTATCTGCGTTCCAGGAGCTACGGCGGCGGCCAGCTTGAGATCACCGCGACCAATGCCCGGAACAGCGCCTTCACGCGTTACCTCATCCGCTATCCGAGCGATGGGTTGATGATCTACGGGTTCATGAATGTCCCAACCGGCGAGGGGCAGTTCCCGGTCATCATCGCACTGCACGGATACATTGACCCATCCATTTACAAGACGTTCGATTACACCACCCATTATGCAGATGCGTTGGCCAGCGCGGGCTATCTCGTGATACACCCGAACCTGCGCAACTATCCGCCCTCTGATAAGGGAGATAACCTGTTCAATGTGGGCATGGCCATCGACGCGCTCAATCTGATCGCCCTCGTCAAGTCCTCCGGCGGGGAGCCCGGCCCTTTGCAGGCGGCTGACCCGAGCCGCATTGGAATGTGGGGGCACAGCATGGGCGGCGGAGTCACCACCCGCGTCATCACCGTCAGCAGGGACGTAAAAGCCGCCGTCTTGTACGCGGCGGTGAGCGGCGACGAGGCCCAGAACGATGCGGCCGCCTCCATCTGGTCGAAGCACGACCAGGGCAACGAGGAACGCGCAGTGCCCGCCGACCAGCTGCCCCGCATCTCGCCGTCCTATTATTTTTCAGGGATCACAGCCGCCGTCAGCATCCATCACAGCCTGACGGACCCGGTCGTGCCGGTGCAGTGGTCCATGCAGACTTGCGCGGAGTTGAAGGCGCTTGGCAAGGATGTGGAATGTCATTATTATGATCGCATGCCGCATACGTTCGAGAGGCAGGGGGATAAGGAATTCATCCAATATACGATTCGGTTCTTCGACCGTATTTTGAAGGCGCCCTACGAATTTCGAAATCACCAAAGTGGGCCACGATATATCGTGCCCCACTTCAATGTATAATCGGCCCGTGACTTTCACAACCATCTTCTTCGACCTGGACGACACACTGTATCCTGCCTCCAGCGGCTTATGGCCTACGCTCAAGGCGCGTATGAGCCAGTATATGATCGAAATCATGGGCATCCCTGCCGGGGAGGTCCCCGGCCTGCGCGAGAAATATTTCCGCAGGTACGGCACAACCCTGCGCGGACTCCAGGCTAATCATCAGGTCGACGTGCGATGATTTCCTGGCTTTCGTTCACGACGTTAAACTCACGGATTACATCCACCCCGACCCGGTTCAACAATCAGTGCTTGCCGCCCTCCCCACCCGCAACCTGATCTTCACCAATTCGGACGTGAACCACGCCCGACGCGTCCTGCACGTCCTTCAGATCGAAAAATATTTCAGCGACATTATCGATGTGACCCGCGTCGCTCCCTATTGCAAGCCCAACGCCGAAGCCTTTGCATTGGCCATGCAGGCTGCCGGCGAAAGCCATCCCCTCGAACTGCATAATGATCGACGACCTGCCGTCCACGGTGAAGGCCGCCAAAGCCCTGGGGTTGTATTCTGTGCTTTACGGCGCAGACGCCGCGGGCGTGGAGTCGGACGCAGCCCTCAGCGACTGGCGACAACTGCCCGCGTTGCTGAATGGCGCTCATCCCTGAACCCCAGGCGAGAGCCTGCGCCTGAAGAATCTCGACGCTGGATGACTGGTCCTTTTTATTAATAATAGATGGGGTATACCTGAGAGATCGAGGTTTCTTCGACTGTATTATCAATATATGGTAACTACTCACCGTCCCGCCACTGTTTACCCGGAAAATGAATATGGACGGGGAGATCTCTCCCGTCCATATTCATTTTCCGGAATCTCTAGTCCCAGGCTGAAATCAGCGTACGAAGTGGACGAAAAGGGTAGGTAGACATTATATTTACACCTTTCATACGGCCAATTCATCGTCCTTTAATCCCGCGATGATATGCTCACGAGGGTTAAAGCATCCCAGGAGGCTTCTGTGAAAAAGAGATTAAAAGTAATTCTTATTGGCTTGCTAAGTATTGTGTTATTAGCTGTCGGTTTTTCCGGCGGTTTCATCGTCGGCCACGCCCTACCCTTGGCAGGCTTTCCGTCCGGCTTGTCCCTGCCTTTGGCCGGTTCGCCTACGCTTGCCCCGAACACAGGTGGCACCCCACAGGATCTCCAAACGCTCTTCAAGCCCTTCTGGGAGGCCTGGCAGATCATCCACGACCAATATGTGGACCAGCCCGTGGACGATACCAAGCTAATGCAGGGCGCCATCAACGGCATGATGCAGTCGCTCGGGGATGCGCACAGCACCTATATGGATCCGCAGACCTATAAAGATGCCAACGCCCAACTGGCCGGTTCCTACGAGGGCATCGGCGCGTTTGTGGACACAACCGGCACCTTTCTCACCATCACCAGCGCGATGTCCGGCTCCCCCGCCGAAAAGGCCGGCCTGCAGGCCGGCGACCAGATCATTGCAGTTGACCATAAGGATATGACCGGCATCACCCCTGAGCTGGTCCGCCAGAAAGTCATCGGCCCGGCAGGGACCGTTGTCCATTTGACGGTTGAGCGCAAGGGCGCGGCCAGTCCCCTGGAATTCGATGTCACCCGCGCAAAAATCGACGTCCCCAGCGCGGACGGCAAGATGCTCTCTAACGGCATTGGCTATGTACAGATCACCACTTTTGGCGATAACACCACCAGCGAATTAACCGCCACCCTCAAGACCTTGATGGCGCAGAACCCGAAGGGCATCATCCTCGACCTGCGCGACAACGGCGGTGGTTATCTGCAAACCGCGGTGGAGGTTGTATCTCAGTTCAAGGATACCGGAGACGGCGGAGTGGTGCTTTACGAGCAATATGGCAACGGGACCAAGAAAGCCTACAACGTCATCCCCGGTGGGTTGGCGACCAAGGTACCCATGGTGGTCCTGATCAATGAGGGCACGGCCTCGGCCTCCGAGATCACAGCCGGGGCGCTCCAGGATTATGGCCGCGCCAAGCTCGTGGGTGTGGTGTCTTACGGCAAGGGTTCCGTCCAGGACTGGGTTCCGCTCTCTGATAATGAAGGCGCAGTACGCGTTACGATCGCGCGCTGGCTCACCCCCAAGGATCGCCAGATCGACAAGAAGGGTCTCACGCCCGATGTTTACGTCCAAAGGACGGCGGATGACCGGAAAGCCGGCCGCGACCCGCAGCTGGATACGGCCGTAGAAGTAATGACAGCCTTGATCAACGGCACTGCCATTCCAACATCGGCCCCGACCCCGACCGCGACCTCCATTCCTTAATGGTAATAATGATGATCGGATGGCCGTCAATTAACTTAGCGTGCATCACAGGTCTAAACCTGCGGGACGGTGCGTAACAATAAATTCAGGAAATCACAATTTCGAGGAATATCCTCAATATTCTGTGATTTATGAAATTACAAAGATTGTCGTTCGGAGGCAAAAATGTTCTTCTTTGATCCAACCTACTTGTTATTCATGGTCCCGGGACTCCTGCTTGTCATGCTCTCGTCCTGGTATGTGAACTCGACTTACAAGAAGTGGGGCCGTATCGGTGTGCGCAGCGGGCTGACCGGTACCCAAGCCGCTCAGCGCCTGATAGCAGGTGGCAACCTGGTGGGAGTGCAGGTCCAAACCATCGGCGGGAATCTCACCGATAATTACGATCCGCGCGATAAGGTGCTTCATCTTTCGCAGGGTGTGGCCTCGAATGCCTCGGTGGCGGCGGTGGCTGTGGCCGCGCATGAGCTGGGTCACGCCATGCAGGATGCCGACGATTACTTTCCGCTGCGCTTCCGCGCCGCGCTCGTCCCCGCTGTGAACATTGGCTCGTGGCTCGGCTGGATCATGATCATTGCCGGCCTGCTTCTGCGGCTCACAAACCTGGCCTGGTTGGGCGTGCTGGTGTTCTCAGGCGGCGCGCTCTTTGCGCTGGCAACCCTGCCGGTTGAGTTGAACGCTTCGGCACGCGCCAAGCGTCTGCTGGCGGATACGGGCATCATCGCCGGAGGCGATGAGCAACAGGGCGTCAACAGTGTGTTGAATGCCGCTGCCCTTACCTATGTAGCCGGGCTGGCAGCGGCTCTGCTGCAGCTTCTATACTTTGTAATGCTGGTCAGCGGTATGGGCGGGCGTCGAAGATAAACATGCTTTCTAGTAATTGCCGATGTCACGACTAGTAGGGGCGGGTTTCAAACCCGCCCTTTTTTTCGGCCATTCATGAAATGAATATCCTGAAATTCCAAAATCATCTTGACCCGCCGAAACATCGCAAGGCCTGCGCGTAGGGGCGGTTCATGAACCGCCCTTGGTTTGTGTGGAAATTGTAGCGAATACTCCCCGGAGTAAATGGCTCGTGGATGGTTTTGTTATAATTCCCCCAGCATGCGAAAACTTATTGTTATTACGGTCCTGTTCCTGGGGGTCTTATTCGTTTTATTCCGTTTTGCCGAAATCGAAAACATCCTTCAAACTCTGCAAAGCGCAAATCCCTGGTTCCTGGCGATCGCGCTGTTCTTTCAGGCCGCCTGGTTTTTGGTGCTCGGTTGGACCTTCCATTCCATCTATGGCTTGCTCGGACTTAAAGAAAGCATCCGCCGATTAACCCTGATCGCGACGGCAGGCAGCTTCGTTAATATCGTTACACCCAGCGCCGGGGTCGGTGGGCTGGCGATGTTCATCGCTGAAGGCCGCACCCACAGCCTCCCAGCCGGTAAGGTAACCGTGGCGAGTGCGCTGTACCTGGTGCTGGATGAAACCGCCTTTCTGTGTGTTTTAGTCCTTGGGTTGATCGTCCTCATCCGCCGCAACGATCTGGGGGCCGGTGAGATAACTGCCGCTCTGATCCTGCTTGTGATTGCCTCCGGATGGACGTTCCTGCTCTACCTCGGATATCGCTCCGCGGAAGCACTGGGGAATGCCCTCGCAGCCATGGCAAGACTGACCAACCGCATCCTCCATCCGATCATCCGGCGCGAATATCTCAGTGAAGCACGGGCGCATTCCTTTGCCCGCGAGGTTGCGGAGGGCTTGGCCTCCCTGCCCAAAAAGCCGCGCAGCCTGATCCAGCCATTTTTGCTTTCACTGGCAAATAAAGTCTTGCTGATGGCTATTTTGATCTGCAGCTT
This sequence comes from uncultured Chloroflexia bacterium, assembly GCA_963741325.1. Classification (GTDB taxonomy): domain Bacteria; phylum Chloroflexota; class Anaerolineae; order Anaerolineales; family Villigracilaceae; genus Fen-1038. Next base: position 747,639 of record CAVUHJ010000007.1, read on the forward strand.
CCTGTCGTTCGGCGTACCCTTCACGGTCGGAACGATCGTGGCCGGCTTTGCCATTGCCTATCTTTTCCTGATCGTGTCGCCCACCCCGTCCGGCATCGGCATCGTGGAGGGGGTCATGGCTATTGCCCTGGTTTCATTGCACGTGAATATCAGTCATGCCGTTATTATCACGCTTGCTTATCGGGCCGTCACTTTTTGGCTGCCCCTGGCCGTTGGTGCATTGGCCTTCCGGAATTTGCAGCTCAAGGGGGCCAGGGCCGCGGCGCTTGAGACTGAAAAACTGGGGGACAGCACGGGGATATTGCCGGTGTCCCGCGAAGCGGGAAACGATACCGCTTCGGATCGGCTTTTTCCTTAGCAGGAAGGATACCTGATCCCTCGTAAACATGCAGTCGATATGGGAAGAATACCCGTATCGACTTTTTTTGGATCAATTCTTTAATGAGGTAGCACTGCACCTATTTAACATCGTAGAAGTCTCATCATAACGCCTCCTTTTTCGCTGCGAAGACCGTTATGCAATGCAAAGGAAAACCGTAAATCTCCGCGATCTTGGCGTTCTTTGCGGTAAATTTTTCCCCACAAGAGGTCTTCACGGTTTACTTTGGTCCTGCCTTACGAGAAGTAGGTTGATAAAAGACTTTGTAACTACTCATCGTCCCGCCACTGTTTTCCCGAAAATGAATATGGACGGGTGTTCTCCCCGTCCATATTCATTTTCCGAAGGTGCAGGTGTACTCCCTGCGGAATCTCAGTCCTCGCAGATGCAGGTGTTCTCCCTGCCAGGCTGAAAGCGTGGGACGAAAAGGGTGACGCAAAGCGGTATCACCACCAGTAGATACAAGATTTTTTCGAGTATGATTCCATCGCAATGAGTGCCATCAAGATATCATCCTCCCGGCTTGGAACGCTTCTGCCAAAGACACACTCGGCAACATGCGCAGATTGAAATCATGTCTCTCGATTCTTTGATACAACTCTGGCGCACGGACCCTGATACCGCGCCAAACTTTTCCATCTGGCGCACGATCCCTCCGCGCCCGGCACAGACTCATCCGTTCCCGGACGACCTACCGGCCACGCTGGGAAAGGTCTTAAGCGGGCGCGGCATTAATTTCCTGTACAGCCACCAGATGCAAGCCTGGGATCACGCCAACGCCGGAAAGAACCTTGTGATCGCCACCGGCACGGCCAGCGGCAAGACCTTGGCTTATAACCTGCCTGTGATCGCCTCCATCATGGACGACAGCGCCGCGCGGGCCTTATACCTGTTCCCCACCAAGGCCCTGGCGCAGGATCAGCTTGCCGCGTTGGAACGCCTCAACGGCCCTGCGATCCATATCCCAACAGCCATCTATGACGGCGATACCCCTCAGAGAGACCGCGCCGCCATCCGCAAGAACGCGCGCATCGTCCTGTCCAACCCGGACATGCTTCACACGGGCATCCTGCCCCACCATACCAACTGGGAGGATTTCTTCCGCGGCCTGCGCTTCGTGGTCATCGATGAGATGCACACCTACCGGGGCGTCTTCGGTTCGCATATTGCCAACGTCATCCGCAGGCTGAAGCGGATCGCGGCTTTTTACGGTGCGCACCCGCAGTTCATCCTTACCTCTGCCACGATTGGCAACCCGCAGGAGCTCGGTGAGCGTCTGATCGAGGCGCCCGTGGAGCTGATAGACCAGGACGGCTCCTCGCGCGGTGAACGTCATTTCCTTCTCTTTAATCCTCCCGTCGTTGACGAAGCCCTCGGCCTTCGCAAGAGTTCGCTGTTGGAAAGTGTGAGGCTTGCCCAGGACCTTGCGAAGAACAACCTGCAATCGGTGATCTTCGCGCGTTCCCGCCGCAGCGTTGAAATTATCCTGACCTATCTGCAGGGAGAGGACCACGTCGAATATCGAATATCGAATCCCCGAATATCGATGTATCGAAGACTGCTTCCCGCATACGCGGCTACCGCAGCGGGTATCTACCCTCCCAGCGCCGCGAGATCGAGAAGGGGCTGCGCGAGGGCAGCGTGCAGACCGTCGTTGCCACCAACGCCCTCGAGCTGGGCATAGACATCGGCGGGCTGGGCGCAGCACTGCTCGTTGGCTACCCCGGTTCCATCGCCAGCCTCACCCAGCAGTCAGGGCGGGCCGGTCGCGGTGAAGCGCCTGCATTGGCCGTGTTGGTCGCCTCGGCAAACCCGCTCGACCAATTCCTGGCGCACCATCCCGATTATTTCCTTGGGCGCTCGCCGGAACAGGCGCTGGTCAACCCCGATCATTTGCTGATCCTGCTCAACCATTTGCGCTGCGCCATGTTCGAGCTGCCTTTTCAAAAAGGCGAGCCCTTCGGCGCGCTCGCGGCCGAAAAGGTGGAGGAGTTTCTCAACTTCCTGACTTCGAACAATGAGGCCCATCTTTCACAGGACAAATTCTATTGGATGTCTGATACCTACCCGGCCGCGAATATCTCCCTCCGTTCGGCCTCGCCTGAAAACGTGGTGCTGCACACCGACGAAGACGGCCAGCCGCGCACGGTGGGCCTGATCGATCTCGCCAGCGCATATTGGATGACGCACCCGCGCGCGATCTATATGCATGAGGGCCAGCAGTATTTCGTGCAGGACTTGAACCTGGAAAATAACACGGCCTATCTCATCCCGGTCGCGCTCGATTACTATACCGAGCCGCAGCGCGAAACGGAAATACAGATCCTTACTGAGTCAGCGCAAAGCCCGCTGCCTTCTCCCTCGGCGAACACATCCCGGCCCCCTCGCGCGCAGGTCGGAGAAAAGGGCTGGGGTGAGATCCAGGTCACCACGCAGGTGGTCGGCTTCAAGAAGCTGCGCTGGTTTACCCGCGAGAACCTGGGCGAGGAGCCTCTCGACCTGCCGCCCACCGACCTGCAAACTACGGGCTATTGGGTCTCGCTCTCGGACGCGACCATCGAGACCCTGCGCAGCTCCGGGAGCTGGACGAATGACCCGAATGACTATGGCCCCGATTGGCCGCGCATCCGCCTGGCGGTGCGCACCAGAGACGGATTCCGCTGCCAGGTCTGCGGCGCGCCCGAGGCCGGCCGTGAGCATGACGTCCACCACAAGATACCTTTCCGGGCGTTCATGCATGAACAAGTGGCGAGCCTCTTCTGATGGCGCTCCGCACTCCGGGATCGAACGCGCCAACCGGCTCGACAATCTCATCACGCTTTGCCCCACTTGTCATCACAAGGCCGAGCAAAATGTGCGCATCCGCTCCGGGTTGGCCGGCTTGTCGTATGTCCTGAGCCAGTTAGCCCCGCTGTTCCTGATGTGCGATCCCAGCGACCTGGGAGTCCACACGGATGCAGCCGGGACGGTCCGCGGCGGCCGTGAAGCAACGCCCGACGGAGAAGGAGCGCGCCCCTCCATCTTCATCTATGACCAGGTTCCGGCCGGGATCGGTTTCAGCGAGAAGCTGTACGAGCTGCACGATGAACTGGTGGCACGTGCGCTGGAACTGGTGAACGAGTGCGAATGCAAGGACGGCTGTCCCTCCTGCGTTGGCCCCGGCGGTGAGAACGGCCTGGGCGGCAAGCAGGAGACCATTGAGATACTGAAGGTATTATGCGGTAAGAAGTAACAACTCACCATCCTCGCATGAAGTACCCGAAAAAAAGGATGTGCGCAGGGCGTACGCCCTGCGCACATCCTTTTTTTCGGTTTTCTTCGTCCCAGGCTGAAAGCCTGGGACGAAGTGTGAGTAACACGACAATGTCACATTAGAAGAAATCCCCGATTTTTGCCTGGCGACTCAGCGACTAAGCTCTTTGAGGGTTGCGTTAATACTCGTTTGTTGTATTATCGTATAGAATTTAATCACAGGTGATACCAATGAAAAATCTCTCAGCCCTGAAACTGCGAACAATCGTCGTTTTGTCTGCGGGGACCTTCATGATGATGGCTTGTGGGTCTATTTCGCCCACCGCCGCGCCCACCCCTGCTCCGACTTCGCCGCCGCTCCCGACAGCGACCTCGTCGCTCGAGCTATACCAGCAGGTAACGCTGACCTCCGTCCCATCGGAGGAGGACAGCCAGTCGCCGCTCTATAAGATCACGGTGCAAACACCGTCGCTGACGGGCAGTAACGACCCGCGCGTTATGAATTTCAATGCAGAGATGACCGCCCTGGTAAATAAAGCCATTGCGGACTTCAAACAGAACCTGGCCGAGCTGACGGTCACACCCATTACCGCGGGCAGCTCGTTCGACCTTCAATACGAGCTCGTTTCGCCGCCCGGAAATACGTTCAGCCTCAAATTCAAGATGGAAGGATATGTTTCGGGCTCGGCTCATCCTTATCACTTAACCCAGACTGTGAATTACGACCTGGGGAAGGGAAAAGACATTGCTCTTATCGATCTCTTCCAGCCCAGCACAAATTATCTGGGAGCCATGGCAACGTACTGCACCACCGAGCTCAGCTCACGCAATATAGGTTTCGAAAACGGATTTACGGAGGGCGCCGGCCCGACGCCCGACAATTATAGGAACTGGAACATCACGAACGACGGCCTGCTTATCACCTTCGACGAATACCAGGTAGCCCCCTACGCAGCCGGCCCGCAGACAGTAACTGTGCCCTACAGTGAGCTAAAGAGTTTTATCAATCCGCAAGGGCTGTTGGGAAATTTCATTCATTAATGCGCTGGAGTGCGAGTAAAAGGAGCTCTTCCAAAGGACTGGTAAAACGCCGCTCGTATTGTCCGGATGGTAAGGCTGTATACCGGCATTGGAAGAGCAGCGATCTGTAGGGGCCACTCGTCGGGGATATGCCCGTCAAAATTTCAGCCGAGGGACCCCGCTCCACAATAACCTTGTCCGGCCCAGGGAGAGTCGCCCAATCGACGCGTACTTCGAAGGCTGCTTCAAAAAGCCAAATCCCTGAATTCATCCAATCCTATCGAGCAATGACTATAGACATACTCAAAGCTGTCCTTATAGAGTTGGTACGGATCTTTTTTCATATCGGTGATCTGTTCCGCACACGGCTTACGATATTCGGTAACAGGTATGTCGCCGCCAAGAATGAGGCCGGTGCGCAGCGGCACAGCTATTTTTCCATAATGATATTGTTCGACCAGTACGGCTTCATCGGTAAGCAATTCAAAACACTCCGGTCCGGAGTTATAAAGTTTGACTCCCAGCTCACGGTTGGGGAGCCGATTCCTTAATTGCAGCTGGATGAAGTTAATGCTGGTTGTGGTATCCGTATACAGCCGTTCTCCGCGCCTGGCTTTGTCGTCGAAATGCTCCAATTGGCTCTTGGGGTGTGACATCAAATATTCCCTGAAGGAACGGAATTTAGCCTGTTCACCGTTCGGGTTGATCAGCAATATCCTGACGTCCACGTCCCGCTCGTAGGCCTTGATCAACGCTTCGATTAGATCCGCATTGGCATAGGTGAAATAGGAGTGAAGCGAAATGCCTTTTATCCACAGGTTTTTCTGGGTGCGCTCGATCAGCCCGATGATTCGCGCACGGCTTTCGCCCGGGTTATAGTACATGTTCGATATGTTCGCAACCCGGATCGTGTCGGCCACCCCAATATTATATAAATTCAAATGCTCATTGACCGTTGTGGCGGCATTGTTCCAGATCCAGTCAAAATGGAACCCCAATTCCTGGTGGACGCACCCATCTTTGCCCGAGTTATGGTACTGGATCGTCGGGTAGCATGCTTTTGAATGGGAAGGCCTGAAATGGTAAGACTGTATAAAGGTAGTATAGGGAGTCCATGCCAGAAACATGGTCGGACTGGTGCGATACACCTTTGCCGAAAAGGTCACCCTGCGCCCGGGGTTGCCGGCCTTGCAGGTCTTCCGTTCCAGCGCGTACAGGTCGCGCATGGTGTCCCTGACGTCCGCCTCTAAACGTGAAGCCGTACTGCCTTTGATCTCTTCTGCTTTCGCACGCAGATAGGCGCCTTCAGAGCGAGGGTCAATGATAAGGACCTGGATGTCCAGCTGCTCGGCATCCCCCGGAGGCGTATCGTCTTCTATATACTTCTTGATCCCCACCCAGGCTTCATGGAGCTCCGGGTTTTCATCCCTCATAAAATCGTTCAAAGAGATGCCCATAAGTTTGATGCTTGTAACCCCCCTCTGCAGCAAAGCGTCGTTTATGTAGCTGGCCGCTTCATCACGGTTTGGATAAAAGCGATCCACCTCTGCGGACTGAAGAGCATCGAAGCAAATTGCCTGTTCGGCAATGTCCTCTGTTTGCCCCAGCACCTCTCCTCGCAGCTGATCTAATTGCGTATTGACAGTTTGTCGAAATTGTTCGTCCTTCTCTGCCTCATATTTGTCTTTTCGCTCCTGGTATTCCCTCTCCACCTCTTTCTTTTCCTCATCCAGAATGGATAACTGCCGTCTGAAATACCAGTTGATCGCCGTGGAGACCACGATCGTGAGCAGGATGGCTTTGCCGATCTCTACCAAAATATAATAAAACAATTGATCGGTCCTGCCAAAGCCAGACCAGATTAGAAGAGACCCCAGGAAGATCAGGACAATTATCGCGAGAATAACGCTTAGTCTAACGTAGCCTTTGATGAATTTATCATGGGGTACGGGTGCGGGTATAGCGCTGTTGCTCATGGTATTCCTCCAGATTTATTCGAGATTCAATCCCTGCCCAATTACGTATCCAGCCCCCCGCACCGGAATTCGGTTTCGGGGCAATGAAATCGCCTGGTTCCGCTTGTGCCCCCAAGGTCAACCTTGTTGCTGTGAATATTAATTATGACCAAAGCCGGATGGTGGGTCAAATGGAGTTTGTCACCCTTTTATCCTGACTTTTGTTTTCTCCCAATACCACCAATTGGCTTGCTGGGCGGGAAAGTTGTCTTTCCCGACCCCGCTCCTCCGTCGATCCCCACCAGGACGGCCAACCTATAGTTACCTGCCTGGTGATAGATCGGAGAACATCTTAAATTGGCAACTCCATCTTACAAAGATTTATCACAAGTCCTTCCCTGGGGATCTCAAATATTTTTGGTAAGACCGGTCTTTCTCCCAGACAAAATACAAAAATTGCGGAAAGCTTCTCCCGTCCCTTTAAAGAGGACCTTTAGATGTTGTCGACTGGATGAATCTCAGCCTTTAGCATTTCAACTCCAAGTCCGCTGAAAGGCGCCAAGATCCTGCAAATCTTTTCTTTGCGCTCTTTGCGTTAAATCTTCGCTCTGGTCCGCCCTGAGAACATGACGGGATGCAGGTTTCGGTGAATAAATACCAAAGATCGTGAGTGCAGATATAGCAACTGGATTTCAATACGTCTGATACCTCCCATTTGGAACTATTTATATAGGATTGTATAAAGGTAGTTTTGCAAGCTGCGCAAATGCGCTCCCCACAGGTACCGGTATCCAAAGCGGAATAGCCAAAGGGCAGCCTTTTCGTTCGTATTTTCCCAGTGCCAGCGAACCTCGTATAAGTCTTTGGCTATGTCGGCAATATCGTCCAAAGCATCGCCGGTTAGTAATTCAGCCTCCCCAATCTTTTCAAGGATATTTTTTGGTTCATTGTAATAGCCAAATCCGGGAAAGCGCACGGCTGCCAATTGTCTCAGGGGATTATATTCAAATGAAGGCGCGCTCGGAATCATAATCTTCAGACTCCACATCCGCAAAATGATAGGCAAGAGCTAACCGGTCCAGGTCTACTTCAAGAGCGTGAAGATTTGCCTGCGTATCAGCTTTTCCATTCTCAAGCAGATCAATAAAGTCGTCGATGGTTGCGCGAATTTCTTCAGGGTTCATAGGGTATGGTTTCCACCTTTTGATATTACTGTGATGCGTACGTATGCTCCGCCACCTCGGCGCGCTTTACCCCTGCCTCATCCAGCGCCTCACCGCCTCATGCGGATGCTGGTGCTTCTCCATCGCATCCAGCAGGCTTTGCGGATCGGTCTCGCAGCATATCCCCTCCCTGTGTTCGCGGAAAACGAAGCCTTCTTTCACCGCATGGTCCAGGGCAGCCAGCAGGGGCACATAATAATTCTTCACGTTCAATAAGCCGATCGGTTTTTCATGCTCGCCGATCTGACCCCAGGTGAGCGCCTCGAACAATTCATCGAACGTGCCGAAACCGCCGGGCAGGGCAATGTAACCCTCGGCCAGTTCGTGCATGCGCCTCTTGCGGGCGTGCATATCCGGCAGCACTTCCATTTTTGTCAAACCCACGTGCGCCAGCTCCGGCGAATTCATGGACGTGATGATGACCCCCACCGCCTCGCCGCCGCCTTCGAGCGCGCCGTCCGCGACCGCGCCCATCAGGCCGGTCTTACCGCCGCCGTAGACCAGCGTGATGCCTTTCTCGGCCAGGAGCCTCCCCATAGTCACGCGCGGCCGTCAGATACTCCGCAGAGACGTTGTCAGAAGACCCGCAAAAGACACAGATGGATTTCATTTTTGAACTCCGTTGTTTATTCATACGCCATTCATCTCGAAATGATACACTGCACTCGCTGCCTCGTTAAACTTATCAGACCGTGATCTTTAAGATGTCGGTAACTGCTCATCGTCCCGTTGCCTGATTCCCCTCCCGCCGGGATGCGAAGCAGTGTCTCCACCAGAGGGCAGGGTGAGGGAGAGCCGCAGCAACACCTACGCGATTTAATTACCGACAGAGCCACTTAGAAACAACACGGCAGTCCTGTACTTTGCAGGAAAAAACTCAAACAAGAGGTCGAAAAGAGGCGAGGTTTTTTTGTTTTTTTCTTCCTTCGTGTTCCTTCGTGCCCTTAGTGGTTAAACCGTTCTTTTTTTGTTTTTTTCCTTCGTCTTCCTTCGCCGTCTTGCCCCGATGTACTTACGGGGTCTCCCCCGGTGTTCCTATGGGGTGCCCTCAGCGTTTAAATCTTTTTTTGTTCTTTTTCCTTCGTGTTCCTTTGTGCCCTTAGTGGTTAAAACATTCTTTTTTTGTTTTTTTCCTTCGTCTTCCTTCGCCGCCTTGCCCCGATGCTCTTGCGGGGTCTCGCCCCGATGTACTTACGGGGTGCCCTTTGTGTTTAGATCTTCTTTCGTTTTTTTCTTCCTTAGTGTTTAAAGCTCTTTTTTGTTGTTTTAAGGAAGTATAACCGAGGTTAGAATTCTATTAAACCCGCTCCAATATGCTTGTCTGCCCTCGTCAATAGGCATAGAATTCAAAAAATGGAATACAAAGACTATTACAAGATCCTGGGATTGGAACGCTCGGCCAAGCCGGACGAGGTGCGCAAGGCATATCGCAAACTCGCCATGCAGTATCATCCTGACCGCAACCCGGGCAATAAACAGTCCGAGGAAAAGTTCAAGGAGATCAACGAGGCCTATCAGGTGCTGGGCGACTCGCAAAAGCGCGCGCGTTACGACCAGTTGGGCAGCGCCTATTCGAACTGGGAGCAGCGCGGCGGCGGGCAGCAGGGCGACTTCGACTGGAGCCAGTGGTTCGGCGGGCAGCCCGCCGGCTCGGGTGGGACGCGCGTCGAATTTGGCGACCTGAACGATCTCTTCGGCGGCCAGGAGGCCTTTTCAGATTTCTTCCGCTCCATCTTCGGAGGCAGCGGGGCGCGGCGCAGACCGCCACGCGCGGCCGGCCGCGGCAGTCCTACCAACAGCCCGTCACCATCAGCCTGGAGGAAGTCTATCGCGGCAGCACCCGCACCTTGCAGACCGATGGGCGGCGCATTGAGGTGCGTATCCCCGCCGGGGTGAAGACAGGCTCGAAGGTACGCGTCGCCGGCGCGGGCCCGGATGGGGCCGACCTGTATCTGATCGTGGACGTGGCGCCCGACCCGCGCTTCGAACGCGAGGGAGATGACCTGCGTACCACTGCCAGCATCGATGTGTTCACGGCGGTCCTGGGCGGCGAAGCGGAGGTGGAAACATTCGAAGGAAAAGTCAAGCTGAAAATACCGGCGGGCACACAGCCCGAACAGGTCTTTCGTCTCTCGGGACGCGGCCTGCCCCCTCTGAAGAGCGCGCAGACCAAAGGCGACTTATTCGTACGCGTAAAAGTCAGTATCCCCAAAAAGCTGACCTCGCAAACAAAAAGCATTGCTGGAAGAAGCGGCCGGGCATAAATCCGAATAGGCCAATCGCTTCCGTTTAAAGGAGAGAGAATGAAAACGAAACGCATATTGTTGGTTCTTGCGAGTACTTGTCCTTGCGGCAATGGCTTGTCAGTTTGGCAGCGCAGCGCCTCATTCTGCCCAACTACTCGCCGCGCCCGCAGCGGCCGCCCACGAGCCAGCCCCCCATTTCGGTGCAGGCTCCTAATAACCCCGTAGCGTCACAGGACGCCTTCATTGCCCTTTATCAGAAAGTCAGCCCCGGCGTGGTTGCCATCAAAGTCGACACCTCGCAGGGAGCGGCGCTTGGCTCCGGCATTGTTTACGACACCGACGGTCACATCATCACGAACTATCATGTCGTCCAGGGCGCAGATGCCAACAAAGTCGAAGTCGATTTTTTGGACGGCTATAAGGCCTATGCCACGATCATCGGCACCGACCTGGATTCCGACCTGGCGATCGTCAAGACGGATGCGCCGGCCTCCGAACTGCACCCGCTCACCCTCGGCGATTCCAGCGCGCTCAAGGTGGGCCAGACCGTGATCGCGATCGGGAGCCCGTTCGAGTACCTCGGTTCGATGAGCGTGGGCATCGTCTCCTACCTGGGCCGCACCCTCAACTCGGAACACGCCGCCCCCGGAGGCAACCAGGCCTTCACGGCGGGTGACCTGATCCAGACCGACGCGGCCATCAACCCCGGCAACTCCGGCGGCCCGCTCTTCAACCTGAACGGTGAAGTGATCGGCATGAACCGCGCCATCCAGACCACCAACTACACTTCCGCCGGTGAGCCGGTCAGCGCAGGCGTTGGCTTCTCGGTCTCGTCCAACATCATCAAGCGCGTTACACCGGTCATCATCAAGGACGGTAAATACGACTATCCCTATCTCGGCATCAGCTCTGTCAGCCTCGGCAACCCCTCTCCCCCGGCCGTCCTCACGCTGGATGAGATCAATGCCCTGGGTCTGACCCAGTCCACCGGCACCTATATCACCGATGTTGCCAAGGGCGGCCCCGCCGACCAGGCCGGCATCAAAGCCGGCACCACGCCCACCAGCTTCCCGAATTTGAACGCCGGCGGCGACCTGGTCGTGGCGGTTGATGGGCACCCGGTCATTCAATACGATGACTTGATCGCCTATCTGATCGACAACAAGTCCCCCGGCGACAAGATAAAATTGACCGTGATCCGCGCCGGCCAGAAAATGGATATCACCCTCACCCTCGGCGCCCGCCCTCAATAACCAAAAACAACAAAGACCGCCATCTCATCAGATGGCGGTCCTTATATTTACGCGCACCTCTTCGCCCCCTATCTTGTTCCCGAAAAAGCTGAGGGTGGGCGCATCTTCACCGGCGACCTCTCTTTTAGTATTCTCTTCGCACTTATCTTAGTCACCCATCGCCTCGTTCCAGATTTCCCCCAAAACCAATCGATCATTTTTCATACCCGTATGCACATCGTAGCTACCTTTCGCTCATTTCTAATATCCCGGAAAACCGAATAGCGCGCGTTCTCTCCCACCCACATTCAGATCTTGTAGCTACCCACCGCCTCATTTCACGATATCCCCGAAAAATCAAATAGGGGATCCTTCTCTCCCACCCATATTCATTATCGTAGCTACCTACCGCTTCATTTCTGAAATCCTCGAAAAATAAATATGCGTGGGTGCTCTTTCCCACGCCTATTTATTTTTCGAATTTCTTTTTCTTAGTCCCAGGCTGAAAGCCTGGGACAAAGCTACATCCCGCAGCGAAGCCTGCAAAGACCAATGGCGAACCCAATAACCCTCATTCTTTAGAGAACGCACCTTTCTTTTCAAAAAAGAATCTCCGTTTATCAGTACTCGCTCTTGTCCTTGGTAGTATCTCTGTTGATCTCCGCGTGAATCCGTGTACTTTACCCAAACCGCTCTTCCCTCCACACATCCGCCCGGTTGTGATACCCCGCCTGCTCCCAAAACCCGCGCCGGTCACGCGGCATGAACTCCAGCGACCGCAGCCACTTCGCGCCCTTCCATAGATAAGGCGTCTCCAACTCCTTATGCTTCGGGATGAACCCCACCATCCCCCGCAGCGGATACCCATGGTCCGCCGTGATCGGCTCCCCGTTCAAGTGCGTAGCCAGCAGGAAGTTATCCTGCAGCACCACCTCCAGCGGCAGGTTGACCGTAAACCCATATTCGGCGTGCTGCATCAAATGCGTGGCGCGTGGGCTTGATCTTGAAGAAGCCCTCATTGACCAGCTGCTTTACCGACACCCCTTCCCAGACCGTATCGAACTTGCTCCAGCGCGTCACGCAGTGGATGTCCATCTGGACCTTCGTCCGCGGCAGCTTGTTGAACTCGTCCCACGTCCAGCGCTTCTCCTCCTCCACCTCGCCCCACACGCGGAAATCCCAGGTCGCCGCGTTGAAGCGCGGCACCGGGCCATAATGCAGCACCGGGAATTTCAACGTCAGCGATTGGCCGGGAGGCAGCCGTCCCTCGCTGCGCACCCGCTCCTCTTCTTTTCGCCGGTCGGGACCTTCAAAACCAAACATAATGCTCTCCTCTGAAATAATTGCTTACCGCCGCTCTCTGGCTTTCCTACGCTTGCTATTCAGAGCTTAGCTCCCGAAAGACTGAACCATCGTTAAAAGGCGGCACAGGATAGACCTCTGTGCCACTTTTTGTTACCCGTAATTCTTACAATTATATTAAACGAACCCGTAGGGGCACAACATGTTGTGCCCTTCACCGCTGTTTTAGATCCCGAAAATCCGTCTCGTCCAGTATCCGTGTTTATCTATCTAATATTCCAAACTCTCTCCCGCCTTCAAGACCCTCACCTTCGTCTTGGTCTCCGCCTCCACCCGTCTTGGCCCAGGCCTCCGCATCCTGCTCGATCAGCCCCCAGGTATTGTAGTGGATCGGGACGACCGTCTTCGGCTGTGATCAACTTCACGGCCCGCAGCGCATCGTCGGGCCCCATCGTGAAGTTATCGCCGATCGGCAGGACGGCCAGATCGATCCCTTCCTCACCGATCAACTTCATATCCCCGAACAGACCCGTATCCTTCGCCATGTAGATCTTCTTCACCGTCGTTCGTCGTCAGCAGGAAGCCGCTGGGATTGCCCCCATTATGTCCGTCCGGCAGCATGGAGCCGTGCAGGGCCAGCGTCAGCTTGAGATAACCAAAGGGATGTTTGAAGCCGCCGCCCAGATGCTGGGCGTGGACCTTTTGACGCCCTGCTTCTCGAACCAGGCGCAGATCTCGAAGTTGCTGATCACCTCCGCACCCGTCCGCTTGGCGATCTCCACCGCATCGCCGACGTGGTCGCCGTGACCGTGGCTGATCAGGATAAAATCCGCCGCGAACCGGTCCGGTTTGACCGACGCGGCGGGGTTGCCTTCGAAGTACGGATCGACCAGGATGTGATATCCGTCCGTCTCCAGCCCGAGTGCTGCATGCCCATACCATGTAAATTTGTTTGTCATACGCTCCTCCAGTTGGCTATATCGCTAGTATAGGCAGAAATATGCGGGAAGTCAAATATGATCCCCTTTGTTATATATCCCCCTAAAATGCGCCCCTTTTTGTCCTAAGCTAGACTTTATCCATTTGAACATTAACAAAAAGCAGGGTAAGCTAAGGCAAACACTCGAGCCAAGAGGTAGCCTATGCCGACCCTGCAGGCAGAATATATCACGATCCTTGGAGCCTTTGCGAGGTTGTTCTCGAAACGCATTTGGGAACATGCGCGGATCTTGTTGATTGGCGCAATCCTCTCTCCTGCTGAACGAACTGTCACAGCGGCTTTGCGAGTGATGGGCTTGAGTGGCGAAAAACATTTTCAAAATTATCATCGTGTTCTCAATCGTGTGCGATGGTCCAGCTTGGAAGCCAGCCATATCTTGTTGGGATTGTTGATAAGCACCTTTGCCCTGGACGGTCCGATCATCATGGGATTGGACGACACGATCGAACGTCGTCGGGGAGCCAAGATCAAAGCGAAAGGAATTTACGAGATCCAGTCCGCTCCAGTCATGGTCACTTTGTGAAGGCCAGCGGCTTGCGTTGGCTCAGTCTGATGTTATTGGCGCCCATTCCGTGGGCCAAACGCGTCTGGGCGTTGCCGTTTCTCACAGTTCTGGCGCCTTCGGAAAGATACTACAAAGGCAAGGGTCGAAAGCATAAGAAACTCACCGAGTGGGCACGTCAGCTGGTCTTGCAGGCCCGTCGCTGGTTGCCTAAACGCCTGTTGGTAGTCGTCGCCGACAGCGGTTTTGCCGTGATTGAGCTGCTGTGGCAATTGCGCCAATTGAAAAATCCGATTTGCATGATCACCCGTTTGCGTCTGGATGCCGCCTTGTATGAACCCGTCCCAACCCCACCGGCCAAGACTGGGTCGCCCACGCAAGAAGGGCAAACGCCTGCCAACCTTGGAAAAGGTGGCCGAAGACAAACATACTCGTTGGAAGCAACTGATCGTGCAGGAATGGTATGGAGAGAAAAAACGCAACATTGAAATCACTTCCAACACGGCCATCTGGTTTCATAGCGGACAGCCGCCTTTGCCCATCCGCTGGGTGATTGTGCGGGATCCAAAACACACATTCAAGACACAGGCTCTCTTATGCACCGATGTAAACATTTCTGCAGAGCAAATCATCCAATGGTTCGTACGCCGCTGGCAAGTCGAAGTCACTTTTCATGAAGTGCGCACTCATTTGGGTGTGGAGACTCAAAGACAATGGGCTGATTTATCCATCTTGCGAAGTACGCCTGCCTTGCTGAGCTTGTTTTCCGTAGTGACTTTGCTCGCCAACCTGCATGCCCAAAAACAAAAACTGCCCATCCAACAAGCCGCATGGTATATCAAGAAGCTGCCCACTTTTTCGGACGCTTTGAGCATTGTAAAGCAAACTCTCTACTCTCATCCCTATTTTCGAACATCGCAGTTTTATAATGAAATCCGAAAAAACCTCGCGCTCGCTCGAATTACCGCTTTTCTCGCTCTACTCATACCTTTATGCAAGCTCCATTTGGATAAAGTCTAGCTAAGATCTTATCCGAAAACTAAATATTGAAATACAAGGCGTCATCCGTTATAAGAGTGTTACGACACATTCCCAAAAACGGAGAGACGCCTTGCAAAAGCATGGTAACACAAAGCCGAAGAACGTGAGTTATGGAAAAGTACCAGAAAGCTTTGGAAAAGGATAGAACAACTTTTGCCGGTGTACCATATCGACGGGTCGACCGAGAGCAGAGAATCGTGTGGTTTTGAATGCCATTTGGTTTATTTTGTGGAGTGGCAGTCAATGGAAGGCGATTGAACGGCATTGGTTTGGAGTATCGAGCAGTGTCATTCATGAGCGGTTTCAAACCTGGGGCCGACAGGGTGTCTTTGAGAATATTCTCAAAGCGATATTGTGTTTTTACCATCGGCAAGGTCGGATCCACTGGAAGTGGCAATCGGTGGACAGCAAAGCGGTGGCCTCCCCGCTGGGAGGGGCCGATACGGGTAAAAACCCGACCGATCGAGCCAAATTGGGCAGCAAAATTCATATCCTGGTCGATCAACATGGCTTGCCACTCTCCATTTTTGTGACCGGCGCCAATGAAAACGATAAATGGTTTGTCGAGGCACTCGTCTTGTCCATTTTGCTTGAACGACCCACTACTCGCCAACATTTTTGTGCTGACAAAGCCTATGACAGTTGGGATGTGCATTTGTTTGTGAAGCAACACCAATACATTCCTCACATCAAGCATCGACGACGAGTGAATGAGCCTCTGGAAGAATGTCCGATCCCCGGTGAATATGGCTATCCGGCTCGCCGTTGGGTGGTGGAACAACGCTCAGTTGGCTGGTCAAGCGTAGAAGCATTCGTACGCGCTGGTGTAAAAAACCAGAAAATTGGTTATCCTTCCTGCAACTCGCTTGTGCTCACATTGCTTTCGATCAAGCAGTTTTCGGATAGAGTCTAAAGGTATTTGGTCAGTCCTGATCTCTAGTTTTTTTTCTGGGGTCAATTAGGATAAGCATCGCTGCCGGGCCAAGCTAGTCTAGAAGTTTTTTCTATCGTATGCTTCCATTCGCCACCCTCTTTCAATATAATGGTTACAGTGAGTTAAATCAAGTTCATAAACTTAGTTCTTGTGACCCATACCACAACAGAGTTGGCCCATTTGTCCGCCCGATCACTTTGAAATGGTCATCACAAATAATCTTCACTTATCCCCAAGAAAAATGGTTTGTTTAGAGATGAATACACAAAAAGACTGCCAAATGAATCCCTCGATTATAAATCCGATGGGCGGACACAATGGCTCATGACGAAGCCTATCGCAAAGCGGAGAAGAAAATCGAGGAAGTGCGACATAAGGGGAAAATTAGGCTTGATCTTAAAAGCACCAGACTGGATAAAGCCAAAGCTCCATCAAATCACCAAACTACAAATCACTGGGGCAACTTACGGAGTTGCGATTCCTAAATCTCTCATTCAATCTATTGAGACGCTTGCCAAATCGTTGGGGCAACTTGTGCAGCTAGAATTACTACATTTAACCTTTAGGAACCGATTAACTTCGCTTGCAAAATCTTTAGGGCAACTTACGAAGTTGGCAACCTTGGATGTCTCGTATAACAAATTAAGATCACTTCCAGTATGGCTAGGGGATCTTCATCCAACTGCCTTCACTGGATCTCTCACACAACAAATTGGCAGTATTACCATCGTCGCTGGGACAACTCACAAAGTTGACATCTCTAGATCTTTCGCACAATGAATTTAAAATCACTGCCCGCATGGCTAGGGAATCACAACAACTAGTGTTATTGAACCTTGATAATAATAGGCTCACATCATTACCAGAGTTGCTGGGTAGCCTTACGCAACTGCAAAGTTTGAAGATTTATGGAAATCTGATAACAGATATTCCTAGTTCACTACTTGGAGTAGATAACTTTGACGAAGTCGTATATTACAACAGTGGAATCAAACGACAACCCCCTCAATCCCGAACTTGCCAGGGCTTACGAACAAGGTCTTAACGCTGTCAAAGTTTACCTGCGTGCTAAAGCCGACTCGGTAAATCATTCTCAACGAAGCCAAACTCATCCTAGTCGGTGAAGGCGAGGTCGGCAAGACCTGTTAATGGATGCATTGCGTGACAGACATGGAAGGAACATGCCACCACACATGGCATCGAAATTAAACCCGTCAAAGTCATCGATCCCGATAATAAAAAAGGAAATCACTCTCAACGGCTGGGATTTCGGCGGACAGCGCGTCTATCGCCCCACGCACCAGTTGTTCTTCAGCGCGCCCGCCGTCTATCTCGTGGTCTGGAAGCCACGCGAAGGTCCGCAGCAAGGATTCGTCAAGGAATGGATCAAGCTGGTCAAGCATCGCGAGCCGAGTGCAAAGATTTTGGTGGTCGCCACGCACGGCGGTCCTCAACAACGCCAGCCCGATATTGACCGCCAGGAACTGTGGGATCTGTTCGGCAAGGAAACGGTGATTGATTTCTTCTTTGTCGAGAGCAAGCCAGATGAAAACGGTAATCGCAAAGGCATTGAAGAACTCAAGCAAGCCATCGCCCGTGTGGCCGTCAGTTGCCTGAGGTGGGACGTTCCGTTCCCAAAAGCTGGCAGGAGACGCGCAAAGCCTTAGAGCAAACCAGCAAGCCTATCTGCCGCTGGATGAAGTCATGGGCCTTTGCCGACAGCATGGATGGATGATGAAGAGGCGCGTTTGTTCGTCACCATCTCTCATCGTCTCGGGCATCTCATCCATTACGAACATGATCCCGCCTTGCAGGATATCGTCGTGCTCAAACCAGATTGGCTGGCGACTGCCATCAGTTTTGTGCTGGATGATGAAGCCACGCGCACAGGCACATGGTCTGGTACGTTTTCCCGTCTCAGCAAATTATGGAATGATCCGACACGCGAGCAGAATCGCGTTATCCAAAGGAATTGCATCCAATTTTTTTGCGACTGATGGAGCGCTTCGATCTTTCCTATCGCGTGGCGGATCCTTCCCCAAATGACGAATCTGACCCTCCTAGCCTCATTGCCCAACTCGTCCCCGATATTCGCCCCGAAATTAGATTCCTGGCTGGACTGCATACTTTCACGGGCGACATTCAACAAATACAAATCTGCCGCATTGTGGATGAAAAAGGTCAATCCGCCCCCGCCGAAGGCTTGTTCTACCAATTGATCGTGCGCCTGCACAAATATTCGCTCGGACGCGTCCACTATAACGACAGTGTCCACTGGCAGCGAGGCCTCGTACTGGATAACGATTACAATGGTCGCGCCTTACTGGAACACAAGGGCAATGATGTGCACATCACCGTTCGTGCTCCATATCCCGAACGCTTCCTCGCCATGTTGACGGCGGAAGTCAAATATCTGGTCGAAAGTTTCTGGGAAGGCTTGCGTTGTGATGTGATGGTTCCGTGCATCGAGCCATGCGGAAAAGGCATGTCGGGAACAGGTCTGTTTGAAGTAGAAAAGTTGATCGCCTTTAGACGCCAAGGGATGACGAAATTTCCCTGTATGGTTTCAGATTGTAATCAAATTCAAGACATTGACCATTTGCTTCGCAATGCGCCCGTTGCCACTGCCGTCGCAGCCGACGCCTTGTTTGGGCAGTTTGCAGAAGTCAAAGCAGAAATATCCAAAGTCCGGCAGCAACTTTCATACCAAGGCGAAAAGACAATGGGGCGTTTCGACCGTCTCGATGATCGCACTCGCCGCATTCTCAGTCAAGTTGATAAAACGTACACAGATTTGCTTCAAGTGTTCACTGACGAAGCTAAAGAAGGTCCACGCCTGTTTAGTTTCGTACCAGCCAACAGAACGGCATTCAATCCTAAACAATGGATAAGCGCCAAATTCCGTTTAACATTGTGGTGCGAGCACTCTCGATTGCCGCTTCCAGCGTTGAACGGCAAAGACAGCACAAAAGGTGTTTACGAAATCGAACTCACGCGCGAGTGGTTCAAGAAAGCAGCTCCTTACTTGAAATTACTTACTAGCACATTGAGTTTGGTTCTGCCAGTTGCTTCATCAACATTAAAGGTGATTAACGATACGGCCTATAAAACGTTGGAAGATGAACTTGATCTTAGTAAAGATATCTTGGATGCCACCGCAGGTGAAGGAAAAGCTATAGGCGAAATCTGGGGTGCGACAGATGATACCGATCTCGAACACGGCGAAGCCATCCGTGCGCAAGGTGCGACGTTGCGGGAGCTACATGCGTTATTGCAAGCAAAAAACTCCGGTTTCGGCGGCCTTGTCCGCGTGAGGAACAAACGTCAAGAATTCCTGTGGGTGCACCAACGCTTTGCAGGAGAATACTAACATCACTTCATATCACGCAGAGGAACCGCCCACCGGCGCATTGGTGCCTATCCCGATGGCTTGCAGTCGAACGTCAAAGCGATGCAGGAGTTGCAGTCCGCGAGCCGGGAGGAACTGTCCGCGCTGATACCGTCTGTGCTGGATAGGCGTTTACGGGCGAGCTGTAATACGGCAAATCAAGAACAGATAGCTATTTTAAAGCAGGGCGTCGAACTATGGAATAAATGGAGAGAAGTAAATCCTGATGCCAAGATTGACCTAGCAGAAGGCAATCTTTATCCAATTGATCTTGCTAAGTCAAATCTAAGATCGTTGAATGAACATCCAATATGGAGGTATGAATGAACGAGCTGTTGGAAGTAAACAAAAGAACCATCCAGAACTATGCCGAACTCGCCTTTAATCAGCGTAAACCCGAGGAAGCGGTGGAAAAATACCAGGGACAGTCTTATCGCCAGCACAATCCCGGCTCAGCCGATGGTCCTGAACCCTTTATCCACGTGGTCAAGTGGTTGGCGCAAACATATCCCTCATTTCGCCTTGAACTCAAGCGCATCCTCGCCGAAGGCGACCTGGTCGTAACACACAGCCATCTCATCCGTGAACCCGGCGACCGTGGTATGGCCGTCGTGGATATTTTTCGGCTCGAAAACGGCCGAATCGTTGAACACTGGGACGTCGTTCAAGAGATTCCCGAAAAGTCTGCGAACAACAACACGATGTTTTAGTGGTGAGTGATCATCCGGCGGCAACGGACCTGGCAGGCGCGACCGTGTTATTTATAGCACTGGGAACGAATTCATAGTTGATTTTCGGCTCTGAGGGACTATGGGCTGTATGGTTTCTTCCCCTGTCATTGCATCTTTCAAGAACCGCCTGACTGCGGAGGTTGAAGAATGATAAGTTTTTCTTTTTGGCAAAGATGGTTACTGGCGATTGGAATAATCATCACGCTTTTCGGGGTTGCGATGGCCATCCTCAGCGGAACGCCGCTCTTTGATTTGTTCAACCGTCAGGTCAATCCTGCCTTCTGGAGTACGAACCCCGTTGGTGACGCTGCTATACAATTCCAGCAATGGCTTTATGGAGTCTGGGGAGCGACGATCGCCGGCTGGGGAATCTTTGTAACCTACCTCGCCCGGTATCCATTCAACAAGAAGGAGAGCTGGGCACGGAATTGCATCACCTTTGGATTGACAGCCTGGTTTATACTGGACACCTTGCTCTCTTTCTTCCACAAGGTTTATTTCAATGTCGCATTCAACGCGGCTCTGTACATCCTTGCAATTCTGCCGGTAGTTTTCACACGCAAGGACTTCTCCTAGCCCCCCGCCGAGACTCGACCGTAAGGTCTCCTCGCTCATGGTCCTGGATCGGCGAGCATAAGCAAGAAACCCTAAGAATAAGCCTTATCAATCAATCTCAACATTTGTTCACAGCGTTCTGGATCAATGATTTCTGTGGCGATAGACCCTAGTTTTTTGCTTTTGATTTTCTGACGAAAATCATCCAACAATTCATTCGATGGGCAATCTCCAGATCCACCTAAAGTCGTACACGCATAAGCAGCCCAATATTTACCATTGTCGAGGGCGGAAAAGAAATCATGGAAGGAGAAAGCGGGTTTCGAAAAAAGATATGAAACCATTCCTGCTGAAAACGCATCTCCTGCACCAGTTGGATCTACATAATTGGGTACTTCTATTGGCCAAGCAAATACTATGCCATCTTTACCGTCCTTATAAGATCCTACAGCACCAAATTTAGCTACCGTTATTACGCAGGTAATTTCTCTCTCGCGAAACCATTCTATTATTCTTCCCAACGTGTTGGCACCACTCTTATTAGACGTTAGCTGCTTAGCCTCATGTAAATTTAATTGGACAACGTCTACATCACGAAAATAGTCTTCCCAGTATTTTATTCCCAGACGAATTCTGACTCAACCCTAAATTTACAAATAAAATCGAATGATCTCTATATTTTTGAATAATAGATTTTATAGCGCCTCCGATTACATCAGTTTTTTGCAGGTTCGCAAACTGGTGAATATGGCTAATTCTGATAGCTGAGGGCCTTCCTTCAGAATGAATTTCGACGTCCTTTAAACGATCCTCAAGAAATAATGAAAGCGCCTGTTCATCTCCGCAAGCATTATACGAAATAGTAGTCTTGCCCGAAGGTAATACTAGGATAGTAGCTTCAGGCGTTTTCATATTCCGCACAAAGAATTTATCTGTATCAATAAAATCTATGAGCCGCTTTGGAAGAGTTGCTTCATGCGCTATGCTAGTCAATGTACTGCGAACTAGTCTTCCAGCATGATCTTGCCCCACAGAAAGGATCGGATAGACCTCATGATGGGTCGCCAAAAGTCTAGCAGCAAAATTGGCTCCGCCGCCACCCACCAATTCCCAGGCTTCATCAACAGTATTCTTCTGCCCCATTACAATAGTTCTTTTTGACTTATACAAATATTCGGCGTTGCCACCACCGATTGCCACAATTGCCCCGAGTCGCTGTTGCATTATCGATTCTAATTTGTTAATAATTGCTGCCTGTTGTTCCAAAGTCTCTGCTGTGAATTTACTTATCAACTGATCGAGATTGCCACCAAAAACCATTTCTGCAACTGAGGCGCCGATGTAAGGGATACCAAGGAGAATAGCTTTGGGCACCCGAGTTCTTCGACAAAATTCAATAAACCTATTTAGGGTATCGTTAGTTTTATCAGCCATCTTTCACTCCTTATGGTCCCAGCCCAGTTCGTGGTGCATACCTGATGAAAAGCGGTCAACAGACAGGTTGGATACGCGTTCTGCAACATATGGTTTTTTTGTTTTTTTCCTTCTTAACAAATCAACAAAGCTCCAATAATTTTGTTCGGCCAAGCACGGTCGCGCTTCTATTGACGAGATAAAGCGCCTTACTCTATATCTATCCGCCAAGCTTTCACGGCAAGCGATGCCAACTCCTCTTGTCTTTGTTCGATGTCGGCCTTTATCCAGGTTTCCTGTTTGCCCAAAGCCCTTGTGTACCGGATTGTCTCTTCCTTCTTATAGCAGTTCTCCCTCTTCACATCAAATCCCTTGTTCTTATAGTTCTTGTTCATGGGCGCGGAGAGCAAAGCCAGATTCCCAATTCTGTATATCCATTTCTTCTGATCATCGTCACCTATGGACGCTAGCATGTCTTTCCAATCGTGGGCAGTTGCTTTCTGCGGGAATACATGCTCCAAATTCACTTTCTTTGTGTCAGATGAAATCAATATCTTGCCGCCTGATGCGAATTTCTCGATTTCGCTAAGGATATAGCGCGCTTTCGCAGCGTCGCGCAAATCTTAACTGCGAAAGCATCCTTAAAAGCTGCGTCGTCTGGGTAAATGGGCTTCATGGCGCGAAAGACCTTTGCGCTCTTCTTGAACTCCCCGCTTCGTATCTTCGGCGGAATGTCCGCGTAGTAGTTGGCCAGGACACCTGTTCTTAACTCACCGATAAGGTTGTATCTGATAGCCATCGCTACTAAGATTTCCGTCAGCTTCGAGAATTCTGCAGCAGAAAAACACTGTGCTCCGGCAATGAGTATTGGCATTGCCTGTTGTGCGTCGAGCAGATTCAGAGTATCGATATTCTCTGCCGTCCGTTGATCGTACTCATCCCAATAGGCATCGCCCGAATTATTCAAAGCCGAATACAGTTTGGCTGCCTCGGTAAGCTGCCTGGCAAAATCGACTGCACTTTTTGGATCCTTTATCTCCGGCCTCATTAACCTGAACAACTGAGAACGCGATGTCCGCCCACGATAGGATGTCCAGTAGTGATAGAGAAATCTATCGTTGGGGTCAATGTCTGACAAGTTGTCTCGAAGGATGGCCCAACGAGACTTGACGACATCCACATTCCCCGCGGCCTTATTGAACAGATGATTTTTTAATAAGTCCATCGTTGAAAGGCCGCGCCCTCTCTCGTTTAGCGTCTCAAAAATCACCGCGGCATCTGCTTCATCCGTCACGATTAGTAGCAAAACATATACACTGTCGCGAATGAACGTGATGATGCGGAGCAGAGTTGGCCAGTCAAACTCATTTCCAGAGAAGTCTACTTGCCTCTTTTGCAACAAGCTCCGAACTGTCAAGATGGTTTGAATAAGCAAGTAGTTGGTATTCTTCTTGAGTAACCCTTTGCACGCGCCAGCGACTTCTTCCCCAGAAGCCTCGTGCACCACAAGCTTCTGGAAGATGGGATCGTTTATCTCGTTCATTTGAAACTTCGGGAGAATCTCTAGCGTGTTGATATCCTTCTCCCCAAAATAATCCCGATCTAAAAGCTCTGCCCGCTCTAAGCCCTCTTTTCCTTTGTTCTCTCTCAGAATGTACCGAATGCCACTCAGAATACAATAGATGGTCGCTATCCGTTGCTGCCCATCGATGACTTCGAGATGTTCTTTCTGCCTTTTCAAGACCATCGGCCCAATGAAGTATTGTTTCTGGCCAAGGTCCATGGCCTCAATTAGGTCATTCCAGATTTGTGTGACTTCATCTTCTCCCCAGGCGAAATCTCTTTGAAAGGTGGGAACTTTAATCGAATTCGCCTGCTTAAGGAATTTTCCAATTGGAGTCGTCTCACTGTCGATATAGGTCGTATCTAGTATAGCCGTCGCCATGTCCACCACCTTCTACGCAACTGTGTACAATCTCCCAACTATATATCCGATCTAGGTAATTTGCAATGATGGTAGGAATGATGAAGCCGTTTCCGCTCGGCGATCGCGAAACATGAATCCCCGTACCTGTTCTGGGGGACTTCGCGTAGCACAACGTCCCCCGCTCTTGCTCGCCTGGGGATGCATCCCCGTTCTTGCCTTTCGGGGGCCCCCGAAGCGCAGTCGAAGATCCCGCGCTAGCGGGGCGCCAAGTCTCGACCATAAGGTCTCCCATTACCATTATATTCGCCCGTGCACCCCTCCCCTAAATTCCGCTCTTTGGAATTTGGCGACCGAAGGAAGGGCTCGGGAGGGGGTCTCCCAATCCTCAATCCAAAATCTGAAATCTGTAATCAAGAATCCCCGCCGAGACATGACCGCCAGGTCTCCCGATAGCCATTAGGTATGCCGCGGCCCAACTCTCATCATCGCCCTCATTCCATCACAAAAATCATGGTTCCGCCATCACACTTCCCCAATCTCGAATACCGAATCTCGCCTCTCCCAATCCTCAATCACCAATCAAACAATCAGAAATCACCTGTTCCTTTATCACCTGATCCCTGATTACCTGATCCCTGATTACCTGATCCCTAATCACCTATTCTCTAATCTCGAATATCGTCTCCTCCCAATCCTCAATCCACTCTGGGTATTGCCTTCAGGTTTCCTTGCTCCAGTTTGAGAATAATGTTCGCCATCTCTTCCGAAGAATACGGCATTTCGTGCTCGAGCCACCACAGGACCGCTCCCAGGGAGGCGCCGGAGCTGTAGCTCACATAGAGATCAACTGAGCGATTGTCGCTTTGCAACCCCGCCGGCAGAGAACGCCTTATCCGTTTCTCGATGTACTGCCGGAAATTGTCGCTGAATTGCGGATCCCCATTCTTGCCGAGCATGATGCGATAGAACTTTGCATTGGCCCGGATGTGCTCGAATATTGTGACGAGCCGGCGCATAAGTTGAGTGGCGTCCGACTCCTTCAGTTTTCTTGACTTGGGCTCAGGCGGCGCATCCAGCAGCTCATAAACCGTCTGGGCGTACTCGTTTAATAGGTCGAACTTATCCTGATAATGCCGATAAAAGGTTGCCCGGTTGATCCCGGCGTATTGCGCAATATCGCTTACGGTCAAGGCAGAAAACCCCTTCTGGACCGTCAGGTCAAGGAGTGCGTCTAATATTAGTTTTTGGGTGCGCTTTACGCGCAGATCTTCATCCGGAATATTTATTCGTGCGTCATTTTGTTATTCTCTTGTTGCATATGCAACAGTTTCATTTCGTTTGATTCTTGACGATTTCATTACTAGAACATATAATCTAGCCTATCACATACACAGTGTATCACAAGCATCACTATGTTGCACGGTTTTCAAATTGGATCGGGATAAACAATCCTTTCGCGTACCGATTAGAAAACTCGTATGGGTATGAAACCCAGGAGGAGCTAACCATGACAGAGCAAATAAAACAAAATATGAAAACTCAGGATTACAGTGTCTCATTTTTGGTAAACAAGACGCCAAAAGAAGCCATCAAGGCCATCACTAACGTTCGTGGCTGGTTTACACAGGCGATCGACGGTGACACCGATACGCTGGGATCAGTGTTTTATTATCATTACCAGGACAATCATCGTTGTACCTTCAAAATTACGGAATTTGTACCCGATAAAAAGATTGTCTGGCACGTATTGCAAAACTACTTCAAATTTACCAAAGACCCGACCGAGTGGACTGGTACTGATATTGTCTTTGAAATTGAAAATAAAGGCGACAAAACCGAAGTCCGCTTCACGCACATCGGGCTCGTGCCGGCCTATGAGTGCTACGACGTCTGCGTAAGTTCTTGGAAGAGTATCATAGGGAGTTTGTCCGACCTCATCACTACGGGCAAAGGACATCCACTAACAATAGAAGAGTCCAAGTAAAGCTCGTCAATTGAGTGATCGCAATTTTGCATGGATATCGAATCGGTCAGAGATCACAATATCTCTCATTCCTTATGGGAAGGAAGCAAAAAATGAAAAACCAGGATTATCACAGCAGTATTTCCGCAAACATCACTCCAAGCGAAGCATTGGATAAGATTTCTCGTGCTTCAGAATGGTGGGCAACGAATTTTGAAGGCAGTTCTCAAAAGCCCAATGATATTTTTACAGTACGTTTTGGAAACGGAGATATGTACAAAGTCAAAGTTTCTGAGATTATCCCAGATAAAAAAATAACCTGGGAGGTTATCGATAGCTATCAGGGATGGCATGAAAATCATGCTGAATGGACTGGCACTAAGATTGTCTGGGAAGTATTTCCCCAAAAAGATAGCATTGAAGTGAAGATGACACATTTAGGTTTAGCGCCAGAATTTGAGTGTTTTGATAAATGTAGCCAGGGGTGGGATTATCTACTACAGAAAAGTATATCGAGATTCCTTACGGAAAATAAAGGACTTCCGGTATAAATCCTGGTCATTGATTTTGAGAGCGGGCCCAAACCCAAGAGGAGCTAACTATGGCAGAGATATTACATCAACTTACAATTGCTGCGCCACCGGAGAAGGTGTACAAGGCTATAACAGAAGAGCAAGCCTACTGGTGGACCCCAGAAGCGGACGCTCGGACGCAGGTGGGTGCGGTTAGTGAATTTACTTTTCCAAGCGGGTTTGTCATCAAATTGGAGACGACTCAGCTTGAGCCTGGGCGTCAGGTCCAGTACCTGGTGAAGAAAGCAATCCCAGATTGGTCCGGTACCCGTGTCACTTGGGAGATGACACCCGTTGCCAAAGGTACGAAGGTTCTCTTCGGCCATCGAGATTTTGCCTCCGTCACCGACTCGCTGGCATCCGCCAGCTTTACCTGGGCCTGGTACTTGAACAGTCTTAAAGACTATCTGGAAACGGGTAAAGGTAGACCAGGCCAGGCGCCAGTCTAGAAAGGATTCAAAATCAGGCGGAAAATTATCGAATATATTTTAGTCTCAGTCGATGGCGTCTTCGAGAGAAAATAGACCTTCTCAGCTCGGCCATCGCGAAGCAATATCCCCGCTCTTGATCTTTGGGGACAACGTCCCCGTTCTTGTTCTGTGGGAACAACGTCCCCGTTCTTGCCTTTATAGGACTCCCGAAGCGCAGTCGAAGATCCCGCGCTAGCGGGGCGCCGAGACACTACCGAAAGGTTCCCCGTTCTTATTATATACGCGACTCTACCTGCTCGAGCCTCCGGCGAACAAAAGGCCGTCCCTGATTACACGATCCTTGATCCTCTGCTCTCTAATCTTCTGTTCCCTCCTCACCCAATCGCCTGATTACCAGATCACCTGATTCCCTATTTCCTCCCTCTCGCGCTAAAATAAGTATCGAGCAAATCTCGTTAGGAGTATTGAAATGGATAAGGCTTGGAATACTATTGTTTGGCATCAGTTAGGGGCCGCCATTGACATGCTTGACAATGCCCTGCGCGCTTGCCCTGATGAGCTTTGGCAGGAGCGCCTCTACAGCGAACAAACAGGGCAACCTGGGTTCGCCGAGTTCTGGTATGTAGCCTATCATGCCCTCTTCTGGCTCGACTTTTATCTCTCCGACTCCGCTGAAGGCTTCGCGCCGCCTGCTCCCTTCACACTCACCGAATTTGACGCAGGCCTGCTGCCTGAACGCGTATATACAAAAGCCGAGCTTCAAACCTATGTGGAGCATGGTCGTACGAAATGTCGGTCCCAGCTTGAAACTCTGTCAGATCTGTTGATCCCCCAAGCTGTTAGACCTGATTGGCCCGAGATGAGCGTTGCGGAGTTGCTGCTCTACACCATGCGGCATACCCAGGAACATGCCTCACAATTGAGCTTGTTTCTTGGACAGAAAGTGGGTTCGGCGCCACGCTGGGTTGGTAAAGTAAGGAGTAAGGACAGCAGTGTATGAAAACCTGCTAAGTCTGTAGTCGTTGCCGCCGAGATACGACCGCAAGGTCTGCCCTTCTCAATCTAAAATCGTAAATCCAAAATCAACAATCCTGGTTCCAACGCCTCGCTTCCCCAATTACCCGATCCCTAAGCGCCTGATTACCTGATCCCTGATCACCTAATTACCTGCTCCCCAAACGGGTTCCATAACGAACGTATACAAAGGCGGCGAGCCCTGCAAGGATGGATCCCAGAGCTGCTATTCCCACAAAAGGCAGCAGGACGATCGATAAGATCAAAGAGATCCAGGGAAATATCCTCTGCCAGCCCTTGTCACCCAACAGTCGTATGCCTGCTGCAGAGCCGACGATATATATAAGAATTGCCGCGCCGCTGGGGATCAGCAAGGCCGTCTGAAGATTCACCTGAAAGAAATAATAGAGCATGAGCGCGAGAATGCCCAATCCGAAAAGCAGCATCAGACTTCGCGTGGGGGTTCCGGACTTTTTGTCGATATGATCCAACCATCTTGGCAATCCGCGATCCCTGGCGACGGCCAGAACAACCCTGGACATTCCCGCTGTATAAGCGTTCACCGTTGCGAAAATAATAACAATGGCAAGGATGGCTGTTCCGGCTCCTCCGTAGTTTCCGAGCACGTTTGAGAATATCGCCGCAAACGGCGCAACGCTTCCTCCGGCTTTGTACGATAGAGTGCCAATGGTCACCACCGCAACGGCAAGGTAGAGTGTGCTGATGAGGACCACGCTCAGGAGAATGCTGCGCTGAAAGTCGCGCTGCGGGTTTTCAAATTCCTCCGCAACATTCGAGACATTCTCATATCCCAGATATGACCAAAAAATAAGAGCGCCGGCTGTTCCGATTGCCACAAGTCCGTTTGGGGCAAACGGGACAAAATTCCCGGTTCTCACGGATCCGATGGAGGCAAAGACGGCGGCAACCAGTAACCCCAAGATGGCTACTATCACTGCCAGCTGGATCCTGTTGCTGAAAACAATCCCCCGGTAGTTAATGGCAAAAGCCAGGCATAGGATGATCGCAGCGACCACAAAGATCATCAATTTGCTCATCGGAAACGCGTAGGCGAGATAGGAAGCTGCGATCAAGGTTGCAGCCGGCGCCCCCGTGATATACCAGAAAGCGAATAACCATCCGCTCACCACAGCCGCAGGAAAACCAAAGCTTTCCTTTACGAATCCGTAGATGCCCCCGGACTCTGGACGACGTGCAGAGAGCGACGCAAACGTGAAGGCAAACGGATAACTGGCAGCGGCCAAAACGACCCACGCCACGAGAGAAGCGGGTCCGGCGATCTGTGCCGCAAGCCCGGGCAGGACTAAAATGCCCGATCCCAAAACCGAGCTTACATATAGAGCCACCGCGTGGCGGAGCTTGATCGCTTTCTTAAGTTGATGGCTTGGTTCCGGGTCATTAGTCATAAAGTTATCTCAAAAAAGACAAGTGTCATAGCAAAAGAGTTGTAGGGGCACAACATAGCGTAGCGTATCCTGTGGATGTTGTGCCCTGGCGACTAAAGCAATTTTCGACATTCCACCAAGGGCATTCTTGAGACCAGCTTATCTCACCTTCATCAGTAATTGCGGGTTTTAGACGCAGACCCCCTTGCGGTTCTTACGCGTTATTCGCGTTGCAGTCGCCATTCCTTATCCGAGCATTGCTCTCTCTCGCGATCGCGAAGCACTTGCTCGGCGAGGGCCCCGCTTTACCATTATATTCGCCCGTGCACACCTCCCCTAAATTCCGCTCTTTGGAATTTGGGGGAGGCTCGGAGGGGGTTCCCCAATCCTCAATCTAAAATCTACAATCTGCAATCAAGAATCCCCGTCCGAGTCTCGACCGTAAGGTCTCCCTACCCACCACTTCCGAATCCTCCTCATAGTCATCATTCAATCACAAAAATCATGGTTCCAACTTCTCGCATTTGCGATTCCCGATTACCCCAGTTACCCGATCCCTAATCGCCTGATTGCCTAATCACCTGATTACCTAATCCCTTATTGCCTTTTTTTTTCAAACTCTGTGAACCCTGATACGAGATGATACTTCACGCACAATCGTTAACTTGCATTTAGAACATTTGTTCTGTATAATGGTTGTATCTACTCACACCTTCTTCAAAATCTCCGAATTTTTGGATGTGGGCGGTGCTCTCCGGCCCACATCCAAAAATTCGGAATTCTCTCCCTCCCCTTTAGGGGAGGGTTGGGGTGGGGTCTCTGTGACGCGAAGCGATATCACCACCAGTAGATACTAATGGTTATAACTCTTCACGCCCTCTGTAAGTCAGGGCGGGGTTGAAACCCGCCCAATACTAATGATTTCAGCCTAACTCTCCTCCTACATTTCATCAGGAACTAGACACGTGGAACCTGAAAACAAAGAAGTACTTCTGCAAAAACATAGAACCCTGTTTGGGCCTGCTCCTCGGCGCATACCGTACCTTGATAGCCCGTGATAGTCAGCTCGCGTCTCGATCCCAAATCACAAATCCCGCCTCCCCAGGAGGGGTCGAACCACAGTCGAACCCGGCGCGCACTGCCGTAAATCGGGTATTTTTTGGGCAAGGCGGCCTTCGCGAAGCAAAGTCCCGCTCTTGCTAAGGGGACAGTCTTTTTGCAAGCCACCGAAGTGGTCGGCGATTGCCCGACCATTCCACTTCGACGATACGACCGCAGGTGCAGGGGGTCCTGCACTGGTTCTTCAGCGTCCTGCTCGTCGAAGCAGGCGAACAGCCCTTCGGCATTCCGTTCTCTCAGAGGCAATTCACCCACCGGGAATCGCGGGGAGGATTTGAATCAGAATTGAACCGGATTTTAACTATGACTTCGCCGTTCGTCAGCCTATCCTCCGCAGTCGGAGAGAGTATTCGACCTTGATTTCGAACCGCTCGCGCGCTGCCGTAACTCTGCAATTTTTTGAGCCAAACCTCAGTCTCACCTCCAATACCTCGGCGTGCCTTCCATTTCTCCCCATCCCTGATTACCTGATACCTGACTGCCTGATACCTAATCACCTGATTACCTGATACCTAATCACCTGATCCCCAATTGCCTGATCTTCATCTTTTCCATTGGCGTATCTTGAGATAGACTCTATAATCCATTTCATTCTTCCCACTTGGAGTCACAATGCCCTCATCCAAACCCAGCTGGCGCGAACGACTGAGTTACGCTTTCGAAGAGACGCTCTCACGCGGCCCCGGTGCGCTCATCGGCTGGCTGGCAGGCGCGACCGTGCTGCTTATCGCGCTGGGCACCATCGCCGTCCTGCTCCTGCACGGCATCCCCGAAGGCTCCAACCTGTTCGACGTATTCTGGAACATCATGTCGCAGGCCCTCACGCCCAACCCCGTGGACGCCGGCAACCCCATGCAGTACCTGGCCGTGATGTTCGTGGTCACCATCGGCAGCCTCTTCATGGTCAGCATCCTCATCGGCATCCTGAGCAACGAGATCGAAGGCCGCGTCGATGCTCTGCGCCGCGGCCGGTCACGCGTGCTGGAGAACGACCATACCGTCATCCTGGGCTGGTCGCCGCAGGTCTTCACCATCGTCTCCGAGCTGGTGCTGGCGAACGAGAACCGCAAGAGCGGCGCGGTCATTGCCATCCTGGCCGATGAGGACAAGGTCGAGATGGAAGATGCCATCCGCGAGCGTACCCCCAATCTCAAGAACACCCGCGTCGTCTGCCGCTCGGGAAGCCCCATCGACCCCTCCGATATCGAGCTGGTCAGCCCGCATACGGCGCGCTCGGTCATCGTGCTGCCCGAAGGCAAGGACCCCGATACCTATGTGATCAAATCCGTCCTTGCGCTCACCAACAATCCCAACCGCCGCCCCGAGCCGTATCACGTTGTGACCCAGATCCGCAACCCTGTGAACCTTGAAGTCCTTCGCATGGTCGGCCAGAAGGACCTGGTCCAGCCGGTTCTCACCAACGACCTGATCGCGCGTGTTGTGGCGCAGACTTCGCGTCAATCCGGGCTTTCCGTCGTCTACACCGAACTGATGAATTTCAGCGGCGATGAAATTTATTTCACCGACCTGCCCGCTTCGCTCTTGGGCAAGACCTATGGCGATTCCGTCCTCGTCTATGAAGACTCGGCCGTCATGGGATTGAAGCGCGCTGACGGCGCCATCCTGATGAATCCGCCCATGGAGACTGACCTGCGCGCAGGCGACCGTCTCTTCGCTCTCTCCGCGGACGACGATACCGATCCGTCTTTCGGGCCTGGCGACTGTCCCCGTGGATGAGAGCGCCATCCGCTCGAGCAGGAACGCCCGCAAACCGGCCCCGGAAAAATGTCTGATCCTGGGCTGGAACCGCTCCGGCGCCACCATCATCTGCGAATTGGACAACTACGTTGCCAAAGGTTCCCAGACGACGATTTTCTCGGATGTCTTCAACGTGCAGAAACAGATCCGCGAGAGCTGCGGCCGCCTCGCCAATCAGAAGATCACCGTGCTCGAAGGCGAGACCACCGACCGCGCGCTGCTGGAAAAACTCAACATCACCGACTACGACCACGTGATCGTGCTGGCCTACGGCAGCCTCGAGCCTCAGGAAGCCGATGCCAAAACGCTGGTGACCCTGCTGCACCTGCGCGATATCGCCGAACGCGACGAGACGCCCTTCTCCATCGTCAGCGAAATGCTCGACCTGCGCAACCGCGAGCTGGCCGAGGTGGCTGGCGTGGACGACTTCATCGTCAGCGAGCATCTCGTCAGCCTGATGATGTCGCAGCTTTCCGAGGACGCCGACCTGTTCGCCGTTTTCACCGACATTTTCGACCCCGAAGGCTCGGAGATCTATCTCAAACCGGTCAGCGATTACGTCGAGATCGGCAAGCCCGTCAACTTTTACACGGTGACAGAGGCCGCCCGCCGCCGCAGCGGAGACCGCCATCGGTTACCGCCTCGCGGCTCAATCGGACGATGCCGCGAAATCCTACGGCGTGCATACCAATCCGAAGAAATCAGAGCTGGTCACCTTCACCGCCGAAGATAAAGTGATCGTCCTCGCAGAGAATTAACCCAAGACAATCGGGGACACCTGCACTTGCGCCAGGTGCAAGTGTGAACAGAGATGATCGGAGATAAGAGATGAACGGTGTGGGTCAGATAAACGAAGGCTCTTTGGTTAGGTCCGAGGTGGATAAAGTCACCGAGACAATTATCGGTTGTGCCTATCAAGTGAGCAATACTCTCGGCGCAGGCTTTGTAGAGAAAGTCTACGAGAATGCTTTGGCCCACGAAATGAAAAAGGCCGGGTTGAACGTAGTACAGCAGTATCCATTAAAGGTCCTTTACGATGGTATTATCGTGGGCGAGTTCTTTGCCGATATGCTTGTGGAAGACCTTGTGCTTATAGAGCTAAAGGCGGTCTCCGCCCTAACCGATGAGCACATGGGGCAAGCGCTCAACTACATGCGGGCAACCGGTTTGCCCGCTTGCCTGCTCATCAATTTCGGGCAATCAAAGATCCAGGTCTGCCGCCTGCATCCGTCTCCCTCCTGGAGCCTGCCAAAGCCTTAATCTTTTCCTTAGTTCTTGTTCTTGTTCTTGTTCTTGTTCTTGTTCTTGTTCTTGTTCTTGTTCTTGTTCTTGTTCTTGTTCTTGTTCTTGTTCTTGTTCTTGTTCTTGTTCTTGTTCTTGTTCTTGTTCTTGTTCTTGTTCTTGTTCTTGTTCTTGCTTCTTGTTCTTGTTCTTGCTTCTTCGTTTATCTCCGGTCATCACTTGTCAAGTTCTCATTCTTGCTCTTGCTCTTGTTCTTGCTCTTTTTCTTCATTTATCTCTTATCTCCGTTTATCTCTGGTTATCTCCGTTCATCTCCGGTTATCACTTGTCATTTCCTCAGGAAACTTTGATTGAAATCAACCCTCGTCTCATTCATTAAGAGCATCACCGCTCCAGAAATATTCGTCATCCTTGTGCTGCTCATAGCTGGCGCAGTGGCCATCCTCAATGTCCCGCTCAGTGCCGGCTACGACGAGGAGACCCATTTCGTCCGCGCCTGGGAGATGGCGCATTACTACTTCATCCCCAACGAAAAGCTGGCTTCGCAGCTTCCCTTCCCTGCCATCTACTGGGAGCTGTCCTATCGCCGCGACCCCATCGTACAGGCCGTGCAGCCCGGGTTCTGGAGCAAGTACGGCGGCCTGAGCCTGGACTCGCACGATTACATCTATGCCACCGTCGAGACGCGCTCCGTCTACTCCCCTGCGCTTTTATTACCCCAGGCTCTCACGCTCCGGTTGCTTGGCCTCTCCCTGCGGCTCCCGGCTCTCACCGTTTATTATGCCTGCCGCCTCATCGGTCTGCTTTGCTATTTACTGTTAGGTTGGCTGGCCGTCCGCTTCATCCCCTTCGGGAAATGGCTGCTGGCGATCCTCGTCACCGCCCCAATGGCTTTATTCCAGGCCTCCACCATCAGCGCGGACACCATATCGAATGGCATCGGTTTCTTATTTATCGGCTGCACACTCGCGATTGCAAGCAGGAAAGAGCTGGGTTGGAGACACTGGTCAGCGCTGCTGGGCCTCATCGTCCTGCTCTTCCTCGCAAAGGTCAACCTGGTTTTCCTTGCCTTGCTGCCTTTCTTATTGATCCCCCCCTCCAGATACAAAATGAAGTCCGGCTATGTCTTACTGGGGGTCTTCTCCCTGGCCTTGTTCCTCATCGAAGTAGGCGGCTGGAACCTGCTTGCCTATTCCCGTTTCACTCGCGCACTGGAAGGCGCAGACCCAACCCAGCAGCTTTTGTTCATCCTTTCCTCGCCTCTGGTGTTTATCCGGATCATTGCGTTCGACGTGTGGACCAATACTTTGGCTTATTTGCAGGGCTGGGTGGGCGTGTATGGATATGACTACTGGCCGGTGCCGGGTCTCACCTATCTTTTATTTCCGCTGGCCGTGCTCGCGAGTCTCTTTATGGATAAGGCTCATCCCGGGCCGGACAAAAAGACGCGCATCGTCCTGGTGGCATTGTTCGTAGTGGGCTACCTGTTGACGATCGCCTCGCTGTATATTGCATTTACCCCGGTGAAAAGCCTGCTCGTCGCGGGTGTCCAGGGACGCTACTTCACGCCCGTGATGCCTTTGCTTTTGCTTGCCCTGGTTGCCTGGCCTTTTGCAGCCCGCATCAATATTCCATCTTTCGTCCCCGTATCCCTCGCGCTGGGAGGCTTCGCCCTCTACGTGGTTGGGCTGGTCCTTTCCTACCAGGTAACCTGCGGCTCTCAGTATTATCGCCTCGATCTGTGTTACCAACCGCAGTACAAGAACTGGGCGCCTCAAGCCAGCTCCTCCCCACCCGTCTCGTCCACGATGACGCTTACCCAGGAAATCGTGCCTGCCTGTAACGGGATGAAGGAAATGCGAGTCTGGGTGAACTCCACCGGCAGCGACTCTTCCGGGACGACCACGCTCAACCTGCGGGCCCCCACCCAGGAAAAGGACGTGGTCAATCAGACGTTCACGAATGCCGATATCCCAAAGGATGGCTGGCTGACGGTCAGCTTCAACCCGGAAGGTCAGTCGCAGGGACAGTTGTATATCCTGACACTGCAGGGTTCCTCCGCGGGCGGTATACAGGTGGCTTACTCTTTAAAGCCGGAGTATATGACTGGCAGGTTATATCAAAATAACGCGCCCATCGGCCAGGATATGATCTTTCAATATGGCTGCACTGCCGGCCTGCAAAAATTGCTCCAGCCTGGGAAATGATACTTAGTTGTTCCCCATTTGAAGATTTAGAAATTTGGTTGTTAAGTTATCATTGTGAACCTGTAGGGGCACAACACTCGCATAGAAGTATCCTGTGGACGTATGTGCCCAGGGCGACGACATCGTACTCGTAGAGTAAGCAATCTCAAAACAACATGCAAGTGCAAGATTGCTAGGCGAAGAAATTCCACATGCGAAGCAATATCGCCGGTTGTGCTCTCCAAGGCTGATTAGAACGCATCATGGCATTCAAAATCACGAGCAACTTTCGCATACAAGCCGTAAGCGCCACCTTCTTTTCCTTGCCATTGTTGTATCAGTCTTTCATAGAATTTCCGAATGACAGGATTGAATTTTTTAGCAGACAAAGCAGCCATGTATAAAACACTTCTGACATCGGCTCGGCCACCATACACTCTGCGACGACCACGCTTCTTGCCACTGTCTTTATTGACAGGCGCTACTCCCACCAGAGCTGCGATCTCCTGGCGATTGAGGAGGCCTAGTTCAGGCAACATGCCAAGCAGAGTGGCCGAGGTAACTGGCCCGACGCCAGGCACACTTTGGAGCAAGGCATCCTTTTCTTTCCAAACCGGCAGGCCTTTTACAAATTCTTCAATCTCCTGGTCCAGCTCTTTCAAACTGTTGGAAAGCCATTGAATGTGGGCTTGAATATCTGAACGCATTTTGGCTCGGACGGTCACCAAGCGGTTCTTTTCTACGGTGAGCATGTCGATAACCTGCCTACGGCGGGTCAAAAGGGCGGTGAGCTGCTCTTCTTGTTCCGTGCGCAGGCTCCGTGATGGCTGGCCGTACCGCAGCCGCAAAATGGGCCAACACTTTGGCATCCAGCTTGTCCGTCTTGGCGATCTGCCCCGTCGCTCGGGCAAAGTCTCTCACCCGTTTGCATTCACCACGGCAACCGGCAAACCGGCTCGGGTAAACTCTGCCACCACCAGCATTTCAAAACCACCGGTGGGTTCCAAAACAATCAGGCTGGCCTTCAACTTCTTCAAGCGCTTCACCAGACTGGCAATCCCGGCATCATCATTACTCGCACGAAAGGTTTCTGCTCTTTCGTGTACAGCAATGTCCAACCAGGCTTTTGATACATCAATCCAACAAAGATCTCCTCTGCCTTTTTCATGTTCGCTCCTTGTGCCCGTATTAGCATGGATACGGCCTCTAACGACCTTTCAACTGTTCGGGCTATAATTTATTCGGGCACGGCGATCTTTGTTGCGAGACGGTCTCACGGACCTAATGACAGACGATCTGCCGTGCCCATCTCAGTATACTAATGACAGAAATCTTGGGAGATTCTTAATGCAAGAATTAGTAAGTCCATCGAAAGTGCTAATTCAGCCCTCTCGCCTATTCCATGTTTTACGGAATTTTGCAGTCAAGGTTATGATTGGTTGATTACATACGACGAACAGGATCTCTCTCCATGTCAAATCGTCCAGTAAATTATTTACTTTGTCTCTTGTGTCTCATGCTCTTTGGCTGCGCCCCGGCAAAACCGGCCGTGCCAACACCCGTCCCGACCATCACCCCGGTCCCCGGTTGGCATATGCTGGAAAACTCGAAGTTTCAAATCTGGCTTCCGGGCAGTTATTTGGGTGCGACAAATCAAACTATAGATACGATCGTCCCGCAGCTGACGCAGAAGAATCCCGCTTATGCCAAAATCCCCCAGTCGCTCAAACTGCGCGGTACACCTTTTCTTATCGTTGCCGTTGATACGGACAGCAAACCCGAGAATGTAACCTACATGCTGGTGGCCAATGAGAGGTTATCAAAGCCGGTTGATATCAGCGGTTACCTGGACCTGGTCGCACAAAATTTAACCGCCCAATCCAGCCTGTTCCAAATCCTTAAGAAGGAAGTGCTGCCCTCGAACCGTTATCCGACCGGCAGGATCATCGTGGAGATCAATACCATCGAATCCGGTGATATCAAGCAGGTGGTGTATGCAATAAAGAACGGGGGCGCGATATGGCAGATCTCGTTTACAACCCCGGCTAATGAGTTCGACCAGCGCTCTCCGGTCTTCGAACAGATCGCAAGGTCAGCCACCCTGCCCTATCTCAGCGAACCCGTTAACCCGGGCCTGCAATTGAATCCCTGGCTCGTCGGCGGGCTGGCAGCTGCGATCGTTATTATCGGTCTGGTAGCGTTAGTGCTGGTTAGGCGACGCCGGAAGATAGCGCCAATTCCGGTGAAAAAGACCAGTGCTAAAAAGAAAAGCCCTAAAAAATAGGGCCTGATAATTCTGTTCGAGTGGTCGGGCCGAACTTGTCATAGCGCCTTAACTTCAATCCCACTTTTAGCCAGCGCCTCGCGGACCATCTTTGCATTCTCTGCAGCGTGGATGTTATCGCCGTGAAGACATAGAGTATCCACTTGCACGCGCTTGCCGCCAAAGTCTATGCCTGCTTGGGCGAGAGTCACGGCATGAGCAGCGACTTCCTCTGGTGATTCCAGGATGGCGCCCGGCTCCTTCCGTGAGGCAAGCGTGCCATCCGGGTTATAGCGGCGGTCAGGGAAGGCCTCATTGGCGACCCTCAAACCCAGCTCCATGCCTGCCGCGACGATCACAGAACCGGCCAACCCCACCAGGATCAGGTCCTTGTCAAAGCTTTTGACCGCGCGGGCGATGGCAGCCGCCAACGCAGGGTCTTTAGCCGCCTGGTTGTAGAGGGCGCCATGCGCTTTTACGTGCCGAAGATCCACACTCTCCGCTTTGGCAAACGCGGCCAGCGCACCGATCTGGTACAGCACAAAGGCTTCGACCTCGTCGGGTGTCAGGTTCATCTCACGCCGTCCGAAGCCCTGCAGGTCGGGCCAGCCGGGGTGCGCTCCGATCCCAACACCGTGCTGCCGGGCAAGCCGAATAGTGGACCGCATTACGATGGGGTCACCGGCATGCAGTCCGCAGGCTATATTGGCGGAGGAAATGAACGGCATCACTGCCGCATCGCTTCCCAGCGGATAGCGTCCAAAGCTTTCGCCCATGTCGCAGTTAAGATCAATTTTCATTGTTAGTCTTTCTGTCCGGATCTTTCATCTTCAAATCGCACGATGATTTTAGCCCGAAGGGCTTCCACGGTCTGAGGCGGGGGATTTATCCCCCGGCAGCTACAAAACCAAATTCATCTTCCGCCCTCACGATCCCCATTTTTAACATGTTCATTTTGCAGCGATATTTCTCCTGCGCCGCCTCGATGGTGGTGCTGCGAAAACGCACCTCATCCCTGCCGGGCGTGCATTGCGCCAGCAGCGGCAGGTCCGCGCTGATCACCGACGCGATCTTGGGATAGCCGCCTGCCGTTGCACAATCGGCCATCATCACGATCGGCAGTCCGTCCGCCGGCACCTGGACTGCGCCGGCCACCAGGCCTTCCGAGGTTAAGTCCGCGCCGCCGGGCAGGGACAGCCGCGGGCCTTCGAAGCGATATCCCATCCGGTCGGAGGAATGGCTCACTTTATAGGGATTGGATAAAAAGGTCTGCATGCATTCAGGTCCGAAACGCTCCGCCTGCGGCCCGGGGATGACCTCAACTGTGGGCGAGGCGTGATAAACCGGGCGCGCTTCTTCGGCCAGCGTACACGCCGCCCGTTCCATGAGCGCAGGCCGTAACCTTCCTCGCCGCAGGATATCGCCGGCTTGCAGCAGCCTTCCGTCAAAACCGCCAAAGTGCCCGCGCAGGTAAGTCGAACGCGAACCCAAAACAGGCCGCACTTCAATTCCGCCCGCCAGCGCCAGATACGACCACATGCCGAAACCGGACTGGCTTATCCGTACGGTCCAGCCGCTCCGCACCAGGCAGGAGCTCCAGGGTGAAAAATCCCATACGGAAACCGAAAAGGTGTGCCCGGCTCCTGCCACCGC
The DNA here is from genome assembly GCA_963741325.1 of uncultured Chloroflexia bacterium. Lineage (GTDB taxonomy): Bacteria > Chloroflexota > Anaerolineae > Anaerolineales > Villigracilaceae > Fen-1038. The sequence goes on from CAVUHJ010000007.1 coordinate 787,346, forward strand.
GATCACGCAATCGTACACGGCGCGCAGAACGATATCCCCGCCTCCGATCTCGAGCGCCGCTGCATCCGGACTGATTGCCGGCCAGCATGTTCGCGGCTCGAAAAGCGAAGACGTCCATCGGCCCGGAGGACGGCACGCCAAAGCGCCGCCAGCCGGTCCGCCCTCCATCCTGCACCGTTGCGATCCCGCTGACTTCCCTGACCTCAAGCATCCAGCGCCTCGATAACGAATTGCACTGTGTCGCCGGGAGAAAACAAAAAGGCCGGGTTTGCAGCAGGGTTGAAGAGTTGCAGTTCGGTGCGTCCGATCAGCCGCCAGCCTCCCGGCGAATCGATCGGGTAAATGCCCGTCTGCGCGCCCGCAATGCCCACCGACCCTGCCGCCACACGCGTGCGCGGCGTTTCGAGTCGCGGCGTGGTAATCGAATCGTCTAGTTTTCCCATATAGGGGAAGCCCGGCGTGAAGCCCATCATGTAAACGATGTATTCGCGGCCGGTATGGATGCGCAGCACATCCTGCACACTGAGATGGTGATGGGAGGCCACGAATTCCAGGTCGGGGCCATGCTCGCCGCCATATCGCACCGGGACCTCGATGCGGCGCGGCTTGCGTGAAGCTGCGGTCTTAACCCGGTCCATTTGCCCGTTCACCCAGTCTGAGGCCGCTGAGTACGTCAGGATAAGCGGATCGTAATAAAGGAGCAGCGTCGCATACGCCGGGACGGTTTCGATCACGCCCGCGGGCTGATCCAGGTGCAAAAACGCATCCAGCTCGTGGACGCGTTGATTGACTCGCGGGATCGATTTCATCCCCAAATTGGACGAGCAAAGCCGAATCGCCAAGCGGGAGCAAACGCGGCTTCATTTTTTTTCAAATATACTGACGCTCTCGATATGATAGGTTTGCGGGAAGAGATCGAAGGGTGTGACTTCCACCAGCCGGAAGCCGCCGCTGATCAGCCGCCCGGCGTCGCGCGCCAGCGTGGATGGGTCGCAGGAAACATACGCCACGGTACGCGGGTTCAGGCGCAGGATGCCGTCCACGGCGCCGCGTTCGAGTCCCGCTCGCGGCGGGTCCACCAGCACAATGTCCGGCGCAACGTCGAGATGCAGGATCACATCCTCGGCCCGGCCTTCGTAAAGGTCTACATTGTCGAATTCATCGAGGTTAAGGATATAGTCGTCGCAGGCAGAGGGCGACAATTCAACACCGACCACCCGCTTGCAGCCCGGCGCGAGGAAGGCGCTGAACAACCCGACTCCGCAGTAGACATCCAGCAGGTTGGTGTCCGGGGTGATCGGCAGTTTGGCAAGCAGATGACGGACGACCTTTTCTGCCATGACCGTATTCACCTGAAAGAAAGAGGAGGCGGAGACGTGAAAATCGCGTTCCGAAACACGCATGGTGATGAAGTCTTCACCGGCAATGACTACGCTGCTCTCCTCGAAGGTATGCACCACGGAGATCCCCGCTTCGATTTCCAGTTCGGGCGTATCCGGTGAGCCCGAATCCAGGACCAGCATCAATTCACCGTCGGTTCCCGCGCGCAGGGACACGCGCCCAATGCCGGTATCCGGTTCAAATTCAAGATGAGGCCACAGGGAATTAATGGCCGGCTCGGGCAAATGACATTCCTGGATGGCGAGCACGCTCCCCGACTCACTGGCCCCGGGCGAGGCGCGTACGTACCCCAATTGGCCCATCCTTGTCAAATGGAACTGTACGTGGTTGCGATAGTTCCACGGTTCGGGGCATGGGACCGTGGCATTGACCAGCGGATTCTCGATCCGTCCGATGCGCTGTAATTGGTCGCGCAGGATCTCGGCCTTGGCCCTGAGCTGCGCCGAATAAGACATATGCTGATATTGGCAGCCGCCGCAAGCTTCCGCTCTCCCGCCTGCAGCCGTTCCCTGTTGAGTCCGGAGAGGCTTCAGGGCGAGAGGCGTAAAGAAATGCTTGCAGCGCGGGTGTACTCTGTCGGGAGACGCCTCCAGCACTTCCACCAATTCGCCACGCGCAAAGCCGCGCTTCTCATCGGTTAAGCTGACGCGCACGCGCTCCCCCGGCAGCCCAAACGGCACAAAGACCGCACGCCGGTTGTCCCTTTCAGCGGGTCATCCAGCCGGCCCAATGCGTCGCCGCCATAGGTGAGAGTGGTAAGTGTTAATTCATAAAGTTCGGAAGACATAAAAGATACAATTCAAAAAAATAATGCGTAACCGCAATTCACGAATTACGCATTACATGGGACCTGTTTTCGATGCATCATTCCGGGATCCCGCTTCTCGATTTACCGCTCCCTGTTTTAGCGGAGGAAGAACGAGAGTACCACCAGGATCACAAAGAACGCGCCGGCCAGCATTCCTATCCGGCCGAGGTCCTGCTTGATGTGAGTGTAATCGGGGTTGAACTCCGTCGTGCGCGGCGCCGCCGGCATGAAAGCTGCGGACCGGCTCACCTGTCGTCTACTTTTCTTGGGCATATAACCATCTCCTTGGTTTGAGTAAATCACAGACTAGTGAGGCGGGTTCCGATTTTTGGGATGTGCGCCGGGCGGTGCACATCCCAAAAATCGGATATTCCTCGAAATCGTGATTTACTGCATCTATTTAATGCGAGTGGATTAGAGCGGCGATCTCTTCATTGAGGAGACCGTATCAATGCTGAAAACTCGCAATAATTCCATTAATTCTGTAGCCGCGCAAAAACTACAATGCGCTGCTTATCCACAAGGTACGGATAACACGAGATCAAAGTCACGGTCGGCGCGCCCGTGGAGGCCATCACCTCCACTGCGGTCGGTTCCACGATCTCGGTGCGGTCGACGACGTACATGTACTGCCGCTGTTGCGTATATATCATCACCTGAATCGCCGGCCTGCAGCTTGTCCAAATTGCGGAACAACTCGCCGTAAACATCATCGTGCGCAGAGAGCACGACATTGCCCGATTCGCCCGGGTCCGCGGAGCCGATGTGCTGCGCCACACCCTTTTTCAATTCTTCCCAGCCGTCACCCTGGACCACCGGCGCATCGATCTTGATCGCCGGTATCTCGATGCGGATGGCCTGCTGGATGCCGGGCGTTGGCACAGGCAGGTTTGCCAGCGATTGCATCATCGGGCGCAGGTGCTCCGGAATTTCCGCATCGTTTGGGCGAGTGTTGCCCTGTGCATCCGGAGGTGTATGCCCTGATGGGAGAACAACGGCCATTACCAACGGCGTGGGTACTTCCGTGGCGGGCTTAAGCGCGGCCGCAACTTCGTTATTCAAGTCGCGCATCATGCCCAGGCCGCTCAGCAGAACACCGACCAGACCCAGGACCGCAAGCACTTCCACTCCCAGCAGGATGCCATCCATCACGCGGCGGCGCCTGCTTACCGGGGACGGAGGCAGGTCCGGCGGGGTTTCGGCCGTGTCTACCACTGGGCCGGAGCTCATATCTTCCCGCTGTTCGGACGGCATCCCCACCACACGCCCGGTCCGGCGGAAATGTTCCAACCGCTCAACTCGTGCACCGCGCCGCTTTTGGATCAACAAGCGGCGCAATTCTTCAACAGATAAATCTTCCGGCGCTTTGCGTCTGGCCATCGCACGGGCGATTATACCGCGCTTGTGAGGGACGGAACTCAAGCCTGCCTCAGCGCAGCCATTTTCAGGGCAGAGCGCACAAACAAAGTCGTAATTCTTGGCTTTTGAGATCTTGTACTGTTCAAGATCCCAGCATGAAGTATCCCCAAAAAAGGAATATGCACATGGGTGGGAAGGACCCGTCTATGTGCATTCTTTGGTAGAACCAGCAACAGAGTTGTCAATGGATACAAAATGATTAGGTCTCATCCATAACATCCAATAGGACCTTAGTTAATAAAACCTGTAACGGTATAATCGCCTTATGTCGGAATATAAATTCTTTCATCCGATCGAAGTCCGTTATGGCGACCTCGATCCGCAGGGGCATCTCAACAACGCCAAATACCTCACCTATTTTGAGCAGGCGCGCGGTTATTACCTCGTCCAGCTTGGGCTTTTCAGTATGGAGCAGGCCTTCATTGACATCGGCGTCATTATTGCCGATATTCACATTCGCTATCACGCACCCGTATATTGGGGCAAATCCGTTAAGGCCGGCGTGCGGACGGCGAAGATCGGGAGCAAATCCCTGACCGTTGAACAGTGCATAGTGGACGAAACCACCGAAGGGCTTTATGCCGACGGCACGCTGATCCTGGTAGCCTACGATTATCACGAGCATCGAACGATTCCCGTCCCACAGATGTGGCGGGAAAAGATTTCCCAATTCGAAGGGCTGCCTGGCGCTTCATAATGACCTGACCGGGACTTCCTTGTCCTATCTGCAAATCATGCCTGCAAGTGACGAGAATCAATATAAGGAGCAGAGAAACCCATGGCGCTTCCACAGATTGACACCGATTATCTGATCGACTTCCTGGTAAAACTCCTTAATACCCCCTCTCCCACAGGTTTTGCAGAGCAGGCCGTTGCCCTGGTCGAAAAGGAATTCTCCACTTTCAAACAACTCGAAACGACCCGCACCCGTAAAGGCGCGCTGGTCGCAAAATGGGCGGGCAAATCGGATAGCATCCCCGCGCGCCCTGACTGCCCATGTGGATACGCTCGGCGCGATGGTCAAAGAGCTCAAGTCCAATGGCCGCCTGGCGATCACACGTATCGGCGGGCTGCTGCTCAACGCCGTCGAGACGGAAGGCTGCTGGGTCTTCACCTCCAAAGGCGAGAAAATACGAGGCTCACTGCTGGTAGACACGGCCTCTGGACATGTCTATGGGCCAAAAGCTTCTGAGACCAAACGCGACGAAGAGCACATGGAGATCAGGCTCGATGCGCCGACCTCCTCTGTCCAAGGATCCCATATGCTGGGCATAAATGTCGGCGACTTCGTGGCTTTCGACCCGCGCGTCGAGCTGACCAATGGATTCATCCGCTCGCGCCACCTGGACGACAAGGCCTGTGTTGCCATTATCCTGGCTGCCATCAAGGCCCTGGCCGATTCGGGCCAGGTTCCGGCCCACACCGTGTACTTCCACATCAGCAATTATGAAGAAGTGGGGCATGGCGCCGCTGCCGGCATTCCGCCCGAGGTCGAGGAGTTGCTCACAGTGGACATGGCCGCGGTGGGTGTCGGCCAGGAGTCGGACGAGTTCCACGCCTCAATTTGTCTCAAGGACAGCGGCGGGCCGTATCATCACGGCTTGAGCAACAAGCTGCGTGAGTTGGCGGAAGCCAACGGCATCAGTTATAGAACCGACACTTATCCGAATTACGGCTCGGACGGGGAGGCTTTTGGCGCGCCGGCGGGGATGTGGCGGTGGCTTTGATCGGCCCCGGAATCGATGCCTCGCACAACTATGAGCGCACCCATACAGACGCATTGGTCGCAACTACCCAGTGGGTGCTGGCTTATCTCCTGAGCGACTAACGAGAATCATTTCTAACGGGCTGTTCTATCGCCTCTAGCTGCTTTCTTCCCGATCATGAAATTCGATGCATCCTTGCCTCCTGCCGCTCTTAATGACATTCCCACGCTCGCCCGCGCTGCAGAAGCGATGGGCTTCGACGCTTTGTGGACCTCCGAAACCCAACACGACCCTTTTCTTCCTTGCGCACTGATTGCCGAGCACACCAAAGACGTGCAATTCGGAACGGCGATCGCGGTCTCGTTTGCGCGCTCCCCCGCAACGCTGGCTTATACCGCCTGGGATCTGGCTGCGCAATCCGGCGGGCGCTTTATATTGGGACTCGGCACGCAAGTCAGAGCGCACATCGAACGGCGCTTCGGAATGCCCTGGCCCGATTCTGTAACCGGTAAACTGCGGGATCAGGTCCTTGGCATCCGTGCCTTGTGGGATTGCTGGCAAAACGGCACAAAGCTTAATTTCCGCAGCGATCATTACAAGCTGACATTGATGTCGCCTTTTTTCAACCCGGGTCCGCTGCCTTCGACCCTGCAAGCAAGTGAGCGGCGACAGGCTGCAAGAGCGGATGCCGGCGGGATCTCTGATCCCAATTTATATTGCCGGCGTGAACAAGGGCCTGGCTAAGCTGGCCGGGGAATTGTGCGACGGTTTCCACGTTCATCCCTTCCACAGCGTGAAATATTTGCAGGAGGCGATCCTCCCTGCCATAGAAGAAGGGGCGAAGAAAACAGGCAGAGAGCTGAAGGATATCGCCGTTTCAGTCACAGCCTTTGTGGCGACGAGCCCCGAAGAAGAGAACGTTGCCCGCAGCCAGATCGCATTTTATGCATCCACCCCTTCCTATCGTCCGGTTATGGATCTTCATGGCTGGGGCGATACCGCGGAAAAGCTGTCGGCCTACGCCGCGCGCGGTGAGTGGGATAAGATGCCGATGCTGATCACCGACCGAATGCTGAACGAGTTCTGCCTGGTGACCGACGAAGCAAGTTTGGCCCGGGCGTTGAAAGAGAGATACACCGGCATCGCCAACCGGCTGGGGATCTATAATCCCTTCGTTCCGGGCGAGAGAGATGGGCTTTGGAAAAAGCTGGTCAACATGGATTGATACAGGGTTATATCAAAGAGCGCGTTCCCTGTATCTGAATCACGGGCAGGATCATCCCGGTATAATCAAAAGCAAAAGCCATTACCCATTTTGTTTGAAAGGTCCACATCTTATTGGTATCAGGAGCGCAGGCATGAAAACCAAAACCATCGTCTTCATCCACGGCATGTTCATGACTCCCCTTTGCTGGGAGCACTGGGTCGAGCGTTACCAGGCAAAGGGCTATCGCTGCCTGGCGCCCGCCTGGCCGGGGCGGGATAAGCCCATCGACCAGCAGCGCAAAGATCAGCCCGACCCTCAGCTCGGCAAATTGAAATTACGCGATGTCGTCGAGAGCATGGCAACCGCCATCAAATCATCGGGCGAAAAGCCTGCCCTTATCGGTCATTCCATGGGCGGGCTGGTTGTACAACTCCTGCTCCAACGCGACCTGGCCGTGGCGGGCGTTGCCATTGACCCTGCGCCACCCATGGGAGTATTCAGCACGGCGTTCTCGTTCTTGAAAGCGAACTTTCCCGTTATCAATCCACTGGTGCCCGTCACGCAGCCTGATATGATGTCGTTCGAGCGATTCCAGTATGCCTTCGTGAACACGCTGCCCTTTGCCGAACAAAGAGCCGCTTATGACCGTTACGTTGTCCCCGAATCGCGCGGCATCCCAACCCAATCCCTGACCTCCGTCGCCAAAGTGGATTTCAAGAAGCCGCATCCGCCGCTGTTGATCACCGCCGGAGAGAAGGATAATATTGTTCCTGCATCCCTTAACAAGACCAATTACAACAAATATAAAGCGTCTCCCTCGCTGACAGATTTCAAGCAGTTTGAGGGCCGCGATCACTTTGGCATTGGCGAAAAAGGCTGGGAGGAGATCGCCGACTACTCCCGTCCTGGCTGAACGAAAGGGCCGCTGAAGAAACGTTGAAGAATTGAGCGAGCTGCAATTATGGAATTGCATGGATCCAGCGCTTTACGGTCGAAGCGTCCCGCTCCTCATCTTTCTGGTTTGCTTCTTGTCCTTTGATTTTCACTGTCGGGCCTGCCGGCTATCTCACGCTGAAAAAAAGCTGCGCTATGGCTTGCCTGTTTCTCCTCACTCATTAAATTAGGAAATGCCACAGGCCGATTTACCTTAAAAAGGATCGAGCATCGTTATGTTATGATTGCGCAATAAAGGTCATGTATAAATATAACCCGCTTAAGAATACCCATTTATCTTATTATATTACTGGTACTGTCTCTTTCGTAATTCCAGTACTCCTTTTTCTGTCCACCCTTCTCATTAAAATTAAATTATGAGTTCAGCCGGATATCTCGGCCGAATTCTTTTGCCTTTTTTCTTCTAATCCTGGTACTGTATTTCTTCAATTTCAGACTTCCAGGGCTATATAGCTGGCTGGCGAGTGCTGGTCTCACTATGCTGCTGTTGGGCTGACTCTTTCATATCTTTGGAGCTCAGGTTATTCAAACGACAAGATCATCGGCGGGCTTCTGCCCTTTCGAGATGGATTTGATTATTACATCGGCGCCAAATTATTATTAAACCGGAATTTAATCACCAATATCAATGAAGGGGCCGCATATCGGCCCCTGTATCCGGGGTTTCTCGCGGCTTTGTTGGCGATAACCGGCCAAAATTTTCAATGGGCAGTGGCGATCCAGGTGGGGATTGCGGGAATCTGCATTAGTCTTTCCGCTTTTCTTCTACGGAATCTGCTGGGCCCGGCGGCTTCCGCAATTTATGTGTCCCTGATCTATTTTTATGTCCAGCCGCTATTGGGAACTGCCTACACCGAAACCCTGGGCCTGGCCTTCGGCTGTCTGGGCTTCGTCCTTTTGTGGACTGCGGCAAACACCAAACGCATACGTGACCTGGTTTTTGGTCTGATCATCCTGATGATCGCCGTTAGCGTTCGAGCCGGGACATTCTTTATTTTTCCATTGTTGGTCTTGTGGGCCGGATGGGCTTTCAGGGGCCAAAAACGTTTCTCATTTCGCTACGCCGGGGCAGCACTGCTTACAGTCCTTGGTACATTCTTGGTCGTAAATACTCTATTCAGCAAACTTATGGTTGAACCGGGTTATTCCTTTGCCAATTTTGCATGGACAATCTACGGTCAGGTCGTAGGAGGGGCCGGCTACCATAAGGCATTCGAAGAGTTAGGGGTTCGCAACCCAACTTTGATCTTCCGCGCGGCAGAACAGATTTTTTCTGGCCCACCCACTCAGCTTTTTCATCGGCGCAGCAAAAGCCTACCGGGATTTCTTTTTGCCCCCGACCGGCATCCTGAGTTTCAGCATAAGCAACCGGATTTTTCCATGGGATACTTTGCTGTGGGTCGTTGGGACAGTGCTGCTGTTCTTGGGATTATTTAGGTCGGCGAAAAAAATCGCTTTGCCAGAGTTTTCTCTCCTGATAGCTGCCTTTACGGGTATTTTTTTGTCCATCCCTTTCCTTCCGCCGATAGATGGCGGGGTCCGGATCTATGCCAGCACGACGCCCTTCTTCTTTGCATTTCCGGCTGTTGCCTTAGCCGGGATATTTTCAGGACAAGTGGGGGGCGGAATCCACCCAGCTTTGATAGGACCGGCCGTTGGGCTCTCGATCAATCCTGGCGATCCTGACCGTCTGCGTGCCTGTTTTTATTTTGTATCTGGCGCCCAAGCCGGCATTTGCTGCGCCAACTTGCACATCTGGATATACCCCTTACGCGGCGAAAATGAATGCAGGATCCTTTATCGATTTAATCCCGGATGGTCCTGCTTCTTGCGGCGGAGTGCCCAGGGTTTGTCTCAGTAATTTTAAGGCAAATCGAGGTTCGAATGACTCCTCGGATGTGATGGTATACAATGAAATTATCTCGTACGCCACGGATACAGCCGCCAGGCTTTTTCCTGAGGAGGACATGGCAAGAGGACGGCCTCATCTGTTTATCGGACCCGCTGATGCGCTGGACGTTCCAAATAATTCCGTAATTACTGGCTGCGCCGCCGAGATCTTTATAAAAGGACGTCCAGAGTCATTTACTCGATCCAATCCATCCACACTTCCAATTTAACTCCTTAAATACTAGGGTAAATCTCTAAAGACAAAGAATCAAAGCATTTATCAGATAGAATCACTGATGCCACCCGGAAAATAAACCGATCAGTCAGGATTTTATGCCACAAGATCGCCGCCCTCGTCCCTATGCGTCACCACAGCCAGCGCGTGCCTGGCAAGAATTACCGCCCACTGGCGGGCAAACCGTTATTCCATTACATCATCGAGACCCTGCTGAGTGATCCCGGAGATCGGCAAGGTGGTCGTAGATACCGACTCCGAGCCGGTGATGGAGAGCCTTCGCCGGAACTTCCCAGCAGGTAAAGATCATCAACCGCCCGGAGAACCTGCGCGCCGACGAATATCGCCATGAACGAGATCCTCAAGCACGACACGTCCCAGGTCAAGGCCGATTTCTATTTGCAAACGCACAGCACCAATCCGCTGCTCCGGCCTGAAACTGTTGTCGCGCGCCATTCAAACTTTCTTCGCCAACTATCCCGCCTGTGATTCTCTTTTCTCTGTGACACGTTTGCAGACCCGGCTTTATGACCAATTCGGACATGCCCTCAATCACGACCCTGCCGTCCTGATTCAGACTCAGGACCTGCCGCCCGTCTATGAGGAGAATTCATGCCTGTATCTTTTTACCCGGGAAAACCTGCTGAAGCGGAATCACCGCATCGGCGCACATCCTTTCATGTTCGAGATCGATGCGGATGAAGCCTGGGATATCGACGAAGAATTGGACTTTGCCGTCTGCGAGTTCCTGATGAGCAGGAAGAGAGCGCTCGTCGGAGACATCGGAATGAAAAAAGGGTCGGAAACCTGGCTGGCCATCGGCCTCATCACCCTCGTCACTCTGTTGACATATGGCGTTCTGATCCCGCAGTTGGGATTTTACCGGGATGACTGGTATCTATTTTCGACAGCCCAATCCCAGGGTTCGGCGGGGATCAGTGGCCTTGTTCCAGATCGATCGCCCCTTGGTCGGTTATCTGTATGCCATCGGATATCAACTGCTTGGCCTGTCTCCGCTTGGCCTGGCAGCTGGTCACCTTGTTGATCCGGCTTGCAGGCAATCTGGCATTATTCTGGCTGCTTCGTCTGCTCTGGCCCGACTGGCAGATGGAGACCCTTGCAGTCGCTTTATTATTCTCTGTTTATCCCGGTTACACGGTACAGCCGAATGCGGGCGTCTATATCAGCGATTTGCTCGCCAGCGCGGCCGCATTGATTTCGATCGCGCTTACGATCAAGGTCCTGCAATTCCGAGCGCACGCCTACGCGGCTCTGGGTCAAGGTTGTGCTTTCGGCCCTGGCAGGCTTGTTGGCATTGTTTTATCTTGGCATTTTTGAGTCAGCCATCGGATTGGAAGCTGCGCGTTTTGCGCTTGATATGGTATGTCATTTGGCGGAGAGATCACCCGGGCTTCAAAGCTCGCCATGCTTCGGACGCTGAAGGCCGATTTACTCTATCTTTTCCTTGGCGTGGCATTCCTGGTCTGGCGGCTTTTTTTCTTTCAGAGCACGCGGCGAGCCACCAACCTGGGGGTATTGCTCGGCAAATATGGTGCGCTGCCGGTGCACTCCGTGATCTCGGTCATTATCGAGACGTTGAAGGATATTCTCGAGACCACGGTATTTGCATGGGTGGTTCCTTTTTATCAGTTCGTTGCGACCAGCAATTATCGCGACCTGGCCATCGCCGCCGGTATTGCCTTGCTGGTGGTCGCATGCATTTTCTGGTTTTCCGGCTGGCTTATCAGGCAAACCAGCGCTTCAGGACAGCGACCCGCGTTCCAATCCGGTCCATCATCTGATCTGGCTGGGTCTTATTCATCGTCGTCTTTGCCCTGATGCCGATCGATGTGGCCGGACGCAATGTCCTGTTTTCGGATCAATGGGATCGTTACACACATTTACGCCTCCCTGGGCGTGGCGATGGTGATCGGCGGGATTTATCTTCCATTTTTTCCAGGAACCCTACCGTAAGGGTCTGCTGCTTGCCCTGATCGGCATGAGCGTGATCGTCCATTATTTCAGCGCCGCCTGGTACCGCGATTTCTGGAGCTGGCAGCGCGACCTGTGGCAGCAAATGGTCTGGCGCGCGCCCGAGCCTGCGCCCGGGAACGATGTTATTTGCCATTCCTCCCTTTGCCGGATACGAAGAAGGTTATGAGATCTACGGTCCTGCCAATATGGTGTATTATCCCGGCCAGGGCATTCAATTGGGCGGGGACGTGCTCAATTCAGATACGGCAGCCAATATTCAGCTGCAGAAGAACCGCGAACATTATGATCGCAGCGTCCTGGTGCCTGACAATTATAAGAACACATTGATTGCGGTCTATCCGAGCCCGCAATCCTGTTTGCATGTGCTGGATGGGCGCAAGGTGGAGCTTCCGGGCCTGCTGGACAACTCGCTGGTGGCGGACGTTGCACCCTACTCCCAGATCAACCAGATGGATACCTCGGCCAGCCCGGTAACCCTGCCGGCCTTTTTAAGCGGGGAACATCCCAGGGAGTGGTGTTTCTATTATCAGAAAATGGATCTGGCCCGCCAGCAGGGAAACTGGGAGCAGGTCGCGCGTCTGGCAGATGAGGCTCTGAAAAAGGGCTGACCCCCGAGGATGTCTCGGAGTGGATGCCTGCCCTGGAGGCTTATGTTACCCTGGGCCGTGAGCAGGATGCCCGTCATGCAGCCTCCATCATCCGCGCCAGCGATAAAGCCCGTTCCTTTTTATGCCTGCAATTGCAAAGGGGGGCGGTCTATCCGCCGCCCTACAACTTCGATCAGGTCAATCAATTACTTTGCCAGGCAAACTAATGCCCACACTTCTTCTTACCGCCCCGTATATGATCCCCGTTCTGGACCGCTTCAAGCCGGTCTTCGCCAGAGCCGGCATCCGTTTGATCGTGCCTGATGTTCAGGAACGCATGGAGGAGGCAGGACCTGATGAAATATGCCGGCCAGTTCGACGGCGCGATCTGCGGCGATGACCGCTACACCGCCCGCGTGCTGGAGGCCTGCTCGCCGCGTCTGAAGATCATATCGAAATGGGGCACAGGCATCGATTCGATCGACAGCGCGGCCGCCATCACGGCTGGGCATCAAAGTGGCGCGCACCCCGAATGCCTTTACCACTCCGGTGGCGGATACCATCATGGGTTACATTCTGGCCTTTGCCCGCCGCCAGCCCTGGATGGACATGGATATGAAAGCCGGCAAATGGGAGAAACTTGCCAGCCGCGCGTTAAGTGAATGCACGCTCGGCGTGATCGGGGTGGGCAATATCGGCAAGGCGGTTACCCGGCGTGCGCGTGCCTTTGGCATGCAGGTCCTCGGCAACGACATCATCGAGATCGATCATGTCTTCATCAGCCGAAACCGGCATCGAAATGACCGGGCTGCCCGCCCTGCTTGCCAATTCCGACTTCATCTCGATCAACTGCGATCTCAACCCACCTCCCAGCACCTGATCAATAGCAGAGACGCTGGCCGGCGTGAAACCGGAAGCCGTCCTGATCAATACTTCGCGCGGCCCCATTGTGGACGAGAAAGCCCTGATCGAGGCGCTGCAGGCCGGGCGCCTCGCCGGAGCCGCCCTGGATGTCTTCGAGTTCGAGCCGCTTCCACAGGACAGCCCGCTTTTGAAGATGGACAATGTGATGCTGGCGCCGCATAATTCCAATTCCAGCCCCACGGCCTGGGATCGCGTCCATTGGAATACCATCAGGAATTTGTTGGATGGGCTGGGGATTGATTTTCCATATTCAGAATTTGAGCTGAGTGCGGAAAGCACGTAGATGGACGGAGAAGATAAGCCGGAACCGCGAAGAATGGGAATGGATTCGATCCTTCCGCAGTTTCATTGTCCTTCGGGTAAAAAGAAATAAACCTATGAATCATACAATGCTCATCACCGGCGCGGCAGGCGGTATCGGCCGCGCCACGGTTGCACACTTCGCTGAAAAAGGTTGGCGGGTGATCGGCGTGGATCGCGCCGATTTCGGCGAAGGGTTTCCCAAAAAGCGGACTCTTCATCCGATCCGATATCTCCCTGCCCGAGGAGATGCATGCCATTTTCGAAAAGGCCCATGCCTTCACCGATAACCTTGACGCGCTGGTCAACAATGCGGCTCATGCAAATCGCAAAACCCCTGGTGGACACCACCGTCGAAGAATGGGATGCGGTCATGGCTTCCAACTTGCGCTCGGTATTCCTGGGCGCCAAATTGGCCCATCCCCTGCTCAAGGTGCACGGCGGCGCGATGGTCAATGTTTCTTCGGTCCACGCCATCCAGACCTCGGTCAATATCTCAGCCTACGCCGCCTCCAAAGGCGGGCTTCTGGCGCTGACCCGTGCCCTGGCGATTGAATTTGCGCCGGATAACATCCGGGTCAATGCCGTCCTGCCGGGAGCCGTGGATACGCCCATGCTGCGCGCCGGCCTGGGCCGCGGCCACGTCGGTCACGGCGATATGCAGGAGCGGCTCGATAACCTGGCCCGCAAGACGGTCAATGGCCGCGTGGGAACGCCGCAGGAAATCGCTCACGCCATTTATTTCCTGGCCGATAATGAGCAATCTTCCTTCATGACCGGCCAGGCCTTGGTGATCGATGGGGGCGCAACGGCCAGATTGAGCACCGAATGAAGCAAGCCATCAAGCGCTTCTCCCCTTCACCGGCTTTGAATTTCCTCAAGAGTCCCTATGATGCCTTCAGGCGCCTGCCGCAGGTACCGGATGCTTATTTGCATCCCTGGCGGCGCGCAAGCCGCAGCCGCATGCGCGCCATGCAGGACATTCATAAGGGGACAGCGCTGCTTTATTATCGGGAACGGCCCAAGCCTGAAACAAACCGACCTGACCAAACTCAAAGACGAATTCACCTTTGGAATGAATCGCATATATTTGTTGTTCCCGGAATTGGGTTTTAACACCACTTACTTTGTTTCCATCAATGATCTGGTCATCGAACAATGCGCGCAGGAGATCGCGGCTTTGCCGATCCCCAAGTTCATCTCCTGGCACTCCAACCGTCACTTTCAGCGCCTTCCCGGATGACCTGGTTTTCCTTTACACGACCTATACGGGTCCACGGTTTGCATATGACATGACACGCCGGGTATGGGAAGGAGCCACGGTTACCAACGTCGCCCTGCAGCTCGCCTTTTATCATGGGTTTCCACAGGTTATTTTGATCGGTGTAGACCATAACTTCACCGACAAGGGCAAGGCCAACCAGACGGTTGTTTCCGCAGGAGACGACCCCAACCACTTTTCCCCGGCCTATTTCGGCAAGGGCTTCCGCTGGCAGTTTCCTGATCTTGAGACCTCCGAAATCGGGTACAACCTGGCGCGCAAGGCCTATCGCAGAAGGCAGGGCGCGAAGTGCTGGACGCAACGGTTGGCGGCAAACTCATGATTTTCCCAAAAGTTGACTACAATACGCTGTTCAAATGAAATCGATCGCTTCTTTCCCGGCTTGCCAGGCTGGCTTCCGGTGCTCGTTCTGCTCCTGGCCCTCGGCGCAGTGCTGCGATTGGTCAACCTCAATGCGCCGCCGCTTGATTTCCATTCGACGCGCCAACTGCGGAATTCATTGGTCGCCCGGGCAATCTATTACGACCACCTTCCAAATGCCGACCCGCAAAAACGAACGTTGGCCGATAGCTTCCGGCGGGCGGTGGGTCAGTACGAGCCGCCCATCACCGAGTCGATCGTTGGCTTTACTTTTTTCCTGACCGGCGGCGAATCGTTCGCCGTTCCGCGCATCTACGGAACGATCTTCTGGCTTCTGGCGGGCATCGCGCTTTTTGATCTGGCGCGCCGCATCTCGTCGCCCGCCGCGGCCCTGATCTCGCTGGCTTTCTATCTTGTCCTGCCTTTTGCAGTGCAGGCCAGCCGCTCATTCCAGCCCGACCCGCTGATGACCTCTTCATTTATCATCGGGATCTATTTTTTGTATCGCTGGATGGAAGAACTCACGCCAGTCCACTCGGCGCCCTCGAGCGCACAAATTGAACAGGGCGCTAAACAAAGCTGGAAATGGGCCATCCTGGCCGGCCTCTTTTTGGGCTTCGCGGTGCTGGTCAAAGTCGTGATCGCCTTTCTGGTTGGCAGTGCGGCAATCGCGGCAGTGTTGGTCGTTTTCGGTTTGCGCTTCTGGAAATCCGTTCAAGTCTGGTCGCTGGCTGCCTTGATGGTCATTCCCGGGTTTGGATATTACGTGCTTGGGCACCCGGGCCGTTCCACTGAATACTTCTTCTCATGGACCGTGGACTTGATCAAACTGATCCTCAGCCTGCATTTCTATGCCGCAGTGGCTTGGTTTTGTCGGCAGCTTGTTTGGATTGACCGTCCTGTTCCTCAGCCTGGCTGGGACTTTGCTTGCACCGCCCCGCGCCCGCTGGCTTCTCATCAGCCTGTGGATTGGTTATTTGCTTTACGGACTGACGCTCCCATTCCAGATGTTTACCCATAGCTATTATCATATCCAACTCATTCCTGTGGTCGCGCTGGGGTTGGCCTCCATTGCCGAAGCAATAGCCGTTCGGAGCGCCGGTTTGCCGAGATGTGGAAAATCGGGCTCCTTGCCCTGTGGCAGTTATCATCATCGGCTATCAATCCTGGGTCGCACGCTCGATCCTGGTCGCGGAAGATTTCAGCCATACGCCAGACACCTGGGAAGCCATTGGCCGGGCCCTCCCCGCCAACGCGGAGGTGATTGGGCTGACCCAGGATTATGGATATGATTTGATGTATTGGGGTTGGCGCGGGTCGCCTTATGGCCGCTCAGCACCGACCTTTCTTCCGTAAAGAACGGCGACAGCGATCTGGCGGCAAGGTTTACGGATCTTACAACGGGCGAAGATTATTTTCTTGTCACTGCGTTTGCGCAATTGGACCATCAGCCAAATCTGAAGAAGGTCCTGGATGGATATCCAGTTGCCGCACAAGGGGATGGCTTTGTATTGTACGACCTGCACCGCTCAGAAATGACCCTCGTATCCATCATCACCCCTCCTTCAATCAAGCCTCCTTTCTGGAGCGAACGATCCTTTCCGTTCTCGAGCAGGATTATCCGGAATTGAATATCTGCGTCGTGGATGGCGGCTCGACAGACGGCAGCCTGGAGATCATAAAAAAATATGCCAACCGCCTGGCATGGTGGGTCAGCGAAAAGGACCAGGGCCAGGCAGAGGCGATCAACAAAGGCTTTGCACATGCGCATGGTGAAATCATGGCCTGGCTCAATTCGGACGATTATTATTTGCCCGGAGCGGTCAGTGCGGCAGTGAAAGAATTCGAGAGGCATCCCCAGGCTGTGATGATCTATGGCAATATGCTGGCCGTGGATGAATCCGATCGTCCGATTAATACTTTGAAATATCATCAATTGTCCCTGGTGGATTTGCTTTGCTTTCAAATCATCGGCCAGCCGGCTGTGTTTATGCGCCGGTCGGCGTTTGAAAAAGCGGGCGGGCTCGACGTTACCCTCCACTTTCTGCTCGACCATCAATTGTGGATCAGGCTCGCGGAGCAGGGAGAGATCGTCCACGTAAATGAGACCTGGGCCGCTGCGCGTTATCATGCAGGGGCTAAGAACCGGGCTCAGGCTGTCGGGTTTAGCCGTGAAGCCTTCCGCGTTTTGGATTGGGCCTCGAAAGAGCCAAGCCTGGCGCCGGCGCTTGCGCAAGCGGGACGGCGCGCGCCTGGCCTCTGCACAGCGCTTCAACGCCCGCTATCTGCTGGACGATGGACAGCCAAGGGCTGCGCTGCGGGCCTGGATGCAGGCGCTGTTCCTTCATCCCCCCACCGCCCTGGCGCGCCCGAATTTGGCAGGTGCGGCCTTACTCGATGTGTTCGGCCTCGGGCGCGTAAGGGCTCTTATTCTGGAACGCAGGAGTGCGCGATTGAACAAGTCAGTTCAAAAGGAACCTTAATGCAATCTGTGTGTAAAACATTGGTTTCCCGCTCTGCAGCCCCCTTTTCGCTCCGTCGAGCAAACGCGATCCATGAATTCCCACGCAAGTAGTGATAGAATTTCTGCCCTGTGACTGCTTCTGCCGATCATCAATCTTTCTTTGCACCACGCTGGCTCCTGATTATTGCACTGGTTCTATTGTTTGGTTTCGGCCTTGGTATTCGACTCTTACGATCTCACCGACCTGCCGCTGGACTTTCATCCCACCCGCCAATTGCTAAGCGCGCTCAAAGCCGCGAGGTATGTATGATCAAACTGCGCCGGGCATTCCCGATTGGCAAAGGAAAATGGCGCTGCAGCAGTGGAAGACCAAATCTGAGATCGAGCCTGAAGTTTTCGAGCACCTCGTGGCGTTTACTTATCGTTTTACAGGCGAGCAATTGTGGGTGGCGAGGGTCTATTCATCCCTCTTCTGGCTGATAGGCGGCGTTTTCCTTTTCCTGCTGGTACGCGATCTTTTCTCAACGGACGCGGCAGTACTTTCCACGGCCTACTATCTCTTCTTTCCCTATGCGGTAATTGCCAGTCGCTCGTTCCAACCCGACCCCCTGATGGTGATGTTGATCATCATGTTCTGGTGGATGGTGACGCGTTGGGCAAAGACGCAATCATGGGGCTGGGCCATCCTCGCCGGACTTGTCGGCGGCTTCGCCATTTACATTAAATTTGTTGCGGCCTTTTTCGTGATCGGCGCGGCGCTCGGTGCAACCCTGGGAAATTTCACAATTCGCGACCTCATCCGGAAAACGCAGGTTTGGGTGATGGCTGTTCTGGGGATCCTGCCAGCCGCGGCCTATCTTTTTTATGGCATCGTGTTAAATGGTTTCCTGGGCCGGCAATTCAGCGGGCGGTTTATTCCCGCACTGTTGATCAGCCCATTGAATTACGTTGAATGGGCCTCCCTTGCGAATATGGCCGCCGGCGCACTGGCCATCATGCTGGGGTTGTTGGGCCTTCTGATCATACGGAATAAAAGTACACAGATTTTCCTCTTCGGGCTGTGGGTCGCCTACATCCTTTTCGGCCTCTTTTTCGATTATCACGTTGCGACGCACGATTATTATCATCTGCCGTTGATTCCCGCTGGTCGCGCTGTCTCTTGCACCGCTGGCCGATTTCATCATCTCTCATCTGGCGGGAATGACCTCGCAGCGCTGGCTCCGTTTGGCTGCCCTTGGCATCCTGTCCTACGGGCTGCTCTCCACACTCTGGGATGTCCGCAGTCAATTGAAATCGGTGGATTATCGGCCGCAGGCTGCCATGTGGGCGGAGATCGGCGATAAACTCGGCCACAGTCCGAACGTGGTCGCGCTGACCCAGGATTACGGAACACGCCTCGCATACTGGGGCTGGCAGGACGCCCTCATATGGCCGAACTCCGGCGACATTGATTACCATCAGGCCCGCGGAGCTTCTTTCGATGCATCCAAGCGCTTTGCAAGATTGACGGCAGGCAATGCCTTCTTTCTCGTCACTGATTTCGATGAGCTGAATCGCCAGCCTGAACTTCAAAAGCAGTTGGCTGGCTTCTCGATCTATTCACAGGGCAATGGATATATTATTTATGATTTGCAGAAACCACGTACACAATAGGAACTGGAATGACCTCTTCTAATACAGGGAAGACGCTCCCCGTTTTCTTGAATATCGCGTTGGGTGCGGTGACCACCGGCACCTTGATCGCGCTCGGCATGCTTGCCTATCTTGGGACTTTTACGCGTTACCTGGCGGATGATTACTGCGATACGGTTCTCGTTACCGGAGGATCGGTCCTCACCGCCCTGTTCCATCGTTATCTGACTATTTCTGACCGTTATTCAAACCTTCTTTTTACGGCTTTGGCCGAGTTTGTGGCCCCTCGCCAGATCCAGGTCATACCGGTGGTCATGATTATTTTGTGGATATTAGCCCTGGTTTGGCTGGCACATGAAATCAAACGACTGGCCCAACTCCGCTGGCCCTTCCCTGTCGATCTTTTTTGGGGCGCTCTACTGGCCTTCTTTCCCATCTTTGAAGCTCCGAATCTTTTCCAGACCATTTACTGGCGTTCCGCCCTGGCGACTCACTTTGCACCGCTCGTATATCTCATGGCATTTAGCGCCTTCCTTTTGCTTCAAATCCGGCGCTCCGAGGGAAGACGGCCGGCTGTTTGGCTCGGACTGCTCTGTTTAGTGATTGCCTTTTTTGGCGGAGGCTTCTCCGAGCCGCCGGATGCCATGCTGATCGTGGCTTCGGGATTTGCATTGGTTGCTGTCTGGATTTGGAATAAGGGCCCGACCCGGCGTTCCGCTCTGGCGCTTCTAACCTGGACTCTTTCCGGGGGTTTGCTGGCTCTGGCGGTTATGATATTCTCTCCTGCAAATTCTTTTCGACTGGGCAGTCCACCTCCGCCCATCCCAACCCTTATCTACCGTACGCTTCTTGACAGTCTCCAGTTCATCCGGGATTCATTGGTCACTTTACCTTTGCCCACACTGGTCTCGATCGTGGTACCGGCCTTGCTGTTTTACGGCTTGTTCGCAGCCGCCCCCACTTTATCGTCCAAACAGAAGAGGCTCTTGTTATTGATCATTGTTATTACGCCCGTCTTAATGTATATAATGATCGCTGCCAGTTTTGCCCCGAGCATATACGGTCAGTCCTATCCGGTTGAAAGGGCGCGCTTTGCCGGTCGCTTCATGATGACCACTGCCGCGCTCTTCGAAGGAGCGTGCTGGGGTGTGCTCTTCGCACAGTGGAAGGTGAGACGGTTTCAATCCGCATTTATGTATATCGCGCTTGTCCTTTTAGCAGTCTCTGCTCTGTATCCCCTGCGCGCCGGGTGGACTTTATTGCAAGCCAAACTGCCGTATGATCGCCAGTGGACCTCTGACTGGGATGCCCGCCAGGCGCAGATCTTCGCGGACAAGGCGCAGGGTGTACAGGATCTTGTCGTGTCTCAACTGCCTGCCTTTGAATATGTCAAGGAAATCGATGCGCGTCCCCATTTTTGGGTGAATCGCTGTGCGGCTACGTTTTATGGCGTGAATTCGATCAGGTCCGCGAACTACAATCACTAAATGAAAAATAACGACATAAGGTCACCGATTTTGGTCACAGGCGCACATCGCACAGGGACAACCTGGGTGGGCCGAATGCTGGCTGCTTCTTCTCAAGCAGCCTATATCAGTGAGCCGCTTAATCTATTGCATCGTCCGGGCGTGTTCGCGGGGAAAGTCTCTTCCTGGTACCCTTATGTCTGCAGTGAAAACGAGTCTGATTATCTACCCGCCTTCCATGAACTCTTGAATTTTCGGTATCATTTGTTCGCGGAATTAAAGTCGCTGCGTTCCCGCAAAGACTTTCTTCGCATGGGTCGTGACCTGGGGATTTTCTGGGAGGGCGCTCTCCTTCACCAACGTCCTTTGCTCAAAGATCCGTTTGCCGTTTTCTCGCTTCCCTGGTTCGCGAAACGGTTGAACAGCCGGGTCCTCGTTACGATACGCCACCCGGCCGCCTTTGCCAGCAGCCTTAAACGATTGAATTGGTCGTTTGATTTCAATCACCTGCTCCAGCAGCCGTTGCTTATGCGTGATCACCTCGAACCTTATAAAGAGAGCATGCAATCAGTGGCAGCCGATGACATTATTGGACAGGCTGCCATCTTGTGGACAATGGTCTACCGCCTGGTCAATACTGCCTGCAAGCAGGTTTCCTCCATTCGAGTTGTCCGTCACGAAGACCTTTCGCTCGATCCGGTCGCCGGCTACCGGCAGCTCTATGCCGAATTGGGATTAAGCTTTACTCCGGGTGTCGAGCGGCGGATACTCAACTCCAGCAGTTCGGAGAATCCGACAGAACTGTCGCGCAAGAAGGTCCATTCGGTGAAACTCGACAGCCGCGCCAACCTCGATAATTGGAAGCGTCGCCTTTCATCCGGTGAGATCGACCGCATACGCCGTGAGACGGAAGAAACAGCCTATCTTTTTTATCCGGAGGTGGCTTGGAATTGAACCCTGCACTCCCTCTGGTCTCCATCGTGACGCCGTCCTTCAATCAGGCGCACTTCCTGGAAACAACCATTCAGTCGGTGCTTTCGCAGAGCTACCCGCGTCTCGAATATATTATCGTCGATGGCGGCTCGACCGATGGCAGCCTGGAAATTATCAGAAAATATTCCGATAGGCTGGCCTGGTGGGTCAGCGAGAAGGATAAGGGCCAGACCGACGCGCTCAACAAGGGGTTCGCTCACGCCAAAGGAGATATCCTGGCCTGGCTCAACTCGGACGATGCGTACCTGCCGGACGCGGTGGCATCGGCAGTGCCGTTCTTCCAGGAATATCCAGGACTCGGATTGGTCTACGGCGATACGAATTTCATCAATGAAGCCGGACAGATCATCGGCAAATTCCGGGCAGCGCAAACGGACCTTCACCTCTTGCGGCAGGGTTACGTTCACATCCCCCAGCAGGCCTCGTTCTTCCGCGGCGACCTGTGGCGTTCGGTCGGCCCGCTGGATCCCACCTTTTATTTTGCAATGGATTATGATTTATGGGTGCGCATCGCGGCGCGCTCCCAGGTAAAATATGTCCCGCAGACGTGGGCGAATTTCCGCCTGCACACAGCCGGGAAAACGATCGCAGCCGATGATCGTTGCTGGCCTGAAATGCTGCGGGTGCATTACCGTGACGGCGGCAGCTTTTTATCGGTTATCGTGGCAAAGTATTATGTCCGCAAGCTGGTCGCGCCGCTGTTGAACCCTGCGCAGGAAGTTGATATCCGTCGTTCATGAAAGCAGTGAGGCTTCCATAAAATTAATCCTGTCTTCCCCATCGCCGGATGATCTCATCCGGCTGCTTAAAGCCTGGCGGTTCTGGCTGTTGGGCGCGCTGGTCGGCGGGCTGATCGGCGCGGCTGTCTTCTATATTGCCCCTCCGCCCTATCGCGCCCGCGCCACGGTGAATGTGGACTTCCATCTGGAACAGGCGTGGCCGCAAAATACCGACCGTGAACAGTTTTATTACCTCGAGCGTGAGACGCGCAAGCTGGAGGAAATAGCCGTATCCGATTCGGTTCTCAATGCCGTGGCAACACAGGTCAGCGGAGTGACAGTGCAGCAGCTGCGCGGCCAGAAGCTTCAACTCAGTCAGCCGGGCAATGGCGGCTGGCACTTCTTCGCCGATGACCGGGATGCGCAAAAAGCCGCTGCATTGGCTTCGGCCTGGGCCCAGGCTTTTGCCCGGAATGTGCAGGCACAGGTAGTAGACCCATCGAGCGGCCTGGAACAATATATAACGGCTGCCCCTTCTCAGGTGGACAATCTCGGCGCCCAGCGCTGCGTGAGTTTGGGCGTCTATTTGCTGGCGGGCGCAGTTCTATTTCTGGCACTGTCCGTGCTGGCTGTTCTATTCTTTGATTTCAAGCAATGATGGCATCTCTGCGCTCTCTGAGTCTGGATAAGCTCGCCCGGGCCTTGTGGGCCGCGGCCCTGTTGACTGTACCGGTGACAAGCTTCCGCTATTTCCCCGCCGGTGATGGGACCTACGTGCGTCCCCTGGCCTTCTACCCCCTCATACCGTTGATGATGGTGCTTCTTATTCAACTCCTGCGCGGCGCCACCCTTTTTCCACGCGCGGGGGCGCTGACTCCCCTGGCAGCCTTTCTGGCAGCAGCCCTGGCGGCCAGCCTGATCGGGATGCTGTTGGCCCCGGTCTCCCTGCGAGGCCAGGATGTGATCGGCCGAATCCTGCCGCGCCTGGGCAACCGTTTTTATCGGCATTGTTTTCTTCATCGCCGCGGTTTGGATGAATCGGACAGAAGACGATCTGCGCTTTTCGCTCAGATGGCTGTTCGCCGGGTTTATCCTCGATATATTATGGAGCGGAGTTCAGGGCGCAACATTCTATCTCCACATTCTCCCCAAGCCCCTGGTGACACACTGGCAGCGCGCATTTTCCTTGCGCGAGCTGATCAGGACGAATCGGATTTCGGGGTTGGCCTATGAGCCGTCCTGGTTGGCCGGACAGATCTCAACTTTGTATCTCCCCTGGCTGTTCGCTTCTCTGCTGACCGGGTTGCGCATCACGCGTTTCAAGTGGCTGGAGCCGGCTCTTTTGGTGCTCGCGCTGCTTTTGCTCCTGGCAACCTTCTCGCGGGGCGGACTATTGACCGTCGCCGCTACTGTTGTGCTTACTTTTCTCATTGCCGGCCGCGCACAAATCCGCGCAGCCTGGAGTTGGTTTGTCTCCGGCTTTCACCGGGGACGGCAGTTGGCCTGGCGCCTGGCCGTCATTCTCTTGATCGTAGGGGCGGGCTCAGGGGCTTTGCTCTTCCTCGGCCAAAAAGGATATATAGCCCGCTTGTGGAACACACAGGCCACCAGCGTGGAGGATTTTCTTATCCAGAATTCGGCCGGTGCGCGTGTGGCCTACATCTGGGGATCCCTGGGCGCATACCAGGAACATCCCCTGACGGGCGTCGGGCTTGGCGCCAGCGGCTTTTACATTTATAAGAACCTGCCTGATTGGGTGCTTACAACCGTGCCGGAGATTGCGCGGCAGTTGAGTCCGGATAGCTCCCTTTATCCAAACCCGAAGAACCTTTACGTCCGTTTGCTGTCTGAGACGGGGTTGATCGGCTTCTTTTTGTTCGTTGCCTTCCAATTCTCCATACTGGGCGATGCACTTACTGCTCTGAGACAAAAATCGGCGACCTGGCATTATCTCGGCATCGCCTCGGTATTTACCTGGCTGGCGCTAATATTCTATAATATGACCCAGGATTCCTTTGCCATCCCCGATTTATGGATCAACCTCGGTATCCTCGTGGGGATATCGGTAATTGCGATGAAGTCAGAAAAAAACGTTGAGGCAATAACATGATCGTCCTTTCCGTCGGCATGCCGCGCGCCGGTTCAGGCTGGCATTACAACCTCATCCATGACCTGATGCAGGCTGCAGGCTGCGCCGATGCGCGCGATATCAGGGCCCGCTTTCATCTTGAAAATGTATTGACCGAGGTTAACTGTAATATCGGCGTGCTTTCGGCTCCGCGCCTTGCTTCGGTGGCGGTTCCTGCCCTGCTTGGAAACACGTTCGTCATCAAGGCGCATGCCGGGCCGACTCCGGCATCGCGGCTGCTGGCGGCCGCTGGCCTGCTGCACATCACATACATTTATCGCGACCCGCGTGATGCCATGCTCTCAGCGTTTGATTATGGCGAGCGCGGAGTCCGCAGGGGCCGGCCAAATGCCTTCTCTCATTTGACGGATTTCGATAAGTCGCTGGCCTTCATCTCCGATTACATCCATATTTGGGAAAAGTGGACCCGTGAGAAAAACGTGCTGATTGCCCGCTACGAAGACCTGCTGACGAACTATGACGTAGAGTCGCGGCGTCTGGCGGATTACCTGGGTCTAAAGAGCGGCCAACCCGGGGTCCGCGAGGTGATCGAGCATTATCGCCCGGAACAGGTGGAAGGCAAACAAGGCACACATTTCTTCAAGGGCAAAGTAGGGCGCTTCCGTGATGTATACTCTATTGAGCAGCAGCGGGTATTGGCTGAGCGGTTCGCTGTTTTCTTGCCAAAAATGGGTTATGTGGTCTAACCCCATTGCAAATGTAATTACCTTGTAAGGCGTTCGCGTGCGCTGCATTGACACTTCTTTCGTTATGATAGGCCTATGCGGACTTTTGAAACTCCATATGTAGCAGACTGGTTCGCGATCTCTTTACGCTGGGCGGTGATGCTGGGCCTGGTTGTTTCGCTCGCGTTGGGAGATGCCCTGACTATCACGTTAACCTGGCCTTTGGCTCTCCTGATCGCCTGGAACATGAGTATGACCGTTTTGGCCAGCTTGAATACGCGACTTCCTTACCATCGTCAGCTCAACCTGGCGATGGATATAGTTTTAAGCGGAGTGTTTTTCTGGGTGCAGGGTGGTTTAGCGGGCCCGGCTTCGTGGGTGGCGCTTCTACCCATCCTTACCGGCACGGCATACTACGAGCTGGCCGGGGCACTGGTCGCGGCTTGTTCCTTTGCCATGCTCGCCTTTGCAGCGACACGCTTCTCTGCTTCGGCCAGTTCACCGCTGACCTTGATCTGGATTGCGGGGGTCTTAAGCCTTGGTGGAGTTTTTGGTTTCCTTGGAACACAGTTAATGAAGCGGCTGCGTATTCGCAGACAGAGTTGGCTGGATTCAGAGGAAAGAAAGCGCAACTTTCAGGGCGAACGCCTGCGCGCGATCTACGAATTGATTTCAACATTGACGGCAACCCTTTCTTATAAGCGCGTCCTGGATTCCGCCTTGGATATGGGTTATTCGGCCCTCACCCCTGATTCGGATGAAAGCGCAAATGAGCCGCTGGTCAGCGTGGTGCTGCTTTTTCGGGGCGGGCAGCTGCGCGTGGGTTCAGCCCGGCGGTTCACGGCCGCAGATACACGGGTAACCTTTGACGGCAGTGAAGGGATCCTGAAAAAAGTCTTCGATGAAGGCGAACCGGTCCTTTCGAAAGATATTGGTTACGACCCCGAACTTGGGCGTGTAATCGCCTTCCGTAACTGTACGTCCGCTTATTGCTTTCCGCTGCGCAGCGGTTTTAATGTCTACGGCGCAATGCTGTATGCGCATCCCGACCCGAATTACTTCAGTTCCGACCGCCGCGACCTGCTCGATATCATCGGTCGTCATGCGGTGATCGCCATTCAGAACGCCCGTTTGTACCAGGATCTGGTCGAAGAGAAAGAGCGCATGATCGAAGTCCATGAAGAGGCGCGCAAGAAGCTTGCCCGCGATCTGCACGACGGCCCAACCCAGTCCGTCGCGGCTATGGCCATGCGAATCAACATTGCCCGTCGTATGCTCGAGAAAAATACCAAAGGCGTGCCGGAAGAGCTTGTCAAGATCGAAGAACTGGCGCACCGCACGACCAAGGAGATCCGCCACATGCTCTTCACCTTGCGGCCTCTCATCCTTGAGTCGCAAGGGTTGGGCGCCGCCCTTAAATCCATGGCGGACAAAATGCGCGAGACCTTCAACCAGAACGTCATCATCAATATAGACGAACAGATCGCAAGTCAATTGGAGTTGGGCAAGCAGGGCGTGATATTCTACATCATCGAAGAAGCGATCAATAACGCCCGCAAGCATGCGAACGCAGCCAACATCTGGGTTCGCTTGCAGCCTTTCCAGGAAGGCGTGGCCCTGCTGGAGGTTGAAGACGACGGTATCGGCTTCGATGTCGAAGCTGTGAACAAGGGTTATGAAAAGCGCTCCAGTCTCGGTATGGTCAATCTGCGTGAACGCGCCGAGTTGGTCAACGGGTTGCTCAACATTCAATCTGCCGTAGGCAAAGGCACCAAGGTCTTGGTTTATCTACCGCTCAGCGAGGAAGCTGCAGATCGTTTGCAGCACGCACGACCGCTTTGAGCCTGGCGGAGGCTGCGAAGCAGGCTGCCGCAGGTTGAGTATTATTTACTTACAAGCCCATAAGGTACTCCGGATATGGTTCTCCGGGTTGACGAATAAGCCCTCAAGAAAGCCTTAACTAAACAGTTCATACAAGAAGCAGGTTTTTTATGCCCGTAGCCGCCGGTTTGTATTATTTCTCTCATCAGGCCGATGATCTCGCGCGCCCCCCTTGATCCTGATCCACGGGGCGGGCGGTCATCATTTATTTTGGCCGCCCCAGGTTCGCCGGATGCCCAACCAGCGTATCTTTGCCGTCGATCTCCCCGGCCATGGCAAGTCGGAAGGGATCGGCCATCATTCAATTGATGATTATGTCCGGGAAATTATCGGGTTTATCAAAGCCCTTAAATTAAGTGCGGCCGTACTGGCAGGCCATTCCATGGGAGGCGCTATCGCCCTCAAAGCCGCCATCCGCTTCCCAAAGCGGGTGCTCGGTTTGTGTCTGGTTGGAAGCGGCGCGCGCCTGGAAGTCGCTCCGGCAATTCTGCAAAGCGCATCCGATCCATCCACGTTTGCAGCGGCTGTCCGCCTGCTTACCGATTATTCCTTTTCGCCTCAAGCGGCCCCCCAGTTGAAAGAGCTTGGCGCGCAGCGATTGGGCGAGACGCGCCCCTCGGTTCTTTACGGAGACCTCTTGGCCTGCGACGCGTATAACGTGACGGATCAGCAGCTATCAAAAGTCTCTGCGCCGACTTGGATCTTGTGCGGCGCGCTGGACAAAATGGTTCCGTTGAAGAATTCTGAGTTTCTTCAGGATCGCATGCCCGGCGCGAAATTGACGGTTGTTCCGAATGCGGGGCACATGCTGATGCTGGAGCAGCCCGATCAGACAGCAGAGTTCTTGAGCGGTTTTTTAGATACGATCCGTTTTCAACCCGGACAATAAATCAAAGGCATATAAGACATCACTCACCCCGAATCTCAGCTTGATTATTTAAACTCCAAGTTCGCTCAGGGAACCAAATCTTGATCTTTTCTTTGCGTTCTTTGCGCTCTAGGTGGTAGGTTCTTGCCCTACCAAAGTGGTCGGCGATATCCCGACCATAGCGTTAAGTCTTAAGCCTGTTCGCCCTCAAACTCCTTTAGGATGCGAAGCAGTGGCACCATTAGAGCGGCCGGGGGTGAGGTTTCCCTCAGACACAAAATGCGCAAGATAAAATTTGGGGTTAATGATGTCTAGATTTGAAATATCTGTTTCCAAAATAGGCTCTGGCCTTCATCACGGCCCTGGCTCTATGGCTCACACGATTCTTATCATCCATACCCAACTCTGCCATCGTGCAGTTCAGCTCTGGGATAAAAAAAATTGGATCATATCCGAAACCGCCTTCTCCGCGTTCCTCAGGGATGATTTCGCCGCGGCATTCCCCTTCTGCCAATTGCACCTGCTGGTTCGGAACCGCGACCGCAATGGTAGCCCGGAAGCGCGCCTTCCACGGCCGCGGCTTATCTCTCAGGTTCTCCAACAAATGGGCGCGGCGCTCCGCATCGGTAAGCCGTCCTGCGCTCATCTTGGTATGTAGAGAATTATTCGACGAAGAAAGTGGAGATCCATACCGGGCTGAATATAGTCCGGGCGCTCCATCGAGCGCCTCCACCTCCAGGCCGGAGTCATCCGCCAGAGAGACCAGCCCGCTCGCTTCCGCGAAGGCCAGCGCTTTTTTCTCGGCATTCTCAGCATACGTGCTGCCATTTTCTTCTACGTCCAGCTCCAGGTTGATCTCCGCCGGTGTAAGAAGTTGTACCGGCAGCTCCTTCAATAGTTCGCGAAATTCCGCAACCTTACCCTGGTTGTTGGTGGCGATCAATAATTTATTCATTTTCCCGATCTCAAGCTCTGCCTGGAGATCCTCTCCATCGCCCACGCGGCATGTTCACGCACCATCGGTTCCGCGTCCTGCGAAGCCTTTTCCAGGGCAGGGATATCGTCAGGGCCGCCCTGATTCCCGAGCGCTACCGCTACATTCCTCAGATAACCGCGCCGCTTGGCGCGGTGGAGAGGGCTATTTTCGAACTTACGATTGAACTCTTTCGGGGTCAGTTCCAGTTCGCGGATCAGGCGGGGATGAGAGACGTTCTCGTGCTGAACGAAAGCGGGGTCGCCCTCAGGAGCAGCGAAGCGGTTCCACGGACAAACCATCTGGCAGACATCGCAGCCAAAGACCCAATCTTCGACCAACGGCCTCAGCTCAGGCGCAATATCCTCCTTCAACTCAATGGTCAGATACGAGATACAGCGTCCTGCATCAATGGTCCTGTCAGGCAGGATGCATTCGGTTGGACAGGCTTCGATGCAGCGCGTACATGTCCCACATTGGTCTGTGAGTAAAAGCCGGGTCGGGTTCCAGCTCAAGGTCCAGGAAAATTTCGGCGAGCAGAAAATATGAGCCATGTTTCGGGTTGATAAGGCAGGTGTTCTTGCCGATCCAGCCAAGTCCGGCGCGCTCCGCCATGTCACGCTCAAGGATGGGGCCGGTATCCGTGTAAAAGCGATTAGATATGGGCCTCCCCACCTGTCTTTCGATAAATGCTGTAAGAGCCTGCAACCGTTCAGGAAGAATAAGGTGATAATCGGCGCCCCACGCATAGGCTGCGACACGTCCGCGGCCTTTCTCCTTGCCCTCCATTTCTGAAGTTGGAGTGTCCATTTTTTGCGTATTCTTTTTGTCCGAAGCGCGGGTGGGCGTGGGAGCAGAGTATGGAGTCGCCAACACCAGGACAGATTTACATCCCGGGAGGATGAGACGCGGGTCGGCGCGGCGCTCGCGCGAGCGGTCGTCTGCCAGGTAATCCATGGAAGCATACCGCCCCTGCGTTAGCCAATCTTCAAAGGCTGACAGATGCAGGGGCGGGTCTGGGGTGGTCACGCCGGTCAGGATAAATCCCAGCCGGCCTGCTTCCTCTCTTATTGCTTGTTTGAGTTCTGCACTCACACGATTAAAGTTTTACTACGATCTTAACATATATCGGTTTGGCGCCAATACCAAAGAATAACCTTCCACTTGCATTTGCCAGAGTCCAGGCGCTGACATATGAGCCGACTTTCGCCGGCGCCTTGAAGTTAACCGAGATCTCCACTTCCTGTCCCGGGCCGATCACTCCGGTGATCGGCTGCGGCTGACCGGACATCTGATCCGCATATCCGGCGTAGGCAACCTTATAACCTGCGCCCCATGTGCAAATTCCCGAGTTCTTGATCTTCCAGGTCTTGACGAATTCCTGCCCCGGCGTCATTTGCGTGTTATCTGGAACATTCACATCTAGAGTAGTAGGGTCATAAGTGTAATAATCGCACAACGGCGGGGTTGCAGTGACTCCGCCGGGCAGCAGCGTGGGCGTTAAAGTCGGACCGGTAGCGACTTCCCCCGTGGGTGTGTCTAGAGCTACCGGCGTGTCGGTTGGGGCCGGGAGGGGCGTGGAAGTCGCCGCGACCGCGGTCAGAGTGAAATTAGCGACCACGGTCTGCGCCGCGCTGGTCTGGATGAACTTTACATCGGCGGTCGGCGCCGGCGGGGAACCCGGTGCGCAGGCCGTCAAAAGGAACAGGCTGACCGAAATGGGTACAAGAAATTTTATTTTCATAGAACCTCTTGGCAAGCTCTGCCTTGGGCCCATCTAGTTATGGACCTCGATATCAACCGAGACAAGTGAGCCGAACCAATTACCGTCATCGCCCTTCATCTGCCAGTAACCTTTATACTCTCCGTGTCCGGTAGGAGCCCACATATGGATGTTGAATGACTGGGAATGTCCCGGGGCTGTGAAATCGCCGCTATCACTTCTTTTAGTAATAACCACATTTTCTCCCTGCATCTGTTCACCCGATTTGAAGTTAAAACTGTAACCGTCATCCCATGTACAGGTTCCTGAATTTTGAAGCTGCCAGGTTTTAACGAACTTTTTGCCAGGCTTGATGATCGTTCCGTCCGGTATGGTTTCAGCGACCAGGGTCGCATTATTACAGCCCACAGAAAACCCGGTCGACCCATTGCCGGTTGGCGCCGCGCTAGCCAGGGGTGTCAGCAGGCCGCCCGGAGTGTTCAGCACGAACGCGGTTCCGAAAGGAGTGGCCCCCGCCAGGTTCAGGGTCGGGAGAGGGGTTATCGTGTCGAATGGTGTGGGACTGGCGGCGTTCGTTGGAGGGATTGCCTGCGCCGTCTGTGTCTGCTGATCATTGAGTTGGGCAACCATCGTCCCGGCCGCCGAAGTATATATCGCATTGACGTCTTGTGTGGGTTCGGGCGCTTTGCCGATATTGCAGGATGTGAGAGCAGCGGCCAGCACCAGCACCGTCGCCACCCCGAATGATTTCGTAATCTGCATGATAAGACCTCCGTTACTTCCAAATGCGTAGTTTGACATTGTCACATCCAGATCGGAATCCTGTTAAATAATATGACATTGTCAGAGGTGTCAGGGGAGCGCTTGGGGTTTATGCGCCAGACTTCGGAAGCCCTGGAAAGACAACGCGATTTCTGGCCAAAAGGGGTTTTTGAGGTGTTCTGTGCAAACCACCAATGAATCTTCAGCGCACCCAGAGTGAGAATTGTAAAGATTTCCTCACCCCATCATTATAACGCAGCTTATTTTAAGCTCGCATAAGCGGCGTGTCGTAAAGACAAGAATAAAGATGAAAATCGTCGCAATAGCGGCCAGTAGAATTCATTCCATCCTCGCGATGCAGCATTATTTGACTATGATTTGAATCCATACCCTGCTGCCAAACGAGCCGCCTGTAGTATCTCTCATCTGCCAGTAGCCTATGTATCGGCCGGAAGCGCGGGGCGCTTGAAAATTCACGTTGAAAGTCTTGGTCTGTCCCACCAGCACGAAACCAGTGGTCTTGCTGATGGTGAGGGGTACATCTTTGGCGCCCATACGGTCCCCGCTTTGAAAAGCAAAAGAAATAGTGTTATTCCAGGTGCAGGTTCCGGTGTTCTGGAACGTCCATGACTTGGTAAAGTTTTGTCCTTTGCTGAATTGCGTCCAATCAGCGGGTTCTGATTCCGAAACAAATGTTGAATCGATGCAGCCCGCCGCGGTCGATCCGGGTGTGCCATTTACGGCCGAAATCGTGGGCGGCAGGGCGCCGCCCGGTGTACTCAGCAGCGCCTGGGGCGTTGGCGAAGGTAGGATGGAAAGGGTGGGCTCTGGCGTAAAAGTGTCAAGAGGCCTTGGGCTAGGCTGGGGTGAGGGAGGAATTGCCTGAGCGGTCTGAGTTTGTTGGCCGTTAAGGTTGGCAATCATCGTCCCCGCAACAGAAGTATAGATTGCATTGGCATCCTGTGCGGGTTCAGGCGTTTTGCCGGCGCCGCAGGCCGTAAGCGTACCCGCCAGCAGCAGCAATATCGCAAACCGGATTGGCTTCATAACTTGCATGATTGGACCTCCTTCGGTTCCATCGTACGTTGTGAAGGTCGCGCACTAAGCCTGTAAACAGTACCGGCCTAACCAGCCAGATTTCCAGGATCCCTGAGTTAAACCAATGACAAATCTTGAGCGCACCCATGGTGAGAACGGCAAGGAAAATCTCACGCTGTCATTATAACTCACCTTATTTTAAGCTCGCATAAGGGGGCAGGACAAGTCCTGCCAGCCCCGTCTCGATATTATTTAACTACGATGTCAACCCAAACCCGGCTGCCAAACTGAACGCCTGTGGCGTTTTTCATCTGCCAGAACCCCTTATACTCACCGGCGGCGGCCGGCGCCGTTAATTTAACAATGAACGTTTGCGAGTGCCCGGCGTCCGTAAAATCTGTGCTCTTGCTGAGCACAATATCTTTACCTCCCATTAGGTCTCCGGTGGCAAAGGCAAACGAATAGCCTGTATCCCAGGCACAGGTACCGGAGTTCTCAAGCGACCAACCCTTGGAAAAAGTATCTCCGGCGCTGTATTGTGTTCCATCATCCGGTTTTGTTTCTGATACGTAAGTGGCGTTGTCGCAGCCCACGGCCGTTGAACCCACGCTACCACCTGCGCTTGAAGTTGTAGGCGCGATTGCGCCGCCCGGAGCTGTAGTGGCAAACGGCGTGCCTAAAGGTATCACCGGAAAGGTAGGCAGGGGTGTAATAGTGGCTGCGGGCGTTGGAGAGACCGCCGAGGCGGTTTGTGTGGCTTGATCATTGAGTTGAGCGTTCATCGTCGAGGCCGCCGCGGTAAAGATCGCATTGGCATCTATGGTAGGTGCGGGTGTTGCACCGATATTACAGGATGCCAGAGCAGTAGTCAGCAGAAGTGCCGTTACAGCCCAGGCAAATTTCTTGATATGCATGGCAAACCTCCGTTACTTTCCAGCACGATTAAGTGGATTTTTCAGGCCTCTTGCCAGGTTCCGTAGAGACTGCCCGTTCCAGGCCGATACATACATTTTATGGTTCTCATCGGCCGAAACTTCACAAAAGACGGCTCGGTGGGCAGCCCTTTCGGCTGGCGGGAATGGTTACGCAAGAGAGTTTATTATAACCTGCCTCATTTTAGGGCGTTGGGGTCTCCGTTGGGGTGCTTGTGGGCGTATCCGTTGGCGTATTGGTATTGGTCGGCGTCAGAGTTGGCGTGGAAGTAGATGTGGCGGTGGGCGTAAGTGTAAATGTTGCGGTTGCCGTTGGGGTGGATGTCGGTGGAGGCGTTCCCAACCGGGTAATGTGAGGCGCCAACCATAAGGCATTATCCTGTTTAGGCGAGCCGTTCGCCGTCACCAGCAGGTAGAATTTGACGTTATTTCCGGCTAACGAACTCAGGTCAACGTCTACTGGGAAATATTTGCCTTCATATACCTCGTTCCACCGGCCAAGCGTTTTTGTATCGCCGCCGCCTATTTGGTACTCGAGCTGGAAGATCACGTTGCACGAATAAGATTGGTACTGACAATTGATCAAAGCTTGGAAGCGGTCTCCGTCCTGGATATTAATGGCCGGGTACTTTCCCTGGATTATTCCATTGTTAACATGTTTTGGGACCGTAAGCAAACCGGCCTCATCCTCGGCCTTTCCGTTCTCCATGACCGGGTGGGCCAAGTTGACCACAAAGCCGTTATCATCGCCCTGTGAGCCCGGGCAGGGCAGGTCATTGTTGTTATTCTGCCAACTTGCGCTGCAATAATTAGCGGCGAAATCATAGGAGGTGTAAGTGGGTCCTGATACATTGATATCCACCCAGAAGGCGCTCTGCGCTTGGGCGCCAATCCCGAATAAAACGCCGGCCGGATCACGTAATTTCCAATATCCCTGAAAATGACCGTTCCTGTTCGGTGCGGTCATATTCACCGATAGATCGATTGTCTGGCCTGGGCTAACGTAACTCGGGAAGCCCACGCTGCTGGGCGCGTTCAACTGGTCTCCGCTGACAAATACCAGCGCGTACGAAGTAGTCCAGGTACACGTGCCTACATTTTGGATCCGCCAGGTCTTCGTAAAGTTAGCATTGCGGCCAAGCCGGGTGCCGTCTGACACACTTATGTCCCTGACAAAAGCGCCTGCGTCACACACGATCACCGGCGCCGGAACGGGGGTCGCTGTGAGCAATGAAAGTGTTGGAAACGGGTTGGTTTCGGTGACCAGCGGCGTCGTACTCCCTGGCTGTAAAGTCATGGCCTGCTCGGTTTCTGCTGCCGCCGTATATAACTGGTCGAGCGTCGCAGCAGCCTGTGGCGTGTTGTTTCCACCGGACGGCAGGTTACAGGCCAGGCTTGCCAGGATCAGAATTAGCAGCCCTATGGATATTTTTGCTTGGGGTTTCATGACAACCTCCTGAGGTTCATTGACGTTCCAATGTCAGAGGACGCTTAATCCTTGCCAAAAGTTCCCGGCATGAAGCGCCCGGGATCCTTTGTCCCAGGCTGGAAGCGGGGGGCAAAGGTATAATGCGAAGCGGTATCACCACCAGTAGTTACAGGTATTTTATCCAATTACAGAGTACTGCGTAATTGCGTCTACTGCGCTCTAACAGTATCTAAACCAACGCTCCAGTTTTTACCCTACAAATCATCAAAACCAGTTTAGCTATTTATGCAAGGTGGTCGGCTATTGCCCGAACAAAGTGGTAGGCTCTTGCCCGACCAGGAAGCAGTATAGTAAGAGAGCCTGTGAAAATCACAGGCTCTCTTCTATTAGTGTCCACACAAAGGAGGCAAGGTTAGTTTCGGATACTCTTTATAGGTAGGAGAGGTGATTACTATCCTTATCCAACGAGGGTTGGTAGATGAGGCTATGCCTTGCTGCCAATCATTGCTCTTGGTAACCGTCGCGGCTTCAGTAAAATTAATCTTATTATTTGAATAATTATGGCCATCACTTTGTTGCCAGGCAAAGTTCACAGTTACCGCACCATTGGCTGTGATATTGGCTGAGTATGTCCACAGAGGTATTCGCATTTTTGCAGACTCGGGTGACATCGTTGTATGTGACATTTACAACGCCGTACGGGCTTGCCGTTTTATTATTGGACGGTGTCCCATTTACAACGACAACCTGGACAGACAAAGGCTGGTTGTATTGGCCTACACCGAACAGGGTTTTGTCTGGGGCCTCGATTTCCCAGGTGCCTGTATAAGTGCCGGCGTCTACGGGCGCATAGAGTTGGACCGGGATATCCACCGTCTCACCGGGTGCAGCTGCACCTGGAAAACTGTAGACATAGCCGCCGCCCATGATATCGCCATCCACAAAGACGAACTTATAGGTGGAATCCCAGGCGCAAGACCCGCTGTTCATGACCCGCCATGTTTTCATAAAAGTTTGACCCGGGGTGACGATCGTACCGTCCGGTATCGTCACATCAGAGACAAAATTGGCGCTGTAACAGGGCTTGATATCGACGGAACCGGCCGGAGGCGCTGTGGGAGGGATTCGGGTGGCGCCGGGCGTGGGTGAGAAGAGCACCGGCGGAAGGTCTGTGGCGGGAGGATTGGTGGGAGTAAGTGCCGCTTCCTGTGTATTCTGTGCCTGCACGGTCATGGCGACAGAAGTGGCAATTATGGAATTGTTCGACGCGGATGGTCCACAGGCGCTCAATATGAGCGTAAGACTGAAAAGCAGGACGAAAAATACGTGTCTTGTTTTGGGGAAGCATTCTTTTTTTCCTTTCACAAACAGGAAAATATTATACCCGTTTTGAAAAGGGAGCGCCCGGTAAGGGAAAACCGGGCGCTGCTGCCTATATTGGTATTCACTTGTAGGTCTGCCTGAAGCAGCCGCCCCACTAGGGACTGGTACAGGCTGTCGTGAATGTTTTGTGGCCGAAATCCTGGTGGTTCGGATCATCGATGTAGATACCAACCCAGCTGGTCGTGCCGTTCCACGCTGAACCGAGAGCCCAATCATAGTTGATGGATTGCGTTCCCGCGGAGGCAAAGTCAAGGGTCGCGGTGGAGGCGGAAGAGCCATCTGACCGCGTCCAATGATAATCTACGGAGCCCGCTCCGTTCGTGGTGATATGAGCCGTCACGCGCGGGCAATCAGTGTGGCCCCCGTCGCTCCATGTGGTGAGAGCATATGTAACGTGGATCACGGCAAAGGCGCCGCCCGTTCCATCTTCCACTTTGATCTGAACATAGAAGTGCCCGAAGATTACACCGGCTGAATTGCGAAGCCCCCAATTTCCTACGTGCATGCCGTTGCTCGTGGGAGCAATAAGCGCGGCCGATAGGTCCACCGTCTGGCCGGGGTTGACGTTTCCGGACAACGCCTGGACGGATGGCCCGCCCATGGCTTCGCCGCTCACAAATACAAGGGCATAAGACGGGGTCCAGGAGCAGTTACCTATGTTCCTGAATCGCCACGTTTTGGTGAAACTATCGCCCGAAGAGACAACTGTGTTGTCCGGGTAGGTTACATCCGCAACAAAACCTGCATTATCACAGTTTGAAGTAGGAGTGGCCGCAGGTGCAAGTGTTGCGTTGGGAGTTGGGAAAGGCACCGGGGTATAAGTAGGGGTCGCAGAAGCCTGCGTTGGAGCCGGTGCCGTAGCCGATAACTGTGCCTGCACGGTCAATGCTGCCGCCGTCATCACAGCCGCAGGGCTTTGTTGGCCGGACGGCAAATTGCAGGCCAGCATGGCCGCAATGATGGCGATTCCTGCCAGCATGCTTGGAAATTTATGCATAACTCCTCCTATCACGTTGTCTTGGAATTCTAATGCAAAGCATGGAATTGCATACCCCCGTTTTATCCTAGCCCTCGGCAGCCGCGGCCCACGAACAACGGACATGGGCGAGGAAGAGTACCTCGCCCATGTCCGTTGTTCGGTGAAACCATTATCAGAGTTATAGGTAGATGCTATTGTTTATCGTAAGGCTTACCATCCGCAGCCGGAGGAATGGCGCGGCCGACTACGCCCGTCAACACGATGATGGTGACAATATAGGGCGCCATCGCCAGGAATTGCGAAGGGATTGGAACGCTCAGGATCTGCATCTTGACCTGCAGTGAATCGGCAAAACCGAACAGTAGTGAAGCCAGATACGCCCCAATCGGATTCCAGTTTCCGAAGATCATGGCGGCCAGGCCGATAAATCCTTTTCCATTGGTCATGTTCTGATCGAAGCGGCCCACAGAACCGATGGTGAAATAGGCGCCGCCGATCCCTGCGATCATTCCACCGAGGATGACGTTGACATAGCGTGTCAGGTAAACATTGATGCCTAGTGTATCGGCGGCCTCGGGGTGTTCGCCTACAGCACGGGTCCGTAAACCCCAGGGCGTGTAGAACAGCATGAAATAGATGACCACGACCAAAATGAGGGTCAGGTAAAAAATAAGGTTGTCCTCAAATAGAACCGGGCCAAGGATGGGGATCTTCGAGAGTATCGGCACGGAGATGATCGGAAAAGTATCCGAATTGTTGAGCAAGTTGATCTGCTTCGCTAAATAGAATTTTGCGATGAAGGAAGTAGCCCCCACCGCAAAAATGTTAATGGCCGTACCGCTGACAATTTGATCCATTTTAAAACGGATCACCAGCACAGCATGGATGCCTGCCACTAGGGCGCCGGTGATGATCGCCACCAACAAACCGACATAGATATTATGGGTTAGGGTAGCCGAGACGACCGCTGTTTGCGCGCTGATGAGCATGGTGCCTTCAATGCCGATATTCACCACTGCAGCCCGTTCGCAAACAACGCCGCATAGCGCGGCCAGGGCGATCGGCGTGGCGCTTACCATGGAGGTTGCCAGCATTCCTACTAAACTGAACGAATTGTCTTTGGTTGCCCAAATTAGAAAGGAAGCCACGAAGCAGAAAGTTACAACTCCCAGCATCCAACCGATCGAGCGGGTGCCGCGGGCCAATTGCCAGGCCCCCAGGAAGACGATGACGGCGATCAAGGTATAAAGCGTAGGTTGGACGGGCAGGGTCAAATCCGGGATGGTTAATGCCTGTGAGGTGCCCGATAGATTTAATTTGAATGTTGCCTGTTGGCCAGGCTGCGTGTTGAGTAAAAATAGCAAAAAAATCAACAGGCCTATGACCAGCAAGGATAAGCCCGTGGCAATACGCCGGCGGTTCGAAACAGGTCTGATTTGCTGATATGTCGTTGCTGTCATGTTTAACCTCGGCTCGTTTGGTCCATTATTGTCCCCAACCCCGCGTCAGCACCGTCTGGCTGGTTTGCCCGGTGCGCAGCCGGTAGAGCCAGCGGATGATTTGCGGCGCAGCCACGAAGACAATGATCAGGCTTTGGATGACCGAGATGATATCAATCGGGATGCCTGCCAGCGACTCCATGCTGGTTGCACCGCTGCGCAGGATGCCGAATAAAATAGCCGCGATCACCACACCGAGTGGATGGCTGTTGCCCAATAATGCCAGCGCGATCGAATCATAACCATAACCGGCCGAGAAGCCCTGCCCAATCCAGTGGTCGGTGCCCAGCACCTGGGCAGCCCCGGCCAGCCCTGCCAGCGCACCGCTAATCGTCATTACAAGCACAAAATTGCGGGTGATGTTCATGCCGGCATACTTGGAGGCCGATGGGTTGGCGCCCACGGTGCGGATCTCAAAGCCGAGGGTTGTCTTGAATAAGAACCAATACACCAGCGCCGCGACGGCCAGGGCCAGGAAGAAACCTAAATTAAAACGCAGTGGAGGTGGAAAGAAGCGAGGCAGCTCGGCAGTCGCATTAATAGTCGGTGTTACCGGCCGGTAACCGACAGCTTTCATAGGTCCGTTCAAGAGCCAGTCAGTTAACCGGAAGGCGATCCAGTTCATCATGATGGTGTTGACCACTTCGTGCGCGCCAAACCTGGCTTTAAGATAGCCCGGAATAGCTCCCCAGACAGCGCCTGCGGCGGCTCCGCCCAACAAGGCTAACGGCAGGTGAATAAACCACGGCAGGTTGGAAATGCTGTAGCCTATATAAGCTGAACCCAGGGCGCCCAAATAGAACTGGCCTTCCGCACCGATATTGAACAGGCCGCCGCGGAAGCCAACGGCAACGGCCAACCCTGCAAAGATATAAGGGGTCGCCGTAACCAGGCTTTCCGTGAAAGGGTAAATGGCTTTAAATAAGGGTGCGGTCTGGCCGGTCGCAAAATAGTTTTGAAAGGCCAGGAAAATAACTTTGGGATCGCCGAGCGCCCCCAGGAAAAGCGCTCCGTAGGCCTTCATGATCGCGCTCCACGTGGTCGTGACTGCCGCCCCTGGTGATTGAAAGAAATGCCCCCAGGCGGCCATGGCGTTCACATTGGTAATGGCAACAATCACTCCACCTGCAACCAGGCCGGTGAATACGGCCAGGAAAGGCATCAAAAGGTTATTCACCCATGCCGACGAGGCACGCTTCCCACTTTTTTTCTCTGGCGTTTTGGCTTCTTCGTCCGTCACGCAGGCCTCCTAGAATACACGCTCAACTTCGGTAGTTTTCTCTTTAGGTGCGGCTTTTACTGCGTCAGATGGGGCGATACCTGCCATCAGCAAGCCCAAATATTCTTTGTTGGTCTTGGCGGCGTCCACGATCTCCATGATCTGCCCGCGATATACAACCGCGATCCGGTCTGAGAGCGCCAGGATCTCGTCCAGTTCAGAAGAGACCAGCAAAACACCCACACCATCGT
Organism: uncultured Chloroflexia bacterium; assembly: GCA_963741325.1. Taxonomy (GTDB): domain Bacteria; phylum Chloroflexota; class Anaerolineae; order Anaerolineales; family Villigracilaceae; genus Fen-1038. Next base: position 827,439 of record CAVUHJ010000007.1, read on the forward strand.
CCCGCTTCTCGATGATCCGGTTATGTATATATTCGATCGAGCCCACATCCAGGCCACGGGTGGGCTGCGATGCGATCAACAACTGGATCGGTCGCGAGAATTCCCGTCCGACAATCACTTTTTGCTGGTTACCGCCTGAAAGGGTCGAGGCCGCCACCAATGCGCTCGGCGTACGCACGTCGAACTGTTTGATCAGTTTTTCTGCATTATCCATGATGACATTTTGTTGTAGAGAGATCCCTTTTGCAAAAGGGGACAAGTAATAATTGCATAGGACGAAATTATCATAGAGCGGAAAGGAAAGGACCAATCCGTGCTTTTGGCGGTCTTCGGGCACATGTGCCACGCCTCGTTCAAGGATGCGGCGCGGCGTTGGTTTGTGCACGGGGGATCCGAGTATATAAATTTCCCCGGCTTCCACCGGGAGGAGTCCCGTTAATGCATAAACGAGTTCGGTCTGGCCATTTCCCTGTACCCCGGCAATTCCAAGCACCTCCCCTTTACGAACATCGAACGAAATGCCGTTGATAACGATATTTTTGTGCTCGTCGCGCACGATCAGCCCTTTAACCTCAAGCGCAGGTTCTCCGGGTTTGGCAGGTTTTTTACGGACAACCAGGTTGACCTCCCGCCCCACCATCATCGATGCAAGTTTTTCGGGGTTGACATCCTTGGGGGAAACGGTGCCCACCGTATGTCCAGTGCGCAGAACCGTGATGCGGTCCGCTACTGCCATGACCTCTTTCAATTTATGCGTTATGAATATGATGGATTTGCCCTTATCCACCAGCGATTGCAGGATCTTAAATAACCCATCGACCTCCTGGGGGGTCAACACGGCCGTGGGCTCGTCGAGAATGAGAATATTTGCCTGGCGATACAGAACCTTGATAATTTCCACTCGCTGCTGGATCCCCACCGGCAAATCGCCGATGACCGAATCGGGATTCACGTCCAGCCCAAACTGTTCCGAAATCTCGCGGACGCGTTTTGCAACTTTGGCTTTATCGAGAAAGATCCCATTGCGGGTCGGTTCGATCCCGAGCATTACGTTCTCAGTCACGGTCATCACGGGTATGAGCATGAAATGTTGATGGACCATACCGATGCCGTGGACGATGGCATCATTCGGGCCGTGGATATCCACCCTTTGGCCGTGTACCAGGATTTCTCCCTCATCAGGCTTGTATAAACCGTAGAGGATATTCATTAATGTAGTTTTGCCGGCGCCATTCTCTCCCAACAAAGCGTGGATTTCGCCCTCATTCAATGTCAAGTTGATGTTATCGTTGGCAAGCACGCCGGGAAAGGTTTTTGTAATCCCGCGCAATTCGAGAATAGTCGTCATGGCATGCTCTCCTACATCAATGTTTCAATATATAAAAGATTTGCAGACTTTGGTCTATTTTAACCCCTTTCGTTTCCTTCATACCGAAATCCTCTGTTCATTTTGGACTCTATCCGTAAATAGACGAAACTGTTTTTTGGAGTGTGCAGCAAAGCTGCACACTCCAAAAAAGACGACCCCTCCGGAAATTTATGGAAAGGCTCTCATTGCGTTTGTGGTAAATAAAAAAGGCCGGAGGATTGCTCCCCCGGCCTTTTTATTCACAGGCTGGATAGACTTACTTGCCGGAGAGCACGCCGTCAACGGTAATTGCGCCGCTGATCAGGTCAGCCTTGGCCTGGGCAATCTCGGCCTTCAGGGTATCAGGAACCTGGCTGTCGAAATTATGGAACGGAGCTAGGTCAACGCCTCCATCCTTGAGGGCATAGGTCACCGTACCGCCCGTGAACTTCCCGTTCATGGCATCCTGGATGGTGTTGAAGACGGCCACATTGACCTTCTTCTGGACGCTGCTCAACTCGATGCTTTGATATTCGGGAGCGGTCTCAAACCAGTCGGCATCCACGCCAATGATCAGGCACGTCTTGGACGTCTGGCAGTAAGCGGCGGATCCGAGACCCACACCGCCCGCAACCGGCATAATGATGTCGGCGCCTTCCTGCTGAAGCGTCTGTGCGAATTTATTGCCGTCATCGGTCGACGTGAAGTTGTTGGTAAACAGACCGTCACTCTTGGCGGTGTTCCAACCCAATAATGCGACTGTTTTATTGTTCTTGGTATCGTAGTACTTGACGCCGGCTTCGAAGCCCTTCTCGAAGATGGTCACGGTCGGGATGTTCAAACCGCCAAAGGTACCCACCTTGCCGGTCTTGGTCATGCCGGCCGCGAGATAACCGGCCAGGAATGCAGCCTGATCGGTCTGGAAGTTAAGGCCGCGGACGTTCGTCATATCGGTGGCAGAACCGCAGTCTTTTCCTTCAACGGCCGTGCCAAAGCAGTCAGGATAGGTGTAGTCAACGATGGCAAAATTGGTGCCGGGGTTGGCTTTGGCTGCAGTCGCCGTATCAACGCCCATCAGAAAGCCGACGGTCACGATCAGGTTGGCTTTCTCGTCGAGGAACTGCTGGATGTTCTTGGCGTAGTCAGACTGCTGTTTTGATTCAATATATTTGCCACTAATGCCCAGTTGGGCCATGGCATCCTGCACGCCCTTCCATGAGAGAGCGTTGAAGGACTTGTCATCGATACCGCCCGTATCGGTAACGATACCGGCGCTAAAGCTGGGTGCCGCGGTGGCGGCGGGAGCGACCGTGGCAGCCGGGGCTTGCGTGGCGGCAGGAGCTTGCGTGGAAACTGGAGCCGGTGCCTGGGTAGCCGTGGCAGGTGCACCGCAGGCTGTCAAGAGCATGGATGTTGCTAATACAACGGCGATCAAGATGTAAAGCTTCTTCATTTATTCTTCTCCTGTTAGGTTTGAGAAAGTTAGGTGATATTCATTCAGTTCCTGGAAAATCGCATTTGGCCGTTGCACCTCCTCATAGCAAGTTGATTATTCTTGATTATGTTTGTACCCCGTTTTTATGCGACACAGTATACAGCCGGGGAGTCTTTTGTGCAAGCCTGCGCAATCTTAAGACATCCATACCAATAATTGGCGGACTGTGCATTCCTCCCAACGTTGATTTTTTGTGTTCTGTAGTAGCTCCGCGCTTGATACGAGAAGACGCTCGTGCACTTTTATGCCGGTCCGCGTTGTGCTAAAAAGCGACTTTGTTTTTTATGGAGTGGGCGTTGGGACTATTGCCTCTGACCAGGGTATTCCGGTGATGATCGACCCGTCTGAGAGTCCCTTTGCAATGAGACCCAGGCGGTCTTTGGTGCTTTGCGGGATCTGGCTGTCCCATTCGTGGAAGGGCGCGAGCACTACCTGTCCCAAAAAATCTCCCGAAGGGAATTGATGATTTCGCGCCAGACCCAGCAATTCCTTGACCCCCGAGCGAATATCGCTGACGGCGCTGGTTACCAGCATGGGACGGACCTCGCTCATACGCGTGTAAGCGTCTGTTTCTGCGCCCATGACGTACGTACCCTGTTGAGCAGCTGCTTCGAGCGCGGCATCGGCAGTCTCTCCTCCAGCCGCGAACAAAACATCCGCGCCGTCGCTGACAGCGCTTAATGCCTGGGCGCGGCCCCAGTCCGGGTCATTAAATAGTTTTTCCTGCGCCCCGTCGCGATAAGACACTGTCACATGCACCCCGGGGTTGATGTACTCCGCTCCGGCCTGAAAGCCATCGCAATATCTTCTCATCGGGTCAACGAATTTTGCTTCGCACAGCGCGGCAATTCTATGGGTCTGCGTCATCAGGGAGGCCAGGGCGCCGGATAGAAAGCCGCTGCGATCTTCCTGGAAGACCAGGCCGCTTAAGTTGGGAAGTTTTGAATCTTGAGGCTGCTCCACCCCGATAAAGGATATTTTTGGATATTTGAGCGCAGCGTCCGTGGTCTCGGCTGAGATGGATGCGCCGACTGTTACGATTACGTCATAGCCGTCTTCGGCAAGCGTCGAAATGTTCTTGGCGCGATCTCGTACATCGATCGTCTCGATGGCGTCAACGCGATCCGCCAGGCCTTCTGATTTTGCATCTTGCAATCCCTGCCAGGCTTCCTGGTTGATCCCCTCGGTGATGGGGCCAAAATCCGTAACCAACCCTGCACAAAATACGTCTGCCCTGGCGCAATCCTGCGGGCGCGGGGCGCACGCAGAAAGCATCAGGGCAGGCAGCAGGACTACGAAGAGGGACCGGTTCAGGATCACGAGGCAAGCAATTCGACTTTGTCGCCGACCTGTACCAACCCCGACTTCACGATCTGGGCGCGCAATCCGCCGCGGTGGATCAGTCCTTTACGGACCGGCTTGCCGCTCACCTCTTCGAGGTGCGTGCACGGCTCGCACAGGCGGATACCGCGAAAGACGGCCTCGCCCACTTTGAATTCTTTGCCTACCAGGTGGTTGAGCGCAACGCCTCGTGTGGAAATGTTGCGCCGGCTTTCGGCGCCCGCCAGTTCAATGTGGTAATCGTTGGCCAGGGCTTCAAGGGCTTCCAATTCAATGAAGGTTGCCTCGCGTGACTCATCGTGCTTGTTCGAGTATGTGCCTGTCCGGTTATAGTAGCGGTCACCCTCCAGGCCCATCCCTTCGATGGCTCTCACCCGCTCCAGGTTCTTGAGGCCGTCCGTGGCGTTAGGCGCGATTTGTATCGATAACACTTCACCGAGTTCCATATTCTCCTCTATTTATTAATAAGTATTCGTTCGTAAGTCTTTATACTATTTTATGCTTTTCGGGGGCTTCGCGAAGCATAAAATCCCCGCTCTTGGGGGACTCCGGAGGAGCAGCCCCCGAAAGAGCAGCGTAGTTGTGTTTATTTGTTTTCGACCGACTACCTGGATGCTGACCATTGTTTACCTTCCAACCTTGAACTTTCAACCTTCAACCTTCTACCTCGAATCCATGTTCTCTTAAGAATTTTATATCTTCTTTGCCCAGTACTGCTTTGTCAAGCAAGTCTGGCCTGCGTTCCAGCGTTCTCAACAAGGATTGTTCGCGTCTCCACTTGGCGATTTTGGCATGGTCACCCGATAATAAGACCTCCGGCACTGCCTCGCCTCGGAACTCAGGTGGGCGTGTGTAATGCGGATATTCGATCAAGCCCGTAGCATGCGAGTCATCTGCGGCTCCATCCGGGTCGCCAAGCACGCCGGGCAGCAGGCGTGCAACGGCATCCAGTACGATCAGCGCCGGGAGCTCGCCGCCTGTAAGGACATAATCACCGATGGAAATCTCGTCCGTCACCAAATGCCTGCGTATGCGTTCGTCCACCCCTTCGTAACGGCCGCAGACCAGGGCAATGATTTTGTGCTGAGATAATTCCTGGGCAATGGTCTGGCTGAAGACCCGCCCCTGGGGAGTCAATAATATGACCGGGCCGGCGCCCGTACGAAGCGCGGCGTCTTCCGGGTGCAAATTGGGATCTTGGGGTTGCTGGGAGGCCAGCACGGATTCTACGGCCTCGAACATCGGCTCAGGCTTCATCACCATCCCGCCTCCGCCGCCGTAAGGGACGTCGTCCGTCGTGTGATGCTTATCGTGAGCATATTCGCGAATATTATGGACTCGCACGTCTATAAGACCGCGCTGGCGGGCGCGCTGGAGGATGCTGCTTTCCAGGTAGGCGGGAAATATTTCAGGCAAAAGAGTGAATATATCGAACTGCATGGAATGATTCTACTTCCTCTTATGTAATTTCAGGTAATCACGATTTCGAAGAATTCCTGATTGGCCGGCAGAGCCATTTATCCTTGTAGGATGTGTTCCCGCCCATCCCGCATAAGAACAAGCTTAGAAGGCCTGCTTGACGCTGGTTTGTCTCGGATGGTAAGATGATTGTAGTTACTTAGCGCCCCGGCATGAAATACCCCAAAAAAGGATGTGCCCAGGGCGTACGCCCTGGGCACATCCTTTTTTTCTGAATCCTTCGTATCATGCTGAAAGGGTGCGCGGCTTGGCTATGCCACATTCGAAGAGATCCCCGATATCCCAGAAATCGGAAACCTGCCGAATCATATGGCATTGCCAAGGTAGATAAGATGATCGATCACATCGTATTATTGTGAAGGACGATTGAATGTATTTGAAAGGTAGCAAGTGGAGTATGAACCGGCGGCGCCAGCATTTCAACTGGTTCCGTATCGTTTTATTGAGTTTGCTGATCGCGGCCGGCCTGTACCTTGACAGATATGTGATCCCCTCAACGCCTTCACCCTTTGAAGCGACCCCTACCGCTACGCGCCCGGCCGGAGGCTTATCTGACCGATGCACAAAACCTCTTCGACCAGGGCAAATTGTTGCAATCCATCCAGGCTTACCGGGATGCCATAACGATCAAGCCTAAAGATCCAACGGTTTATGTCGCCCTGGCACGCGTGCAGGTTTTTGCAGGCGATTATAAGGGCGCACAGGATAGTGCGGAGAATGCGCTGCTGCTCGACCCTAACAATTCGATGGCACATGCAGTGCGCGCCTGGTCCCTGGACTTTCAGGGTAATTTTCTCGAAGCCGAAGCATCCATTAAACGCGCCCTGGAGTTGGACCCCAACAATGCGGTGGCGCATGCCTACTATGCCGAGATCCTGGTGGATGAAGGGCCCGATACGATCCAAGACGCAATCACAGAGTCTCACACCGCGCAGAGCCTGGCGCCGGACACTCTTGAAACGCATCGAGCGCGCGGCTATGTCCTTGAAGCGACCCAGAATTATGAGGAGGCAGTCCGCGAATATCAGGCGGCGATCGCCATCAATAAGAACATCCCCGACCTTCATCTGAAAATGGGTGACAACTACGTGGCTCTCGGCATATATGACCAGGCGGTTCAGGAATACTCAAGCGCCAACGCACTCAACCCGTCTGACCCCCTGGCCCCTTATTTGATCTCCCGTACTTATTCTCAGGTGGGTCAATTCTCCAAGGCGATGCAGTTCGCAGAGACCGCCGTGAAAGACGACCCGACCAACCCAAAATACCACGGGAACCTGGGTGAGATGTATTATCACAACGCCTTGTTTCCCGATGCAGTCAAAGAACTGGAACTTGCGGTCAAAGGCGGCACAGCAGACACCGGCGAAAAGGTGGATCCCATCCCTTTGGTCGCCGGCTCGCCACGCGTTGCCGAGATCTATTACACGTATGCCTTGGCGCTTGCTAAAGTAGGCCGCTGCGGAGAGACTTTGCAGGTGGCGCAGACAGTTCAAAGCACCATTCCTACCGACGACATCTCTGTGACCAACGTGAACGATGCCATCACTACCTGCCAGCAGAATCTCACGTCTTCATCCTCGACCTCGATCCCCTCGACCGTTTCCACTGAGCCGGTTACTTCAGGTCTCTCCACCCAGCAGCCTCCCCTGGAAACACCGACGCTTGAATTGCCGCCCGTTACTCCTACGCCATGAATCTTTCCCCGCATCGTCCCATCTTCAGCCACCGGTCAGAGTCCAGTGTTTATCGGATGTTCTTCTGGACCATCCTGGTCCTGGGCGGCATCTGGCTCATCATCCAAATGAGACAGGGCGGTATACGATCTCCTTTTGCTCCCGCTCCCACCCCCACGCGTAATTCCAATTCTTTTGCGATGGAGGGCGACGCACAATTCACCGCCGGCAGCCTGGATAAGGCGATCGCCGCCTACCGCGAGGCCGTGCGCGTGGACCCAAATAACGCCCAGGCCTGGGCTGAATTAGCTCGTATCCAGGCTTATTCGACCTCGCTTCTAACTACCGATGCGGAAATAAAAACGCGTCTGAACGATGCGCTCGTATCTGCCCAGCAAGCTGTCAAGCTTGCTCCGGATGACAGCACCGCCCACGCCATCCTGGCTTTTGCGCTCGATTGGAACGCCAATCCCAGCATTGTTGATGACAGACAGATCCAGGATCTTTTGACCCAGGCCGACCTCGAAGGCGTACGCGCCTTGCAGTTGGACAGCTCCAACACGCTTGCCATGGCCTACTACGCTGAGATCCTGGTGGATGAGCAAAAGTGGACTCAGGCCGAGCAGTACATCAAGCAAGCCGTGGACAGCGATCCTTCCGTGATGGATGTGCATCGCGTTTACGCCTATTGGCTGGAGTCCGAGGGCCAATACAACCAGGCCATCCAGGAATATGATAAAGCGATTGCCATTACGCCAAAACTGACGTTCCTGTATCTGCGCGCGGGCGCAAATTATCGCCAGCTGGGTTTCAAAAGCCTGAATGAAGATACCCAGACGCAGTTGTTTGAGAGCTCACTGGAGTATTTTGCCAAGGCGGCCAGTATCAATAACGAGCTGCAGATCAAGGACCCCGTTCCTTATCTCTCGATTGCAAAAACTTACTCACAGGAAGGTGAATATTTCATCGCAGCCCGTAACGTGCAGAAGGCCCTGGCCTTCCAGCCTGCCAATGCGGATATTTACGGACAGCTGGGGATCATTTACTTCAAGTCCCGCAACTACGAAGGCTCCATTCCTGCCCTGCAGTGTGTGGTCCAGGGTTGCAGCGGCGAGGCCTCTTGCATAGGCCGCGGCCTGGTCGCCTGCGACGATCAAGATCCTCCGGTGCAGGTAACCGGCTTGCCTCTCTCACTGAGCACTGTGGACTACTACCAGGTATATTTTTCCGTATTAGCCGCCTTGGGCCAAAGGGACCCTACGTATTGCCCGATTGCCTTGAAAACGATCGCACAAGTCCACGCCAGCGGCTATGAGAGTAACCGGCCTGACATAACTGCCAACATTACGGCGGCTGAACTGGAATGCAGTCCCATCCGCACTCGGCCGACGACCTCCGGCGAGCTGCCAACTCGGTCCCGGCCGCGACCACAATTGCTTTCCACGTCGACGCCTTTTCCGACGGCTACTTCCATTCCCACCTCAACTCCTTGATTTTCAGTCTTGGATATCCGAGTAGTGAAAGCTCTCTATGGCGGTCGAACATTATAGGCTTATTACCGACAAAGCCGTATTGCAGCCACGGAGGCAGTTGTGCACACTCCGTTGCAGGATTATACATCCCAATATCAGAGTTCTGTAAGAGATTTGTAATCCCCCTTGACGGACGCTTGTGAATTCGGTATCATATGATTAGCACTCAAATGAGAGAGTGCTAATTGCGTGCTTATCCCCGAATAACCAAATTTTTTAGGAGGCCTAAAGATGGCAATCAAACTCAAGCTCAAACCTCTGGGCGGTCGTGTGATCGTCGAACCCATTGAACAGGAAGAAATGACGCCCGGTGGCATCATCCTTCCCGAAACTGCCAAAGAGAAACCGCAGGAAGGCAAAGTCCTGGCCGCGGGTCCCGGTGAACGCAACGAAAAGGGCGAACGCATCCCGATGGAACTCAAAGTCGGCGATAAGGTCCTGTTCGCCAAGTATTCCGGTACCGATATCAAGATGGATGGCAAGAAATTGCTCATCATGCGCGAAAGCGACATTTTGGCCGTAGTCGAAAGCCTAACCCTGGAGGTAATAAATCATGGCTGCTAAACAACTCGTTTTTTCTGAAGAAGCGCGCCGTAAGCTGAAGAACGGCATGAATGTCGTCTCGAATGCGGTCGGCGCAACCCTGGGGCCGAAGGGACGCAACGTCTCCATAGACCGCAAGTTCGGCTCCCCCACTATTACTCATGATGGCGTCTCCGTCGCCAAGGAAATCGAACTCGAAGACCCGTTCGAGAACATGGGCGCCCAGCTTCTCAAAGAAGCCGCGACCAAGACCAACGACATCGCCGGTGACGGTACCACCACCTCGACGGTGCTGGCCCATGCCATCGTGAATGAAGGCCTTAAATCGCTCGAAGCCGGCTTCAACCCGATGCTCGTCAAGCATGGCATCGAGCAGGCCACCGAAGCCGTTGTCGAAGAACTGCGCAAGATGGCGGTCAAGATCGACACAAAGGAAGAGATCGCCTCCGTCGCTACGAACTCGGCCGCCGAGCCTCATATCGGTGAACTGATCGCAGATGTAATGGATAAGGTCGGTAAGGACGGCGTTATCACCGTTGAAGAGTCCAAGTCCATGGCCGACGAGACCGAATTCGTCGAAGGCATGCAGTTCGACCGAGGCTACCTCTCGGCTTACTTCATCACCAATGCTGATCAAATGGAAGCCGTCATCTCGGATGCTTACATTCTGATCAATGAGAAGAAGATCTCCGCCGCCCAGGACATCGTCCCCCTGCTGGAAAAGCTTGTCCAGGTTGGCAAACGTGAACTCGTTATCATTGCCGAAGATGTGGACGGGGAAGCTCTCGCCACTCTCGTACTGAACAAACTGCGCGGCATGCTCAACGTGCTGGCCGTCAAAGCCCCGGGCTTCGGTGACCGCCGCAAGGCCATGCTGCAGGATATCGCCGTCCTCACCGGCGGTACGGTGATCTCCGAGGAACTCGGGCGCAAGCTCGAGACTGCCACCATTCAAGACCTCGGCCGTGCCGATAAAGTCTCCTCCGACAAGGAGAACACTACCGTGATCGGTGGCAAAGGCAAGAAGGGCGAGATCGAAGGCCGCATCAAGGAAATCCGTGCCGAGATCGACAAGAGCACCAGCGATTATGATAAGGAAAAACTTCAGGAACGGCTTGCCAAGTTGAGCGGCGGCGTCGCCATTATCAAGGTCGGCGCGGCGACCGAGACTGAAATGAAGGAAAAGAAGCATCGCGTGGAAGATGCACTCTCTGCGGCCCGCGCGGCTGTCGAAGAAGGCATCGTCCCCGGCGGCGAGATTTCCCTCATCAATGCCTCCTTTAAACTCGATAAGCTGATCAAGACCACCGAAGACGAAGAGATCCGCGTCGGCATCAACATCGTCAAGAAGGCGCTCGAAGCCCCCATTCGTAAGCTTGCTTCCAACGCCGGCCAGGATGGCTCGGTGATCATTGATACCGTACGTCGCAAGGCTGCCGAGCAGAAGAACAAGAACATCGGCTATAACGTTCTCACCAACGAATATACCGACATGATCGCCGCCGGCGTCATCGACCCGGTCAAGGTCGTGCGCGGTGCGCTTGAGAACGCCGCTTCCATCGCAGCGATGATCCTCACCACGGACGTCCTGATCACCGATATGCCCGAGAAGGATAAGCCCGCTCCCATGCCTCCGGGCGGCGGGATGGGTGGGATGGGCGGCTACTAAGCCTTTCAACCCATTGATGTCGAACTTCGCAGGGTCGGGCATGCTGCCCGACCCTGCTCCTATTAATTGGTATAATCTGGGCGATGTTTTTTCTTCCCCGCACTCTTAACAAGGTTTCAGAGATCTCCCATAAGTTTATCCCACGAGAACAGCTGAAGCTGGGCCTCCGGGCACTCATCCTGCTTACTGCGCTTTCCCTCGCCTCCTGCGGTTCTCTATTTGGTACGCGGGCCACGCCCACGCCCGTGGGTCCTACGGCCACCGCCATTCCCCCCACCGCCACGCCCGAACCGGCTGCCGCCACGGTGAATGGTGAAATTTTGACGGCGGCAGAGTTTCAGGAACAGGTTGCGGAATATCAATCCGCCCAGACCGCGCTTGGCAAGACCGTTAATACCCAGGATGCCAGCAAGACTGTGCTCGAAGATCTGATCGCACAAATGCTGCTGTCACAGGCCGCCAGGACCGGGGGATTCGATTTGACAGACCCCGCTCTCCAGTCACGGCTGGATGCGCTTGCAACCCAGCTTGGCGGGGCAGATAAATTGTCCGCCTGGGAATCGGGTCATGGCTATACCGACTCGACCTTTCGTGTCGCCCTGAAGCGTTCCGTGGAAGCAGCCTGGATGCGTGACAAAATCATTACCGCTGTCCCCAAAACTGCCGATCAGGTACATGTCCAGCAGATTTTGCTCTATAATGCGAATGACGCCCAAACGGTGCTTGGCCAGTTGCAGGGCGGCACGGATTTCGACACCCTGGCCGCGCAGTATGACCCCGACACGCGCGGCGAGTTGGGTTGGTTTCCAAAGGGGTATTTGCTCGAGCCGAAGATCGAAGAGGCCGCTTTTAGTTTACAGGTCGGTCAGTACAGCGGTGTGATCCAAACAGAGGTAGGCTTTCACATAATCAAAGTGTTGGCACGCGATGCGCAGCATCCTCTTTCCCCCGACGCCTATTCGGCGATGCAGGACCTTGCTTTGAAGGATTGGGTTCTCCAGCAGCGTGCAGAGGCAACTGTCGTCCTGGCGCCCTGATATGCTGGGAAGTCTACGAAAGCGATACGCTCTGACCCTGCCATGGAAGCTAATACCTTGATAATGTCACATTCGAAGAGGCCCTAGTTTTGGAGTGACTCGATGGATAATTTTGATTTCGATGATAAGCCCGCGAAACGTCCGGGACCCAAGTTAAATATGTGGGATATGTTGAGCGTTCTTGTCCTGCTTGCAACAGCAGGCATTGCAGCCTATTTTGTGTTTGTGTTTGTGAACCCGGCTACGGCTTTCAATCCCCTGCCGCCCAGGATACCCACTGCGTTCCTGTTCCCGACCGCTACGATCACGCCCATCCAGCTCGCCCCCACTTGGACGCCGACCTTCATCGATGTGACCGACACCCCCACGCTTGCTCCCACCATCACCCTGGAGCCTTCAGCTACGGGTTTTTCCCTGGTCCCGCCGAGCAAGACGCCGGAACCCACCGACACACCCAAGGCGCCCTTCAGCTCATCCACACCGCAGGCAATTCAAAGCACTATCATCACGCATCTCGCTGACCTGGCTTGTAACTGGCAGGGAGTGGGCGGGACCGTGGATGACGAAAATGGCAGCCCAATCGTAGGCATGGTGGTACGTCTGACCGGGACATTGAACGGCAAGCCCATCAATCTGACTACGGTAAGCGGCGTAAGTCCGGATTATGGCAAGTCAGGTTATGAGTTCGTCCTGGGCAGCACGCCCGTGGCCTCCACCAGTCCCCTTACACTGCAACTGTTGGATCAGGCAGGCCTGCCGCTGGCGAACAATGTTTACGTCGTGACCTATAACGACTGCAAAAAGAATTTGATCCTGGTGCGCTTCAAAAAGAACGGATAAAACTCCGGTATCTCTCCAACTCTGCATGAAGTCCCCGGAAAAAAGAATGTGCGCAGGGCGTATGCCCTGCGCACATTCTTTTTTCCGGAATTCTTCGTCCTCGCAGACCGCAGGCCGAAGGTGCAGGTGTTCGCCCGCACTGCCTGCAATGTGTTCTTTCATTTTCTTCTTCAGTGTCCTGCTCAGGCGATCTCCCTGCTAAAGGTGTTCTTTGCGCAGAATGCCAAGCTTTCAGCCTGGGACGAGCGCACGATTAATTACACTTCCACGTTCCAATGTTTGTATTTCGGATTCCTGGCTCGGACAACATCGCCGTATAAACCGCGTATTTTCGTCGTGATCGGTCCCATCACCCCCGCACCAACGACTCGGTTATCGATCTTCGTCACGGCGGTCACTTCCGCGGCGGTGCCGGTCATAAAAAACTCTTCGCAGACGAAGACTTCGGTGCGGTCAATCGAGCGCTCGAGCACCTGCAACCCCAATTCATTGTGCGCCAGTTCGATTACCGTGCGGCGGGTGATCCCTTCCAGGATGTTATCGGTCACCGGCGGCGTGATCATCACGCCATCGCGCACCATGAAGATATTCATCGCTGATCCTTCCGAGACGTGGCCGTTCTGGTCGAGCACCAGCGCCTCATCGAAACCTGCGCGGTTGGCGTCGGTCTTGATCAAAGCCGAGTTGGCGTAGGCCCCCGCTACTTTGCCTCGCGCCGGGATCATGTTATCGTCGATGCGCCGCCATGATGAGATCGTCACATGCGCATTGGTATCGTTCTTTACGTATTTTTCGAAAGCCATCGTGAACATACAGAACTCGTCTTTGAGATCATGCAGCCGCACACCGATGCCCATATCGGACTTATAAAAGGTTGGCCGCATATAGACATCCTGCTGCCAGTTATCCATGCGCAGCACATCCAGCGTTAACTGGATCAGGCTTTCCTCGTCATAACTTGTCTGCATTGCCATCATACGCGTTGAGTGCAGCAGCCGTGCGGAAATGGTCGTAGGGACGAAAAACGAAGAGACCTTTCTTCTCTTCGTTCCAATAAGCCCGCATACCCCCGAATACCGCTGTGCCATATAGAAACCCGTGGGTCGCAATATTGATTTTTGCGTCCGCCAGCGGGACAATTTTTCCCTCAAAGAACGCGTGCTTCGAGAGATCCACACAGACACCTCCAAAAAAAGGAATTGGGACCAGCTCTTACGGTTAAATTATAACCGAATCAGTCCGGTTTATTATTGAGGCAAAATGCACAGCCCATCGATCGGTTATCGGGGATTGCGTCTACCTGCTCTCTTGACAAACCCTGAATCCCTGCTAAAATCTAATTCGATATATATCAAATTAGTTTCATGGAATTAAACAATGAACAAGACACCGGATATGCTCGATTTTGTAAAAGCTACTTCCAACGCCAACCGGCTTCGGATCATCGGCGTGCTGGCTCAACGGCCCGCGACGATCAAAGAGATCGCCCGGGAACTGGATCTGCCCTTCCGGCAGGCTTTCAATCATCTCGCTTATCTTGAATACGTGGGCGTGGTTCATAAAACCGGAGAGTCTTTCCTGCTGGACGATCATGCTGTAGAGGCCCTATCCAGAGCGCAGTTTGAGGGTAAGCGCGAAACCTATGTACCGGAACCAGGTCTCGACCCGAAAACGCGCAAGGTGCTGGCCACCCATCTCAACGCGGATGGGACGATCAGGCAGGTTCCCTTCCAGTCGGCTAAGCTGCTCGTGATCCTGAACTACCTGATCTCCGCTTTCACGCCCGGCGTGGACTATACCGAGAAGGAAGTCAATACCATCCTGCGCCGCTTCCATGAAGATACAGCCGGTTTGCGCCGCGACCTGGTGGAAGCCGGTCTTGCTTGCTCGTGAAAGTGACGGTTCTCGTTATTGGCGTATTTCCGAGCCGGTCGAAGGAAAACCGTCATGAGCGAGGAGTTGGTTGTTTTCTATAAGGCGTTGGCGGATGCCAATCGTTTGAAGATCGTGGGCCTTCTGGCCGGGCACTCTTACAGCGTGGAAGAGCTTGCCGCATTGTTGAACCTGAAACCTTCGACTGTTTCGCACCATCTTTCGAAACTGGCGCAGGTGGGTCTCGTCGGCGCACAGACGGAGAGCTACTACAACGTTTATTATCTTAAGGAAAAGGCCCTCGAGGAAAAGACCCGCCGCCTGCTCTCGCGCCAGGATTTCACGACGGCCGCCGCGGACGTAGACCTCGGCACCTATGACCGCAAGGTGATCGCTGATTTTTCGCGGCGGGATGGCAGTTTGAAAACGATCCCGGCTCAGCGCAAAAAGTTGGAAGCGGTACTGCGCCACATCGTCAAGGCTTTCGAGCCGGGTAAGCGTTACAGCGAGAAACAGGTCAACAAGATCCTGTCAGGTTTTCATGAAGATACCGCCAGTCTACGGCGTGAGCTGATCGGGTATGGCCTAATGAAGCGCGAAGGCGGGGGCGGCGAATACTGGCGTGTAGAAAAGCAAGCTGAAAGTTGAAGGCTTCATGTGGAAAGCCTTCAACTTCCCCAATCTACCAACTTACCAATCTACTAATTTCCCAATTCCCTCATTATCTTTTCTTCAGCTCAAATATCTGCGGCTGATTCATCGGCGAGAGTAACGGAGCCGCTTCCAACGACATCACCTTGCTGTTGGCAAAGAAGCCAAAATCGAAAGTGGTGGGCTCCCCTGCCCTCTTCCCGGGGATCGGCATAAGCCGGGCGGTGAGCGGTTTGTCCAATCGTAGCGCAAGCGCACACAGGTCCATAAGCAGAGGGATAATTTGTTCAGCCTTTGTATCTCCCGGCAAGGGGATGGTATCCAGGCCCGTGCCGCACACCGCAGAATAAAGCAGCACATCTTTAACCGTTAGCGTCCCCTCGGCCGCGCGTTCAGCCAGCGTGGCGTCTTCGAGGATCGGCATCATCAATCCGCTGAAGCCGGTCCGCGGAAAGTCGGCGCGTTCGATCGCTTCGGTCAGGATGGCGGCTGAGGTCAGCGAGCCGTGCAGCCCGATCTTCGAGTTGCCCATTCGCTCGAATGCAGTCCCGATGGATTGAGCTTTGTCGGGGAAGGGCGCCAGGGAGAAGTCAATGCCGCCAAATCGAATACCGAACTTCCGATTGCTCGATATTCTCACGATTTTTTCGGCGACTCGCGCGATCGCCTTCCCATGTTTCTCGATATTCGCAACTAACGCCTTCCTGCCCTCTTCCAGGGTTGTCGACCCGGTAAAGGCCTCGACCGCCAGGTCCGCGGCCTCGGTCGCTATGGCGAATGCAGGCTGGCTTCCGAGATGATAAGCGGCAGGGAAGAATGGCGCGCCCGCTTTGACATTTGCCAGTGAGGCAAAGCGCAGGTTTGCAAAACCATTGGGGTCGAGCGGCGCAGACTTGACGATCACCTCGGCGCAGGCGCGCACCGCAGCGAGATAAATTTTCGCTTGGGCCGGCTTGCTGCCGGCCATCACCCCGCCGAAGAATATATTTTTCGTGGCGGCAATGGCCTCCGGGATCACTTCATAACTGCGCGGGCTTTCCGGCAAAGCAGGTCCCAGCGACCCATAGGCGATACCTGACTGTAGGATAAGTTGTTCAAACTCTTCGGCCAACCGCGGCGTTTGATCCAGCAATTTCGAGGCGGCTCTGTCCCGGCCAGTTGCTTTTTTGCTGCCGCTTAAGAGCTTTGGAAAAGGCACGGTCGCTAGTCGTACCATCTGGACCTCATACCCGGCGGCTTCAAAAGCCGGCTTGGCCTTTTCGAGAAACTCAGCCGCGGATCGGATGACTTTCTCCTCCAACGGCCAGTGGGGATTGCAGAAGTAGGTAATAGATCTGATCTTCATATCATTTAATCTCACCTATCTGTGATTTGCGTTTCACTTAAGCTTTGCATGAAGTGCGGAATTCTTTCACCCAGGCTGAACGTGTGGAAAAGCTTGGAGTAGTAGTTACGGGTTGCCGCATACTACGGCACCCGCTTCCGTGTCGCTGTCTCATCACCTCGAACATCAGCACCGACCCGGCCACTGCCGCATTCAGTGATTCTGTTTTGCCAGCCATCGGGATCCCCACCTTCTGTGCCGACAATTTCTGTGCCTGCTCGCTTGCTCCACCGGCCTCCCCGCCGACGATCAAAGCCAATGGCCGGCGGAGATCAGTCTCCCAGCAAGGCCGGCCTTCCATGTCCGCGAGAAATATATCCAGGCCCTGTGTACATTGATGAATTTCGTCCCAGCTCATGGACCGGATCGCCAGGCGAAAATGCGCCCCCATTCCCGAACGGACGGCCTTCGGCGCAAAAGCATCGGTGGTTTCAGGCGGCAGGCTTACCGCCTGCACACCGGCTGCCTCAGCGCTTCGCAAAAGGGTCCCGAGATTACCGGGATCGCGGATCTGATCCGGAATGAGCAGGAAATTCGGAGATTCGGGCCAGGCGATTCGGGAATCGTTTAAGACCGCCAAAATGCCTTGCGAGGTTTCTGTTTCACTTAGCGATTGCAATAAACCACTTTCTACTTTCTCGACTTCCAGCTTCTTTTCTTCCAACCTTCTGATTAAATCGGCTCCCCGCATACTTAATTCATCTGAGTACAATACAAATCGAAAGGGCCAATTTGCCGCCAGCGCTTCTTCCACAAGCCTCACGCCTTCAGCCAAAAACGCGCCGGCCTCGCGCCGTTCTTTCGGACGGCCCTCAAGTGAACGAATTAATTTGACCTTGGCGTTTTGGGATGAAGAAATCATAATAAATTCAGCGTCACTGCCAGGCGGTCTTTGCCGAAGCAATCTTCAGTTGGAGATTATTCAGCACAGACACCTTACTTCGCCCCGCCAGGCCACGACGAAATAAATGCATTGATGGTGGCTTGGTCAAACAGCACCAACCGCACCAGTTTAATTTTGGATTCGTGCCGCGAAAAATATATTTCGATGGCAGAAAAGATCACGCCCGCCGCGCGCTCCTTGGGAAAGCCGAAGATGCCGGTTGATATGGCAGGGAAGGAAACAGAGACCAATTGGAGCTGGTCGGCCACCGCCAAAGATCCCTCGATTGCCGAGGCCAATTTGTTGTCCTCGTCACCGTCGCCCCACACCGGCCCTACTGCATGGATCACATATTTGGCAGGCAGCAGTCCACCGGAGGTCCATGCAGGCCGCTCATGAGGAACCGGTCCGTTCTTGCGTACCCAGGCCTCCGATTGTTTCTGGATGACGGGTCCGCCTCGCCGCAGGATCGCGCCCGCCACCCCGGCGCCGTGCTGCAGATGTTCATTGGCTGCATTCACGATCGCATCCGTCGCCTCAGCGGTGATATCGCCTCGCACAATTTGCAGGGTCTGTTCCGTGGGCAGAACGCGTTCGGCGAGTACGGTGTTCACGTGATTATTTTACTCGTTAAACTACCGAGGTACTCAAAAGAATGGATGTGGGCAGGGCGCACGCCCTGCCCACATCCATTCTTTTGAAAGTCTTCGCCCCAGGCTTTTAGCCTGGGGCGAAGATGATGGCAATTACCAGTACTTATTTCGCTTGACTTACTACCGCTGCGAAGGCTTTCGGATCGCGCACTGCAATATCGGCCAGCATCTTGCGGTTCAAGGCGATGTTCGCCTTCTTCAGCGCCGCCACCAGTCGGCTGTACGTGGTGCCGTTCAGGCGGGCGGCCGCATTGATGCGGGCGATCCACAACTTGCGCAGGTCACGCTTGCGGACACGGCGGTCACGCGTCGCATACCACAGGCTCTTCAGCATGGCCTCATTGGCGCGCTTGAAGAGGAGGTGCTTTGCGCCGCGCTGTCCTTTCGTGATCTTTAAAACCTTCTTATGGCGACGGTGTCCGAATGGACCACCCTTGATACGTGTCATTTGCTACCTCCTGCGAACCCCAGGGCGTCGACGGCTGCTCAGCGCGTCAGTTGCGTACACCCGGAAGCTGCAATAAATTTACGACTATTTCATGTTCGGGGCCAGGCGCTTAACATTCTTGATGATGCTGCTTCCCTTGACGGGCTGCATCTCAGAAAGTTGCGCCTTCGTCCGCTTCGACGTGCGGCGGCGCATATGGCTCTTGCCGCCTTTCGTCCGCATAAGTTTGCCAGAACCCGTCAGGCGAAATCGCTTTGACGTTGCCTTGTGGGTCTTGAGCTTTGTTTTGCCGGCTTTTGCTTTGCGAGGCACAGCTGCTTACTCCTTTCGAAAAATATTTCCGCCCGCATTGTATTGCTGCTTGCAGGCTGTTGTTTTACCAAAGCGGCAGGCTCTTGCCCTGCCGACATTGTTGCTCTTAATGGGGATGGCAGCTTTATCGCGGTGTTTCCGTCTTGACTTCAGCCGGACTATCGGCTTTCTCTTTTTTCTTGACAGCAGGCTTCCCCGGAGCCAACACCACGAGCATCGTCCGCCCTTCCATCATGGGCGCCTGCTCGATTACACTGATATCCGATAGCGTTTGCGCGATCTCTTTCAAATCTTCGAGGGCGATCTCGGGGTAATCCATCTCGCGGCCGCGGAACTTGATCGTTACGCGTACCTTATGCCCTTGCGAAAGCCAGCGCCGCGCGTCGTCCACTTTGAAGCCGCGATGGGCCTCGTTCGTCTTTGGCCGCAGGCGGATCTCCTTGACCTCGATCTTCGTCTGCGATTTCTTGGCTTCGCGTTCCTTTTTGGCCCGTTCGTAAATGAACTTGCCGAAATCCATTACACGGCAGACGGGCGGTGTCGCCCCGGACGAGACTTCCACCAGATCCAACTCGGCATCGCGTGCGATCTGCAGGGCCTGTTTGATGGGAACAACTCCGACGTTTCCGCCGTCTGGCCCGATCAGGCGGACTTCCGCGACGCGGATGCCCTCATTGACTCGAAATTCGTTAGCGCTGATAAGCTTCTCCTTATTTCAAACCGGCTTCTGAAGGTCTTTTTGCCGCTCAGAAGGGCCGTCATCGCGCCGAAAACACCGGTGGTACGAGACGGCAAAGCCAGCCCTTTTGGCTGGTTTTTAGCTGGCGAATGATACCATGAAGGCTGGTGAATCGTCAACGAATGCGCCCAACCATTTCGGTTATTATCGGCGCTTCACGAATGAATTCCCTTCGCTTATGACTCACCCCGAGTCTCATAATTCCTCGAAAAAAAGCTGGATTAAATTCGGGGTTAATCATGACTTCCTTTCGTATCTCAAACGCAGGTTCCCCGGCATATCACCGCTAATCTTGATCGTGTACACTTAAAGAATGGCAGTACAAGATTTGTTGAGTGGGCGTGAAAAAGAAGTTGCCGGGCTTCTCCTGCAGGGAAAAAGCAACAAGCAGATCGCTTTGACGCTGGCTATTTCTGAGCGCACCGTCGAGTTCCACCTAAAGAACATCTATGTCAAACTGGGGGTCAGGTCTCGCGGCGAAGCAATTCTGAAGCTGGGGAAATCCACAGGTGTTATTTCAAACGACAGACTGGGGGAATCCGCAGTTGCCGGTATGAGCGAATCTGCCGAGAATGAAGGGAAAACTAATTCTCGAAAGATTCCCATGAAAAGATTATTTATCATCATCGGTGGCATTTTGTTTGGGGCAGCATTGTTGCTCCTGGCCTTCGTGCTGGCGCTTGGCCCCGTAAAGGGTGTGCCATTTCACAGCATAGCTACCGACAACGTTGTGCTCAATCCGGTTTCCCCCTCCCTGACGATGGACTCATCCTCGGAAGCCATCCGCCAAAAAATGCAGGACAGCACAACTTCATGGCAGACGATTTTTGTGGATGGCACGGTCACCTGGTACCCGCCCGACGGAACGAACGCACCGGTACAGGCTTTTCATGAAGAGGATTGGATGGATTATGCCAACCACCGTTTCCGTATCCTGCTCGGCCCAGAATCCGGCGCTGCAGAAACATTTCGAGCCTGCGATGGCACAACGGTCCTTGAGATTGATTTGAAAAGTGGACAAAGCCAGTCAAATCCGTTACCCAAATTCGCCCAGGACCCTTCTCCCGTAGCCGGGCAGGATATGCTTTGGGGCCAGATCGGCACGCCCTTAACAGAGATAGCCCTCTCGGCCAATTATGCCGGTTCTGCCGCCAGCGGCGGAGTATTTCAACCGCTTCGGATCGAAACAATAGCCGGACGGCAAACCCTGGTCGTTGACTGGACTCGCGCCGGCCAGAGCCAGCATTCCTTCCGCTCCTGGGTGGATGTGGAGACGGGTGTGATCCTGAAATTCCAGGAGTTTGGCAAAGGCGGCGGCGAAACTCTGCAGGGCGAGCGTGTGGTCAATCAGGTAATATATAACGCCAGCTTCACAGATGCCATGTTCACTGCGCCCGCCTCGCCGCCACAATTCAGCGACATAAACGGTAATCCGTTGACACCTGCCGCTCCAGTCCCTACGGCCTCTACCCAGGCTGATCCCTTGGGGCAGGTTTACTTCTTCATCTTTGATCACAACTATGGAAAAGAAAAAACAAACCTCGTACGCTTGCCTGCCTCGTGTGTGACCGGCCAAAACGCCTGTCCCAAGCTGGAGGAAATCCCAACGCCATTCCCTCTGAACTTCAGCCTGACGCCGTTGGTCTGGTCACCAGATGGGAAGATTGCTGCCTACGCTTATCCTATAAGCCAGGATGGAAACAAGGCTGGCCTGTTCCTCTTTGACCCGCTTAAGCTATCCTGGACTTCCATGGCGGAGTTCAACTTCATCGATCCGCCCATGTGGTCGCCCGGATGGGAACTGGCTGGCTTTCCGCGTCCAGGATGGCCAGGGCGGCGAAGATATCTACGCCATCCGCCGGGATGGCACCGGGTTGATCAACCTTACCGCCTCCGGCAAGCTTCCCTCTGATGGTCGCCCCTATATAGCTGATGGCTGGATCACCGGCTTCTGTCATCTTACACTCTGGCAAGCCGGGAACGGATGGGCAAAGTCTATCTGATGAACCCGGAGGATGGCACGCTCAAACCATTGTTCGAGACCTTGCTGCTCAAGACCCAGTTCTTCCCTTCACCGGATGGCCGGAACCTGGCTTACGTTGAATCTTCAGGCGATAGCCCCAAGCGTATATTGAAGTCGATCGACACAAAAGGGGCGATCGTGCACGAGCTTGGCATTTTCCAAGGTGGATCGATCTACCCGATAGTCTGGTCACCGGACGGCGCCAAGGTGGCTTTTGAGCGTTTTGTTGATCCAATGCAAGCCGATCAGGAAGTGTATGTGGTCGGCCGCGACGGGACCGGTCTGAGCGAGGTTTATCGCGGCACTGTCGCTCGGCGCGCTGGCCTTCTCGCCGGATGGGCAAAGCCTGCTGATCGAGGACAACACCGCTGCCGGCCACCACATTTTCGTAGTCAATCTGGTAACGCTTGAACAGCATATCATCCAGGCTCCGGACCTTCCGCTTGACTGGTGGTGGGAGGCGCCCTCCTGGCAGCCATAGAAGCAGAAAATCAACGAGAACCTTTCGGCCAATGAACCCGTCACCTTCTCACAGGGCGACGGGTTCATTGGGTCGAATTGATTCATCATTCCAAATTCTCTCGCCGAGGGCGCACAGGGTGAAGTAAGGGCGGGTTTGAAACTCGCCCTATTCCAAGCATGCCGTAGGCGGCCGGGGTGGGATCCCCATGAATAGATACAAGCACCCAACCTTTTCGGGTAATACGGGATAGATATAGTGGGAGGAAGATGGACGAACAAGAAGCTATCCTAAGGCTCAAAGACGGTGACATCGGCGGACTGGAATTTCTCGTCCACCGTTATCAGCTCAAGGCTGTTCGCACAGCCTATCTCGTTACGCGCGATCTCGGGCTGGCCGAGGACGTCGTCCAGGATTCCTTTCTTCAAGTCCATCGTTCCATTCGCAGCTTCGACACGGCCCGTCCCTTCGAGCCCTGGTTCCTGCGCAGCGTGATCAACGCCTCGGTCAAGCTGCTGCAAAAGACTGCACGCCAGGTTCAGCTTCGGGGATGAAGCAGATGAATTGGCTCTGGGGGAATTAGCCACGCGATTCGACTCGGTTGAATCTCAAGTGGAGTTTGCAGAGGTTCAGGCTCAGATCTGGGCTGCCATGCAGAAGCTGTCGCCACGTCAGACGAGCCGTTATCGTCCAACGATATTACCTGGAAATGAGTGAAGCCGAAATGGCAAAAGCCTCCGGCGCAGGCGCACGGCACCGTCAAATGGCTGTTGAACGCCGCGCGCAATCGACTGCGAAGCTTACTGGTGGAAAGGAGCGATAAATGAAAAATGTCCTTGAGGACCTCGCTCACAACGCCGTCCCGGAGTTTATCGATTTGTGGCCGGAGATCTCGGCCCGTCTGAATGGAAGGAAATCATTCGTGACAACTTTGCGTGCCCGACCCATGCTGGCAATCCTCATTGTGTTTTTGATCGTGCTATTGTTGACCGGTGCAGCCTACGCATTTGGCTTGCTGACCGGCTACATACCCGGCATTGGTTTCGTGCAAACGAACAGCCTGCGAGTGCTCGCCGAACCGATCAGCCAGACGCACCAGGGGGTAACCGTGACCATCGAGCAGGTAGTGGTCGACTCGCAGCGCACGGTGATCGTCTACAAAACCGAGGGGCTTACCATCGCGGCCGCAAATTCAAGGGGCGAAGGCGGGCCGTTTGGTGCACCGACCTCCCTGCGCCTGCCCGATGGAACAAACCTCGAAGCCTCGGCCCATAACGGCTATGGCGGCACACCTGAACCATTGGTTACCAACATACACACGGAAGGCGGCTGGCCAAATTATGTATGGAGGCTCGTTTATCCATCTGTCCCGGCAGAAGTTAACGAATTGACTCTGTTCATTCCCATCCTTGAAACCATGCCCAGCGGAGCCGCGCCCGAAAATTGGGAAATTACCTTCCACCTCAAGCCTGCGCCGCCCGACATGACCTTCGCCCCCATGACTGAGCTGGCTGCCTCCACTCTCGCGCAAACGCAATCCGCCGTGCCCCCCTCAGCCGGGGAAACAGGTATGCCCAAGCTCTCCAACACCGTAACCCTTCATGGATTTACGTTCAAACTCGATAACGTTATTGAGCTGGATGATGGCTTTGTCTTTACGGGCAATTTGTCCTGGGACGATTCTGCATTTCCTACCGGCAAAGGGTTCGCAGGGGCGACTATTCCGATATTGACAGATGAAAGCGGGCAGGAAATTCCCATCGAGCAAGTACAACTCAACGGCGGAACCTATGGTGAGCACAACGCGCCCTGGTCATATCGTACCCATCGAAAATCCTTCGCAGGCCCGCTTGTCTTGAGCATTCAGTCAATCGAGACCAGCGTGACCGAACCGGCCGTGGACTTTGCCATTGACTTTGGGCCCAATCCTCAAATTGGGCAAACCTTTGAAATTAACCACGATTTCGTTATCGCGGGGCATACCATTCGTCTCCTGTCTGTTAGTCTGAGCCCTGTTCCGAGTACGTGCCAGGGGGCTGAGGTTGATTTCAATTTCCGGGGTGATGCTCCGGATATGGGTGTTTATCTTGGCGACGTGGTCCCTGTGACGCCAATGGTTTGCACTCCGGGAGGCGGCGGTGGAGGCGGTGGCGGTGGGCCGGTGGATCCGAATGTTTTTTCCACCGCACTGAGTTATAAGGATATTCCCAGCGGCACGCATCATTTTTCCATGAATGCGGCTGTGCCTAATGAGGTTCAGGGACCATGGCAAGTAACATGGAATCCGCCAATGGCTGCCGGCCCTACACCAACTTCAGAACCAGGGGCCTGCTTAACCTCCGACAAATGGCAGCAGTTAATAGATCGTAACGAACTCCTGTCGCCTGAACTCGCTCAACTCGGAGGTCATCTCCTCGTCAATGTTGATACAGGCTCTGCTCCGACTTCGAACTTCCCCTTATTGCAAATCTCCAATCTGGATGGCAGTGATCGCCGCGACCTGGTCAACGCTGGTGGCTGGTCCACCCTTTCTCCGGATGGCGCTCGCCTGATCTACGGGGATGAAAAAGGCCTGCATATCCTTGATATTCCCGCAGGGCAGGATACGTTGCTTGGAGTTGACGGCAACGTTCCGGTCTGGTCGCCTGACGGCACACGTATCATGTACACCACAGTCTCCGGTTTGTATGTAATTAACGCGGATGGCTCAGGGTCTCAAAAGATTGATACCGCCGCGGCGCAGATGATCAATTCCATCGGCTTCCTGCCCGATAACCAGACAGTTGTCTACAGCGTTTATGGCGAAGGTTTTACTTTCACAACGCAAAACCTGCAGACCGGTGAAACGAAGAAGCTCTTCACGGTCTTTAGCAAAGCAGGTTTAGGCGTTCTTTCGCCAGATGGAGAGTGGATCGCCTTCTCGGACCGCGAATTTGGCGGTAACGGCCCGGGTATATTCGTGTCACGCCTGGATGGTTCAGAGCGCCGCCTGGTAGCCTCATCCAATGTTCCATCTGCCTTCTATCCGGTTTGGAGTCCCGATGGCAAATGGCTTTTGGTTAGTACAGCTGAATATAGCCAGACGAACCCGACTCCGGTGTATAGGCCGATAGCGATTGAATTGGCAACCTGTCGCATCGTCGCGCTGCCGCCTGCGCAGGGAAATGTATTGAGCTGGAGCAAGTGATCTTCTGGTGAGATGGATTGCTGCACTGCAGCTCTGGAATTATGGCTGAACTGAATCGACCATCGGTAAAAAGACGGTTCGATAGATCGCGTCGTGTTCGTCGTTGTTGCAGAACGACATCACCACCAGCGACTGTCCCCTGTAATCAGCCATGGCAATATCCACCGGACGACCATAAGAAGTGGTTGTGTAAAGTGTCCAGACCAGGTCATTCGCCTGCCGCTGGCCGGCCGGGACCAGTGCCGTATCCAGGCCTCTATAACCATAGGCCTTGGAAGAGAACCAGGCTTCCACATCCCGCAGCGCTCCCATTGACTTCGAGCACGCCCGCCTGGGTGATATCGATCGGCGACTCGCCTCGGAAGTAAAAACCATCCCCGGCCGGATGCCAATCTCGCGGGCACCTTGACCGTAATCCCTCCTGCATCTATCGTCTTTAATGAGAGCGCCGGCGTTCCGGTATAGGGCACCAGGAATTGGACTCCGCTTATGTCGTTAAGACACGAACGATCCGGCTCAACGGAGGGGTCGTTGAGAAAGGAAACAGCGGTCTTCATGGCGCATCCCGAAGAGTCAGCCGCTGTGGGTGTATGACCCTGGTTGGGGAATTCAAAATAATAGCTGTGACTGAGGTGCTTGGCCACCTGCTGGGCATACATTGGCGGCGTGGTGGGGTCGTACTTGCCCGTAATGATCAAGGTCGGGATATCGCTGATGACTGGGGCGTTTTCGCCCAATGCAGGGCCTGTCGCCCCCCATGATTTACAGATCCTGAATATATCTTCGGCGCTGCCGTAGAAGGGCAGCCAGGCATATTCCCTTATGTCCTTTGGGCTGGACGCGGTGGTAGTCTGAAGCTCTTCCGGCGTTGTCGCCAGCACATGCTCGTGGCACATCATGGAAATATAAAGGCCGGGGCTGATGCCCTCGAACGAGAACGGCAGGGAAGCTTGTGCGGAGATCAGGGTCGAGAAATCTCCATTCTTGAACCTATAGATGGATTGAGGTGTGGTATCGATAAATGCCGTTTGCTTCATGGAACCCAGGATCATGTTCATTACTGTGGAGCCGTCCACAGTTTCGGTGATCTTCCCGGTCTGCGGGCTGGAAGTCGTGAGCGTGACGGGCTTGGCATCCAATTGGCTTAATAAGTCCCAGAATACGGTTTCAAGGTTCGGGTACGCAGCATTGCATCCCGGGTCCGCCGCGCAATTGTCGAAGAGAGTTTTTAACGCAGATTGAATAGCATCCGGATATTCATTGAAGAAGTTGGCTTCAATGGGTACCACCGAATCGAGTATGACGCTCTGCACGATTTCGGGATCGTCCCGCATGATTACCTGCGCCAGGCGCGTCCCATATGAAGCGCCATATAGATCGGCCTTTTGATACCCCAGCAGGCGGAGAATATCTCTGACGTCGGCTGCGCTGGCAACGGTCGTATAAGCATTCAGGTTTATGCCTTCTGCGCTCATTAATCCGTTGCACGACACCAGCGCATTGGAATAAACCAGGTTCCGCGCTGAGAGGGGTATGAGGCCCTTCTATATCCTGCTGGTAGGCTTTGGTCAATTCATCGCACTTGAGGGCCGGGTCCGACAGGCCTGTTCCGCGTTGATCGAAGGTTATGAAATCGCGCTTCCCCAGGAAGGGAGTCACCAGCAGGTCATACGCATCGGCGCTTAACTTAACCGCCTCGCCCCCTGGGCCGCCCTGCAGGAACAGCACCGGGTCAGGGGCTGGGTTGGAGCTGGTGGAATGATAAACGACGACAGCCAGTCGGATCGTGTGAGATACGTCTCCTGTACGATCCTCCGGCACGGTTACAAAACTGCAGCTTATGTTCGCTCCGGCTGGAGTGTCGAACGGGCAGCTAACCTTCTCGAGAATGGGTGTATAGCTTACCGTCGGTTTTGGAGTGGGCAGCGCAGTTGGGGAATCAGTCGGTTGTTCGGATAGGGCAGTAGGCGAAAGCGAGATCGGAGCAGAGGTCGGTGCAGCCGAGGGAAAAGTCGCCTGAATCGGGCCAAAATTCCCCGGCAGCCATTGGTTCATTCCCCCCGAGAGGAAGAAGAATACAATCGCTGTCCCGCCTACGATCAAGGTTGCCAAAAGCCCCAGGGCCACGGCCAGTAAATTATTTGACTTTTTCTTTTTAGGTGCAGATGTTTTGGGGCTTTCAACTCTTGCTGCCGCTTTTGCTGCCACAGAGGGCGCCGATTTTTCTTCCGGGGCGATAAGCGCCTCTCTCAGCGTTTGTGGAGCGGGCCCAGCTGGCGCGATCGGCGCTGGCGGTTTTTGGGGGCGGGCATCCTCCGGTAAAAAAGGCTGCACGATCCGTTGTTCGGATCGCTGCACGGAGGAGGGCGTGGCCACTGGCGGCGCCGGCTTTCGTTCATCCTGTTCTTTGGGGGCACTCTCCCGAGGCGGCGTTGCCCAGGCTGGAGGTTCAGGAGCAGTTCCCACCAGGCTTTCCAGTTGGGATTTGGCTTCAGCGTTGTTCGGATTGAGCTTCAGCACCCGCCGAAAACAATATTCCCGCCGGTCGGCTGTGGAACAACACAACCCCAACCATAACCACCCTTGTTCTGAATGTGGGTCGGCTTGCACCACCTGGCCAAACAGCGCTGCTGCATGTGCCAAATCCCCCGATTTAGCTGCTGCAATCCCCGCTTGGAAAGTTTCTTCTATTGACAAAAGGGTCTCTCGTCTTCGTATTTACCTTGGCATTGTCGTACTCAGAAAAATACCGGTCTTCAGTGAAAAGAATCTCATGATATTTTAGTTTCAAGCCGCAGTTTTTGCCAATTCTTATTCCGGTAAGTATACTCTGGTTTGATTCTGAGCTTTCGTTAACCCCGCATGCCAGCCGGCTGACCTCATATTTCGGATTTGTTCGAAAAACCAGAAAGTGTATGGCGGAACTCGCCATACACTTTCTTTTGTCGCACATTGTCAGGGAGGCACCTATGCATTTTGCAGACACCAATGACGACCGCGATTGGGATCCGTGTCTACGTGTTTACCTGTCTACATGTTTCCCTGTCTACGTGTTTACGTCTTTACCTCTCTGCATACTACAGCTCTCCTGCTCTCTTCGCGATCTTCTCCTTCACCCTGGCCTTGAACTCATCCAGCATAATATTGTTTTGCTGTGAGCCGTCACGCACCCTCAGCGAGACCTGCCCGGCCTTCATTTCATTCTCACCGACGACCAGCATATATGGCACCTTCATGATCTGCGCCGCCCGGATCTTGGCGTTCATGCGCTGGGCGCTAATGTCCGCGCTGACGCGCACGCCCTCTTCGCGCAGCTGCTGCACAATTCCCTGGGCATATTCGTTCTGCACATCCGTGATCGGGATCACGCGCACCTGTTCCGGCGAGAGCCACACCGGGAAGTTCCCGGCGTAATGCTCGATCAGGAATCCGATCATACGCTCGTGCGTGCTGAGCGGCGCACGGTGGATGCATAGCGGCACTTCCTCCATGCCCTGCTTGTTGATGAACTTGAGATCGAAGCGGGCTGGCACTGCAAAGTCCACCTGGTTCGTGGCCAGCGAGAACTCCTTCCCGATCACACTCCAGATCTGCACGTCTATCTTGGGCCCGTAGAAAGCCGCCTCGTCCTCCGCCTCCACAAAAGGCACGTTGCCGTTCTTCATGGCGCTGCGCACCATGTCTTCCGTCTTGAGCCACAGCCGCTCGTTATCCACGTACTTCTTGCCCAGGCCTTCTTTGGAGTGCAGGCTCAAACGCATGACGTACTTCTCGATGCCGAAGAGCTTGAAATATTTCAAATACAGGTCAACGACAGCCAGGAACTCCTGCTCGAACAGTTCTTCTGAGACATATATATGCGCATCGTTCATCTGGAGGGAACGCACCCGCATCAAGCCGAACAGTTCTCCTGATTTTTCATACCGGTAGACCGTCCCGTATTCCGCCAGGCGGATCGGCAGGTCGCGATAGGAGCGCGGTTTCGAACCGAAGATCTTGTGATGCATCGGGCAGTTCATGGGCTTGACGTAGTACTTCACGCCTTCCAGCTCCATGGGCGGGTACATCGACTCGGCATAGTAAGGCAGGTGGCCCGAGCGGATGAAGAGGTCCTCTTTCGTCAGTTGGGGCGTGCGGACGCGCAGATAGCCGGCCTTGTCTTCCATCTCCTTGGCCAGTTTCTCCAACTCTTCGATCATCACCCCGCCGTTCGGCGGCCACAGCGGCAGGCCGGGACCGACCTCATCGTCGAAGAAGAAGATTTCCAGTTCCTTGCCCAGCTTGCGGTGGTCGCGCTTCTTGGCCTCTTCGAGCTGCCACAGATAATCTTTAAGCTGCTGGGCCGTTTCCCAGGCCGTACCGTAGATGCGCTGCAGCATCTTATTGTGCTCATCGCCGCGCCAGTAGGCGCCCGCGATGGACATCAGCTTAAAGGCATCCGGCCTGATCTGCCTCGTATTCTCGAGGTGCGGCCCGCGGCATAAGTCAATGAAGGAATCCTGCTGGTAGATCGAAATCTCCGGTTTCTCCTTGAGCGGATTCCCATACTCGTCAAGGCCCCCTTTTTCAAGTCCATCGATCAGTTCGATCTTATAGGGCTGGTCCTTGAAGATCTTGCGCGCCTCTTCTGCCGAGACGGCTTTCCTCGAGAATTCGAATTTACCCGCGATGATCTGCCGCATGCGCTTTTCGATCTGTCTCCAGGTCTTCGGGCGTGAGATTGCGCGGCAGGTCGAAATCATAATAGAAGCCGTTCTCGATGGGCGGGCCGATCGAGATCTTGCCGTCCGGGAACATCTCCAGCACGGCCTGCGCCATGATATGCGCGGCCGAATGACGGATGCGATAAAGGTTTGAGTTCTCGTATCGTTCTTGAGCAGGTTGTGACATTTTTACTCCTTCTTTTCCTCCGCGCTCCAATCCATCTATGCGGATGAAGCGGGATCTGCAAGTCCTGATAAACAAAAAAATTCTCGCCCGAAAACGGGGCGAGAATTTGATTCACGCGGTTCCACCCGAGTTTATGTCTTTCGACATATCTCTTTTGGCCGGTAACGGGGCAAACCGTTTCCCTTACTGACTGGCACTGATCACTCGCCTGAAAACTGATCACTGCACACTTTTCTGGTTCATGCTCGCGGGTGGTTTTCAACGGTTGTCTCTGGAAACTGCTCTCAACGATCACAGCTTCTCTCTGTCAGAAGCGGGAGCCGTTTACTCGTCCCGGTCGAAGCGTTTATTTATGTTCTGATATTATATGCCGCTTGTAAAGAATGTCAAGCAGAGTAAAACTGGGAAGGCCGGTGTTTTTCCGAGCCTTCCCAGTTTTTTGTTTGGCTTGCTTGATGAGTATTATTTAGGGGCTGGCACTGACAATGCGCCGGGCCACTTGCCGAAGCTCTCGAGGTGACCCCAGATGGAGGGATAGAAGGTGGCAGCCCAAATGGCGGCCGCAGCCAGCAGGACAAGGATCCCTACCCAGCGAACCATCTTATTATCCTTGAACCACATGAAGAAGGGGAATGAACCGAGGCCGCCCAGGCCCGCCAGGACGAAGCCCACGGCTGCGATCAGGGGTTCCTTTCCCAGTTGGAGCGAAAGGATGCGGGCGCCGATGATGACCGCATCCGCGCCGGCGAAGAAGGCATAGATGGTGACGGGCAGCAGATTCCAGCCCTGCCACAAGGAAAGGCCGGTCGCCAGGAACACAACGCCGAATAATATGCTGGCATCGCCGTAGGCGATGTTATAACTGCCGGGCAGGGGCCATGTGAAGGCAACTGCAGGCCGGTGATGAAGCTCAACAGGCCGGTCATGAAGAAGGCGGAGGCGTACGGGCGCTGGTCTTTTTCGTCAATACCCTTCCAAAGATAAAAAGCCAGCAGGACTGTGCCGGCCACTAGGTTGATCATCATGACGGTGAGGAAATCAATAAACATGTTTTCTCCTTTGAAAAATGGAGTTTAATTCGTACTTAACAATACAAATAGGATAACACCACTCTAATAACTCGGATATGTTACTTTTGTCATAAATATCTATCTATGAATTTAATAACAAAAAACCCCTAATTGGGGTTTATTTGTGGGCGAGACAGGGCTCGAACCTGCGACCTCTGCTATGTCAAAGCAGTGCTCTAACCAACTGAGCTACCCGCCCGTAAGTCAAATATTATAACGATGGCTCGATGATTTGGCAATGGACATATCAAGACCATTCAACCCTTCGATTGCCACACTATTTTTATACCGTTGCGAAATCGCTGATTCAGCATTGCCGATACATACTTAAGCTTAAGGATTAATTCATTTTTTTCGTTAGAAAATTTGTGCTATAATTTACTTGTATCTACACACTGCCCCATTTCTACCTACCCCTGTTGGAAGAATGCCCGAAAAAAAGAAGGTCCTGGGGGATCTTCCCAGGACCTTCTTTTTTTCGGGATCTCTTTTCCCATTCCGTGATAACGGAAAGGGAAAAGCTAAAGGCGCGTGAGTAGGTACATTTACCTATGCCTCCCCTCATTCGCGCCTCTGAGATCGGTTCCTATTTATATTGCCGCCGCGCCTGGTGGTACCGCAAGCAGGGCATGGAATCGGAAAACAAGTCTGAAATGGCAACCGGCACAGAGCTTCATCGCCTAGCATGGACGCAAAGTCCTGGCAGCCGGTCTGCTCCGTACCCTGGGAATGATTCTGTTATTGGCCGCCTTGGTCTTGCTGGTAGGGATCTTTACCTCCTCCCTTTTAAAATGAGGCCTTCCGCAGGCGATCAAAAATGCCCATCACCTTGATGATTAAATCCACGATCGGCCTTCAACCTCGTACTTCCCACTTTCCACTCTCTGCTTCCTTCCGCGGTTCAATCCATCTAATAATTAGCAGCATAAGGAGTTAGCATGTCGGCGCTGGATCAGATTGCCCACTTTCAAAATCGCCGTGATGAAGTGCCTAATCAGATATTGGCGCGTGACCTCGCCTCTCGGAAGGACCGCGCCGGTATCCGCGAGATCGCGGTTAACCTCTGGAACAAGGATAAAGGCATCCAGGCCGACTGCATCAAAGTTCTTTACGAGGTCGGTTATCTTCAACCCGCTCTGATTGCCGGATATGTTGAAGATTTTGTAAAACTGCTCAAAAGCAAAAACAATCGCCTGGTTTGGGGTGCGATGATCGCGCTTGGCACGGTTGCCGATATCAAAGCGGACGTGATCTTCGCTCACCTCGCCGAAATTCAGAAAGCCATGAACTCGGGTTCAGTCATCACTGTTGATAATGGTGTGCAAACCCTGGCCCTGGCTGCTTCCAAAGGCGGCAAATATAACAAGGCAATATTCCCTTATCTGCTCGATCATCTAAAAACTTGTCGACCCAAAGACGTTGCCCAGCATTCGGAGAAAACGCTTCCGGCAGTTGTCGACGCGTCGAATAAAAAACAATTCATTGCCGTCCTCGAAAAACGTATGGAAGATCTATCCGGTTCCGGCCTGGCCCGGGTAAAGAAAGTCATCAAAGCCGCCTCGGCTCGCTGACTGACCTTCACCAACTACGGATTACTCCTCTCCACTTTCTACTTTCCACCTTCTATACTCCGCTCTCTTTTTCCAACCTGTCCTCCATAACCCTCAACTTTGAATCCTTTCAACTTTCAACCTTCTAACATCCCCTCCCATGCTTTACATCGCTCTCTTCCTCCTCATTCTTGCAATAGTCTTCCTCTGGCAGTCCAATCGCCAGCGGAGCGAAGCCGGTCTGCCCGGCGGACGTGTTATCTACACCGACACCCGCGCCTGGGGCGAGGTCGAGAAGCCGCTTTTCGATCATGATCTTGGGCTCACCGGCAAACCCGATTATTTGGTTGAGCGGGATGGGATGATCATTCCCGTCGAGGTCAAAACGGGACGCACGCCCGCCGCTCCTTATGATTCGCATATTTTCCAGGTCGCCGCCTACTGTCTGCTGGTGGAAAAGACCTATGGCAAACGTCCTCCGTATGGGATCATTCATTATCCCAACCGCGACTTTGCCGTGGATTACACCATCCAGCTTGAGTCCTCACTGCTCGATCAGCTTGCCGAGATAAAGCGCGATGAGGTCCGCAGTAACGTCCCGCGTTCCCATGAAGACGCCGCCCGCTGCCGCGCTTGTGGTTTTAGAAAGATCTGCGACCAAAGCCTGGCCTGATCCTTGGGAGAATTTACTTTCAAGGGCATAACTTTTTGCGAGATTCCTTGGTACCTTCCCCTGTTCTCTGCTCTCTATTCTCTATTCTCTTTTCTCTACTTTCTACTTTCGGGCGAGGCGGCATCAAGCCGCCGTCACCCACTTCGGCGATATGACCGAAGGTGCGGGAGTTCTCCCCGCTCGCCGAAGCCAACCTTAAACTCTTCCCTTTTCACGTATAATAATTCGAAATGCCTAACGCGTTCGTTTCTAAACGTCCGGTCGTTGTCTCTTATCCGAACATGCCCGATGCCTTCGCCGAAGCGGATTTGATTGGCAAGTTCCTGAAAGAAAAAGGATTCGAAGCTCCGCAAGGCTCAATCTATGACGAGGGTCTGCGCAAGCGCGTTAAGAACGGCGACTTTGATATGCTCATCGCAGTCGGCGGCGACGGGACCATGCTGCGGGCGGGCCATTTATGCGCCCAAGCCGGTGTCCCGATTTTGGGGATTAAATTGGGAAGGTTGGGGTTTCTCATCCAGGTGGAGCGCAATGAATGGCGTGAAATGCTGGAACGACTCTTCAAAGGTGAAGCCTGGCTCGAGCAGCGTACGATGTTATCTGCCGACCACGTCCGTGACGGGGAGACACTCGCTCACTGGCATGCTTTGAATGAAGTTGTGGTCGGGCGCGGGCTTACCCTGCGGCCCGTACGCCTGGCGGCCAGTGTGGACGGACGCCTGCTTACGACCTACGTCTGCGATGGCCTGATTGCGGCTACCGCCACCGGGTCTACTGCTTATGCCTTGGCTGCCGGGGGTCCCATCCTGCC
This sequence comes from uncultured Chloroflexia bacterium, assembly GCA_963741325.1. Lineage (GTDB taxonomy): Bacteria > Chloroflexota > Anaerolineae > Anaerolineales > Villigracilaceae > Fen-1038. Next base: position 862,005 of record CAVUHJ010000007.1, read on the forward strand.
GCCCGAATTGCGAAATATTCTGCTTGTCCCGATAGCCCCGCATTTGTCCATGGACCAAGCCGTAGTGCTGGCAGAAGGTTCCTCGGTCAGCGTTATTGTAAAAAGCGATAACTCGGTCGTCAGCGTGGACGGCCAGCCTGCTTTATCTCTCGAGGAAGGCGACCACGTTGACGTTAGGGTTGCCGAGTATGGAGTACAGTTTGTGCGCTTCGGCGACCCCGGTTATTTCTATCGAAACCTGAATGCTCATATGAATCAACCTCACTTGTAGGATGGATGCTGCATGACCCAAACCGATACCCTATACTGTTACGTCCACCCCAACCGCCCCACGACGCTTCGCTGCAACCGCTGCGAGCGTCCTATTTGCGCGGATTGCGCGGTCCTCACCCCCACCGGCTATCGCTGCAAGGAGTGCGTTCGCTCGCAGCAAAAAGTATTCGATACGGCCGTTTGGTCCGACTACGTCGTCGCGTTTATTGCGGCCGCCATTGGTTCAGCCGTTGCCAGCGGACTCATACTGTTGGTCAGCCAGATCTTCTTTGGGATCTTGGTCATTTTCATTGCGCCGGGTGCCGGTGGCGTGATCGGTAATCTTGTTTTGCGCTTTATTCATCATCGCAGGTCGCGCCGCCTCTTCCTGACCGCGGTGATCGGCATGGTCGCAGGCGCCCTGCCGGCCTTGCTCCTGGTTAGCCTCCCCGCTTTGCTTGGGGTTTTGTTCGGCGGTTTTCAGGGGTTGGGTGGTCTTCTACCTGCCATCTGGGAAGTTGTCTATCTTTTCCTGGCAGTACCGGCCGCGTACACACAAATTTCTGGTATCCGTATTGGCGGATAAATGCTGACCGAACTTCACATCCAGAATTTCGCGATCATCGATAAGCTTGATATCAAGCTGGGACCGGGCCTCATCATCCTGACGGGCGAGACGGGCGCGGGCAAGTCCATTATCCTCGATGCGGTCGAGATGCTGGTGGGCGGCCGCGCCGATGCGACCGTGATAAGGACAGACGCAGACGCCGCGTTGGTCGAAGGCGTGTTCAAGCTGAAAGGCCCCGAAAAAGAAGCGGTAAACGCCGTCTTGAAGCGCGAAGAACTTTTAGACGATCCCGAATATGTGACTCTCACTCGCGAAGTTCGCCGCGAGGGACGCAATATCGCCCGCGTCAACGGGCGGACGGTAGGCGTATCGCTGCTAAAGGAAATTGGCGCCTCTCTGGTGGATATTCACGGCCAATCGGAGCATTTGTCTCTGCTCGACCCGCACTCCCATCTAGGCCTGCTGGACCGGTTTGCAGAAGTTGCCCGCCCGCTTGCCGATTACCGCCAGGTCTATCAGAAATTGTTGAATGTGCGTCGTGAGCTGGGCGAGTTGCGTCAGGCGCAGGCCGACGCCGATCGTCGGATTGAAATATTGAGCTTCCAGGCCGAGGAGATCGAGGCGGCCAGGCTCAAACCCGGCGAAGACGAAGAGCTGCGCAAGGAACGCGACCGCCTCGCAAACGCCGAATCCCTCGCCCAATATGCTCAACAGGCCCTCACGGTCCTCGACGAAGGCTCACCCGAATCGCCTGCCGCCAGTGACCTGGTTGGGCAGGCCGCGCGCGCCCTGGCCGGCCTCGCCAAAATTGACGGCGCCCAGGCCGAGCTTGCCAACGAAGCCGCCACGCTTGAAGATACTCTCGCAGACGTGGTCCGCAGCCTGCGCGACTACCTCGAGGCGATTGAATACAACCCCCGGCGCTTGGACGAAGCCGAAGAACGTTTGAATCTGATCCATAATCTGACGCGCAAATACGGCGGCAGCATCCCGGCCGTCATTAAATTCGGCGAGGAATCGCGTAAGCAATTGGAGAATATTTCCAACGCCGGTGAGCGCATCACCGTTCTCGAAGCCGACGAAGCTGCTTTGCTTCAGGCCCTATCCAAACAGGGACAGATCCTTTCGGACCGGCGGAAGTCAGCCGCAGAGAAGCTGGGTAAAGGCATCGAAACGGAGCTTGAGGATCTTAAGATGGCAGCCGCCCGCTTTGGCGTGGACTTCCAAACCAAACCCGATCCAAACGGTGTTCCGCTGGCCGATGGGACGCGTGTTGCTTTCGATCAGAACGGCTTCGACCGGGTGGAATTCCTGGTCGCGCCCAATCCGGGCGAGGGGCTCAAGCCGCTGGCACGTATTGCCTCCGGTGGTGAAACCTCGCGTCTCATGCTGGCGCTGAAGAATATCCTGGCCCGCGCCGATCAGATCCCTTCCCTGATCTTCGATGAGATCGATCAGGGTATTGGCGGGCGCGTCGGCCTCGTGGTTGGGTTCAAGCTCTGGCATCTTGGCCGTAATCATCAGGTGTTCTGCGTCACGCACCTGCCACAGCTCGCGGCCTTTGGCGATGAGCACTACCAGGTGCAGAAACTCATCCAGGGTAACCGCACCCTCACCCGCATAGAACGGCTGGACGGCGAACCCCAATTGCTGGAGCTTTCGCAGATGCTGGGAGAAGTCGGCGAGGGCACGCTGCGTTCGGCGCATGAGTTGATGCAGGTCGCCAGACAAATGATAAAGACCGCCCAGTAGTTTTCCTTGCGCTAAACTGAAAGGCTGCAAATATCATAACTCTCCCTCTCGACATGAAACATTAGGAATAAAGGATGTGCGCAGGGCGTGCGCCCTGCGCACATCCTTTATTCCGGAGTCCTTCATCCCAGGCCGAAGGCGTGGGACGACGGCAAAGTAGCTCGACAATGTCATATCAGAAGAAATCCCCGTTTTTTGAATAAAATGACATTGTCAAGGTAGAAACAGAAACTTTAAGCCCTTTGCGCTTTGGCGCCTTTGCGTTGGATCCTTAAGCAAACTCTTCTTAATATGAATGCCACTCCAAAGACCACAGAAGATGAATGGCTTTCCCTGCATGAGGCTGCCGGCCTTTTGGGCGTGCATCCCAGCACCGTCCGCATCTGGTCCGATAAAGGTCTCCTGCCCGTCTACCGCACCCACGGAGGGCACCGCCGCTACAAACGCAGCGAAGTTCTACTGTGGGCCAGGGCCTCACGCGGCCAACAACCCATAGATCCGGTCAATGTAGTGCGGGCCGCCGTCCGCGACATTCGAAGCCGGATCTCGGAGGGTCGTCTCGCGGAGGAGTCCTGGTATCAAAAACTGGATGAGAGCGCGCGTGATCAGTACAGACAATCGGCTCATACCTTATTCCAGGGTCTGATCAATTATCTTGGGACCGATGGAGATGGAGCCGCCTCGGAGGCTCATTCCATCGGCTACGAATACGCCTCACGCGCCCGCCGCTACGGTCTCAACAGCGTGGACGCGGCCCGGGCGTTTCTGTTTTTCCGGGACGTCCTGCTCCAATCAGTGATCCAGGTTTATCAGGAAGCCAATGTCCCCTCCGGCCAGGCCTGGGGAGAAATCTTGCACAAGGTCAACGCGTTTACGGACATGATCCTGCTGCATCTATTAGAGACCTATCATGCCATGGAAAACGCCAAACTGTGACAACACAAGTAACGCGCCGCTACACTTTTCCGTCCCAGACTGAAAGCATAGGGCGCAGGTGCGAGGAGATATAATCGCTTTATGGCTAATCCAATTTTAGACCTTCCCTTTATTTCTGAAACCCGGCGCAACCATGCCCTGGAACACGCCACCTTGCATATGCTTGCCGCACAGCATCCCACCAGCCCGATGGCCGGGCATTCCAATCCCACCGGTTTTTTCATCCTCGGCAATTTTGCAACTGATGAGGTGCAGTCCGCGGTGGCGCAGGCCTTGTCCAGGCTGCGCGCCGGCGAAAGCGAGCTCGCCATCCACGCAGGCTGCGGCACCAACCTGGCGACTTCGGCGCTTATGGCCGGTACTCTTGCCTGGTTTGCCATGCGTGGTGCGAAATCAACCCTCGGGCGGATCCTGCGTCTACCGTTTGCGGTCGTCTTCGCTCTGGTAGGCTTTGCCCTCAGTAAGCCTCTGGGCCCTGTGATCCAGGCAAAGATCACCACCGACGCGAATATGGGCAGCCTGCAGGTGCTCGAGGTCCGCCCCTCCCTGCGTGGCCGCGTGACCGCCCATCGCGTGATCACCGCCTCGTAGGGGCACAGCGCTGCCGTGCTCAACGTGATAGCCTGCACGCCAGTGATTCTCTGCCCTTCTTCTCTCCACTCTCTACTCGCTGATCTCCACTTTCTACTTTCTATCTCACCGTGCAGCGACCAGATTTATGGCTAAAGACTCCAACGTCATCTTCCTCTACGGCAACGACGAGTTTGCCATGGCACAGCGGCTGGCCAAGTCCGTTTCGATCTTTACCGATCCCACCGGCGCGGACATGAACACGGCGCGCCTCGACGCGCGCACCATGAGTGAAGATGACCTTAATAATGCCGTCAATGCCATGCCGTTCCTGGCAGAGAGGCGCTTGGTTTTCCTGGCTAATCCTTCCGCGCGTTATTCCAATCTGCAGGCGCGTAAGAAGTTCTTTGATTTCATTGACAAAGTACCCCCCACGGCGCAGTTGATGATCTATGAGAACGTTGACGTAAAGACCTACAGGGACAGATCACGCCAGGAAAAAGAAGACGAAAAACACTGGCTCGTAAAATGGATGAAGAAGGCCGGGCTTAAGCTGGAACGCTTTGCCTTGCCCTCGCAGTGGGAGATGACGGGCTGGATCATCAATAACGCCAAACAGCAGGGCGGGGTTATCGAGCAGGCAGCCGCCGCAAAGTTGGCTGAGATGGTCGGTGCGGATACCCGCCAGGCTGCCCAGGAATTGACCAAATTGTTGACGTATGCCAATTGGGCCCGGCCGGTCAATATGCAGGATGTAGAGGCTATTAGCATTTCCACCGCCGAACCCGATATTTTTGCGATGGTGGATGCACTTGCGGCCGGGAACGGGAAAACCGCACAGCGCCTGCTCCATGGCTTGCTGGAGAATCAAGACGCCTTCAGTTTGTGGGGCATGGTGATACGTCAGTTTCGTCTGTTACTGTTGGCCCGCGAGGTGATCGATTCACGCGGCGGGTCGCGCGAAGTGGAACAGGCCCTGGGCGTGCACGCCTTCGTAGCCGAAAAAGTTTATGGGCAGGCGAAACGCTTCTCGCTGCCTGCCCTGGAAAGTATCTATCACAAACTGCTTGAAATTGACGAAGCCGCCAAGACCAGCCAGGTCACACTTGACTTGGCCTTGGACATGCTCGTCGTCGAATTGACAGCCTGATTGGCTTCTTCCTCAAATCTATTCACAGCACTGCATAGAATTGGACCGAATCCGTCGCCCCAGGCTGAATCTGTGGAGCGAAGGGTTGAGTAGTTATCTGGCAATGCATAAGCCTCAGCAATAAGCAGGGTTGCCCCAAAACAAATGCTGCCGATGGTCTATTTCTTGGTTGGATCATCTAAAACAACGTCTCCTGCCGCGGCAAATCTGCCTCGTCCAGCCCTCGCCATCCATATTTCTTCAGATCCACTTTATCTTTTACGAATTCGATCCCTTCCCCTTCCAATAAGAGACGCTGCTTCTGTGCGCCGGGTCGCTCGCTGATCTTGCCCTGTGAGTTGATGACGCGCTGCCAGGGAACATCGTCCGGACAAGCCGCCATCGCACCTCCCACCCAGCGCGGGCCGAAGGCCCTGTAACTTTCAAAATCCACGCCCGCGGGGGCGGACAGCATCAGTGCTATCTGCCCGTAGGTCGCCACCTTGCCAGGCGGCACCTTGCGGACCAGTTCCCAGACTCGCATATTAAAAGCCTGGGGATCGGGTGGAGAGGTGAATTGTGGCATCTGGCCTCCTCAGCTCAACCGCAGGCGAGGCTATTCCACGAACAGCCCGCCGGTTACATGTTTCTCCAGCAGCTTGCGCGGCTCATTGAATTTCAACTCGACCTCGATCTGCTGGAAGCATTTCCCGTTACCCATTAACACCTTGCGGCAGGAATATGTATTTCCGGTGCGTTCATATTCCACGCTTAGATCGTTATACAAATTGACCCGTCCTTCTATGATCTCCCCACAGCGGTTGCATTTGATAGCGAACGAATAGAAGTTCGAAGTGGGTCCGGGGGAAGCGGGAAATATTTTTTTGAGAAAGTTCATGGACGACCTCTCTCTTTTATTACTTCAATCTGTGTAATCCGCGTCATCTGCGGATGATTTCCGATAACGTATAGCTAAAGTAATGTTTTTCACAGGTAAGCGAAGACGTCATCGATCTTCCACTTTCAATCTGCATAATCTGCGGATGATCTCCGATCAATATCCTTTATGCTTTTAATATTGATTCTATTCTGCTTAATTCATCATCGCTGAATTTTAAGTTATTCAGTGCAGCCAGGTTGTCTTCCAATTGCCTTACACTGCTCGCACCGATCAGCGCCGAGGTGACCGCCGGCTTTCTCAATACCCAGGCCAGCGCCATCTGTGCCAGGGTTTGGCCGCGTTTCTGCGCCATCTCGTTCAGCTTTTGCACTTTCGGCAGGTTTTTCTTCACGTCATCCGATGTCAGCCAGACGCGTTCGGTCTTTGTGGCGCGCGCTCCCGATGGGATGCCCTTCAGATACCGGTCGGTCAGTTGTCCCTGTTCGAGCGGTGAGAAGACAATGCAGCCAATGCCCTCGTCGGTTAACACATCCAACAAGCCATCCTCCACCCAGCGGTCCAGCATGCTGTAGCGCGGTTGGTGGATCAGGCAGGGTGTGCCCATCTCGCGCAGGATCTTCGCCGCGCGGCGCGTCTGTTCGGGATCGTAGCTTGAAATGCCCACGTACAAAGCCTTGCCCTGTCTGACGGCAGAATCCAGCGCTCCCATGGTCTCTTCGAGCGGAGTATCCGGGTCGAAACGATGGCTGTAAAAGATATCCACGTACTCCAGCCTCATGCGCTTTAGTGATTGATTGAGGCTTGCCAGAAGGTTCTTGCGCGAACCCCATTCGCCGTACGGGCCGGCCCACATGTCATAACCGGCCTTGGTGGAAACGACAAGCTCATCTCGATAGGGGTGGAAGTCCTGTGTGTAGAGGGTGCCAAAGTTCTCTTCCGCCGACCCGGGAGGCGGCCCATAGTTGTTGGCGAGGTCGAAGTGTGTGATCCCCAGGTCGAAGGCGCGCCGGGCGATGGCGCGGCCGTTCTCGAATATATCGAGCCCGCCAAAGTTGTACCACCAGCCAAGCGAGATGGCAGGCAGCTTCAACCCGCTGCGGCCCACGCGGTTATAGATCATTTTGTCATAACGGGTATCAGATGCTGGATAAGGCATGGTTCCTCTTCGTTTGAGATTGGACTTTAGACATTCACTGGAATATTCATTCCCATTATTTATTGTTTAACATCTATTGTCCATGCTTTATTGTCACTCGTCAACTAGAATTTCCATTCCTTCAACACGTTCATCGCTTTGTAATTCGTCAAATCCAGTTGTAAAGGAGTAATGGAAACATATCCCTCGGATAGCGCTCCGAAGTCCGTGCCTTCTTCCACCACACCCGTGGGAGATTCGCCGCCGATCCAGTAATACGGACGCCCGCGCGGGTCCAGGCGTTCATCCAGCGCGTCCCGGTAGACCCGCAGTCCCTGGCGCGTGATCATATATCCTTTGAGCTCGCTCTCCTTGCGATACGGCACATTGACGTTCAATACCACTCCCGCCGGCAGATCGTCGGCAAGTACCTGCTCGGCCACGCGGCGCGCCACGAGCGCGGCGGTGCTGTAATCGAGCAGGCCCTTGAAGCCACCGGGGGAATCAAGGGAGATGGCGATCCCCTGTACTCCGCTGATGACCGCCTCCATCGCGGCTGTGACAGTTCCCGAATAAGTTACATCATGGCTCACGTTGGCATTGGGGTTGATCCCTGCCACCACCAGGTCGATCGGGTCGGTCATGCCCAGGAGAGGCAGCGCCACGCAGTCCGACGGGGTGCCATCCGACATGAATGCGGCGGAGCCATCGGCCAATACGGTCTCTTGTACGCGCAATGGCCGGTCGAGCGTCTTGACGTGTCCAGAGGCGGACCAGTTACGGTCGGGTGCGAAAACCGTCACGCGGCCAAGCTTGCGCATTTCCTGCGCGAGGGCCAGCAGCCCCGGTGCCTGGACGCCGTCATCGTTCGTGATAAGTATATGCATGGATGATTACCTTCTGCGCCTAAGAATATTCTTCCCAAGTCTTCGGTTCGTTTTTTATTGTTCTGACCCTGATTCTTCGATCATTATAATCTTTCCCTCAGGCTATAATCATTTCGTGCCCCCTGAATCGCTTATTACTCGCCGCTCACCGATCACTCATCACTGGTCACTGACCACTGATCATCTCTCACTATTCACTGCTCCCTGTATGCTGATCACTGGTTACTGGTCACTGATCACTTCCCTCTTGTTCTTGTTTACCCTCTTCGCTTGCTCCCCTCCGCCCAAAACCTCTTCACAGTCTGCGCTTTATATCTTCCGTGAGAACCCGCCCGCGCTGGTCGAGCTTTCCGCGAATGATCAACCCGTACGTGAGATCCCCTTTTCTATTCCTGTCGGCTGTGGCCTCGACGACCTTTTCCCCTCGCCGCGCGGCCCATATCTGGCGATTGAATTGAGTTGTTCCTTCGGGCAGGCTGTCGTCTGGTTGAATGTGTCGACTGATGAGTTCAAACAAGCCGTCACAGATTCCGACAGCCATTTTCTAGCCTGGGCGCCCGACGGCGAATCGGTCTATCTCAAAGTCAACACGATCAATCATCCACAAATTGTGCGCGTGGCCGCTGACGGCAGCCGGGAGAATGTCCCGATTACCGGGCTTACGTACGCTCTCGCACCGATGCCTGACGGTCGCGATTTCATTTATTCCTTCTCACAGGGAATGGGCCTTGGCAGCGAAATGCAAATCGCCGGTTTCGATGGCCGTCTCGTTAGGCAGCTCGCCGCCGATCCGGGGTTTTATCTGTCATTTGCACGCTTGTCCCCCGATGGAACACAAATCGCCTATATCAAGATTCCCGACTCGCAAACGCCGTTCACCGTGGGTGAGTTATGGGTGATGTCCGCCGACGGCTCGAATGCTCATAAACTGGCGGCTGCCGATGCCGGGCACGGCTTTATGCCCGACTGGTCCCCGGACGGCACGCGGCTCGCGTTTGTAAAGCGCGAGAACCCAAATGATGCGGCGGCTGATCAGTCTGCAGATTTATTGGTCAGCAATATTGATCTGGTGACCCTCCATAGCGGCGTGGTATCGCCGCTTACAAAATTTAGCGATGCTCGTGTCGGTTCTCCGGTCTGGTCGCCGGCCGGAAACCAAATCGCTTTCACGGTCGTCATGAATGATAAAATGAGCGTGATTCTTGTAGATCCCGTTTCAGGTGAGACACGGCAAGTTAGCACGGGTTCTGCCTGTTGTGCGGTTTGGATACAAAAGTAAGATCCTTATGCGCGCGCGAATTACCCACCTCCTTGTATTGTTCTCTCTATTAATGGCCGGCTGCGCCTCGTTGCCGACCTTCCAGGCTGCGCACACCCCTACATCGCGGCCGCCGTCTTTGGCGCCCAATATACCTGCAACTGCTACCGCCACTGCTTCGATCATTGCCTCCACGTCTTCACCGGCCCCCACCACTATCGCCGCCGGGACCGAGACATTAACTCCCGGGCCGTTCACACTGCAATTTACGCCGGTCCCCGCCGACACGCCCCTGCCGACCCTCGAACTTCCAACCGAAGCCGCCAATCCACCCGCCCTGCAAGTATGGGACGGCCTGCCCACCTATCTTGCCGAATTCGAAGCCTGGCTTTTATTTCCGCCTGCGTTTCGACCCTGCCGTCTGGGCCCTGACCAACGATCAATATGGCTTTCCTGCACTCGGTCATCGCCAGATTCCAGGCTGCACTATCACACCCGCCGCCGGGCGCGGCCTGGCTCTCAATGGCAGTGTCGAGCACGATGTTCGCAAGATCGGCGCTATCAGTTATCAGATCAGCACGGCGTTCGTGAATGGCGTCAAGTCCTTCGTCACGTATACCGGCGGGGAAGGCAATATATATACGGGTTTTCAAGTTTCGTTCCAGGATCAATCCGATCAATGCCTGACGGATGCCGAAACAGTGCTGGCGCAGTTGAAGTCGGTCGCTGATTTCGAGGCCACCCCCATCGCCACACCCTGATTGCCTTCAATGAAGATGCGCTTCCGCCCTCTTTTCGGACTTATCATCGCACTTGTATTGCTTGGCGGTCTATCGCGTGGACCGTCCGATGAGCAGGCCTCGGCCGCGCCGGCCCTGGCTGTGTCGCCTTTCTTGTATCCTCCTTTCCCCGGCTCTGCCTCGGAAGAATTCGATCTTCGATCACAGCAGCCCCAATTACAGCCAGACGGATAACCGCATCGTCTCATTCGGCGGACATAGAGCCGATAAAAATTGCCCCTCACCCGCGCCTGCCGGCACTCCGCCTCCGCAGGCCGGCGTCTGTGATGCGGGTTTCGGCCTTTACTGGTCTTATGACCTTGGCGGCTGGATGGCTTACAACGGCCACGATGGTATTGACTACGGCATCAGCTACCGGCCCGTTTACGCCGCCGCGGATTCTGACCAGGTCATGTATTCAGGCTGGTGGGACCCTCAAAACCATACCACGGCGCTGGGGATTTACGTAAAACTTCATCATTCGAATGGATACATTACTTCTTATGGCCATATGAGTGCGGTCGCCGTGCAGGCCTGTGCAACCGTCGGTTGTGCCAGCATCGGGCATGGCGAGATGCTTGGTATCAGCGGCACCACGGGCAACTCCACCGGTCCTCACTTGCATTTTCAACTCACTGCGCCCAATGGCAATTCGGTCGATCCTTACGGCTGGGGCGGAAGTGGTACCGACCCTTGGCCATTCAACCAGCCCGAGTCGCTTTGGGTTATGTATCCTTCGATGGTCTTTTACGGTATCCGTGCCTTGCCTTCTGGCAGCACACAGCTTGCTTACCCACCCACGGTTCCCACGGGCATCATTGTGGACGATTCCAGCTCCGGCTTCGTCCAGGCCCCCGATATGTGTTGGAATGATATCAACGTGTCGAACGGGCAGGCGCAGAACAACAACATGAGTATTTCCAAGCCGCGTCTCACCGGGCCTACCTGCACCGGCCAATGGCTGTTCCCCTCAGGCTCCGCTCCCGGCCTTTATGCGGTTTACATACGGATTCCCGCTGTGCATGCCACTACGGAAGGCGCGATCTATACAATTCAGCATAATGGCAGGAGTGATCGCGTCACCATCAATCAAGCTGTCTTTCCGAACGGTTTTTATGTTACGGATGGCTGGGTCTACGCCGGAAAATACAATTTTGACGGCACTGGCGCCGAATATATTCAGCTCACAAATCAGACGCAGGATGAATTGGCGGTTGTGAGCACCCTCCAGGTCGGCGCTGACGCAGTGCGTTTCGTCTTCTTGGGGATTGTCACTCCCACTCCCCCACCGGTCACCCTTACGCCTACGTTTACGCCCACTGCCTCGCTGACTCCCACGATCACTCTTACACCGACCGTTACCAGGACCCCGACTTCCTCGCCAACTCCTACGGTCACAAAGACCGTTACGCCCTCGCTGACGCCCACAGCAACCAAAACGCCAACGCCGTCCAAAACCCCCACGGCTACGTTCACACTCACGCCCAGCCGTACCCCTACGCGCACGTTTACGCCCACTCTTACTCGTACCCCGTCTCGCACGCCTACTGCCTCACGTACACCTACGCCCTCGCGCACTCCCACCAACACGGCCACTCGTTTGCCTACGGCCATTCCGCCTTATACGAAGTTGAACGTGTATTTTGTGAACTCGGTCCGGCTGGCCGCCGGCACACCTCCTTATGAAGCGGCCGGCTATCGCTGGGAGAAATCCTCCGATAATTTCCCCCAGGATGTCTTGAATGAATATTTCAAGGGACCGGGCGATACCGAGAAGAATGTCTACCGCTGGATCGCCATCTACAGCGGTTTCACCGGCTATACCAAACTGGACGTTGCAGGCGGTGTTGCGCGTCTTTACCTTAAAGGCGCTTGTGCTCCCGCGAATTACACTTATAACGTGGCACAGCCATTGATGGTGAACCTGAAACAGTTCAGCTCTATTCAATTCGTCAAGATCTATGACCAGAACGGTACAACGGAAAAACCGGACGGCGCAAGCGACTCGATCCCGACCTGTCTCGACGCCGCCTTCGCTCCATCGCCCACCCCCACTCTCACTCCGGCCGCCTCACCCACGCCCACACCCACCCGTACCGTTACTCCTACTCGCACCATACGGCCTACGGCAACACCGCCATATATGCTGGTGAATGTTTTCTTTGTCGATAGGAATCTTTACAATTCTGGAGCCGTAAATCCCGCAGTGGCCGGCAAACGCTGGGTCCTCAGCAATAACGTACCCGCCAATGTGCTCAATGAATATTTCAAGGGTCCTGGGTTGACCGAGAGAAACACCTACGGCTGGATCGCGATCTATAACGGGGTTACCGGCTACAGCAAGCTCGATGTTGCCGATGGTATTGCCCGCGTCTACCTCAAGGGTCAATGCAACAGCCAGGGCGCAACGTATACGATCGGGAATCTTTTAAAGATTAACCTGAAACAGTTCAGTACCATCCAGTTCGTGAAAATTTATGACCAGAACGGCAATACGGAAGTTCCTGACGGGAACCAGGATTCAATCCCTGCTTGTCTGGAACCGTAAACCAGTAGGGCGAGATGCCATCTCGCCGTGAAGTTAGCCGAACGATGATGTGCGCAGGGCATATGCCCTGCGCACATCCTTTTTCTTAATTCTTCGCCGTTCCACCTGTCTCCATGTTTCCGTATTTCCCTTTTCTCCCTATTCTTTCTTCATCGCCTCTTTGAAATGCACCAAAGCCTGGATCGGTGTTGGGTCGACCCCATACGCCATAGCCAGGTAATAAGCCATATAATCTCCAAACAAGATCGTCGTCCACATATGAGCCAGGGTCGAGACTCCGCGCGCATCCAGGAAATCGGTGTTCAGGCCTTCCAGCATGAAGGCTTCCTTGGTAAGGTCGAGCCGTTTCCGGTTGCGTGGGTGATCGGAGGGCGCCCGCAGGAATAGGTTCATAGTGTGCGGCATAAGCACCTCTTCGGGATGCTGTGTCCCTGCCAGCGTGTTGTGATCCGCTTCGGGCAGGTATTCGAAGTTGGCGGCGGCCTTGGCCACCTCGTTCATCTGTCCTTTGAAACGGCGCGCCACCGGAGCCAGCAGGCCCGCCCCAAAAATGGTGACCCATCGCCCCACCAGCTGGCCGGCATACCGCTTGGCGGGATTCTTCACGGCCGGGATATCGGGGCGGAGTCGCTCCTGTGTTTTTTTCATGGCCGCCACCGTTTCAGCCAGATCTGCGGCCGGGTCCGGGATCAGTTTCAATCTTGCGAACAAGGCCAGCAGCAGCCCGAACGAGAATCCTACCGCCGCGCGCGGCTGGCCGGTGTGATTGAAGGTCCACACCGGGACATTATTCTTCTTGGCGCGTTTTGCCAATTCGCCGCCCGTGCAGATCGCAAGCAGCGTGCAGCCGTTTTTTATCGCGGTGTCAAATGCTTCGAGGGTCTCCTCGGTATTCCCTGAGTGAGAGGAAGCGATCATCAGTGTATCTTTACCACGCGCAAACGCCGGCAGGCTGTAGTCACGCTGGACGCTGACGGGCACGGAACAAGTGGAGGCAATATAGGTCGTTAACAGGTCAGCCCCGATGGCCGAGCCGCCCATGCCTGCAATAATTACGTTCGAGACCTCCGAGGCTTTTAGGGCCTCGGAACCCCGCCCGGTGGGTAACGGCAGCGTCTGTCCCAGCTCCCAGGCCGAATTCAATTGATCGGGCAAACCGTTGATTTCACCTATCATATTCAGCGTATCGAGTTGTTTGAAACGGTCGAGATCATCAAGGTTCATGGATTTTCCTTTTTTTGTTTGGGCCACGGGATGATTTTATACTGGTTTTTGCAGCTTTCCCAGCAGACATAAGGGGAATCTTTTCTTAGAAAAATCGTCTTTGTACCGGTCGCACCGTGATATTCCACCCGCACATAATTTTCTACGACCCAGGGTTTGACGGTTTGCTCCCCCCACGAAAACGCCTGGATAAATGTGGGCTGCAGCTGGACGATGGAATAATTCAGGTCGTACTTGTTGTGCCCCGGCACGCTGCGGATACCCGCCCAGCTGACTGCACCGGATAGGTCAGGTTTAAGCCGGGCAATGATCGGGTCCGATTTGCCCAGAAAATCGACTCCATACAGGTCGGTATAGTAAGGGAGCGTTCCTGCCCATATTACCCCAACGCTCGCCTCCGCGGCTGGTGAGCGCGTTGATGGCCAGCGCTGCATTGGTATTGACATGGTTGGCGATCGCGGCGGAGGTTGGGCCCTGCACGGAAATGTCCGATAGGAAGGGCAAATCGGTTATCGCAAGCGGCACGAGTGAAATGAGTATAACGAGGCAGGCGGCTGCGTATTTTCGAGCTGCCAGCCACGGCCAGCGAGTGACAAGCTCGGTTCCGGTCATGATCGCCAGGATAAAAAGCGCAGGCATGGCAGGCGCTGGCATCCGCCAAAGAGGCCACGGGTCGCCTCCGACGTATATCTGATAGAGGATCGCAACGGCAATAAACGAAACCAGGAACACTTTTACGCGCCGCAGATCGAGCAGAAGTCCCAGTGCGGCCACTACGAATAGAGGTGCGCTTTGTTGAAAAAAAGGCCGGAGGAAACTGTACCCGCCCACTACACGGACGGAAAGCGGTATGCCGCTGAGCTTGAGCACGTAAGTATTGGGTAGTAGCTCGCCGTAATAAAAATATCGGAAGATGATTTGCGCGATGGGGAAAAGAGCGACCAGGACCCCTGCGTAAAATATCTTCAAGAAGCTTTGCTTGTCTCTTTTGTTTATATAGGTTTCGAACCCTAAAAATGCGAACACTAAAGCGGATAGGATGATCGAGTCATTGCGTGCCAGGAAAGCCAGCCCGGCCATGACTGCGGTGCTCACAAGGTTTGATGTTTTGTTTGTCCGCAGCCAACGCAGGGCAAACAAAGTGGCGGCCACGATCAACAAGGCGACCAGGCCGGTTTCCATCCCCATTAGCGTCCAATAACTCAACGGATAGTAAAGCAGTACACTGGCAAACGCGAGGGTTCCGATCAGTTGCCGGTTTGGCTTGCCTTCATTGATTTCGTTCGCAACTTGTTTGGTAACAAATGCGGTAACCAGAATAGTGAGCAGGCCAAAGACCTGCACCGCCAGCACCGCGAACTTCTTTTCGAGAAAGATCGAGGCAAGCGACATGATGAGGGTCATCAATAAATTCGAGTAGCCTTCTACCCGTTGGCCTGCATTCCACACCAATCCAAGCCCGTGCGCGAAGTTCCACGCATAGCGCATGGAGATCATGGCGTCATCAAACAGGCCAAAATAGCGCTGTCCGTCAAGCGCAATATATGAGCTTCGGTAGATAAACAGCCCGCCCCAAACGATATATAGACCGCGTAAGGATAATAGCGGGTATTCTCTTTATAAAATGGTGTTCTCTCAATATAAAATCTCCATATCTAATTCTGGTTCGGGTACATTATTATGGTTGGCCGGATTTGAAACCCTATTACAGGCCAATAAACATTAGGGTTATTAAACACCGGCTGATTGCTTATATAATAATACTTCTCGGGATGTCCCCATACCCAATTAATATCCTTGTCCAAAATGATCATGGAAAATTTCTGCGTTGCCATGGCATGGATAAATTCTGATTTCACCCGATTGGTCTGCGTTACATCACCTCCCCCGAAACCGCCCTCCAACTGATAGGTGGAAACCCAATCGGCAAAGGTGGGTTTTCCTGCCATCAAAGATAACTCCGGGTGAAAATGAACATATACATCCCCTGGTTGTTTTTGAATTTCGGAAACAAGCGTCTGACCTGCCAACAAATCTTCCTTAGTAGGAATTAGGGGCCGGACCGGAAAATAAAGCATTGCAAACTGTATCGTACAAACGAAGAACAGGGCGCTTTTATAGGGTAAGACCACTTTCTGCTCGGTGAAGAGTTTTTGGACTGTCAGTCCTAATAGAATCGCAATTACTGAATAACCGGGTATGAGCACATTCTTTGCTCCCCCAGGGTGGATTAATGCCGCCCAGGATGCCCCGATCATTCCTGCAGCAAAGAAGAGATAGAAGAGAACAGTTTTGTCAATTCCCTTTTTCCATTGTATCAACACACTAAGAAAATATGCGCCGGCCAAAACCAGGGCTATAGGGATGGGGAAGAGCAATGAATTTAGCCAGAAATCACCGGCAGAGTTTAGGACCATGGAAGGCGTGATTGCCGGGGTGCTCCCGGACCCGAAAGTAATTTTAAAGGTAAAAAAGCTGTACCATCCGGAATAAACCTGGTCCAGCCGTAACGATATAATAATAAAGCATGCGAGTGAAGATATCACAAAACCAAGAGATTTATTTCTCTCAAACAGGATAAAGTAAAGACAAAGAAAAACCAGTATAAACAAGTTTGTTTGCTTGGTTAAACATGATAAGGCAAAAACAAACCCGGCAATTATGTACGCTGCCAGGGATTTGAAACGGGTTAGATAAACGGCGAACAAGACAAGAAAGACCGCAAGCATGTCAACTCTTGCGATATCGAACCAGGCGCCTCCTAGATTATACGTGCCTACAAAAAATCCGCTCGCGATTAAAGCGGGTGTGATCCCTGCGCCTTCTTTCCTGCAAATAAGATAGATAAGTGAGATGCAGCCCAGGGAAGACATGAAAGACACCAGGCGTAAAGGAAAAAAGCCAAATCCGATCAGGCGTGCGAACAAGGATGAAATATAGAAATAAAAAGGCGGGTAATCCATTGCAACGTATTGAAAAGACGGCTGCGCATACAAGAACTTTCCCTGAAGGATCCGATACACTTGAATAAGAGTGTCGCCTTCCACGAATTCGAGCGAAAACGGATATCGTATGCGGGAAAGCGTTATGTAAATAACAATTACCAGATAATATAGGACATATATCAGGGCGCTTGCAACCGCGGCTTTGTATACCCATTCATTTATTTTTGTACGAGCTCCTAAAGACATAATTCCTCTATGTACCGCTTGTCACGTCTAAGAACCTGACAAAATTCCAACGTCCGTCTGATCCTCATTCTAGCCCACTCACACGAAATTCCATCATTCTTTCAAGAGAAAATCTCCGCCCCCCAATATTCCGTCGCTTATAACCTTTAGCGTGGGCGAATTCTCAGACGATAACATATTCAGCTCAAACAATTTCAAGCGCGTCTGTGTAGTGCGTACAGATGGCTCAAGATAATCACCGAACGGCAGGGATGACCGGAATAATTGGTAATACAAAAATCGCCGCGCGTTGCGCTTGAACTCAGGTGGGACTTCGATCGTTTCGGCCTCAAGGAACTCTTTCATCTTTCTTTCCACCTCTTCCACCGTCTGTGGGAAAAACACGGTGGGATACTGCGTGAAGCGCGCCTTGCCCGCGCACAACACCGGCGCGCCCATGATCGAAGCCTCCAGCCCGATGGTTGAGTTATAGACCATCACGAACTTCGATTTTAAGATCAACTCATACGAACTGAGGGTTTCCTGCGGCCCCACGAAGAGGACATTCGGCTCTTTATCCGCGCCTGCAGCCTCTACCCAGGCCGCGACCGTTTCCCGGCTGGCCTTGCGCACGCGCAGTTCGTCGGGGTGGGCGCGGATGACAAACAACGTCTCGGGGTGTGAGCGGATCACTTCCAGGGTAAGGTCCAGCCAGGCAAACATGTCCTCGAAGACCGTGTTGGCGTGCGGCTGGCTCGTATCGAAGATTACATTGGTAAACACCGGCACGATCTGCCTAAAGGCTGCCGCCTTGGTTAGGAACGCCTGGTCGAGGCCCTGCATCGCAGGCCAGAACTTGATGCCTGCCATTGTAAAGTTTCCTTGAAAGCGTTTTTCAAGATAGGCATCCAGCTTCGCGTCCTGCTCGGCGTTCATCTCGAAGGTTTCTGGGATCGTGATCGGATAAGCCGTCGCTTCGCCTTCGGTAAAGTAAGCGCTGGCAGGCTGCAGTCCCACCTCGTGCGTGATCACACGGATGCCGCGTTTTTGCGCAACATAGCGCGCGGTCGCTTCGGGAAAGAACTGCCCGTTGAAAACGACCACCGCCCGCGGCTGCGTCTGATCGAGCAGGTCCGCAAACTTTTGCGCAATATTCCACGCCGACACGATATATTCCCGCAGCAGATAACGCGTGTTCTCGTCATCTTCCAGATGATGGATACGCAGTATCCAGCGCAGGCCGGGGAGACACAAAGCGCCAAGCGGGATGCCTTTCCACGCAAAGCCCATCATCTCTTGAACTGACAAGCCCTTCACTGCATTCGACAATTCTTCATCCCGTTGGAAGTTAAACCATGCCACCCCGTCAGCTATTCGAGTCTCGGATGGAGGCAGGCAGGCTCGTATATTCCGGCACTCCCGCATACAGCGCCCGTGACTGCATGATGCAGGATCGGCACGGCGGCGGGTTTTGCGGGTGATCGCGATTTGTGCCGAGCACACATTTGCTCATCCCCGCCGCGCAGGTGAAATAAACCACTGGCACACCCTGTAAACGCAGCGCCCAGGATGCCAGCAGGTGGAACCCGCTGTTCCATGAGAGGTCATCGATGCCCGTCGAGGCTTTGAAGAAGATCACCGGCGCGCCGGTGGGTTCAGGAGCAAGCTTAGCCACCTGCCTTGCCACATTGGCAATTTTCAGGTTGTTCAGCCTGCGGACGAGTCCGCGTTTAATACGTTGAGTGAAGAATTCTTTGAGCATGGGAACTGGAATTCGGGAGTTGGGATTCGCTACTCGTTCGAGCGATGTTCTGTTGGTTCAAAGTCATATGGCGCAACTTCATCACGGATGAATAAGTTTAGCCGGGTTCATTATGGCCCTATTTAATTCGTTCCGGGTAACCAATACATCCATTATTCACCCTTCCCATCCTCACCACTCATTGCTCTTCTCATATCCCAACCTCACCAGCAGATCCCCAGCGACATCTTTAAATAATTTCTTATGTTCCTCGGTGAAATGCTCGCGCCAGCCGCCTGTCTTCCCGGATCGAAAGGTGCGTGATTTCCTCGGCTGGATCGCTTCTGCCAGCACCGCCAGCGCCTGGATCCGCGGCGTGGGTATCTATAACCCGTTTTCTCAACCTCATCCAACATGGCGTTCAAAGTGGCGTCGCGATTGGCGATCAGGTCTTCGAAGCGCAGGCATAGTACGCGCTTTTGGCCCAGCCACTCGAAGACACCCTCATATCTCTGCTTTACACTGACCATATGCAGCCCGTCGCGGTCGATACCGGTGATAGCCACTTTAAGTCTTGCACCAAAATCGGGCAGTGACAGGTAATAATCATGCATGCCGTGCTCTTCGTATAGCTCGGTGGCAAAGAAGACTTGCGAAACGAGCATATCGCGCGGGTCGCGGTAGAGAAAATAATTCACTCTATCCGGCTGGCAAAGGAACGCGGTATTTTCTGCCGAAGCCTCGATGTATCCCCAACCGATCACGCCTCCCGGCACACGGCGCAGGTCGGCCAGGATCTCTTCCTTCGTTTTTCTTCTCCCCTCTTTTGAAATCGTTCTCACCGGCTCCGCCTCCACGTAAGCGTACGGCATGATCCGGGTAAAGCCGTTCAGGATTTGCAGCAGCAGATGCGATCCGCTCTTTGGCTTGGAATTGCCGAAGATGGGCGGCGCTTCGTTGAAATTCAATCGCCTCCAGCGCAAAACGGCCTGCAGGGTTTTCCCTGCCGGGCGTAGTCTGCGGCGGATTGGCTGGCTGATTCCCATGGATATTATCGCAGGTGGCACAGCAACCGTGCCCCTATTGATTTTTTCTTATTCATCGCCGTTAACGCGGCGCAGTTTCTTCATCGAAGATTTTTCCGACTCATACACTTTCTTCACGCCGTCGCCCAACGAAGCTTCGGAGACACGGATATATTTGACCAGCCGCTCGAAGCCGCCGGGCTCCACCGAGGCGGCCTGGTCGCTGCCCCACATGGCGCGGTCGAGCGTCAGGTGGCGTTCCACCACGCAGGCCCCCAGCGCGACTGCCACTGCCGAGGGCACGAGACCCACCTCATGCCCCGAATAGCCGATTGGCAGGTTTGGGAATTCGCGGCGCAGCGTTTCGACCATTTTCAGGTTCAACTCTTCAGGTTCGCACGGATAGGTGCTTGTGCAGTGCATCAACACGGTATCTTTTTGTCCCGCAATCTCCACGCCTTTTTTGATCTGCTCCAGGGTGGACATGCCCGAGGACAGGATCAAGGGCTTGCCGGTGGCCCGGGCATATTGGATCAATTTATGGTCCGTGAGCGACGCGGATGGCAGCTTATAAGCAGGCGTGTCGAATTTCTCCATGAAGTCCACGGCCGGCTCGTCCCACACCGACACCATCCAGGCAATGCCCTGTTCTTTGCAATGGCGGTCGATGGCCCGATATTGCGCCTCGTTGAATTCCACCTTATGGCGGTATTCGAGATAGGTAATATAACCCCAGGGCGTCTCACGCATTTGCTTCTGCTGTTCGGGCAGGGTGGCCACTTCAGGTGTGCGCTTCTGGAATTTGACCGCATCCACACCTGCATGGACCGCTGCGTTGATCATTTGTTTGGCGATATCCAGGTCGCCGTTGTGATTGATGCCAATCTCGGCGATGATATAGGTCGGATGTCCGTCGCCAACAAGTCGATTGCCTAGTTTTATTTCTCGAGACATTCGGTCTCCTTTATTTCCCTGTTAGATTTTTAAGGACCAGGTCGCACAGTTCGCGCAGGGCGCCGTACCCGCCGGCCCGGCTCAGGACGAAATCGGCCGCCCGTGTCACCTCGGGATACGCATCTGCAACCGCAACCGCCCAACCGGCGATCTCGAAACATGGCAGGTCGTTGAAATCGTTCCCGATGTAGATGACTTGTGATGCATCTACTTTTTTCCCGGTCAACAATTTCTTCAAAGCCTCACCTTTGCCTCGGATATCGATCCCATGTATGGCTTCCACGCCCATCTTTTCGGCCCGGGCGTGGACCACGGGGTTGGGTTCCGAGGAAAGGATCATGACATCAATGCCGCGTTCACGCAGTTCACGGACGCGCATGCTGTCGCCGCGATAGGCAACGACTGTTTCCCTGCCGTCCTGGTCCGTCCAGACCCGGTTATCCGTAATAACGCCGTCGAAGTCGGAAACAATGAGTTTGATCGTTTCAGGCATGGGGCGGCGCGCCCTGCCCGGGGATACCAATTTCAAGCTGCCCGAATAAACCATCGCTTCATATCTAGCCCAATCGGCAAGGTTATCAATATCCACCGTGTAACGCGGGTCGATGATCAACGGATAGATCTTATCCCCCGTCATGGAGCCTTTCTTCAGGATGGTATCGGCCCGGATCGCGTCGATGTGACCCGTCTGCCAGTAGATTTGCGGCAGGATCTGGCGCGGCGCGTTATAAGGCTCTGCAATCCCCTCCACCTTGAGCAGCGGCGTCATGGGGGCATTCTCTTGTGCGATGCACCACATCTTGTGTGGGTTCTGCCCTGCGGGGACAACACCCCGTACACAGTCGGCATCCGTGATGGCTGAGCAGTGTTCTCACCGCGTTGTCCACCACTTCGGGTGGGCGCAGTGGTGAAGTCGGTCGTAGTTGGACCACAACCTCGGGTTTGTAGCCCTCATGCTCCGCCAGCCATTTCAAGCGCATGATCGAAGGCTGGCAGGTCGATGGAGTTATCCTGCGCAAACTCCGGCGGGCGCAGGAAGGGCGCCTGTGCGCCGAATTGCCGTGCGACCGCCGCGATCTCCTCATCGTCGGTTGAAACGATAACGCGTGTCACGGTCTTTGCCTGCCGGCCTGCCGCGATGCTCCACGCAATCAGGGGCCAGCCTGCGAAATTTCGAATATTCTTACGCGGGATGCCTTTCGAGCCGCCGCGCGCGGGGATGATTGCCAGTATTTCAGTCATGCCTTACCATGCCGTCCAACCGCCGTCCACCACCACGTTATTTCCTGTCATATAGGAGGATGCCTCCGAAGCCAGGAATAACAATGCGCCGTTCATTTCGTCTCCATGGGCCATGCGTCCCAGGATGGTTTTGGCGGAATAATTCTTGACGAAATACTCATCGTGGTTATTGAACACTCCGCCCGGCGTGAGGGCGTTCACGCGGATCTCGGTTCCGGCGTAATATGCAGCCAGGTA
The DNA here is from genome assembly GCA_963741325.1 of uncultured Chloroflexia bacterium. Lineage (GTDB taxonomy): Bacteria > Chloroflexota > Anaerolineae > Anaerolineales > Villigracilaceae > Fen-1038. The sequence continues at coordinate 884,313 of CAVUHJ010000007.1, forward strand.
TTTGGTGAAGCCCAACACTCCCGCTTTGGTCACTGTGTAATAAACGGGCTTGTACGCGACACGCTGTCCGTTATTGATATAAATGCGCTGGTCGGGTCCGTTGAGTCCGTAAGTCGAGCAGATGTTAATAATGCTGCCCTTTTTGCCTTGTTTGAGCATCGGTTTCACACACGCCTGCGTGATAAGGAACATGCCTGTCAGGTTCACATTCAGGGCCGTATTCCACTGGTCGAGTGGATAATCTTCGAAGCTCCCCGGGGTGATCCCTTTCTTCATTGCATCCGGGTCGAACTTGGGGTCGAGCGCCGCCGAATTCACAAGGATATCGATCGTCCCAAAGTCCGAAAGGACTGAAGTAACCAAAGCCTCCACCGAACCGGGTTTTGTGATGTCGGTCGCAAATCCTCTCACCTGATACCCCTCTGTCGCCAGGGCAGACGCAGCTTTTTGTGCCGCAGCCGCGTTTAAGTCAACAACAGCCACAGCCGCGCCGGCTTCAGCCAGGGTCCTGCAGAATTCGACGCCCAGCAGTCCCGCCCCGCCTGTGACGACCGCAGTTCGGCCCTTCAAATCAAATTTATCCTGGATCTTCATATTTCCTCTTACAGAGTACTGCGTAATGATCTAACCCAAAGTGCTGATTTTTGCCCTACAAATGATCAAAACCAGTTTAGATATTTATTCAAGAAGCAGTAAGATTTTGCTATCAACTCGCGCCTTTTGCAGTATTTCCGAATTTTCTTCCTCCCCTTTAGGAGGTCGCGAGGCATGTGGATACCGAAGGCGTTTGGGCTGAGGGTAAGGGCGGGTTTAAACCCGCCCTAATACTCATGGCGCAGCAGTATATACTTCATCCCCTGCCGATTTTTGGGCAAGGTATAAGCCGCTGCTCATGAGCGTGGCATCCGAGGCCGGAGGGTTGTCGCCGCTGAACAAAGCCAGCACAGCCTGGCCTGCCTTGATCTGGGATTGCATCTGCGCCACACCCTGATCGAAACCGGGTCTTTGTTCGGCGGTGACGGGGTCAAAGCGATCTGGCAGCACATATACCCCGCGGCCTGTGTATAGATAGACCGCGGTAGGCTGGTTTGTGTAAATATGCAGCTGAGTCGGCAGCGTTCTTAAGAATGCCATCGTTTTCGAATCGTACCACTGGAACGATGCGTAACCCTGCCCGCCTTTCGCCAGCTCTTTTACCGCTTCGTACTGACCAACCGCCGACAGGCCGAAGATCAGCAGCACCAATGCGATCACGATTTCCCGGCGTTTTCTCCACAGCCACACTCCAAAGACAACCAGCAGGATCAGCAGCGAGACGTACACGGGCGCAAGGATGCGGGGCTTGAATTTTGTAGAAGCGTCGAAGAACGACATGGAGGCCAGGATCGATGCCAGGTAGCCGAAAACGTACAGGCCGCTCGTGAATGCAACGATTTCCCTCGTCCAATTCGCTTTCAATGCCGGGCGCTCAGTCGTGGCGACCGGAGATAAATATCGCTTTGCTTTGACCAGGATCCAGATCAGGATCGCGCCCAGAACGATGATTACCGCGGCCATGAACACAGCCGGGGTTTTAAAGAGTTCGCGTCGCCACGCTTCAACCGGCATGAGGAACGTTGAGACATTGTAAAGCGCCGTGTCGAAGTTGGCGGCAGTGATGGGGTGCCACACCAGGGTACGGTTGGTGGCGTTCCCCCCAAGCGTTTCATTACGGATCGCCCAGCCGATCACCCAGGGCAGCACGCTGGCTGTCAGGATCCCCGCGCTGCTCAGGCGTTTGCGCCAGTTATCATGCAGGATCAATAACGCCACCACAAAAGTTGCCAGCAGCGCCAATCCTGCATAACGCGTGAGATAGGCCAACCCGATAAAGATGCCGCACATCACCAGCCACAACCAATGTGCATCGCGCTCGAAGTACAGATCGAACATCCAGAATGCCAGCAGGCTCAGGAAGATGAATAACGGCTCGCTCATGGCCACGGCATGCACGCGCAGCAAAGAGTCATTAACCAGGAACAGCGCCGCCAGAATGAGGCCTGCAGTCAGCGACTTCATCATCCGCCAGCCGAGGATGCCCAGCAGAGCCAGGTTCAGGCCAAACAGCGAAGCATTGAGAAAGCGCACGCCTCGCAGCGGATCGAGACCGAACATCCCGATCAAGGCCAATGTGGAGGAGAAGGCCGGCGGGTAATGGGTTACCGGGCCGTCGCTGGCCAGCCAGGCTTCGCGATAGCCGTTTCCCGCCAGCATGCTGCGTGCGCCCGCGATATACCCGATCGAATCATCTGAAAGGCCGAGTCCTTCAGGCGTCGCCCGCAATACGAGAAAGATCCCGATCACGGCCAGCAGGCCGAGGATCAGGATGGAAAGGAAACGCGTGCTGATGCGGATATTCATGTGTTTGGAATTGGATATTTCCTGAACCATTTATGCGCTTGATTTCGTTGCCGCGCAGAAACTCGCCGGTCTACGCGCTCAAGAGGCCCTGCTCTTCCAGAAATTTGACGATTGCACGCGCGTTTTCTTCCGGGGTTGAGCCATAACCCTTCAGCGTGATCTCGGGGTTGATCGGCGGCTCGTACGGGTCGTCCACACCCGTAAAGCCCATCGGGTGACCCTGGGCCATGGCCTGCCGGGCCTTGACATATAAACCCTTCACATCGCGCTCTTCGCAGATTTCAACCGGCGTATCCATATAGGCCGTAATGAAGTTCTCACCGACCATCTTGCGCGCTTCCTGGCGTGTGGAGCGATACGGGCTGATGGCTGCGCAGATCACCGCGCCGCCGGCCCGAACAATTTCTCCGGCCACAAAGCCTATGCGCAGGATATTGGTGTCACGATCTTCTTTGCTAAATCCAAGGCCTTTGGAAAGATGCGTGCGCACCACATCGCCATCCAGGATGGTGATCTCACGCCCTCGCTCCAGCAGCAGGGAAGTCAGCACCTGGGTGGTTGCGGATTTGCCCGAGCCGCTCAGGCCGGTAAACCAGATGCAAAATCCCTGTTTGTGGCGCGGCGGATACATCTCACGCAGGATCTCCGCCGTCTCCGGGCGTGTGAACCATTCGGGCAGAAGCTTGCCTTTGGCAAGATAGTCATCGCGCACCTGTGTGCCGGAGATGTTGAGCGTCTTGGCGCCGGCCGGCACATCCTTGCCTTCCACGTAGCGTTTCTCATCCGGAAGATAGACCAGCTCCTCGAACGGGATCATCTTGACGCCCAGCTCATGCTCGTATTTGCGCATGGTCTCCTGCGCCTCATACGGCCCATAGAATGGTTTGCCGGTTGAGTCTTTTCCCGGCCCGGCATGATCGCGCCCGACGATAAAATGATTCGCTCCGTGGTTGCGGCGGATGATGGCATGCAGCAGCACTTCCTTCGGGCCCGCCATGCGCATGGCCAGCGGCAGCAGGCTGAGCAGGGTGCTCTTCTTATCGTAATAATTATCGACCAAAGCCTTGTAGATGCGGACGCGCGTGTAGTGGTCCACGTCGCCGGGCTTGGTCATTCCCACCACCGGATGGATGAGCAGGCTGCCACCCACCTGGGCGGCTGCCCGCTTGGTCAGCTCTTCGTGGATGCGGTGCAGCGGGTTGCGGGTCTGGAAGGCGACGACATTATCGTTCCCCATGCCTTCCAGGATGTCGCGCACCTGCCCCGGCGTGCGGCGCAGGTCGACGAAATCATAATACTTCGGCAGGTTGACGACTTTCAACGGGCCGCTGATGCAAACTTTGCTCCAGCGCGCCATCTCCGAGACCATCGGGTGCTTTGCATCCGTTGAGCCATAGGCCAGCGCGGCTTCCGTCTCTGCATCCCAGTGATAGACCTCGTCGAGGGTCATGACGGCGATCACATCGTTATTGGCGTTTCGCAGCACAAGTTCTTCGCCGACGGTCGGCAGTTCCTTGGGGTCGGCCGTCAACGTGATGGGTAGCGGGAAAAGCACGCCGTTGCTCAGGCGCATCTCGTGCAGCACTCGCTCATAGTCCGCTTTGCCCATAAAGCGGTCGAGCGGAGAAAACCCGCCGGTGGCGAGCAGTTCAAGATCGCATAAGTTGCGCATCGTGATCTTGATGGAGGGCAATTGAGGTGCGCGGCCCAGAAGTTCATCCCGTTCCTTACCGGCCACCACCAGGTTGACCAGTTTATTACCCCCATACGGGGAAATCAATTTAGCTTTCGACATTTAGTTACTCCCTGAAGTGATAGGTGTTAAAAATTTGCTAACGCAAGCAGGTATTATACTTCAAAATTCAGTCGGTGAATTTTAGAAGCAATTTCTATCTTGGTGACCAGCCATGCCTCCATTTCTTCGCTCGGAACTACTCATCAAGTAGGGCAAGATGTCATCTTGCCCTGGCCAAGCGGCCTCCCCGCGACCCTTACGATATAATCATCCCAAGGTATCTATGAACTCAAAACTCCTGCGCAACTCGCTCTTCGGCCTGATCGTGCTCGGCTTTTTCTATTATGCCTACCGTTACATTTTGGCCAGCAGCTTCATAATCGACGGTCAAAGGATCTATGTGCTGTTCGATGATGCCATGATCTCGATGCGCTACGCCTATAACCTGGTGCATGGCCTGGGCCTGGTTTGGAATGCCGGTGAGCGGGTCGAGGGGTTCACCAACCCGTTGTGGGTCGGCTTCATGGCGCTCTTTCACCTGCTCCCTATCCCGCTCACAAAGATGAGCCTGGCCATTCAGATCAGCGGAGCGGTTTTCCTCGCAGCTAATTTGTATTTTGTTCGCGGCATCGTTGAGCATTTTACGGATGACCTGCCGGCCATGCTGGCCGCCGTCGCCTTTACAGCCTTCTACGCGCCGCTTATTTCCTGGGGCTTGCTGGGGATGGAAGTCAGCATACTGGCGCTGATCCTCACCGCCACGGTCTGGCTGATACTAAAGAACGGCCTCGAGCACTTCACGCCCTGCACCTACATCCTGCTGGGGGTTGCAACGCTTTTCCGCTTCGATATGGCGGTCCCGTATCTTGTCATTTTTGTAGTGCTCTTCATCGTTCAAAAGCAGTATCGAAAACAACACCTGCTCTGGGGTCTGGGGCTGCTTCTCCTTTTCCTGGGCGGACAGACCATCGCTCGCTACCTTTATTATGGGCAGCTTCTTCCAAACACCTATTACCTGAAAGTGGATGGCTGGCCCTTCTCGTTGCGCATCCTGCGCGGACTGTTTGCTCTGGTCTGGTTCATCTATTATTCCAATTGGGTGCTCTTTCTGTTGCCGCTCAGCATCTATTTCTTCCGCCGCGATTGGAAGGTCACCCTGCTTGTCCTGGTCATTATGGGTCAACTGGCCTACAGTGTTTATGTCGGCGGCGATGCCTGGGAGGACCATGGAGGCGCCAATCGGTATATAGCCATTGCCATGCCTTTGTTCTTTGCCCTCTTTGCGCTTGCCGTCGAGCAGCTGCGCGACAAAGTGGTGGCAGTCTTCAAATCTGTGACCTGGGCGGTGATCGCCTCGCGCTTGGCCTGGGTGCTTGTATTCGTCATCGCCATGTTGAATTTCAACCTTCTGATCGGAGACTGGAAATCCATCGAACGCTGGGATCTCTACCGCAGGCCCGATTACGTGGCAGGCAATGATCACAACCTGGCAGATCGCTTTGGATCTGCAAAAGCACTACAAAACCGGGTGCTTCCGTGGCGGTGGTGGGCGCCGGTACCATTCCCTATCTCCTGCCCGACCGGTATGCGATTGATATTCTTGGCAAGGCCGATCCGGTGATCGCCCACGAAAAAGTCCGCACCCCCATGAGTATCGAGGATGTGCCCGATCATGCGTCCCGGCCATATGAAGTGGGACTATGCCCACACCTTCGGCCAGCTTAAACCCGATGTGATCGTATCCATTTGGGAAGGCACGAGCCAGGAAGCCGCACCGTATCTAAAGGATTATGTGTATGCAAACGTGGGCGGCGGAGTGAAGGTATATTTGCGCAAAGGCTCGCCCGATATTTTATGGGACAAAGTAACCATCCACAAACTGACCAGACGCCCTGTTCTTTGCGATTCCTCAACAGCGTTGATCAATTTCATTACCCGGATGCCGTCTTCCAGCGGACAGGCTGGCTGTGCTTGGCCCTGTGCGACGGCCACAAAGTGACGCATTTCGCCCATGAACATGACATTCCGTTCCCAGCCGGTTGGAAGCGGATATACCTGCCATTTCTCGTTATATTCGTTCATTTTCCCGGCGGAAGAAGCAGCGCGATAGATCCGTACGGCTCCGTCCGAAAGATCCCACTGCAATGAACCCTGCGTGCCTATGATTTCGAAGTGATGAGATGGGCGGCTGTTGATTGTAGTCAAGGTGCAGGCTGCCTAAGGCCTTATTCTCGAAACGCAGGCCGATCTTTGCAGTGTCATCCACATCCACTTCCAGGTCGCTCAATCGCGCGGTGAAGCCCCAAACGGATTCGACTTTACCGACCAGCCACGGAAGATAGTCCAGCGCGTGACTCTGTGTCCGCACCACCCCCCCGCCCAGGTCGGCACGCGCTGCATAGCCTTTGCGATAGTCTTCCCATGGATGCCAGGCCGGCAGGTACTCCCCAAAATGGACGTGGGCCGAGATAATACGCCCGATCTCTCCGTCTGCTAGTAATTGTTTCGCCCGCATCAATCCCGGATGGAAACGGAATTGAAAACCCACCAGTAACCGTCCGCCGCCTTTCTCCAATGCTTCCTCGAGTTCATCCACCCTTTCAAGGTTATGAGAAATGGGCTTCTCCAGCAGGATGGAGCAGCCGGCTTGTGCGGCGGGGATGGCAATATCCAGGTGCAGCGCGGTTGGGTTGGCAACGATCACCGCCTCGGGTTTGTGTTTTTCCAGGGCCGTCCGCAGGTCGGTTTCAACGGGATAACCCGCCAGGTCGGCATCTGGCAGGGTGGCGTGGTGTGAGCGGAGAAGCACGATATCCTTTTCGCCCAGCGCGATCAGGTTGCGGAAGTGTCTTCTTCCGATGGAGCCCAGGCCTGCAATAAGGAATTTCATAAATATCCCTTCAAAACAATTAATCTACAAAAGCGCTAAGGCTTAATTTGCTTTCCCCTTAGTGTACTTTGCCGTCTCGCCCCGATGTACTTACGGGTGCCCTTTGTGTTTAAATCCTCACCAATTCAAATCCTTCTCATACCCCCATTTCACCAACATCTCGCCCGCCACTTCTTTGAACACGGATTTGTCGTGTGCTGTGAAAAGACGCTGCCAGTTGCCGGCGTGCCCCTTCGGCAGGAACGAAGCAATATCCTCATTGCGTTTCTCCTGCCATTCTTCGTCGGGATTGGAACCCATCTCCGCTTCAATATCCTTTTTGATGGATTTATCAACTTTCCTGACGCCCAGAAATTTCCACAGACTCTTCATTTCTTCGAACGGTTTTAATAACAGGTCTTCATAACGCAGCGAAAAATATTCCTTCCCAAATAATCTTTTTCCCTCCGCTTCGATTTCAGAAAGATTGGCGACCCAGCCCTTTGCCACGCGACGGATATAGACGTCGGTGAAGATCGAGCGCGTGCCATTTGTAAAGGGTGCATGGTCTTTGCGTAAGTCGGTAACGATGCGGCGATCTTCCGCGGTCAGGAACCTGGACTCTTCCACGAAATTACGGAAGCGTTCTGAGATCAATACATCCCGCCCATCGCGTACCAGGTAGACCAGTTTGGCGTCCGGATAAACCGCATAAAGATCACGCACTGCCTGGCCGTGTATCGTGGAGGAAGGGCTTTTATCGCCCACGATCGCCTTGCCTGCGCGCGCGGCTTCGCGTTCCATCATGAAGTCTGCAGGCCGCGCGTAATACCAGCGGAGACAGGTCACGGCCCCGGTTCCAGCGGTTGGATTTGCGGCTCAGCCATTCTTCCGCTTCGGGCGTATCCACCAATGACTTGAGCAGGGGCTTGCGCGTGAAAAAGTGCGCCTGATAGTTGCAGTGGACCTCGGGATGCAGGCGCACCAGGCGTGTGAGCAGCGTCGTGCCCGAGCGGGCATGGCCGAAGATGAAGAACTTCTCACGCGGGAAGAACTCTCTGATCTCTGCCACTTCCTCGGCCGTGATGGACGGGACGACAGTTTTCCTGCGTTTTTTGGGTTCGCCCTTGAGTAGGATGCGCGCGGCAGATCGGAAGCGAGCCAGCATTATGATCGGATCTCCAAATTATCTTTTCCAGTTCAACATGACCAGACCGGCCAGGCAAACCAGGATCCCGATCATATTGACCAGCGAGAGTCTTTGTTTGAACACGAACAAAGCGATCGGGACCAGTATGAGTGATGCCACCACGTTCACCAGCACCGCCGCGATACCCAGGTTCCAACCCGAACGATAGACGAGCAGGAACCCGATTTCCAATCCCACAATTGAGAATGCCAGCAGGTAACTCGCCCAGTTAAGTTGGCGGATTTCGGCGAGGATGCCTATCTTGGTTGGGAGGAAGAAAAACAGGATCAGTGTCAGGCAGAACGCGACGGCATAGGTCACCAGGATGGCTACTGCTGGGTTGACATTTGCGGGTGTTGCCTTTTGGCTAAAGTGATAGAGCGCGCTCGAGGCGATTGCCAGCGTGATGGAGAAATAGAAAAGGAGCATATTTCGTTTTCCGATCATGGTATTACCTGATGTTGTGCAGCGTCCCGGAGTTCTAACCCCACGGCCAGCCTCTAACTAAGAAATGTTTTGCGTAAGGTGAGTTATTGCCTGTCGCCTGGGCAGGCGCTTGCCCAACGTCAATCAAAGCCGATCGAATCTGTCCCGATGGTCAGTCCTCGCGTCTGACTGGTATCAGTTAAGCAGATATTGTGTACCTCCGGTGTTGACGGTTTTGGTCCTGTCTGATATCCATATCCCCAATAACAGCCCGATAACATGGTTACCACTATTGCTTCTTTGTCCCTGAGGCCAAAATAATAGGCGGCGCATTCACCTTGATCGTTTGGCTCGTTCATTCCCATTGAAAGATTTACAGGGCCGCCTGATTTGTTGACCAATCTGATCTGTACGGTGTCTCCTTTTGGCTTGGTAGGAGCCGGCTGGCTGCAATCCGCCGTAGGGCTCGCGTTCGGATTCACAGCCGGCACATTGATCGGGGTTTCAAAGGCGAGGGTGGCGATTGGCGCCAACGTTGCTGCCAGTGTGGGCGCCGACGTTGGAATCGGGGTATCCGTGGGGATCGCGGCTTTCGTCATTGCGTACTGGGTCATTACCAGAGGGAAGGCTGTGTTTTGTATATCCGTGACGCTCAATGTGGGTGCGGCGGCGGGACCACATGCGGCCAGCATGAGGGTGATGAGTATTGAAATGCCTGAGAGGCCTTTTCTTATCATATTTTCTCCTTGCCGGGTATTTTTACCACAAACCCGGGCAGCGGCAAAATCGAACTGGCAAAAGATATCGCCGCCGGTTGTCGGGATCGATGCAAGTTTGGAGCCTATCCGTAGATCTTAGGAGAGGCGTTTTTTTCGCTCCTTGCAGGTAAAGTCTTAGTGCTTGTTCAGGACCTCAAGGATAAAATCGGCGGTCTGTTTTCCTGCGGTCGCATCAGTATAAGTGATTTCTTGTTTAACGAAGGCCTGGCGTTCCGCTGAATCCAGCGTGGGATTTATCAGGTACGCATTCAACGCTTCGCATAATTCATTTTCATCGCCTGCCACCCTGCCTGCCTTGGCCTCTCGGAAACGTTGATGGGTGGGCCAGTTGCCTATCTTTTTAAGCGAGAGCGAATATTTCTTTGGTTGGTTCCAGCCTCCCGGGGTATCGATGACGGCGGCAACAATCGGCGTATCGTGGACGGCCGTCTCAACAACCATCGTGGAGTATACCGTCACGAGTACGTCCGAGTGCGCCATCATGGACGATTTTTCGTCCATGTCTTCCCCGCTGTAGTAGCCGAGCGAGCCGCCCAGCGCCACAGGCCGCACCACATGTACCTGCGGATACTTTGTCTCCAGCGCGTGGATGCGTTCCCGCTCCTCGGCAAAGATACGCGGCTTGTCCTGAAAGTGACTCGGATGCAGGCGGACAAGCAATTGCGAAGGTTCCCTCAGCGAATCAGAAGAAACCAGCCGGGCCAGTGCTTCCACATTTGGATAATTGGGCGCGAAGTGCACGAACGAACAGGCATAGGATATCAACTTGCGCTCAGGGTCGAGGCCGTGTATCTTGAAATATTCGTCCTTGGGTAGGAGCCATTCTTTGCGGAAGTAACCGTCATACGAAGGGATGCCGCCCACATGGACGCGCCCGGGCGGCCAGTCGGAACCGAGCACCAACTCATCTTTCTGGAGCGCAGACCAGCAGGTGGCCCAGTCCACCGGCGCGCCGGGTATGGAATAGCTCGAAGGGTTGTCCCAGCCCACAATGGCAGCCATGGTCGGGATATGGCGCAGCGCCGCTTCGCGCAGCAGATATCGGTCTAGCCGCCAGCCGGCTGTTGAAGCAATAACAAGCTCAGGCTTGTACTTCTCAAATAGGTCTGCATATAGATTAGGTTTCGGGATGAAGCGGTTTTGCATGTGCACCAGGGATTTGCGTGCAAAAGGAAATGTGCGCAAGAGCAGGATCGCCACTGCAGCCGGGAGCCAAACCGCCAGCCGGAACTTCCACGAGTTCTCGACCCACACTTCCCAGATGTGGCTGTCCATGGCTTCCGTATTGATCCGCCACGAGCCTCCGACACGCCGCAGATAGGCCAGCAGCCACTGCCAGCGCGGGCTTACCTTGCGGGCGTAGCCTTCCGCCTGCCTGAGGCGCAGTCCTTCGATGACGAGGCCGGGTTGGGCAAACCGTGCCGCGATCCGATCTTTGGTTTCGTCATCGGTGAGCAGCACGATTTCAACCCCCGCCGCCAGCAATGTCGGAACCACATCGCTTTGCAGGAAGTAGATGATCGCCATGCCATGGTCGGCGGAAATAAAAATACGTTTGGTCATGATTCCTTTTCAAATGTCCTTGGGCTATCCGTTAGCGTCACAGTCTTGGTTAGGGTTGGTGGCGGGTCCGAAACAATATGACTACCCACATTCGACAAATCAAGGTAATACCTGACCATTGCAACTCACTCATCAACGAAGCCATTCCTGCTTATTTTACTTTTGTCAAAGACCTTTTTCGCAAGTGCCGGCAGGAGCCCCGGGTCACCATGGATCAGTGCTTCACGCTTTGCTCGTCGCCAGCCCTGCACCTGTTTAACTCTTAAAAGCATCTGCGATTCGATCATATTCTTCGCAATAAACAAGTATTACCGGTAATCGACGCGTTGTATATCTTGCGCCTAACCCTTCTTGATGTTCATATAATCGACGTTCAAATCTCTAGTCGAGCCTACGTAATATGAACTATCTGAACATTCAAGGATATACATCCATGCCAAATAGAACACATTACGATAGAGAAGCAATAGAATAAGAGTGAAGACAGATCGGGACATAACGCATAAACATTCTCGCTCAAACGAAGGTATCGAAATATCCACGCCAAATAGAAGAACAATATCTTGGTCGTCACAAACAGAGGTTGAGTAGGCGAGTGCATTTCTCGCCCGTATCGAAACCACACATCTGCATATCAAGCTTACTTTTGTTACCGGTTTCGACACTCAGCTATCCAGCCCGAAGGGCTTCCACGAACTGACAGCGAAGCGGTGTCACTATCAGCAGGGGCTTTAAGCCCCGCTCACTCACCCACGGGCCCATTTATGAATAATACCAATTGAAAATCTTGTTATACACCGCCAGCAGCGTCTTCTTGATCGGTCCCCATTCCAGCACACGCTTCCTCAATGAAACGCGCTTCTTCGGCGATGGTCGGGAAGCGTTCTTTGCCTGTTTTATCCCGCTGCCCCCCAACTCACCGCGCAGATAGCCGAGCGTATTGCTCATGTTCATCGCCAGCGGGTCAGAGACCATCAACCGCAGAAGTCCCGCGTCGTCCATGCGCTTATCCAGTTGGCGCACCTGGCCCATGGGTTTGTCCATATCAAAGGGTATGAACTGTTGCAGTGTGGACTTATAGGCGGTGAACTGCCAGTGCGATGCGCCTGCCATGGCGCTCACGCCTTTGTAAACTAATCTCCAGTCGCTGGTCTCAGAATACACCTTGCGATTTTCGTCCTCACTCTGTCCGAGTGACAAGTTGAACTCCAGGAAAGTCTCCCACGGGATGAACTGTCCTTCTTCAAGCTCGGCATTTTTACGCGCCCATTGGAGCGTCTTCTTGTAGAACTCGGGCGGAGTGCGGAATGGGCGTGCGGTCACCATGCCCACGTCCGGGAAAGTTTCAAGGATCTCCACCGAGCGCGAGAGCCAGTTTGGCGAGAACAGCACGTCGCTGTCCGTGTACGCGATGATTTCACCGGGTGCGCCGGCGAAGATGACATTCCACGCTCCCCCCTTGCCCATGTTTTTTTCAGAGAGGATCAAATATTGAATGCGGCCGCGGTCTTTTTCAGCGATCAGATAGTCGCGCACTTCGGTGCACGAACCGTTATCGAAGACCATCAGGTCAAAGGGAAGTCCTGCTTCTTTGCGTAACGACTCCATGCAGACTTTGAGCACATCGAGCGTCTCCGCATAGAATCCACTGAGGAAGGGAATATAGTTGAGCAGCGCAACAGTGATCCGCTCAGGTTTGGGGACCTTATTGACGAATTTAGCTGGGTTTTGGCCTTTACGCATCGGTTCACAGTTCCAGTTGAAGTTTGGATATTTGTGATTCTGGTCTCTTAATTCCGGCTTCGAGAACGATTCCCGAATCCCGATTCTCGAATATCGAGTATCGAATTATCGAATACCGGGTTACCGGAATATCTTTTGTATTCTCTTCTTCCAGCGCTTGGGGCGGACGACGTTCTCCCGCATGTCCTCGGGCAGGAAGAAGAAAATGGCTCGCAGGAAAAGCTCCACCCCGCGCACAAAGCCCAGGTAAGAGAATCTCGGACGCACCAGTCTGCCCTCGCTCAGGCAGTAGGTTGAATCTAAAACAGTATAACGGATGGCGGCTTCTCCGCCGGCGAGTCTGATGTTTTCGTTGCTTTCCGGCAGGGTGTAGTGAGGCTCTGGAATCAGGCAGATGACCATAATCATGGTTTTGATGGATGATCATAATGGATGGCGTTCCGTCAATAACAGGCCATTTTTCCCGGTGGGCTTTGTAGATCATCCAGTTGTCCCAGCCCGCCCTTCCTATCGCAAAATCGGGGATCTCGCTATAGCAGGAACGGGGAAAAAGGAAAAAATCGCTGCCTGCCGGGCGGTGCAGTGTACCCCGCTCATGTGCCGAAGATCGAAGCCGGTCCTGCCAGCCTTCGGAGAATTCGAGCGGACCCGCGATATCCACATCCCAGCGCCGGCTGAGCAGAACAAATTTATCTTTCAGTTTTACAGCCTGCTGTGCGGCTCGGACAAAATCAGACATGAGGATCATGTCTGCATTGATGATACAAAGTGTTTCGCCACGGCCCTGCTCGCGGGCCAGTTGAAGCATGGATGAGATCAGCGGCGTACCGGACTTGTTGCAAGCGACACCCGGAAGGTGCCGAACGCCAAGTTGCCGCGCAGCCTCGTCCAGGCCTTCATCTTTACCCAGCAGAATGACCTCGGCCTCCGGTAAAAGAGTCCAGGATCGTATCGCGTTGCGCTGAATGGCTGCAATATGCGGATCAATGAATGATTTCGGAGCAGAAAAGAGAGTAATTAATGGTGTATTCAATATTTTCAACGATCCTGGCTATAACTTTCAACCTTCGACCTTCAACTTTCCACTTTCCAATCTTCAACTTCTATCTTTTCAACGCTCGATGATCGACATCCTCGAACGTCTTATGCTTCACACCTGCGTTGATTTCCATCAGCCTGGGTTCGTTGTGAACGAGGTCAAGGATGTCTTTCCACGAGAAGTCGTCGCGGCCGTTAAAGCGGGAATAGACCTGGCGCATGAACTCCAGGTCTTCGGCAGTATCCACCGTCCAGCGGTACTCGCCGAAGTCTGTGCTGTGATACAGGAGGGCGATTTTGTATCCGCGCGGAGAAAGTCCGGTCTCCAATTTACGGCTCACGCTGGCGAGTTCCACCCCTTCATAAAGATAGGGCATGACATGTTCTCGGTGTTGCGGCGCCTTGCCCTTGCTCCAGGCCTCTTTAAGAGCCCTGAACGTGCAGGCTTCCACGTCCAAGCCGATCGGATAGGTTCGATGCCAGGGTGGGGGCAGTCGGTTGGCGGCGAAATCAAATTCCGATCCCGGCTCTTCTTTTCCTTCTTTGCCGGTCAGGATATTAACAACGTCATCGATCAAGGTGGGGTCGATCACCGGGCAATCGGCGGTGATCCGTACTACAACATCTGCTTTGGCTTGTAATGCAGCCTGATAATAACGATCGAGCACATCGAACTGGCTGCCACGGTTAAAGGGAATGCCGCTGAAGTCGCAGTATTCTGCAATGGGGTCGTCGGCGGTTTCGAGGGTCGTGGCCACCAGGGTCTGGTCAACGGTGGCGGAGTGGGAGGTGCGGGCGTAAACCCGGGCCAGCATTGGCTGTCCGGCAATATCTTTCAGGACTTTCCCCGGCAGGCGCGAGGAGCCCATCCGCGCCTGGATGATCGCAACAACTCTTTGCTTCATTCTCCCCCGTCTGAGTCGGAGGAATCTACCTCGTCCATCAATCCCGTCTGGGAAGCGTTCTGTAACTCCTGCAATTTTCGTTTATGGCGCATCAATGCCCAACTGCGGCTGATGATCGAGGGCAGCATCAGCAGGACGCCCACCAGCACTCCGATCCCCAAAGCAACGACCATCAGCAGCCCGATGGTTCCTTGTACCCTATAACCAAAAAGATTGACGATGATCACGCCCTGGTTATAACTGGCAAAGAAGACCGCCAGAATGGTAACGGCGACGGCCAGGATCAGTGAAATTAACATTCGGACCTCCTTTGGTCATTTGGGTTCGCCGGATCACAAATCGAATTTGTTCTCTTCACAATTCTACAATTTACCGGCACTGGACAGCCTCTTCATAGGCCTTCAACAGGACTGAAAAATTCTTCTTCCAATCGGCTCGTTCTTCCGCTGTCTTCCGCGCGGCTTGGCTGATTTGATCCAATTTCTTTCCCTGAGAGCTTACAGCCAGGATCTTTTCGGCAAGCGCCTCTGCATTCCCGTCCGGGAAGAGCCAGCCATTCACTCCTTCGCTCACCCATTCTTTGTTCGCGGGAATGTCTGAGACGAGGGTAGGCAGGCCGCAAGCGAGCGCTTCCATCAGGGATACGGAGGAACCGTCCACGTGGCTTGCCGAAATATAAAGATCAGCCATGCGGAGCCAGCGCGGCATATCGGTGTAGGAGATTTGTCCGCCAAACTGTACACGCTCGAGTACGCCGCCGTTCATCAGGATCTGGCGCAGGGTTTGCGCCTGCGAGCCGGCGCCCACCAGAAGCAGGCTGACGTTCTTACGCTGCTGGGCAACCTTGACGAATGCTTTGGCGATCACGTCCACGCCGTAGAGCGGTTCCCAGGAACGGTTGCAGAAAAGCACGATGGGATGCCGGTCATTGACCTGTGGCGGCTTTACACCAAAACGCTGGAGGTCCACACCCCAGGGAAAAACAACGGTCCGGTTGGGATTCATACCGTAGGCCACGGCTTTAGCGCGCGTAACCTGCGCATCGCTCGTGAAGAAAGTACTGCGCTTCAGAGTATAACCCGTCACCCACCGCCACCAGCTATTTCGCTCCGCGTCCCTCATCAAGTCAAAGCCCCAGGACATGGTCAGGATCGGTCGAAAGCCGGAAAGGACCGCCAGGAATGCGCAGGTCTGGATCGGCCCTGCATGGATCAGGTCGGGTTTGATCTCTCTAATGACGCGCCTCAAATCGATGGCCAAACGCGGCACGTCGCCCCAGGCAAACGGCTTTTCTCGGCCCGCCCATTGGATTTGTTCTATCTGTGGAGGTACAGGTCGGTCCTCCAATTGCCGCTGATTCCCTTCCAGCCGCAAATAGAATACCTTGTGCTCGGTCGCCGCCAGCGAAGACAGGAACCGATGGTCGTGAGGAGAGTAATCTTTCGAGAAATATAAGATCCGCATAGCAATAATTACAAGGTCCGTTATGCCATTGATATTT
Source organism: uncultured Chloroflexia bacterium (assembly GCA_963741325.1). Classification (GTDB taxonomy): domain Bacteria; phylum Chloroflexota; class Anaerolineae; order Anaerolineales; family Villigracilaceae; genus Fen-1038. Next base: position 900,461 of record CAVUHJ010000007.1, read on the forward strand.
TTCTTTAGCAGGGCTTTTCTGAAAGCACTTACAAAAGCCTTGGTTTTGTTTGCCTGATCGTAGGCAAACTTGAACTCATCCAGAGAAAGATATCCGATGTCTGAGGCAGCATATAACAGAGATTGAACCTCAACCGCCGAACGACGGGCAATGCCGAGGAAACGGCCAAATTCAACGTTTAAATCACAATCGAAACCTTCCGCGATATTTGCCATTACCGAAACGGACGCGCGTTGAAGCTGGTCGCGCAATCCAAAATCTTTGGATAAGGCGCCTTCTCTTGTCAATTTGTAAACCTGGCTGACCAATGCACGGGCTTCCTGCCAGGCCTGGATATCTTCAAACCTTCGAAGTGTCATTTATCTCCTCACCTTCTGGTACAGCATTATCTAATGCATCACCATCGCGACCTGAACTCGGCACATCGAACTTCGCACCTCGCCCCTCGCCCCTCACTCCCCCACATCCGTCCATCTCAATTCCTTGCCGGAGGGAATGTCGTGCAAAGCCCGCGTGCCGATCACCTGTTCGATTTCATAAGGTTTGATGGCCCCCGGGGTGGCAGGCCTCAGGACATCGATCATCGCCCGTGTGAAGGCCTCGCCCGCTCTTATATCGCAGGCTGCGCGCAGGCACCGGCGCTGGACTACCTTCGTCTCCTGCTCATTGCCGGAAATGAACTTATCAGCTGAGCCCAACGCCCGTTCGAGCAGGCGCGTCTCTTCCACCATGTGCGCCCAGTCATCAGGGTTGAGAGCAAACTTATGGTCTGGGCCGATACGGCCGTTATCATCGGTAAAATGTCGCTCGATGACGCGCGCGCCCAGGGTCACTGCGCCGAGCACGGTGGCATTGCCGTGCGTGTGGTCCGAGAGGCCGAGGATGACCTCCGGGAACATGCTCGCATAGGTCTTTAGCACATTCAAATGGATGTGGTCGTAGTTTTCGGGGCTGGCCGTATAGTTCGTGTTGCATTGCATTAACACCAACTGTTTGTTGATCCGTAGGATGGCATGCACCGCGCGCTGAACGTCGGCTATATCTGCCGCGCCGCTGGAAAGGATGATCGGTTTGCCCTTGCCGGCCATATGCTCGAGCGCTTCGATCCAATCGATTTCGCCCGAACCGATCTTAAAGGCTGGCACGAACGGTTCCACGTTTTCGATCGAATCGGCATCGTACGGCGACGTGAAATAATGGATCCCGACTTTATCGCATTCCTTCTTCAAGATCGGCGTCCAGTCTGAAGATATGGAAGCATCCTGATAGACTTCGAAAACCGATTTTTTCCAGGTAGCCTGGTGCGAAACCTGGGCATTCATATGCTTGAAACCATAGTCGGAGACGATCTTTGGCGCCTGGAAATTCTGGAACTTGGCGGCGTCTGCTCCCGCGTCCTTTGCAAGGCGAATGAGCATCCGGGCTCGCTCCAGGTCTCCATCATGGTTGGCGGCCACGTCGGCGATGAAATAGGTTGGGTGGTTCGGCCCAATCGTGCGGTCAGCAATTTTGATTTCCATGAATTCGACTCCTTCTTGTTAATTCAGCAAATCAGGATCTTTCTTATGCTCTTTCTCGCAAGTCTATAATTGCTTCAGATACATCTCCGGCACATTTCCCCTGTCATCAAAGAATTAAGGCTTGGAGGCAAAGTTGCCAGGTAAAGAACCTAGCTGCCTGGACTATTAGACATCAGCTTTAAGAATATGCGAGTCTTCAGGTTTTTCAAATGAAAACCTTAGAAATTTATGCTTTAGCAGTCTTTCGCGACTAAATCTCTTCTTTCTTATTCCGTAAATCATCTGTGTAAATCCGTTCAATCCGCGCCGTCTCGCCCCGGAGTATTTACGGGGCGATCCGTGTTCCGTTCCTTCTCATCCTTATAGCTTCATCAGCGTCATTTCTGTTGATAACTGCGGATTTTCTGTGGATAACCCTGCTGGAACTGTGTATAAAACATATCGAGACCTGTGGAAAAGTCGGGCATAACTTGATGTAAATCTGTTGACAACTTGTGGGTAGAAAGCCATAAATTGTGGGAACGATGTGCAGCGAGGCTCGCTTTATCAACGGATTGCGGGGCTATCAGGCTTTCCCGAAGCCCGAACTTGCGCGCGATCTCCACCCCGAATTGATATTTGCTCATCGCCTGCGGCCCAACGACATGATAAAGACCGTGCAATCCGTGTTCCAGCATCTGGATCAGGATTTCTCCCAGGTGGTTGACGAGCATGGGGCAAAAAGTGACATCGGTAAATCCGTTGACGGTTCTCCCGTTGCTCAAATTATTAACGAAGAACTCCGCCAGGCTCCGCTTGCCGCCTAATGACCAGCCATAAAAATTTACGCGGGCTGTGATGGCAGCCGGATTGACTTGTAAAACGGCTTTCTCCCCTTCGAATTTTGTCCTCGAATAAACCCCGTCCGGCTGGGGCTCATCCGATTCTGAGTAATGCCCGGCTTTTTGCCCATTAAAAACGGCGTCGGTTGAAATATGCACAAGTTGGATTTTGCGCCGCGCACACTCGTCTGCGAGTTGGGCTGGCATCTCCGTGTTGACTTGGCGGGCAAGGTCGGGATTCGCTTCGCAGGCATCCAGATCCGCCAGCGCCGCACAGTGGATGACGGCTGCAGGATTGGATTCTTTCAGGATGTTGGAAATCGCACCGGGGTCGAGCAGGTCCGCCTTGATGACCGGGAACGGTGCAGAGTTGAGCGTATTGCGGTCCACGCCGATCACTTCGTGAGCCTGCGCTGCATCCAGGGCCAGGTTCAACCCGAGTAATCCGCTTGCGCCGGTGATCAGGATCCGCGTCATCGCAGGGGCCATTCCCAAATTTTAGGCGATATCATGCCTGATGCCTGACACCTGAAATCTCGCACCTGTCCACTCACCCTTCTAGTTTTCCCACCGAGTATAGCTTCTCGAAGGGTTCGATAAATTTCCGTATGCCTTCGACGTCGAGCCATTGGGCATTGTTGTCGCTCGAATAACGGAAACTATCCGAAAGCAATTTACCACGCTTCTGCCACGAATAGCCGAACCAGAAGGCTTCCGCCGGCTGGACAACAAACGAATTTTCCAGCTCCACAGTATGGCGGGCCTCGTCCTCCGAGATCAACACCTCGTGAAGTTTTTCGCCGGGACGGATACCGATGATATCCACTTTAACCTGGGGTGCGATCGCCCGGGCCAGATCGATCACCTTCATGGAAGGGATCTTGGGCACGAATACCTCGCCTCCTTCCATCTGTTCGATGCATGAGACCACGAACCGCACGCCCTGCTCCAGCGACAGCCAGAAGCGCGTCATGCGATCGTCAGTGATCGTTACCTTGCCGTTTTCCCGCTGTTTGAGAAAGACGGGCACCACCGAACCACGGCTGCCGACCACGTTCCCGTATCGGACACACGAGTAGCGTGTCGCCGTTCCCGCCGCGTAAGCATTGCTTTGGACCGTAAGTTTTTCGGCGGCAAGCTTGGTCGCGCCGTAAAGATTCACAGGGTTGACCGCTTTATCTGTGCTGAGCGCCATCACCTTTTTTACGCCCGCATCCAGCGCGGCTTCGACCACGTTGCTGGTGCCCATAATGTTGGTCTTGACCGCCTCCATGGGGTTGTACTCGCAGGCCGGTACCTGTTTGAGCGCCGCCGCGTGGATGACGACATCCACGCCGTTCAGCGCGCGCACGAGCCGTTCACGGTCGCGAACGTCGCCGATGAAATAGCGCAGGTTCGGCTGGTCGAAGCCCGAAGTCCGCATTTCGTGCTGCTTTAATTCGTCGCGGCTGAAGATGATGATCTTCTTTGGGTTGAAGTCCTTGAGCATGATCTCCGTAAACTTCTTGCCAAAAGAGCCTGTCCCACCGGTGATAAGTACTACCTGATTATGCCAATCCATCAATTCCTCTTATCTCTTCATCATTCTCTATTATCTTTTTTTCTCTACTTTCAATCTTCAGCTTGCAACTTTTCAACGTTCTACTTTTCACTTTCCACTTTCTACTCTAGCCTCTTTCACTCAACCTTCAACTTTAAACCTTACACTTTCAATCTTGCCGATCACGATCAGCGGATATTGCCCATTTTCCCCGAAGAAGTGCGGGAAGCGTTCCTCCAGCCAAAATACAATTCGCAGGAACAGCCTGCCGCCCGTCTGCGGGCGGACGAACCAGCGCATAAAACGCGGGCTCAGGCTGCGCCATGGGTGGATCTCGAAGTTCACGGCGCCTTTTAGCTCGCTCTTCAACCAACTCGGCGTCATCTTCCCAACAAAAGTACCGGTCTGGTCCTCTTCGTTCGCCCAATCCTTCTTCCGTTTTGCGGCGCGGCCGCTCAAGAAACGACCAAGCCTGATAAACGGCTCTGCCGCACGCATCAGCCGGGGGTTATCCCAACCATTGACCACAACCGCGCTCCCTGCGGACTTCAAAACGCGCGCCAATTCCAGGTAAGCATGTTTGTGTTCGCTTAAGGGCAGGTGATGAATGGCATGCATCGAGACGGCGCCGTCAAAAACATCGCGCCCGAATGGCAGGTTGGCAATATCTGCTACAACATACAGACCGCGCCGACCCAACCGGGTGCGCGCCTCTCTTAATGCGGTGATCGAGATGTCGGCGCAAACGCGAAAACGATAACCCGCGGAGTAGGTGAGATATTCAGGCCATTGCACGGGGCCGGAGCCCGCATCCAGTAAAAAGTCCCCGTTTGCAGCCAGGTACCGGTTGACGCGCAGATGGCACTTATGGATATACTCGTGCGAAATTGGACGCAGGTCTTCGTACCGCGCGTTTTGATACAGGCCGCTGCCCATCTGCGACCAGCCGATCTGGTCATAGAATTCGCGTACTTGCTGTTTTGTGTTATCCATAATTCTTTATTTCAGGGCCGCGTCCTCACAGCTCACCATTTTCTTTTTTCGCCGGCCAGGGTTTGAAAGGTTTGCCCGAATGCCGCCTGGCCTTCGTCCGATAACACGCGCTCGAGCGGCCAGATATCCAGGTCTTTCCAGAAATGCATCAATCTCCATGGAAAGTCGAGCGGGAACTCAAAGAAAAAACGATAAGCATAATTCCAGGCGGTTTCAACCTGCTCCTGCGATAAGCGGTGCCCATGCAGGTCCGCAAGGATCTTCTCGAGCAGTCCAAAATACTCTTCCCAGGACGAAGGCTCGAACGTGAATCCGCGGCTGCGATAATGGGTATCACCCGCCACAATGACAGGTACGCCGCGCATTGCCATCTCCAGCCCCACCGTTGTTGTGTAGGCCAACCCAAGGCTCGCAATTTCCATGATATCGTAGGTATTGATCTTTTCCATCGGCCCAATAACGTGGATATGCTCCGGTCGTTCCGGCAGGGCCCGTTCGATCACACCCAGCATTGAAGGCCCTTTCATCAGGCGCTCCCCGGGGTGGATTCGCAGAACCAGTTGAACGTCCTGGCCGCTTTGCAAAATATTGGACGGTTTTCTCGATCCATTCGGCCATGCTCGCCGTAAAGATATTGCGGCCCAGCGTCAGGGTATCGCCCAGCACATTGGTTGGCAGCAGCACTACCGGCCGGCTGTCGAGTCCAAGGTTCTTCCGCAGTTGCTCGCCGCCGACGGAAACTACGTCCTGCCAGAAGCGGGTGCCCTTCCCATATTTTCTGGCGCTCGTGCGCGCCTCCTCCAAAGCGGCGATCTTCTCGCGCTCGGTCTCGGTTAATGCCTGTTTGCCGCGCGCCTGCCACAACTCATCGATGTGTTGTCGCATCACAATGTCGTTCTGCGCCAACCATACCTGTTCACGCTGATCGTTGAACTCATAGGTAACCGTCATCAAATTTTGGTGGCGTGCCGCCTGGTAGAAAATTCCCAACTCCGTAACGAGGCCGTTGGGAATAATGACCGCGTCTGGCTCCTCGCTTTGCAAAAGGTTTAGCGCCCTTAGGGCAGCGCTGTGGTTGCGTTCGAGCCGCAGCTTGTATAACTGTGATTCGCGGTCGAAGTCTTCCACCTGGAGCGTATACATTGCATCGAAAGCTGCAGCCGTTTCGACGGCCTTTTCCAAATTGGCCGGCAATCGCTCGGCCGGATGGACGTCGAACAGAGAGACATAACTAACAAGTCCGGAAAGCGGCGCCAAAACCCGGCGGGTATAAAGGTCCTGGCGGCGCAGGTCAAAAGCATTGATTTCCTTGTCAAAATTGCCGTAGGGCAGGTAGGCGATCGTGACGTTATGTCCGAGGCCGCGCAGGGCCAGCCCCAGCATCGCGGCCTGTTCGATCCAGTAATGCAGCGTTCCGAACAACAGCAATTTCTTCCCCGGTTTTGCTTTCTCGGCAAAGGGACGCGTCTGCTCGACCGCGCTGGAGAGATGCTCCGCCAGCTGTTCGAGGTTGTACCGCGTCTGAGGACGGCCGCGCCGGACGGCATCGTATAGGTCTGCCGCCATCGGGAAATTGCCGAAAATATCTTTTATAGCGAGAGACATAAACGGTCTATTCGACTTTCTCGATCTGCCATTCGAGACGCGGGCGGACCGGGCCTTGCCGCAGTTCGGGCCATTGGGTGCCCGGCGCGCCGGCTATATCCACGTTGAATGACAGCGCAGTCTCATCCATGAAATAACGGCGCACGCCGAACGAGCTGGCATTCACGCCCAGTGAATAACGACCCTCATTCAGGAAGTCGGCCGGTAAACTGCAGCGGCTGAAATAACGCCCGGCTTTGCGCGTACCGAATTGCTCGAACCGCGCCGCGTCATCCGTGTCGAAGGCGGTGAACACATACTCGCCGCGCATCGTGCTGAGATACATTCCAACCCGCAGGCCCGTGACCGGGGCATCAAGTTGATATTCCAATTCAAGTGTCACCGGCTCGGTCGAACGAACCGTGTCCACGATATTGTTGCTCTTGTTTTTAAGTCGGAGCGCGATCGGTTTGAAAGGCGCTGCCGAGACCGGGATGTCTTCAGCCTCCCAGATCCTCTCACCCACTTCGGCCTGGCCGGAGGAAAGATAATAATCCACGGCTTCCTGCGTTGGCGCCCGCTTGATCAGCCGCCCCTTTTTCAGCACGATGGCCTCGTGCGTGAGCCGCAGGATGGCCGACATATTATGGCTGACGAACAGCACGGTTCGTCCCTGCTGGGCAACATCGCCCATTTTACCGAGACATTTTTTCTGGAATTCGGCGTCGCCTACAGCCAAAACCTCGTCCACAACCAGGATCTCCGGCTCGAGATGGGCGGCGACCGCGAAGGCCAGGCGCAGATACATACCCGATGAATACCTCTTGACGGGCGTTTCAATGAACTGCTCAACCTCGGAGAAGGCAACGATCTCGTCGAATTTTCGATCGATTTCGGAGCGTTTCATTCCCAGTACCGCGCCGTTCATGTAAATATTCTCGCGGCCGGTTAGCTCAGGGTGAAAACCGGTACCCACCTCTAGGAGGGACCCCACGCGTCCGCGCACCGTAACCGTGCCTTTGGTCGGTTCGGTGACCCGTGATAATACTTTCAGCAGCGTGCTCTTGCCGGCGCCGTTTCGTCCTACAATGCCGAGCACCGCGCCCTCTTCCACATCAAATGAAACGTCGTCCAGCGCCCAAATGAATGAAGTCGTATTGCTGCCACGCATGCCTTTACCCGCCATCGCTTTGACGAGTCGCACGGGCGTCATGGCCACATCCATCAGCACTTCACGCAGCATGCCATATCGGAATTTGGATTGCGCCGCCCCGATGCGGTAACGCTTGCTAAGGTTATTAACTCGAATAGCTGTTGTCATGCTATATAGTATCCGCAAACGTCCGTTCCATCGAACGGAAGTAAAACAGCCCGCTGACAAGGAAGATCAGCGAAATGCATATGGAGATCAGCATGTTCATGCTGGGTCCCGTGTTCGTACCGAGCAATGCCCACCGAAAGCCGTTGACCACGCCTGCCATCGGGTTGAGCGAGTAAACGAATTGCCATTTGGCCGAGATGACATTGGCGGAATAGGCGACCGGCGTCAGGAACAGCCAGAATTGCGTCAGGAACGGCAGCACATAGTTCACATCCCGGTACTGAACGTTGATGGCCGAGAGCCAGAGTGCCACCCCCAGCGCAGTAACCACCGTCAAAAGCAGGAATAAGGGCAGCGTCCAGATCGCAGTAGTCGGCGTAACTTTGTAATAGATCATCAACACAACCAGGATCAGGAATGCTATAGCAAAGTCCACCAACCCGCCAAGCACAGAGGCCAGGGGCAAAACCAGCCGCGGGAAATAGATCTTCGATACCATGTTCTGGTTGGTAGTTAACGACCGGCTGGCATTATTCAACGCCGCCGAGAAGAGTCCCCAGGGGAGTAATGCAGTGTAGGAAAAGATCGGGTAGGGGATCCCCTCGGTGTTAACCTTCGCAACCGTTCCAAAGATAAAGTTAAAGATCAGCATGGTCAGCACCGGCTGGATCACCGCCCAGGCTGCGCCCAGCAGGGTCTGCTTATAGCGGACTTTGATATCGCGCCAGATCATGAAGAAGACCAGCTCGCGATAGATCCACAGGTCGCGCAGGTTAAGCGCGGTCAGTCCCGTGGATGGCTTGATATAGACAGTTATGGGTTCGTTCTTTACAAGTTCAGTCATAAGTTGATTATCAAAAGCGCATCAATGGAAGCGATCATCCTTCTTCCACTTTCCGCTCTCTTCTTTCTACTTTCTAATCTCTACTTTCGACTTTTCACTTTCTTCTTTTCCATTTTCTACTCTTTCACTTTCCACTCTCTTCTCTCTATTCTCTATTCTCTATTCTCTACTTCTCGACCTTCAACTCTTTCTGCTCTTTTTAAACCATTCGATTGTCCGGCGCATTCCCTCCTCGAACGGAACTTGCGCCTTCCAGCCAAAATATTCCTTGGCCCGCGTCACATCCAATCCCCGCCGGGGTTGGCCGTTGGGTTTATCGGTTTGCCATGCTAGTTTCCCCTTGAAGCCGGTCAGGCGGACGATCATCTCTGCCAGGTCCTTGATGGAAATCTCGTACCCTGAGCCCAGGTTGACCGGCTCAGAGCCATTGTATTTCTCCGCCGCTGTAACGATCCCGTTGGCCGCATCTTCCACATACAAGAATTCGCGCGTTGGCGAGCCGTCGCCCCAGACAACCAGTTCACTATCGCCGCGCTCTCCCGCTTCGATGGCCTTTCGGATCAGCGCAGGGATCACATGCGATGATTTTGGATTGAAATTATCGCGTGGACCATACAGGTTCACGGGCAGGAGGAAGATGGCGTTGAATCCATACTGTTGGCGATAAGCCTGGGCCTGTACCAGCATCATCTTCTTCGCAAGACCGTACGGTGCATTGGTCTCTTCGGGATATCCCATCCACAGATCATCTTCCTTGAACGGCACAGGCGTGAATTTGGGATAGGCACAGACGGTACCGATCGCCGTAAATTTCCCAACAGAGTTCTTATAGGCCTGGTGCATCAGCTCCACGCCCATCATCAGATTGTCATAGAAGAACTCGGCGGGATGCTCGAGGTTGGCGCCAATACCTCCGACATTTGCAGCCAGGTGGATGATGACCACATTCTTCGGATCCACATCTTTGAGCGAATCATTGAACACGCGGCGGATGTCGTTCGGGTCCACCAGGTTATAGTCCTCGATGCGCGGGATAAAGATATCCGTAGCGCCTCTTTGTTTGAGTTTCTCGGTGACAAAGGAACCAAGAAACCCCGCGCCTCCTGTCAGGATGACGCGTTTACCCTTCCAGAATTCTGTGGTTTGAGGGTTGGCAAGAACGGGGTTGGAATGTTCAAGGTTGGACATCATAAGAGGCACCTTCCTCGCGAATCCGGCGTGCATTCGGACGAGATTCAAGATACTTGCTAAGTCGGGATATTTGTTTGCTGCAGATCACAACTTCTTCATTTGCTTTGTTGAATTGATCGTTCGTCAGGTATTTTCGATCAACGGTTAGATATAACTGGGCACGTACTTCACCCGCTGAGGCTTTTGCACGCCCAAGATATTCGATAAACATCACTTGCGTCCGACTTTCAAAACCTTCCGAGATGTTGGAAAGTATCGATATTGCAGCGCGCCGTATCTGGTCACGAAGGGCAAAATCATGTTTGAATGGCTCAGCTTCCGTAAAATCATAGATCAGATTAACGAGTGCCCGGGCCTTTTCCACACATCAAGATCTTCAAACCGATCCACGGTAGGCATCGAAACCTGCAACCTCACCTTAAACTTTCAACCTTCAACTTTCAACTCTCATTGCACGATGAATTGCGCATTTCGATAACGTGTCATCCAGCGGGTTGCGTATCAGGCCGCTTTTGAGCGCATACAACAATTCCCGCACGCCGTCATCGATATCCAATGTTGCTTCGTAGCCAAGTTCACGTTGGATCTTGGCAAAGGACACACTGATATCGCGCATGTCCCCGCCGAAGGTCAGGTCTTTATATTCCACCATGGTTTCAGGCATGCGCTTGAGCACGTGTTGCACGATCTGATCCTTGGTATAGTTGCCCTTATCGGTGCCGAGGTTGTAGACCTGCCCGCGGATTTTTTCCATCGCCGCATCCAGGCCCAGAAGGATGCCGCGCACCACATCGCGCACATGCACGAATGAACGTGAATAACCCCGCTGATAGATCAACAACTGGCGCTTGGTGAAGGCATCCAACACGAATTGATTGACGATCAGGTCGAATCGCGTGCGTGGAGAGATGCCGTAGAGCGTGGCAAAGCGGAAAAGCAGCGGCGCGCTGGCCTTGTCTTTCTGTGCCAGCAAATATTCTTCGGCTGCCACCTTTGTCTCGGCATACAATGATTGCGGGTTTAACGGAGACTCTTCGCTGACGGGTTTCCCATCTGACATCAAGCCATAATTGCTGTATGTGGATGAAAAAACGAACCGTTCCACGCCCAGGTCGCTGGCTTGCTCATAGACTTGTTTGACCGCCTCTACGTTGTATCGCCATGCCACCTGTTTGCCCACAGCTTGGCAGGCCGGGAACCCCACAATGGCCGCCAGATGCACAATGGCATTGGGCTTCGGCCATTCTCCTCGCAGGGCGTCTTTGACGGCCCGCGGTTCGGCCACATCGGCTTTGACAAAATGAAAATTGGGATGGTGCAGAAAGGGAACCAGCGACTCGCCGCCGAAGAGCAGACTGTCGATTACAGTCACATGAAAATTTGTCCTGAGCAGTTCCGAGGTCAGCAGCGATCCGATATAGCCGGCCCCACCGGTCACCAGGATATGCCGGTCCGGGCTCATGTGCGGTCCCCCATATTGAGGATTACTTTCCAGCCCCTCAGTTCAAGTGCAGGCGCGTCGGCATCCTGCACGACTGTGAATCCCTGTTCAAGGCACGAAAGCTTGCAGATATCTGCCACATCTCCCTCCCCGATGACTCTTACACGTGTGAAGCCTGCCGCCCTGACGACCTCCAAATGCTCTTTGATGCGGCGGCGTGTTTTTCGATACAGATCGAAGGATCGTTCGATATAATCAACCGTCAGGCGCGCCCGCAAGGCGATGCCTTCGGGCGTAATGATGTAACGCAGCTTCTTACGCTCCGCGCGCTGGACCTTGACGTAGCCTTTGGCAACCAGCCGTTTAAGATGCCAGTTGACCGTACCAACTGCCACGCCAAGCTGGACGGCAAGCGTGGATTGGTTGACGTCCGGGTCATGTTCAACTTGTTCGAGTAATGTAAGCTCGCGAGAGTTATCGTCTGACGTTTCCATATCTCCAAAATTCAGTCGCTGAATTATAACACAGACCTTTCCAAAGGCAAATTCCACGCTTACAATCGTGTCATCATGCAAAACGCTCCTCTCTTTGACTCGGCGGGACAGGCTTATCAGCAAACTCACAGCGCTCATTGGGATAGGGTCGCTTGTAAACGCGATAAGTGGAACGGCCTGGGTGGAACCTACCATCGCAGGCTCAAGGAGGTTTATCGCTTCCTGGTCAGCCCGGGTCAGCGGGTCCTGGAGGTCGGGTGTGGTTTCGGCGATCTGTTGGCTGCGCTCGAACCGGCCCGCGGCGTTGGCGTCGATTTTTCACCCGAAATGATCCAACGCGCCCGGACGAAACATCCTGATCTGGACTTCGTCCTGGCGGATGCCCACGACCTTGCTGCCGTTGAAGGTCCCTTCGATATCATTGTTTTCTCCGATACGGTCAACGACCTTTGGGATGTCCAGCGCGTCTTCGAAGGCATCAAACGGCTCTGTCTTCCGTCTACACGTATTGTTATCAATTTTTATAGCGGGTTATGGCAATTACCCCTTGCGTTCGCCCAGTGGCTCAATCTGGCGGCGCCCACCCTCGTCCAAAACTGGCTTACCCCGAAGGATATTCGTAATATGCTAAGCCTGGCCGGGCTTGAACCAATACGCCGCTGGCATGAAATTCTCTGGCCTCTCCCTCTGGGCGGCCTGGCCGACAAATTTCTCGTGCGTTTCTGGCCCTTCAACGAGTTGGCCCTGACCAATTTCGTCATCGCCCGCCCTCAACCCGAGCCTCTCCCACAGGAACCCAGTGTCTCGGTGATCGTCCCCGCCCGGAACGAATCAGGCAATATCCGGGATATCTTCGAGCGGACTCCGAAGATGGGGCGTTCAACGGAATTGGTTTTCGTCGAGGGACATTCGCGCGACGACACCTTCGCGGCGATCGAGCGCGAAATTGCCTCCCACCCCGGGACGAAGGGCCGGCTCTTCCGCCAGACCGGTGTTGGCAAAGCGGATGCCGTCCGCCTCGGCTTCGCCGAAGCCACCGGCGATATTCTGATAATCCTGGATGCCGATCTCACTGTCCCTCCTGAAGACCTGCCGCGCTTTTACGAGGCCCTGCGTTCGGGCAAGGGTGAATTTATTAACGGTGTGCGTCTCGTATATCCCATGGAAAAAGAGGCCATGCAGGGCTTGAACTTCCTCGGTAATAAGTTCTTCAGTCTGGCGTTCTCCTGGATACTGGGTCAGTCCATCAAGGATACTCTCTGCGGCACAAAAGTGCTTTGGCGCAAAGATTACGAGCTCATTGTCGCCAACCGTTCCTACTTTGGCAATTTCGACCCATTCGGTGATTACGATCTCATCTTTGGCGCGGCCAAACTTAATTTGAAGATCATAGATCTCCCCATCCGATATCGCGAACGCACGTACGGCTCCACCAATATCTCGCGCTGGAAGCACGGCCTGCTCTTGTTCAGGATGGTCGCCTTCGCCGCCCGCCGAATGAAATTCATATAGCAGTGCCAGCTGTTACCGTGTTAACTAAGGCGGGATGTCATCTCGCCCTGTAACGCGAACTGTTATCCGGCCAAGTAGGGCAAGATGCTTGCCCAAGTGAGATGTTATCTCGCCCGGTAGGATGAGATGTCATCTCGCCCTTGCCCCCATCTTATTTGCAATTTCTGATACTCAACAACCTGCGGAAATCTTTAGTGAAATCCTTCTCGCTGTGAATGCCGTCCACCTGGGCAATCTGTTTCACGCACGAACCGCTGAATAGCCCCTGCTCGGCAGCTGTGAGGCCGTTCCAGTAGTCGCTGTCAAAATACATGTAATCAAACCCCGCGGCATGCAGCTTGAAAGGATCAGGCGCATTCATCAGGGCTTGCCATTCGGGCGACGTCACATACCAGGATGGCGACGAATCCGTGAAGCGTCCGAAGACCGTTGGGGCCCGGTACACGACGGGATCGAAGATCAACGCCCTGGGCTCCAATTTGTTCCAATACTCTTGTGTCATTTTTGCATCCATCGGTGTGATGAACGTTGCATACACCGGCTTTTGAATGGCCGCCAGTTGGACGCCAAAAAGCACCAGGCCCGAAAGGGTCGTAACTAATCCACCCGCTACCGCGCCAACCTGGATGGCTTCGCTTCGTTTGCGAGCCCAGATCCACAGCAGCGGTGCGGCATACAAAATGCACACGAAGAACCAGCCGCCCATCAAACGCGGTGTCGCCGTAAATAAGGGGCCTTTGAAAGCCACAAACAAAGCGATCAGACTTCCAAACGACGCTGCGCTCAACGCAGCTTCATACCATTTGCCGAGACGGAAAGACTTCCAGGCCCAGGCGAGCACCAGCGGTGTAACTAAAATAACGGGACCGATTTCGACCAGGGCGGCCAGCAATTGGGGCGGATTAAAAATGCTCAATGATCCCAAATGCGCAGATACGATGGCCGGCGGCCAAACCAGGCTGGGTGTGGTATCGAAATAGCTGGCTTGTGGCTGCGCGGAAATGAATCGACCACGCACAATTTCGGTCAACATGCCGCCCTGAAGGATGGCCCCTGCTACTGCCCCAAGCATGATCCCGATCCACCCTAAAAGTTCGCGTGGCAATCTATAGCTCCTGTGGGAGATCATCCACGCCAGGATAACGATGGCAAAACCAAGCCCAATAAGCAGGAATGCGATTTCGTTGGTCAACGCCAGCGAAGCGATGAGCGCAGAGGTCAGTACTCCTGCGCTCCAATGCCGCCATCGATTGGCCGTCAAAAGAATAAGCAGCATCACCAAAATAGCCGAACCGGAAATTCCCGTATAGGCCATGACATAAGGCTGGTTGATGCCGGTATAGAACGCAAACGGGAACGGGATCGGTCCTGCCCCATCGATCTTCCAGTTTGTGAGCAGCGCTGCTGAAAGATTAGAGGCTGAGGTAGCCGCCGAACCGATCAACGTGATATTTCCCGAGATGGCATTGAGCCAGGCCGGGGGCAGCAAAAGCAGGAGCCAGCGCGCCCCGCCGGCAAAGGCCAGCATAAAAGCGGTCAGGATACCGGCCAGTCGTCTGCCGGTGAGGCGGTAAGCCCACAATCCGGCCAGCATAAGAGGCAGTGCAAGGATGAGTCCGCGTGCCAGGTCGAGAGCGCTCCACGGGAACAAGTTCCCGATCCGCATGACCTGCGCGGCGAAGAGCAGCAGGAAATAGTGATAGCCGAAATTTACCGCAGGGTTGAGCGCAAAATGCGGCGGGACGTCGCCGCCCGCCATAAGGGAGATGGTTGGCAGGTTTTGGTAATCATCGAAGATCCCAAGGCCGCGCCCGATGGCATAGAAAAGCAGAGTGAGGCTCCCCAGACAAAGCCATTGAGACAGGGAGATATCAAACCGCAGATGCCGGCGAAAAGCAAATACTGAAACGCACCCCGCTAGAAATACCAGGGCCGCCGATACCCAGAAAGTAACCAGGATCGGCATACCGCGTGCCAGGATATTGGCAAGCCAGGTTTGAAGCGCCAGGCCGATACCCAATCCGACCATCGCGGTTTCGGCGCGGCGTAAGCGAAAGAGCGACGCGGCCAGCATCCAGCCGCCCGCCGTCCACAACGCAGCCCAGCCCAGGAGTGGTGTGATATCCAATAGTAATTTCATGCTTCCGTTTCAACGTAGCGCAAGCTGTTATCTTGCGTTTTTTCCAGTTGCTCGCCCAACGTAGCGCAAGCTGTTATCTTGCATTTTTTCCAGTTGTCCGCGCAACGTAGCGCAAGCTGTCAGCTTGCGCTCACATTTCGCGGGTCTGTTGCAATGATCAGTACCAGCGTGACACTATCCTCCTGCATATCGCCGCTGACGAATTCCGGCCGCAGCCGCGGGCGGGCTTTCTCAAATGCAGTCTCATCCCTCTTCAGGGTTTGGATCTCCACCTGCCCAAAGTACTTCTCGAAAACGCGCCGGTAATCCCAAAGACGGAAGCGGTTGTGGTTACTGGTCGGGTTGAGCCAGCCTCGCCAAACGCTTTCGGAATACGTCAACATTTCGAAGGGGTATTTAAAGAAGTGGTCACGCAAATCCACATAGTGGATCTGTAAACCATCGGCTTGGGTCAGCGCGGCCAGGGCGCGGGTAAGGCCGTCCACATCGTCGAGATGTTCGTAGACCGAACTGCTGACCACCAGGTCAACCGGCTGAAATTCCGCGGAGAGATGCACCTCGCGGATGTCCGCCTGGAGCAGGGTGATTTGCTCAGGTCGCGGTCGCGGGCGTCCCTGGTCCATCAAAAGGAAGCTGTCATATTTTGGAAGGAGTCCTGCATTATGGGCGTCATCCGGTGGCGCATATTTGTCACAAAGCACTACATGACTGGCGCCGGCTTCGAGCAGGCCTATCCCAACGTCAAAGCGCCCGCCATATCCAAAAACAAGGACACGCTTACCGCTGAGAGAATCGTTCCGTGCGCTGAGCACCTCCAAATATCGTTTTATAGCCGTTTCCGGATCGGTCGTCTCGATGCCTGGACGAATAACCAGGGAATGGAGCAGCAAAAAACGCGTAAGGCGTTCAGGCAGAAAGTGTCGTGCAACGCGCGGGAGGAGATAAGGCAGGTTCACAGTGGGCACCGATGCAGGTGACTATGGCAATGCACTCGAGCAATCATTGGGGCCCTGGCGCGGGATTAACATTTCTACACGTACCTCCGTCAGGGTGTCCTTCTCTTCGTAATAGCACAATATTGGCTTGGCGATCCATTTTACCCAGGCATTGTTCTCCTCGCCGAATCCATAGTCACTGTCCTTGATGGGTGTACGCAGGGGATCGCTGATGATCAGGGAAAAACGGTGCGCAGCCAGATCGGCG
The DNA here is from genome assembly GCA_963741325.1 of uncultured Chloroflexia bacterium. Taxonomy (GTDB): domain Bacteria; phylum Chloroflexota; class Anaerolineae; order Anaerolineales; family Villigracilaceae; genus Fen-1038. Next base: position 917,065 of record CAVUHJ010000007.1, read on the forward strand.
TAGAACGGCTGGAAATAAGCGGCATTACTGCTCAAAGCCTCATCCATCATAAGTTTCTTTTCGTATTCCGGAACCAGCCTGACCTGCTTTATGTAACCAAAAGTCAATAGTTGGCGTTGATCCATGAATAAGACCTGGCCTTGGCTCTGGGCAGTTTTCACGGCAAGGTTCAATTTCTGCAGGTTGGCTGCGATCATGCTATCCGAGGGCAGCGAACCCAGGTCCTTGGGTTTCTCCACATCCGCCAGCACCGCCAGCCAGCCGGCATCCTTTGCAAAGGAAAGCGGACGCAGCGCCATCAAGGGCTGGAAGGCGGGTATGGCGATTAACAACAAAACAGCCGCCTGCATCCAGGCTTTCTCTTTTTGAATGTCTGCCACCCATTTCGCGCCGCCTGCTTTCCATGCTAGCGCGGCCGAAAACATTAAAGCGATCAGGAACATATCCATGTTGTGCAGGTCGCCTCCGCCGCCGATCTTTGTGCTTACGATCAGCCCTACCACAAGAAAGGCAAACAGAGGCAGCACCACGGAAAGCTTCTGCAAAAGATTCAACTTCCACCCATGGACAGCCAGGGAGACCAATATAACGATCAGGGGCCCTACGGCGATCAGCAAGCCCAGAATAATCCCATAGCCATAAGTTGCATTCGGGAAAAGCCGGTACCAGAGCAGTGGCTGATCAGTGCCTGCTGAGGCTACGGTCGATGCCGCCGCTCCCGCCGCCGCAGTTACTCCCGCGGCTACGTTTCCGCCGGTTGCTGCCGTTGCGGGGGCGTTAAATTTTATCGCTGCAATCAATTGAGTTCCGAAGGCGCCTAGCAAGCCGGCCAATCCTACGCTGATCGCCCTTCCCCAGCTCTTGGGAGTGACGCGGTCTTTATCCAGGGCAGCGCTCGCAAATTCCAACATCACCGCCCATATCGCCGGGGCAAATATGTACGTTGAGCGACTTACCAGGGCGAAATATCCGGAGAGGGCGATGAGCGGGATAGCTGCCCACAGCGGCTGGCGCCATGCGAGCGCAACCAGGATCGCGCAGACCAATAATGGGGCATGGATTGGACCCTGGTTGAGGAACATGAAACCCCAGACTCCCGCCAGGATCCAGGAAAGACCGGCGTTTTTTTCGGAAGGTCTGAAGGCCAGCCAGCCTAACAGGAGATAGGGCAGGATTTCCATTAAGGCGATCCAAAAGCGCTCGAGTCCCACCGACATTTGTGGCAGGATAAAAGGCAGGCCTCCTACCAATTGGCGGCCCAGATCCAAATAGGCAGAAGGCGGGTCCCCCGCAGGGTAACTATACAGGTGCTTGCCGAAAAGCAGGGAATAGTCCCACAACCGGTTGCCTTCTGACCAGCCCAGGGAAAAAGGGTAACTGGTGACGCCACCGAACGGGCTGGTGATGACAAACGCCGCCCCGCACAACAAAGAGCCGGTCACGATCCCCTGCCACGCCCATGCCTTAGCAGCGTCCCGCGTCAAGAAAAACGCCAGGAATAGGATGGCGATGCATCCTACCATCAGCCGCAAATAGGGGCCCTTGAACGCCACGCCCCAGGGCGAATATTGGAAGAACCAGACCGGAAGGATCAATACCACAAATGCGGCAAGCCAGCGGAAAAAGCCCATCCCTCCGCGCAAAGTGGCCAGTCGCTCCAGGAACGGTTCCGTTTTTCGTTTCCTCCACAGGACTAATGCCGTCACTAGTAAACAGATCACACAAAAGATCACGAACAGGAAAAATAACATTCCCCACTTCAATGAAAACTCACCCCACCACGCCCCGGTTCCCCAGGAAACATTATAGAATTCGACGGCTGCGCCCGCCAGGATGCCTGCGCTCAATAGGAATATTATGGATTTCAAGAGAATTGCTTTAACGCGGGCCTGGTTCACGAAGGTCTCTCTATTTTATCGGTAAGCAGTTTTTCATATTGGCTGCACATTTTCTCAAGAGTATACTCTTTCTCTATTGTCTCTCGGGCAGCCTTGCCCAGGCGCTGCCGCTCTTCAGAGTTATTCAGTAGGCGCAAGATTGCATCGGATACTTGCTCGGGATCATCCAGAGGGATAATGAGACCGTTTTCGCCGTCGCGGATCATCTCGTCCACCCCCTGAACAGCCGTCGCGATCACCGGGAGGCCGTAGCCCATCGCCTCCAACAATGCGTTGGGCATCCCTTCGAAGCGGGACGGGAAGAGAAACAAGTCTGCGAGCGACATCAAAACCGGGACATCCTCGCGGACACCCAGGAATTTTACTCGTTCCGAAATGCCCAGGCGCATGGCTTCTGCTTCTAATTCCTGCCGCAGAATACCCTCGCCTGCAATCAGCAGAAGTGCATGGGGAAATTTCTCTACTACTCTGGGCAATGCCTTGAGCAAAATATCGTGACCTTTTTGATACCTCAAGCGTCCGACGCTCAATAAGAAAATATCGTCTTCGCTTAGGCTTAATTCCTTGCGGACTCGGTGGACATCGGCTGGGTTAACTCTCGGAAGCTCGACCCCGTTCACGATCTTGATGATACGTTGAGCGTGTATGCCTTCAGCCAGGGCATCCTCTCTAACACGCTCCGCGACGACAACAAAAAGCGTTGTGATCGGCGAGTTTATCATCATCGCATGCAGTCGTTCCAGGATGCGAGGAAAGCCCTCGATCTTGCCGCGATGGGATCCGATCCGGTTGGGAATACCCGCCAACCAGGCAAGCGGCAGGCCGATTAGGTTGGCGTGGTGCGTAAATGTTTCAATCGCAGTGTAGCTTCTGCTGCCCAACAGTCGATACAAGCGTATTAATCCCCTCAGGAAACACTTCATCTGAATGAATATATTGGCCTGCGGTGAAGCAAACCCCAGGTCGTGAATCGGGAATCGGTAAATTGAACTCCAGCTGGGAAGCAGGTTTTCCTTGTCGTACAGGAAAGCCGCCGTCACGGAGTAGCCGTGTTGGGTGAACCAGGTGGCTTGCCGCAGAAGGTTGTTTTGTGATCCTCCCGTCGCGACCTGTGAACCCAGGAAGAAAATACTGGTGCCTTTTTGCGGATCAGGGGTGTTAGGCGTTTTCTTTTTCATCGCCTTGCTTTCGAAGGAGGCTCCTGCCCTCTCCTATTCTTTCAAGAAAGTTTAGTAGGTAAACTGATGTTTCCTTGAATTTTGTCGGTCCAGGATCCTGTGATTCTTCCCAGCCGTTCACGAAAGACAAGCATTGCCAATCCGAACAGGCTAACTAGATAGGAAAGCCATTGCAGGGCAGGGTGAATGGGCTGCGGCCATTCAAGTTCATACTTTCGCCCATTGGTGCGTGGGTCGGTATTATCGGAAGATGAGAAATACAAGATTTCCAGTCCGATACTGAGTAACGGCCATTCCCATCATATCTTATTGACTTGGGCTTGGAGTTTGGCATCGCCAGCGGAACTCCATTTTCATAAACTACCGCTGGGGATAGACCGAGATCTGCTTGGCTCATCCAGTTTATCCCCAGGGGAAGGGTGTATAGATCCCTCGGTCTCTGCTCCGCATCTTTTACCTGCAGGGTGATTCTCTGCTCCGCGAATGGAAGGTGTATGATTGCCTGGGCGTATAGGGCCACAAAAACACCCTGCAAATAAGGATAATGATCCCCAATGCATAAAAATAACTAATCGGCGACTTGCGTTTGAAACCCAGGCTGGCTATCGCCAGTATGAAACATTACAATGCAGGCAACCAACCCATACAGCAATACGAAACAGCCGGGTTACACCTGGATATTGCTGGGATATCGTCAGCGAAGATGGGCGAACAGGCGGTCCCTTCAAGTAATAAAAACCGTACGGAACGAAGCTCCTGATTTTCAGAAGCATAACCGCATGCGCTGAACTTCCCGGCCTCCATCGGAAAGCTGGAAATCAACCAGCACATTCCCAAAGTTAAGGTCAAATCCAGTCGAGATTTGTTGGCCGGCTTGTAAGCTGAGCAGCTCTTGATCCAGGAAAGGATATGATCTGGGAGTTTTTCTAAGAATGGCGCTATGAAAATCGCCTACTCGGATAAACGGCATATAGGATTCTGCGGCGGCCGCATTGGGGATCAGGTTAATACTTGTATTCCCGAGCATAAATCCCTGAAGCAATTGTTGGCCGGGCCCGCAGGCAGTCTGTGCCGGCGAAGGGATGCGATCCATTGGATGTCTGCGCCAGATGCACGCAGCAGGATTGGCGCTGGGATTGCCAAAACGACCAGCAGCGCCGAAAAACTGATTGCCAGTCTCTGCAGCGGAACAGCTGATCTCCTCGATGCTGGCTATCTTCGTTTTGTTTCAGCAGTTTTTTACCCCAGGATATTAGGGCATATCCACCCTCCACGACCCATAATGCCGTGAACGGAATGGTAGCGGCAAAAGCGCGCATATCATTCGCATCAATTGGAGGAACGAGCGATAGGGAGGCAAATACACCGAGAAAGGAGGCCAATACCAACCCATGAACTCCTTTTTTCCAATTGATCAATGCATAGACCAGGCCTATTAAGATCAGTACCCACAGGATGACATTGGCTCTCGCTTGTAGCGAACCGAAAGATAATAAATGTAAATGCTCCTCTATCCGGCGTAAAATAATCGCGATAGGATCCAAGCATTCCCCTCAAAAAAAGAGCTGGGTCGGAACGGATTTTTTGAATAGCCAGGGACATGACTTCCGACTCGGATGCATTTGGATAATCGTATCCGGCTTGAGTCCAACCTTTGTTACCGCTCGCCAATCCATATAAGGTGTACGAATAATTGGAAAAAGGGATGCCTTGCGGGTCCGCAATGGCTTTTAAGAGTACAGAATTCAAAATGAAAGCCGAGGCTACAACGGCTATGGCCAGCCCCAGGGTGCGCCATGCAGCATATCTTTGATCGAAAAGTCACGGCGATCCAAACGATCAGTACGGGCAATATAAAGAAAGCCCCGGCCCGGGCGATCAACGCCAGGCTAAGCAAACCCAATCCAAGCAAGGGCATGCTTTAAACTCTTATTCTGCGCGGCGATCAGCAGGAAGAACACGGCCAAATTGCCAAGCGCAAATCCCAATTGTTCGGTCATGGTCGTGCCGGCAAAACGCATGATAGAACTCATAGGTGAAAATTAAAAGAAAGCTCGCCCCGAGTGCGCCATAGCTTCGTCTCACCTCTCGAACAACCAGGCAGCACCGCCAGGGCATTTACCCAGGTGAGCACGCCGAGCGTTACCATAAAATTCCCGCCGGTGAGCTGTAATAAAACAGCCAGGAAAGCGTGAAAAAGCGGGCGGCGGGCGCCAACGGAAGTTAATAATAATCCATGTAATAAGTCGCTGCGCTTCTTGAAGATAATGCAGATGCATCTGACCAGGGCTGCAGGCCGCCTAGAATAAAGTCATCAAATTGTGCAAACTGCCATTGATAGATCAGGGGAAGGGCAAAAAGAGCAAAGACAAAGGCGCTTTGAACCCCTTCCCATAAAGTCCCCTTTTGCCGCAGAAGCACTGCGAAAAAACCAAGCAGAAGTAATAAGATCATCCAGCCAGGCTGGCCCAACGCCTGACTGATAAAAGGCGGTGGGGGGATGACTAGAAGAAGCATATAAACAGCCGAGGCTGCCGCCAAATTAAGAGTTCGATGGGTTTTGGAGTGGTGCGGAGTTCTTGAACATATCTCGTCTAGGTTTCAAAAACATGTCATTTCAAACACAGCTGGTAGGCATCAGACCGGAAGCGCTGGAAATCAGCTGTGTCATCAATTAAGGTGCGTCGATCTGCAACCGCTCATGCAATTCGGTAATCACGAATTCGGATCTTCATCGGTAAGCACCGCCACCTCAAAATGATCTCCTTCGCTAATCTATTCAATATATACCTAACAGCAAAATCTTTATTTTGTGCCATTCGTCTCGATATTTTCCTCTTTCATGATAATTTCAAGATCTTCATGGTTTGATCTGTAATATTATCAATGGAGAATTGATCCAACCAATTAGGCGCGGCTTTTTTTCCGCCGCTCGCCAGAACCTTTTCCATGGCCTCCGCCATGGCAGCCGCATCGCCCACCGGTACCAGGTCGCCATAGGCTCCGTCAGCCAGGATTTCACGCACCCCTCCGGGACAATCGGTGCTGATAACCGGGCATCCGCAGGCAAGCGCCGCGATCACAACCGAAGGCGATCCCTCCCATTTGGATGACAGGACAAAAACCCTTGATTGACGCATAAACGAATATGGGTTTTCTACATATCCATGCAGGTCAACATCCTCCTCGATACCCAAACGCCGGATGACCGTTTCCAAGTCAGGTCTTTTCTCTCCCTCTCCAAGAATGATCAATCTCGCCTCCGTTTTCTTGCGAAGAATGGCAAAGGCGTTTAGCAATGTCTCGAAATCTTTCTGTTCCGTCAAGCGGCCGGCCCCGAGAATGACAGGGGGTTGTCCTCTCTTGAGCCAGGCATGTCCCGCATCTTCTCTTGCTTTGTTTAACAGATCCGGTGTGACCACAGGGTTATATACCACATGCACTTTGGCGGGCGCGAGATCTTGCATATTCAATGATGTCTTCGGCGACATTTTTTGAGATGGCTACGATTTCATCGGCCCACGGATACAAAGCGGATAATAGTAGCTTCTCCAGCTTTTTCTTGATGAATGGACGCTTCTGGGGGAAATCCATGTTTTCTATCCGAATGACAAGCCGGGTATTTACTCCTGAGATCTTTCGCGCGATCAGGGCCATCAAATTGGTCAGGTCCAGTGAAGAAAGAAATACACGCGGCCGGGTTTGGCTTAAATACCGCATCAATGCCGGCAGGCACACATAGGTATTACGTGATTTAAGATCCACCACCCGAACTTTTTCGGATAAAAATTTCAGGTTAACACCTGTAGCTTGCACCAGCACAAAATCAACCCTTAAGCCGCGTCCGCACAAATTCATTGGCCAGGCTGGTCATGATCTTCTCGGCCCCGCCGCCGGAGAGGTCCTGTAGAAATAATGCCACGTCCGTTTCAAGGTGGCTGGCGCCATTGTGATTCATGGTTTTAAAGCCATTGCTTCTTCATATATGCTCTTTCTATTCACCTGGGAATTGTATTCGAGATCCAATTCCAGGTTTTCTGCATACCTTCGGAAAAAGATATCTGCGGCATCCAACCCAATTCGTTACGGATTAGCGTGGTATCGAGCACGATCTGTGGGGGATCGAATGGACGCGCAGGTTGAAAATCTACTGATTGCCTTCTTGCCTGCAATCGTTTCGACCTGTGCGAGAAGTTGATTAAGCGTAATCCCTTCAGATCCTCCGACATTGAATATGCGATTCTTCTGAAGATTATGGTCGGCGCATCTGATAATTGCATCGATCAAATCCGTGACGTAAAAATAATCACGGATGTTATTTCCGTCTCCCCAGATGGTAACTGGCAATTCTTGCGATACTCTATACAGGAATACAGCTACAGCTCCCTGCCTCTTCAAGTAATCTTGTCTGGGGCCAAACGGCACAGAGGGGCGAACGACGGCATAATTAAGTCCGTGGAGATAATGATACATTTCCAGATATTTTTCAACGGCAAGTTTACCAATTCCATACGGACTGATCGGGTTCAGCGGATGCGTTTCAGGGATATGTTTCTGGGTTGTGGGGCCATATATGGCTCCGCCTGATGACAAAAATATCAATTTCTTGTCCAGCTTCGTGCAAGCATCTATAATGCTTATGGAAGGCGTCAGATTTGTAACCAGATCTGCCGTTGGGTTTTGGAGCGAAGTTTCGTGAATGGAACTCCAGGCCAGATGAAAAACGACATCAATAGCTGTTTTTTCCATGATGGTCTCTATACTGGAGGCCGAATTACTTAGATCCCCTTGAATAAAATTTACACGCTGTGGTGCGCTATCATATTGTCGGTCATGTAAATCAAAAACAGTGACATCCCATTCAAGGTTGACCAGTGCGTCAACCAGATGAGAGCCGATAAATCCATTTCCGCCGATGACCAGAGCTTTACTCATGTGAAATTTTCTGAAGAGGTAATTTTGAAACAAGACCTGACGCTGCGTTCATCTGTTTAATTTCACTCCATGGTTTCTGATGATTTCATCAAAAAATGCAAGTCGGGTTTCTTCTTTAGGTCCTTGATCGATACGGTTTGCAATCGATATCCCGATTAAGGCGTTTTCCCATCATGCTGTAAGCAAAAGATCGGATTTGTTCTGCATGGCCTCAGACATTATCTTCGGTATTGGGTATTTGTAGAATATATTCACTTTGAAGGTTTGACAAATCCGTATCTTTATATCCCAATAGGACGGGGATTCCATAAGCAAGAGCTTCACGAACCTTTAGTGGCGAAGCCTCCTGCATATTGTTGCGATGGAGGGCTAAAGAACCACAGGCTACATCGGTTTTCATAAGAACGTCCATGACCCCGGCACGATCAAGAAATCCATGGAATATGAACATTGGCTGGCACATCTTCCTTAACGTCGGAAAGTTGATAACCAACAATATTAATCTTCAAGTCAGGACATTTTTCTGCAAGGCAAATAAGCTTATCGACGCCATGCCATGTCATGCCAGGCGATCCGACAAGCGTAATAACAGGCCTGGTCATTTCTGGCGGCGGGAGCAGCGGATATTGCTCCAAATCGATCCCATTTGCAATAACCCTGACGGGTTTGCCGTACATCTTATTATCCGGCAGATCCGCAATCTCTTGACTTACAGCGATCAGACCGGCAGCGTTCTTTAGCACCAAGCCCCGGGTGAGGCGATTAAACCAATATAAGAGCCAACCCAGCTGCCTGTCTTCATTAATATCATCGGTGTTAAGTTCTAAAATGGTTGGCGCAAGTTTGCACAGCTTGTGGAACGGATATATATATCGTCCGAAACGCATGTATATAAGGTCCGGTTGGTAAATTTCGAACGCTATCAATAAGTTTTAGCACTGCCATCGACCGTGAGATTGTTCTGCTTAAATCTTGAACAACAGGTAGGTTTGTAGCCGCACGATATTGGAACACGCTGCAATTTTCCGCGGAGATTTCGTCCGGTGAGAGCACAAACAGGTGAACTTCATGATCCCGCTTCTGCCAGAACTGAATTTGACTCCTGATTTTTCTGCCCACCCCGCCCCGCATGATCACATTATCTAAATATCGGGTGATATACGCTATACGCATGGTGTTAGAACGCATTAATGGGCTGCGTAACGAACGATAAATCTAACGGCCCGCAGCGCGGAATTATAAAACCATTGAAACCATGGTGTTTTCATCATTTGGCCCGTAGGAAGGATAGTCCCAGTAGGTTTTTTTCGGCGCATTCATGATCGCCTCGAAACTGTCATCGGCAAGTCCTAATTTTTTGATCACATACTCTCGATCTTCCTCCTGCATGGCCGGGGAATAGGTGGGTTTATCCAGTTCTTTGAGCGCATCCTCGCGAGTGATCTGACCGGAACAGACAAGGCTTGAAAGATGGCTCCGGCGTTTATCAAAACCAAATTTCATGGGCAAGATATAGCCCTGATAAAACCTCGTATAAATGGACTCATAATGCTTGCCGCCATAATATTTCCAGCCAAGTTTCTCCTGAAGGAGCTCCATGGCGTCTTCTTTTCTGTAATCAAGGTAATTTAAAATGTCCACTCTGCGCTGCGTCACCCGGCGTTTATACAATGGTAAACAGGTCCTGATGCAGGAAAGCTTTTCAATGGAGACTTTGCCAAATTTCTTATGCACACTTCTAATATATTTCCAATCCAAATGACCCTGTGACCAGGCGCTCGGCAGGTGCGTTTCGGTGCGGACATTGAGATCCGGAAATGATGTATTTCACTCCCAATTTTTCTGCCATATTCCCAAGCAAGGCCCAGATCGCATGGTCCGAGGGTATTTCAGAATCAGGGGTGGATGCTCTGCAGGAAAGCCACCTGTAAATCTTTAAACTCTTCCCAGTCCAGAACGTCCGTATATAGATCAATTCCCAAAACCTTGAGTGTCTGCTCGATATTCTTGACGGCCAGTTCGGAATCCCAGCCATTATCGAGATGGACGGCAAGCGGACGCAGGCCAAGCTCTTTGGCTTTATATGCCACAAATGTGCTGTCCACTCCGCCGCTGACTCCGATCACACAATCATAAGACTTGCCTTTCCCTTCCTGCCGGATCTTTTCAGATACTTGCTCGAGATGGTTTAAGCCCGCCTCCCCGCTGATGACATATTCACGTACCATGCGGTCATGGTTATGGCAATGATTGCAAACTCCATTCTCATCGAACTCAATGTCCGGATCAGAGGTATCCATTACACAACGCGTGCATATGCGGTATTCAGAATTCACCTTTATGCCTCCAAAAAGCTCTTTAAGTTCCTGTGGACTTGGATAACTGATCAATACTCCACGCAGGGGTCCCTGAAACACGAACATACTACCGGCTGCCGCCGCCGAAGCGCCGCCCAGCTTTATGGCATCCCTGAGATGCCCGATGTTTCCCGCCCCGCCGCACGCCACCACCGGAATGCCGACCGCATCTGAAACACGGCGAATGAGTTCAAGGTCATATCCTTCCATCAAGCCGTCACGGTCAATGGAATTGATCAGGATTTCGCCTGCGCCTTTCCCTTCCACCTCAACCGCATGCCTGACAGGATCCATGCCTGTAGCCTTTCCTGCCGCCCGTGTATAGACCTCATACTTGCCCAGGATATTTTTCTTCACGTCGATCGAAATGACAACCGACGAACTGCCGGCATAATCGGCCGCCGATCGGATCAGGTGTCGGGTTTTCTATTGCCGATGTGTTGAGGATGATTTTCTCGATGCCGATGCTTAACAGGTGGCGGACATCGTCCATGCTTCTGATCCCGCCGCCGTAACCCAGCGGCATGAAACATTCACTTGTTATATTTTTCAATAGATCAAAAGCCGGGGAACGATTTTCATTTGTGGCCTTGATATCCAGGAAATACAAGTTCGTCCACTTCTTTATCGTTAAAGATCCGGACAATATTTATGGGATCGCCAAGATATTTTGGATTCTTGAACTTGACGGTCTTCACCAGGCCCCGATCCTGCAATAATAAACAGGGAATAACCCGCGGTCTGATCATTTCACTTTCTCCGCATAATTTTTCAGCAGGCGCATTCCATATTTATGGCTTTTTTCAGGATGAAATTGCGCGCCCATAATATTGCCTTCCCCTACCACGGAGTGGAAATAACCTCCATAGTCGGTTTCGGCCAGGACGGCTTCCGCGTTATTGCATCGTACATAGAAGGAGTGAACAAAATAGAAACGGGAATCGGGCTCGAGCTCCGAGAGCAGCGGGTGCGGCTGGCGGATCTCGATCGTATTCCAACCCATATGTGGGATCTTCAGATTGGCCTGCTCCGGCCCAAATTTATACCGGACCGTTTCCGCATCAAACCATCCCAGGCCCGCCAGCTGGCCTTCTTCGCTTCTTTTCGTCATGAGTTGCAGCCCAAGGCACAACCCCAGCACCGGAACCTTTTTCTCCAGGACAAGTTGATTCAAAAGTGGAACAAGCCCGCGTTCATTGAGTTTTTCCATTCCAGCGTCGAAAGCGCCTATGCCCGGCAGGATTAATTTCTCAGCCTGCCCTATCACCTCCGGATCGGAGGAGGCAGCCGCCTTTACGCCAACTTTCTTGAGCATATTGACAATGGATGCTAAATTGCCAACTCCGTAATCAACAATAACGATCATGAGGGTCACCTGAGAGGTATCGCATAATTCCATTTTACTTTGGGTTCATAATATAACCAAAGTCTCGTTTTTTACACTATAACAGAAAGCAGCCTGGATTGGCCATAAGTCTGCAAGGTTGGCCAAAAAAGAATATTGGCGTCATCATCATCGTATCCAAAGTTCAATTTCTCACCTGGTAGCTGATGAAAGCAGGTCAAAGAAAACAATAAGAGATCCACCAACTTGTAGTCTTATATAAAGTCAGGGATAAATTCACAGTTCACAACCGGCAAATTCACTGGTTTTTTGAGCAGATTGTGGATAATTCAGAAGCAAACACCTGAAAGTTTTTTTCGGCATTATAGCTTTCTTGCCAGACCATACGACTAGCCTTCCTTTTTCTCTCGGTAACTTGAGTATTGTTAAGCATGCTTGATAGTGCTTTAGCTACTTCATCCGGGGATGGATTCGGACCAAGTAATATCCCGTTTTGATCCGAGACAATTTCAGGATTTCCTCCGACATTTGTAGCGATAACAGGGATGCCGCAGCTGATTGCCTCCTGTATGGAAACCGGGGCCCCTCCCTCGGACTCACTCACATTCACAAATACATCAACAGGGGATTCTTTATAATAACGCATTAAATCATCATTGGATACATGACCCGCTAGAATGGCCCGCGCATTTGGTGGCAATAGGGTTCTCGCCGTCTCAAGCAATTGAGCTCTATCTTGTCCATCTCCAAAATGACGCCATTCGAATTTTTGATGGGGGTGAAGTTCGGCGACGCGGAAAACGGATTTCAATAATAGCTCGACTCGTTTTACCGGCACGATGGATGAGCAGGAAACGATGCGAAAAACTCCATCCTCTGATTGCCTGGTTATATGCTTGGGATCTGGCACACCTAAATGAGCGGTTTCATATAAATGATTGAAAATTGGGGATAATGTGTCGGTCATGTAATTTTTGGCATGCTCCGAGGCCAGGAACAGTCTGTCAAGTGCACGTAACGCCTGTGGCCTGCATGGCCAATACGATGGATGAACTCGTTCCTCATAAACGTCATACCCATGCGCCCTGGACACTAATCGAAGCTCTGGAAATTTTCTTCTTAGCATTCCTACACCCATCGCATTTTGCTCAAACCAAAATGTATAAAATAGGGTTTCGTGGATGCTTATCCCGCTTTGCTTGATCCACTCTTCGGTCCAGCCTCTGATCAACTCTGCCAGATCTACGAACGTAGCAAGACGCAAGAGTTTGGGAAAACTCAACATAACCGATGGCCGTGTGATCAGTTCAGTATAGAAAGCTCGCGAAAGTAAGATATTAAAAATTCTGCCCGCTAAGTAATTCTTATGCTTGTTTATAGCATGGCAAAGGCCTTCTTCCACTTTTACAGGGACAGGTGCAGTAAGTCTTTTTCCTTCGCATCCTTGAGGTACTAAAATAATCTCATTAAAATACGCCGCGAGATAGGGTAATTCTCGGTCGATGAACGGCTGTTCAAGCGCGGTATCGTAGGGATAGGAGGTTGTAAATAAGACAAGCCGCATTTCTATTTTTCCAGTCAGGTTCAATTCTTCCGGATCTTTGATTCTCTTTCCGTCACAAGGCGCCTAGATCCGAAATTCGCCATAACCCCAGGTGTTTGTCGGCATAATTTCCTTCATCTCCTGTATATTTTTCGTCTATAAGCCTCATGGGCGGCGGTAAATTAAACGGAGCCAGTTGTAGATTGAGCGGTCGCCAGGTACCAGTGGGGATATCGATATTATTCTTCCTGTTAATAAAAGTAGTCGTTAATAGGAGCTTGCATCCTGATGACTTGATATTGCGGAGGCTTTGCAGAATATGGGAAAAAGAAAAATGCACAAGACAATCACGGCACAGCAACAGGTCCGCCTCAGGCAACGTGTCTTTGAGAATGTCAAGTTTAATAAACGTCCGGTCCGGGCGGACATACTTCCTGAGATTCTCTTGAATGATCTCGTCAACGATATCGGCGCCGGTATAATCAACCGCAAGGTCTAACTGGCTCATCCAATTGAAATCACCGCATGGAATATCCAGCATGGATTTGACTTCGAGCTCTACGATCAGCTCAGGGATCGCTTTGCGGATCGCTTCGGTTACACGCAAATTAGATCCGGGACCGGAGATCAATTCAGCATCTCCCCATCGATTGCTCCTAAAGGCATCAGAAAAAATTTTTTCCGGTGACTTGATCCTCAATGACGTGTGCCACAGGAATTTTCGGAAATTCTTATAACCGGGAAGCCTGGATACATATTTCTTGATCGGTTTTAGCATAAGACCATGTTCCTTGAACAATTATTCCTACAGGTAGAATGCATGGTATGAAGATAAATTTGACGGTACCGGAGATGCCTAAAGGATTTCGCCGGTGGGCGATATCAGTACTCCCTCATATATTATTATTCAGTCGCCTTCTCAATCGTCCAAAAATTAACCGGATAGTCCCGAAAAGGCCCTTATCTTTATATGCCTGATTTAGAGTCCAAACTCTGAACTGGACAAAGAAAATCCAAGTCACCAGAGACCGAAGCCATTTATTAACATGATAAGTTTTCATAACCTCGCGGCGTTCACGCTGGCTGATATCCATAAATTTTTGGGTGGCCTGGTTTGGATGGATTCGGACCTTCGACAATTGGCGTTTGATCCTTCCGATCTTGAGAGGGCTTCTGCCAATGCGTATCATCCAATCATAATCACCGACATATCTCAACGAGGGGTTGAAGAATAAGTGGTATCTTTCCAGGGATGATCTTTTGATATACAACGAACAATGAGGAATATGCGCAAGATATCCAACGAAGGATATTGGCGCGAGGGAAAAAGAGTCGGCATGGGCAGGTCGTTTCCATCTTTATCCATATAACCGGTAATGCCGAAAACGCCGTCAAAAGTGGGGGCTTTCCCCAAAAAATCCATGGCGCAGGTGATCGCTCCCGGAACGACCACATCATCGGCGCTAATAAAGCAAACGACCTCACCCTTTGGCCGAGCGATAAGCCCTCGTTCATCGTCAAGTATTGGCCTTTATTCTTTTCCCGCCTCCGCCATTTCAGGTGAGGATAGCGGTTTAAGATCGCCGCCATCGCCTTGTCATCTTCCGATCCATCGTCAATGATCAAGTGTTCAATATTGGGATAGCTCTGGCCCTTAACACTTCAAGATCAAGTCTTCGATGAACTCTGACCCGTTGTAGACCGGCGTGATAATGGATACTAAAGGCCAACCTTCGTTCATCCAGTATGATATCCCATCAAAATATTAGTGACGGTATGGGTCACATTCCTGGCAAGATATTCCGGTGGCGGGTTCCAATCGGGTGTACGCGAAACCACCATATTCACGCAATTCAGGATTGTTTCCATATCCGCCCCGCTCAAAATATTGCTTCCGCACTCAATGGTCTCAGGACGTTCTGTCACATCACGCAGGGTCACATTGGGGATCTTAAAGATCGAACATTCCTCCTGGACCGTACCGCTGTCGGATAGCACACAGAACGCGTTGCGTTCCAAATGGACAAAATCAAAGAAACCGAAAGGATCCATGAACTGGATGCGCTGGTTTTTCACATCCACGCCGAATTCCTGCATTTTATTCCATGTACGTGGATGTGTGCTGATGATTACCGGCATCTGGTACTTTTTCTCTATCTGGTCAAACGCCTTTACGAACTGGCGCAGCCTGGTTTCAATATCCACATTTTCGGCGCGATGAAGCGTGACCAGAAAATACTCCTTGGGGAGATATTTTCAACCTCTTATGTACATCTGAAGCTTGGATGTGGGCATCATAATGTGTGATCACTTCCAAAATCGGGTTGCCGGTTACATACACTCGCTGACCGGGGATTCCTTCACGCAGCAAATTCTGCCGGCTCCGCTCGGTATACGGCATAAGAATATCGCTGCTGTGATCGATGACGCGGCGGTTTACTTCTTCGGGCACGCGGTCATCGTAGCAGCGGTTGCCCGCCTCCATATGATAGACAGGTATTCCCAAACGTTTCGCGATAAAAGCCGCTAGTGCGCTGTTTGTATCGCCCAGGACCAAAAACTTATCTGGCTTCTCAACCCGCATGATCTGTTCGCACCCCGCCAGGATTGCACCTACCTGTTCACCAAAAGAACCCTTTGCGCCCAGAAAAGTATTGGGCGAACGGATCTTCATCTCATCGAAAAACACATCGGTCAAGTTGGGGTCAAAATTCTGGCCGGTATGAACGACGATGTGTTCACATAATTTATCGAGAGATTCAATAATGCGACTCAAACGAATGATTTCGGGCCTTGTACCGAGGACAGTTAGTATTTTCATAATGGCGACCCGCCCTTGTCATTCGTCAATTTGACCTCGCTCGATCGGCGCGATGATTTCATTCAATTGTTCGATGGACAGCCATTCTGTATTCGTGTTACTGGCATAGCGATAGTTATCAGCCAGAATGCTGCCACGCTGCTCCCAGGTATGACCAAACCAAAATGCTTCTGCTGGCTGGACGACAAACATTTTTTCTAATTCCACCGTTGTGCGGGCTTCGTCCTCCGAAATTAGAACCTCGTGCAATTTCTCTCCCGGGCGAATGCCCGTTACCTCTATTTCTGCCTTGGGGGCAACGGCCCGCGCCAGGTCACTGATCGTCATGCTCGGGATTTTAGGTACAAACACCTCGCCCCCTTGCATCTGCTCGATGCAATTTAATACAAAATTCACGCCCTGTTCAAGCGTGATCCAGAAACGTGTCATACGCGTATCTGTGATGGTGATTTTGCCCTTTTTGCGTTGTTCAAGAAATACGGGCACCACCGATCCGCGGCTGCCGACCACGTTTCCATAACGGACACAGCTCAAACGTGTCGAACTGCTTCCGGCATAGGCATTGCTTTGAACGACCAATTTTTCTGCAGCCAGCTTGGTGGCGCCGTACAGATTGATCGGATTCACTGCTTTGTCTGTGCTGAGCGCCAATACGCGTTTGACCCCTGTATCAATGGCGGCTTCGATTACATTGCTGGTTCCCATGATATTGGTCTTGATCGCTTCCTGCGGGTTATATTCACAGGCCGGCACCTGCTTCAGTGCCGCGGCATGAACCACAATATCTACTCCATGCAGGGCGCGCCTCAATCTCTCTTGATCGCGCACGTCGCCGATAAAGTAACGCAGCAATGACGAGTTGAATCCTCCCTGACGCATTTCGTGCTGTTTTAGCTCATCCCGGCTGTAAATGATCACCTTTGCCGGCTTATGCTCCTTGAGGAGCATATGTGTTAATTTTTTCCCAAAGGAACCGGTTCCGCCTGTTACCAGGATTACTTTATCGTCGAAGAATGACATGGTTTAACCTTCTTTAGATGGATTTATTTTTGTGGATACAAATCGGCATAACGCGGCCATTCTGCCGATAGGCCTTCGAGCATCGCCTCCCAGGTGGGTGGCCGCCATCCGGTAGCCGTACTAAAGCGCGCGCCTGATAAGCTCCGATCACAGAAGAACTGGTCATCGGGGTCGATCACGATATCTTTCCACCCTAACCTGTCTCGTAATTTTACCAGCAGATCAAATTTTGAGATGGGTTCACTGGCCACCTGGTAGAGACCGCTTAGATCGGGCCGGGTTTGCAGGATATCGCCGATCAGCTGGGCGAGAACAGAAGTGGAAAAACCGCTGTAGATTGCTTTGTGGTAGCCCTTGATGTGTTGTCCGCGCTGCAAAGCAAACCAGCTCAACAGACTTGAGAAAGGTGTTCAATTGCCACCCAATAATGGATGTTCGCAGCGTCAAACAGCCCGGGCGATTAAGTTCTCCCAGGAGTTTCGTGCGCCCATAGAGATCCACGGGGTCAGGCACGTCAATTTCCGAGTAGTTTCCGCGGAACCCGGAGAACACACAATCGGTTGAGATTTGGATGACTCGGATGCCGCGCTCAGCGCACAAGTCGGCCAGTTGATGCGGGAAAAGCGCATTAACCTGAATGGACGGTACTGCCTGTTTCGCCTCATCACGCTGCTTGACAATGCCAATTTCGTTCACAACCACATCCGGCT
>CAVUHJ010000008.1:0-98912 GCA_963741325.1 uncultured Chloroflexia bacterium
GCTATCGCTTTTCTTGACCGTTCAAGAGAGGGCTTGCATCTATTATTGGACTGCAAGACTAGGAGCTTATTGAAATCCACTTAGCGTATATTCGATTACCCTGCCTAATTCCGATGAGCTTAGTCCGAATATCAGTATACACCTTTGAAACTAGAAGCTGTCAATAGGATTGGATTTCATAATTAGCGATTTTTTTGTGATAAAAGACGCTTTCAGCCATAAGATTTAGGAAGGGGTGATGAGTCTTTCAAAAGATCCGCTGATTTTTCAGCGGATCTCTGTGCTTGCCGGTTAACAATTGCTTTTTTTATGCTACGGTTCGTGGAAGGGGATCAGCATCACGAAACCAATGGCAATGACCACTTGTCCGATCAGAACCCCGGTTGCCTGTAATTGGCCGAAATATGGGCACAGCCGGTACGGGCTGCGAACCCATGCCAAAAACATCCGCCATGCCCGAAAAAGCCGAGATCACATAACCCGTAGCGACAAGCCTCAGGCCGATATCGGCAATGATCGAACGCGGCATTCCCTTCCATAAGGCCCCCACCCCCACATAACCGCCTCCACAAATAAAACCCAGGCCGATCAAAAAGACCGAGATCTGTACAAAGCCCACGACCGCGCTCCTGTCCCAGCCAAACCAAGTCGGCTCGGCGCCCACCGTGAAAATGAAAAGACCGATCAGGGTCGTGACCACTCCGGTTCGCATGCGTGCAGGAGAAGGTGCTATTTTGACGGGCTGTGTTTTTTCAGGAGTCGTGAACCGGTCTGGTCTATTGAATGGTTTCATGCGGGTAGATTCTTTTCCAGAAAATTAAGCCAGTTCAAGCCCAAGGATATTCGCTACATCCGATTCGGAATAGCCGCGCTGCTTCAAGCAGGGGTGCAAGCTTCTGCAGGTCGGCGATCGTATCGATTTCCGGCGGGACGGATTGCACGCCAAAACCGCCGTCAAAATCAGAGCCGATCCCGGCGTGCAGATGCATCGCCTGCCAACTGGCAGACATGGTCGATATGCGCGGCCACCACATCCAGCGGGACTTCGTCGCGGCGGGAACCATTCCTGCGGTTCCAACCCGGCTTAAGAAAAGTGTTGAACGGCACCGTGCCGATCACGCCGCCGCGTTCGATAATGCCTCGTAAAACTGTATCACTAAAATGGCGGTTGGTGGGAAAGTTCGGCAGGAGCGCCAGGCAGTTCACATGGGTGGCAGCAATCGGGCCTTCATAAAGATCGAGCGCATCCAGGGCGGCCCGTTCGTCCATATGGCTGAGGTCGAGCGTGAAATTAAAATCGGCCATCGCCTTGAGCAGCTGGCGCCCTTCTGCGGTGATCGGGCCGGGCTCGCGCGTGCCGCCGGAATAACGCGTCCCGGCCCAGGCCAGACCGATGATGCGCAGACCCAGGTCGTGCCATTCGGAAAGTTCATCCATATTGAGGATCCCGTCCGCGCCTTCCATCAAGGCCAGCAGACCCACCGGCCGTTCTTTCTTCGATGGGTCCTGCCACTCCGCCATATGAGCTGTTCAAGTCCTTTTTATTGAAGATCAGGCGGAAATAATCGGGCTTGGAATTCGGCCAATTGATGATAGAGGTGCAGCTGGTCGAGATACAGCCGGTGGGCCTCGGCATAGGTCGTATAACAGAGCTTGTCCCAATCCCCTTCCTTGGCGCGTGCCGGCGCAGCGAACAAGGTCGAGAAAACGATGGCCACCTGGCCGCGTTGATAATCCGGCCAGCCGATCAGGCTGTCGCCGTTTTTCTCCGGAGCGAGTGTGCCTTTCTCTTTCTCCCGGGTTTCGGCCGCTGAGCGCGTGTAATCGCGCCCGAAGTTGAGCATGTTCCAGGCCAGATCGCAATGAGCATCGATGATCAGAGGCATATTACAGGATTTTACCGGATATTTCGTGATCTTCTGTCTCATAAGAAGCGCACCCCGGGGTGCGCTCTACTTTGAATGGCTTACGATCTAGCCATTATCTTCTTATCGGGAGGGGTTTCATCATCTTCGGAGGAGGAATGCCCAAATTCCTCGATGAGCTTTTTGTAATCCTTATCGGCATAGGCGCCCGAGTCCACCTTGCGCAGGCTGAGGCCGATGCGGTGTTGATCGGTATCGATGCGGACGATGCGCAGGGTGCAGACATCGCCTTCTTTGAGCACTTCCTTGGGATGATCGATGCGATGATCGGCCATCTCGGAAATGTGGATGAGGCCTTCGATGTCGCCTTCCAGGCGGGCAAAAGCCCCAAACTTGGTCAGGCGGGTAATGACGCCTTCCACCAACTGGCCCACACTGAACTTCTCGACCCGCGACGTCCACGGATCGTCGGCCAGCGCACGCATCGAAAGGCCGATGCGTTTCTTTTCCCTGTCGATATTGATGACTTTGACCTTGACTTCCTGTCCGACTTCCAGGATTTCGCGCGGGTGTTGAACACGATCCCAGGAAAGCTCGGAAAGATGTACCAGGCCATCCGCACCGTTGACATTTACAAAAGCGCCGAAATCCGAAAGGCTGGTCACCCGGCCGGTATAAACCTTGCCCACTTCCAGTTCATCGATGACGCGTTCTTTGATGGATTGGCGGGATTCGGTCGAGACGGATCGCTCGGAAAGGATCAGGCGGCGGCGTTCACGGTCCACTTCGATGATGCGGACGGTGATCGGCTCGCCGACCATTTTTTGCCAGCGCTGTTCGGGCGTATCACCCGAGGATTGGGACCGGCGCATGGCGTTGATCTGTGAAGAGGGCAGAAAGCCGCGCAGCCCGCCGACCATGACGATCAGCCCGCCCTTGTTGAAGCCGACGATCTTGCTGTCATAAACGCGGTCCTCTTCCAGCATCTTCTCCACGTTTTCCCAGGAGATCTGTTCCTGGGCGCGGCGGAAGGAAAGGACCACGTTGCCATTCTCATCTTCAGGATTGATCACATAAACGGGAATTTCCGCGCCGACAACGAGGGCTTTACGCTCCTCCTCTGAAAGCTGATCGAGCTCGCGGCCCGAGATCACTCCTTCAGATTTGGCTCCGATACTGACCAGGATCTGAGATGAGGCAATACTCGCAATCATTCCAGTTCGGATCTCACCCGCCTGGGGCATATCCACACTCAGGTTTTCGTTTGCGAGCAGTGATTCCATACTCTGATTGTTCTGGTCTCCCTGCTGACTGGCATCGCTCCCCTGAGGTGGCAGGGTTGTATTCTGATCCATCGCTTGTAAACTCCGATCAACAAAAATGTAGACGGATTATAAAGGCGATTGCAGAAGTTGACAACCCTCGCTTGTTAAGCAGGTGCGGCTTTCCCCTGGCTTGTAACCTATTTAACGCGATCTGTCACATATTGATTGAATGTCCTCGCCGGTACGTGGTTTTCGGATTTGCCTGCTGTTCGCTTTGCGAGTAAGGCATGAAACCTGGATACATTGTTTACCCTTGCGAGGTTAATCGCCTGCGATATAATGAGCGGCGGAGTTAACATGCCTGCCATTTATCCCTTTACTGCTATTGTCGGTCAGGAACGCATGCGGCGCGCGCTTATTCTTAATGCGGTGGATACCCGCATCGGCGGCGTGCTTGATCCGCGGCGAACGCGGCACGGCCAAATCCACTGCCGCCCGCGCCCTGGCTGCCCTGCTCCCGCAGGTCAAAGGTTGTCGATGATTGCCGCTTCGGTTGCGATCCTGATAAGCCGGGCACCTGGTGCACGGAATGCAGGGAACGCGCTACCGGCAGGAAATCGCTCCCCTTTCACAGCCGGACCACACCTTTCGTAAACCTGCCCGTCTCAGCTACGGAAGACCGCGTGGTCGGCACGCTGGATATCGAACAGGCCATCCAAAAAGGCGAGCGCCATTTCGAAGCCGGGCGTGCTCGCAAATGCCAACCGCGGACTGCTCTACATCGACGAAGTGAATCTGCTCGACGATCACGTCGTGGACGTTTTGCTCGACTCGGCCGCCATGGGCGTTAACGTGGTCGAACGCGAAGGCATCTCCTTCTCCCATCCTGCCCGCTTCATTCTGGTCGGGACGATGAACCCGGAGGAAGGCGAACTGCGCCCGCAGCTGCTGGACCGCTTCGCCTTATCCGTGGATATCGTCGGCATCCGCGAAGCCCGCGAACGGGTGATGATCATGGAACGCAATCTTTCCTTCGAGCGCGACCCTGAGGAATTCCGCCACGAATGGATGCCGAAGGAACACGAAGTCTCCAAACAGATCGAGCTCGCCCGCGTGCTGGTGGACGAGGTCACCTATACCAGCCGCGACCTGCTTTCGATCGCCGCGCTGACCGCTTCGCTCAATGTGGACGGTCATCGCGCGGATCTGGTGATCCTGAAAGCGGCCCGCGCCCAGGCCGCCTATGAAGGCCGCACCAAGATCAACGACCACGATATCGCCCTGGCTGCGGAACTGGCTCTGCCCCACCGCATCAAACGCACACCCTTCCAACAGGCTGAGATCACCTCCGATCAATTGCAGGAACGCATCGAGCAGTTGGCCGGTCAATCGGTCCCGAGCGAAGCGGAAGAGAAACCCCAGGACGAAAAAGGCCAACCCCAGGAAAAAAAAACTTAAAGCTCGAAGATGAAGTCCAGGAAAACGAGCAGAAAGGCACACCTGAGCCAATGCCTCAGGATGTGTTCGCGCACACCGATGCCAAGTGGTGGGAAGGCGGACAGAAGATCAAGGCCGGCGAGACCTTCCAGCCGCGCAAGCTGAATACCCCGCTCGATAAACTGGCCCGCAAACACGCCGGTCGCCGTTCGTTGACCAAGACCGAGCGCAAACATGGACGCTATATCAAGGCGCGGCCGGCCGGCAACAAGATGGATGATATCGCCTTCGATGCCACCATTCGCGCCGCCGCGCCCTTCCAAAAACGCCGCGTTGAAAAACGCAAACGGCTGGCTTTTGCCATTGAGAAATCCGACCTGCAGCGCAAGGTGCGCGTCAAGCGCGTGGCCAACCTGGTCTTGTTCCTGGTGGATGCTTCCTGGTCCATGGCTGTGGCGGAGCGCATGAATGCCACCAAAGGCGCCATCCTGTCCCTGCTCACCGACGCCTACCAGCGCCGCGACCGTGTGGGTCTGATCGTCTTCCAAAAGGACCGCGCCACCCTGGTCCTGCCCCCTACGAATTCCGTCCAGCTTGCCCAGAAGGCCCTGGTGGATATTCCGGTCGGCGGAAAGACGCCGCTTTCCGCCGGGCTGTTGATGGCGACCGACGTATTACAGCATGAAAAATATACTCATCCCGATATTGAGCCGCTGCTGATCGTCCTTACCGATGGGGCCGGCAATGTTTCGATCGGCACCCTGCCGCCTCAGGAAGAGTCTTATCGCTTCGCGGAACTGATCGCCACCGAAAAAGTGAAGAGCGTGGTCATCAATATGGAGCATGCCGCCTTCGACCAGGGACTGGCGCAGACGCTGGCCGAACATCTCAAAGCGCCATGCTTTGCCTTGAGCGAGTTGAAAGCCGAGAATCTATATCATGCCGTGAAACAGGAAATGGCCAGCTGGACATTAAATAGCAAAGAGTACGGCTATTTCCTGTTGTAACCTATATCGATCGTTCCGAGCACGCGAAAGCTTTCGCATTCTATCAGGCTGATCCTACTATCACCATCCCGCACGAGGATAAGCTGCAATAGACTCAGTCATCTCGGCACGGGTTGGCGCCGGGCCAGAATCAATACAAAAAATCCCAAGCCCGGTAAATACAAACGCTGCAGGGTAAATATAGAATAAATTCAATCCCACCAATTTACTACCCAGCAGCGGGCCAAAGGAAAATCCCAGATTGACCGGCAAATAGGCAAATGACATCACACGCCCGCGGATACTCGGCAGGCGCCGAGCTGGATAGAACATTGAACGAGATCGAGAAGACTGCCGAAGCAAGTCCGCTGATAACACAGGTGATGATCGCAAATGGGATCAGGCTGCGGGTCCAGAACGGGATGAGCCACAACACGGTTTCTAATCGCCGCGCCGATCATCAAGACCCGCCAGTAACCGAAACGATCGGCCAACGACCCAAAGATCGGTGCCAGCATCATCGCCAGCAGTCCGCCCGCCCCGAGCACATAACCGATTGCGGATCGCCGGGTTGGTTCCCTTTATACAGGCTGGTCACGACAACCGGTAAATAGGAATAGACCAGCATCCAGCCGGCGTACAGCAGGAATAACGCAAAGAAAAGCGTGCGCAGTCGTCCGGCCTGGAAGGAGACCCGGATCGAATCCGCAGCCATGCTGCAAAATGGGTGCCTGGCTTTTTCCTCGATAAGAATCGACATATCCGAATGAGAGCGCCAGGATCACCATGACCATGACCACTACGTTGATCCACATCAGCGTCCGGAAACCCCAATGATCAACGATCGGGCCTCCCAATAAAGGACCCACGAAAGCGCCCACCGGGCCGGCGCTGTTCATGATGGCAAAAGCCAGGCCGTGACGGTTGGCCGGTGTGCGCTCTGCGAGGGTGGTGAGCATCAATCCGCTGTTCCCGAGTGACAGACTCATCAGCGAGCGGCCGATGACGAATACCCACACATTTCCTGCCAGCACGGCCAGGATGCCCGCCAGCAGATAGACGACGAAGGAACGCACCACCATGGGTTGTGCGTGAATAACGGTCGGCCAGTGCGCCCCAAAACGGCAGGAAAGGGATCCCGGCCGCACCGACGATTGCCGCAATAATACCGACCATCGGCAGGGATTTGGGATTGAGCCATGCCGAGATCGCGCAAAAAGATCGGCGTGAATGCCGTCATCTGTCCCCAGAAAACGGTTTCGAGAAAACTGGCGACCGTATACAGGCCGAGCAGCCAGGTCCAGGAAGCGCGCAGGGTGGTATTCAATAAACTCCTCGTCTCACAAATAATTACCGCAAGGATATAGTGCAAAGTCAAATGACCTTCAACTCTCGTATCTCATAATCTCTTGTAAGCCCCTATTTTCACCTATTCCCTATCCTCAACGTCTATCTCAATCCTTCGAACAGGTCGGTTTCATCCTTCCGCCCGCCATTGACCAGGCTGAAGACGCGATAAAAATTGCCTTTTCCAAAAAATGGAGCCATTTCTTCGGCGGATGATCTCCAAGCAGCCCATAACCCGGACAGTTGGGACTTGTGGCAATGGACTGCCTTATGAGACCGTCTCGATATAGGGCGGGCATTAATATGCGTAGTGATCTCCCAGTCCGCCCAGCCGACATGTTTGCGCGTCACGCCGTCGATCTCCATGCTGAGCCCGCCAAAGGCTTCGTTGGCAAAATCCACAATTTCCTGGTTATCCACCATGTAATAGAATTTTTGTACACGATAAGGTGATCTGATCGCCCGGGTCGCTGAAAGATCCATCGGCTGCACACATGAGTGCGGCGCTGGTAAATTGGGAAAGGGCGATATGGTCGGGATGGCCATAGGCGCCATCCGGCCCAAAGGTCACAACCACCTGAGGTTTGATCCGGCGGATATGCGCCGCAATTTTTGCAATGATCTCCCGGGGCTTTGCCTGGTCGAAATCGCCGTCCAGATAATCAAGAAATTTGACTTCATGCAGGCCTAATTGTTCGGCTGCACAGCGCAGCTCCGCCTCGCGGATGCGCCCAACCGCCTCGAGGCCCGGGTCTGGTCCTTCGGATTTCGAACCAGCCTCGTTCGCCGTCGTGTTGCACACACCAGATATGTTTCGACCCCTTCGGCTGAATATTTTGCCAACGTTCCGCCCAGTCCCAGGGTTTCATCATCGGGATGCGGAAAGACAGCCAGCAAACGTAATTTATTCGCCACTGCATTCTCCTGCTGATAAATTTTGCCAATATTACTCGAATATTCAAAGCGGATTCAACCCCCGGTGCAAAATTGCCAGCGGCTTTTCAAATACACCTCGCGCAGGACGTCAAGGGGTTTCATTTCCCCGTGCTCTTCCCAGAACCGCCGGGTTGTAAGGCCGTTGGCAAAGATCAGGTCGATAGATTTTTCAGGCCGGATATCTAGAACTTAAACACAATCCCCTGGAATAACCTGTTCCGGGGCAGTCTTTCCAAACGCATATGAGAATTTTTTTCTTACACAGGCGGATTATCCAATCGCACGCCGTGACCGCGTACGGTGGCAATGTATTGCTGGTTGGGGTCCAATGCGCTCAGGCGGTCGCGCAAGCGGCGGATGAGCGCATCCAGGGCCTGGTCCGAAACCCCGGAGGCCTGTTCTTCGCCCCATACGGTGGTGACCAGGTCTGCACGGCTGATGACCTGTCCGGAGCTTTCATAAAGCAGCCACAACAGTTTGAACTGTTGGGCGGAGAGCGGCGGGCACGAGCATCTGTTGATTGACCCATACCCGCCGCGACTTTTGATCCATGACCAGGCGGCCCGGCCGGCCCATGCCTTCGGTCAGCGGCACGGTGGCATCCGAAGTAAAGAACAGGAATTCCTGGACATAACTGATCTGCACCATATCGCCGTCCTGCAGCATGACCGGTGCGTTAAGCAGGTTGCCGTTATGATGTGTGCCGTTTTTACTGCCCAAGGTCCTCGAGGATGATGCCTTCGGGTGTCAGGGTAAGGCGGGCATGGAAACGCGAGATCTGCCGGTCGGGAATGACGACCTCACAGGTGGCCTCGCGCCCGATCACCAGTGTGCGGCTCAACGGCCATCGCTGACCCTTCAGTGGACCTTCCTGTGCAACCAGCATGGGAAATTCTTCGGTACGAGCCATTTAAAACCCTCAAGAGTGGAAACTGAAAGTAAAACAAAGACGTTTATAATATAGCATAAATTTGGTTTCTGTGCAAAATCAACGCCGAGATGAATTGCACGGGAATGATGTCATTGCCATCGCAGATATTTGTGCGGATGTGTCACGTCGCAAGCGCCTGGGATAGGTGTCTCTTCATACATGATGATGATAGCTTGTCACCATGACATCTAAACTGAAAGGAGAAGATGCCCCTCTCGTTGAAGAATAACGAGGTCCTGCGCGGCCGCTATAAGATCCGTGAAAGGGTCGGACAAGGCGGTGCAGGCTCCATTTATCTGGCCGATGATCTCCGGCTGGAAGGGCGCCTGTGTGCTCTTAAAGAAGTGGAGTACGACCGCAGCCTGCCTGATAATATACTCGAAGAGGCCCGCCAGCAATTCCTCCGCGAGGCCACAATCCTCGCGCGCCTCGATCATCCCAACCTGCCCAAAGTCTCGGATTTCTTCTCCAACGGTATGCGCGATTATCTGGTGATGGATTACGTCCCCGGCGACGACCTGCGGACGATCATGCTCGAAGCCCGCCATAATAAAACATTTTTCTCTGAAAATCAGGTGTTGGGTTGGGCCTTTCAACTCGCCAATGCGCTCGCTTATCTGCACGGCCTGGAGCCGCCCATTGTCCATCGCGATATCAAGCCCAGCAACCTCAAGATCACACCCAGTGGCTTGCTCAAGCTCGTTGATTTTGGTCTGGTCAAGATCATGACCCCGAACGAGGAAATGACCATCACTGTCATTCAGGGGCAGGGTACGGCCCTTTATACGCCTCTTGAACAATACGGC
The DNA here is from genome assembly GCA_963741325.1 of uncultured Chloroflexia bacterium. Classification (GTDB taxonomy): domain Bacteria; phylum Chloroflexota; class Anaerolineae; order Anaerolineales; family Villigracilaceae; genus Fen-1038. Next base: position 9,574 of record CAVUHJ010000008.1, read on the forward strand.
AGCGACGAGACACACACCGATATGCGCTCCGATATTTATTCCTTCGGCGCGACGCTTTATCATTTATTGACCAACGAACCTCCCCCGGATGCCCGTAAACGATTTGTTCAACCCGCCAGCCTGGTTCCACCGCACGAGATAAACTCCATCCATCAGCGCCCGCACCGAGAAGGCCATTTTATGGGCCATGGCCCTGCACCCCGATGAACGCCCCGCCTCGATTGAGATATTCAACAATTATCTGTTCAGTGGGGGCGCAATGCCTGCCCGCCCGTCGCCGCATCAATCGGCATTTGAAATTCCCAGGTTCGATCTCTTCCGCCCGCAAACCGACGCGATTCTCGCATGGACAACTGCCGGCTTGCTGCTCTTGAGCTTGATTGGCCACCCTGCTGCACTGATTTACCATGGACTGCAGGACCGGGAACCTGTGATTTTTAGTCAAGCCGTTTTCATTTCCACATCCGTCGTGACCAGAGCCAGCCTGCCCCCCACCCTGCAAACAATCCGAAAATGGTAATGATCACGATTCCCCCGATCCCGTTGGAGATTGTAAAGCTTGCACTGCCGGGCAGGCCAAGTGCAATATAGTTATAGCTCAACAGACCGCCGGCCAGCGCACACAAGCCCCAGCGGATTCCCCAGCGCATGCTTTCCATGCGAATACCGGCAAAGTAAACCAGCACTGCCCCTGCCAGACAGCATGAGGATGATCAGGAACCAGGCGATAAAACGCGGCGTTCCCTCGGGTGTGACAAATTCATTCCGCCGCCGGTTGAGGCGTAGCGGTGGTTTGAGGCGCAACCTCCGGAGTAAGCTCCGGGACGATCACCGTCACCGCAGCCGGCTGACCTCCACTCGAGACATCGAGCTGCAGCACTTCGGATACCAGCGCCGGTTCGCTCGTTGCACTTATTTGAAGCAAACCGGGCTTATCCAACCCAAAGGAGACGCGTGCAACGCCCTGGGTTGTAACGGCATCCGCTTGCTGCAAAATACCGCCGCCCTCTCCGGTAAGGTTCATCGAGAAATGTACAACGGTCCCATCCGGAACAGGCTGTCCGTTATGGTCTTTGATCACACCGGTTCGAATGGCGATCGTATCGCCGATCTTGAAAAGCGGCACAGGTGTTGCTGCCGGGGTGGGTACGATTCGTTGAGACCGGGCGCAGCCGAGAGGTCCAGATATCAAGCGGGATGATCTGGTTCGGGTCGGGGGCGGTGATCGTGATCAGGTCGTATCCCAGTCCCGGGATGGAAACGGGCGAAGCGCCTGAGGGGGTCAATTCCTGAAAGAGCAATCGGGCGGCCACTTCCACAAATGGAGGTTCCTGGCTGTACAACGCATAATAGGCCGTCAGCCGTGATATATCGGTTGCATCGAGATAGTACGGTGCGCCAAAGGCAAAGAGAATTACGTGTTTGGTGCGCAGCAGGTCCTGCTGTGCCGGAAAGGAAGTTGCTGATGATTTGCTGTTGGTTTCGGCCGGATCCGGTTAAAGAAAAGATCACCCAACTCGCGCCGACTGAGATCGTCTTGAAGATAAGGCGGGCTTTTTCCGGCCAGATAGTTGGTCGAGGTCGTCAAAAGAATAGGAAGATAAACGGAATGACGATGAGGTCTGGTTGCCGCTTTGCGGGCCATACAGCCTGACGATCGCCTGCTGAAGCGCGTCAAAAGCCAGACCCGATTGGATCGCACACGTACTGCACTGTTGAACCTGCGAAGTGTCGGTGAAAAATATGATGCGATCGCGCACTTTGGGCGGGGCTGTGAGGATGGTCGCCAGGTCCTGCGCACTTGGGCTGAGCAGGGTGGCTGCGCTGCGGGCAACATTCAAAAGTCACTTGCTGCGAATTGCCCAGCATCGCTCAAACTGGCATAACTGGGCGCCTGTACAGTCTGAATATTGAACGATCCGTATAAATGTTCCTTGAGAGACAGGATGCGAAGCACCGATGCATCCACACTCTGGGCAAAAGCCGGGTCCGAGCGGTATTTTTGTGAAAAATAATCCAGGGTTTCCAATACCGTTGTATAGTTATCGGGTGCATCGCTGGACACGATGTTGCCAAGATAGAGCAGGTCATTACCGGCTACAAATGCGTCACGGGCCACGGTGCGCGGCGGGAAAATCGCTTCCCGTCGTATAGAATTGCCGCACCGCTTTCGTTCCCAGGTCATCGCTGACCATCAGGCCGCCGTTCGCCCTCCATGATGGCAAATTGCGGCAGGCTGAGGATGGAGGAGAGCGCCTGCGCATCGAAACTCACCGGGCGTGTCGTGGCTCGTATATTGCCTTGAAAACCCTGATAACGAATATGCGAAACGAGCAGGCCATCGGTTATCGCCCAGGATCGGGCGGCGGGGTCGCGTTCACCCGTTACCGCAAAAAAAGGCGCCAGTTCAATTTGCTTCAACTGGTCAAGCGATTTGCGGACCGTCGCCACTTCCTGCTCATTGGAACGATCGGCGCTGCCGCTGCCCGGGAAATGTTTTGCGATGACCAACAGACCGATTTTGGGAGCCGGTGTGCAGCCCGCTGATATAAGCACTGCTCATCACACTCACCCAATATGGATCACCGCCAAAAACGCTCGCGCCGAGATCGTTGGTGGGTGAAGTGCTTGGAGTATCCAGCACATCCAGCGAAGGGCCAAAATACATATTTATCCCAAGCGCCGCGAGTTCCGTCCCCATCACCACCCCTACATTATTGGCAAGGTCGGGCGACCAGGTCGCGCCGATGGACATCTCTGAGGGTAGCGGCGTCAGGCCGCTCAAAATCTGATCACCCGGGGGGCCATTGCCATCCTGCGACATGGCGATGAACAAGGTACATATGACGTGAGGATGGGCAGTCCGGTTTGAGGATCGATGGGAGGGTTGATTGAACTGTTCCATTCGATCTGCTGCAGGTTGCTCGTCAACTGATAAGCCGCTGGAGACCGTATTGGGTGCGGCCACAAAATTATCGTTCCCCGCCTGCAACACAACGCCGCCGATATGATGTTTAACGATCAAATCATAGATCTGCGATTTATGCGGTCGTGTCCGTGCCGGTGAATGTGACCAGGAATAACTGACCGACACGCTCTTCCGGCGTCATACTCTCAAATAATTGACGGACGTCCTCGAAGGTGTGCCGCTTTGAGCCATGGCCTTGATGGATAGCCGCTCGTGGTCAGGATCAACACCGCAAGCATCAGCGCCAGGTAATAAACGCTTCAATCTCCTTATTGCACCCCTGCAAAGCGCGCAACGATCTCCTCATGGACCTCGGGCTGGACATTGCCGCCGGATAATGATCACGACCGATGGACGCTCTTTAATTTTTCCTGCGAGAACGGCCGCCAAACCCACCGCAGCCGAACCTTCGATCTTTTCGTGATAGACGGCCCAGGCAAATGCCATCGCCCGCGCGATCTCCTCCTCAGACACAACTAAAAAATCATCCACATATTCTTCGATCATGGGGATGGTAACGGAGCCTTCCTCGACGGCGCCGCTCAGGCCATCTGCCAGCGTCGGCAGGTCCTGAACGCCCGCCTGTGTATGATTATGAAAGAGGCTGTATGTGAATGGGGAGGCCGCAGCCTGCACACCGATCAACCTGGGTCGGGGTGTGATTCTATTCAAGATGATACCCAAGGCGGAAATTAATCCACCGCCGCCGGTGGGAACGATCCAATTCTCGCACCGGTTCATCTCAATTCGCGCAGGAATCTCCAGATCCGATCGTTCCCTGGCCCGCAATGACCTGCCCATCATTATACGGCGAGATGAATACTTTATGCTGCGCCTGTGCATATTCCCGTCCGGCGGATTTCTGCCTCTGCATATCCGCCTTTCACAAAGAAGATCTTTGCCCCGAGACTCTCGCATGGCCTCAACTTTTGCGGGAACGGCATGTTCGGAGACGAAAACTTCCACCGCCGCACCGGTCAGCGTCCCGCCAGGGCAACGCCCTGTCCATGATTGCCGGCGGAAGCCGCGACCAGGCCGGTGGCGCGTTCCCAATCTGCCAGGGACAGAACTTTGTTCAGCGCGCCGCGTGGTTTAAACGAGCCGGTGACTTGATGGTTTTCCCATTTGATGAACGAGCCCGCGTTTGACATCCCGTGTGAGCGGCGTCTTTTGAATATGTGGCAGCAATGCGTGTTTCCGCCTGCTCGAACCATTCGTACGGAATCACTCGCACCTCCCGATTGCCTGTAAAGCCATCAGGGGGTCATCCGTGATAGATGCCATCCACACCCCAATCTTTAAGCCGCCTGATCTCTTCGACCGTCATTCACCGTCCACGTGTGAACGCGCCGCTTGAGCCGGTGCACGCGCTGGATCTGTTGCGCATTCACATCCCTGACGTACGGATGCAGGGCGGCATACTCACCGAAGGTAAAACCAAACGAACGCGCCCATGCGCCGCTCCAGCCTCTCCAGGGCCAGCAGCCCGCATGGAACGTTTGGCAATAATTGACGGGCCTTCTTGAGATTGGCGGCATTAAAGGAGGAAAAAAGCACCCTGTCTTCAAGTCCATGTCTTCGCCACAAGTGCACAAACTTTTTCAACAAGTTGGTCGTGCGGGGTGGTGTAATTTTTCAATTCGATATTTATGAATGTTTTCTTTCCGACAGCTTCGAAAACTTCTTCGAGCAGCGGGATTTTTTCTCCCGGAAATTTATCGGAGAAGGAGCTCCCCGCATCGAGCGCCGCGTAGTTCTGCAAGCGTCTTTTGAGCAAGATAACCCGTCCCATCGGTTGTGCGGTCAAGGGTGGGATCGTGAAAAACGACCACCTGACCATCCGCACTGAGTTTGGCATCGAGTTCGATCGCATCAGCACCCTGGGCCACGCCAGATTGAAGCGAAGAGAGTGTATTTTCAGGTGCATAGGCTGAAGCGCCTCGATGTGCAAAGATGATTGGGCGGGGAAGTTCGGGCAGCATGGGTTCATTATACAATACACGTCAAAGTGTACGCAGCTGCGATCGCTCCGTGCTGCAATCTTTAAAATTTGCGATCTATGAAGAAAGTCGGACGTAAATATCGACGAAGTAGGCATGGGCCGCCCGATCGATCATTTCACGCGTCATGGTCGGCGGGACGGAAAGATAGGCCGAAATGTCGAGGATCTGGTCGCACAGGTCGCGCGGATGGGAAGCACGCAGCTTGCGGTTGCGTTTGATATACCATTCCTGTAAAAGATAAGCCAGGCCTTGATCGTTATATTCGACCTTTTTATCGGCCGCGACCCGGCGGAAGATTTCCCGATAATCTTCGTAGCTCGGGTCGCCGATCTCCACTTTATGCCGCAGGCGTCGCAGGAAGGCTTCATCCACCAGGTCCTTCGGCGGAAGATTGGTCGAGAACACGATTAAGTACATCGAACGGTACTTCAACCTTTCGCCCGGTATGCAGGCGCAGGAAATCAACACGGTTTTCCAGCGGTACGATCCAGCGGTTCAACAGGTCGCGTGGCCGCACTTGCTGCCGCCCGAAATCATCGATCAACAGGATTCCGCCATTGGCCTTGATCTGGAATGGCGCCTCATAGAATTTATGCGTATCATCAAAGACAAGGTCGAGGCCTTCCAGGTTCAGTTCGCCGCCCACCACGATGAACGGACGGCGGATCTTTACCCAGCGCGGATCACGCCGCGTATTGGAACGCAGTCCGCCGGTGCTCTGTCCATCCGGTTCAGTATCGGGCGCCAGTTTGTGGCTGACCGCATCGTATACCTTGATCACCTGCCCATCCAGATAAAGAGCATAAGGGATGTACATGGTTTGGCTCAGGACCAGGTTGCCGAAAGCCCGTGCAATGCTCGTCTTGCCATTTCCCGGGCGGGCCGTATAGGAAGATGGATGTACCCGAGTTAAGCGCCGGGCCAAGCCGCTGGAATGCGCTTTCAGAGATCACCATCTGCGAAAGGATTTGCCGCATCGTGCGCGAGGTGACGGTCAAATGTCCGCTTTTCTGGCGGCGGATCGACTTCGTTGTAGACTTCAAACGGCACCGGTGCCGCCCCTGCATACTGGCTTCGTTCGAGCGCCTCACGCGCGCGCAGGTTGCCCGCGCCGGTGATGCCGTAGGTATAGGCGCCTTCACCCAGGCCGCCCTGCGAAGACTTGACTTCGATCAATTTCTCCTGCTTGAGAGCAGTCAATAATTGGTCGGTCACGCCGGCAAATGGCAGGGCCATTTCCTCGGCGATCTTGAAACCGGTTATATAACCGCGCGAATACAGCACTTTAAGCGCCAGGTCCTGCAGCCAGAGTGCCGAAAGGCCGGTATCGTCAAGACTGTTGATTTGAGGTGGAGCAAAAAGATAACATTGGATGATGGCGTACGCCCGAGAGGATTAGTCATACCACCTGGCCTGCCAGGAATGAGAAAATCAAGAATAAATTCAAAACAAAGCATGCAATCCCGATAGGGGATAGTAACCCTCCAAATTATAGCACGGCAGGCTGATCATCCTTTCCTGACAAACTCATTTCGATTGCAGCTCACCTTCAGACTCCTCCATTTCACTCATGATTACCAAATGCAGAATCTAGTAACCGTTAATTCTTACGAAATATGACAAACTACCATCGTATAACCTCTGGAGAAATCTCTTATCTTTTTCGTTTATAATCCCCGCACTATGAAGCTATCCGTTGTAATTCCCGTTTTCAATGAAGAGAATAATATAGAAACCATCCTGAAACGTGTAAAAGCGACCAAACTGGCCTCCGAAATCATAGTTGTGGATGACGGCTCCCAGGATGGAACTCCGTGATATTCTCGAAAGATGGAGGGAAAAACGGGGTGCGCGTCATCCTGCACGAGCAGAACCAGGGTAAAGGCGCTGCAGTTGTCACCGGGATCAGGCCGCACAAAGGCGATGTGATCCTTATTCAGGATGCCGACCTGGAATACAGCCCCACCGACTACCCGGCCCTCTTCAGCCGATCAAAGATGGCATTGCAGATGTGGTATACGGCTCACGTTTTCTCGGCGGGCCGCGCCGGGCAGTCATGTTCTGGCATATGATCGCCAACAATTGCTGACCTTCATGACCAATATTTTGTACGATACGATCTTAAGCGATATGGAAACGGGTTATAAGGTTTTCCGCAGTAAAGTCATTGAAGGGATGACCTTGCGCGCCCACCGCTTCGATTTTGAGCCGGAGTTCACCGCCAAGGTGCTGAAACGCCATTACCGGATTTACGAGATCCCGATCACTTTCAACCCTCGCGATTATTCGGAAGGCAAGAAGATCAAACTTCACGATGCCTTCGAAGCGGTCTGGACATTATTAAAGTACAGGTTTATGGATTGATTGACTGATCGTACCCGCCAGCCCCAGGCTCGGCGAGCCGGGGTTCAGAATTTGGATGAGCGGAATCAAAAAAGAGACGGCCTGTCTGGTCGTCTCTCTTCGTTTCAGCGCAGACCTCTTTTAGTATCCACTTACCCTTTCGTCCCACGCTTTCAGCCTGGGACTAGAGACCCCGAAAAATGAATATGGGCGGGGGAGAACACCCCGCCCATATTCATTTTTCGGGGAAACCAACAACGGGGCGGTGAGTAATTGCCTCTTTTATGGCTGCACGTTCACCGTGTAATCGAGCACGTAATCTCCCGCGGCGTAATCAGCCGTGCCATCGTTGATCTTTCTTGTGAAGGTGGCAGTGGTGATAATATGGTGTGAGCCTGTTGGCCAGTTGCTCGAGCGCAGTATAGGTTGTTTGACACTGTTGTCCGTTGGACGGCGTGTTGTCGACTTGCATGGCCGATACAGGAACATCCTTGCCATCCAGCGTAAACTTTAAACTTGATGCTCTTAAGGTCGGTGTTCAAAATATCCTGGGTCGTTGCACACCAGCCATAACCCCAGATCACCTGGTCGGTGGGTGTCAAAGAAACTGTATAGGTTAAGGTTCCTGGCTTTGCAAAATCAGAGGGCTGATATTGTTCGCTGGCTTTATGTTCCAAATAGGGCGCATTGGAAGAAAGGGCGCTGGCTGCATCGCTCTTGCTCGCCATGGTCGGTGCGCTGGAAGCGGGTGGAAGCGGGCCGGGCGAGGCCTGTACTGCCTGGCCCGATGAGCTTGATTGCCCGCAATGCCGCTTCGGCAGCTTCCAATACCACATCTTCGCCGTTGGCTTGCTTTTGAAGCGTATCAGCGGTGACCGGAACCTTGATGGTCGGCACAACGCCCTTGCCTTCCATGTGAACGTTGCCTTGGCATCGACTTCGCGGCCAATGGTTAACTGGACCTGTGTGTTTTCCGGCATCATGAAATCTTCCACGCTGCCGCCTGCGCCCTCCGATGGATACTGGCCACAATCGTGGCCCGGTTGTTGATCGTCATATCGTAGGAGAAAAATTCGCAGGCGCTGGCGCAGGCCGGTCCGACCATGCACCTCCACCGGCCCGCTGTATTGAAGATTGGCAGGCGGCGGGATCATGCTGGTCTGATCGCCGGGTCCATATAAAATGTGCCGCTGCCTTTGTTGTAATAAGCCGCATTGCCGACCACCGTTTCCTTATTGAAGAAGTAGGCGGCCATTTGGTCCGCCAGCCAGCCGCTGCCGCCGCCGTTGTGGCGCATGTCGATGATGACGCCCGGGATCTTATTATCGTTGAAATACTTGATGGCGCGTTCCCAGACCTGGATCGAAAGCACATCGTTATCCAAAAAGCTGCTGATCTTGATATATCCATATCCGTTCGGCAGTATGGAGAAATCTACAGGCAGTGAGGTTTGCGGTTGGCCTGCATTAAAGGAGGAGGCGTTGAAGCTGTCGACTTCGTTGACAACGGCCAAGATTCGCAGTCTGTTGGCTTCCGCCGGGGTTTTGGAACGTTCACTGACACCTGGCCTTTATCGAGCTTGAAGCGGGTTGCATAGCGTAATTGCTGCAGGCGCTTGATGATCGGATTGCTGAACGGCGACGACCACGGCACAGTGGCATTAACCACATCATTGGTGGGTTTTCCATCGAGCGAGAGGTATCTCAGCGCCCCATTTCATTCCGGCTTTTTCGGCCGGACCGCCTTTGGTGATGTAGTTGGCGATGATCTTGCCGTCATCGGTATCCCGCATCGCAAATCCGAAGCCCGCCTGCGATATCGGTTTGGAAATCGTTTTGAAGCAGGCTCTCATCGAATCCCGATATGGGTATCGGGGATCGACCACAGGAAATCGCGCAGTGCCAGGGCGTAGGCATGCGGGTCGTTGTTTTTCTCGGCGTCTGCGAAGCGCGGCCGGAACTCGGTGGCTTTGGCGTTCCAATCGATATTTTTCAATTCGGTCCAGGCATATTGCTTCTTGAACTTGTCAAGCATCTTATCAAAAGCCTGGGTGTAGGAAAGCTTTGAGAAATCATCCAGCGCAGAACTGGTGGACTCGAAAAGGTCGATGGTCGGCTTCTCCGAGCGGTCGATGCTGAACGGGGTCGTGTCCAGGTTGACCACCGACCAGCCCGCCGGGATGTTCATGATCGGGTCGTCATTGGTGAACAGCTTTTTATCCGCCCCGAAACCGGATGGGAACTGTTCGTTTGTCGTCCGGGGCATAGACCAGGTATTTTCCGCCGTACACTTCGAGATAGGTGTCGCGGTTATCGCTGACCTTGGTGGAGGCATAATCCGAAGACCAGCCGCCGCCGCCCTGGTCGCGCTTTTCCAGGTACGGGTCTCCCCAGGTATTGGTCCAGTAGGCGACGGCAAAGACCATCACCCCGGTATCTTTCTTGCCATCATGGTTTACATCATGCAGGGTGCCGTTGGGTTCTGCAGGCAGGGAAAGGCTGTAGGTGAAAGGCGAAGTATAAAAGTCCGATGTGATTTCACCGATGACTTGGGACTGGATGGGGATCACGAACTTGCGGTTGCGGGTTACAAAGCCGCCCTCGTCTTCGAGGATGATCTCCGGCTCGGCGACCCCCGATGTAAAGAAGGAATTGGTGTAGGTCACTTTTCCGGTAACGATCTTCGGCCCGCCCTGCCTTGTGACCGAGCGGACTTTGAATGGCATTCCCCCGGGAAGAGCGCAGGCTGTGATCGCCAGAACGAGTACGGACCCACGCCGGCAAATATTTGAAATAGATCGTGATTTCATCTCTGCCTCCATGCAAAAGAGAAAAAAGATTCCTTGGACTTCGCCCAACACCGCTGATTATAATACTGTCGAAATATGATAAGTAATGATAGGTATAATCCATATCATGGATTGGCGAACACAAGTTCAAGCTGAATTGATAAAGCCGGACAGGCGCGTGATCGGGGCAACGAAGGACAGGCGCGCGTCTGTGCCCGCGCGCGCAGCCGGGATCGCGGCGCGCGAATACTTTTCCCGCCAGGGACAGCCTATCCGCACACCCAGTGCCTACGATCTATTAAATTTGTTGGTGGAGGACCGATCCCTGCCCGAAGATCTCCGCGAGTCGGCAAAATACCTGACCCTGCGCGTAAACGAGGATTCAAGTTGCCCGTGGATGTGGATTTGATCGTGAAGCGAGAAAGTTGTGCGGGGTTTATTGAATGACTAGACATGATCAAATCCGCTCCAATCTCGGATGAGGTAACCGAAAAGCCTGGGGAAACCGCTCCGCGTGCGGAAAAGCGCCGCAAATCCTATAAACTCCTGGCCGTATCAGGACCCATTCCGTGCTCAATTACTTGAAATGTGGATCATTTCGTATCCACTCACCCCTTCGTCCCACGCTTTCAGCCTGGGACTAAAAATCCCGAAAAAGAATATTTTCTTTCGGTCAAACTGGAAACAGGTAAGTGAGCAATTACAACATTTCTTTATTTTGGCTAGCCCATATTCCTTCTGCCGAACAAATGGTAGAAGGCCCGTACCAACGGTGAGGATCACCAGGGCGCCCGAAAGAACTCCGCCGAACACGAGCAGCAATGTTCTCCAATCGTGCAGGCGGACGGCGATCTCGCTCGCGCGGCGGCAGGTGGATGCGGCCACGCAGGTGTTGGACGAAATCCTTGCGAGGGGCAACCGGTTTAAGGGTCCCGGCCAGATGCGCTTCAATCGCATCCAATCGTTCTTCAGAAAGCTTGGTCAACTTGCTGTAATTGGTCATAATCTGCTCTATTTGATCCATCGGGCGCATGGTGGAACGCAACGCGTCGTGGTGAATCCATCAATAATGTTCTCTTGAGGTGTTGTTTCGACTTCAGTCCAGGCATTATTCCTGGCAGTTCGACAAACATCACTCCACCGGATACAACACCAAACCCACCGTTCCCGGTCCGAGGTTGGCGGCTACCGAAATTGAAAGGTCGGTCAGCACCGGCTCGCCTACCACATTGAAATGCTTTCTGGCTTCAGCCATCAAAGCCTCGCCGGACGGTTTGTCATTAGCCTGTAGCACGCCCAGATAGACCGGCGTCTTGCCAAACTCTTCTTCTCCGATTGCGATAATGCGGGCAACCGAGGCCTTGCGTGTGCGGACTCTTTCGGCCATATTGAGCACACCGCCTTTGAGGATGGCAATGGGTTTTACGTTCATGACCGATGCCATGGCGGCCTGCAGTGCTCCCACGCGGCCGCTCATTTTGGCATATTCGAGCGTATCCAGGGTGAAGATGGCACGCACACGTTCACGGATGCCTTCCAGCTTTTTCACGATTTCCTCGGGGCTTTTGCCGGCACGCTCCATCTTTCGGGCTTCCCGGCACATGAAACCGATCGCCACCGAACCGACCATCGAATCCACTGGAAAGACCTTGAACGGATCTTTCACTTCTTCTGCTGCCTGGACTGCGGAGGCATAAGTGCCGGAGAGTTTGCTGGTTACGTGGATCGAGATGATCGTATCGCCTTTTTGGGCGATCTTCTTGTAAAACTCGGTGAACTGGTGAGGTGAGGGCTGTGCGGTTTTGGGGATCGTTTTGGTCTCATCCACCATCTTATAGAAGCCGGCATTATCAAGGTCAACGTTCTGGAGATAGGTCTTCTCTCCGAACTGAATGTTGATGGGAACGATTTGAATATCGAACTCTTTTTCCCACTCGGGTGGCATATCTGCCGCGCCATCGGTAACGATCCTCAGCATGGCTCAATCTCCTTCTAAATTGATGTTTTGATCGCCGAGCTCGTCACGTAGTGCCAGAAGCGTCCGATGATAAAGGCTTTTGACGGCTCCTTCACTGCGTCCCATGATCTGGCCGATCTCTGCATTCGACATATTCTCGACAAACTTAAGGATGAGCAGGGTCTGTCTTTCAGGAGGCAGTTTGCGGATAAGCTTGAGGAGCGAATCCTGTTCCTGCGAGCGGACCAGTGTTGTTTCCGGCCGATCTTCCCTCGAAGGCAGCACCGGTAATTCATTGAGCGGGATTTCCTGCCGGCGGCTGCGATCGCGGTGCCAGTTGGCAACCAGGTTATGAGCGATACGATACAACCAGGCAGAGAACGGGACGCCGCGATCCGTGTAATTGCTTGATATGGTTCATTGCCCGCTGAAACACACGGGCGGTCAGGTCCTCCGCATCGTGGGTGTTCCCCGTCCGGTAGTAAACATAGTTGAAGATGCGGTCGATATAGCGTTCGTAGAGCAGACCGAATGAATCACGGTCGCCTTGTGAAGCACGGACTAGAACTTCTTCTTCGTTGAACTCGAGTTCCGGCACGGATTAAACCTACCGGCGAGGTCCGTTACAAATAACCCCGCCAAATATGGGAAGTTGCACAGAGTATAACATGGGCTCAATTCAAACAAGATAGGGCCCGAACCCTGCCCGGAACCAGGATAGGCATCGAAACAATGAGCATGATTTTTCGTTAAGCAAGTGACTGTCCAGGCGCAGTCGCATTAACGCGCCTGGAGAAGCAGATTTGTGGCTCCAGGAAAAATCGCGACTTCCCAAAAATCGGACATTCTTTGCCTGAAAATTTTCGGTAAGCTGAGAAATAACTAATCTTCCCGGTCTATAATGTGCAGCCCTAAGAAATTAATGTGGCAGATTCCTGCCCAGGCAAAAAAGGAGATGTAAGCCATGCGTATAAAAGATAAGAATATGAGGCATTTTTTGATAGTGCTCGCCGTCATTCCAATGTTAGCGCTCAGTGCATGCGGCGCGGGAAATGCAGATGCCACTCCCACTCTCAGCGTGGACGCGATCTTCACTGCTGCGTTTCAGACCCTCGCGGCCCAGCAAGCCACCCAATTGGCATTGACGCCGCCTACGGAAACACCCGCACCAACGGCATTGGCGACTTTGTCACCCTTGCCAACTCAATCCACGGGCCTATTGGCAAGTCCCACAACTGCTTCGGGCAGCGTTCAAACCTGTAACAGCGCCGCCTTTGTCAATGATGTGACCATTCCCGATGGAACGGATATAAAAGCGGGCAAGACGTTTGTAAAGACATGGACGCTGCAAAATAACGGGACTTGCGACTGGAGCACAAGCTATAAATTTTCCTTTATCAGCGGCGACCAGATGGGCGGAAGCCTCAGTAGCAATCCCAAATGCCGTCGCGGCCGGCGCCTCGGTGGAAATCTCTGTTACCCTCACTGCTCCGGCTGCCTCCGGAAATTTCAAAGGCTTCTGGAGAATGCAGACCGATCAGGGGCAATATTTTGGCGACTCTCCCTGGGTGGCTATCACAGTAACCGGCGGTACGGCGGCGACCGACACTCCTTCCGGGGCAACGAATACTCCCGGACCTACGAATACAACGGCGCCTACTGCTACCTCAACACCCTAACCAACCCCGAATCGCATAACGCCTCGAAAAAGAAACAGGATGGGGACGGCAAATTCGTCGTCCCCATCCTGTTGTTTTTGCTTTTCTCCCTTCTACTTACTCAATTCGCAGGCACAGCCTTCGGGCTACGCGTCCCGCCGATAAGCTGAGCAAATCTTGTGGATGCGGGAGAGCGCTGCCTCCAATGGATGCAATTTCGTTAACTCCCAGTTTATATAAGTGTTGTATCCTCTCAGGGAGCAGACTAATTAAGGACCTGTCTATTGGATGAGCAAGATATTGATTGTTGACGATGATCCCCATATTCGCGAGCTCGTCCGGGTATTTCTACGGAACCATGGCTTCGATCTGGTCGAGGCTTCGGATGGCGTGGAAGCCCTGTCGAAGCTCAATTCGGTCAAAGTGGATATGGCCATCATTGATATCATGATGCCCAACATGGACGGCTGGGAATTGTGCCAGGAGCTGCGAAGGACCTTTGACATCCCCATCCTGATGCTCACGGCCAGGGCCGAGACCAGCCAAAAACTCAAGGGCTTTCAGTTGGGCACCGACGATTATCTCGTCAAGCCTTTCGAGCCCTTGGAACTCGTGGCGCGTGTGGACGCGCTTCTCAAGCGCTACCGCATTGCAGCCTCGCAGTCCATCCAGGTTGGAGAACTTTCCATGGACCACAGAACTTTCGAAGTTTCGGTCAATGGCGAGAGCCTCACCCTCCCGCTCAAGGAATTCGAGCTTCTGTTTAAACTGGCCAGTTATCCCGGCCGCACATTTTCCCGCGAGCAGTTGATCGAGGATATCTGGGGCTACGATTTTCACGGCAATGACCGCACGCTCGATGTGCATATCAATCGCCTGCGTGAGCGTTTCCCTGAAGAGAAACATTCGTTCAAGATCACGACCATCCGGGGGCTGGGATATCGCCTGGAGGCGGATTCATGAGCAGGAATCGACAAAGACTGTTCGGCATTGCCTGGTTTATCTTTGTGCTTGCTTTTGTAAGCGCCATGATCGCTGTTGCTTTTTTTCTGACCGGCGCCATTTTTGGGATTACCAATTGGCATCTTCCCGGCGTCTTTGGCCAGATAGTCAATACGCTGTTGGGCTTGCTGCTGGCGGGCACGATCGGTGGATTGGCCGGTAAATTTGCCCGGGCAAAAGGCTGGCTGCCGGAGATGAATGCATTTGCCCCGATCATCGATGCCTTGGAGCGCATCACCCGGGGGGATTTCAGCGTCCGGTTGGGAGACGATTTTCGGGATAACCCAATGGTGAGTAAATTAACCAACAGCGTGAACAGAATGGCGCTCGAATTGGACCAAATGGAGAATATGCGCCAGGAATTCATTTCCAACGTCTCGCACGAGATCCAGTCTCCACTGACTTCGATCCGCGGGTTCGCCCAGGCTTTGGAAAACGATCGCCTGACCGCGGAAGAACGCCATCATTATCTCAACATTATCGAGAATGAAAGCACGCGCCTCTCGCGGATCACTGAAGACCTGCTCAAACTTGCCTCGTTGGAATCTCGACCGCGTCAGGTTCGAACCGAAGCCTTACCGTCTTGACAAGCAGATCCGCAGCTTGATCCTTGTCTGTGAGCCTCAATGGACCGCGAAGGAAATTGAAATGGATGTGTCACTGGAAGAAGTTGAGATCACTGCGGACGAGGACCTGCTGAGCCAGGTGTGGATCAACCTGATAAATAACAGTATCAAATTTACCCCGCAGGCTGGGAAAGTGCATATTGAACTGTGTCGAGCTAACGGAAGGATTGAATTCAATATTTCTGATACAGGTATCGGCGTCTCTGATGAAGACCAGCCTCGTATTTTTGAACGGTTCTACAAGGCGGATAAATCGCGCACCCTCTCGAACGGCGGCAGCGGGCTGGGTCTTTCGATTGTCAAAAAGATCGTTGAAATGCATAAGGGCATGATCGCTATTGAAAGTAAATTGGGTCAAGGGACCACCTTTGTCGTCTCGCTGCCCGTATAATAAGGCTACACGCCCATGAGTATGACTGATAAATTCCCCGTCGCAGGCTGTGTGGCACCGGGTTTTGAGCCGGTCCGGGCAGCGTTTGAAAAAAACTTTCAGACACACGCCGAAGTGGGTTCGGCTGTGCATGTCACAGTTAATGGAGAGCCGGTTGTTGATCTATGGGGAGGAGCCGCGGATGCCGCCGGAACCCGCGCGTGGACGCCTGACACCCTCGTGAATGTCTGGTCCACAGGCAAGGGCTGGCTGGCGCTCGCCATGCATATGCTGGCCGAACGCCGCTTGCTCGATTTCGATAAACCTGTGGCGCACTATTGGCCTGAGTTTGCCCGGCATGGAAAGGACGCCGTTTTAGTACGGCATATCCTGACGCATACAGCCGGCCTTCCTGCTCCCAGCATGAAAGTGCCGGACGATACACTCTATGATTGGGAACAGATGGTACATGCCCTGGAAGGATCCACCCTCTTTTGGGAGCCGGGAACGAAGTGTGGTTATCATGCTGGCACCTTTGGTTGGCTGAACGGCGAAGTATTAAGACGAATTACGCGTATGTCGGTGGGTGATTTCCTCCGCACACAGATTGCCAGGCCTTTGTGTGCTGACGTATTTGTGGGACTGGGGGAAGGAGAACAGGTGCGCACCGCGGAAACGATTCCCCCGTCACCTCTTGGATATTTCATTTTTCAGGCGGTGCTCTCTCTCAGCGGTCGCACCAAGTCACTGGCTTTTAAGAATCCGCCGCGGCCCCCAAGAGCGGCCAACACGTCTCGGTGGCGCGAAGCGGAAATCCCCTCCTCGAATGGGCATGCGAGTGCCCGCGGTCTGGCGCGAATATACACCCCGCTGGCCCTGGGAGGTAAAGCTGGCGAGGTGCGCCTGCTCTCCGAAGCGAGCGTGGAACTCGCCAGCCGGGAACAGATCCACGCCAAAGATGTGGTGACGGGAACTTCTGAACGGCGCACGCTCGGGTTTATGCGGCCTTCCACAGAGCTGGGCGACCCGCGCCCATTGACCGCCTTTGGTCATCCCGGCATGGGCGGTTCCCTCGGCTTCGCCGACCTCAGAGGCACCTGGCCATGGGTTATGTAATGAATAAAATGATCTTTGGGTTCGATACGCGTTACATCAATCTCTGCCGCGCTCTTTACTCCTGCATGGACGCCTGAGCTGATCGCCGGCCTGTTGAAAAATTCCTATTTCGATAATTCGGGTTAACGCTTATCCAGAAAATAAGAGAGGCGCAATTGCCAGCTCCACACTAATGTCTCCCACCTGGCAGCTTCATCTCACCATAAAATCTGGAATAGATTGCTGTAATCGTCCGTCCATAGCCGGATCCCCGGTCTTGTGCGCAGAGCGCTTGCAATGCCTGCAAATGCAGGCATCTTAAAAGAGTTCGGCGTTCGCGCTGAACAATGCCCATTCTGAAGCGGCGCCCAGCTGGTCTTTGGGATTATTCTGGGCGATCAGCACACCGGAAAGCCCAAAATGCTCACCTGCCAGGGTAAGCACAGGTTCCAGATCAAGGTGGCGGTTGCTGATGTTAAAAGCCAAAATGCCATTTGGTTTCAGATGGGCCAGGTAGAGTTGGATCGCCTCTTTGGTCAAAAGGTGGGTTGGGATTGAGTCGCCTGAAAACGCATCTATGACCAGGATATCGAAACCCTGTCTTTCATTGTGGGCCAGCTCGCGCTCCATGGAAAGACGCGCGTCTCCCACGATGATATCCACTTTGGCCGGGCTGTCCCTCAGAAAGCTGAAATAGCGGCTGTCCCGGGCAAAGGCGATCACGTCGGGATCGATTTCATAAAAGCGGATGACGTCCCCTGGACGTCCATAACTGGCGATCGTGCCCACACCCAGGCCAACCACCCCGATATGGATGGGTTGACCGGCGACCCGGGGAGGATAATTGAGGATCGCCTGTCCGACTCCGCTTGGTTGGGTGTAATACATGGTCGGAACATCATGAAGTGGTCCTGGTCCGGCCTGGCTTCCATGGGTGATGGCGCCGTGGATCAGGTTATAGCCTTGAATAGGACCATCCATCGCGCGTACTTTGATTACACCGTAGAAATTCCTTGCCATTCTAAGCGAATGGGTGGTCCAGCCGATGGGGAGGATCAGAATGAACACCGCCAGTACCAGGGCGAGCACCGAGGCCGGGATGCGCAGGCGGTAAAGCCAGCTGCCTCGACTCTGGTAGGCGATGGCAATAAAGATAATGGCAACGTAGATCAATCCCAGGTTATATTCCCAAAAATCCGGGAAGATAAGTGGGGCGATCAGGCTGACAAAGATACCGCCTGCAGCGCCGCCAATGGAGAGCATTAAATAAAAAGATGTCAGGTATCTTGGCGAGGGCCGGTGCAGATACAACTCGCTGTGACATAAAAGGCAGATCGCAAACAGCATCAAGGCGTTCGACCCGATCTGAAAAAAGGTGCCCAGACGACTGCCGTTGGACAGGTTCCACAGGCCGAGGGCCACTGCTGCCAGGCTTAACAGTGCGTACAACGTGCGAAGTTTTCTCTGGTTGTCGTGAAAGGCGATCACAAAGGAAAGCAGGTACAGGCTTAATGGCAGCACCCATAAAAATGGGATGGATGCGATATCCTGGCACATCTGGTTGGTGGATGCCAGCAGCATCACGGATGCGCAAGCAGCCAGGCTGATCCAGAACAGCGAACTGCGCCACGAGGGTGCCTTGTCATCCGATTGTCCCACCTGGGTCCCGCTCTCTGGATCCCGGGTTCCGCCAAGCCGGCTGGAACGGATCGTCACCATACATGCGCCCAATACCAGCAGGTAAATGCCAAAGCCGGCTGACCAGAAGATACCTTGCTGTGTCAAAGTCCAGTTGGGCTCAAATAAGACCGGGTAGCTGATGAGGGCAATCAAGGAGGCGGCATTGGAAAGAACGTAGAATGCATACGGGGATGCCTGCCGCCGCACGCGGCTGAACCAGGATTGGACAAGTGAGCTGGTGGATGAGAGCAGGAAAAATGGCAAGCCAATGCTCACCAACAGCACCAGCAGAACCTGTAGGACCGGTGCGGCCCCGACGGTGGGCTTCCAACTGGCATCCGGCGTGACAGGCGTGCTCCAACGCACAGCATTCATCCCCATCCAGCCCAGGATGACCAGGCTGAACACCAGATGGATGATACTTTGCCTGGCCAGACTTAACCCGCTTAAGAAGTGAGCGTAGGCGTAACCTCCGAGCAGAAGCAGCTGGAAAAACAACATCGCCGCTGTCCAGACTGCTGGCCCCCCTCCAAACCAGGGCAGGATGTATTTGCTGATCATAGGCTCGATTTGGAACAGCAAAAAAGCTGAAATGCCTATCGTCGCCCCAAATAACAAGTTTGTCCACACCTTATTCATACTGTTCTCGGGTAGTGCACCACTTTGGTCCATATCAAAGCGCATCTCTGTCCTATCCCTGGCCGCGGTCGGTTTGTTCCGCGGACTTCGCAACGTCTGCCTGTAAATCTGAAGACGCGGTGGGCGATTTCTTTTTGTTTTCCATCCCGCAAGGATCTTGTGATGATTATCAGTAGATCATGAAAATCGGATACCCTTTCGTGAAGTACTGATTATACTAAAACGAACCTCCCGGACTCGATACCGGGAGGATGTGCGTTTTATGGATCACCTTAACCGTTCATCGTGAATGTTCAGAGTGAACTCCTGCGCATTCAACTTCCACCGATCGTTGCCCGGATAACCTTATATCCTTCCTTGTCAAAAGCCGAGGCGACCTTATCCTGGAGTTTTTTCCCGGGGGTCAAAGAAACCATATAGCCTCCCCTGCCGCCTCCTGTGACCTTCGCCCCCAAAGCCCCTTTTTCGAGGGCCAGCTTGCACAGGTAGTCCAGAATTTCGTGAGACAATTCCATATCGATCAGGAGCTTGTGATTTTCCGACATGATCTTTCCCACGTTTTCCAAATCGCCGGCTTCAAGCGCCTTTTTCATTTCATGAGCCTGGGCCGTGATGGTCTTGAGACGCGATGCAAAAAGTTCCGGATCATCTTTCTTTTGCTGATCGATAAACTCATCCAGGAGCGCGGTATTCGCCGTGATGCCGCTGTTGGCCAATACGATTTCAAAAGGTTTCGGAGTTTTGATCTTTTCGAAATGTTGTTCGCCCATTTTTTAAATGGAAAAGAAGAAGCCCGCCATAGGTGGAGGCGGTATTATCAACTCCACTCGCAACCCCATGATAAGGAAATTCGCCCTGCCAGGCTACCCGGTTGATCTCCTCGATCGAATAGCCCAGTTTGAATTCTTCGTTCAATGCCCGCGCCAGCGAAACGCAACTGGCAGCGCTGGCGCCCACCCCGCTTCCGGCCAATAATGTTCCCCCATAGGTGATCTTGATCGGGTTCTTTTTGACGTCGATCTTCATGACTTCGAGAATTCTGTCGATCGAGCGCGCCTGCTGTTCCTTTTTCTTTTCCTTATACCCCGGAACCTCGATCCGGTTGTCTTCCAGGACCCATCCATCGCCTGCGATCCTTTCCACCGTTGCCTCCGTTTCAAAGGAAATTGCCGAGACAATCGCCGGAACTTCATCCAGGACAAATTGATCGCCGATCAAGATTGTTTTTCCAAAACCCGTTCCTTTAGCCATTCGATTCTCCTTTGATGATTTTTTCCATTTCCTCGATCAGTTTTTCTTCTTTGCCGATGGCCACCGTGGTGGCAGCCGTCAGACTATGGCAGGCATCAGAAAACCCCCCAAGTCTGGTCGTCGCTTCGGGAAGCAATATATTGAGCCCCATTGCTCTTCCCGCCCTGATTTCCCCTTCCATGAAAGGAGAAACCCGCATGGAAATCTTCACCTCGTTAAACGCTAATGGCGCCGAAGCCCGGGATTTCATCGGGGATGATCTGAAATCCTGCGAGGTATTTCTGGGGATCAATAAGGTTCGTATCCTTGATCGCATCACAGAATGCCCCGATCATTTTTACCCCCATCGGGAAAAAGCGCTTTTCGACATGAAACCACTGGATGTGAGGCGCTTGTTTCAAATCGCCCGATTGAAGCCTTGCGATCTCCTCGTCAAAAATCTTCGTCCTGACAGCCTTCAATTCTTCCACCATCCGGTCCGACTCTGGTGAAACCCCTTCAAGGCAAACCTTGACCCCCATATCCGGTCCTTTTTGGTAATAGCCTACTCCCCCCAAAATATCAAGATAGTCACCCAGTTCAATACAGGTTATTTGACCTTTTGGACCTTTCAACAAATACTGCTCCCCGGTCTTCCTGTTTCCTGATCTCGATCAGGCCCTGTTGAACGGCTTCCAGTGCAACTTCACGGTTCTGGCTCACCAGCTGGCCATCCACAAAAAAACCGTCTCCCACTGCTCCAATGGCTGCGATATGAGCCAGGTCACGATTGACCGGATCCAGGGTACGCGCAAAAAGATAACAGGTTGTCGAAGCGGAAATATCCCGATCCCCTTTCAATCCAAATAGATCAGGGTCAAGATTGATGAACTCTCGGATCGGTCGAGGCTTCAGCGACATGGTGATCGAGGATCAGCGTCAGGTTCTTCCCTGGTTCAATTCGGAAAGCAGGGGTGCGATCCTGCCTGCAAAATCGGCAAAGATGAGAAGTCTTCCCTCCTGTTCGAAAACCTTTCTTAGCACGGCGGGATATGGCTTTTCCAAACAGAAGCGCTGGACTTTAAATCCCTGCCTTTCCAATGCGCGGGTGAGGATGGCGCCCGAAGCTAAGCCCATCGGAATCATTATGGTGAAAGACCTGAACAGTCTTTTCAGGCCATTGCTTGACTTCCTGAATGGCATGTTCCATGGCGTTAATCAAGTTATCGACCATTCTTCTCCTTTGAAAATCGTTGTCAGGTTGTAAATTTTATCACAAAGGATTTCAGAGAAATCGCGATAAAAATTCAGACAATTGAAGTATCACCTTTATTTGTGTGGGTTGATATGTGGCGTGGAAAAGCAATGAATTGGCAGCGTCGAGTTGTTCAACTGGTACAATCTTCAGGCACAGGTCAGCCCTCTTGTTTCGCGGGCTCCGGGCGTTCTTCTGTGGCTCGGCCTGCTAAGAACGAAAAAATTGCGCATTTGGGAAATGGGTTTTCATGATGAATGGCATCGAGAAATTGAGCACGGTCCGCGGCTTCCTGCTGGATATGGATGGCACTTTCTATCTGAGCGATCGGCTGCTCGAGGGCGCATTGCGCTTTATTGATCTGTTGCGCGAGCAAAAAGAAGGAGTTTCTCTTTCTCACCAACAATTCTTCAAAACAAGGTCGTCAGTATGCGGAGAAGATCAGCCGCCTCGGGCTTCCCATCACTGAAGAATTGGTGCTGACGTCGGGGGAAGCGACGGCCCTCTATCTGAAAGACCGGCATCCCGGAGCCAATCTTTTTTTGGTCGGGACTCCCTCCCTTGAAGATGAATTCCGTCAGCACGGCTTTCGACTCGTACAGAAGGAGCCACAATTTCTGGTGCTTGGCTTCGACCAGACCCTGACTTATCAAAAGCTGTGGGCGTTATGCGATTTTGTACGGGCGGGTGTTCCTTACATTGCAACTCATCCTGATTTCAACTGTCCCACCGAAACAGGCTTCATGCCCGATGTAGGTGCGATGATTGCATTCGTCAAGGCCGCTACGGGCAGAGAGCCCGACCTGGTGGTGGGCAAGCCTGATCGCCTCATCGTGGATACCGCTGCTGTGAAGATGAACCTGCATGTGAGCCAGATGGCTATGATCGGCGACCGGTTGTACACGGATATTGCCCTGGGTCCGGCAAGCGGCATCGCCACCGTGCTGGTGCTAAGCGGCGAAACGAAAATCGAAGATCTAAAGAGACTCTCCTTTTCAACCGGATTACACATTCCAGAACCTGGCCGGCGTGGCAGATTGGCTGGAAAGGAATTGCTAGCCAGCGCCATCCCGCGCGGGGGCCATTGTGACCGGCATCAAGTTTGTATTCCTCATCTCCTCCCCACTGACATGTTTCCATGGCAGTGTTTTCGCCCTGCCATTGGCCGAAGATACCCCGCTTTATATCAGGTTAACACAACCCTTTTATGATTGTTCAAAGATAATGTATTTACTCACGCCCCACGTTTTTCAGCCTGGGGCTAAGGATTTCGTGCAGAAAAACATCTGCACCTTCGGAAAATGAATGTGATGGGGAATGCTCCGCGATGCCCATCAATTTCATTTTTCGGGCATTCCAGCAACACCGTTCGTGCCGCCGCAGCGGCAGCGTGATTTGCCAGCAAATCGTGCGAGACGGCAAAGCGTAAGTAGTTACAGGATAACAACATTAAAAAGGAGTAACTTCACAAATGGAAAATCATTCACATGGCCGGGAGCGGGAGCAGCTTGCCCGATCCAATAAGAATGAACCCGCCGTCTCATTCAAGGTCGGTCAACTGGGGACGCCTGTTTGGCTACCTGAAACCGTATAAGGGCAGGATGGCATTGGCGATCCTGGCCCTGCTGGTCTCCAGCGGATTTGGCCTGGCCTTCCCGCTGGTGATCGTGCGCCTGCTCGATTCGGTGACCAAAGCCAAAAGCTTTGCTCCGCTCAACAACCTGGCCTTCTTGCTGGGCGGGATCTTCCTGCTGCAGGCGGTCTTCTCGTTTTTTCAATCGTACCTGCTGGCCTACATTGGCGAGCACATCGTTTACGACCTGCGCACCTCCTTATATGACCACCTGCAAAAATTATCGCTCGATTTTTACGCCAACCGGCGGGTCGGGGATATGGTTTCGCGCCTGTCCAGCGACGTGACCCAGATGCGCACCATGTTGACCAGCAATTTCACCATGTTCCTCAGCCAGATCGTGTCCTTGGTCGGCTCGATCGTGATCGTCCTGACCTTGAATGCCCGCCTGACTCTGTTCATCCTGGCGCTGGTCCCGGTCCTGCTGTTGGTGGCGCTTTCTGTTTGGCAGCCGCATCCAGAAAGGCAGCACCCGCGTCCAGGACCAATTGGCCGATTCGACGGTCGTGGCCGAAGAAGGCCTGCAGGGCATCCGCGTGGTGAAAAGCTTTGGGCGCGAGGCCTATGAGACACAGCGCTACAACACCGCCATGGAAAAGACCTTTCGGGCTTCCCTGCAAATGGCGGTTTACAACTCCGCCTTTGGTTCCATCATGATGTTCCTGGGCTTCGGCTCCATCGCGGCGGTCATGTGGTACGGCGGGCGTGAAGTGATCGCCGGGCGGCTGACCCTGGCAATGATCACCGGCTTCCTGATGTACTTCATCACCATCGCCGCCAGCCTGGGCGGGTTGGCCGGTCTGTATGGGCAGCTGCGCGCCGCCATGGGAGGCGTCCAGCGTGTGTTCGAGATCCTGGATACGAAACCCTCGGTGCAGGATGCGCCGGCTGCCGTTGCCTGCCGGTCAGTCAGAGGACGGATCACTTTCGAAAATGTTTCCTTCAGCTATGAGGACAACGCGCCTGTGATCCAGGGGGTGTCGTTGGATATTCAGCCCGGGGAGATCCTGGCCCTGGTCGGCCCGAGCGGGGCGGGCAAAAGCACCATCTTCAACTTGATCCCGCGCTTCTACGATCCGACCGACGGTCAGATCCGGATCGATGGCCACGACCTGCGCTCCGTCACGCAGGAAAGCCTGCGCGGCCAGATGGCGATCGTCCCGCAGGAAACCCTCCTGTTCGGTGGAACGATCCGGGAAAATATCCTCTATGGGCGGCTTGGACGCCAGCGAAGAGGAGATGATCGACGGCCGCCAAGGCCGCCAACGCCCACGATTTCATCCATGGAGTTTCCAAAGCAGTACGAAACCCTGGTCGGCGAGCGCGGCACCAAATTGAGCGGTGGCCAGCGCCAGCGCATCGCCATCGCCCGCGCCATCTTGAAGGACCCCGCGCATCCTGCTGTTGGACGAAGCCACCAGCTCGCTGGACAATGAATCGGAAGGCCTGGTGCAGGAGGCCCTCGACCGCCTGATGCAGAACCGGACGACCGTGATCATCGCCCACCGGCTTGAGCACCATCAAGGTGGCGCACCGCATCGCCGTGCTGGATAGCGGCCGCATCATCGAGCTGGGCACGCACCAGGAGCTGATGGAGCGCAACGGCATGTATGCCCGCCTGTACTCGATGCAGTTCCGCGATCCCGAGGAGGAGCTGGCGGCCCTGCAATCTGCCCTGCATAACGGCAACCATCGCCAGGAAAAATCGCCGGAGACAGCGGCCTGGCTTGTCTGGACGCGCTATTAAGGCGCAGTTAGGCTTTTACCACCCGGCGAAAATAAACGCTCAGATCATCAAGGATCGGAGCGTTTATGTTTAACATCATTTGCGGGCGAAATTTCAGCAGTGCAAGTAGGGTGAACTTCAATCCCCATCCCCATTGCGTGATTTCCAACAAAACAGAACGCTCCTTAGGCACCAAGGGATTGGTATAATGAACTTTTGCATTTTTAGCTATTCATAAATAAAACATATGTGCTATAATCGCTTCGCTTCCAAAGGTTGATATGTCTATAAATGTCATTCGCGTGGTGGGCGCGCGCGTCCACAACCTGAAAAATATCACCGTCGAGATCCCGCGCGACAAGCTGGTTGTCATCACCGGCCTGTCCGGCTCGGGCAAATCCTCCCTGGCCTTCGATACCATCTTTGCCGAAGGCCAGCGTCGTTACGTCGAATCGCTCTCCGCCTATGCCCGCCAGTTCCTCGGCCAGATGAACAAGCCCGATGTGGATCACATCGATGGCCTCTCCCCCGCCGTTTCGATCGACCAGAAGGGCACTTCCCATAATCCGCGTTCGACGGTCGGCACGGTAACCGAGATCTATGATTATCTGCGTTTGCTGTTCGCGCGGGCCGGCATCCCGCACTGCCCCATTTGTGGACGTGAGGTGGTCAGGCAATCGGCGCAGGAGATCGTGGATGCCATCGAATCTCTCCCCGATGGCAGCCGGATCCTGGTGCTGGCGCCGGTCGTGCGTGGACGGAAAGGAACCTACCAGGCTGTCTTCGAAGAGATCCGCAAAGCCGGCTTCGTGCGCGCCCGGGTGGATGGGACCGTCCATTCCCTCGACGATGAGATCAACCTCGATCGTTATAAACAACACGACATCGATGCGGTCGTTGACCGTCTTGTGATTTCAAATGATGGGGTCGAAGAAGATAAGAAGGCCGCCCGCACACGCTTGACCGACTCGGTCGAAACCGCGCTGAAATTCGGCGAGGGTTACTTGACCATCGCCAGGGTTGAAAACCGGGAGCCGGCATGCCGGGACCCGCAAATCGGATACTAATCCCGATTCAAGTAACGATTTGCATTTCTCTGAAAATCTTTCCTGTCCGGTGCATGGCATCAGCATACCGGAGATCGAGCCGCGCACATTTTCATTCAACACACCGCATGGCGCCTGTCCGGATTGTCAGGGATTGGGCAACAAACTTGAAATTGATCCCGATCTATTAATTCCCGATAAAGACCTTACATTTAATGAGGGCGCCATCGTCGCGATGGAATGGAGCGGGCCCAAGGAGGAAGGCGGCTATTACTGGCAGTCTCTTCAAGCCGCCGCGCGTTTCTTCAGCGTGGACCTGGATAAGCCGGTCAAGGATCTATCGAAAGAACAGCTCGATATTATTCTCTACGGTACACGCGGCAAGGAAATTCCGATCAAATACAAGAGCGCCAAGGGACATGAGTTCACCTTTGCGCGTGATTTTGAAGGCGTGGTCGGCAACCTCGAACGGCGCTACCGCGAAACCAACTCGGAATACATCCGCGAGCGCATCACGGAATACATGTCCGATAAGCCCTGTCCCACCTGCAAAGGTCAGCGTCTGCGCCCTGAAGCCATTGCCGTGACCGTGGCCGGTGCAAATATTATCGAAGTGACCTCCTGGCCCATCCTGCGCACGCTGGAATGGACCAGCGATCTGAATGGTAAAAAGTCCGTCTTGACCAGTCGTCAGAAGGCCATCGCCGAACGCGTTATCAAAGAGATCAAGTCGCGCCTCGGCTTCCTCGTGGATGTGGGGCTCGATTATCTGACCCTCAACCGTTCGGCAGGTTCGCTCTCCGGCGGAGAGGCGCAGCGCATTCGCCTGGCCACCCAGGTGGGCTCGCGCTTGGTGGGTGTGTTGTATGTTCTCGATGAACCTTCGATCGGTTTGCACCCGCGCGATAATACGCGTTTGCTGAATACCCTTAAAGGCCTGCGCGACCTCGGCAACTCCGTCCTGGTTGTCGAGCATGACGACGAGACCATCCGCGAAGCCGATTGGGTCATCGACCTCGGTCCGGCAGCCGGCGAACACGGTGGGCAGATCGTCGCCGAGGGAACGCCGAAGATGATATTGGCAAATACCGCACTCTCTTGACGGGACAATATTTATCGGGGCGCAAGCAGATCCCCACCCCGAAAAAGAGGCGTGAAGGAAACGGCAAGAGCCTAAAGATCGTCGAGGCGCGGGCGAACAATCTAAAGAACCTGACCGTCCAGATCCCGCTCGGCGAGCTGGTCTGCATCACGGGCGTTTCCGGCAGCGGCAAATCCACATTGATGACCGAGGTGCTTTACAACGCGCTGGCCTCCAAGTTAATGGGCGCCCGGACGCAGGCCGGCGAACATAAACGCATCGAAGGCATCGAGCATCTGGACAAGATCATTAACATTGACCAGTCGCCCATCGGCCGCACACCGCGTTCGAACCCCGGTACCTATACCGGCATGTTCGACGAGATCCGCAAATTGTTCGCCGAGCTGCCCGAAAGCAAGGTGCGGGGTTATAAACCCGGACGTTTCTCCTTCAACGTGCATGGCGGGCGCTGTGAGGCCTGTCAGGGACAGGGTGAGCTGCGCATCGAAATGCAATTCCTCCCCGATGTATATGTGCCTTGCGATGTATGCCATGGAAAGCGTTTCAACCGTGAAACGCTCCAGGTGGAATTCAAGGGTCACAGTATCGCCGATGTGCTGGACATGACGGTTGATCATGCGCTCGGCGAGTTCTCGGCTTTCCCGAACATGATGAACAAATTGACCTTGTTGCAGGAGGTCGGTCTGGGCTATGTCCGCATCGGTCAGCCCGGAACGACCCTGAGCGGCGGTGAGGCCCAGCGCGTTAAACTGGCAAAGGAACTTTCGCGGCGCGCCACCGGCCGTACTTTATACGTGCTCGACGAACCCTCGGTCGGGCTCCATGCCGCGGACGTTCATAAGCTCATCGAAGTGCTCCAGCGGCTGGTGGATGCAGGCAATTCGGTCCTGATCATCGAGCATAATCTGGATATCATCAAGGTTGCCGATTGGTTGATCGACCTTGGCCCCGAGGGCGGCGATCGCGGCGGCGAACTGGTGGCCGAAGGCACGCCTGAACAGCTGATGAAGATCAAAACCTCCTATACAGGCCAGTTCCTGAAAGAGCACTTGGAACATTTCATAAAGCAGTCGGGAAAAGACATAACCGCAAAATAGGGAACGACCTGCGGGCCAGTCTATTATCCAGTTTTCATGCGACATGTTTTTTTCCTCGAAGCCCGGAGACTGCAACTTCCCCACAAATGTTCAAAGTTCAGGTAGAATCCTTTCAGCGCGCCCCTCAATTATAAGCGCGCTCTAGAGGCCCATCGAATGGACAATAAAGGCTCCACCGGAAGTGTCATTTCTTCCTACCGCAAAAAGCGGCAGCAGAGCAATATTATTTTCGTGTACGGTGTTGCCGGCTTGCTTGTATTGTCGGGATTGGCCCTGCTCATTATATGGTTGACCGGTCCCAGCAAGCCCTTAGTGGACTTTTCGCCACGATCACACCGACACCAACCTTGACCTTCAC
Organism: uncultured Chloroflexia bacterium; assembly: GCA_963741325.1. Taxonomy (GTDB): domain Bacteria; phylum Chloroflexota; class Anaerolineae; order Anaerolineales; family Villigracilaceae; genus Fen-1038. Next base: position 38,150 of record CAVUHJ010000008.1, read on the forward strand.
GCCCACCATCACGCCCAGCCCCACGGATACCCCACCGTCACATCAACTTCAACCCTCACTCCTACGCTAACCCCTTCGGCTCCCTTTACCTACACGGTCCAGGAAGGTGATAATCTCCAGGCGATTGCGGACAAATTCGGTTTGGGCGACTGATGGCATCCCATTGATCTCCTTCTAAATCCTTACGATGCAAAGAGCCGGGCAGTGGCATTGATCCGCCCACATCGAATATTTACCCCGGTCAGCAGATTCAATATCCCCAATCCGGGCATGCCTTTGCCTACAGCGACACCGATCCCGCCGAACATCCCCCGTGGCACCAAAGTGACCTATGTCGTGCGAACAGGCGACTCGTTGGCCGGCATTGCATCCAAGTTCAATAGCACGGTGGACGATATTGTGAAGACGAATAATCTGACCGATGCCGAATTCCATAGAAGTCGGACAACAGTTGCAGATCCCGGTCAACCTTGTCACGCCCACCGCCACACGCCCGCCCACCAGCACGCCTCGCACTCCCATACCCGACCGTAACGCCAACCCCATAACGAACGAGGACCTGCCTTTCTTAGACGAAGGCAGGTCTTTTTTTGCTAGACAAATCCACCTGCTTCATGTACAATACCGCTCCGCATGTTAAGTAAGAACATATGATGCAAGTATGAAGGAAATTTTCTGGAGGAACGACCTTGGCTAACATTAAGTCTCAGATCAAACGCAATCGTCAGAACGAGAAGCGCCGCCTGCGCAATCGTACAAACCGCGGCGCTGCTCGTACTGCCGTTAAAGATGCCCGCACCGCCCTCGAAAGCAAGACCGATACACAAACATCTGTGATGTTTGCGATCAGCATGCTCGATAAGGCTGCCAACAAAGGCGCCATCCATCCCCGTAATGCCGCCCGCCGTAAGAGGCCGCCTGATGAAACAGCTCACTGCGCTGGGTGCTCAACCCCAGGCGCAGCACGCGAATCGGCCAAGCCGTGTCGAGAAATCTGTTGAAAAGAACGCCAAACCGGCCAAGGCTGAGAAGGAAACAAAGCCCGCTAAGGAAGCCAAACCCAAGGCGGAAAGAAAACCACTGAGAAGAAACCCGCCGCCAAAAAGACAGCGGCCAAAAAATAGTTTTGTGCTCATAAAAAGCGGGAGCGTAGACGCTCCCGCTTTTATTATAGGATGCCCTGGGCCATTATATTTCATTTTTTGCCCGCAATCCGGCATAACGCACCTGAAAAGAAATGAATGCTGTGGGCCTACACCCGCACGCATTCATTTCTTTTTGGATTTCCCTGATCGCCATCCGTCATTTGCCGGTAAAGTCATATTTGGATATGTGCATAGACAGCTTGAGCTTGATGCTGCGCGTGCCGCGTGAAAGACCTGATTTCCAAATGATATAATCCCATCCATGTTTGAAAAAGAACAACAAGTCATCGAAGCCAGGATCCGTGCATTCTGTGCGCAAAACGATATCCCCCTCGCTGAACTCAAGTGGTCGCCCATCCCCTTCTCCGGCGAATGGGGATTGTCCACTTCATTTTTTCGCGACCGCTGCTCTCGAGGCGCGTTCGGGCAAAAAGGTCCCGGTACCCAGCGCGCCCAGGAGATCGCGGAACAGGTCAAGGCCGTCTGATCGCGAAGCCTGGGATTCAGGGATCAGCCGCATCGAAGCGGTCAAAGGCTATCTCAATCTCTATTTTCTGACCTCTGAATATGCCCACCGCGTGGTGGATGAAGTGCTCACTTCCGGGCGAGAATTTTGGCAGGGGCGCGGCTAAGAACGAGCGGGTCATGGTCGAATACGCGCAGCCAAACACACATCACTCGTTCCATATCGGTCACGCCCGCACCACGCTCTTGGGCGAATCGCTGGCGCGCATTGTCGAATTCGCCGGCTTCGAGACCATCCGCGCCACCTATCCCGGTGATATCGGCCTGGGCGTCATTACGGTTCTCTGGGCTTACGATAAATTTTACAAGGGACAGGAACCCACGGGCATTCATGAGCGTGGACAATGGCTGTTGAAGATCTACGTGGAAGCCACGGCCATGCTCGAACCAAAGGAGGACGAGACAGCCCGCAGAGAAAGAGAAACGCGAGGCCTACGATGCGGAACGCCGTGAGATGTATCGCAAATGGGATACGGGCGATAAGTACGTACGCGACTTATGGCTGAAAACCCGCGAATGGAGCCTCGAGGAATTGCGCGACATCCTGGCCATGCTGGATGTGAAGATGGATGTCTGGTTCTACGAGAGCGAAGTGGATGAGCCGTCAAAGGCCATCGTCGATGAATTGATCCAAAAGAGGCATCGCCGCAAGACGAGCGTCCGCAGGGCGGTCCGGTGATCGTCAAGATCGACGAGAAACTCGGGCTCACAAAAGAAAAATACCGGACTGCGGTCATCCTGCGCAGCGACGGCACCTCGCTTTACCTCACCAAGGACCTGGCCCTGGCCAGGATCAAGTTCGAGCAGTACCACGTCGATCGTTCGATCTACGTGGTGGATTTCCGTCAGAACCTGCATTTCCAGCAGGCATTCAAGATCCTGGAATTATGGGGATTCCCGCAGGCGCTCAAATGTTTTCACCTGGCTTATGGTTATATCACCCTGCCGGAAGGCAGCATGTCGGCGCGGCATGGGCGGGTGGTGCTGTTCAAGGACGTGGCGGATGAGGCCGTCAAACGTGTGCTGGCGGTCGAATCCGAAAAGGCGCCCGATCTCTCCCAGGCGGAACGCGAGCAGGTTGCCAAACAGATTGGCCTGGGCGCCCTGGCCTACTCGATCCTCTCGGTGGACAACGACAAGGATATCGTCTTTGATATGGATACTGCCCTTGTCTTTTGACGGCCGCACCGGGCCCTATATTCAAAATGCACATGTACGTGCCAACAGCATTCTGAAGAAAGCGCAGGTTGAAAAGCTGATGGCTGAGGGAACGCCTGCCAATTCGGATACATCCTTCAACCTGGAGCCGCGTCCTTCGATTATGAGCTTGAGTTCGCATGAAATGCAGTTGATCGAATTGATATCCCGCTTCCCTGAAAGGGTTCAACAGGCGGCGAACGAATATCGTCCGCAGGTGATGGCCGCTTACGCCTACGACCTGGCGAATGTATTTCATTCGTTTTATCATGCCGTGCCGGTCATCCAGGCGGATACTGCCGAAATCCGGGCTGCCCGCCTGCGTCTGGTTGCGGCGGCCAGGCAGACCATTGCCATTGCGCTGCGCTTGCTGGATATTCAAGCGCCGGAGGTCATGTAAAAAACAGGCTGAACGTTATCTACACGTTTAGCCTGTTTTATTTTAGATTTATACTTGGTGCCTATCCACAGGATCCGGTAAGGACGCCCCACAGGGCAGTTCTTTTCCGACCGATGGATAGTTTTATCTTGTCTACAATGCCGCTCCGGGTCAAACGAAAGAGACTCAAATCCAAAGCCGGGTCTCTTTGGACAGTGTCCTCGGAGTGACATACAAAGGAGGATCCCATGCCAATCAAGACCATCATCATGGGCGCGGCCGGACGTGACTTCCACAACTTCAACACGTTCTTTCGCGGCAACAAGGACTATGAAGTCGTAGCCTTCACCGCCACGCAGATCCCCGATATTGAAGGCCGCCTCTATCCGCACCGAATTGGCGGGCGACCTTTACCCCAAGGGCATCCCCATCCGCGCCGAAGAGGAATTATCGGAGTTGATCAGGAAGCACGGCGTGGAGCAGGTCATCTTCGCCTATTCGGATGTGCCGCATGAAGTCGTGATGCACAAAGGCGCCCTGGTCAATTCACTGGGAGCGGACTTCCGAATGATGGGCACGAAATACACCCAGGTCAAGTCCACCAAGCCGGTCGTCTCGGTCTGCGCCGTCCGAACCGGATCCGGCAAAAGTCAGACCACGCGGCGGGTGTCTCTCATCCTCCGCGACCTGGGCTATAAAGTGGCGGCCATCCGCCATCCCATGCCTTATGGCAATCTCGTCCGCCAGGAAGTCCAGCGCTTCGCGGATTATGGCGACCTCGATGAGCATGAGACCACCATTGAGGAACGTGAGGAATACGAGCCCCACATCGACAACGGCGTGATCGTCTATGCCGGCGTGGATTACGAAAAGATCGTCCGCGCGGCCGAGAAGGAAGTGGACATCGTCCTGTGGGACGGCGGCAATAACGACTTCCCCTTCTATGTGCCCGACCTCCAGATCGTGGTCGCCGACCCGCACCGGCCCGGGCATGAGTCCATGTATTACCCCGGCGAGACCAACGTGCGCATGGCGGACATATTCGTCATCAACAAGGTGGATACCGCCGATCCCGAGAATGTGATCAAGGTGCGCGAGAACCTGCGCCGTCTCAACCCGAAGGCGATCCAGATCGAAGCCGCCTCCCCCTTCTTTGTGGACGATCCCGAAGCGATCCGCGGCAAACGCGTGCTGGTCATCGAAGATGGCCCCACGCTGACGCATGGCGAGATGGCTTACGGCGCCGGTTACGTCGCTGCCCGCCGTTTCGGTGCGGCTGAGATCGTCGACCCGCGTCCGTTCGCTGTGAAATCCATCGCAGCCACTTATGTCAAATATCCCAAGACCGGACCGATCCTGCCCGCCATGGGATATGGCGAAGCGCAGATGAAGGACCTGGAAGAGACCATCAATAAGTCCGATGTGGATCTGGTCATCGTTGGCACGCCGATCGACCTGACCCGCGTCATCAAGATCAAGAAACCCTTCCAGCGCGTCCGCTATGAACTGCAGGAGATCGGCCAGCCCACCTTGCAGGAATTACTGATGAAGAAATTTGGGAAGAAAAAGTAAGGGACCTTTTGTGACAGTCCCCTTATCTCAAGGGCTACCGAGCAGAGCGGGAGGATTGTCACACGTCTGGTTTGTAAATCTCTAGAAAAAGAAGTCGGGCAATCTGCCCGACTTCTTTTTTTGTTATTTTACCAATTCATGTAGACGCAGTCTGCCTACTCAATAAATTCTTTCCATTCACTGACTTCATCTTCAAGTGTTTTGACCATTTTGGTGTACTTTTCGAGCGAGTCCTCGCTTGTATCTTCAAAAGCAATAACGTTTAATTGTACGGCCGCTTTCTCTTCATCTTCCACAGAGAGCGATTGTTCGAGCAAGGGATGGATCAAATTCTTCAACAGCTCCATATGCCGGTGCATAACGCCGGTATATTCGCTGGAGGCCCAGATCACATCCATGCGGCTGGCCTGGTCCCCGTTCAACCATTCTTTCGCGCCGTCGGACAACCTCTTCGAGATCTCACGACTTTTCTGATTCCCGTTGCGCATCGTTCCAACCGGCCCATCACCAGGCGAAAAGCCATAGTCTTCGAGCGCCTTAACAACACTTCTTCTTTCTTGAAATAGATGGGTTCCAGATATTCATTGATGAAATTGCTGGCAAATATAAAGAATCCCGGCCGGCCGGATTTGCCCTGGCTTGCCGCGGCTAAACCCCTGCCGAATACGTCCAGAAAGCGATCAACCAGGTCCTGATCGGCGCTGCAGAATTTTGGCTAATTTCAAGGTTTTCCCAGTGGGCAGATTAATGTCTACGCAAAAAAACACCTCAAAGGACGATATCTCTATTCCCTAAAGTGGTACTGCCCGATAAAGTATATCATGCGCTTTGAAAATGGCAAACCGGGGCAGCCTCGTGGCCCATCATGAAACCAACTCGAATACAGAATCCTGAGAAAGGGTTGCATTGCGGGCCCGACGAATCACAAGTAATCCCCGACCGAATCTGTCCTATTTATGGATCGCGTCGAGCGTGATCTTCTTCGGGTGGATGCGGCAGATCACTCGCCTCTCAGCGCTTGTTGTTCGCACGGATAAACATATCCGTAATACTGTGGGTGGTCCGTATATTCTCGTGTGACTTTGTCGAGATGTTCCACGGCCCCCTCAGTCACTAATTCGACTTCGCCGCGGATCTCAAGATAGCGCCCGGTATTATTCCGGGTCAACGACCAGCAGGCTGACCTTGGGATTCCTCGTCATATTCCTGCCCTTCTGTCGCTCGAGCGTGGTATTGACGCAGGCGCATTCGCCGTCATAGTCGCACCATACCAGGCTGGACTGTGGCTGCCCGTCGGGCATCATCGTGGTCAGCACCCCGGTGACAGGACAGGTCAAAAGGTCAAGATGAGAAGCCGGGATTTCAAGAGACAATCTTCATCTTTAGTTCTCCAACATCAGTCTTGGCAACTTTGGGATGACCTATCGTTGGGCGACCTGGATCGCCGAAGCCAACTCTGAATGTTCGGCCTGCTTCTTCGTCGCATCCAAAACGGTAACGTGCGTGGGCAGGATCCTGCAGAGCACGGGGATTTCCTTTTCCTTCAGCTCGACCGGAACACAGTTCCCAAAATATGGTCTCCTGCCTGTATACAGTTCACTCAGGCCATCCAGGTGCTCCATGGCGCCGGCTTCGGTCATTTCGACCACCGTGCCGCGCACCTCAATGGATCGCAGCGGCTGGCGTGGGTCGTAGCATAACAATGTCACTTTGGGGTTGAGGCGCATGTTCTTTTCCTTGCGAAAACCGCGCATGGTATTGACCATCACATACGTGCCGTCGAAGTTGCACCAAACCACCGTGGTCTGCGGCTGTCCGTCCGGCATGACGGTGGTCAAGGCCGCCACGCGTGGACCATTGAGCAGGTCGCGGTGCGATTCTGGAATTTCAGTCTTCATATTCGCCTCCTCCTTCATTTTACGGATTCTGACCCTCCCAATACAGTGATAAAAGTAACCTTGCAGGTAGTGCTTCGCCGCCTCTCCTAGCAAGCGAACAGATGTCACAGAAGGCCTGCGGGAGGGCGCGGGGAAAACACGCTTTCCTGCCTTGAAATCGGACCAATCCATGCTCAAATGTTCCTGATAACGGCTATCCCTGCCACGCTCCGCTTATAATGGTTGCATGTTCATTGATGAAGCAGAGATCCTCGTAAGGTCAGGCAAAGGCGGCGATGGCATGATGCATTTCCATCGCGAGAAGTTCGTGCCGCGTGGCGGTCCCGATGGCGGCGACGGCGGCAAGGGTGGTGACGTCATCCTCGAAGTCAGGCTGGCGCTAAACACGTTGCAGTCGTTTCGTCATGTCTCGCGTTACATCGCCGATAACGGCAAGAACGGCGGCCCGAATGACATGTCAGGTAAATCTGCCGACGACCTTATCGTGCCTGTTCCGGCTGGGACGGTGGTCTACGATGCGATCACCGGCGACCTGCTCGGCGATCTCACCACAGCCCGGCCAGCGGCTCACCGTCTGCAAAAGCGGGCGGGGCGGGCGCGGCAACATACATTTCAAAACCCCCACGCACCAGGCACCTCGCACCGCCGAACGCGGCGAACCCGGTGAAGAAAAACGCCTCAGGTTGGAATTAAAGTTGATTGCCGATATCGGGCTGATCGGTGTCCCGAACGCAGGCAAGTCCACTTTGCTGTCTGTTCTCACCAACGCAAAACCAAAAATCGCCCCTTATCCTTTTACAACATTGGACCCCAATCTCGGCGTGGCCGAAGTGGACGATGAAACGACTGTTGTGCTGGCCGACATTCCGGGCTTGATCGAAGGCGCCAGTCAAGGGATCGGCCTTGGCCATGATTTTTTACGCCACATTCAGCGCACACGTGTGCTCATCCACCTGCTTGATGGCCTATCCGCCGACCCGCTTGCAGATTACAGCCAGATCATTACTGAGCTGTCGCTTTTCGACCCCAACCTTGCAAAGAAGCCTCAGATCGTGGCTTTGAACAAGATAGACCAGCCCGAGGTCCAGGAACGGCTCGCCGAGATTAAAAAGGCGATGAAAAAGAAAAAGGTCGAGTTTATGACCATCTCGGCGCTTGCGCCGCACAAATGTCCGCGAGTTGTTGTTGAAAGCCGTTGAGAAATTGAGCTGAAACGCCAACACTGGAGGAAGCCTCGCCTCCGCTGCCGGTCTATCGTCCCAAAGAAGACCCTCGCGATTTCCAGGTCACCCGCGCCGGTGAGCATGAGTGGCGGCTCTCCGGCACTTCCATCGAACGTGCCGCCTCCATGACCTTTTGGGAACATGATGGCTCGGTGCGCCGCTTCCAGAAGATCATGGAAGCGCTGGGCGTGGACGAGGCCCTCCGCAAAGCAGGCATCAAAGATGGCGATACCGTCGCCATTGGAGAATATGAATTGGATTGGCAGGAATAATTTCTCTGATTCACCCGCTGGTCGCTAAAGGAGCTGAAAAAGAGCAGGTGTTGGCGAGGTCCGCCAGCGCCTGCTCTTTTTCGGATTCGCCTTTCCCCCTCTGCTGACACGGGCCGGGAAAGGCTTGATTTCTGCTTATCACATTTTGAGCCGGTACCCAACACCCGGTTCAGTGATCACGTGCTGTGGCCTGGCAGGATCTTTTTCAACTTTGCGGCGCAGGTTGCTCACATTCACTCGCAAGATGTGACTTTCGTCCTCATAGGCGATCCCCCACACTGTGCGTAAAAGCTGGCGATGCGTGAGCACTTTGCCTGCATGTTGGACAAGTGCCCGCAGGATATCGTATTCCGTGGGGGTCAGGGAGATTTCGTGTCCATCCACCGAAACTTTACGGCTGGCCAGGTCAACCGTCAGGTCATCGCTGGTAAAAACTGCCTGGGTATCCGGTTGGGCAGAACGACGCAAAGCCACACGGATGCGCGCCATCAACTCACCTGCCCCGAACGGCTTGGTCAGGTAATCATCTGCGCCTGCATCCAGGGCGGCAATTTTATCGCTTTCCTGCTCGCGCACCGATACAACAATGATGGGGATTTGTGTCCACTCACGTAAGCGGCGCGTGACTTCCACTCCATCTATGTCCGGGAGGCCGAGGTCCAAGATCAGCAGGTCGGGCCGTTCCGTAACGGCGGCCCGCAGGGCCTCTTCTCCATCTGCCGCCTGCACCACCTCGTATTGTCCGCTTAACGAAGCGCCGAGAAAACGCCGGATGGATCGTTCATCATCTACGACAAGGATACGCGTCTTACTTTCGCTCATTTTCCCTCCGAGATGGGCAGCGCGATGGTAAAACATGCCCCGTCGCCCGGGCGGTTCTCTGCCCAGATCCTCCCGCCATGTGCCTCCACGATCCCTTTACAAATCGCCAATCCAAGCCCGGTGCCGGTTACCTGTTGAGGATGTTGTACACGATAGAACTTGTCGAAGATTCGCTCCAAGTCATCTTCCGGAATGCCGACGCCGCGGTCCAGCACCTGGATATATACATCGGAGTCTTGAACCGAGGCCTTTACCTCCAAGGGCGAGCCCGCCGGGGAATATTTCAGTGCGTTATCCAGCAAATTATGTATCACGTGTACGATCAAGACGAAATCCACGGCGATCAGCGGGATCGTCTGAGGCACATGAATTTGTATATTTCGTCCGACAAGCCGCTCGTCCATCTGCCCCACTGCCGTGCCGATCACATCCTCCACATCGCAGGTCTCGCGCTTGACTTTCAATGCGCCTGCTTCAAGGCGGGTCATATCCAGCAGGTTGCCCACCAAACGGTTCAACCGGTCGGCTTCCTCGCGTGCGGTTTCTACCAGGCTGTGATGCGCCGCTGCATTGAGGCTGTTTCCTTGCTCCTCCAGCGTGGTCAGCGCGCCGGTAATGGATACCAGCGGCGTGCGCAGGTCATGCGAGATGGAATTAAGCAAGGCATTCTGCAGTTTTTCAGCGGCCTGCAGGAGCTTGATTTGTCTGGCCTGGTCGGCCAGGTTGACGCGCTCAATGGCTTGGGCCGCCTGGCTGGCAATGGCTTCCACCAGGCGCCGCTGTTCCGGCGTCAACTTCTGGCCTTTATCCGGGGGTCTGATACATAAAACGCCGATAACGCGTTGTGAGGTCTTGAGTGGTATATAGCGCGCGTTGGCTGCCGGCAGTGTGTCGGTACCCCGACCGGCCGGTTCGCCGTGTTGATATACCCACATGGCCAGGCTCAGTTCTGTTTCATCCGAAGGAGCCGCCGCGCCCTCCAAGTAAGGGAGCAGCGTGTTGTTGCCTCCGGGCAAAAAAATGATCACGTCACGTCCGAAGTCTGCTTCAATATGCGTACGAATTGCGTTGATCACGGCGCTCAATCCATCAGCGGCGGCGAGGTCCCGACTTAGAGCATAGAGAACTGCTGTATCAGCCTCCCGTCGTTGGGCAGACTCGGCCTGTTGCCTGGCTTGCACGGTCAGCGCGCTGATGACTATACCGACCAGGAACAAGCCGGTGAAGGTCAATATATATTCTGTGTCGGAGACGCTAAAAGTGAGTCTGGGCGGAACAAAGAAATAGTCGAAGGCCAGGACTCCCAGCAGAGAGGCGAGGATCGCAGGGCCCCGCCCCAGGTAGACGGCAGCTACAACCACTGCGAGGAGATAAATCATCACCAGGTTGGTCGGTGAAATATCCCTACCGATAAACTGTCCCAGCACCGTTGTCAGGGTAACCAGCAATATGCTCCAAATATATCGGGGTAAATGGCTGTGGATTTGAAGTGGATTCTCTTCCGGCGGCAAATGCGCTGGTTCCGTAGTCGGTACCACGTATATATCAATATCGCCGCTCGAATGGATCAAATGATTTACGAGTGAACCGCGCAGGCGTTCATACCAGGCCGGGCGCAGCGGTTTGCCGGCCACAATCTTCGTGACATTGTTTTTCCGGGCAAAGTCCGTAAGCGTCTGAGCCGTAGCCTTCATTGACCCGCTCGAGAGCAGCGTATAGGAGCGCGCCCCCAGTTCTTCCGCCAGGAGCAGCGAGCTTGCAACCATATCACGTTTCTGCTGTGGCAACGTGTTATCGCGCGGTGTTTCAACATAGACTGCCAGCCATTCCGCGTTGAGTTCATCGGCCAGGCGCCGCGCGGAACGGATAAGGCGCTCTCCGAGTGGGTTGGGGCTGATGCAAACCATCAACCGTTCGGCTGCCGCCCACGGGCCGGCAATGGCAGCGCGTCTCCATATACGAGCGCATCTGGTTATCGACCCGCGCCGCGGCGCGGCGCATGGTCATCTCGCGCAGGGCGGTCAGGTTACCCTGGCGGAAAAAATCCCGGATGGCACGCGCCGCCTGGTCAGGCACGTACACTTTGCCCTCCCGTAAGCGGTTGAGCAATTCGTCGGGTGGCAGGTCAACCAGTTCAAGCTCACTGGCTTCGTCGATGACGCGGTCGGGGATCGTCTCATGCACCATCACTCCCGTGATCTGTGCAACTACATCGTTCAGGCTTTCAAGATGCTGGATGTTGAGGGTTGTGTAAACGTCAATCCCCGCGTTGAGTATTTCCTCCACGTCCAGGTATCTTTTGGGATGGCGCGAACCCGGCGCGTTGGTATGTGCAAGCTCGTCCACCAGGACGAGCGCCGGGTGTCTGGTCAGGATGACATCCACATCCATCTCGGTTAAGGTTACGTTGTGATATTCGATCGTTTTGCGGGGCAGGGTCTCCAACCCTGCAACCAGCCTCTCCGTCTCGACCCGCTTGTGGGTCTCGACGTAACCGATGACTACATCCAGACCTTCCCTTTTGCGTTGATGAGCGGCTTCGAGCATGGCATACGTTTTGCCCACGCCTGCCGCATAACCAAGAAAGATCTTAAGATGACCGCGTCGGGCAGACGCCTCCTCCGCTTGCACATGGGCAAGGAGTTGATCGGGGTCCGGGCGACGCGGTCCGTTATTCATCCAGGATTATTGTATCGCATCCAGCGCCAGGTTTAACTCAAGAACGTTGACGCGCGGTTCACCAAAAATGCCGAACTGTCGCCCGGTAGTGTATTGACTTACGAGCTTCCTCACAGCATCTTCGCTCATTCCTCGCGCTTTGGCTACGCGTGAAACCTGATACAACGCCGCGGCAACACTGATGTCAGGGTCGAGACCGCTTCCGGAGGCTGTTACCAGGTCCACCGGGATGGGCGCGGTGTTGCCCGGGTCGGCTGCTTTGAGCGCGTTGATGCGGTCTTGTGCAGCCTTCGTCAAAGCTGGATTCAATGGCCCGTAGTTTGAGCCTGAGGAGCCGGTAAGCGTCTTGGCATTGAAGGCATTATAGGGAAAATCACCGGTGTCGGAGAGCCGGCCCCAGAAATATTTGGGTGCATCGAAATGATTGGCCGATTAATGCGGAGCCCACGGCTTTCCCGTTTTTGATGATCAGGCTGCCGTTAGCCTGCGAGGGGAAGGCGAGCTGGGCAATCACGGTCACGACCAGGGGGTAGATCACACCCGTGATCAGGGTGAAAGCTACGAAGAGAACAAGTGCCGGCTTGAGTTGTTTAATCATAATATCCTCTACCTGAAAGTCATATTAGTTTTGATTGAAAGGTCGCGTTCTTATGCGCCTCTGCCTCATATAGGAGCGTCCGCTCGATTGCCTGCCCGATCTGCGATGCAAAATTCCGAAAAAGGCGGCTGTCTTCAGCGGGAAGCTCTATTTGGCCCTGCCAGATATTGATCTCGCCGACCAGTTCCCCAGGTATTCAGGAGACCCAGGATTGATCGGGTTTGGTGGCTGGCTCGGCCGCGCGCGGTTCAACAGCGACAGTTGCTACTGGCTCTCCCTTTGGATGGATGGAAACGGTTACGGCGGAAGTCAGGTACCTTTCCTTCAGAAAACGAGCGACTCCATGTGCGACTGCATCCTGGGTATGCACACGCGGCAAGCATCGTGCTTAGCTCATACATGAAGACCGCCTCATGTTCGCTCTTTTGCGCCCTGGACAGGTTGGTTTGAATGCGATCCACCACCACGATGGCCACGGCCAGGAAGATCGCCAGTATCAGCCAGTCTTCCAGTCTGCTCACAGCAAAAGTATAGTAGGGAGGGGTAAAGAAGAAATCGAAGAACAAGCCGGAGGCCAGCGCCGCCGCGATACCCGGGCCCTGTCCCCAGCGGGCCGCACTCCACACAACGGGAACCATATATAAAAGCCCGATCACACCTTCCCCAAGCTTATCCAGCCCGATCAGCAGCAGGAGGAATGTGGTAGCTACAGCCGCGAGCACGGCATACAGTGATTGTTCGTACAGCTTTGCCGTAAGTGAGAAGCGAGCTCTTTTCATTGTGGTGCCTTTCGCGAAATAGGTTGGGTACACGAGGATATATTTCCATCTAAGGCGGTCGGCGGGATTTTAGGCCAGATGCAGGGCGACCAGCAGCATATCGATCAGCTTGATGCCGATGAAGGGTGCGATCAATCCGCCCACGCCGTAGATCAACAGGTTATCTCGCAGCAGCCGTGCGGCCCCCACGGCGCGATAGGGGACGCCGCGCAAAGCCAGCGGGATCAGTGCAATAATGATCAAAGCGTTGAAGATAACCGCGGACAGGATAGCGCTCTGTGGCGTCGTCAGACGCATGATGTTGAGAGTATTCAACACCGGATAGGTCGAGGCGAATGCGGCCGGGATGATCGCAAAGTATTTGGATACATCGTTTGCAATGCTGAAGGTGGTAAGCGCGCCGCGTGTCATCAACAACTGCTTCCCGATCTCAACGATCTCGATCAGCTTGGTTGGGTTGCTGTCCAGGTCCACCATATTGGCGGCCTCGCGCGCCGGCTGCGTGCCTGTGTTCATGGCAACGGCTACATCGGCCTGGGCCAATGCCGGGGCATCGTTGGTTCCATCACCGGTCATAGCCACCAGTCGCCCTCCGCTTTGGTTCTCGCGGATAAGTTTGAGCTTGGCTTCGGGTGTGGCCTGCGCCAGGAAATCATCCACGCCGGCTTCGGCCGCAATGGCGGCGGCTGTTAATGGATTATCCCCGGTGATCATAATGGTCTTGATACCCATCTTCCTCAGGTGGGCGAAGCGCTCTTTGATCCCGCCTTTTACAATATCCTTGAGATGGATCACGCCCAGCGCCTCGCCGTTTCGTGACACAACCAGCGGTGTGCCCCCGTTGCGGGCAATCGATTCCACTGTCGAATTAAGATCACTGGGAATAAACTTCCCGGCCTGGCGGATCATGGCCAGCATCGTATCAGGTGCTCCTTTTCGGATGGAGGTGCCATCCACGTCCACGCCGCTCATGCGGGTTTGCGCCGTAAAGGGGATGAAGTGCGCGCCTTCCGGAGCCTCGTCGCTGGCACCCACCGTCTGACCGCGCAGGCCGTACATCTCTTTGGCAAGTACTACGATGCTGCGGCCCTCCGGTGTTTCATCCGCCAGCGAAGATAGCTGCGCTGATTCGGCTAATTCCTGCGGGGTAACTCTGCCAACCGGGATGAACTCCACGGCCTGGCGATTTCCCAGCGTGATCGTGCCGGTCTTATCCAGCAAAAGGACATCCACATCGCCAGCCGCCTCCACCGCACGGCCCGAGATGGCGATCACATTGCGTTGGATCATACGGTCCATGCCTGCGATACCGATGGCCGATAACAGACCGCCGATCGTGGTCGGGATCAGGCATACCAGCAGTGCGATCAGCACAGTGATGGTAATGGGTGTACCGGTTCCGGCTACGTCAACGCTATAGATCGAGTACGGCAGGAGCGTCACACACACGATGAGGAAAATGATCGTAAACCCGGCCAGCAGGATATTCAAGGCAATTTCATTAGGCGTCTTCTGTCGCTTCGCACCCTCCACCAGGCTGATCATCCGGTCGAGGAAGCCCTCGCCGGGGTCGTTTGTTACGCGCACGATGAGCCAGTCTGAGAGCACCCGCGTGCCTCCTGTTACTGCGCTGCGGTCGCCGCCCGCTTCACGGATCACCGGAGCCGACTCGCCGGTCACGGCGCTTTCATCCACAGAGGCAATACCTTCGATGATCTCGCCGTCGGCGGGTATTAGGTCATTGACCTCGACCAGGTATACATCGCCCTTTCGCAAGGCGATGGATGCCACCATGTCATATTTGGCATCGCGCTTGGCGTGCTGCAATTTCTTCGCCTGGGTCTCCTTACGGGTTCGCCGCAGGGCTTCCGCTTGCGCCTTGCCGCGTCCCTCGGCCACTGCTTCGGAAAAGTTTGCAAAAAGGACGGTAAACCACAGCCACAGCGCCACGGCCCCAATGAAACCTGCTGGTGCTTCACCCTGCCCGAACAGAGCTTGTATCCACAGTCCGGTGGTCAGTAGGCTTCCAACTTCCACTACGAACATCACCGGGTTGCGAACCATCCAGCGCGGGTTAAGTTTGGTAAAGGAATCCAGGATCGCCCGCTGGTAGAGTTCACGTCGAAACATGGATTGTTTCTTGATGTTGAGTATTCATTTTCTACATCCATCCTAGTGCGCGAAGAGCATCAAGTGCTCTACGATCGGCCCTAATGCCAACGCGGGAAGAAAGCTGAGAGCGCCGACCACGACAACGACCGCGATGATCCAGCCAATAAAGAGGGGTGTATGCGTAGGCAGGGTTCCCGCTCCGGCGGGGACTTTCTTCTTATTAGCCAGCGAACCGGCGATTGCCAGGGCCGGGATGGCCAGCCAATAGCGGGCAAAAAACATGACAAGGCCCAGGGCCGTATTGTAAAAAGGCGTATTAGCCCCCAAACCCGCAAAGGCGCTGCCATTATTATTGCTCGCTGAGGAAAACGCGTACAGCACTTCGCTAAACCCGTGCGCGCCCGGGTTGTAGACGGTTGCTGTTCCACCCACAGACACCACGGCCACTGCAGTGCCGACCAATACCAGGAGCACCGGGATAAGTATCATGATGGAAGCCATTTTCATTTCATATGCTTCTATCTTCTTGCCCAAATACTCCGGCGTCCGGCCAACCATCAATCCGGCCACAAATACGGCAATGATGACGAAAGCCAGCATACCGTACAACCCCGAACCGACGCCGCCATAAATGATCTCGCCCAATTGCATCATCCACAAGGGAACCAGCCCGCCAAGTGGGGTGAATGAGTCATGCATGGAATTGACTGAGCCGTTCGATGCAGCCGTGGTTGCTGTCGCCCACAGCGCAGAGTTGGCTACGCCGTAGCGCAGCTCTTTACCTTCCATGTTTCCGCCGGGGTTGATATTGCTCTGCGTTTGGTCCACCCCCATTTTGGTGAAGGCCGGGTTGCCGCCCTGTTCTGACCAGACCGCCAGCGCCAGGAGCACTACAAAGATGACGGTCATCGCCGCCAGGATTGCCCATCCCTGGCGTGTATCCCCTACCATCTTGCCGAAGGTGTAGCAAAGCGCCGCTGAAATAAGGAGAATGGACAAAGTCTCAATAAGATTGGAGAACGGCGTAGGGTTCTCGAATGGATGCGCCGAGTTGACATTGAAGAAGCCGCCCCCGTTGGTACCCAGTTGCTTGATCGCGATTTGCGAAGCGGCCGGGCCCATCGGCAGGACTTGTTGGGTCACTGTCTTCCCACTCGCATCCACCGTAGGCTGCAAAAGCGTCACTGGTTTGATAGGGGTTAAAGGTTTGTACTGCGCCTTGCGAAACGAGGACGACTGCCACAACGAGGGACAATGGAAGAAGAATATACAAGGTCGTGCGCGTCAAATCCACCCAGAAGTTGCCAATGGTCTTGGCCGTGTGACGTGCAAGACCCCGGATCATGGCAGCAAGCACCGCCATACCTGTGGCTGCCGAGACGAAGTTCTGTACGGCGAGTCCAAGCATCTGGGTCAGATAGCTCATGGTCGTCTCGCCGCCGTAGCCCTGCCAGTTGGTGTTGGTGGCAAAGCTGACGGCCGTATTCCAGGATGAATCAGGCGAAACCGCGCCTAAAGCCTGGGGGTTAAGCGGCAGCATACCCTGCAGGCGCTGCAAGCCATACACGACGAACAGGCCCAGCATATTGAAAAGGATCATCGCTACCGCATACGTTTTCCAGCCCATTTCATCGTCGGCCTTAACCCCCGCGGAGCGATAGATCAATCGCTCGAGAGGCTGCAGCACGGGGTCGAGGAAGGTGTGCTCGCCCTGATAGACCTTCGCCATAAAGGTGCCCAGCGGCTTGGCAAGCGCCAGCAGGACCACCATATAAAAAATCAGTTGAAGCCAGCTGTAGATGTTCATCCGAACCACTCCGGTTTAATAAGTGCCAGTACCAGATACACGAAAAGCCCCAGCGTGATCAGGCCCACGATCAGGTATACAGCACTCATGCCTTATCCTCCATCAGCCGCTCGCAAAGGACGATGAATCCCCAGGTGAGCGCCAGAAAGATCAAAGTCAATCCGATATAGAGAAGATCAGCCATTTGTTACCTCCATGGTCAAAATCAACATCGGCCTGAGTATATTTAATTTCTCGTCAAAGGGAGGGCAAGAAACCGGGGGGATGTGTCAAGAAAGTATCAAGATGCTGATCTCCCCGCCGAACTTCACGGGGCGCCAGGGTCGAATCGCGGCCTAATTTTTTCCGACTCGCACCGCCGGCGTGAACGGTAAAGCCTGAACCTGAAGGAGAAACCAGATCTTGATCCTTTTTTCTCTGTATTCCTGGCGGTAATCTTTAACCATCTCCTCCCTACGCCCTGTCGAACAGCATGGGCCTGATCATTGGCCCAACAAAAAACGCCACGGAGCTGAATAGCTCCGAGGCGTTGCTTGAAGGCATTATTTTTTCCAGCTAAAAAAATTCGCCAAGTGCAATCACGAGAAACGTTGCAATCAGCCCCAGGACTGCTGTAACGACTGCATATATTTCCGTAAGTGATTCGCGTTTTTCTACTTCTCTCATATTTCGCCCCGCCACCACAAAGCCGTTAGTATAGGGAACTACCACGGAAGCATGCGGACATTGCAGTCGGCTGCCATGTCACCCGGTTCTCGCCGCTTCCTTTTGCGGAATCCAGCGCGCCTTTGGGATAGTCGGGCATTTGTCCATCCAGAAAGCCCGATGAAGCTGCTGGTTGCCATTGTTATCATACAGGACAATAAAAGGCGCCAGGCTGGTTGACATTTCGACTTGTGATTTCGGTATGACCGATTGATGGTTGCACCGCTGTCCAATGCCGCCGCTGTATCTTCCGCCATCTGGATTTGCGGATCGTTGGCAGCTTGCCGTTCCGACTGTTGCACAGTGATGTAGCCAGCGCGCTGAACGCAGCCACCACAATGGCAACGGGCAGCCAAAATCTGAAAATGTTTTTCAATTTGTTCATGCGTTTCTCCTTATTTCATATAGTGTACTTGCCCACACCTTTCTTTTCCTGTCAATAACTCTCTGTAAAAGTCTATCCATAATCTCCCCAAATAGAGGAACTGGCTTACGGAGATGACCATAATAATATAAGACTTCGGAAGTCTCTGGACTTCCGAAGTCTGGACTGCATCCTAATCCCTTGCTGAATGCCGATAAACACCTGCCGTTATTCTATTACACATTACTTTCCCTTCTTCGCCTTCTCCATGCGGCTCATGACGTCCATCACTGCCACAGCCGCGATCTGGACGATGTTGTTGACCTCATCGCCGGTTTGCAGCACATGGACCGGCGCACCCATGCCGAGCAGGATCGGGCCGATCGCCTTGGCTTTGCCGAGACGGGCCAGCAGCTTATAGGCGATGTTGGCCGACTTAAGCGACGGGAAGACCAGCACATTTGCATCCTTGACCGTGCTGAACGGATAGCGCTCATCGATGATCTCGGGCACCACCGCCGTATCGGCCTGCATTTCGCCGTCCACAGGCAGGTCGGGCCGGCGCATCCTTGAGCAATTCGAACGGCCTTCCGCACCTTGTCCGAAAGCGGATGCGGCGTGGAGCCGAAGTTCGAGAATGACAGGAAGGCCACGCGTGGTGTCGATCTCCAGTTGTTTCGCAAAATCCGCCGCCAGGGCCGGCGATCTCCGCCAGGTCTTCCGCGTCGGCTCGATATTGACCGTCGCATCCGTGAACAAATAAACCCGGTCCTCCACGATCATCAGGTAGACGCCCGCCGCCCGGGTCACATCCTTCCGGGTGTGATGGATCTGCAGCGCCGGGCGGATGACTTCCGGATAATCATAGGTCAAGCCCGATATGAAGGCGTCCGCATCGTTCATCTTGACCATCAACGAACCGAAGATGTTCGGCTCACGCACCTTCTTTACCGCATCCGCCATGGTCAGGCCCTTACGGTTGCGAAGTTCATAATATGCGGTCTCGTATTTACCGATATTTTTGAAATCGTTCGGGTCGACGATCTCCGGCTTGTAATCGATCGAGAGGAATTTGAGTTGTTCTTCGATCACCTGCTTGCGGCCGATCAGTACCGGGATGCCGATCTTCTCGTCCTGGATCTGGTAGGCAGCCCGGATCACCTTCTGCTCTTCGCCCTCGGCGAAAGCCAGACGTTTCTCACCGCCACTGGCGCGCGCCTTGTTCATGATGAAGTAGCGCACCTGCGCACCCATGCCCTGGCGGTAGGCAAGCTGTTCGCGATATTCGTCCATATCGATTGTCTTGCGCGCCACGCCGGTCTTCATGGCGCATGTCAGCCACGGCCGGTGCTTCCCACAATAACACGCGTGGGTCGAACGGCTTGGGGATGATGTATTCGCGTCCGAACTTGATTTTGTCCACGCCGTACGCGCGCAGCACGGAATCCGGCACATCCTCTTTCGTCAGCGCCGCCAGCGCCTTGGATGCTGCAAATTTCATGTCGTCATTGATCGCCCTGGCTCGTACATCCAGCGCGCCGCGGAAGATGAACGGGAAGCCCAGCACGTTATTGATCTGGTTCGGGTAATCGGAGCGGCCTGTGGCGATGACTACGTCCTTCCGGGCTTCCTTGGCCAGTTCGTATTTGATTTCCGGGTCGGGGTTGGCCATGGCAAACACGATCGGGTCGTTCGCCATCGATTTGACCATATCTGGTGTCAGCACGTTGGCAACCGACAGGCCGTAGAACACATCCGCGCCGCGTACGGCATCGGCCAGCGTGCGCGCATCCGTCTCCACCAGGAAGCGGTCCTTGTATTTATTCATGCCTTCCGTGCGGCCCTTGTAGACCACCCCCTTGGAATCCACGAGCATGATGTTTTCGCGTTTCACGCCCCAGCGGATGGCGAGCTCGGCGCACGAGATGGCGGACGCGCCCGCGCCTGAGATCGTTATGTGGACTATCGCTGTGCTTCTTCCCCACGATTTCCAGCGCATTCGCAAGCCCTGCCGAGGAAATGATCGCCGTGCCGTGCTGGTCATCGTGGAAGACCGGGATGTCGAGCATCTTCTTCAGCTCTTCCTCGATGTAGAAGCATTCGGGGGCCTTGATGTCCTCGAGGTTGATCCCGCCGAAGGTCGGCGAGATCGCAGCCGCAACTTTGATGATCTCATCCGGATCGTGGCAGTTGACTTCGATATCGAATACATCGATATCCGCAAACTTCTTGAAGAGCACCCCCTTGCCCTCCATCACGGGCTTGGAAGCCAGCGCGCCGCGGTCGCCCAACCCCAGGATGGCCGTTCCGTTGGTCAGAACGGCCACCAGGTTCCCTTTGGATGTATATTCGTATGCCAGTTCGGCGTCTTTCTCGATCTCGAGCACCGGTTCAGCCACACCCGGGGTATAGGCCAGTCCCAGGTCGCGCTGCGTATCCATTGGTTTGGTGGGTACAACCGCGATCTTGCCGGGTTTTCCTTTTAAATGATGATATTCAAGTGCGTCTTCACGAGTGATCTTAGCCATACAACCTCCTGATGAGAATATCCAGCATTGAAATTATGGCACGGCGATACAAATCCAACTAGTAGCATTTGTCATGCTTTCGTAAAAAACTGCAACTCCAATATAATTATCTTACCCCGCATACTCCGAAAAGTTTTGACGCCACCCCTTCATTGATCCTTGAAGATTATGCTCCAGTCTGGAGTAGTCAGACCCCAAGCTTCAAAGTTCGGGCCCTGCTGATCCCAGGCGGCAGTCTTTGGCTTGGCAAAATGGGCTTCTACGATCTCGGTCTTCGCGACATGTTGAAGATCCGGTGTCAGGCAGGATGAGAAAAGCGAATTTTGAGGGTTTTACGCTGTTAGCGCAAAAATTAAGCGTGCGAACCTATTTCCTCCCCCTAATCCGTGTTCTATCTACCTTGCCTCCAGCTGTGCCGGGTGGCAGGATATCCCTTAACAAATCGTTAAAAAATCATGTATAATACAAACGATACTAAGGATTTTTCCGCCGTTCTTCGCAAAGCACCTGTCTCTTCTGTGCCAAAGGTAGGTGGGGGTCCTACCATCAGCGTGCCTGAGTACGGCGGCGGCTTGGCTTGCTAATGGATTTCTGGAAATCGTACGATATCCTGGCTTCAGGAGATTTTGAAAGTCGCCGTTATTTTTAACGGATAATTTGAGAAAATGTTTTCTCGGATTGAATTACCGACTGACGTGATGTTTGCGTCATTAATCACGTCCGAATCATCTCCTCCTGTCCCGCCTGCGCGGGACCTGGGGCCAATTTACTTTTTCCAGAACTCTTATAGCAGCTGAGGCCGCGTTTGCGACGCTCTTTCGAAGATGGCAAGCGTTCTTATTGCCACGTAGAGTGCGGCAGGCTCTCAGTTGTTTTGTTTTAATGGCTAAAATCACTGCCATCGTTTCCCAGAAAGGCGATCCAGATCGGGTGAACATTCACCTCGATGGAGAGTATGCCTTTGGGCTGGCACAGATCGTAGCCGCCTGGTTGAAGGTTGGTCAGGAACTCAGCGAGGAAAAGATCGCCTCGCTTCAAGCCGATGATGCTCGTGAGCGTGCGTATCAACAGGCTCTGCTCTTTTTGAGCTATCGCACCCGCTCCGAGTCTGAGATTCGGCAGAACTTACGCAAGCATGAGCTTCCCGAAGACGTCATCGAGCACACGCTCGTACGGCTTCGAGAGAATCGGCTTGCAGACGATGACCAATTTGCCCGCGCCTGGGTGGAGAATCGCAATACATTCCGCCCCCGCAGCCGGCGGGCGCTGGCCGTGGAGCTTCGCCAAAAAGGCCTCTCCGATGAGGCCGCGCAGTCTGCGCTGGCAGCTGTGGATGACGAAGCCCTGGCTTATGAAGCCGGCCTGAAAAGAGTACACCGCCTCCGGGACCTGGAATGGAATGAGTTTCGCAGGAAACTTTCCGAATTTCTGGCCCGCCGCGGTTTTCCATACTCCGTCATCGCGCCGGTCGTATCCCGCCTTTGGAACGAGACGCACTCGGAGCAACATACATCTGACGACGAGGAAATTGCATGAACCCGATTAGCATCATTATTGATGTTCTTGCTGCTGGTCGTGGGCGTTGCCGCCGGTTATTACTTTCATCGTTATCAACGCGAGCGCGCCTTAAAGGACCAGCAGGATAAAGCCGAAAATATTTTAAAGATCGCCAACGAACAAGCCCGGCTGATCGATACCCAGGCACGCGACAGCGCCACGAAGATCGTGCAGGCCGCCGAGGGCGAGATCAAAGAACGCCGCATCGAGCTGAGCCGCGAGACCGATCGCATCGATAAGCGCCGTTCCGAACAGGACAGCCGCGCCGACAAACTCGAACAGCGCGAGCAGACGCTCAACAAGCGCCAGAGCGCGGTGGATAAGCGCGCCAACGAGATTGACAAACTCTATGAAGATGAAGTTGTAAAGCTGCAACAGATCGCCCAGTCTCACGCAGGACGAAGCCCGCAAGGAGCTCCTGGCCGCGGTCGAGAAGGAAGCCCGCGCCGATATGGCCCGCATCTATCGCCAGATCGAAGCCGAAGCGCGCGAGGAAGGCGAGAAGCGCGCCCGCAAATTGATCGCCGACGCCATCCAGCGTGTGGCCTCCGAGCATGTGGCCGAAGTGACCTCCTCCGTCGTGGTGCTCCCCAACGAAGAAATGAAGGGCCGCATCGTGGGCCGCAACGGACGCAACATCAAGGCCTTCGAGCAGGCCGCCGGCGTGGATGTGATCGTGGATGATACGCCCGAAGCCGTCACCGTCTCCTGCTTCGACTCGGTCCGCCGCGAGATCGCCCGCCGCGCCCTCACCCGCCTCACGGTGGACGGGCGCATCCATCCCGCGCACATTGAGAAGATCATCGAAGAAGAAACCAAGGCCATCGATAAGATCATCAACGAAGCCGGCGAACAGGCCGCCTTCGATGCCGGCATTGCCGGTTTGCATCCCGAAGTCCTGCGCATGATCGGTCGCTTGAAATTCCGTACCTCCTACGGACAGAACCAGTTGGCTCATGCCGTTGAAGTCTCGAAGCTGGCCGGCATCCTGGCCGCCGAGATCGGCGCGAACGTCGAGCTTTCGAAGCAGGGCGGCTTTCCTGCATGACATCGGCAAAGCCATGGACCACAACCAGGAAGGCACCCATGCCAAGCTGGGCGCGCGAATACTGCCGCCGCTATGGCGTCAACCCCATCGTGGTCAACGCCATCGAATCGCATCACCATGAAGTCGATCAGCTCAGCATCGAAGCCGTCATCGCCGAGGCCGCCGATGCCATCTCCGGTGCCCGCCCCGGTGCCCGCCGCGAAGATCTCGAAGCCTATATCAAGCGCATCCGCACCCTCGAGGAGCTCTCGCAGTCCTTCGAAGGCGTGGCGCAGGCCTTTGCCATCCAGGCCGGGCGTGAAGTGCGCGTCATCGTCAAGCCCGAGAACATCGACGACCTTGCCTCCGCCCGCCTGGCCCGTGACATTGCCAAGAAGATCGAAGAGACCATGCAGTATCCGGGGCAGATCAAAGTCACCGTCATCCGCGAGACCCGCGCCACCGAGTTCGCGAAGTAACAAGAAAAATATATATAGAAAAAGGACAGAGGAGATAAGATCCTCTGTCCTTTTTCTATATAGGGCAACCAGCCTCAAACCCGCTTATAATGCGTGATTACAACCGACCGCCAAAAACGTTCCTTTGCTGGGCGTTGGAAGACCTTTGCAACTGGAACCACGCTCACTTGGCCTGTGAAATGGCCAGCTAGATCGAAGGGACCAGGCAGTATACGGGAGACCGCAATTATGACTGTCGGCGAGATTCACACCTGATATTAATTGTGATGCGGTTGGATCGCCTGATCCCGCCTTCATCCGCCCGTTGATCCGCGGATGAGCAGTTTAGGCTCGATCTTGACCTGTCGCTCTTTCAGGGGCCCCCCATTGATGAGCGCCAACAGCATGGTCACCAACTGGCGGGCCATGGAGTAAACCGGCTGCTCAAGCGTGGTTAGCGGTGGCTGTGTGTGGGCCAAGTCGGCCAGGCCGTCAAACCCGGTGATGGCTATATCGCGTCCGATGATCAGCCCGCGTTCGCTCGCTGCATGCATGGCCCCAATGGCGGTCTGATCGCTGATGCATACGATCGCGGTGGGCGGTGAGGGAATTTCCAGCAAATGACAGGCTGCCTCGTAACCGGCTGCGGAAGTCAGGCTGCAGTGAGCGATCAGCAGCGGGTCTGGTTTAAGCCCGGCTGCTTTGAGTCCCGCCAAATAACCCTGTTGCCGGTTGTAATCGATCTTGAGTTCGGGGTCGCCCCCGATGTAGCCAACACGCCGATGCCCTTTGCTTACCAGGTATTTCAATAGCTGAAGGAAGCCGGTTTGCGAAATCCAGTTCTATACCGACAAAATCGGGCTGATCCAATGAAGCTTCCAGTTGCACATGGGGCATATTTTGTTCCGCTAGAAATTGCAGGCGCCAGTCTTTCAGACAGACGCGATTGATCACGATCCCACCGATTTTGGCTCCCTGAACCCAGCGCCTGTAAAGGTTTTTCTCCGCCTCGCTCTCGGAAGCTGCGGCAGACACAAGCAGGTCATAGTTATTGCTCGAGGCTTCATCACCGAGGCCGGCAATGAACTCTGAAAAGAATGGATCTGAAAAACCTTTATTATCGGAGGGCAGGATATAACCGATGGTATCCGTTCGCTGGCGGCGCAGCTGGCGGGCGGCACGGTTGGGTATGTAACCCATTTCCTCGGCAGTTTTAATGACCAGTTTGCGGGTCGTGTCTGCCACGTCATTGTAGCCATCGAGGGCCCGCGAAACGGTGGTGATCGAAAGTTTCAATTGCCTTGCGACATCACGTATCGTTGGCCGCATATGTTATAATTTCCAAAACGTTTTGGGAAATTATAACATTCATTTACAATGTTAGGCCCCATCACTACAGAGTAAGATAGTTCCTGTCTACTCACACTCGCTTGGAAGACTACCCGAAAAAAGTTGGGGTGCGGAGCCTTACCAGCCCCCTCTTTTTCAATTCCATCGAAGGCCCAGAGTGCAGGCGTTCTGCCTGCCAGGGCGTCAACGTATCTGTAGCTCGGTAATATCACATTCTCAAAAAGGTTTGCGATTTCTTGGGTATGGTCGGGGCCGGCCACCCGTACTCCTTAAATCAGGGCATCCTCGAGTGTGACTTGTTCAATGCAGTAACGATGTTTGCTTGTCAGCCCTAAGCTTGGAGAACGAATGGACAAACGGGATAACGAACAAAACTCAGAAAGTATCACAATGCGCCGCCTGGTTGCTTTGATCGGTATCTTTCTGATCACCATTGGCGAATTCCTGGTATTCGCCTCATCTCCCGTGGAAGGCCAAACGTTCCCCCCAAAGCTTTGGTTATCCATTGCGGGGATCGGGCTGCTCTTATTGAGCCATTACCTGCACCCGGGTCCTGCCTTGCAAAGCCGGTTTAAGCGCTTCCAGGTTTCTAAGTCAACCTTATGGATTGTCTCCGCTTTATTTTTAAGCGGATTGACCATTATGGCCGTTGATCTGTTTCAAAGTCACGGCATCATGGACTATCTACCGGTCATTTGCACCTGGTTCGCAAGCGGGATAATTTTCATTCTCGCTTTTCGCGACAAATCGGTTTCCGGTTTCGATTTTGGCAAATGGTTCAAAGACCACAAAGTGGAGGTCTTGCTTGTCGGTGGTGCAATTCTTCTGGCAGCCTTTCTTCAATTCTACAAGCTCGGGCTTCTTCCCAAGGTCATTGATGGAGATGAGGGGTCGCTTGGCATCGCCGCCGAATCGACCGTCTCCAGTGGGCTCGCGAATCCGTTCGCACTCTGGGCAAACTTCGGTGCTCTCTACTTGCAAGCGACCAATGCCCTATTCACTTTTTTTGGCGTTTCGCCAACCACCTTGCGCCTGCTGCCCGCCCTCAGCGGTGTTTTGGCCATCCCGGCAACGTATTTGTTTGCCCGTCAGGTCGCAGGGAAGAGGATCGCGGTTATAACGGCTTTTCTGTTGGCAACATCTCATGCTCACATTCATTTCAGCCGTATTGCCTCGGTGGGCTATATCCACAGCACCTGGCTCATACCTCTTGAACTATATTTTCTATTAAGCGGGCTCGAAAAGCGCAGTTCTTGGCGAACAGCACTGGGGGGTGTTTTGCTTGCTTTTGATTTCAGCGTGTATCTAACATCTCAGATCACTGCCGGGCTGATACTCGTATTTATGATCATCTCTTATTTTATGTTGAGATCATGGTTCAGACCTGCTCTCAGGCAGGCCTTGATCTTTTGGGTTGGGTTTATCGTTATGTTTGCACCGGAGCTTAATTACATCTTGCAGAATCCGTCATCTTTCTTCGATAGGTTGTCCCAGAATGGGACATTCCAGACCGGCTGGCTGGCGACCACCGTCGCGACCACGGGGCAGCCCGCCGTCCAGGTACTGGCCAATCGCGTTATCCATGCTTTCCTTTCATTGATCTATTATCCCCCCATAGATTTCTATGCGGCTTCAATTCCAATGCTCGATGTTTTTTCGGCGCTTTTGTTTTTGGTTGGTCTTGCCATTGTTTTTATGCGCCTGAAGTCTCCGGGAATCCTGCTCTTGATCGGTTATTTCTGGGCGCCTACTCTGGCCATCGGTATTTTCTCGATTCCCCCAAATTCAGATGGATACCGCATGCTGATTGTCCTTCCGGCGGCCTTGATAATAGGGGCCATCGGGCTTGATCGGATCTTTAGCCTTTCCGGAGTGGAATGGACTCAGTCCCGCAAAACATACGCCATCCTGGCCTCGGGCCTCCTGCTGGCAGCAGCCGTGCTCAACATTTCATACTATTATGTTGATTTTGTGGGGAAATGCAGATATGGCGACAATCTGTTAACCCGCTTTGCATCATACCTTGGGGTCTATGCAGGTTCAGTCGACAAAAACTCTCCAATCTACTTGCTTAGCGATCAGAATTACTATTACGGCTCGCATCCCTCCGTGGGATTTCTAAGTAATCAGAGACCTATAACCAATTATCCTGGCCCGATGGATACATACAATATCCAATACGGGGAGACGCTTATTGCCACGCCCTATCGGATCGATGAGTTGAAGCAGTGGGCAGCCGCACATCCGGGCGGCAAGATGGATGATATATACGACTGCCAAAATCTGATCCTTTCCTCCTATCAGATCCCCGAGAAGACATTTGGACCCTAAAGAATACGAGATCATGTTTGCCGTGGAAGGCAGCCATTGGCTTTATTCGGGGATGCAGACCATCACGGAAACCTTGCTTAACCGTTGCTGCCCGCCTGCGTCCTGGCTGAAGATACTCGACGCCGGGTGCGGCACAGGCGCAGGCATGACCACCTACTTAAACAAATATGGGGATGTAACCGGCGTTGATATCTCCGAGATTGCTCTTGGCCTTTGCAGGAAAAGACAGGCCGAACGGTTAAGCCGCGCCTCCATCACCGATCTGCCGTTCGCCTCCGGAGCCTTTGACCTGGTAACGAGTTTCGACGTTCTCTATGAGCAGGCCGTGGCAGACGACCGGACAGCCTTGAAGGAATTTGCGCGTGTCTTGAAATGTGAAGGACATCTCCTGTTGCGTTTGCCGGCTTACAATTGGTTGCGCGGTCAGCACGACCAGGTGACACACACGGCGAGGCGGTACGTAACCTCACAAGTCTCTGAAATGTTACGGGAATGCGGGTTTGAACCGGGACAGATTACTTATGCCAATATGTTTCTTTTTCCGGTGGCGTTGCTGAAAAGGATGCTGGAACGGCTTCACAAGAACCCGGAGCCGAAATCTGATCTGGCCCTCAACGTTGGTCCCTTCAACAACATTCTTAAGGCAATACTTTCCCTGGAGGCCCCGCTGATTTCCAGGGCCAGCCTGCCTTTTGGTTTAAGCGTTATAGCCCTGGCACAAAAAGAGGCAAAGATGATGAGCGATCAAGGACGGATCTCGAGCATTAGCGCGGTCTTCCCAGCCTACAATGATGGCGGCACCATACCCAGCATGATTTTGACAGCCCTGATCGCCCTGCGTGAGGTCACGGACGATTACGAGATTATCGTCACCGATGACGGAAGCAGCGATTACTCTCTCAAAGTATTGGAGGAGATGGAGTCGCGCTTCCCGGAATTGCATGTGATCCGTCACTCGCACAATTGCGGGTATGGCGCAACGCTGCGAACCGGATTCTCTGCCGCCACGAAAGACTGGATATTTTATACGGACGGCGATGCGCAATACAACCCGCTGGAACTCTCCAGGCTTGTAAATGCCTGGTCTTGCGAAGTGGATATAGTGAATGGTTACAAGATCACGCGCCACGACCCCATGATTCGAAAAGTGATCGG
Organism: uncultured Chloroflexia bacterium; assembly: GCA_963741325.1. Lineage (GTDB taxonomy): Bacteria > Chloroflexota > Anaerolineae > Anaerolineales > Villigracilaceae > Fen-1038. The sequence continues at coordinate 66,633 of CAVUHJ010000008.1, forward strand.
CCGAATTTATCATCACTTTGTCAAACTCCTGTTTGGAATTCACCTGCGCGACGTGGACTGCGATTTCCGCCTTATCCGGCGAAAGGAATTGAATGCCCTGGATCTTGAAAGCGTAGGCGGGGCCATTTGTCTGGAAATGGTAAAGAAGCTCGAGGACAGGGGCTGCAGGTTTGTAGAGGTCCCCGTCCATCATTATTACCGGCAATATGGCCGCTCTCAATTCTTCAATTTCGGCAGCGTTTTCAGGGTTATTCGGCAGTTGAGCAGGCTGTATTGGATGCTCATGCTCCACAAGCCACGTTTAGAAAAGGATCATGTCAAACCCAAATTTACGTAATAAATATTCCGGGAAACAAGTGCTCGTAACAGGCGGGTTAGGGTTTATAGGCAGCCACCTGGCCAGGCGATTGGTGGACTGGGGCGCTGATGTTTTCATAGTGGACAACCTCACCGCCGGGACGGGCGCTAATATGTTCAATATCGCCGGCATCGAAGATAAGCTGCACGTCACGATTGCCGATATCCGCGATACTTCAAGAATGTCTGCCTTGATCCGGGGAAAAGCTTTTCTCTTCAACCTTGCCGGCTTATTAAGTCATGTGGGAGGCATGCATGCTCCCGTCACGGACATGGAAGTCAATGCCCTGGCGCCGCTGCAGATCCTTGAATTATGCAGGGAACTTAACCCGAAGATCAGGATCGTTTTTGCAGGGACTCGCCAGGTTTATGGGCAGCCGCGGACTCTACCCGTAAACGAAGATGCCCGCATTTGTCCCGTGGACTACAACGGCGTGAGCAAACTGGCCGGCGAGCTTTATCTTATAGTCTCCAATCGGGTGTACAACCTGTGGACGACCAGCCTTCGAATGACCAATACCTATGGTCCGCACATGCGCATCAAGGATGGCCATCAGACCTTTATTGGATGGTGGATTTGCCTCCTGCTGGAGGGGAAGCCCATAGAGATCTTCGGGGATGGAAAACAGTTCCGCGACCCCAATAATGTGGACGACGTGGTGGATGCTCTCCTGCTCTCCGCGACGGATCCAAAAGCAAAAGGAAAGATCTACAACCTTGGAGGCAAGCGGATTAATCTTATCCGGCTTGCGAGCTTGCTCGTGGACTTGAATGGGAGCGGCTCCTACCGGCTGAAACCTTTCCCAAAGGAACGGCTCGCCATAGATATCAAAGATTATGTCGGCGATTATTCCAGGATCCAGGCGGAGCTGGGTTGGCAGCCGAAAACCGATTTGCGCCTGGGACTCAATCAGACGATCGCTTTCTATCGCCAGAACCTGGATCATTATCGGTGATACCCTGAAAATTCCACCCATTGACCTGGCTTCCCAATATCAGGCCCACAAGGCTGAGATCGATTCTGCGATTTCACGCGTCCTTGCCCGCGGCAATTTTATCCTGGGCGAGGAGGTTACTGCCTTCGAAACGGAATTTTCAGCCTACTGCGGTACAGCGTACGGGCTGGGAGTCGCATCCGGCACCGACGCGCTGCTTCTTGCACTGCTGGCCTGCAACATAAGCCGGGGCGATGAGGTCATTACCTCCGCACATACTGCGGTCGCGACGGTGAGGGCAATCGAGTTGGCCGGTGCCCGTCCGGTTCTGGTTGACATCGATCCAAAAACCTACGCGATCGATCCCGGTCGGATTGAATTCAGCGATCACACAAAGAACGCGGGCGATCATCCCGGTGCATCTCTATGGCTGCCCGGCCGATCTCGACCCGATTTTCGAGATTGCCCGTCAAAACCAACTCCTGGTAATCGAAGATTGCGCACAGGCACACGGCGCCCTGTATAAGGACAGGAGGATCGGTGGCTGGGGAGATCTTGCCGCTTTTAGTTTTTATCCGACCAAAAATCTGGGTGCTTACGGTGATTGTGGAATGGTGTTAACCGATCGCCGCGAATTTGCCGAGCAGCTATCCTTGCTTCGACAATATGGATGGGAGTCTCGCTATATCAGCCAGGTTAGAGGCATGAACAGCCGGCTGGACGATATTCAGGCAGCGGTGTTACGGTTCAAGCTGAAGTATCTGGAGCAGTGGAATGAGCGCCGGAGGCAGATTGCCCGCCTTTATAATGAATTGCTTACCGGCCTCCCACTCGTGCTGCCCTGCGAGCCCGATTACGCCAAACACGTTTATCATCAATACGTGATACGCAGTTCTAAAAGGGACGGGCTGATGTCTTTCTTGAAAATGCGCTCCATCGTGGTGACGATCCACTATCCCATACCCATTCACCTTCAGCCTGCATTCCAAGATCTTGGATATCAGCGCGGACAGTTCCCGGAAACCGAGAAGGCATCTGCCCAAATACTCTCTCTTCCACTTTATCCTGAAATGACGGATGATCAGGTGAGAGCAGTTTGTGATGCAATTGCCGAATTCCGTTCCAACGACGATTAGCCCGCGTCCCGCAGACCCTGGTCCCCAATTACCTGGTCGCCTGGTTACCTGATCCCCCGGCCCGGACACCAAAGACAGTTCACCCAAGTTTTTCCTTTAGCCAATCGGCCGTCAGCGGACGATAAATGAAGGGAATGTTATTGCAGACATGATTGCCGTTCTCGAACATCGCCAGCTGTGCATTTTTGCCGACAGCGTCGACGATCTTGTGCGCCTGCTGCCAGGGGATGAGACGGTCCAGTTTGCCATGGATGATAAGAAGCGGCTGTTTGATCTTGTGGGCCACGCCCTCCAGCGAAAGCTGGCCGGCCTTCACTTTTGCCTCGGCCGCATCTTTGGCACCCGAGTGATATTGAAAGGCGGCGCGGGTGAGCGAAGGCGTCCCGTCCCAGCATTCGGCAAAGTTATAAGGGCCGCAATTGCCGACGGCGGCTTTGACGCGCGAGCTCGAAGGCGGCTGCACGCGGGGCATAGTAGCCGCCGAGGCTTACACCCGCCAGACCGATCCGGTTCGGATCGATATCGGTGCGCTTGGTTAAAGCATCGAGCGCAGCGGACACGGCCGCTTCGTAATCGGGGCGGATATGCGAGTTGTAGCCGCACTCGCCCTGCCCGGGGCCGTCCAGCGAAAAGGTCGCCAATCCGCGTTTGAGGAAGACCTCCTCCCAGTAGAAAAATTCCTCCTTGGTGGAATCAAGACCGGGCAGCAGCAAAATAAGCGGCGGGCGATCCGCTCCTGCCGGAATCCGAAACGTACCGACCATGTTCGTGCCATCGAAGGGGATCTCCACGCGCTCGGCGGCCGGGTCGAGCAGCTTCAGGCCCTTGGCGTAGGCCTCGACCGATTTTTGCGAGGCCGACATGTATTCATCGTGGAAATCCTGAAAGACGAATTTGCCGAAGTGATAGCACAATGCCGCACCGATATACGCCTCGCCGGCGCTGACAAAATTCGCCTGTGGCCTCGGCTTTCACGGCAAGGTCATGGTGCACATCGCCGGTGGCCACCCATTCGCGGCACCAGTCTTCCCATTTCTCGATGCGCGCCGTGGTGCGGAAGAAATCGTTATAGTCGACGCCCTGCGAGGTGAAGCGCGGCGCCCAGTTGTTGATTGCGGCTTGAACTTTTTCATCGGGCATATGAGTTCTCCTTTACTCCTATTGTGTCCAACCCAGCAGGCGGGCAGCGTTTTCCCCGAGGATCATTCTTTCGGCGTCGGATTGCCAGACCGGCCTGATGCACAAGATCAACCGGATTTTCGTTCCCCATATCAAAGGGATAATCCGAGCCGAGCAGGACATGATCCGCGCCGACCAATTCGACCAGGCTGCAGCAGCAGGACGGGGTCATGCGTGATGGTGTCAAAGTAAAATTGTTTGAGGTATTCCGTCGGCGGGCGCGGGATGCACTTTGTTGATTTCGGGCCGCTGCTTCGAAGCCGCGATCCAGGCGGCCATGCAGATAAGGCAGCGCTCCTCCGCCATGCGCCAGCAGGATCTTCAGACGCGGGTATGCATCCATGACACCCGACAGGATCAAATGTCCTGCCGCGATCGTGGTTTCCATCGGGATTGCCGATCACGTTCCACATGTAATAGTCGCTCAATTCCGCCCGCCCGCCGCCTTCCACCGGATGGATGAAAACAAACGCGCCGAGCGCATTCGCAGGCCTCCCAAAACGGACGGAAACGCGCATCACCGGGATAAACGCCGTTGATATGCGTCCCGATCTCGACGCCCTTCAGACCCAGATTTCATCAAACGTTCAAGTTCTTTGATGGCCAGCGGGACATCCTGAAGAGGGACCAGGCCAAGCGCGGCAATCCGTCCGGGATATCTTTTCTGCAGGGCGGCCAGGGCATCGTTCTGAACCTGGCAGGCGGCCAGCGACTCTTCGGCTTGTGCATCGTAGCGGACCAGCGAGACCCATGGACAAAGCAGAACGGCATCCACACCGGAGCGATCCATCTCCGATCAGGATCTTGTCGGGCGAAACAAATTCGCGGGTCGCCGAGCCGATGCGTTTGCCGTTGTACACGACGAACTGCTTGCCGTTCTCCCACACCACGCGCGGACGCCACTGCCTCGGCCGGGCGCAGCCTCGATTAAAATCTCCGGAACGATGATATGAGCATGGGAGTCAATGATCATGATTGCAAGTTATCAATAATAGAGCCGTGTTATGAACGGTTCTGCTAAACTGTCATTGGCTCGGCAAATAGTGATGAAAGTGCCGCGTAAATCCGTTCACTTCGCAGAATCTGTGTTCGTATCTCCATCCGAAAAGTCATCCAGCAATGTCAGAGAATTTTCAAGCCTCAGAGAGCGTCCCGCCCAGGTAGAGGCGGCCGATCTGGGGATTCCCGAGGATCTCTTTATGAGTGCCTTCCAGCCGCACCTGACCGCTCTCCATCACGACCCCCTGGGTGGCGACGCCAAGGCCGGCGCGCACATTTTGTTCGACCAGCAAAATGGTCCGGCCGGAGCTGTGCATCAATTTGATGGTCTCGAAGACCTGCTTCAGGGTCATCGGGTCGAGGCCCATCGAGGGCTCATCCAGCAGGATCAGCGACGGCTCGAGCATCAGGGAACGGGCAAACTCGACCAGGCGCTGCTGCCCGCCCGACAAGTTGGCGGCCTTTTCCTTGGCGCGCTCCTTGACCACCGGGAAAAGCTCTTCCACTTCGCTCAACCGTTTGTGCCACGAGCGCGGGGTCGTTCAGGATAAAGGCTCCCATGCGGACGTTTTCGCGGACAGAAATCTCCGGAAACAAGCTGTGGTTCTGCGGCACCTGTACGATCCCCAGCGACAGGATCTGGCGCGGCGTCATCCCGGCAATCGAGCGGCCGTTGTAAGTGATCTCGCCGATGCGCGGTTTGAGCAGGCCGCTGATCACCCGCAGCACGGTCGATTTGCCTGCGCCGTTCGGCCCGACAATGCAGGTGATCGAACCGGTCTCGATCTCAAGGTTGACCCCTTTCAGGACATCGCTCCCGCCGTAGCCGGCAACGATATTATGCAAACTCAATATCATGGTTAATCTCCCAAATAGGCTTCGAGCACGGCAGGATTCTTGCGGACCTGCTCAGGCGTTCCGTCCGCGATTTTCGTGCCGCGATGCATCACCATGACCCGATCGCACAGCCCCATCACAAATTCCATGTTGTGTTCCACCACCAGGAAGGTCACTCCGCTTTTGTTCAGCGTGCGGATCCGTTCCGTCAGTTGATTGATCATGGTCGGGTTTACGCCGCCTGCCGGTTCATCCAGCAGGATCACCTGAGGATCGGCGATCAGGATGTAGGCAAACTCCAGCAGTTTCTTTTGCCCGTAGGAGAGATTGCCGGCCGGGAGGTCCTTGAGATGGGCGATCCCGACAAAGTCGAGCAGCTCCAGGGCGCGCTGCTGCTCCTGCGAGGAACTCCAGCGGCTTAGCAGGGCCCTGACCCCTTCCCTCTGCGAGGCAACGTGCATGTTTTCCAGGACGGTGAGGCGCGGGAAGATGCGGGTCAGCTGGAAGGTGCGGGCCATGCCGAGCCTGAAGACTTTATCGGGCGTGGCATTGGTGATCGAAGTGCCTTCGAAACAAGATCTCGCCCTCGATCCACCTTTTCATAGCCGGTCACCACATTGAACAGGGTGGTCTTTCCCGAGCCGTTCGGGCCGATCAGACCGGTGATGGATCCCTTTTCAACGTCGATGGAACAGGCATCCAGCGCGCGAATGCCTCCGAACGATTTGCAGACATTTGATACTTCAAGCAGTTTCATGGCTTTGCCCTTCCTCTTCCCTTCATCTGCGACAAGCACGGCTTTCTTTTGATTCTTTCTTCCCAGCCTCTTCCGGTTTGTTCTCTGCATCCGTTACGCGGCGACCGGACCTTATTCCAATATTTTTGCAGGGTCGGCACGATGCCTTCGGGCATCAGCAGGATGATCACCAGGAACAGGACGCCGTAGATGATGAGGTAATAGCCGTTGTTGCTGAACTCGAGCGTGAAGTATTGCTGGGTGGGCTCCAAGATAAAGGCGCCCAGGATCGGGCCGGCCAGGGTGCCGATGCCGCCCAGGAAGGCCATCAGGGCCACGATCACATCGAAGAGCGCGTCAAAGGCAAAGGCCGGAAAGATCGACCCGATGAAATAGGCGTGCAGCGCGCCGACCATCCCGACAAAGAAAGCGGAAATGACGAACGCGACCAGCTTGAACGGGCCGGTATTGACGCCCAGACCCAGGGCGCGGTCTTCGTCATCCCGGATCGCCAGCAGGCCGAGACCGTATTTTGAGTTCCGCACCCACCAGGAGGTGAGCAGGGCCAACAGCAGGATGGCCAGGGCCGCATAATAAAAGGGAATGTTGAAAATGGCGCCCGTCCAGCTCGGCGGCGGGATGGGCAGGCTGATGCCGGCCGAGCCGTTCGTGATCGGGCGCAGGTTGTAGGCCATGAGCTGCATGATGAAAAACATGGCGATGGTGATCACGATGAAGGCATGCCGGCGCGTGCGCAGCGCGATCCAGCCGAACGGCACGGCAAAGACGGCGGCGACAATGCCCGCCAGCGGGACCAGAAGGAAGGGAACATATCCGCCGGGAATTTTCCAATCCTGGCACATCAGGGCCATGGCATAGGAGCCGAGCCCAAAATAAACGGCATGACCCAGGGCAATATAGCCGGTAGTATCCCGAGAAAATATTCCAGCCGGTGGCGGCGGCTGCGAACAGCACGGTAAAGACCGCCACGGTGGTGATGGCCGGGTTCGGAAAGGCGAAGGGAAAGACAACGGCCAGGATAAGCAGCACGACCAGCCCGGTAATGCGGACGATTTTCATTGTTTCCTGCTTTCAAGCTGCCCGAAGAGGCCGCGCGGCCGGACCAACAGGACGATGACCAGGAGTGCAAAAAAAACCGTATTCGCCCAAACCGGGGACCAGACCACGGAGGTGACGTCTTCGATGACCAGCATGACCACGGAGGCGATCGGCGCGCCCTTCATGCTGCCCATGCCGCCCAGGATGATGATCACCAGCAGGCGCGAGATCAGATCCAGATGGCTGGCAGGGTTGAAGGCGCTCGTGGCGCCGTAGGCCATGCCGCCGGCCGCGGCCAGGGCCACGCCGATGCCGAAGGTGATGGCGGAGACCCGTTCGACATCGATGCCGATCAACTCGGCCGCCGTGCGATTTTGCATGGAGGCACGCAGGCCGTAACCGAATTTCGTGCGATACAAGAGCAGATAAAGGCCCGCTAATAAAACGATGCTCAGGATGAAACCGAAGACATAGATGTAGGCCAGATAGAACCCGGCGATCTGAAAGGTTGCATCCACATACCAGGCATGCATTTGCACAAAGGTGGTCCCGAAGAAGACACCCAGCAAGCCTTCGATGATCAAGGCGACGGCAAATGTGACCAGGATGGAGAGCATGGTGCGGTCGCGCTTCAGCGGGCGGATCAGGACCACCTCCAGCAGAACGCCGAGCAGGAACATGAGCGGCATGGTGATGAGCAGCCCCAGGAAAAGATCGATATTGAAAATCCTTCTGCAGCACATAGCTCAGATACGCCCCGAGGATCACCAGCGCGCCCTGCCCGATGTTGATGATTTCCATCACGCCAAAGATGAGCGTCAGCCCCGACGCCATCAGGGCATAGACCCCGCCGCTCAGTATGCCGGTGATGACCGCCTCGATAATCAATTTCATAAGATGACCTGCTTCCTCGTTCGACTGGTATTCGTTCCAGTTGCGGATTCCAGGAGGGACTCTCCTGGAATCCGCAGATCAGTTTTATAAACCTGAAACCGGACTAGGGCCAGTTCGGCTTGGGGAATTCCGGAGCGACTGCTCCCTGGGCGCTCGCCGGATAGACGGGCACCAGGGCGCCTTTTTGCCACTGGAACAGGTAGGCCAGCGCGGCAACGTTCTGGCCGGTCGAATCAAATTTGACATCTCCCTGAACACTCTGGAAGGTGTCGCCCGAATGCAGCTCGGTAATGAGCTTGGCATTATCCAGGCTGTTGTTCTTCGTCACAGCCTGGGCAACGACCTGGCCCACCGAATAGGCTTCGGCAACGTCCGAGCTGATGCCGTCGGCTGTGCCGCCGTATTTGGCGATGATAGGCCTTGACCATGTCGGCATTACCGGGGTTGTTGGATTCCGGATACCAGCCGTTCGGCACCATGATCGCTTCCGCGGAGGCAGCTCCGCCGATGGCCTTCAGGAATTGATCGCCCTGATCGGGGCCGGCCGTTGCAATAAACGCCTGGGGGTTATAGTGCTGCTGCTTGAACCTTTGGATGAAGGCCGTGACGTCCGGGAGCAGGGTGCCCACGATCACGATCTGCGCCTTGGAGGCGATGATCTTATCGCCGATGGGGTTGAAGTCGGTCGTCTCCGCCGGATAAACCTGGTAGGAGGCGGTCTTGACGCCGGCGGCTTCCAATGCTGCTTGGCAAGATCGACCTGCGGCTGGGTGAAGGGATCATCCTCGGTGGCATAGGCAGCGAGGTCGGACGCTGAGCGGCCGGCAGGGACAGGATATACTGCACGAAGCTGGTCAGGTTGTTGGCAACCGGCAGGGAAACATCGAAGACATTGTTCAAACCCTGGGTAAAGACCGACGGGCCGCCGCCGGCGCCTTCCACCAAGGCATAGCCATAACGGTTGGCAACGACCGAGGACGGCTTGGTCAACAGAGTGGAGAAGGGGCCAAAGATAAGGTCAACTTTATCGACGTTGATCAGTTTCTGGTAGTTGGTCTGGACCTGGTCGGGACTGCTGGCATCTGAAACAATATCCAGCTGAACCTGCCGGCCGAGCAGGCCGCCGTTCTGGTTGATCGTATCGGCCCAGAGCTGATAGCCCTGCTGGAAGGCCTGGCCGTCGGCGGAAAAATCGCCCGAGAGTGAGAGCGAGATGCCGATCTTGATGGGCCAGGTCCGGACGGTGCGGTGTCAGCCGTGCGCGGCGGTGGTGGCCGTGGCAGCCGGTGCCGAGGTAGCGCGGGAGCTGGCTGTCGGCGCGGTGCGGAAGTCGGTGTGGCAGCCGGGCCGCAGGCGGTGACCAGCAGGCTGGTCAGGGCAATGCAATACCATTAAGTACAAAAATTTCGATTTCATAGGTGCTCCTCTAGTGGTCTCCTTTTGGCAAATTGTTTGAAATTTCGATATACCGATAAACGAGCGATTCCGATGACATATTCCTGTTACACTCACCTCCTTTCCGGTTTCATCAGCGCCTTTATAGCCGGTCGTTAAACGTCAGCAGCTTCATCTCGCTCATCTCTTCGATGGCATAGCGCAACCCTTCGCGGCCAAAGCCGGACTGCTTGACGCCGCCATAGGGCATATGATCGATCCGGAAAGTGGATACATCGTTCACCATCAGGCCGCCCACCTCGATATCGTCGAACGCCCGCCTGACCACGCTCAGGTCGCGTGTGAACAGGCCGGCCTGCAGGCCAAAATCGCTGTCATCCACGGCCGCGATGGCCTGGTTTACATCGGTATAGCGGTAAAGACCCACCAGCGGGGCAAAGACTTCCTGGCAGCTGACGCGCATGTCGGGCTGAAGCTCTGCCAGGACAGTAGGCTGCCAGAGGTTGCCCGTGCGCGATCCGCCTGCCAGCACCTGGGCGCCGCCTTTCCGGGCCTCGTCCACCCAGGCTTCCACACGTTCGGCGGCGCCGCCGTCGATGACCGGGCCCACGTCGGTGGCTTCGTCGAGCGGATCGCCCACTTTGAGCGCCTTCACGCGCTGGACGAACTGCTCTGCAAAAGATTCGTAGACATCGGCATGGACATACACACGCTGGACGGAAATGCACGATTGGCCGGCATAGGAAAACCCGCCCCAGGCAATGCGTTCGGCGGCATAATCCATATCGGCATCGTTGTGTACGATGACCCCGGCATTGCCGCCCAATTCAAGGGTCACCCGCTTGCGGCCCGCCCGTGTTTTAAGCGACCAGCCCACCGCCGGGCTGCCGGTAAAGGTCAGCAGGCGGATGCGCTCATCCTCCACCAGGGGCGCGGCGTCCTTCGTGGCGCTCGGCACCACGCTGAATGCCTCCAGCCGGCCAGCCCGAAGCGGATATGATCTCGGCCAGCTTGAGGGCGCTGACGGGCGTCTGGCTGGCGGGGCGCAGGATGATGGGATCGCCGGCGGCCAGGGCAGGGGCCACTTTATGCGCCACAAGGTTGATCGGAAAGTTAAATGGACTGATGCCGACGACCGGCCCGAGCGGCACGCGGCGGATCTGCGCTTCGCGCCCTTCCGTGCCGGGGATCCAGTCCAACGGAACGATCTCGCCATAAATGCGCTTTGATTCCTCCGCCGCAACTTTAAAGGTGAAGATGGCCCGGTCCACTTCCAGCGCGGGCGGTGCGGATCGGTTTGCCGGCTTCGAGGGCGATGGTTTGCGCAAACTCTTCGCGCCGGGCGGCGATGCCTGCGCTGATCTTTTCCAGCACCTCGGCGCGTTTCCAGGACGGCATTTTGCGTGTGACTTGAAAAGCTGCTGTCGCTTTGGCGATGGCCGTTTCGATCTCGCGCGGACCGGCGCGATGGACCACCGCAACGAGCGAATCGTCGAAGGGACTGCGCACCTCCACCGCATCACCGGTCTCGATCCATTCACCGGCGATATAACAACCAAATTTGCCGAGCCGGGGCTTTTCGGCAGTTCCGCTTGCGGCTTTTTTAACGGAAGCGTTTCTGAGTCTTTCAGGTGTTGTCATGATAATAATCTCCATGGGTATTCGATCAGATCCGCAAGGTCATCGAGGAACTGTGCGGCGCGGGCGCCGTCCGACCACGCGATGGTCGCAGGACAGGCTGAGCGTCAGCATGGGCTTGACGGCAGCCTGGCCGTTCACGGGGACGACGCGGTCGGCGATGCGCCCGACTGCCAGGATGGCAGCCTGCGGCGTATTGACGATCGCCAGGAAGGCATCCACGTTGTACATGCCAAGATTGGACAACGTAAAGGTGGCCCCGGCAATATCCGCCGGGCGTAATTTACGATCTTGGCGCGTTCGACCAGGTCGCGGCGCTGGGTGGCGATCTCGCCCACCGAAGCCGTGTTCGCCGCGCGGATCACCGGGACGATCAGCCCCTGCTCGACGGCGGTGGCGATGCCGATATTTACTTCCTGATTCCATACGATGCCGGCCTCAGCCCAGGCGGCATTCAAACGCGGATGGTCGGGCAGCGTGACCGCCGATCAATTTGACGAGCAGGTCGGTATAGGTGGGCTTGATCGCCGATCTTTTTTTCAAGCAGCGGCGTGATATGTTCGCGCCATTCGACCAGATTGCCGGCATCCACTTCGCGCATCAGATAAAAGTGCGGCACGGTCGTCCAACTGGCCGTCATGTGTTCGGCCATCAGGCGCCAGACGGTGGAGGGTGTTTCAACACCGGCCGGGCCGGTGCTAGTCTCGGGAAACTTCCAATCACATCGGCGGTCAGCACCGCGCCCTCGGGCCCGAACCGGAAATCGATAGCCAGGTCGAGGCCGCGTTCTGCCGCCAGCCTGCGGGCCTTGGGCGAAGCCAGGATCCTGGCCGGTGAGCCAGTGGATGGATCCGGACGGACTTGTTTTCACCGGCAGCCTGCTTCGCGGATTTTGAATGCTCCTGGAGGTAAGCCAGCACATCGGCTTTTTCGATCCTCCTGCCGGAGAGCCCCAGCAGGGAAAGATCGACGCCCATGCTCTTCGGCGATCCTGCGGGCCAGCGGAGAGACTTCGAACGAAGCATTTGCCACCGGCGTCTTTACCGGCTTTCGGCCGGCGGCTTCCGGCTCAGGTTTATTTACCGTTAGCGGGGAGAGGGGTGTCGGTTTTGCGCCCGGATATGAAACCGGCCGGCACATCGGCCGGCAGCGCTTCGCCGGGCGCCAGGATCCAGGCGATCGTCTGGCCGACCGGGACCTTGTCGCCTTCGTGGGCCAGGATGCCGCGTAGAATGCCGGAGGCGGGAGCTTCGATCTCGACCGTGACCTTATCGGTCTCGATCTCCATGAGAGGCTCGCCCTTGGTGACGGATTCGCCTTCCTTTTTGAGCCAGTTCACCAGCACACCCGATTCCTGCGCCATCTCGAGCGCAGGCATGATCACGTTCTTCGCCATTCAGCCTCGGGCGGAAGCCACAAGCTCGACCACGCGTTCGTTCATTACCGGCTCATGCGTGCGCGTGGTGGACAGGGGACCGGTGGCGGTGTAATAGTGATGGCCCGCCACCATCAGGTCGTTGGCCGGGAAGCGCGTAATGATCTCGTGGCCGGTTTCGGTGACCACGATCTCCTCTTCGATGCGCGCCGCGCTCCAGCCGTCGGACGAAGGCCAGTAGGTTTCCAGGGCAAAGACCATGCCCGGTTTGATCTCGGTCGGATGATCGAGGGATACCAGGCGGCTGATGACCGGCTTCTCCCAGATCGCCAGCCCGACGCCGTGCCCGTACTGCAAGGCGAAACAGGCTTCTTCATTGGGGAAGCCGAACTCTGCGGCTTTCGGCCAGACGGAGGCGATCTCGGCGGTGGTGCGGCCGGGCCGCACCAGCTCGATGGCCGCATCCAGGTAATCGCGGCAGCGCTTATAGGCATCCACCATGGCGTGCGAAGCATAGCCGATGGTGAAGGTGCGATAGTAGCAGGTGCGGTAGCCCATATAGGATTGCAGGATATCGTAGTAAACCGGGTCGCCCGGGCGCAGCATGCGGTCGGAGAAGACATGCGGATGCGGGTTGCAGCGCTCGCCCGAGATGGCGTTGACCGCCTCGACGTATTCCGAGCCGAGGTCGTACAGCACCTTGGAGACCAGTCCGACCGCCTCGTTCTCACGCATGCCGGGTTTCATGGCGCGGTACAGCTCGTCATAGGCGGCATCCACCTGCGCGGCGGCGTGGGTCAGCAGGGCGATTTCATCCTGGGTCTTGATCAGCCGGGCCTCGGACATCAATTGCTGGCCGTCCACAACATGCAGGCCTTCCTTCTGCAGGGCGAACAGCACCGGCACTTCGGCAATGTCCACGCCCAGCGGCTCCTTCTCGAGGCCGCGTTCCACCAGTTCCGCTTTTATTTTTTTGGCCACATCCTCGGCGCGGCCCATCTCGGGCGACATGGCGCCGCGCAGCATGGAGATGCCGGCGCGCGAGCGCTTTTCGCCCAGCCAGGGTGCATACAGCTGGTGATGCCGGGCGGCCGAGCCGAAGTCCCACAGGATCGGCTCGTCATCCTGGGGCAGCAGGGTGAAGCGGTTGGCCTTATCCTGCGCCCAGGTGCCGATGTGCGTGGCGGTGAGGTAGCGCACGTTGTTCATGTCGAAACACAGCAGCGCGCCCATCTCGGATTTTTTGAGCAGCGTTTTGGCGCGCGCCAGCCGTTCACGGCGCAGGCGGTCGAAATCGATGCGCTGTTCCCAGTCAACCGCCATGGTTCCATATGTTTTGATCGCCATCTCAACTCCTTCCGCAAAGAGTCTTTGCCATTTGAAAAACAGTTTCTTCGGTCGGCACCGTCAGGTCTTCCAGCACCGGCGAGAACGGGATGGGCACATCCATGGCGCCCATCCGCTTCACGGGCGCATCGAGATAATAAAAAGCGCCATCGGCGATCACGGAGGCGATCTCGGCCGTGACGCCGTAGCGCTCATAGCCTTCATCGATCACGATGGCGCGGGAGGTCTTTTTGGCCGACTCGATCAGGGTTCTGTCGTCGAGCGGGGCGGTGGTGCGCGGGTCGACCACTTCGGCGCTGATGCCGATCGAGGCCAGTTTTTCCGCGGCGCCCAGCGCCACCTGCACCATGGAGCTGGTCGCGATCAGGCTGATGTCGCTGCCGGTGCGTTTGACATCCGCGACGCCGAACGGGATGGTGTACTCCTCCTCCGGGACCGGTCCCTTGAGCTTGTACATCATCTTGTCTTCGAAGAAGACGATCGGGTTCTCGTCGCGGATGGCGGTCTTCAACAGTCCCTTGGCATCGTAGGGCGTGGAGGGAATGACCACCTTTAAGCCCGGGACATGGCTGACCCAGGCATGCAAACTCTGCGAGTGCTGCGCGCCCGAACGGCGGGTGGCGCCCAGGGTGGTGCGAAAGACGATCGGCACCTTCATCTTTCCGCCGGACATGTAATGCACCTTGGCGGCCTGGTTGACGATCTGGTCCATGGCCAGGGTGAGGAAATCGCCGAACATGATGTCGACCACCGGGCGCATGCCGGTCATGGCGGCGCCGACGCCCAGCCCGGTGAAGCCGGGCTCGGAGATCGGTGAATCGAGCACCCGCTCCTTGCCGAACTCTTCCACCAGCCCCGTCAACACCTTGAACGGCGTGCCGGCCTCGGCCACATCTTCGCCGACAATGAACACGCTCGGGTCGCGCCGCATTTCTTCGGCCAGCGCCTCGCGGATCGCCTCGGCAAAGGTCAGTTCACGTTCGGGCATTGCGTTCCTCCGATATCGATAATTTGCAATCTCAGGCATAAACATCCTCGTCCACTTCGCTCTTATCGGGGAAGGGCGCATCGATCGCAAACTGCATGCCGCTTTCCACTTCGGCCTGCACCTCGGCCTGGATACGGTCGAGCACCGACTGGTCGGTGAGTTTTTGCGCGATCAATTTCTCAGCCAGCAGCTTCAACGGATCACGCTGGGTGCGCCATTCCTGTTCCTCTTCCTTGGAGCGGTAATAGGCCCGGCTGATGTCGCCGACATGATGGCCGTAGTAGCGGTAGGTCCGGCACTCCAGGAACGCCGGGCCTTCGCCCTGTGCGGGCGCGTTCCACCAGTCTCTGGGTCGTTTCGTAAACCAGCTGCACATCCTGCCCGTCCACCACTTCAGCATGGATCCCAAACGCTTCTGCGCGCGCGCTGATCTCGCCCGCAAGGGTTTCGCTGAAATGGGTGTACTCGTTGTACATGTTGTTCTCGCAAACATAGATGACCGGCAATTTCCACAGGCTGGCCATGTTCATGACTTCATACAACAGGCCCTGCCCCAGCGCGCCTTCGCCGAAAAAGCAGACCGCCACCTGGTCGGTGCCGCGCATTTTCGCCGAAAAAGCCGCACCGGTGGCGATGCCGGCGCTGCCGCCCACGATGGCGTTCGCGCCCAGGTTGCCCGAGTCGGGGTCGGCGATGTGCATCGAGCCGCCCTTGCCGCGGCAGTAGCCGGCTTCCTTGCCGAGCAGCTCGGCAAACATGCGGTTGATCTCGGCGCCTTTGGCCAGGCAGTGCCCGTGCCCGCGGTGCGTGCTGGTGATGTAGTCGTCGCGCCGCAGGGATTCACAGACGCCCACTGCCACGGCCTCCTGCCCGGAATATAGATGGGCCAGGCCCGGCATGAGGGCCTTCATATACAGCTCATTGACCTTTTCTTCGAACTCGCGGATCTTGGCCATCTGCTCGTAGACGTGCAGCCAGTGTTCGACGTCCGGCGCTTGCCAAACGCGGCTCCGACGGTTTTCTCTGTTTTCTTGTGTCATTCTTCGACTCCCGACATTTTCGCCAGCACTTCGAACAGGATCGCAAAATCCTGCTCCTCCAACCCCAGCCCGCGCGCCGCCGTGAGGAACTCATTGGTCGACGGCGGTGGTGGGCAGGGGCACATCCAATTGACGGCCCAATTCGAGGGCCAGGTTCATATCCTTCTGCATCATGTTCACGTTGAACCAGGCTTCCTCCGGCATTTGCAGCACGAAGGGCCCCCGGTATTTCACCATGGGCGAGGCGATCACGCTGTTGGTCAGCACTTCCACGGCCACCTCGCGCCGGATGCCGCTTTTCTCGGCGATCAATACGCCTTCGCTGAAGGCCAGCATCTGCACGGCCAGGCTCAGGTTGGTGGCGATCTTCATGTGACGGCCAGCCCGTTCGCGCCCGACATGCGTCGCCTTCGGGCCGATATCCAGCAGGATCGGTTTGACCTTCTCGAAGACCGCCGGGTCGCCGCCCACCATGATGGACAGCTTGCCTTCTTCAAGCGTGATCACGCTGCCGGATACGGGGGCGTCGAGCATGCGCCGCGCCGCGGGCTGCGACCTGTTCCGCCAGTTCCCGGCTGTAGGCCGGGCTGACCGTGCTCATGTCGACGTATATCTTGCCCGCGCCCAGGCCGGCCAGCAGACCATCGGGCCCCTCGGCAGATGCTTTGAAGCGCGGCGGTATTGGTGACCATGCTGAAGACCACATCGGCAGACTCTGCCACGGCGCGCGGCGAGTTGCCCCAGGTCATGCCGGCATCCAGCAGCCACTGGGCTTTCGAGCGGGTGCGGTTATAGCCGACGACGCTGTGGCCGGCATCCAGCAGCCGTTTGACCATGCGTCCACCCATCACACCGAGACCGATAAAACCTAATTTAGCCATAATCCTCTCCGGAATCGACTAAAAAAACCTCCACCTGAAATGAATCAGTCAGAGGTTTCAGAATCTTTCCGCACCTGCTCGAGATGCTGCTGCATCGCCAGGCGGGCTGCCTTTGGATCGTGCCGCATGACGGCATCCAGGATCTTCTTATGGTGATATTGCCCGCGCGATAAACCGCCATTCACCAGCGCGATGCGCTTGCGCTGCTCGCGCAGCAGGTCGATGATGGAGTTCATCAGGATGGGGATGATGGGGTTTTGGGTTGCCTGGGCCAGGGCCAGATGAAAGTCGAGGTCGGCTTCGACAAAAACTTCCACGTTATCCAGGGCCATGTTCATGATGCCGACGGCCTGGGTCATGGCTGACGACCTGGTCCTGGGTGATGCGGGTGGCGGCCAGGGCGGCGATCTCGCGGCTCCATGATCTCCCGTACTTCCACCAGGTTGGGAGAGGCGCCGACCGCCTCGAACTGCATCAGCAGGCCCAGGGAGTGCCGGACGACCCCTTCGGTGCCGTTGGTGATGAAGGTCCCCCGGCCCGGCCTGATCTCCACCAGGCCTTTCTCGCGCAGGGCCTTGACGGCTTCGCGGACGGCGATGCGGCTCACACCGAACTGCTCCGCGAGCTCCCGCTCGGAGGGCAACTGGTCGCCGACTTTGAGCTCTCCGCTGACAAACCGCCGCTCGATCTGCTCGACGATCTGCTGGTAAAGACGTTCTGTCTGAATGGGCAGGTACATTTACTAATAAGTCAACTGGTATAGTGGTATGATGTCTATAACAGTATAACACGATAAATAAGGTTGTCAATATCTTATTGGGTGCTAGCGTAATATTGAACAATCGCTTGCTGGTTACCCCCCCATTTATGGTGCTTGATAATCAAATAGTTTTGGGTCTTTATCAGACCTGCGGTGCCTGGCAAAGACCCATACACCTCCCCTAAATTCCGCCCTGTGGAATTTGGCGACCGAAGGAAGGGATCGGGATGGGGGCCATCATCCTCAATCTAAAATCGTAAATCTGAAATCAAAAATCGTCTTCATCTCCCCCAACCAGCTGGTACAAAATGAGTGAGCGGCGTCCCAAACACACAGGGTGTTAACTCCGTAAAGGAGACCTAAAAGGTTTTGCGGGCTCGCCGCTCACAATGATTATACAGCCACAGTCAAGCGAGGTGCGACTTGTTCATGTTGTCGTTGTCCTTGTGCGAGCTACAATCAAACTACGCACCAAGAGAAGACGAGTTGGTCGTTTCAACGCGGTTGGCTCGTCTTTTTATATCGGTGTTAAGTTTTCTTCCTATGGATTTGCCGGGGTGATCCGGAGGCAGTTTTACGCATATATCAGGAGGCGGCTTGCCGCCCTGGATGCATTAATCAGCGCCGCGGATGGTTTTATGAAATGCAGTCGTCCATGCCAGGCAGTACGTGCCCACGAAAAAAGTAATGATAAAGCCTGCCGAGACGGTTATGCTGCCCATCAGGAAATGCCCGCCCACAAACCTTCCTCCGGAAATAACGCGCGAATATATTATTGCACCTTCAACCGCTACGAGAGAAATAGCGCCAAGAGCAAGAAATAGCCTCCGGACCTTACCGGAAAAACGCACCGGCAGCTGATCGCTTTGAGGAGCTGTCGGCAGCCACCTGAGGAACCAATAAATCAGCAGGCCTGATCGCCCAGCAGGGTTCCCAGGTTTTGCAGAATCGCGTAAAGCGGCGTTCCGCCAATAGGAATACTGAGCAGGGCAAATTGTTGGACCATCCAGCCATAATCATGAGTAAATGAATCCCAGATCACATGAGTTAACGAACCAACCAGCAGCGAGAGAAGGATGAGGCCAAAGTGTTTTAGGGGCCCAAAGGAAAATCCCTGCGCGGGCTTGAACATACGGCGCTGCAAGCTCTCTGGAAGAGCTGAGAGCAAAGGCCATTTTGCCAGGGCGTGGAAAAGCCATAATAAAACGAATCCCACCGGCACATCGAACAGGATCAAACCGGGAGCCGTATACATAAAAAATGGCGTGGGCAGAGGGATAAGATAACCAAAATCAGGTGAGACGCTGCCAATTACAAGCGCAGAAAAAACCAGGCCCGCTCTGGTAAAAGGGATGGATGCAGCTGGATGAGCAATTGGATTTGGCATGCTCGCATTACTGTCCTGGCGATGATTAATATTGTTCCTGACTATCTAAATTATTCCGGCTTCCATACGCATACGCGTTCTTTCCCGGCTATACTGTTCTTCATTCAATTCGCCCTCGCAAAGGCCTGACCGCGAAGCGTGCCTACTTTCAATTGGTACTAAAAATGGAATGTTCACACAGCCGCTGCAAGGCGACTGGTTTCTTAATTCATACAGCTTATAAGAGTTATTACTACCCTGACCCTCCGATTGACTCGTTTCATATCCTTTGAGATATTTTAGGGATCAGGTATAAAAGATTTGCAGCATGACCCAATTCTGACTTATGTCATAGATCGCGATGCCGATCAGAAGCAGACCGCCAATGACGCTGATGAGCCGGTTGTGGCGGGCGAATAAGACTGTCAGTTGGCGTTGGAGCGAACCGGAGATCCAGGAGAGGATCAATAACGGCATCCCAAAACCCAGTCCGAAGGCCAGGAAGATCCATAGTTTGCTGATCGCTTCTACCGCCGTGAGGGACAGGGCAAATATGCTGACTATGAATGGCCCGGAACAGGGCAGAGCGATCGGGCCGTAAAGCAGGCCATATAGGAAAGCATTAACGTACGGGTAACGCAAGACGGGAACCTGGATCTGCGGCAGGCTCTTGAATGGATTTCGATCCAACAGGAGCAGAACGCCGAGCAGCAAAATCACGAAATCTGCCAGCGGAATAAGGAAGGCCAGAGTTCGACTGATGGGTATGGACAGCAGGGCGATCAAACCTCCAAGTGCAATCATCATTGTCAGCACGCCGATCAGGACGAAGAAGCCCAGAAAATAGCGGAAGCCCATTCCCGTCTCATTTTTGGTCTGGCCGCTTAGATAGGCCAGGAAACCGGGATAAAGGGAGCAACTGTCGCTGTAGCGGAGGCTGGTTGTGGGAGTGCGGCTGGTATGCTGCAGGCGGGCAGGACCAATAAGCCGATTAGGAAGAGTTTGACAAGAGAAATACGAAGATGAGTTTGGATGCACATGATTTCTCTCCTATTTGTAGAGACATAATGAACTCATACGTATAAAATGTGGGATGACTACTATCCACGTATTAATCAGGCAGGATAGTCATTTTATCATCCAATTTCGTCGCCTCTATTTTCAAGAACAAACTATAGACAAAAGGGACATATTTATCCTGAAACATGGAGTTGGAAATACTCGCTGACGCGTGCGGTCTTCGCGAAGCACCCTAAGCCCTGCGTTCTTCAGGGTTAGAGCTGACCAGCGCCCCTGTTCCACCCCCGGTCTCCAGTGAATTCGGCGCTGGTGGTGAAAGGATGAAGCGAAACCGCCAGGCGAATGCCCCAAACCTCGGAGGTCTTCTGGAAATAATGCCCGCCTGCGGGCATTATTGTTCCTCCGTAAGGGCACGTCGGCGCCGTGCCCTCTGCAACGCAGTTGCAGTCGTTGAACCACTATAAAAAGATCAGGGGGATAAATTCAAAGAAACCTTTTCCTCTCCCGTGTCTAATGTTCCCCTGCCTCCATTTTTCTCTATCCTTGTTCATCTCTGTCCATCTCCGGTGAATTTCCATTCGTCAGTGTTCAAAATTCCACCTCTTGACGTCTCGCCCTCTCGCATAGAATACTCTCCAATATAATATCATAAAACGCTGACGAGGACGAGTACGCTTCAAAGCGATTTCCAGCGAGCCGGGCGGAACGTGGTGAAGCCGGGCAAAAGCGCAGAAGCCGAATGGCCCTCCGAGTTGAACGGGCGAAAGGAAAGCGCAAGTAGCCCAATCCGGGACGCTCCCGTTACAGGGCCAGGGTATAAGTCTCGCAAGAGATCGTACCTGAAAAAGTGAAGCTGGCTTCCAATCCCTGTTGCATCACAACAGGGATTTTTTTATTCACCGGTCGGCTTTATAACCTGGGTGGCACCACGGGAGTCCCCTCTCGTCCCTATGGACGGAGGGGATTTTGTTTAACCGTTTGGATCATGGGCAGCCAGAATAGGCCGCCCCTCCATGACAACGAAAAGGAAATCGATATGTTAGTCTGAAGCGATCAAGTACGAACCATAGTCCGTGAGATCCAGGCCGACCTTGAAACCCCCGTAAGTGTTTATCTTAAACTGCGCGGCCAGGGTGAATCTTTCCTGCTCGAATCCATAGACGGCGGGGAACGCATTGCCCGCTACTCATTTATCGGGATTGCGCCGCGTGCCAGGTATCTCCTGCGCAGCGACCATATCCAGGTGATCGAAAACGGGCAGGAGCGGAACATCCCCTTCTCCGGGGATCCGCTCGATGTGTTGGAGGCGGAGCTTGGACGCTATCGTTTTCCCCGCAACCCGGCCTGCCGCGTTTTATCGGCGGCCTGGTCGGTTATCTCGGGTACGAAGCGTGCGCCATTTCGAGCCCACCCTGAAGGCCCACCTGCCCGCCGCCACATTGCCGGAAGGCATTTATCAGTTGGCGGATACGGTCGTGGCCTTCGACCACGCCCGCCGCTCGCTGTTCCTGATCGCCAACGTTTTGGATGGCGACGAAGCCGCGGCGCAGGCCAAACTGGACGAGATCGTCGCCCGCATCCACCAGCCCATCCCGGCCAGCGTCTCCCGCCCGGTCGGCTGGCCAGAGAAATCATTTCCAACAAAACCCGGGCCGAATTCGAGCAAATGGTGCGGAAAGCCAGGGAACATATCGCGGCGGGCGATATTTTTCAGGTGGTCCCTTCGCAGCGCTTTACCCGCCCCACTCATGCCGAAGCATTCGATATCTATCGCGCCGTCCGCCGCATCAATCCTTCGCCGTATATGTTCTTTTTTGACTTTGGGATCGTGGACGGGGAGCCGCTTTACCTGGTGGGCGCCTCGCCTGAAATGTTCGTCCGCCTGGAGGGGCGGCACGCCTCACTGCGCCCCATCGCCGGGACTCGCCCGCGCGGCGCCAATGCCGACGGAAGATGCTGCTCTTGCGGAAGAACTGCTGGCCGACCCCAAGGAACGCGCCGAACACGTGATGCTGGTCGACCTGGGCCGCAACGACCTGGGGCGGGTCTGTGAATACGGCTCGGTCAGCGTCCCCGAGTTTTTCAACGTCGAGCGCTATTCGCACGTCATGCACATCGTCTCTCACGTGGAAGGGACCCTGCGTCCCGATCTGACCGCCTTCGACCTGGTCCGGGCCTCCTTCCCGGCCGGCACCGTCTCGGGTGCGCCCAAGGTGCGCGCCATGGAGATCATCGCCGAGCTTGAAGGCCAGCCGCGGAATATCTATTCGGGCATGGTCGGTTACTTTGGTTTCGATGGCGCCATGGATACCTGCATCGCCATCCGCACGCTCGTGGCCCATGGCAATAATGTCACCATCCAGGCGGGAGCCGGCATCGTCGCCGATTCGGACCCGGCCAGCGAATACAACGAAACCGTCAACAAAGCCAAGGCCATGTTGCGCGCCATCGAAGCCGCCGAGACGAACGGATAATGCCATGCCTGTGGAGCCTCGCAAAGAACGAATTTTCAACCCTCCCCTTTAGCGAAGGGCGACACAGGGCGAAGTCTTTGTTCATGCAGAAAATTGAGATTTTTGTACCTTCGACGCCGTTTGCGTTTGATCTTTTTGTCAGCACACTCTTCCGTGAATGGCCTACCCGAAAGGATACCTTTATGCTCATCCTGATAGATAACTACGACTCCTTCACTTACAACCTCGTCCAGTACTTCGGCGAACTGGGGACGGATATCCGCGTCTTTCGCAACGACCAGGTCACCCTGAACGAGCTGATCGCGCTCAACCCATCTTATCTGGTGATCTCGCCCGGGCCGGGTACCCCGGATGACGGCGGCATCTCGAACGAAGCCATCCGTTACTTTACGGGCAGGATCCCGGTCTTGGGCGTTTGCCTGGGTCATCAATGCCTGGGTGCCATTTATGGCGGCAAAGTGGAACGCGCCGCCCGCCTTATGCACGGCAAGACCTCGCAGGTAACCCATAACGGCCGGGACATTTTCAAGGGCGTCCCCTCGCCGTTCGAAGCCATGCGTTATCACTCCCTGATCGTCAATGAGCCGGTGCCTGCCGAATTGGAAGTGATCGGCATCCACTGCCGAGGGAGAGATCATGGCGATCCGCCACAAACAGCATCCCACGTTCGGCGTTCAATTCCACCCCGAGTCCATTCTCACCGAACACGGAAAAGCGATCCTCAAGAATTTTCTGGAAATCAGACCACCGGCAATATTGAAAACAGGAGAAGATGCCATGTTAAAACCATACATTGCCAAAGCTATTAACCGGATTGACCTCACCGCTGTCGAAGCCCAGGAAGCCATGAACGTCATCATGACCGGCCAGGCAACCCAGGCTCAGATCGGCGCTTATCTTGTGGCCCTGCGTATGAAAGGCGAGACCGTGGAAGAAATCACAGGTTCAGCCCGCGCCATGCGCGCCAGTGCGGTCAAGGTTGACCTTGGCCGACCGCACCACTCTCATCTACGACACGGCCGGTACCGGCGGCGACGGCGCCCAGACCTTCAATATCTCCACAGCCGCGGCCTTCGTCATTGCAGGCACCGGCCGAAAGGTTGCCAAACATGGCAACCGCGCCGCTTCGTCGCAGTGCGGCAGCGCGGACGTTCTGGCAGCCCTCGGCCTCAACCTCGACCTGAGCGCCGAACAGGTGAGCCAGGCCATCGGCGAGATCGGCATCGGTTTTCTGTTTGCGCCCAAATTCCAGCCTGCCATGAAATATGCCATTGGGCCGCGCAAGGAGATCGGTCAGCGCACCATTTTCAACCTGCTCGGTCCTCTTACCAACCCGGCCGGAGCCGATGTCCAGCTGATCGGCATCTATTCCCCGGCGCTCACCGAACCGCTGGCCAACGTATTGAATGAGCTGGGTGCGCGCGCCGCCCTGATCATCCATGGCGCCGGCGGCACCGATGAACTCAATTCCTGCGGCATCAACCGCATCAGCCACTTGAAGGATGGCGCTGTCAGAACGTACGATCTGGATCCGGCCGAATTGGGGCTGGCACGCGCCACGGTCGAGCGATCTGCGCGGCGGCACTCCGGATGAAGCCGCGGTGATGATGCGCGAACTGTTCAGCGGCAAACTCAACGGCGCCCGCCGCGATGCGATCTTGCTCAATGCCGCAGGTGCCATTGCAGCCGAAACCGGCGACTTCAAGTCGGCCCTGGCGGAAGCGCGCGCTTCCCTGGATGGCGGCCAGGCCTATGACAAACTCAACTCCCTGCTCGAGTTTAGTAGATCGTTCGCCCAACCGGCCGCAGCATGAAGGATTTCCTCGCAGAGATCCTCGCCCATAAAAAAGAGGAAATTGCCGGGCTCGATCCCAGGCGTTGCGCTCCGCCGCGGAGCAGAGTCCCCTTCCGAGGGATTTTCGTTCGGCAATAACTGATCCTCCCTGCCGAAACCGGTTCCCGGGGAAGCCGCTATCCAAAGCTGATCGCGGAGCTGAAACGTGCCAGCCCGTCGAAAGGGATGCTGGCTCCCCACATTGACTTGTTGGATGTCGCTGACATTTATGCTGAAAATGGCGCATCGGCCATCAGCGTACTGACCGACAAGAAGTATTTCCTCGGAGAGCTTCAAACACTCTACGATTTGCGTTTTGTGCTTCGTTCAGCCCCTCCCCCTTCTGCGCAAGGACTTCATGATCGCCGAAGCCCAGCTTTATGAAGCCCGCCTCAACGGGGCCGATGCCGTCTTGTTGATCGCCGCCGCTCTGACCGGATGACCGTCAATTTTCCGACCTGCACGCCCTCGCCCTGGAATTGGGCCTTACCCCTCTGGTCGAAGTCCATAATGAAGCCGAGACTGGAACGCGCCTTACGCCTGCACGAGGTTCGATTGATCGGCATCAACAATCGGGACCTGGCCACATTTAAAGTTTCCCTTGCCACCACTGAACGCTTGCGTCCGATCATTCCCTCCGGATATTACGGTTGTGGCTGAGAGCGGCATTTTCACTGCCGAAGATGCGGAACGGCTTGCGAATGCAGGGGTCGATGCGATCCTGGTCGGCGAAGCGCTGATCACCGCCCCGGATATCGCAGCAAAAGTAAGAGAGTTGTCGGGTTTGAAAGTACAAAGGGTTGGAAGCTCATTAAGAGTAAGGCACTGATTATTCAGAAACAATAGGACGTCATGACCAGGATCAAAATCTGTGGAATTAAAACTCTATCAGAAGCCCGGGCCGCCGTGGAGGCCGGCGCGGATTATCTTGGCTTTAATTTCTTACCCGAAAAGCGTCAGGTTCATTGAAATTCAGGAATTCATCGCCATCGGCACCGTTCTGAAAAAGGAGATACCCATCCATCAAACTTGTCGGTGTGTTTGTCAATTCACTCGCAGGATGAAATTAAGACTCTTTATTGGAAACCGGCATTCTTGGATCTGGCGCAGCTCCACGGTGATGAATCTCCCGAATTCTGTGCAGCCTTTGAAAACAAGGCCTTCAAGGCTTTTCGCGGGGTTCCAGATGCTGGGGTCGAGTCCTATGTCCGGAATGAAGCCCCGGCTCTTTTGGTGGATGCAGCAGTCAGCGGGTCGTACGGTGGCACCGGCGTCACTGCAGACTGGCCCGCGGCCGCCAGGCTGGCAAAGCACTATCCGCTTTTCCTGGCAGGCGGTCTAAATCCTGAAAACGTTGCACGAAGCCGTGCGACAGGTAGATCCCTGGGGCGTGGATGTCGCCTCCGGCGTGGAATCGAGCCCCGGGAAAAAAGATCCGGCCAGGATGAAGGCATTCGTCCAGGCGGTCCGTTCAGCTCAAACCACCAGCCCCGCATGGAATATCCGAAAGAGTAGGGCAAATTGCCAATTTGCCGCTCACAGGTCTCTAAAGAAGTATCCGGAGAAATCATGACGACTACTTTATTACCTCACCAAGTTTGGTCCTTACGGCGGCCAGTTTGTGCCTGAGACGTTGATGCCGGCGTTGATCGAGCTGGAACGCGCCTTTGTCGAGGCCAGGAACGACCCGGCCTTTCAGCAGGAGTTCAACGGGTTGCTCGCCTCCTACGTTGGGCGCCCCACCCCATTGACCTATGCTCGGCGGCTCTCGGAGCACTTGGGCGGCGCGCAGATCTATCTGAAACGCGAAGACCTGGCCCATACCGGCGCCCACAAGATCAATAATGCGCTCGGGCAGGCCCTGCTGGTCAAACGCATGGGCAAACACGGATCGTGGCCGAGACCGGCGCAGGCCAGCACGGCGTGGCCTCGGCCACCTCGGCCGCGCTGCTGGGGTTGGAATGCGTGGTCTATATGGGCAACGTGGATATGCAGCGCCAGGAGCCGAACGTTTTTCGCATGAAGCTGCTGGGCGCGGAAGTCCGCCCGGTGACCTCGGGCACACAGACCTTGAAGGATGCGATCAATGAAGCCATCCGCGATTGGGTGACCAACGTGCAGCGATACACATTATCTGCTGGGCTCGGCGCTGGGGCCGCATCCCTATCCGACCATGGTGCGCGAATTCCAGTCGGTGATCGGCCGGGAGGCGCGTCGAGCAAATGCTGGCGGAAGCTGGGCCGCCTGCCCGATACGGTGATCGCCTGCGTGGGCGGCGGGTCCAACGCCATCGGCATCTTCAGCGGTTTCCTGGAGGATGAAGCGGTCGAGTTGATCGGCGTGGAGGCGGGCGGGAGCGGCATTGCCTCCGGCCGGCATGCCGCGCGCTTTGGCGACCCTGCGCCGCGGGCGCGTGGGGGTGATCCACGGCACCCGCACCTATGTGCTGCAGGATGAGGACGGTCAGATCGCCGAAACGCATTCCGTTTCGGCGGGGCTGGATTATGCGGCCGTCGGCCCCGAACACGCCATGCTGCGCGATGCCGAGCGCGCCTTTTACACCTCGGCCACCGACGAAGAGGCCCTGGCGGCCTTCTCGCTGCTTATGCAAGACCGGAGGGGATCATCCCGGCCCTGGAGTCGGCTCACGCCGTGGCGGAGGTGATCAAGCGCGCCCCGCACATGAGGAAGGATCAGGTGATCCTGGTCAATCTCTCGGGGCGCGGCGATAAGGATTTGAACACTGTCATAAATGAGCTTCATGGGGAGCTGAAAGTTGAAAGCTAATAATTGGGCTCTGTTTCCCGCCGGGCCAATCACACGATTAGCCTGCCAACCTGATTTTTATCATCATCTTACTCTTATTCCCGGTGAGCTTTGCCCTTCTCGAAAAAAACGCCTGCCCTATTCGTGTCTATTCGAATTCGCAGCTCAATTTTCAATAAAAAATACCCTGCAAACCGAGAGAACATGAACCGCATCGAAACTGCCTTCGAACATAAGCCGATCTTCATGCCTTACTTTCCTCTGGGATATCCATCTTTGGAGACATCCCTGATGTGATCGAAGCGCTGGCAAAGAACGGCGCTGATTTGATTGAGGTAGGCCTTTCTTTCTCCGATCCTCTCGCCGACGGACCTGTCATCCAAAAAGCAACGCAAATCGCATTGGAAAAGGGCATCACCGTAAAGAAGTCACTGGATGCCGTGGCGGAGCTGCGCCGCCGGGGTGTGAGCATCCCGTTGGTGCTGATGGGCTATTACAACCCAATGCTGGCCTATGGATTGAAAGCATTCATCGAGGCGGCCCGCTCATCCGGCGTGGATGGTTTCATCATTCCCGACCTGCCCTCCTGAGGAAGCAGGTGAGTTCAGGAACGCAGCGCGTTTTGGGGTTCCAGTCGGTACGGGCTTGCCATTGATTAGCATGTTAGCTCCCACAACCCCGCCTGAACGCATGGGATTGATATTAAGCTCTGCGCAGGGATTCATTTATCTTGTCAGCGTAACCGGCGTAACGGGCGCGCGCAAGGATGTGCCCGAGGGCTTGGGGGAGTTGGTTAGGCGCGTGCGCCAGATGTCTTCGCTGCCGGTATGTGTGGGATTTGGCATCGGTACCCTTCAACAAGCCGGGGTCGTTGGAGCCCTGGCAGACGGGGTGCGGGGACGGTCAGATTGCTCCATCCCCCGAGTGTGTCGCGATGTGTCGCCGCTTCGAAGGGTCCTCGGGCCATTCCCCGTGGGACCAAAGCCTCCTGACCGCTGCCTGTCGGTCATTTAACCTCGGCAACATCACGCCCTCTCGCCCCTTGGCATCAAAACGGGAAGGACGGCGGAATGTCATGTAGCAGCGGTGTCGCCTCTTCCGTCCATGCGGGGGGATTCGCCCTTGGCGTGCTCGCCGCAATAATTCTCACGCGCACCGGACGACTCACATACCGGGGGTCCTGATGGGCCGCGGCGTAGGTTAATTCATCGTGGTGGCCGGAATCGTCATCGTAGTGGTGGGCGTCCTGGTATGGGTGGGTGGACTCTCGTGGGTCGGCCGGCTTCCCGGTGATATCCGGATCGAGCGCGGAAACGTGCGGTGTTTTACGTCCCGGTGATCTCGATGCTCCTGATCTCGATCGTCGCCAGCACAGTACTGACCGTCTTGGTGTACCTGTTTCGCCGATGATGCCCGACGGCCCAGGCGTGAGTGCCTCGTGGCCGATCGCGGGCCAAACATATTCCGCTGCAACTGTTTTGGTGTAGGCGGAGAAACGTCTGGCCCGCGCCCGCCAGCACTACTGCGTGGTGGCCGCCGGGGAGACCTTGGCCAAGAATAACCGACGCCATGCTGCCGACCACTATCAGCGGCCGAGCAGGAGCACACACACTACAAACAAATCCGCGACGCCTACGACTGGACCGAGGATGACGACGCCTTCTTCGCCCGTGCCGTCCTCGAGCAGGGGTTGCGGTGGACCCAGCAGGAGATCGAATCGGCAAATTGGGTCACCGACGGCCTGAACCGGCGCAGTCAGCAGCGCTGGGTTCGTCGATGTCCTGACCGCCGGCTAGGTCGCTGCAATCGACGATCTCGACATCTCGCCTAGTCCGCAGGTACGGCCCCGCGCCGTGGTCGCCGGATATCCGGGCCAACACACCGGGCCAGTGTTGGCGCGCGATGACGACGGGATGGCCGGGCCGGTCGCCGAAATATGCGCGGGCAAGCCCACCGCGGGATGCCAACGCGCGGCTCAGGACCCGGGCTACCACCGCCGCACCGACATCAGGTGTGTCCACGACGTGCAGGACGGCGTAGTCCGCGTGCATACGTTCGGCCTGGGCCAGACCCGTGCGCACCGAGGCGCTTCTTCAAACCCTCATGCCACTGCGGCGCGGTGATCGCGGTGACGCCGGGCGGGGCCGCAACCTGGGCCGCGCCCAGAACCAGAATCACGTCAACGCAACCACCGTCGCGCAGCGCGCCGACCGCCGTTTGTCGCCAGCCCTCGACCAGCACCTTTGGCTTGCCGTAACGCAGGCCCGCACCCGCGGCCAGCAAGACTCCGACGACGCGTGGCGGCGAATCCCTCGACCGCGATAACGGCACTCTCCTATGATAACATGAGCTTCTCATTGGGCGACAACCAGATGGAGCGCCATAACTCAAGACGTGCAGAGGGCGACTGGTACCCCAACGCCCCGGTACGCCGGAACCCGTGTCCAACGGGTGGAAGACGGTCGGCTGCTGACCGGCCGCGGCGGCTTCCGTCGACGACATCTCACGGCCCGGCATGCTGCACGCCTGCTTTGTGCGCAGTCCGTTTGCCCGCGCCCGGATCAACAGCATTGACGCCTCGGCGGCGCTGGCGCTGCCCGGCGTGCACGCGGTATTCACCGCGGCCGACCTCAACCCGGACGTCAAGGAGGCGTGGCACGCCGTAGCGGGCAAGGACGTCACGGACACCAAAACCGCCGCTGGCCGAGGGCGAGGCGAAGTTCGTCGGCGACCCGGTTGCGCTGGTCGTCGCCGAGAGCCGCTACCTCGCCGAAGACGCACTCGAACTGGTCGACGTGGATTACGAACCGCTGCCCGCGATCACCGACTTCACCGAGGCTCAGTCCTCGGATGTGCTGGTTCACGACAGCTACGCCGACAACGTCGCGGGCGGGATGGCCGGAGCGCCGCCGGACGAGCAGATTTTCACGACGTCGGCGTATGTGGTCAAAGAGAATGTGTACCAACAGATCTACGCGCCGGTGCCGATCGAGACCCGCGGCCTGGTTGTCGAGTGGGCGACGGCGTCCGAAGACCTCACCCTCTGGGCATCCACGCAGACTCCGCACGAGCTGCGGGCGTTCTGTGCGCGCCTGTTGGGCATTGCGGCACAACGTGTTCGAGTCATCATGCGCGACACCGGCGGCGGCTTCGGCCAGAAGGTCGTTCCGATGCGCGAAGACATGTGCATCATGCTGGCAGCCCGCAAGGTTCCGGCGGCGCTGAAGTGGATCGAGGACAGGCGCGAGAACCTGATGTCGGCCGGGCAGGCCCGGCACGTCAACGGCACGGCCCGGATGGCGTTCGACGACGACGGCAAGATCCGGGCGGTGGATATCGATTTCACCCAGGACGTCGGGGCGTATCCGACGCCCTACCCGGTGTTGACTACGGCCGCCATCGGCATGTTCTTCCCGGGGCCCTACCGCGTACCCAAGGCCAGCTTCAACTACCAGACGGTGTTCTCCAACACCAGCGGTCTGGCCGCCTACCGGGGTCCGTGGCAATACGAAACGCTGGCGCGCGAAATCCTTCTCGACATCGCCGCGCGCAAGATGAAAGTCGATCCGGTCGAGTTGCGCCGGCGCAACCTGTTGCGGCGCGACGAGATGCCGTACTTCAACCCCAACGGCATGCCGTACGATCACGTCGCTCCGATCGAGACGTTCGAGCAAGCCGTGAAAATCCTTGACCACGAAGGATTTCGGAAAGAGCAGCAAGAAGCGCTCGCGCAAGGTCGCTACCTCGGGCTCGGGTTCTCGGCGTACATCGAGCCCACCGGTGCCGCGACCGGGCACCTGGCCACCGAAGGCGCCACCATCCGTATGGAGCCGACGGGCAAGATCAACGTCTACGTGAACGGTGGGTCGAGCGGTAACAGCATCGAGACCACCGTCGTCCAGCTGACCGCTGACGCGCTGGGCGCCGACATCGACGACGTGGCCACCATCCAGGGCGAGCCCGCCGTCACGCCATACGGAGCCGGCACACAGGGCAGCCGCAGCGGCCCGATGACTGCCGGAGCCGTCAGCGAGGCCGGGACCATCCTGCGGGAGCGGATCGTGGCGCTGGCCGCATATCACCTCAAGGTGGCCGAATCCGAAGTGGAACTGGCACATTCGACAGCCGCGGTGCGGGGCGACTCATCGAGGACAGTGTCTTTCGGTGCGCTCGCCTATACGGCCTACTACTCACCGCAGCAGTTGCCGCGGGGAATTTCGTCCTGTCTGGAGGCGACCGCCCACTTCACCTCACCGAACCCCATTCACTGGGCCAACGCCACCCACGCGTGCACCTGCGAAGTGGATGTGGCGACAGGCAAAGTCACGCTGCTGCGCTACATCGTCAGCGAGGACGTCGGGCCGATGATCAACCCGGCGATCGTGGAGGGCCAAATCGCCGGCGAGACGGTGCAGGGCATCGGTGGAGCGCTGATGGAGAACCTGGTCTACGACGACGACGGCAACCCGCTGGCCACCACATTCGTCGACTATCTTTTGCCGACGGCAACCGAGGTTCCGCCGATCGAATTCGGCCACGTCGAGATACCCGGCCCCGGGCCCGGCGGATACAAAGGCGTCGGCGAAGGCGGGGCTATCGGCTCGGTGCCGGCGGTGATCAACGCGATCAACGATGCACTGGCGCCGCTGGGCGTGACGATCACCCGGCTGCCGGCCAGCCCGGCGTCGATCGCCGCGTTGCTGGCGGAAGGACAGCAGTGAAGCCGGCGTCGTTTGACTACCACCCCCCCGACACCGTCGAGCAGGCAGTGGGCCTGCTGGCCCAGCTGGGCGAGGACGCCAAAATCCTGGCCGGCGGCCAGAGCCTGGTGCCGATGCTGTCGATGCGGCTGGCGTATTTCGCCCATCTCATCGACATTTCCCGGCTGAGCGAGCTGCAGGGCATCGATCGCCGGGGTAACGAAGTATGGATCGGCGCGGGAACCACCGAGGCCAAGGTGGGTGCCGATCCGCAAGTCCGCGAGGCGGTTCCGCTGCTGACCCTGGCCACGCCGTTCGTCGGGCACTTCCAGATCCGCAACCGCGGCACCCTGGGCGGGTCGATCGCGCACGCCGACGCCGCAGGCGAATACCCGGCGGTGGCCCTGACCCTCGATGCGGTGATGGAGGTGGTGTCACCGCGTGGACGGCGGGAGATCGCCGCTGCGGACTTCTTCACCGGTTTATGGGAAACCACGATGGAGTCAGACGAAGTGCTGACCGGAGTCCGGTTTCCGGTGTGGAACAGCAGATCTGGATTCTCGG
>CAVUHJ010000009.1:0-94275 GCA_963741325.1 uncultured Chloroflexia bacterium
TTGTAGCGATCGGGGCCTTCGAGCCGATAGTCCTTGTATTTGAAGCTGACAGTGTTTTTGTCGAACGCGATCAGCCGGCTGTTGGCGATGGCGACGCGATGGGTGTAGCGGGCCAGATACGCCAATACCGCCTCGGGTCCGGCGAAGGGGCGTTTGCCGTAGACGTACCATCTGATCTTGCGCAGTGGCGCCAGCAAGGCGATGAAGGCAGCTCGCTCGGCGAGCTGACTATGCTGGCCGAAGAACTGCAATTGACCGGCGGCATGTGCAGCGACGAGCTTTTCCAGCATCAGCCGGCGGAATAGTTTTGCCAGCACGCGCCACGGCAGAAAGAACCGGGACCGGCACGACACCCACCGTGAGCCGTCGAGCGCGATGCCGCCGCCCGGCACGATCATGTGGACATGGGGATGGTGGGTGAGCGTCGAGCCCCAGGTGTGCAGGACTGATGTAATGCCGATGCGGGCGCCCAGATGCTTGGGATCGCTTGCGATCGTCAGCATGGTCTCGGCCGAAGCCTTGAACAAGAGATCATAGACCACGGCCTTGTTCTGGTAGGCGATGTCGGCGATCGCCGCCGGCATCGTGAACACGATGTGATAATACGGCACCGCCAACAGGTCGGCCTGGCGTTCGGCCAGCCATTGCTTGGCCGCTGCACCCTGGCATTTTGGGCAGTGCCGATTGCGGCAGGAGTTGTAGGCGATCGTCGTATAGGCGCAGTCCTCACAGCGCGCGACATGGCCGCCGAGGGCTGCGGTGCGGCAGCTCTCGATCGCCGACATCACCTTGAGTTGGCCGAGGCTCACATGGCCGGCATTGGCTTGACGCCAAGCCGCCCCATAGTCGCGGAAAATGTCCGCGACCTCCAGCGCCGGACGGGGCACGGGACCTCCGCGCTAGGCGGGCGGTTCGTCCTTTTCGGGCTTCAGACTGAGGCGCTCCAACGGGCTCATGACCGCGCGGATGGTATTGGTGGCGATGCGCGTATAGAGCGCCGTCGTCTCCAATTTCGAATGCCCGAGCAAAACTTGGATCACCCGAATGTCGACGTTCTGCTCCAGAAGGTGGGTTGCAAAACTATGTCGAAGCGTGTGCGGCGACACGCGTTTGGTGATCTCTGCCATGTGTGCCGCCGCATGGCAGGCGCGGTTGAGTTGGCGTGTCGATATTGGCTGCAACGGATCCTGGCCCGTGAACAGCCACGCCTTGGGGTGTGCGATGCGCCACCAGTCGCGTAGAAGCTCCAGCAGCACAGGCGACAGCATCGCGTAGCGATCCTTGCGGCCTTTGCCTTGCTCGACGCGCAACATCATGCGCTCACTGTCGATGTCGGACACCTTCAGTGCGGCGACTTCAGACACGCGCAGGCCCGCCCCATAGGCAACGCTGAACGCGGCCTTGTACTTGACGCCGGGCGCCGCCTCCAGAAAGCGCGCCACCTCCTCGGGGCTGAGAATGACGGGAATCTTCCGCGGCTCCGGGACGAACGTCAGGTGTTTGATGACGTCGGTCCGATCGAGCGTAACGGTGAAGAAGAACCGCAGCGCCGTAACCGTACCGTTGATGGTCGACGCGCCGACGCGGTTCGCGGTGAGATGCAACTGGAAAAGCCGCAGGTCCTCATTGGACGCGGTGTCCGGCGATCGCTGCAGGAAGATCGTGAGATTCTTGACTGCCCGGATGTAGTCCTTCTGCGTCTTCTCACCGAAATTACGCAACGACATGTCTTCGATCATGCGCTGCCGCAGCAGGCTGATGCACTCATCGGTCATGGGATACTCCTGTCTGAACCGAGGTTGCTAACCCCCGATCCTCAGACAGGACGAGCCGTCTCGTTACCGCGATCCCATGAGTCTCAGGCACCACCTGGCGCGCAGCGCTCTACCGCGAGAGCGGTTTCGTTCGTTGGTAGCTCGGAACGCCGGTTCGCCGCAACGCAGATCGCGGCCATGGACATTCTGCCTGTTGGGTTGTGCGATGCGCCACCAGTCGCGTAGAAGCTCCAGCAACACAGGCGAGAGCATCGCGTAGCGATCCTTGCGGCCTTTGCCTTGCTCGACGCGCAACATCATGCGCTCGCTGTCGATGTCGGACACCTTCAGTGCGGCGACTTCGGACACGCGCAGGCCCGCCCCATAGGCAACGCTGAACGCGGCCTTGTACTTGACGCCGGGCGCCGCCTCCAGAAAGCGCGCCACCTCCTCGGGGCTGAGAATGACAGGGAATCTTGCGCGGCTCCGGGACGAACGTCAGGTGTTTGATGACGTCGGTCCGATCGAGCGTAACGGTGAAGAAGAAGCGCAGCGCCGTAACCGTAACGTTGATGGTCGACGCGCCGACGCGGTTCGCGGTGAGATGCAACTGGAAAAGCCGCAGGTCCTCATTGGACGCGGTGTCCGGCGATCGCTGAAGGAAGATCGTGAGATTCTTGACTGCCCGGATGTAGTCCTTCTGCGTCTTCTCACCGAAATTACGCAACGACATGTCTTCGATCATGCGCTGCCGCAGCAGGCTGATGCACTCATCGGTCATGGGATACTCCTGTCTGAACCGAGGTTGTTGACCCCCGATCTTCAGACAGGACGAGCCGTCTCGTTACCGCGATCCCATCAGTCTCAGGCACCACCTGGCGCGCAGCGCTCTACCGCGAGAGCGGTTTCGTTCGTTGGGCTCGGAACGCCGGTTCGCCGCAACGCAGCGATACTTCTGCTGTTGGGTTTAAATCGGAAGTGGCGGTGCACGCCGAAATGAACGCGGATGACCCACAGTGACCATAACAACGGACATTCTGCCACTTCGCACTCACGCCATATGAAGCCATCGATGCCCGTCGGCTTCGGGAAACGCCCGCCGAGTGCCGGAAGCTTGGCACAACTTCAGGGCAAACAAGGCAGTCAGTGCGTAGCCGACTACCCCCGCGGCTGCATGCGCATGCCGAGTCAATCCCGCACTTATTCATATAATCCAAGCAAGCTGTGGAGCTAGTAACCCCTTGGTTTACTAAAAAGAAACCACCAGCATCCAGATTTGCCGGCACGGCAGGAAGCTGCATGCCCATCCCGGCCCCGTACCTAGTCGGCCTACAGATGTACGAAATCGACGACGAAGCGCTCGCGCTTCGCGCCGAGGTGTGGCGCCATCTTGGGCCGATGATGGACACGATTTGCGACCGGCACTTCGCCAAGATTCTGAAATTTACGCCCTTTTACGAAGAGTCCTTGAAAAAGACCGCAGAAGAATGGCGCCGGCTCGTCATCCATTACACCTCCCGGCTCTTTCTAAATCCGTTCGACGAGAAATTTGTCGAGGATGCACTGGAACGTGTCGAAATCGAAATCGGGCTGGCCGCCGACATGCGGACGCGCGGCACGATCGCCCAGTCCATTCTAACCAATTTCAGCCGCGAGCTGCAGCGGCGATTTTGGCTTCCACGCCGCAAAGCCCTTCAACTCACCGACGTCGCGCACCGCGTGCTGACGTTGGATGCTGCCAATGCCATGGTTCTGCACTATTCGGCGCGAGTGCGGGCGGCGAAAAAACGCGGCAACGAGCTCAGTGGCGCAATCAAAGATTTTGATGAGGCGGTCAAGAGCGTGCGCTCCTTCGTCAGCGACGCGGAGCACTCGTTCAGTGACAACGCCGCCAAGCTCTCGCGCCTCGCCGGCAGCGCCTCGGAAAAATCAAGCGCCGCGACCGAAGCAGCCCTCAGTACGGCGATGAACGTTTCCACCATAGCGGCAGCGGTCGAGAAATTGAGTTCGTCGCTTGGCAACATCAGCGCGCAGGCCTTGGACGGAGCAAAGGGAGCTGAAAAGGCGGTGGCGCGCGCTGTGCAAACCAATGAGACAATCAGATCGCTTTCCGACGCGGCGGAAAAAGTGGGCTCGGTCGTTGGCCTGATTTCCAGGATCGCGGCGCAAACGAACCTCCTGGCGCTGAATGCGACCATCGAGGCGGCGCGAGCTGGCGAGGCCGGCAAGGGATTCGCGGTCGTCGCCAGCGAAGTGAAATCGCTGGCAATGCAAACGTCGAAGGCAACGCAGGAAGTCAGTGCGCAGATTGGCAAAATCCAAGAAGCGACGCGGCATTCCGTCGAGGAGATTACCGGTACCGGTGTCGCCATCACCAAACTTGCCGAGACCGTCGAATGGGTCTCGCACAACATCAATGATCAGACGCACACGACTTCGAGCATCGCTACGGAAGCGGCCAATGCCTCGAAAAACGCCAGCACCGTCGCCAAAGCACTTGCAACATTCGGGGAGACGATCGTCTCAGTGCCAGGCCGGATCGGAACCCAATCCATCTTGGAAGCCTCGGGGCCGCTGCGCGGATCGATGTTGACCATCTTGACGCCGCGATCCACAAGGGCACTCATAATGTGGCGCGTGCTGCCGGAAGAGGCGGCGATATTCGGACCGAGGGTATGACCGTAGTTGAGGATGTACTCCACGCGGTCAAGATCCGGGACCTGGTCGGGGCCTCTGGTATGCGTCTGGCGTGAGGCAATGTGATAGGCACAAGCCGAGCCCGCGCGAGGGTGTATCGTTAGGCGACCCGAAGCCTGCCTCGAAGCTGGCGAGCAGTGGGCTGTTCACACCGAAGCCGCTGACGAATACCACTTTACGTGGGTCGTCGGCCTTCACCTGCTTCAGGTGATCCGCGACTGCCTTGAGAGCCTCATCCCACGAGACCTCCACGAACTTAGGATCTTCATTCAAGCCCTTTTTGGGGTTGGTGCGCTTCATGGGCGCCTTGGCCCGCCAGGGATTGTACATCTGCGCAATCGAGGAATTGCCACGTGGGCACATCGTGCCTGCATTCTGCACCGCTCGTGGATCTCCTACCACTTGGACGACTACTCCGTCCACCACGTGGACACGTTGCTGGCAGTCACCCTGCATGCACATTTTGCACACACCGGGATACCAGCCGTCCTGCTTCGCCAGTTTTCCCACCGCCTTGCTGAGCGGATTCGAGCGTTTGCCGCCGAGCAGGTTGTCACCTAGCATGCCTACGGCAGCTGTGACGCCCGAAAGTTTCAGGAAACTTCTTCGGTTCATCTTCGCTTTCAGTAAATTCTTCTCAAGCATAGTTCCTCCAAACAAATGTGCTAACTCAATTTACGGCTTCACACATTGCAGCGGCTTTAGGTTTACCCAACACCTCCTTCTCATGCTTCCGCTTCGCGGTGCGCTCGGTCTCAGTTGATCGCCTCTGCAACGACCCCCTTGCAAAGCTGCAGGAACCCCTGATAAAAACTGGTCTTGGCAAAATCCATCGCAGGTGTGATGAATTTGTCTGCCCACATACCAAGATGTCCCTTGAGGAACTCCTGTGCGGTCTTTTGGTATGAGCGGGCCAGGTCAGGCTTGTTTTCTTCCCAGGCCTGGGCTTCGGCCTCGCAGAGATGCTGCAGGAAGCTTAGCTCCACGCCCATATAGTCCGGGCGATCTCTGTAATCGCTGCTCATTGCAAGGCCATTCACCCGATAAAGCTGGTTGACTTCCTGGATCAGTTGGATCGGGGTATCGTTGGTCTCCACAAAACTGGCTTCATACGGAGGCATTGGGCTGTACGCAGGGCTCAAACCTCGGAACAGCCGGGTCCAATCCACGGCCAGGTCCTGCTGCACTGCCTGCTCTGGCTGGCTTTTGCTCTCTTCTACAAATTTTGCCATATCCCGGAACCCTTGGGCTACTTCACCGGTCAGGTTAGCTTCTTCAGCCAGGTTGCTGATAAAGTCTCCGCCAGCCGCTCTCAGGTTGCCGACAAGGGCAGCATCAGGGCATTCGTTCATTAACGTTGCCAAAAAGCTGTATACATCGGCTCGGCTCCTGGCCCCCGCAACCAATTCATCATTTTTGTGCATCCTATCCGCGCTCATCTTTTGCTCTCCTGTCCGTATCTTGGGTGTCATCTTTCAATACCTTGACCTTTTTCGACAGTTTCGGCGCCAGTGTTACTCTACAAACCTTTATGGATGGCTAGGCTCCAAATACTCCTCAAATTCAGAGGTGAGAAGCCCAATGAGACTGGTGCTTATACCTATACTAGTCCATTTAAAAAAAAAGTCCCCACCCTTCCGGGTGGGTAACGTGTAGTTTCGAGAAAATCTGGCGGGTAGTTATTGCTCTTCGTTTCGGACAATTCTGGCTGCCTGTGTCCGATTCATTACCCCCAACTTTCCATAGATGTTCTTCAAGTGATACTTCACAGTATTCAAGCTGATGCTCAACCCCTGGGCGATCTGTTTGTTTTGATAGCCGGCTTCCAGAAGGTGCAAAATATGCAGTTCCTGGTTGGTCAGCGGGTACCAACCCCGCCACGCCATTTGACAGCGGTCGGCTGGTGGAAGCTTTCAGGGTATCCCTGGCTGCCTCGTCGAGCAGGAAGTATAGGTACTCGGTCGAGCATTCTTCAGGATCTTGTTTTCGGTCTGTTTCGGAGGCCAACAATTCCTTGATCATGGAGATAACCACACCGCCTTCATCGAGAAATGACCGCACGAAATGGTTGGGTTCCGCTTTAAACAAGGCCCTCTGAAGGATCGCCTTTGCAGGCAGCGGATCTCCCTTCATAAATAGGCACTTGGCCATGATCACATCACAGGAAATTGCGGCCTTAACACGTCCTTGTCGAAGTGCAAGCTCCCACATGGGTTTTATCACTTCACACATGGAGGAGTAATCTTCTTTTGCCGCCAATATGCGAGCCAGGGTTAATTGTTCGTATTGCGAGAAGAAATTGGTCGTATCAGCGGAATGATGCTTGCGGTACGCAAGCCAGTTATCCACGACAAAAAGAACGCCTCGTTGTTGAGCCATATCGGCTTCAATGGCATTGATGAACGAGACCGCCGCGGGAGGATCCCCATATTTTTCGGCCAATATTCTCGCCCTTTGGATCGTGCCCTGAACGCCTGCCGCATCTCCTTGCATATTCTGAATGCGTGCCAGCGCAGCGCAGCCCGGTAATAACTGGTCGAGGTATCCCCCCTGCTCAGCCAGGCGGATCCCCTCGGCAAGAGAGTTCGAGGCCAGGTCCAATTGGTTCCACTCATAATAGAGACTTCCCAGGCCCAGGTTGGCCTTGGAAAAAACCGCCCCCTGTTGCAGGCCCACTTCGTGGACATATCGAACCGTTTCCTGGAACAGTTCATTGGCCCTCCACAGATTTCCAGTGGCTGCCATCGTCTCGGCCAGGTAACTGGTTCCCATCACGATCGACATCGATAATCCGTTCTTCTTCCCCCAGGCAACGTTTTTCTCGAATATCTCCCGCGCCTTCTTCGATTTCTCCCAGCAGCAGGCAGCAGACTGCATAGTTATTGTTGGCAAAGGAGCCGCGGAAAGTCAGGTCATCCGCTAAACAATCTCGCGCCACTTGTAGCGATTCTTTGGCCAGTACAGGATCAGCTTTACTGTGTAAGCTGATCACTCCTTGAACGCCGGCCAGGTCTCCCCTCACTCTCATCAATTCTTCATCGGGAAGGTCCAACGTCTTAAGATCGATAAGGGAGATCTCTTCTATTTTTGTTTCGGCCTCGGCGATCAATCCCGTATTGATCAATGTCATAAAATAGATCAACCACAGGTCAGGCTGTGCATGGAACTCGCTTTCCGGGATTCGGACATACCAGTTCAACAGCCGGTTCCAACCGCCCTGGGAGAGCAGGCCTAAACCAATGTCCTTTATTAAGGCCGCGGCCCGGGAATAGTCATTCCCATGCAGGGCATAGTCAACCGCGTCTTCCTTCATTTCATGCTCGGCATGCCAGGTTCCGGCGCGTTGATAAAGTCCTGCCAGTATTTCGGGCGATCTGTGAACCAGCCGGGCATGCAGCATTTCACTGAACAGGTGGTGATACCGGAACCACTGGCGGCTGTCATCCAGGGGGATTGTGAACAGCCGCTTCTTATCCAGGGATACCAGCAGCTCCTGGCTGTTGTCAATTTGCAGCGCGAAATTGCACAGCGAAGCTTCCATCTGGCTTAAGATCGAAGTACGCAGCAGGAAATCCTGCAAGTCTTCTGGGATATGCGAAAGGACTTCATCCACCAGGTAGTCTGCGATGAAACGGTGGTTACCCTTCAATGACCGAATGAAGCCGGTCGGGTCTGCCTGGTCGCGTAACGATAATGCTGCCAGCTGCAAAGCCGCGAACCAGCCTTCGGTGCGGTCCTGCAAAATGGAAATATCGTCGGCCTTCAAGCCCAAACCCATTACCACGTTCATATACTGCGCGCTTTCGATCAGGGTCAGGCTCAGCTCTTTTTGGGTCAATTCCAGCAGGTCACCCTGGGATCGAAGCTTGGAAACTGAAAATGGCAGCTCCGTCCGGCTGCAGACGATGAAATGTATTTGTCGTGGGGAATTTTCGATGATCTGGCGGAACGCCGAGTGGACCGCGGGGTTATGGATCAGATGATAATCGTCGATTGCCAGGATGCAGTCGCTGGCCAAAGCCGAGACCTCGTTCAGGAACAATGGCACCAGGTTATCTTGCGATGGGGGCATGCCCGATCGCAGCATCTGAAGCAGCGTTTCTCCGATTGGGGGAGTATTCCGGTATAGCGCCTCCAACAGGCAGGTAAAAAATCGATAGAAATCGTTATCTCCCGCATCAGCCGAAATCCAGGCCGTTGGCAGTTCCTGGCTGGCAAGCCAGGATGCAAGAAGCATCGTTTTCCCATAGCCCGCCGGCGCTGAAACCAGGATAAGCTTATTGTTAATGCCCGCATCCATTCGGTCCAGCAACTGTTGCCGTTTGACAAGGTTCTTGCGTGGCCGAGGGATGTAGAATTTAGTGGAGAGTAACGGAGCAACCATGTTGTTTTTATATACCTCAGAGAACGGGATATTTGAGCATAGGCTTGCTGCGTTTAAGCTGTCAAACGCTCTTTGATCTATATTGGCCAATAATACTATTGATGCCTATCGAGGCTTCTGGGTCGTCTTAACAATTTAAATGCCAGAGCATTCGCGCTAAGGCAGCTGTTGTTATTGCGTTCTATTTTTCTCGCTCTGTCCGGATCATCCCGGCGAAGCATTTCGGCGTTGGTGTAGTTTAAACCAATCTGTACTTATTTTCTCAAGTCCTTCTTTACCTTGTCTAGTTCATCCAGGATATTAAGCTCTGTCTTTAGCTCGTCCGAGAACGAACCCAGGTAGGCTTTTACGTCCCGTACTAATTTTCCGATCTCCCGAGCGCTGCGGGCCAGGCGCTCCGGTCCAAGCACTACGGCGGCCAGCAGCAGGATAACGACCAGTTCATTCGTTCCAATACCGAAAATATCCATATCAACCTCTAGCAACCATCCAGGCCAGCAGAATGCTGATCAAATAAAGTCCCATCAGCGGCGCCATGACCAGCCCCATATTGATGGGGTCCACCGTTGGGGTCACTGCCGCCGCGACAATCGCCATGCCCACTACAGCATATCGCCAGCCATTTGCCAGCTGCTTGGCCGTAATGAACTTCAGCTTTGCCAGGAACATGACGATCAATGGCAGCTCGAAGCAAATACCGATCCAGAACATTAATCGTGTGATGAAGTCGAAATAGTTTTCCGGCCTCACCTGGGTGGTAATGTTCATGAACTTGGTCAGGAACGGGATCGCCGAAGGCAGCATCACAAACCAGGTAAAAGCTACGCCGCTCGCGAATAAGATGCCGCCAAACGGCACAACCAGGATCAACCAGAGTTTCTCGTTGCGTTTGAGGCCGGGCATCACGAAGGCCATGATCTCATAGACAATGAATGGCA
This sequence comes from uncultured Chloroflexia bacterium, assembly GCA_963741325.1. Taxonomy (GTDB): domain Bacteria; phylum Chloroflexota; class Anaerolineae; order Anaerolineales; family Villigracilaceae; genus Fen-1038. The sequence goes on from CAVUHJ010000009.1 coordinate 9,774, forward strand.
TCGCAAATACAAAGCCGCACAGCAGCGACACCTTCATAAAGATCCCGATGTTCTCGGTGATCTCAATCGAGACCAGTTTTTTCGTTCCGCCGATGGGCCCTGCCAGATAATCAATGATCGGCTGCGCAAAAATGAAGCTGGCTCCGGTCGTCACCACCAGGATCAGGAACGCCCTGAAGATCCGCTGGCGCAGCTCATCCAGATGTTGGAGCAGCGGCATCGACGATTCAAGCTGAACGCTGGCCTTGCGATGGGCGCGCCCAAAAGCGCGCAGGTAACCACTCCAGCCGCGCTTTTCTGGTTGAGGGACGCCCGGTTCAGTACCTACAGAAGACATTTATTCCTTCGTAACCTTAGTCTCAGCGGTTTCGGCCTTGATGCTTATATCCTGCTCATCCTTGCCGGTTAAACCGCCGCGGAATTCACGAACACCCTTTCCTAATTCACCTGCGATCTTGCCAATCCGTCCAACCCCGAAGAGCAGGACGATGATCACCAGTATGATGATCAATTCAGGGGTACCGATGTCTAACATGGTTTTGCTCCTTTACAATAGTCGATGGATGTTCTCGAGAGTTCTCTCGATTAATCTTCCTTGGCGGGCTTGCTCTCGGCTTTTTCGTCATCTTTGCCGGACAGGCCTTCGCGGAATTCACGTATGCCCTTGCCGAACTCGCCGGCAATCTTGCCAATGCGTCCCACACCAAACAGCAGGACGATGATGATCAGGATAATGATCAGCTCAGGTGCTCCAAGTCCAAACATTTTTTACTCCTTATACGTCTGATAGTTTGAATGCCAGTGGAGTAGTGAAATCCACTTTTAGCTCGCGTAAAACCGTTTCTCCGTTGCGATCTTCCAGAACCTGGGTGGATATGCCTACCTCCACCGGACGATTCAGTTTATTCAACAGTTTGATCTTGCTGACATGGAATTCAAGAGAGGAGCGGGCTTCATCCAATTGGAAATCGCTGACCTTATTTTTCTCGAAGAGCTGCCGGACGTCCGCCACATCCTCGCCAAAGACCTTGGCCGATTTCAAGAAATAATCTCTCGTTGAGAAGTATAGGGTCTTGGAATTCAGGCGCGCCTTGTTCTGTTGATAGATCTGCCCGGTATGCTTGTTCTCCAATGAACAATAATGGACGCCGAGCTTAAGCCCTGCCTCCAGAGCGAAATCGATCAGATCGAGGCAGGTCGTCTCGCTGCCTGCGACAGGCAGATCCGCCTGCGTACCAGTAGTTATAGAGCACACGGAAAGGTCTGGCTTTGATCCGATATCCGCGCTCCCGATATACCTCGGCATTATGGTAGGGAAAACAAAATTCAAGCAGGTTGATCCCGAATACGCCCAGGTGGTCAAGTTCGGTCAGTACAGCCTTCATCTCATCCAGCGCTCCTGGCAGTACGGGCATCTCGACCATCACGTTGGGAATATATTCGCGCGCCAGCGCAATTTGGTCGTAGGTGTGCCGCTGCGCATTTTCAGTATCTTCGATCCGAATACTGAAACGGATCTCGTTCATGCCCGCATCTTTGAAGGATTGCAATATCTCTCGATCGAGATGGTCGCCGCAGGTATACAGGCGCGTAAAAGCGTTGGGGAAATTCTGGCGGGCGTGTTGGAAGAAACGGACGGTCTCTTCTTTGTAAAGCAGCGGTTCGCCGCCGGTCAAAGCCAGATGCTGAACCTGGTCTCCGCTTGAGCGCAGGGTGTCCAGCTCGGCTATCGTATCGCGCGTATGGCCTCGATAATATTCAAACTCTTCCTGGTTCGGGTTGAAACAGAAGAAACAATTACGGTGGCACTTTAGTGAAACAAAGAACGTATGGCTTCCCACGGCCGTCTGGCACGCCAGGCAGCTGGGCGAAATGCGATTAACATATACGCTCTTGCCGTCGTTGCGAACAACTGCGCCCTTGTTTCCTAGGGCTGCGATCCGCTCACGGACTTGCTGGCTATCATCCCGTTCTTCGAACTCCATCCCCATCTGGCGCACTTGTCCCATGAAATCTTGATAGATGCGTGCATATTGCTCGGCGTAAGAGCGCATCACCGGATTCCGGATGGAGGCAAGCGTGGCTGTATCCAAATCGGAGATCATTCGCTTCACCTCCACAGCCTCCGGCTTGGTTCTTTTGAACCCCGGTGGCAGCATTGAACCAAATGGGTGAGATCGCCGAAATTCGCAAAGCGTGCAAAGGCGATCAGCGCCCTCGCTTCGCCATTAATGTACCGCATCGCTCGCACTTTACTAATTCACCTTCTTGAAGAGTCAATGCTTCTATGCCAAATATCTGCGTAAATGTCGGCTCATGCTCCACGGTCACGGCCTCAGCCAGGCACACATGAACACATAGATCGCAGCCGATGCAAGTACGCGCCGAAAACATTAGTTTATAGGTTGTTTCTTCTTCGTTTTTTTCAAAGCGCAGCGCCTCGGTCGGGCAGGCCCGTGCACACGCGCCGCAGGCCGTGCAGGCTTCCGTGACGGTTACGGAAGCGAAACCCAGTGGAGACAGATCGGGATCCTGTTCATGTTCAGGTAGATGTGCCACCGCATTCACTGCTCGCAGCCGGTCACGTCCGGGGCGTCGGCCCGAATGAACCTGGCCGTTTTCCATTGCGCGCGCAAGAGCCACTTGTCCCTGGCGCGTGATCATGCGGAACATGTCGCGCCGCGAGAGTGGAGGGTTATCCGCATTCCACAAGGGGCGTTGCACGGCGTTCTCGAGTGTGGAAACGCAGGTAAAAGCCTCAGCCTTATTCCAGGCCGAAAGAAAATGGCCGGCGCGATTAACCTGGGATTCGATTTCAGGACGTAGCTTGCCCCACTCACAAGCTGCGCAAGCCTCGGTCCTCAAGCTGGTGTGTTCTAGTCCAAGGGCAGCCAGCGCCAGGTACGTTCCGGTACCCAGTCCGGCCAGGCAGCCTCGCAGCCGTATTCCGATGGAGGAGGCCTGAAGGCCTTTATCGGCTTGCTCATTTTTGGCGCAGATCAATTCAACCTGCTCCCCTTCAAGATGCGTGATCGAATTCAACAACGGGGTTACTGCATCGTCCGCAGAGTAAGCCCCTACCGGACATACAGTGATACAGGCGAGACAGGTCTGGCATTTCTCCGCATCCAAAACAGGCGGCTTGCCCGGTGTGATCGCATTGACGGGACAGATGCCAAAACAGGCCTCACAGCCCGAAAAACGATCCTGGCTATGCAGGCAGCGTCGCACTATCCAACGTAACCATGGAACGGTCAATCGAGGCGAACCGTTCCGCTGTATCAAGCAGGCTCAAATCTTTACCTCTTTGGGCATTTCAACCTTCAGGAGTTCTGCCGCGGCCAGCAGCGCACCGTTTGTCAAGTGCGCCAGACCGCGATAGAAATCCGTTTCTGCATGCTTCTTGACCAGCTTCGCCCAGGCGGGTCCCCAGCGCAGCAAATGTTCGGAAAGAAAATCACGTTGGGCCTGCAGCAGGTTCTTCAAGCCTGCCATCTTTGTTCTGATCGATGGCCTGCAAAGCTAAGGTCGCCAGATGCGCCACAAAATCCAATTCAAGGCCAATATGATCATCAGGTTCTTTATGGAGTGTTGACAGCCTGCAGTCCAAAGCGGGAATACCATGCCGTCACCTGCAGTGTCTGTTCCTGAAAGATCAAAACGGTTCCTTGCTAAAATATACGGATTCCCAGGCCGCAGCAAGCACGGTGACCTGTGCCTATAAACAAATATAATTGATCCTGTTTCAAAGCATCGAATTCGGCTTCAGAAATAACACCGCGTTGTGCCTCGCTCCATCGCTGAAGAAGTCAAGCCCCACCTGCACTTCCGTCCGTTCCGCACCAAAGGGGGCCTCAGCAAACACACCTTCACCAACCAGAGTCTCCAGCCAGGTCTTATCAAGATCTTCATAAAGCGCTTTCCCAAGCAAGCCAAACAGTAAAGCCTCCCCCATCAAATCGGTACCACGCGTGCTCACACTTGTTTCAGACATTAATGTTCTCCTCAAAACCAGATAGCCTAACTTCTTAGCTAATATAGAATAATACAATGCAGAGAAAGTGATTAGGGTCACAAGTTAGATAATATAGGTGCTAAAAGTAATATTAGATGGGCATGGATTTTCTGTCTATACAAGTCCGGTCAGACCGGCAGGTTAACAAACATTGCCAGGGGCAGGTATTAATACCTGCCCCTGGCAATTGTCTTCAGAATTGCTTAGCTCAGATACCGATCCTGAATTGTGATGCATAGAACAGGAAACGTCCCAATACTTCTGCAATCAAAACCAGCCCAAAGGCACCATAAGCCAGATAACCCAGGGCCTTCTCTTTGCCCGTGCTGCCGGCCGTCTCGTACAGCAAAGTACCGAATACTCCTGCACCAACGAAGGCCAGAATGAGCCTCAAGGCCAGAACCCAGCCATAAGGGTTGATCATGACGGTGGCGCTTGCTATAGCTGCCGAGCCGGCCGTCGCCAGATACACTGCATAGATCGGCAGCACCGCAAATTCGATTCCCAGCAGGATGATCGAGACCCCAGCCAGACCCGCCAGGCGCGGCGCACCAGGTCACTTTGAACTTTGGCATTGCTCGCAACAAAGGTAGCACCCACGGCCAGGCAACCCAGCAACAAAGTGGTCACAAAGAACGAGACCGGTGTCGCCGGTGTATCCCAGGCAGGCTGGGTGGGGAACGTGTATACGTTCGACATGATGAAGACCAGCAACAGGCCAACCAGCGAAGTGATCCATCCAAGAGCCTCGCGCAAGGCCGCTGAACCCAGCCTGCGCCAATGCAGGAAGGCAAACACCACAACCAGACCGCTAAAGATCACCGAGCACAGGACTTCGCGGCTCAACCAGGAGGTGGCCAGGTGAATGATCGCTCGCGGTGCATTGATCGGATTCCCAAGATGGAACAGGGAAGCCAGCAAAGCCACGCCGACCACCGGCACCAGCGCCAGCGAAGCCAAATTGATCAACTGATCGGCTTCTTCCGCACTCGCCTTCCGGCTCACATAATAGTGGATCACCTGTAAAACCAGGAGCGACCCAACTGCCATCTGCATGAGGATCGTAAATATTATCAGAGCCCAATCGCGTACATCCATTTCACACCTCCTCCGGCAGATTTAGGATCTCACCCGTGCCTGTACCACTCAATTGTGAGTGCTTATTCGGTGTAATAACAATGGACGGATGAGTGTATTCTGCCACCGGCAGTGGTTCAATCGCATCCACGTCACCATATTCCTTACGCAGCTCGTCCAGTTCACCAAAGCTCAAGGCCCGCATCACACAGGCATCCACGCAGGCCGGGTTTTGACCCTGCGCCAACAGGTCTTCGCAGAAGGTGCATTTGGTCATTACGCCGGCACTCTCATCGAACTGTGGCGCGCCATAAGGACAGGCCCATTCGCAGTAGCGACAGCCGATACACTTGGATTGATCGATCAGCACTACGCCGTCATCGCGCTTGGAGATCGCTGCAGCGGGACAGACTTTCAGGCAAATAGGATCCTGGCAATGCATGCAAGCCGTTGAGACGGTGGTGACGAAGACGTCATTGGGCAGCATCAAGGTCTTATCGTTGGGATCGGGGATCCAACCGCCACCCCCATACTGATATACCCGACGCCAACGCGTCGCGAACGGCAGGCCGTTCTTGTCTTGGCAGGCAACCTGGCAGACATGACAACCTGTACAGGCGCTTGCATTGAAGTAGAAAGCAAGTTGTTTAGCCATCGCTTATGCCTCCTTTATCGGGATCGCTGAGGCCACGTATAGTCCGGTTCAAGCGGCTTCCCATTCCACTTTTCCACCTGGACGATACAGCTGTTATAACTATCCGTTCCCTGTCCAGTGGGGATAGCGCCGCCGAGGTAGTTGTCGGCACCGGCTTTGTCAATTCCCGTCTGCTCATCCACCTCGACCCAGGCTCCGTGAGCCAGATCTACGGTGCCTGGCATCACCCGCGCCGAAACGTAGACAGGCCGGATGCTCTTGCCGTGGCGGCTGGTGATCAGCACCGTGTCTCCATGCTTGATCCCTCTTGCTTCTGCATCTATCGGGTTCATCCTGAACTCTTGCGGGAAAGCACGTCTGAGTTGCTGGATATTGTCAAAGACGGTGTGCGAACGTCTCGCATAATGGGTAGTGTGCATTTGCAGGGGATAAGGACCCTTGACTTTGTTGTTCCAATCCGCAAAGGTTGCCTCGTAGCCCTCGACGGGTGGGTTATAGGTTGGGATTGCGCGAACCTCAGTCCAGCCAAACGACTTGATTTTGTCCAACAGAGTCTGGCAGTAGATCTCAATCTTGCCTGATGCAGTAGGAATCGGATTCGCCTCCGGGTCATTCCGGAAATCCTTGAGCGGGATATACGTATAGGCGTCTTCAAATTTCCTTGGTACCTGGTAGATACCTCGCTCTTTGAACTCTTTAATGGGAATTCGACCAGTCTGTGTTTTTCCGGTCACACCCATCTCCGCGATGTCCGCATCCGTGATCGTAACTAAGGTCTCGTACGTTTTGCCATCCTCGTTCATGACCTTTGTACCGGCGATCTGATTAAAGATCTGCTGTTTCAGCGGAATAGGATTGATTTTCTGGGGGTCCAGTCCAAGTCGTTTCCCGATCTCTGTATCAATCCAGATGTCATCCTTTGCTTCAAAGAGTGGCTCGGTCACCTGGCTCGCCCAGATCAGCATTTCCCGATTGCCGGTGAGGATGGTCCCGTACTTTTCCCACTCAGTTGTGACGGGCAGCACAACATCGGCATACTTTGCTTTGGTCGTCAGGAACTGGGAATGGGCGTACACAAACTCAACCTTGCGGTAGGCGTCGATACCTTTCTTCATGCCAGTAAACGTCTGGAGCGTAGCGGCCTCCGCGCTGTCGCAGATGAGCTGGATATTGATATCCCGGATGTCTTTGTAGCCCGCGGTGTACTTACCGGTCAGAATGGCATCCCACACTTCGTTATCGTTGAGTTGAGTTCCGGGGATAATTGGCAGCACAGTGAAGACCTGGGCTGCTGGCGCCAGCGGGTTCGCAACCCCCTTGAGGCCACTACCGCCCGGCTTTACCAATACAGGTCCGTCTGCCATGCCGCCGAAATTGGTATGTTTGTAATTGCCACCCATCGCGAAACTCCCTGACCGACCCATATGGCCCGTCATCGCGCCAAAGGTCATAAACATTTGTGGCAGGGAATTTGCATTAAAGATCGCGCGCCGGGGAAGACGAAGAGCCAAAGCCCACATTTTTGGTTTCGGCAACTTCGATTGCCAGCGATCGGATGCGCCCCGCAGGCACTCCACAGATCTCGGATGCCCATTGCGGTGTCTTGGCAGGATAGTTCTTGTGGCCGGCAGGCGCTGGTTTACCATTTTCATCGAGTCCCAGGATATAGTCCTTGAGGTTCTCATTGGGGTCGGCGCCTTGCGGCATATGATCCCTGTCGAAACCAACGGTACAACGATTGAGAAAATCCCAATCAATCAGCGGTTTGGTCTCGGGATTATCCTCGATGATCAATGTATATGCCATACCGAGCAGCATGGCGTGATCGGTGCCGGGCCGGATGGGAATCGATTCATCCGCCAGGATGGAGATCAAATCATTATAGTTTGGATCAATGAAGATGCACCTGGCTCCCGGCTTCTTGCTCTGTAAGAAATTGTAGGTGGGATTCCCCACCACTGCTCCAGGCTGGGTTACAGCCCCACAGGACGAAGAGGTCGATGTTCCGGTGGTCCATCCGGTCATTGCATTCAGGGTAACCACTCGGTGCTCCCATGACCAGGCGCCCGGTTGTACGCCAGGTGCCTCCTGAATTTGTCCACCAGACTGGCACTGCGCCGCCATACAGGTTAAGCATGTCGCTTCCGCCGGCGGAAAGGATCGATTCGTTACCGTATTTTTCCTTGATCCGCTTGATCTCACTGGCAACAATGTCCAGCGCCTCATCCCAGGAGATGCGCACCCACTCGTCTTTGCCGCGTAATCCTTTATTGCCGCCGCCGGGCGCCCAGTTCTTGCGCTTCATGGGATATTTGATCCGATCCGCGCCAAAGACCTGGTGGCGCTGCGAGCGTCCACGCTGGCAGCCACGCTGCTGCGGAAAGTCCGGGCTATCGGGGTGCGTATCATCCGTCTTTTGGCGAACGACCACACCATCTTTCACGAGGGCCACGTTCAAACAGCGGCCGCCGCAGTTATGCCAGCATGCCGCCGAAATCCATTGTCCCGGATCCTGAGCAGCGGATGCCGCGGCCGCCTTCAGGCCGAATTTCAGCCCTCCTGCTACCGCTGCCGTACCACCCAAGGCCGCACTCCATTTCAGAAAACTGCGCCGGGTAAGTACAGTATCATTCAATGCTTTCGTGAGGAAACTTTTGTCAGTCATTCCTTTCCTCCAACTTCTTGATAAGGATGTTTACAAGCGCCATAAGCGTCGAGCCCAAAGGCCCACTTGCTACTACTGGGTACAGTTCTCGGTTTGCGATGGGTTGCCTCCTGAACGTACAATAGATGACGAGCTTCTATATTGAGCATTTTTTCACTATTAGGATAGCATCGCATGACTTGCTGGACATCCCCCGTTCGAGCAATCTTGCCTCACCCTAGCGGGTGAGGGTCATTTGTCACTTCTGACCATAACCCATCCCCTCTTACTGCATAGGCAGCCGTCTGCGTCCGTTCTCCACCTGAACTCTCTTCAGGTGACTCTTGACGATATCAACAGAAATCAACCATTTTTCCGCGATCCCTTAATTACTCGCACCTCCATCAAGTGGATGATGACAAGTTCATAAGTGATATTTGAAAGGATATAAATACCAAAAGTAATATTAGATGCACATGGATTTTCGTAACTACTCACCGTCCCGTTAATGGTTTCCCCGAAAAATGAATATGGGCGGGTGTTCTCCCCCGGCCATATTCATTTTTCGGAATCTCATTTCCCATTCCGTGATAACGGAAGGGGAAAAGCTAAAGGTGCGTGAATAGATACGGGTTTTCTGTCTACACAAGTCCGCTTGGGCCGGCATGTTAACAAACATTGCCAGGGGCAGGTATCACTACCTGCCCCTGGCATTTTCTCTTCAGAATTGCTTAGCTCAAATACCGATCCTGAATTGTGAAGCATAGAACAGGAAGCGTCCCAATACTTCCGCAATCAAAACCAGCCCAAAGGCACTATAAGCCAGATAACCCAGCGCCTTCTCCTTGCCCGTGCTGCCGGCGTTCTCGTACAGTAAAGTACCGAATACTCCTGCACCAATGAAGGCCAGAATGAGCCTCAACGCCAGAACCCAGCCATAAGGGTTGATCATGATTGTGGCGCTTGCAACAGCCGCCGAGCCTGCCGTCGCCAGATACACTGCATAGATCGGCAGTACCGCAAATTCGATTCCCAGCAGGATGATCGAGACCCCAGCCAGACCGCGCCAGGTGCGGCGCATCAGGTCACTTTGAACTTTGACATTGCCCGCAACAAAGGTAGCACCCACAGCCAGGCAGCCCAGCAGCAATGTGGTCACAAAGAACGAGACCGGTGTCGCCGGTGTATCCCAGGCAGGCTGGGTGGGGAACGTGTATACGTTCGACATGATGAAGACCAGCAACAGGCCAAGCAGCGAAGTGATCCATCCGAGAGCCTCGCGTAAAGCCCCTGAACCCAGCCTGCGCCATTGCAGGAAGGCAAACACCACAACCAGACCGCTAAAGATCACCGAGCACAGGACTTCACGGCTCAACCAGGAGGTGGCGAGGTGAATGATCGCTCGCGGCGCATTGATCGGATTCCCAAGGTGAAACAGGGAAGCCAGCAAAGCCACGCCGACCACCGGCACCAGTGCCAGCGAAGCCAAATTGATCAACTGATCGGCCTCTTCCGCACTCGCCTTCCGGCTAACATAATAATGGATCACCTGTAAAACCAGGAGCGACCCAACTGCCATCTGCATGAGGATCGTAAAAATTATCAGAGCCCAATCGCGTAAATCCATTTCACACCTCCTCCGGCAGATTTAGAACATGTCCGGTACCGCTTCCACTCTTTTGGCTGTTCTTATGAGGCGTTATCACCAAAGAGGGGTTAGTGATATTGGCTACAGGTAACGGCTCTATCGTGTTGGCTTGACCATGTTTGGCCTGAAGGTCCGACAATTCACCAGCTTCCAAACACCGCATCGGGCAAGCATCCACGCAGGCCGGGTTTTAACCCTGTGCCAAAAGGTCTGCGCAGAAATTGCACTTCGTCATCACGCCGAGATCTTCGTTAAACTGCGGGGCGCCATACGGGCAGGCCCATTCGCAGTAACGGCAGCCGATGCATTTATTTGCATCGATCACGACAATACCGTTCTCTCCCTTGCTGATCGCCCGGCCGGGCATACTTCCAGGCAACTGGGTTTCCGGCAGTGCTGACAAGCTGTCGAGACAGAGTAAGCAAAGACATTATTGGGAACTTGAAAACCGTTTTCATCAGCCACCCAACTGCCCCCGCCATAGTGGAAGACACGTCGGAATAACGTGCCGATTGGGAGGTTATTCTTATCCTTGCAGGCTACCTGACAAGCCTTACAGCCAATGCATTCGCTTGCATTAAAGTAGAAAGCATATTGTTTGGTCATGGTTACGCCTCCTTTATCGGGATTCGCTGAGGCCAATTCTTGTCAGGCTGAAGGGGTGTGCCGTTCCACTTCTCGACTTGGACATTCTCTGAGTTCCAACCTTGATATCCTTGTCCAGTGGGTATTTGGCCGCTCAAGGTATTCGTGGCTCCAGCATGATCAATGCCGGTACTCTCATCAACATCCGCCCACGCACCTTCGCCCAAGGTTGTTACTCCCGGGGTCATCCTTTCGGTTACAGAAGCGGGTCGCAGCACCTTTCCATGGCGGCTCGTAATAAGCACCGTATCGCCATGTTTGATGCCTCGCGAGCCGTGTCCAGAGGGTTCATGAAAAACTCTTCCGGAAAAGCTTCCCGCAGTTGTTGTATGTTATCGTACGCGGAATGGCTGCGTCGCATGTAGTGAATGGTGTAAAGTTGTAGTGGGAAATCACCTTTTTTCTTGCCATCCCAATCGGAGAAGGTAGCTTCATACCCTTCGATCGGAGGATCGTAAGTTGGGATTGGCCGGATCGTCGTAAAACCAATTTTGTCGATGTAGTCAGCATACTTTTGGCAATAGATCTCGAATTTACCGCTGGCGGTGCCAACAGGATGACCTTCCGGATCTTCTCTGAAATCTTTGAAGGCAATGTAGCTGTATTGGTCGTTCGGGGCCACTTTTACCTGATAGATGCCCTTCTCCTGGAATTCCTTGAGGGGTATCCGGCCCGTTTGCGGCGCACCATCCACTCCCCATTCTGCAATATCGTCCGGGGTGATAGTTACCAGCGTTTCAAAATCGGTACCTGCCTGATTGATCACTGTTGATCCGGAAATTTGGTTGAAGAGCATTTGTTTCTCAGAGATCGGCCAGATCGCTGTTGAATTGACTCCCAATCTTTTTGCCAGTTCTTCTGCAACCCAGCGATCATGCTTCGCCTCGAACAGCGGTTCTGTCACCTTGCTGGCAAAGATCACGTATTCACGTTCAACAGCGAGCATGCCGTCACGTTCCCACTGTGTGGTTACGGGTAAGACGATGTCAGCGTATTTCGCCTGGGTGCTCAGGCTAAAGTGTTGTGCCACAACAAACTCAACTTTTCGGTGAGCCTCGATCCCTTCGGTCATGCCACAGCGCTGATTTACTCTGGGCGCCACTGTCATGATAGATCATGCGGATGTCAATATCCCTAACGTCGCCTTTCCCATGTGTGTACTTCCCGGTTAGGACTGCGTGCCAGGATTCCGCAGTAATTTAACCTGACAACCCCATCCCCGTCCTTGGGTAAATTAGAGCCAGCTGCGCCGAGCGGGTTGGATACTTTTGGTAATCCATCTGAGCCTATAGTGATAGATCGTCGCCGTTAACAACATCTCTACCGACTTCGGTCATCCTACCTGATTGTCCAACATGTCCCATCATCCAGCCGAGGGTCATGAAAAGGTGTGGCCACGAATTGGAATTATGCACTCGAGCTGAAGAATATCCGGTCTGGAATGCCACCTTCTTAGTGGAAGCGATTTCGCGCGCCAGTTTTTATTTGTTGCGGGCGGCACCCCACAGATTTGGGATGCCCATTCAGGTGTCTTCGGTTGGCCGTCATAAGTACCTAGGACGTAGTCCTTGAAATTCTCTTGTGGGTCTGCCCCTTCAGGCATATGGTCGCGATCAAAACCGACCGTGCACCTGCTGAGAAAATCCCAATCAATTAGGGGGTTGTTCGTAGGGTCGTCTTCGGTGATCAGGGTATGCGCCATACCCAAAGCCAATGCCGGATCCGTTGCCGGTCGTATTGGAATCCATTCATCCGCCAGAACTTGTGCCGTTGGGTTATAGAATCGATCGATATAGATGAACTTTGCGCCCGCCTTCTTGGCTTGAAGCAAATAGTAGTTTGGATTACCGGCTCTGCTCCATGCCGAATTCAATCCCCACATTACAATCAGCTGCGCGTTGGCAATGTCAAAGCGATCATTCGTGTAAATATAGCATCCGCTGCCGGTGCAAACAGTCCGGCATTTTGCCATGAACCGGCGGAGGTAATGCCCCACGGCTGAACGAGACCACCGTAGTCCCAGAGCATCTTGGTGGGTTCGGCATAAGCCTTTGGTATAGGAGTTGCTATATCCACCCTTCATGATTGATGCATTACCATAGGTCTCTTTAATGCGTTTGATTTCGCTGGCAACGCTGTCAAGAGCCTCATCCCAGGAGATGCGCACCCATTCATCTTGACCCTGTAGTCTCGTTTTCCCACCGCCTGGCGCCCAGTTCTTGCGCTTCATGGGATATTTGATCCGGTCCGCGCCAAAGACCTGTTGGCGTTGCGAACGGCCGCGAATGCAGCCTCGCTGCTGTGGGTATTCCGGGCTGTCAGGATGCGTATCATCCGTCTTTTGGCGAACGACGACGCCGTCTTTCACCAGGGCCATATTCAAACAGCGGCCGCCGCAGTTTCCCCAGCATGCCCCAGAAATCCATTTTTCCGTCGATGGGGTCTGTGGATAGCTGTCTTCGACTGCTTTCAAACCGGTGGTTCAATCCCGCCTGCCAATGCGGCAGTTCCTCCGAGGGCAGCGCTCCATTTCAAGAAACTGCGTCGGGTGAGTACAGTATCATTTAGATGCTTTCGTGAGGAAACTTTTGTCAGTCATTCTTTTCCTCCAACTTCTTGATAAGGATGTTTACAAACGCCATAAGCGTCGAGCCCAAAGGCCCACTTGCTGCTACTGGGTACAATTCGTTGTTTGCGATGACTGCCTCCTGACAGTGAAATAGACGATAAGCTTCTATATTGAGCATTTTTTCACTATTAGGATAGCATCGCATGACTTGCTAAGCATCCCCCTGTGGAGCAATTTCGTCTCACCCAAGTGGGGTGAGACGTCATTTGTTGTCTCTGGGCGTGACCAATCCCTTTTTTACCGCATAAGTAGCTGCTTGGGTGCGGTTTTCCAGTTGAAGTTTTTCCAGGATGCTCTTCAAGTGGCTCTTGACCGTGTTGACGGAAATAGACAGTTTTTCTGCAATCTCTGAATTACTGGCCCCGCTGGATACCAGGCGAAGCACGAATAATTCCCTTTCCGTCAGCGATTGTTCGCCTTTGTCTTCATCCGCCAGCCTCTTTGCCACTCCTTTCAAAAGCCTTGCGGCCATAGCCGGTGTCATGGCAGTTTCACCGTTAACGACCCTGCTCAATGAGTTAAACAATTCAGTCGCATCTAGGCTTTTTAACAAGTAGCCGGACACCCCCAACCGGACAGCCTCGTACAGATGACCATCTCTCTCCGATGAGGTTAACATCACGATGGCGATCTTCGGCAACCGTGCGCGGATTTCCTTGGCTGCCTGAAGACCATCTCCCTGAGGCATATAGATATCCATCAAGATCACATCGGGGTGCAATTCTTCAGCCAAGCGAACCGCCTCCTCACCTGTTTCTGCTTCGCCAATTACGTCAACTAGATCCCCTCGCGTTTTCATCAGGCTGATTAAACCCTGGCGGAAAAGCCGATGATCATCGGCAATGAGGACTTTTATTGTCATCTTTCACCTTCCAAAGTCGCTATAAACCAATCCGAATGTGGGTGGCATAAAAAAGAAACCGTCCGATAATTTCTGCCGCCAGGACAAGTAAACAGGAAATATAAACCGGAGTTGCCAATTGTATAGGGCCGGATTTGCCTTTATACATATGATAGATGGAGTAACCCATCCAAACCGGCCCAACAAACAAAAGCATGAAACGAATAACAAGCAATGGCGTGTAAAGATCAATTAACAATCTTAGGCTGGTCTGCGCAACAACATTTCCATGCTGGAGATAGTACATCTGATAGAAACTTATCGCCACATCAAAGATAGCCGCCGCCGCGGCGATGATCGCTAACCAGGGGAAGGATGCCCTGATGACCTGGTTACGAATGGGCAGTTCGCCCGACTTTTGGATCTCGGCAAATTTCATATCCAGCACCAGGAGGCAGGCAATGGTCATGGTACCCAGCAGGACCATCGTGTTATAGAATGAAATGATCGTGGTAGGCGAGTTCCAGGCCACCTGCGTAGGCAACAAGTATATATGGCCCATGCAATAGATCACGGTAAGTCCCAGGCCAACCGCTAGCCACCCAACTGCCGAAATCAATCTACGATGGGGATTGCTGCTTTGGCTCAAAAGCCACAGGCTGCTGAGGGAAAGGAAGAAGATCACTGTAAAGACGATTTCCCTGCTTAGCCACGACGATCTAAAGTTCAATATCGCCAGAAAGGAAAGCAGAGGCCGGCTCAAATGAAGGTGAGCGCCGAGCATGGCGATGCCAACCGTAAAGGCAATGACCAGCATCGGGTTACGGTTAACTCGATCGATATCTGTAGGATTGAATTTAGACCTGCTTGCAGCTCGAATAACCCACAGTACAAGCAGCGCGCCAACTGCCAGCTGCTGCAAGATCGTGTAAACAGGTAGTGCCCACTCACGTAAATTCATGGGTTCAACTCAACTCCGTGCCAATATGGAAAAGAAAGGCCTCAATCACCAATTACCACGCTCTGCTTTTGAATTCTCTCCGGCTGCAAGCACGGGAGATAGCATGCAACCTGTGTGCCTTCTCCTCGTATCGAGTTTAATGACAAGTTTCCCGCCGACACTTTCCGCCCTCTCCTGCATGGTCTTAAGGCCAAAACTACGTTTTGAGCCAGCCGGCTTAAAGCCGATCCCATTATCTTTGATATTCAATAGCACCTGCTTGGTACTCCCTTGGTTTTCCTCTGTAATCTGCACTGCAACACGGCTCGCCTCGGCATGTTTGCGGACGTTCGTAAGGGCCTCCTGTAATATACAAACCAATTGCACTTCGGCAATCGATGAGAGTTCCAGGTCCGCCGCGATTTGGTTCGAAAACTGTGTTTCGATCCCGGTTTGAATTCCAAACTCTGCAAGGTACTCATCTACGGCCGAGATCAAACCTCTGTCGTCGGCAAGCGTTGTGCGCAGGCTGAGGATATTCTCCCGGACATCCGCGTTGGCAACGTTGATAGCTTGGCGCATTTGTCCCAATTCAATTTCCAGCTGTTCCGGCTTTCTCTGTTTCAGCAAAGACTTGAGTGTCTGAACTTCCAGGTTCAGATAACCCAACACCTGGGCCAGGCCGTCATGCATTTCACGGGCTATGCGCGACCGTTCCTCCACAATCGAAAGCGATTGGAGTTGGGATGTCATCAGTCCATGTTGAATCGCAATCACGATTTGGTCGGCCATACTGTCGAGCCAGATCAAATCTGTCTCGGAGAACTGTTCATCGTCGGAGCGCGCGATCCATATTGCTCCAATGGTTGTATTCTCCAACCGCAGTGGAACGGCGGCAATCGCCCTGGCTTCGCGTGAAGGACAAAAGCAGACATCCTTGAATTCTTTGGGCTGCTCCCCCTCCTGTGAACGGTATGAACAAGAATCGTTGACGGCCCGCTGGATCTCGGAGTTTACTACCTCGAACGACGCATCACCTATAAGTTCTGTCATCTCAGCATTGGCATAACACTTCAGTTCCAGTGTCGAATTTTCCTGGTTGATGATCGCCAGCCCGACAAAATCCGCACGTAGCAGTTGCCTGGTATTTCCAACGATATAAAGCAGGATATCGTCCACATGCTCCAATTCTGCAATGCGGCGGCTGGTGCTGACCAGCGCCCCCGTCCAACTTTCAGCCGTGTGCCGTGCCGCGATTTGAGCCTCGAAGGCCGTTTGTTGGGCCTGATCCCGCTCCCCCTGTAAGGCAGACAGTCGCTGTTTGCGGCTGGCTTCAAAGACATCCAGGGCCTTAACTACGAAAAAGGTCACGATCAGGGCCGATAACAATCGCCAGATCTCTATGGACATACCTGTAGTATTTAAAACACTTTGATAATCCAACCAGCCGATCAACGCATTCGCCGGGTAAATAGCTGATTGCTCCCCCATAAAAGCATTATTAATGGTACGGTTGTAATTGTAATAGGAGGCCGGGCCATACGGCGCGGCCGGCACGATCAATCCCAATACAACGGCCTCGAACAGGAAAGCCAACCCGGCGCCCAGCATTAGGTTGGAGACGTCATAAAAGCCAAGCTTGCGCTGATGGTGCCACTGGCGCACGAAGCCAACACCCGCCAGGATGCTCCCGGGCAAATACAAAAGGTAGCGGGACCAAATATCGATTGGGATTTCAATTGGTGAGGGCGTAATGAAGGTTGTGGTGGCATATGTAATAACATAAGCCACAGGAACGATCAGAACCCCTGGCAGAAAAATGACCCAGGCCGGCAAGGGTCCCGGGCCTTTCAAGATTCCCCAGGCAAATATTATCAGCAATAGCCCACTTAGAGGCTGGGTGATCATCCTCAATACAGGGAGCAGCTGGGTGTATTCCTGGATACTCCCGCTGGCCAGGAACATGTCAATCCAACTGGTAGCGCCGCTTACAAATCCAAATGCTGCTAACCAGGGAAGTTGTTTGCTCAGCGCAAAATCTCCACCCTGCCTAAGCTGCAGATAAGCGGCCAGGCCCAATCCCCCGAAACAGAGACCGCTGATAAAATAAATAATGATCATGGGTGGTTTAAAAGGCTGGGAATATACAATTTGCGCCTAATTACACAATGTTACTCATTTTACTGTTCTTTATCGGCGGGGCGCAATGATGTTCATCATATTAAGAAGGTGCTGAAAGCATGTAATGTTTCAGCCTTGATGTCAAAACCCCGGTTCGATTCCCTCCCTACTTAATTTGCAGGTATCTCAAACCCTGCCCACCACCCTCTCTTTCACTTTACCGTCATCGTCTTTCTGTCAATCTGGCTTGGCATTCTGTGTCCCGTTCGCCCATGGGAGCACTCATAGTGCCCACTCAATCACAAAAATCATGGTTCAGACCTTTCCTTTCCAAATCCCAATAACGAATTATCGAATATCTCTCCCCCCAGATCGCCTGCTTTTTCCAAACCGTGTATGCCGTAGTCTCATCTTTGCTTGACGTTAGAACATATGTTCAGTATAATCAGAATGGGTTCTCATCCTGTCATGAAAACACTCAAACCTTCCCCCCACCTCAAACGCTTCCGATCGACAATTCTCTATCCTCCAATATCGATCTCCGATCAACCGGCATGCCAATTTTCCAAGCTCCCAATTCACCGACCTCGGCGGTCGAGCGTTGCCGTGCGACCGCACCCCCAGGGAGTATCGAACGGTAGCCGGCGTATTTCCGTCGTATCAAGACCCATTCGACCCTCGAAAAAATCAAGTATTTTCTACTCAATATTATTTGGACTCACGTTCCCTGTGTGGAACGCGCCCGAAGGGCCGAGGGTTAGGTTCTTGGCAACCACGGGAGGAATTGAACCTCAATTGAACACTTTTTTTTCAATCCACGGCAACCGCAGCTCAAGATGGATCAAAGCCGAGTCCCAACCTGTGAGAACTCTTGTGCTTGAGCAAAAAAATACCATTGCGGGGAGTAGCACATTCTCAACCCATCCCCGATCTTTGAACCTGGAACTTGAAACCCGGAACTTGGAACTTTTTTCTCGGGAAGCATTCGACCTTGATTCGAACCCGGCGGGAAACCCCGTAAATGATGCAGTATTTTGTAACATCATCCGGGGTAACCGCGGGCAGCGTCTAATTAGGCCAAATCTGGCGCCGGGAACCTGGAACTTGAAACCTGATACTTTTGCCCGAGGAGGGGTCGAATTAGAGTCGAATTCGCGCACTGCCGTAAATCTGCGCTTTTTTGGGAGAGCCTCAAGCAACAATCGCCCATTCGACGATATGAATCGCCGAAGCTGCCACGAGCCACAAGCGAGGATCGGCCATTTGGCGACCGAGTACCGAAGGAGGCAAGGTGGCCTTCGCGAAGCACAGTCTTTTTGCAAACCACCGTGCCCAGTTCGACGATATGACCGAAGGTGCACGTGGCCGTGCCTGCACGTCGAACAAGCAACCGGGAGGAGCGGTCCCAATTCCCCAATCCCTGATCACCTGGTCCCTAATTACCTGCTCTCTGACTCTTCTATTCTCTGCTCTTCTATTTTCTGCTTTTCTCTTCTATTCCCTACTCCTCTATTCTCTGCTTTTCCCTCCTCTTCTTTTCTTTTCTCTAATCCTCTTTTCCCCAATTAGCTATAAAATATCTCATTCAATGGATACTAACCAAGGGGTGCAGACTAAGCTAACGAACTGGAGCAAGTCTGCACGCTCCTCGTGCATTGTCTACAAAGTAAATAGTGAAACTGACATCGCCCGGGTCCTGGCCTTCGCACGTACGGAGCACCTTACGTTGATCCCGCACGGCGCCGGCCACAGCTATACCGATGCGGCCTTGAATACTGGTGGGCTGGTCCTCGATGTCACTCTCATGCGCCAGATCCTCTCCTGGGATCCCGCGCAAGGCATTATGCGCGTCGAGCCGGGAGTAACCCTTCGCGATGTCGTGCAGACCGCTGCAAAAGATGGTTGGTGGCCTTTCGTCTCCCCCTCCACCCCGGATGTCACGATAGGCGGCTGTGTGGCAATGAACGTGAACGGGAGGAACGCCTGGAAAAATGGCCCGTTTGGCGCTCACATCCTCTCATTAAATGTAAGCCTCATCACTGGAGAGCTACTCACGCTGGTGCCGGAGCGGGATTCGGAGCTCTTGCGTGCCTTCGTGGGAAGCATGGGATTACTAGGCATCATCACTTCGATTACTCTTCAACTTCAGCGGATCACCTCCGGCAGCGTCAACGTTCGGATGCATTCCGCCGCCTCTCTGCATGACATCCTGAGCTTGTTCGCCGAAGAAGAACCGCGAAGCGATTTCATGGAAGCCTGGCTGGACGGATTTGCTGGCGGAAATCAGTTGGGGCGTGGCATCTTGACATGCGCAACCACGGGCAACTATGGCGGCACGCCGCCTTACCCGGTAGAAACGCGTGGCATTTTTGGCCGGCTGGAGGCGCCGCTCGTCAGCCTTGCGGCAAGTCTTGGCCGCCCGGTGCTGCTGCCAATTGTGCAACTCGCAAATCGCGCCAATTATAGGTGGGGGCAGATGAACCAAACAGCAACAGGAGACAGCGCGCCCTGTTCCCGTATACCTTTTGGCCCTCATCCGTATTGTCGGGATACCACACCATGTTTCCTGAGGGAGTTGAGACATTTCACGCTTTTGTTCCGAAAGTGCATGCGAAAGATATATTCAAGAAAGTCTTGTGCTACTCACAGCAGCAAGGGTGCTTTCCGATTTGGTGTATTATCAAGCAGCATCGAGCCGACCCCTTTCTTCTTAGTTATCAGGTCGACGGCTTTTCATTGGAATTAAATTATCAGCGCACATATCAGATCGCCCGAACGTTAGAGCAGGTGCTGCGGCACATGATCGCAATCGTGATCGAGGCAGGAGGCCGGTTTTACCTGGCAAAAGACCATTTTCTGACGAACACCCAATATCGCCAGAGCGTTGGAGATGAAGCTCTTGATGCTTTCCTGGGTCTCAAACAACGCTATGATCCGGAAGCGCTGCTGCAATCGGATCTCTTTCGCCGTGTCTTCCAGCCCTCGATACAGTAGGGAGTATATTCTGGACACGGATTTCTTTCCCTGGATTTTCCGTGAGAATCCATCAAATCCACCTGCACTGCTTGCACTTTGTACTACCGGTGCATTTTTCAGCGCGGCATCCGTGTACTTAAGATTTTTCGTCGAAGTGAACTCTAAACTCAAGTAAAGGAAATGCATACTTGAAATTGGCAGAGTTTCGGCTGGAGCGGCCGTTCCAACCCCTGACCGACGCGTGGCAGCACATACCTGTCGCGCCGCGACGCTCCACCATGTTGGGTATCAGCTTTCGTCCACTCCAGGCCGCGGTCTTTGGCTTGGATGAGCGCGCCACCCTGCAAGCGCTGCTTGCCTTTCCGTTTCAGCTTATTCGCCTGGGTGCCTATTGGAATCGGATCGAACCCGAACCAGGGACGTTTCATACGACCGAGCTTGATTGGCAGATCGAAGCCGCCGAAAAAGCCGGGAAGCAGATTATTCTATGCGTGGGTCCGCTGAAAACTTTTGGATACCCCGAGTTCTTTGTCCCCTCGCATCATTTAAAGCGTCCCTTCAGAGAGCATAGTCTGGTTAAGCCATCCTTATATCCGTCCCTTCAGAAGGCGGCGATTGATTTCGTCACGCGTCTCGTTGAACGCTATAAAGGACGCAAGAATGTCATCGCCTGGCAGCTTGAGCATGATGCAGTAGACCCGCTCGGTGTAGAGCATTCCTGGCGCTTGGATGCTGCCTTTATAGAACCAGGAAGTGGAAGCGCTGAGAAAAGCCGAACTCGACCCGGCCGCTGATGATGAACGGTTTTTTGCCGACCTCGCTGCCGGTAAGCATTTCCCAATGGTGGCAGACGCGCGATCAAGGAGATTCCCTTACCCAGGCCGCGCGTCTGGCAGATATGGTCGGGATCGACTATTATCCGCGTCACGCTCTCGCTCCCATTGGGGGCAAAACACTTTACCTGGACGGCGGTCAGAGTCCATGGCAGGTACGTAGGCAAAAGAGATTGATAGACTGGGCTAACACCAGTGGGAAAAAACTGATGATTTCTGAAGGACAGGCCGAGCCCTGGGAGACTTTGACTACGCCACCCAACCCGGGTCACCAGGCAATGTACAGTTGTTTACCGGAACATGTCATCACAAACTATAACGCTTGCATGAGCGTGTACGGGCAACAGAACTCACTGTATGCGTACCTCTTTTGGGGAGCAGAGTATTGGATGCTTCGAAAGCAGAGCCATGACTCAAGCTATCTCCAGGCCTTTGTACGCATCCTCGAAAACGCCGATAATAAGTAAGACCCTGGCTAAAACGATTGGGTTGATGTAACGCATGTGGCCTCGAATCCCGAAAGAGTATAATGAATCTTCAAGTATGCGGATTTCATCCTGGATATCCCGCCCTGCTCAATACCTGCTCGCCATCGGATTGATGGCTGCCGTTACGGCGGTCTTCTATACGTTGAGAGAAGGCCTTGACACAACAGTGATAGCATTGCTGTATTTGATCCCTCTCGGCTTAATTACCGCGGTTTGGGGGCTTGGCCCTGGCATCACTTGCTCATTGCTTACATTCCTCACGATCAACTATTTTTTTATTCCGCCTTATTACACCCTGGCCGTTCATCGACCCACGGATGTTGTGATATTGGTGGTTTTTCTGGTCGTGGCTGTCGTGGTGAGTCAACTGGTTGGGCGTATGCAAAGTGGTCTCGTCGCGGCTAATGCCCGTGAGCGAGAAGCTACACAGCTATACGAACTGAGCATCGCGCTGACTGGCTTGCATAACGACCATTCCATTGCGCAGATCCTTGCCAGACAGGTACACGCGGTCTCGCAGGGCGAGCATGTGGAAATCAATATAACGGATACGGAGCATTTTTCTCTGCATTTGCCCGACACTGCGGCACCCAATCGCCCCCCAGAGCTCTTTGTCCCCATTCAGGCAGCCAGAGGCGTTCTCGGGGAGATTCTTCTATGGAAGACTGCGTCTGCCGGCCCGGCAGGAGATGTACGCTTATTGGAAACTTTCGCAAGCCAGGGCGGATTGGCACTTGAACGCGCCCAACTCGCACAAGCCGAGTTCACGTGCACAAGTCCTCGAAGAGAGCGATCATCTGAAGTCAATTCTCTTGTCTTCCGTTTCGCACGAACTCCGGACGCCGCTTTCCACCATCAAAGCTGCTGCATCCAGCTTGCGGGGTAAGGAAGTAAGTTGGGACTCGCCGGCGCGCGCCGAATTGATTGCTGCCATCGACGATGAAGCGGACCATTTGAACATGTTGGTTGGAAATCTGCTCGATATGTCTCGGATTGAATCCGGTGCTCTCAAACCAAAACGCGAATGGAATATTTTGGCTGAAATCGTGGGGAGCGTGCTGGTGCGTATGCGGCATTCAACCGAGGAGCACAAACTTGAAGTTGATATACCTGAGAGTTTGCCATTTGTGCCGGTGGATTACGTTCAGATGGAACAGGTTTTCACGAATTTGGTGAGCAATAGCTTGAAGTATGCGCCCGCCAATACCGCGATCCATATTCGAGCGAATGTCGCCGGGGATACAGTTCATGTTCAGGTCAGCAACCAGGGACCGCATGTGCCGCCCGAACATCTGGAACGTATTTTCGACAAGTTCTATCGCGTCACCGCTGCAGACCGGGTTACCGGCACCGGACTTGGACTTTCAATTTGCAAAGGGATTATCGAAGCGCACGGCGGAAGCATATGGGCTGAGAATATTCGGGACGGTTTCGCCTTCAATTTCACGTTGCCTCTCACGTGGGAGGGCGCCTCGCCTCCGCAGTTTCCTATGGATACGCAGACTGAATGAGCAACGAGCCGCATATCCTTGTGATCGACGATGAACCGAAAATTCAACACGCGATCCGCACCATTCTTACCGAAAAAGGATTTAGGGTAACGACCGCGAGTCGCGGCGAAGAAGGCCTTGCCCTCGCCGCAGCGAACGAACCGGATATCATCATCCTCGATTTGGGCCTGCCGGACATGGATGGTGTGGAAGTCTGCACCCGCCTCCGTGAGTGGTTTCAGCGCCCGATTATTATTCTCTCGGTGCGCGACAGCGAACGCGATAAAGTTGCTGCGCTCGATAAAGGCGCCGATGATTATCTGACCAAGCCATTCGGGATTGAAGAATTATTGGCGCGTGTCCGGGTTGCCCTGCGTCATTCGACCAGCCGACAGGACACGCCCGGCAAGGAGGTCAAAGCAGGGTCGATCACGATTGACCTTGTATGGCACATTGTCAGGCGCGGCGAGGAGGAAATCAAATTGACCGGCACCGAATACAAACTCCTCGCTTATCTTGCTACAAATCACGGGCGCGTGCTCACACATCAAAGCATTCTCATCAATGTTTGGGGCCCGGCCGATGCCGATCACACCGAATACCTGCGTGTTTATATGCGCCAACTCCGCAAGAAACTCGAAGCCGACCCGGAACGCCCACAATACATCCTCACCGAGCCGGGGATTGGTTATCGCTTTATGTCGGATGAGTAATATTTGTCACTGATAGGATAGTGACGTTTTTCTTAAAATGCCCCCCGCCGGGGCATTTTTATTTATTTTTTATGCGATCTGATCCTTTCTTTGTCTCCCCTTTATGCGAGATGGTTAGGATGGGTCTATCGGTAAGGCGACATGAATAAAATCGGTTCTAAATTATCGCTCTTTTCTTTGGCAGTCTCTCCTGCCCCTCATTTGGATATATCGCGGCCCCGGCGTCTAATTGTCCTTTTCCCTCGTTCAGAGATAGACAGCCCCAACCTGTCGCATCGAATTTGGGAGCTTGCTCAATCGCTCCAACTTAATGTTTTGCTCCTATGTCTTTTCGATGATTTTGAGGAGGAAGGCCAGACTCCGGCGTAAATTGATTACCATGGCCGCCTTGATCAAAGACGCCAACGTATCCACCGACTTCCTGATCGAATACGGAAATGATTGGGTAAGGCAGGTCAATAAGGTCAGGGAGTTCGGGGATGTAATAGCGTGTTATGCCGGTCACAAGGTGGGACTAATGCGTAAACCTTTGGATCAGATTTTACGCTCCAGTTTGGATCTTCCGGTTTACATTCTTGCGAGCGCCCGATCGATCAAGAATTCAAAGCCGACTTTCCCTTCGCAGGTCTTTTCCTGGTTGGGCTCGCTGGCGATCATCGGCGTTTTCTTCTGGGTTGAAGTGAAACTACTACAGTTGCCGCAGGATGCGTGGCATACCGCCTTGATTTATGTCTGTATTTTCATGGAGATTCCCCTTATTTTGATCTGGAACTCGCTTTCAACATGAGACTCAATTCTTCACTTTTGAACAGGCAAAGAATGTCAGAAACAATGTTAATCCAGCCATCACTGTCGGGCCGCCTGACGGAGGAATACAAACTCCAGCGGTCATGGATTTCCGCACAACCTGCCCTCATCCAGCGTTACCTGGAAGTACAGGGAAAACAAATTGCCGAGGCCGTCGTTGAGCGAAGATCGCGGGTCAGCTTTTCGCTTCCCGACCGAATTGTTTGTCCCCTCGAAAACGGGGATCGGCCCGCGCCGGTAACCATCCCGGCCAATCACCGTGCCTATTCTGCAGGAAATTTGATGAGTCGTTTGCGGAAGGTTGAACTTCACAAACAAGTTCGTCGCGCGCTAACAGAGTTGGAGCAATCGCCGGACCCCGCCATTGCTTTCGCGACGAGTTTGCTTCGTTGCGCCGCCGTGATGCACCTGGTGCATGAAATGCTTCCCGCCGGGCGGACCGTAACATACAACCTTACCTATGAAGGAGAGCTGATACCTTTCGTTCTTGAAGATCGCCCCATCGAACCGGAACCAGTGATCACTACTGCTGACGGCACCTACGCTGAAGGAGCAAAATCGGTACAAGAATGCAGCGACAACCCGGTTCCGTTTGTCCCTTATGCCAGAAGATTCTTCCTACCACAATGGGTGGCTTTTGATGAGAATGGCGATTTGCTGGTCAAGTCTGTGGAAGAGGCAAAAGCTCATATCAAGTCCATGCAGAGATTTATGGAAGTAATATTTCTCGCCGTGGCGCTCGCACCTTTCATTTCAGCAGACGATGAATATATCAAGAAGCGTAACGGGATGCTGGGGCAATTGATCGATCAGGGGCGCGCGTTGGCAATATACCAAACAAAAGAGATCATTACCCTTATCAAGGAGCGCGCCGCCGCGGGCAGTCTGAACCGCGGCCTCAGCCTGAACCTGCCCTATTTCAACGATCAGGAGCTCCGCATTGACATCATGAAGATAGATGTCATTCCCGCCGGACGGATCATGTTTGTCCCTGCGTTCGTTGTACTTGCGATGCGTCGGGAGCAAACAAAAGTAAGCCAGGATATGCGCCTCAACGCCTCCACCCGTAACCATCTGCTCGATTTGCTGAAACGAATCGGTCAGCCATTTGAAATTACTTAAGAGAAGGTTCCTGCAATGTTATTTTCCATTGGTCTATTAATTATTGTTGTGGTTATTTCACTGCGCGCAGCGCCGAAGGTGAAACAGGAGGACGCTCACATTCACGGCGCCGGACAGATCGGTGTTCTGGCGGCGATTGCCCTGTTTGGCGTGGACTACTTTACCTCGTATTACTACGCCACTGGCGAAATGATGAGCGCGCTTCATCCTTATGGGTTACAAAGATACAGTTATATCGCAGTCACGATCATCGCCTTTGCCAATTTCGTCTTTGGCCTGCTGTATATGTACTCGCTGGGTCCTTTCAACGAAGGCGGCGGCTCGTACACTGCATCAATGCGCTACCTTAAACCCACGCTGAGTTTGGTCGTGGCCGTTACGTTAATTCAGGATTACGTGCTCACGATTGTGGTTTCCGCGCTTTCTGGCGGCGACCAACTTCTGTCTGTGATCAATGCTTACGATGCCAATTGGGGATGGCATTTCGCCCTGGGCGCTGCCCTGGCCGCAGTGACATGGTTCCTGACGATCCGCGGGCGCGGGGAGTCATCGCGCGTTGTTTTCAGCATGCTTGGCGTATTCGTCTTGCTGAGCCTCACCATGGGTATTGGCTTGCTGATCGCGAAATTGGAAAGGTGTGGCGCCTGTAACGGCCGCGACAACCACGGCGGCCGTCCCTCTCGCTCAAGCGTTACTGCATATGCTCACTGCTTCCATGAAAGGCATGGTTGCGCTCACGGGCTTGGAGGCTGTTTCTAACGGCGTTCAATTCTTTATCGATCAGGATGTTTCTGTGGTTTCGTGGGGCAAGAATCATTTGCCCCATCTGAAAAAACTGTGGGACTTTTACAGCGGAAAGTCTGGGGTCGGACGTTTTGTGCAGACCTCTTTCCTCTTCTATGGAGGTCTCACCACTCTTTTTCTGACTTACTTCTCGATACGGTTCAATGTTTTCGACGGAACCCTGGGACGTACACTGGTCGGTAACCTGGCTTTCATTGGCTTTTCTGAAATCCCGGGCGGCGTAATTCTCTTTTGGGCCTACCAAATTTTGGCTGTTGCCATGCTGGCAGCGGCTTCCATGACTGCTTTTCAGGATGCGCAGGCTACCGAATGGCGCGACGTGGCGATTGGCGAGATTCCGGAGGCCATTGTATATCGCGACCCGCGCGGCACGTTCACGCGCTCCGTGACGATCACCTTTGGGGTTTCAATCATAATTATGTTCCTGGTGCACGGACAGACAACGGTTGCGGTCCCGTTCTATGGAGTGGGTGTATTCATGCCGATTATGGTTATGGGGCTTGCTGTACGAAAAAATATCCTTGAACATTATACGGGCCGCACGCGAACGTGGGGTGCTTTTGCAGCGTCCTTTGCTGCCGCTCTTGCGTTTGTTGTATTTATCGGACAACTCGTAGGGAAATGGCAGGAAGGAGGCTGGGCGGTATTGGTTTCCTTTACAATCTTGGCGACTGCCGCGCACCTTATGCTTCTTTCTCCCCTGGGGCATCGTGAGCCCAATCAAATCCACCGGATAGTACGCGACAAGGCCCGCGTCCAGGGAGCCATGGCATCCATTGTCGAATGGCAATCTCTCCGAATGCAGGAATATCGCTATGGTTTATTGACTTATATCGCCCGCTTCTTTGCGTTGTTCGGCATACATCGACCAACGCGCTATGAACCACCTGCCGTGGCTGGCGATTACGATCACGCGTTGCACGTTGACTATCCCGGAGCGCCATCCTTCCTGGACCAATATCTCGATCGTCCGGCTCCGACAGTCGGGGGCGCTCCTAATGAGACAGCGGTTGCTGTAGAAGAATAACAAATTCAAGACGACAGCAAGAATAGATTAGGTTTAAGCTGAATTGCAGCCCGCTCAGGTATTCTTGCTCAAGTCCTTCGCACAACTTACGGGAGCGGGCATTTTTTACGCTCCCCATTACCGTCCGTACGGACATCAACTGCTGATCCTTCCCTCAGCTGTACTTCCGAAACCACCGGGCTGCCCTCCACGTCAGTATCCCGTATGATATAGGTTCCCGGATTCATAAGGATTTCATTGTCCGGGAAATTGTCGACTGATGGTATGGGAATACCCAGCGGGTCAACTTCCATTTGATGATGGGTGCAATTTTGTAAAGATGCAGAGACGGGCCATTCAGTCTGCGTAAACTCCGGCAGGCTCATCACATCGCCGCTCACAACTGAATAATGCGATTGAATTGAAACCCAGCCCATTTTATCGGATTGTCCTGGAACAGGAATCTGCAGCCAGTTCGAGAGAACATCGCGCGACAGGGCCGTTGCGCTCTGTCCATCCAGAAGGACGGAGATCGGATTGAACCCCAGATCTGGGCCCCGCCGGATAAAAAGGTTCCCTTTCGCTGCAGCCACTGTAACTACCTCGGGCGTCCGCGTCGACAATATGGTCGCTGTAGGAATCGCCGAAGGCGTGGCCGTCGGAACCGCTATAGTCGCTGACGGCAACGGCGCCGCCTCTGTAGCAGTAGCAGATACGATTTTCTGCGAAGAACTGCAGGCTTGAAGAGCAATGGCGCATACGACAAGTAGCCGCCCTATATATAGCTTGGAGAATTTCAAAAACATTGTGTATTCCGATTCAAAAATGCGAGGCTCTTGATAGATCAGTTCATCAACTGGCAAAATCTTTATCCTGATGGCCCTTCTTGTGCCGCCTGAATTGCCAGGTCGATAAACACCGCGGATGACCAGCCAAACGTCGAAGCGGCCATCGGAGGGTTTTCTCCGGTTTGAGGATTGTAGTACTCATAGATATCATCCTGGCCGCAGATCAATTCCAGGGTTCGGCGGCGAAGTTCGCGGGCAAGGTCGGGGTATCCCGAACGCTGCAACCCCTCGATCAATAGATAATTCACGTTGACCCAGGTTGGCCCGCGCCACATCTGGCTCGGGTTGTACTTGGGATCATTCATAGCCACGGTGGGCACAGGATAGCGCGGCCAGAACTGCTGCTCGTCGGTAAGATGCGCCACCAGCCGCGCCGAGACTTCGGGTGGCAGTTGTCCCGTCAGAAGCGGGAACAGGCTAAATGGTGTGCGGACGTTCACACGTACTCCATTGCGCTTCGCCCAGAAGAAGCCGCTCTCCTCGTCCCAGCTGGACTTCAGCATACGCTGGGCCGTGGCATAGGCCTCCTGTTGCCAGGCCTGCGCGTCGTCCTTTTCGCCTAGCACAGCGGCAATTCGGGCCAGCGCCTCTTGCTGAAGATAGAGATAGGTATTCAAGTCCGGCGATTCGACCGGCATACCCTCGTCCCATAATGGGCTGTCGTCCAAGCCCGATGAAAAAGGATGTCCGTATTCACACAGGCCATTGCCATCCAAATCACTCTTCTCGTACCACCATCTGTTGCAGCGTACAATCGGTTCGTAGATCTCATTTAGAAACTCGCGGTCGCCGTCCTTTTCGTACAGTTTCCAGGCCGACCAGGCAAGCAAAGGTGGCTTGGTCACGTCAGCATCCACCGGAATATTCAGGTGGGTTACTGTGCCTTCATCATGGATCGCATCCGGGATCATGCCATCTTCACGTTGGTGATCGAGCATGATACGGATCTGGTCCTGCGCCAGATGCTTCTCAATGTGCCGGTACGCCAGGGCGTGGAAGTAGGCATCCCACTGCCAGACGCCCACGTAGTAGATCATAGAGGGAGTCATGGCCTCGCGGGTTGTATAGAAACGGCTGGAGATCAAGCCAGCGCGCATCACCCACCAGGCATAGTAGTATTGCGCCTGCAATTCGTCTGCCACCGGCGGCGCGGCCGAAAACCAGTCGTGCCAGCGCCAGGCCGCGAGTTCCATGGCCTCGGCAGGATTCGGGATATATCGATTGAATCCCAAGCGAGGCGTGATGTTCAGTAGGAAGGTTTTGTTACCGTCCGAGGCATCAATCAGCAGTTGAACAGATTGGCTTCTTGCATCGATAGAAATGGCCTCATTCTTCAGGACCCGGGCATCGGTGGTATATGCGACATTACGCCGGATATTGCCGGTTAGCTTAAGTACGCCCCCACGGCGGTCGGGATGGACATGATCCAAATTGGCGTCAAATTTGATTCCGCACTGGCAGGATGGCAATGTAAGGAGCAGAGTTTCGGCATCTACGAAAGTCAGGCAAAAAGTACCCAACCGCGTGGCGCAATCCAAGCGATGCGGATAAGTAGTCAGGCTGATTTCGAGCGGATTGCCGTCACCATCGGTAAGACTCCAATGATCGATGAGAGGCGGGCGCTCGCGATAAGCTGCGAGTTGGCCCTCAAGTTTGAACCAGCGCTCTGCCAGCTTGATCGTGAAGTGATGGTCAGATTGGAAGACCATTAAACGCGAGGCACGTTCGCTAAAGGGTATTTGGCGCAGGTTAATACGGTTCTTGAGCAGGTTTAGATAGGGTGAATTGAGCGTCATGGAAATTCCTTTAGCGGCTGTCTGCCAACGGAGGGTCATTTTCGACTGTCTTGCCAGCTATGAATTATCCTACAATTTTAGTCCATTATGAATACCGCGCCTGCTCAGCAACCGCATTCTTACACGGACGAGACGCCCAATCTGCCCCCGAAAAACTTCCGTCCTGTTCCCAACCCGAGCACAAAGCAGAGAGATGTACCTCAAAAAGCGCAGAGTTACGGCACCGCGCGAGCGGTTCGAATCAAGGTCGAATGCTCCGGGGGGAAAAGTTTTAGGTTCCAAGTTCCAGTTTCCATGTTCGGACGCGGGTCGACGTTGCAGCAATTGATCCGGGGTGTGGCTGCAAAATATTGCATCATTTACGGGGTTTCCCGCCGGGTTCGACTCAGGTTCGACCCCTCCTCCAACCGGAAGAATCTGGTTCAATTCAGATTCTAATTCTTCCGGCGGCCGTTTGCAAATGATTTAATTGAGGTTCAATTCCTCCCGTGGTTGCCAGGGAACTAACCTCCGTCTCCTGGTTCGCCTTCCCCACAGGGAAGGGAAGTCCAAATAATATTGAGTAGAAGATGCTTGATTTTTTCGAGGGTCGAATGGGTCTGGATCTGCCTTGCGGAAATAGAGCACGGATTGGACGGATGTTCGCCGATCTTTTCGGATAAGAGACTTTGGAGGGCAATAATCGAGATTCGATGTCCGAGATCAGAGGATAGAGAATCGTTGATTCGGAGAGTTTGAGGTGCGGGGAAGGTTTCAATGTTTTCATGACAGGATGAGAACCCACTCCCATTGTACTGAACAAACGTTCGAAACGCAAGCTAAAGAATGTGCGTGACGCATCAGGGCGCACACACTTTGGGAATAAACACGGGATTTGGGAATGGAGAGAAGCGGGAGCACGTATTCGTCGGCCAGGCTGTACTGCATCAGCGACTGGATCAGCTCTCCGCTGCCCATCACCAAAAGATCTTGGTTCGGGGTGCTCCTGAGTTTGGCCGCGGTCTGCTCTAGGCCGCCCTTGAGCAACGTGGAATTGCTCCAGGAGAGTGGCTCCTTCAGCGTTGTTGATGCAACATACTTCTGCGCCTTGTTGAGCATCTCCGTGTAGGGGGTTGTCCTTCCGCTTCGGCCAAACAACAATAGGACGGTGAGCAGTTACGACATTTGAACACGGTCGCTCTAAATAATCAGACCGCAGGGAGGATATATAGAGTCAAAGTATCTACTTTGACAATGTCACATTATTCAATAGATGTCCGATTTTTGGGGTATGGGGCGGGGTTAACACCCGCCCCATACCCCAAAAATCGGGGGCCTCTTCGAATGTGACATTGTCAAGCTACTCACCTACCTTTAAGCTTTTCCCCTTCCGTTATCACGGAAGGGGAAAAGAGATCCCGTGCAGGGAGTACACCTTTTGCAGGGAGATCGCCTGCACCTACGGCTTTCGAAAAATGAATATGGGCGGGGCAGAACACCCGCCCATATTCATTTTTCGGGAAAACCAACAAGGGGAGGGTGAGTAGTTACGAGTCAAAGCCACTCACAAGTTAAAAATTACCTGTGAACCTCCTTGACATATTATCAACTTTATACTATTATCAGATTATTAATACAATAAACCTGATACTACCGAAGGGAATATGATGGCAGAAACAGCCGCGCATACCAAAAAATTCCAGAAAGAACTCAATGCGGGAACCTCGTCGCTCGTACTACTGAGCGTACTAAGTCGAAGTCAGAAGTCAATGTATGGTTACCAGATTGCAAAGATGCTCGAGGAAAGCGGTCCCGACGTTCCGATGATGAAGCAGGGGACATTGTATCCAGTGCTTCGCTCATTAGAGGAGAACAGCTTGCTGGAGAGCACGATCGAGCCTTCGGTTTCGGGTCCACCCCGCAGGTATTACAAGATTACCGAAAGCGGGCGCGTAGCGTTGGCTGAATGGTTGGAAATTTGGAAGCAGATGAAAAAGTTCGTCGATGCAAACTTGAAAGGGCGATGACATGTTCAATACAATTGAAGAATTCCTCGAGGCTTTGACAAGAGAAATGCAGGGGAGCGATGCCGCTCTCATCCAGGACGCATTGGCCGATGCAAGGGAGCATTTGTCCACAGCGCTGGAAGCAGCACGGGGAAAAACGCCTGACGTAAGCGAATCCGATGCCTTGAAATCAATTATCGAAGGGTATGGCACGCCCGAAGAAACGGCTTCGGCTTATCGCGAGATCGAGCGGCGTACTTCGCCTTCCTTGAAACAGGGCGAAAAGCCGGTTTCCTTTTGGGGCCCCGCCTTTAATGTTTACATTGATCCCCGCACTTGGGGTTCACTGCTGTTCATGTTCATCACCTTCGTTACAGGCATCATCTATTTCACTTGGGCGGTGACCGGTGCATCTCTTTCTCTTTCACTTATGATCCTGATCATCGGCGTGCCTTTCGCAATTCTCTTCCTGCTTTCAGTGCAGGGGCTTGCTTTGCTCGAAGGACGGCTGGTGGAGGCTTTGTTAGGCGAGCGAATGCCACGACGTCCCCTATTTGCGCAATCGGGGTTGAAATGGCTTGAGCGTTTGAAAGCATTGGTAACGGATAAACACACGTGGCTTTCCATGCTGTATATGGTATTGCAGATGCCGCTCGGCATCCTATATTTCACCTTGAATGTTACCTTGATCTCTGTGGCTCTGAGTGTTATGGCCGCGCCGATTGTTCAGATATTCTGGAATATTCCGGTCATTGATCTGGGCGCGGAACTGATCTTATTGCCTTATTGGGCTTTGATTTTAATGGCGGCCGGCGGTTTCATTCTGTTGACATTAAATATGCATCTGGTACGCACGATCGGCTGGCTCCACGGGCGATATGCCAAGTGGATGCTGGTCAGCTAACTCAAAACGTTCCGGCCGGCGCGGCCTTGTGCGAAAACATCTTCTGCATGGAAACAACAATAACGGTCACCATCGCGACCACCAGCAAATTTCCGGTGATCCCGAACAGCCCACGCGTCAGGCTGAAGCCTCCTTCGCCGAACCCGTGCTCGCCGCCGAAATCTCGAGAGAAATTGCCGAAGTTATTTATGCCCGTTCCGAAGGATGCTGTACCGACCGGCTGATTAAGATGGTAGATCAGCAGCCCAAGTGCAACAGCGATCAAAGTGACGACTAGAAAACGCAGAGTGATTTTGAGCATGACTTGTCTCGATTCTTGTTACTGGGCTTTGACGCTTTTCATTGGAATGGGCAGTGATTGAGGCTGAGGCCGGTCCTTCAATTCGCGGGGTTTGAACGGTGACACCACCAGGCGAATGAAGGTATTCTTAACCCACGACCAGTGCAATGAAAAGTGCAGCGCCACCAGCAGCAGCGTCAGGTTAGCCGACGCATTGTGAATTTCAAGCCAGCTCCGGCTTGAGAAGGTCTGCAACCCAAGTGTGGGCATGACGAACCTGGAAATCACCAAACCACTCGTAATTGCAACCGTGAACATCACAAAAAGCAAGGCATCCACCAGATAATTCAGGCGGGAAACGTGAAACAGATTGCGAAAAAAGGTCCGAGTTATTCCCACTGCCCAATCCCAGTGTAGGACCACGTGAAATACCAGGGTTGCAGCCGCTGCCAGGGCAAACCATTCGTGAATGGCAATACCGGTCAGACGCGGCTGAAGCGCTGCCAGAGAACCCGCAAAGATGAATGCATCGAGCCAAAAATTCGTTTTTAGGGATTTCATTTTTATCTCCGCTCCGATTACTTTGATAAGCCAATTCTAGAAGTTGAGCGTGAACCCCCAGTGACAAAATGATGTAAGGAATATGTAGGCACCCGCTCCTTCTAAACCACATTTTTCACGAGAGAATGAGCCGGGTTGTTTGGCGCGACGGCAAGTTTAGGCCGCTGAGCTTCGGACCCTGCAATCCCTATGATTTGCCCTGATTAGCTCGACAATGTTAGGTTGTTCAATAGATGACCGATTTTTGAGGTATGGTGTGGGGTAACCACCCACACCATACCTCAAAAATCAGGGAGCTCTTCGAATGTAATATTGTCAGGCTAGTAGATATATCGCTTTTGGGGCGGGTATGGGCCCGACTGTTAATCGCTCAGACTTACCACCTTGGTTTGCCTGATTCTCCTAAACATTACCTTAAATGGTTTGCCAATTCTGGAGATAGCCAGTTGACTTTTCTGTGGTCATGATTCCTATAATTACTGGTGTTGGCCGCACAGCCCATGAGCCGCTAACCCTCTCCCTATTTCCCCTCATCAATCTGCAATCTAAAATCGTAAATCCAAAATCAAAATCCTCAGTCCAGTGCGGCCTTCACGCGTTCAGGCGTAAACGGGATCTGCCGAAGGCGGGCGCCGGTCGCGTCGAAGATGGCATTTGCCACAGCCGCAGCGGTGGTAACCTGGGCTGGGCTCGCCGGCTCCTAGCGCGGGCTGATCCGGGCGGTTGAGGAGCACAATGTCGATCTCGGGCACTTCCGAAAACTTGAGGATCGGATAGGTTTCCCAATCAACGCTGGTAACGCGGAACTCGTCAAACTTGACCTCCTCTTTGAGTGCACGGCTCAAGGATTGGACAATATTCCCCTCGATCTGATTTTTGACGCCGTCCGGATTGATGATCAATCCGCAGTCATGCGCAACCACCACTCGCGGGACGCGCACAATACCGGTAGCGGTATCGACTTTTACAAAGGCAACACACGCCACGATGGCCTGATCGTTTTCATAGCGGGCAAAAGCCAGGCCGCGACCCTCAGCCAGCCCCTCCTGCTTTGGGTGTGGGGATGGGCGGGTATCCCAGTTCGCTTTTTCCAGTGCAGCCTCCAGAACGGCGCGGCAACGCGAATCTTGCAGATACCGGAGCCTGAACTGCGCAGGGTCCTGTTGAGCGGCGAAGGCCAGCTCATCCATGAATGATTCATTGGCAAAAGTGTTCTCGGCCCCTCCCAGGCTGCGGAAAGACGAGCCTCGCAGCGGGGACTCTTCCAGCCAGTGGATCACAACGCGCTGGTTCGGGAAAGTGTAGTTGGTGCGTGCATTTCTCTCAGCGCCGAATGAGAACCGGGGAGCAGGCGCCTTCCTGGAATTCATGAGCTGGTAGACCAATAGCTGTTCAGCCATTCTGGGACGTGCAACATGCGTGGGGGACCATGCATGATAGTCCCAGGCCAGGATATCTCCTTTTGCGTCGAGGCCCGCGCGGACCTCCATTACCATGGCGGGGGCCTTCGGTTCCCAAACAAATTCTTCCTCGCGCGACCACTGGACACGCACGGGTTTGCCGACTGCCTGCGAAAGGATGACTGCATCCGCAGCGACATCGTCAGAACCGTTTTGGCCGTAACTACCCGCGCCCTCAACGAATACGAGATGGATATTATCCTCCGGCACGTCAAGCAGCTGCGACAGGGCGCCACGCAAGGGGTAAGGACCCGGCGTGCTGGCCCAGACCGTTACCTCATTCCCTCGGACGTCGGCAACCGCACACGACGGGCCGATGGAAGCATGGGCCTGGTACGGCTGGAAATACTCCGCGTGAAATTGCTGCGCAGATCGGCCGAAAGCCGCCTCGAGATCGACCGGATCGGTCAGCGGCTGCTCCAGCGCCGGCAGGGCGCGCAAGTGCTTGTAAAGGTCAGCCATGCGCGGCAGGGACGGTGCTTCTTCCCAATTCACTTTGAGACTTTTCGCCGCCAGGATGGCCTGCTCCTCGCGTTCGGCAATGACACCAATAAAGTTCCCGCGGCGGAAAATGCGGATGATGCCGGGCACATTCTTCACCGAGGCCTCATCCATGGAGATGAATTTGGCATTTACGCTGGGCGGACGCACAACGCGAGCATGCAGCATTCCGGGCACGCGCACGTCCTGAATGAAGGCAGACTGGCCTGTTATCTTAAGCGGCAGATCGACCCGACCAATGGAAGTGCCAACGAGACGATATGAATCAGGCGGCTTGACTTGACCATCCTCCGGGACCGCTCTATGGAACAGTTTTCCCCCCATCAACGCCGCGTACGTGATCTTACGCTCCGCGTGTCCACGCATGGAAATAGTTCCATTGTCGATCACGAGTTCGGATATAGCCGCGTCCAATTTGCTCGACGCCATCTCAAGAAGGAAGCGACGTGCTTCCGCAGCAGCCAGACGCAGTGCACTGCCGCTGGCCTGAACCGTCATGCTTCCCGCCGTATATCCTTCGTTCGGGGTGCGCTGGGTATCCCCCATCACCATATGGACGCGCTCCATTGGCACATCCAGTTCTTCCGCAACGATTTGTGCCAGGGCGGTCAAGGTACCGGTGCCAAGTTCCACCTTGCCGCTGAAGGCCGTAACCTGCGCCATCAGGTTCAATGGCCAGCCAATCATCGAGCTGATCGGTCGGTCGGCTGCCCCAGGCGGCCTCTGCACGCCCCGAAGCATTTCCGGAGGACTTGCGTCGCGCGGCCATTAATGGGCGTCTCCCCACATCAACATCGCGGCGCGTCGGGCGGCGCGCAGGATGCGCGGATGGCTGCCGCACCTGCAAAGGTTCTCTTCCAGGGCTGATCGTATCTGATCATCCGTGGGATGATGATTCTTTCCGATAAGCTGGGCTACAACCATGATCATGCCGTTCGTGCAGTATCCGCACTGCGCAGCCTGTTCGTCGAGAAAGGCTTGCTGTATCGGATGCAGTTCTTCCGCGGTGCCAAGACCTTCGAGCGTGGTGATCGGGCCCTGAGTCGCTTCGGCGACCGGCGTCTTGCAGGACCTGATCGCGCGTGCTCCCAGGAGCACGGTGCAGGCGCCGCACTGTTCGAGGCCGCACCCTAAGCGGGGACCATTTAGGTTCAGCTCATTTCGCAAAACGTAGAGTAAGGGCGTGTCTGGCGCAGCCTGTACTTCATATTTCTTTTCGTTTACTGTAATGGTCAAGGTACCAGCCATACCGTGTCTCCTTTCAACGCAATTCCCGTACCGGTAGATATCAATGTATGACCGAAGAATCGGAAAGGATTCGTATTTACTGTGGCTGATACCGCTCCACGCTTTCAGCCTGGGTCCGAAATCCCACGCAGGGAGTACGCCTGCACCTTCGGAAAATGAGTATGAGCGGGGACGAACACCCCGCCCATATTCATTTTCCGGTGTAAACAGCGGCGGGGCGGTGAGTAGTTACAAGGATTTTATTATTAGCGGTAAATCACAATTTCGAGAAATATACCATTATTCGGGTGTGCGCTGGCTCGCGCACACCCGAATAATCGGAAACATTCTCACTATCCTGTAACTTCTAATCACAGGAAAGCAGACTGCTTTGGGCCTAAATTTCTTTCCCTTCAAACTGGCTGTTATAAAGCTCGGCGTAGAAGCCTTTTTTGGCCAGCAGTTTCTCGTGCTTGCCCTGTTCGACAATATCGCCGTTATTCATGACCAGGATCCAATCGGCGTCGCGGATGGTGGACAGGCGGTGGGCGATGACGAAGCTGGTGCGTCCTTTCATCAGGGTATCCATTGCCTTCTGGATCAAAACCTCGGTGTGGGTATCCACCGAGCTGGTGGCCTCATCCAGGATCAGCATCCGTGGGTTGGCCAGGATAGCGCGGGCAATCGTCATCAATTGCATTTGGCCCTGCGAGATATTGGTGGTCTCTTCGTTGAGCACCATATTGTAGCCTTCGGGCAGGGTGCGGACAAAATGATGCACGTGGGCGGCTTTGGCGGCATCGATAACCTCCTGGTCGGTTGCATTCGAACGGCCATAACGGATGTTTTCCATGATCGATCCGTTGTAAAGCCAGGTATCCTGCAGCACCATGCCGAACATGCGGCGCAGGTCGCCGCGCGTATATTCCTTGACGTTGTGGCCGTCCACCAGGATGGCGCCGCTGTTGACATCGTAGAAGCGCATCAGCAGCTTGACCATGGTGGTCTTGCCGGCGCCGGTCGGGCCGACGATGGCGATTTTCTGGCCGGGCTCGGCATAGAAGGTGAAATCATTGATGATGATCTTGTCCGGGCTGTAGCCGAAGTGGACGTTCTTGAAATCCACACGGCCGGCGCCGCAGCCAGGCTGTACCGGTTCGGTCGTTTCGCGTTCCTCCTCCGGTTCGGCGAGGAATTGGAAGACGCGCTCCGCGGAGGCGGCCGTTTGCTGGAAGATGTTGGAGATATTGGCTATCTGAGCGATCGGCTGCGTAAAAGAGCGTACGTACTGGACAAAGGCCTGGATGTCGCCGATGGCAATGGTACCTTTGATGGCCAGGTAGCCACCCAAAATACAGATGGCCACGTAGCCCAGGTTGCCGACAAAGTTCGTGACCGGGAACATCAAGCCGGACAGGAATTGGGATTTCCAGGCCGAGCTAAAGAGCGTGGTGTTGATCTCATCGAACTGTTCAACGCTCTTTTGTTCGCCGTTGAAGGCTTTCATGACCACGTGACCGCCGTACATTTCTTCAATATGGCCGTTCAGGTGGCCGAGATAATCCTGCTGCTGTTTGAAGTATTTCTGTGAAACATTGACGACCAGGCTGATGATCGCGAACGACACCGGGACCATCACCAGCGCGACCAAAGTCATCTGCCAGCTGATGATGAACATCATGACCAGCACGCCGATCACGGTCGTGACCGAGGTGACGATCTGCGAAAGACTCTGGTTGAGGGTCTGGCTGACGGTGTCCACATCGTTAGTCACCCGCGAGAGCACTTCACCGTGGTTGGTTCCATCGAAATACCGCAGCGGCATGCGGTTGATCTTCTCGGAAATATCCTTGCGGAAGCGGTAGGTGATATTCATGGAAACGCCGGACATCACCCAGCCCTGGATATAGGCGAACAGGGAGGAGACGATATACAGGCCGAGTGTCCAAAGGATCATCTGGCCGATATACCCGAAATCGATCGAGCCGGTTCCGGCAATCTGGGCCATCACGCCTTCGAACAGCTTGGTGGTGGCATTTCCCAGAAGCCGGGGACCCGCGATGGAAAAGATCGTGGAGGCGATGGCAAAGACCATCACGATCAGGATCGCCGTCGTGTAGGAACTAAGGTACTGGACCAGTTTCTTCATCGTGCCTTTGAAGTCGCGCGGCTTTTCGCCTTTCATCATCGCCATCGGGCCGCCGTGTCCCATCATCCCGCCTCTGCGCACGGGGCCGCGTGCGGCCGGCGCCGGTGCACTTGTGCTTTGCGTTGTCATACCAATTCCTCCCTGCTGAGCTGCGATAAGGCAATGCCCTGATAGACTTCGCAGGATTTCATCAATTCTTCGTGGCTCCCTTTGCCGGCAATCTTGCCTTCATCCAGGACAATGATCTGCTCGGCATTTATGATGGTGGCAATACGCTGTGTGACGATCAGCAGCGTGCTGGATCCGGTATGTTCCTTGAGAGCCTTGCGCAGGGCTGCGTCGGTTTTGAAATCCAGGGCCGAAAAGCTGTCATCGAAGATGTAGATGGGCGCTTTCTTGACCAGGGCGCGCGCGATCGAGAGGCGCTGCTTCTGCCCACCCGAGACGTTCATGCCACCCTGGGCGATCTCGGTCTGCATTCCTTCCGGTCTGGCATCGATGAACTCGCTGGATTGGGAAATATCGGCAGCCAATCTCAACTCGTCGTCGGAGGCGTTCTCGTCCGCGTACAGCAGGTTGCTCTCGATCGTGCCGGAGAACAGGTTGCCTTTCTGCGGGACATATCCAATCTTCTCGCGCAGCTCGTGTTGGGTGACTTCCCGGATGTCGATCCCATCCAGCAGGATGGCTCCGCAGCTCACCTCATAGAAGCGCGGGATCAGGTTGATGATGGTGGATTTCCCGGAGCCGGTGGTGCCGATAAAAGCAGTCGTTTCGCCCGGCCTGGCGGTAAAGCTGATATCGTGCAGCACATCTTCCTCGGCCCCCGGATAGCGGAAATTCACGTTGCGGTACTCAATATTGCCTTTGAAAGACGCCGGGAAATGCCGGGGAGTTCTCGGGGTCCGTGATATGTGGTTGCGTCTCCAATACATCCGCAATGCGGTCTGCAGATACGGCCGCCCGCGGGATAATGATGAACATCATCGAAAGCATCAGGAAGGCGAAGACGATCTGGATGGCATACTGCATGAAAGCAATCATGTCGCCCACTTGCATTTGCGACTGGGCCACCTGGTGAGCGCCCACCCAGATGATCAGCACAGTCACGCCGTTCATGATAAACATCATGGCCGGCATCATCAGGACCATGACGCGGTTGATGAACAGGCTGATCGAGGTAAGGTCCACGTTGGCCTTATCGAAGCGTTTCTCTTCGAAATCCTGCATGTTGAAGGATCGGATAACCATCATGCCCGAAAGGTTTTCGCGCGTCACCAGGTTGAGCCGGTCGATCAGGTTCTGGATGACCTTGAATTTTGGCAGTGCAACCGAGAAAATGCTCAAGACCAGGCTGAGCAGGACGATGACTGCCAGGGCAATGATCCACCACATCGAGGTGGATTTCGCCAGGGCGCGGATGATACCGCCTACTCCGATGATCGGGGCGTAGATGACCATGCGCATCATCATGATAACCACCATCTGGATCTGGTTAACGTCATTGGTGGAACGGGTGATCAACGAAGCAGTCGAGAACTTATCGAATTCGGTACCGGAGAAGCTTTCGACCTTCTGGAAGACATTCCGGCGCAGGTCACGCGCCAGGCCGGAGGCTGTACGGGCAGAAAGGAAACCGACCACGATCGTACAGATCACCGAAAGCAAGGTCACCAGAAGCATCAGGATACCGGTATGGACGATGTAGTTCGTCTGGAGCTTGCCCGTGTCCATGCCCAGGGCGGTGTACTCCGCTTTAACCGGCGCGACCGCCATCTGGACGATCATGCTCTCGCCCAGGCTGGCAAATTTTTGGTCGATGGAGGCGCTGATCCTGGCAAGTGTCGCCGGAGGAAGTTTGGCCAGCAGGGCAAAAACATCCGTCCCAGGCGGGATTTTGGTCAGGTCGAAACCCAAAGCCTGACCAAAGCCGGCCGCCTTCGATGGGTCTGCCATCACCTGCTGAATGAAAGACACAACAAGGATGGCCTTGCCGATGATTGGATTCAGCCTGCTGATTTCCGTTTGGTCGACTGGCTTCAGCACATAGACTGGCTGGTTGGCCAGGGCGGGATAATCGTTGACGTATTGCTCATAGTCGGGCGAATTTCTATCCACCAGTGTGTAATCGCCGAGCACCGTGGTTTTATCAGCGGCGCTCATAAAGAGCACCAGTCGGTCCATCTCACTCTGTCGGAGGGCCAGTGGGCACGGCGTTTTGCACGCCGCCTTGCTGGATACCGTAATTAACAATATTGGACATATAGTCCGGCAGGGCCAGGTCGGCGTTCGCCTGTACAAATAACAGCGCGATGGCGATCAGGACCAGGAGAAGATAAGGTTTTAGATATTTGGCTAAACGTAGCATGGTGACAAAGACTCTCCTAAGAAGAAATGTTGACTACCGCTCCGACTCGGGGCGTTGATCAAGTTGGTTGGCTTTATTAATCATGGTTCTTACTGCCGCTGCCACCTGTTCCCTTTCACTTGCAGACAGGGTGGAAACCAGGCTCTCCAGCCAACCCTGGCGGGCCTTAACACTTTCCCGGATGATCCGACAACCCTTGCCCGTCAGCACAAGGTGTTTAACGCGCCGGTCCTGCGGGTCTTCGGAACGCAGGATCAAATCCTGCTGTACCAGGCGTTCCAGCATCTGGCTGGCCGCGGGTATCGTAATGCCCAACGCTTCCCCGAGATCTGAAACATTGCTCCTGCCATGGTTAATCTGGAACAGGGCGCCGACCTGCGAGATGGAAAGCTCGTTCTCCTTCATATAAAGGATTAAGCTGTGCATGGAGAGGCGCATGAAAGTTCCTATCCATTCCTGGAGATTGAGAACCAGTGGATCAGCTTCTGGCATAGGTTCACCTTTCTTTATAATTAAGTACGCTTAATTATAAAGAAAGATTTATTATTTGTCAATCTAAGAGATTCTGAAAAATGGAATTCAACCTTTGAGGATATTTAATGAGTGTTTGGAACGCCTGCATGGGGCCGTTCCCCAAGCTGTAAAACATCAAAAGGACCACACCCACATAGATCCAGACATCACTTCTTTCTGAGAGAGCTCCCTGGTCTTTGCTCACGGCCTATTCCAGCTTTCTGGGTCCAACAACTTGAGGTGATTTTGGACAGGGTGAATCATAGGGCAACAGCGTCGGCTTACTTGACCAAAGCTAGGGCCGGGCAGACCGTACCTCCCTGCCTGCATTCCGCGTCCATTCAAGCCGCAATCCAAAATCTCCAATCAAAAAAACGTTCTGCTTCTTCAAAAATCTTCATGACGCAATCTGCCAATTTACCGGCAACCACATGGTAGTATCATTAGTTGCCAAGCAAGCAGACGCGCAAAATTCCTGCCGAAAATCGCCTGATAGCGATGAATGGCGCTGCTGCCCGAACCGATCCGGGTCCATGCAGCGGGCTGATTTGCCAGGGGCGGCGGAGTAGTCGGTTCAGGTTTTTGGAGCAGCATCGATGATAAAACTAAGTTACAGCACTTTTGGCTTGACGAATCTGGATTTTTTGGATTCGATTGGCGTGGTCGATAAGGCGGGTTATCCGGGAATTGAACTTTCATTTCATCGAGACCAGTTCAATCCATTTGAAATTACCGACGAATATATCGCAGCGATCAAAAAACGACTGGGGACCGTAGGTGTAAAGCCCGCCTGTGTGGCAACCGCCTCACATTTTTTCACACCCTCCAGGCCGCATGAGCCCTCCCTAATGAGCCCCGATCTGGCAGGCAGAAAACGTCGCATCAACCTGATCAGCCGGGGGATTGATGTGGCCCGCAAACTGGGCATATCGCTTGTTACCTTTGGGAGCGGATTCATTCGGGATGAGCACATTATGAATCCCTTCGATCGATCCGCGCGAATTGCTGGTGGATAGCATCCATCAGTGTTTGAAGGCGATCAGGGCTGACGAAGATATTACCTTGCTGATCGAACCGGAGCCGGGAATGTTAATTGAAACGGCGGAACAGGGCCTGAACCTTATCGATGAAGTCAATTCACCCCGCTTCCGATTACATTTGGATCTATGTCACATGTACTGCTCGGAACATGATTACATTTCCGCGTTGGCGCAGGCCGCCCCTCACACGTGCTATCTGCACGTATCCGACGCCCGGGAGGGTTACAACCTAAAAATCGTCAGGATGACCGAGGGATTGACCCTCGACCTGGATTTCGCCAGCTACCTGGTTTACTTCCCCGAATACGCAGACTATTTGCTGGTGGATAGGAACAATCCAATTTATTTTTACGATGAAAAACCCGGTAGGGATCAGCAAAAGTGCGTGGAAGCCGTCCTGAATTCTGTAAATATCCAGCAGGCGCCGGTTTGCGTGGACTATAACGGACTGTTCGCAGGCTCAACCCCCTTCGACGATGAAATTTTCACTTATTTGATTTCGGTGCCGGGGCTGAGCTTTGACGTGCTGGAAAGAGCCAGGCCTATCCTTATCTATTTGCGGAGCTGCGAAAAACAAGGAGGGTAAACTGTTCGTGGATAAGATGGTTGCAAATACCCTCACCGGCATTGTCCACTTCCACGAGATCCCGGGCGAAGGAACTCTTGATTTCGCCGCGAGTTTCAAGGCTCTATCCGACAATGGCTTTTCCGGGTATGCGTCTGTTGAGCTGTATCATCACGTTCAATCCTGGGAAAAGGCATTGAATGATAGTTATAGACATCTGTCACAATATGTATAAGTATCTCGACAATGTCAGATTAGAAGAAATCCCCGATTTTTGATAATGTGACATTTTTAAGGTACTTTAATTGAATTGATAAAACCGCTTCGACGGGACGAGCTTCGACGATCGGCTCGTATACGAGCCGATCATCCATTCATTCAGATACGGGAGGGAACTATGGTAGACGTAAAACAGCTAGGCTGGGATGCCGGCACAGTCGGGGAACTTGATCACAGGCTGTTGAAAGCACCCCATGTGAAACTGCGCTCCTTTACTGAAGGACCGAAGGGTGATGTGGTTTACTGTGTGGACCTGCGGATCAACCAGCCAAATACAGATGTTTTGTCCATAACGGAAATGCATTCCTTTGAACATTTTTTGCTGGCGGGGTTTCAAAAATACATGCCGGAAAACTTTCTTTCTGTAGGACTCATGGGATGCCAGACAGGCTTTTATCTGGTCTTATTCAACCAGGGCGATGCGGAAAAAATTTGCAGCGTGTACGAATGCATTTTGGCCGATATTTTGAACGCCACCGAAGTGCCCTATGCCAACATTGCACAATGCGGCAATTATAAGAACCACAGCCTGGAATTTGTTCAGAATGTTGCCCGGAGGGTGTTGGAGGCCAAATCCCACTGGAGGCGGGTGGTATGACAGACAGGCTGCGCGTGCGGCGGGTAA
Source organism: uncultured Chloroflexia bacterium (assembly GCA_963741325.1). Classification (GTDB taxonomy): domain Bacteria; phylum Chloroflexota; class Anaerolineae; order Anaerolineales; family Villigracilaceae; genus Fen-1038. Next base: position 54,329 of record CAVUHJ010000009.1, read on the forward strand.
CCTATCAACATGCTATTGAATACGAGGTTGTCAGCTCCCCCAACCTTTTCGACCCGCAAAACCCAGCCCTGTTGTCTGTGGGAAAAATCGAAAACGCCCGCAGGTTTGTCGTTGTGGACAGCAATGTCGACAGGATTTTCTCCGCGGAGATGCGGAACTATTTTTTGCAAAACCGGATCGAAGCCAGAATCGTTACCCTCCCCGGCGGCGAGGAATTCAAAACCATGGAAAGTTATCCTTTCCATCGCGCAGGAATTGGATTCTTTTCCCATTCACCGGAGAAACGAGCCAATCATCGCCATTGGGGGAGGTGTCCTGACGGATGTGGTTGGTTTTGTCGCCGCAAGCTATCGCCGCGGCGTGCCGCACATCAACGTACCAACAACCTTGATGGGATACATTGATGCTTCGATTGGCATCAAGACCGGCGTCAACTTCAACGGCAACAAGAATCGACTTGGGATATTTGCTCCCCCGCAAAAGGTTTTACTGGATAAATCCTTCTTCAAAACCCTTCCAAAACGCCATATCCTGAATGGCGTATGCGAAATTATCAAGCTGGCCATCATCAAAGACGCCGAACTTGTTTTGCATGCTGGAAGCGCACGGACCGCAAAGTGTTGATGCCCAATTCCAGGATGATGAGGGCGGCGCGATCCTTGACCGTGCAATTAGCGGGATGCTGGACGAATTAGCGCCAAATTTACTCGAAGAAGATTTGGCACGCGAGGTTGATTTTGGACATACATTCAGCTACGGGCTGGAAACTCATTGCGAAGCCGGTTTGTTGCACGGCGAGGCGGTTCTGCTCGATATTGCCATCTCCACTCTTATCGCCAGGGGGCGGAACTTGTTGTCTGAGGCGGAGACCGGCCGGGTATTCTATCTGATTGCCAGTCTGGGTATCATCTTGGATACGACGATCCTCAACCCATGCCTGCTCTGGCAATCCTTGCAGGAGCGCACATATCACCGAAATGGCTTGCAGAGAGTTCCCTTGCCGCATGGCATAGGGGGGTGCGCTTTTGTGAACGATGTAACTGCAGACGAAATCGAATCCGCTGTCAGATTACTTGAAGATTGGATCGCAATAAAAAATGACATCATTTGAAAATGTCGACGACCGGGAAATCGACAAGTTCGACAGGGTATCTCAAATCTGGTGGGATCCTAAAGGAGAAATGGGAACCCTGCATACCATCAACCCGCTGCGAACAAACTTCATCATGGAAAATCTTGAAGATCCGCGATCCCAAAATATTGGACGTGGGTTGCGGAGGCGGCATCTTATCGGAGGCGCTTGCCAAAAAAGGCGCACAGGTAACGGGCATTGATTTATCCCAGGCATCCATTAAGATTGCGGGGCAGCACGCCCAAAAGCAGGGGCTGGAAATAGATTACCGATACGAAAGCGTTGAAGAGGTTGCGCGGAACCCACCCGGGCCAGTTTGATGTCGTGACGTGCATGGAAATGCTGGAGCATGTGCCGGAGCCGGGCAAAATTGTGGCGGCTTGCGCGCAGGCGCTGAAACCGGGCGGGCAGGCTGTTTTTTCAACGATCAACCGCACGCCGAAAGCCTTCCTCTTCGCGATCATTGGCGGTGAATATTTATTGCGCCTTCTTCCCAGGGGGTCCCACACGTACTCAAAATTAATCCGTCCCCGGGAATTGAAAAGCTGGGCAGAAGAAAACGGCCTGGAATTTTCAAGCCTTTCCAGCCTTATATACAACCCTTTCACCCGTAGGTTCAAAGTTGTCGCGGGCAGGGAAGATGTAAATTACATGGCGCATTTCACCAGGAAGGATTAGTCTTCGCAAGGAGGCATGGGGTATGAAACGATTTTTTGCGCTTTCAAGGACTACACATGGGGTTTTGGATATTGCCAACCCTGCTTTTTGCGCTTTGCTATGGTTAGGCGGCTTTCCTCGATGGCAGATCATTCTGCTATCGCTCTTCACTGCCTTTGCTGCTTATACGGCGATATACGCCCTGAACGATCTTGTTGGCATGGTGGGAGATCGGGAAAAGTTTGCCGGCGGCATCAACGCCGGTTATTCCGTTGAAGCATCTGACCTGCGCTATCCGCTGGCGCAGAATGTGCTCAATCTCCGGGACGGATCGCTCTGGTTTGCCGGCTGGTTTGCATTGGCCCTCATTGGATCCTACCTGCTCAACCCGGCCATTGTCCTTATTCTAGTTCTCGCCGCGATCCTGGAGGTTGTTTACTGCCTTCTATTTAAAGTTACTTACCTGCGTACGGTCGTAAGCGGGCTTGTCAAATCCGGTGGACCCATTGCTGCCGTTTTTGCCGTGGATCCCAACCCTTCGCCATATTTCCTGGTACTCATATTTGCCTGGGTATTCTTTTGGGAAATCGGGGGGCAAAACGTACCGGCCGACTGGAACGATACTGTCGAAGACAAGCGCGTCCATGCCAAAACAATTCCCATCCATTTTGGCGCCCAAAGAGCGGGGTTGATTGTGGTTATCGCGCTGGCGCTTACGGTGATTACCAGCATGCTGCTGCCGGCGATTTCCCCCATGAAATTGGGCCTGCCCTATCTGTTGGCCAGCGCCATTATCGGATTTGTACTGCTTCTAAGACCCGGTTATCGGCTGTATAGATTTCAGGAAGGCCATCAGGCGGCAACATTGTTTGACAGCGCCAGTTACTACCCGTTGGCGCAACTGGCAATCATTTTTATCTTCGTGTTTTTCAAGTAGGGCCTATCGCCGCCTGTCACTGGAAAACCATCTCTGGTTCAATCTGCAAATACCTGTCTGTAGTGTTCATATCCCGATTGATCTCCTCAATTCCTAATCCGATGGGGCTGCTTTTAAGGTAAAGTAAAACAGAGAGCCGTTTCCGACTTCGCTCTCCACACCCACCTGCCCACCCAGTTTTTCCACGATACGCAGCACGATCGACAGGCCTAGGCCGTGTCCTACCCTGTGAGTTTTGCGCAGTTGGGTAAACGGTGTAAACAAACACCCCTGCGCTTCGGGTGGTATACCCGGGCCCTTGTCACGCGTCCAGAATCGGATCATGCCGTCCGGCTGGGGGGTAGCACCCAGTTCCACGCGGGATGCGGGTCCGCCATACTTGAGGGCGTTGCTAATGTAATTGGCCCAGACCTCTTCGATCCACGGTCCGTATCCGATGGCGGTTGGCCAGACCTTCGGATAGTTCAGTCGGCCCCGATATTCTTTGATCAGGTACTTCAAGCGGTTTCCTACGTTATCCACCACCCTTGCCATATCCACCGGTTCCAGTGGCGACTCCACTTTGCGTACCTCAGAAAGAAGCAAGAGGTTATCGATGATATTGTTCATTTCGAAGGCCGTGGACTTGATCTGTAGAAGGAAATCTTTCAATTCCTTGCGCGTCAGGTTGGCTACTTCATTGATCACGTCGGCAGCAGTGATGATGACGGACAAGGGGTTTTTTAGATTGTGGGCAACGGTGTGGGCATAGGCATCCAACTCCTCGTTGCGGGCTTTAAGGCTGACTGCATCCTCCCGCAGCTGGTTCTCTGTGCGCACAAGATCCTCATTCTGAGCCTGCAGCGTGGCCGCGTACTCACGTAATTGATCCTGCGAGAGTTTCAAGTCTCTGAGCAGAATCGCGTAAGGCCTGACCAGGCCGGTTTCTATTATCGCCTTATACAAAAAGTAAAAAGCGATCAGCCTAAGGAAGTGGCCGGTCAGATTGGCTCCCCCGTAAACACTGACATATGACGTGAATGCGATCTCCGAAATGATTGTAAGGCTCAGGGAAATGACCAGCAGGCGGGAGACGCCGCGGTCGAATTCCTGACGTTTCCGAAGGAAGTATCCGATCGAGCCGAGGAAGAACAAGGAAATCGCGTATTCGCTGACCTTCTTAAAAGCAGTAAGGCCAAGTCCATCCACATAAGCGACCGGAAAGTTCTTCCAATAGAAAATGGAGAGGAGCAGAAGGCCGGTGACCAGGACGTAGGCCCCAAATTGAAGGTGGACCCTAAGCCTGCGCCCCAGGAAGAAGGGTGCAATCAGCCAGGAGAGGCTCTGCAGATAACGGCCGGCGATCCATAATTGAGTAGCCAGGTTGGCGGTTCGATCCGGGAATACACCCATGCCTTCATAAGCCAGGGTGTGTAGTAAATCCAACAAAGCAACGAAGACGGAGGCGATCCCGATGAAAAGCAGATAATTGTTGTTGAGGTAGCACCGGGCGTTCCAGGCGATCACGAAGATTCCAGCGGCTACGATAATCGTGAACAGCTCGATCAGGCTGTGAAACAGCAGATAGCTGTGCAGGCTGGTCAGATAAAGCGCCACGAGCAGTAATAATCCCAAGGCGAAAGCCCCGGCGTTTCGGATGGTTACAAACCTTTTATCCATGGAACGATCCCTCCCAAACTCCACGTGAGCCGGCGATCCTTTTCGACAGCAGGTCCGCGTGTCTCAGGCAAACCCTCAAAATTATTTTACAATGGAGTCAAGGCAGAAGCAAGTGGCCGGGCTTTCTTCACTGTCGAAAGCGCGCTGGTGTCAGCTTGTACCGAATCGCCTAAAAAACCGTAAGTACAGCGATAACGGCATTATCATGGATTTTCTTGATCGATAACAAGCATAAGTATTGTTTTAAATGCGTTTTGCGAGAATGGAAAGCCTGGAACAGCTGGAGAGTTGTCCCTGCAGAAATCACCTGTCATCTCCTGTAAACGGGGAAGGTGTATTATAAATAGGTCAACATCTGCAACAAGGATGGTCTCATGCACATAGTACATGTCTTTATACACGTCAAGAATGATCGAGTCGAAGAATTTCAAGCTGCTACTGTAAAGAACGCCCAAAATAGTTTACAAGAGCCAGGCGTTGCCCGCTTCGATTTGATCCAGCAGGCCGACGATCCCACCTGTTTTCTGCTGGCCGAGGTCTACAGGACAGCGGAGGATGCGGCCAGGCATAAAGAAACCCCGCACTATAAGCTTTGGCATGAGGTCGTGGGACCTTTAATGGCTAAACCGCGCACGTGTATCATCTACCATGACGTTTTTCCAGACGAGACCGGATGGGGTTAGAAAATGCGTTTTGAATTCTCCACCTCCACACGGATCATTTTTGGCCGGGGAACAGTCACAGAACTGGGTCCGGCGGCCAAATCATTCGGGGAACGAGCCCTGATCGTCATTGGAAAGTCCGGCGAACGAATCGCCGGGTTGATCCGGAAGCTTGGAGAAGAAGGGGTTTCGGTAAGTGAGTTCCATGTTTCAGGGGAGCCGACAGTTGCGCTTGTCCAAACCGGTCTTGAGCAGGCCAAAGCTGAACATTGTAAGCTTGTCATCAGTATCGGTGGAGGCAGTGTCATCGACTCGGGCAAAGCGATTGCAGGGCTGATCTCAAACCTGGGCCAGATTTACGATTACCTTGAGGTGGTTGGAAAGGGCAAGTCACTAACCAATCCCTCTTTGCCCTTCATTGCCATCCCAACCACGGCAGGCACCGGAGCAGAAGTGACACGAAATGCCGTTCTGACGGTCGCCGATCAGCGAGTCAAAGTCAGCCTGCGCAGCCCGCTGATGCTGCCGCGTCTGGCAATTGTCGATCCCGAACTCGCATATAGCCTGCCCCCTGAAATAACTGCGGCCTCCGGACTGGATGCACTCACCCAGTTGATCGAACCATTTTTATCGAATGCATCAAACCCAATGACCGATGCAGTCTGTCGGGAAGGGATTCATTTCGTTGCACGGTCTTTACGACGTGCATACGAGCAGGGTGATGACCCTCAAGCCCGTGACGATATGGCAATTGCGAGCCTGTTTGGCGGTATGGCTCTGGCCAACGCAAAGCTCGGCGCCGTGCACGGATTTGCCGGTCCGATTGGTGGGATGTTTCCGGCTCCTCATGGGGCTGTTTGTGCGCGGTTATTGCCGCTGGTTATCGAGACGAATCTGAAAGCGATGCGAGATAGAGCGGCTCACCATCCCACCCTTGAGCGTTTTAGCGAACTGGGCCGGCTTCTTACCGGGAATCAAAACGCCCATGCTGAAGATGGCATTGGCTGGTTGTATGAGATTTGTATAGCCCTGAAAGTCAGGCCGCTTGCGAGCTACGGGGTAACGAAATCGGATCTCCCGGAAATCATCGGCCAGGCAAAGAAAGCCAGCAGCATGAAAGGGAACCCGATTGAATTGATGGATGCCGAATTATCGCAGATAATGGAAATGGCTATCTAGCCGCAAAATTGAGAAGCGGAAATCCACATCTGGTTTAATAAATTTCTTTTGCAGTCTAGAGACTTTCCATCATTAGCGGGATTTCTCCGCCTCTTCTACGTTCTTTTTTTCCAGCCAATTGCACACGGCCAGGATATTATCTTTAAAGGAACCATTCGGGACAAATTTTTTGTCAAAGAGGGCGCTTCCAATGGTGAAGCCCCAGGCTCCCGAGTCCCTTACTTCTTCCAGTCGTTTGTAGGATTCGATCGACCCGGCAGAAACGATGGGCACGTTGGTCGCTGCTACAACTGCACGCAGAAGCGCAGCTGCGTCCCCCACATAGCGGTAGGAAAGCAGGTCCATGCCTTGCACCCCTTTGCTCTCCAGGAAACGGGCGTGTGCCACGATCTCATCAATTCCGCCATCAAGAATGCTGGGGTGGCTGTAAACATGGCCTGGGAACGGATAATATTCGATCGGCTTATCTTTAAGAAAGTCCAGGATCGAGTCGAAGAATACCGTCCCCATCAGGATATCGAAACCCGCTTCGACCGCCAGCTTTGCCCCGGCCAATCCTTCCTCTTCCGATAGACTGACAACTTCCAAAAAAGTAGTCTTGCCTGCCTGTTTCATGGCTTTAACCAGCTGCTTCATTTGTTGCGCGGGCAGCCCTACGTCTTTAAATCCCCAATGGGTAACCGGAGTATCTTTGCATTCCTCGAACAGTTCCATGGCCTTGTCTACGGTTTGGTCGTTATAGGTCAACATGAGGATGAACTCGGGTTTCATGATCTGGTTCCCTTCTTTGGTAAAGTCATAGGTTTTGAAAGTTACGAGACAGGGAGTACTTGACAGTGGAGATTTTATTTGCTATATTGTATAGTATGTTAGGATGTCTGACATCGTGATGTATTAGTAATATTATAGCCACCCGCTTCGCTTTTGTCAAATTTAAAAATAGCCTGCCGCTCTACGAATTAAACCACCCTTCTCTGTTGTGGAGGAAGTATGAGTGAAACAACGGCTACCGTCATCCGCTCGACCGATGCCAGGACTTTCATGGAAGGTCCCGAATTGTGCCGGGAATTTGTAAAAAAGCCGAAGATGTGGCTCGGAACCTCCACCTTGCCCGCCGGGCAACGCGGGAATATTGATACCGGTCACAAAAACTCCGTTGAAGTTTTTTATTTGTGCACCGGCCACGTACTGCTTTTCGATGAGAAGCGCTATTACGAACTCTTTGCGGGGGATTCAATATTTATTCCAGAAGAATTACCACATACCCTCATAAACATCGGGGAAGAAACAGCCGTGCTCGTTTGGGCCGGGGCGCCCGGTGAGTAAAAAGCATGGAAACCATTCTTGCTGTTGACCTCGGAACGACTGCGCTCAAGTGTGCGTTGCATGACCTGCATGGCAATGTGATTGCCAAAGCCGCTGTGGAATACGAGCTGATCACGCCGGATGCCGATTCGGTTGAAGTGGAAGTGGAGACGTATTGGAAGGCTTTTAAGTCCGCCTTGGGAAGTGTGCTTAAGGAATCCGGCGTGGACCGGGCCGGCATCCGGGCTCTGGGCGTATCGGCCCAGGGTGAAACGCTGATCCTTTTGGATAAGGATGGCAAACCCTTGCGGCCTGCCATTGTCTGGTTGGATAACCGCGCCCAACAGGAAGCCAATGCTCTGGTGGAGAAATTCGGGAACGAGCAGGCTTATGAGATTACCGGTCAGGTGAAGTTGGTTCCTACCTGGCCGGCCTCGAAAATTCTATGGATCAGAAATCACGAGCCTCAGGTTTTCGAGAAGACTGGCAAGTTCCTCCTTTTGGAGGATTATTTCCTGCATCGACTTACGGGCGAATTCGTCTGCGAAGGATCTCTGGTCACCTCCACCTGCTATTGGAATTTTCGCACCCACAATTGGTGGTCGGAGATGCTTACCGAACTTGGCATTACCACCAACCAACTGCCTGAATACCACGAGTCGGGTGAGGTAGTGGGAAGGCTCTGCAAGGATATCGCCGAAGAATTGGGGTTGGACCCTGAAACACTGGTTTGTACCGGTGCACTCGATCAGGCATGCGGGGCTATCGGCGTGGGCAATATCCAGCCCGGCATTTTCAGCGAGAATACCGGCGCGGCCCTGGCTATATGTGCAAGCGTCAAACAGCCTACGCTCGACCCGAAAGGCCAGATGCCCTGCCATTATCACGGCCTGCCCGGTCTATATATGCTGCATACCTTCACGAGCGGCGGAATTGTCCTACGCTGGTTCCGTGATGAATTTGCCCAAATGGAAATGACGGTCGGCAAATCCAGCGGCCTGGATGCTTATGACCTGCTGGGAGCAGAGGCGAGTCAAGTCCCGGCTGGCTGTGAAGGCCTGGTGATGCTGCCTCACCTTCAGGGCGCCATGGCGCCCGAAGCCAACCCCGCCGCCAAAGGTGTTTTCTATGGCTTCACCCTCCGGCACGGCCGCGGACATTTTGCTCGCGCCATTATGGAAGCCGTATGTTTTATCGTGCGCCGCAATATCGAGGTGATCGAGGGGATCGGTGTGCCGGTCAGCGAGATCCGTTCGCTCGGCGGAGGCGCCCGCAGCGCCATCTGGAAGCAGATCGAAGCCGACGTTACCGGCCGGCCGGTGCTTACCACTGGCAACGAAGAAGCCGCGACCCTGGGAGCTGCCATCCTGGCAGGCAAGGCGGTTGGTCTTTATTCCAGCGTCGCTGAAGCCGTGGAACAAATGGTTCAAATCAAAGCACGCTTTGAACCGACCAGGCAAAACATTCCTTTATATGATGAAGCCTTCAGGACTTACGTTGCTCTATACAATGCTCTCTGTCCGCTGTTCTCCCAAGGATAAAGGATAGGAACCGTGATGGATAAGTCCAATAGCTCCCAACCCATGCTCGTCAAGCCAAAGCGCAGGACTCTTACCGACGCGACTGTGACGGCGCTTGCAGATGCCATCCGTGATAACAAGTTTCCCCCGGGCAGCCAGCTGCCCTCCGAACTGGAGCTCATGCAGATTCTGGGGGTCTCCCGGACAACTCTCCGGGAAGCCCTGCGGACCCTCGAAGAGCAGAACACGATTAATCGCCGGCGCGGACTGGGGACATTTGTCTCCGAGCGCTCGATCGTAAAAGATCTGAGCATTAATTTCGGCATCACAGAAATGATCACTCAAGCCGGATTTTCGCCAAAGACAATTAAATGCGAAATCCGCAAGGAAAATGCTTCTGGAAAAGTAGCGAAACACCTCGAGATCGAGGAGGGCGCCCCCATCTTCGTCGTGAATCGTTTAAGGTTGGCTACCGATACACCCATCGTCTGGTCGCAGGAAACCTTGCCGGCCGCCGCGCTCGATGGGCAGATGCCGAACGAGAAAGAATTTGAAACCCAATCCCTTGAAACTCAATCTTTATATGATTATCTGGAAAAGAATCATGGCATCCGGATCTTTCAGGGTACGGCCGTGCTCCGGCCAATCCCGGCCCCGAAGGATGTTGCGGAAAAGCTGCAGATCCATCGAAACGATATCCTGCTGCTGATCAGCCAGACGGATTATGACGAAAACCACCGCCCCATCATTTATTCGGACGAATACCACCTGTCCGACAAAATCACTTTTCTCATACACCGCAAGGGACCGCATCGATGAGTAACGTTCCCAACGGATCTGTTTTCTGATATCGGTTTGCGTACTCTCAGGAAAGGAGGAGCTGGAGACCCGTTCGAAGATGAAGAAAGGAAGTAAGAGAGATTTCCGCCGGTGTTCGACAAAATACTCCTGAAAGGAGAATGCACATGAGTGTAAACATCACGGAAGCGGCTCAATCTGCTGCAGAACAAGCGGGCCAGGTATTTTCCCGCAAAGCCTCTGGGATGACGCGCGTGGTTAGTCCATGGACGGCTCTGGCTTATTCCTTTGTAGCACCGAATATTACCCAGGCAAGCTTCTACCTGCTTTGGGCGGTTACGCTTTACGCCGGTGCGAACATGCAGTATGCCATCTTGTTCATGCTGTCCCTGCTGCCCTTCGCGGCCATCTATGTATATTTTTCAGCCAGCATGCCTCGCTCGGGTGGAGAATATATCTATATCAGTCGTGTACTGACCCCGTTCCTGGGTTTCCTTGCTTCCTGGACCTTGACGATCGTGGGTCTGAACTGGCAGGGAAACAACACCAACTATGTGATCAACTGGGGGTTCGGCCATACCCTCATGCAATTCGGGTTGGTCTATAAAAACACGGGGCTCTTCAACCTGGGCACCGAGATGGCGAGACCTCAGGGCTCCTGGTTGGTTTGGATCCTGGGAACCATATCTCTGATCCTATCCTTCTATGTGATCTACCGCGGCATCAAGTTGTTCATGAAATTCGTATGGGCGGCTGTGATCCTGACCTGGGTCATGCTTGGCGTATATGCCTGGGTGATGCTCAGTGTGAATCCCACCATTATCGCCCACGGTATGATGACGCTCCAGAACATCGATTACCAAAATGTGCTCCAGCAAGCTGCGGCTCTGGGGTGGCAGCGCGGCGTCTTCTCGGTGGCGGCGACTGTCATGGCGGGCGTTACTTATATGAACCTCACCTGCCTGGGCTCGACCTATTCGGCCAATATCGCCGGCGAGATCAAGCGTGTGGATAAGGCTCAGCCGCTGGCCCAATACGGCTCGATCTTCCTGTTCATCATTTACTACCAGATCTACACATATGTAACCTACCACGGCGTAGGCGTGGACCTGCTGCAGGCGATTTCAAAGTTGAACTCCGCGGGTGCGGATACCGCGATCTTCAAGGCCTTCCCGCAGATCCCCTACCTGTTGGTATACGCCACTCAAAACCCAATCGTGCTGCTGCTGGGCGGGCCTTTCTCCTGGGGTCTGATCAACTGGGTGGGCGCCATGGGCCTGGCATTTGCGCCCGGTGCGGAACCTGTTCGCCTATTCCTTTGACGGGATGCTGCCTTCCAAGATCAATGAAGTGAACCGCCGTGGCTCACCGATCTTTGCGGTGCTGGTGGGCTTCATAATCTCCTGGTTCCAATTCTCGGTGAACTGCCTCACTCCGCTGCTCTCCGCTTATCAGACTTACACCATTACGATCTGGTTCTTCGGATGGATCTTCCTGAGCATTGCGGCCATCATCTTCCCATGGCGTCGCAAGGACATTTGGGAAAAGGCTCCGGAAGTCACCCGCCAGAAGATATTTGGCGCGCCGGGGATCGTCGTCGCCGGTGTGTTGGGCTTGATCATCAGCGTGGCGGCAGTTTGGTTCACCCTGGTTCCTTCCATTCAGGGATCATCAGTCTACGCTCAGACTGCCTGCGCTGCTTACCTCGTTCGGCTTCTACATGATTTTGCCGATCATTTTGTATTTCATTGCCATGTACATGAACAAGCGTCGCGGCGTCCCGATTGAAAAACGCTTCCAGCAAATTCCTCCAGATTAGTTGAGTTCTTGAGGTTCTTAGCAACACGGGGTAACCCCGGGCCGTGATGGCTCAGGGGTTACCCCTTCAGGTTGGTTTGCTTTAGTCTTAGTCCACTTTATTTTCACAGGAGTTCGAAATGGGCCTGTTCGGCGATAATAAAAAAACTCGTATTTTCTTTACCACGGATGTACATGGCTCCACGGTGGTCTTCAAGAAATTCATTAATTCGGCAAAATTCTATGAGGCTCAGGTAATTATTCTGGGGGGCGATATGGTGGGAAAAATGATCGTCCCGCTTGTTGAACAGGCCAATCATAATTATCGTGCAAATTATCTGGGTAAGGTTTATGATGTTAATTCCGGCGCTGAACTCGAGCATCTCGAGGAGACTCTCGAGAATTCGGGTCTTTATCCATTGCGCGTATCACCGGAAGAAGTGAAAGCTTTTGAAACTGATAAAAGTCTGGTCGAAAAACAAGTTCGGGAAACTGGCCTCCCAACGGATTGGGAAGTGGCTGCAGATCGCCGATGAGCGCCTGCGCGGTACCGGCATAAAGTGTTTTGTCCAGCCGGGAAATGACGATCCATTTGAGATCGACGAGGTCTTTAAACAGTCTGATTTCGTAAAAAATGTGGATGAAACCGTGGTTATGCTGGATGAAGATCATGAGATGGTCAGTGTGGGCGCAGCCAACCAGACGCCCTGGCACTGCCCTCGCGACCTCCCCGAGGAAGAACTAACCCGGCGGATCGAAGGCGTGATCGGGAAGCTCAAGAATCCCGCCAATGCGATCTTCAATCTGCACGTACCGCCTTACGATACTAATTTGGACGTTGCTCCCGAGATTGATGAAAACCTCACACCGAAATTATCCCTGGCGGGCGGGTTCAAGATGATTTCCGTGGGGAGCAAAGCGGTTCGAGCTGCGATCGAAAAATATCAGCCCCTCGTGGGACTGCACGGGCATATCCATGAAAGTCGTTCTGCCCAGAAAATCGGCCGGACGATGTGCATCAACCCAGGCAGCGAATATGGCGAGGGTGTGTTGAGAGGCGTGATCGTTGACCTGTCGAAACAAAAGCTGGAAAATTACACGTTTACTATGGGTTAGACTATAGGCTGGATAATATTTGAGTCGTATGGACATTGGAGGTTCGATTGGCTGACACAAGTTATTTCGTCTCGGAGGCGCTCGGCTTGGTGGAAAGGGCGCAGGCCCAGGGCGTCTATTTAAGGTTATTGGGTTCAACCGCTTTCCGGATACATAGTCCCGAATATGTTTCCATCCATGAAGCCATGAACCGCCCTCTTACAGATATTGACTTCATAGCCTACAGCAAACAGGATCGTCAAATTGAAGCATTTCTGATCAAAGAGAAATACACTCCTGTCGTGGCTGCTCTTACACCGGAATTATTTGCCATGCGGCGCATTTTTAATCATCCAAACAATGGCATCCATATCGATGTGTTCCTGGATGAGCTCAGCATGTGCCACGTGATCCCTTTCAAAAATCGTCTGGAGGTTGACTCACCCACCATTCCCCTGGCGGAACTGGTGCTTGAGAAAACCCAAATTGTGACATTAAACCAGAAGGACATTAAGGATATGCTGATCCTGTTGGCGGCTCACTCGGTGGGCGACCATGATCAGGATACGATCAACGGGAAATATATAGCCGGGCTTCTCGCCAAGGACTGGGGCTTCTATTACACAACCAAGCTCAACCTGGCAAAGATCAGAAACGGGTTGGATGTCTACAAACAGCCCTTTAGCGAACAAGATATTAAAAATATCCAGGAACGCCTGGAAACACTCACACAGATGATTGAAGACTCGCCCAAAACCATCAAGTGGAAAACAAGGGCCGCCATCGGTCCAAAACTAAAATGGTACAACGACGTCGATGAAGTCGAGCGCGCTGAGCACCTCGAAGACCTTTCCGGCAACCATTAGTATGGATTATGTTATCGGTTGTGACCTCGGCTCACAGGGCATCAAAGTTGTTTTGTTGACTGCCGAAGGCCGGTTGGCTGGAGAAGCCAGCGTGGGATACGATATTGATTATCCTTATCCGACCTGGGCCGAACAACCTGTCAACCGCTGGACCGAGGCCATGTGCACCGCAGTCAAAAAGCTTTTGCAGTGCACGGGTGTGTCTGCGGGCCAGGTACGGGCGCTGGGTTTGGATGCGCAGGTAGATGGGGTTGTACCCATTGATGCGGCAGGCAACCCGCTCCGTCCGGCGATAATCTGGATGGACCGGCGGGCTGTGGATCAGTGCAAGACCATAGCGAAAGTCTGTGATCCAAAAAGGATCTTCGAAATAACCGGCCTGAACCTGGATGCCTCCCATGTTGCCCCAAAGATCCTATGGTTTGCCGATAACGAACCCGAGGTATTTCGAAAAGCGGCGCATTTCCTGCTGGCGGGCAGCTATGCCGCCTATTTTCTGACCGGAGAAATAGCGGTAGATTACTCGAACGCCTCTTCAACCATGTTAATGGATGTCCACACCAGGGACTGGTCGAGGGAACTATGTGAAAGCTTGGGGATTCCCGCCGATCGACTGGCACCGATAAAGCCCTCCCTCACCGAGCTGGGTACACTGCGGACGGAGATTGCCGAACGGATGGGCTTGAATCCATCGACCCGTATTATCCTTGGCAGCGGCGATGAACATGCGGCCTGCCTGGGAGCGGGTGTGGTACGCCCCGGCCTCGTTTGCGACATCGCAGGGACTGCTGAGCCGGTCTGTGTTTCCAGCACCCGGATAATTTTTGATCCTACGGGTCTGGTGGAGACGCACTGTCATGCAGATCCTGAGCTGTGGCTGCTTGAAAATCCGGGGTTCGCCTCCGGCGCAAATTACCGCTGGTTCCGGGACGAATTTTCTGCGGTTGAAGTCACTTCTGCCTCGAACAGCGGCAAGAGTCCGTATGACCTGCTAAACGGGCTGGCGGCAGAAGTGCCTCCGGGGTCGGATGGGATGATATTCCTTCCCTGTCTTATGGGCGCCCTCGCCCCCACCTGGAATGCTTCCGCGCGAGGGACCTACTTTGGCTTTACGCTGGCCCATAGCCGTGCGCATTTTGTGCGCGCCTTGCTGGAAGGCTCGGCTTATGCAGTCCGTGATATCACCGACCAAATGCAAAATATTGGTTTATCTCTGGAACAGATCCGCGTTGTTGGGGGAGGCGCTCAAAGCCGTCTCTGGCGACAGATCAAAGCCGATGTAACCGGATTGCCGATTGCACTTCCACAAACTACCGAAACTACTGCGCTCGGCGCCGGCATGTTGGCGATGGTCGGCATTGGACTCTCCAGCTCTTTAGATGAAGCGGCTAGCCAGGCCGTGCAAATCGTTGATGTACTCGAACCAGATCCAAAATCTAAAAGTCGTTATGAAGAATATTATCAGCTTTACCGATCCACCTACTATGCCTTGCTGCCGGTCTTTGATCAACTTGCGGGCATCTCGGGCAATTGAAATTTATCCTATCCAGGCAAGGCATCTCGCAACATGAATAACAATGATAAATTGGGCTCGGTCCGTTGCTTTCTATTAGATATGGATGGCACCTTCTATCTCAGTGAGCACTTGCTGGAAGGGGCCTTGCGCTTCATTGACCTGCTGCATACCCAGAAGAAAGAGTTTCTCTTCCTGACAAATAACTCATCGAAACACCGCCGCCAGTATGCCGAGAAGATCAATCGCCTGGGGCTGCCCCTGCCTGAAGAGTTGGTCTTTACGGCAGGAGAAGCAACCGCCCTCTATTTGAGAGATCGCCATCCGGGGGCCAGCGTGTACGTGGTTGGAACGCCGGCTCTTGAAGATGAGTTCCGCCAGCATGGCTTCCGGCTTGAGGACCAGGACCCACAGCTGCTTGTATTGGGTTTCGATACAACTCTGACCTATCAAAAGTTGTGGAGGATGTGCGATCTTGTGCGGGCGGGCGTCCCGTATATTGCGACCCATCCCGATTTCAATTGTCCGACAGAGACCGGTTTTATGCCGGATATTGGCGCCATGATCGCCTTCGTCAAGGCCGCCACTGGACGCGAACCTGACCTGGTGGTGGGTAAGCCCAATCGGATTATCGTGGACGCGGCCGCCGCGAAAATGGGCCTGGCGGTCGATCAGTTGTGCATGGTCGGCGACCGTTTATATACGGATATCGCCCTCGGCCAGGCCAGCGGGATCACGACCGTACTTGTTTTGAGCGGGGAGACGAAGATCGAGGACCTGGAGAATTCTCCCTTCCAACCCGATTACATCTTCGAAAACCTCGCAGGCCTGGCGGATTGGCTGGAAGGACATACGGAATAATGTCTACGCCCGCCCACGCCATTGTGATCGGGGCCGGTTCGACCGGTTCAGCCCTGGCGCATGATTTGGCCTTGCGTGGATTGCGCGTTACAGTGTTAGATCGAGCAGGCGTGGCGAGCGGATCAACAGGACATAACCAGGCACAGCTGCATTCCGGAGCGCGCTATGCAGTGAACGACCCGGACTCGGCGCGCGAATGCATCCGCGAAAATTGGACCCTTCGGCATATTCAACCCGAATTGCTCGAGTTAAATGACGGCCTCTTTGTAGCCGTGGATGAAGCGGGAATGTCCTATCGCAAAACATTCCTGGAGGCCTGCCAGGCTTGCGATATCCCAGTCCGCGAGTTGACAGTGGCCGATGCATTGCGGATGGAACCCTTGCTCAATCCGCACATTTTGTCAGCCATACAAATACCGGATGGCGTTTTCGACCCTTACCGCCTTTGCTTGAGTTTCCTGGCTACGGCTTGTCAGCACGGTGCAACCGTTCAATACTTTTTGTGAGGTCAGGCACCTTGATATCACCAATCGTGTCGTATGGTTTCATTCCAGACCCATAGATAAAGTCAGGAGGCTTCCGGGAGATGTGATCATCAACGCGGCTGGCCCCTGGGCCGCACAGGTTGGAGCGCTTGGCGGCCTAAAGGTAGAGGTCTCGCCCTCGGCAGGCGCCATGGTTACGTTAGATCGGCGTTTGTGCAACATGGTGATCAATCTGATGGCCCCTCCCGGTGATGGCGACATCATCGTGCCCCAGCGCCAGACCTGCATACTGGGAACCACCTCCTGGGACGTGGAAGACCCGGACCAAATTCCGGTTGCCGCGGAGCACATCGAAATAATCTACAAAGTGGCTGAGACGATGATTCCCACCGTCCGTCAGGCGCATGTGCGGGGAGTGATGGCAGCAGCCCGCCCGTTATTGGTCGTCGATGGTGCCGGCGGACGCGCTGCCACGCGGGGTTTCGCCTGTTTCGATCATTCCGCGGCAGGCGCGCCTGGTTTCTTCTCCGTTGTGGGAGGCAAGACCACTACGGCTCGTTTAATGGCCGAGAAAGTGGCTGATAAGGTCTGCGCTTTCCTGGGAATAGAGGCGGCGTGTCGGACGCAGGATTTCCCGCTTGCGTCCTACCGGGCGTGGGCGCAGCCATGAAAACGATCTCTTTCCAACTGCACATTAAACGGACAACCCGATGGCAGGATTATCCGGTAGAAATATCGCAGGATGCCTATGTCCTGGATGCCCTGGAGGCTGCCGGCGCACAGGATAAGACTCTGCTCTTCCGGCATTCCTGTCATCATGCCTCTTGCGGAAGCTGCGGCTTGCGTATTAACGGCAGGGAATACCTGCCCTGCATCACACCCCTCACGAAATTTGGGAATCTCAAGCGTGGTTTGCGGTTGGAAGCGCTGCGCAATTTTCCGTTGATCGGCGACCTGCTGGTGGATTTTCAACCCTTTATGAAGCAATTGGATTTGATCGGCCTGCCCCTCGCCCGGAGCGTGGAAGGACAGGCGAACGAGCCAAATAAAACGAGTGGGCTTGAACGCCTGGCGCCTGCTGATCTCCCGGCTACCCCTTACCTGTCCCCCGGTTTCAACCGTTTCGAGAATTGCATCGAGTGTGGGTTATGCATGAGTGCCTGCCCGATTGTCGGCTCGGATTCTCGTTATATGGGTCCGGCTTTATTGGCAGCCGCGGGGCGTGTCGCGGCTGAACCGCGCCGGCGATCTTTGGTGGAGTTACTTAAACAGGTCGATCATGACCACGGGCTTTGGCGCTGCCACGGTGCTTTTGAATGCACCGAAGTCTGCCCGGCGAGTGTTGACCCGGCACGCGAAATCATGTCACTGCGCCGCTCTCTGATAGGAAGGCCATCCCTGAAGACGGACGAAATGGTTAAATGAAGAAGTCGAGCCATTGGTTCGAGCCTCAATATCGGGCAACTGGTGCGTTGGCCTTTATGCTCCATCGGCTTTCAGGAATTGGCCTGGTAGCTTATCTTTACCTGCACCTTGCATTGTTAAATAAGCTTCGGGAAGGGCCAGATGCCTGGGATGGTTTCCTGCAGATTATGCGCTCACCCTGGGTAGAGCTTCTGGATGCAGTCTTACTCTTTGGAATCTTAATACACGGACTGAACGGCCTGCGTTTGACCCTGGTCGGTTTTGGAGCTTTCTTGCGCTGGCAGCGCATTCTATTTTGGTTTAGTCTGATCCTGGCCATTACTCTGACAATCTGTGGCGTGCTTGTTATGCGCCAAGTTGCTCGATAATGTCACATTGGCAGAAATCCCCGATTTTTGAATAATGTGACATTTCAAGGTAGGCTTGATTGGAAAATATTAAGTCGCGTTGGCTGTGGATATTACAGGCCGTTTCTGGGACGGCATTGGTTCTTTTATTGGGCATGCACTGGATTGCACAGCATTATTTAGCAAGCGGAGGTCTGCGAAGTTTTGTCGATGTGGAGACTTACTTAAGGCAGCCTTTTACCCTGGCCTTGGAGATAAGCTTTCTTATCGTCGTCAGCGGGCATGCGCTGATGGGGGTGCGGGCCATTCTGCTTGATCTAAATCTTAAGCCGGGGCTGCAGCGAGCGCTGGATATTTTCCTATGGTCTGCCGGCCTGGCCACCCTGCTTTATGGCATCCAGCTTGTAATGCAAGTGATCCATGAATGAATTACTCCTCACGCCTGCATGAAGCACCCGAAAAAAGGGATATGGGGCGGGGTGAACACCCCGCCCCATATCCCAAAAATCGGACACCTTCCGAATAATGTGACATTTGCAATGTAGTTACAAAATGCCTAAAAACCATCAGGAGTTCAACAATGAAACTTGAATACGATCCCGGAGAAGGCCTAAGCTTCTGGCAGGCCATCGAAAAATTACCTGGATATCCATCTGGCGAACATATGCCGATTCCCACCATGCTCTTTGAATCAGATGCGGTCTATAAGCTATCTTCCGTGCTTGAACAGGTAAAGGCGGATCGGGAAGAACCGCTCCTCGTGGTCATGGATAAGACTCCTATGTCCCGCAAGGGACAAGACCTTAAACAGCTTGTTATGCAGTTATTATCTGAAGCGGGCCGGCAGGTAAAACCGGTAATTTTGCAGCCGGATACCACCGGTCAGGTGCATACGGATATGCCCCATATCGAGGCGGTGAAAGGAAACATCAGTCAGGGATGCTCTCTCCTGGCTGTCGGGTCCGGCACAGTATGTGATGTCACCAAGCATGCCGCCTATCTATACGAAAAAGAAACCGGCGCGGCGCTAAAGTTTGTCGTCTTCCAAACAGCGAACAGCGTAAGCGCCTTCACCTCGAACATGGCCCCGACTTTCGTGGATGGTGTCAAACGCACCCTTCCTTCGCGATATCCGGACGCCGTGGTATCCGATCTGGAGACCCTGACAGACGCGCCGTACGATATGACGGTGGCAGGTGTTGGAGATCTGCTGGCGGCCTTTGTGAGTCTCCCTGATTGGTACCTGGCCAATCAGTTGGGCATGGACCCGGCCTACAATGAATTCGCTCAGCGTTTGATGGGACCTCTGGATGACATCTTCCTGGCTTCGGCAAAAAGCATCCATGACCGTTCGGCAGATGGTATGGCAGTATTGGCAAAGCTGATCGCCCTGGGTGGCCTGGCCATGTCGCTATCACATGCCACGACGCCCATGTCGGGATACGAGCATGTCATGTCGCACATTCTCGACCTGCTGGCCGAGACCGCACATCAGCCTCTTGCTCAACACGGCACACAGGTAGCTCTGACCACCCTGCTGGCCGCGGGTGCCTACGAGCATTTTCTGCAGGAGTTTGATGCAAACGAAGTGAATCTGGCAGCTTGTTATCCGACGGCGGCTCAAATGGAGCAGCGCATTCGTCAGGCTTTCATGCAAATCGATCCCACCGGCAAAGCCGGCGAGGAATGTTGGGCAGATTATCGTCTCAAGCTCGAAGCCTGGCAATCACAGCAGGGACGTTTTGAAGGGTTTCTCAAGGATTGGCCGTCCATTCGGCCCGGTCTTGAGCGTTCGACCCGAAGCCCTGAACGTTTGCTGGAGATCATGCGTGCGATTGATTCTCCATTGACCTTTGGCGAATTGGTCCCGCCCATGACGGAGGCCCAAGCGCGATTCGCCTTCATGAATTCTCCGCTGATGCGCAAGCGTCTGACCGTGGGAGATCTTTTTATCTTTCTGGACTGGGATAGGGAACGGCTGTGGAAGCAAACATGGAGTCGGACCCAAACAACAGGAACAAACTGAACAAGGCCGCGACCCGCCCAATCAGCGACTGTCCGGGCCAGCTTAAACTCGCTACAAGATCCTCTGCGCCGATATAGGGGTCAGTTTACTCCTTCACATCACCCTACCCTGGTCTTCAAACCATTCTACGCCAGGAAGGACCCACGTATTCTCTTCGGGACACTGTAAGCGCCGCCGATGCACCGACTCGCTTAGTGCCCTCCCTCCCAGGCCTTTGCTCAGACTAAAACAGGTTAAATGTTCAGGCACATAACGATCCCCTACCCAAGAAGGTCCCCGGTTAATTTGGGTTTTCTATTGATTCCGGCCTTAACCAGCCTCGTTCGCGGACATATTCCTCATGCATGACCCGTTTGCGTGCTTCGACGATTTGGGTACGTCCCAAATATCCGATCAATTTCCTTTGATTTTCCCGATCTACGACCGGTAGCCGTCCGACCTTATGTTCGAGCATTTTATTCGTGGCTTGAGAGAGTAATTCATCAGCATAGGTCACAATCGGGTCGCGAGCACAAACCTCACCGATCGGAGTATCCATATCTTTATCTTGGCTTATTAGATGATTCATGACATCACTCTTCGTGATAATCCCTACGAGTATGTCTTGAGAGTTGACGACAGGGAATGCCTGGTGCTTGATGACTTTCCTCCCAAACAGGAACTTGTCGGCAAACTCGAGCAGGGTTGTGGAAGGAGATATAACATCCGGATGCTTGTCCATTACTTCGCTGACTCGGATCAGTTCCAGGGGATCAACACTGTATTCCCGGGTCAGGTGAAGACCGCGGCGGGCGACTTTTTCAGTGAGAATGGAGCGGCGCATAAGGAGAATGGTCACTGCATCTGCCGCCACGCAGGCGATCAGCAATGCCGGCAGTACATTTAAGTCATGGGTTAATTCCAGGGCAAAAACGATCGAAGTAAAAGGCGACCGCATCGTGCCGCCCATCATGGCTGCCATGCTGATCAGTACCCATAGGCCAACATCTCCTGCAGGAATAAAGTGCGCTTCGACCGCGCCCAAAGCTCCCCCGATAATCATGAGAGGCGCAAGAACGCCCCCGGAAGTGCCTGAACCCAGGGCAATTGACCAGCTTAACGTTTTTACAATCAATAAGGTAATTAGGGCTACGCCGATTTCGTTGCCGCTCAAAAGTGTGCGAATGGTGTCATAACCTACCCCTAGAGTATGTGGGTTGATCAGAGCGCCCAGACCGATAAAGAATCCCCCAATAATTGGCCAATACATCCAGTGGATCGGGAGCTTACGAAACATATCTTCAAAAGCATAAACCAATAGTGTGAGCAGGCTGGATCCCAGACCGGCGACGATCCCCACCCCAAGGGCATAAAGCATTTCAGGCGAGGACAGTTGAGGGTGTGGCGGGATGGGAAAAATCGGACCCTTGCCGAGCAAAGTTATACGTAAGATCGAGGCAGTAATTGCTGAAAATGCAACCGGGATAAAACTACGCGGTTTCCACTCAAAAAGAAGGAGTTCAACGGCAAGGAGGACCGCTGCCAGGGGCGTCGCAAAGATCGCTGCCATCCCACCGGCAGCTCCGGCAACGAGTAAGGTTTTTCTTTCCGCTGTCGAGAGATTGAAGGCCTGGGCAAATAAGGAACCAAAGGCTCCTCCCGTCATAATAATCGGACCCTCGGCGCCGAATGGACCTCCAGTACCGATCGAAAGGGCCGAAGACAAAGGTTTAAGGACTGCCACCTTGAAACCGATGCGACTGCGTCCAATGAGAATAGCCTCCAATGCCTCTGGGATCCCGTGTCCGCGGATTTGTTCTGAACCATAACGGGCCATCAGGCCAATGATCAGTCCGCCGATCATCGGGATGACGATCACAAGGAGGCCTAGATGATTGTTTGCGGGGGACGTGAAATCTGTCGAGAGACGCTGGTAGAAGGCCAGGTTTGTGATCAAACCGATCAACATTACCAGTCCATAAGCGATAAATGCGCTGATGATACCAATGGCAATTGCCATTAAAGATAGTAATAGGATCCGGTTATCACGATTAAAATCTGCTAAATTATCCTGTATTTTGTTAGTACCAATATTGCGATTGTTCAAGGTTAGGTTCCTTTGGGTTATCTTAGTGTTTTGGTCAGCTACTTTCTATTTCTTAATTTATGTTAATCCTGCCATTTTTAAGGCCGCCAGATTATAATATCGTGATACGATATAAGTCAATGCTTTACGCTATAATATGTTTATCCTAAACATCGGAGAGAAATCGTGTCGCATCCCAAAGCTATTTCCAAAACCGAATACGGGGTTCTTGCAGAATTCCGTTACACGCTGCGACGGTTTATGAGCTTTAGCGAAAATGCCGCAGAAGAGATTGGATTAACGCCCCAACAACATCAAGCCTTGCTGGCCATCAAGGGGTTTCCAGGGCGTGAACAGATCACCGTCGGCGAACTGTCTGAACGCTTACAGATCAAACATCATAGTGCTGTTGGACTTATAGACCGGTTGGAAGCTGAAAATCTGATCGACCGTTCTGCAGGGCTGACTGACCGCCGCAAGGTTTTTATTTCTCTTACTGAACACGGTCTTTCAATCCTGGAACAACTTTCCACTATTCATCGTGAGGAATTACGCCGGTTGGCTCCTCAGTTGCGCTTGTTACTCAAGAGGATCACCAAACTTTCAGAAGGTGGAAATTAGTCTTATCGCATAATGCTCATTATGCGATAAGACTAATTTTTCAGAATATCGATTGGATGTAAATAGTTATTTCGAAAAGTGACCAAGGAGAATTAATTCTTAATAACGTTATCAAGAATAAAAATCAACGATGAACTTTCACGACAATCTCGATGACATCGAACACCTGGCAACAATAAGGTACAGACTTAACAAATTTCGGATGAACTGTTTCACAAGTTTGAGGGCTATGTTGCTCAGATCTACTCTTCTTTTGGCCTTGATCTAAAAACGCAGGCAAAAAAAGATATCCCCCTCGATCGATAAAATCGCGTCTTTGATGCGGCAGAAGGATACTACGGGAAATCGAACTCGTCACTACTTGTGGATTGCAAACAATGAAAGGTGAGTAATCGTATGACAGATATAGATATCCCTGAATTGTGGGAATGGGCTGAATATTATTGACCGTGGTGTTACATTGCGGCCGTGCGCCTGCATAAGATCATACCTGAATATCGGGGACGAGTCAGATTGGTGGAACGAGCCTTCCCTCTGGAAGTTTACGGGGGAGGCCCGCCTGATCGAAGAGAACTGGAATTGGAAATATGGCTGGCAGCTTTGCAGGAATCTGAAGCCATATTTAAACCTTTTCAAGAGGATTGGCCGACAACCACCTTGCCCGCGTTCGAGGCAGCCTGGTGCGCCTTCCAACAGGGCGAGGAAATTGGTCGTGAATTTGACCTGCGAATCCGCAGGGCATTCTTCTCCGAAGGGCGCAACATCGGACAGCGCGGAGTTATGTTGGATCTTGCCCGCGAGGTCGGCCTCGACATGGATTATTTCACCCGATATTTCAATAGCGGCGAAGCCCGCGCCGCCGTTCTCGAGGAGGGACGACGTGGCAGGGAGCTTTATAACGTTCGCGGTACGCCGACGATCATGCTGCGCGATGGAACAAAGCTCCGCCATCCCATAGCATACGCAAAGATACAGGATGGAAAGATCATGTCGGTCGGACGACTGCCTTGCAGTGGTGAGGGTTGCTATGAATTTACCCGCGAATTGTTTGAAACGGCATTAAAACACAAGCCGATAAAGAACGCCCAGGAACAATGATTTGAAGCGATTGGCTTGAGATTGCTTTTGATTGATTACCAGAAAGGATATGGTTTCTAAAATATGGAACAACGCCTTGGTTATTCCAAAGCCGCACCAGAGGGTATTGAAATATTGCACAAATTAGAGAGTTACATAAAGAAGGCAGGCCTTGAAGCCGACCTGGTGGAGCTGGTCAAGTTACGAGCCTCACAAATCAACGGTTGCGCCTACTGCATCGATATGCACACCAAAGACGCTCGCAGCCAGGGAGAAAGTGAACAACGCCTTTATGGAGTCAGTGCCTGGCGAGAGGCACCTTTCTACAACGAGCGTGAGAGGGCTGCCCTGGCCTGGACCGAATCTGTTACCAAAATCAGCGAAGAACACGTACCTGATGAAATCTATGATCGGGTAAAAAAGCATTTTTCTGAAAGGGAACTGGTCAACTTGACCCTGGCAGTAATCGCGATCAATGCCTGGAACAGGCTTGCGATCAGCTTCCGCACACCGGCAGGTTCTTACCAGCCAGACCATCCAGTATCAAATAAGAGTTCACCAAAACAAGCGGAACCTGACTGAAAGAAGTATCCATGTTAAAGGTAAAGCGTATTTACGAGTCTGTTGAGAAAAAGGATGGAGACCGCTTTTTGGTTGAACGGTTGTGGCCGCGAGGGATAAAAAAGGAAGAACTGAAAATGGAGGCGTGGCTGAAAGATGTTGCGCCCAGCAACGATCTGCGGCGCTGGTTCGGACACGATCCACTCAAGTGGAGCGAATTCCAGAAGCGCTATCGGACTGAACTGGAAGAAAATCCGGGTTTTTGGAAGCCTATCCTGGAGGCAGCTGAACATGGGGATGTAACTCTGTTGTATAGTGCCCGGGACACCGAACATAACAACGCCCTTGCGCTCAAGTCTTTCCTGGAGGAGCGTATAAGGAAGTGAATTAAAGCCCTTTGATTGAGAGATAATGAGTTATGAAAAAACGCATCTTTTCTGGCATACAACCCACAGGCAATATTCATATCGGTAACTATCTCGCTGCAATACGGCGATGGGCAGCCTCGCAGTCCGAATACGATAATGTCTTCTGCATTGTTGACCTGCACGCCATTACGGTTCCGCAGGATCCGCAAATACTTCGAGCCAAGAGCCGTGAAGTTGCCGCCCTGCTCTTTGCCGCGGGGATAGATCCCAAATTATCGGCGGTTTTTATCCAGTCCCATATCAGCGCTCATGCAGAATTGGCCTGGATTCTGAATTGTTTCATCCCCATTGGCTGGCTGCAGCGCATGACCCAATTCAAGGAAAAATCAAAGAACCAAAAAGAAGGGGTCAGCACCGGCCTATTTGATTATCCCGCATTAATGGCCGCAGATATTCTTCTTTACGAAACGGATCTGGTGCCTGTGGGCGATGACCAGAAACAACACGTGGAATTGACGAGAGATGTCGCGCAGCGATTCAATTCGATTTACGGTGAAACTTTTAAGATTACCTGAACCGTTCTTTGCCGCAACGGGCGGGCGCATCATGGGCCTGGGTGACCCTCTGAAGAAAATGAGCAAGAGCGATACGGCAGAGGAACACTCGATCTTCCTGCTGGATTCCCCCGACGCCATCCGCTCAAAGGTCATGAGGGCGACCACCGATTCGCTGCGCGAACTACGATTCGATGAGAACCGTCCTGGCATCTATAACCTGTTAACCATCTACGAACTCTTCAGCGGATTGAGCAAGGCCAAGATAGAAGCGCGATTTGAAGGAAAAGGCTATGGAGATTTCAAACAAGAACTGGCAGAACTGATCGTCGAAAATCTCAAGCCTCTTCAATCCCGGTATCGTGAACTGACGGCCGACCCTTCATATATAGATCATTTACTGATGGAAGGAGTTGCAAAAGTGCGACCGATTGCAGAAAAAACCTTGAGCCTGGTCAAGGAAAAAATTGGTTTGGGATAATGGAATTCTCACAAACCTCCTGATAGGTATGCGGGAGGCAAGAGACCAGATGCTCATCCAGAAATGATCTTTGATTTCGATGATATATTACATAAAGAAAGGATATTACAATGAAAGTCACAAGTTTATTAGAAAACCTGAAATTCGGAGATAAAGATGCCCAGGCCGAACCCATTTACTCCGCCAGGGATGGCCGCGCGATTCTTTTTACACTCAAGCCGGGTCAATCCATTCCTGAACATAACGCGCCTAGTTCACCATTTTTCGTGGTGGTCCTAAAGGGCAAAGGCGTCTTTGCTGGCGGCGATGGCGACACGCATACTTATGGACCAAACACGCTGCTTGTATTTGATTCGGGTGAAAACCATTTAATCCGCGCAATCAATGAGGAGCTGGTCTTCATAGGCGATTTTGCACGGCGCGCCCCTTGCGCAAAAATAAAGGCTATTTCCAAACCACTTCCTGCAGCCACATTTATGATTGCCGTGGCGACTACACGCTAGTATTCTTAAATCAATTCTACTAACGGGCGCGGCTGTCCCAGGAGAGCGGTTGCTATTGGCCGCTCATCTCATCCGGCTGGCAATAATCGCTTTGGAAAAGCACAGCCATTCATGAATGATCGCCTTGCAGGTACGAAGCAGCTCAGTAGTCTGAATGGTCCCCAAATTTATTCTTACGCATAAGCTCCGTGCGGTTTGACCCTGCGCCATAAGCCAACAACATAAATGATCACCGCCCCGACCTCCAAGCTGCGCCCAATCATAAAAGCGCCGACAACCCAAAGTTCAAGCGTAACGATCAATACGCCTGCATTTAATAGTACGAGTGAAGCCCAAATCAGCTTCACATTGCCGCGAGATTGAGGCTGACCCATCCCGAACCGCGGAAAAATCCAGAAGCCAACCCCCATCGCAAACTGTACCAGCCAACCAACCAGTAAGAATTCCATGTGGACGGGAAGCACGGCCATGATCGCCGGAAAATACGAGATGCCATCCTGAGACAACATTAACGCACCGAGCGTGAAGCCGGCGAGCATATAGATCATCGAAACGCGTACAAACCAGGCGGACAATCGCGGCATTATTTTCCTCGAACGCGATTCCAGCTGTTGATCACAAACGTCAGCCCCGCTAATAACTGCATTCCTGCCGAGGCGACCAATCCCCAGCCCGTGATCGGATTTGGCTGAACCGACTGGATCGGCTCGGCAATCGCGCGCAAGAGCAGGCCCACGTTGAGCAACAGGTATGTCCACCAGCCGAGGGATTCGCTGCCGCGCGGTTTTTCGGTCGAATATCTCGGGAACATCCAAAACACCACGCCAAAGACCAACTGCGTCAGCCAGCCAAAGACCAGAAGATGGATATAGATGGGAAAGAATCCGTCGAGCGCCGCGAGATTGAACAAGGGTTGCGCAGCCAAAAGCAGCCCCGTGATCAATGCCAGAGCGCAGGCAGACAAAAGAGGTCTTGATGAACCAGCGAGTCAGAGTAGGCATATCTGTAATTCTAACGATCTTGGCCGGATCTCGCCGAAATGTTCGGCAGCACGTATTATATCGTCAGCCGCGTCCTGACCGGTTGGGAAAGGCAGGGCTTATTCACGCGTTGCCAAATCCGTGATCGTCCGCGCCAGCTTGCGTGCTCACTGATATTAAAGTGCCGAAAAACCTATTGGTCCGATGGCCGCGCATCAAGCTCTCCACGGCATTGTCTGGTTTACAGAACAGTAACCTCCATTCCTCCGCCTCCCTACTGAATTTTGACCGTCATGGTAAAGCTAACCACGCTGCCCGATACGGGCACTACAACAATCACGTAGTCTTGCGTCGCGGGCAGTACGAATTCAAAGCTTGTTTGGCCTTTTTCCGAGCGAAGATAACGCTGCCCGTCGGTGAAACCATAGATTGATAGCGAGGCTTTGCTGGAGAGGTCTTTGAGATCGACGCTCATATCCTGGCCCTTGGCGGCGAAAACCGCGTAACTGAGGTCGTAACCGGCCACCGTCTTTCCACTTACCGTGGCAAAATCCGCCCCCGATGCAAATTGGATACGCGAGGGGACCGTTACTGTGAGCGAGAAGTTCTCGCTGACTCCACCGCCGTGTATGGTAAGGTAGTAGTCCTCGGTTTGGGGCAGGCTTCCCTGCCAGGAGGTCTGACGCGCAGCTGCGCTCAGGATCGTCGTGCCGTCTTGCATCTTGATCGAAACCGTCACGTCATTGTTGGGCGAGCCCACGAAGACAAACATCGGCTGGGCTCGAAAGGCCTGTAAGACGTAGTTCTGTGATTGGCCTGCCTGGATCGGAGCATTGACCACGCCAACAGTGGCACCGTTGAGGAATGTGATGCGCATGGCGAGGGGCACCGATACCGCAGGAGTCGCCGAGGGACTTATCGGTAAGGTCGGCGGGATAGGTGTTGGGGGATCCGTTGGTTGATTGAGCATCGCGATTTTGGTCGCGAGCTCTGCATTCTGGGATTGCAGCGCGCCGACCGTGCCGGTTATAGCTGCATCGGGGGTCGGTGTACGATCCACGGTGATCTGCAGCGTGCCGCAGGCTAAAAGGGAGAGCAGTAGGGCACAGATGCTCAGACGCACGTATCCGTTCATAGTCACCTCACTCCGGCCTGCCGGAAGGTAGAACTTGAAATCGCTGGCGAGCAGGCAATAGATCAGCGGTTTCATATAAACGCCGGCGCAGGGCTAGGCGAGCGCGGGCCAAACGGCTCCGGACGGTCCCAAGGGGAATGCGTGCCACGCTCGCGGCTTCTTCATAAGTCAATCCCTCGATATCCACCAATACGAGCATGGCGCGGTAGACGGGTGTTAGCGATTGAAGTGACTCATGCATGATCTTCTCGAATTCGTCCGTCTCCACTCGCTCTTCCACGCCGGGCCCCGGATCCGCCAGCCAGAAGGCCGCATCGATCTCCTCGCCTTCTTTACTGACCGACAAAAGCGATATCTCACGACCTGCGATGCCGGCGCCGGATTTCGTCATGGCAGGCATTGACTACCACGCGCACCATCCAGGTCCGCAGCTGACCGCCATGGAATCCATTGATTTTACGGAAGGCTGAGATCCACGCCACCTGCGTGGCATCCGCCGCATTATCTTCATCCCCCAACATGCGCAGTGCGATCCGGAACAGCAGAGCCTGGTATCGATCGATCAGGAGATTGAATGCATCGAGGTCGCCATGCTGGGCAGATTGGATCAGGGTTCGTTCGTCTAATTCGCTGGCCATTTTTCAAAGGTACGACGCAGAATCCCAGGATAGTTGCCGGGCAGCGATTGACCGGGATGCCAATATCCAGAGCATGAACATAAGCATCATTCGGTCTCTCGCGCCTTACGGCTGGGGAGTCTCGTCCGTCCAGCTCTTTATACCTTGCCGCTGTTACGCCCTTGTAGCAGGGGTGTGACAATTCTGTAACTGGCCTATCCCCCGGAAATCGGAAGCCGAAGGGTGAACACCGTGCCGCGCGGCTCTGCCTGATGGCTGCGGACGGCGATTTGCCCGCCGTGCAAATCCACGATGCGCTGCGCCAACGCCAGCCCGAGTCCACTTCCATCTACTCCGCGCGCGTTCGTCCCTCGATACAACTCTTCGAAGACGCTCTGTAAGTCATCGGGCGCAATGCCGGGCCCTGTGTCAGCCACTTCAATAATGATGGCCTTTCCATCTTCCAGCGCGCGGACTTCCACGGAATCTTCTGCGGACGTGAACTTCAATGCATTTTCGATCAGGTTATATACAGCCAACCCCAGCAAATCGCGGTCACCTGTCACTGCTGGCAATTGCCACGGCACACGCGTGATCATAAGGTTGATCTTGCGTTCCCCATATAAAGGTTGTGAGTGTGCTGCCTCGATCATTTCCTCCAGAAGCTGCGGGATATCCACCGGCAACCGTTCCAGAGGGCGCTCCGCCAGATCAGACAGCTTGCGCAAATCCGCCAGCAAGCGGGCCAGCCGCTCGACCGCGCGATCTGCATTCCGCGCCGCACGCTCACGCTCCTGAGAGGAGCTGCTTTCGCGCAAATTTGCCAGGGAAGCCTGCAGCCCGGTCAGCGGATTCTTGATTTCGTGATCCAGGCGGCGCAGGAACCGGTTACGGCTCCGTTCCGCTTCCCGTAATGAAGCGTCCAGGCTTTTCCGCGCCAACCGATCCCGAATGGTCGCGCCCGAATAAATCGCGGCGGCCAGGACGGTAAGAAATATCCCCGCCGCAAAAATCAGCGTACCAACGTCGATTTTAAATACCAAGATGGGCACAGGGCGCAAGAGTACCTGTATCAGAATAGAGCCCAGCCCACCTAATATCATGGGAAGTGCGATGATCAACAAAATGAGCCAGGCCCGCTTGAACATAGTCGGCGCCATTTATCCTTCGCCGCGCACTGGAGGCACGAATCGATAGCCTTCGCCCGATACCGTTTCAATGTAACCTGGTTCCGCCGGGTCGTCCCCCAGCTCACGGCGTAGCTCAGCCATGCGCGTGTCCACTGTGCGGGTACCTGCCGGATACTCCCAACCCCAGACGGCATCCAACAGTCGTTCGCGGGATACAACTTCATCGGGGTGCGTCATCAGAAATTCAAGTACGGAGAGCGCCTTGGGAGTCAGGTCGAGTGTCCGACTTCCCAGGGTCGCCCGCCTGGCGCGGCGGTCGAGTCGCAACTCCCCGGCTTCCAGCCGCCAGGCAACCGAGAGCGAGCGTTCGCCAGGATGACTGCGCCGTAATACGGCCCGAATACGGGCCAGCAATTCGTGTGGATCGAACGGTTTGTTGAGATAATCGTCCGCACCCTCTTCCAGGGCCAGGGCCCGCTCTGCCGACTCGCCCACCTGGGTGAGCAGGATCGTGGGCGTCCAATTGTTTTCATGCCGCAGGCGGCGCAAGACCTCGCGACCGTCCAGGCGCGGCATGAGCACGTCGAGAATAATCAGGTTGGGATGATGGGAATGGATCTTCTCCAGCGCTGTTGCTCCATCTGATGCCAACACCACGTCGAATCCTGCCCGCTCCAGGAAAGGAGCCAGGCTATCCACGATAGTGGTGTCATCATCTGCCAGGAGTAGCGCCGTTCGTTCGTGAGACATCGGAGAGGGTAGCTCCACGGCAAGCATAACATACCTTGTCCCGTCTACGCTCGTATCAACCTTCCCCTTCCTCAATCGAATACACTCAGGGTTGATTATGATCAGGGTAACATTGAATTATATGTAAACAGCAGTCTTGTAACCACTTATCTTGACCCCGAACCTGAAAACAATGGCATCTTCGGTTTTTACGTCGATGATTCCGGTTTCACACTCATTGCTGACAACAAGCACGAATGTAGATAACAATCAGTTGTGCAAAAACGTATTGCTCCCCCCGGGAACGTCCAGATCGAGCTGAGCCTCCAGGACCTCGGATCACAGATTATGCGGGGAATCAGCAGCTTTATATCCTGAACGGGGCCGACGCCATCCCTCCGGCGATCACAAACATTCATATGCTCATACGCGTAGGAAAGGTCACCGGCATCTCGATGACTTTCAGCAAGGCGATGAATCCGGCGAGTGTCCAGGACGTGCACAGTTACTTGCTCACTCCCAATAACAGCGTGTCGATGTCTCAGCTCCGGACCTTCCTCGCTACCGGATCCCTCGGCAGCAATCCCGATCGGCCGATCCCTCTCAAGGCGGCGAAATATGATCCATCGACCGATACGGTCGTCCTGACCCCCCGGACGCCGCTCAGCAGCGGGACGACTTACCAGATCGGAGCCGGGCGCAGCATCGCCAGGACCCACAATCCGAACCGATCCGGACCATTGTTGGACCTGCAAGGCAACGCGATTATTGAAGGTCCCGGGGGTATTGGGGGGGGCATTCTCGATCACCGTCGGTGCGAACCTTCCTTATTCGGCGCCTGCGCCAGTGCTCTGGGGCGGCAACTGACGGACGGTCGCGACACTCTCATCGACCTCGCCCACCTCGCCCCGTACCATGATCCTGGCCCCAGTGAAAACTTCTCCGTTTTCGAGACTGTAGCAAGGTTGCCGGGTGGTCCTGTTCCTCAGCCCCAACGCGGCGGCAGTCAATAGCCAGTGGGCGTAAGCCCCTTTGCCCTTTTCCCTGTTGATTTGGGCGAAGAGGCGATCGAGATCGCCAAGGTTAGACACATCGCTACGCCACCACCAGGGATCGGACCTTATCGCCTGGTCGGATCACCGCCCATGAATTGGCAGCAGGGCGATTGAGCGATGCAACACCCGGCGCCTGGTGTCACGGGATCAGGGCGACCAAGAGTGGGCCGGCCAGGGTCAGCAGGGTATTGCCGACCGCGTAGGGCACGTTGTAGCCCAGGGCCGGGACCTTGCTTCCGGCCGCTTCCTCCAGCGCCGCCAGGGCGGCCGAGGACACGCCCGCCCCAGCGCAGGCCCCGAGCAGCACACCGGGGTGCAGCGACGGGAACAGGCGTTGGCCGGCCAGCAACGTCACCACGTGCGGCACCAGGGCCACGGCCACGCCCGCCAGTAACAACCCGGCGCCGCGCTCGGCTAGCCCGGTGACAAATGCCGGCCCGGAACTGATGCCCACAGCCGCCAGGAACAGGTGCAGCCCCAGCACCTCGAACACCCACATCGCCGGCACGGCGAAACGCCCGAACGTCGGGTGGCGCGAGCGCAGCCAGCCAAAGGCCAGCCCCGCCAGTAGGATTCCGCCCGCGGCGCCCAGCCCCACCGACATCCCACCCAGCGACAGGGTTGGGACACCGATCAGGGCGCCTAACCCGATGCCCAGGGTGACGTATACCATGTCCACGTCTGCCGCCGGCCGGTCCGCGTAACCCAGCGCCAGCGCCGCCCGCTCTACGTGCCGCTTCGGGCCGACCAGGTGCAGCGTGTCGCCGCAGTGCACGTGCCGGCCGGCGATGAGCGGCATCTCCCGGCCCGCGCGGGTCAGCCGGGTAATGCTTACTCCGCGGCCGCGAGCCCGCAGCAACTCTTCCAGCGTCCTGCCGTCGGCCGCCTTGCAGGTCACGACCACGGGCAGGGTCTCCAGCGGGAAAGCGAGCAGTTCCGGGTCGTCCACCTCCTCCCCGATGGCTTTGAGCAGCGGGAATAGTTCGTCGTGATCGCCGGCCACGGCCAGCGTGTCGCCAGGGTGAATGAGCGTGCCCGGGTCGGCTTCGAGCAGCCGCCCTCGGTGGCGGATGCGCTCGATCAGCACGCGCCCGGAGTGGGCGGCCTCGACCTCGCCGACCGTCGCCCACGCCCAGGGCGGGCCCTGGGCCCGAAACGCCCGGATGAGGAACGGGCCCCTCGCCGGGATTTCGCTCGGCATGCTGCTCCTCGCCGCTGCCCCGCCCCAGCGCAGCGCAGGCGGCGGCCAGGTCAACGCCCAGCAGGCGCGGGCCGACCCGGGACAGGAACCAGGCGCCGCCGGCGGTCCCGAACAAGTAGGTGACGGCGTAGGCGACCGAGACGTTGTCGCTCAGCAGCCGCTTCACCTCGGGGCCGCGGTCGAGCCGGGCGATGGCGTCGCCGGCGCTGCCGAGTATCGCCGACTGGGTCAGCGAGCCGCCGAGCAGCCCTGCAGCCGTCCCCTTGTCGTAGCCGAGCAGCACAGCAGCCGCATACGCGGTCAGCAACCCGGTGACGGCCAGGATCAGGGCCAGGGCGGCCAGACGCAGGCCCTCCCCTCTCAACCCCCGGAAGAACTGCGGGCCGACTCGATACCCGACCACAAAGATGAACAGGGCGAAGGAGACGGCCTTGAGCAGCGGGGGGATGGGGATGCGCAGTTGGCCGATCAGGACGCCGGCCAGCAGTACGCCCGGGGACGTGCCCAGCGAGAAGCTGCCGACCTTCCGCTTGCCCAGGAAGAAGCCCAGAGACAGCGCGGCAAACAGAGCGACCTCCGGATGGACTTGCAGCAGCTCGGTAATAGCGGTCATCGGCTCTTCCTCGCTCGCAAGGGCGATCCCGGCGAGCCCCGGGGCTCGCGGCATCCGCCCGAGGAGCATGGAATCTCGGCGCCGCGGGCCTGGCTAGCACGCCGGAGTTCGACTCGACGGACTGCGAGGTGAAGTCCGCATAGGCCACGGCAACGTCCCGCTCGTATCGTACCAGGGAGCAACGGGACCCGGTAGTTGGCCGGAAGGAAAGGCCGGGGGGAACTCGGCCATGCCGATTTGGACAGACTCTAGCGAGGCTCCGCCTCCAACCAACTGTCGCGTGCCACAGCCACGGTAATCAGCTCGAACTTTGGGCAGCCGTCACGAAGCTGCCCCTGCATCGAGCTGCGATCGATCTTTGCCATCGCGTTGGACCAATTGGTCGCAAGTCTACGCAAGAAGACCAAGGTCCGCGTGGTGCCGTCGTCGAACCACGTACAGGCGCTCCTGGAGCACTCCTTCGCGCTGGAGAAGGCGTTCCCGGTCAAGCCGCGGCGTGCCCAGGACATCGTCAAGGCGGCAGCCGACCGCGGGGCCTTACCAAGAACATGAGTCCGCATGTTCTGCGGCACACGTTCGCCACGACAGGCTTGCATAAGGGGATCATCCTGCCGACGGTGCAGAAGATCCTGGGCCACGCCAGTCTCCAGACGACGGCGATCTACCTCAACTTCACCGACGTCCACATCCAGGACGAGTTCGAGCGGAAGTGGTGAGAACCGGCCGATTCTTGGGCTGTCCAGCAAACTGGACGGCTGATGACTGGTCTCTGCTCCGATGTTACTCGATCCCCGGAATGGTCAGGAGTGGTCCCGGCCGGCCGCGGGTCGAAGGCACCGAACGGATCGACCTGGCCAGGCGAGCCGGTCGGCGTCGCGTGGCATTCCGGGCGATCACCGACGCCTCAACAGGGATTCGACTGTGCAAGCTGCTGCAGGGATTCAATATCCGTCCCGCTCGTCCCTCGCGCCGCGGCCTGCATGTCGCGGTTGAGGCCAATGAATTCGCGGGAATCTGTCCGTTCTGGGCGGGGATCTTGATAACCCCTGCGAAGGAGACGAGCTACCTCGAGCGTTGTAGGCGGCCCGGCCCTTCACCAGACACCTTACATGACAGGAAGCCCTACTATGTTCTCACACCTGTTCCGCCGCCCCGCCGCGTCGCGAGTCGCCCCCCGCAGAACGCGGAAGCCCGCCCTCGAGGGCCTCGAGGGCCGACAATTGATGTCCCTGGGGGCAGAGTTCGGGATCAGCGCCCCCACCCCGGCCTGCGCAGGTCCAGCCGGCCACCGCCAGCTCCGCCAACGGCTCCTCGGTGGTCGTCTGGACCGACTTTTCCCACGGCAACGCCAGGATCGACGGCCAGCTCTTCAACTCCCATGGGGGCAAGGTCGGACCAATCCTGGACCTCGCCAGCGCGGCCGGCGTCGCCGAGGAACAGCCGTCCGTCGCCATGGACGCCAAGGGCAACTTCGTGGTGTCGTGGACCCAGTTCTTCCCCAACGGTGCCAGCTGGATCCTCGCCCAGAAGTTCAACGCCGCCGGCGAAACGGTGAACGGGGTCGTACCGGTCGGCGTCGGCACGTTCCCCCAATCGGAGTCGTCGGTCGCGATGGACGCCAAGGGCGACTTCGTCGTCGCCTACACCCGCGAGACGAACTTCACCACCAACAACGTCTTCGCCAAGATCTACAACACGAACAGCCAGCTCGTCGGCGTCACGTCCGTGGGCGGGACCGAATTCGTCGAGGACCTGCCGAGCGTCGCCATGACGCCGAACGGCCAGTTCGACGTCGCGTTCCAGGAGCATCCCAACAGCACGACCACCGACATTGCCACGGCCCGCTACACGGCGACCGGCGGCCTGCTCGGGCAGTTTGCGATCGACAACAGCGGCTTGGCGGAGTCGCCGAGCATCGCGATCGACAACCACGGCAATGCGGTGATCGCCTACCAGCAGTTGGACGGCAACAACTGGGACGTCGAGGCCCGCCGCCTCAGCAGCACGGGCAACCTGAGCGGGACGATCACCGTCCAGGCCACCGCCGCCAACGAGACGGTGCCGTCGGTCGCGCTGGAGGGGAACGCCGGGGCGTTCGTCGTGGCCTACGACAGCAACGTGAACGTCAACGTGACCGAGGTGAACGCCTCGAACGTCGTGATCTCGACCCGGAACGCCGGCCCGTTGCGGTTCAGCCCGCGGGTCAGCATCAACGCCCAGAACAAGTTCCTGCTGGCCTACGAGGTGGACATCGCGCCCACCTTGAGCATCGCCGGCCGATTCGGCTCGCTCTGACGGGCGGAACGCGACCTCGGCACCGATCGGCCGAACGGGTTCGCCGGGTGTAGATCCGGTGCAATCCGCCCGGCCGATCGGTGCCGGGTCCTGCGCGACCGGCGCAGGGCGCATGAGGGGGCGGGGATTAGCCCCGACCGATCGCGGGGGCCCAAGGCGTCGTGTAGGGACTTGCTCGAAGGTCGCCTATCGGAGGCGAATCGGAGTTAACATCCAGGGCTGGGCGGCATCATGGGAAAAGTCGCCATGTCGCTCTGGGATCATCCCGACGTCCAAGCCCTTCTGGCCCATGACATTGCTTGAACGTGGAATCGTAGATCCCGGACCAGGACCAGACAATCGGAAGGGACACTCATGGCGACTTGACTCGCCGGGAAGCCCTCAAGCTAGCAATCGCCGCCGGAATCGTCTCAACGAGGTCTTCCATTGCCCGGGCCGCGGACGAGCCCAACGCGATTCCGAAACGGTTGCGCATCGCCTACGAACGTGCTGTGTTAGCGGACCGGCCGGTCGCCTACTGGCGGTTGGGGGAGCGTTCGGGGCCGGTGGCCGTCGACGCGACGGGGCAAGGCCACAACGGGACATACCACGGCCACCCGACCTATGGAGAAATCGGCGCGATCGAGGGCGATCTCAACACGGCGGTCGGGCTCCACGGAGATGAGTATATTGAGATCCCTGATAGTGTTCAGTTCAGCCAGCCAGAAAGCAATAAAGGGCTCACCGTAGAGGTCTGGATGAGGCCTGATGCCCTGGACTTCCCCGGACAAAAGGTACACCCAAACGACGACCCTTATGTGCACTGGCTCGGTAAGGGTGAGAAGGGACAGTATGAGTGGGGGTTTCGATTCTATAGCCTACACAAGGGTCCGGATCACCGGCAGCCCTCATCGCGGCCGAACCGGATCTCGGCGTACATCTGGAATCCGTCAGGTGGCGAGGGCGCAGGAGCCTACTTCCAGGACAAGCTCGTGAGAGGGCGATGGATCTACATAGTGGCCTGTTACGAGCCGGGCGACATGACGAATCCCTCGGCAGGGGTCCAGATCTACAAGGACGGTCAGTTCCGCCTGGGGCCGCCTTCGCCCGGAACGCTCTACAGCAATCCGAAATTCAAGGTCATGCCCGCCCCCGGGACCGCGCCCCTGCGCCTCGGAACTGCGCGATCTCGGCAGCGTTCTCCGCTGTGGACTTGACGAGGTCGCGATCTACCCGCACGTCCTGTCTGCCCAGAAGATCCAAGAGCATTACAAGATCGCCAGAAGACAGATCACCGACGTGCCGCGTGGTGGTATCTGATGCGCGACAATGACCCTCCGGTCCTAATAATCGAGGAGCCGAGGTCGGGCCGGAGTTTTGAGAGGGGTGAAGTCCGCGTTAAGAAACTATCTCAGAACATAAAACCAACCTGCTACGTATCTTGAGGTAGAGAACCACGACCTCAGGAGACGCAGTCTTGGCACGGAAGAACCGAGAGATCAAGCCACTGGAGACCATCTGGGAAGTCGCCGACGCCCTCTGGGAGCGGATCGAGCCGATCCTCCTGGAGGACGTCCCGCCGCCGCCGAAGGAGCACGGCGGGCGGCCCCGCATCGACTGGCGGGCGGGCGCTCGACGGGATCATCTTCCGCCTCCGCACGGGTGCCAGTGGAACAAGCTCCCGAGCGCTTCGGCGACGATCAGCTCGATCCACCGCTGGTTCCAGCGATGGTGCCGCAACGGCGTCTTCGACACGGATCTGGGCGGTGCTGGTCGAGAACTGCGACGAATTCGGGGCCGTGGACTGGAAGTGGCAGGCGGCCGACGGGATGCTGGGCAAGGCCCGGTTCGGGGGAGAAAAGCGGGGCAAGAACCCCACCGATCGGGGCAAGCCCGGGACCAAGAAGAGCGTGCTGGTCGAGGGCGATGGCGGGCCGCTGGGGGCGGTGATCGCCGGGGCCAACGTGCCGGACTTCAAACTGCTGGATGAGACGATCCGGGCGGTGGTCGTCGAGCGTCCCGACCCCGAGGAGGTCGAGCAGCACCTCTGCCTGGACGCCGGGATATGACAACGCCCGAGTCGTGAGACGGTCGAGGGGCACGGCTACATCGGCCACACCCGCCCGGCCCGAGAGGGGCCCCGCCCGAAGCGTCGTCCGGGCCGCGGAAGGCCCGCCGCTGGGTGGTGGAGCGGACGCTGGCGTGGCTGTCGAAGTGCCGGGCGCTGTTGGTCCGCTACGACAAGCATGACGGAGAACTTCCTGGGCCTGATCCAACTGGCCTGTGGCCTGCTCTGGTACCGGAGGCTCTACCGACTCCGGGCTGCATGACGGTATTGAGATAGTTTCTTATCCGTAAACGCGTGGGAGTAGTCGGTCACGAAGCCGTCGGTGTAGGAGATCCTGGGCTGCCCGCTCTCGCCCATGTCTTCGGGCTGGGCCGGCTTGTCGGTTCTCGCCTCGACCGTGCGCGTCGGTCCGACACACCGACGCGTAGCACGCTTCGGTCGATCCGACCGAAGTGCGCAGGCTATCGTGACCTGCCCACCGAGAACGAGTCCAGCGGCCGTGCGGCGAGTCTCATGGCCGCCGGCGTTCGGCGGGGTGAGCTGGGGATAGGAAAGGGACAAAAAGCAACGCTGATTGGTGATCCTCCGTACATATGGTCGCCGTGACCCTTGCGTCAATGGTCACGGAAGACGCATTTCCTGCGCTTTCCGACGCATGCTCATACGGCACATGGTTCCGTCAAGGTGCCGAAACAACGCGGGATCGCGACTGGTCCGCCTCGTGGTGTCCACGAGGCGTCCTGAACGACTGGGCCTTTCTACGCGGCTCGCGCAACTGGCGGCGGGCTGCGACCGCCTGATCTGGGCGAGGATCGCGCGTTGCGTCGTCTACAGCCCGCTCGGCGCGAGGGCCGCGTCGTAGAGCTGCGATATCCGGCGAGATGCCTTCCGAATCGCGGTGCAATGGCACCGGCTCTTCTCTTTCGATCGACCGGGCTGGATCTTCTCCGCCATCTGAAGGTCTCCGTCTTGTGCGTCTTGATTAATCAGGATACGCAGCTATTATTCGAATCGCAAGCGTATGCAGGCAATTTCGCTCGGCTTTCTCTGATCCGCGCGTGGGAAAGGGGATGAGATCATGCCACTCGTTCGAATTGACTTGCGCAAGGGCAAGGACCTGACCTACCGCCAGGAGATCGGCCGCGTCGTCTATGAGGCGATGGTTGCCGTCGCGGGGGTGCCGGCCAACGCTCGCTTCCAGGTCGTGAGCGAACACGACGCCGACAACTTCCTCTTCGATGCGGGCTATCTCGGCGTCGACCGCAGCGATGACCTGGTCATCATCCAGATCACTTGGAACGAGGGCCGGACGGTCGACCTGAAGAAGGCGCTTTACAAGGCGATCGTTGACGGGCTCGCAAAGGCACCGGGCATCCGCCCCGAGGATGTCTTCATCAACCTCGTCGACGTCAGGAAGGAGAACTGGTCCGTTGGCAAGGGCGAAGCCCAGTACGCGTCTTGGAAAGACGCGTACTGGGAAGGAACGGCTGGTCAGCGGGGTGGAGAGAGCTGAGAAAAATCCACTATGCCAAATATTAACAGATTATAAGTACTCGATATAAGTGTTTCGTCTATAAGCCATGCGTAGCAGGCGGCCCGGGGGTCAATCGAGCCAGGCCGCGGCCGCTCCGGGCACACCATTTTTTCTTTG